>NZ_JAUFPL010000027.1:190175-196623 GCF_030409215.1 Halomonas ramblicola | reverse complement strand
CGGTTGTCACGCCAGTGGCACTGCCGGGTAGCTATGTGCGGACGGGATAACCGCTGAAGGCATCTAAGCGGGAAGCCCCCTTCAAGATGAGATCTCCCCGAGGCCTCGAGCCTCCTGAAGGGCCCAGCGAGACCAGCTGGTGGATAGGCCGGGTGTGGACGCGCTGCAAGGCGTTGAGCTAACCGGTACTAATGGCCCGTGAGGCTTGACCATATAACCCCAAGCGGTCTGTGCGAGGCAGACGACACCGGGTACGCGAGACGGCTCGGTCGGCATGATTCATATTGGCGTTTTTCGCCTGACGACCATAGCGAGCGTGCCCCACCTGATCCCATGCCGAACTCAGCAGTGAAACCGCTCAGCGCCGATGGTAGTGTGGAGTTTCTCCATGCGAGAGTAGGTCATCGTCAGGCACCTAATTAGCAAAAAGCCCCGCGTTCGAAAGAACTCGGGGCTTTTCGCGTTATGGGGTCGTCATGCGGCGGCCACGCTGGGCTGGTAGAATCCTGGTTCGTTTCGAAGCGCGGTATCCATCATGCAAGCCAGCTCTCGTACCATCGTCACCAACCAGCCGGGACCGCACAAGAACCTGGCGGCGCGCGTGCAACGGGCGCTGAGCCACCCCCTGCGCAAGCCGGTGGCGACGCATACGCGCGAGGCCTTCGAGATGGCGGAGCGTTGGCGGCTGGCCCGAGAGAACCGGCCGCTGATCCTGGACGCTGGTTGTGGCGTTGGCTTGTCGACGCGCCGCCTGGCGGCACGCTTCCCGGACCATGCGGTGATCGGCATCGACCGCAGCGAGGTGCGCCTGACCCGCGACCACGGCCCGCTACCCGACAACGCCCTGCTGGTACGTGCCGACCTGGTGGATTTCTGGCGGCTGGCCCTGGCGGCCGACTGGCGGCCGGTGCGCCATTACCTGCTCTATCCAAACCCCTACCCGAAGTCGGCGCATCTCAAGATGCGCTGGCAGGGACATGCGGTGTTTCCGGCCATCCTGGCCCTGGGAGGGCGGCTGGAGCTGCGCTCGAACTGGCGGCTCTACGCGGAGGAGTTCGCCCTGGCGGTGACCCAGGCCACCGCCAGGCCGGTGACGGTGGAGCCCCATGCGCCGGGTGGCGACTGCTTGACCCCCTTCGAGCAGAAGTACCATGCCAGCGGTCAACCGCTATGGCGCCTGGTGGTGACGCTACCCCACGATCCCGACCTGTTTCCCGAGAGCTGAGGAGAGTTCCGATGCCTTTCGTCTACCTGGCTTTGGCCATCGTCGCCGAGGTGATCGGCACCACCGCCCTCAAGGCGTCGGATGGTTTTACCCGGCTGTGGCCGAGCGTGACCGTGGTGGTGGGCTATGGTCTGGCCTTCTACCTGCTCGCCCTGGTGCTGCGCACCATTCCGGTGGGCATCGCCTATGCCATCTGGGCGGGCCTGGGCATCGTGCTGGTCGCCGTGGCGGGGGTGGTGGTCTATGGGCAGCGACCCGACCTGCCGGCCATGCTGGGCATGGCCATGATCATCGGGGGCGTGGTGGTCATCCAGCTGTTTTCCTCCGTCTCGTCCCACTGACCCGACAACCGACTGATACCTGGACGCCTCCATGAGACTGCGCCTGTTGATTCCCCTTTGCCTTCTCCTGCTGTCACTGCCCGCGGTGGCCCAGGCGGGCTTCGAGCGCCTGGCGCGCCTGGCCGACAAGGGCTTCCTGATCGGCGCCGAGGCGAAGCTGCTGGACGATGGCCAGGTCCTCGGCGCCATCGAGCCGGAGCGACAGCTCTCGCCGGCCTCGGTGAGCAAACTCTACCTGACCGCCGCGGCGCTGGACCGCTGGGGGCCGCAGCATCGTTTCACCACCCAGCTAGTGGGCGAAGGGGGGCCCGACGCCGATGGCGTCCTGGATGGCGACCTGATCCTCGAAGGCGGAGGCGACCCGGCGCTCACCACCGAGGACCTCTGGCGCCTGGTGCAGCGCCTCCATCAGGCCGGGGTGCGCGAGGTGACGGGAAGACTGCTGGTCAGCCAGTGGCGCTTCGGGCCGGTGGAGTGCATCACTACCGACCGTTGTCAGGCCCGGGAGCGTACCGGCAATGCCTACAGCGCGCTGCTCTCCTCGGCCGGCGTCAACTTCGGCAGCTGGTGTGTCCGCGTGGCCCCGGCGACCACGGCGGGAGACGCGGCCCGGGTCACCGGCTGCGACAGCCAGGCGGCGATCCCGACGATCGACAACGACGTGACCACCCGTCCCGACGATAGCGGCACCGAGCTCGTCGCCGAGCGGGTCACCCGCGAGGGGCGCGACGTCATGGTGCTGAGCGGACAGATCTCCACCAACGCCCTGCCGAGGGACGTCTACCGTGCCAGTTCGGACCCGGCCGAGCAGATGGCGCGAACCCTGCTGGCGATGCTCGATCAGGCGGGCATCGTGGTGCATGGCGGCGTCGAGATCACCGAGGCCGAGCCGCCGGCCACGGCCCGGCGGCTGGCCGCCGTGGACGGCGAGCCGCTGCAGGAACTGCTGCTGCGGGTGATGAACTACTCCAACAACTTCATGGCCGATACCCTGGCCCTCGACCTGGTGGATACGCCACGCGCCGACCTGCGTTTGGGAGGTGCGGCCATCGAGGCCTTCGTGGAGGGGATCCCCGGCCATGGCCCGGTCACCCTGCTCAGCGGCAGCGGCCTGACGCCGGAGAACCGCACCTCGGCGCATGGCATCAACGTGCTGCTGGAGAGCATGTTCCACCGCCCCTCGCTGTTCCCCAGCTTCGTGGCGGCACTGCAGTCGCCGAGCAACGGGGTGATGCGCTTCATCCGTCGCGGCTCGCCTACCTTCCAGCACCATGTCATGCTCAAGACCGGCACCCTCAACCAGCCGGTGGCGGTGCGCGCGGTGGGCGGCTATTTCCGCACCCAGAGCGGCCGCTGGGGCGTGTTCAGCGTCCTGGTCAACGGGACCGGCAGCACGCCTTACCTGAGCTGGTCCGAGGTGCTCGACCCCCTGTCGAAGGATCTCGAGCGGATGATCGAGGCGCATTGACACGGGCTGCAGACAAGGACGCGACATGAAACCTGGATATACCGGCTGGCGCCGTGTGATGCACGCCACCCACTTCTCCCTCAAGGGGCTGCATGCGGCCTGGCGCAACGAGTCGGCCTTCCGGCAGGAACTGGGTCTCTGCGTGGTGTTGCTTCCCCTGGCCTGGTGGATCGGTCAGGGGCCGGTGGAGTGGATCCTGCTGGTGGGGAGTTGCCTGCTGATGCTGATCGTGGAACTGCTCAACAGCGCCGTCGAGAGCGTAGTGGACCGCATCGGTCCCGAGCGCCACGAACTCTCCGGGCGTGCCAAGGACCTCGGCTCCGCCGCCGTCATGCTGTCGCTGTTCCTGGCCGGCCTGACCTGGGCACTGCTGGCCGGCCAGAAGTTCCTGGGGTAATGCCCCGAGGCGCGGCCTTCGCTATGCTGGGGGCACCTGTCCAGCCGATGCGAGGCGCCCATGCCGCTGCCCGACGACTTCCTGCCGACGACCGATATCCCCGAACCGCTGCGGGCGCCGCTGACCCAGCGTCGCGAGCGCCTGGCCCAGTCCCTGGAGCAGGCCGATAACCTGGCCGACATGACCGGGCGCGAGTCGCCGCTGGAGGACTGGCTGGAGCTGTCCGAGGCGCGACGGGTGGAACTGGCCCGGGTGCTGGCGGTGTCGGACTTCGCCGCCGAGACGCTGGTGCGTTATCCCGAGTGGCTGCTGCACCTGGACGCCAGCGGCGAGCTGGATGCCGTGCCGGAACCCGAGGCACTGCGGGCCTGGCTCGACGAGCGGCTGGAGGAGGCCGATGACGAGGCGGCCATGCACGCCGCCATCCGCCGCTTCCGGCGCTCACGCATGCTGGGCATCGTGTGGCGTGACCTGACTCGCCCGGCCGGCATCGACATGTGGGCCACGTCGGTGGCCGTGTCGCAGCTGGCCGAGACCTGCCTGGAAGGCGCCCTGGTCTGGTTGGAGCACCATCTCGAGCCACGCTGGGGGCGTCCCGCCCCACGCCACGACGGCAGCGAGCAGCGCCTGGTGGTGCTGGGCATGGGCAAGCTGGGGGCCGGCGAGCTCAACCTCTCCTCGGACATCGACCTGATCTTCGCCTTCCCCGAGAAGGGCGCGACCGAGGGCGGTCGCAAGTCGCTGGAGCACCAGGAGTACTTCACCAAGCTGGGGCAGCGGCTGATCACCGCCCTGGACGCGGTGACCGCCGATGGCTTCGCCTTCCGGGTCGACATGCGCCTGCGCCCGCTGGGCGACGGCGGTCCCCTGGTGGGCAACTTCTCGTCGCTGGCCAGCTACTACCAGGACCAGGGCCGCGAGTGGGAGCGCTATGCCATGCTCAAGGCGCGCCCCGTGGCCGGCGACCTGGACGCCGGCGACGAATTGCTGGCCGCGCTGCGCCCCTTCGTCTACCGCAAGTACCTCGACTTCGGCGCCATCGAGTCGCTGCGCGAGCTCAAGGGCATGATCAACCGCGAGGTGCGCCGCAAGGGCATGGAGGGCAACATCAAGCTCGGGCCCGGGGGGATCCGCGAGGTGGAATTCGTGGTGCAGGCCTTCCAGCTGATCCGCGGCGGCCGAGATACCGAGCTGCAGGTCACCTCCCTGAAGACCGCCCTGCAGCGCCTGCCCGAGTTGGGCCTGCTGCCTCCCGAGGTGGTCGACGAGCTGCTCCCCGACTACGTCTTCCTGCGCGACCTGGAGCACGTGCTGCAGGCCCTGGAGGATCGCCAGACCCAGAGCCTGCCCGACGACGACCTCGATCGGGAGCGGGTCGCGCTGGCCATGGGCCTGGCCGACTGGCCGGCGCTGATGGCACGGCTCGAGGAGGTCCGCGAGCGGGTGCGGCGGCACTTCGATGCGGTGATCGCCGACCCCGAGGAGGAGATGGACGAGGCGGCGACCCGGGACGACGCTGGCGTCGCCCTCGAGCAATGGCGGGCGCTGTGGCGGGGCGAACTCGACGACGGCGAGGCCGGCTCCCTGCTCGACGGGGCGGGCTTCGCCGACGCCGCCGTGGCCGCCAGGCGTCTCGCCTCCCTGCGCCAGTCGCGCCAGGTGCAGACGATGCAGCGCATCGGCTACGAGCGGCTGGACGCCCTGATGCCGCTGCTGCTGGATGCCGTGGCCGGCAGCGAGGCCCCGGACACCGCCCTGGAGCGGGTGCTGCCGCTGATCGAGGCGGTGCTGCGGCGTACCGCCTACTTGGCACTGCTGCGCGAGAATCCCGATGCCCTGGGGCATCTGATGGCGCTCTGCTCGGCGAGCCCCTGGATCGCCGAGCAGATCGCCCGCTACCCGATCCTGCTCGATGAGCTGCTCACTCCCGACACCCTCTACACCCCCGCCGACAAGGCGCGGCTCGCCGACGAACTGCGCCAGACCCTGGCGCGCCTGCCGGAGGAGGACGAAGAAGCCCAGCTCGAGGCGCTGCGGGTCTTCAAGCATGCCCAGGTCCTGCACGTGGCGGCCTCCGACATCGTCGGCACCCGCCACCTGATGAAGGTCAGCGACTACCTGACCTACATCGCCGAGGTGATCCTCGAGGCGGTGCTGGCCATGGCCTGGAAGCACCTGACCCGCAAGCATGGCTATCCGGAACTGGCCGACGGCGGTCGCGCCGGGGCCGAGCCGGCCTTCCTGATCGTCGGCTACGGCAAGCTCGGCGGCATCGAGCTCGGCTACGGCTCCGACCTGGACCTGGTGTTCGTCCACGACGCCGCCACCCAGGGCAGCACCGACGGCGAACGCTCCCTGGACAATGCCGTTTTCTTCACTCGCCTGGGCCAGCGCATCATCCACCTGCTCACCGCGGTCACGCCCGCGGGCAGCCTCTACGAGGTGGACATGCGCCTGCGGCCCTCGGGCAACTCGGGGCTGCTGGTCAGCTCGCTATCCGCCTTCGCCGACTACCAGCGCCGCGAGGCCTGGACCTGGGAGCACCAGGCCCTGGTGCGCGCCCGGGTGGTGGCCGGTCACCCCGACCTGGCCGAAGGCTTCGCCGCGATCCGCCGCGAGATCCTCGGCCATCGGCGCGACACCGCCGAGCTGCGCGCCGAGGTGGTGAAGATGCGCGACAAGATGCGCCAGCATCTGGGTGGCAAGAGCGGGGAAGGGGAGTTCGACCTCAAGCACGACCCCGGCGGCATGGTCGATCTGGAGTTCCTCTGCCAGTATGCCGTGCTGGCCATGGGCCACGAGACCCCCGAACTGCTCGAGTGGAGCGACAACATGCGCATCCTCGAGACCCTGGAGGCTACCGGGCGCCTGCCCGCCGAGGAGTGCCAGCGACTGCGCGAGGCCTACCTGGCCCTGCGCAGCGCCGCGCACCGCGCCTCCCTCACCCGCGAGCCCGCCCGCGGCCATGACGAGGCCTTCCAAGATCACCGCCGGGTGGTCATCGCCGCCTGGGAGCG
>NZ_JAUFPL010000027.1:80003-190040 GCF_030409215.1 Halomonas ramblicola | reverse complement strand
GGCCCCGGTCGCCACGGCGACCGGGGCCCTGGCGTTTCGTGGGTCTCGCGGGTGCGCTTCCGGGAAATGACCAGAATGGATATTTCTCCCCTCCCGCTCCGTTGCCGCAGGCTCACGCGGCCCCATAAGCTGCATCCACTCTGACAGGCGAAGGGCCTCGTCAGCGATGCAACGCCAGATGGCCACGATAACAAGCCACTACAACAGCAGGTGACAACATGTTCCACAAGACAGCGCTAGCCACCAGTGTGATGCTGCTTTCCGCCGGCCTCGCCCACGCCGAAGAGACCTATCGCATCGGCATCACCCAGAACAATGTGGGCGTGGACAGCTACCAGACGACCTATGAAAGCGCCTTCGAGGAGGCGGCCGAGAAGCAAGGCAATGTCGATATCGTGGTGCTCGATGCCGGCGGCGATGTGGCCCGTCAAATCGGCCAGATGCAGGACCTC
Organism: Halomonas ramblicola; assembly: GCF_030409215.1. Taxonomy (GTDB): domain Bacteria; phylum Pseudomonadota; class Gammaproteobacteria; order Pseudomonadales; family Halomonadaceae; genus Halomonas; species Halomonas ramblicola. The sequence goes on along the minus strand of NZ_JAUFPL010000027.1, from coordinate 189,588 downwards.
ATCCAACAGAATGTGGATGCTATCATCATCTGGCCGACCAACGGCCAGGCGGTGATTCCGGCCATCCGCCAGGCCTACAAGGCCGGCATCCCCGTCGTGGTGACCAACTCCAAGATCGCCGAGGCCGGCATGGAGTATATCGCCTCCTTCTCTGGCCCCGACAATGTCCAGCAGGGGGCCTCTTCTGCCGAGATGATGTGCGAGGCCCTCGATGGCGAGGGGCAGATCGTTCAGATCGCCGGGCAACCCGGCTACACCACGGCCATGGAGCGTTCCCAGGGCTTCGAGGAGAAGCTGGCCGAGGCCTGCCCCGGCGTCGAGATTCTCGAGACCCAGCCCGCCGACTGGAACCGCGAGAAGGCTCAGCGGGTCATGGAAAACTTCCTTACCAAGTACGATGACATCGACGGCGTCTATGCCGGCGACGATAACATGGGTGTCGGTGCCCTGAATGCCGCCAAGAGCGCCGGCCGCGCCGATGAGATCGTGTTCATCGGTGCCACCAATTTCGCCGTGGGCTATGAGGCCATCGAGCGTGGCGAGTACTACGGCTCCATCTACCAGTCACCGGTCGATGACGCGGAGGCGGCCCTCCAGACCGCCCTCGACGTGCTGTCGGGAGAGGACGTGCCGAAGATGAACTTCTTCGAGACGCCCAAGATTACCGCCGACAACCTGTCCGAGTTCGACAAGCCCGTGTTCTGAATGTCGCAAGTCTCGGGGCACGAAGTGAGTTCGTGCCTCCCCGTGTCTCTCCAGGCCAATGGCTCCGCAGCGGTCGATGAAGGCCCCCGCGGAATACCGAAAACCACACTCCGTTGGCCATGATGAATGGTCAGAAAGTCACTCGATTCGGTGGCATGCCCCCGGGTATGCCAACGGACCGTCGACTGTAACGGATTCACCCTGGCCTTAAGTCAGTAGTGCCAACATAGGTGAGTATCATGGCTTCTGTAGAACAAGGTAAACAAGCCATCATGCTGAGCAAGAAGCATAAGGCGGGTCTCCTGAACTTTCTTTCCGCTCAGGGAATCCTGGTCTTCTTTCTTATCTGCATGTTTGCTTTCTCGCTGTTCTCCGAACAGTTTCTCTCCCAGTCAAACATCATGACGGTGGTCCGCCAGGCTTCGATCATCGGCATCATTGCCGTGGGCGTAACGGTGGTCATCATCGGCGGAAACCTGGACCTCTCCGTTGGGTCGATGCTCTCCTTCTCGACGGTGCTGGTCGTCGATCTGCATGACAAGATCGGGCCTGCCGGTGCCATCATCCTGATGTTCGTCCTCACCCTGCTGATCGGGGCCGTTAACGGCTTCCTTATCGGCTTCATGAGACTGAATTCGCTGATCGTCACCCTGGCGATGCTGTCGGCGATCCAGGGACTGGTACTGATCTACAGTGGCGGACAGAACGTCGATATCGCCAACCAGAGCGACACCTGGTTCGCCTTCTTCGGACGAGGCTATGTGCTGGGTATCGCGGTGCCGGTGATCCTCTTTGCCGTGCTGGCGATCATCGTGCAGGTCGTCATGTCCTACACCAGCTATGGTCGGCGCATCTTCGCCGTCGGCGGCAACCCGGCCGCCGCCGTCTATTCCGGTATCCGCAAGAACTGGTGCGTGTTCAGTACCTATCTGATCTCGGCCTTTTGCGTGGCCTGTGCCGCCCTGGTGTTGGGCTCGCGGGTCATGGGGTCCCAGAACAACGTCGGGCAGGGCTACGAGCTGCTGGTGCTGGCCGGGATCATCCTGGGGGGAACCAGCCTGCTGGGCGGCGCCGGCAGCATCTGGAAGACGGTCATCGGGGTATTGATCCTGGGCTTCATCCAGAATGGTCTGCTGCTGTTGGGCTACCCCTATTACACCCAATGGCTCGTCACCTGGGTGATCATCATCCTGGCGGTGTGGCTGGACCTTGCCAACAAGCGCAAGCGTCTGTTCACGACTCACTCCTGAACCTGGTGATCAACATGATTAACGTGAAGGATTTTCTAAAGGGCAGTGGCATTATCCAGCCTATCTGGGTATTTGTCATCGCCATTACCGTCTTCTTCAGCTTCATGTCGGAGTATTTTCTCTCGGTCGGGAACCTGAGCAACATCCTGGTCCAGACCTCGACCATCGGTCTCATTTCCCTGGGCATGACCTACGTGATGATCAACGGCAACATCGACCTCTCGGTGGGTGCCGTCCTGGGGCTGGCGGCATCGCTATCGGTCGGCCTCCAGGACCATGGCATCACCATCGCCGTCATCGCCGCTCTGGCATCGGGCCTTGTCCTGGGCGCCATCAATGGCCTGATCGTCTGGAAGACCGGCGTCAACGCCTTCATCGTGACCCTGGGGGCGATGATCGGTGTCCGCGGCCTCATCTTCATCTACACCGAAGAGCAGTCCTTCTACGCCACCAACTTCGCCTTCTCCGACTTCGGGACCAGCTCGATCGGGCCGATTCCCGTACTCGCTATCATCTTTCTCATCTGCACCCTGGTGATGCACCTGGTGCTGAAGAAGACCGGTCATGGGCGCAACACCTTTGCCGTGGGCGGCAACCCCGAGGCCGCCCTGGATGCGGGCATCCGCATCGGTCGTCACATGATGATCAACTTCATCATCGTGGGCTTCTTCGCCGCCCTCGCCGGGGTCCTCCTGGCGACCCAGATGGGTGCCGCCACGCCGAACCTGGGCCGTGACTACGAGCTCTGGACCATCACGGCCGTGGTGCTCGGCGGCACCAAGCTGACGGGCGGGTTCGGCAGCATCACCGGCACCCTGGGCGGCGTGCTGGCCATCGGCATCCTGCGTAACGGCATGAACCTGATGCAGGTACCGGCCTTCTATGTGCTGGTCATTCTCGGCGTCATCCTGATCTCGGTGCTGATCATCGACCAGCGACTCAATGTCCATGCCAGCAAGGGAGTCAGCATATGAGCACTGCAACCATGAGTCGGAATCCCCGCCACGCTGCGGATTCCTCGAGCCCCGTGCTGTCGTTGATCGACATCACCAAGAAGTTTCCCGGTGTGGTGGCGCTGAACAAGGTCAGCTTCGACGTCAGGGCGGGCGAGGTCCATGCCCTGCTGGGCGAGAACGGCGCCGGCAAGTCCACCCTGATGAAGGTGTTGGCCGGCAAGCACCAGCCCAACGGGGGGAAGATCATCCTGGCGGGAGAGGAGAAGTCCTTCGAGAACCCCAAGCAGGCCAAGAAGAGCGGCATCGTGCTGATCCACCAGGAGCAGTCGCTGGTTCCCGAGATGTCGGTGGCGGAGAACATCTTCCTGGGTAGCCTGCCGCTGAAATGGGGCAACCGGGTCGACTGGAAGAAGCTGCATGCCGACAGCAGCGAGATACTCAAGCGTCTCAAGTGTACCTTCAGCTCCCGCGACATGGTCAGCAACCTCTCCATCGCCAAGAAGCAGATGGTGGAGATCGCCCGGGCCCTGGTCTTCACGCCGCGGATCGTGGTCTTCGACGAGCCGACGGCATCACTGACCGACCACGAGAAGCCGGTGCTCTACGACATCATCCGCAACCTCCAGGACCAGGGGGTCGGGATTGTCTATATCTCGCACCGCATGGACGAGATCTTCCACCTCTCCCAGCGCATCTCGGTCCTGCGTGACGGCGAGTACAACGGCACCCTGAATACGGCCAACACCAGCGAGGATGAGGTCACCAAGCTGATGATCGGCAGGACCCTCGAACTCGATCATGCCAGCAAGCCTGACGAGTTCGGCGAGAAGATGCTGGAGCTGCGTCACCTCAGCGTGGAGGGAGTCTTCGAGGACGTCAGCTTCAGTGTCCGCAAGGGCGAGATCGTCGGCATGTATGGTCTGGTCGGTGCGGGCCGCTCCGAGGTCGCCGAGACGATCTTCGGCCTGCGTCAGCCATCTGCCGGCGAGCTCCTGCTCGAAGGCAGGGTCGAGACGATCCGTTCCAGCCACGATGCGGTGGTCAAGGGCATCGCCCTGGTCCCGGAGGATCGCAAGGATCAGGGCCTGATCCTCGGCATGAACTGTCGCGACAACATGACGCTCTCGGCGCTTGGCAGTGTCTCCTCCATGGGCTTCATGAAGACCGGGGAAGAGAAGGTCGTCTACGACAAGTACCAGCAGGCGATGAAGATCAAGACGCCCAGCTGGCGCCAGAAGGTCGGCAACCTCAGTGGCGGCAATCAGCAGAAGATCGTCATCGGCAAGTGGCTGCATACCCACCCCAAGCTGCTGATCCTGGACGAGCCGACCCGTGGCATCGACGTGGGCTCCAAGGCCGAGATCCATGCGCTGATCAAGGAACTGGCCCGCTCGGGCTATGCGGTGCTGGTGATCTCGTCGGAAATGCCCGAGGTGCTGGGTGTCAGCAACCGCATCATCGCGATGTATGACGGCCGGGTGACGGCGGAATTCGATGGCGATGCCGTCTCCGAAGACAAGTTGGTTCAGGCCATCACCGGGCAGTACGTCACGGACGCCAGCGGGCCCGAACCCGCGGCCTCGGCCTGATGTGGCCACGCGAGCCGCGCCCGAGCTTCCCACGCAATCACGAGGACACCACCATGATGCCCTTCATCTATAACGGCCTGCCGTCACGCGTCATCTTCGGCCAGGGAACCCTCTCCCGACTCGCCGACGAGGTTCGTGAGCTGGGCTGCCACCGTGCACTTGTCCTGGCAACGCCCGAGCAGGCCGGCCAGGCCAGTGAGGTGCTCGCCCAGTTGGGCGAGCTCGGGGCCGGCCTCTTCGCCGAAGCCAGGATGCACACCCCGGTCGAGGTGACCGACGCGGCGATGCGCCACCTGGAGGAACTCGAGGCGGACTGCACCGTGGCCATCGGGGGCGGCTCCACCATCGGGCTCGGCAAGGCCATCGCCCTGCGGACCGGGCTGCCCCAGGTGGCGATCCCCACGACCTACGCCGGCTCCGAGATGACGCCGATCCTCGGGGAAACCAGGGACGGCCTCAAGACGACCCAGCGCACCCTCGAGGTACTGCCCGAGGTGGTGATCTACGACGTCGACCTGACCCTGGGCCTGCCGGTCGGCATGTCCGGCACCAGCGGCATCAATGCCATCGCCCATGCGGTGGAGGCGCTCTATGCCCGCGACCGCAACCCCGTGGTCTCGCTGATGGCGGAGGAGGGCATTGCGGCCCTGGCGCGCAGCCTGCCGCTGATCGCCAAGGAGCCGGCCAACCAGGCCGCGCGTTCGGATGCCCTCTATGGCGCCTGGCTGTGCGGCGCCTGCCTGGGCTCCGTCGGGATGTCGCTGCATCACAAGCTTTGCCACACCCTGGGCGGTTCCTTCGACCTGCCCCATGCCGAGACCCATACCATCGTGCTGCCCCACGCCGTGGCCTACAACGCCGGGGCCGCCCCGGAGGCGATGTCCCGCATCGCCCGGGCGCTGGGCAGCGACGATGCGGCCGGTGGGCTCCATGACCTGGCGCGCGCCGTGGGTGCCCCCCTGGCCCTGGCCGACATCGGCCTGCGGGAGAGCGATATCGACCGGGCGACCCAGATCGCCACGAGCAATCCCTACTGGAACCCACGCGAGATCGAGGCCGATGGCATTCGTCGCCTCCTGAGCGATGCCCATGCCGGCCGTCGCCCGACGTCAAGGGAGGTTTCCGACGCATGAAGACCCTGCTGACCAATGCCATCGTGGTGACCATGGACCCCGGGATCGGCGTTCTGGCCGGCGGCCAGGTGCTGGTGGAGGACGACCGTATCCTGGCCGTGGGCCAGGACCTTCCCGCCGAGGGCGCCGAGGTCATCGACTGTCGGGGCGGCATCCTCATCCCCGGCCTGGTCAATGCCCATCTGCATACCTGGCAGACGGCCCTGCGCGGCGTTGCCGCCAACTGGACGCTGCTCGAGTACTTCGGCCATGTGCATCGCGGCCTGGCGACCCTGTTCAGCCCTGATGACATCCACATCGCCACCCGCATGGGGGCGCTCAACCAGCTCAACTGCGGTACCACCACCCTGGGGGACTGGTGCCACAACAACCCCACGCCCGAGCATACCGATGCGGCGATTCGCGGGCTCGTGGAGTCCGGTATCCGGGCGCTGTTCTTCCATGGCTCGCCCAAGCCGGACCCCAAGCCGGGGCAGCCGCATTTCAGCGAGATTCCCCATCCGCGCAGCGAGGTCGAGCGGCTGCTCGCCGGCTCGCTGGGCGACCGCGAGGGCCGCGTGACCCTGGGCCTGGCCATCCTCGGGCCGCACTACTCCACCCTCGATGTCACCCTGCACGATTTCGAACTGGCCAAGGAGTTCGGCCTGGTGGCCTCCATGCACCAGGGCGGCGGCAAGGCGGTCACCCCCGGTGGCTGGGACGTGATCGAGGCGCGGGGCCTGCTGGGGCCGGATATCAACATCGTGCACGGGCAGAGCCTGGACGACGGGCAGCTGGCTCGCTTCTGCGAGCAGGGCGTGACCTTCTCCATCGCTCCCGAGAACGAGATGACCCAGGGGCACGGCTTCCCGATCACCGGCCACGTTCGCCGGCACGGCGGCGTCGTCTCCCTGGGGGTGGATCTCGAATCGGTCATCTCCGGGGACATGTTCACGGTTGCGCGGATGGCGCTGGGCATGCAGCGCTCGCTGGACAACGATGCCTCGCGGCGCGAGCAGGGCAGCATTCCCGACACCTCGACCATCCGCACCCACGAGGCGCTTCAGTGGATCACCCTCGACGGCGCCCGCGCCCTCGGGCTCGAGGACCGCATCGGCAGCCTGACCCCGGGCAAGCAGGCCGACATCGTGCTGCTCGACAGCGGCCTGCTGAACATGCAGCCGGTCAGCGACCCGGTCTCGACCGTGGTCATGCAGGCGAGTCTCGCCAATGTCGACAGCGTCATGGTGGCGGGAGAGTTCCACAAGCGACACGGCAGGCTGCTGGCGGACGTCGAGGAGGGGATCCGCCACCTGGCAGCCTCCGGTCACCGCATCTACGCCGAGCTTCAGTCACGGCAACAAGAGGGGGCGTCACAATGACCACGACCAACAAGGTAGCCTGGATTGGCCTGGGCAAGCTGGGCTTGCCCATGGCAACGCGAATCGCCGCGGCCGGCTATCCCGTCCAGGGGTTCGATCTCAGCGCCGAGCGGATGTCGCTGGCCGAACAGGTCGGCATCACGGCACACGATGACCTGGCCTCCGCCGTCGAGGCGTGCCGCCTGGTCATCGTCTCGATCCCCGATGACCGGGCGCTGCTGGGCCTGACACTGGCGTCGGGTGGGCTGATCGAGGCCATGGCCCCGGGCAGCGTGCTGGTCGAGACCAGCACCGTCAGCATCGAGGCCTCCGCCCGGGTGGCCGCGGCCGCCGAGGAGCGGGGCATTGCCTATCTGCGCAGCCCGGTGTCGGGCAACCCGGTCGCCGCCGAGTCCGGCACCCTGTCGGCCATGGTCTCCGGGCCGCGCGAGGCACTGGATGAGGCCGTACCGGTGATGGCCACCTTCACCAAGGCCCAGTACTGGCTCGGTGACGATGAGCAGGCGCGCTACGCCAAGCTGGCGATCAACCTGATGATCGCGGTGAGCGCCGGGATGATGGGCGAGGCCCTGGCGATGGCCCGCAAGGGCAACATCGGCTGGGAGGCGATGCTGGACCTCATGGCCGACAGCGCCGTGGGCTCACCGATGGTCAAGTACAAGACCCAGCCGCTGAAGGACCGCGACTTCACCTCCACCTTCTCGGCCGCCCAGATGGCCAAGGACCTGGACCTGATCCTCGGCTGTGCCCACGCCGACGGTGTCGCCGTGCCCCTGGCCGCCCAGATGCGCGAGGCCTACAGCTCGCTGATCGGCACGGGCCACGGCGAGGATGACTATATCGCCACGATTCACCACACCGAGCGCCTCTCCGGGCTGCCGGCCATCGAAAGGCAATGACCCCATGCGAAACCTGAATGCAGAGAACATCACGGATGCCGTGATCGAGCAGTTCGCCGGCTGCAGTGACGAGCGCCTCAAGAGCGTGCTGAACAGCCTGGTCACCCACCTGCACGCCTTCATCCGTGAGGTGGAGCCCACCGAGCAGGAGTGGACCGACGCCATCGACTTCCTGACCCGCACCGGGCAGATGTGCGACGACAAGCGCCAGGAGTTCATCCTGCTCTCCGACACCCTGGGCGTGACGATGCTGGTCGATGCCATCAACCATCAGACATCGGACCCCATGGTGTCGGAAAGCACGGTGCTGGGCCCCTTCTACGTGGCCGACCCGCCCCAGGTCGCCCAGGGGGAGTCGATCGACTGGAACGTCGAGGGAGAGCCCTTCTTCGTGGAGGGGCGGGTGCATGACGGTCGCGGCGAGCCACTGGCCAATGTCGTGGTCGATGTCTGGCAATCGGACAGCGAAGGCTTCTACGACGTCCAGAAGGAGCTCGAGAGCGCGTCGCTGCGGGCCAGGTTCACCACCGACGACCAGGGGCGCTATGCCTTCTGGACGGTGACCCCCTCACCCTATCCGATCCCCACCGACGGTCCGGTCGGCAAGATGCTGGAAATCACCGGTCGACATCCTTACCGCCCCGCCCATGTGCACTTCATGCTGATGGCCGAGGGCTACGAGACCCTGGTGACCCAGGTCTTCGCCGAGGGCGACCCCTATCTCGACTCCGACGCCGTCTTCGGCGTCAAGGATTCCCTGGTCAGGGAGTATGAGTTGCTGCCGCCGGGAAGAGCACCGGATGGACGGTCGATGGAAGTCCCCTTCCGCCATCTGACATACGACTTCGGCCTGAAGCAGAGCCGCTAGTCCCATCGCAAGACGACACCATCCAGCAACTACCATCCAGCAAGAGGAAAGCGACATGACTGCTATCGACAACGCCGCGATCGAGACCCTGTTCACCGAGGCGCGTACCCATAACGTGTGGAAGGAGCAGGATGTCAGCGAGGAGAAGCTGCGCGAGCTGTATCACCTGATGCATTTCGGCCCGACCTCCATGAACTGCCAGCCCCTTCGCGTGCTCTTCCTGAAGAGCCAGGAAGCCAAGGAGCGCCTCAAGCCGGCGCTGCTTCCCGGCAACCAGGAGAAGACCATGCAGGCGCCCGTGGTGGCCGTGCTGGGCTATGACACCGAGTTCTACCAGCACCTTCCGCGAATGTTTTCCCACAACAAGGATGCCAAGTCGCTGTTCGAGGGCAAGACGGACTTCATCAATACGACGGCGTTCCGCAACAGTTCCATCCAGGGTGGCTACTTCATTCTTGCCGCCCGCGCACTGGGGCTGAATGCCGGGCCGATGTCCGGCTTCAACAATGCGGCGGTGGATGAGGAGTTCTTCCCCGATGGCCAGGTGAAGAGCAACTTCCTTTGCAACCTGGGATACGGAGATGCCTCGGCGCTCTTCCCGCGCCAGGATCGCTTCGAGTTCGAGGAGGTTTGCGAAGTACTCTGATCCGGCCTTCCGGGAGGCGACTCCCGGACATCCCGTGAGGTATGCCACTCATGGGAGGCAGGGTAATCCTCCGGTTGGGCCGTGATCGCCACGGCCCCTTTTTGTATCTGGTCACTGCAGGGGCCCGCATGGTGTACGACTGGCAGTTCATTGTATTGATCATCATCGCCGTGCTGATTACCGGCATATCGAAATCGGGCTTCGCCGGAGGCGTCGGGGTGGTGGCGGTGCCGCTGATCTCGCTGAAGGCGAGTCCCACCTTCGCCGTCGCCATCATGCTGCCGCTGCTGATCGTCATGGATGCCTTCAGCCTCAGAGCCTGGTGGCGGCATCGCGTTGGCCGGATCCTGTGGCTGATGTTGCCCCCGGCGGTGCTGGGCGTGGCGGTCGGCTACCTGACCTATGGCCGCTTCGATCAGGACCTGCTGAAGGTGATGCTGGGGGTGTTCTCGATCCTGTTCGGCCTGTGGGGGCTGCTCAAGCCCTTCCGCGGTCGCGTCATGCCGGTCTGGGTCGGCGGGCTAAGCGGCGGCATCGCCGGCTTCACCAGCTTCATCGCCCATGCCGGGGGGCCGCCGCTCAACTTCTACCTGCTGCAGTGCCGGCTCTCCAAGGAGCAGTTCCTGGGAACCGCCGTGGTCTTCCTGGCTGCCACCAACCTGGTCAAGCTGGTCCCCTACGGCATGCTCGGCCTGCTGAATGTCGTGAACCTGACCATCGCGCTGCTGCTGGTCCCGGTGGCCTGGCTGGGGGTGCGCCTGGGGCTGGTCATACAGAAACGGCTGAGCGGTGAGCTCTTCTTCCGGATCATCCTGGGCCTGCTGATCCTGCTGGGTATGCGGCTGATCGTCGACGGCTGGGGATAGCCGCGTTGGCGTCGCGTTTGCCGCCAGGCGTGAGGCGGCGCTATCTTGTGGCACTCCCTTCTCCCTGCCTCGAGGCGACCATGAGCGACCTCCCCAACGAGAGCCATCCAGAGGGGCCCTACGACAGGCTGTCCCCGACGCCGAGGCCGAAGCTCTCCAATACGGAGCTGTCGCGCTTCATCGACTTCATCGAGAAGTTCGAGGAGGAGACCGAGCACTCGCTTTCCCTGAGCCACGGCTATCGGGAAATGCGCATGATGCTCCATCTCATGCGCAACCACCTCGCCGGCCGACTGACGACGCCCACCTCCCTTGCGGATGCCTCCGGGCTCTCCTACGGCACCGCCAAGCGCGGGATCGAGAGCATCATCCAGCGCGGGCTGATCCTGTCACGCCCCAGGACGAAATCGGGCAAGACCGTCTCGCTGCACCCCTCGCCCATGATGATCGACGAGTGGGAGGCCTACGCCAACCGGATCAAGGGCCTTCTGGGCCCGCTGTTCGGGGTGGATCCGGAATCGGACACCGGCCGGCGCATCTTCCTCGACGCGGACGCGACGGATCGCGTGATCTCGCCACCGGCGGTGCTGTCGGCCCGGCTCGAGCTGAAGGGCGGGCTGCGCGGACTCATCCACGCCGATCCCACCTTCATGGCGATGCATAACCTGAAGCAGCAGCTGGAATCGATCTTCGGCCTCGAGATCCATAACTCAGCCCGGTCGATCGATGACCTGCTTGAGGCGATCCTGGCCAATGCCGGCCGCACGAAGTCTCGCTACGACCTCGTCGCCTGCGATCTCCCCTGGTTCGGAGAGCTGGCCTCGAAGGGGATCCTGCTGCCCCTCGACCGCTTCATTCGTCGCGATGCCTACGACCTGTCCGACTTCCACCCGGTCGCCGTCCAGAGCACGCGCTACGCCGGGCGGCAGTACGGCATTCCCCTGCAGACCACGCCGGAGCTGCTCTGTTACCGGAAGGATATCCTCGAGGAGGCGCAGCTCGAGCCCCCGACCACGACCGAGGAACTGGTCAAGGCGGCCAGGCGCTTGCATGACCCCGCCAGGGGACGCTATGGCATCGCCTGGAATGCCGCACGAGGCACGCCGCTGGGCCATACCTTCAGCTTCCTGATGGCCAAGTTCGGCCAGCCGATCATCGACCTTCGACGCTGTGAGGGTGGCTATGACTTTCAGCAGGCATCCGGGGAGGCGCTGCGGCCGATGTTCCAGTCGGATGCGGCCTACCGCGCCTGCGAGTACATGCTGGATATCCTCAAGTACTCGCCGCCCAACATCCTCCACATGGCGTGGTACGAGCGAGCCCAGTCCTATGCAAGCGGCGAGGCCTGCATGGCCTACTGCTACACGCTGCTGGCCCCGCTCATCGAGTTCGATCAGGCGTCACCGGCATGGGGGAAGACCGGTTATCTGCCGCACCCCGTCGGTAACCATGGCCGTCCGATCACCCCGATCGGAGGCTATGCACTGGCCATTCCGGCCAACCTCTCGGAGGAGCGGGTCGAGAGTGTCTGGACGGCACTTCGTCACCTCACCTCAGCCAACATGTCCAAGCTCTACATCCTCAACGGCAGCCTGGTGACCCCGCGCTTCAGCGTCAGCCAGGACCCGGAGGTCTCGTCGCTCTCGCCGCTGATCGAGATCGTGGATGAAATGGTGAGGAAGGACATCCTGCAGGCCTGGCCGCGCCCCCCGGTGCCGGGCATCACGGACGTGATCAGTATTGCCGGGCACGAAATCTTCGAGGTGCTGGACGGGCGGCGCTCCATCAAGAAGGCCCTGTCCATGGCGCAGGACAGGGCCGATCGGGTGATGCGCGACAGGGGATACTACTGAGCCACCAGCCGGGTTGCCGGTGGCATCACTGCATGATCATGCCGCCGTCGATCATCAGCAGCTGGCCGGTCATGTAGTCCGACTCGGGGCTGGCCAGGAAGGAGGCCGTGCCGACCACATCTTCCGGGTAGGAGTAGCGCTTCATCAGGATCATCTTCTCGGCGAGCTCATCCATGGACTGGCCCTGCTTGTCGAACTTGCCGATGCTGACCAGGTCCTTGTCGAGCTGTTCCCACAGCTCGGTGCGCACGACGCCGGGACCATAGCCATTGACGGTGATGTTGTGGTCGACCAGCGCCTTGGCGCCACCGTTGATCATCGCCAACACGGCATGCTTGCTGCAGGCGTAGGGCACCACATCATCGAAGGCTTGTCGCGACAGGATAGAGCCGACATTGAGGATCTTGTAGGGACCGTTCTCCTTGCCCTGCTCGATCATCTGCTTGGCGGCTTCCTGCATCCCGATCAGGCACCCCAGGGCATTCACATCCATGATCTGGTGCCAGTTCTCCTCGGTGATATCGAGGAACATCAGCGGTTTGTTGATACCGGCGTTGTTGACCATGACATTGAGACTGCCGAAGGCATCGACGGTGGCCTGAATGGCCGCCTTCATCTGCTCACGCTCCGTGACGTTCAGCTTGACGGCAATGGCCTTACCGCCATCTCTGCCGTTAATGCGCTTGACGACTTCTTCGCACCCCTCGATGTTCAAATCCGCCACGCAGACATTGGCGCCCTGCTCGGCATAGTGTTCGGCAACGGCAGCACCCATGCCACGCGCCGCACCGGTAATCAGGCAGTTCTTTCCTTCAAGTCGAGTCTTGTCCATGGTGTCACCTCGGAAATCTTGTTGTGGGTCTCTCCATGCCACCGCTGACCTGATGACCGCTGTTCTGGGCGCATGGAGCCTGGGTCTACAAGGAATCCTGTCACGCATGCCTTCGCGGGAACGATTCATCGTGCTTCCTTGTTGAAACGTATTGTCGGCAGGGCGGGATGGAAGTGACAGCTGCCGCTGAGGCCAATCTGACCAGATTGGATTTTTCCGAGAGCGCTGCGTTAGGTGCAGGCAGCCTGCCGAGAGGATGGCCTCTGCCTTGCAACCCACGGGGGAGAAACTGACAATTACCAGGCTGCCAGGGACATTCGCTGGCTGATCTCTTTAACCCCACGGACAAACGATCAAGGGAGATTGCCGTATGAGTCAGCGCAAGGTACTGGTCCTGCACGGTCCCAACCTCAACCTGCTGGGCACCCGTCAGCCGGAGATCTACGGCCACGAGACCCTGGTGGACATCGACAGCGCCCTCCGGGCGCAGGCGGCGGCGAATGGCTGGGAGCTTACCTGCCGCCAGAGCAACCACGAGGGGGAGCTGATCGACGCCATCCAGGCGGCGCGGCTCGACGGGACGGCGGCGATCATCATCAACCCCGCCGCCTACACCCACACCTCGGTGGCCATCCTCGACGCCCTCAACGCCTTCGAGGGCACGGTGATCGAGGTGCATCTCTCCAATGTGCACAGGCGCGAGAGCTTCCGCCACCACTCCTACGTCTCGCTGCGCGCCGACGCGGTCATCGCCGGCCTCGGCAGCCAGGGCTACCGGGCGGCACTGGAGGCGGTGATGGCAAGCGCCTGAGTCGCCTCCTTAGCCGGTCAGCAGGCCGTGGCGCTGCATCAAGCCGATGACCAGGCTGAGGGTCACGAAAGCGGTCAGGGTGCCGACCATCAGGGCGGCGGCACCGACGCCGGCCATGCCGTAGCGCTGGCCGAGCAGGGGGTAGACGCTGATCATCGGCGCGCAGGCGAACAGCAAGGCGCCGGCCAGCAGGACCGGGTCCATCGCCGGCATCAGCAGGAAGCAACCGAGCACTGCCAGGGGATGGCCGATCAGCTTGCCGACGATGATCTGGCCGACGTCGTTCAGCATGCCGTGTACCTGCAACCCGAACAGGGTACCGCCGATCACGAAGAGTGCCGCCGGGCCGGCGGCGTTGGCCAGCATGTCGATGACCTGCGCCAGGGGGCGGGGCAGAGCGGTTTCGGTCAGGGCCAGTACCAGGCCCACCATCAGACCGACCAGAATGGGGTTGCGGGCCAGTCGCATGAGGGTCTGCCGGGAGGCCGCGGCGAGACCGGCGCCGCTCTGGCGTCCCGCCTCGGCCAGGATCAACGCCGCCGGGATGATCAGCAGGTTCTCGATCAGGAAGTTGAGGGCCATGATGACGGCGGCCGGCGAGGAGCCGAGCACCATGGCGGCCAGGGGATAGCCGATGAAGCCGCTGTTGGAGGCGGACATGCCCAGGGCGTGCATGGCGCCCTCGCTGAGCGGCTTGCGCTGCAGGGCCAGGGTCAGCAGCAGGGCGAGGGCGAACACCGCCAGCGAGCCCAGGCCGTAGGCCAGCAGGTAGTGGGGTTGGAGGACCTCGTCGAGGGGGTTCTGGGTCAAAGCCCGGATCACCAGTGCCGGCAGGGCGAAGTAGAGCACGAAGGTGGCCACGCCCTGTATCTGCTCGCGGTTGACCAGGCGAATGCCCATGGCCAGATAGCCGGCGCCGATCAACAGGAAGATCGGCGTGGTGATGGAGAGTATCTCGAGCATAGCGGTCTCCCTGACCTTCCAGCGAGGGAATCGGCGCCTGGGGCGAACTGTCGGAGGGGGCGCCTTCCGGGCGTCACTGGCCGCCTGGCTGCTCAACTGACGGTGGCGCGAATCTCGCGGGCCTTCTGCTGCAGCAGCGGCAGGTACTCCTTCATCAGGGTGTCGAGATCCACCCGGGCGGCGTTGGTGCTGATGTTGATGGCGCCGAGCAAGCGGCCATTGGCATCGAAGGCCGGCACCGCCAGGGAGCGCAGGCCGGAGTCGAGCTCCTGGTCGGCGATGGCGTAGCCCTGCTGGCGCACCTCGAGGAGGCATTGCCTGAGCTCGGCCCTGTCGGTCACGGTCTTGTCGGTGTGGCGCTCCAGCACCACCCGCGCCAGGTAGGCGTCGAGGTCGGCGTCGGGTAGCTGGGCCAGCAGTACCCGGCCCATGGAGGTGTGCGCGGCGGGCAGCCGGGTGCCCACCGAGAGGGTGATGGCCATCAGCCGGTGGCGTGCCGAGGAGCGCGCCACGTAGATCACGTCGTCGCCGTCCAGCACCCCCAGGGAGGAGGATTCGCCGCACTCGGCGGTGATATCCTCCAGCACCTGCTGGATCACGCTACGGTAGTTGTTGGCGGAGAGAAATGCATAGCCAAGCTGCAGCACCCTGGGGGCCAGCTCGAAGTAGCGCTGCTGCTTGCGCACATACCCCAGGGCGTGCAGGGTCAACAGGAAGCGCCGGGCGCGGGCGCGGTTCATGCCGGTGCGGCTGGCCACCTCGCTCAGCGTCATGCGCGGATGGGCCTCGTCGAAGGCCTGGATCACCTCCAGCCCACTGGCCAGGGCGGTGACGAAGTCCCGATCGTCGGGGCTGAGAACATCTTCCTCTGGGGGCGTCATGGTCGTTCCATCTGGCTATCGTCGGGAGCGGGCATCGTGGCCTCTACCCTAGCATTTTGTCCGCTATTCGAACAAGTGTGCGAAATTTTGTTATACCTTGGTCGTAGGCAGTAGGCCGGTGATCGCCGTCTTCGCCTGGCTGAAGGGCAGGTAACCAACTGAAAATTTGGTGTTTCGGATGATGTGATCGCGAGGGGAGGCCTAGCCTCCCCTTTTTTGTGCGCGCTCGTCGGGATTTGACGGGTGGGAGCGACAGGGGTAAGTTGTTCGCATCACAAATCAGTGTTCGTTATTCGAACATGTCGAGAGAGCAACCGCCAGGAGGAAATCCCATGGCCGAGTTCCTGAGCCTGCACGACGCGGTGGCGCGCTACGTCGAGGATGGCGCCACCGTGGCCATGGAGGGCTTCACCCACCTGATTCCCTTCGCCGCGGGTCACGAGGTGATCCGCCAGGGCAAGCGCGACCTGACCCTGATCCGCATGACCCCCGACCTGGTCTACGACCAGCTGATCGGCGCCGGCTGTGCCAGGAAGGTGATCTTCTCCTGGGGCGGTAACCCCGGGGTGGGCTCGCTGCACCGTCTGCGCGACGCCGTGGAGAAAGGGTGGCCCCACAAGGTCGAGATCCTCGAGCACAGCCACGCCGCCATGGCCTGCGCCTTCGAGGCCGGCGCGGCGGGCCTGCCGCTGGCGGTGCTGCGTGGCTACGTGGGCAGCGAGCTTCCGAGCGTCAACGACCAGATCAAGTTCATCGACTGCCCCTTCACCGGCGAGCGCCTGGCCGCGGTGCCCTCGGTGCGCCCGGACGTCTCCATCGTCCACGCCCAGAAGGCCGACAGGGACGGTAATGTGCTGGTGGAGGGCATCGTCGGGGTGCAGAAGGAGGCGGTGCTGGCGGCCAGGCAGAGCATCGTCACCGTCGAGGAGATCGTCGAGGACCTGCGCAGCGAGCCGGACTACCACCCCAACGCCTGCATCATCCCGGGCTGGGCCATAACCGCCATCGCCGTGGCCGAGAAGGGATCGCTACCCTCCTATGCCCATGGCTACTACCCGCGCAACAACGCCTTCTACAAGGAGTGGGACGCCATCGCCCGCGATCGCGACGCCTTCACGGCCTGGATCGAAGAGAACGTCATGAATGCAGGGGGGACCGCCTGATGAGCTTCGACTACACCTCCGCGGAGATGATGACCGTCACCGCCGCCCGCGCCCTGGAAAACGGCATGACCTGCTTCGTCGGCATCGGCCTGCCTTCCGAGGCGGCCAACCTGGCGCGCCTGACCCACGCCCCGGACGTGGTTCTGATCTACGAGTCCGGCACCCTGCAGACCAGGCCGGACGTGCTGCCGCTCTCCATCGGCGACGGCGAGCTGGCCGAGACCGCCCTGACCACCGTCGCGGTGCCGGAGATGTTCCGCTACTGGCTGCAGGGCGGGAAGATCGACGTGGGCTTCCTGGGCACCGCCCAGATCGACCGTTACTGCAACCTCAACACCACCCTGATCGGCGACTACCGCGAGCCCAAGGTGCGCCTGCCGGGGGGCGGTGGCGCTCCCGAGATTGCCACGAATGCCGGTGAGGTCTTCATCACCCTCAAGCACTCCAAGCGCGCCTTCGTCGACAAGGTCGACTTCGTCACCACGCTGGGCTTCGGCCGCGACGGCAAGGGCCGCGACGGCGTGCCCAATATCGGTCGCGGCCCGACCCGGGTGATCACCGACCTCTGCGTGATGAAGCCCGACCCGGAGACCAAGGAACTGGTCGTGGTCTCGCTGCACCCCGGGGTGACCCGCGAGGACGTGATCGAGGCCACCGGCTGGGAGATCCGCTTCGCCGAGACCCTGGAGAGCACCCCGGAGCCGAGCGAGAAGGAGCTCACGATCCTGCGCGATCTGAAAGAGCGCACCGCCCGCGCCCATGCCGGCCAGTAAGCCGAACAGGAGAGCCACATGACCGACGTATTCCTTTGTCATCCGCGGCGCAGCGCCATCGGCCGCTTCGGCGGCACCCTCTCGAGCGTGCGCCCCGACGACCTGGCCGCCAGCCTCTTCAAGGCGGTACTGGCCGAGGCCCCTGGGCTCGATCCGGCGGCCATCGAGGATGTCTTTATGGGCTGCGCCAACCAGGCCGGCGAGGACAACCGCAGCGTGGCGCGCATGTCCGCGCTGCTGGCCGGCCTGCCGACCTCGGTGCCGGGCACGACGCTGAACCGTCTCTGTGGTTCCGGCATGGACGCGGTGGGCACCGCCTTCCGCGCCATCAAGGCCGGCGAGATGGAGCTGGCGCTGGCCGGCGGCGTGGAGTCCATGTCCCGCGCCCCCTATGTGATGGGCAAGGCCGACAGCGCCTTCTCCCGCGGCCAGCAGATCGAGGACACCACCATCGGTTGGCGCTTCATCAACACGTTGATGAAGAAGATGTACGGCGTCGACTCCATGCCGGAGACCGCCGAGAACGTCGCCGAGCGGTTCAAGATCGCCCGGGGGGATCAGGACGCCTTCGCCCTGCGCTCCCAGCAGAAGGCCGCGGCGGCCCAGGCATCCGGCCGCTTCGCCGAGGAGATCACCGCCATCGAGATCCCGCGGCGCAAGCGGGAACCGCTGGTCTTCGATCAGGACGAGCACCTGCGCGAGACGACGCTGGAGAAGCTTGCCGGCCTGCCGACGCCCTTCCGCGAGGGCGGCAGCGTCACTGCCGGCAACGCCTCCGGGGTCAACGACGGCGCCGCCGCCATGCTGGTGGCTAGCCGGGCCGCGGTGGAGCAGCACGGCCTCACGCCCATGGCCAGGATCCTCGGCATGGCCACCGCCGGCGTCGAGCCGCGCATCATGGGCTATGGCCCGGTGCCGGCGGTCAACCGGCTGCTCGAGCGCACCGGAGTGTCGCTGGACGAGATCGATATCATCGAGCTCAACGAGGCCTTCGCCGCCCAGGCCCTGGCCTGCATGCGCGACCTGGGCCTCGCCGACGACGACCCGCGGGTCAATCCCAACGGCGGCGCCATCGCCCTGGGCCACCCGCTGGGCATGTCCGGCGCCCGCCTGCTGATGACCGCGGCCCACGAGCTGCAGAAGACCGGCAAGCGCTACGCGCTGTGCACCATGTGTGTCGGCGTGGGGCAGGGCATCGCTACGCTGATCGAACGCGTTTAACGGAGGCTGAGATGGCATTTCTGGATATCGACGGCCGCAGCGTGGCCTACCGCCTGCTGGGCGCCGAGGCCAACCCGCTGGTGCTGCTGGCACACCCGCTGGGCATGACCCAGGCGGTCTGGGACGACATCCTGCCGGCGCTGCTGCCCCGCTACCGGGTGCTGACCTGGGACCTGCCCGGCCACGGCGCCAGCCAGGCCTGGCCGGCCGACGGCGGCGAGATCACGCCGGCGGCCCTGGCCGCCGAGGCCCTGGCCCTGGCCGATCGCGCCGGCGCCGGCCGCTTCCACTTCGTCGGCACCTCCATCGGCGGGGTGGTGGGCCAGCAGCTGCTGGCCGAGCATGCCGAACGGCTGCTCTCCGCCACCCTGACCAACACCGGGGCGGTGATCGGCACCAGCGAGCTGTGGACCACCCGCGCCGGCCGGGTGCGCAGCGAGGGCCTCGCCGAGATCTCCGGCGAGATCGTGCCGCGCTGGTTCTCCGCCACGCGCCTCGCGGCGGAGCCGGCCCTGGAGACCGGTTGGCGCACCCAGATGGCGCGTACCGACGGCGAGAGCTATGCCCGGCTGTGCGAGATGCTGGGGCGCAGCGACTTCCGCGGCCAGCTGAGGGGCAGCGGTGTCACGATACGTCTGCTGGGCGGCAGCGAGGACCTGGCCACCCCGCCCGAGACGCTCCAGGCCCTGGCCGCCGAGTGCGACGGCGCGCCGCTGGAGATCCTCGAGAACTTCGCCCATGTGCCCTCGGTGGAGTCGCCCGAGGCGATGGCCAAGCGACTGCTGCTGTGGCTGGCGCAGGACCTGGGCGATGTGGGCGCCAAGGGCGTGGACTACGCCACCGGCCTCGAGACCCGCAAGCAGGTGCTGGGCGAGGCGCACGTGGCGCGCTCCACCGAGAACGCCACCTCCCTGGACGCCCCCTTCCAGCAGATGATCACCCGTCTGGCCTGGGGCGAGCTGTGGAGCAACGGCGACCTGACCCGGCGCGAGCGCAGCATGATCACCACCGGCATCCTGGCCGCCCTGGGCCGCGAGGAGCTCGAGCTGCACCTCAAGACGGCCAGGCGCATCGGCCTCACCGAGGCGGAACTGCGCCAGGTGCTGATGCACGTGGCGATCTACGGCGGCGTACCGGCGGCCAACCATGCCTTCGCGCTGGCCAAGCAACTGGGCTGGGGCGACGGCGAGGCCTGAGCCTCGATCTCGTCTTCACCCTCTCCAGGACGGGCTGGAGGCGTGCAGCCGCTCGCCTCTCGATGGCACGGCAGGATGGTAGTGCCCGTTTCTCGAAGGCGAGCACGTGGTACCCTTGCGAAATCGCCCGTCGATCGGGTGATTCGTAGAGTGCTGTTTCCATCCTGCTGGTGGAGTCCACCATGAGCCTGGCAACGTCTGAGCGGGAACACTGCGTCACCTTGTTGACCGAGGCCTTGCCCGGCTTGCAGGCCATCTACCTGTTCGGCAGCCAGGCGACAGGAGGCGCGGATCGCCACAGCGATGTGGACCTGGCCGTCTTGCTGCCGAGCCCCCTGTCGGCAGAGCGGCGTTGGGCCCTGATGGGGGCGGTGGCCAACCGGTTGGATCGCGATGTCGATCTGATGGACCTGCGCTGTGCTACGACTGTCATGCAGTACCAGGTGATCAGCGAGGGGATGCGGTTATGGTGCCGGGGTAGCGACGCCGACGAGTTCGAGCTTGCCGTGTTGAGCGAATACTGGGACCTGCAGATTCAGCGGCGTGAGCTGATTGCCGACATCAAGCAGCGAGGCACCGTTCATGGCCGATGAAGTCCTGCTCAACAAGGCGGCCACCATAGAGCGCTGCGTGGCACGCGCACGTGAAGAGTACGACAAGGACCCCGCCACCTTCGACGTCGACCAGACACGCCAGGATGCCGCCATCCTGAACCTGCAGCGTGCCTGTGAGGCCGCCATCGATGCCGGCAATCGCCTGATCCGACTGCGGCAACTGGGGTTGCCACAAAGCTCACGGAACGTCTTCGAGATGCTCGCCCAGGCTCAACTGATCGCCCCTGAGCTGGCCAGGGTCATGCAGCAGATGACCGGTTTTCGTAATATCGCCGTGCATGACTACCAGGCGGTACAGGTGCCCATCGTCATCGCCATCATCCAGAAACATACCGATGACCTGCTCGACTTCGCCAGCCAGGTAATCCGACTGGCATGATCCTCCACTTCTAGACATGATGGATTGACCTGCCCTTCCTCCCCGCCATGAGTGAATACCAGTACTACGAATTCCTGGCCGTGGACCGGCCCTTGAACGCAGATGACCAGCGGGCGCTGCGAGCGATTTCCAGCCGGGCACGCATCTCGTCCACCAGCTTCACCAACCACTACGAGTGGGGCAACCTGAAGGCCGACCCCACCCGACTGCTGCAGCGCTACTTCGACCTGCATGTCTATGTGGCGATCTGGGGATCGAAACGCCTGCTGATTCGGCTGCCCACGACGGCCCTTTTCCTGACGGACCTGGACGCCTTCCAGCTGAATGAGTGTGATCTGCTGGAGGTCCGTCAGACTCCCGAAGGTTGGTTGATCGACATTGATGCCGAAGCCGATGAAGAGTCGGAATGGGACGAGTTCGACGATGGAAGTGGCTGGATGGGGGCGCTGGCGGGGTTGCGCCAGGAGCTGCTCTCCGGTGACCTGCGGCTGTTCTACCTCTGTTGGCTGTGGGCCGTGCAGCTCGGCTATATCCGCGAAGAGGCCCTGGAGCCGCTACCGGGCATCGGCCCCCTGACCCCCAGCCAGCGGGCGCTGGCCGAGTTCATGGCGCTCGATCCCATGCTGGTGGAGGCCGCTGCCGAGTCCGGCGAGAAGGCGCCTGCCGGCAGTGAGATCGAGGGCTTTGTCGCCTCCCTTCCCTTGCAGGAAAAGGATGCGCTGTTGCGACGCCTGCTGGAGGGTGACGGCAGTGTGGCCGCCGAGCTGCAGCGCCGCCTTCGCCAGCATGGTCAGGCGGATCAGCCGCCTCGGCGCAGCGTGGCCGAACTGAAGATACAGGCCAACGCCTCACACGAGCGACATCGCCAGGCCTATCTGGCAGAGAAGGCTCGCCGGGAAGCGGAGCAGGCGGCGGCAGAGGCGAAGCAGCGTCGGGAGCGATTGGCCCAGGTGGCCAGGCTGGGCGAGCGAGCCTGGCAGGAAGCGCTGAGCCAGATCGGCCGTCGGCAGCCCAAGGGCTACGAGATGGCCGCCGGGTTGCTTGCGGACCTGCGTGAGCTGGCCATCGAACGCGGCGAGCAGGCCGCCTTCGAGGAGCGCCTGGACAGGATAGTGGCCGAACATCGGCGCAAGGGACGTTTCCTCGAACAGCTGCAGCGCCTTGGGCTGTTGCCGTGAACCCGACGATGACCGGATCCGAGCTTAGATGACCTGTCAGGTGGTCCGAAAGATGGGGGCTACTTCAGCCCTGCTGGCGCTGCCGCTGATGCTCTGGCTCCCCGGCGGGGCAGTGGTGTGGTCGGCCGGGGGGTCGGCCTCTTCACCAGCGCGCTGTTCATCTTCGTGCTGGCGCTGCCCGCCTGGCTGGTGCGCCTGGAGGCCTTGCCGCGGCTGATGGCCGGCATGCTGTTCTTCGGCTATCTTCTGGTCTTCGCCATCACCGTGGTCGGCGGCTGGCTCAACGACCTCTCGGGGACCGTGGCGCTGGCCTTCCTGCCGACCCTGTTGATCAGCCTGGTGGCCATGGCGTGTACCCCTCGGCTGCTCGCCTCACGACAGCAGGAGACCTGAATGCTCAATGCCCGCATCAAGCTGCGCCATCTGCAGGCCTTCCTCGAGGTGGCCCGCCAGCGCAGCTTCGCCCGGGCCGCCGAGCGCCTGGCGATCACCCAGCCGGGCATGTCCAAGACCATCCGCGAGCTCGAGGAGACCCTCGGCACCGGCCTGTTCGAACGCACGCCCCAGGGCGTGGCCCTGACCCAGGCGGGGCTCACCCTGCTGCGTCACGCCGGGCCGGCGTTGCGCGCCCTGGAGGAGGGCGTGGGCGCGCTGGACGATGCCCATCGGGGCACGCGCTGGCTGCGGGTGGGAGCACTCTCCACCGTGGAGAGCCGGCTACTGCCCGAGGCGCTGCGCCGCTGGCACGCCGAGGGCTCGACGCATGGCGAGGTGGGGATCAACGTGGTCACCGGCCCCAGCGCCTTCCTGCTCTCGCGGCTGCGCCGCGGCGAGCTGGACCTGGTGGTGGGGCGCATGACCGAGGCCCGCGAGATCCAGGACCTGGCCTTCGAGCACATCTACTACGAGCGGCTGCTGCTGCTGGTACGCGCCGGCCATCCCCTGGCCGGCGTCGATCCCTTGCCGCCCGAGGCGCTGACCGCCCATCCCTGGGTGCTGCCGCCGCCCCAGACCACCCTGCGCCAGCAGGTCGACAGCTTCTGCGTACGCCACGCCTTGACCCTGCCGCCACGCCTGCTGGAAACCCTCTCCCTGCCGCTCAGTCGCGGCCATACCCTGGGCAGCGACGCCATCTGGGTCGCCCCCGAGGAGGCGGTGGCCGATGCCCTGGCCCGCGGCGAGCTGTGCGAGCTCGCCCTGCCGCTGGAGCGCCAGGGCGGGTCGGTGGGGTTATGCACCAATCCAGCTTGCAGCCCTCCCTGGCCCTGGAGGCCTTCTGCGAGCTGCTGCGAGAAGTCGCGGCAGGGGCGAATAGGACATAACCCAGCGGTTATGGGGGTAGGGCGAGACGTTAATTGGCAGCCTGTGGCGAGGCGCCACAGTTCACTCGGGCCGGCTTCGACCTGGCGACCCTGCAGGCAGCGTTCGTCGCCATCGGCTACCCGGTGGTCGAGCTGTGCAGCCGTTTCCTGGCCCCTGCCGCTACGGCGACGAGGTGCGCATCGAGGCGCGGATCGCCGAGTTCCGCAACAGCAGCTTCGACGTGGAGCATCTCCTGCATCGCGGGGAGGCCCCTGGCCGTGGAGGCCACGGTGATCCGCGCCATGGCGGGACGGCATCCCGAAGACCCGCATCGGATGCGGGGGCGGCCGGTGTCGGAGGCGGTGAGGGCGGCGCTGCGGCGGAGGTAGGGGGCAAGGCACCGATGGACGCCCTTGCTGACCGGAAGAAAAAGGCCGACGGCCGGAGCCGCCGATGAGTCTTACCAGACGCCAAAGAGAAAGCCGCGCTTATGAGCCATGCCGGTGCGGCGCTCCACCTCGGCGTTGCCGATGGTGGTACGCAGACGGCGCGCCTGGAACCAGCGGTTCAGCGCGGCATCTAGCTCGCCGCGCACCGTCCGGCAGTCGTCGCGATGGGCCAGGTCCTCGAGCTCGCCGGGATCCGTCGCCAGGTCGAACAGCTGCGGCGGGTGGTTCGCGTAGTGCACGTACTTCCAGCGCCCGTCGGTGACCATAAAGGCCCGCGCCTCGTCCGGGGCCAATCCCAACTCCTTCCTTGCCGGGCGCCAGGCGTAGTCGGCCTCGCTGAAAGCGTAGCGCCGCCAGTCGCCGACCGTCTCCCCACGCACCAGCGGGGCCAGCGAGCGTCCCTCCAGCACATGGTCCAGCGCGCCGCTGTCGCCGCCGGCCAGGTCGACGAAGGTGGGCACCAGGTCGATGGCCTCGACCAGGCGCTCGTCGCGGGTGCCGCGGCTGACGTCGGCCGAACGGTGCGGGTCCACCACGAGCAGCGGAATCCGTGCGCTGGGCTCGTGGAACAGCTCCTTCTCGCCCAGCCAATGATCGCCCAGGTAGTCGCCGTGGTCCGAGGTCACCACGATCACGGTGTCGTCGCGCAGCCCCTTGTCCTCGAGGAAGTCGACCAGCCGGCCGATATGGTCATCGAGCTGGGTGACCAGACCCATGTAGGCGGGGATCACCCGCTCACGCACCTCATCGCGGGAGAACTCGACTGACTCGCCGTGGCCCATGAAGGCCTCGACCACCGGATGCGGGCGCTCGCGCTCGGCGTCGCTGCGCACTGCCGGCAGGATGTCCTCGGGGCCGTACATGGCGTGATATGGCGCCGGCGCCATATAGGGCCAGTGGGGCTTGATGTAGCTGAGGTGCAGGCACCAGGGTTGGTCGCCGGCCGCCTCGATGAAGTCCATGGCGCGGTTCGTGGTGTAGGCGGTCTCGGAGTGCGCCTCCTCGACCCGAGCCGGTAGATGGCAGTGACGCATATACCAGCCACTCAGGAGCTCACCGTCGCTGCCCACCGCCGAATTGGCGGCGCTGTGCCAGGGGTTGTCGCCTTCGTAGCCCTGGTCGCGCAGGTAGCGATTGTAGGGCAGGTCGGGGTTGGCGAGCTGGTCGGGGTGCAGGCCGTCGTCACGCGCATAGGGTTCGAAGCCGCACTCGCTGACCAGCACGCCGCGCGAGGAGTCGGGGTCGAGGCCCAGGCGCGCCATGCCCTCGTCGTCGCGCTTCATATGGGTCTTGCCCACCAGGCCGACGCGGTAGCCGTGGGGCCGCAGGTAGTCGCCCAGGGTGCGTTCGTCGACTCGCAGCGGCACGCTGTTGTAGCTGGCACCGTGGCTGGCGGCATAGCGGCCGGTGTAGAAGGACATCCGCGAGGGGCCGCACACCGGAGCCTGGCAGTAGGCGCGGGTGAAGTTGACGCCTCGCTGGGCCAGGGCATCGATGTGCGGCGTCCGGAGGGTGGGATGGCCGTTGCAGCCGAGGTAATCGGCGCGCAGCTGATCGGCCATGGTGAACAGCAGGTTGGGGTGACGGCTCATTGGGGGTTCCCGGTCTTTAGGTGATGGTAAGGGGCCTGGCCATGGCTCGGCTGGCGTGGCATGCCTCACTTATCCATTGACGGGCCTTCCCCGGCAATCGGAAACTTTCACCTGGTAAAAGCTTGGAGGTCATGATGGTCAAGCAGATTCGTGCCCTGGCCCGGGGGCTGGAGGTGGTCGAGGCGATCCAGCGGGCGCCGCAGCCCCCCACCCTGGAGGAACTGCACCGGGCCACCGGCATCGATCGTGCCACCATCCTGCGCGTCCTCGCCACCCTGGAGGCGGCCCGCTGGGTCTACCGCGGCATGGGCGACAAGCGCTACCGCCTCGCCTATGTCCTGCAGGAACTGGGCTACGGGGTCAGCGTCTACGATGTGATCGCCCAGGTCTCGGCGCCGGTGCTCGATGCCCTGCAGCAGGATCTGCTCTGGCCCTCGGATATCGCCGTCTATGACGGCGAGGGCATGGCGATCATCGAGACCTCGCGCCGCCGCAGCCCCATGACCGTCAATCGCGAGATCGTCGGCTACAAGCCCAGCATCCTCCGCTCGGCCATGGGGCGCTGCTTCCTGGCCTTCAGCGACGATCGGCGACGCGCCCATATTCTCGAGACGTTGCAGCGCCAACCCGGAGAAGAAGGGCGACTGGCAGCCGACGAGGCCTATGTCACGGCCCTGGTGGCCGAGGTCAGGGCCTGCGGCTACGGCCGACGCGAGCCCGGGAGCTGGGTACTGCCTGCCTACCGCGACGAGGAGTTCCGCGCCATCGCGGTGCCGGTGATGGTGATGGGTGATATCCAGGCAGCGCTGAACGTGGTGTGGATCCAGGAGGCCTATGCCGACCAGGAGGTGGAGCAAACCTTCTACCGGCGCCTGAAGGTGGCCACCGAGGAACTGGGGAAGATCTTCGAGGCCCAAGGGCTATACTGAGGGAGCGAGTTATCGATTTGACGTTATAGGGTGTTTATAAATTTTTCAGGCCGTGTGAGTTAACCGGTTGAGCAATTAGCGGTTGCGATGATCTGACTGCACTTGGCTCTTTCACAGCCCCGCATAGAATTGCTCAGTGCTTCCCTAATGGGACTTCGTGCCATGGGCCTCGCCGGCATCCTCTGCTTCTACCATCTCCAGCCATCCACCTGCAAAGTTTTGGGTAAACTGAACAAAACTCTCGGCGGCAGGCGATAAGGCGATTCCCGCGCGTGTGAAAATCGCGGTCTTCCGATAAATCTCGGGGCCTTCTAGTGGCCGAAACACCAATCCAAAGCCCTGTACGAGCGATCGCGCGAAGGCGGGGCAGACGGTGACACCTCCTTGGGCCCGGAGCATCGACAAGGCGGTATTGATACGCCGGACATGGTGGATCTCGTGTGGATGAGCATCGGCCGGAACGCGCCGCAGCACTCGCTCCGTAAAGTTACGCAAGAAGGTGATGAACGTACGGTCCTGGATGTCTTTCCAGGAGACCCGTGACTTAGCCGCCAATGGATCGTCCGGGCGCAATGCTGCCCAGAACCGGCTCTCCATCAGGACCTCGGAGTCGAAGCGTGAATCATTGTCGCTGTAAGGGGCTATCCCCACGTCGATTTCCCCGTTGGCTAATCGCGTAAAGACGTCTTCGATGGGGACATCCGTGAATCGGACCTCAATGTCGGGATACGTTTCGCCGTAGGCGAGGATCAACTCCGGTATCAAGGTGCAGGAAAGCACTTCCGGCGTGGCAAAACGCACGATGCCGCGGCGCATCTCTGTCAGGTTCTTGATGTTGGCCAAGGCATCATCGAGATCGTCCAGCACCCGCTCTGCCAGAGGGGAAAATGCCTCACCCACTGTGGTAAGGCTGACCATACGTGTGCTCCGATTGATCAGCCGCACATCCATTTGCGACTCGAGCTCCTTGATGAGACCGCTCAGCGCCGCCTGGGACAGGTGCAACCGCTTGGCCGCTTCGGTAAAACTGCCAGCATCTGCAACCGCGCAGAATGCTCGGAGCTGCCGCAAGGTGACATTATTCGACATAACTTATAAAACTCCATAATATTATGGTTTTTATGATAAGTCCGTGCTTTCTACAGTGCAAGGCATTGGCTGACCGCGCATCGAAGAAGCTCCTCGGAGAAGTTCCATGCCGCAGTAACTGTTGCGGCTCCAGGCGATGCAGGTGAATTTTTCACAAAAACCGAATAACCGATAGGAAAATGCAGATTGATCGATAAGCGAGCACTCCCTACCGTGCGAGTGAGACATGGAGGAGACATACGTGCTTGCAAATGCTGATCATCAAAAGGCTGTCGACCTGTTGCTCGCTGCGGAGCGCGACTGCCGCCCTATCCCTCGCTTGTCCGACAGTTTCCCTGGCATGAGCATCGCCGATGCCTATGCCATCCAGCGCCAGGTCGTCGACGCAAAGCTCGCCGCCGGCGGTCGCATCCGGGGCCACAAGGTCGGCCTGACCTCTCGCGTGATGCAGGAGAGCGTGGGCATCGACGAGCCCGACTTCGGCCACTTGCTCGACGAGTCCATTCTCGGCACTGACCGCCCCATCGCCGTCGACCGCTTCCTGGTGCCCCGCATCGAGGTGGAACTGGCCTTCGTGCTCGGCCGGCCGCTGCGCGGGCCGGACGTTACCATCGCCGACGTGTTGATGGCCACGGACTTTGTCCAGCCGGCGCTGGAAATCATTGATAGCCGCACGGAAACCCCGCGCACGGTGGTCGACACCATCGCCGACAACTCCGCCTGCGGTGCCGTGGTGCTGGGGGGACGGCCGGTACCGCCCACCGAGGTCGACCTGCGCTGGGTTGCCGCCGTGCTGTATCGCAATGCCGTGATCGAGGAAAGCGGCGTGTCCTCGGCCGTGCTGGGTCATCCAGCCGCCGGCGTCGCTTGGCTGGCTAACCGTCTGGCTACCTTCGACACGGCCCTGGAACCTGGTCACGTGGTGCTCGCGGGCTCGTTTACCCGGCCTGTACCGCTCGCGGCCGGCGACATTTTTCACGTGGATTACGGGCAACTGGGCAGCATTGCCCTGGCATTCGCATAGGACTGCAGGAGTAGCAATGAACCATACCATCGAGATCGACGGCATCCATGTCTCGCCCCATCACTACATCGGTGGACAGCGAGTAGCCTCCAGCCAGACCTTCACCGACCACTGTCCCATCGACGGCCACGTCATTGGTGAGATTGCGGCAGGGCTTCCCGAGCACTGTGATGCCGCGGTGACGGCCGCCGACGAAGCCTTTCCGGCCTGGGCCGCCCTGGGACCAGAGGGGCGTCGCACCCATCTACGACGCTTCGCGGCCGAGATCCGCGCCTGGGGCGAGAAGCTGGCTCGGGTGGAGTGCGAAGACAACGGCATGTTGTTGGCCCGCTTGCGTGGCCATCAGATCGAGCGCTGTGCACAAAACATCGAGTACTTCGCCGATGAAGCGGTGCGCCTGGCCTCGATGGCCTTTGACGGCGAGAAGGCGCACCACGACGTACGTCACGAGCCGGCGGGGGTGGCCCTGCTGATCACCCCGTGGAACTCGCCCATGATGTTGACGACCTGGAAGCTAGGCCCGGCACTGGCGGCGGGTAATGCGGTGGTAGTCAAGCCGCCGGAGTGGGCGCCACTGACCTGCTCCATGTTCGGCGATATCGCCGACGCCGCCGGTCTGCCCAAGGGCGTCCTCAACATCGTCCAGGGAATCGGTGCAGAGACGGGTGCCCGGCTGGTGGCCGATCCGCGCCTGGCGCGTATTTCCTTCACTGGCTCGGTGCCCACGGCCAAGCAGATCAGCCAGTCCGCCGGCGCTAACCTGGTGCCGGCGAGCTTCGAACTGGGGGGCAAGTCCCCGTTCATCGTGCTGGCCGACGCCGACCTGCAGGTGGCTGCCGAAACCGCCGCCCTGCAGTACCGCAATGCTGGTCAGGTCTGTCTGGCGGGGACCCGGCTGCTGGTCGACGAGTCGGTGGCCGGTGAGTTCCTCGATCGAATGCATGCCGTTGTGGAACGCCTGCGAGTGGGCGATCCGCGGGACCCGGCCACCGAAATCGGCCCCATCATCCATCCGCGCCAGTTCGCTCAGGTAGACGGCTTTGTACAGCGGGCAGTGGCCGACGGCGCTGAAGTGCTATGGGGCGGTTCCGCTCACCAGGCCGGCGATCTGTACTACCAGCCTACCTTGTTGGGCAGCGTCGACCAGGAGTCGGAGATCGTCCAGAACGAGGTGTTCGGGCCGGTACTGGTGGTCCAGACCTTCGGCAACGACGACGAAGCGGTGGAGCTGGCCAATGGTACTCGATACGGCCTGGCAGGCGTGGTGTTCGGCGAGGATGAGCGGGCCAAGGCCGTTGCCGACCGACTGCGCACCGGCATGGTCTGGGTCAACTCCTTCTTCCTGCGCGACCTGAATGCCCCCTTCGGTGGCATCCGCGACTCCGGCATCGGCCGCGAGGGCGGCCAGTGGAGCTTTGAATTTTTCTGCGACATCAAAGACGTGATGATGCCGCATACACCATATCGCCCGGTCTTCGCCGGCGGTTAAGAGGAGGTTAACAACATGGGTAACATCGTAGGCGCCGCCATCGTTTCTCACCATCCGGGACTATTCCGCCCCAAGGAAATCCGGGTGGAAATGGGTAATGGTCGGGATTCCGACCTGCTGGAAGGCTATCAGCGAGTACGTGCGCGTCTGGATGCCGTCGCTCCGGACACCTTGATCATCATCGATACTCACTGGTTTACCACCGCTAAGCACGTGGTGGCCGGCGGCGAACACTACCAGGGTACTTACACCTCGGATGAAATGCCCTGGATTCTGTATGACATGCCGTTCGACTACGACGGGGCGCCGGAGCTGGCGAAGGAGATCGGTCGGGTCGCCGAAGAGCGGCAGGTCCCGTTCTATAATGCTGAGAATCCGCATATCCACCCGGAATACCCCACCGTCAATCTGCTCGAGCCGTTGTGGCGCGGCGAGCGCATCCTGCGGGTGGGTATCTGCCAGAACGCCAAGGCCCACCACTTCCTCGAGATGGGTGCGGTGCTGGGGGAGGCGATACGCCGCAGCGACAGCCGAGCAGTGATCCTGGCCTCCGGGGCGCTCAGCCATCGCATGACCGACTTGGACTTCAAGCCTCGCAACCCGCGTTTCTGGCATCCCGACAACATGAGCGATCCGCGCCACGTGGAGCTGGATCACGAGGTGATGGCGGCCTGGGAGCGCGGTGATCACGCTGCCGTCATCGACCGCTATCCGGAGCTGCGGGCGGCCGCCTACGAGGGGCTGGCTGGGCACTATATGCAGCTGGTCGGCGCCTTGGGGGGGCGAGAGTGCCATGCGCCGGGCACAGCGTTGTCCGAGTACGAGAGCGCACTGGGCACGGCCAACATCCACATCTGGTTCAATTTGGGAGAAGAACAATGAGCGTTCTGAAGGGACCGCGCCGTGAGCTGCGACGTGTGCTGCACAACGGTGCCGAGTACTGGGGCGCCCCGGTCGAAGGGGGCATCCAGTTGGCCGATGGACGCGTCATTGAGCTGGATCAGGTGACCCATCTGCCGCCTTGCCAGCCCAGCAAGATCATCTGCATGCATTTGAACTATGCCTCACGTTACTACGAGCTGCGTGGCAAGCGGGTGGAAGACGGCGGCTATGGCACTCCGAACTACTTCATGAAACCGCCGACCACCCTGAATGCCCATGGCGGCGAGATCGTTCGTCCTGACGGCTATCAGTACCTCAACTACGAAGGTGAGATCGGCATGGTGGTGGGGCGGGTGACCCGCAATATCCTGCCAGAGGAGGCCTGGGATCAAATCGCCGGCTTCACCTGCGCCCTGGACATGGGGCTCCAGGATATGCGCGATACCGATGCTGGCTCGATGCTGCGCGTCAAGGGGCACGACGGCTACTGCCCGGTCGGTCCGGGCCTGGTCTCCGGCATCGACATTCGCGAGCAGACTCTACGTACTTACCGCAACGGCGAGGTGGTGCAGGAGGGCGTGCTGGCAGAGGAGATGCTCTGGGGCTTCGACTATGTGCTGGCGGATCTTGCCCGTCATATCACCCTGCTGCCGGGGGATCTGATTCTCACCGCCACACCCGCTAATTCACGGCCGCTGGAGGTGGGTGATCGCATCGAAGTAGAGGTCACCGGCCTGGGCCGCCTGAGCAATACCGTAGTGGCGGCGCCTGCTCCGCGTGCCGAGGTTGGCCATTCTCCCACCAGCAGCGACGAGGTACGGCGAGTCTCCCTGGGCAATGATGAGCGCCTTCCGGCGTCGCTGCGCGCACGCACGCATCACCCCGTCTGAGCCCCATCCAGCTAACAGGAGGAGTCGTGGAACAGCACCGTAATTACATAGCCGGCGAATGGGTCGGGTCCGACGAGGTGGTGGTTAACCGCAATCCCTCGGACTTGGACGACGTGGTGGGGGAGTATTGCCTGGCCGATACCGTGCAGACGAATCAGGCCATCGATGCCGCCGCCGAGGCCTTTCCGGCGTGGGCGGCGAGCACGCCGCAGTTCCGCTTCGAGGTGCTGGACCGCATCGGCGGCGCGCTGCTGGCGGCCAGGGATCATCTTGGCCGGACCCTGGCTCGGGAGCAGGGCAAAACCCTGGCCGCGGCCACCTTCGAAGTGGAGCGGGCCGCCTATACCTTCAAATTCTTCGCCGGCGAGACCCTGCGAATCCCCGGCGAGCGCATCAACTCGTTGCGCCCGGGAGTGGAGATTGAGGTCACCCGTGAACCCCTGGGTGTGGTGGGCCTGATCACGCCCTGGAACTTCCCCATCGGCATTCCGGTGTGGAAGCTGGCGCCGGCCCTGGCCTACGGCAACTGCGTGGTGTTCAAGCCGCCGGAGCTGGTGCCGGGTACCAGTTGGGAGATGGCAAAGATCATCCACGAGGCTGGCTTGCCGGCCGGGGTGTTCAATCTGGTCATGGGCAAGGGCCGGGTGGTGGGCGAGGCCCTGCTGGCCTCGCTGCAGGTCAACGGGATCAGCTTCACCGGCTCCCAGGGCGTGGGGCGGCGCATCGCCGCCCAGGCGCTCGCCACCGGCAAGAAGGTGCAACTGGAGATGGGTGGCAAGAACCCGCTGGTGGTGCTGGACGATGCCGACCTGGACGTGGCCGTGGAGGCGGCGGTGGACGGCGCCTTCTTCTTCACCGGCCAGCGCTGTACAGCGTCCTCGCGGTTGATCGTTACCGATGGGATCCATGATCGCTTTGTCGATGCCCTAAAGACGCGCATGGCGCAGTTGCGGGTGGGCCACGCCCTGGACCCCGACACGATGATCGGCCCGGTAGTGTCCGAGGAGCAACTTCAGCAGGATCTGAGCTACATCGAGCTCGGCCGTGAAGAAGGCGCGGAGCTGACCGGCGGCGAACAGCTGCAGAGAGAGACCCGTGGCTACTTCCTGGCGCCAGCGCTGTTCACCGGCACTCACAACGACATGCGCATCAACCGTGAGGAAATCTTCGGACCCGTGGCCTCGGTGATCCGGGTGCGCGATTTTGATGAGGCCCTGGCAGTGGCCAACGCCACCGAGTTCGGCCTGGCCTCCTCGATTTGCACCACCTCCCAAAAATACGCCAGCCACTTCAAGCGGCACAGCCAGGCAGGCCTGGTGATGGTGAACCTGCCCACGGCCGGCTTCGAGTATCACGTGCCCTTCGGCGGCAGCAAGGGCTCCAGCTACGGGCCCCGCGAGCAGGGCCGCTACGCCCAGGAGTTCTATACCACGGTGAAGACCGCCTACGGCCGGCCGCTGTAGGATCCGAGGAAAACCACCGATGCTGAAAGCCGAATTTCCCCGCAACTGCTGGTACGTGGCCGCCTGGAGCCATGAGCTGGATGAGGGGCCGCTGGGCCGCACCATCCTCGGCGAGCCGCTGGTGTTGTGGTGCGACGGGCAGGGGCACCCGGTGGCCCTGGCGGATCGCTGCTGCCATCGGGGCGCCCCCTTGTCCATGGGACGCTGCGTCGACGGCAGACTGCAGTGCATGTATCACGGCTTGAAGTTTGACCAAAGCGGCCACTGCATTGAGATGCCCGGTCAGGACCAGGTGCCGCGCAAGGCTCGGGTGCGGGCCTACCCGCTGGTCCAGCGCGGCCAGTGGCTGTGGGTGTGGATGGGCGAGCCGGAGCGCGCCCGCGAGGCGGACATTCCGCACACGCCCTGGCTGGATGCCGAGCGCTGGCCGTATCGGCCCGGCTACTATCACTATCAGGCGCCGGCGGAACTGATCAACGACAATCTGCTGGACTTTTCGCACCTGTCCTACGTTCACGAAGGCACCCTGGGCGGCTCCGAAGCCATCGCCGGCACCCGACCACAGGTCACGCCCTTGCCCCACGGATTGCGCATTGAGCGGCGCGTGGAAGGCGTGCCGCCTGCGCCCAACATCACCCGTTTCACGTCCGTCCGGGGCACGGTCAACCGCTGGTTCAGTTACGACTTTCTTTTGCCGGGTGTCCTGCTGATGGAGTTCTGCACCGAGCCGACCGACGGCGGTGAGCCGCTGATGCAGTACACCTGCCAAGCAGTCACTCCCGAGACGCCCCACACCGCTCACTACTTTTTCATGGGCACGCGCGACTTCGCGCTGGCCGACCCCGCGGTCACCGAAGCCATCTATGAGGGACTGGTCACTGCCTTCGAAGAGGATCGCCTCATTATCGAGGCGCAGTACCGGGCCCTGCGCGAGCAGGGCGACTTCGCGCCGGTGGCGACGGTGGCCGATCAGGCACTGATTCAGTTCCGTCGCCTGGTCGAACAAAGGGTGGCCGAGGACAGCGCGAAAAGCTGATAGCCGGTGTGTTTTGGAGATTTTCTAACCTGTTACACGATCCCCGATTTGGAGATTTTTGACATGATTCGCGACCCCGACAAGCTCGAGCAACTGCTCGCCGACACCCGCCGCTGGGTGCGGGAACGTGCCATCCCCTTTGAGGAGCGGGTAGCCGCGGCCGATGAGGTTCCCGAGGAACTGGTGCAGGAGATGCGCGAGCGGGGCATGTTCGGCTGGAGCATCCCCGAGGAATATGGCGGCGCGGGGCTAACCACCGAGGAACTGATCCTGGGCGCCCTGGAGCTATCCCAGTGTTCGGTGGCCTTTCGCGCCAGGGTGGGCACCAACACCGGTATCGGCTCCGAGGCCATCGTCGCTGACGGCACCGAGGAACAGAAGCGCCGTTTCCTGCCACGCCTGGCCAGCGGCGAACTCACCGGGGCGCTCGCCGTCACCGAGCCGGAGGCCGGGTCCGAGGCCACCAACATTCAGACCAGCGCTCGCCGCGAAGGGGATCATTACATCCTCAACGGCAAGAAGTGCTTTATCACCAACGCCCCCATCGCCGGCCTGTTCACCGTGCTGGCCCGTACCGATCCGGATAGCAAGGGCCACAAGGGGCTGTCCGCCTTCATCGTCGAGCGCGACACGCCGGGGCTATCCACCGGACCCGCCTACCGCAAGATGGGGCAGGCCGGCTCGCCGGTGGGGGAGGTGTATTTCGAGGACTGTCGGGTGCCGGTGGCCAACCTCATCGGCGGCGAGGAGGGCCTGGGCTTCAAGACCGTCATGAAGACCCTGAACAAGCAGCGCATCCATCTGGCGGCCCTGTCCACGGGTCCGGCCATGCGCATGCTGAACGAGACCATCGCCTTCACCAGCAAGCGGGTGCAATTCGGCCAACCGGTGGCGAACTTCCAGTTGGTACAGGCGATGATCGCCGACTGCCGCACCGAGATTTTCGCGGCCCGTTCGATGATCCTGGAGACCGCCCGGCGCCGCGATCGGGGCGAGGACGTCGCCCTGGACGCCTCCATGTGCAAATACTACGCGACCGAGATGTGCGGTCGCGTGGCTGACCGGGCCGTGCAAATGTTCGGCGGCTACGGCTATGTGGCGGACTACGCCTCCATCGAGCGCTGGTATCGGGACGTACGGCTGTTCCGGCTCTACGAGGGCACCAGTCAGATTCATCAGCTCAACATCGCCAAGCTCACCCTGAAAGAAGCGGAGGCGCAGGGCCAATGAACATCGAACAACTATTCAATCCCCGCTCGGTGGCGGTCATAGGCGCCTCGCAGAATCTCGCCGCCATCAACGGGCAGCCCATCGCTCACTTGAAGGCCAAGGGCTACGCCGGGCAGATCTATCCGGTGAACCCGCGTTACCAGGAAGTGGCAGGTTACCGCTGTTACCCGGACATCGACTCCTTGCCCGAGGCGCCTGACGTGGCGGTGATCGCCGTGGCCGCCAAGCGGGTGCCCGAGGCCGTGCGGGCTCTGGGAGAGAGGGGCACGCCGTTTGCCGTGATCCTCTCCTCGGGGTTTGCCGAGGCTGGTGAGGAAGGCCGTGCCGCCCAGCGCGAGGTGACCGAAATCGCCCGCCGCTACGGCATGCAGATCCTCGGGCCCAACTGCCAGGGCTATATGAACATCGCCGACGCTATCCATGTCGGCTTTGGCGCCCCCTACGCGATGAGCTTCCCTAAGGGCGGGGTGAGCCTGACCTCGCAAAGCGGCGCCTTCGGCAACTCCATCCTGATGCTGGCCAGTGAGGAAGGCCTGGGCTTCCGGCGTTATCTCTCCACCGGTAACGAGTCGGTGACCACCACGCTGGATATCTTCGAGGCTCTGATCGACGACCCGGAAACCCGGGTGATCGCCGGCTACGTGGAAGGCTTCCAGGATGCCCACCGGCTGGTGGAAATCGGCACTCGGGCACTGCGCGCCGGCAAGCCCATCGTCGTCTGGAAAGTCGGCACCTCCGAGGCCGGCGCCAAGGCGGCGGCTTCGCATACGGCCAACCTGGGGGGGGCGATGGCGCTATACCGGGCCGCCTTTAAGCAGGTCGGCATCGTCGAAGCCAACGACGTCGGCGACCTGGCCGACTGCGCCAAGGCGCTGTTGCCTGGGCGGATTCCTAAGGGCAACCGCATGGCGGTAGTGACGATCTCCGGCGGTGCGGGCATCGCCATGGCCGATCGGGCCGCCGAGGCCGATCTTACCCTGCCCGAGCTGGCGCCGCAGACTGTGGCAGCGCTAAAAGAGGCACTGCCCGATTTCGCCGCCGTGGCCAATCCGCTGGACGTCACTGCCGCCCTGCTTACCGATGCGCAGCTGCTCAAGGCGACGCTGGAGCGACTGGCGGATGATCCGAACGTCGACATGATCGCCCTGGCTCTCGCCGCCGCCAGCGGGGCCCAGGCCGCCGAGCTGGCGCGCGAGGTGGTGCGCATCTCCGAGCAGCGCCAGATCCCCATCCTCGTCGCCTGGAACGCGGATGAGTGCGCCAACGCGGAAGCCTACCGGATCCTGGACGATGCCCAGATTCCCCGCTACGGCTCGCCGGTGCGCTGCGCCCGTGGTGCCGGCGCGCTGTGGGAGTACGCCAAGGCCAAGCAGCGGCTGAGCCAGGACGCGGACGAGCAGCCCCTGCGGCTGCACCGGCCGGCGGCGCAGGAAGTGTTGGCCGGACGGCAGCATGACCTCACCGAATTCGACTCCAAGCGGCTGCTGGCCCAGTACGAGATCCCGGTGACCCGCGAATGGCTGGCGACCACCCGCGAGGAGGCGGAGCAACTGGCCGCGGAGATCGGCTTGCCCGTAGCCATGAAAATTCAGTCATCGCAGATCCCGCACAAGACCGAGGCCGGCGGCGTACGGATCGGCGTTGCTGATGCCGAGGCGGTGGGCGTGGTATTTGACGAGATCATGTGCAACGCCGCCCGCTATGCACCCGAGGCGGTACTGGATGGCGTGCTGGTGCAGGAGATGCTCGCCGGGGGCACCGAACTCATCGTCGGCGCCATCAACGATCCCCTGTTCGGCCCGGCGGTGATGGTCGGCTTCGGCGGCGTGTTCGCAGAAGTCACACGTGACGTCAGCTTTCGCCTGGCGCCGGTCACCCCCGCCGAGGCCCAGCGAATGATTCGTGAGCTCAAGGGCTTCGCCATCCTCGACGGCGCCCGCGGACGACCCAAGGCCGACGTGGCTGCCTTGGCGGACCTGCTGGTGCGGGTCTCGGCCATGGCAATGGACTGCGTCACCGAATTCGCCGAACTCGATCTCAACCCCGTGTTCGTACGCTCGGTCGGCGAGGGCGTCCGTGCGGCAGATGCCCTTATCAAGCCCAAACCCCGTCCCTAAGTGGAGGCCCCAGATGCAAACCCCCGTCAATCCTTTCAAACAGGCTCTTCTGGAGGGCCGCCCCCAGACCGGGCTGTGGCTGTCCCTGGCGGATGCCTACGCCGCCGAGGTGGTGGCGGGCAGCGGTGCCGACTGGCTGCTGATCGACGGCGAGCACTCCCCGCTGACCATCGACAAGACCCTGGCCATGCTGCAGACCCTGGCTGCCTACCCGGTGGCCCCGGTGGTGCGGCCACTGTGGAACGACAAGGCGCTGATCAAGCAGTTGCTGGATATCGGAGCCACTAACCTGCTTCTCCCTTATGTGCAAAGCGCCGAGGAGGCCGCCCAGATCGTGCGCTGGACTCGCTATGCCCCGCGCGGAGTGCGCGGCATGGCGAGCGGTGCCGTCCGGGCCAGCCGCTTTGGGCGAGTCGGCGATTACATCGGACGTTGTGAACAGGAACTGTGCCTGGTAGCCCAGATCGAGACCCGCGGTGCGCTGGACTGCCTAGAGGAAATCGCCGCGGTGGAGGGCATCGATGCCTTGTTTGTGGGGCCCGCCGACCTTGCGGCTGACCTGGGATATGCGGGACAGCCGGGGCACCCGGAGGTGGTTGCCGCTGTGGAGGACGCCCTACAGCGCATCGCCGCGGTCGGCAAGGCCCCCGGTGTCCTGTCCGTGGATCTCGAACTGGCTCGGCGCTACGCCGAGGCAGGCTCGGTGTTCACTGCCGTGGGGGTAGACATCGTCATGCTGGCGCGGTCCAGCGAACACGTCGTCGCGTCGTTCCGTGAGCATGCCTTGCCTGCCGACTCATAAGAAGAGGCGAACAACCTATCGTAAAATGTCGTTAGACCGATTAATAGCCCGGTGTTGTAATCGAGCGAAGAGTAGAAAAAGGGTAAAACAGCCGCCTTCCGGGTGGGCTCCAAACACTCTGAAACGCCAGTTCAACCATAACAAGATGGAGAAGTAGAGTGAGTATTCGAGCATGTTTTGCAACTCTTTCTGCTGCTGCCGCGCTAACGGTGGCAAGTCCCGTTATGTCCGATCCCGTCGATGCCGGCGGGGCCCAACTCCGCTTCCAGGTCTTCGAATCCACCGGTGACATGTTGTACCGCGTGATGGAGGAGAAATTCTGTGAGCAATATGGGCTGGAGTGCAGAGGCGTACGTATCGGGGCCGGGCCGGCAGGCATCCAGGCCTTGCTGGGAGAAAGCCTGGAGGTGAGTTTCATCACCACCGATGCGGCGATCCGCGCCATCAACGGCGGCGCGCCCGTACGCATCGTCCACGGCATTGGCGACCGGGTACCATTCTATCTGGTGGCGCGAAGGGGGCTGGAGCGGCCCAATGCCGGCGAGGGATTCCCCGCCATCATGCAGGATTTCGAGGGTAAGCGTATTGGCGTCACCGGTCGCGGTGCTGGCACTGAATTGATCGGCCGCCTGCTGCTACGTGAGGCCGGTATGTCGGAGGATGATGTGACCTTTGTTGCCGTTGGCGGGCCGCCCACGGCTTACGGATCGCTGGCTGCCAATCAGATCGATGCTGCCGTCATGGTCCCGCCGCTGGCCGAGATCTGCGATCGGTCCGACGTTTGCGAGACGGTGCTCAACCTGCCCACCGAGGACGGCATCGAATCGATCAATGCCTTGGATGGCACCGGTATCGTTGCCCTGATGAGTCAGGATTATATCGAGAAGAATCCTGAGGTGGTGAAAGCCTTTCTCGCTGCCGTTCAGGATGCTGGTACCTGGATGCAGGACCCAGCCAACTTTGGCGAGTACTACGCCATTGCACAGGAGAACATCACCCTCAGGATCCCCCACGCGGATGAGATCCTGCGTGAGGCCCTGCAGCGGCAGTTGCAGATTTCAGACGTACAGGTCCGTCCCGCTGCCGTGGAGGCCTACATCGATATGCTCTACGACATGGGCTTGATCACAGAGAAGCGGCCCGTGGATCAGATCATCTCCGACAAGGCGCTGACGCCCTGATCGGGCCCGGTGCATGAGTTGCCGCCAAGGTAGAGCTCCAATGAGACACAAGAGAGAGAGCGAGATGCTTAGTACTGTGAGCAAGGTCCAGCCGCAGGCCCCGCAAGCTGAATCCGCTGCAGCCGGTGCCGTTACTCTGGATCAGGCAACCATCCGCTTCGGTGAGGTGACGGCCTTCCAGGACGTGAGCCTGGACATCCGCCCGGGCGAGTTCGTATCGGTCGTGGGGCCCAGCGGTTGCGGCAAGACCACCATCCTTAACTACATCGCGGGCTTGCTGCCGCGGGAGGTGCTCTCCGAGGGCTCTATCGATGTCCTCGGTGAAGCGCCGACCACCGGCAATCCACACCTGGGCTACATGCTCGCCCGTGACAGCCTGCTGCCCTGGCGCACCGCCCTGGGTAATGCCGAATTCGGCATGGAGGCTCGCGGGGTGGCCAAGGCAGAGCGTCGAGCGCGCGCCCATGAGTTGCTGGCGCGGGTAGGCCTCAAGGACTTCGAGAAGTCCTATCCCAAGATGCTGTCCCACGGCATGCGCCAGCGCGTGGCCCTGGCACGCACCTTCTGTCTCGACGCCGAGCTACTGCTGATGGATGAGCCCTATGGCGCCCTGGATGCCCAGACCAAGTTTCAGCTCGAAGAGCTGTTGATGGATCTGTGGCAGGGGTCCGGACGCACCGTGCTGTTTATCACTCACGACTTGGCCGAAGCAATTGCCCTGGGCGACAGGGTGGTAGTCATGGCACCGCGCCCGGGCCGGATCATCAGTGACATAGAAATCGACCTTCCACGCCCGCGGAACTTGCGTGCGTTGCAGCGTGATACTCGCTATCACGAACTGTACCGGCACGTCTGGAGCACCCTGGAAGAGGGATTCGAGAACACAGGAGAGCAGCAATGAACCCACAGGAAAAGCGTCATTCTCCCTGGCTGGTCTTCAGCAGCCAGATCATCGTGGTGGGCGGCCTGATCGGTATCTGGGAGTACATCATGTATATCGGTTGGGCCTCTGCGGCCCTGTACGGACAGCCCAGCGGTATCTGGGATGCCCTGGGCTACGGCCTGATCGAAACCACCGAGCTATGGCAGGAGCTGGGCTGGACCATGCTGGCCGTATTGATCGCCTTCGGTATCGGTGCTGGAGTAGCATTGATCATCGGCATGTTGTTCGTGCTTTTCCCCTTTATCGAGAAGGTAATGGAACCCCTGTTGGCGGCCCTCAATGCCATGCCGCGCATCGCCTTGGCACCGCTGTTGATACTCTGGTTCGGCCTGGGCATGGGCTCCAAGGTTGCCATCGGCGCCAGCCTGACCTTCTTTATCGTACTGCAGAGCGTCACAGCGGGTGGGCGCGGTGTAAATCAGGACCATATTACTTTGTCACAGACGCTTGGGCTAAAGCCCCTCGAGTCCTTTTGGAAGATCACCATGCCCACGGCGGTGCCGACGGTCTTCGCCGGGCTTCGCCTGGGCTTGATGTATGCCCTGCTGGGCGTGGTGGCCGGTGAGATTATCGCCTCGGAACACGGCCTGGGGCAGCGGGTGGCATACCTGACCTCCAGCTTCGATATCAATGGCGTGTGGGCGGTGGTCTGCGTACTTTCCGTCGTTGGTATGGCCTTGTCGTGGTCCCTGGGGGCCCTGGAAAACCGCTTGCTGCGCTGGCAGTAAGTATCTGCGCCTGTCCCCACCGCTTGTTATTCAGAGGTAATATCA
Organism: Halomonas ramblicola; assembly: GCF_030409215.1. Lineage (GTDB taxonomy): Bacteria > Pseudomonadota > Gammaproteobacteria > Pseudomonadales > Halomonadaceae > Halomonas > Halomonas ramblicola. The sequence goes on along the minus strand of NZ_JAUFPL010000027.1, from coordinate 148,260 downwards.
TGGCTTCGAAAAAGGACGCACGCACGCTCGATCCGGTTCGCAAGACCCCGACCACCGGGCTGACCCTGGATCAGATCAACCTGGGCGCCATCGACACCTTCATGCGTAACGACCTGCATGGCATCTTCGCCAAGTTGCGGGCCGAGCGTCCGGTGTCCTGGCACCAGCATCCGGATTCCGGCAGCCGCGGCTTCTGGGCGATCACTCGCTACGACGACATCGTCGAGGTGAGTCGCGATACCGAGACCTTCAGCAATCGCGACGGCATCCAGGTCCAGTTCGAGGGGGATACGCCTCACGCCGGCGAGGGCTCGATGATCGAGATGGATCCGCCGCAGCACACCAGCTACCGGCGGATCGTCGCTTCCACCTTCTCGTCCATGGGCGTGGCCAGACTCGAGGACCAGGTCCGGGCCCGGGTGCGCAAGATCCTCGACGACCTGGACGGCCGCAACGAGATCGACTTCGTCGAGGATTTCGCCACGCCCTTGCCGCTGGGCGTGTTCTACGACCTGATGGGGGTGCCGCGCGAGGATCAGCGGCGGATGCTGGAGCTGGCCGATCGTACCTTCTTCTCTGCCGATCCGCGCCTGGGGGGCGATGCCGGCGGGATCGCCGAGGCCGGCCAGGAGATCCAGGCCTACGGTCGCTGGCTGGCCGAGCAGCGCATGAAGAACCCCACCGACGACCTGATGAGCGCGCTGGTGCACGCCGAGGTGGACGGTGAACGCCTGAGCCTTGCGGACCTAGGCTCCTTCTTCGGCCTGCTGGGCGCGGCGGGTGCTGACACCACCCGCGCTTCACTCACCTATGGGCTGGAAGTGCTGACGCAATTTCCCGAGCAGAAGAAACTCCTGCTGGAGGATGTGGACGGGCGCATGCCGTTGGCGGTGGAAGAGATTGTGCGTTGGGCTTCGCCCACCATGCACATGCGCCGCACCGCCACGCGCGACACCGAGATTGCCGGCCAGCCAATCAAGGCCGGAGACAAGGTTGCTCTGTGGTTCGTCTCCGGCAACTTCGATGAGACCAAGTTTGACGCACCGTACCAACTGAACATCCTGCGTGACCCGAACCCACAGATGGCTTTCGGTATGGGCGGCCCGCATTTTTGCCTGGGGGCGCACCTTGCCCGGCTGGAGATTAGAGTGGCATACACTGAGTTGCTGCGGCGCTATCCGGATGTCGAGGCCATCGGCAGCGCCACCCGGCTGCGCAGCACCTTTATCAACGGTCCCTATGCCTTGCCGGCACGGTTCAACGCCAAGCGCGAGGAAAAGTTGAAGGTACGGGTGAAGCGTCTCGCCGACGTGGCCGAGGAAATCCGCTACTTCGAGCTGGAAGACATGAACGGACGGCGCCTGCCGGAGTTCTCCCCCGGCGCCCACATTGATGTCCATGTCGGTCCGGGCTTGGTGCGACAGTATTCGCTGTGCAACGCGGCGGGTGATCGCTGTTACTCCATCGCCGTCAAGCGCGAGCCGGAATCCCGTGGCGGCTCCCAGGTTATGCACGAGGCCATCGGCGAGGGTGATATCCTGGAGATCGGACCGCCGCGCAACAACTTCGAGCTACAGGCTGGGGCAGGGCACTACATTCTGGTGGCCGGCGGTATCGGTATTACGCCGCTGCTATCGATGGCTCGATACTTGGCAAAAATCGGCGCTTCCTTCGAGCTGCAATACTTTACCCGCTCGAAGGCCCATACCGCCTTCCGCGACGTATTTGCCGAGCCTGAATTCAAGGACCGTGTCACCGTCCACCACGGGCTGGATCGCGACCAGGTTCGCGAGGTCCTGCGCCGCCGACTGTCCGGGAGCGCCGACGACGGCCACCTGTACCTGTGCGGTCCGGGACCCTTCATGGACACCGTGGAAGAGACCGCGGCCGAGACCGGTTGGCCGGCCGAGGCCGTGCACCTGGAGTACTTCGCCGCCGACAAGACGGTGCTGGACGCGCCCACCGACACCTTCACCGTGCACCTGGCGCGGACCGGCATCGACGTGGAGGTGTCTGCCGAGGAGTCTATCGTCGACGCCCTGGCCGAGCACGAGGTGTACGTGGACACCTCGTGCGAGCAGGGGGTGTGCGGCACCTGCGTGGTTAACGTGGTGGAAGGCGAGGTGGATCATCGCGACGCTTATCTCAGCGTCGAGGAGCACTCGGCGGGAAATATGTGCGCCTGTGTGTCCCGCGCCAAGGGCAAGCGCCTGGTGCTCGACCTCTAGCGTCATCAGATTGGACACCGGCCTTCGGGTCGGCGTCCAGTCACCACAGCCGATTACCCGGGAGAGTCAATGCGCCCGCCACCAGCGGATTGTTCACATAAACCGAACAATCGATCGGAAAAATCTGTTGGCACGAAAAATAATGAGCTGTTGTACTCGTTGACAAGAACGCCTGGTCAGGCCAAACCCCAACAAAAACAAGGCGACGCGGGGACATCACCCGGTCCGCCAAAAGATTAGCTAGGAATCCAACATGAAATTCAAAACATTTTTCACCTCGGTCGCGGTCACCACGATGATGGCGGTAGCTCCCACCGCACTTTCCCAGACACCCAACGGCGGAGGTGCGACCGTCCGCTACCAGGTCTTCGAAGCAGTGGGCGATATGCTGTTTCGCGTCATGGACGCCAAGTTCTGTGAGCAATATGGGCTCGAGTGCAAACCCGTACGCATCGGCGCCGGCCCGGCCGGCATTCAGGCGGTCATCGGCAACAGCATGGAGGTAGCCGTCATCACCACGGATGCCGCCATCCGCTCAATCTCCGGTGGTGCGCCAGTGACCATAGCCCATGGCCTGGGCGACCGGGTGCCGTTCTATTTCGTCGCGCGCAGCGGTCTGGATCGACCCAACAAGGACAACGGTTATCCGGCACTGATGCAGGATTTCAAGGGCAAGCGCATCGGCGTTACCGGCCGCGGCGCCGGTACCGAGCTGATCGCTCGCCTGCTGCTGAAGGAGGCTGGCATGTCCGCCGACGATGTGACCTTCGTCGGTGTGGGCGGCCCGCCGACCGCGTTCGGTTCGTTGTCGGCGCAACAGATCGACGCCGCTATGCAAGTGCCGCCGACCGCCGAGATATGCGACCGCTCCGAGGTGTGCGAGACCGTACTTAACCTGCCGGAGTCCGACATCGAGCCAATCAAGGCGCTCGAAGGCACAGGCATCGTCGCCCTGATGAAGCAAGAGTACGTCGAAAACAACCCACAAGTCGTTGAGGCTTGGCTAGCTGCGGCGGAGGATGCAATGGCCTGGATGAAGGATCCAGCCAACTTCGATGAGTACGTAGCGCTGGGCCGGGAGCATATCCGCCTGAATCTTGAGAATGCAGATGAGATCCTGGAAGAGGCGCTTGCGCGGCACTTGGAGATTTCCGCTCTCGAAGTCAGCCCTTCCGCCGTACAGGCTTACGTCGACATGCTGGCCGAGGGTGACCTCCTGCCGAAGGCGTCGCCTGCCGAGCGGTTCATCTCTGACGTGGCTCCCCTGCGCTAGTTTTGCCATTGAGAAAAGGCAACTTACAACGACCATTACCTTTAATTAGAGTTGAATGGTCGACATCAGGCCGACCTATTGGCTGGCCTGTCATCACCAGCAGAGAGGATAATATCCATGGCTGATCACGAAAATTTCTACACGAGACCGCCCGTGGACGTGTCGGGCGGGAAGTGTCCGTTCAGCGGCGGCCTCGGTGACGAATTCAACCCGTTCGAGGATCCGTACCTGTCCAATCCTTGGTCCTTTCTGGAAAAGGCTCGTCGCGAGGAACCCATTTTCTACAGTCCGCTAATTAACCATTGGGTGGTCACCCGCTACGACGATGTCCGCCGCGTGCTGGGTGATCCCGAGAGTTTTTCCAATCGAATGTCCCAAAGCCCAGTCAAGCCGTGGCCGAAAGAGGCGATCGAGATTTTCGAGGCGCGCGGCTTCCCACTGATCCCGAACCTGAATAACAGCGACCCCCCGGAGCATACCAAGTTGCGCGCGTTCATGCGGGGCGCCTTCACGCCACGTAAGCTCAAGTGGTTGGAACAGCCGACACGCGATTTCTTCAACGAGGCGATCGACGATCTGCAGGGTAAGCAGAGCGCCGATATCGTGAAAGAGGTTTTCCACGATACGCCGGCTCGGGTTCTGTTCAAGATGCTGGGCATTCCCGACGAAGACATCGCGATGGTCAAGGGGTGGTCCGAGGGTCGCGCCCTGCTCACCTGGGGGCGTCTCAGCGATGAAGAGATCGTGGCGCAGATCCCCTCGTTCTGCGATTACCTGCAGTACTGCTTTGATCGGGTCGACGCTTTGGAGGCGAACCCGGGCGAGGACTACATCAGCGAGCTGATTCAACAATGGCACGCCGAGAAACCGGAAGGCATCACCAAGCAGAATATCGCGGTCATGCTGTTCGGCCTGTTGATGGCAGGACACGATACGACCACGAACCTGTCCGGCAACACGGTGCGCGCGCTGCTGACTCATCGGGAACAGTGGGAGCTGCTGTGCCAGGATCCTTCGCTCATTCCCAACGCGGTCGAGGAAGGACTGCGCTACGAGGGCAGCGTGATCGCCTGGCGACGCGTGACCACGCGCGACGTTGAGATCGCCGGCGTGGAAGTGCCCGCCAACTCGATGGTCCTCGTGGTGCTCGGATCGGCGAATCGCGACCGCTCGCATTTTTCCGACCCGGACACCTTCGATATCCGCAGAGAAAATGCCCGAGACCATCTTTCTTTCAGCTTCGGGCCGCACTTCTGCATGGGTTCGCCCCTCGCGCGGCTGGAAATGAAGGTCTATCTCGAAGAGTTGACGCGACGAATCCCAAGCCTTCGCATGGTGCCTGGCCAAAAACCGGACTACCTGCCCAATACCTCCCATCGCGGTTCGTCCACGTTGCTCGTGGAGTGGGACCGGATCGAGCCCCGCTAGAAAAGCCATTTCAGCGGTTGCCGGCGTTGAATAAACTCAAGCTAAAACAACATCTGTGCTGGAGAAACTATGAACCCCACCTTGAAATATCTGAGGGCTGGGCTTTATGCCACAATCATGGGCGGTGCTCTCGCCACCGCCCCTTCTCACGCCGAGCAGATCAGCATGGAGTCGGCCGGTGCCAATAACGTCGTAGGCGTCTTGCCTCAAGCCTTGTCGTCGCATTGGGCGGACAATGGCGTCGATATTCAGCTTTCATTAAATCAGACACTGACCCGATCGTTGCTCAAATTAGGGCTCGGCAGGTTGGATTCAGCCTTTGTACCGCCGTTTGCCTATGATGCTTTGAAGCAAGGTACTGGCCCCTATGCTGAAATGGGCGACCAGGCCGCTGATCTCGCGGGGAACGTGCGGTCTCTTTTTAGCATTCCAACCGGGCTGTACCATCCCATCACCTGGGCGGATGCTGGCATCAGAGAGTGGTCGGATGCCGAAGGCGAGCGTATTTTCATCGGCCCGCCCGGAGGTGCCGCCAATGAACAAATAACTTCCCTGATTGAAGCCGGTGGTCTTTCAGAAGGCGAATATACGCCGGTTAAGGCCCCTTGGGGTGCGGCGAATCAAGCCTTCCAGGACGGTCAGTACGACGTCTATGTCGGCGCTTTTGGGCTGGGTTCCCAGGCATTGGCGGAACTGAGCCTGTCGCGCGATATTTACCTGCTGTCGGTAGGAGACGTTGAGCCGCCAAAAGGGACGGGGTTGCAATTGAGTGAAATCCCACCCAACACTTATCCGGGTCAAGTGAATGAAGAGGCGATCCATGCTTGGCAGCTGACGATGTTAATGATGGTTAACAAGGATATTTCGGAAGAAGTCGCGTATCAGTTGACCAAGACCTATTTCGAGCATCGCGACCAACTCGCGAATAATAATAAGGTGCTGGCTTATTTATCTGACTCGAATCCTTTTGCCGGTGTCGATACGCCCCTGCACCCAGGAGCCGTACGCTACTATCAGGAAGCCGGGATGAGCATTCCCGAAAGACTGTTGACGAAGTAAAGATTTACCCGACAAAGCTTCCGTCATAGAGGGGGGTACACCGCACCCTCTTCGCTCCGGAGAATACGATGTTTTCTTCCTCTAAACCGCCTTTTGAACCGCTTTTCTGGATTAGGTCCATCCTTTGTCTGGCGGTTAGTCTGTATGGGCTTGCGAACGTCATGCCGGCCATTGGGGACATTCAGATTGGTCCGTTTCCCATGGTGTTCTTCAGGGCCTCTTTCTTTGCACTGTGCGTACTGGCGGTCATGTTTAGTATGCTGTGCCAGGTCCGAAAAAACGAGATCCCGGCATGGCAGGCCGTTATCGGTGTTATTCTCTCAATCGCACTGATTTGGTCATGCTGGGAGTATTATCAGGTCGCCACCCGTCTGGACAGTGCCATGTTTCTATTTGGCGCCAAGGAAATGTGGATAGCACTGATCGCTTCCACAGGCGCGCTGTTTTTCTGCTGGCGAATCTGGGGTGCCCCGGTGGCGTTACTGGGTATGTTCGGCATCCTTTACATGGCGACCGGTCACTGGTGGCCCGGTCCTTTGCGGACCGTTGACACAGGTATTACCGAAACGCTGGCGCAGAACCTGTTTTTCAGCCTGGATGCGGGCATCTTGGGTAGCACCTTCGCCATCGTCATCACCACGGTGTTTCCGTTTATCATTCTCGGTGCTGTATTGGAAGGAGTGGGCGCGGGCGATTCGATGATCCGGATTGCGTTCTCCTGGATGCGGCGCACGGCGGGCGGTCCCGCTCATGCCGCTGTTCTCTCCTCGGCACTGTTCGGAACGGTATCGGGCAGTGCGGTCGGCAACGTCGTCGGCACCGGCGTGGTGACCATCCCGATGATCAAACGTCGGGGTTTCTCCTCCAATTTCGCCGGCGCCGTGGAAGCGGCCGCGTCAACGGGAGGGCAAACCATGCCGCCGATCATGGGGGCCGCGGCGATCGTATTGGCCGACTTCGTAGGGGTGAGCTATTTGACCGTCATTATCGCGGTATTGGTGCCTGCTATCGCTTACTACGGCAGTTTGTTCGCGATGATCGTGTTTGAATCCCGCCGGCTTGGTATTCGTGCGGACGAAAAGGTGGTGGGCGTCGACGAGCCTGTGCGGCAGGACTATCTGAATCTACTGCTTATCTTTATCCCGCTGGGAACCATCGTGGCACTTCTTGTCTCCGGTTTATCGCCCTCCGGCGCTTCCATCACCGCGTTGGCGTTGCTGTTTCCGCTGAGCCTGATCAATCCCGCGGTACGTGCTAAGCCGGCCCTGTTGCTTCGGAGCCTGTGTGCGGGTGGCAACACCTTCGCTGGCTTATTGATGGCGATCGCCGCGGTCAGTATCGTTATCTCCGCGCTTTCCGTCACCGGTGTCCCCATTAAGTTCAGTATCCTGCTCAACAGCATCGCAACCGATTCGCTGTTGATCTCCCTGTTGGTGGCGGCTATGTGCTGTGTTGTGCTGGGTATGGGCATGCCCACACTGCCAGCCTATGTGACGGTGGCCACCATCGCTATTCCGGCCATGGAGCAACTGGGACTGGCTCCGCTGACCGCGCACTTGTTCGTGTTTTTTATTGCCGTTGGTTCCGCGATTACACCACCGGTCGCCATCGCGGCCTACGCGGCGGCGAGTATTTCAGGTGGCGGGCCGATAGCCACTTCGGCCCAGGCTTCCAAAGTGGGCATCATGATCTTCATCATTCCCTTTACGTTCGCATTCAACCCTCAGTTGTTAACGGTGGATCAATCGGGGGTCATTTTCGATCTCGGGACCTGGTTCTGGTTACTGATCAAGCTGGTGGTTGGCATTCTGCTGACAGCGACCGCCCTAACCGGCTTCCATAAGCGTGCCCTGAGGATCTATGAAATAGCCATCAGGTTAGTGGCGGCCGTCATGCTGTTTGCGCCGGGCTTGCTGTGGGATCAACTGGGTATGAGTCTGGCGCTTATCTTGTGGTGCTGGCATTTGCGCGCTGATCTGAAAGTATCCTTTTTATTCTGGTTAAAAAAGGCTAACGGATGACCAATATTATCTACATTGTCGCGGATGACCTCGGCTACGCGGACCTGGGGTGCTACGGCGGTCGCGAAGCGCAGTTCGGTCCGGTTTCACCGAATATCGACAAGCTGGCGGAAGAAGGCATGATGTTCCTCGATGGCTATGCCAACTCGCCCGTATGCTCACCGACACGCTTCGCACTGATGTCGATGGCCTATCAGTATCGCTTGCGTGGTGCGCTGGAGGAGCCGATTCACAGTCGAAGCAAGGGGAGCAAAACGCTCGGCCTGCCCCCGCACATTCCGACATTGCCGTCTCAGTTGAAGAAAGCCGGCTATTATACAGGGCTTATCGGTAAGTGGCATTTGGGCTACCCTCCTCACTTTGGACCCCGTTTATCTGGCTATGATGAATTCTATGGCATCATGGCCGGGGGGGTGGACTATTTCACCCATAAGAGTGGCCGGGGTGACCACGACTTTTGGATTAATGAGGAGGAACACGAAGAGATTGGCTATATCACCGATCTGTTCTCCGATCGTGCGGTTGATTTTGTCCATCGTCGAGCAAAGGATGCCGACCACACCCCCTTCTTTTTGAGCCTGCACTATACGGCGCCCCATTGGCCCTGGGAATCCCGGGACGATGGTCACCTTGCTGAAGAGATTTCATCAATCTTCCACCTTGAAGGTGGCAACATCCACACCTACCGAAAAATGATCCACCACATGGACGAAGGCATAGGGCGGCTGATGGAGGTTCTGGATCAGTATGGCCTGACGGACGACACGATCATCGTTTTCACCAGCGATAATGGCGGTGAACGGTTTTCCGACAACTGGCCCCTGGTGGGCGCGAAAATGGATTTGACCGAAGGCGGTATTCGTGTGCCCTGGATCGTGCGTTGGCCGAAGGCGGTCCCCGCCGGCACCGTCAGTTCGCAGCACTGCATGACCATGGATTGGTCGCGTACCTTGCTTGAGGCAGGAGGAGGGGAAATAGACGCTAAATATCCAGTTGATGGTGTTTCGCTGTTGCCTGTTATAACAGGGAAAGTTGATCAGTTCGAGCGGCCTCTCTTTTGGCGAATGAAACATCGTGCCCAGCGTGCCTTTCGACTGGGTGACTGGAAGTATCTCAAGGTCGATGAGTACGAGTACCTGTTCAACATCGCCGATGATGCCCGTGAACGAGCCAATAAGGCAAAGATTTATCCGGATAAACTGGAAGATATGCGCAACCAGTGGTTGGCATGGAACGAAACGATGCCCCCCATTCCGGAAGATGCTGTCGTGAGCTTGATATATAGCAGAGCGGATATGCCCCAGCGATGAAGTGATTTCCAGGTCGGGAATACTGGCGATTCTGGCGTTTTGGTTATAGTCATTAGCCGAGAAAACGCGCAGCCTGTCAGGCTGCGAAATATATCGGAGCTGGGCCAAGGCTACGTTCTCTGGTTGATCGCCATGCCGCTGCCGGTATCCTCGGTGTTAACAGTCGTAGGGGTAGACATCGTCATGTTGGCGTGGTCCAGCGAGCAAGTCGTCATAACTTTCCGTGAAAGTAACTCGTCTGTTGGATCATAAGGAAAAGCGAACAACCTATCGTCAAATACCGTTAGACCGTTTAATGGGATGATGTTGTAATCGAGTGAGTAAAAGGGGTGTCAGAAACCGTCTTTCGGCAGGCACTAAACGCTACGAGATAGATAAAAAAGGAGAAATAGAGTGAGTGTTCGAGCTTTTTTCGCAACTCTTTCCGCCGCTTCCAAACTCACGGCATCGCCTCCCGCGTTGTCCGATACCGTCGCTGCCAGTGTGGCCCGATGCAATTTAAGGGCGTTGAAACACACCGGGAATATGAGGTAACCAAAGACAAGAGATTGATTTCTGAATTTTTAGCACCCGTTTCCGCGTGTCTGGCCTGAGTCGACACGTTCTAACGGCTGCGTCAACACTCTGGTTCACCTAAATTCCTCCTCGATAATTGGTAAGGGAACGGCATCTCACGTTCGAAGAAACCAATATTAATAAGACAGATAAAGAGAGCTCACAATGACAACCGCAACACGACTGACCCTCGCCCCCCTGGCTCTGGCCCTCGCCCTCACCGGTCAGGTGCTGGCCGATGAACACCATACCGGCCCGCAGTTTTACGGCACCCTGACGGGGGGCATGCTGAACGTCGACGACCGGGACATTGATCTCTGGGCCTTTAAGGCCGAGGCCGGTGTGGGTGGGGTATATACCGTCAACGAAGGCTTGCGGATCCGCTACGACCTGGTCGGTGATTTTGCTAATGCTATCAATTCTGTAGACGACCAGACTTGGACGCCCGGCGCCCATGCCCAAGACGACGGCGAGATCTACATCCGCACGGCCAGGGTCCTGCTGCTGACCGAATATGGCAATATTGGCCTGTGGTCGCGGGCACCGTCCGGCTTCTGGGCCCAGCTTTACCGAAACGTCAACAAGTTCGAATACAACCAGATGCATGGCCAGACCGGGCAGAACGCCATCTTCGGCCAGGCCGAGCAGGGCAGCGACGTGCTCTCCTACGCCACGCCCCGGTTCGGCGGCTTCCAGTTCATCGGCGCGGTCTTGACCCCTGATGCCCACAACGGCGAAGAGGTGGACGTGGCGACCGGGCGACTAATCTACGAGCAGGGGCCGCTGAACGTCGGGGTCGGCCACACCCAGGTCAACACCCCCGTCGAGGAGGGCTATGACCTCTACCGCACCTCCTTCGGCCTCGGCTACGACTTCGGTGTCATCCAGCTGGGCGGCGTCTACGAGCACAACGATGACCATGCCGAGGCGACGAATCGCAGCTTTGACGCCTGGGGCGTCAATGTCTCGGCCAACCTGAGCGAGTCCTGGTCGGCATCCCTCGGCTATTCCGAGAACGACAAGCCCAACGACGCCGACAACAGTGCCGTGGTGGGTATCGTACGTCACCACTTCAACCAGGACGTCTACGCCTTCCTCGAGGCGGGGCACTACGACCGCACCGACAACAACCTAGCGGCGGGTATCAGCGTCAGCTTCTGAAGCCGCCTCTTTGTCAATACTTGACTAGTAATATGGGGGAGCAAGTTCGCATAATTTGTCTGGCTCGTCGGTGGGTCGATCAAGGGCTGATACCGTTTGGTCTACCGACGCCACGATCTCATCGGTATTTATTCGCCATTGAAAACGGCTCAGGCCATCGCTGTAGCTCGTCAAATAATGTCGAACTCAATCCCCTGAATCTATCCTGCAGCCGTGTATCATCATTCTGGCACCAAGGTTCATGTTTATGTTGTCAACCTTTGGAACTCCACACTTGATAACTCATATTTGAATTAGAGGGAGATCGAACGGATGAGCAAGCAAGCCATCGGCGTCGTTGGCGCTGGTACCATGGGCCAAGGCATCGCCCAGGTGGTGCTGGCTGTCGGGCGAGAGGTGCGCTTCTATGACGTTGCCGAGGCACCGCTGGAGCGAGCCAAGGCGGGAATCGCCAAGGGCCTGGCGAAGCTGGTGGACAAGGGAAAGCTGGCCACCGAGGCGCGCGATGCCGCCCTGGCTAGACTCACTCCGACTACCTCGCTGGAGGTGCTCGCCGACTGCGAGGTAATCATCGAGGCGGCGCCCGAGTTGCCCGAACTCAAGGAACAGCTGTTCCGCGAAATGTCGAAGCTGGCTCCCGAGGCAATCCTCGCCTCCAATACCTCCTCGCTTTCGCTGACACGGCTGGCCGCGGTCAGCGAACGTCCCGAGCGGGTGGTGGGCATGCATTTCTTCAACCCGGTGCCGGTACTCAAATTGGTGGAGGTGATCCGTGCCGAGCAAACCGCGCATGCCACTGTGGTCCAAATCGAGACGCTGGCCGAGGAGTTAGGCAAGACTGCGGTGGCGATCGTCGACTCGCCGGGGTTCGCGGTCAACCGCCTGCTTGTGCCAATGATTAACGAGGCAGCCTTCCTGCTGCAGGAAGGAGCGGCCAAAGCCGAGGACATCGATCGGGCCATGCAACAGGGCACCGCCCATCCCATGGGCCCGCTGGCCTTGGCCGACCTTATCGGCCTGGACGTTTGCCTGGCAATCATGGAAGTGCTGCAGGATGGCTTTGGCGATCCTAAATACCGGCCCTGCCCGTTGCTCAAGCGGTTGGTTGCGGCTGGCCACTTGGGGCGCAAGAGCGGCTGTGGGTTCCATGCCTATGCATGATAGGTCCCTATCGGGATAAGCGCATAACTAATAGCTATACCGCGCCTGCTGGGTTATAGGGTACAAAGACGTTGTAATCCGGGCTATTTACCGCTTAGGCATCTTGCCTCGCTAACCCGGAAATTGCACTGGGCGAGGCGTTATCGCTTTTTAGCCTGGCCTGGTGCCGGTGAGAGTCGGCAGCGCCCGGGGTTGACTGTTATTTGAGCAACTTTCCGGTTTCCGGACGCATTTTCCCTACCCCCATTTCTTTGGCGCATTGCGTTATTTCTTTTTCTATATCGCCTGCTTGGGTTCCTGCCATCGAATACTCATCTGATAGCTCGCCTCTCACGAAATGGTCAGAAAGAAAGGCGATTCTGGATATTCTTTCGAAGAAGTATTCCCTTGCCCATATTTCCTTTTGCCATTTCCACTCTCTGCGTTTCGCATGCAGAGGAAAGAAGCCTACAGACAAGTAGGCTCCAAGGGCGAGTGCGGCCAGTGTCGTAAAGAAGGAAGTGGCGATATCCGTCATGAGGAGACCTGCTCAAAAAATATCCACGCTTCCTCGTAGTCCTTTTCCCGGTCGGGGTGGGTGAAGGGGGGCGTGGTATTCGATGATGGTTTCCCATGGTCCGTCGGGGAGGGTGTCATCGAGGTAGGTCTTGCGGACGACGCCTTCCTGTAGATCCTTGCCCTCTTCCCAGCCGAGGGCGATGCCATACTCAGTGCGTTCCTGGGAGAGGCCGTCGATCAGCTCGGTGGTGGCCGGGTGGAGGATGCGGATATCGTCCTCGAGCCGGCTGAGAAACTGGGCCTCGCGACCGCGCACCAGCTCGGAGAGTCCGCTACAGCCGAGCAGGTAGCCGCCGTCGCTTGAATGGTCCAGGCGAGTGAGGCGCCATTCGGCATCGCGGATTTCCAGGCGCATGCCCGGTGCAAGCTGCTGGTGCTGGCCCATTCCTTCCCCCGGCGTACTGCACGCGGTCCTTCATTCGGTTTGGGGGGACGCGGCCCTGGCATCCAGTCGCGCGCGTCCCTGCGGCTTTCTGGCACTTTTGCATTAAGTGCTCTAATGAAGCTTAGCGTAACAAAGTGTCATCGGGCTGTCTGTAGTCCCAATGGCGAGTTCTGCTTCTGTCTGGCTAATAAAGTTTTTGTTTATCAGTCGCTTGTGGGGAAGGAGCCATGGTGGCGATGAGGGCTGCCACCGGCCGTGGAAAGTCTGTCTGGGACCTTTTGTATGCGGCTGTCCAGACATTTTCGACGGCCGAGGTGGAGGCCTCTCATTCAGTTCAGGGATAGCGCCCGCTGCGGCGATTCTCCACCAGCACCTCGAGGATGGCATTGGCCGCCTGCATGATCGGCGAGGGCGCCTCGCCCCGGCGCCGACTGCACAGGATCGGGATGGTGATGTGCTTCTCCGCCAGGTAGACGTAGGCGATGCCGTCGCGCTGCAGGCGTTTCACCTGCTCGGGCACCAGGGTGATGCCCAGGTCCGAGGCCACCAGGCCCAGGGCGGTCTGCATCTCGTTGGCCTCCTGGGCGACCTGCACCCGGAGCCCGCGGCGGCGAAACATGCCCAGCACGGTATCCGCCATGCTCGGCCGTGGCGTGGCGGGGAAGAGGATCAGCGGATACTCGGCGAGCTGCGCCATGGTCGGGGTCGTGCCCTCCAGGGGATGGCCCTTGGGCAGCGCCGCCATCATCGGCTCGTCGAACAGCACCTCCTGCTCCACCTCCGGATCGTCGATCTGCAGCCGCCCGAAGCCGATATCGATGCGGCCGGCCTTGAGCGCCTGGATCTGCTGCACCGTGGTCAGCTCGACCAGCGTCAGTTCGACATCATCCTTTTGTCGCAAGCCGCGGACCAGCAGCGGCAGCTGCCCGTAGAACACCGAGGGCACGAAGCCGATGCCGAACAGCTGGCGGCCGCTGCGGGCGATCCGCCGGGTGGCGGCCACCGTGGTGTCGACCTTCTCCAGTATCTGCAGGGTATGCTCATGAAAGAGCTGGCCCGCCGGCGTCAGGGTCAGCCCGCGGGGGCCTCGTTCGAACAGGCGTGCCCCGATCTCCTCCTCTAATTGGTTGATCTGTCTGGTTAAAGGCGGCTGTGCCATATGCAGGCGGGCGGCCGCACGGGTCATGTTCAACTCCTCGGCCGCCACACAGAAATAGCGGAAATGACGCAGCTCCATGATACCTCCAGGGTATGGCTGGAGACTCAAACCATATTGGTTCCCGCCCCGTGGCGCAATCAAACTGCCAGGCAATTCTTCAGTTCGTAGCCCGGGAGCCTTCATGTCCACCGTCATCGAGTCCATCGAGACCCTGCTGGTCGACCTGCCGACCATCCGCCCCCACCAGCTCTCCATGGCCACCATGGCCTGCCAAACCATGGTCATCGTGCGGATGCGCGACAGCGACGGCATCGAGGGCCTGGGCGAGGGCACCACCATCGGCGGCCTGGCCTATGCGCCGGAGAGTCCGGAGAGCATCAAGCGCAATATCGATACTTACCTGGCCCCGCTGCTGGTGGGCCAGCCGGCCGACAACCTCAATGCCCTGCGGGCGCGGATGGCCCGCCATGCGCGTGGCAACGCCATCGCTAAGTCGGCGCTGGAGACGGCACTGCTGGACGCCCGGGGCAAGCGCCTGGGCCTCTCCGTGGCCGAGCTGCTGGGCGGCGCCCGCCAGGCGCATCTGCCGGTGCTCTGGACCCTGGCCAGCGGCGACACCGCCAAGGACATCGACGAGGCCTACCAGCGCCTGGAGCAGCGGCGTCACGGCGACTTCAAGTTGAAGATCGGCGCCAATCCACTGGAGCGCGACGTGCGCCACGTGGCCGCCATCAAGGAGGCTCTGGGCGACCGCGCCGGCGTGCGCGTCGACGTCAACCAGGCCTGGGACGAGGCCACCGCCGTGCGCGGCATCGCCGCCCTCCAGGAGGCCGGCATCGAGCTGATCGAACAGGCGATCCCCGCCCGCGAGCACGCCGGCCTGGTTCGCCTGGCCAACCGCTTCGCGGTGCCGATGCTCGCCGACGAGGCGGTGCAGGACGCCCGCGACGGCCTCGACCTGGTGTGTGACGGCTTCAGCGGCGCCTTCGCCCTGAAGATCGCCAAGTCCGGCGGGCTCTACGGGGCGCTGGAGCTGGCCCACCTGGCCCAGGCGGCCGGCATCGGCCTCTACGGCGGCACCCTGCTGGAGGGCACCATCGGCACCGCCGCCTCGCTGCATGCCTGGGCGACCCTGCCCGAGATGGCCTGGGGCACCGAGATGTTCGGCCCGCTGCTGCTCGAGGACGACATCGTCGCCGAGCCGCTCGACTACCGTGACTTCGGTGTCGCGCTGCCGACGGGCCCGGGGCTCGGCATCACCCTGGATGAAGACAAGCTGGCCCACTACGCACGCCGGTAAGCGGCCGCGCAGAGACTGAAGAGGAGAGACCCATGCTGTTTCAGGTGGAAATGACCGTGAAGTTGCCGCCGGAGATGCCGGCCGAGCAGGCCGCCCAGATCAAGGCGAAGGAGAAGGCCTATGCCCAGGAGCTGCAGCGCGCCGGCAAGTGGCGCCACCTGTGGCGGGTCGCCGGCAGCTACGCCAACGTCAGCATCTTCGATGTGGAGAACAACGCCGAGCTGCAGGAGATCGTCAGCAACCTGCCGCTCTTCCCCTACATGGAGATCGGCGTCAAGCCGCTGTGTCGCCATCCGTCCTCGATCCGCGAGGACGATGCCTGAGTCACGGATGAAGCACGCCAGTTCCCGCTTGCGGGAGATAACGAGACAAAGATCGAGGATACGACCATGACCGTGAAGATTTTCGACACCCCGGAAGTCCAGGACTTCCTCAAGAGCGTCGCCGGCTTCGACCAGGCGGGTGGCGACGAGCGTACCAAGCAGATCATGCACCGCCTGCTCTCCGACCTCTACCGCCTGATCGACGACTTCGACGTCACCCCCGAGGAGTACTGGGCCGCCGTCAGCCTGCTCAACGCCCTGGGGGGCGAGACCCAGTTCGGCCTGCTGTCGCCGGGGCTCGGCTTCGACCACTACCTGGACATGCGCCAGGACGCCATCGACGCCGAGGCCAGGCGCACCGGCGGTACGCCGCGCACCATCGAGGGCCCGCTGTACGTGGCCGGCGCCCCGGAGGCCGAGGGCTTCGCGCGCATGGATGACGGCCGGGACCAGGACGGCGAGACCATGTGGCTGACCGGCCAGGTGCGCGACGTCGACGGCAGTCCCATCGCCGGGGCCAAGGTCGAGATCTGGCACGCCGACTCCAAGGGTGGCTACTCCTTCTTCGACCCGACCCAGAGCGAGTACAACCTGCGCCGCACCATCGTCACCGACGGCGAGGGGCGCTACACCGCGCGCAGCATCATCCCCTCCGGCTACGGCGTCCCGGAAGGTGCGCCGACCGACCAGGTGCTCAAGGCCCTGGGCCGTCACGGCGAGCGTCCGGCGCACATCCACTACTTCATCTCCGCACCGGGCCATCAGCACCTGACCACCCAGATCAACCTGGCCGGCGACGCCTACACCTGGGACGACTTCGCCTTCGCCACCCGCGAGGAGCTGGTGGTCCCGGCGCACCGCATCGAGGATCGGGCCGAGATCGCCAGGCGCGAGCTGGACGGCCCCTTCTCCGAGGTGGTGTTCGACATCGAGCTGGCCAGGACCGAGGCCCCCGAGCTGCAGGTGCGCCACAAGCGCCCGCGTGCCAAGGAAGACGAGCAGGACCAGGCCAGCCGACTGGCCGGTGCCGCCAAGGTCTGAGCCATCCCCGATCAGCGACCGGCGGGCCAGCGGGCCCGCCCGGCGAGAAACGACAAGATAGCGAGGATCCCGATCATGCCCCATAAACTCGATCAACTCGAGAAGCGCGTGCGCGGTGCCGTCGTCGACGACGCCGAGGCCGGCATCTTCCGCTGCCACCGCAGCATCTTCACCGACCCCGAGTTCTTCGAACTCGAGATGAAACACGTCTTCGAGGGCAACTGGCTGTTCCTGGCCCATGAGAGCCAGATCAGTGAGCCCGGCGACTACATGACGGTGACCCTGGGCCGCCAGCCGGTGATCATCACCCGCGACAAGGCCGGCGAACTGCACGCCCTGATCAATGCCTGTGCCCACCGCGGCGCCACCCTGTGCCGCAAGAAGCGCGGCAACAAGGGCACCTTCACCTGTCCCTTCCACGGCTGGACCTTCAAGAACGACGGCCGCCTGCTCAAGGCCAAGAACGAGAAGACCGGCGCCTACCCGGAGGGCTTCAAGCAGGACGGCTCCCACGACCTCAAGCGCCTGCCGCGCTTCGAGAACTACAAGGGTTTCCTGTTCGGCAGCCTGAGCGACGACGTGAAGCCCCTCGATGATTATCTCGGGGAAACCCGCAAGGTGATCGACAATATCGTCGACCAGGCGCCGGAGGGCCTGGAGATCCTGCGTGGCACCTCCTCCTACACCTTCAACGGCAACTGGAAGCTGGGCGCCGAGAACGGCGCGGACGGCTACCACGTCAGCACGGTGCACTGGAACTACGCCTCGACCATGGATCGTCGCAACTACGACGCCGGCGGCACCCAGGCGGTGGACGCCGACGGCTGGTCGAAGAGCCAGGGCGGTTTCTACTCCTTCGATCACGGCCACATGATGCTGTGGACGCGGCTGCTCAACCCCGAGGTGCGCCCGGTCTATACCCAGAAGGGCTGGATCGAGGAGCAGTTCGGCGAGGCACGGGCCGACTCCATCGTCAACCAGACCCGTAACCTCTGCCTGTACCCCAACGTCTACCTGATGGACCAGTTCTCCACCCAGATCCGGGTGATCCGCCCGCTGTCCGTGGACAAGAGCGAAGTGACCATCTACTGCTTCGCGCCCAAGGGCGAGTCGGCCGAGAACCGCGCGCTGCGCATCCGCCAGTACGAGGACTTCTTCAACGTCTCGGGCATGGGCACGCCGGATGACCTGGAGGAATTCCGTGCCTGCCAGAACGGCTATCAGGGCCTGGACGCCGAATGGAACGACCTCAGCCGTGGCGCCAAGCAGTGGATCGAGGGTGCCGACGACAACGCCCAGGCGATCGACATGAAGCCGCTGCTCAGCGGGGCCTCTCCCGAGGATGAAGGCCTCTACGTGCTGCACCACAAGCACTGGGTCGAGGAGATGCTGCGCGCCATCGAGAAAGAGCGCAGCCAGTTCATCGCCACCGAGTCCGCGTAAAGGGGAGGAGCACACCATGAGCATCACATTCGAAGCGATCCAGGCCTTCGTGCATCGCGAGGCACGCCTGCTCGACGACCGCCAGTGGGACGAGTGGCTGACCTGCTACCGCAAGGACGCGGAGTTCTGGATGCCGGCCTGGGACGACGACGACCGGCTGACCGAGGATCCGCAGAGCGAGATCTCGCTGATCTACTACCCCAACCGCGAGGGGCTCGAGGACCGGGTCTACCGGATCAAGACCGAGCGGTCCGGGGCGACCAGTATCCCCGAACCGCGCACCACCCACCTGATCAGCAATCTGGAGGTGCTCGGGCAGGAGGGCGACGCGGTGGAGCTGCGCTTCAACTGGCACACCCTGAGCCACCGCTACCAGCAGACCAACCAGTTCTTCGGGACCTCCTTCTACACCCTGGACGTGTCGGGGGAGACGCCGCTGATCACGCGCAAGAAGGTGGTGCTGAACAACGATTACATCCACCAGGTCATCGACGTCTATCACATCTGACCGGTGGGGGAGGAGATTCGACCATGAGCTATACCATTGCCCTCAACTTCGAAGACGGGGTGACCCGCTTCATCGGCTGCAAGGACGGTGAGACCGTCCTCGATGCCGCCTACCGGCAGAAGGTCAACCTGCCGATGGACTGCTCCGACGGCGTTTGCGGTACCTGCAAGGGCCACTGCGAGCAGGGCGACTTCGACCTGGGCGACGAATACATCGACGAGGCGCTCTCCGACGAGGAGGCCGCCGAGGGCCAGGTGCTGACATGCCAGATGGTGCCGTCTTCCGACTGCGTCATCCAGGTGCCGGTGGCCTCGACCCTGTGCAAGACCGCGGTGGGCAGGGTCGAGGGCACCGTGGCCATGGTCGAGCCACTCTCCGAGGACAGCATCGAGCTGGTGGTCGACCTGGACGAGGAGGAGGGCCTGGCCTTCCTGCCCGGCCAGTACATCCATATCGACGTGCCGGGCAGCGAAGAGCACCGCTCCTACTCCTTCAGCTCGCTGCCGGGGGAGCAGCGGGCCAGCTTCCTGATCCGCAATATCCCGGGCGGGGTGATGAGCGGCTACCTGACCGAGCGCGCCGCCGTGGGCGACCGCCTGGCCCTGACCGGCCCGATGGGCAGCTTCTACCTGCGCGAGATCACCCGTCCGGTGCTGATGCTGGCCGGCGGTACCGGGCTGGCGCCCTTCCTCTCCATGCTCGAGCAGCTGGTCCAGAAGGGCTGCGACGCGCCGATCCACCTGATCTACGGGGTCAACAAGGACGACCACCTGGTCAAGACCGATGCCCTGGACGGCTTCGCCGAGGCGCTGCCCAGCTTCACCTACAGCACCGTGGTGGTGGACGAGGCGAGCGACCATCCGCGCAAGGGCTACGTCACCCATCACATGGATGCCGAGGTGATGCACGACGGCGATATCGATGTCTACCTGTGCGGGCCACCGCCCATGGTCGACGCCGTGCTCAAGCACTTCGATGCCGAGGGCATCGTGCCGCAGAGCTTCCACTACGAGAAGTTCACCCCCAACCAGATACCCGGGGAGGCCGCATGAACGCACAACGCTTCGACGGCCCGCGTTTCCAGGATCGGGTCATGGTCATCACCGGCGCCGCCCAGGGCATCGGCCGGCGCGTCGCCGAGCGCGCCGCCGCCGAAGGCGCCCGCCTGGCCCTGGTGGACCGCGCCGACGTCATTCACGAGGTGGTGGCGGGGCTGCGCGAGCAGGGCGTGGAGGCCATCGCACTGCAGGCCGACCTGGAGACCTGGGAAGGCGCCGCGGACGTGATGACACGCACCGTCGAGCATTTCGGTCGGCTCGACATCCTGATCAACAACGTGGGCGGGGCGATCAACTTCAAGCCGTTCACCGAGTTCAGCGACGCCGAAATCTCGGCCGAGATCACCCGTTCGCTGATGCCGACGCTGTGGTGCAGCCGGGCCGCGCTGCCGAGCATGGTGGAGCAGGGCAGTGGCGTCATCGTCAATGTCTCGTCGGCGGCGACCCGCGGCATCCACCGGATTCCCTACTCGGCGGCCAAGGGCGGCGTCAACGCCATGACCGCATCGCTGGCCTTCGAGGTCGCCGAGCACGGCATCCGCGTGGTGGCCACGGCGCCCGGGGGTACCGAGGCGCCGCCGCGGCGCATCTCCCGGGGCACGCCGGAACCCCGCAACGAGCAGGAGCAGGCCTGGTTCCAGGCGCATATCGACCAGACCAGGGAGAGCTGCCTGATGGGCCGCTACGGCACCCTGGACGAGATGGTCGCGCCGATCCTGTTCCTGGCCTCCAGTGAGGCCAGCTACATCACCGGCAGTGTATTGCCGGTGGCCGGCGGCGATCTGGGCTAGCCCCAGTCAACAACCCCGTGCCTTCTCGACAGCAACGACAACAAATCCCCTGGAGCACAGCATGAAACATCTCGAGAAAGGCGTCGGCCTCGCGTCGGCGCCCCGTGACTTCCTTCGTGACCTCAACGCCGACAACCTGAGCGCCGGCCTGGTCGCCGGCATCTTCGGCCTCAGCGCCGGCATCATCCATATCGGCGCCGGCACCGCCGCCGGCCTCCCCCAGGAATTCACCCTGCTGTGGGTCATCAGCTACCTGTTGATCAACGGCCTGTTCGGGCTCTTCCTCCCGGCCTACTATCGCCTGCCCCTGCCGATGGCCAACTCCATCCCCGGCGCGCTGCTGTTCGCCGCGATCATTCCCATCGTGGGGCTCAACGAGGCCCTGGGCGCGACGCTGATCGCCGGGGCCATAGCGCTGGTCGTTGGCCTGGCGGGCTGGATGAGCCTGGTCATGCGGCTGATGCCGATGCCCATCGTCATGGGCATGGTGGCAGGCGTGCTGCTCAAGTTCGGCACCAACATGGTGATGCCGCTGCAGAACGCCCTGCTGCCGGCGGCGGTGATGATCCTCTCCTTCTTCTTCGCCGCGCGCTACCTGCGCCGGGTGCCGCCGCTGGTGGTCACCCTGCTGGTGGGGGTGGGCTATATGGCGATCTCCGGCGCCGACTTCTCCAGCGTGGCGTTCTCGTTCCGGCTTCCCGAATTCATCATGCCGAGTTTCACGCTCGAGGCCTTCCTGGCCTATGGCCTGCCCCTGGCGCTGATCCTGGTGGGCATGGAGACCCCCGCCGGGGTGGGGCTGGTCAAGGGGATGGGCTACCAGGAGGCGCCCGCCAACGCCATCACCGCGCTGGGTGGCATCGGGACCATGCTCTCGGCCTTCTTCAACCTGCACAGCACCTGCATCGCCGCGCCGATGACCGGCATCTGCTCGGGGCCGGAAGCCGGCAGCCATGACAAGCGCTGGGTCGCCGCGGTCATCGTCGGCATCATCTTCGTCGTGGCGGCGCCCTTCTATGGCTTCGTGTTCAGCCTGATCGAGGCCATGCCGAGCTACTTCATCGCCATCATCGCCGGGCTGGCGCTGTTGCGGGTGATCGGCTCCGCGATGCACATCACCTTTTCCGGCAAGCATGAGGTGGGCGCGATGTTCTCCTTCCTGATCGCCGTCTCGGGTGTGGAGATCTTCGGCATCGGCGCCTCCTTCTGGGCGCTGGTGCTGGGCGTCGCGATCTCGATGCTCGTCGAGTTCAAGGACTTCGAGTTCAGCGTCGCGTCGCCCGGGCGTCGCAAAGCCGACGTTACGGCCCGCTGATCGGCTACCCCATATCCTCCTTGGCCCGCGGCTGGCTCGGCCCGGGCCCTTTTTCATCTTGCCACTCCCCGACACAGGCCATGACCATGTCGCTATTCAAGGACGCCTCGCTACCCGCGATCACCGCCGGCTTCGTGGCGGTGCTGGTCTCCTACTCCGGCCCGCTGGCCATCTTCTTCCAGGCGGCCCAGAGTGCCGAGATCTCCAACGTCATGATGACCTCCTGGGTCTGGGCGATCTCCCTGGGCGCCGCAGTCTCGGGGATCGGGCTCAGCCTGTGGCTGAGGGTGCCGGTGGTCACCGCCTGGTCGGCGCCCGGCACGGCGCTGCTGGTCACCCTCTTCCCCGGGCTTTCGCTGAACGAGGCCATCGGCGCCTACCTCACCGCGGCGGTCATCCTCTTCCTCATCGGCGTCACCGGCACCTTCGATCGCATCGTCCGGGCGATACCGCCGGGCATCGCCAGCGCCATGATGGCCGGCATCCTCTTCCAGTTCGGGGTGGGGGTATTCGCGGCGCTGGAAACGGTGCCGGCGCTGGCCATCGGCATGCTCGTCGCCTACCTGACCTTCAAGCGTCTGACGCCGCGCTACAGCCTGGTCCTGCTGTTGGTCGTCGGGGTCGTGCTGGCGGTGGTGCTGGAGGGTGCCAGCCTGGATGGGGTTTCCGTGCAGCTCGCCGCGCCGCAGTTCATTCGCCCGGAGTGGAGCTGGCACGCCACCCTGAGCCTGGCCATCCCGCTGGTGCTGGTCAGCCTCACCGGCCAGTTCCTGCCGGGCATGGCGATCCTGCGCACCTCGGGCTACGACACCCCGGCCAGGCCCATCATTACCGCCGCCAGCCTGACCTCCCTGGCCACCGCCTGCTTCGGCGGCATCACCACCGTGGTGGCGGCCATCACCGCCGCCCTCTGCACCGGCCGGGAGGCCCACGAGGATCCGGACAGGCGCTACGTGGCCGGGGTGGCCAACGGCCTCTTCTACCTGGTAGGAGCCTGCTTCGCCGGCACCATCGTGGCGCTGTTCACCTCGCTGCCCGGCGAGTTCGTCGCCGTGCTCGCCGGCCTGGCGCTGATCGGCGCCATCACCGGCAATCTCAGCGCCGCCACCGACCACAAGGAACACCTGGAGGCCTCGGTGATCACCTTCATCGCCACCGCCTCGGGCATCAACTTACTGGGGCTGGGGTCGGCCTTCTGGGGCGTGGTGGTCGGCGCGCTGGCCTATCAACTGCTGCACCGCCCCTTTGCCCTGCCGGGACGCCGTGAGGCCTCCTCGGCGAATGCCAGGTCGTGATGCCGGGGAGGGCCCCCATGGCCGCAGCGGGCCCTCCCGGGTGGTGGCCGGACAGCAACAGTCATAACGGCGGCCTCCCAATCGTCGGCGACGCTGACTAGGCTTATCGATAGGCCCCTTGAACGACCCTCGGGAGGATCATTCCCATGTCCATGGAACGCGTCACACGCTTTCTCGATGATAACGGCGTGAAATACGTCATACAGCAGCACTCTCCGGCCTATACCGCCCAGGAGGTTGCCGAGGCGGCCCACGTGCCCGGCCGGCATTTCGCCAAGTGCGTCATGGTCGAGATCGATGGTCGTCTCGCCCTGACGGTCCTGCCGGCCACCGATCGCGTCGACCCCCAGCGGCTGGCCCATTCCGTGGGTGCCCAGTCCGTCGAGCTGGCCCAGGAGGCGGACTTCCAGGATCGTTTCCCCGGTTGCGAGCCCGGCGCGATGCCGCCCTTCGGCAACCTCTTCGAGCTGGAGGTCTTCGTCTCGCCGCACCTGGCCGAGGCCGACCTCATCTCCTTCAATGCCGGCAGCCATCGCGAGGTCATGCAGCTCGCCTACAGTGTGTTCGACCGGCTCGTGAAACCGGTGGAAGTGGCGATGTAAGGCAGGCTAGTGGATTGCCGGAAACGACGATGCCAGGCCCAATCGGGCCCGGCATCGTCGGTGGGGAGGCGGGGGTCAGTAGCGGTAACGACGCCGGCCCAGGTCGATGTCGTCCCGGTCGGTGGCCGCCCCGGCGGCGGCGCCCAGGCCCCCGCCGATCACCGCTCCCCGGGAGATGCTGCCACCGGTCATGGCCGCGGCGCCGCCGCCGACGGCCGCTCCCAGGCCGGCACCACTCAGCGCGCGTTCTCCGGTGGTGGTGCCACAGCCGGTGAGTCCCAGGGTCAGCAGGCCGGCCAGCAGGCCGATAGACAGTGTTCGCATGTTGCTTCCGTTCATCGAAGAGGTCCCTGTTCGAAGTTGCCCCACGGAGCATAACCGGCCCGGACGGAAGTTGCAAAACGGTGTTTTCTTACTCTCTCCCTCAGGAGTCTCCGTCGCGACCGCGCGCTGGATCGTCCGGCTTGATCTCGTAGTCCCCCTCCAGCACCCGCTGGTCGCGGCCCGTGCCGCCGGGGGAGGGGGGCTCGCGGTGGTGGTAGCCGCCGCCCACGTCCTGGGCCTGGTCGGCGCGCATCTGCTCCATGCGCTTCTTCAGCCGGTAGCGCAGCAGCGGCATCAGCGCCCAGCCGAGCAACAGGAAGACCAGGCCGAACACCAGGGCGACGATCATCAGGGTGCCGAACAGTAGCCAGGCGAGCAGCATCTTCAAGCTGCCGAGCAGGCCACCGCCCTGCGGCTGGCGGGCGCGCTGCTGCCACTGCCGCGCGGCCTGCCAGGCGGCGTTGTGGCGGGGATCCTGGTGGGGGCCTCGGGAATCGGGCATCGATCTCTCCTGTCGGGCGGCGGCCGGCGCCGGGTGAAGGACTGCTCCTTGGAAAGCGGGTGGGGCGCTTCGTTCCGATGATGGGTCAGGCTGCGACCAGACGCCACAGCGCCAGGCCGTCACCCACCAGCCGGCTCGCGTCGCTCATCGCCACACCTCGGCGACGATTTCGTAGCTGGCCAGGCGGTCCTCCAGGGCGTAGACGTCGGTGTTGAGCATCAGCTCGTCGGCGCCGGTGCGTTCCAGGAAGCGTTCGAGCCCCTCGCGCACGGTGTCGGGACCGCCGACGATCGCCTCGCCGAGGAACTGCTGCAGCTGGACCTCTTCCATGGGCGTCATCTCGAGGTGTTCCACCGGTGGCTTGGCGCAGGTGCGCCTGCCGCGGATCATGCCCAGGAACTTCTGGCGGCTCGTCGTGGCCAGGTAGTCGGCCAGGGCATCGCTCTCGGCGGCGATCACCGGCAGGCCGACCATGGCATGGGGGCGCTCCAGGATCTCCGAGGGCCGGAAGTTGTCACGATAGAGCCGCAGCGCCTCGTGCAGGTAGCCGGGGGCGAACTGGGCGGCGAAGGCGAAGGGCAGGCCCAGCCGCGCGGCGAGCTGGGCGCTGTAGCCGCTGGAACCCAGCAGCCAGATCGGCACCCGCGAGCCCTGGCCCGGCACCGCCCGTACCCGCTGGCCGGGGCGCGGCTCGCCGAGGAAGCCCTGCAGTTCCTCGAGGCGCTGGGGGAAGTCGTCGACCCCGGCGTAGGGATCGCGGCGCAGGGCGGCCATGGTGGCGCCGTCGGAGCCCGGGGCGCGGCCCAGGCCCAGGTCGATGCGCCCCGGATGGAGCGCCTCCAGGGTGCCGAACTGCTCGGCGATCACCAGCGGGGGGTGGTTGGGCAGCATGATGCCGCCGCTGCCGACCCGGATGCGCTGCGTGGCGCCGGCCACGTGGCCGATCAGCACGGCGGTGGCGGCGCTGGCGATGCCCTCGATGCCGTGGTGCTCGGCCAGCCAGAAGCGGGTGAAGCCCAGCCGTTCGGTGAGCCGGGCCAGTTCGACGCTCTCGCGGAAGCTGTCGGCGGCGCTACCGCCCTCGCGGATGGGGGCCAGGTCGAGGACGGAGAGGGACGTGTCGGCGAGACGGGACATGGACGCTCCGGGAAAGTCGTTAGCCTGCTGAATATTCACAGCATCGGGGCGACCGGGGCGGAATGCAATCCCCAGGGATGACGCGACCGCTGGCCTCGCCACCGCCCAGGTCGTAAGCTCAGGGAAAGTGGTGAAAGCGGACTTCCGCCATGTCCTTCCTCAACTCGGCCCGCGGCCCGCGTCGCCGCGGGGCCACCCGTCGTCGGGCACCCCGTGCCCCGCTGGGCCTGCGCTTCGACCGCTGGCTCGACCGCCTGGTCGACGCCGCGGTGATCATCGCCCTGCTGGTGGGCGGCGCGGCCCTGGTCCTCAGCCTGCTGCTCTAGCAGCCTGCAATGCATTTGTTTTGACGGATAAAGGATGGTCGGCCCATGCTGGGATTTCTGCAGGGATTCTCCTATGGCCTCTTCCTGACCTGCCTGCCGTGGCTGCTGGTGGGGCTGGCCAATCCGCGCCTGGCCGTGCCGGCCGAGCCGCCCGGCCGCCTGCAGGTCATCCTGCGTTATGCCCTGGTGGTGCCCTTCATCAGCCTGCTGCTGTGGCTGACCTCGCTGTGGGGCGGCTTCGGGCCGACCCTGGCGGGCTGGCTCGCGGGGCTGGTGGCGATTCCGGTGGCGCTGCCGCTGGAGCGTCGCCTGCGCGGTTGGCTCGCTCGGCGGCGCGAGAAGCGCCGGCAGGCGGGGCTGGCGGCCGAGGCCGCTCGATGCCGCGCGCAGCAGCAGCGCGACGCCCACGAGGCCGAGCTGGCGGTGCTCGACCCGGCACGGCCACCGGCGGATGCCGACGACCTGGTGCTGGCCCTCTGCCGGGCCAAGCAGGGGTTGATCGACGCGCGGCGCCCCGACCTGGCGGTCCAGGCCGACCGCGTCTACAGTCGTTACCGCCATGTGCTGGACGTGCTGGGGAGCCGCTTCGACAGCGGCGAGCTGGCCTTCGCCCGCGCCCGCGGGCTGGTGGTCGAGGTCTGTCGCGGGGTGGTGGATTCCCTCGATGCCATGGCCTCTCAGGCCCGCGGGGTGGCGAACGTGGACGGTGACTTCGTGCGGCGTCGCCTGAGTCGCGAGGGTCGGCAGCTGGGGGCGGAGGAGCGTGCCGCCCTGGTGCGGCGGCTGGAACTGCTCGAGGAGACCGAGCGCCGGCTGCGCGAGCTGGCCGCGCGCAACGAGTCGGCGTTGACCGTCCTCGACGACACGGCCGTGTCCCTGGCGCGCATCGAGACCGGCCGCCCCCAGGCCTCGGTCACCTCCGAGCGGGCGCTGGAGGAGCTGCGCCGCTTCGTCTCAGGTGCCGATCGCTACGGGCGTGGCAAGCCCTGAGGTCGGCCCTTCACTCGCCCAGACCCGATCCTTCGAGAGGTGCCCATGTCCCAGCAACCCGAATGCGGCCCCCGCCTGTCGCTGCCCCCGGTGGAGGAGATCGCTCGCCAGTTGGGCGGGAGCGCGTCGGACGGCGGCGCAGACGACCCGTCGCTGGCGGCCCAGGCCGATGCCTTCGTCGACGAGCTGGTCGCCGGCGGCGATGCGGACGCCCGGGCGCACCAGCGACGCGCCATCGATGAGCTGGGGTTGGCGCTGCAGCAGCAGGCCGCCCACCAGAGCGCCATGCTGCAGAACCCGCTGCGCCAGCTGGCCCACCACGGGGATGAAGGCGGCCCCGTGGCCAGGGCCCTGGTCGACCTGCGCGGCCGGATGCAGGAGCTGGACCCGTCCCGACACCGCCTGTCGCCGGGCCCGCTGGATCGGGTGCTGGCCCGGATCCCGGGCGCCGGCAGTCGCCTGCAGCGCTACTTCCGCAAGTTCGAGACGGCCCAGCAGGCGCTGGATGCGATCATCGCCGACCTGGAAGGGGGGTACGACATGCTGCATCGCGACAACCTCACCCTGGGCGACGATCAGCAGTCCCTGCGCGAGAGCCTCGGCCAGCTGGAGCGTCAGGTCGCCCTGGGGCGGCTGATCGACGAGCGTCTGCAGGCCGCCATCGCTCGCCGCGATGAGCAAGACCCCCAGCGGCGCTTTCTCGAGGAGGAGCTGCTGTTTCCGCTGCGCCAGCGCATCGTCGACCTGCAGCAGCAGCTGGCGGTGAGCCAGCAGGGTGTATTGGCGCTGGAGGTGATCATCCGCAACAACCGCGAGCTGATGCGTGGTGTCGACCGCGCCATCAACGTCACCGTCTCGGCATTGACCGTGGCGGTAACCGTGGCTCTGGCCATCGCCAACCAGCGACTGGTATTGGATCGCGTCGAGGCGCTCGACGCCACCACCTCGGAGATGATCGGCGGAGCCGCCCGGGCGCTGCGCCAGCAGGGCGTGGACATCCATCAGCGTGCGTCGTCGGCGATGCTCGACATGCAGGCCCTGGAACAGGCCTTCGGCGAGGTGATGGCGGCGATCGACGACCTGTCCCGCTATCGCCGCGAGGCCCTGCCACGGCTGGATGACCAGATCGATCGGCTGGCGGCCCTGGCCGGCCGGGGCGGTCAGGCCATCGACCGCCTGCAGCGCGGCAGCGAGGGAGAGGCCGCCGCCGGGCGCGACCGGCGCGGCTGACCCTGCATCGCTAGCGCACTGGACTATGCTGCTCGAAGGCGCCGGGTTCGGCGCGCGACAGGGGGAGAGAGCTATGGGCAAGGTCAAGAACATCTTCGTGGTGGGGCTCAACGACTTCAATCGGCAGCGACTCGAGACGCTGCACGGGGCGCGGGGATGCCGTTTCCATGGGGTGATCGCCCCGGAGGCGGTCTACGACACCGAGGAGTTCGACATCGCCGCCATGCTGGCGGAGGCCACGGCGCAACTCGAGGCCTTCGACGAGCCCATCGATGCCATCGTCGGCTACATGGACTTTCCCGTCTCGACCATGCTGCCGATCCTCTGCGAGCGCTTCGGCACTCGCAGCACCTCGCTTACGAGCCTGCTCAAATGCGAGCACAAGTACTGGAGTCGCCGCGTGCAGCGCGAGGTGATCCCCGATCATATCCCGGCGTTCACCGCTTTCGATCCCTTCGATGACGAGGCGATGACCCGCATCGGCGAGGCGGGACTCTACTTCCCTTTCTTCGTCAAGCCCATAAAGTCGTCCGGGTCGCGGCTGGGGTTTCGCATCGACACCCCGGAAGACTTCTACCAGGCCATCGAGCAGCTGCGCGAGCAGATCGGCCTGATCGCCGACCCCTTCAACACGGTACTCGAGCATGCCCGCCTGCCGCCGGAGGTCGCCGCCGTGGACGGCCACTTCTGCATGGCCGAGGAGATCATCGGCGGCTGGCAGTGCACGGTGGAGGGCTACGTCTTCGAGGGCGAGGTAGTCAGCTACGGGATCGTCGATTCGCTGCGCTATCCCCAGGTGCTGAGCTTCTTCCACTACCGCTACCCCTCGGGCCTGCCCGAGGATATCCAGGCCACCATGGTCGAGCTGACCGACCGCATCATGACCCATATCGGCTATGACAACGCCGCCTTCAATGTCGAGTACTTCTGGGACGAGGTGCAGGGGCGCATCTGGCTGCTGGAGATCAACACCCGCATCTCCCAGTCCCATTGCGACCTCTTCGAGAAGGTCGATGGCGTCAGCAATCAGCAGGTCACCATCGACCTGGGCCTGGGGCAGCGCCCCGACATGCCCCATCGCGAGGGCGAGTTCCCCATGGCGGCCAAGTTCTTCCTGCGGGTGTTCTTCGTCGATGCCCTGGTGACCCGGGTGCCCACGCCGGAGGAGGTCGCCACGCTCGAGGCCGACTTCCCCGGTTGCCAGATCGCCGTACAGGTCGAGGAAGGGCAGCGGCTCTCCTCCTTGCCCGAGCAGGACGCCTACAGTTTTGCGCTGGCGCATGTCTATCTGGGCGCGTCATCGGCCGAGCAGTTACTCGCCGACTACGAGCAGCTGGCGGCGCGCCTGGTGTTCGAGTTCGACGACATCCAGGGCTGAGGAGATCCGGGGCCGAGCAAGGGCCACAAGGGACGAGGAGAGCAGGACCATGCGCATCGTCAACGAATTTCCCCGGCGGGTGCAGGAGGAGGAGATCTGGATCCCCCTGGCGGATGGCACCCGCCTCGCGGCACGCATCTGGCGCCCGGTGGATGCCGAGCGCCATCCGGTGCCGGCGATCCTCGAGTACCTGCCCTATCGCAAGCGCGACCTCACCGCCGCGCGCGACGTCCAGATGCACCCCTACTGGGCCGGCCACGGCTATGCCGGGGTGCGGGTCGACATCCGCGGCACCGGAGAGTCCGACGGGGTGCTCACCGACGAGTACCTGCCCCAGGAGCTCGACGACGGCCTGGCCATCCTCGAATGGCTGGAGGCCCAGCCCTGGTGCACCGGCGAGGTGGGCATGGTGGGCATCTCCTGGGGCGGCTTCAACGGCCTGCAGATCGCCGCCCTGCGCCCGCCCCAGCTCAAGGCGGTGATCACGCTGTGCTTCACCGATGACCGCTATGCCGATGACATCCACCACATGGGGGGCTGTCTGCTGGCCGACAACCTCTCCTGGGCCTCGACCATGTTCGACGGCAACGCCTGTCCGCCGGATCCCGAGCTGGTGGGGGAGCGCTGGCGCGAGATGTGGCTCGAGCGCCTGGACGGCAGCGGCCTGTGGCTGGCCAAGTGGCTCGAGCACCAGCGCCGCGATGCCTACTGGAAACACGGCTCGGTGTGCGAGGACTACTCGCGCATCCAGTGCCCCGTCTATGCCGTCAGCGGCTGGGCCGACGGCTACTGCAATGCGGTATTCCGGCTGCTGGAGGGGCTCGAGGTGCCGCGCAAGGGGCTGGTGGGCCCCTGGGCCCACAAGTACCCCCACCTGGGGGTGCCGGGGCCGGCCATCGGCTTCCTGCAGGAGGCGCTGCGCTGGTGGGACCAGTGGCTCAAGGGCGAGGAAACCGGGATCATGGACGAGCCCATGCTGCGCCTGTGGATGCAGGAGTCGGTGCCTCCCTCGGCCCGCTACGAGGAGCGCCCGGGACGCTGGGTCGCCGAACCCGACTGGCCCTCGACCAACATCCTGCCGGTCTCCTTTCGGCTCACCGCGGGGCATGGCCTGGTGCCGGAAGAGGCCTCGGACCCGGAAGACCCGGAGGCGACCCTGGATATTCGCTCGCCGCTCTCGGTGGGGCTCTACGCCGGCAAGTGGTGCTCCTACAATGCGCCGCCGGACCTGCCCCACGACCAGCGCGACGAGGACGGCGGCTCGTTGATCTTCCAGACCGCGCGTCTCGAGATGCCCCTGGAGATCTGCGGGGCACCGCTGGTCGAGCTCACGTTGGTCGCCGACCAGCCGGTGGCCATGCTGGCGCTGCGCCTTTCCGACATCGGCGAGGACGACAAGGCCACCCGGGTCTCCTACGGGCTGCTCAACCTCACCCACCGCGACAGCGACGAGCATCCCGAGCCTCTGGAGGCGGGGCGGCGTTATCGGGTACGCATCCCGCTCAAGCATATCGCCCAGCAGTTCCCCGCCGGCCACGCCATCCGCCTGGCGCTCTCCACGAGCTACTGGCCGCTGGCCTGGCCCTCTCCCAGGCCCGTGCGCTTGACGGTATGGCCGGCCGAGAGTCGCCTGCTGCTGCCGCTGCGCGATCCACGGCCCCATGAGGAGGCGGCACTCCGCGCCTTCGGCGAGCCCGAGGGGGCGTCCCCCCTGGCCAAGACGCTGCTGCAGCCGACCCAGGAGACCTGGCGGGTGATCCGCGACCTGGCCAACGACGAGACGACCCTGGAGGTGATCCATGACGAGGGGCGCTACCGTATCGACGACATCGACCTGGAGATCGCCGCCCGGGTGACCGAGCGCTACGGCTATTCCTACGGCAACTACGACAGCGTCAGCGGCTGGACCGAGTGGCGGCGCAGCTTCAAGCGCGGCGACTGGGAGGTGCACACCCTGACCCGTACCCTGCTGACCAGCGACCCGGAGAACTTCCGCATCCGCGCCACCCTGGACGCCTGGGAGGGCGACACCCGCATCTATGCGCGGACCTGGGACGAGACGATCCCCCGCGACCTGGTATAGCGACGCCTGCGGTGGGCGATGATTCTCGGCGACGAGGCGGGCTGCTATGGTGAAGGCCCGCCATCCACAGGGACGTCCCGATGAGCTCGACCGGTACTCTGTCGCCGCCCAGGGCCCGCGCCTCGCGCCGCGAGATCTTCGGCTGGGCGATGTTCGACTTCGCCAACCAGGCCTACACCCTGCTGATCATCACCGTGGTGTTCGGTGAGCTCTTCACCACCGTGATCGTCGGCGACCGCGGTGACGACCATCGGCTGGCCAACTTCCTGTGGAGCCTGGCGCTGGCGGTGAGCTATCTGCTGGTGGTGGTCACCGGGCCCCTGTGCGGGGCGGTGATGGACTACCGGGCCGAGAAGAAGCGCTTCCTGTTCGCCAGCTACCTGGCCACGGTAGCGGCCACCGCCATGCTCTACTTCGTGGCGCCCGGCTACGTGCTGCTGGGGCTCGCGCTGATCGTGGTCTCCAACTACGCCTACTCCATGGGCGAGTCCTTCATCGCCGCCTTCCTGCCCGACCTGGGCCCTCCGCAGGACCTGGGCAAGATCTCCGGCTTCGGCTGGGCGCTGGGCTACGTGGGCGGGCTCTTCGCCGCGGGCTTCACCCTGGTGGTGCTGGGCGAGGCCACCGCCGAGAACTTCGAGCGCATCCGCTGGGTGGGGCCCTTCGCCGCCGGCTTCTTCCTGGTCGCGGCGATTCCCACCTTCCTGTGGGTCCGCGAGCGTGGCACGCCCCAGCCGCCCGGCGAATCCTACCGGCGCATTGCCTGGGAGCGTGTCGCCACCACCCTGCACGAGCTGCGCCATTTCCGCGACCTGGCCACCTTCCTGGTGTCGCTGCTGTTCTCCATGGCCGGGGTCTACATCATCATCGCCTTCGCCTTCATCTACGGCGCCCAGGTGATCGGCTGGGACGCGTCGATCCGCAACCTGATGTTCATCATCGTGCAGATCACCGCGGCGGCCGGTGCGCTGGGCTTCGGCTTCATCCAGGACCGCATCGGCACCCGGGTCACCTACCTGTTCACCCTGTGCCTCTGGGTGGCGGCGATCCTGGCGATCTGGGCCACCCCCGAGGTCACCGCCTTCCTCAACGCGCGCCTCGGCCTCGCCTGGGAGGCCCAGCACCTCTTCCTGGTGGTGGGCTGCCTGGCCGGGCTGTCGCTGGGCTCCAGCCAGTCCGCCAGCCGCGCCCTGGTGGGGCTCTTCTCGCCGACCCGCAAGGCCGCCGAGTTCTTCGGCTTCTGGGGCCTGGCCAACAAGCTGGCCGGGGTCTTCGGCATCATCGCCCTGGGGCTGCTGCAGACGGTGGTGGGCCTGCAGGCCTCGATCCTGCTCTGCGCGGTGCTGTTCATCGTTGCCATCCTGGTCTGCCTGGCGGTGAACCAGGCCCGCGGCCAGCAAGCCGCCGAGGCCTGGGAGGCGCGCAACGGCGGGCGGTGAGTCGGGCCGCGGCCATGGGCGGCGATCGCGTGCCGTGTGCGCCGTTGGGGCAGGGTCGGGGAATCCGCCCAGCGTCGTCGGGTCCAAGGACCGAGGGCATTCGCGAGGGGAGCATGATGCGCGACGAGAACAAGGCGGTGAGGCGCACCGGGCTCGGCATGATGCTGCTGTTCTGGATGCTGTTCATCGCCGCCGGGACCTGGTGGTTCCATGGCTATGTGGAGCGCCAGCGCAATCCCAATGCACACCTGGTCAACGCCGTCGGCGACGGCGAGCCCCTGGTGCTGGAGCGCAGCCGTTCAGGTCACTTCCTGGCCACCGGGCGGATCAACGGCGAGCCGGTGGAGTTCCTGGTGGACACCGGGGCGACCTATGTGGCGGTCCCGGCGTCCATGGCCGAGCGGCTGGGGCTGGAATCCACCGGCGGCGCCTGGTTCAACACCGCCAACGGCCGGGTGCGCGGGGAGCTCACCACCCTCGACGAGGTGAGCCTGGGCGGCTATGCCGCCCACGACGTCCAGGGCTCCATCAGCCCCGGCCTGGAGGGCGACACGGCGCTGATGGGCATGAGCTTCCTCGACCGCTTCGACATCCGCATCCGCGACGCGCGCATGATCCTCGAGCCGGCCGGCGCCGAGTGATCCCTGCGGCCTTGGTCGCCTTGCGGGCGGCCCGCCGCCGCGGCAGGCTGGGGCGATCCATCGCCAGAGGAGTGGCAGCATGCGGCTTCACGAATGCCTGGGCATCGCCCGGCCCATCCTGCAGGCGCCCATGGCCGGCGCCCAGGGCAGCGAACTGGCCATCGCCGTGGCCCGCGCCGGCGGCCTGGGCGCGCTGCCCTGCGCCATGCTCACCCCGCAGGCCATGGCCGAGGAACTCGCCGCCATCCGCGCCGCCACCTCGGCGCCGCTCAACGTCAACTTCTTCTGCCACGCGCCCCCCGCGCCCGACCCTGCGGCGGAGGCACGCTGGCGCGCCGCGCTTGCGCCCTTCTACGCCGAGTTCGGCCTGGACATCGACGCCGTGCCGGCAGGCCCGGGGCGCCGGCCCTTCGATCATGAGGCCTGCGACGCCCTCGAACCCTTCCACCCCGAGGTGGTGAGCTTCCACTTCGGCCTGCCGGCGCCCGAGCTGGTGGCACGGGTCAAGGCCTGGGGCGCCCGGGTGCTGGCCTCGGCCACCACGGTGGCGGAGGCCTGCTGGCTCGAGGCCCACGGCGCCGATGCGGTGATCGCCCAGGGCCTCGAGGCGGGCGGTCATCGCGGCCTCTTCCTCACCGACGACCTCACCACCCAACTGGGCACCCTGGCTCTGGTGCCGCAGGTGAAGGCGGTGGTCGGCGTGCCGGTGATCGCCGCCGGCGGCATCGGCGATGCCCGCGGCGTGGCCGCGGCCCTGGCGCTGGGCGCCGATGCCGTCCAGGTGGGCACCGCCCTGCTGTGCTGCCCCGAGGCGCGCATCTCGGCCATCCATCGCCGTGCCCTGCAGTCGGAGGCGGCCCGCCATACGGCGCTGACCAACCTCTACACCGGTCGCCCGGCCCGGGGCATCGTCACCCGGCTGATGAGCGAACTGGGGCCGATGGGCGAGGCGGCCCCGGCCTTTCCCCTGGCCACCGCGGCCATCGCCCCGCTGCGCGCCGCCGCCGAGGACGCCGGCAGCGGCGACTTCTCGCCGCTGTGGGCCGGCCAGAATGCCAGCGGCTGCCGCGAGGTGCCCGCCGCCGAGGTGATCGCCGCGCTGGCTCGGGGCCTGGCTGGATATGACGAGGGGCGCCGGGGACAGGCCGAAGAGGAGGTCCTACGCCAGGGGTGAGGGGCACTGCTCCGAACGGGCTGGCCATGGATGGCCAGCACCGGACCTGCAAGCGGAGCGGGACGCGAGAGCGCAGCAGGGCGTCGGTAGCGCCCATGGAGGGGTTCACAGCGCCTCCTCGCAGGCCTGTCGCCGGATCAGCTCCGAGAAACGGTGAGTCAGCCTGTTGAGGCTGATATCATGGATATATGACCAGTGCCTCGCCCACCGCCTCCCTGGCGGATCCCTTCTACTACCTGGCGAACTTCCGTTTCGTGCTGGGTTGGGTCGCCGAGCGTCACGGCGACCTGCTGAACGCGGAGGAGCACGGCTTTCTCGTCACCTTCGCCACGCTGCCCCGGGCCGCCCAGGCACTGCTGGTACGCATGGTGATGCGCAAGGGCGAGCACTTCCGCACCGCGCGGCTCGCCTACGCCGAGATCGGCGATACCGACTCGGCCCTGGCGCCCCTGGTGGCGGCCGGGCTGGTGGAGGACGCCCCGGCGCTGGACCTCGCGACCCTCTTCGCCCAACTGCGCCTGGCGGAACTGCGCCGGGCGCTGGCCGACGAGATCGCCGCGGCGGGCTTGCCGGCCTCGCTGGGCAAGGCGGCGCTGCATGAGGCGCTGGCCACGCGGGATCTCGCACCCCGGCCGCTCGCCGCCTGGTGGCCCGAGGCCCCGGACCGGGTGGTGCGGCTCACCGTGATGGAGGGCTGCGACCGCCTGCGCCTGCTGTTCTTCGGCAACCTGCGCCAGGACTGGGCCGAGTTCGTGCTCACCGAGCTGGGCCTGCAGCGCTTCGAGCGCGTGCCCCTCGACGCCGATTCCCGCGCCTTCCGGCACCGCGAGGAACTGGAGACCTACCTGGCCCTGCACCGCCTGCGCGAACGGCTCGACACCGGCGAGCCGGCCGCCACGCTCGCCGCGGAGTGGCCCGCGATGCCGGCCGCCAACCCCTGGTTGCGGACCCGCGCCCAGCGCCTGCGGGTGGTCCTGGGCCGCCAGGCGGAGCGGGAGGGCGAGGCGACCCTGGCGCGCGACTGCTACGCCGCGGCGGGCTGGCCGGCGGCCACCGGCAGCACGGAGGCGCGCATCCGCCAGCTGCGCTTGTGGGAGCGCCAGGGGCGGTATCGCCAGGCCCTGGTGCTGGCCGAGCCGCTGGCGCGCTCGCCCGCCGACGAGGCGGAGGCCCAGGCACTGGCCCGGCTGCTGCCCCGCCTGCGGCGTCGCCTGGGCCTGCCCGCTGTGGCGTCACCGCCCGTCGCCGAGCCGGAGTGGCTGGACCTGGTCCTGCCGCGCACCGCCGGCGTGGAGCTGGCGGTGCGCGATCACCTGCACCGCGACGCGGCCCCGGTGCACTACGTGGAGAATGCCCTGGTCGGCGGCCTGTTCGGGCTGCTGTGCTGGGAGGCGCTGTTCGCGCCCCTGCCCGGGGCCTTCTTCCACCCCTTCCAGGCCGCCCCCGCCGACCTCTATCGCGAGGACTTCGTGGCCCGCCGCCGGGCACGCTTCGAGGCCTGCCTGGCGAGGCTCGACGACGGCCGCCATGGTGAGGCGATCCTTGCCACCTGGCGGGAGAAGCACGGTATCGCCTCGCCCTTCGTGCACTGGGAGGCTCTGGACGAGGCCCTGCTGGAGCTCGCCCTGGCCTGCCTGCCGCCGGCCCACCTGCGAGCCTGCTTCGAGCGGCTGCTGGGGGATCTGCGCGCCAACCGGGCCGGGTTGCCCGACCTGATCCAGTTCCATCCCCATGCCCCGGCGGGCGAGCCGCGCTACCGCTGGATCGAGGTCAAGGGTCCCGGCGACCGTCTGCAGGACAACCAGCGCCGCTGGCTGGCCTTCTTCCGCGCCCGGGGCATGCCCGCGGCGGTGTGCCGGGTGCGCTGGCGGGACGCGCCGGCATGAGCAGGGCGGCGAAGGTGGCGGCCCCGCGCCTGCGGGTGGCGGTGCGCACCCTGTGTGACTTCACCGCCCGCGCGGGCGATCTCGACCATCGTTTCACCCCGGCGCCCTCGGCCCGCGAGGGCATGGCGGGGCACGCCGAGGTGGCGCGCCGCCGCGGCGCGGGCTACCTGACCGAGCTGCCGCTCGCCGGCCGCGTCGAGGGGCTGGCGGTGTCCGGGCGCGCCGACGGCTACGACCCGACGACCCACCGCCTGGAGGAGATCAAGACCCACCGCGGCGACCTCTCGCGCATGGCCGACAACCAGCGCGCCCTGCACTGGGCCCAGCTCCGCGCCTATGGGGCGCTGCTCTGCGCCGAGCGCGGCCTCGCCGAGGTCGAGCTGGCGCTGGTCTACCTGGAGGTGGGCAGCGGCCGCGAGACGGTGCTCACCGAGCGGGCCGGCGCCGACGAGCTGCACGATTTCCTGGCCGGGCTGTGCCGGCGCTACCGCGCCTGGGCCGAGCGGGAGGCGGCCCACCGCGCGACCCGCGATGCCGCCCTGCGGGGGCTGACCTTTCCCCACGCCGAGTTCCGCCCCGGCCAGCGCGAACTGGCCGAGGGCGCCTACAAGGCGGCGGCCACGGGGCGCTGCCTGCTTGCCCAGGCGCCCACCGGCATCGGCAAGACCCTGGGCACCCTCTTCCCCATGCTCGCCGCCATGCCGCGCCAGGGCCTCGACCGCCTGGCCTTCCTGACCATGAAGACCCCGGGGCGGGCCCTGGCCCTGGCGGCGCTGGACGCCCTGGGCACCGCGCCCGGGGGCGAGAAGGAACGCGAGCAGCGGCTGCCGCTGCGGGTGCTGGAACTCACCGCCCGGGAGAAGGCCTGCGAGTATCCCGGCCGGGCCTGCCACGGCGAGGCCTGCCCGCTGGCCGCCGGCTTCTACGACCGCCTGCCGGCGGCGCGCCGGGCGGCGGTGGCGCGTGGCTGGCTGGACCGCGCGGCGCTGCGCGAACTGGCCCGCGACCACGGCGTCTGTCCCTACTACCTGGGCCAGGAGCTGGCACGCTGGTGCGACGTCGTGGTCGGCGACGTCAACCACTGGTTCGACGACCACGCCCTGCTGCACGGCCTGGCCTGGGAGAACGACTGGCGGGTGGGGCTGCTGGTGGACGAGGCCCACAACCTGGTGGGCCGGGCCCGCGGCATGTACAGCGCCGAGCTGGACCAGCGGCGCCTGGGCCGACTCAGGCGCACGGCGCCGGCGGCCCTGAAGGGGCCGCTGGGGCGGCTCGCCCGGCGCTGGCAGGCGCTGGTCAAGGACGCCGGCCTCGCCGAGTCCGGCGCGCCGGGGCGTCCCGCCTACCGGCTGCTGGACGGCCTGCCCGAGGGCCTGGTCGGCGCCCTGCAGGGCCTGGCCTCGGCCATCACCGATCACCTCGGCGAGCATCCCGAGGGGGCCGGCCCGGAGTGGCAGGAGCTGCTCTTCGAGGCCCTGGCCTTCACCCGGCTGGCCGAGCGCTTCGGCGACCACTCGCTGTGCGACCTCGGCCGCGAGGGACGGGGACGCGCCCGGCTCGGCATACGCAACCTGATTCCCGCGGACTTCCTGGCCCCGCGCTTCCAGGCGGCCCACGGCGCGGTGCTGTTCTCGGCGACCCTGAGCCCGGCCCACTACCACCGCGACCTGCTGGGGCTGCCGGGCGACAGCGTCTGGCAGGCGGTGGCGTCGCCCTTCGCCGCCGAACAGCTGGCGGTGCGCATCCGCGCCGACGTGTCCACCCGGCTGCGCGACCGCGAGGCGTCGCTGGCGCCC
Source organism: Halomonas ramblicola (assembly GCF_030409215.1). Lineage (GTDB taxonomy): Bacteria > Pseudomonadota > Gammaproteobacteria > Pseudomonadales > Halomonadaceae > Halomonas > Halomonas ramblicola. The sequence goes on along the minus strand of NZ_JAUFPL010000027.1, from coordinate 109,380 downwards.
ATCGTCGCCGAGATCGCCGACCAGTACCGCCGCCGGCCCGGCCACTACCTGGCCTTCTTCAGCAGCTTCGCCTACCTGGAGGCGGCGTTCGCGCACTTCGTCGCGGCGCACCCCGGGATTCCTGCCTGGGCCCAGCATCGTGGCATGGCCGAGGAGGAGCGCGATGCCTTCCTGGCGCGCTTCACCCCGCAGGGACGGGGCATCGGTTTCGCCGTGCTGGGCGGCGCCTTCGCCGAGGGCATCGACCTGCCCGGCGAGCGGCTGATCGGCGCCTTCGTCGCCACCCTGGGCCTGCCGCCGGCCGATCCCTTCAACGAGGCGCTCAGGGCGCGACTCCAGGCGCGCTTCGGCCGCGGCGACGACTACGCCTACCGGGTGCCCGGGCTGATCAAGGTGGTGCAGGCCGCGGGGAGGGTGATCCGCGGCCCGGCCGATCGCGGCGTGGTGGTGCTGCTGGACGACCGCTTCGCCCGCCGCGAGGTGCGCGACCGGCTGCCCGGCTGGTGGCGGCTCTAGCGCCGCGGATCGGGAATCTCCTCGACTCGGGTGGTGATCTCCTCGTCCTCCTCGTAGAGCGACTCCAGCTCCCGGGCCGCCTCCTGGATGGTCTGGATCAGCTTCTTCTCGTTGCCGAACACCTCCAGCTGGCGCAGCAGGGCGCGCTCGTCGTGTTCGCGGAAGGTGTCGATGGTGTGCTGGGCATGGTCGCGGGGGATGCCCAGGCCGACCAGGGCGTCGCGGGTCAGTTCCAGGCTGGCGGGCAGCAGCTCGCGGACGATCTGGGTGACCCCGGCACGCATCAGCAGGTGGGCGTGATAGCGGTTGCGCGCCCGGGCGTAGATCGTCAGGTGGGGGAAGCGGCGCTTGACCCGTTCGACGATGCGCATCGAGGCCTCGGGGTCGCCCACCGCCACCACCAGCACCCGGGCGCGGTCGGCGCCGGCCGCCTCCAGCAGGTCGAGGCGCGAGGCGTCGCCGTAGTGCACCTTGTTGCCGTAGCGGCGCACGAACGCCACTTGGTCGGCGTTGATGTCGAGCACCGTGTAGGGGATCTTCAGTCCCTGCAGGGCACGCCCCATGATCTGCCCGAAACGGCCGAAGCCGGCGATCAGGATGCGCGGCGATTCGTCGTCCGGGCGGTCGTAGCCGCGGGTGGCGGGGCGGCGCTCCCGGTACCGCAGCGCCGCCGTCAGCAGGCGATAGAGCAATGGGGTGGTGGCCATGGAGAGCGAGACCACCAGGATCAGCAGGTCGACTAGGGTCTGGTCGAGCAGGGCGGTACCGGCCGCCGCGGCGAGCAGCACGAAGCCGAACTCACCGCCCTGGGAGAGCAGCACGGCGAGGCGGGCGCTTCCCTTCCAGGAGCCGCCGTAGAGCCGGGTGGCGAGCGCCAGGGAGAGCCCCTTGAGCAGCACCAGGCCCAGGGTCAGGCCGAGCACGCCGAGCGGCCGCTCGGCGAGCAGGCCGATCTCGGCCATCATCCCCACCGCCATGAAGAACAGCCCCAGCAGCAGACCGCGGAAGGGCTCGATGTCGGCCTCGATGCTGTGGCGGTACTCGGAGTCGGCCAGCAGCACCCCGGCGCTGAAGGCGCCCAGCGCCATGGAGAGCCCGGCCAGCTCCATCAGCAGGGCCGCGCCGATCACCACCAGCAGGGTGGTGGCGGCGAACACCTCGCGGCTGCGGGTGGCGGCGGCGTAGTGGAACAGCGGGCGCAGCAGGTAGCGGCCGCCGACGATCAGCGCGGCGAAGGCGCCGGCGGCCAGCAGCACCTCCCCCAGCAGCGGGGCGGCACCGTCGGCCATCAGGGCGTCGGCGGCGATGATGGGGATCGCCGCCAGCACCGGGATCGCCGCCAGGTCCTGGAACAGCAGCAGGGCGAAGGCGTGGCGGCCGTGGCGACTGGCCAGCTCCCGGCGCTCGCCCAGCAGGTGCAGCACCAGCGGCGTGGAACACAGCCCCAGGCTGAAGCCCACCACCAGGGCCGCGGCAGGCGCCAGGCCCAGCCACCAGGCGGCCAGGGCGAGCAGGGCGGTGGTGATCGCCACCTGCAGGCTGCCGAAGCCGAACACCGCCTGGCGCATCACCTTCAGGCGTGCCGGCTTGAGCTCCAGGCCGATGACGAACAGCAGGAAGACGATGCCCACCTGGGAGAACTGCAGCACCCCCTCGGCGTCGGGCACCAGGCCCAGCAGGGCAGGGCCGATCACCACCCCGGCGGCCAGATAGCCAAGCACCTCGCCGAGCCCCAGGCGCTTGAACACCGGCACGATCAGCACCGCGGCGGCGAGGAAGATAAGGGCATTGACGAGCAGGTCGGTGGCCAAGGAGGACTCCTTGCGGATGGCGAGGGAAGCCCCCATTCTACCGAGCGAGGGCCTGCCATTCACAAGCAAGTGGCGGGCCAACACCGGGAGGAGAGCACCATGCGACTCAATGCCGATTTTTCCCGACGGGCGGTGGTGACCCCCGACGCCTACCGCTGGGTGGCGTCGCCCACGCCCGGGGTGGAGCGGATGATGCTGGATCGCATCGGCGAGGAAGTGGCCCGTGCCACCTCGCTGGTCCGCTATGCACCGAACAGCGACTTTCCTCGCCATGAGCATGGGGGCGGCGAGGAGATCCTGGTGCTGGACGGCGAGTTCGCCGACGAGCACGGCCGCTATCCGGCGGGCAGCTACCTGCGCAATCCCATCGGCACCGCCCATGCGCCGCGGGTCGGGGCCGAGGGGGCGACCCTCTTCGTCAAGTTGCACCAGTTCTCGCCGGACGACACCGAGCGCAAGGTCGTCGATACCCGGGCGCAGGATTGGCGGCCGGGCGGGAAGAGCGGCATCGAGGTCATGCCCCTGCACGACTTCCAAGACGAACGGGTGGCGCTGGAGCGCTGGGCGCCGAAGGCGCGGCTCGCCCCCCGGGACTACCGGGGCGGTGCGGAGTTGCTGGTGCTGGAGGGGGGCTTTCACGACGAAGAGGGCGACTACCCGGCCGGCAGCTGGCTGCGTCTGCCGCCCGGGGGCCGCCATACGCCCTCCCCCGGGGCGGACGGGGCCCTAGTCTACGTCAAGATGGGGCACCTGCCGCCCGGCTGAGCGCCGAGCTGGCCCGCTGGGTGTGATCTCTCAGGCATGCACGACGCCCTGCGGCGTCCAGGTGATGCGGGCGAAATGGGCATGACCCGCGGTCCATTCGAGCGGGATGCGGGCCTCGTGGGTCTTGACCGAGCTGCTGCCATACTCGGCCTCGTGGTATTCGAAGCCCTCCGGCAAGGTGACCCGGGCCCGGTGGGGCTCGTCGGTCACGGGATTGCGGATCGGTTCACCGGTGCCCTCGACGACGCCGGGAATGGCGATACGGCCGGTTCGTGCCTCCACGTCCGCCTCGAACTCGATGGGGCTCACGAGGGGCTCGAAGTAGGTGTCGATCACGTTGCTGAACACATTGAAGATGGTCGCGCCGGGCTCGGTTTCCTCGCCCTTGAAGAGCGCCGTCAGCGCCTGGCGCTGGGCATCCGTCGTGCGCTCGTCCAGGATCAGCTGCGCCTGCCCCCGGCCTTCGTGAATCGCGCCCGGCCAGGCGAGCAGGCCGACGAACACCGCGCCATCGAGGGCGGTGTCGCCGAAGTGGCCGTGCTCGATACGCATCCCGACCGCGGCCCGGCAATCGCCGTGGGTCGGCGGGGCATTGAATTGGCAGGGGCAGCTGAAATCGCAGTTGCAGGTCGTGAAGTCGGTCGCTTCGATCTTCCAGTCGACGGGTGACATCTCGTCCTCCTCGCCGTTGGACGGCTCGGCAATGCGACGAAGGCGTCGCGGGTGGATCCTGGAGCCATGCCGCTGGCTCGCAACCGCCCGTTGGCATGGGGCTCCGCCGTGGCCGGCGTCCCTGTCGCCAACCTCGACTCGGCGATCTGTTGGGGGAGGAGCGCATCGACCACGACCGGTCCATTCCGCTCGGCAGAAGGGCCCCTCGGGGTGGTGATGGATCCCCGGATGCGTTCCCTGTCTCTTCAAGCGTAACACTCGGATCGCGCCCGGCCAGTACCGATGCACGTTTCATTGTCCGTCCCTTCCGTCCCCGGCCATGGGGACAAGCCGGCAGACGGCGCGGGGGGATCGGCAGGTCTGCCCTGAGCGCGGAATGGCCATCGGGCATCGCCGCCGATCGCGCTGGTGCGACCGGCTCGGCAGCGGGGGCGTTTGTGTCGGCCTCTGAAGTTATGCTATTCAAGCTGGGCGGATCCCATCCAACTGCAAAGGAGCATGCACATGGGTATCGAAGTGACCGGCCTGCTGGGCCTGATCTGGCTGATCATCATCATCTGGGCCATCGTCAAGGTGGCCAAGAGTTCGGCCGGTGGGCTGGCCAAGCTGATCTGGATCCTGGTGCTGCTGTTCTTCCCGCTGCTGGGCCTGATCGTCTGGTTCCTGTTCGGTCCCAAGGGGTAGCGATTCCTCAGGCGTCATCCTTCCTCATCGGCGGGGGCCTCGCGGTCCAGCAGGGCCACGAGCGCGTCACGATGCGCGTCCAGCGCATGAGCGTGCCCGGGCATGTTCGCCCAGGGGTCCGCCTTCTGGCCGAGTCGGCGAAACAGGTTGCGCATCGTCCAGTCGCGCGGGCCCGCCCCGCGCTCGATTTCCGACCATGACAGGGGCGTGGCGACCGGGGCGCCAGGCCGGGCGCGTACGGCATAGGGGGCCACCGCGGTGGCCCCGTAGCTGTTGCGCAGCACATCGAGGAAGACCCGCCCGCGCCGCTTCTTCTTGCGCTGGGCCAGGGTGTAGCACTCCTCGTGGCGACGGACCAGCAGCCGGGCCGCATCCTGGGCGAAGCGTCTGACCGTGTCGAAATCCAGGCTCCCGTCCAGCGGCACCACCACATGGAAGCCCCGGGAGCCCGTCGTCTGCACCCAGGCCGTCAACGACAGCTCCGCCATCAGGGCGCGCAGGTCCAGCGCGGCACGTCGCACGATGGCGTAGGCCTCGGTGTCCTCCGGCGGGTCCAGGTCGAAGATCATCCGGTCGGGGTGTTCCAGGTCATCGGCCGGTGAGAGGTAGAGGTGGGGCGTGATCATGGCCTGGTCCGCCAGGTAGACCAGGGCCGCGCGGCCGGTGAGGAGAGGCGCCATGAAGCTGCCGCCCTCGCGTTTGGGGAAGCGCACCGTCTCGAGCCAGTCGGGGAAGTGGTCCGCGGCGTCCTTCTGGTAGAATCCCTCGCCGCCCAGCCCATCGGGGAAGCGCTGCAGGCTCACCGCATGGCGCGCGAGGTGCGGCAGCATGGTGGGGCCGACCCGGGCGTAGTAGTCGATCAGGTCCCCCTTGGTCAGGCCGGCCTCGGGGAAGAACGGCTTGTCGCGGTTCGCGGTCTCGATGCGATGGCCGTCAATGTCCATTTCCGTCCTGGCCCTCCTCGGCCGCGATCTGCTCCAGGGTGCGCCCCGACTGGACGGACTCGGGCTCGGTGGAGGTCGGATTGCGCCGGGCATCCGCCGCCTCGTCGTCGATCTTCACCAGCAGCCAGTCCTTGCCCTGCTCGAGCCGCGTGCGGATCAACGCATAGCCGCCGCGCAGCTTCTCGCCCTCCAGCCAGACGGTGGCGTGGCCGTCGGCGAGTTGCCCGGCGACCGAGGGCGGATCCTCGCCTCCCTTCAGGTTACGGTAGTGGCCCCGGTCCCAGATCAGCACGGTGCCGGCGCCGTACTCGCCTGCGGGGATCACGCCCTCGAAGTCGGCATAGGCCAGCGAGTGGTCCTCGGTGGGGATGGCCAGGCGCTTGACCCGCGGGTCGGTGGAGGGGCCCTTGGGAACCGCCCAGGACTTCAGCACGCCGTCGACCTCGAGGCGGAAGTCGTAGTGTTGGCTGGAGGCATCGTGCAGCTGGATGACGAAGATCGGCCCGTCGGGCGGCTCGCCGCGGTCGCATTTCACGCAGTCGAGCCGCAGGCCGAGCCGCGAGCGGCGTCCCGCCTCGCTGGTCACCCAGGGACGCTCCACCCAGGGCGGCTGGTGACGCACGTGCTGGTTGTGGCCGCAGGCCAGCTCGGCCACCCAGTGCCCCTCCGCATCGCGGTGGTAGCCGACGATGGGCCGCCGCATCCGCTCACTTCCCGTCCGGCGGCGCCTTGTAGTGGCCGGGTACGGTCACGCGCTCGCCGCTGGGCAGCCGGCGCATATGGGTCGGCACATAGACTCGCTTGATGATGCTCTTCTCCATGGATGGGGCCTCCTCACGGTGGGTGGCGCGGCCTCCCGGAAGAGGCACGCCGCCGGATAGTCTGGGCCCGAAGTGCCTGCCGATTCAATAGCCGGGCCGAGCAAGCCAGGGCTATCGCAGTTGCCGACAGCGAGGGGCGCCGCACCCTCAACGGCGGGGCGTGTAGCCCTCCAGGTGGGCCTCCACCACGGCCTCGATGTCGGCCAGGGTGGCGGCATCGAAGGCGCGCAGCCCCAGGCGGCGCAGCAGCGGCTCGCGGGCGATCAGGAAGAAGACGATCTGGCCCACCAGGGTGTGGGTCTCGAGGATCACCCGGCGGTCGTCGGCGGCCTGGCCGGTGAGCCGGGCGATCAGCGCGGCCAGCCTGGCCTGGACGATGCCGAAGGCCTCGGCCTGGAGGATCTCGAAGGCCTCGCCGGGACGCACCTGCTCGCGCACCACCATCAGCAGCCAGTGGCGGCACTCGTCCTCCTCGGCGAAGGTACGCACCATGCGGCGGGCGATGCCGCGCAGCGCCTCGCGGGCCGCCTCGCGGCTCTCCGGCACGCCCCGGTCGGTGGCGTCGGCCAGCCCCAGCCGCTGGCGCAGCTCGCCGGCGATATGCCGGGCCGCCGCCAGGTAGAGGCCGTGCTTGTTGCCGAAGTGGTAGGCGATGGAGCCGATGTTGGCGCCGGCGGCCTCGGCGATGCGGCGGGTGGTGGTGGCTTCATAGCCCTGCTCGCCGAACAGCCGGATGCCGGCGTCGATCAGTTTCTCGCGGGTCGCCTCGGACATCGTCTCTCCTCGGGGCGGTCAGGGGGCGCGGCTCGGCCGGGTGTCGATGCCGAAGGCCAGGGTGTAGAGCACCGGCACCAGCCCCAGGCTCATCAGGGTGCCGACGCCCAGGCCGAAGGCCATGGCGCCGGCCATGCCGTAGAACAGCGGGTCGCGGCCCAGGATCAGCGGCAGGAAGCCGAGCACCGTGGTGGCGGCCGACATCAGGATCGGCCGCAGGCGGCGCGAGGCGGCCCGGACCACGGCGTCCAGGTCGTCGAGCCCCGGCGTCCCGCGCTCGATGTCGATGCGGTCGATCAGCACGATGGCGTTGTTGACGATGATCCCGGCCAGGCTGTAGATGCCCAGCATCACCATGAAACCGAAGTCGGCGCGCAGCGCCAGCAGGCCCAGGGCCACCCCGGTGATGATCAGCGGGATGGTGGCGACGATCAACAGCGGGCGCTTGAGCGAATTGAACTGCGCCACCAGCAGCAGGAAGATCGCCCCCAGGCAGGCCGGCAGGTTGGCCTGCAGCGCCGCCTGCCCCTCGGCGGACTCCTTCACCACGCCGTCGAACTCCACCCAGTGGCCCGCGGGCAGCTCGGCCTCGAGCTCGTCGAGCCCCTCGGCCAGGCGTGGCGCCATGTCTTCGGCGGTCAGGTGGCGGTTGCGCGCCGAGACGGTGACGGTGCGCACCAGGTTCTCGCGATCGATGCGGTAGTAGCCGTCGGTGAGGGCGACGTCGGCCACCTGGCCGAGCGGCACCCCGGCCCCGGGCGCCTCCAGCGGGTAGACGGTCAGCGAGCGCAGCCGTTCCAGGCTGGCGCGGTCGGCCCCGGCGTAGCGCAGCACGATGGGCACGATGTCGTCGCCCTCGCGGAAGTGGCTGAGGTGGTAGCCGTCGATGGCCCCCGCCAGCGATCGGGCGATGTCCTCCGAGGTCACCCCGGCGCGCCGCGCCCGGGCCTGGTCCACCTCGACAGCCAGTGCCGGGATCCGCGCCTCCCAGCTCTGGCGCACGTCCAGGGCGCCGTCCAGCCCGGCCAGCAGCGCCTCCACCCGGCCGGCGGCCGCATAGAGCACCTCCCGGTCCGGCCCCTTGACCTGCACCTCCAGCAGGCGACTGTCCGAGGGGCCCAGGAACATCCGGGTGACCTGGGCGGCGACGTCGGGGTGGCGGCGGGCCAGGAAGTCGCGGGTCGCCTCCAGTACCGGCTCGACCCGCTCGCGGTCGGCGACGTTCACCACCATGAAGCCCTTGTTGGGGGCCGGGTCCAGGGGCGTCAGCGAGAGCACGAAGCGTGGCCCGCCGAAGCCGGCGTAGGCGGCGGTACCGGTAATCTCGTCGGCCAGCTCCGGGACCTCGCCCAGCTCCCGGGCGATGGCCTGGAGCCGGCGGTCGGCCGCGTCGGCGGCGATGTCGGAGGGGAAGTCCAGGGTGACCAGCACCTGGTCGCGGTCCGAGTCGGGGAAGAACTTCTGCGGCACCGTCTGCATCAGCGCCACCCCCGCCGCCAGGGCCAGTGCCATGACCACCAGGCAGGCGAGGCGGTGGGCCAGCAGGCGGCGCAGCAGTCCCTCGTAGCGCCGCGCCATGCCCCGGAACAGCCGGTCGGAGAGGTTGGCGGCCGGCGCCTCGCCCCGGGCCGGGACATGCAGGAAGCGGTGGCAGAGCGCCGGCGTCACGGTCAGCGACAGCAGCCAGGAGGCGAGCAGGGTGATGGCGATGACGATGGAGATCGAGCGGGTGTACTCGCCGGCGACATGCTCGGCGAGCATCAGCGGCAGGAACACCAGGATGGTGGTCAGGGTCGAGGTCAGCAGCGGCAGGGCCAGCTCGCGCCCCGTCTCGCGCAGTGCCCGGTCGCGGTCGTCGCCCGCCGCCAGGCGGGTCTTGAAGTCCTCGGCGACGACGATGGCGTTGTCCACCAGCAGCCCCAGGGCGATCACCAGGGTGGCCAGGCTGGCGCGCTGCAGGGTCATCTCGGCCAGGCCCATGATCGCCAGGGTGACCAGCATCACCGCGGGAATGAGGGCGCCGACGATCAGGCCGGTGCGCACGCCCAGGAAGAGGATCACCACTGCCAGCACGACCCCCAGGGTCTGCAGCACGCTGGCACTCACCCCGTAGACGGCGTTGGCGACCTGGTCGGGCTGGAAGGTCATGACCTCCAGGCGATAGCCGGCCGGCAGCTCCTCGCGCAGCGACGCCAGGCGCGCGGTCATGGCCTCGCCGTAGTCGAGGACGTTGACCCCGTCGAGGACGGAGACGGCGAAGACGATGGCCGGCTCGCCGTCGAAGTAGGCCGGGCGCTCCACCGGCTCGGCGTAGCCGCGGTGGATCTCGCCCAGGTCGCGCAGCCGCAGGGTGCTGCCCTCGGATAGCCGGATCTCGGCATCGCCCAGTGCCTCGAGACTCGCGAACTCGCCGGAGACCTGCAGCGCCAGGCGTTGCTCGCCGGCCTCCAGCACCCCGCCGGGCGGGTAGATGTTGCGTTGCTGGAGCTGGCCGGCCAGCTCGCCGGGGCCGAGGCCCAGCTCGGCCAGGCGCTGCTGGTGGATGTCGACGAAGACCCGCCGCGGCTGCACGCCGAGCAGCTCGACCTTGCGCGTGCCCTCGACGCCGTAGAGGGCAGCGCGCACGTGCTCGGCGATCTCCTGCTGCTCGGCCTGGGGGAAGTCCGGGGCGACCAGTGCCGCCGTGACCACCGCCACCTCGCCGAAGTCGTCGTCGACCCGGGGCGCCCGGGTACCCTCCGGCAGCTCGTCGCGGGCCTCTTCGACCCGCTTGCGCACCTCGTCCCAGATCTGATCGAGGTCGAAGTAGCGGTCGCGGATCTCCACATGGAGGATCGAGCGCCCCCGCATCGAGGTGGAGCGGATCTCCTCGACCTCGCCCACCGTGCGGATGTGGGCCTCCAGGGGCTTGGTGATGTTCTCCTCCACCTGCTCGGCGGGCAGGCCCGGGAACTCGGTGGTGACCACCGCCTCGCGGATGGTGATCGCGGGGTCCTCGCGGGTCGGCAGCGTGAAGTAGCTGACGGCGCCGTAGAGCATGGCGATCAGGGTGGCCAGGTAGAAGAGCGGGCGGCGGCGGTGGGCGAGCTGGGTCAGGTTCATGGCGGCCTCAGTGGTAGCGCTCGGGGCCGGTCTCCAGCGGCGTGACGCGCTCGCCGGCGGTGACGAACTCGGCGCCGCGGGCGACAACGCGCTCGCCGGGCCGGAGCGCGCCGCGCACCGCGGTCAGGCCGTCACCTAGCGCGACCACCGTCACCGCCACCCGCTCCAGGTGGTCGTCGGCGTCGAGGCGCAGCACATGGGGGCCCGCCTCGCCATGCACCAGGGCGGTGGTCGGCACCCGGACCCCGGGATCGCCTGCGCCGCCCGCCGCCGGGGTAGCCAGGGTGACCTCGGCGGTCATGCCCTCGCGGACGCCAGGAGGCGGTGCCTCCAGGCGCAGGATCAGCGGATAGTCGTTGGAGGAGGCCGGCTGGGGGCCCAGGTGGGCGAGGGTGGCGGTGAGCGTCTCGCCGCCCAGGGCGGGCAGCGTCACCCGGTGCCGCGAGCCCGGGCGCAGTTCCCCGACCAGGGTCTCGGGCACGCTGGTGCGCACCTCGAAGCCTGCGCCGTCGGCGACCACCTCGAGCAGCGGCTGGCCGGCCTCGACCCGCTCGCCAGGCTCCGCGTGGCGCCGGCCGACCGTGCCGCGGAAGGGCGCGCGCAGGCGGGCCTGGGCCAGGTCGCGCTCGGCCAGCGCCAGCACGGCCCGGGCGGTGGCCAGGCGCGCCTCGGCGCTCTCCTGGGCCGCCCGGGCGGCATCCAGCTGCGCGCGGCTGGCGAAGTCGCGGGCCGCCAGGTCCCGCAGGCGATCGTGGTCCTGGCGCTTCTCGCGGAGGACCGCCTCGGCCTCGCGAACCTCGGCGCGGCGCCGCTCCCGGGTCAGCCGGTAGCGCTCGTCGTCCAGCGTCGCCAGGGCGTCACCGGCGGCGAAGGCCTCGCCGACCTCGGTGAGGCTGGCCAGCTCGCCGCCGACCTCGAGGCTCAGGGTGGTGCGTCGCGCCGCCCGCACGCGGCCCGAGAGGCGGGTGAGGGTGGGGCCGTCGGCGGGCTGGACGAGGTGGGTCGCCACCACCCGCGGTCGCTCCTCGGGGGGCGTCTCCTCGGGGGTACAGCCGGCCACCAGGCCGAGCGCGACCAGCAGCAGGGCGAGCGGGGCGACCGGCCGACGGGATGAGCGGCAACCGATGAGGGACATGGCGGCCTTCCGGACTCTGCGAGGGGTGTTCCGGCAGTGTATTAATCAATTGATTAAACCGCAACGTCGCCGACGCCCCGGGGAATCGGGACGGCGGCGACGTGTCGGATGCAGGGGCCGTCGTGCGGCCCCCGCGGTTCAATGGTAGCGGGCCGGCTGACGGGTGAAGCGCACCGGTGGGCGGTACTTCTGGCCGTCCGACGCCCGCTCCGGGGCGGGGCGGACCCGCCAGCCACGCGAGCTGGCCCACTCCTTGAGCTCCCGGTAGTCGATCAGCGGATGGTCGCGGGTGTAGGGGTTGGGAGAGGCGGAAGGGAAGGCGAAGGCCACGTGGGGGTAGTGGGCCAGGGCCTGGGGGCCACCGTGGGCGGCCAGGGCGCGATCCAGGGCGATCTGCCAGGCCTGGGCTTCGCCAGCGAGGGGTGCTGCGGTTCGAGCCGATTGCATCGTATTGCCCTCCGTTGTCTTGCCGGTTTGCGGGGCCATGAAAAACGCCCCGTCCGGCGGAGCCGGACGGGGCGTCATCATCGGGTGGCGGGAGTGAGCATCGCCATGGCGGGTCGCCTCTCAATCCCAGCTCAGCGCGCCGCCGACCTGGTACTCGGTGACGCGGGTCTCGAAGAAGTTCTTCTCCTTGCGCAGGTCGATGATCTCGCTCATCCACGGGAAGGGGTTCTCGGCACCCGGGAACTGCTCCTTGAGGCCGATCTGCGCGAGGCGGCGGTTGCAGATGAAGTGCAGGTACTCCTCCATGATCGCGGCGTTCATGCCCAGCACGCCGCGGGGCATGGTGTCCCGGGCGTAGGCGATCTCCAGCTCGGTGCCCTCGAGGATCATCTGGGTGACCTCGTCCTGGAATTCCGGCGTCCAGAGGTGCGGGTTCTCGATCTTGATCTGGTTGATCATGTCCACGCCGAAGTTCAGGTGCATGGACTCGTCGCGCAGGATGTACTGGAACTGCTCGGCCACCCCGGTCATCTTGTTGCGCCGACCCATGGAGAGGATCTGGCTGAAGCCGCAGTAGAAGAAGATGCCCTCGGTGACGCAGTAGAAGGCGATCAGGTTGCGCAAGAGCTCCTGGTCGGTCTCCGGGGTGCCGGTGTTGAAGTCCGGGCGCGCCAGGGACTGGGTGTGCTTGAGGCTCCAGGCGGACTTGGCGGCCACCGAGGGCACCTCGCGGTACATGTTGAAGACTTCGCCCTCGTCCATGCCCAGGGACTCCACGCAGTACTGGTAGGCGTGGGTATGGATCGCCTCCTCGAAGGCCTGGCGCAGCAGGTACTGGCGGCACTCGGGGTTGGTGATCAGGCGGTAGAGCGCCAGCACCAGGTTGTTGGCGACCAGCGAATCCGCGGTGGAGAAGTAGCCCAGGCTGCGCTCGACGATGCGCCGCTCGTCCGCGGTGAGGCCGTCGCTGCTCTTCCACAGGGCGATGTCGGCGTTCATGTTCACTTCCTGGGGCATCCAGTGGTTGGCGCTGCCGTCCAGGTACTTCTGCCAGGCCCATTCGTACTTGAAGGGCACCAGCTGGTTGAGGTCGGCGCGGGCATTGATCATCTTCTTGTCGTCGACCTCGATGCGCGCCGCGCCCATCTCCAGCTCCTCGAGGCCGGCGGCCACGTCGAGCTCGTCCAGCGACTTGCGGGCGCGGGCCAGGCGGTCCTCCTCGGCGACGGCGTAGCGGCCGGCGCTCTCGCCCACGCCCTCCGGCGCGGCCTGGGGTTGCGGTGCCGGTGCCGGCTCGGCGGCGGCCGGCTGCTCGGCGGCGGACGCCGGCTGCTCGGCGACCGCGGTCTCGTCTTCGTGGAACTCGTCCCAGTTCAGCATGCGTTCTTCTCCGACAGTGATCCTGCTGGCAGTAGGCGGGCAGCTCGGCTGCGCGACGGAAGCGGCCATGGTGCGGTGCCCTGGGGCGCCTGGCGGCGCCAGTCGCGCAATGAATTGCCCTCCTACGGCGGTAGTGGTTGACGCGAGGAGGAAGGACGCGACCCTCCCTCTCGCTAGGCGCTTACTGACACGCCTCGCAGCCCAGGTCATCGATCTCTCCCGCACGCGGTGCACGCGAGCCGGTTCCTGCCTTGCCGGTCAGGAAGTCCTCCACGCCGCGGGGCTCTCTACCGGGCGCCGAGGGTGCGCGCTGCTCCGGCGCGGGGCTCGCCGCCGGGACCGGGCCGGGGGCGGCGTTGCTCACCGCGTTGAGGTTGCCGCGGTCCACGGTGGACTTCTCCACGGCGGTAGCGCCCAGGGCGCGCAGGTAGTAGGTGGTCTTGAGGCCGCGGAACCAGGCCATGCGATAGGTCACGTCGAGCTTCTTGCCGGAGACGCCCTTGATGTAGAGGTTCAGCGACTGGGCCTGGTCGATCCACTTCTGGCGCCGGGCGGCGGCCTCCACCAGCCACTTGGGCTCCACCTCGAAGGCGGTGGCGTACTTGGCCTTGAGGTCCTCGGGCACCCGCTCGATGGGCTGTACCGAGCCGTCGTAGTACTTGAGGTCGTTGATCATCACCTCGTCCCACAGGCCGCGCGCCTTGAGGTCGTCGACCAGGTAGGCGTTGACCACGGTGAACTCGCCGGAGAGGTTCGACTTCACGTAGAGGTTCTGGTAGGTCGGCTCGATGGACTGCGAGACGCCGCAGATGTTGGAGATGGTCGCCGTGGGGGCGATGGCCATGACGTTGGAGTTGCGCATGCCCTGGGCGACCACCTTCTCGCGCAGGCGCTCCCAGTCCTGGGTGGCCGAGGTGTCCACCTCGATGTACTGCTCGCCGCGCTCGGCCTTGAGCTTCTCGATGGAGTCGATGGGCAGCACGCCCTGGCTCCACAGCGAGCCCTCGAAGCTGGCGTAGCGGCCGCGCTCGGCGGCGAGGTCGCTGGAGGCTTCGATGGCGTGGTAGCCCACCAGCTCCATGGAGCGGTCGGCGAACTCGACGGCCCGCTCCGAGGCGTAGGCGATGTCCTGGGCGTAGAGGGCGTCCTGGAAGCCCATGATGCCCAGTCCCACCGGACGATGCCGGAAGTTGGAGCGCTCCGCCTGGGGCACCGCGTAGTAGTTGATGTCGATGACGTTGTCGAGCAGGCGCACGGCGGTGCGCACGGTCTTCTTCAGCTTGTCGCCGTCCAGCTCGCCGTCGACGATATGCTGGGCCAGGTTGACCGAGCCCAGGTTGCACACCGCGATCTCGTCGGGACTGGTGTTGAGGGTGATCTCGGTGCACAGGTTGGAGGAGTGCACCACCCCGGCATGCTGCTGGGGGCTGCGCAGGTTGCAGGGATCCTTGAAGGTGATCCAGGGGTGGCCGGTCTCGAACAGCATCGAGAGCATCTTGCGCCACAGGTCCTTGGCGCGGACCCGCTTGAACAGCTTGAGCTGGCCGGTGCGGGTCATCTCCTCGTACTCCTGGTAGCGCTTCTCGAAGGCCGCGCCGTAGAGGTCGTGGAGGTCCGGGCAGGTGGAGGGCGAGAACAGCGTCCACTCGGCGTCGTCGAAGACCCGCTTCATGAACAGGTCCGGCACCCAGTTGGCGGTGTTCATGTCGTGGGTGCGGCGGCGGTCGTCGCCGGTGTTCTTGCGCAGCTCGATGAACTCCTCGATGTCCAGGTGCCAGGTCTCGAGGTAGGCGCAGACGGCGCCCTTGCGCTTGCCGCCCTGGTTGACCGCCACGGCGGTGTCGTTGACCACCTTGAGGAAGGGCACCACGCCCTGGCTCTTGCCGTTGGTGCCCTTGATCCAGGAGCCCAGGGCGCGGATCGGGGTCCAGTCGTTGCCCAGGCCGCCGGCCCACTTGGAGAGCAGGGCGTTGTCGCGGATGGCGCTGTAGATGCCGTCCAGGTCGTCGGGCACGGTGGTGAGATAGCACGAGGAGAGCTGGCTGCGCACGGTGCCCGAGTTGAACAGCGTGGGCGTGGAGGCCATGTAGTCGAAGCTGGAGAGCAGCTCGTAGAACTCGATGGCGCGCGTCTCGCGGTCGTCCTCGTTGAGTGCCAGGCCCATGGCCACGCGCATGAACATCACCTGGGGCAGCTCGTAGCGCACCTCGTCGCGGTGGATGAAGTAGCGGTCGTAGAGGGTCTGCAGGCCCAGGTAGGTGAAGGCGTTGTCGCGGGTGTGGTCCAGCGCCTCGGCCAGCCGTTCCAGGTCGAATTCGGCCAGCCGCGGGTCGAGCTGTTCGAACTCGATGCCGTGCTCGAGGTAGGCCAGGAAGGCCGGCTTGTAGAGCGCGGCCATATCGCCGAAGGTGGCCTCCTCGGCGATGCCCAGGAAGGCCAGCGCCTCGCGGCGCAGGTTGTCCTGCAGCAGCCGCGCGGTGACGTAGGTGTAGTTGGGCTCCTTCTCCACCAGGGTGCGGGCGGTCATCATCAGCGCCTGGGAGACGCCATCGACGGTGACGCCGTCGTAGAGGTTCTTCAGGGTCTCCTCGACGATGCGCGTGGGGGCGACGTTGGCGAGCCCCTCGCAGGCGTCGACCACCAGGGTCTCGATACGCCCCAGGTCCAGGGGACGGGTGCTGCCGTCGGCCAGGGTGACGTTGAGGCTGGGGTGGGGCTTGGCGATGTCGCCGGCGGCGGCGCGGGCACGAGCATGCTCCTCGCGGTAAAGCACGTAGGCGCGGGCCACCTTCTGTTCGCCGGCGCGCATCAGCGCCAGCTCCACCTGGTCCTGGATGTCCTCGATGTGCACGGTGCCGCCGTCGGGCAGGCGACGCCGGAAGGCCTGCTCGATGCCCGCCACGGCGTGCTGGACGAGCTCGCGGACCCGTGAGGAGGCGCTGGCGTCGTCGCCCTCCACGGCGATGAAGGCCTTGCGCATGGCCACGGCGATCTTGTCGGCGTCGAAGGACACGACGTCGCCGGTGCGCTTGATGACGCGCAGGGCCTGCGGGGCGGTGACGGAGACGGACGTCTGGTCCGGGGGGGCGATGGTTTCCATGGCGCCGGTTTCCCTGTCTGGTCGAATGGTCGAAGCGGACGGTTGACAGCATCGCGTTTCACGGCTAGGGCTACATCATGTAGTGCCGTTGCGACTTGGGAACACAAGATAGTGTGCCTTTTGGCATCCATCAAGTGTATAACCTGTGGATGGCCTGTGATCTTCCGGGGGACGCCATGGGCCGGCCGCGTGAGGCGGGAGAGACGCGGGGCGGTGACTGTCGCGTATTTGAGACAGGAAGGCGGCGCCCGGGATTTCGGGTATGCTTTAGAGGATGGCGATAGGATCCCGAGGGAGACCCGTCGCCCCGATCAATCGCCCACCAGAGTGGACACGAGGATGGACGACAGCCTGGAATCGCATGGACAGGAACACATACTGATCATCGAGGACGACGAGCGCCTGGCCGACCTGACGCGCGACTACCTGGAGGCCAACGGGTTCCGCGTCTCCCTGGAGGCCGACGGCGCCCGTGGGGTCGAGCGGATCCTGGCCCTGCAGCCGGACCTGGTGATCCTCGACCTCATGCTGCCCGGCGAGGACGGCCTGTCGATCTGCCGGCGGGTGCGCGGGGAGTATCCGGGGCCGATCCTGATGCTGACCGCCCGCACCGACGACATGGACCAGGTGCTGGGCCTGGAGATGGGCGCCGACGACTATGTGCCCAAGCCGGTACAGCCTCGGGTGCTGCTGGCGCGCATGCGGGCCTTGCTGCGCCGCACCGAGGCCGCCGAGGCGAGCGGCGAGACGCGCCTGGTCTTCGGCAACCTGGAGATCGACAACGCCACCCGTGAGGCATGGCTGGAGGGCGAGCGCATCGACCTGACCAGCGCCGAGTTCGACCTGTTGTGGCTGCTGGCCAGCAACGCCGGGCGGGTGCTGACCCGCGAGGAGATCTTCTCCCAGCTGCGTGGCATCAAGTACGACGGCCAGGATCGTTCCATCGACGTGCGCGTCTCGCGCATCCGCCCCAAGATCGGCGACGATCCCAATCAGCCGCACCGCATCAAGACGGTACGCAGCAAGGGCTATCTGTTCGTCAAGGAACCCTGATCCATGCGTCGGGTCCTGGCCGACAGCACCTTCCTGCGCGTCTACCTGCTGCTGGCGCTGGCCCTGCTGTTGACCTTCGGCCTGGCCCTGCTGGGCGTGGCGCTGGTCGACCAGGTGCGTCGCGAGGCCCATCGCGAGCAGCTGGCCGAGGCGCCGATGCGCCTGCTCACCCAGCAGTTGGCGGCCCTGCCCCCCGAATCCCACCCCAGCTGGCTGGTCGCCCAGGCCCGTCGCCTGGACATGGCGGCCACCGTGGAACCGCTGGACAGGGTCCCGCTCAACTACTTCTCGCGTATCCGGCTGGAGCGCGGCGGGGTGCTCTTGCAGTCCCGGGAGGAGCAGGGCTGGCGCCTGCAGAAGCTGTTGCCCGACGGCGAGCGGCTGCTGCAGGTGGACCTCACCAACCTCAGCGAGCACCAGTTGCGCGGGCTGACCGAGCTGCTCGGCGAGTGGCTGGCGAAGGTACCGCCGGAGGAGCGCCAGGCCCGGCTCGAGCGGGTGGTCGGGGACAGCATCCCGGCCAGCCTCAGCGAGACGCCGCCCTCGGGCCTGGACGCCTACCAGCTGGGGCGGCTCTCCGACGGCGAGGTGGTGATCCGCCTGCTGCCCGGCCGCTGGTCGATGGCCATGTACCTGGCGCTGACCGATATGAGCGGCGACGCCACCTGGCTGGTCGTCGGCCCGGTGGAGGCCTTCGAGCCGATGCCGGGCTCGCTGCAACTGCTGCTGGTGATGATCCTGCTGGCGGTGCTGGGCGCCACCATCTACCTGATCGTGCGCGGCGTGGAGGCGCGCATGGCGCGCCTGGAACTGGCCGCCTCGCGCATCGCCGCCGGCCGGCTGGACACCCGGGTCAAGGTGGAGAGCGGCGACTTCATCGGTCGGCTGGGCATGGCGCTCAACGGCATGGCCGCCCAGGTGCAGTCGCTGCTGCGCGCCCAGCAGGACATGATCCGTGCCGTCTCCCACGAGCTGCGCACCCCGGTGGCGCGCATCCGCTTCGCCGTGCAGATGGTCGAGGACATGACCGACGAAGAGGCGGTACGGCGGCAACTGCAGGGCATCGACGGCGACATCGAGGAACTGGACGGGCTGATCGACGAGATCCTCACCTATGCCCGCCTGGGCAGCGACGCCGTCAACGGCCGCGAGATGGACGCCACCCTGATCGACTGCCGGGCCATGGTCGAGCGGGTGATCGAGGGATTGAGACCCCTTCACGGCCATCTCGCCATCGTACTGGCCGAGGGGCCGGAGGTGGAGGCGGTGGCCGAGCCGCGCTATCTGCAGCGCGCCGTGCAGAACCTGGTGGTCAATGCCTGTCGCCATGCCCGCTCGCGGGTGGTGATCCGCCTGCGTCGCGAGCCCCACCTGGTGAGGATCGACGTGGAGGACGATGGGCCGGGCATCCCCATGGCCGAGCGCCAGGCGATCTTCAAGCCCTTCGCGCGCCTCGATGACAGCCGCACCCGCCGCTCGGGCGGCTACGGCCTGGGCCTCTCCATCGTCCAGAAAGTGATGAACTGGCACGGCGGCAGCGTGGCCGTCGACGACAGCCCCAACCTGGGGGGAGCGCGTTTCACCCTGCTGCTGCCCCAGCGCGCCGGAAGTCCGACAGGCTCCTAGGCCGGCTTGATCCCCTCCAGCACCGCGAAGGAGGTCTCCCGGGCGGTGCGCAGGAAGTCCTCCATCCAGGGGGCCTGGCGGCTCTCCTCGCGGATCGCCGCGAACAGCGTGCTCCACACCCCCTTCTCGCCCAGCGGCACCGCCTTGACGTAGTCCCGCTCCAGGTACTCGGTGAGTGCCCAGTTGGGCAGCGCGCAGACGCCGCGGCCGCTGGCTACCAGCTGCATCATCATGATCGTCAGCTCGGCGGTGCGTACCTCCTGGGGCCGCACGCCCGCGGGGTCGAGGAACTGGGTGAAGACGTCTAGCCGTGAGTGCTCCACCGGATAGGTGATCAGGGTCTCCTCGGCCAGGTCCGGCGGCGTCACGCAGGGCCGCCCGGCGAGACGGTGCTGGCGGGCCACCGCCAGCAGGCCCTCGTAGCGGAACAGTGGCTCGTAGTGCACCCCGGGCAGTGGCTGCGGATCGGCGGTGATCACCAGGTCGAGCTGCTCGCGGGCCAGCGCCGGCAGCGGGTCGAAGTGGTGGCCGCCGGGGATGTCGATCTCCACCTCCGGCCAGTGGTTGCGGAAATGATCGATGGTGGGCATCAGCCACTGGAAGCAGCTGTGGCACTCGATGGCCATGTGCAACCGGCCCTGCTCGTTGCCGGCCAGGCGCGCCAGGTCGCGCTCGGCCATGCGCACCAGCGGCAGCACCTGCTCGGCCAGGGTCAACAGGCGCTGGCCGGCCCGGGTGAACTCCACCGGCCGGGTCTTGCGCACGAACAGCGGATTGCCGAGCCGCTCCTCCAGGTCCTTGACTTGGTGGGAGAGGGCGGACTGGGTCAGGTGGACGCGTTCGGCCGCCTCGACGAGGGAGCCGGCGTCGCGCAGGGCGACCAGGGTGCGAAGATGGCGGAGTTCGAGCATGAAGAGTGAGCCGTTTTCATTTTCAAGATTAGAAAGTTTAGTTTGATTCACTCTTTGTGGCCAGCCAGACTTCACGGTATCACTCATGCAAAAGGCTGTTATACATGACCAAGGCTCATATTGCCGGCTACCCGCGCATCGGTGCGGACCGCGAACTGAAACGGGCCGTGGAGGCCTACTGGCGAGGCGAGCTCGACCGCGAGGCCCTGGAGGCCACCGGCCGCGAGTTGCGCGCCCGCCACTGGGCCGATCAGTGCCAGGCCGGCCTCGACCTGGTGACGGTGGGTGACTTCGCCTTCTACGACCAGGTGCTCGATCTCTCCGTGACCCTGGGAGCCGTGCCGGCCCGCTTCGACGCCGGGGACGAGGTGGCCCGTGGCGAGGTGGACCTGGATACCGCCTTCCGCATGGCCCGTGGCCGGGCCCCCAGTGGCGAGCCCGCCGCCGCCTGCGAGATGACCAAGTATTTCGATACCAACTACCACTACCTGGTCCCGGAGCTGCACGCCGACCAGACCTTCCACCTGGCCAGCAGCCGGCTCTTCGACCAGGTGGAGGAGGCCAGGGCCCAGGGCCATGCGGTGAAGGTGACCCTGCTCGGGCCCCTGACCTGGCTGTGGCTGGGCAAGGCCCGCGACGCGGGGCTGGATCGCCTGAGCCTGCTCGACGCCCTGCTGCCGGTCTACGGCGAGATCCTCGCCCGCCTGGCCGAGCAGGGCGTGGAGTGGGTGCAGCTCGACGAGCCGGCCCTGGTGCAGGACCTGCCCCACGACTGGCAACAGGCCTATGAGGCCGCCTACAGCGTGCTGGGGCGCAGCCCCGTGAAGCTGCTGCTGGCCAGCTACTTCGGCGGGCTGGGCGACAACCTGGGCCTGGCCGTGGGCCTGCCGGTGGACGGCCTGCACATCGATGCGGTGCGTGCCCCCGAGCAGCTCGAGGCGGTGCTCGACCGCCTGCCCGCCTACAAGGTGCTCTCGGTGGGCGCCATCGACGGCCGCAACGTCTGGCGTGCCGACCTGGCACTGCTGCGCGAGGGCCTGGCGGCCGCGCGCATGCGGCTCGGCAAGCGGCTGTGGATCGCCCCCTCCTGCTCGCTGCTCCACGTGCCGGTGGACCTCGAACGCGAGACCGAACTGGAGCCGGCGCTCAAGGGCTGGCTGGCCTTCGCCCCCCAGAAACTCGACGAGACGGTGAGCCTGACGCGCCTGCTCGACGGTCGCGCGACCCCGGAGGACCGCGAGCGCCTGGAGGCCGCCACCCTGGCCCTGCAGGCGCGCCGCGAGTCGACCCGTATCCACCGCCCCGAGGTGGCCAGCCGCCTGGCGGGTGTCGGGCCGGCCGACCATGAGCGGCGCAGCGCCTATCCGGTGCGTGCCGCGGCCCAACGCCGGGCGTTGAAACTGCCGCCCTTTCCCACCACCACCATTGGCTCCTTCCCCCAGACCGCGGAGATCCGCAGCGCCCGTCGCGCCTTCAAGGCCGGCGAGCTCTCCCGGGAGGCCTACGAGGCACGCATGCGCGAGGAGATCGCCCATGCGGTGGCGCGCCAGGAGGCGCTGGGGCTCGACATGCCGGTGCACGGCGAGCCGGAGCGCAACGACATGGTGGAGTACTTCGGCGAGCAGCTCGAGGGCTACGTCTTCACCCGCTACGGCTGGGTGCAGAGCTACGGCTCGCGCTGCGTCAAGCCGCCGGTGATCGTCGGTGACGTCAGCCGCCCCGGGCCCATGACGGTGGCCTGGAGCGAGTATGCCCAGTCGCTGACCGACAAGCCCATGAAGGGCATGCTCACCGGTCCGGTGACCATGCTGCAGTGGTCCTTCGTGCGCGACGACCAGCCTCGCGAGACTACCTGTCGGCAGATCGCCCTGGCCCTGCGCGACGAGGTGTGCGACCTGGAGGCGGCGGGCATCCGCGCCATCCAGATCGACGAGCCGGCGCTGCGCGAGGGGCTGCCGCTGCGCGCCAGCGAGTGGCAGGCCTACCTGGACTGGGCGGTGGACTGCTTCCGGCTCGCCTCGTCCGGGGTGGGCGACGCGACCCAGATCCACACCCATATGTGCTACTCGGAGTTCAACGACATCATCGCTGCCATCGCCGCCCTGGACGCCGACGTCATCACCATCGAGACCTCGCGCTCGAACATGGAGCTGCTCGACGCCTTCCAGGACTTCGCCTATCCCAACGAGATCGGCCCCGGCGTCTACGACATCCACTCGCCCAATGTCCCCGAGGTCGACTGGATGGTGGCGCTGATGGAGAAGGCCGCCGAGCGCATCCCCGTCGAGCGGCTGTGGGTCAACCCCGACTGCGGTCTCAAGACCCGCCGCTGGGAGGAGGTGGAGCCGGCGCTGGCCAATATGGTGGAGGCGGCCCGGCGGCTGCGCAGCCGGCTGGCGTGATCGCAGAGTGGGAACCGCGACGGCGATAGCCTGGTATCCTTGTGCTTCAGGGACTTCCGGTCCTTCGCCGTTGCCCAAGGTATGCAAGGAGCCGCCATGCCATCTCGCGTTTGCCCCCTCCCGAGCCGCTCGCTGATCCTGTCATTGATGGGGAGTTCTGCCCTGGCGCTGGCGGGCTGTGCCGCCGGCCCGGGGGCCACACCGACGCCCCGGCCCGACGCCGAGTCGGCCCCGCTGATGCCCTCGACCCTGTTTTCCGGTGGTGCCGAGGCCTTCACCGCCTGGCACTGCACGCCGGATCAGGACCTGGTCACCGCTGCCCCCGATGGGGAAGAATTGCGCCTCTGGTCGGCCCACGGCGCCTGGCGTCTGGCGCCGGCGGTGGTGGCCAGCGGGGCGCGCTACCAGCAGGGCGAGCTGAGCTTCTGGAACAAGGGCGACGGCGCCATCGTCGAGAGCCCCCGCGGGCGGCTGGAGTGCCAGGCGCACATGCGGCGGCGCGCGCTGACGCGGCGTGACCGTCCCGGGGTGATGTTCCATGCCCGGGGCAACGAGCCGGGCTGGATGGTCAGCCTGGCCCACGATCGCCCCGAGGCCAGCCTGACCCTGGATTACGGCGAGCGCCAGCTGACGTTGCCCTACCGGGTGACCACGCTGGACAACGGCGCGGGCCGGGTGATCCTGGCCAGCGGCCGGGCCGACACCCCCTTCGAGCTGCGCGTCGAGGCGGGGGCCTGCTTCGACGACATGAGCGGCGAGCCCTTCCCGGCACGGGTCACCCTGACCGTCGACGGGGAGCAGTACCGGGGCTGCGGTCAGGGCATCGCCCTCTAGTTTCGGTTTTATCGAACGAAGGGTGCGGTTTTTTGCGCTTTTTATCGCAAAAAATACACCTATTATGACGATCATTGCCTGACAACGCCCTACAGGAGATCGTCATGACCACCCGTGCCCTCGTTATCACCGCCTCCATCCTCGGCGAGAACGGCCAGTCCAAGGCCCTCGCCGAGCACTTCCTCACCCTGGCCGCCGAGCGCGACGGCCTCGAGGCGACCCACCGCGACCTGGTGGCCGAGGAGCTGCCCCACCTGGGGCTGGACGAGCTGGGTAGCTGGCAGGTGGCGCCCGAGGAGCGCTCGGCCTCCCAGCGCCAGCTGGCGGCCCGCTCCGACGCCCTGATCAGTGAGCTGCGCGAGCACGACGTGGTGGTACTGGCGGTGCCCCTGTATAACCTGGGCATCCCCAGCCAGCTCAAGGCCTGGTTCGACCGCATCCTGCGCGCCGGCGAGACCTTCCGCTACACCGCGAAGGGCCCCCAGGGCCTGGTGGAGGGCAAGCGTGCCGTGCTGCTGCTGGCCCGCGGCGGCCAGTACGCCGGGACCCCCCTGGACAGCCAGCTGCCGCATCTCGAGGCCATGCTCGGGCTGATCGGCATCACCGAGGTGGACACCGTCTTCGCCGAGGGCCTGGCCATGGGCGGCAACCATCGCGACAGTGCCCTCGCGGAGGCCCGTCAGGGCATCGCCGGCCTGGTAGCGCGCCTGTAACGGACGACAAGCGGGAAGCGGACGGGGCGGCCTCGGGGCCGCCCCGTCGGCGTGTCAGCACATCGCCGGCACCTCCAGGCGCCACTCCTCGGCAACGAAATCGCTGGTGCACAGCGCCGGCAGTGGGGCGAGGATACGCCGGCCCAGCCGCGTCAGGGCCTCGCGGTCGCGGCGTGATGCCCCTTCCAGCTGGACGGAGGCCGTCACCGGCCGCCAGCCGTCGCCGTCGCGGCTGGCCAGGGTGAAGGCGAAGGGATGGAAGCCGGGGAAGCCCAGCCGCAGGTCGGTGGCCACCAGGGTCGCGCGGCCGTCGAACTCGCGCACCTCGTAGCGCAGGAAGGGGCCGGCGAACCAGTCGAGTCGCCGCCCCCGCTCGCTCGCCAGCGCGGCTTCCTCCAGCTCGGCGCCACGCCGATAGGTCTCCACCAGCGGTGGCTCGTCACCATCCAGCACCCCCACCAGGGCCTCCAGATGGCGGTCGCCCTCCACCACCGTGGCGCGCCACAGCAGGGTATTGAAGGGGGTGGGCTGGACCAGCCGGGGGGCGTCCTGCAGGCCGCGTTCGGCTAGCACCGGCTCGAGGCGCTGCTCCACCAGTTGCTTGGCACCGAAGGCGAAGACCAGGTAGGCGCTGGCCAGGGCCAGGCCCCAGGTCGGGCCGCGCCGGGCCTTGCCGGTGACCAGGGCGACGCCGACGCCGGCCAGCAGCAGCAGGCTATAGAGCGGGTCGATGATGAACACGATGGGCCAGGCCGTCGGCCTGACGTCCAGCGGCCACCACAGCTGGGTGCCGTAGGTGGTCAGGGCATCGAGCAGCGGATGGGTGAGCAGGCAGAGCCCGAAGAAGGCCCACCAGCGACGCAGCGAGACATCCCGCGGTGGGGCGAAGCGCTCCGCCAGCAGGGCCAGGGCCGTGGCCAGCCCCGCCAGCACGAACAGCGAGTGGGAAAAGCCGCGATGCTCGGTGACGTTGGCCACGGCGTCGCCGTAGTCGATCAGCACGTCCAGGTCGGGCAGCGCCGCCAGCGCCCCGCCGATCAGCACCGCCTTGCGGCCGAGCCGCCGGCCCAGCACCGCACCGCCGATCGAGGCGCCCAGCGCCACCTGGGTAACAGGATCCATATCGTGAACTCCCTGGGACTTCGCCGCCTTCCTGTGATGCCGTGGGCGGCGGGCGGTTCCCGTTCAGGTCCGGCGTGCCCAGGCGGGTTCGGCGGCCAGGATGTGCGCCTGCACGGGGCAATCGTCGCGGTGGGCACCGGGCAGGTAGCCGGTGCTCATCAGGAACTCGCCGACGATCTCCGGACCGGTGAAGCGGAAGGTGCGCTTGAACAGCTTCACCCAGTCGGCGTGGCCGAGCGGGTGGTGGTGCTCCAGCCAGGCGCGGAAGCTGCCATGCTCGTCGCGCATGGCCTGGATCACGCCGGCGTTGTGGATCGCCGCCTCGACCTTGAGTCGGTTGCGGATGATGCCGGCATCGCCGAGCAGCCGCTCGCGCTCGGCCTCGCCGTAGGCCGCGACCCGGTCGATGGCGAAGCCGTCGAAGGCGGCCTGGAAGGCCTCGCGCTTCTTGAGCACGGTGAGCCAGGAGAGCCCCGCCTGGTTGATCTCGAGGACCAGGCGCTCGAAGAGGGCGTCGTCGTCGGCCACCGGGAAGCCGTACTCGTGATCGTGGTAGGGGCCATGAAACGGATGACCCGGGGCCAGGTCACAGTAGTCGCTCATGCCGAGGGTCCTTGCATCGCGAGAGAGAGAGTGGCGACAATCGTGCCATACCCCACCCTCGACGAGTACAGTCACCGATCCACCGCACAGGAGAAGGAACCGTCATGCAGTATCTGCACACCATGGTGCGCGTCAGCGACCTGGACGCCTCGCTGCACTTCTACTGCGACCTGCTGGGCCTCACGGAGGTGCGCCGCAAGGAGAACGACAAGGGGCGCTTCACCCTGGTCTTCCTCGCCGCCCCGGAGGACGAGGCGCGCTCTGCCGAGCTCAAGGCGCCGGAGCTGGAGCTCACCTGGAACTGGGACCCGGAGGAGTACACCGGCGGGCGCAACTTCGGTCACCTGGCCTACCGGGTGGACGATATCTACGCCCTGTGCGAGAAGCTCCAGGCGAACGGGGTGACCATCAACCGCCCGCCCCGCGACGGCCACATGGCCTTCGTGAGGAGCCCCGATGGCATCTCGGTGGAGCTGCTGCAGAAGGGCGATGCCCTGCCGCCGCAGGAGCCCTGGGCCTCCATGGAGAACACCGGCACATGGTAGGTCTCACGCAGTCCGTTCGTGACTTCCGCCCGCTGCTGGGCCTGCTGGCCGCCGCGACCCTGGCCGCCTGCGGCGGCCAGGCCGTGCAGCCGACCGAGTCGTCCTCGGCGGCCCTCGAGGGCCCGGTGGTCGAGCAGCGCTGGAACCTGTTGCTGGTCGGCACCGACGAGCGGCTCTCCCTGCCCGAGACGCCCTGGTTCGAGGTGGACCGGAACGGCCGGGTGAGCGGCAGCGACGGCTGCAACCGGATCACCGGCCAGGTGCGCCTGGGCGAGAAGCAGCGCATCGAGTTCTCCGAACTGGCCACGACCCGGCGCGACTGTTCCCGGCAGGCGGACGCCCGCCGCGTCACCGGGATGCTGGAGACCGCCTATCGCTACCTGATCGACCACGACCGCCTGGTGTTCTTCGGCCCCGACCAGCGGGTGCTGGGTGGCTGGCGAAAGGACGGCTAGCAAGGGCCCGCAGGCTGCCAGGACGCAGCAGAGACACCGACTAGGAGGCCAGCTCTGCTGGGCGAATGGGGGCCGGAGGCCTCCTGGCGGCAGTCAACCGGGCATTGGCAATACAGAACCCCCGTCGGCGCGAGTCCGGCGGGGGTTCTTCGTGTGCGCCAGCAGCGATGGAGCCATCATGCTGCGGTGCTCGGCGCAGGCTAGGGCAGCTCCTCGGCCTCGGGATCCTCCTTCTTGGCCGGGATCAGGTCCTCGCGCTGCAGTCTCACGCTGAGCAGCAGGGCCGCGGCCACGTAGATGGAGGAGAAGGTGCCCACCACGATGCCGAAGATCAGGGCGATGGAGAAGTTCTGGATCATGTCGCCGCCCAGCAGCAGCAGCGCAATCAGCACCAGCAGGGTGGTGCCGGAGGTCGCCAGGGTGCGCGACAGGGTCAGGTTGATCGCCTCGTTGAAGATCGCCGGCATGTCGTCGATGCGCGACTTGCGGATCGACTCGCGGATGCGGTCGTAGACCACGATGGTGTCGTTGAGCGAGTAGCCGATCACCGCCAGCAGGGCGGCCAGCACCGTCAGGTCGAACTCCCACTGGAACAGCGAGAAGGCACCGACCACGACGATGACGTCGTGAATCAGGGCCAGCAGGGCGCCGATGGCGAACTTGTACTGGAAGCGGAAGGCCACGTAGAGCATCACGATGCCCAGCGCCACCAGCAGGCCCATGCCGCTCTGGTCGCGCAGCTGATCGCCCACCTGGGCGCCGACGAACTCGGCACGCACCAGGTCGACCCGGTCGCCGCCCTCGCGCAGCAGTTCCACCACGCGGTTGCCCACCTCGGGGTCGAAGGCCTGCTGCAGGCGGATCAGCACCTCGTTGGTGGCGCCGAAGGTCTGCACCGAGACATCGCGGAACTCGGCGCCCTCCAGGGTCTGGCGCACCGCGTCCAGGGAGGGAGCCACGGCATAGCGCACCTCCACCAGGGTGCCGCCGGTGAAGTCCAGGCCCAGGTTGAGCCCCTGGAGCAGCAGCGAGACGAGCGACGCCAGGATCAGCAGGCCGGAGATCGCGAAGGCGACCCACCGCTTGCCCATGAAGTCGAACTGTCGGTCGATCAGGGTTTTCATGATCACCTCTTAAATCCAGAGCTTCTTGACCGGCTTGCCGCCATAGACGAGGTTCACCATGGCGCGGGTCACCAGCAGGGCGGTGAACAGCGAGGTGAGGATCCCCAGCGACAGGGTCACGGCGAAGCCCTTGACCGGCCCGGTGCCGATCGAGAACAGGATCACCGCCACCAGCAGTGTGGTGATGTTGGCGTCGATGATGGAGCTGAAGGCGCGCTCGTAGCCGGCGTGGATCGCCTGTTGCACCGACAGGCCGCCGCGCAGCTCCTCGCGTATTCGCTCGAAGATCAGCACGTTGGCGTCCACCGCCATGCCCAGGGTCAACACGATGCCGGCGATGCCGGGCAGCGTCAGGGTGGCGCCGAGCAGCGACATGGCCGCCACCAGCAGGGTCAGGTTCAGCGCCAGCGCCAGGTTGGCGAAGACGCCGAACACCTTGTAGCGGATCAGCATGAACAGCACCACCAGCAGCAGGCCGATCTGCACCGACATCACGCCGCGCTCGATGTTCTCGGCACCCAGGCTCGGGCCGATGGTGCGCTCCTGCACGAAGTAGATGGGCGCCGCCAGCGAGCCGGAGCGCAGCAGCAGGGCCAGTTCGGCCGCCTCGGTGGGCGAGTCGAGGCCGGTGATGCGGAAGCTGTTGCCCAGCGCACTCTGGATGGTGGCCAGGCTGATGATGCCGCGCTCGGTGTAGGGATCGCGGACGATCACCTCCTCGCCGTCCTGCATCTCCACGCGGTCGCGGGTCTTGTGCTCGATGAACAGCACCGCCATGTTGCGCCCGATGTTGGTACGGGTGGCGCGGTTCATCAGGGTGCCGCCGGTACCGTCCAGGTTGATGTTGACCTGGGGGCGGCCGTTCTCGTCGAAGCTGCGGTTGGCGCTGGAGACGCTGTCGCCGGTGATGATGACGTCGCGCATCAGGTCGGCGCTGCGCTCCGGCTGGTTGCGGAACGGGAAGCTCTCGGTCTCGTTGTCCGGGGTGTCGGGGCGGGCCTCGAGGCGGAACTCCAGGTTGGCGGTGGCGCCCACCACGCGCTTGGCGGCCACGGTGTCCTGCACGCCGGGCAGCTCGACGACGATGCGGTCGGGGCCCTGACGCTGCACCAGCGGCTCGGCCACGCCCAGTTCGTTCACGCGGTTGCGCAGGGTGGTGAGGTTCTGGTTGATCGCATAGTCCTGGATCTCCTCGACCGACTGGTCGGTGAGGGTCATGGCCAGCTCGGCGCCACGCCCGTCGCCGAGGTTCTCGTACTGGAAGTCGGGGAACTCCCGGGCGATCAACTGGCGGGCCGCGTCACGATCCTCCGCATCGGTGAAGGTCAGCGTGAGGGTCCGCTCGTCGATTTGGGTGTCGCGGTAGCGGATGCGTTCGTCGCGCAGCAGCTCGCGCATGGCGCTGGCGTTGACCTCGAGGCGCTGGGTCACCGCGGCCTCCATGTCCACCTCCAGCAGGAAGTGCACCCCGCCGCGCAGGTCGAGGCCCAGGGTCATGGGCGAGGCGGAGAGCGATTGCAGCCACTCCGGGGTGGATTCGGCCAGGTTCAGCGCCACCACGAAGTCGTCGCCGAGCAGGGCGGCGACGCGATCGCGGGCGGCGAGCTGTTCATCGGCGTCGTCGAGGCGGATCAGCACGCTGGTCTCGCTGCGCTCGACGGACTGGATGTCGATGCCGGCATCGCGAAGGGAGCCCTGGATGCGCTCCAGCTGGCGCGCGTCGACGGTGCTGTCGCCCCGGTCGCTGCTGATCTGGATCGCCGGATCCTCGGGGAAGAGGTTGGGCAGCGAGTAGACCAGGCCGACGAGGAGGACGATGAGTATCAGCAGATACTTCC
>NZ_JAUFPL010000027.1:0-79917 GCF_030409215.1 Halomonas ramblicola | reverse complement strand
GGTTGAGCATGCGAGCCCTGCCCTAAGGTTGCTGACGAAAGGAGCTGACGCGATCACGCCACGACCGCCGCCGGCGAGGCCGGCGGCGGTCGAAGGACGGCTCCGCCGGCATGGGGCGGACGGGGTCGGAAAGGGACACGGGTCAGATGGACTTGAGGGTGCCCTTGGGCAGCACGGCGGCCACGGCGTTCTTCTGCACGTTGACCTGGGTGCCCTCGGCGATCTCCATGGTCAGGAACTCGCTGTCGTCGCTGACCTTGGTGATGCGGCCCAGCATGCCACCGCCGATGACGATCTCGTCACCCTTGGAGAGACCGGCGATCAGCTGCTTGTGCTGCTTGGCGCGCTTGGACTGGGGACGCCACAGCAGGAAGTAGAAGATGGCAACGAAGCCGACCAGCATGACGATCTGGGCGATACCGCCGCCGGCGGGGGCGTCCTGGGCGTAGGCCGGAGCGATGAAGAAATCCAGCATGGATGGGACTCTCCTGGTTGGGATGATTAAAGGGGTACCGCCCGGTTCGGGCGGCACGGCGCCGGGCGAGGGCCCGGACGCCTAGGGATTCGGGGCGGGAGGCACCGGCAGGCCGCGCCGCGCGTAGAAGCCTTCCACGAAGTCCGCCAATGTACCCGCTTCGATGGCACCGCGCAAACCGGCCATCAGGCGCTGGTAGTGGCGCAGATTGTGGAGGGTGTTGAGCATCGAGCCGAGCATCTCGCCGCAGCGATCCAGATGGTGCAGGTAGGCCCGCGAGAAGTGCCGGCAGGTATAGCAGTCGCAGTCGTCTTCCAGGGGCCGGGTGTCGTGGCGATGCTTGGCGTTACGGATCTTGATGGTGCCCGCGGCGGTGAACAGGTGGCCGTTACGGGCGTTGCGGGTGGGCATCACGCAGTCGAACATGTCGACGCCGCGCCGCACGCCCTCCACCAGGTCCTCCGGCTTGCCCACGCCCATCAGGTAGCGGGGCTTCGTCTCGGGCATCCAGGGGGGCAGGTAGTCGAGCACCCGCAGCATCTCCTCCTTGGGCTCGCCCACCGAGAGGCCACCGATGGCCAGACCGTCGAAGCCGATCTCCTCCAGGCCCGCGAGCGAGGCCTCGCGAAGCGCCGGGTACATGCCGCCCTGGATGATGCCGAACAGCGCCGAGGGGGAGTCGCCATGGGCCTCGCGGGAGCGTTTCGCCCAGCGCAGCGAACGCTCCATGGAGAACGCGGCTTCCTTCTCGGTGGCCGGATAGGGGGTGCACTCGTCGAAGATCATCACCACGTCGGAGCCCAGCGAGCGCTGCACCGCCATGGACTCCTCGGGCCCCATGAACACCTTGGCGCCGTCGACCGGGGAGCGGAAGTGCACGCCGGCCTCGGTGATCTTGCGCATGGCGCCCAGCGAGAAGACCTGGAAGCCGCCGGAGTCGGTGAGGATGGGCCTGTCCCACTGGGCGAAGTCGTGCAGGTCGCCGTGGGCCTCGATCACTTCCATGCCCGGGCGCAGCCAGAGGTGGAAGGTGTTGCCGAGGATGATCTCGGCGCCGATTTCCTCCACCGACACCGGGGTCATGCCCTTGACGGTGCCGTAGGTGCCCACCGGCATGAAGGCGGGGGTCTCGACAGTCCCCCTCGGGAAGTGGAGTCTCCCCCGGCGTGCCCGGCCGTCGCTGGCCAGGCGCTCGAAGGTCATGAAGCAGTCGTCACGCATGCGGGTCTCTCTGCGCTGCAGGTCGTGGCGGTAGCCGGGGCGCCGGCCGCCGCGGGAATCGGGGCGCCGCTCAGGGCCGGCGCGTCAGGAACATGGCGTCGCCGTAGCTGAAGAAGGCGTAGCGTTCGGTCACGGCCTCGCGGTAGGCGGCCATGGTGGTCTCGAAGCCGGCGAAGGAGGCCACCAGCATCAGCAGGGTGGACTCCGGCAGGTGGAAGTTGGTGACCAGGGCGTCCACGCAGCGCCACTCGAAGCCGGGGTAGATGAAGATGTCGGTTTCGCCGCTGTAGGGGGCGATCTCGCCATCCGGGCTCTTCAGGCAGGCGCTCTCCAGGCAGCGTACGCTGGTGGTGCCCACGGCGATGACGCGGTTGCCGCGGGCCCGGGCGGCACTCACCTGGGCGCAGGTCGCCTCGTCCACCTCCAGCCACTCGCTGTGCATGCGGTGTTCGCGGATGTCGTCGACGCGCACCGGCTGGAAGGTGCCGGCGCCCACGTGCAGGGTGACGAAGGCGCGCTCCAGGCCCTTCTCGGCCAGCGCCGCGAGCAAGGGTTCGTCGAAGTGCAGGCCGGCGGTGGGGGCGGCCACGGCACCGTCGCGGCGGGCGTAGACGGTCTGGTAGCGGTCGCGGTCGGCCAGCTCGTCCGCGCGGTCGATATAGGGGGGCAGCGGCATATGACCATGCCGCTCCAGCAACTGGATCAACGGCGTCTCGCCGAGGAAGCGCAGTTCGAAGAGCGCCTCGCGGCGCCCCTCCACCACGGCGCGGATGCCGCCTTCGAACTCGATCTCGGTACCGGGCCGGGGCGACTTGCTGGCGCGCAGGTGCGCCAGGCCGCGGTGGGCGTCCAGCGGGCGCTCGAGCAGCATCTCCACCCGGCCGCCGCTGGCCTTGTGGCCGTGCAGGCGTGCCGGGATCACTCGGGTGTCGTTGAACACCAGCAGGTCGCCGGGGGCGAGCAGCTCCAGCAGGTCCGGGAAGCGGCGATGGGCCAGCTCGCCGCTGGCGCCGTCCACGCACAGCAGGCGGCAGTCGCTGCGTTGCTCGGACGGATAGCGGGCGATCAGCTCCTCGGGAAGCTCGTAATGGAAGTCGGCGCGCTGCATGGCGGTGTCGGGATCCGGTGGTTCATCGAGGCAAGGCGGGCGGCCGGGCCGCCGGCAAGCCGCCTAGGATACCGATTCCCCGCGGCGAAGTCAGGACCCCGATTGACCTGCCCCGAGGCCCACGTATAATGCTTCGCGCGTTGCCGGCGTGGCGGAATTGGTAGACGCAGCGGATTCAAAATCCGCCGGGTGCAAGCCCTTGTCGGTTCGAGTCCGACCGCCGGTACCACGTAACCTGCGCGCTCCATGGCCATGGGTTCAGCGGGTTACAGGCCTGGATCAGAGCCTGGGGTGTGACACTTCGGTGATCCACTCCCGAGGTCTGGTACGCCCTGCGGACCCTGTCTGACGCGCAGCCGTCATCCCCCGAACCGGCATGCCCGGATCGTCCCCCACGAGATCCGCATCTCTCGCGACGATCGGTCAAATCCGACAGTCACCGGGTCCTTCAGTCCTCGTCGTCGAACGGTTCATCCCATTCGCCGTACTCCTCGTGGATGCCATTGATGTTCACGCTCCGCTCGGCGCCGCAGAGTACGCAGCGCTCGGTGCGGGTGATGTTGCCATGTGCCGCGGGATTCTCGTGCTCGCGGGTGACTGGGCCCGCGAAAGCGCAGTCATCGCCGACTGGGCGAGTTTCAGTGTGGTTGCATCGGGTCATGGGGCAGGCCTCCTCGAGGGGGTTCAGGTAGTCGATGGCCTTCGGGGTGTCGCCGGGGTGGGATGCGCCGGCCCACATGGTTAAAGGCAGCACCCGGGGCGCTACCTTGCAAAGAATTTTGATCATCGACCTTGGTATAGGGTTGCAAACCCCGGCGCAGCGCCTGGGAGTGGATGCCTGGCGCTTGCCATAGGCAGCAAGATACACTGCAAGAAACCCAGTAATATGAGGGAAGCCACCATGACCACGCCGCTTTCCCCATCGTCTCCGAGTTCGAGACCGAGGAGCAGGCCGCCAGCTATGACCGCTGGTTTCGTGAGCGAGTCGCCGAGAGCCTGGCGGACACGCGCCCCACGATCCCGCATGACGAAGTGATGGCGGACATGGAGGCGATCATTCAGGACGCCGAGCGCCAGCATAGGCGCCAAGCGTGGCGCTGCCGGTGCACTGGCGGGCCACTGCCCGTGAGCAACTGGCATCCATCGTGCGTTTTATCGCCGAGCGCGGCCCCCAGGCCGCCCGCCGCCTGAAAGCCCGGCTGGAGTCTGCCCCGCTGTTGCTGTCAGAGCACCCCCTACCTGTACCCGGCTGGACGCGTCCCTGGAACGCGGGAGCTGGTGGCTCATCCGAATTACCTTCTCGTCTATCGTGTAGCCGCTGATCGCGTGGAGGTGGTCGCCGTGCTGCACACTCGGCAGGAGTACCCGCCGAGCGAGTGACGCTTTCGCCTTCGCTGGTGCTTCATCCGGTGCCATCCGGTACCGCCCAAGCGCATTTCGAGTATCGGGACAGGCATCCCCGGCCTGAATTCAACGGACAGCGTCCGCTGCAGCTGATTTCCGGTAAAGTGTTGCGGTATGGTAATGATCGCTGGGGATGAGCGGTCGACAACAGGGTCGAATCACCAAATGAGGTAGGTCGATGTCCGATCAAGACCCATTGCCGCCACTGGTGTGGGATTCGCGGCGCGTCCAGATCCAGGGGTTCACCACCGGCCTGCATCAGCTCGAGTGGCTGCTGGTCACGCTGGTTACCCTCTACGTGGGGATCATGGGCATCCCCAACGAGGGGGGATGGGGCCTGCTGCTGGCGACGATCGCCTACTTCGGTTTCAGCCTGACGGCCAGCCGACTACGCTTCTTCGGCGACAGGCAGCGCTGGCTGCTGGCGATCCATACCTGGGTCATGATCGGCTTCATCACCTGGTTTCTCTACAGCACCGAGGGCGTGACCGGGCCAATGGCGAGCCTGTATCTACTGGCCGTGGTCACCAGCGCCCTGACGCTGGGGGTGCTGGCGACCCTGCTCGAGGTGGCGGCGATTGCCGCCTGCTATCTGCTGCTGTTGCAGCTCAGCGGCGCCACCCTCATGACGCCGGCCAATCTGACTCTGGTCAGCACCAACCTCGCCGTGTTCCTGATCGTCGGCTACCTGACCGCGGCGCTGGTCACTGCCATCCAGGTTTCCAACCGCATGCTGCTGGATATGGCCAGCCAGGATCCCCTGACGGGGCTGTTCAACCGTCGCGCCCTCACTGACCTGTCCCAGCCGATCCATGCCCTGGCCAAGCGCTCGCAACGCCCCTACAGCGTGATCGTCATCGACATGGATGGCTTGAAAGCCATCAACGATAGCCAGGGGCATGAGGCGGGCGATCGGGCCATTCTGGACCTGGCGCAGCGGCTGAAGAGCTGTGCACGCAGCAGTGACCTGGTGGCGCGCCATGGGGGTGACGAGTTCGTGATGCTGTTGCCCGATACCGATGCGGATGGAGCCAGACACCTGATGCAGCGTCTGCTCGCCTCCGTGGTGGACAGCGGACTCCAGTTCAGCATCGGGGTGGCCTCCTACCCCGAACATGGCGATCAGATGGAGCACCTGCTGGCGCATGCCGATCATGCCATGTACCGGAGCAAGACGTCGGGAGGCAACCGCGTTTTCGTCCAGGGGCAGGCCCCGCGGGAACACGGCTGAGGCCGCCAGGGCCAGGCCGTGCTCGAGGGAGGTCTATACCAGGCTGGCGATCACTACGGCCAGGGTACCGCCGGTGAGCGCATAGCCGAGCAGGGCGAAGAGGCCGTCGTCGGCGAGCAGCGCCAGGCCGAAGAGCGTCAGTGCCAGGCCGGCGCCGTTGGCGCTGAACGGCACGACCTCCATGGGCGGCATGGCCAGGGCGATCAGCAGGCCGGTCAGGGCCACACCGAGATGCGCCGGCGGACGCGTCAGCCAGGTCAGGCGTGGGCGCAGCAGGCGGTCGACCCAGCCGGCGGGGCGCTCCAGCCAGTCGATCGCGCGCCGGTAGCGTTCCCGCGAGACGCGCCGTGCGAGCAGCCAGGCCGGCAGCCAGATGGAGCGCCGGCCGGCCAGCAACTGGAGCGACGCCAGCAGCACCAGGCCGGCCATCAGGGTCGGCACTCCGGGGATGTCGCCGATCAATGGCGCCAGGGTCACCAAGCCGGCGAGCAACAGGAAGGGCGCGAAGCTGCGCCGCCCGAGGCACTCGAGGATCGCCTCGAGGCTGACGCTGTCGGCGTGGCGCCCGGCGTCGCTCACCCGATCGAGTAGCGCCGTCAGGCTCACCGGGCCGTTTTCATCGGTCATGGCGCTTGCGGGTCAGCAGCAACACGAGGCCCAGCAGCACCAGCACCGGGCCCACGAAGCCGGCCGGGCTACCCGTCTGCCAGCCGACCACCGGCAGGGCGATGCCGATGAGCATCAGGACGAAGGCGAAGGTGCGCACGTTCATGGAAGGCTCCGGTCGGGGGTTGTCGCCAGTCTAGCCCGCCGGGCGGTGTCGCTGAAGCCCCGGGGCTGTCACGGTGCGGCCGGATGGCGTATGGTGCGGGAACACAGTCCTTCGCCCGATCGCGGGTGGAGGGCTGTTTTCGTTGGATACCCGCGCAAGCGTGCAAGCAGCGTTGATCGGCGCTCAGGAGGCCCCATGTCGTCGCGTCCCCCTCTCATCATCAACCGGCTCGATGCCGAACGGCTGCAGCGCCTCATCGATGCGGCCGGCACCAAGGAGCGCTTCGTGGCCGATGCCCTCGAGGAGGAACTCGCGCGCGGCGAGGTGCTCGACCCCGAGGCGATGCCCGGCGACGTGGTCAGCATGAACAGCCGCGTCCAGTTCACCGACCTGACCCGCGACCGGCAGATGGTGCGCACCCTGGTCTATCCCCATGCCCTGGCGGGAACCGAGGATGCCATCTCGGTGATGGCGCCGGTGGGGGCCGGGCTGATCGGCCTGCGCGTGGGCGATACCCTCGACTGGCGGCTGCCCAACGGCGGCGAGGTGCGGCTGCGCGTGGATGCCGTGCTCTGGCAACCGGAGCGCGAGAAACAGTACCACCGCTGAGGAGACAGCCCATGCCGTTTTCTCTCTGGCTCTCCCTGGTCGCGGTGTGTGCCATGGGGGCCATGTCGCCCGGCCCCAGCCTGGCGCTGGTGCTGCGCCACACCCTGGGCGGCGGTCGCGTCCCCGGGATGACCGCCGCGCTCGCCCACGCCCTGGGCGTGGGGTTCTATGCCCTGCTCACCGTCTGGGGGCTGGGGGCGCTGATTGCGCGCCAGCCGGTGCTGTTCCAGGCCATCACCTGGATCGGGGCGGGCTACCTCGCCTGGCTGGGCGTGAAGGCCCTGGGGGCCGGCCGCGCCGGGGCGCTGGAGGCCGTCGGCCGGGCCACCAGCCGCCGCCAGGCGGCGCGGGAGGGCATGCTGGTGGCGCTGGGCAATCCCAAGCTGATCCTGTTCTTCATCGCCCTGCTCAGCCAGTTCGTCACCCCGGGCATGAGCCCGGCCGCCAAGGCGCTGATCGTGCTGACGGCCATGGTGATCGATGGCACCTGGTACGTGCTGGTGGCGCTGGGTCTCTCCCATTCGCGGGTGCTGCCCTGGCTGCAGGCCCGCGCCCACTGGATCAACCGCGCCACCGGCGTGTTGCTGCTGGCCCTGGCGGCACGCGTCGTCGCCGGCCCCCTGGCCTAGCAGCGTTGACGCGCCGCGGCATGGCCGGCGTGTGGCGATGGCAGGGCGGTGTTAGGCTCTGGTGTGAACCCGATCGCGCGGAAGCCTGCCGATGAACGAGTCGTCACATGCGCCCCAGGCCCTCGCCCTGGTGCTGGAAGCCGACATGGAGGTGGCCGCCGTGCTCTCGCTGCAGCTCGAGGTGCTAGGGCTGGAGAGTCGCTACTATCGCCGCTCGTCGAGCCTGCTGGACGAGGTGACGCGCCGCCCGCCGCAACTCGTGGTGATGGGGCTGGAGATGGGCAGCGAGGATGGCATCGCCCTGCTGCGGCGCCTCGCCGCCACCGGCTATCGGGGCTGGGTGCTGCTGCTCTCCGGTGTCGAGCGCAAGATCGCACGCATCGCCGAACGGGTGGGGCATACCCTGGGCCTGAGGATGCTGGGTTGCCTGGACAAGCCGATGCGGCTCGCCGACCTGCGCCGCTGCCTGGGCAACCTGCGGGTGGGGCGCGAATCGCCTGCCGAGGTGGACGGTGACCCGGTGTTCTCCACCGAGGAGCTCGACCTGGCCCTGGCGCGCCAGGAACTGACCCTCCACTACCAGCCCCAGTTCGAGCTCTCCTCCGGCCGGCTGAGCGGCGTCGAGGCCCTGGTGCGCTGGTCGCACCCCGAACTGGGGCTGATCGGCCCGGCCGGTTTCCTGCCGCTGCTCACCCTGGCCCAGGGCAAGCGCCTCACCCGGCACGTGATCGAGCTGGCGCTGGCCGATGCCGAGCGCTGGTATCGGGAAGGGGTGACGCCCTCGCTGTCGGTCAACGTCACCGCCGACGACCTGATGTGCCCGGACCTGCTGGCACTGACCCGGCGGCGCCGGCCGGGCGACCCGCCGCTGGTGCTGGAGATCACCGAGACCGCCGCCATGCAGGACGAGCTGCTGGGCAGCGAGGTGGCCGCCCGGCTCTGCCTGGGCGGGCTGGAGGTCTCGGTGGACGACTTCGGGGTGGGCTTCTCGTCGCTGTCGCGGCTACAGGTGCTGCCGATCAGCGAGCTCAAGGTGGACCGCAGCTTCGTGAGCCACCTCCACGAGGAGTCCCAGGACGCGGCCATCGTCGAGGCGGTGGCGCTGCTGGGGCGCCGGCTCGGCATCCGGGTGGTCGCCGAAGGGGTCGAGGACCCCGGCGCCCTGGAGCTGCTCGACCGCTTCGGCTGCACCCATGTGCAGGGCTTCGGCCTGGGCCGGCCGATGCCCGCCGCGGCGATCCTCGAGCTGGGCGCCACTCAGGACGCGATGCGGGCCAGCAGCACATTCAGCGGGGCATCGCTGGGCATCACCCCGTAGGTCGGCCCGGCCCGTGCACCGAGCCGTGTCCGGCAGAAGGTCTCGCTCACTTCGGTCGGGGCGTGGCGCAGCAGCAGGGCGCCCTGCAGGCACTGGGCCAGGCGCTGTGCCAGCCAGCGGGCCTGGGACTCGAGGGCCTCGGGCGGTTCCTGCAAGCTGTCCTCCAGGTCGATCACGGCGGCATCCAGCTCCCGCGACGCCCCCTGCGCGGCGGCCAGTTCCCGACGTAGGGCCTCCAGCGCCTCGGGATGGCGCCCCAGCACCCGCAGCACGTCCAGGCAGATGACGTTGCCCGAGCCCTCCCAGATCGAGTTGACCGGCGCCTCGCGGTAGAGACGCGCCAGCGGTGCCTCCTCCACGTAGCCGATGCCGCCCAGGCACTCCATGGCCTCGGCCATGAAGCCGGGACCGCGGCGGTTGTGCCAGTACTTGGCCAGCGCCGGCAGCAGGCGGGCCAGGGCTCGCTCGCCCTCGTCGCCCCGCGCGTCGCCGTCGAAGGCGCGGGCGGCGCGCATCACCAGGGCCAGGCCGGCCTCCACCTCCAGCGCCAGGTCGGCGATCACCGCCCGCATCAGCGGCTGCTCGGCCAGGGCGCGGCCGAAGGCGTGGCGTTCGCGCACATGCTGCCAGGCCTCCACCAACGCCTGACGCATCATGCCCACCGGGGCGGTGGCGGCGTCCAGGCGGGTCTGCTGCACCATCTCGAGGATGGTGGCGATGCCGCGTCCCGGTGGGCCGATGGGCTCGGCCCAGGCGCCGCGGTACTCGATCTCCGCCGAGGCGTTGGCGCGGTTGCCGCACTTGTCCTTGAGGCGCTGCAATTCGATGGCGTTGCGCTCGCCGTCGGCGGCGACGCGCGGCACCAGGAAGCAGGTCAGGCCCTCGTCGCTGCGTGCCAGGGTCAGGAAGGCGTCGGACATGGGCGCGCTGCAGAACCACTTGTGGCCGGTGAGGCGCCAGCCGTCGCCGGTGGACTCGGCGCGGGTGGTGTTGCTGCGCACGTCGCTGCCGCCCTGCTTCTCGGTCATCGCCATGCCGAAGGTCAGGCCCTGCTTGTCGGCGGCCGGCAGGGGGCGCGGGTCGTACTCCCAGGCCAGCAGGCCCGGCGCCCAGCGGGCTTCCACCGTCGGGGCCTGGCGCAGCACCGGCATGGCCGCGTGGGTCATGGTCACCGGGCAGCAGAAGCCCGGTTCGGCCTGGGTCAGCAGGTAGAGAGCGGCCACGTGGGCCTGGTGGCCACCGTGCCCCTCCTCCTGCCAGGCCACGGCGTGCCAGCCATGGTCGATGGCCAGGTGCATCAGTGCGTGGTAGGCGGGATGGTAGGCCACCTCGTCGAGGCGGCGGCCGTGGCGGTCGAAGAGGCGCAGCTCCGGGGGATGACGGTTGGCCGCCTCGCCCAGCGCCTGGACCCGCTCGCTGCCGGCCTCGTGGCCCAACGGCGCGAGCCGGCGGGCGACCCATTCCGGGGCCTCCCGGGCCAGGGTCTCGCGCAGTGGCAGGTCCTCGCCGAAGAGGTCTCGGTCGCCCGGTGTGTCGGGCTGGTTGGTCACCTCATGGGTGGCCAGCCGGATGCGGGGGGCATGATCGGGCATGGGACACCTCCGCGGATGGCGTCATCCCCTGAGCATGGTGGGCGGTTCGCCGGCGGTCAACGTGACGCGGCGGCGGCGACTGGTTAGGCTGAAGGCATTTCCCGGGGAGATGCCCATGACCGAGCCTCTACGCGATGCGGTGCCGCCCGTCCCGCACATCGCCCGCGAGCGCATCCAACTGGTGGATGACCGTAACCGGCCCTGCGGCAGCGCCTGGCGGGCCACCATGCGCCGCTTCCGCCTGTGGCATCGTGCCACCTATGTGGTGGTGCGCAACGCCCGGGGCGAGCTCTGCGTGCAGCGCCGCACCCTCACCAAGGAGGTCTTCCCCGGCGGCCTGGACCTGGCCGCCGGCGGCGTGGTGGGGGCCGGAGAGGCGGTGCACCTGGCGGCGCGGCGCGAGCTCGCGGAGGAGCTGGGCATTCGCGGCGTGCCGCTGACGCCCGCCGGCGGCTTCGTGCACGCCCAGGACGGCCACCACATCTTCGGCAGCCTGTTCCTGGTCGACCACGACGGGCCCCTGGAACTGCAGGCCGAGGAGGTGGCCGAGGCCTTCTGGGTGCCGCCCGCCGAGGCGCTGGCCCTGGAGGGGGTGACCCCGGACACCCGCCAGGCGGTGGAGGCGCTGCGTGATGCCGGCCTGCTGGAGGCCGCGCCATGAACCGCCCGGCGCGGCTCGGGGATCTCGAGACGGTGGCGGCGGCCCTGGAGGGGGTGGTGCTGGGCAAGTCCCGCGAGCTGCGCCTGTCGCTGTGTTGCCTGCTGTGCCGGGGCCACCTGCTGATCGAGGACCTGCCGGGGCTGGGCAAGACCACCCTGGCCCAGTCCCTGGCTCGGGTCACCGGGCTCGACATGCAGCGCCTGCAGTTCACCAGCGACCTGCTGCCCGCCGACGTGCTGGGGGTCTCGGTATTCGACCCCCGCGAGGCGCGCTTCAGCTTCCATCCCGGGCCGATCTTCCACGGCGTGGTGCTGGCCGACGAGATCAATCGCGCCACCCCCAAGACCCAGAGCGCGCTGCTGGAGGCCATGGAGGAGGGCAGGGTGACCGTGGAGGGCGAGACCCGCCCGCTGCCCGACCCCTTCTTCGTCATCGCCACCCAGAACCCCCAGGAGCAGGCCGGCACCTTCGCCTTGCCGGAGTCCCAGCTCGACCGCTTCCTGATGCGCCTGTCGCTGGGCTACCCCGATCCCCGTGCCGAGCGCGAGATCCTGCGCGGCCGCGCCGGGCGACAGCGACTGGCCGCGATGCCGGTGCTGCTGGACGCCGAACGCCTGCGGCACTGGCAGGCCCGGCTGGCCGACATCCACGTGGCCGATGCGCTGCTCGACTATGTGCAGGCGCTGGCCGCGGCCAGCCGCGAGCACCCCGAGCTGGCCTGGGGGCTCTCCACCCGCGGCGTGCTGGCGCTGTTGCAGGCGGCCCGCGGCTGGGCGCTGCTCGAGGGGCGCGACCACGTGCTGCCCGAGGACGTCCAGGCGGTGTGGGTGCCGGTGGCTGGCCATCGCCTGAGCAGCGGCCGGCGCGAGGAGGGCGAGGCCCTGGCCCGCCACCTGCTGGCCCGCGTGCCGGTGATGGGCTGAGCATGACGTGGTGGGAGTGGTGGTGGCGCTGGTGGCGGCGGATGGCCATCGCCCCGGGTACGCCGCTGCCCCAGCGCCGGTTGTTCCTGCTGCCGACCCGCTTCGGCCTGGTCTGGGCGGTGCTGGTGCTGGTGCTGCTGCTGTTCGGCATCAACTACCAGAACAGCCTGGCCTACGGGCTGGCCTTCTGGCTGTTCGCCCTGGCGGTGATTGCCCTGCTGCGCACCTGGCGCAACCTGCTCGGCGTCATCGCGACCCTGCGCCTGCC
Organism: Halomonas ramblicola; assembly: GCF_030409215.1. Taxonomy (GTDB): domain Bacteria; phylum Pseudomonadota; class Gammaproteobacteria; order Pseudomonadales; family Halomonadaceae; genus Halomonas; species Halomonas ramblicola. The sequence continues at coordinate 67,706 of NZ_JAUFPL010000027.1, read as the reverse complement.
CCCCGAGGTGTTCGCCGGCGGCGAGGCGCGCCTCGGCGTGGTGTTCTCCGGCGGGCGGCCGCGTAGTGGCCTCGAGGTGCATGTCGAGGGGGCCGCGGCGCGCCTGGACCTGCCCGAGGGCCAGGGGGAGGCGAGCCTGGCGCTGCCGGCCCCGCGACGCGGCGTGCAGCGGTTGCCGCTGCTGCGCCTGGAATCCTCCTGGCCGCTGGGTCTGGTGCGGGCGCTGGCCTGGCTGGAAAGCCGGGAGTCGCTGCTGGTCTACCCGCGCCCCCTGGACGACGACGCGCCCCGCCATCGCCACGCCGGGGCCGGGCTCGAGGCCAGCGACTTCGCTGGCCTACGCCGCGCCGAGCCCGGCGACAGCCCGGCGCGACTCGCCTGGAAGCAGTGGAGCCGTACCGGCGAGCTGGCCGCCAAGGCGTTCAGCGTGCCGCCCCGCCAGCAGCTGTGGCTCGACTACGACGCCTGTCGCGGCGACCCGGAGCGGCGCCTGTCGATCCTCTGTGCCCGGGTGCTGGCCCACCACCTGGCCGGCGACCGCTACGGCCTGCGCCTGCCCGGAGTGACCCTGCCCCAGGGCGAAGGCTCGCGCCAGCGCCGCGAGGCCCTGGAGGCCCTGGCGCGCTTCGACCCCGCGGCCACCGCCCGCCGGGAGGCCCCATGAGGCGCGCGGCGGCCCTCGCCAGCCGCTCCGCCGCGCCGGCGGTGCTGGCCGACGGCCGGGCGCTGAGCGGCGTCATGCTGCGGCGCCTGTTCATCGGCCAGTGCCTGGTGCTGGCGCTGCACCTGGCCTGGATGCCGGCCTGGCTGGCGGCCGTCGCCGCCCTGGTGGCGGGCTATCGCTACCTGCAGCTGCGCCGTCGCCTGCCCCGCGCCGGGGTGGTGCTGCGCCTGGCCGGCGTGGGCCTGCTGGTCGCCGCACTGTGGCTGCAGTACGGCAGCCTGGGCAACATGGAGGGGCTGATCGGCCTGCTGCTGGGCGTCTACCTGCTCAAGCTGCTCGAGACCCATACCCGCCGCGACGCCCGGGTGGTGGTGCTGATCGGCATGGTCACCACCACCGCGGCCTTCCTTCACGACCAGGGCATTCCCATGGCCGTCGGGGCCCTGGCGGCGGTGGCCTGGCTGGTGCAGTCGCTGGTGTGGCTGGCCGGCGCCCGCCGGCCGCGTCAGGCGTGGCGCGAGACCGCCTGGCTGCTGGGCCTGTCGGCACCGCTGATGGTGCTGCTGTTCCTGGCCTTCCCGCGGCTCGGGCCGCTGTGGAACCTGCCCCAGGCGCAGCGGGCCGCCACCGGCCTGACCGACGAGATCGCCCCTGGCGATATCGCCCGGCTGTCGCGCAGCGACCGGCGCGCCTTCCGGGTGCGCTTCGAGGGCGACGAACCGGCCCCCTCCGAGCGCTACTGGCGGGTCTACACCCTGTCGCACTTCGACGGCGAGCGTTGGCGCCGCGCCGAGCCGGAGCGCCTCGCCGCGACCCTGGGCCGCCCGGTGGGCAACTTCGTCGGCGAGGGCGGTCGTTCGCCGTGGCGGGGCGCTGGAAAGGCGCGCTTCTCGGCCGAACTGCTGCTGGAGCCGGACAACCGGCCCTGGCGACCGGCGCTGGGGGAGCCGCTGGCCAGCGACGAGCGCCTGCGCTGGCTCGCCGACGGCACCGTGGAGGGGCTCGCGCCGCTCGCCTCGCGCAGCCTGTTGCGCCTGGAGAGCAGCGGCCTGGCCCCGGCCCATCCCGACCCGGCGGGCCCCGGCTGGCACACCCTGCTGCCTGCCGAGGGCAACCCGCGCACCCGGGCACTGGTCGAGCGGCTGTGGCGGGAGGCCGGCGGCGAGCCGCGCGCCTTCCTGGCGGACGCGATGGCGCGTTTCGGCGAGGCGCCGTTCCGCTACACCCTGGCGCCGCCGCGGCTCACCTCCGGCGACCGCGTCGACGAGTTCCTGTTCGAGAGCCGTGCCGGCTACTGTACCCACTACGCCTCGGCCATGGCGGTGATGGCCCGTGCCGCGGGGGTGCCGGCACGCATCGTCGCCGGCTTCCTGGGCGGCGAGCGCCATCCGGACGGCTACTTCACCGTGCGTGACTATGACGCCCACGCCTGGGTCGAGGTGTGGCTGGACGGTGCCTGGCAGCGCCTCGACCCCACCGCCGTCATCGCCCCGGAGCGCATCGAGCGGGGCGCCCAGGCGGTGAGCGAAGGCGCCGAGGCCTTCCTGGCCGATGCGCCGTTCTCGCCGCTGCGTCTGCGCGAGGTGGGTTGGGTCAACCACCTGCGCCTGGACTGGGAACGGCTCGAATACCGCTGGCAGCGCGGCGTGGTGGGCTACCAGCGCCAGGCGCGCGACGACCTGATGGCGCAGGTCGCCCGGCGGCTGCATGCGCTCTGGGAGTGGCTGGTGGGGCTGGTCCCCGGCCACGGCCCGGTGGCCGGGGCCTTGGGGCTGCTGTCGATCGGGGGCGCAGCCGCCGGCCTGGCGGCGCTGCTGCGCCTGGGGTGGCGGCGGCGGCACGAGGGGCGCGACGAGGCGTTGCGCATCCGCCGCCTGCAGGCCTGGCTGGAGCGTCGTGGCCTGGGGGCGCGGGCCGGGGAGTCGCCGGCGGGCCACCTGCGACGCGTCGCCGCGGCGGCCGGTTCGGCGGGGCCCGCCCTGCGCGACTGCGCCCACCAGCTGGAGCGGTTGCACTATGCGCCCCTGCGGGAGGACGAGCGCCAGGCGCGGCGGCGCCAGCTGGGACGCCGCGTGGTGGAGGTGCGCCGCCGGCTGGGGCGGTTGCCGCGGCGCTGAGCGCGCAAGGCTGGCGTCGGCGGGCCGGGCATGGCATCGTGTTCGTCTACGGCTGGAAGACGTTCATCATGTCCATTCACGACCACCAGTGCCGCACCGCCCAAGGCGAACCCTTCAACCTCGGGGCCCTGCGCGGGCAGGTCCTGCTCGTGGTCAATGTCGCCAGCCGCTGCGGCTTCACCCCCCAACTGCGTGACCTCGAACGCCTCTACCGCCGCTACCGCGACCGTGGCTTCATGGTGATCGGCTTCCCCTGCAACCAGTTCGCCCGGCAGTCGCCAGAGTCGGCCCAGGAGTTCTGCGCCCTGAGCGCGCGGCAGTACCAGGTCAGCTTCCCGCTGATGGAGAAGGTCAAGGTCAATGGCCCCGGCGCCCACCCGGTGTTCGCGGAACTCAAGCAGGCCGCCCCCGGGGTGCTCGGCACCCAGGCGATCAAGTGGAACTTCACCAAGTTCCTGGTGGGCCGCGACGGCCGGGTGATCCGCCGCTTCGCTCCCCGCGACGGCGAGGCGGAGCTGCGCGCGGCCCTGGAGCGGGCCCTGGACGAGGCCTGATGCGGGAGGCCCCATAGGGGCAGCTTCGGCACCTTTCTTCAACGAACATGCCGCCAACGTCGAGAAAAATATGGAGTCGCATCAGGGGGGCATCTCGCCGCGTTCCACCATCAACCGGGCGATCAGTTCGTTCCAGCGGTGCCGGGTCATCATGGTGGTCAGCCCCGAGAACAGTGCCCAGCTCCGGCGCCGCCAGCCCTTGAGCCGCAGGTTGTGGGCCACCAGTTGCTGCATCAGCTTGTGCTCGTCGAAGCGCCGCCACTCCCCCACCACCGACATCTGGTGGCGCGCCAGCACCGGCGCCAGTTCCAGGCGGAAGACCCACTCCAGCTCGGTCACCGTCAGGTCGTGGCGTTCGATCACCTCGATCATGCGCGCATAGTCGCGCTCGCCGGGCTCGTGCTCCAGCCATAGCGGGGCCAGGGCCAGCCACAGTTCGCCGCGCTCGTCGACCAGGGTCTGTGCATCCATGGGTGGCCTCCTCGGGGCAAGCATCCGGGAAGGGCATCCTGCCCCAGGCGCCTGCCGGGCTCAAGGGGGCGGCGCCCCGTGTCATGCCCCGCGGTGATCGCCTTGGGCTCAAGGGCGGACAGCGCCGGGTGCGGTCGCTAGAATAGGGGCCATCATCACTCCATGACAGGGGCCGGTATGGCCTGCCCGAACGACGAACAGCGAGGTCTGACGTGATCATCAAGCCCAAGGTACGCGGTTTCATCTGCACCACCACCCACCCGGTCGGCTGCGAGAAGAACGTGCTCGAGCAGATCGAGGCGACCCGCAAGCGTAGCTTCGACAAGGCCAAGGGGCCGAAGAAGGTGCTGGTGATCGGGGCCTCCAGCGGTTACGGCCTGGCGGCGCGTATCACCGCCGCCTTCGGCTACGGCGCCGATACCCTGGGGGTGTTCTTCGAGAAGCCCGGCACCGAGAAGAAGCCGGGCACCGCCGGCTGGTACAACGCCGCCGCCTTCGACAGATTCGCCAAGGCGGAGGGTCTCTACAGCAAGGCCATCAACGGCGACGCCTTCTCCCACGAGGCCCGCGACAAGGCCATCGAGTTGATCAAGCAGGACCTCGGCCAGGTCGACCTGGTGGTCTATTCGCTGGCCTCGCCGGTGCGCAGGCTGCCGGACAGCGGCGAGCTCAAGCGCTCCAGCCTCAAGCCCATCGGCGAGGCCTATCGCGCCACCGCCATCGACACCAACAAGGACGCCATCATCGAGGCCGAGGTCGAGCCGGCCACCGAGCAGGAGATCGAGGATACCAAGGCGGTGATGGGCGGCGAGGACTGGGAGCTGTGGATCGACGCCCTGGACCGCGCCGGCGTGCTCGCTCCCGGCGCGCGCAGCGTGGCCTTCAGCTACATCGGCACCGAGATCACCTGGCCGATCTACTGGCACGGCGCCCTGGGCAAGGCCAAGGAGGACCTGGACCGCGCCGCCGGCGAGATCGATGCGCGCCTCTCGGCCAGCGGCGGCGGCGCCAACGTGGCGGTGCTCAAGTCGGTGGTGACCCAGGCCAGTGCCGCCATTCCGGTGATGCCCCTCTACATCGCCATGGTCTACAAGGTCATGAAGGAGCAGGGCCTGCACGAGGGCACCATCGACCAGCTCAACCGGCTGTTCGGCGAACGGCTCTATTCCCCCCAGGGTCAGCGGGGCGAGATGACCACCGACGACGCCGGCCGCCTGCGCCTCGACGACTGGGAACTGCGCGACGACGTCCAGCGGGCCTGCAAGGAGCTCTGGCCGCGGGTGACCACCGACAACCTCTTCGAGATCACCGACTATGCTGGATACAAGCACGAGTTCCTGAAGCTGTTCGGCTTCGAGCGTGACGACGTCGACTACGATGCCGACGTGGATCCCGTGGCGGAATTCGATGTCGAGAACCTGTAGGGCGCCGTCCGTCCGGCGTCCTGCGCATCCCGAACCGCAGACCCGGAGGATGAGATGGATACCAGGGAGAGCCACACCCCCGAGGAGGAACTGCAGCACCTCAAGGAAGTGAAGGAGCCGGAGGACTTCGAGCACCCCGAGCCGGACGAGGACCAGCCCGAGGCCCGGGAGCCGTCCCAGGGGCTGCCCTGGGTGCTGCCCGCCATCATCGTGCTGGTGGTGGTCATCGTCGTCGGCCTGCTGGTGATCGGCATCGTCGACTGACCCGGCTGCCGCCGGGGGCCGCTTTGGCTACAATGGAGGGCCCTCCCGCCGTGAGAGCCCTGCATGTCCGACACCCTCGCACCCCCGACCGCTCCGTCACTGCGCCGCGTCGGGGTGGTGGTGCTGCCGGGCTTCTCGCTGCTCGCCGAGGCCTGCGCCACCGAGCCGCTGGCGGTGGCCAACCAGTTGGCGGGCACGTCCCTCTACTCGCTGACCACCCTGGGCCTCGATGACCGGGCGGTGACCAGCGGGTCCCATCAGGTACTGCTCCCCCAGGGGTACATCGCCGAGGACGCCGCCGCCCCGGACGTCCTGCTGCTCTGTGCGCCGGCGGCCGAGAGCATCGACCCGGCGCTGTCGGCCTGGCTGCGGCGGCTGGCGGCCCGGGGCCGGGTGCTGGCCGGCGTCGGTGGCGGCGCCGAGCTGCTGGCCCGGGCGGGGCTGCTGGACGGCTACCGGGCCACGGTGCCCTGGTCGCGCTTCGAGGCGGTGGCCAGGGCCCACCCGGATATTCGTCTCTCCCGCCAGCTGTTCGAGATCGACCGCGGCCGCCTGACCTGTGGCGGCGGCACGGCGGCGATGGACATGATGATGACGTTGATCGCCAGCCAGCACGGCAGTGCGCTGGCCGAGCGGGTCTCGGCGCACTTCGTGCGGGAGCGGGTGCGCATGGGCGACGAGCCCCGGCCGGCCTCGCCGCTGGGCAAGGCGCCGCAGAGCCTGACCGATGCCGTGGCACTGATGGAGGCCAACATCGAGGAACCGCTGACCACCCACGAACTGGCCGCGCACCTGGGCATCTCCCGACGCCAGCTGGAGCGGCTGTTCAAGAAGCACCTCCAGGCGGTGCCCAGCCGCTACTACCTCGACCTGCGCCTGCGGCGCGCCCGCCGCCTGCTGCGCGAGAGCGACCGGCCGGCCGGCGAGATCGCCCTGCTCACCGGCTTCTCCTCGGCGGCCCACTTCTCCACCGCCTACCGCAACCACTTCGGCCTCAGCCCCCGCGAGGAGCGCCTGGGCTGAGCGCGGGCCCTGTCGGGCCGTTGAGGGTGTCGCGGTCGACCCCGCCGGGGAATCCGCAGGCGGCCTTTTTCACAAGTCGCCGTCCCATCGGTGAAAGCTTTCTCTTTCGGCGCTCCCTATACTCGAGGCCTGATGCGTCGCCGACGCACCCCATCGACTTCACAGGAGGACGTCATGAGCCAGACCCCGACCCGCGCCGACTTCGACCGCTACATGGTGCCCAACTACGCCCCGCAGCAGGTGATCCCGGTGCGTGGCGAGGGCAGCCGGCTGTGGGACCAGGAAGGCCGGGAGTACATCGACTTCGCCGGCGGCATCGCCGTCAACGGCCTGGGGCACTGCCACCCGGTGCTGGTCGAGGCGCTGACCGACCAGGCCAACCGGCTCTGGCACCTCTCCAACGTCTACACCAACGAGCCGGCTCTGAAGCTGGCCCGCAGCCTGGTGGAGCGCACCTTCGCCGACAAGGTGTTCCTGTGCTCCTCCGGCGGCGAGGCCAACGAGGCGGCCTTCAAGCTGGCGCGGCGCTGGGCCCATGACAACTTCGGCAGCCACAAGCATCGCATCGTCTCCTTCTCCCAGGCCTTCCACGGCCGCACCCTGTTCACCGTCAGCGTGGGCGGCCAGCCCAAGTACGCCCAGGGCTTCGGCCCCGTGCCCGGCGGCATCGTCCACGGCACCTACAACGACCTCGACAGCGTCCGCGAGCTGATCGACGACGACACCTGCGCCGTGGTGGTCGAGCCGATGCAGGGCGAGGGCGGCGTGCTGCCCGCCGCGCCCGGCTTCCTCGAGGGCCTGCGCGAGTTGTGCGACGCCCACGATGCCCTGCTGGTGTTCGACGAGGTGCAGACCGGGGTGGGGCGCAGCGGCTCGCTGTTTGCCTACCAGCAATTGGGCGTGACGCCGGACATCCTGACCAGTGCCAAGGCGTTGGGCGGCGGCTTCCCGGTGGGCGCCATGCTGACCACCGACCGCATCGCCCAGGCCTTCTCCTTCGGCACCCACGGCTCCACCTACGGCGGCAACCCGCTGGCCTCGGCGGTGGCCCTGGCGGCGGTGGAGTACATCGACACCCCCGAGGTGCTCGAGGGCATCGCCCGTCGCCATGCGCTGTTCCGCGAGCACCTGGGGGAGATCAACGCCCGGCACGGGGTGTTCAGGGAGGTCCGCGGCATGGGCCTGCTGATCGGCGCGGAGATGAGCGAGGCCTGGCGCGACCGTGCCAAGGACATCCTGCCGCTGGCCATCGAGGAGGGACTGATGGCATTGATTGCCGGGCCCAACGTGCTGCGCATGGCGCCCTCGCTGGTGATCCCCGAGGCCGACATCGCCGAGGGCATGGCGCGCCTCGAGCGTGCCGTGGCACGGCTGGTCGCCGGCCAGTGAGCGGTTCGGGAGATCCTGCCATGCTGGTGGTACGCCCCGTCGCGCCGGCCGACCTGCCGGCCCTGGAGCGGCTGGCGGGAGGCGCCGTGCCGCGGCTGACCAACCTGCCGGCCCACCGTGACCGCCTGGAGGAGCGCATCACCCGCTCGCGCCGGGCCTTCGCCGCCGCGGTGGAGTTCCCCGGCGACGAGCACTACGCCTTCGTGCTCGAGGACCTGGCGCGCGGCGAGGTGGTGGGTACCGCCACGGTGCGCGCCCAGGCCGGCGCCGTGGACGCCTACTACACCTACCGCCAGGAGACGCTGATCCACGCCTCCCAGCAGCTCAACGTGCGTCGCGAGGTGCAGACGCTGTCGCTCTCCCACGAGGTCTCCGAGGCCAGCCTGCTGTGCGCCTACTCGCTGGATCCGCGCTACCGCGGCACCAGCGCCGAGAGCCTGCTGCGTCGTGCCCGGCTGATGTTGATCGCCCAGTACCCCGAGCGCTTCGCCGGCGTGCTGGCCATGGCCTTCCCCGGCTACCTGGACGAGGGCGGCGAGTCGCCGTTCTGGAACAGCGTGGGGTACCACTTCTTCGTCCGCGACTACCAGGAGATCAACTACCTGGCCGGGGTGCGCTCGAAGAGCTTCATCGCCGAGGTGATGCCGCAGTTCCCGCTCTACCTGCCGCTGCTCACTCCCCAGGCCCGTGCCGCCATCGGCCGCGAGCACCCGGACCACGAGCCGGCCCTGGCGGAGATGCTGGCCGAGGGCTTCCAGCGCTCGCGTCACGTCGACATCTTCGACGCCGGCCCGGTGATCAAGGCCGAGCGCGAGCACCTGCAGACCTTCCGGCGTGCTGCCTGGCACCCGGTACGCGTGCGCCCCGAACACGCCCTGCCGGATGCCGAGCCGGCCATGATCGCCAACCAGCGCCTGGCCGACTTCCGCTGCGTGGTGGCGCGCTACGCGCTGTCGCCCACCGGCCAGCTGATGCTGTCGCCGGAGCATGCCGAGCGGCTCGGCGTGGAGGAGGGACGGGCGGTGCTGGCGGCGCCCCTGGCGCTGCCGGGCGGCGACGAGCACGACCCGGGCTACGACGAGGGGGAGCTGTGATGCGTATCCGATCGATCGCCGAGGGCGACCTGGACGAGCTGCAGGCCCTGGCCCGCGAGACCGGGGTGGGCTTCACCTCGCTGCCCGACAACCGCGATTTCCTGGCGGCCAAGATCGCCGCCACGGAGGCGGCCTTCCGGGAGTGCACCCCCGAGGAGCACCGCAACTACTTCTTCGTGCTGGAAGACGACGCCAGCGGCCGCCTGGCCGGCTGCTGCGCCATCGAGGGGCAGGTGGGCCGCGAGGTGCCCTTCTACCACTATCGCCTGGGGACGCTCGCCCACTCCTCGGTGCAGCTCGACCTGCACCGCACCATCGATACCCTCTTCCTGTGCTCGGACCACACCGGCGACGCCGAGGTGGCCTCGCTGTTCCTGCGCCCCGAGTATCGCGGTGTCGATCGGCGCCACCAGCGCAATGGCGCCCTGCTCTCCATGGTGCGCTGGCTGTTCATGGCGGAGTTCCGCGACCGCTTCCCCCACAAGGTGCTGGCGGAGATGCGCGGGGTCTTCGACGAGCAGGGCAGGAGCCCCTTCTGGCACTGCCTGGGCAGCCACTTCTTCCCCCTGGACTTCGACGAGGCGGACCGGCTCACCGGGCTGGGCCAGAAGAGTTTCATCGGCGAGCTGATGCCCAAGTTCCCCATCTACACGCCCTTCCTCTCGGCGGAGGCGCGGGCCTGCATCGGCCAGGTCCACGAGCAGACCCGCCCGGCACTGGCCATGCTCAAGAAGGAGGGCCTGCGCTGGGAAGGCTACATCGACATCTTCGACGGCGGCCCCACCGTGGAGGCCTACATCGACGACGTGCGCGGCGTCCGCCTGTCGCGACGCTGCCGGGTGGCCATCGACCCCACGGTGACCGAGCCGAGCGAGCGGCCGCGCTGGCTGGCCGCCACCACCGAGATGGCCAGTTTCCGCGCCGCCTGGGTGGGGCGCGGCCCCGGCGCGGACGGCGTACTGCGCCTGGGGGACGCCGAGGCCGCGCGCCTCGGCGTCGAGGAGGGCGCCGTTTTGCGCATCCTGGATACCGAGGAGGAGGAATGATGAAGGCGACACAGGCCCTGTTGATCGGCGGCCACCGGCAGGCGGGAAGAGGCGCGCCCTTCGCCAAGTACGACCCCGTCGCCGGCGAGCGGCTCTGGGAGGGACAGGCGGCCACGGCGGACGACGTCGCGGCGGCGGTATCCGCCGCCCGCGAGGCCTTCCCGGCCTGGGCCAGGACGCCCTTCGCCGAGCGCCAGGCCCTGGTGGAGCGTTTCCGCGGCGTGCTGGAGACCCACCGCGAGGACCTGGCCACGGCCATCGCCGGCGAGACCGGCAAGCCGCTGTGGGAGGCGCGCACCGAGGTGGGCGCCATGATCGGCAAGGTGGCGATCTCGCTACGCGCCTACCAGGAGCGCACCGGGGAGCGCGAGCGCGACCTGGGCGAGGCCCGGGCGGTGCTGCGCCATCGTCCCCACGGCGTCATGGCGGTGTTCGGCCCCTACAACTTCCCCGGCCACCTGCCCAACGGCCACATGGTGCCGGCGCTGCTGGCCGGTAATACCGTCGTGTTCAAGCCCAGCGAGCAGACACCGCTGACCGCCGACCTGATCCTGCAGTGCTGGCAGGAGGCGGGGCTGCCCGCAGGCGTGATCAACCTGGTGCAGGGGGCCGCCGGGGTGGGCCAGGCGCTCGCCGAGAGCGAGGATATCGACGGCCTGCTGTTCACCGGCAGCGCCCGGGTCGGCGGCCTGCTGCACCGCCAGTTCGCCGGCCAGCCGGGCAAGATCCTGGCCCTGGAGCTGGGCGGCAACAACCCCCTGGTGGTGAAGGACGTGCCGGACCAGGAGGCCACCGTGCTGACCATCCTGCAGTCGGCCTTCCTCTCCGGTGGCCAGCGTTGTACCTGTGCACGGCGGCTGATCGTGCCGGAAGGCCAGGTCGGCGACCACCTGCTCGACGCCCTGGCGGACGCCATCTCGCGGCTGCGGGTGGCCGGCCAGTTCGCGGAGCCCGCCCCCTTCTACGGCGGCCTGGTCAGCGTGGCGGCAGCCGACGGCCTGCTCGCGGCCCAGGAAGCGCTGGAGGCGCAGGGCGGCGCGGTACTCTCGCGGATGGCACGCCTGGCGGCCGGCACCAGCCTGCTGTCGCCGGCGCTGATCGACGTCACCGGCCTGGACGTGCCCGACGAGGAGCACTTCGGCCCCTTGCTCAAGGTATACCGTTACCGGACCTGGGGCGAGGCGATCGAACTGGCCAACGATACCCGCTACGGGCTCTCCGCCGGGCTGATCGGCGGCGAGCGTGCCGACTGGGACGACTTCCTGGTGCGCATCCGCGCCGGCATCGTCAACTGGAACCGCCAGACCACCGGCGCCTCCGGCGACGCTCCCTTCGGCGGCGTCGGCGAGAGCGGCAACCACCGCCCCAGTGCCTATTATGCGGCCGACTACTGTGCCTATCCGGTGGCCTCCATGGAGAGCGAGGAGCTCCATCTGCCCGACCAGCTGCCGCCGGGGGTGAGCCTGTGAGTACCGACCATCGGGAAGTGAACTTCGACGGCCTGGTGGGCCCGACCCACAACTACTCGGGCCTGGCACTGGGCAACGTCGCCTCCATGACCCATGGCGGCCTGGTGGCCAACCCCAGGGAGGCCGCCCTGCAGGGGCTGGCCAAGATGAAGGCGCTGATGGACGCCGGCTATCCCCAGGGCGTGCTGCCGCCCCAGCAGCGCCCCGACCTGGGCGCGCTGCGTGCGCTGGGCTTCACCGGCAGCGACGAGCGGGTGCTGGCGCGGGCCGCCGGTGAGGCGCCGCAGCTGCTGCGTGCGGTGTGCTCCGCCTCGAGCATGTGGACCGCCAACGCCGCCACGGTGACACCGAGCCTCGACGCCCCGGACGGTCGGGTGCACTTCACTCCGGCCAACCTGCAGTCGAGCTTCCACCGCTTCCTGGAGCCGGCCACCACGGCCCGGGTGCTGGCGGCGATCTTCCGCGACGAGGCGCGCTTCGCCCACCATCCGGTGCTGCCGGCGTCCCCGGCCTTCTCCGACGAGGGGGCGGCCAACCACACCCGGCTCGCCGCCGCCCACGGCGAGCCCGGGGTACACCTCTACGTCTATGGCCGCGAGGCCTTCGGCTGGGGCAGCGAGCCGGGCGTGGCGCCCAGGCGTTTCCCGGCCCGCCAGACCCTGGAGGCGAGCCAGGCGGTGGCCCGCCAGCATGGCCTGGCCGACTATCAGGCGGTGTTCGCCCAGCAGCACCCCGATGCCATCGACGCCGGCGTCTTCCACAACGATGTCATCAGCGTGGGCAACGGCCCGGTGCTGCTCTACCACGAGCAGGCCTTCCTCGACGAGGCGGGCACCCTCGCGGCCCTGCGCGAGCGGATGGCCGAGCCGCTGATCCCGGTGCGGGTCCCGGCCGAGGCGGTGAGCCTCGAGGACGCCGTGGGCTCGTATCTCTTCAACTCCCAGCTGCTCAGCAACCCCGACGGTAGCATGACCCTGGTGGTGCCCGGCGAGTGCCAGGAGCGCGAGAGCGTGTGGCGGACGGTCCAGGACCACCTGCTGGCGGGGGCCAACCCCATCGCCGAGGTGATGGTGCAGGACGTCAAGCAGAGCATGCGCAACGGCGGCGGCCCCGCCTGCCTGCGCCTGCGGGTGGTGCTCTCCGCCGAGGAGCGCGCCGCGCTCTCCGGTCGGGTGCTGCTCGACGAGTCCCTCTATGCCGAGCTCACCGCCTGGGTGGAGCGGCACTATCGCGACCGCCTGGCCCCCGAGGATCTCTCCGACCCGGCGTTGGCCCGGGAGACGCTCACCGCCCTGGACGAACTCAGCCGGCTGCTCGGCATCGGCGCCGTCTATCCCTTCCAGCTGGGAGAGCGTTGAGTTCCCGGCTCCTTCGTCGGAATCGTGGCCATGGGCAACGGCCCCATGGCAACTGGAGCGCTTCGGGCTGGCCCAGGGTGAGCCAGTGGGCCGGGCAAGGGGCCCGGCCCGGTGGTACGAGATGGGGCCGGGGCTCTCAGCCGCCGCTGGCGGCCCCTCCGACCACGCCGTCGCGCAGGCCGCTCGGGGCGGGGCCTTTGCGCAGGTGCTGGGCCACGGCGTCTTCCGGAGAACCGGCCATCTCGCGGAACATGCCCATGGAGCCGAGCAGGGCGCTGGATTCGTAGGGCACGAACACGCGCTCCCCTTCCTCGGCCATGGTCGGCAGGACCTTGATGTAACTCTGGCCCAGCAGGTAGCCAACCACGGTGCGCTTGTTCTCCTCGCTGTCGCCGATGGCATTGAGGACCAGCTTGATCGACTCCTGCTCGCCCTGGGCCCGCAGGATGGCGGACTCCTTGTCGCCCTGGGCATTGAGGATCGCCGATTCGCGCTGCCCTTGGGCCTTGGCGATGGCCGCGGCCTTCTCGCCCTCGGCCTCGGTGACGGTGGCGCGGCGCTTGCGCTCGGCGGCCATCTGCAGGCGCATGGCGGTCTCCACCTCCTCGGGCATGGCGATGTCCTGCACCTCGACCCGCGAGATCTTCACCCCCCACTTGGAGGCGGGCTCCTCCATGGCGGCCTGGATCTCGTTATTGACCTCGGCACGGGACTCGAACAGCTTGTCGAGCTCCATCTTGCCGACCACCGAACGCAGGGTGGTCTTGGCCAGCACCTCCACCGCCTGGCTCATGTTCTCCACCTCGTAGACGGCCCGCTTGGGGTCGATGATCTGGTAGTAGAGGGCGCCGTTGATGGTCACCGTGACATTGTCGGTGGTGACCACCGGTTGGCCGGGGAAGTCCATCACCGTCTCGCGGCGGTCGATGCGGATCTCGTCGCTGGTGATGGCGTGATAGTCATCACCCATCTTCCGGTAACGGATCATGGTGATGGCGCGGGGCTGCTCGAGGAAGGGGATGATGATGTTGATGCCGCTCTCGAGCAGCCGGTGGAACGACCCCAGGCGCTCGATGACCATGACCTCGGACTGGCGCACGATCACCAGCCCCTTGGCGATGATCAGGATGCCGATGACGACGACGATCAGGCTGAGGATCAGGCCCGGGCTGATGGGTAGGTCCATGTTCACTGCTCCCTGTGTGTGGGGGATGAGTCGTTGGTTGTGGCGGTTGCGGTTGAAACGATGGCGGTCGTGCCATCGAACCTCTCGAAGGTCACCAGGGTAGCCGCCGGCAGCTCGGTGGCGCCGGTTTCCACCACCCGCAGGCGGTAGAAGTCGCCATTGATCTTGATGCCGGTGGCCCCGTCGAAGTCGCGCTTGAGGGTGGTGTAGGTGCGATGCTTCTCCACCCCGGTGCCGGTGGTGCCGTAGGCCACGCCGCGGGGCGAGAACCTCGGGCGGATCACCATCACCGCCAGCGGTACCAGCAGCCCCGAGAGTATGCCCATGCCGAGCAGCTGCCAGGGCAGGGAGAGCCCCAGGGCGGCGAGTCCGGCGGTGAGGGCCGCGGCGATGCCCAGAGCCAGCAGCACAAGGCCGCCGGTGCCCAGTTCGCCGGCGCTCAACAGCAGGGCGAGGATCAACCAGAGGTAGGCGAGGTTCCAATCCATGGTGGCTCCACAGTCGGCGGGGAATACTGTCGACCATCATCGCCGCCGCGTCGAGGGTTTTCCAGCGATGGGGTATGCTGCCGGTCAGACAGGACAGGGAGACAAGGCATGTCGTCACTGATCTACTGGTTGGACATAGCGGGGGTGATCGTCTTCGCCCTGTCGGGGGTGGTGCTCGCCTGCCGCTCGCGGATGGATCCCTTCGGCATGCTGGTGCTGGCCGCGGTGACCGGCATCGGCGGCGGAACCCTGCGCGACCTGGTGCTCGGCGTGCGGCCGGTGTTCTGGGTCACCGACCCCACCTACCTGTGGGTGATCCTGGGCACCGTGGGCCTCTCCATCCTCGGCTTCCACTACATCCACCGGCTGTCGCGCGGCTTCCTGCCGGTGGCCGACGCCTTCGGCCTGGCGCTGTTCACGGTGATCGGCACCCACAAGGCGCTGCAGCTGGCGGCACCCGGCGTGGTGGCGGTGCTGATGGGGCTGCTCACCGGCGTGGCCGGCGGCATGGTACGCGACGTGCTGGCGCGCCGGGTGCCCATGGTGCTGCGTCAGGAGGTCTATGCCACCGCCGCCATCGCCGGCGGCGTCGCCTATGTGGCGCTCGACGCCCTGGCGGTGCCCGACGCCGTCAGCGTGCCCCTGGCGTTGCTGGTGACCCTGGGCCTGCGCCTGGCGGCCATCCACTGGCACCTGGAGCTGCCCACCTTCGCCTGGGTGGTGATTCCCCGTGTCCCCCGGGAGGCCGCCCCGGCCGGTGAGGGAGAGCCGGCGTCCATGCCGTCGGGCGAGCCATCGCGTCCCAAGGTGCGGGTGCGCATGATCCGACCCGAGCAGTCGCGTCGCAGGAGGCGACCATGAGAGCGCAACGGCGGGTCAGCGTCTGGTACCGAGGGTGGCTGGCGTGCCTGCTGATCCTGCTGGCGGCCTGTGCCGCGCCGTCGCGCGACGAGGCGCCCCAGACGCATTATCGTCAGGCGGCCGACGAGATCCAGGCGATCTACGAGGCGGCGCTGCCGAGCCTGCCATTGAGCAAGCGGCGTCACTATGCCCAGCGTCTCTATCGGCTGACCGGCGAGGCCCGCTATCTCCCGGCGAACCGGGACTACATGGCGAGCCTGGCCGACCGGCTCGAGGAGGATATCGCGGGACTGGGCACGCCCGGGGTCGTCGAGCGACGCAGTCGGGAGAGCGTGGAGAACTATCCCCGGCGTACCGCCAAGCAGCGGGCGCGTGCCGAGATGCTGGCCGAGTGGGGCGAGATCGCCTATGCCCGTCGCCTGTTGTTCCGCCTGGTCCAGGCGGAGTACCACGGGATGCTGGACACCCTTCCCGGGCATGAGCGGGCCCTGGACTACCTGGGCGAGGTGGACTGGGAACCCTTCCTGACCGACCCCGAGGTGCTGGGCGTCTACGCCGCCCAGGTCGCCAACCAGGTCCACTTCCTGCACCAGCTCGGGGTGATGGACCTGCGTCGCGAGGTCGAGGCCGCCTTCCGCCGCCGCTATCCCCCCGAGGTGGTGGCCGGCCTGGACTCCGACGAATACCGCAATTGGCTCTACGGCCTGACCCACTTCGTGATTGCCGCCAGCCGCTACTACCAGCAGCAGGTGGATGCCGAGGCCCACGGCTGGGTGCTGCAGGCCCTCGAACGCGACGCCGATCGCCTGATGGTGGAGGCCACCGAGGACATCCAGGCCGAAGTCGCCCTGAGTTTCCTGCTCGTCGGGCGCGACGACCACCCGCTGGTGGG
The DNA here is from genome assembly GCF_030409215.1 of Halomonas ramblicola. Taxonomy (GTDB): domain Bacteria; phylum Pseudomonadota; class Gammaproteobacteria; order Pseudomonadales; family Halomonadaceae; genus Halomonas; species Halomonas ramblicola. Next base: position 51,406 of record NZ_JAUFPL010000027.1, on the reverse strand, counting down.
GCGCGTCCGCGATGCCCTGGTGGCCGCGGTGGACCCGCGGGCCGGCATCATCCCCTCGCCGGGCGGCAGCACCGACCTGGACAGTGGCGAGCACCGCAACGTCCTGGCCATCATGGTGCTGGGCTGGCGGGGGGAGCTGTATCAGGGGCCTTTTCGGTGGCAGGTCGATTATGGGGTCAGCGGAGAGCGAGCGGGTTTCGGAAGCGCGCCGGCAAGCTGTGGCGATAGCTCTCGCTTGATGCTGCGATAGAAGGGGCGCAGGGAATCGCTCATTTCCGCCTCGGCTCGCTCGTTGTCGATGTAGTAGGCGTTGCGCCTGCCATGGAGCTCGATGGCTTCGCCGATCTGCTGGAAGTGGAACCCCGACCTGGCCAGTAACCGCGGCAGCTTGGGCTGCATCATGGCGAAGATATGACGTCGTCCGGCGAGCTCGACCAAGGCATGGGTGGCAAGGAAGAGAGCTCCGGTGAGAAGCGGGAAGAGGTGTCGCTCGTCCTCGGTGAAAAGCTCGGTGACATAATCCTCGGAGATCGTCTCATGATGGACCGGGTGATGACGGAACGTTCTTGCCGTGGCGAGTCGGGATATCTCACAGATCTGCCGTAATGGAAGCCGATCGGGGTGCAGCGTCTCATGTGTCAGGCTGCCCCCCCCATACTCCTGCAAGGGCAGGCGGGGCGTCGGATTCAGGGACCCTCGTTTCGGCAATACCAGCCTGAAGCAGCCTGCGGCCAGACCCGTACGCCGATGCTTGATCATGCAGTGAATGGAATGGAGGTCATGCGCGTCCACTTCGATGCCGATCGATGCACCACCCGGTGGGGTATAGCCGATTTCCTGACAATAGACCCGATGTCGGAGCTGGTAGATCTCCATGCGTCGAGCCTCGCTGTCGGCCAGGGTGAAGCCGAAATCGTCTAACAGCCTTGTATACCCATGGGTAATACCCGCCCTAGAGAGGCTATTCCTGCTGTTTGTCATGGCCCATTTTCCTGAAATAAGCGACTCGCCACTGCCGGACTTCGACACAAGATCACGGCTAGGGACTCTCATCCAATGAGAAGACCTCGCGGAGGGAGGCAGGGAGACCAAGGTGGAAGCCCTGACCGTATTGGATCCCATAAGAGAGCAGGATATCGATCAGGGGGTCTTGGTCGACGAATTCGGCGATGGCCTGCTTGCCGAAACCGGTCGCGATATCGGCGATGGCCTTGACGATCACCCGGCTATCCGCGTTGACCGGCAGGTTGCGAATGAAACTGCCGTCGATCTTGATGTAGTCCACCGGCAGTTGTCCAAGGTAGTGGAAGCTGCTGAACCCCACGCCGAAGTCGTCGAGCGCGGTGCGGCAACCCAGGTCGCGGAGCGCCTGCAATACCCCTCGGGCGGTCGAGAAGTCGGTGACGGCAGCGGTCTCGGTGACCTCGAGGATCAGGTACTCGGGATTGGCGCCGCTGGCGGCGATCTCGTCGGCCAGGTACTGCTTGAGCTGCGCATCGTGCAACGACTGTCCCGACAGGTTGATGGCGAGACTCACGCCGCGTCCACTCAGCTTCGCCAGCACCTCGAGGGTATGCCGGATCACCCAGCGGTCGAGCTGGATGATCTGGCCGCTGCGCTCGGCGACCGGAATGAAGGCGCCCGGAGCTACCAGGGCGCCATCCTCATCGCGCATGCGGATCAGGACCTCGTAGTGGCGGACGTCGCGATCCTCCAGGCGCACGATGGGTTGCACCATCAGCTCGAAGCCATCTTCCTCCAGGGCCCGATGCAGACGCTCCTCCCAGTAGACGCGCTCCTGCAGCTCGTCGCGGGCGTTGTCCAGCGTGGAGAGCAGGTACCAGCGCTGGCTGCCCGAGGCCTTGGCCTGGTACATGGCCATGTCGGCGCTGGCCATCAGGTCGGTAGGGTCGTCGCCGTGGGCCGGGAAGAGGGCGATGCCGATGCTGGCACCGATGCGATGGCGGCGTTCGCCGACGTCCAGGGTCACGGTCGCGAGGATCTGGTTGACCTGCTGGGCGATGCGAATCGCCAGGGTATCATCGGATCCACGCAACAGCAGGGCGAACTCGTCGCCCCCCAGGCGGGCGATGGTGCCGCGATGGCCCAGCTCCTCGAACAGCACGCCGGCCACCGTGCGCAGCAGCTGGTCGCCGGCCTGGTGGCCGCTCAATTCGTTGACGTCCTTGAACTGGTCCAGGTCCAACAGCAGCAGGGCTCCCGAGGTGCCGCGCTGCAAGGCTTCCTTCAGCGCCTCCTGGAGGTAGCGGCGATTGAACAGCCCGGTCAGGGGATCGCGCTCGGCCAGCCAGGTCAGTCGGGCCTCTGCCGCCTTGCGCTCGGTGATGTCCAGGCCGACGGAGATCCTGCCCGGGCGTTCGTTGCCCCCCGCGGGCAGCGGGGCATGGTACCAGGCGATGGTGCGCTGGCGTCCATCGGCGGTGACTAGCAGCCGCTCCTCCTGTTGGGCGGGGTTGGCCACCGGCGACATGACGGGGCTGTCGGGGCCGAAGACATCCTCGAAGAGCCGCTTGAGCAGCAGCTCCTCCCGGACCGCCATGACCGAGAGCGCATAGTCGTTGACCAGGGTGATCCGGCCGTCGGCGTCCTGGGTGATGATGAAGACCCGTGCGGTGTCCAGCAAGCTGCCGATGAAGTCGCGCTCACGGGCCAGTTCCTCGACGCGTTCGGCCAGTTGCTCGCCGCGGGACGTGACCTCCTGCTCCAGGGTCTCCAGCTGGCCCGCCAGTCTCAGCGTCGAGCCTTCCAGGATGTCGATCTCGTCGGCCAGCCTGCCGCTGGGCTGGGGGATGGCCGTCCGGACCTCGTCGAAGCCGCCCCTGGCGAGCCTGGGCAGGATGGCGGAGATACGCCTCAGCCTGGCCATGGGACTGAGCAGGATGGCGAGCAGCAGCAGTTCCGCCGCCAGCCAGCCGCCCAGGCCGATCCCGACGAGGATGCGAGTGTCCTGGCGGATGGCGTCGATCTGGGCCGTGATGTCGGTCGAGAGCAGGAAGTAGCCGACGCTGCGCCTGTCGCCATCCTCGTCCATGCGCATCGCACTGAGCTCGATGTCCCTGGCCTGGTGGCGCAACCGGAACGGGGAGTCGACCAGCTCGGCGAGATCGGCCTGGGCGGAGGCCTGCCGGAGCACGGGCAGGTTCTGCGCCTGGCTCGTCAGGGCGACGAGATGCCCCCGCCATGCCCGGAGTAACCGCTCATCGGGAAATTCGTCGGCCCCGAAGGGGCCGGTGACCAGCAGGGCGACATCCCCGTCGGAGACTTGCTGGGCCTGGCGCGTGACGTCGGCGAGGGAGCGCGAGAGGATGACGATGCCTGCGCTGCTGCCATCGACGAGTACCGGAACCGCCGCGTACTGGCGGCAGTCCGTGGAGCAGCGCAGGGTGGTGAGCGGCGTCTCGTTGGCCAGGACCACCTGCACCCACCGTTGCACCGGGCGGCCGGTTTCCGGCTGTGGTTCACCCCATACGGCCTGCCGCTCCCCCTGGGCATCGAAGGTCAGGATCTCGTCGACCCCTCCCTCGAGCTGCAGGGTGGGCCACTGGGTGTCCAGGGCCGCCAGTATCCGGTCATGGCGCCCTTGCTCCAGGGCCGGGCCCAGTCCTTGCGCCGAGGCCACCAGGGAGGCGAGCTGTCTCAGGCCATCCTCCGAGCGCTGCAGTGCCAGTCGGATCTCGCGTATCTGGCGCTGGGTGCTCTCCTCGCGACTGGCCTCGAACTGGCGCGACAGGTTGGTATGGCCGATCCAGGAGAAGACCAAGACCAGGCCCAGCAGCAGCAGGCTGCTGAGGGCGATGACCCGCCATGTCAGGCTCAGGCGCGATCTGGTGTCATGGCTAGGCTGGTCTTGCATCGAGGCATCCCGACCGGCGATTGAGGATCAGAAACGCAGGGAAAGCTGGAAGAGCAGCATGTTCCAGCGCCGCTCGGTTTCCGAGGGATCGGGGTTGTCCTGAATGGGCAGCCAGCCGGTGCCGTCGACGTGGTGGTACTCGGCGGCGAGCATCATCCTGGGGTTGACGTTCCACTGCAGGCCCAGAGTGATGTCGTCGGCATACTGGCTGTGGGCCGGCCCGGCGCCGCTGGCTTCGAAGCTACGGCCGGAGCGGTCATCCCGATTGCTGGTCAGGCTGTCGTACCTCACCAGCCATTGCCAGTCGTCATGAAACCGGCGGGTGTATTGCAGGTACCAGCTCTCGCCGGTCACATCGACGTTGAGGAAAGGGTTAGAGAATCCGTCCAGCGTTGAGGTTCGCAGGGCATATTCCGCCGTCAGACTCCATAGTTCCTCGTTGTACTGGAGAGAAAGCACCCAGGGTTGAAAGCTGAAGTTGCCGTCACTCTCCCCGGGAGCCTCGGGCTCGAAGCGCGCTCGAGCATGGGCGGCACTCAGGGCGGCGATCACGCGACCACCGTCATGCTCGTAGCGAATCTGCCCGATGGCCGAGAGACGAGGCTCCAGGGAGCCGGGCGTGTTGTCCAGACGCATCGTGCGTCTCAGGTCGTCACCAGCCTGGATCATGCCGGCACCGAGCTGAAGGTTCAGGTTGCCATCAGGCAAGTGTTGCTCGTGGTAGAGGGACAGGCCATCCGCCGCAAGCCCCAGCGAGCGGGTCCTGTCGAAATATATCGATTGGGGAAGCAGGATGCTGGGACGGGTGAAGGCCACGTCTCGCGTCTGGTTATAGAAGCCGAACGGGTTCTTGAAGCGCCCTACCTGAATGCCCAGGGTCCGATGCTGATTGGCAATCATCTGGTAATCGATGACCCCATGATCGAGAACGGGTCGTGCATCGCTGCCATCCCCACCGGCGCGCCGGCTCAATACCTGGGCGGCGAGCAGGACATTCTCGTGGGGGCGGATCGAGGCGTTGGCGCCGATCTCGGTGTATTTCAGGCTGCCGTCGCTATCGCTGCTGGGACCGAAGAAGTCGTTGTCATCGGTGATGACCAGCGCCTGGCTCAGGAAACCGTGCACCTGGAAGGTATCCAGCATGCCCTCGTCGGCCAGGGCCGGTGCGGCGAGGCCGTGGAGCAGCAGCCCCGAGAGCACGAGCCCGAGTCGGCGTTCAGTCCATCGCAATGACTTGGACACGATCATCCAGGTACTCCCTATCCAGATAGCCCAGGGCGCCGGGGGTAGTGGCGATTTGCTCGCGCATCTCGGCCTGGGTGGCGACTCGGGTGGGGGCCTGTCCGGTCCCCGAGAAGACCATGCGATCCCAGGCCAGCTGCAGCTGGTGGGGATAGACGGCCAGGCTTTCCTTGACGAAGCGGGCGTGCAGCGGGTGGTCATTGGGCAGCACGAAGACCCGAGCCGCCTGGCCGTCCGGCCAGGTGCGCTGGCGCATGGCGAAGATGGCACGGGTGGTGTCCCGCGTCAGACGGGGGGTGCTCACGTCCGGGTGGGCCACCAGCAGCACGCTCTGTTCATCGGCCACGGCATGGGTAGCCGTGGCCAGTGCCAGCAGGCTCACCCGCAGGGCCGCTTTCAACCACGCCACTGAGCGACCTCGCGGGGTTGGAGGGCATGGCTGGGCAGCGCTGCGATGTGGCGATGGATCGACATTCGGCTTCCCTTCTGGTGATGCCAGGCTGTCCTGTGGCAGGCAGGGCGGGTGATGCGTCGGGGCCGAGCCTGCATCGCTGCCGCTGGCTCGCCTGGTCTCTAACAGGCGTCCCGAGCGACTGTGCCAATATGGCCATCCTTCCCCTAACGCTACATCAAGGGAAACCAATGTAAAGCAGTTTGCATCAACGCAGGGGCCCGGCGGCGGCAAACCGCCGGGCCGAGAGGGCGGAACTCAGCCGAAGACGGTAAAGGTCTCGGCATTGATCCACAGGTGGGCGGCGATGCTAGTGACATAGCCCAGGGCGATCACTGGCGCCCAGCGCAGGTGGCCCATGAAGGTGTAATTGCCGCGCGCCTGGCCCATCAGCGCCACCCCGGCGGCGGAACCGATGGACAGCAGGCTGCCGCCTACCCCGGCGGTGAGGGTGATCAGCAGCCAGTGGCCGTGGGACATGTCCGGCTCCATGGTCAGCACCGCGAACATCACCGGGATGTTGTCGACCACCGCCGAGATCACGCCCAGGGCGATGTTGGCCCAGGTGGCATCCCAGCCGGTGTAGAGCGCCTCCGAGAGCATCGCCAGGTAGCCCATGTAGCCCAGGCCGCCCACGCACATCACCACACCGTAGAAGAACAGCAGGGTGTCCCACTCGGCGCGCGCCACACGGTTGAAGACGTCGAAGGGCACCACGCTGCCCAGCTGGGCCAGCTTCTTGTCGTCGCCGCGACGGGCGTAGCGGGTACGCTTGCGCTCCAGTGAACGCGGTAGGCTGCGGCGCAGGTAGTAGCCGAAGAACTGCAGGTAGCCCAGGCCGGTCATCATGCCCAGCACCGGTGGCAGGTGCAGCAGGGTATGGCAGGCCACGGCGGTGGCCACGGTGAGCAGGAAGAGCGCGATGATGCGTCGCGCGCCGCGCTTGAGCCAGACGTCCTCCTCGACGCTGTCGGGCTTGCGGTTGTTGATGAAGACGCTCATCACCACTGCCGGGATCAGGAAGTTGACCAGCGAGGGGACCAACAGGACGAAGAACTCCTGGAAGTGGATCAGCCCGGCCTGCCAGACCATCAGGGTGGTGATGTCGCCGAAGGGGCTGAAGGCGCCGCCGGCGTTGGCCGCCACCACGATGTTGACACAGGAGAGATTGATGAAGCGCTTGTCACCCTCGGCCACCTTGGTGACCACGGCACACATCAGCAGGGCGGTGGTCAGGTTGTCGGCGATGGGCGAGATGACGAAGGCCAGCACCCCGGTGATCCAGAACAACTGGCGGTAGCTGAAGCCCTTGCGCACCATCCAGGCGCGCAGGGTGTCGAAGACGCGACGTTCGTCCAGGGCGTTGATGTAGGTCATCGCCACCAGCAGGAAGAGCATCAGCTCGGTGAACTCGAGCAGGGTCTCGCGGAAGGCGTGCTCGGCCTCATCGGGCATGCCCGCCTGGACATAGACCCAGCCGATCAGCGCCCAGATGATCCCCGCGGCGACCAGTACCGGCTTGGACTTGCGCATGTGCAGCTTCTCCTCGCCCATGACGAGCGCATAGGCGAGGACGAAGATACTCACGGCGACGATGCCGGGCAGCGAGCCCGTCAGGTCCAGTTCACCGGTCACCGCGAGGGCGGCGGGGCTGAACAGCAGGGCCAGGAGGGCGAGCACGAGGGCTCCCGGCCGCCAGGCGGCGTGCCGGGGCCGTGGTGAAGGGCTTTCGATTGTCGGCATGGCGAATCGATCCGGAAAGTGGGTTCATGGGTAGGGTGAAAAAGCGCGCGTATTCTAGCATGCCGTAATGCACCGCAACATGCGGCCGGCCCTTATCCCTTGGGGGTAGAAGGCAACTTTGCAGGCCCTGGAGAATCCCCGGTACAGGCATCCTCCGATGCCGGGCACGGGGGTCGGGGATGGGCTGCGTGATCGGGGAGGGCGTCGCTATCGGGCTACGTCGAAGGCGATTTTGTGGCATCATCTGCCCTCCGGCAGTCGCCGGGCACAGCAATCCGGATCGCCAACGACGCAGGCTAGGCACGCATGTTTCTCGATGAATTCCATACGCTGGCAGGAGACCGCATCACCATCACCGCGGAGCAGGCCAGCCGATTCGCCAAGGGAGTCGCCGGCGACTACAACCCCATCCACAACCCGGGGGCGCGCCGCTTCTGCGTGCCGGGCGATCTGCTGTTCGCCCTGGTGCTGGGACGCTTCGGGCTCTCCCAGCGGATGGATTTCCGCTTCCTCAACATGGTGGGCGAGGGTACACCGCTCCGCTTCCTCGAGCAGCAGGATGGTGGCATCCGGGTCCTCGACGAGGCCGGCAAGTGCTACCTGGAGGTGTCGCGCAGCGGCGACGAAACCCGGGACGAGGGGGTGATCGAGGCCTTCACGCGCTGCTACGTCTCCTTCTCCGGCAAGAACTTCCCTTACTACCTCAAGCCCCTGATGGAGGAGAAGGGGGTGATGTTCAATCCCCGGCGCCCGCTGGTGATCTACGACAGCATGGGGTTCTCGCTGGAACGCCTGGATGGCCTGTCGCCGGCGCTCGAGTTGCTCGACGCCTCCCTGGAGGTCAACGGCAAGCGCGGCGACACCCTGCTGGAGTTCCGCATCCAGTCCGCCGGCGAGTCGGTGGGCACCGGCTCCAAGAAGCTGGTCGTCAGCGGCCTGCAAGACTACGACGCCGACGCCATGGACGAGATCGTCGCCGAGTTCTATCGCCTCAAGGCCGCCTACGAGGCCGAGTACGGCTGAGGCGAGGCTGGCGTCAGGTGATGCGCAGCCGCTTGCCGAGCAGCAGGCCGCCCAGCGACCAGCGGTTGGCGACCAGGTTCAGGGCGATGGAACCGGCCATGCCGACTGCCGCCAGCAGGGCCGCATAGCCCCACAGCGGCAGCCTCTCGTCGGGGTCGAGCCGGTCGACCAGGTTGAAGAACATCGGGTGGGCCAGGTAGATGCCGAAGGAGAACTCGTTGAGGCGCTTGATGATCGGTGGCGCCGGCCGGTCGCGCAGGTGGTTCATCACCCATAGGGTAAAGAGCACGAACAGCGGCACCACCCAGACCTCCTTGGACGAGTACGCCAGCCAGCCGGGCAGCGACAGCCCCAGCACCAGCACCAGCATCGCCAGCAGCCAGCGGGGCCGCGCCAGTTCCACCAGCCAGGTGGGGCGAGCCGCCTGGGTCTTGCGGAAGTGCTCCACCGTCACCAGTGCCAGGAAGAACAGGTAGAGCCAGCCTAGCGGGGCGATCCAGTGCAGGTAGCCCGGTGGCTCCGCCCTCTGCCACTGCCAGAAGCCCCAGTAACTCATGCTCACCAGGCCGCCGATGACCAGCCAGGGGGCCGGTGGCAGCCAGCGCTTCAGGTCGAAGCGCCCATAGGCCCAGTAGAAGGCATAGAACTGGGCGGCGATGATCAGGAAGTAGCCGTGCCAGCCGGCGAAGAGGAGGTACTCGACGGCGACCTCGGCCAAGCCCGCTCCCTCCCCGCGGCGCTCGAGCTTGAGGTACTCGGCGGTGGCATAGGCCAGGCCGTAGACCAGGTAGGGCACCATCACGTACTTGAGGCGGCTGGCCAGGAAGCCCTCGGGGATGTCGCGTCCGTAGCGCGCCGAGAACAGGAAGATCGAGATGAAGATGAAGATCGGCGTGCCGAGCACGGTGGGAATGCGGATCAGGTCGGTGCCGAGGTTCGACAGGCGCTGGTTGAGGTGGTCGAGCAGGTGGAAGGCGAAGACGGCCAGGCAGCCATAACCCCGTAACCAGTAGATTTCCTCGATGCGCCGCATGCCGGACCGCTCCTCCCCCTCGTAACTGACTGAACGTTCTCGCGATACCCGTTGTCGGACCACGACAGCCACGATGAATTCCCTGCCGGGGAGATCGCCTTAGCACCCGGGCACACGGAGGGCCGTCCATGACCCTGGCCGCACGCGGCGCATTCCTGCTCATCGGCCTGCTGCTGGCGGCCCCGAGCCTGGCCGGCCAGGTCAGCCATCACCGCTTCCACTCCGAGACCCTGGGACGCGACTACCCCTACACCCTCTACCTGCCCGACGGCTACCATGAATCGGGGCTGGACTATCCGGTGATCTACCTGCTGCACGGCTCCTTCGGCAGCGCACGCGACTGGACCACCCGCGGGGCGCTCGAGGCGGTGGTCGACCGCCAGATCCGCCGTGGACGCATGCCGCCGGCGGTGATCGTCATGCCCGGCAGCCAGAGCTGGTGGGTGGACGGCCACAACGAGCCGGCGCGTACCGCCTTCTTCGAGGACCTCCTGCCTCACGTGGAGGCGGTGTGGCGGGTGGTGCCCGAGCGCGAGTGGCGAGGCGTGGCCGGGCTCTCGGCCGGCGGTTTCGGCACCGTCAACTTCATCCTCGAGCGCCCGGAGCTATTCGCCGCCGCCGCCGCCCTGAGCCCCGCCAGCTACCATCCGCTGCCGCCGGCCGACTCCACGGCCCGCGAGCATCCGGCCTTCCAGACGCCCGAGAATCGCTTCGACGCCGCCCTCTGGCAGCGGCTCAACTACCCGACCCATCTGGATGGCTACCTGGCCCAGGACTTCGTGGTGCCGCTCTACCTCAGCGCCGGCAGGCGCGATGCCTTCGATGCCGTGGCGCATGCGCGCCGCCTGCAGGCGGCGCTGGAGGCCAAGCAGCCGGGGCAGGTGCCCCTGGACGTGCTGGGCGGCGGCCATACCTGGGGGGTGTGGCGGGCCAGCCTGCCCCGGGCGCTGGACTTCATGTTCGAGTACCTGCAGCCGCCGCGCGGCTCCCGCGTGAAGGCGCCGCCGAATCCGCGTTGAAGGCCGCGCTTGGTGATGGCGGCCTGCGACCTTAGTCTGGGGGCCCCACTCCCTTCCGGACCCCGCCATGCACCCACAGCGCGAGCGACTGCACAACGAACTGCACGCCCGGCCCTCGATCTACTTCGCCGAGCCGGCCCACCTCCACCACTACGCCTTCCTCAACGGTGACGGAGGCAGCGAGGCGCTCCTCGCCCGGCTGGGCGAAGTGACCGGCATCGCCCCCGATGGGGAGGCGACCCAGGAGATCCTCACCCTCGATGGGCTCACCCTGAAATGGGAGCGTCACACCGAGTTCTTCACCCTGACCCTGCTGGTGCCGAGGCGCAACGGCGACGCCCTCTGGCCGGCGCCGCCCGAACTGCTGACCGCGATCGTCGAGCCCCATCGGGAACGATTGATCAGTGCCACCCTGGTCCTGGTCGAGTCGGCGGACCACTGGGCGGGGGAGGCCGAGGCCTACGGGTTTCGTGATCCGGCCGGTTCCCGGGTGGGCGGCGGCGACGCCACCGTCTGGGGCGACTTCCGCCTCACGCCGGAGGGCGTCAACCGCCTGCTGGTGGTCAACCGCGAGCTCAACGACTTCCGCCTCGGCCGCATGACCCGGCGGCTGCTGGAGATCGAGACCTACCGCATGATGGCCTCGCTGTCGCTGCCGCTGGCCCAGGAGCTGGGGCGCGAGCTGCAGGCGTACGAGCGCGAGCTGGGTGAGCTCTCGGATCGCAACACCGAGCAGCAGGAGGAGAACTCCCGCCCCCTGCTGGCGGCCATCTCCGCGCTCTCGGCCCGGCTCGAGCACAGCGGTGCCCGCTCCCGCCAGCGCTTCAGCGCCACCGAGGCCTATGCGCGGATCGTCTTCTCGCGCATCGAGGAGTTGCGCGAGAGCCGCGTAGGCGACTGCCAGCGGCTGGGCGTGTTCATCCTGCGGCGTTTCCGGCCCACGGTGCGCTACTGCGCGGCGATCGACCGACGCCAGGAGAGCCTGGCCGAGAGCGTGGCCCGCCTCAACGACCTGCTGCGGACCCGGGCCCAGGTGGAGATCGAGGAGCAGAACGCCGAGATGCTCAGGAGCCTCAACGAGCGCACCAGCAGCCAGCTGAAGATCCAGAAGGCGGTGGAGGGGCTGTCGATCATCGTCATCAGCTACTATATCTTCAGCCTGTTCAAGCTGGGCCTGGAGAGCCTCGACGCCCTGGGCTTCCCCATCGCGCCGGTGATGGCGGCGGCCGTGCTCGGCCCGCTGGGCCTGGCCATCATCGGCGTGCTGGCCTGGCGCATCTGGCGGGTGAAGCAGCACTAACGCCCCCCGACGACACGAGGAGACGCGGATGATACGCACGCGACTGGTGGACGGGCAGGGCCAGTACCACGGCGGCGGCGAGGAGCTCATCGCCGCCTGGCAGGCGGCGCCGGAGAGCCATATCTGGATCGACCTGCAGGGCGAGTCCGTGGCCCGCGAGCGCGCGCTGCTGGAGGCCTTCGCCTGCCATCCCATGGCCATCGAGGACGCCCACCGCGAGCGCCATCCCCCCAAGATCGAGGAGTTCGAGACCCATACCCTGATCCTCTACCGCGGTATCGCCTCCTTCGACGCCGAGCTCAACTTCGTGCCCCAGCAGGTAGCCTTCTTTATCGGCGAGCGCTACCTGATCAGCCTGCACCCGGGCACCGCCCTGAGTCTCGACCGGCTGCTGGACGGCGAGGGCGAGCGGCTGCTGCGGCGCTCGCCGGAGCAGGTGGCGCTGAAGGCGATGTACTTCTCGGCGGGCTTCTACCTCGACAGCCTGCTGGAGTTCGAGAACCAGCTCAGCGACCTGGAGGACGCCCTGCTGGATGGCGGCAGCGACGACCTGATGCGCCAGCTCATCGGCTACCGCTCCCGGCTGGTCAAGATGCGGCGGGTGTTCAACTACCATGTCGGCATCACCCAGGAGCTCACCGCATACGACTACACCCATCTGCCTCGCGACGTCGACGAGACCCTGCACGCCATCAACGACGTCCACGAGCGCTTCGAGCGGCTGCGCAGCCTGACCCAGATGTACTACGAGATCTGCGGCGACCTGGTGGACGGCTACATCTCGCTGTCGTCCCACCGCCTCAACCGCACCATGCGCATCCTCACGGTGATCACCGCCATCTTCGTGCCGCTGACCTTCCTGGCCGGCATCTACGGCATGAACTTCGAGCACATGCCCGAGCTCGGCTATCGCTGGGGCTACTTCGTGCTGCTGGGCGTGATGCTGGCCATCGGCGTCGGGCTGCTCTGGGTCTTCCGGCGCGTTCGCTGGCTATAGGGGGCTGTCGGCCGTGACGCCGACGCCGGGCGGCGCGCCGGCAGGCCGACCGCCTGAGGCCCACCGGGCAGAACCGCGGCCCCACCCGCGCCAGCACGCCGGGCATTGCCGCACTATGCTGGAAGCACGGGCCGGGCACGGCCCGTTCGGACAACCCAACGGATTTTCGGGAGGCGACCCATGAAGACTCCACGGCTTGCCGGCGGCTGGCGCTATCTGCCGCTGCTGTTACTACCCTGCGCCGCCCTGGCCGACGATGGCCACGACTTGAGCTTCCAGGGCGATGCCAGCTTCCAGGGGCCCCACGGCGGACAGGCCATCGAGGCGGCCCTGGTGGACGCCGACAGTGGCGAGGTCCTGGCCCGTCAGGACGGCAGCGTCTCCGCCGAGGACGATCCGGCCTTCGTCCTCGACTTCCCCGGTGCCTTGCAGGAGGGGCGCGGCTACGAGGTGCACTACTGGATCGACTCCAACTTCGGCGGCGGCAGCGAAGGCGCCTGCGATCCCATGGAGCACGATCACCAGTGGCGCGTGACGCTCGACGAGGCCGATGAGGCCGATGAGGCCGTCACCCATGTGGAGGACCACGATCCCGGGCGCATGACGGAGGCGTGCAGCACCTTCATGGAGTGACGGCCAAGGCGTAATGCCTTGGCGGGCAAGGCGGCCCGTGGAACTCCCGGGCCGCCCACGGGACTCAGGGCGCGAGATCGAGCAGGGCCTTGCCGCTCTCCATGTCGAAGGGCGCGGAGTGGTGCTCGTGGACGATGTGCCACTCGCCCTCGATGCGCCGCAGGCCGGCGGTCATGCGCATCCAGCCGGACTCCATCTCGCCCTGCTCGTTGGCCCCGCCGCACTCGATCAGGGCATGGCAGAAGGCGACATGGGCCTCGGCGTGGAGGGTGACCTCGTGGAGCCGGAACTCCATCGGCCCCTGGCAGAACCCCAGGCAGGTCTCCCAGTGGCGGCGGTAGGCCGCAAGCCCCTGGAATTGCAGCTGGGCGATGGCATCGAAGGCGACGATCTCGGGCGTGTAGAAGGCGGTGATGCCCTCCAGGTCCTTGGCGCGTACCGCGGCCGCCCAGCGCTCCAGGCAGTCGAGTACCGCGGCATCGGCATCGAGTGCTGTCGTGGTGGTCATGATCCTGCCTCCTCGGGTCGGCATGGTGGGGGAGTGGTGCTAGTGTGGCACCTTTCCGTCGTTCGAGCGGTGGCGGAATCGACGCTCGCAACCTCCCCGGCGGCATCCGGCGCCTCACTCGTACTTGTGCCGCCACTGCTGGGTGGCGATCTGCTCCTTGAGCAGCTCCAGCAATTCCACCAGCACCTGCTCGGTGACCCGTTCGGTATGGGCGTCGGTGCTCAGCCAGGCATCGAAGCCGCTCTCCGCCAGCTGCTCCACCAGGGCGGAGAACTCGGGCGACTGCAGGCCCTCCAGGGCCTCGTTGGCCAGCCGGCAAGCCAGGTCGGACAGCGAGCCCTCGAGCCCCCTGGCCAACTGGCTGCCCAGCGGCAGGCGCGCCAGGCGGCGGATCTCCGGGGTCTCCGCCAGCGTCCGCCCCACCAGGCCGCGAACGTAGCGCAGGGTGTCCTCGCGATGGTGCGCATAGGCCGTGCCGGCCATCGCCTCCAGGCGCTGGCCGATCTCGCGGATCAACGCCTGCTTGCGCGGCCTCACCACGCGATCCAGCGCCTGCGAGGTCAGGGCATCGCTGGCGCTGACCTGCAGCTGGATATTGTCGAGCATGCGGATGGCGATGCGGTCGGTCAGCTCCTCGAGCAGGATGTCGTAGTACTTGGCGACGACCGCGTAGAGCCGCCACCCTCGCACGTCGATCACCCCCAGCCGTTGCAGGCGGTGCAGCAGGGAGATCACGCGCAGGATGCGCAGCAGCCGGAAGCCGCCCACCGGGATGCAGCCCAGCACGTCGTACCAGTGCACGAAGGGGTAGAAGAACCAGCGATGATAGCGCTGCTCGGCGATGGCCACTGCCCAGCCCAGCAGCACGTCGAGCAGGAAGATGGCCACGAAGACCAGGTCGATGGCAATGAAGTTGGCGTGGACGTGCCGCTCGTAGGCGCCGTGCAGGCCGGGAGCCGTCGCCTCGAAGGCGGCATTCAGGGGCGGCAGCAGGTAGAGGCTGTCGAACAGCAGCAGCGCCAGGTTGGCCAGCACCAGCAGGATGATGGCGACGTCCCAGGCCAGGTGAAGCCGATCCAGTAGCGGGTTGGGCGTATCCCGGTGCGGGTTGGCCATGGCAGCTCCTTGCGCGCGGTCCGGTGGGCTCCTCCCCAGCCTAGCCGTTGGTGATCCGCTCGGCCTCCAGCCGGCGCCACACCGCCTCGCGCTCGGCCTCGTCCATGCCGCCCCAGCGGGCGATCTCGTCCAGGCGGCGGCCGCAGCCCAGGCAGCGCTGGGTGTCGGGCGCGAGGCGGCACAGCTGGATGCAGGGCGAGGCGGGGCGCGTCGTCGTCTCGGTCACGGCTTCACCTTGCCCCTCAAGGCCTTGGTCTTGCCCTTGCGGGTCTTGGCGTCGACCCGACGGCGTTGCGATGCCCGGGTCGGCTTGGTGGGCCGGCGCACCTTGCGCTGCTTCACCGCCTCGCGGATCAGCTCGCGCAGCCGCTCCAGGGCGTCCGCCCGGTTCTGCTCCAGGGTGCGGAAGCTCTGGGCCTTGATCACCACCACCCCCTCCTTGCTGATACGCTGGTCGGAGAGCGCCAGCAGTCGCTCCTTGTAGAAGGGCGGCAGGCTGGAGCGGGGGATGTCGAAGCGCAGGTGCACGGCGCTGGCCACCTTGTTGACGTTCTGGCCACCGGCGCCCTGGGCGCGGATCTGGTCGATCTCGATCTCCCAGTCACCCAGTTCGACGGTGTTGGAGATGCGCAGCATCGCGGCTCCTCGGGTCGGTGTCATGGCCGGCGCAGCGGGTCGAGCAGCCCGCTCAGGCCGTTGTGGTCGATCTCGTGCATCAGGGCCAGTAGCCGGCCGATCTCGCCGGCGGGGAAGCCCTCGCGGGCGAACCAGGCCAGGTAGGGGCCGGGCAGGTCGGCGATCAAGCGGCCCTCGTACTTGCCGAAGGGCATCCGCACCCTGACCAGTTTCAACAGGTCCTCGGGATTCATTATGCTGGCTCCATGACGGCGAGGGGCGACCTTACCATGTGGGACAGCGTAACGGAGGGGCCGGTCGGCGTCATCGCCGAGGCCCGCTGGCTCCGCGCCCCGAGGTGCCGGCCCTGAACAGCGAAGCGAGGAGGCAACATGACGACCCTGGTGATCGGTGCCAACGGCCAGATCGGCCGGCAGTTCTGCGAGCTGGCCCGGGCGGCCGGCGAGCCCATCCGCGCCATGATCCGTGACGCCGGCCAGCAGCCCTGGTTCGAGACGCGTGGCATCGAGACGGTGATCGCCGACCTGGAGGGCGACTTCGGCCATGCCTTCGACGGCTGTGACCAGGTGCTCTTCACCGCCGGCTCCGGCCCGCACACCGGCCCCGACAAGACCCTGCTGATCGACCTCTACGGCGCCATCCGCGCCGTCGACCTGGCCCGCGAACGGGGCGTGGCACGCTTCCTGATGGTCAGCGCCATGCGCGCCGAGGACCCCCAGGCCGCCCCCGAGAAGCTGCGCCCCTACATGGCCGCCAAATTCGCCGCCGACGCCTACCTGCGTGCCTCCGGCGTGCCTCGCCTGATCCTCAAGCCGGGACGGCTCACCGACGAGCCCGCCAGCCAGCGCGTGGCCACCTCGCTCGAGGAGACCGGCGGCAAGAACGGCGTCTCCCGGGCCAACGTGGCCCACGCCCTCGAGCACCTGGTGAGGGCGCGGGACCTGGTCGACCGCGAGTTCGTGCTGCTCGACGGCGAACGGCCCATCGCCGAGGTACTGGCATGACCGCCTCGGCGCCGCACCGGCTCGGCTGGCTCGAGGCCGCCGGCGACCCCTATGCCATCGGCCTGGCGCTGGGGCGGCGCGGGCGTCGCGCCGTCCACGAGAAGCTGCTCGCCAGCGACGCCTGGCGCGCCGTCACCGATGCCCGCCACCGGCCGGCGGTGATGCGCATGCTCGAGGGCACCCGGCGGCTGCCCTGGGTGCTGGAGGAGCTCGAGGGGTTGGCCGCGGGCCTGGACCTGCCGCTGGAGGCGGTATTCGCCTGGCACTGCCGCGGCGACCTGCTGGCCACGGCCTCGGATGGCTGCACCACCGTGATCCTGCCGGGGGAATCCCCCTGCATCGCCCACAACGAGGATGGCCTGCCGTGCCTCGACGGCGAGGCCTTCCTGGCCCGGCTGCGGCCCGACGACCGGCCGGGCTTCCTGAGCTTCTGCTATCCCGGCTCGCTGCCCGGCCACACCTTCGCGCTGACCGAGGCCGGTATCGTCCAGGCGGTGAACAACCTGCGCCTCACCGGCGTGGCGCCCGAGCTGCCGCGCATGGTGCTGAGCCGGGCCATGCTGGCCCAGCCCGACCTGGCGGCGATCCTGACGCTGCTGGAGGTGGCGCCGCCGGGCGGCGGCTTCCACTTCACCCTGGCCCGGCAGGGCGAGCCCGAGGTGCTGAGCCTGGAGGTCGGCGGCGGCCGGGACTCGCGGCGTCCCGTGGCGGCGCCCGGCGTGCATGCCAACCATGCCCTGCACCTGGCGGGGCCCCAGGTCGTCACCCGCTCCTCGGCGGACCGCCAGCGGCGTGGCGAGGCACTGCTCGCCGGGGGCGAGTGCGACCCGCTGGCGATCCTCGCCGACACCGGTGGGGAAGGGCTGCCCATCCACCGGCGCGAACCGGACGACCCCGACGACGAGAATACCCTGGCCACGGCGGTGTTCCGCCTGGACGAGGACGACGTGCTGTGGGAAGTCTGGGCACCGGGCGACGTTCACCCCTATCGCGGCACCCGGCGGGGCCTGTTCGCCTGAGGGGCGACGCTCACTCCAGTTGCTCCTGCAGCGTCGTCAGGTAGTCGTGGATGCGTGCGGCGTTGGTGCCCAGGTCGCCGCGGCCCAGCCGCGAGGCGGAGCGCACGTCGACGCGCACGCCGTCATCGGTTTCGGTCAGGCGTACCGCCACGTCGTCCTTGAAGCCGAACCAGCGGGTGGTGGCGGTGGCCTCGAGGCTGGTGGCGGTGACGTTGGCGATCTCCCAGCCCATCTCGCGGGCGGCGGCCTCGGCGGCCTGCATGACGGCTTCGGGCGAGGCCCGTTCCACCACCAGCGGCTGGATCCCCGGATAGGCCTCGCGCTGGCGGCTGGCGAAGGACTCGCCGGGATAGTCCACGGCATTGGGGGCGGCCTCCCGGGCCGGGGCCAGGGTCTCGAAGGCCGGCGGATCGGCCATGTCGGTGGTGATGTCGTGGATCGGCGGTACCGTCTGGGCGCGCTGCATCAGCTGCCAGGGCACCGCCATCATGGCCGCCACCGCGGCGACCACCACCAGCCCCGTCAGGGCCGGTCGCCAGCGCCGGCACAGGGTGGCGATCAGCAGGGTCAGCAGCCCCAGCAGTGCCGCGCCGATGGCCACGTAGGCGCCCAGGCGCAGCAGGTCGAAGGCGGTGCCCAGCGGCAGCAGGCCCAGCCGGTGGGCCGGCCCCGCGCCGCCCATCATCGCCGCCGCGGCGACGAGCAGCAGGACGCCCAGCCAGGCCGGCACCACCGGCCAGCGACCGCCCCGCGGTCGGGGTTTCAGGCTGAAGATCGACATGACGCCTCCGGGTGAAGGAACCAGGCCCACAGCTTACCGACTTCGCGGGCGGAATGGGGAGTGCGCATTCCACGCTCGCCCCTGCAGGAGGTGCCTCCCCACCTTCGCGCAGGTACCGCTCGAGAGGCACAGGAAGAGAAGCGAAAGCTCGCGGTTAGCCTTTCCAAACGCCGGATGACGCAGTACGCCCTCTGGATCCGCCAGGCCGTCCACTTATCGCTCATGTCTTCTATAGTGCCTAGAGGCTCATCGAGCCGAGTCCGGCGGAAAGGGAATCGTGGCTCGGCCAGGGGAAGCCGGTCTGGCAGCAGTTCGACAATGCGATCGGCAAGGCGGTCATCGACGTCGCTGTCGACGTGGGCAAAGCGAGCGAGGTAACGCACATGGCTGACGATTTGCGCGAGAGCGCCTTGCAGTACCATCGATTTCCCCGTCCCGGCAAGCTGGCGATCCAGGCGATCAAGCCCATGGCCAGCCAGCGGGATCTGTCGTTGGCCTATTCACCCGGGGTGGCCGCGGCCTGCGAGGAGATCGAACGCGACCCCCTGATGGCGGCCGAGTACACCGCCCGCGGCAATCTGGTGGCCGTGGTCAGCAACGGCACGGCGGTGCTGGGGTTGGGGGCCATCGGCGCCCTGGCCTCCAAGCCGGTCATGGAAGGCAAGGCCGTGCTGTTCAAGAAGTTCGCCGACGTGGACGTGTTCGACATCGAGATCGAGGAGCGCGACCCGGACAAGTTCATCGAGATCGTCGCCGGCCTGGAGGCCACCTTCGGCGGCATCAACCTGGAAGACATCAAGGCCCCGGAATGCTTCGATATCGAGCGGCGCCTGCGCGAGCGGATGAACATCCCGGTCTTCCACGACGACCAGCACGGTACCGCCATCGTCTCGGCGGCCGCCCTGCTCAACGGCCTGCGGGTGGTAGGCAAGGCGCTCGGCGACATCCGCCTGGTCTGCAACGGTGCCGGCTCCGCGGCCCTGGCCTGTCTGGATCTGGCGGTGGCCCTGGGGGTCCGCAAGGACAACATCCTGGTCTGCGACCGGAGTGGCGTGATCCACACCGACCGTACCGAGGACCTCGACCCCTACAAGTCGCGCTACGCGGCCCGGACCGAGGCCCGCACCCTGGCCGATGCCGTCAACGGGGCCGACGTGTTCTTCGGTCTCTCGGCCGGGGGCGCGCTCAAGGCGGAGATGGTGGCGACCATGGCCGATCGCCCCTTGATCCTGGCCATGGCCAATCCCATCCCGGAAATCATGCCGGAGGACGCCAAGGCGGTACGCCCGGATGCGGTGATCGCCACCGGACGCTCGGACTACCCCAACCAGGTCAACAACGTCCTGTGCTTCCCGTTCATCTTCCGGGGCGCCCTGGACTGTGGCGCCACCACCATCAACGAGGAGATGAAACTGGCCACCGTCACGGCCATCGCCGACATGGCGACCACCACGGTGCCGGAAACGGTGGCGGTGGCCTATGGCGGACAGGCGCTCACCTTCGGCCCCGAGTACATTCTGCCCAAACCCTTCGACCCGCGCCTGATCGACACCATCCCGCCGGCGGTGGCCAAGGCCGCCATGGAGAGCGGTGTGGCCGCTCGACCCATCGAGGACCTGGACGCCTATGCCCGCTCGCTGTCGAAACTGGTCTACCGCTCCGGCAATGTGATGGAGCCGGTGTTCGAACGGGCTCGACAGAACCCCCTCCGCTTGCTGTACGCCGAAGGCGAGGACGAGCGGGTCCTGCGCGCCATGGAGGTCTGCGTCACTCAGCACTATGCCAAGCCCGTACTGATCGGCCGCCGGGCGGTCGTCGAGGCCCGCATCGAGGAATTGGGCCTGCCGGTGACGCCCGATGTCGATTTCGAGCTGATCGACTCACAGGACTATCCCGGCTACGCCGAACTGGCCAGCGATTACCACCAGCTGATGGGACGGCGCGGTGTTCAACCGGATGCCGCCGAGAAGCGAGTCCGCAGCCGGTCCACCATCCTGGCCTCGCTGCTGCTGCGCCGGGGCGATGTGGACGCCATGATCACCGGCCCGGTGGGCACCTACCGCGAGCACCTGGGCCTGGTGCTGGACGTCATCGGCCTGCGCGAGGGCGTCAGCACGGCGGCGGCCCTGCAACTGCTGATCCTCGAGCGGGCCACCCTGTTCATTGCCGATCCCTTCGTCAATTTCGACCCCGATGCCAGTCAGATCGCCGAGATCACCCTGCTGGCCGCGGAGCAGGTTCGCCGCTTCGGCATCACTCCACGGGCCGCCCTGGTCTCCCACTCGAACTTCGGCAGCTCCGACTTCGATAGTGCCGGCAAGATGCGCGAGGCGCTGGCGCTGATCCGGGAACACGCACCGGACCTGGTGGTGGACGGCGAGATGCAAGCCGACTCGGCGCTGTCCACCGGCCTGCGCGGGCGCATCCTGCCCGATTCGCTCCTCACCGGCGAGGCCAACCTGTTGATCATGCCCAATATTGATGCGGCGAACATCGCCTTTACCGCCTTGAAGGTATTGGGCAACGGCGTGTCCGTGGGACCCATCCTGCTGGGGGCCGCCAAGCCGGTGCATGTGCTCAACCGCACCGTTACCGCACGGGGCATCGCCAACATGAGTGCCTTCGCCGTGGTCGAGGCACAGACCGGACGATAACGACAACAATGCCGACCCAACCAAGGGAGACGCTTCATGGCCTTCGAAAACTACAACGACTTCGATCCACAGGAAACCCGGGAGTGGCAGGAAGCCGTCGACGTGGTAGTGGAGCGGGTGGGCCCCGAACGGGCCACCTATCTGCTGCACAAGGCGGTGGAAGAAGCCTACGGGGCCGGGGCCGAGCCGCCGGACACCACCCGCACGCCCTATGTCAACACCATACCGCCCCACAAGGAGGCCAAGCTGCCCGGCGACGAGGCCTTGCTGCAGCGGCTGACCGCCTACCTGCGCTGGAACGCCATGGCCATGGTGGTGCGCGCCAACAAGAAACCCGCCGAACCCGGGGGGCATATCGCCAGCTACGCCTCTTCGGCGGTGATGTACGAGGTGGGCTTCAACCACTTCTGGCATGCCCCCAGCGACAGCCACGGGGGGGATATCATCTACGTCCAGGGCCATTGCGCACCGGGTATCTACGCGCGGGCGTTTCTGGAGGGACGGCTCACCGAGGAGCAGTTGGACAACTTCCGCCTGGAAGTGGACGGCAAGGGGCTCTCCTCCTATCCCCACCCCTATCTGATGCCCGACTTCTGGCAGGTCTCCACCGTCTCCATGGGCCTGGCGCCGATCATGGCCATCTATCAGGCCCGCTTCATGAAGTACCTCCACCACCGGGGGCTGGCCGACACCGAGGGGCGCAAGGTCTGGGCGTTTCTGGGCGATGGCGAGATGGACGAACCCCAGTCCCAGGGCGCCATCGCCCTGGCCAACCGGGAGAAGCTGGACAATCTGATCTTCGTGATCAACTGCAATCTGCAGCGCCTGGATGGCCCGGTGCGCGGCAACAGCAAGATCATCCAGGAACTGGAGGGCAACTTCCGGGGCGCGGGTTGGAACGTCATCAAGTGCCTGTGGGGCTCGGGCTGGGACGAACTGCTGGCCAAGGACACCCAGGGGCTGTTGCGCAAGCGCATGGAGGAGTGCATCGACGGCGAGTACCAGAACTTCAAGGCCAAGGGCGGCGCCTACATCCGCGAGCACTTCTTCGGCAAGTACCCAGAGCTCAAGGAACTGGTCGCCCATCTGTCGGACGACGACATTTACTACAAGCTGGTCCGCGGCGGCCACGATCCGCAGAAGGTCTACGCGGCCTATCACGCGGCGGTCAACACCCGGGACAAGCCCTCGGTGCTGCTGATGAAGACCGTCAAGGGCTACGGCATGGGCGAAGGCGGCGAGGGCCAGAACATCAGTCACCAGAAGAAGAAACTGGGCGAGGATCACCTCAGGTACTTCCATCAGCGCTTCGACCTGCCCTTGAGTGACGAACAGGTCACCAACGCTGAGTTCTTCAAGCCCCCCGAGGATAGCGCCGAGATGCAGTTCCTGCACGAGCAGCGCAAGGCGCTGGGGGGCTACCTACCCCAGCGCCAGCGCAACGGCGATCGGCTCGAGGCGCCCCCCTTGGACCTGTTCAAGCAGGTGCTGGCGGACAGCGGTGAGCGCACCCTGTCCACCACCATGGCCCTGGTGCGCATCATGGTCGCCCTGTCCCGGGACAAGACCCTGGGGCCGCGGCTGACCCCGATCGTCTGTGATGAGTCGCGCACCTTCGGCATGGAGGGCATGTTCCGGCAGATCGGTATCTACGCCCCCGAAGGGCAGAAGTACGTGCCCATGGACGCCGAGGAGATCATGCCCTACCGGGAGGATCAGAAAGGCCAGATCCTGCAGGAAGGCATCACCGAGGACGGGGCCATGTCGTCGTGGATCGCCGCGGCCACGTCGTATAGCAACCACGGGATCACCATGATCCCCTTCTACGTCTACTACTCCATGTTCGGCTTCCAGCGCGTCGGCGATCTGGCCTGGGCGGCCGGTGACATGCTGGCGCGGGGCTTCCTGATCGGCGGCACCTCGGGACGCACCCCTCTGAACGGCGAAGGGCTGCAGCACCAGGACGGGCACAGCCAGCTGTTCGCCCAGTTCATCCCCAACTGCAGGGCCTATGACCCCACCTTCCACTACGAGGTGGCGGTGATCGTGCGCGACGGCCTCAAGCGCATGTACGAGGACCAGGAGAACGTCTTCTACTACATCACCACCCTGAACGAGAACTACCACCATCCGGCACTGCCCGACGGCGCCGAAGACGGCATCATCAAGGGCATGTACCCGTTCAGCAAGGCCACGGGCAAGGGGCCGCGGGTACAGCTGCTGGGCTGTGGCAGCATCCTCAACGAGGTGATCGCGGCGGTGGACCTGCTGCGCGACGACTGGGGTGTGGCGGCCGACGTCTGGAGCTGCCCGAGCTTCAACGAACTGGCCCGCGACGGCCACGCCGTCAAGCGCTGGAACCGGCTGCATCCCGGGAAGAAACCGCGCAAGAGCCATGTCGAACAGTGCCTGGAAGGCACCGACGGACCGGTCATCGCCTCCACCGACTACATCCGGTTGTTCGCCGAACAGATCCGACCCTTCGTGCCGCGGCGTTACGAGGTGTTGGGCACCGACGGCTTCGGCCGCTCCGACAGCCGCCAGGCCCTGCGCCGCCACTTCGAGGTGGATCGTCATTACGTCACCGTGACTGCGCTGCAGGCCCTGGTCGACGAGGGCAAGCTCAAGAGCGGCAAGGTCCGGGACGCCATCGCCAAATACGGCATCGACCCCGAAAAGCCCAACCCCCTGTACGCCTGAGCCGGAGGAGAAGAACAGTGGCCATCCAAGAAATCAAGGTACCGGACATCGGCGACTTCAGCGATGTCCCGATCATCGAACTCCACGTCCAGGCCGGTGACAGCGTCCAGGTCGAGGACCCGCTGATCACCGTGGAATCGGACAAGGCCTCGATGGACGTCCCGGCGCCTGTCGCGGGGACGGTCAAGGAGGTCAAGGTCAAGGTCGGCGACTCGGTCTCCGAAGGCTCGACGATCGTGATGCTGGAGGCGGAGAACGAGGGAGAATCCCCCTCATCCCCTGCCGCCTCTCCGGCCGGGGAAGAAGGGAAGGCAGCGCCACCGGCGGCGGCGCCCTCTGCTCCCTCCAGCGCACCGCCGACCGGCCAGATTGCGGATTTCAGCCGGGTTCACGCCAGTCCCTCGGCTCGCCGCGTGGCCCGCGAACTGGAGGTGGACCTGAACCGAGTGCCGCCGACCGGCCTCAAGGGCCGGGTCACCCAGGAGGACATCCAGAACTTCGCCAAGGGCGGCGCTCCGGCGGCACAACCGGCGGCCGGGGCACCGTCCAGCGGAGCGGGCATGGATCTGCTGCCCTGGCCCCAGGTCGACTTCAGCAAGTTCGGTCCGGTGGAGACCAAGCCGCTGTCACGCATCAAGAAGATCTCAGGTGCCAACCTGCATCGCAACTGGGTGAGGATTCCTCACGTCACCAACCACGACGAAGCCGACATCACCGACCTGGAAGCCTTCCGGGTGCAGTTCAACAAGGCCAACGAGAAGGCGGGCATCAAGGTCAGCATGCTGGCGTTCATGATCAAGGCCGCGGTCGCCTCCTTGAAGCAGTTCCCCGAGTTCAATGCCTCGCTGGACGGCGACAACCTGATCCTCAAGCAGTACTACCACATCGGCTTCGCCGCCGACACGCCCAACGGCCTGGTGGTGCCGGTGATCCGCGATGCGGACCAGAAAGGCGTGGTCGAGATTGCCCAGGAAATGGGGGCACTGGCCAAGCTGGCCCGCGACGGCAAGCTCAAGCCCGACCAGATGCAGGGTGGCTGCTTCACCATCTCCTCGCTGGGCGGGATCGGCGGGCTCTACTTCACGCCCATCATCAACGCCCCCGAGGTGGCCATCATGGGCGTGTGCCGCTCCTTCTGGAAACAGGTCTCACCGGACGGCAAGCAGTCGGAGTGGCGCTTCATGCTGCCCCTGTCGCTGTCCTGGGATCACCGGGTGATCGATGGCGCCGCCGCGGCCCGATTCAACGTCCATTTCGCCAACCTGCTCGCCGACATGCGGCGCATCATCATGTGAGGAATCGACGACATGGCCAATGCAATCGAAGTCAAGGTGCCCGACATCGGGGACTTCAAGGACGTCGAGATCATCGAGGTGCTGGTCGAGCCGGGCGATGCGATCGACATCGAGACGCCGCTGATCACCCTGGAGACCGACAAGGCCTCCATGGACGTGCCGTCGCCGATGTCGGGCACGGTCGGTGAACTCAAGGTCAAGGAGGGGGACAAGGTCTCAGAGGGCTCGGTCATCCTGATGCTGGAACCCGCCGAGACCGGCCCCCGGGTGGCGGACCGCGACCCGCATCCGGCGGTCCATGAACAAGGGGTTGGCTCGGCGGCGCCCGGCGACGCCGGCGGCGGTTATGGTGGCGGCAGCCTGGAAGAGGTTCGGGTACCTGACATCGGCGATTTCAGCGATGTGCCGATCATCGAAGTGCTGGTACGTGCGGGCGATACGATCCGTGCCGAGGATCCGCTGATCACGGTGGAGTCCGACAAGGCCTCGATGGACGTGCCCGCACCCAAGGCCGGCAAGGTCAGCGAGGTGCTGGTGTCGGTCGGCGACAAGGTTTCGGAAGGCTCGGCCATTCTGGTGCTGGAAGCGGAAGGGAAAGCCCCCGCCTCCCAACCCGTTGCCACCGGCGAAAAGCCATCGGCGGCCGCCGCGCCCGCCCCACAGGCGGCCACCCACACCGGCGGGGCCGACCTCGAGTGCGAGATGCTGGTGCTCGGCGCCGGCCCGGGCGGCTACTCGGCCGCCTTCCGGGCCGCCGACCTGGGGATGAAGACGGTGCTGGTGGAACGCTATGCCAGCCTCGGGGGGGTGTGCCTGAACGTCGGCTGCATCCCCTCCAAGGCGCTGCTGCATGTCGCGGCGGTCACCGATGCGGCCAAAGCCATGGCCGATCACGGCATCGCCTTCGGCAAGCCGAAAATCGATCTCGACAAACTGCGTGGCTGGAAGGAAAAGGTCGTCGGCCAGCTCACCGGCGGGCTGGCCGGCATGGCCAAGGCACGCAAGGTCCAGGTCGTGCGTGGGGTCGGGACCTTCCTCGATCCGCATCACCTGGAAGTCGCCCTGACCAGCGGCGACGGCCAGGAGCAGACCGGCGACAAGCAGGTGGTGAAGTTCGACAAGTGCATCATCGCCGCCGGTTCGCAGTCGGTGAAACTGCCCTTCATTCCCGACGACCCCCGGGTGGTCGATTCCACCGGCGCGCTGGAACTGACCTCCATTCCCAAGCGCATGCTGGTCATCGGCGGCGGCATCATCGGCCTGGAGATGGCCACGGTCTACTCCACCCTGGGCACCCGCATCGACGTGGTCGAGATGCTCGACGGGCTGATGACCGGCGCCGACCGCGACCTGGTCAAGGTCTGGGAGAAGGTCAACACGCCGCGCTTCGACAAGGTGATGCTCAAGACCCGGACCACTGACGTGAAAGCCCAGAAGGGCGGCCTCAAGGTCAGCTTCGAGGGCGACAACGCCCCCGCCGAGCCACAGACGTACGACATGATCCTGCAATCGGTCGGGCGCCGCCCCAATGGCAACAAGATCGGCGCCGAAAACGCCGGCGTGGCGGTCGACGAGCGCGGCTTCATCAATGTCGACAAGCAGTTGCGCACCAACGTCGGGCACATCTTCGCTATCGGCGACATCATCGGCCAGCCGATGCTGGCCCACAAGGCGGTGCACGAGGCGCATGTCGCCGCCGAGGCCGCGGCCGGACAGAAGAGCTTCTTCGATGCCCGCCAGATTCCCTCGGTGGCCTACACCGACCCGGAAATCGCCTGGGCCGGCAAGACCGAGACCGAATGCAAGGCCGAAGGCATCAAGTACGGCAAGGCAGTATTCCCCTGGGCAGCTTCCGGTCGTGCCATCGCCAACGGCCGCGACGAGGGCTTCACCAAGCTGCTGTTCGACGAGGACACCCACCGCATCATCGGCGGGGCCATCGTCGGCACCCAGGCGGGGGATCTGATCAGCGAACTGTGTCTGGCCGTCGAAATGGGCTGCGACCCGGTCGACATCGGCAAGACCATCCACCCGCATCCGACCCTGGGCGAATCGGTGGGCATGGCCGCCGAACTCTTCGAAGGCGTGTGTACCGATCTGCCGCCGCAGAAGAAGCGATAGGGTGACTTCCATCGGGCTGCCGATGTCGCCGCGCTCACGCAGCTACCCAACCCGAGCCGGTAAACCTGGAACGATGGAACTTGAATGCAGAGAAGGGGGAGGACATAAAAATGACCGAACAACCTCGCCAGCCGGAAGAAAATGATGAAACAACCGGCGGTCGATCCGCCAGGATGACCTGGGGCCTGCGCGCCTTCGGGTTGCTCATGGCGCTGGTGGTGTGGCTCGCCATGGGCCAGGCCGAGGGGCTGTCGTCGGACGCGCGCTGGGTGGCGACGATCGCCACCCTGATGGCGGTCTGGTGGATGACCGAGGCGATTCCGCTCTCGGCCACGTCCCTGCTGCCGATCGTGCTGATCCCGATGCTCACGGCGCGGACCGTCGGCGAGGCTACGGCGCCCTACGCCAGCTCCATCGTGTTTCTGTTCCTCGGCGGCTTCCTGATCGCCATCGCCATGGAGAAATGGAACCTCCACCGGCGCATTGCGCTCTTGACGCTCGCCCGGGTCGGGATCGAGCCGAAGCGGATCGTGCTCGGCATGATGCTCGCCACGGGCTTCCTGTCGATGTGGGTCTCGAACACCGCGACGACGCTGATGATGCTGCCGATCGGGCTCTCCGTGCTCCGCCTGGTGGCGGAGCGCAGCGGCGAGTCCACGGAAATCGTCTCCCCCGGCCATGATCCCGCGGGCCACGCGCACGACCACCACCGGGCCGGCCATGTCGACTTCATCGTCGATGACAACATCAAACGGTTCGGCGTCTGCCTGCTCCTGGCGATCGCCTGGTCGGCGAGCATGGGCGGCCTCGGCACCCTGCTGGGTAGCCCGCCGAACGCCATCGTCGCCGGCTACGCCGCCGACGAGCTCGGCCGCACCATCGGCTTCCTCGAATGGATGATACTCGGCGTGCCGCTGGCCTTCACCTTCATCCTGGTGGGCTGGGTGCTGATGACCCGGGTGCTCTACCGGTTCGAGGTCGCGGAGATTCCCGGCGGCAAGGAGATGATCGATGGCGAGATCCACAAGCTCGGCCCGCTCAGTCAGGGCGAGAAGATGGTGATGATCGTCTTCGGCTCGGCGGCCTTCCTGTGGGTCGTGCCCGGGTTGCTCGCCACCCTCCCCTGGGTGGGCGAGCGGATGGGGCCGCTGGGCGAGCTCAACGACACCGCCATCGCCATCGCCGCCGGCATCGCGATGTTCATCCTGCCCGGAAGAGGCCGGCGCGAGATGGTGCTGAACTGGCAGGACGCCGAGGACGGGCTGCCCTGGGGCGTACTGCTGCTGTTCGGCGGCGGCCTGAGCCTCGCCGGCGCGGTCGCGGGGAGCGGGCTCGACAGCTGGTTCGGCGAGCAGATCACCGGGCTGCAGGTGCTGCCGATCCTGCTGCTGGTCGCCGCCGTGGCCACGATCGTGCTCTTCCTCACCGAGGTCACCAGCAACACGGCGACGGCCGCGACCTTCATCCCCGTGCTCGGGGGGGTGGCGGTCGGGATCGGCGCCGACCCGATGACGCTGCTCATCCCCGCCGCCTTCGCCGCGACCTGTGCCTTCATGCTGCCGGTCGGCACGCCGCCCAACGCCATCGTCTTCGGCACCGGCGCGGTCACCATCGCCCAGATGGCGCGGGGCGGGGTCATCCTCAACCTCATCGGGGTCGTCCTGATCACCGCCTTCTGCTATCTGCTGGGCGGCTTCGCGCTCGGGCTGCAGTTCTGACCGGTGGCCGTCGTGCCTTCCCGGGGTGGATGGCCTTCGGCCCGCGCGAATGCCTCGGGATAGCGCCGCTGTGCCCAGCATAGCGGCTCAAGGCGCGGTTGACGCAAGGCGCCGGCGCCGCGCATCTTGGCGCAAACGTAAACCGCTGGAGGCGACATGGAAACGTTGTTGCATGCAGGTTCGGACGTGACGGAGGCGGTGCTGGCCGCCATCGCGCATATGCCGACGACCAGCCTGCCGGTACTGATGGACGATGACTTCGCCCGGCGCCTGACCGATGCCGATTTCATGCGGGTAACGGTGCTGCTGGCGCAGAAGAGCTACGACGAGGGAGGCTGCCCCATCGGCGCGGTGATCATCGACAATGCCACGCGCCGAATCCTCGGCAAGGGGCACAACACCCTGGTGCAGGAGAACCACCCCTACCATCACGGGGAGACCTCCGCCATCCGCGATGCCGGGCGCATCGACTTTGGCCGCACCACCCTGTTCACCTCCCTGAGCCCCTGCGAGATCTGCGCGACCCTGCTCCGCATGCGGGGCGTCTCGCGCGTGGTGGTGGGCGATGTCACCAATGCCTCGGGGACCGAACCCCTGCTGCGCGACAAGGGCATTCAGGTCGATATCCTGGAAGACCCGCGCGGCATCGAGCTGTATGCCCGCTTCCGCGCCGAAAGGCCCGAGCTGGACCTCGAAGACTGGAAAGGCCTCAATGCAACGCGAGAGCAGTGACATCGGCCCGGATGGCATCCTGCCGGCAGACACCATGACGCGCCCCCTCACCACCGAGCGGCCGATCGGCGTGATCAGTGATACCCACGGGCTGCTGCGCCCCGAGGCGCTGGCGATGCTGGAGGGCTGCGGGTTGATCCTGCACCTGGGCGACGTGGGCAGCCGAGACGAGGACGCCGCCATCCTCGAGCGGCTGGCCGACCTGGCTCCGGTGGCGGCGGTGCGCGGCAATATCGATACCGCGCCCTGGGCCGAGGCGCTGCCGATGACCCGAGACCTCACCGTCAACGGCTGGCGCCTGCACCTGGTGCATATCCTCCAGGAATTCGACCCGGCCACGCCCTGCGACGCCGTGCTCCACGGCCACTCCCACAAGCCGCGCCACGAGTGGCAGGATGGCCGGCTGCTGTTCAATCCCGGCGCCGCCGGCAAGCGTCGATTCCGCCTGCCCATCACCCTGGGCAAGCTGTGGGCCGACGAGCGCGGCCTGCGCGGCGCCATCCTGCACCTGCCGCTGTGAGCAGGGGGCGACTGTCAGCGGGTCCGTGATCGCCGATACGAGGACATCGCAAGCATGACGACGACCCAGGAAACCGAGCTGGCCCCGCACCTGCGGGAACTGCTCATGGGACTGCCCGACGAGGCGCTGCCGATCACCTACCGGCAGGCCGCCGAGGCCCTGGGCCTCACGCCGCCACGCACCATCCAGCGCGTCGCCCTGGCCCTGGAGGCGCTGATGCGCGAGGACGTTGCCGCCGGGCGCCCGATGATCGCCGCCCTGGTGGTCAGTCGCCGCGGCGACCTGCCCCGACAGGGCTTCTTCGAGCTGGCCGTGGAGCTCGGCCGCTTTCCGGCCGACCCGGCCCGGCATGAGGCCGCATACCGTGAGGAGGTTGCCAAGGCGCTGGCCGAGCGGTGACGGCCTGGGCCTGACCGAGCTGGGCCAGGCCGTGCTCGAGGGGCATCGTTCCTGGCGGGAGCTTGCCCCTGTCGAGCGCTGGTGGGTGGGATACGGATTCCGCCAGGTAAGCCAGCCCCGGTCGGTTATGAGCACGTCTGGCTTCCTCTCGCGACTGGCGCAGGTTGATGGTGGCCTCCTCGAAATGGTGCCTGCGCGCCGCTGCCCTGCCAGCATGAACAGGCGTGGCGTATCGGCAGGAACCTGATCGATGATGTTGACGTGTGTCACGTGACGGATTACTTTTCGGAAATGATCAAGTCCTTTGCCGACAAGCGCACCCAGGAGCTGTATGCCAAGGGGCAGTCAAGACGGTTCCCGGCCGCTGTGGCAGCCAGGGCTGCCCGCAAGCTGGAGTACATCCACCTGGCCGCGCGGCTGGATGATCTGAGAGTACCTCCCGGCAATCGGTTGCATGCGCTCTCCGGTGATAGGGCGGGGCAATATGCCATATCGATCAATGCCCAATGGCGTATCTGCTTTCGTTTCGAAGACGGTGACGCCTACGATGTCGAAGTATGTGACTACCACTGACATGAGGAAGTGAAGATGGCCATTCAAAATACGGGTGGCATGCAGCGAAGGCCCACGCATCCCGGTGAAATGTTGCGCGAGGATTTCCTGCCAGATTATGGCCTGACCGTTGCGGGGCTTGCCGAAGCGTTGGGCGTATCACGCCAGTCCATCAATGAATTGCTACGCGAGCGGCGAGCCGTCAGCCCGGAGATGGCGCTGAGGCTCGGCCGCTTGTTTGGTAACTCACCGGAATTCTGGCTGAACGCCCAGCGCGCCATCGACCTCTGGGTGGCTGCCGCGGCCATCAAGG
Source organism: Halomonas ramblicola (assembly GCF_030409215.1). Classification (GTDB taxonomy): domain Bacteria; phylum Pseudomonadota; class Gammaproteobacteria; order Pseudomonadales; family Halomonadaceae; genus Halomonas; species Halomonas ramblicola. Next base: position 20,023 of record NZ_JAUFPL010000027.1, on the reverse strand, counting down.
ACGAGGTGGAGCGGATCAAACCGCTCGACGCAGCATGATCGGCTCCGGGAGCGAGATGGGATATGATAAGCAGGTTAACGATTCATGCCATTATCCCTCGAGGTCCCATGAACCCCACCATTGAGTTGCTCAAGTCCCATCGCTCGATCCGCAAGTTCACCGACCGGCAGATCCCCCGCGAGCTGCTGCTGGAGCTGATCCGCGCCGGCCAGGCCGCGGCGACCTCCAGCCACGTCCAGGCCTACAGCGTCATCCACGTCAGGAACCCGGCCAACCGCGAGAGGATCGCCGAGCTGGCCGGCGGCCAGGCCTATGTGGCGAGCTGCTCGGACTTCCTGGTATTCTGCGCCGACATGAAGCGTCCCACGGAGGCCTCCGAGCGCACCGGTGCCAACGTGGTGCGCGGCATGACCGAGCAGCTGCTGGTGGCCAGCGTCGACACCGCCCTGATGGCCCAGAATGTGGCGATCGCCGCGGAGTCCGAGGGGCTGGGCCTCTGCTACATCGGCGGCATCCGCAACAACCCCCACGCCATCAGCGACCTGCTGCGCCTGCCGGAGCACGTCTACCCGGTGTTCGGCATGTGCCTCGGCTACCCGGCCGTTGATCCGGACGTGAAGCCGCGCCTGCCGGTGGAGGCGATCCTCAAGGAGGACCATTACACCGAGGATCGCGAGCAGGTCGAGGCCTTCGACGAGGCCATGCAGAGCTATTACGGCGGGCGCAAGGGCGGCAACAAGGACTCCAACTGGTCGCGCAATCTCTCTCCGCTGTTCGATACCAAGCTACGCGCCCATATGCGCGACTTCCTGGTCGAGCGCGGCTTCGAGATGAAGTAGCGGTGGGGCGTCAAGGTCCCGCTGGGGATTGCCTGTACGCCATGCTAGGCATGATCCATGCACGGCCACATGGATCGATTTCCTGGGGGCCTGCGCGGCGCCATCCTGCATCTGCCGTTGTGAGACCCAGGCGGCCCGCCGGACGATGGATCACTTGAAGCGGGAGCGGGCGGACTTGAAGGATTCGCTCACCGAGTCCCAGGCACGTTCGACGCCATCCTTGACGTCCTCCCAGGCGTCATCGCTGGCCTCCCGTAGCTCGGCCAGCTTCTGCCGGGCCTCATCGCGGTGCGACTCGAGCCTGTCGATCTCTTCCTGGTACTCGATGCGGGCATCGGCCTGGGCACCCTGTGCACGGGCCTTCAGCTTGTCCACCTCGGCCTGCCATTCGTCCAGCTTGGCCTGCAGCTTCTGCTCGTATGCTTCCCTGTTGCTCATGGGGCTCTCCTTTCCGTCTGACGGTGTGTGATCCAGAAGTGCGCGCGCTCGGTCTGTCGGACGCATGCTACCTACTCAGAGTGGAATATCCCGCTGGGGTTTCCATGCCGGCGACGATTCCGCGGCAGGCCCTCAAGTCTCCGTATACGCTTCCATTGCGAACAGGGCCAGGAACTGCCTGCCCCATAGGAAGTCACGGTCGACCGAGCCCAGATCGGCTTCATCACACACGGCCTCCCATTGTTCCCGGATCGTGGCGATCCTGGCTATGCCGGCTGTCGGAGCGGCTGAACGGAACGCGGCCGGGTCTCGGGGCCCGGCCGCAGGGTGTCATGCCTTGTGGTGCTGGCAGGTCACCGTCGGGTTGAACGGCTCGAGGTTGCCGTTGGGATTGTCGCGAAACCACAGGTGCTGATCGTAGTGCGCCTCGAAGTGGTGGGCCTCCTCGGCGGGGGTGGTCGGGTCGTCGACCATGTAGTCCCAGTTGCGCCCGGCCAGGGTCGGCGGTCCGCCGTTGCCCGCGGCTTCCCAGGCCTTGTGGAACACCAGGTTCTCGACGCCGACCAGCATCAGGGAGCCGTCTTCCTGGGGCTCGTAGAGCAGGATGGCGGGGTTCATGAAGTCGGTATGGGTGCCGGTGCCGTCGACCCGTGGCGCGGTGACCGTGAGGCCGAGCAGGTCGGGACGCAGGTAGTGGATGCCCATGGCACCCAGTTCGGCGGGCATGCCATGGGCCGCCGCCGTGACGCACTCCCCGGAGGGATCCGGGATATAGCCTTCCGTCAGGGCCACATTGACATCCTCGAAGCGCAGCGTGGCGGCGCGTACCGATTCGATCAGTGCCGCCACCTCATCGCTCTGGACGCTGCCTGTCGGCGGGTATGCCGCTGCCAGTTGCGCCGCTGTCAGGCCCGCCACGATGACACCACCCCACAGGACTGCACGCATAGGATTTTCCTCCCGGCGCTGCCGGGCCGGCCGCATCGGGCAGAGTGCCCACCGGCGTCCCAACCCGAGCCCCCTCGCGGCCGAAAGGAGGGTGACCCGGAACGCATTGACCATCCCTATCACTATAGTGGAGCCGGCGACCTGGCCGACCGATATCGTCGCCAGGGAACTCAGCGGCATCGATCCAGCGCATGGGGGAAATCATTCTTTGGTGCTAGGATGAATCTCATAACACCATAACGACACCGCCCGTACGCAAGGGATGACACCATGGCAACGGCTTACACCGAGCCCCGCATCACCGCCGGGTGCAGGACCAAGGAGGATGGCCGAATCGCTGATCCAGATAGGCGTTGTTCCACGCTAGAGTTGGCATTATCGCTGTCCATATCTTGACGTTAAGGTGGCCCATGGAAGCTGGAGCATCCAACGCGACAGAAGAGCATACGCTGGTGGATATTTCCCTGGGGCTGGATGAATTGGCCGAAGCGTCGTCCGAACGCGCGCTGCTCGAGATCCTGCATGCCATCCGCATCCATCTCGGTATGGAAGTCGCCTTTATCTCGGAGCTTGAGAACGAAAGGCGGATCTTTCGCTTCGTGGACGAGGAGGCGGGAGCACCACACCTGGAAGTCGGGGCTTCGGATCCTGTTGAGGAAAGCTACTGCCAACGGGTCGTGGATGGCCGGCTGCCGGAAGTGATCCCCGATGCACGACAGGAGCCGGCGGCGCTGGACCTGGTGGCCACCCGGGAGATGCCGATAGGCGCTCACCTCAGCGTGCCCATACGCCTGCAGGATGGCAGCGTTTACGGCACGCTGTGCTGCTTCGATCGCCAAGCCAACGCCACCTTGAATGAGCGTGACCTGGCCATGATGCGGGTCTTTGCCGACTTTGTGGCGCGGCAGCTTGAGCGTCAGCGCGAGCGCAAGCAACGGCAGAAGGGCGCCGAGGCAAGAATACGCGATGTGCTCGACCAGCGTCGCTTCCACATCGTCTTCCAGCCCATGCACGATCTCGTCGACCAGCGCATCGCCGGTTATGAAGCGCTGTCGCGCTTCGTCGCCGAGCCGAACCGAGGTCCCGACAAGTGGTTCGAGGAAGCCGCCACTGTGGGGCTGCGAGTGGAACTGGAACTGGCGACCATCGAGTTGGCGCTGGAGGCGCTGCCCGAGATTCCCGACTCGGCCTATCTGTCACTCAATGCCTCTCCGGTCACCATTCTGTCCGGCCGGCTTGCCGCTCTGTTCGGGCCCTATCCCCTTGACCGCCTGATGCTCGAGGTCACCGAACACGATGTCGTTGACGACTACGCCGGCCTCTTCGAGGCGCTGGTCGAGATGCGTGGGCAAGGGCTCAGGCTGGCGATCGATGATGCCGGCGCCGGCTATGCCAGCTTTCGCCACATCCTCCGCCTGGCGCCGGACGTCATCAAGCTGGATCGGTCCCTGACCCACGGCATAGACACGCGCCCCGACAGCCGAGCGCTGGCCGCGGCACTGGTGGGCTTCACGGCCGAAACGGGCAGCCGGCTGCTCGCCGAGGGCGTCGAGACACAGGCCGAGTTGCAAGCACTGCGAGACATCGGGGTCCGCAAGGCGCAGGGCTATCTGCTGGGGCGGCCGGGCCCCTTGCCTGCCTGACGAGGCCCCTCCGGGAGCTTTCCGAGTCCGATCAGGAAGGTAGTACTCCACGTTCTCGGTAAATCGGCCTCCGCACTCCCGCTTTGCTCTCCCGCAAGCAGCCTGGCTCGAGCCAACGACTCTCCGAGAAAAGCGGCACGGTTCACATCGGGACCCCGGGTAGAGGCTTGAGCTCAAGGGGCGTGCCAACCGGCAGCGCCTCGCTCGGCCAGCAACCATGACCCCAGCCCGGCGACGGCGAGTCCCAGGGTGGCGAAGAGCATGAAGGTGGTGACATGGCCTTCGGCCCCGACCAGCCAGCCGGCCAGCGGGGAGCCGGCGACCTGACCGACCGAGGTGGCGAGCAGCGGCAGCACCGGGGCGAAGGAGGGCGCCTCGATCATGATCTGGGTGCTCCTGACCAGGTGGAAACCGGTGAGGGTCATGTAGCCGACGCCGAACAGGGCCGCGGATACCAGGGCGAGGGCGAAGTTGCCGGGATCGACGGCCAGCAGCGCGAGGCTGGCAGACATCACCGTGAGGCCGGCAGCATGGCTCGCGGCCGGCCCGAAGCGCGCGATGAGATCGCCGGCGCCGGCACCCGCCAGCCCCCCGAGGCCGACCGCCAGCCACATCCAGGCGGTCTGGCTCGGCGCGAGCCCCCCGGCGTTGATCACCGCATCGGGGGCGAACACCCAGTAGGCCGCGCTCACGCCCCCCATGCCGGCGGCCAGGCCGCTCAGCCGGGCGATGCCGAGCCACTGCACCCGGCTCACCGGCAGGGCCGCCGGGCACGGCCGCGATGCCGAGGGGCCCTGGTCATCCCGGGGCAGATAGCAGAAGGCCGCCAGGGCGCCCAGGGCCGCCAGGGAGGCGAACCCGATATAGGCACTGCGCCAGGCCTCCGCCCAGATCAGCACCGCGGGCATGGCGAGCGCGATCCCCAGGCTGGTGCCCGCATTGATGGTGGCGTTGACCCGCCCGCGCAGGACCCAGGACGGCACGACCCGGTGAACCGCCTCGGCCATCACCGGCGATGACAGCCCGGTGCTGATCCCGCAGATCAGCACGCCGCCGGCCAGCAGCAGCGAGGACGGCGCCAGGGCGATCGTCACCAGCCCGATCACGGCCAGGCCGGCGGCCGCCACCCCCGCGCGGCGAACCCCGAGGCGGCGCGTCACCCAGGGGGCGGCGAGGATGGCGAAGACGAAGCTCAGGAAAGGCAGGGCGCCGATCACTCCCGCCATGGTGGCGGAGATCGTCAGCTCGTCGCGCATCGCGGGCAGGAAGAGCCCGAACACGAAGCGCGCCAGGCCGTAGGTGATGGCGATGACCCCGCTGCCGAGGGTCGCCATGCCGAGGGGGGACAGCGGCCTCATGGGGTCTCGCTCCGGGCCGCTGCGAGCAGGGCGTCGGCCACCGCTCGCGTGTCGGCCAGGGCCGTCTGCGCGCCCAGCAGGGCCACCGCCGTATTGCTGCCTTCCAGCAACAGAAAGACGCGTCGCGCCAGGCCGGCGTGGTGGTCCAGCCCGTCGCGGGCCACGGCGGCCTCGAGGCGTGCCAGCAGGTCGGTCTTGGCGGACGTCGCCAGGGCATGGATCTCGGTGCTGTGCTCGGCGAACTCGCCCATCGCCTGGGCCATGATGCAGCCATGCTGGCTGTAGCGTTCCAGCCAGTGGCCATGCGCATCGATCAGGGCCCGTGTCACCTGGCCCGGCGAGGCGCAGGCGGTTGCCGCATCGAGGCTGGCCATGAAGCGTTCATGGCGGGCCTTCAGCACGGCCGCCACCAGGGCCTCCTTGGAGGGGAAGTGGTTGTAGAGCGTCATGCGTACCACCCCGGCGGCTGCCACGATGCGGTCGATGCCGGTGGCGTGGAATCCCTGCTCATAGAAGAGGCGCTCGGCCGTGGCGAGCAGCTGGTCGCGCTTGGAGGCTGGCATCGGATGTCGCTCCTGTATAGACCGATCTATCTAAATACAGGCCCATCTAAGTATAGGACATCCGGCGGTGTCAAACGATACTGCAATGAAGGGCGCCCGTAAGGGCGCCCGGCTGGGATCAGGCGTCGCTCGCGCCACCGACCGTCTGGAAGACCTCGAAGCCCTCGAACTTCGGCGGGCCCAGGTAGAGGCCCTCACGGCGGCTCTGGCCGGCGTTGGCGTGCGCCTTGCGGAATGCCTCGGAGTGCGTCCAGGCCTCGAAGTCGTCGCGCGAGCGCCAAATGGTGTGCGAGGCGTAGAGGACGTGATCCTCCTCCTCGGGGCCGCGCAGCATGTGGAATTCGACGAAGCCGGGCAGGCCCTGCAGGTGGGTCTCCCGCTCCAGCCAGATCTGCTCGAACTCTTCCGTTCTTTCGGGATTGACCCGGAAACGGTTCATGGCGATGAACACGGTGCTCGCTCCTTGTGGTCAGGCGGCGGATGGTTTCCGGGTGACGATGACACCTTCACCGATGGTGGGCAAGGTCACCGCACGCCGCCGCGCTGCGCTCGACCCGCACTGGCAACCGGCCGGCAACGATCCGACGCATCAGAGTTTCAACAGGCCTGCGCCGATCGCCTCGCCGAGGCGGTCGACGGCGGAGGCCAGCCGTTCGTCGATGACATGCAGGTATTCCGTCCAGTCGTCGACGTGGCGCAGTTCCGTCTTGCCGTCCGAGATGCCGCGCAGGACGACGAGCGGCACGTCGAAGCGCATGCAGGCGCGCAGGCAGGCATAGCTTTCCATGTCCACCATCTCGGCGGCGATGGCGTCATAGGCCGAGCCCGAGACGATATTGGCGCCGGTCGACAGCGAGGCCTCACGAATGCCGGGGATGCGCAAGGGCAGCGGGACGGTCGCCGGCAGGTCGAGAAAGGGCGTGGCACCCTTCTCGAAGCCCAACGGGGAGGCGTCCATGTCGCGGTAGGAGACGCAGGTCGCCTGATAGATCTCGGTCTGTTCGAGAACCCGGCTGCCGGCCGATCCCAGCGACACCACGAGATGCGGCAGGCGCTCGTGCCGGGCGAGGGCGGCAAGGGCCGCGGTGAGCTCGACGGCCGCCTCGACGGGGCCAACGCCGGTCATGAAAGGTGCGAAACGCTGCTGGAGATGCGGGCCGTATTCGGCCTCGGCCGCCATCACGAAGAGGATGTCGCGGCCGCCCAGGCCGGTCAGCGGCGCCGGTGCGCGTGGTGTCTGGTTCATCCCGAGAGTTTCCCGCAGGCAATCAATACCATCATCATGAAAGGCAGGGTGACGGTCACCTTGGCTCAGTGTACTGCCCTGGAACAGGGATGCGCGATGGCGCGCCGTCGATGACGTCTCGACTGAACCGCCTATGGGCCAAGCCATGCTTCGGTGCTAGGCTGACGTTCGATACCTGATAACGATACCGCCGATACGCAAGGGATAACCCCCCATGGCAACGGACTCTGCCGACTCCCACATTACAACACTCCGCGTTCTCGACAGGGGCAGGCGTCCATCGGCGGCACCTCGCTTTCTGATTCCACCCACGCCATCGGACCTCCCGGCAGTGATTGCCATGGCTGGATGATACATGCGTAACAATCAGAACCCCGAACAGCGCGCCCGCGATCGCATCGACGACCAGCTCCGATCCTCCGGCTGGGTCGTGCAAAGCCTGGCGGAGCTGAATCCGTCGGCAGCGCGGGGCGTAGCGGTGCGGGAGTATCCCACCGAGACCGGGCCCATGGATTATCTCCTGCTGGTGGACGGCGAGGCGGTGGGCCTGATCGAAGCCAAGCGCGAGGAGGAAGGCCATCGCATCAGCACGGTGGAGGAGCAGTCGGCCCGCTATGCCGATGCCCATCTGAAGCATATCGGCAAGGTGGATCTGCGCTTCGTCTATGAGGCCACCGGCGAGATCACCCGCTTCACCGACCGCCACGACCCGGCGCCCCGCGCCCGCGAGGTGTTCCAGTTCCACCGCCCGGAGACCCTGACGGTGTGGCGCTCGCAGCCCGCCCCGTTCCGCAAGCGACTGCAGGCACTAACCGTCCTTCAACCGGATGGCCTGCGCGACTGCCAGTTTCACGCCATCGGCAACCTGGAAACCTCCCTCAAGGAGAACCGCCCCCGGGCGCTGATCCAGATGGCCACCGGCGCGGGCAAGACCTTCACCGCCATCACCAGCATCTATCGCCTGCTCAAGCACGCTGGGGCCAAGCGCGTGCTGTTCCTGGTGGACACCCGCAACCTGGGCGTGCAGGCGGAGAACGAGTTCCACCAGTACCTGCCCCAGGACGACAACCGCAAGTTCACCGAGCTCTACACCGTCCAGCGTCTGCGCTCGCCCCATGTGCCCAGCGATGGCCAGGTCTGCATCTGCACCATCCAGCGGCTCTACTCCATCCTCAAGGGCGAGCCGCTGCCCGAAGAGGCCGAAGACGAACCGGCCGGGCTCGATGCCCTGCGCAAGGAACCCTTGCCGGTGGTCTACAACGCCAAGGTGCCGCCGGAGTTCTTCGATGTCATCGTCATCGACGAGTGCCACCGCTCCATCTACAACCTCTGGCGGCAGGTGATCGAGTATTTCGACAGTTTCCTGGTGGGGCTCACCGCCACGCCGGACAACCGCACCTTCGGCTTCTTCCAGCAGAACGTGGTCAGCGAGTACCCGCTGGAGCAGTCCGTGGTGGATGGCGTGAACGTGGATCACTTCGTCTGGCGCATCGACACCCGGCTGACCCGGGAGGGCGCGACCATCGAGGCGGAGGAGACCGTCGAGCACCGCGACCGCCTGACCCGCGAACAGCGCTGGTCGCAGCTCGACGAGGATCTGGAATACGCCGGCAGCCAGCTCGACCGCAGCGTGGTCAACCCCAACCAGATCCGCACCGTCATCCGAGCCTTCCGCGACGCCCTGCCGCGCATGTTCCCGGAGCGCCGCCTGCCGGCCGGCGAGGGCGGCGACGGTATCAACACTGGCGGCGTCGAGGTGCCCAAGACCCTGATCTTCGCCAAGACCGACAGCCACGCCGACGACATCATCAAGATCGTCCGCGAGGAGTTCGCCGCCGGCAACGACTTCTGCAAGAAGATCACCTACCGCATCGACGAAGACCCCCAAGGCCTGCTCAACAGCTTCCGCAACGATTACCACCCGCGCATCGCCGTCACCGTGGACATGATCGCCACTGGCACCGATGTGAAGCCCCTCGAGTGCCTGCTATTCATGCGCGACGTGAAGAGCCGCAACTACTACATGCAGATGGTCGGCCGCGGCACCCGCAGCCTGGACGCCGACGGCCTGCGCCAGGTCAACCGCAGCGCCAGCGGCCCCAAGGAGCACTTCGTGCTGGTCGACGCCGTGGGGGTGAGCGAATCGAAGAAGATGGAAACCGGCACCCTGGAACGCAAGCCCAGCGTGCCCATGAAGGAGCTCATGCAGGGCGTGACCATGGGCGTGCGCGCCCCGGACACCCTGACCAGCCTGGCCGGCCGCCTGGCCCGCTTCAGCAAGCGGCTCGATGACGAACAGCATCGCGAAGTGCGTAAGATCACCGGCGGCCCGGACCTCAATTCCATCGCCGCCGAACTGCTGGCCACTGACGACCCGGACGCCCTGCGCCGCGCCGCCCGGGAGGCTCATCAGCTTCCCGAAACCGCCGAGCCAAGCCCGGCGCAGATCGAGACGGTGCGCGAGCAGCGAGCGAAGGCCGCCACCGCCTCCATCACCGGCCCGCTGACTACCTATCTCGAAGAGGTCCGCCAGCGCCAGGAGCAGCTGGTGGACGAGATCAACCCGGACGAGATTACCATCAGCGACTGGGAGACCGACGCCGACACCCACCGCGAGAACCTGCGCCAGGCATTCCGGGAGTGGCTGGAGGCCCACCGGGACGACATCGACGCCCTGACCATTTACTATCACCAGCCGCACCGGCGCCGCGAGATCACCGCCCGGGCCATCCGCGAGCTGCGCGACGCGCTGAAGCGCGAGCAACCCAAGCTCGCCCCGGCCCGGGTCTGGGACGCCTACGCCCGCCTGGACCAGGTTCCGGCGCGCCGGCCGGAATCGGAGCTGGCCCAGATCATCGCCCTGGTGCGCCGGGTCAGCGGCTGGGACAACAAGCTCACGCCCTATGCCGACACCGTGCGCGCCAACTTCAAGCGCTGGGTCTTCGGCCGGCACTCCGGCAATCAGCCCAAATTCAACGAGGAACAGATGGCCTGGCTCGAAAAGATCCGCGACCATATCGCCGCCAGCTTCCACATCGGCGTGGAAGACCTGGACTACGCCCCCTTCGACGCCGAAGGCGGCCGCGGGCGCATGTGGCAACTGTTCGGCGAGAATATGGAGAGCGTGTTGGATCAGATGAATGACGAGATGGCGGCGTGATGAAGACTTCTGCGCTAGACCTACCTGCAAAGGCTGCCCAGAGGCCAAACCAGTGGGAAGAGACGGAGCTTGGAGAGTTCATTGCTGCTATAGAGAGCGGTAAAAGCTTTAAATGCCTTGAACGACCCCCAGAAGACAATGAGGTCGGTGTGGCCAAGGTGAGCGCGGTAACGTGGGGTGAGTATCAAGAGCAAGAAAGTAAGACTTGCTTAGACACGAAGCGTATCCAGGAGCGTTTGTTTATTCGCGAAGGTGACTTCTTGTTCAGCCGAGCGAATACGGTAGAGCTTGTCGGTGCCTGCGTGATTGCGAAGTCTGTTGCGCGCAATATCATGCTCAGCGACAAGATCCTTAGATTGGAATTTTCCGGAATGCTTCCGCGCTTTGTCCTTTTCTATCTACGGTCCAAGCAAGGTCGCCGCCAGATTGAACTGCTGAGCACGGGAAACCAGCAGTCAATGCGCAATATTGGCCAAGAGCGAATCAGGGCGATTCAAATACCCGTGCCGCCTCTTGCCGAACAACGCCGTATCGTCGCCAAGATCGAGGAACTCTTCTCCGAACTGGACAAGGGCATGGAAAGCCTGAAAACCGCCCGCGCCCAGCTCAAGACCTACCGCCACTCCCTGCTCAAGGTCGCCTTCGAAGGCCGCCTAACCGAACAATGGCGCCACAAGGCGAAACAATCCGATAAGCTGATCTTTGTTCGCCAAACGCTGGAGAGTATCCCACCTTTACCCAGGCCAAATCGCTGGAAAACGCGGAGCAAGGATGTGATCTATTCGCATCCTTGTTTGGCGGTCGGAAACCCTAAGACCCCGTTGCCTAAAGAATGGCAATGGGTTCCGCTTGTGGATGTTGCGAGGATGGAAAGTGGGCACACACCAAGTCGGCGGCGGCCGGAATGGTGGGATGGCGATATTCCGTGGATAGGCATAGCAGATGCTCGCACTAACAACGGAAAAATTATATCCGAGACTGCACAGTACACCAATGAAGAAGGTCTGAAAAACTCTGCTGCGAGACTTCTCCCTCAGGGCACTGTTTGCGTGAGCCGTACTGCGTCAGTTGGTTATGTGGTCGAAATGGGATTTGATATGGCCACCAGTCAGGACTTTGTTAACTGGGTTCCCTCGCAAGCCGTTACTTCGGCTTGGCTTCGCTTGATCTTTGGTGCCCACAAAGAGTACCTGCTTCGATTCAGTAGAGGTACTACCCATAGAACTATCTATTTTCCAGAATGGCTGTCAGTACATATTGGCTTGCCGCCCCTAGAAGAACAGCGCCGAATCGTCGAGGTGGCGGAGGCCAGGCTATCGGAATTGGAGGCACTGGAACGCACGATTGAACAATCACTTGGGCAATCTGATGCCCTCCGCCAATCCATCCTGAAGTGCGCCTTCGAAGGCAAGCTCGTCCCCCAGAACCCTGACGACGAGCCGGCCAGCGAGCTGCTGAAACGCATCCGCCAGGCACAGGCGAATGCGCCCAAACCCGGACGCCGCAAGCGCCAAGCCGAGGCCTCGGCATGAATGCTTCCACCGCTCGCGCGTTGCTCGACCAGCTCCGGCAGCTCGATGAATCCGACCGCATCGAGGCTAAGCGGGCCTCGGCCATCGGCAAGTCGATCATGGAGACGGTTTGCGCCTTGGCCAACGAGCCGGGGCTGGGCGGTGGCTGGTTGCTGCTGGGGGTAGAAAAGGCATCGGACCAGCCGGGAGATTACCGGGTGGCCGGCGTGCAGGACCCGGACACGCTGCTCAATGACCTGCATTCGCAGTGTGCCAATGCCTTCAATGTGCCGGTGCGGATTCAGGCCCGGGCGGAAGCGCTGGAGGAGGGCACGGTCATCGTGGTGGAGGTGTCGGAGGCCGATCCAGCGTCCCGTCCCATCCACTTCGCCAGCAAGCCCCTGCCGCGCTCGGCGTGGCGTCGTGGGCCCAGCGGCGACTACCGCTGCAACCAGGACGATCTGGCGGCATTGTATCTGGGGCGGGCGGGCCAGAGCCACGATGCCTCGGTCGTGTCCGGCGCCAGCCTGGAGGACCTGGACCCGGACGCCATCGAGCACTACCGCGATGCCCGCCGCGCGGTGAACCCGGCGGCGGAAGAGCTGACCTTTTCCGACCCGGAGTTGCTGGAGGCGCTGGGCGCCGTGGTCCGCAAGTCAGGCCAGCTGTATCCGACGGTGGCCGGCGTGCTGCTGTTCGGCCGCCGGGGTGCCCTGCGCCGGCTGTTCCCCGCTAACCGCGTGGACTACATTCGCATTCCCGGCAAGGAGTGGATCGAGGACCCGCACGAGCGTTTCACCACGCTAGACCTGCGCGATACGCTGCCTCGGCTGATCCAGCGGGCCACTGCGGCGGTGCTGGATGACCTGCCGCGAGCCTTCCAACTGCCGGAGGGCGAGATCCGGCGGGACGAGAAGACGGTGCTGCCGGACAAGGTGGTCCGGGAGGCGGTGGTGAATGCGGTGATGCACCGCAACTACCAGCGCCAGCAGCCCATCCAGCTGCTGCGCTACAGCAACCGACTGGAAGTTCAGAACCCGGGCTACTCCTTGAAGGCGCTGGAGAACCTGGGCGAGCCCGGCTCGCAATGGCGCAACCCCGTGATTGCCTCGGTGCTCCATGAGATGGGGCTGGCAGAGACCAAGGGCAGCGGCATTCGCGTCATGCGCCGGCTGATGGACGAGGCAGGCCTATCCCCACCGAGCTTCGATTCAGACCGTCACCACGATCAGTTCGCCGCCACCTACCTGTTCCACCACTTCCTGAGCGAGGCGGATATTGCCTGGCTGGGGCAGTTCCGGCACCTGGGGCTTGGCGAGGACGAGCAGCGGGCGCTGATCTTCCTCCGCGAGACCGGCCGGATCACCAATTCCGATTACCGCGACCTGAACCGGGTCGATACCCTGGCCGCCAGCCAGCGCCTGGCGCACCTGCGGGACCTGGGGCTCGTCGAGCAGGTGCCGCGGGGCCCGGCGACGTACTATGTGCCGGGCGAGCGGCTCGAGCCGCTGGCGGAGGAGGGGGAAGGCGACCTCTTCACACCCTTATCTACGCAGTCGGGGGGCTTATCACAGGAGTCCGGGGGCTTACCTACGCAGTCAGAGAGCTTATCTACACAGTCAGAGAGCTTATCTACACAGTCAGAGAGTTTATCTGCACGGTCAGAGGGCGAATCTAGGGAGTTCCTGCTGGCCGAACTGCCCGAGTCGCTGCGCCAGATCATAGAGTCTATGGGTCAGAGGAGTCGGGATACCAGCCGGATGGAATCCGTCATCCTGCAGCTTTGCGCATTTCGACCTTGCTCCCTGAGCGAACTGGCAACGATCACGGGCCGTAATCGCCACTACCTCCGGCACCGTTATCTGAAGCCATTGATACGCAGCGGGCAGCTTCAGAGAAAGTATCCCCATGAACCCAACCGCCCGGATCAGGCTTACATTGCCACCGAGGAGCCATCATGAACGCCGAAAGCCTGGTTTCCAAAGTCTGGAACTTCTGTCACATGCTCCGCGACGACGGCGTGAGCTATGGCGACTACCTGGAACAGCTCACCTACCTGATCTTTCTCAAGATGGCGGACGAATACAGCCGGCCGCCCTGGCATCGGGATGTGGGCATCCCCGAGTGGTACAACTGGCAAAGCCTCAAGGCGCGCAAGGGGACGGAGCTCGAGGGGCATTACATCGAGCTGCTGCGCCAGCTGGGCCGGGAGCGGGGCATGCTGGGCCAGATCTTCACCAAGGCCCAGAACAAGATCCAGGACCCGGCCAAGCTGGCAAGGCTGATCGACCTGATCGATGCCGAGACCTGGGTGATGTTGGATGCCGAGGTCAAGGGCGACATGTACGAGGGCCTGCTCGAGCGCAACGCCCAGGACACCAAGTCCGGCGCAGGCCAGTACTTCACCCCGCGTCCGCTGATCCGCGCCATGGTGGAGTGCGTTCGCCCGCAACCCGCCAGGACGATCTGCGATCCGGCCTGCGGCACCGGTGGCTTCTTCCTCGCTGCCTACGATTACATCAAGGACCACCACATGGCGGAGATGACCGCCGAGGAGAAGCAGGCCCTCAAGCACCACACCTTCTACGGCAACGAGATCGTTCCCAGCGCCCGCCGCATGTGCTTGATGAACCTCTTCCTGCACAACATCGGCGACATCGGCGATGACCCCACCATCTCGCCCACCGACGCACTGTTGGCGGAGAATCCCAGGCGGCACGACTACGTGCTGGCCAATCCGCCCTTCGGCAAGAAGAGCACGCTTACCATCACCAACGAGGCCGGCGAGCAGGAGCGCGAGGAGTTCGAATACAACCGCCAGGACTTCTGGGCCACCACCTCCAACAAACAGCTCAACTTCGTTCAGCACATCAGGACGCTGCTGAAGGAAAACGGCCAGGCCGCCGTGGTGGTGCCGGACAATGTGCTGTTCGAGGGCGGGGCGGGCGAGACGGTACGCCGCAAGCTGATGGAAACCACCGAGCTGCACACCATCCTGCGCCTGCCCACTGGCATCTTCTACGCCCACGGCGTCAAGGCCAACGTGCTGTTCTTCGACGGCCGCCCCGGCCGCGCCGAACCCTGGACGGACGCGGTCTGGTTCTACGACTATCGCACCAACATCCACCACACCCTGAAGAAGAAGCCGCTGCGCGACGAACACCTGCGCGAGTTCGTCGAGTGCTACAAGCCGGGCGAGCGTCACCTGCGCGAGGAGACCTGGAGCGAGGATAGCCCGGAAGGTCGCTGGCGCCGCTACAGCCGGGAAGAGGTCTTCCAGCGCGACAAGACCAGCCTCGACATCTTCTGGCTGCGCGACAAGTCTCTGGGGGATCTGGACAACCTGCCCGAGCCCGACGACATCGCAGAAGAGATCATCGAGAACCTGGAATCCGGCCTGGAAAGCTTCAGGAGTGTGTTATCGGCGCTGCAGTCCGACACTGAAGCGGACCCGATCCGCCGGAGTGGGAGTCATGGGGTGGAGTAGGGTTCATTTCGTCTCGAGAATTGCCTGGCGCAGTGCCTCGGGCGGTTGGGCGCCCGACAGACCGACTGCACCATCGATGATGAAGGTGGGCACACCGCTCACACCCAGTCGCCGTGCCTCGTCGAGGCCGGCTCTTACCTCGCTGCGGCCCTGGTCGCTCGCGAGAAAGGCGGGTATGTCGATATCCGCTAGCCCGCCGGCACGCGCGGCGTTGGCCAGTACCGCGCTGTCACCGATGTCCTGCCCCTCGACGAAGTAGTGCCGGAAGAGCGCGTCGACCACGGCCGACTGGACGCCATGTTCCCCGGCGAGCCAGATCAGCCGGTGGGCGTCGAAGGTGTTGGGCGTTCGCGTCATATGTTCGTGGTGAATCTCGAGGCCGGCCTGGGCGGCAGCGGCCTCCACCTGGGCGTCGAGAGCCTGGGAGCGCTCCCAGGAGCCGAACTTGGCAGTGCGGTAGTCGCGCCGCGACAGGCCCTCGGCGGGCATGTCGGGATTGAGCTCGAAGGGGTACCAGGCCACCGATACGCCGATTTCCTCGGGCAGTTCGGCCAAGGCGAGATCGAGGTGGCGTTTGCCGATGAAGCACCATGGGCAGATGGCATCGGAGATCACGGTGATGTCGACGTGAGGCATGGTCGCTGAACCAGTGGGTAGGATTCCCTCGAACCCTATCATCTCCAAGCGCAGTGGTGTGGTTCATCGACGCGGCTTGCCTTGCCATGGGTCACCTCGTCCCAGTGTACCGCCTTGACGGGGTGCCCACCGCTCCTGGGCAGGATCGAGCGGCCAGCGTCGCATTTTCGCCTGCTAGGCTGAAAGGAGGTTCCCACGCCGCCCCGGGAGGGCGCCAGAGCCATGGGGAAGGGCGCGCGAGACAGCGGCGGGAGGAGGTTTACCATGCCTTCCAGAGCACGCTACTCCCATGGCGGCTGGCTGGGCGCCGCCCTGGGGCTCTGCCTGGCGGCACCCCTGGCCGTCGCCGAGATTCGGGAAGCCAGCGGTGAGTGGCGCCGGATGGCACCGCTACCCGAGGCGCGTACCGAGGTCAGCGTGGCCACCGACGGCGAGCGCATCTTCCTCGCCGGCGGCTTCCGGCAGGCCGGTGAGCGCGACGCCACGGCGCCGCGCACGCTCTTCGTCTATGACCCCGGCGACGACCGCTGGGAGGCCCTCACGGAGCTGCCGCGTGGCGTCAATCACGCCGGCTTCGAGTATCACGACGGCCGGCTCTACGTGATCGCCGGCTACGAGGAAGCCAGCTTCATCCCCACCGACGCTTTCTATATCTACGACATCGACACGGATAAGTGGCGCCAAGGCCCGGTGGTCCCCACCCCGCGGGGCGCCTTGGCCACGGCCGTGCTCGACGGGCGCATTCACGCCATTGGCGGCACCACCCACGGCCGGGAGGATGTCAGCGTCCACGAGGTCTACGACCCGCAAAGCGACGCGTGGAGCCAGCTCGCGGCCATGCCCACCCCGCGCAACCATCACCGTGCCGCCGAGATCGACGGTCGCATCGTGGTGCTCGCCGGCCGTGACGACTCTACCTTCCGCCTGACCACCAACGAGATCTACCACCCCGACGACGATCGCTGGGAGGAGGGCGCCCCGGTACCCACCGGGCGCAGCGGGGTCGCCGCGACGGCGCTCGACGACTGGGTCTACCTGTTCGGCGGCGAGACCTTCACGCCCGAGGAGCGCACCTTCGACGAGGCGGAGCGCTACCACCCGGAGGAGGACCGCTGGGAGCGCCTGCCGCCCATGCCCACGGCCCGCCACGGCCTGGATGCGGCGGCGGTGGAGGGGGCCATCTACGTCATCGCCGGCGGCCCGGAAGCCGGCTTCGCCTTTTCCGGCGTCAACGAGCGGCTGATTCCCGACGACTGAGACGTGACTCTCCGTTGATCCCATGCATGGGACAAATCATTCTTTGGTGCTAGGCTGAATCTAAGAACACCATAACGACACCACCAGTACGCAAGGGATGCCCCTATGGCGACGGATTCCCCCGAACCCCGCATCACCCTGCACCCGCACGACCGCCGGGTGCGGGTGACGATCGGCGACACCCTGCTTGCCGACACCACCCGCGCCATCGAACTCCGCGAACGCGGCTACCCGCCGCGTCAGTACCTTCCCCGCGAAGACGTGCGGATGGAGCTGCTGACGCCCGCCGATACCGTGACCCACTGCCCGTTCAAGGGCGATGCTTCCTACTTCTCGTTTGGTGATCACGCCAATGTGGCGTGGAGTTATGAGCAGCCATTGGAGGGCATGGAAGCGATTGCTGGGAGGCTGGCGTTTGATGGTGAAAAAGTTGAGGTGAGGGTGAATGAATGACCGCGCACGACCCAAAGCCGACATCCCGCAAAAGGCGGCGAGTACGACCACTGCGGATATGTAGCATGCACGATGATTGGTGTTATACTGCCGAGCTATTCTTAAATCATAGAGTTTTCAATGGGTTGTGAGTGTTGTTGCGTGCGGGATAACATTGTTGAACGCGCGTGCTCGTTAAAGTGGAATATCGAGAACGCTATATAATACAACTTTTATGCAGTCACAGGGAGTGAGTATGAATGAATTTGGAGCCTTTACATCTTTCCTATCCGGTATTGGCTTAGGTGGTGTGATCACATTTTTGATCAAACATTTCCTCGAGCAGAGATCAAAACTAAGGGAGATGTGGCTTTTAGACTACAAGGCCTCCTGTGATGGTTTGCTCGATGCATATCGGGAAGTCGCGCTCAAAGATTCCGATGAATCGAAGAAAAAATATGCCTATTGGGAGTTAAAGCTACAACTATACGCTTCGGAAACTGTGCTCCAAAAGCTTCAAGAATTGAAGGATAGCCCACCTGGTACAACAGCCAGAGACACTGCTCAGCGAGCATTATTGAGAGAAATGCGTAAGGACCTTGGCTTTGCATAACAAGTCGCTGTTGTCGGACAATTTTTCCACCGCTTCGCGGCTCCAAAATTGCCGCAGAGCTTAGCGTTAAGCAGGAGAGGATTCCACCTGGTGAGTATCAACATATTTATCGATACAAATATTTTCCTGTCTTTTTACCACCTCTCCGATGATGACCTCGAAGAGATTCGAAAGCTGAGTGTGCTTTTGGAAAGAGACGAGGTCAGGCTTTGGTTGCCCCAGCAAGTAAAAGATGAGTTTTTCAGAAACAGAGAAAATAAGGTCCACGATGCGATTAAGCGCCTGAAGGACCAAAATAAAAAAGCATCGTTTCCTGTATTTTGTAAAAGCTACCCCGAATTCAATGAGATTCGTGAGCTTCAAAATAATTTCAACTCGAAAATGAAAGACTTAGTAAGTGGTTTGGAGTCCGACATTAGAGAGCGGAAGCTTGAGGCTGATGAGGTCATTGGCGAGCTCTTCCGGAATTCGAAGGAGCTGCCTATAAGCGACGAAGTCGTTAGCAAGGCAAGGTTCCGTGTTGATGTGGGGAATCCACCGGGGAAAAATGGATCTCTCGGCGATGCAATAAATTGGGAGGTTCTTCTTTCTCAGGTGCCTATGGGAGAAGAACTGTATTTAATAGCGGATGATAAGGATTACTACTCTGTATTGGACGAAAACTCTTTGAAAGATTTCTTGATTGATGAGTGGTCCGAGACAAATAAGTCTGACGTTATTTTCTACAGGAGGCTATCTCAGTTCTTTAAGGACCATTATCCAGATATTCGAATGGCTAGTGAGCTCGAGAAAGAACTTGATATCAAGTCACTCCGTGAGAGCTCCAATTTTGCAGCAACGCACTCCACGATTGCGAGACTATCGTCCTACGGCGATTTTTCTTATAGCCAAGTAAACGAGTTATCAAGAATCTTAGTCAACAATGAACAAGTGAGTTGGATTGTATGTGATTCTGATGTAAATGGTTTCTACGCCGATTTGGTGAATAAGTACCGTGAGCAAATTGAGACCGAATACCTTCAAGAAGTTGAAGCCCATTTGTGGTCATGTGTCGACGAGTAGCATGCTTAATCACTGTTATGTTTACAAGGTGTAGGGCTATGGAAGATATACGAGGAAATCTCAGGTCATACCCCAAGCAAGAAATAGCTATGGAGTATTTGAATCTAGCTCTACGCGAATATGTAGCCGGTAGAAATTTAATAGCTGTCATCAATCTTTCTGGTGCAGCAGAGGAGATGCTTGGCAAGATTGTATCACTCAAAAAGAATGAGAGCGCTTTTCAGCGAGCTCAAAGGTGGACGCGAAGCTGGTTCAAATTAGTCGGCAAAGAAACGCCGGCGAATAAAGACCTTAACAAGCACCTCCTTAAAGTGAAAAATGGTATCAAACACATCGATGGTAAAGATGATATGAATATTGAGTTCGATATAGACCGAGAAGCCAAGGAAGCAATCCGGAGAGCAATTGAAAACTTTAACCAAATACCTGGCATTAGCCAATCTGCAGAAATACTTGCATATTATCAACGTGAGAGAACATAACAAGGTGCACCACCAACGGCCACTTCGTGGCCTGGACCTCGCTTCGCGAGGCCGGTGTGCGCGGCGTTATGTGTGTTGCGCATGTACTGCACTAGGGAGGTAGTATGATTATCGAAAAATCAAAATTTGAACAAGCATGTCGCTCTAATTCAGCAAAATTGGCTGCATTACCTCAAGACAATGAAAAATGGTGTTTGGCTATGAAAGTCGGATCCGCAACAGCTTATCTTGGGCATTCAAGTGCTCGGTAGTTGTCAAGCAAGTTGTCGTCTCTGAGTTCATTCACGCCGCCCGTTTTTCTGGTTCGGGCGTGGTGACATGCAGTTCCCGCTCCGGGTTGAGCGAGAC
>NZ_JAUFPL010000026.1 GCF_030409215.1 Halomonas ramblicola | reverse complement strand
GGCGGTCTCAAGTTCCAAGCGCAACGCTATTGAAGGGTGCTCGGTCCACCGACGGATTTCTTGAGCACCTCGGCGTAAACTTCCAGCGGCGTTCGCCAGTCCAGTGTCTTACGCGGCCGCGTGTTCAGTGAATCAGCGATCTCATCGAGCTCTTCCTGGCTGTAGACCGACAGATCCGTGCCCTTCGGCAGGTACTGCCGCAACAGCCCGTTGGTGTTCTCATTGGAGCCCCGCTGCCATGGGCTATGCGGATCAGCGAAGTAGATCGCCGTACCGGTCTTCTGAGTGATCTCGGCATGCTTCACCATCTCTCTGCCTTGGTCATAGGTCATTGAGAGACGCAGGGATCGCGGCACTTCATTGAGCTTGTCACTGAAGCCGACGGCCGCCGCCGTAGCCGTGGTGCCGTCCACTTTCGCCAGGATCACCAACCGTGTGGTCCGCTCCACCAGCGTACCGACGGCGGAGCGATTGTTGGCGCCAATGATGAGATCGCCCTCCCAGTGGCCAGGCATCAGGCGGTCTTCGATCTCAGGCGGCCGCATATGGATGCTGACCAGCTCGGGAATCTGCTGGCGTCGATCCTTGCCACGACTGCGTGGCCGACGCTTACCGTTGCCCTGCCGTAAGCAGGCGATGAGTTCCTTCTTGAGGCTGCCGCGGGGCATCACATAGAGCGCGTTGTAGATGGCCTCATGCGAGACCTGGCGACGTGAATCGTTGGGAGACATACGCTTCAGTGTGCGGGCTATCTGTTCCGGTGACCAGTACTTGCGCAGCAGGTAGACCACCGCCTCGAAGAGCTCCCCGTCGGGATGCAGCTTGGGACGCTGACGTGGCCGATGTCGCGTCAGACGGGCCCGGTAGCCCGCCAGACCGGCATCGTAGCCCTTGATGGGATCGACCGTGTGGCGCGCGATTTCTCGCGACACGGTGCTCGGTGCACGGCCCAGATGAGTGGCGATGGCCCGGATCGAATGAGTCGCTCGCATCATCATGATGGCGGCTCGGTCTTCAGCAGAGAGATGGCGATAGCAGTAAGTCATGGCAACACCGTACCTGATGAGTTACGTGTTGCACTTGGTCATTGAGACCGCC
>NZ_JAUFPL010000025.1:291763-294107 GCF_030409215.1 Halomonas ramblicola | reverse complement strand
TCATGATGGCGGCTCGGTCTTCAGCAGAGAGATGGCGATAGCAGTAAGTCATGGCAACACCGTACCTGATGAGTTACGTGTTGCACTTGGTCATTGAGACCGCCGACCGCCAGGTGTTGAACGGCATCTTCTGGATCCTCTGCTCCGGCGCTAAGTGGCGCGATCTGCCTGAGCGCTACGGCCCTTGGAAGACCGTTTATGACCGTTTCCGTCAGTAGCGCGATGACGGTACCTTCGAGGCAATTCTGGCGCGCCTCCAACTGCGCCTGCGAGAGGATGGCCTGATGGATCTGGACACCTGGATGATCGATTCGACATCGATCCGCGCCACCCGGGCCGCCTCTGGAGGCGGTAAAAAGGGGGACAGGAAGAACCCGTAGACCATGCCCTGGGGCGGAGTCGAGGTGGCCTGACGACCAAGATCCACATGGTCTGTGACCGGCATGGTTGGCCGCTGACCTTCACGCTGTCGCCGGGGCAGGACTCGGATACGCGGCACTTCATTCCCACCATGGAGGACGTTCATCTGCCTGGCGCCAAGGGCAGGCCTCGCAAGCGTTGTAACTTCATCGTGGCGGACAAGGGCTATGATAGCGACTCGCTTCGCCGCTACTGCGACCGGCATCGCATGAAGCCGATCATTGCCCGGCGCAAGATGAAGCGAAAACCGCGCCCTGGTGCTCCGAGGGGCTTTGACAAGCCCCGGTATCGGGAGCGAAACATCATCGAGCGCTGCTTCGGTTGGATCAAAGAACTACGCCGGGTCTGCACCCGCTACGATAAGTTGGCCAGCAGCTTCAGAGCGATGGTATGCCTGGCTTGCATAGACCGCTGTCTACGTGCCGACTTTCCAGACAGAACCTAGATGTCTTTCCGTTCTTTTTTATTGATTTTTGGGATTCTTCATTTTTACTTTCGCAATCAGGGTTAGGGCAAGCAACCTCACTTGGCTTAGTCAAGTGAGTGATCCTTTGCAACTCCTCATGAACCGCTTGATTGCTCTTTATAATTGAAGTTACTTGGCCTTTAAACTCACCTGACTTAGATTTTTTCTCACAAGAGTAACAGTGAAGAGAAGACTCCTTACTCCCTACGCCCTGAACCCTGAAATGGCCTTGGCTCACCCGACCTTTACTTTTCCCTGTCCGTGTATTAATTTCTGTCAATAACTCACTGGGCGAATGCACAGGAGAGAGTAGGAGAAATTCATCACATTCTGGGTTGCGGCATCCATTGACCTGGATCCCGTTGACTGGGTAAGGAATCCTAGGGTTGTTGCCTTGGAAGGATTTTTGTCCCACTGAATAGCCCGCCACACTGACTGGATATCCAGTAGCATAGCGGGCTCTAGCGCTTTGTCAGCCCCTTACCCCACTTTCAGCCACACTTAGGGTAAAGGGCTTGCCCGCCGGCCTCCCTTTTTCATTGCTCATTCGTGCCTGACGCTCCAGCCACAGCGGCGTGACCCGCCGCAGGGAGGCTCCCTGCTGTCACCCGGTTGGCGTTTATCGTGGATCCTGGGAGGCCGATCGGCTCGGCCGGGTCCCGACCGCACCCGGCAGGCGCAGTCGCGGGGGGAGATGCTCGAAGAGGCCCTCGAAGCCCAGGTCCAGCCCGGTACGCTCCAGCACCGAGAGGGCCGCCTGCTCGGCCTGCTCGGGCTGGCGCAGGCGGATCGCCTCCATCAGCAGGCGATGCCGCTCCATGCCGTCGCTCAGTTCGGCCGCGCTGTGGTTGGAGGTCTCCACCAGCAGGCCGATGGCCGGCTTGAGCATGTGGCTGAGCTGGGCCCAGAGCAGGTTGTGGGTAGCGGCGAAGATCGCCTCGTGGAAGGCCACGTCATGCTCATCGTGGCTGAGCCCAGCGTGGCGGCGATCCGACGTCTCCAGGGCCGCGATCATGCCCTGCCAGGCCGTCTCGATGGCCAGCAGGTCCGCCGCCGTGGCGTTCTCGGCGGCCAGCCGGGCCATGAAGGGTTCCACCGCCACCCGGAAGGCGAAGATATCGCGCTGGATCCGCGGATTGGGTTGGGCGAAGCGGGCCATCCACTCGCTGACGCGGGGATCGAGGAGGTGCCAGTCGGGCAGTTCGCGGACCCGGCTGCCCTGCCCCGAGATGCGCGTGACCATGCCCGCCGAAACCAGCTGCTGCAGGGCGCTGCGCACCGTGCTGCGGCTGACGCCGTAGGTCTCGCAGAGGTCCAGCTCCCGCGGCAGGAAGCTGCCAGGGGCGTATTCCCCGGCGAAGATGCCGCGCGCCAGGTCCTCGGCGATGTCGGGCTTTGATGAGGCCATGGGGTGTGACGGGCTCCGTGTACGACTTGGCTCAACCTATGTCGGACATA
>NZ_JAUFPL010000025.1:274447-291669 GCF_030409215.1 Halomonas ramblicola | reverse complement strand
CTTGCCGTTAGACTTTGGTCACATACATACGAGCCGCCGCCGGAAGGTAAAGAGGCCCCGCCAGGCGGGGAGCCTGGCGGGGCCTCTCGGTAGCGGGCCTCTCGGTAGCGGGCCTCGCGGGGGAAACGGGCCAGGGCGGCCCGTGCCGTTCAGCGGTAGACCGGGAACTCGGCGCAGACGGCCTCGACCTTGCTCTTGACCTCGGCCTCGATGGCGGAAGTGTCCTCGCCCTTGGCCATGGCGTCGAGGATGTCGCAGATCCAGCCGGCCAGGTCGCGGCACTGGCTCTCGCCGAAGCCGCGGGTGGTCACCGCCGGGGTGCCGATGCGCAGGCCGGAGGTGACGAAGGGGCTCTGCGGGTCGCCGGGCACGGCGTTCTTGTTGACGGTGATGTGGGCACGGCCCAGGGCGGCGTCGGCGTCCTTGCCGGTGAGGCCCTGCTTGATCAGCGAGAGCAGGAAGAGGTGGTCCTCGGTGCCGCCGGAGACGATGTCGAAGCCACGCTCGATGAACACGCCGGCCATCGCCTGGGCGTTGGTCACCACCTGCTGCTGGTAGGTGGTGAACTCGGGGTCCATGGCCTCCTTGAAGCAGATCGCCTTGGCGGCGATGACGTGCTCCAGGGGACCGCCCTGGCCGCCCGGGAAGACCGCCGACTGCAGCTTCTTCTCGATCGCCTCGTCGCCCTCGGCGGAGAGGATCAGGCCGCCGCGCGGACCGCGCAGGGTCTTGTGGGTGGTGGTGGTGACCGCATGGGCGTGGGGCAGCGGCGTCGGGTAGACGCCGGCGGCCACCAGGCCGGCCACGTGCGCCATGTCGACCAGCAGGTAGGCGCCCACCTCGTCGGCGATCTCGCGGAACTTCGCCCAGTCGATGATCTGGGAGTAGGCGGAGAACCCGGCGATGATCATCTTCGGCCGGTGCTCGCGAGCCAGGCGTGCGACCTCCGCGTAGTCGATGCGGCCGTTCTCGTCGATGCCGTACTGCACGGCATCGTAGTGCTTGCCGGAGAAGTTCGGCCTGGCACCGTGGGTGAGGTGGCCGCCGGCGTCCAGGCTCATGCCCAGCACGGTGTCGCCCGGCTTGACCAACGCCTGAAAGACGGCGGCGTTGGCCTGGGAACCGGAGTGGGGCTGGACGTTGGCGTAGCTGGCGCCGAACAGCTGCTTGGCATAGTCGATGGCCAGCTGCTCGACGATGTCGACGTACTCGCAACCGCCGTAGTAGCGCTTGCCGGGGTAGCCTTCCGCGTACTTGTTGGTCAGCTGACTGCCCTGGGCCTCCATCACTCGGGGGCTGGCGTAGTTCTCGGAAGCGATCAGCTCGATGTGCGCCTCCTGGCGGGCGACCTCCTTCTGCATCGCATCGAACAGGGCATCATCGAAACCGGCAATCGTCATGTCACGGCTGAACATCGGCGGGAAACCTCGCGTCACGGAAGAATCAGGGCAGTGCATGATACCCCAGCCCCACCCGCCTTTCACATGAAAGGCGGTCATCCGGGGCAACGGGCGGACTCATGCAGGGCATCCGCGGTCAGCGGGTCTCGACCTGCATGGCGAGGCGGTCGGGCAGCGCCAGGGGGTCGTCGGCGAAGCGCTGCAGGTTCTTCTCGGCCGGCAGGTCCAGGGTGACCTCGAGCTCGCTGGCACTCCCCTCCATCAGCGACACCAGGCCGGCCAGCAAGGCCTCCACCTGGGGGCCGAACATCATGCCGAAGCCCTGGGCCTGGGTGCGCGCCTGCTCGAGGTATTGCGCCTCGCTGACGCCCTCCATGGCGGCGCCCAGGGTGGCCAGACGCCCGAAGAGGCCCTGGTCGGACAGCTTGAGGATCAGCAGGCCACCGTTCAGGCTGGCCTGTTCGAGCAGCCGCTCGCCATCCACCAGGTCGGCATGCGTCATGCCCTCGGGCAGGGCCAGCAGGCCCTCCACGTCGAGGTCCAGTCGCAGGGCGTCGCGGAACGACAGCTGGCTCTCGCTGAGCAGCCGCCCGGTCTCGTCGTCCTGCTCCTCCCAGCGCGCATCGACGACGGCATCCAGGCGCAGCTGGCCGCTGCCGTCGGTGAGCACGTTGCTGGCCATGCGCATCTGGGTGCGCTCCTCCTCGGGCGACAGCTCGATCAAGCGGGTCAGCTCGAGATCCAGCGCCTCGAGTCGCAGGCCGGCCTCGCCATCGCCGAGGTCACCGTCGAGCCCCAATGCCTCCAGGGCCAGCAGGCGGCTGCCCTCCACCAGGATCTCGAGCGCCTCCAGCTCGAGGCGGCCGAGGCGCTGCTCGTCCTCGCGATCGAGCCCCTCGAGATCCTCCAGCAGCAGCCTGTCCAGGGTGAAGTCGCCCTCTCCCATCTCCTCGAGCGGCAGGCCGGTACCGCTCAGCTCATGCAGCTCGAGGCGGCCGATGGCCTCGCGGGAGAGGGTCTCGCCGCGCAGGCGCCCCACGGCCAGGCGTCCCTCGCCCAGGGCGTCCTCGGCGCCGACCCCCTCGGCCAGTTCGGCGCCGTGCTCGATCACCAGCCCCTCCGCGGCCAGGCTGCCCAGGCGCATCGCCGCCAGGCCCTCGTCATCGCCCGGCGGCACGGCCCAGCCCGGCTCGCCCAGCACCAGACGATCGATGCCCAGCAACAGCAGCTCGGTGAGGCCGTCCTCCAGGCGGACCCCTTCCAGGGTCACCTCCTCGGGGCGCTCGTAGTCGCCGCTGACCCGGTAGCGGTCGATCAGCAGCCGGTCGCCCTCCGCGGCGTCGAAGCGCAACGCCTCGGCGGTGACCCGGCTACGCAGCAGGGCATCGGAGACCTCGCCGATCGTCAGCTCGCCTTCATCGGCGAAGAAGGCACGCAGGTCGCGCTCCAGGCGCTCGGCATCGCCCAGCGCCGGCGCGGCGATGAGGGTGGAGAGCGCCACGGGCAGCGCCAGGCGAGGGAGGGTGGCACGGATGAGACGCATGGGATCACCTCCTGTGTGATCGATGTGTGGGTGTGCCAAGCCAGTCTAGCCCAGCGCCGGCCGATTGCCCCTTCAGGTCTCGCCCAGCAGGCCCAGGCTCGCCGCCGGGGCCTGACGACGCAGCCCCCGCGACAGCAGATGACCGATGGCACCGATCAGCAGCGCCCCGCCCAGCGGCAGCACCAGCCACAGCCAGGGGTGCGGCCGCGGCGCCAGGTCGAGCCACGCCACATAGAGGGCCGCGCCGGCCAGCTCGGCGAGCAGCGCCCCCATCAGGCCGCTGGCCAGGCCGAGGATGGCGAACTCCGCCCCCTGGACGCGGGACAGCAACCGGTTGCCGGCACCGAACACCCGCAGCAGGCCGCTCTCGTGGGCGCGCACCGGGCGGCTGGCGGTGAGCGCGGCGTAGAGCACGCTGACCCCGGCCAGCAGCACGAAGGCCAGCACCAGCTCCACGGCGCGGGTGACCTGGGTGAGGAGGTCGCGCACCTGGCCGAGGATGGCATCCACGTTGAGCAGGGTGACGCCGGGGAACTCGCGCCCCAGGCGGCGCTGCAGCTCGCGCTCGCCCGCGTCCAGGTGGAAGGCGGTGATGTAGCTGTGGCCGAAGCGCTCCAGCACCCCGGGGGGGAAGATCACGTAGAAGTTGGGCCGGAAGCTGTCCCAGTCCAGGTTGCGCAGGCTGGTGAGCTCGCCGACGATCTCGTCGGCGCCGATGGTGAAGGTCAGGGTGTCGCCCAGCGCCAGCCCGAAGCGCTCGGCCAGGCCGTCCTCCATGGAGATCGGCACCCGCTCCACCTCGGGCTCGGCGGCCACCTCGTCGTACCAGCCGGCGGCCTCCGCGGCCGGCAACTCGTCGAACCATGCCCCGGCCACCAGGCGGTTGCCCTCCGGCAGGGTCTCGCGCCAGGTGAGGTTGAGCTCGCGGCGCAGGGCGTTGTCGCCGCGTGCCTCCGCCGGCACTGCCTCGCGGGGCGAGCCGCCGTTGATGGCGGTGATGCGCCCGCGCACCATGGGATAGAGGGCGCTGCGCGAGTCGGCGGCCCCGGCCAGCGCCGCCTCGAAGGCGTCGCGCTCCCCGGGCTGGATGTTGATGGCGAAATGGTTGGGCGTGTCCTCGGGGAGCTGCTGTTGCCAGGTGGTGAGCAGGTCGCCGCGCACCAGGGCGATCATCGCCATGGCGAAGAAGGTCACCGAGAAGGCCAGCAGCTGGCCGAGGCTGGCGGTGCGCCGCCGGGCCAGCTGTGCCCCGCCCAGGCGCAGCGCCTGGGCGAGGTCGGCCTGGCCGGCACGCCGTGGCAGGCGCCCGGCCAGGCGCAGCACCGCGGCGAGCAGCAGCGAGCCCAGGCCCCAGAGCGCCGCCAGCATCACCAGGCCACCCAGCAGCAGGCCCAGGGCGAGCCCGGCGTCGCCGGAGTAGAGCCACAGCAGGGCCCCGAACACCGCGCTGGCCACGCCCAGCACCAGCCAGGCCGAGGCGGGCAGCGGATCGAGCTCGCGACGCAGCACCTTGAGCGCACTGACCCGCTTGAGGCGCAGCAGGGTCGGGCCGGCGAAGCCCACCAGCACCGCCAGGGCGGTGAGCACGCCGAGGCCCAGCGGCAGCAGCCCGGGGGGCGGCAATTCCAGGGGCAGGAAGGCGGTGAGCAGGCCCAGCAGCGCCGCCTGGCCGGCCAGCCCCAGCAGCGCCCCCACGACCGAGGCGGCCAGCGCCAGCCACAGCAGCTGCAGGCCGAACAGCCGCGACAGCTCCCCCTGGGTGGCGCCGAAGCAGCGCAGCAGCGCCGCGGTGTCCAGGTGGCGATCCACGTAGCGACGGGTGGCCATGGCCACCGCCACCCCGGCCAGCAGCACCGCGGCCAGGCCGGCCAGGCTCAGGTAGCGCTCGGCGCGCTCCAGGGCGTTGCCCAGGCCGGGCCGGTCGCGGCGTACGTCGCGCACCTCGACGCCGTCGCGGCGCAGGCGGTCGAGCAGCGGCGCCAGCCCCTCCAGGGCCTCGGGGGGCCCGGCGGCGAGGATCTCGAACTCCACCCGCGAGCCGTCCTGCACCAGGTCGGTGGCCTCCAGGTCGGCGCGGTGCATCATCAGGCGCGGGTTGAAGTTGCCGAAGCCCGCCGACTGGTCGGGCTCGCGTTCGATCACCCCGGCCACCTCGAGCTCCGCCTCGCCGACCCGCACCCGGTCGCCGACCTCGGCCTCCAGCAGCAACGCCAGGCGCGGCGCCAGCCAGGCCTCGCCGGGCGAGGGTCCGCTGGCGATCCGCTCGGGGCCATCCCCGCGATCCACCAGGGCAGTGCCGTAGTGGGGATAGGCGTCGTCCACCACCTTGAGGCTGGCGGGCTGGAAGGCGTCGCCCAGGTTGACCATGGAGACCATGTCGACCTGGTCGCTGAGGGTCAGGCCGGCCGTCTCCAGGGTCTCGCGCAGTTCGGCGTCGAAGGGCCGGCCCTGCTCCAGCACCAGGTCGCCGCCCAGCAGCTGGCCCGCCTGGCGGGTCAGGCCGCGGTCGAGGCGATCGAGGAAGAAACCGATCATGGTGGAGGCGGCCACCGCCAGGGCCAGGGCGACGAACAGCGCACGCACGTCGGCGGCGCGCAGGTCGCGGGCCAGGCCCCGGGCCGAGAGGCGCGCCAGGCGCAGGGCGTCCCGGCTCATGCGCTCACCTCCTCGTGGCGCATCTCCACCAGGCGTCCCGACTCCAGGCGCAGGCAGCGGTCGCAGCGACGCGCCAGGGCGTGGTCGTGGGTGACCAGCACCAGGGTGGTGCCGGCCTCGCGGTTGAGGGCGAAGAGGGTGTCGATGATGCGCTCACCGGTGGCGGGATCCAGGTTGCCGGTGGGTTCGTCGGCGAACACCAGCTCGGCGCCGGTGACGAAGGCCCGGGCCAGGGCGACGCGCTGCTGCTCGCCGCCGGAGAGCTGCTTGGGCAGATGCGTGAGGCGCTCGCCCAGCCCCACCCGCTCGAGCCAGTCGCGGGCCCGCGCCTCGGCGCCGGCCTGGGGGGAGAGCTCCAGCGGCAGCAGCACGTTCTCCAGGGCGGTGAGGGTCGGCAGCAGCTGGAAGTTCTGGAACACGAAGCCCACCCGACCGGCGCGCAGCCGGGCACGGCCGTCCTCGTCCAGCGCCGCGAGCGACTCGCCGAACAGCTCGAGCTCGCCGTCGCTGGCCGTATCCAGGCCGGCCAGCAACCCCAGCAGGGTGGACTTGCCGGCGCCACTCTGACCGAGGATCGCCACGCTCTCGCCGGGGAACACCGTGAGCGCCAGATCACTCAGAATGGTGAGCCGCCGATCACCGCTCTGGACCTGCTTGGCCAGGCGATCGACGTGTAGAATCGGTGGGGTTTCCGAACGAGAGGCATGGGTCATGATGAAGGCATTCCCTGGTTGTCCATTGCGTCGCGGCCTGGGCCGACTGGCCATCGTCGCCCTCCTGCTGCTGGCGGCCGCCGCGGCGGCGGCCAGCGAGCGTCCCACCCTGCTGGTGATGGGCGACAGCCTCAGCGCCGCCTACGGCATCGAGCGTCAGGAGGGCTGGGTCAGTCTGCTGGCCGCACGCCTGGACGGGAAGGCCGAGGTGGTCAACGCCAGCATCAGCGGCGAGACCTCCAGCGGCGGCGCCGGCCGGCTGCCCGAGCTACTCGGACAGCATGCCCCGGACATCGTTCTGCTGGAACTGGGCGGCAACGACGGCCTGCGCGGCCTGCCTCCCGGCCAGTTCGAGGCCAACCTGGCCGGCATGATCGAGGCCAGCCGCGAGGCCGGCGCCGCGGTGCTGCTGCTGGGCATCGACATCCCGCCCAACTACGGCCAGGCCTACCGCGACGCCTTCACCGGGGTCTACCACCGCCTGGCCGACGAGTACGACCTGCCGCTGGTGCCCTTCCTGCTGGAGGGGGTGGCACTGGACGAGACGCTGATGCAGGACGACGGCATCCACCCCACCGCCGCCGCCCAGCCGATCATCCTCGACAATGTCTGGCCCGAGCTCGCGCCGCTGCTGGAGGACAACGGCATGGCGCTGGCCGAGGCTCAGGACTGAACCGCCGGCGCCGGCGCCTTCTGCCACTGCTGCAGTCCCAGCCCGGCAAGGATCAGCACCAGCCCCACCAGGGTGGAGACGAGGATCGGCTCGCCGACCACCAGGAACAGCAGCAGCAGCGATACCGGCGGCGAGAGGAAGATCAGGTTGGAGACCTTCGCCGTGCGCGACACCTGGTGGACGGCGAGCTGCCAGAGCACGAAGGCGATACCCATCTCGAACAACCCCACGTAGACCCCGGCGCCGAGTCCCGCCCAACCGTGCCAGGCGAGGCCCGGCCCGGCGAGCAGCAGCACCGTGAGCACCGGCACCCCCACGCTGAAGTTCTGCCACTGGGCCACCAGGGGCGGGCGATGGTCGCGGGCGTTGAGCAGCCAGTAGAGCGCCCAGATCAGCGTCGAGGCCAGCGCCATGCCCACGCCGAGCGGGTCGGCGAAGGCCACGTCGAACACCGCACCGCGGGTGGCGATCACCCAGACCCCCGAATAGGCGATCAGCCCCGCCAGCACGTCGATGCGGGTCAGCCGCTGGCCGAGGATCGGCACCGCCAGGAAGGCCATGGTCAAGGCCCAGGTGTAGTTGAGCGCCATGGCTTCCTGGCCCGGCAGGCGGTCGTAGGCGCCGAACAGCACCAGGTAGTAGGCCACCGGATTGAGCAGCCCCGCCCAGGCGGCGGTGCGCCAGCCACCGGCGAACGCCTGGCGCAGCAGCCCCTGGCGGGCCACCAGCACGCCGATCAGCGCCCAGGAAACCAGCGAGGCCAGCCACATCAACTCCAGCGGTGACATGTAGGCCAGCGCCACCTTGAAGGCCGTGGCCACCGTGGACCACAGCCCCACCGCGCCGAGCCCATAGAGCATCGCCTTGCCGTCACGGGTCATGCGTCAGACCCTCGGCCCGAGCGGTCGATATGCCCCAGGTCGCGATCGGGGGCGAGGCGGTCGCGGACCTTCTGCTTGAGGGTCTTGCTATCGGGGAAGCCGCCGTCGCGCTTGCGCTCCCAGATCGACTCCGCGTCGAAGAAGATTTCGAAGTAGCCACCGTGGGACGGCACCAGGGCCACCTCGTCCAGGTCCTCGCCGAAGGTGGAGAGCAGTTCCTGGGCCAGCCAGGCGCTGCGCAGCAACCACTGGCACTGGGTACAGTAATGGATTCGAATACGTGACACGGTGCACTCCCTGTCGCAACGATGATGGGCCCATCCTATCAGCGAGGAGCCCCCAGGGCGCCCCCGTTATCAGCCAGGGCCGCCTGATGAGGTGGCATGCAGGTGGGGCAATCGCCACGGCCAACGGCCATGGCCCCGGAAATGCCGGTGGCGGCGTTGAAATCCGCCGAGGCTCTGGCCATGATGTCAATCGAACCTAGACAGTGACGACGCTGCCGCCCCCGGGCGGCCGAGACAGGATCCGCGACAGGAACGCCTCGCATGAAACGATCTCCCCTGATCAGCCCGGACTTGCTGGAGCGCATCGTCGATGCCTCCGAGGACGGCATCGTGGTGGCCGAGCAGGAGGGCGACGAGCACATCCTGATCTACGTGAACCGGGGCTTCGAGCGCCTGACCGGCTACAGCGCCGACGAGATCCTCTACCAGGACTGTCGCTTCCTGCAGAACGACGACCGCGACCAGGAGGGGCTGGCCACCATCCGCAAGGCGCTCGCCGAGGGGCGTCCCTGCCGCACGGTACTGCGCAACTATCGCAAGGACGGCACCCTGTTCTGGAACGAGCTGTCGATCACTCCCGTCCATGACGAGGACGACAACCTCACCTACTACCTGGGCGTGCAGAAGGACGTCACCGAACGTGTCGAGGCCCAGCAGGAGCTGGAGCGCCTCAGGGCGCGCCACGGCCTGGACTGAGCTCCGCCTCCACCGCCGCGGCGCTAGGGAGGAAAAAAGTCGCGCCGGGGGCTTGTCCTCTCCCTCCACCCGGATATATACAGGCTCCCAGGCAACGCCCGTTGCCTTTGTGGCGCTTCGGGTTCCGCGAAGCCGGACGAGAAGCGAACGTGTGACCGGTCGGCGCCCGACGTCGACACCTGGCCATGGGAGGACTTCGCATGGGCCGTGAATCCCTTCTCGACTCCAGCCTCGACGACGATCAGGATCTCCTCGAGGCGGTGAACGACGACGACTACGTGCGTCCCCGCCCCAGCAGTCGCGCCGACACCCTGCATGCGCGTCGCCGTGTGGAGGCGCTGCTCGAGGAACGCCGGCTGCGACGCGCCATCGAGGACGACTGGGCCCTCGACGAGGAAGAGTAGCGCCGAGCGCCAGACGCATAAGCCCGTGGCGGGTGTGTGGCCGGAAACTGGCCATCGATCGCCGCGGGCTCTATCATCCGTGGGTCAGCCAATCCTCCAACCAAGTGGAACTCCATGGCGCAATACGTCTACACCATGAACCGGGTGGGCAAGGTCGTGCCCCCCAAGAAGCAGATCCTCAAGGACATCTCCCTTTCCTTCTTCCCCGGCGCCAAGATCGGCGTGCTGGGCCTCAACGGCGCCGGCAAGTCGACCCTGCTGCGCATCATGGCCGGCGTCGACAAGGAGTACGAGGGCGAGGCGCGCCCCATGCCGGGCATCAACGTCGGCTACCTGCCCCAGGAGCCGGAGCTCGACGACGCCAAGAACGTCCGCGAGACCGTGGAGGAGGCGCTGGGCGCCATCAAGGAGGCCCAGGAGAAGCTCGACGCCGTCTACGCCGCCTATGCCGAGCCGGACGCCGACTTCGACGCCCTGGCCACCGAGCAGGCGCGCCTGGAGAACATCATCGAGGCCGCCGACGCCCATAACCTCGAGCGCAAGCTGGAGGTGGCCGCCGAGGCCCTGCGCCTGCCGCCCTGGGAGGCCAAGGTCGGCAACCTCTCCGGCGGCGAACGCCGCCGCGTGGCGCTGTGCCGCCTGCTGCTCTCCAGCCCCGACATGCTGCTGCTCGACGAGCCCACCAACCACCTGGACGCCGAGTCGGTGGCCTGGCTGGAGCGCTTCCTGCACGACTACTCCGGCACCGTGGTGGCGATCACCCACGACCGCTACTTCCTCGACAACGTGGCCGGCTGGATCCTCGAGCTGGACCGCGGCCAGGGCATCCCCTTCGAGGGCAACTACTCCCAGTGGCTGGAGGCCAAGGAGAAACGCCTGGCGCAGGAGGCCAAGCAGGAGGCCTCGCGCCAGAAGGCCATCAAGCAGGAGCTGGAGTGGGTGCGTTCCAACGCCAAGGGCCGCCAGGCCAAGAGCAAGGCACGCCTCAACCGCTTCGAGGAGATGCAGTCCGGTGACTTCCAGAAACGCAACGAGACCAACGAGATCTACATTCCGCCCGGTCCGCGCCTGGGCGACAAGGTGATCGAGTTCCACGACGCGGCCAAGGGCTTCGACGGCCAGCTGCTCTACGAGGACCTCTCGTTCAGCGTGCCCAAGGGCGCCATCGTCGGCCTGGTGGGCGGCAACGGCGCCGGCAAGTCGACGCTGTTCAAGATGATCACCGGCCAGGAGACCCCCGACCGCGGCGAGGTGGTGCTGGGCGACACCGTGGATATCGCCTACGTCGAGCAGCTGCGCGACAACCTCGAAAACAAGCAGACGGTGTGGGAGGCGGTCTCCGACGGCCAGGACATCCTCAACATCAACGGCTACGAGGTCTCCTCGCGCGCCTACGTGGGACGCTTCAACTTCAAGGGCAATGACCAGCAGAAGCGCCTCGACGAGCTCTCCGGCGGCGAGCGCGGCCGCCTGCAGCTGGCCCAGACCCTCAAGCAGGGCGCCAACGTGCTGCTGCTCGACGAGCCCTCCAACGACCTGGACATCGAGACCCTGCGCGCCCTCGAGGAGGCCCTGCTGGCCTTCCCCGGCTGCGCCCTGGTGATCTCCCACGACCGCTGGTTCCTGGACCGCATCGCCACCCACATCCTCGGCTTCGAGGGCGACTCCCGGGTGGTGTTCTTCGAGGGCAACTACACCGAGTACGAGGCGGACCACAAGCAGCGGGTGGGCGACGACACCCCGCACCGCATGAAGTACAAGCGCATCGATGCCTGACCGGCTTCGCCGGAGCTGTAAACCGTAAGCTTTAAGCTGGAAGCCTGAAGCTGGAAGAAAACCCCACGGCTGCGAGGCCTGTGGGGTTTTCTCTTCCAGCTTCCAGCTCAAGCCCGCGCAGCGGGCGTTCTTCCAGCTCCCGGCGAAGCCGGGGTCTTCCAGGCGCGAAGCGCCGCTCTTCCAGCTTGAAGCTCCGCTTCAGTAGAGCTTGGGCTCGCCCCGCGGCCGGGTCTTGAAGCGGCGATGCAGCCACAGGTACTGCTCGGGGTGCCGGCGGATGGCCGCCTCGATGACGGCGTTGATCCGGGTCGCGTCGGCCACCTCGTCGCCGCTGGGGAAGTCCGCCAGGGGCGGCAGGTACTCCAGGGTGTAGGTGCGGTCGTCGGGGTTGCGGTGAAAGATCAGCGGGATCACCGGGGCCCCGGTCATGCGGGCGATGCGGGCGGTCATCCTGACCGTGGCAGCCTGGATGCCGAAGAAGGGCGCGAAGACACTGGCATCGCGCCCGAAGTCCTGGTCGGGGGAATACCAGACCGCATGGCCGGCCTTGATCCGTCGGACCACGCCACGCAGGTCGTGGCGGTCCAGGATGGCATCGAAATAGGGGGCCCGAGCCCGGCTCATGAAACGGGCGAAGAGGGGGTTGTCATGGGGGCGCTGGACGGCATCGGCGCGGAAATAGAGCGCATGCAGGGCGGCCCCGAGGTCGAGGGTCGAGAAGTGCACGCCGAGGATCAGCGCCCCCTTCCCCTCGGCCTCCAACCTGGCCCTGTGCTCCTGGCCCTTGAAGATGACCCGGTGGCGCAGATGCTCGGGGTCACGGCACCAGGCGGTGGCCGTCTCGATGAGGCCGATGCCGTTGGCGATGAAGGTCTCGCGCACCAGCCGGTGATGCCGATCATCCTCCAACTCCGGGAAGCAGAGCCGCAGGTTGGTCTCGGTGATATGCCGACGACGGCGGGCGAGGCGCCAGGCTGCCAGGCCGATGGCCCTGCCGAGCCACAGCTTGAGTCGCCAGGGCAGCCGGGCGGCGGCATGCATGGCCCCGATGGCCAGCCAGGTCGGCCAGAAGCGCGGATGGGCGAAGGAGTCGGGGTAGTCTTTCCGGCTCATTGGGGGACAGCCCCGGGGGACAGACCCCAATTAACGGTGCTCTCCATGCGGCAACTCTCCTTGTCACTGGGGATTACGATTGCCCCCCATGATAGCGTCTCGGCACCCGCGGCAGCACCCCGCTGAGCAGGGTGTAGCTGATGGTATCGCAGTGGCGGGCCACCTCGTCCACCGAGAGCACCTCGCCATTGCTCGCCCTGCCCCACAGCACCACCTCGCTGGCGATGTCGGCCTCGGGGATGTCGGTGAGGTCCACGGTGAGCATGTCCATGGAGACCTTGCCGGCGATCGCCGTGCGGCGGCCGGCCACCAGCACCGGGGTGCCGTCCACGGCATGGCGGTCGTAGCCATCGCCGTAGCCCGCCGCCACCACGCCGATGCGCGAGGGGCGCGGGGTGGTCCAGCGCCCGCCATAGCCCACCGGCTCGCCGGCGGGCAGCTCGCGCACGGCGATGATCGCCGAGCGCAGGGTCATCACCGGCGCCAGGCGCCGGCTCGCCGCGTTGGCGACCTCCAGGGGGTCGCTGCCATAGAGCATGACGCCGGGGCGATTCCAGGCGCCATGGGCGCGGGGCCTGGCCAGGGTAGCCGGGGAGTTGGCCAGGCACAGCGGCGCCCCGAGACGGTCGGCGAGCGCCTCCAGCCGCGCCATCTGGCGCTCGAAGTAGGCGCTGTCCTCCAGGTCGGCGGTGGCGAAGTGACTCATCAGGTGCAGGTCGCAGGCCTGCGCCGGGGCCTCGCGCAGCCGCTGCCAGACGGCCTCGACCGCCTCGGGCGGGAAGCCCAGGCGATGCATGCCGGAGTCCACCTTGACCCATACCGGGATGGGCCCTGCCGGTCGATGGGCGAGCAGCGCCTCCAGCTGCCAGTCGCTGTGCACCGTCATCCAGAGACCCAGGTCGTCGACCTGGGCGAGCTCGGCGGCCTCGAAGATGCCCTCCAGCAGCAGGATGGGCGCGTCGATGCCCGCCTCGCGCAGGACCACCGCCTCCTCGATGCAGGCCACCGCGAAGGCGGGGGCGATGCCCTCCAGCGCGCGGGCGCAGGGCACGGCGCCGTGGCCATAGGCGTCGGCCTTGAGCACGGCCACGCAGCGGCTGTCGGGGGATCGTTCGCAGGCGAGACGGTAGTTGTGGCGCAGGGCGTCGAGGTCGATCTCGGCGATGAGCGGCCGGGCCATGGCGGACTCCTGGTGATGCGGACGGAACGACCAGGCATTATCGTCGGATTTGTCGGCGAAATCACGAAAGAAACCACCATATGAATGGTGGTTTCCGGAACGTTATTATGACCTTAAGGCCGAACAAGGGTCGATCTTGCTATGCCGAGGCGGAGCCACTACTCGAAGATGGCGTCCAGGGAGAGCCCCTGCTTGTCGAGTACCCGGCGCAGCTTCTTCAGCGCCTCCACCTGGATCTGGCGCACCCGCTCGCGCGTCAGGCCGATCTCCTCGCCCACCTGCTCCAGGGTGGCCGCCTCGTGGCCGCGCAGGCCGAAGCGCCGCACCACCACCTCCATCTGCTTCTCGGTGAGCTCGGAGAGCCACTCGTCGACGTGCTGCTTGACGTCGCCGTCGAGCAGGGTCGACTCGGGGCCGTGGTCGTTATCGTCGGCGAGGGTCTCGATCAGCGGCTTGTCGCTGTCGCCGCCTACCGGGTAGTCCACCGAGGAGATCCGCTCGTTGAGCCCCATCATCTTCTTGACGGTCTCCACCGGCTTGTCCAGGTAGTCGGCGATCTCCTCCGCAGTGGCCTCGTGGTCGAGCTTCTGGGTCAGCTCGCGGGCCGCGCGCAGGTAGATATTGAGCTCCTTGACCACGTGGATGGGCAGGCGGATGGTGCGGGTCTGGTTCATCAGCGCCCGCTCAATGGTCTGGCGGATCCACCAGGTGGCGTAGGTGGAGAAACGGAAGCCGCGCTCGGGGTCGAACTTCTCCACGGCGCGGATCAGGCCGAGGTTGCCCTCCTCGATCAGGTCAAGCAGCGATAGCCCGCGATTGAGGTAGCGCCGGGCAATCTTCACCACCAGGCGCAGGTTGGATTCGATCATCCGCGAGCGCCCCAGGGGATCGCCCTTCTGGGCCAGGCGACCGTAGAAGACCTCCTCCTCCGGCGTCAGCAGTGGCGAGAAGCCGATCTCGTTGAGGTAGATCTGGGTGGCATCGAGGCTGTGGTTGTTGTAGCGATCCTCACGGCTCAGCGCCTTCTCGAAGGCGGCATCGTCGCTGCTCGCCACTTCCTCGACGTCGAGGTCCTCGACGATGTCATCGTCCTTTTCCTCGAGCGCGTCGAGATCCACATCCTGAAGGTCCCGTTCAAGCATGCTCATCGGTGGCTACCCTGTGGTTGCGTCCCGTCGCCGAGTCTGCCCTCTAGCCTCGGCGAACCTGATTATTATTGTGTGACATCCCGTCGGCAGTGCTCTCACCCGGCCGATGGCGGCCCTCAGCGCGGCGGCAGGAACTCCAGGGGATCCTGGGGCTGACCGTCCTTGCGCACCTCGAAGTGCAGCCTGACATCCTCGGCGTCGCTGTCGCCCATGGTGGCGATCACCTCGCCGGCCTGCACCACGTCATTCTCGCTCACGTTCAGGGTGTCGTTGTGGGCATAGGCACTCAGGTACTGGTCGTTGTGCTTGAGCAGGATAAGCTTGCCGTAACCCCTCACCCCGCTGCCGGCATAGACCACGATGCCCGGCCCGGCCGCCTTGACAGGTTGCCCCTTTTGTCCGGCGATATCAATGCCGGCGGTGATGCTGCCGCCATCGCCGAAGCGCCCGACCACCTCGCCGTCGACGGGCCACTGCCAGGCCACCTCGTCCACCGGGGTGTAGCCGCGCTCGCCGCCCTCGCTGCCCTGGGTGCCACCGGCCACCGCGGTGCCGGCATCCGCCTCGTCGGCATCGGCCTGTGCCGTCCCGGCCTCATCGTCGGCGGCATCCTGCGCTGGCTCGTCCTCGGCGGCGGCCGCCTCGGTCACCTCCTCGTCAACGGCCTCGTCCGCCTCGGCCTCTTCCGCCTGCTCGTCCCGGGCATCCCGCTCGCGGCGCTCGGCCAGGTCGCGCTCGCTGAGGCCGCCATCGGCACCGGGACTGTCGGGGGAGTAGATCGGCCCCGGCCCGCTGGCCTCGCCCGTCGCCGCGACGGCACCCGCCACGGCCCCACCGGTGGGCCCCTCGGCCTCCTCCAGTGGCTCGGCGGAGAGGCGCTGGTTGCGCTCGATCGCCTCCTCGTCGGGCAGCAACCACTCCATGTCGGACGACTCGCCGGTGCCCTGGTCGCCGCCCAGCGGCGTGGCCACCACGCCGCTGGCGGCGTCGTCCACCTGCTCCTCGCCACCGGACTGGGCCGTCTCGGCATCCAGCACCAGGCGCTGGCCCGGCTGTATCTGGTAGGGCGGCCCGATCCGGTTGAGCCGGGCCAGGTCACGGTAGTCCATGTCGTGGCGCCAGGCGATGCCGTACAGGGTGTCGCCGGCCTCCACCGTGTAGTGACCGGCGGAGGTCGATTCGCGACTCGCCGAGAGATCGCGCACCGGCACCTGGCCGGGCGACTCCTGCTGGTTGGCACAACCGGCGATCGCCAGGGCCAGGCCCGAGATCATCATTACCTTACGCATCAGAGCCTTCCTCCTTGTTTGCCCCGTGAGACGAGCGTGAGGCGGCCGAGCGTCGACCGCCGCGATCGAGGAGCAGCACGATGGCCGCCCCCACCAGCATCAGCGCCACCACCCCCGGCAGCTGCGCCGCCTCGCCGGTCAACTGGGCGTAGTCGCCCGGTGTCAGGTAGCGGTAGTCCAGGGGGATCATCTGCCCTTCCGGCCCGAGCTGGTAGCGTAACAGTTCCCGCCACGGCCAGAGTACCGGCAGCGAGCCAACGATGAAGCCCACCAGCAGTTGCAGGGTCGCCGTGCGATGGCGGCTCAGCAGCCAGGAAAGCAGGCGCGAGAAGACGAACAGCCCCACCAGGCAGCCCAGGCCGAAGAGGCCGAGCAGCCCCGGGTCGAAGCCGCGGATACCATCCATCACCGTGCCGTAGAGCCCCATGGTGAGCAGCAGGAAGCTGCCCGAGACGCCCGGCAACAGCAGGGCGCTGATGGCGATGGCGCCCCCCACGACCAGCATCAGCGCCTGGCTGCCCAGCAGGGTGATCAGCGGCATCAGCGAGGGCAGCCAGTAGGCCAGCAGCAGCCCCGCCACCAGCGGCAGCAGGTGCCACCACTTCCAGTCGGCGGGGTGGCGGCTGACCACCAGCGCCGAGGCCGCCACCAGCCCGAAGAAGAAGCCGTTGAGCAGCAGCGGGTGGTCCTCCAGCAGCCACACCACCAGGTGGGCGACGCTGATCAGGCTGGCGGCGATGCCGGCCAGCAGCGGCACCACAAAGGCCAGGTTGAGGTGGACCGCCAGCCCCGCCAGGCCGCCCCGGCGCCAGGCCGGCCAGGCACTGGGGCCGAAGCGCTTGATGGTGTGGATCAGCTCCTCGTAGATGCCGGTGATGAAGGCGATGGTGCCGCCGGAGACGCCCGGGACGGCGTCGGCGGCGCCCATGCCGGCCCCCCTGAGGAAGATACCCAGATGTCGCTTCAACGTATGACTCCTTCCAGCAGCGGCACGAACCGGACCGGTTCCAGCCGCCGCTTCTCGAACTGGTTGTCCTGCCGCTGCACACGGGTCAGCCACTGGCGGCCGCGGGCATCGGACAGCGGGGTGATCAGCACGCCCCCCTCGGCGAGCTGGGCCAGCAGGGGCTCGGGCAGCTCGCTGGCGCAGGCGGTGAGCAGGATGACGTCGAAGGGGGCCTCGTTCTCCCAGCCGTGGCCGCCATCCGCCAGGCGCAGCCGGGCGTTGCGGGCCCCCAGCAGGCGCAGCCGCTCGGCGGCGCGACGATGCAGGGCATTGATCCGCTCGATGGACCAGAGTTCCGGCACCAGGCGCGCCAGGATCAGGGCCTGGTAGCCGGAGCCGGTGCCGACCTCCAGCACCCGGGCCGGGGATTCCTGCAGCACCAGCTCGGTCATGCGCGCCACCATCCACGGCTGCGACAGGGTCTGGCCATGGCCGATGGGCAGCGAGGTGTCCTCGTA
>NZ_JAUFPL010000025.1:202319-274368 GCF_030409215.1 Halomonas ramblicola | reverse complement strand
AGGAACAGGTGGCGCGGCTCGCGGGCCAGGGTCTCGAGCACCCGCGGGTCGCGGATGCCCTG
The DNA here is from genome assembly GCF_030409215.1 of Halomonas ramblicola. GTDB lineage: Bacteria > Pseudomonadota > Gammaproteobacteria > Pseudomonadales > Halomonadaceae > Halomonas > Halomonas ramblicola. The sequence continues at coordinate 274,306 of NZ_JAUFPL010000025.1, read as the reverse complement.
TCCGGCGAGCCGCGCCACCATGCGGTCGCGGGTGCGCTGCGAGGTCATCCCCACGCCGCGCATCAGTTCCTCCAGGCGTTCAGGTGAGTGCATCCAGCCAGCCCTGTACGTCGGAAAGCGCCGCATGCCGGGTCAGGTCGGTCTGCAGCGGGGTGATGGAAACGAAGCCCGCCTCCACGGCGGCGAAGTCGGTGTCGGGGCCATCGTCGGCGTTCTCGCCCACGGCGGCGATCCAGTAGCGCAGCCGCCCGCGGGGGTCGCGCACCTCCTGGGGACGCGCCGCCGGGCCGCGATGGCCCATGCGGGTGACCCGGAAGCCCTGGATCTCGTCCCAGGGCAGGTCCGGCACGTTGACGTTGAGCAGGCTGCGCGGCGGCAGCGAGAGCCGGTCCGCCGCGCCCACCAGGCTCGCCGCCACCCGCCCGGCGGTGTCGAAGTGGCGATGGCCCACCAGCGACATGGCGATGGCCGCCATGCCCAGGTTACGCCCCTCCATGGCCGCCGCCACGGTACCCGAGTAGAGCACGTCGTCGCCCAGGTTGCCGCCGTGGTTGATCCCCGAGATCACCAGGTCGGGCTTCTCGTCCCAGACGCCGTTGACGCCCAGGTAGACGCAGTCCGCCGGGGTGCCGTCGACGCTGTAGAAGCCGTTGTCCAGCGCCGAGAGCGCCAGCGGCCGGCTCAGGGTCAGGGAGTTGCTGGCCCCGCTCTTGTCGCGGTCCGGCGCCACCACGCGCAGCCTCGCGTGGGGCACCAGGGCGTCATGCAGGGCGCGCAGCCCGGGGGCATGCACCCCATCGTCGTTGGAGAGCAGTAAGCGCCGCATATCAGTTCCTCTCGTGATGCGTCCCGGCCTGCAGGGTCGGGTGGGCGATCAGTTCCCTCAGTACCGCGGTGGCGAAGGCGCCCCGGGGCAGGGCGAAGGCCAGCCACAGCTCGCCCTCGCCGCGTTCCAGCCGCGGCTCGGCGAGCCGCAGGCGCAGGGGGCGACGCGCCAGGCGCACGCCGGCGCGTTCGAGCCCCGCGCACAGCCCCGGGTAGCGCTCGGCCAGCCGCGCCTCGCGGCCCCTGGCCTCACCCTCCGCCACCGAGCCGCCGGTGCCCCACAACACCCCACTGGGGTGCAGATCGAGCCGTGCCACCCGGTCCGCCAGCTCGGCATCCGGCGCCTCGACTCGGAACTGGCTGGCGGTGCCGTCGAGGACCGCCACCTCGCCCGGCAGCAGGCGATTCCAGCTGCCCTCCGCCACCCGGGCGGCCAGCAGCTCGTTGAACAGGTGGCTGCGCGCCGCCGAGAGCAGCATGCCGTCGCGATCGTCACGCTTGCGCCAGCCCCGCGACAGCAGCGCCCGGGCACGCTGCAGGTTACGCCCGTCCGGTCCGAAGCGCTGGGGGCCGAAGTAGTTGGCCACGCCCGCCTCGACCAGGCAGTGCCAGCGCGCCGCCAGTCGCTCATCGCCCGCCGCCTCGCCGGTCACCCGCAGCCGGAAGCGGTTGGCGCGATGTACCCCGCGCTTGAGCTTGCGCGGGTGGCGCGCCGCCTCCAGCACCCGGATGCCGCGCTGGGTCAGCGCCGCGTCGAGCCCCGCCGGGGCCGGGCGCCCCGGCAGTTGCACCGAGAGCCACTGGCGAGTCACGGCGACACGGTCCTTCATCCCCGAATAGCCCACCGCCCGCGGCGACACCTCGCACAGCCGGGCCAGCTCGCGCACCGCCATGGCGGTGGTCAGGTCGCGCTTCTCGACGCGGAGCCAGAGGTGCTCGCCCTCCCCCTCGGGGGCGAAGTCCAGCACCTCCTCGACCACGAAGTCCTCGGGGCGCGCGCGGTAGTCTCCCGGGAGGGGCGGACCGAACTCGGCGTCCAGTGTACGCGGCCAGGCCGGCGGCCAGTCGATGGCATCCAGGGCATCACTCACCGGTTGCGGCTCCGACCAGCAACACCACCGCCTCGGCGGCGATGCCCTCGCCGCGCCCGGTGAAGCCGAGGCGCTCGGTGGTGGTGGCCTTGACGTTGACCGCCGTGGGGCCAACGTCGAGATCCGCGGCGATGTTGGCGGCCATGGCCTCGACATGGGGCGCCAGCTTCGGCGCCTGGGCCATCACGGTGGCATCCAGGTTGCCGACCCGGTAGCCGGCCTCACGCACCCGCTCGACCACGCGACGCAGCAGGTCGCGGCTGTCGGCGCCGGCCCAGGCCGGGTCGCTGTCGGGGAAGTGGCGCCCGATGTCGCCCAGCGCACAGGCCCCCAGCAGGGCGTCGCTGATGGCGTGGAGCAGTACGTCGCCGTCCGAGTGGGCGACGAAGCCGTGGTCGAAGGGAACGGCGACGCCACCGATCATCAGGTGGTCGCCCGCGCCGAAGCGGTGGACGTCGAAGCCGTGGCCGATGCGCATCATCTCTCCGTGGCGCCCGTCGGCGCCTCTGCTGTCGGGCCCGAGGCCTGGGCGGCCAGGATCATGCCGGCCAGGGCCAGGTCCTCGGGGTGGGTGATCTTGAGGTTATCGCGACGCCCGGCCACCAGGCGCGGCGCCAGCCCCAGTGCCTCTACCGCCGAGGCCTCGTCGGTGATGGCCCGGCCCTCGGCGACGCCCTCGGCGAGTGCCCGCACCAACAGGCCGTAGCGGAAGCCCTGGGGCGTCAGGGCGTGCCACAGGCCATCCCGGGGCTCGGTGGTGGCCACCCGGCCGCTGCCGTCGTCACGCTTCATGGTATCCGCCACCGGCGCGGCCAGCAGCCCCCCGACGGCCTCCCCGGCCAGGACCTCGCCCAGCCGTCGCAGGTCCTCGACGCCGACGCAGGGCCGGGCCACGTCGTGGACCAGCACCAGGTCGTCGTCCGCCGCCTCCCCGGCGACGGCGGCGAGCGCATTGGCCACCGAGCCGGCCCGCTCGGCGCCTCCCACCACCCGCCGCCAATCGGCGAAGGGCACCCAGGCCGGATCGAACCAGGCGTCGTCGGCGTCCAGGCAGAGACACAGCCGTGCCGCCGGGAAGGCCGCATGCAGGCGCGCCAGGGTGTGGGCCATGACCGGGCGCCCGGCCAGCATCAGGTACTGCTTGGGCCGGTCGGCGCTCATGCGCCGCCCACGGCCCGCCGCGGGCACCACCAGCCAGGGCGCGCCACTCATCGGCCGGCCTCCAGGCTCGCGGCCGGCACGGGGTTGATCACCGCCTTGGCCTCCACCGCCACGTCCGGCACCCAGAAGAACTGTTCGTCGGTGCGCACCATGCCCACGTCGCTGCGCGCGCGCTCCTCGATGGCGGCCAGGCCGGTCTTGAGGTCGAGCACCTCGGCGGCCAGGCGGGCGTTGCGGTCGCGCAGCGGCTGGTTGGCCGCCTCCAGGACGGCCACCCGCTCGCGCACCTCGGCGAGGTCGCGGACCCCACCCTGCCCCAGCCAGAGCCGGTACTGCAGCAGGGCAATCAGGACCACCAGCACCGCGGCCAACCACTTGAGCATTCGACCCTTCCGTCACGACGATTCGATGGCGGGCATTATGCCATCTTCGCCGTCCGGGGGCAGGGGCAATCTCAGCCCTCCTGACGGAACGGCAGGGCCCCCTCGGCGGCCCGGCGGTAGGCGCGGACATGGGCGCGCTCCTCGGCACAGAAGCGTGCCACGGCCTCGCGCAGCCGCGGGTCGGCGACATGATGCAGCGAGGTGAGCAGCCGGGGCTCGAATCCCCGGGAGAGCTTGTGCTCGCCCTGGGTGCCGGGGTCGAAGGTGGTCAGCCCGCGCTCGAGGCAGTGCTCGATGCCCTGGTAGTAGCAGGCCTCGAAGTGCAGGCAATCGGCCAGCACCTCGCTGCCCCAGTAGCGGCCGTAGAGGGTCCGTGCGCCCTGCAGGCAGAGCGCCGCCGCCACCGGCCGCCCCTCGAGGCGCGCCTGCACCAGCAGCAGGGCCTCGGGCAGGGCGGCGCGCAACCGGCGGAAGAACTCCAGGTTGAGGTAGCCGTGGCGGCCACGCTCCCGATAGGTGATCTCGTAGCAGCGGAAGAAATGCTCGAGCGCCTCGGCGTCGATCGCCTCCCCCTCCAGGCGCTGCAGGGTCACCCCCTGGTCGGCGACGAGGCGCCGCTCGCGGCGGATCGCCTTGCGCCGCTTGGCGGTCAGGGCGGCCAGGAAGCCGGTGAAGTCGCCGTAGCCGCGGTCCCGCCACTGGAACTGCACCCCGTGGCGGGCCAGCAGACCGGGACGTGCCGCCTTCCAGACCGCCACCTCCGCGTCCTCGGCGAACAGCAGGTGCCAGCTCGAGAGTGCCGCGTCGTCCTCCCAGGCCCCGGCCAGCGCCTCGCGTGCCGCCAGCGGATCCACCCCCGGCGCGAGGGCCAGCCGCGGCCCCGGCGCCGGGGTATAGGGAATGGCCGTCAGGGCCTTGGGATAGTAGCGGCCGCCGGCCCGCTCCCAGGCATCGGCCCAGGCCCAGTCGAAGACGTATTCGCCGAAGGAGTGGTGCTTGTGATAGTGGGGCATCACCCCGACCAGCTCGCCGCCCCGCCACAGCGCCAGGTGGCGCGGCACCCAGCCGGTGGCCGGGCCTACCGAGCCGCTCGCCTCCAGGGCATGCAGGAACTCGTGGCGCAGGAAGGGATGGTCGTCGCCCACCAGGGCGTTCCAGGCGGCGGCCTCCACCGCCTCCACGGCGGGCAGGGTCTGGCGTTGCAGCTCGGGCATGGGGGCTCCCCGGGGTTGGCTGGCCGCCGGCATGACTTCCCTTACCGGCGCCGTAGCGCCTACATTGTGCCCAGACCCTCAGCGGCCTTCCATCCCCGCGACACAGGATCCGCGCATGACCGACGCCAGCGAGCTGCAGGCTCGCCTCGACGCCCAACGCCACGCCTTCCAGGCGACACCCTATCCCTGCCTGGCGACCCGTCGCGAACGCCTCGAACGGCTGGCGACCCTGACCCGCCGTCATCGCGACGAGATCATCGCGGCCCTCGCCGAGGACTTCGGCCACCGCCCCGCCATCGAGACGCGCCTGGCCGAGGTGTTCCCGCTGCTCCAGGCGGTGCGCCATGCGCGGCGGCATCTCAAGGGCTGGATGCGCCCGCGGCGCGCCGCCGTGCCCTGGCGGCTGTGGCCGGCCCGGGCGCGGGTCCACCGCCAGCCGCTGGGCGTGGTGGGCATCATGGCGCCCTTCAACTACCCGTGGAACCTCGCCTGGCTGCCGGTCGTGGACGCCCTCGCCGCCGGCAACCGGGTGCTGCTCAAGCCCAGCGAGCACACCCCGGCCACCTCCGCGCTGATGGCACGCCTGGCGGCGCGCTACTTCGCCGCGGAGGAGCTCAGCGTGGTGGAGGGCGGCGTCGAGGTCGCCCGCGCCTTCGCCGCCCTGCCCTTCGACCACCTGCTGTTTACCGGCAGCCCCCGGGTCGGCCGCGAGGTGGCCCGTGCCGCGGCCGCCAACCTCACCCCCATCACCCTGGAACTGGGCGGCAAGAGCCCGGCCCTGGTGGCCGCCGACGCCGACCTGGAGAAGGCCGCCGAGCGCATCGCCTTCGGCAAGTGGCTCAACGCCGGCCAGACCTGCATCGCCCCCGACCACGTGCTGGTCGAGGCCTCGCGTCTTACCGACTTCCTCGCCGCCATGCAGCGCAAGGTGGCGGACTTCTACCCCGACGGCGCCACCGGCGAGGACTACGCCGCCGTGCTGGGACACCGCCAGCGCGAGCGGCTCGAGGCCATGCTCGACGAGGCCCGCGACCACGGCTGCCGGGTGATCGCCCTGGGCGAGCGGGTCGAGTTGCCCGACGGCGGCGCCAAGCTGCCGCCCACCCTGGTGGTCGACCCCCACGAGGAGCTGGCGATCATGCGCGAGGAGGTCTTCGGCCCCTGGCTGCCGGTGATCGGGGTGCGCGACATGGACGCCGCCCTGGAGCGGGTGCGCCGCGGGCCTCGGCCCCTGGCCCTGTATGCCTTCACCCGGGACGCCGAACTGCGCCGCCGCCTGCTCGAGACCACCCACTCGGGCGGCGTGGTGTTCGACGACACCCTGTGGCACAACGCCGTGCCCGCCCTGCCCTTCGGCGGCGTGGGCGAGAGCGGCATGGGGGCCTACCATGGGGAGGCCGGCTTCCGGCGCTTCAGCCTGGAGCGCAGTGTCTTCGTCCAGTCGCGGCGCAGCCCGGTGGGGCTGCTCAACCCGCCATACCGGAAGTGGCTGCTGCGGCTGCTGGGGCTCTGAGGCGACCCCATCTCAAGGTAATAAAACTACAAAAAGACGGAGAATGCCGCTAGGATGGGCGAAACTCCGGAATCAATGTTGGTAAACTTACCAAACACTCGAACCACCGAGGTGCACCATGGCTAGCTCCACCCCCGCCCTGAACGCGACCGTCGCCGACGTCACCCGCCGCATCCGCGAGCGCTCCGCCGAGCGCCGTGCCCTCTACGAGCAGCGCATGGCCGACCAGCACAAGCGCGGCGTGCACCGCTCGGAGCTCTCCTGCGGCAACCTGGCCCACGGCTTCGCCGCCTGCGGCACCGAGGACAAGAACTCGCTGAAGATGATGAACAGCGCCAACCTGGGCATCATCTCCTCCTACAACGACATGCTCTCGGCCCACCAGCCGCTGGAGACCTTCCCCGAGACCATCAAGGCCGCCGCCCGCGACATGGGCTCCACCGCCCAGTTCGCCGGCGGCGTGCCGGCCATGTGCGACGGCGTGACCCAGGGCCAGCCGGGCATGGAGCTGTCGCTGTTCTCCCGCGACGTCATCGCCATGGCCACCGCCGTGGGACTGTCCCACAACATGTTCGACGCCGCCCTCTACCTGGGCGTGTGCGACAAGATCGTCCCGGGGCTGTTCATCGCCGCGGCGCGCTTCGGCCACCTGCCGGCCATGTTCGTGCCCGCCGGGCCCATGCCCAGCGGCCTGCCCAACAAGGAGAAGGCGCGCGTCCGCCAGCTGTTCGCCGAGGGCAAGGCGAGCCGCGAGGACCTGCTGGAGGCCGAGTCACAGTCCTACCACAGCCCCGGCACCTGCACCTTCTACGGCACCGCCAACTCCAACCAGCTGATGATGGAGATGATGGGCCTGCACCTGCCGGGCACCTCCTTCGTCAACCCCGGCACCGAGATGCGCGAGGCACTGACCCGCTTCGCCACCGAGCAGGCGATCCGCAACACCGAGCCGGGCGGCGACTACCGCCCCTTCTACAAGCAGATCGACGAGCGCGCCATCGTCAACGCCGTGGTCGGCCTGCTGGCCTCCGGCGGCTCCACCAACCATACCCTGCACCTGGTGGCCATGGCCGCCGCGGCGGGCCTCACCCTGACCTGGGAGGACTTCACCGACCTCTCCGCGGTGACCCCCAGCCTGATGCAGGTCTACCCCAACGGCCAGGCGGACATCAACCACTTCCAGGCCGCCGGCGGCATGAGCTACCTGTTCCGCGAGCTGATCGGCGCCGGCCTGGTGCACACCGATATCCCCACGGTGTTCGGCACCGACATGACCGCCTACACCCAGGAGCCCTTCCTCGAGGACGGCAAGCTGATCTGGCGCGAGGGCCCCGGCGAGAGCCTCGACACCGAGGTGCTGCGCGGCGTGGCCGACCCCTTCGCCCCCACCGGCGGCCTCACCGTGCTCGACGGCAACCTGGGCCGCGGCGTGATCAAGGTCTCGGCGGTGGCCGAGGAGCACCGCCTGGTGGAGGCCCCGGTCAAGATCTTCGAGGACCAGAACGAGCTCAAGGCGGCCTTCGAGGCCGGCGAACTCGACCGTGACGTCATCGCCGTGGTGCGCTTCCAGGGCCCCAAGGCCAACGGCATGCCCGAGCTGCACAAGCTGACCCCCTACCTGGGCGTGCTCCAGGACCGCGGCTACAAGGTGGCACTGGTCACCGACGGGCGCATGTCCGGCGCCTCCGGCAAGGTGCCGGCGGCCATCCATATCAGCCCCGAGGCGCTGGACGGCGGTCCGCTGGCCAAGCTGCGCGACGGCGATATCGTGCGCCTGGACGCCAACGCCGGCACCCTGGAGGCCCGGGTGGCCGCCCATACCTGGGCCGACCGCGAGAAGCGCGTCGCCGAGCTGGACCACTACCACGTGGGCCTGGGCCGCGAACTGTTCGCCGGCTTCCGCCACCTGGCCATGCGCGGCGAGGAGGGGGCCGGGGTGTTCGGCGGCTTCGAGGCCGACGACCTGGCCCGCCAGGCCGGCCAGATCCACGACGAGGACGCCTGAGGACCCGCCCGATGACACGACCCGCGCTGATCGGCGATATCGGTGGTACCAATGCGCGCCTCGCCCTGGTGACCCCGGGTGCCTTCGAGCCCCATGACATCCTGAGCCTGCCCTGCGCCGATTACCCCGGCCTGGTGGAGGCGGTGAACGACTACCTGACCCGGGTAGGGGCGGTGGGCGAGCGGGCCCCCCGCGAGGCCTGCCTGGCCTTCGCCTGCCCGATCCGCGGCGACCGGATCAAGATGACCAACAACCACTGGTCGTTCTCCCGGGCCGAGGTGCAGGAGGCGCTGGACCTGGCGCTGTTCAAGGTGATCAACGACTTCACCGCCCAGGCGCTGGGGGTGCCCCACGTGCCCGCGGCCGACCTGGTGGAGGTGCAGCCCGGCGAGGCGCTGCCCCATGCCGCCCGGCTGGTGATCGGCCCCGGCACCGGCCTGGGGGTGGCCGGGCTCTTCCCCGGCCGCCACGCCTGGATCCCGCTGCCGGCCGAGGGCGGCCACGTCACCTTCGCCCCCACCGACGAGCGCGAGCAGAACCTGCTGCGCCACTTCCGCAACCGCTACGGCCGCGTCTCGGTGGAACGCATCCTGTGCGGCCAGGGCCTGCTCGACCTCTACCTCGCCCACTGCTCGCTGAAGGGCACCAACCCCGCCTACGTCACCCCCGCCGAGGTGAGCGCGGCGGCCGGCGGGGACCCCGTGGCCCGTGATACCCTGCTGCGTTTCCTGAAGATCCTCGGCGACGTCTGCGGCGACGCGGCCCTGACCCTGGGCGCCCGGGGCGGGGTCTACCTGTGTGGCGGCATCCTGCCGCGGCTGCTCGACTGGCTGCCGCAGAGCCGCTTCCGCGAGGCCTTCGCCGACAAGGGGCGCATGAGCCCCTACACCGCGGCGCTCCCGGTGCGGGTGGTCACCGCCCCCTGGCCCGGCCTGCTGGGCGCCGCCGAGGCCCTGCACAACGAAGAGGTCGAGTAAATCGACGGAGGAGGTCCGAATGATTCCCGCGAGCCTGCGAGCCCTGCTCGACGACACCCGCGGCCAGCGCCGCGCCGACTGGGCCGGCCGCGAGGTGTGGCTGGCCAACGAGGCCTGGGGGGAGCTGGCGGTCTCGCTCCAGGGCGCCCAGGTGCTGCACTTTCTACCCAACCCCGCCGCGGGCGCCTTGCCGGCCGGCGCTCCGGCGGCTGCCGATGCCGCCCCGGAGGGCATGGCGGCCGGCGGCTGGCTATGGGTGACGCCCACGCCCCAGTCGTTGCCGGGGGCGATCCGCGGCGGCATCCCGCTGTGCTGGCCCTGGTTCGCCGACGAGCACACCGCCGACGAGTCACCGGACCGCTCCGGCCCGCTGCACGGCCCGGCGCGCAAGGCCCAGTGGCGACTCGACGCCGTGGACGAGCACGAGGAGGGCGTGGAGCTGCACCTCGCGCCGCAGGAACGCCTGCACGGCCAGCTCAGTCCCCGGGCGGTGATCCAGGCCAACGCCAACCGCCTGCACGTGGAACTGATCACCGAGCACACCGGCGAGACCCCGGTGAAGATGAGCGGTGCCCTGCATACCTATTTCGCGGTGGCCGACGCCCACGCCTGCCGCGTGGAGGGCCTGGCCGGGGCCCGCTACCTGGACAAGCTGGCCGACTTCGCCGAGCGCGAGCAGCAGGGCACGCTCGGCGTGCGTGGCCCCCTGGACCGCATCTATCACACCAACGCCGAGCTGATCCTCGACGATGGCGTCCGCCGCCTGCGCATCGCCCGCCAGGGCAGCGACTCGGCGGTGGTCTGGCACCCCGACGACGCCCTGCCGGCGGACACCCCGCCGGCGGCCGGTCGCCACTATCTCTGCGTGGAGGCGGCCAACACCCGCCTCGACCCGGTCTGGCTGGTACCCGGCGCCCAGCACCTGCTGGGCACTACCCTCTCCCGGGACGCCGGAGCGGGCGCATGAGCGGGGGCGCCGCCTTCCCGGTGCCCTTGCTGCTGGGCATGATGCGTCTGCACGAGGAGCCGGCGCTGCACGCCCCCGAGCGGCTGGCCGACTGGCTCGAGGCGCGCCTCGACGAGGGGCTCGACTGGTTCGACCATGCCGACATCTACGGCGACCACGCCGGCGAGGCGCTGTTCGGGGCCGCCCTGCGCGCCCGCCCCGCCCTGGCGAAGCGGGTGAGAGTCGTCACCAAGACCGGCATCGTCACCCCCGAGCGGGATGGTTCCCGCCCTCTTGCTCACGGTAAGGGGGTCAAGCACTACGACAGCTCCCGGGCCTATGTCACGGCGGCCATCGACGCGGCGCTGACGCGCCTGGGCATCGCGCGGCTCGACCACTTCCTGATCCATCGCCCCGACCCGCTGATGGACGCCGAGGCCACCGGCCGCGCCCTGGACGAGGCCATCGACGCCGGCAAGCTCGGCGCCGCCGGCGTCTCCAACTTCCAGCCCGAGCAGTGGCGGCGCCTGCAGGGCGCCATGCATCACCGCCTGGCGGCCCACCAGCTGCAGCTCTCCCTGGACCACAGCGCGCCGCTGTTCGACGGCCACTTCGACGCCCTGGTGGGCGACGGCCTGGCGCCCCTGGCCTGGTCGCCGCTGGGCGGCGGCCGGGTGATGACCGGCCCGGCACGCCCTACCCTGCTGGCCCTGGCCGAGCGCCTCGACGTCAGCCCCGCCGGCCTGGCCCTGGCCTGGCTGCGCGCCCTGCCCGGCCACCCGGTTCCGGTGATCGGCAGCCTCAAGGCCGAGCGCATCCGCGCCCTGCAGGCGGACGCCGGGCTGACGCTGGCGCGGGCCGACTGGTTCGCCCTGCTCGAGGCGGCCCGCGGCCACGAGGTGGCCTGACAGCGGGCCGTCCCCCAACACGCCAATACCGCCTAACGAGGACACACCCATGACGCCCATCATCGCCTTCGGCGAGGCACTCGTCGACATGCTCTCCAGCCGCCTCGGCGAGGCGGCCGGGGATGCCCCGGAGACCTTCACCCCCTATGCCGGCGGCGCCCCGGCCAACGTGGCCGTGGCCTGCGCCCGCCTGGGCGTGCCCAGCCGCTTCCTGGGCATGCTCGGCGAGGACTACTTCGGCGACTTCCTGGCCGGCGAGCTGGCCGCCCACGGGATCGACACCTCCGGGGTGGTGCGCACCCGCGAGGCGCGCACGGCGCTGGCCTTCGTCTCCCGCGACGCGGACGGCGAGCGCACCTTCGACTTCTACCGCCCGCCGGCCGCCGACCTGCTCTACCGCCTGGAACACCTGCCCGCCGGGGTCTTCTCCTCGCCCGCCATCCTGCACCTCTGCAGCAACAGCCTGACCGAGCCGGCGATCGCCGAGACCACCCTGGCCATGGCCGAGATGGCGCGCCGTGCCGGCTGCCTGGTCAGCGTCGACGCCAACCTGCGCCACAATCTCTGGGACGGCGGCGAGGCGGACATCAGCCTGGTCACCCGGCTGCTGGACGGTGCCGACCTGCTCAAGCTCTCCGGCGACGAGCTCGACTACCTGCGCGCCGACCACCCGCAGAACGCCTGGCTGGCCGAGCGTCTGGCCGCCGGCGTCAAGGCCATCGTCATCACCGATGGGCCCGGCGAGGTACGGCTCAAGGGGGTGGAGATCGAGACCCGCGTGGCGCCGCCCAGGGTGCAGGCAGTGGACACCACCGCCGGTGGCGACGCCTTTATCGGCGGCCTGCTGGCCGAGCTCGCCGACTATACCGGCGAGGCAGGCATCGAGGCGGAGTGGCATCGCGACGCCGACTTCCTGGCCCGCGCCGTGGACACCGCCTGCCGCTGCGGCGCCCATGCGGTGACTCGGCCCGGCGCCTACGCCTCCCTGCCCACCCGCGAGGACCTGGTGCGGCTGCGCCATTGATGCCGGATCATCGCACTTTTGCTTGAAACGAACGTGGTCTACAAAAACGTTTCACGGCAAGCTGCAATGAACCTTGAGGCCAGCAGGGACGCGAACAGCCCCGAAGGACTTCCTGCATGACCGAGGAGAACCCCCATGCGACAGCTCCAGTGGGGCATCCTGAGCACCGCCGGCATCGCCCGCAAGGCGATGATCCCGGCCATCCAGGTCGCCCCCAACGCGCGGCTCACCGCCATCGCCAGCGAAAGCGGCAAGGCCGGCGACGTGGCCGCCGAGTACGGTATCCCGCGCGCCCACGACAGCTTCCGCCACCTGCTGGAGGACCCCGACGTCGAGGCGGTCTACGTGCCGCTGCCCAACCACCTGCATGCCCGCTGGGTGTGCGAGGCGGCCCGCCACGGCAAGCATGTGCTGTGCGAGAAGCCCGCCGCCCTCGACGCCGAGGAGGCGCGCGCCATGCAGGCCGCCTGCGACCAGGCCGGGGTGGCGCTGATGGAAGGCTACATGTACCGCCATCATCCCCAGCACGCCCGGGCCCGGGAGATCCTGGAGAGCGGCGAGATCGGCGAGGTGCGCCAGGTGCGCGGCCTGTTCTCCTTTCCACTGGACCTGGCCTCGGACAACATCCGCCTCTCCGCCGATTCGGCCGGCGGCAGCCTGCACGACGTGGGCTGCTACCCGCTGGACGTGATCCGCCGGCTGCTGGGCATGCCCGAGGCGGTCACGGTGGTGGGCCGGGTCCCCGAGGCGCTGGGCGTGGACACCGGCGTCAACGGCGTGCTGCGCTACGCCGACGGCCGCCTGGCGGAGTTCGGCGCCAGCTTCGAACAGACCATGGTCAACCGCTACGAGGTGATCGGCAGCCACGGCAGCCTGCTGCTGCCCGCCGCCTTCCGCCCCGACAAGCAGGACGGCGTGGGCGAGCTGGTGGTCACCGACGAGCGCGGCCGCACGCGCCGCGAGCTGGTCTACGGCGACCAGTACCCCGCCCAGGTCGCGGCCTTCTCCGCCTGGGCGCTGGGCGAGGGACCGGCCCCGGACGCCCCGGAGGAGCTCGCCGACCAGGCGCGCCTGCTGGCGGCCTGCCGGCGCTCGCTGCACGAGGACCGCACGGTCAGCCTGTAACGTCCTACCCTACCTGGCCACCTGGCGCTCCGGGCGGCGCCAGCGCAGCCGCCGGGCGACCACGGTCTCGCCCGGCCGGTAGTCGCCGCGGGCCGCAGCCAGGGCGGCGCGCAGGGCCTCCGCCGAGAGGCGCTCGTAGTCCTGCAGCGCCGAGTTGACCGGCAGCGGCAGGAAGTCGAGCAGCCGGCTGTCGCCGAAGGTGGCCAGGCGCAGCGCCGTCGGCAGCCCCCCCTCCTCCAGCAGCACGTCGAAGACCCCGTCGAGCAGGGTGTAGGAGGCGGTGATCAGGGCGTCGGGCAGGCCCCGGGCATCGAGCAGCTCGCGCATCAGCCGCGCGCCCTCGTCGCGGTCGTAGCGCTCACCGCAGACCGGGATCGCCTCGGCGTCGCTGCCCTCGAGGGCGCGGTAGAAGCCGGCGCGGCGCTCACGGGTGATGGAGATGCCCGGCACCGCATCCAGCCAGGCCACGCTGGCCACGCCCTCGCCGAGGACCGAGCGGCTCAGGCGCTCGGCGGCCTCGCCGTCGTTGCTCACCACGCAGGCGAAGCGCGCGGGATCGAAGCCGCGGTCCACGGCGATGACCGGCAGGCCGTCGGCCATCAGTTCGGCATAGAAGGGATCGTCCGGCGGCAGGCTGCTGGCGGTGATCAGCACCTCGCAGCGCTGGGCACGCAGGGCCAGGGCCAGGTCACGCTCGCTCTCCGGGCGGTCGTCGGAGCCGACAATCAGCAACTGGTAGCCCTGTTCCCGGGCGCCGCGCTCCAGGCGCTTGGCCAGGCGCGCATAACTGACGTTCTCCAGGTCGGGCACGATCAGCCCCAGGATACGGCTCGAGCCGCGGCGCAGGGCCGCGGCCTGGGCATCCACCCGGTAGCGATGCTTGTGGACCACGGCCATCACCCGCGCCACGGTCTCGTGGCTGATGCGCTTCTCCTCGGCCTTGCCGTTGACGACATAGCTGGCGGTGGTGCGCGAGACACCGGCCAGGCGAGCGATCTCGGCGAGCGTCATGGGGTCACCTCGTCAATGCAGTGACACGATTCTACTGCACTCGGGCGCCCTTGGCTGCCCACCCTCCCCCTACCAATGTCGAATACGATTCGACTTGCCAGATCGCATGAATCGATCCAGCCTTAGCGGCATGGTGACACGATTCACTAACGGGAGACACCCATGCTGACCCTACGCCAGGACGACATCCTGCTCGGCTGCGAGGCCGGCGACTGGCAAGGCGCCCTCGACCGCGCCGCCGATGCCCTGCAGCAGGCCGGCCTTACGGCCGCCGCCTATCGCGACGGCCTCTACGCCCGCGAGTCCCAGTCCTCCACCTTCCTCGGCAACGCCATCGCCATCCCCCACGGCACCCCGGAGAGCCGCGAGCACGTCAAGGCTACCGGGGTCCGCGTGCTGCAGTTCCCCCAGGGCATCGAGTGGCACGACGGCAACCGCGTCCACGTGCTGGTGACCATCGCCGCCCAGAGCGACGAGCACCTCGACATCCTGCGCCAGCTCACCCATGTGCTGGACCGCGAGGGCGTCGCCGAACGCCTGGCCGGCGCCGACTCCCGCGCCGAGATCGCCGGCCTGCTCTCCAAGGCGGTGGTGGAGGCGCGCCTGGACGCCGACACCCTGTGCCTGGGCTTCCCCGCCCGCGACGCCCACGAGCTGGCCCTGGCCGCTGCCGCCCGGCTGCGCCAGGCCGGCTGCGTGGAGAACGACTTCGTCGCCGCCGTGGCCGGTCAGACGCCCCGCCCCCTGGGCCAGGGCCTGTGGCTGGTGGGCAGCGACCGAGGCGTGACGACGCCGGCCCTGGCGCTCGCCACTCCTGAGGGGACGCCGCACGAGGACGGCGAGCCGCTGGCCGGCGTGGCCTGCCTGGCCGCCCAGGGCGACGCCCACCGCGGCCTGCTCGAGCGCCTCGTCAGCCTGCTGGAGAACGGCAGCGCGGGTGAGCTGGCCGGCGCCGGGGCCGCCACCGTGCTGGCCCGCCTGGCCGGCGAGAGCGCCGCGGCCCGGACCCGCCAGGTGCGGGTGCTCAACGCCCACGGCCTGCACGCCCGCCCCGCCAAGCAGCTGATCCAGGTGGCCCGCGAGCAGGACCTGCCGATCCGTGTGCGCCTGGCCGAGGGCGGCGGTCAGGCGGTGTCGGCCACCAGCCTGACCAAGGTGATCAACCTCGGCGCCCGTCGCGGCCAGCTGCTGCAGTTCTCGCTGGACGGCGACGACATCCCCGCCGACGCCGCCGAGCGCGCCCTGGACGCCGTCTGCCGGGCGGTGACCGAGGGCCTGGGCGAGGCGGTGACGCCCTTCGACGAGAGCCGCGAGCACCACCTGCCCGAGCCCGAGGTGGAGATCCTGCCGCTGCCCGAGGACGAGCCCCAGGGGGCGGTGGCCGCCTCGCCGGGCCTGGCCATCGCCCCGGCCTTCGTGCTGCGCACCCCGCGCCTCGACTACCCCGAGCGGGCCGGCGATCCCGCCGCCGAGAACCGCCGCCTCGACGCCGCCATCCGCGAGGGCGCCGAGCAGCTCGAGGCCCTGGTGCAGGAGGCCCGCGGCGGCGAGGTGGCGCAGATCCTCTCCATGCACGAGGAGATGCTCGGCGACCCCGAACTGCACCAGGCCGCCCGCGAGGGCATCGGCGAGGGCGCCTCCGCCGAGGCCGCCTGGTGGAACGCCATCGAGACCGCCGCCCACGCCCAGGAGATGCTCGCCGACCGCCTGCTGGCCGAGCGCGCCGCCGACCTGCGCGACGTGGGTCGAAGAGTGCTGGGCATCCTGTGCAATGTCGAGATGCCCGAGCCGCCGGACGAGCCCTATATCCTGGTGGCCGACGACCTGGGTCCCTCCGACGTGGCGCGCCTCGACACCACCCGGGTGCGCGGCCTGCTCACCGCCCGTGGCGGTGCCACCGCGCACAGCGCCATCCTGGCGCGGGCGCTGGGCATCCCCGCCGTGGTGGGGGCCGGTGAACGGGTGCTGACGCTCGCCAACGACACCATGCTGGTCCTCGACGGCGAGCGCGGCCGCTTCACCGCCAAGCCATCGGCCGAGCGCCTGTCGAGCGCCGAGCAGCGCCTGGCCGAACAGCGCCGCCGCGAGGCCGAGGCCTGGGAGGCCCGCCACCAGACCGCCGCGACCCGCGACGGCCACCGCGTCGAGGTGGCCGCCAACCTGGGCAACACTGCCCACGCCTTGGATGCCGTGGAGCGCGGTGCCGAGGGGGTCGGGCTGCTGCGCACCGAGTTCATCTTCATGGCGCATGCTGCGATGCCCGACCTGGAGACCCAGGTCGAGGAGTATCGCGAGGCCACCGACGCCCTGGACGGCCGCCCGCTGGTGGCCCGCACCCTGGACGTGGGCGGCGACAAGCCGCTGCCCTACTGGCCGGTGCCCCAGGAGGACAACCCCTTCCTGGGCCTGCGCGGCATCCGCCTGGCGCTGACCCGCCCCGAGGTGCTGGAGACCCAGCTCAAGGCCCTGCTGCTGGCCAGTGCCGGCCGCCCCCTGCGCATCATGCTGCCGATGGTCAAGGACGTCAGCGAGTTCCGCGCCGCCCGCGCCATCTTCGACCGCCTGCTCGAGGAGTTGCCCGAGGCCGAGCGCGCCAGCGATGTCCAGCTCGGGGTGATGATCGAGATCCCCTCCGCGGCGCTGCTGGCCCCGACCCTGGCCCCCGAGGTGGACTTCTTCTCGGTGGGCACCAACGACCTGACCCAGTACACCCTGGCCATCGACCGCGGCCATCCCGAGCTCTCCGCCCAGTCCGACGGCCTGCATCCGGCGGTGCTCAAGCTGATCGAGATGACCGTCCAGGCCGCCCACGCCCAGGGCAAGTGGGTCGGGGTCTGTGGCGAGCTGGGCAGTGACGCCACGGCGGTGCCGGTGCTGGTGGGCCTGGGGGTCGACGAGCTCTCGGTGAGCGCCCGCCAGGTGCCGCTGGTCAAGGCCCGGCTGCGCGAATTCGACCTCGCCGAGGCCCGCAGCCAGGCCGCGCTGGCCCTGGCCCAGCCCACCGCCGAGGCGGTGCGCGACGCCCTGGAGGTACGCTGATGGCCCGGATCCTCACCCTCACCCTGAACCCGGCGCTGGACCTCTCGGTGAGCCTCGAGCGGCTCGCGCCCGGGGCGGTCAACCGCACCCGCGAGACCCATCTCGAGGCCGCCGGCAAGGGC
The DNA here is from genome assembly GCF_030409215.1 of Halomonas ramblicola. Taxonomy (GTDB): domain Bacteria; phylum Pseudomonadota; class Gammaproteobacteria; order Pseudomonadales; family Halomonadaceae; genus Halomonas; species Halomonas ramblicola. The sequence continues at coordinate 256,962 of NZ_JAUFPL010000025.1, read as the reverse complement.
GTCAACGTCGCCCGGGTGCTGGTCGCCCTGGGCCACGAGGTCACGGTGTCGGGCTTCCTCGGCGCCGACAACGACGGCCCCTTCCTGCGCGCCTTCGAGGCGCTGGGCGTGGAGGACGCCTTCCTGCGCGTGCCCGGCGAGACCCGCATCAACGCCAAGCTCTCCGAGGCCGACGGCCGGGTCACCGATATCAACGGCCCCGGCGCCGCCATCGGCGATGACGCCTGGCAGCGCCTGCTCGACTGGCTCGACGCCCGCCTGGCCAACCCCGAACGGCGCCCCGCCGCGGTGGTGATCGCCGGCAGCCTGCCCCCCGGGGTCACCCCGGAACGCCTCGCCGCACTGATCGAGCACCTGCGCGGCGAGGGCCTGCCGGTGTGGGTCGACACCAGCGGCGCGGCACTGGCCCGGGCCATCGCGGCCCGCCCCACCGCGGTCAAGCCCAACGAGGACGAGCTGGCAGACTGGGCCGGCCAGGCCCTGGAGTCACCCGAGGCCCGGGTCAAGGCCGCGCTGCGCCTCTATGCCGCCGGCGTCGAGGAGGCGCTGATCTCCGCCGGCCCCGACGGGGTGCTGTGGGTCAGCGGCCGAGGCGCCTGGCAGGCAGTGCCACCGCGCATGGAGGTCGCCAGCACCGTGGGCGCCGGCGACACCCTGCTCGCCGCCCTGCTCCACGGCGTCGTCGAGGGCCACACCCCGGAGCAGACCCTGCGCCTGGCCACGGCGCTCTCCGCCGAGTCCGTCCGCCACGTCGGCGTGGGTGATCCCCGCGCCACCGACTTCCCCTACCTCCAACAACAGACCCGCGTGCGTCGCCTCAACGACGTGGACGCGGGGGGAGCCATCGCATGAACGTCATCATCGTCACCGCCTGCCCCAGCGGCATGGCCACCACCTTCCTCGCCGCGCGCCGCCTGGAACAGGCCGCCCGCCGCCTGGGCTGGACGCCCAGCGTCGAAATGCACGGCGAGCTCGAACCCACCCGGCCCGTCTCGGCCGACGACATCGCCAGCGCCGAGCTGGTCATCGTCGCCGCCGACCGGGTGCCGGCCCCCGAGCGCTTCGCCGGCAAGCGGCTGTTCCGCGCCGCCATCGACCAGGCACTGCCCGATCCCGACGCCTTCCTGGCCCGCGCCGAGCGCGAGGCGGAGGCGTTCGAGCCCGGTGACCAGGCGCCTGCCGCCCAGGCCGCGCCCGCGGCGCCCGGCGGCAAGCGCGACGGCGCCCGAAAGATTGTCGCCGTGACCGCCTGTCCCACCGGCGTGGCCCACACCTTTATGGCCGCCGAGGCCCTGTCCGAGGCGGGAAAATCGCTGGGCCACGAGATCCGCGTGGAGACCCAGGGCTCGGTGGGCGCCCAGGACCAGCTCACCGACGCGGAGATCGAAGCCGCCGACCTGGTGATCCTGGCCTGCGACATCGAGGTGGACCCCACCCGCTTCGCCGGCAAGCGCGTCTACCGCACTTCCACCGGCAATGCCCTGAAGAAGCCCCGCCCGACCATCGAGGCGGCCCTGGAGAACGCCGAGGTGGAGAGCACCGGCGGCGCCTCCTCCGGCCGCGGCGAGGCCCAGAAGAGTCTCAAGGAGAAGGGGGTCTACAAGCACCTGCTCACCGGCGTCTCCTTCATGCTGCCCATGGTGGTGGCCGGCGGCCTGCTGATCGCGCTCTCCTTCGTGTTCGGCATCGAGGCCTTCCAGGAGGAGGGCACCCTGCCCGCGGCGCTGATGCAGATCGGCGGCGGCACCGCCTTCGCCCTGATGATCCCGGTGCTGGCCGGCTACATCGCCTACTCCATCGCCGACCGCCCCGGCATCGCCCCGGGCATGATCGGCGGCATGCTGGCCTCGGAGATCGGCGCCGGCTTCATCGGCGGCATCCTCGCCGGCTTCCTGGCCGGCTACGTGGCCAAGGCGGTGGCGACCCACGTCAAGCTGCCGGCCAGCGTCGAGTCCCTCAAGCCGATCCTGATCATCCCCCTGGTGGCCAGCCTGGTGACCGGCCTGGTGATGATCTACATCGTCGGCGAGCCGGTAGCCGGCATCCTCTCCGCCCTGACCGCCTTCCTCGAGGGCATGGGCTCCACCAACGCCGTGCTGCTGGGCATCCTGCTCGGCTCGATGATGTGCTTCGACCTGGGCGGGCCGGTCAACAAGGCCGCCTACACCTTCGGCGTCGGCCTGCTGGCCTCCGAGACCTACGGCCCCATGGCGGCGATCATGGCCGCCGGCATGGTCCCGGCCATCGGCATGGGCATCGCCAGCTTCGTGGCGAAAGGCAAGTTCTCCGAGCCGGAGCGCGAGGCGGGCAAGGCCTCCTTCGTGCTGGGCTTCTGTTTCATCAGCGAGGGCGCCATCCCCTTCGCCGCCAAGGACCCGCTGCGGGTGATCCCGGTGTGCATGGTGGGCGGCGCGATCACCGGTGCCCTCTCCATGCTGGTGGGCGCCAAGCTGATGGCCCCCCACGGCGGCATCTTCGTGCTGCTGATCCCCAACGCCATCACCCCGGTGCTGCTCTACCTGGCGGCCATCGTCATCGGCTCGCTGGTCACCGGCCTGGGCTATGCGGCGATCAAGCGCGGCGGCCAGCCGGTGGCGGTGGAGGCCAGCGCCTGACCGCCCCACCGGGGCATCACCGCCACTTTTATTACCACCATCATCGCAACCAAGGGGGCAGGCCAGTTGGCCTGCCCCTTTCTCTTCAACGCGCCGCCTCAGCCGGTCAAGGCGCGGTAATCGAGCGCCTCGACCCGGCACTCGCCGGCGGTGACCGCCAGGGCCAGCGGGCGCCCCGCCGGCACGGCGAAGCTCAGTTGGGTGATGGCCAGCCGGCCGCCGTCGAGCAGCAGCTCCAGCGAGCCGTCGTCCACCAGCCACTCCAGTTCGACGCCCTGGCCGTCCAGGCGACCGACCGCCTGGTCGTGGGGGAAATGGGTGTCGAATGCGTCATCCCCGTTCTGGCCCCGGCGACGGTGACGCACCGCGACCCCGGCCTCGTCGGCGACCAATTCCAGCGCCTGGTGCTCGCCCTGCTGAAGGTCCAGCGACAGGCTCGCCCCGACGGTGAGCTCCAGCACCATCCGCCCATGGGCAACCCGGGCCCCGCCCTCGAGCAGCACATGGCAGCCGGCAGCCAGCGACCGTTCCGGTGGGGCGACGGCCACCGCTTCGGCGGCCCGCGCTCGCCACTCCCGGGCGAAGGCCTGGCGCAGCCGAACGCCCTCGGGTGTGGCGACAAGGGTGAGCTCCCGCGGGAAGCTCATGGCACCGCGCCAACCCGCCTCGGGGATGCGGTCGGCATAAAGCCAGTTGTTCAGCCAGGCGATGGCCAGGCGCCGGCCGTCTTCGGCGGGCAGGTCCGACCAGCTCTGCACGGCGTAGAAGTCGCGTCCCGCGTCCATCAGCAACACCGTCTCGGCCGGATGGTCGTTGTGGAAGCGCGCGCCGTCGAAGCGGCCGACGAAGTACTGGGTGAAGGAGCCGAAGGGATTGTCGTCGCTGGCGCCGATGCCCACCACCAGCACCCAGCGGGTTTCGGGCTCGCCCTCGGCGGCGCCCTCGACCGGCAGTTCGAAGAGCTCCGGACACTCCCAGGGGTGGGCGGTATGGGTGCCCTGCCCTTCGCCGAACTCGCTGGCCAGGCGCCAGTCGAGCAGGTTCGCGGAGACATAGAAGCGGATGACCTGGCCGCAGGCCAGGGCCATCACCCAGCGCCGGCTGGGCGCGTGCCAGATCACCTTGGGGTCGCGGAAGTCCTTGAAGCCGGGGCCGGCGATGATCGGATTGCCCGCATACCTCTGCCAGCTGCGCCCGCGGTCGCGGCTGTAGGCCAGGCACTGCTCCTGGACATAGTCGTCGGGATCCTCGGACGCGACCCGATGCACGGTATAGAAGGCCAGCAACCCCGGCTCGCCGTCGAACAGGCCGCTGGTGTCGTGCCGGTCGACGATGGCGCTGCCCGAGAAGCACATGCCGGCCTTGTCCGGCGCCATTGCCGGGGCCAAGTGCTCCCAGCGACACAAGTCGCGGCTCACCGCATGGCCCCAGTGCATGGGGCCCCAGACCCGGTCATGGGGATGGTACTGGTAGAAGAGGTGGTACTCCCCCGCGAAGTACACCAGGCCATTGGGGTCGTTCATCCAGCCCTGGGGCGGGGTGAAGTGCAGGGCCGGGCGCTCGGGGGCCGCACAGGGGACGGTCGGTCGCCTATCGGCGCGTCGGGACGGGGCTATCATGGTGTCTCGGTTCCCTCCTCGATCTGAACTTAATCGTTTCAGATACTCTAGCATGTCCCGCGTCCCGCTCCGACACTTCACGGCCAATCCACCGACCGCTCCGCGGCGAGCCCTGACGAGGCGTGGCTTGCCAAAATGTCAGACATTTAATAGGCTATCCTTATCGTCACGCTCAGGAGCGCTTCCCCATGACCCTGGATGGCCTGCCCCAGCACCGCGGCGGCGCCGAGGAGCTGGCCCGGCTGCTGGCCCGGGCGCTGCTCGCCGGCCGCTGGCAGCCCGGCGACGCCTTCCCGCGCGAACTGGACCTCTGCGCCCACTTCGCGGTGAGCCGCAACCAGGTGCGCAATGCGTTGGCCAGCCTCACTGCCACCGGCCTGCTCGAACGCACCGCCGGCCGCGGCACGGTGGTGCGGGCGGTAAGCGACTGGCACCTGCTCGACCCCTTGATCAGCGACTGGATGACCGGCATCGACAGCCTGGATCCCAAGCTCGTGCGCGAGATCTTCGCCTTTCGCTACTCGGCGGAGCCGGTGGTGGCGCGGCTCGCCGCCGAGGCCGCCGAGGCGGCGGACCTCGAGCGGCTGGAGGCCGCCTTCCGGGGCATGACCCGTACCGCCACCGATCCCGCGGCGCGCGGCCTGCATGCCGAGTACGACGTGGCCTTCCACGACGCCATCTACCTGGCCAGCCACAACCTGGTATGGCGCCAGATGGGCCACCTGCTGCGCCCCTCGATCATCGCCCTGATCCAGAGCTCCCAGGCCCAACGCGAGCACGAGGGGCTGGACGATAGCCTGACGCGCCACGGCCGGGTGCTGGAGGCGATCCGCCGCCGCGCTCCGGCCGCCGCCGAGCGTGCCGCCCGCGAGGTGCTGCTGCGCACCGCCATCGACCTGGGCATCGTCGAGGAAGCCGTGGCCGAACCCCAACACTGACCCCGAGGAATTCCCATGAAGATCACCCGACTCAAGACCTGGCAGGTGCCGCCGCGCTGGCTGTTCCTCAAGATCGAGACCGATGCGGGTTGCTACGGCTGGGGCGAGCCGGTCATCGAGGGCCGCGCCGCCACCGTGGAGGCCGCCGTCCACGAGCTGGCCGACTACCTGGTCGGCCAGGACCCGCACCGCATCGAGCACCTCTGGAACACCATGTACCGCGCCGGCTTCTACCGCGGCGGCCCCATCCTGATGAGCGCCATCGCCGGCATCGACCAGGCGCTGTGGGACCTCAAGGGCCGCGACCTGGGGGTGCCGGTGTATCAGTTGCTGGGCGGCGCGGTGCGCGACCGGATGCGCATGTACGCCTGGACCGGCGGCGACCGCCCCAGCGACGTGGGCACCGGCGCCAGGACCCTGGTCGACCAGGGCTTCACCGCCTTCAAGATGAACGGCACCCCGGAGATGCAGATCGTCGACAGCCACCGCAAGGTCGACGAGGCGGTGGCGCGCGTCGCCGAGGCCCGCCAGGCCGTGGGCCCCGACGTGGGCATCGGCATCGACTTCCACGGCCGGGTGCACCGCCCCATGGCCAAGGCGCTGTTGCGCGAGCTGGAACCCTTCCACCCGATGTTCGTCGAGGAGCCAGTGGCCCCCGAGCACCTGCCCTGCCTCAAGCAGATCGCCGGCGGGCTGGGCTACCCGCTGGCCACAGGCGAGCGGCTGCACACCCGCTTCGAGTTCCGCGACCTGCTGGCCGACGGCATGATCGACATCGTCCAGCCCGATCTCTCCCACTGCGGCGGCATCAGCGAAGGCATGAAGATCGCCGCCCTGGCCTCGGCCCATGACGTGGCGCTGGCCCCCCACTGCCCGCTCGGCCCGCTGACCCTGGCCACCTCGCTGCATGTGGATGCGGTCTGCCACAACGCCTTCATCCAGGAACAGAGCATGGGCATCCACTACAACCAGGACAACGACGTGCTCGACTACCTGGTCGACAAGTCGGCGCTGGCCATCGAGGACGGCTTCTGCGCCATCCCCCAGGGCCCGGGGCTGGGCGTGGAGATCGACGAGGCCTTCGTCGAGGAGCGCGCCAAGGTCGGCCACCGCTGGCGCAATCCGGTGTGGACCCACGAGGACGGCTCCATCGCGGAATGGTGAAGGGTGAGGTGAGAGGGGTGAAGAGTGAGGAGAACAGCATGAGTTTCGATTTCAGCGATGTAACCTTCGGCGACCTGCAGGGCCAGAGCGTCTTCATCACCGGCGGCGGCTCGGGCATCGGCGCGGCGCTGACCGAGGGCTTCCTGGCCCAGGGCGCCAGGGTGGCCTTCGTCGGCCTCAGCGACGCCAGCGAGTTCTGCGATGCCATGGAGGCGAAATACGCCAACCGGCCGCTATTCATCGAGTGTGATATCCGCGACGTGGCGGCACTCCAGGCAGCCATCGCCCAGGCCCGCGAGGCCCACGGCCCGATCGGCGTGCTGGTCAACAACGCCGCCCGTGACACCCGCCACAGCCTGGACGACTGGAGCGTCGAGCAGTGGGACGACTCCATCGCCACCAACCTGCGCCCGCAGTTCTTCACCGCCCAGGCGGTCGCGCCGGACATGCGCGAGCTGGGTGGCGGCGCCATCATCAACCTGTCGTCCAACAGCTACCTGCTGGGGCTCGGTGGCTACCCCACCTATGTCACCGCCAAGGCCGGCATCATGGGGCTGACCCGAGCGCTGGCCCGGGAGCTGGGCCCCGACGCCATCCGCGTCAATTGCCTGATCCCCGGCTGGGTGATGACCAAGCGCCAGAAGGAGCTGTGGGTCAACGATGCCGACCTCCAGGAATGCCTCGATCAGCAATGCCTCAAGGAGGCGATCCCGGCGGAGGACATGATCGGCCCCTGCCTGTTCTTGGCATCAAAGGCCTCACGCATGATGACCGGCCAGGAAATGGTGGTGGACGGAGGCCGCGCATGAGCCAGGCCCACGAGATCGCCGAGCGCCTGAGCTGGGTCGCCGTGGACTGGGGCTCCAGCAACCTGCGCGCCTGGGCCCTGGACGCGCGGGGCGAGGTGCTCGCCCGCACCGACTCGGACCGCGGCATGCTCACGCTGACGCCGGAGGCCTACGAGGCCGAGCTACTGCGGGTGATCGGCGACTGGCTGCCCGCAACGGGACGAAAGCCGGTACGGATCTGCGGCATGGCCGGCGCCCGCCAGGGCTGGCGGGAGGCCGCCTACCTGCCGGTGCCGACCCGGCTGGACGACCTAGCCCGGGGCGCCGTGGCGCCGCCGCTCGACGACCCGCGCCTGGAGGTCGCCTTGCTACCCGGGCTCTGCCAGACCGCCGAGGGCGCCTTCGACGTGATGCGCGGTGAGGAGACCCAACTGGCGGGGCTAGTGGCCCGGGAGCCCGGGTTCACCGGCCTGGCCTGCCTGCCCGGCACCCACGCCAAGTGGGCCCGCCTCGAGGCCGGCGCGGTCACGCGCTTCACCACCTGCCTCACCGGCGAGCTGTATCGCCTGCTGGCCCGCCAGTCGGTGCTGAAGCACTCCATCGGCGACGACGACCTCATGGACCCCGGCTGTCGCGAGGCCTTCCTCGCCGCGGTACACGAGATCCAGGCGGCGCCCGCCACCTACACGGCCAGGCTCTTCGGCCTGCGCGCCCAGGACCTGCTGGACACTGGCCTGCCGACCGGCGAGGCGCGCGGGGCCCGGCTCGCCGCGCGACTCTCGGGGCTCACCATCGGCCTCGAGTTGGCCGGCATGGGCGACGAGCTAGGCGACGAGTTGGCCGATGCCGGCCCCGTCACCCTGATCGGCAACGCGGCGCTCTGCGAACGCTACGCCCTGGCGCTGGAGGCCCTGGGCCACACGAGCCGGCACCTGGATGGCGAGGCCGCGGTCCTCGCCGGCCTGGGGCTGGCGCACCACGGCCTCGCCGCGCGACGCTGAGCCCACTCACCCAACCCTGGAGATTCCCGCATGACCCTGCCCCTGATCGGTATCCTGCGCGGCGTCACCCCCTCCGAGGCGGTGGCGGTGGGCGAGGCGGTCCTCGCCGCCGGCATCACCACCCTGGAGGTGCCGCTCAACTCCCCCGAGCCCCTGGAGAGCATCCGCCGCCTGGCCGACGCTCTGGGTGACCGTGCCCTGGTGGGCGCCGGCACCGTGCTCACCCCGACCCAGGTGCGCGACGTCCAGGCCGCCGGCGGGCGCCTGGTGGTCTCGCCCAACTGCCGCCCGGCGGTGATCGAGGAGACCCGGCGCCTGGAAATGGCCAGCTGGCCGGGGGTGGTCACCCCCTCCGAGGCCTTCGACGCCCTGGACGCCGGCGCCAGCGGCCTCAAGCTGTTCCCCGCGGTGCAGGTGGGGCTCGCGGGCATGCAGGCGGTACGTGCCGTGTTGCCCGCGGGCACCCTGCTCTATGCGGTGGGCGGCATCGGCGTGGATAACTTCGCCGCCTGGCGCGCCGCCGGCGTCGACGGCGCCGGCCTGGGCGGCGCCCTCTACAAGCCCGGCCAGCCCCCGGAACAGGTGGGCGAGCAGGCCCGCACCCTAGTCGCGGCCTGGCGAGCCGCGGGAGGCGAATCATGAGCCTGACGACCTTCCCGACCGAACTCGCCGTGGACAGCCGCTGCGAACTGGGCGAAGGGCCCCAGTGGCACGCCGCCCTGGGCCGCCTCTACTGGTGCGATATCCTCGCGGCGCGGCTGCACTGGCTGGAGCCGGCCTCCGGCGCCACCGGGCACCACGAGCTCGACCATATGGTCTCGCTGGCCGCCCCGCTCGAGGACGGTGACTTGCTGCTGGTGGGCGAGGACCGCCTCAGTCGCTTCGATCCGCACAGCGGACACGCCAGGAAGTTCTGTGACTTCGAGGCCGACAATCCGCTCACCCGCAGCAACGACGCCCGGGTCGACCGTCACGGCAGCCTGTGGCTCTCCACCATGGGCAAGGCCGCCGAGCCCGGCGCCGGCAGCCTCTACCGCCAGCACCGCGGCGAGCTGGTCAAGCTGCGCTCGGGCCTGACCATCCCCAACGCTATCTGCTTCTCCCCCGGCGGCGAGTTCGCCTGGTTCACCGATACCCCGACCGGGGTGGTGATGCGCTGGGCACTGGACCGCCACGGCTGGCCGGTGGGCGAGCCCGCCCCCTGGGCGGACTTCTCGGCCCACGCCGGCAACCCCGACGGCGCCGTGGTGGATAGCGAGGGCCACCTCTGGCTCGCCCTGTGGGGCGCCGGCCGGGTCGTGCGCCTGGACCACGACGGCCGCATCGTCGCCGAGGTCGGCCTGCCGGTCGGCCAGCCCTCCTGCCCCGCCTTCGCCGGCGCCGATCTCGAACGGCTCTACATCACCACCGCCCGGGAGCACCTCACCGCCACCGAGCTGGCGGATCAGCCCCTGGCCGGCTCGCTGTTCGTCGCCGAGGTGGGCGTCCGCGGGCTCGCCGAGCCGCCGCTGCGGCTGGAATAACGTAAAAAAAACCCGGCCACGGGGGCCGGGTGGAAAACGACAGCGACTGGCTGTCGAGAGAGCACACAGGAAATCGGGAAATCAGTGGTGGTAGCGCTCCGCCACCTCGCGGGCCAGCTGGCGGATGGCGTCCCAGTCCCCGGCGTCGACCAGCGACTTGGGCGTCAGCCAGGAGCCGCCCACGCACATCACGCTCTTGAGCGCCAGGTAGTCCTCGGCGTTGTCCAGGTTGATGCCACCGGTGGGGCAGAAGCGCGCGTCGGGCAGCGGGCCGGCGAAGGCCTTGAGCGCCTTGACGCCGCCGCTGGCCTCGGCGGGGAAGAACTTGAAGCGCCGGTAGCCGTACTGCCAGCCGGTCATCAGCTCGGAGACGGTGGCCACACCGGGCAGCATCGGCACCGGGCTGGTGACCCCGTAGCGGTAGAGCGCCTCGGTGGTGCCGGGGGTGACGATGAAGTCGGCGCCCGCCTCCTCGGCCTGGCGGTACTGGGCCGGGGTCAGCACGGTGCCCACGCCGATGCTGGCCTGGGGCAGCGCCTCCTTGATGCGCTTGATCGCCTCCAGGGCACAGTCGGTGCGCAGGGTGATCTCCAGCACGGTCAGGCCGCCGTCGTAGAGGGCACGGGCCAGGGGCACGGCGTCCTCGACGCGCTGGATGGCGATGACCGGGATCACCTCGGCCTTGAGGCAGATGCTGTCCAGTTCGGTGGTGCGGGTCGAGGGCAGCTGCTTGTCGATGCTCATGATGTCACTCCGGAATTCAGGGGGCCCAGTAGGTCGCCAGCGGGCAGGAAAGGAAGGCGCGGATCGGCAGCTCGCGGCTGTCGTCGCCGGCCAGGGCCCGGGCCAGCACGGCGCGCTTGTCGCCGCCGCTGATGTGCAGCACATGGCGCCGCGCCTGGTGCAGGCGGTCGGCGCTCAGGGTGATGCGCGGCTGCGGCTGGCTGGGCGTACGCACCGCCACCGCCGCGGCGTCGGTGGCCAGCGCCAGTCCGAGCTCCTGGCTGTCGGGAAACAGCGAGGCGGTATGGCCGTCGCCGCCCATGCCCAGGATCACCATGCTGGCCGGCCAGGCCAGGCCTTCGACCCGCTCGGCCACCGTGGCGGCGCCCTGCTCGGGGGTGGGGTCGGCGGTGGTCAGCGGCACGAAGGTGGCCGCCGCCGCCGGGCCCTTCAGCAGGTGCTCGCGCACCAGGCGGGCGTTGCTGTCGTCGGCGTTTTCGGCCACCCAGCGCTCGTCGGCGAGCGTCACCTGGACGCGCTCCCAGGGCAGCTCGTAGGCCGCTAGGGCCTCGAAGAAGGGTACCGGGGTGGAGCCCCCGGAGACCACCAGCAGGGCATAGTCGTGGTTCGCCAGGTCGGCGCGCAGGGCCTCGGCCACCGACTCGGCCAGTTGCACGGCCAGGCGCTTGCGGGAATCGTCGCTCATCTCGGCTCTCCCTCAGTAATCCTCGTACCAGCTGCGACCGTCCTGGGTGATCATGGCGATGGAGGCCACCGGGCCCCAGGAGCCGGCGGGATAGCGGCGCGGCGGCTCGTCGCGGTCTTCCCAGGCGGCGATCAGGCTGTCGCACCACTGCCAGGCGTGCTCCACCTCGTCGCGGCGCACGAAGAGGTACTGCTGCCCCTTCATCACCTCGAGCAGCAGGCGCTCGTAGGCGTCGGGGATCCGCGTCTTGGGGAAGGCGCTGTTGAAGTCCAGGTGCAAGGGGCCGCGGCGCAGGCGCATGCCCTTGTCCAGGCCGCTGTCCTTGGTCAGCACCTCGAGCGCGATGCCCTCCTCCGGCTGCAGGCGGATCACCAGCTTGTTGGCGGCCAGGCCGCGCTGGTCGGGATCGAAGATGTAGTGGGGCTGCTGGCGGAAGTGGATGACGATCTGCGACAGCTTCTCGGGCATCCGCTTGCCGGTGCGCAGGTAGAAGGGTACCCCGGCCCAGCGCCAGTTGGCCACGCCGGTCTTCATGGCCACGAAGGACTCGGTGTGGCTCTCGGTGTTGGCGCCCTCCTCCTCGAGGTAGCCGGGCACGGCCTGGCCGTCGATGGTCCCGGCGGTGTACTGGCCGCGCACCACGTCGCGCCCCAGCATGTCGTCGGTGAACGGCCTGAGCGCCTTGAGCACCTTGACCTTCTCGTCGCGGATGGCGTCGGCATCGAGGTTGGCCGGCGGGTCCATGGCGATCAGGCAGACCAGCTGCAGCAGGTGGTTCTGCACCATGTCGCGCAGCTGGCCGGCGTCGTCGAAGTAGCCCCAGCGCCCCTCGATGCCCACCTTCTCGGCCACGGTGATCTCCACATGCGAGATGTGGTTCTGGTTCCACTGGGTGCCGAACAGCGGGTTGGCGAAGCGCAGGGCGATCAGGTTCTGTACCGTCTCCTTACCCAGGTAGTGGTCGATGCGGTAGACACGCGACTCGGGGAAGACGGCGCCGATGGCGTCGTTGATCTCGGCGGAGGAGTCGAGGTCGTAGCCGATGGGCTTCTCGACCACCACCCGGCTCTGGTCGTCGAGGCTGCCACTGGCCTCGAGGTGGCGGCAGATGTCGCCGTAGATCTTCGCCGCCACCGAGAGGTAGACCACCATGGGGCGGCCGACGTCCTGGCGCCACTCTCGGACGGCGGCATAGCCCTCGGGCTTGGTGAAGTCGAGTTGCAGGAAGTCGAGCCGGGCCAGGAAGCGCGCCAGCGACTCGCGGTCGAGCTCCTCGGCCTTGACGTAGGTCTTGAGCGCCTTCTCGATCTGCTTGCGGAAGCCATCCAGGTCGTAGTCCTGGCGGGCCAGGCCCAGCAGGCGCGTGGCGGGATCCAGCAGCCCCTCGCGCTCCAGGTGGAAGAGCGCGGGGAACAGCTTGCGCTGGGCCAGGTCGCCGAGCGCCCCGAACAGCGCCAGGTCGATCTCCGTGCTGACCGTCTGGCCGGATCGATTGGTTTGGCTCATCTCAGACCCCTTTCGTTAACTTAGCAAAAAAATACGCTCAGAGCGGCTGAATAGCAAGTATTTATTGTAAACTTACCAAATAAAGTTGACCGCCCGGTCCACGCTATGGCCTCGCCCCGATGCCTCGGGCTAGGATAGTCAGCATAATGTAGTTAAATCACCACATCATCCCGTCAACGCATCCACCCGCGGCCTCGCGCCGCCCCCAGCATGGAGAATGCCCCCGACCCATGGCCAGTCACGACCTGCTCGATCGCATCCGTCAGCGTCTCGGCGACCTCAACCGCTCGGAACGCAAGGTCGCCGACGTCATCCTGGCCGACCCGGCCGCCGCCACCGGCATGAGCATCGCCACCCTGGCCCAGGCCGCCTCGGTGAGCGAACCCACCGTCAATCGCTTCTGCCGCAGCTTCCTCGCCAAGGGCTACCCGGACTTCAAGATCAAGCTGGCCCAGAGCCTGGCCGGCGGCACCCCCTACGTGAGCCAGGCGGTGGAGCCCGAGGACAGCGCCGCCGACTATACCCAGAAGATCTTCGGCGCCACCATCGCCGCCCTGGACGAGGCCCGCCGCCAGGCCGATGCCTCGCGCATCGAGCGGGTGGTGGATTACCTGATCCAGGCCAAGCAGATCCACTTCTTCGGCCTGGGCGCCTCGGGGGCCGTGGCCCAGGACGCCCAGCACAAGTTCTTCCGCTTCAACCTGCCGGTCACCTCCTACGTGGACGTGCTGATGCAGCGCATGGTGGCCTCCTCCTGCCACACCGGCGACGTGGTGGTGGTCATCTCCTGGACCGGCCGCACCCGGGAGCTGGTGGACATCGCCCGGGTGGCCCGCGAGAGTGGCGCCGTGGTGCTGGGCATCACCGCCCCGGACTCGCCGCTGGCCCGGGAGTGTACCGAGACCCTGGAGGTCGCCACCCCGGAGGACACCGACCACTACATGCCCATGACCTCGCGCATGATCCAGTTGACCCTGATCGATGTGCTGGCCACCGGGGTGACCCTGCGCCGCGGCGAGGACTTCCTCGGCCACCTCAAGAAGATCAAGGACAGCCTGCTGGAGACGCGCTATCCCAGCGGCAAGCACTGACACCTTCCCTCTCTCGTCCCCATGACGACGCAGCCCCGCCGGAAGCCGGCGGGGCTGCGTCGTGTCGGGGCGGCACGGAATCAGCCGGCGAAGGCCACGTAGATGGCGATCACCAGCACCACCAGCGCGATGCCGGCCGGCACGGCGCCCTTCCAGGGCGTCAGGTCGACGTCGCCCGAATACTCGTGCACCCAGTCGGTGTCGCGCGGGCGCAGCTTGCCGATGAGCAGCATCACCGCGACCAGCAGCACGAAGACCAGGCCCACGAAGTGGAACTCGTGCATGATCACCGGCAGCTTGTTGAACGGCGGCACGAAGTAGCCGGCGGCGATCAGCAGGCAGCCGCCCACCAGGGCGATCTTGGCCGCCATGGGCGGCACCCGTTTGGTCAGCAGGCCGACCACCACCACCGCCAGGATGGGGATGAAGTAGATGGCGTTCATCTTCTGCAGGTAGCCGAACAGGCTCTCCTGGCCGGCCAGCAGCGGCGCGATGGTCATGGTGACCACGGCCATGATCCAGCCGAACACCTTGCCCGACTTCACCACCTGCTCCTCGCTGGCATCCTTCTTCAGCACGCCCTTGTAGATGCCCAGGCTAAAGATGGTGGTGGTGCTGTTGAGCGCCGAGTTGAAGGACGACAGGATGGCGCCCACCATCACCGCGGCGAAGAAGCCGGTGAGGTAGGGCGGCAACACGTGGAACACCAGGTGGCCGTAGGCCTCGTCGGCACGCACGCCCTGGTCGGCGTAGAGGTGGTAGGCGATGATCCCCGGCAGCACCAGGTAGAGCGGCCCGAGCAGCTTCAGGAAGCCGGTCAGCAGCACGCCCTTCTGCCCCTCGGCGAGGGTCTTGGCGGCGAAGGTCCGCTGGATGATCTGCTGGTTGGTGGTCCAGTAGAAGACGTTGATCAGGAAGACCCCGGTGAACAGGGTGAAGAAGGGCACCTGCTGGTCGGGCCCGCCGATGGAGTTGAGCTTGTCGGGATCGCTCTCCTTGAGGATGCTCCAGCCCTCCATGATGCCGCTGCCGTCGCTCACCGCCTGCAGACCGAAGTAGACGATCACGAAGCCGCCGATCAGCAGGCCCACGCCGTTGAGGGTATCGGAGACGGCGACGGTGCGCAGGCCGCCGAACAGCGCGTAGACGGAGCCGATCAGGCCCACCACCCAGACGGTCAGCCACAGCAGCGCGGTGGACGACTGGATGCCGGTCAGCTGCGGCAGGTCGAGCATACCCTGCAGGCCCATGGCGCCGGAATACAGGATGATCGGCAGCAGGATCACCGCATAGGCGATCAGGAAGATGACGTTGGTGATCAGCTGGGTACCGCGGTCGAAGCGGATCGACAGCAGCTGCGGCAGGGTGGCGATGCCGCTTCTCAGGAAGCGCGGCAGGAAGAACAGCGCCAGCGCCACCAGGGCGATCACCGCCACCACCTCCCAGGCCATCACGGAGAGGCCATCGGTGAAGGCCGAGCCGTTGAGCCCCACCATCTGCTCGGTGGAGAGGTTGGTCATCAACAGCGAGCCGGCGATCAGCGGGAAGGTCAGGGTGCGGCCGGCCAGGAAGTAGCCGCTGGTGCTCTCGTGGTCGTCGCGGCGCGTGATGCGCCAGGTGATGAGGGCGACCAGTCCGGTGAAGAACAGGAAGGACGCCAGGGTCAACGCATGCATGGTGGGCTTGCCTCTGGTCGTGGGGAGTGGAGCGCGCCGGCGGGTGGCCCGGCACCTATGTCTGACATAGTGGCCGGCCATTCTAGGGATCTGAAACGATCCAGGTTATACGCCTTTAGTCTAAGAAGGCGACACCCTCGACCAGGCAGCGAATACGCCGGATCCAGAGCTACTCCTTGTAGTGGCTGGAACAGCTCGACAGCAGCATGAGCACGCAAAGCGCGAGAGAGTGCCGATGGATCCATTGCAGAATCGTCATTCCCGGTTCCTCTTCCTCGCCAAATGTGTCCTGTCATGATGAGCCACTCGGCAATGGAAGGGGCTGGCGTGCATGTTCTCAGTTAATCGAGCATTTCAGTTAAGTGAGCATTTTTGAATCTAACCGCCCGCCTGGCCCAGGCATGGCGGGGCTCAACGAAATTCGGTATGGTTGTTTCCCCTGACGCATCGCCACCCCACATCGGACGTCATGCAGCCACTGTATCTCGAGGACTGGAGAGGCTGGCTCCCCAGTGAACGCGGCCACACCGTGCCCAGACAGCGCCAGATCGATGCACGCCCGGGCACGTCGCTACCGCCGATGCTGCGCCGCCGTCTGGATGAACCCGGGCGCGCGGTATGCGATCTCCTGGCCGCCCTGGACCCCGAGGCTCGCCATCCCCTGATTCACGCTTCCCGGCACGGTGATACCCGTCATACGCTGGCCATGCTCGAGGAGCTGATCGCCGGGGCCCCGCTCTCGCCGACCCGCTTTTCCATGTCGGTGCATAACGCCGTGCTCGGCGTTCACTCCATCGCCCGGCAGCACCATCGCCCCCTGCAGGCCCTGGGGGCCTGCGGCCAGGAGTTCGAGGCCCTGATGACCGAAGCCGCGGGCTATCTGGCCGAGGGTCATTCGGCTGTGGTTGTGGTCTTCGCGGAGGGCCCCCTGCCCGAAGCCTATGCCGATCATGCGACGCATCCCGGTCACCCCTGCGCCGTGGGCCTGCGCCTGGCCCGGTCGGGCGAGACGCGTCTGAGCCTCGACGCCACCCAATCGACCGCCGCCCCGACCCCGGCGACCGTGATCGACTGGCTCGCCGGTCGTACTCCCTTGCTCGCCCGGCGCTGGCGCCTGGAGGCCGTATGACCCTGGATCAGTGGCGCCGTGGTCTCGGCACCGCCCTATCCTTCTCTGCCTTCGGCCTCGGCGGCCTGGTCATCGGGCTGGTGGTGGCCCCTGTCCTGCAGCTGGCCGTGCGCGAGCCGCGCCGCCGTCGCCGGCTGGCCAGGCGCGTCATCCGGCAAGCCTTCCGTGCCTTCATCGGCCTGATGCGCGCCCTGGGCGTGCTCGACTACCGCCTCGAGGGCGGGGAGCGACTGACACGCCCGGGGCGACTGATCCTGGCCAATCACCCCTCGCTGATCGACGTGGTCTTCCTGCTGGCTCATGTCCCGGACGCCGACTGCATCGTCAAGGGACGCCTGGCCACCAACCCCTTCACGCGCGGCCCGATCCGTGCCGCGGGCTACATCACCAATCGCGAACCGGAGGCCGTCATGGAGGCCGCCCGTGCCAGCCTGGCCGAGGGCCATCCGCTGATCCTGTTTCCGGAGGGCACCCGCAGCGTGCCGGGCCGGCCGATCAAGTTCCGACGCGGTGGCGCCAACATCGCCCTGCGCACGGGCACCCCCATCACGCCGGTGCTGATCCGCTGCGAACCGACGACCCTGACCAAGGGAGAACCCTGGTACCACATTCCATCACGCAAGGTTCGGATCAACCTTCGCGTGCTCGACGACCTGCCGCCAGAGCAGGATGCCGCTCGCCCGGCGAGTCAGCAGGCCCGCGCCCTGACCCGTGCGCTGAGCGGCCATTTCAATAGGGAACTGGAGCGATTCCATCATGCACGAGACACAACAACTGTCGCTTGACCTCAAGCGCTTGATCATCGAGACCCTCGAGCTCGAGGACATCACCCCCGAGGACATCGAGGAGCAGGCCCCGCTGTTCGGCGAGGGCCTGGGCCTCGACTCCATCGATGCCCTGGAACTGGGGCTGGCACTGCAGAAGCGCTACGGCATCAAGCTCGACGCCGAGTCCGAGGAAACCCGTCGCCACTTCGCCAGCCTGGCCGCCCTGCAGTCGCTCGTGGAGGCCCGCCGTGTCGCTTGATGCTCCCGCCGCCGTGACCCGGGCGGATATCCTCGCCCACATCCAGAAGACTCTGGTGGAACTGTTCGAGCTGGAGGCCGCGGAAGTCCATCCCGGGGCACGTCTCTACGAGGACCTGGACATCGACAGCATCGATGCCGTCGACCTGGTCGTCGAGCTCAAGCAATTCACCGGGCGACGCATCAACCCCGAGGACTTCAAGTCGGTGCGCAGCGTTGACGACGTGGTCGATGCGGTCGAACGCCTGCTGAAAGACTGAGCCGGCCCATGGGAAAGCTCACGCCACTACCCCTCCTGCTGGGGATGGCCTGGCCCCTGCTCGCCTGGTGGCTGCACGACGCGCTCGGCAGCTGGCCGCTGCTGATCGGCGGCGTCCTGTTGCTGGCCTGGCGGCTGCCCGACGCTCGCCGGCTGGCGGCGATCGCCGCTGGCGTCCTGCTGTTGACCGGGCTGCTGGTGGATGCCGAGCTGGGCATGCGCGCCTACCCGGTGGCCATCAACGCCGTGATGCTCGGGCTCTTCGCCACTAGCCTGTGGCGCGGCCGGCCGATCATCGAGCGCCTGGCCCGGCTGCGCGAGCCCCGGCTGCCGCCATCGGGCGTGCGCTACACCCGGCGCGTGACCCAGGCCTGGTGTGGTTTCTTCCTCGCCAATGGCGCCATCGCCGCCTGGACGGCCCTGTACGCGGACCTGGCACTGTGGTCGCTGTACAACGGCGCGATCAGCTACGCCCTGATCGCCTTGATGTTCTGCGGCGAATGGCTGTGCCGTCGCCGACTGCGGAGAGAGCCAGCTTCATGTACCTCCCCCTGACCCGGCTGCCCTGGCGCCATGCCGACCCCGTTGCCGCCCTGCCCGCCGATCGCTGGTGCTCGCCGGGAAATCTGGCCGCGCGCATCGATGCCTGGCGGCACTGGCTGGACGGGCGCCCCGAGGGACGCTGGCTGCTCCATGACAGCGATCCGGCCGGCTTCTGCGCCGCCCTGCTGGCCCTGTGGGAGAGCGGGCGCAGCGCCGTGCTGCCCGGCGACGACCGCCCGGCGACGCACCGCCGTCTCGCCGAACGGGTCGACGGCGTCCTGCCCGTGGAAGCCCCCGCGTCCACCGCCGCTCGCTCCACTCCCTTTCCCGATACGCTGGACGCGAGTCGCGAGGCCCTGGTGCTCTACACCTCCGGTTCCACGGGGGAACCCGTCATGCAGGCCAAGCGCTTCGACCAGTTGGAAGCGGAGCTCGATACTCATGCCGATCTCTGGCCGCTGGACGCCGCCGCCGTCGTCTCCCAGGTCAGCCATCAGCACATCTACGGCCTGCTGACCGGACTGCTGCACCCGCTGTGTCACGGCGTGCCCTTCTGCGGCGACGTCTGTCGCTATCCCGAGGTCATGGCCGCCCGCCTCGACGAAGCCCGGCGGGCGGGCCGACGCCCCACCCTGGTGAGCTCCCCCGCCCAGCTGTCGCGCCTGCCGAACCACCTGACCTGGGACTCCCCGCGGCGCGTCTTTTCTTCCGGGGCACCGCTGGCGGCGGCGGATGCCCTCCGGGTCGAGACGCTGCTCGACGCCCCGGTCATCGAGCTCTACGGCAGCACGGAGACCGGCGGCATCGCTCACCGATGCCAGTCGCGGGGCGATGACTGGCAACCATTGCCCGGGGTCGAGATCGCCCTGGCCGACGGCGGCCTGGCGCTGCGCTCGCCCTATCTCGAATATCCCGACCGCTGGTGGCATCAGCCGGATCGGGTGGCCGCCACGCCCCATGGTTTCCGCCTCCTGGGGCGCGCGGACCGGCTGATCAAGCTCGCCGGCAAGCGGGTCTCGCTGACCGCCGTCGAGCGCGACCTCGCAGCCCTGCCCGAGGTCGGGCAGGCCCGCTGCGTCGACCTGGGGCGCGCCGACGAGCGCCTGGGCGCGGTGGTCGCGATGCCCGTCGATGCCCTGCCCCATGACCACGAGGTCCGCCGGCGACTGATCGGCCGACTGCGTAGGCATTTGACCACCACCCAGGCGGCGGTGGCCGTTCCACGCTACTGGCGCTTCGTCTCGACCCTGCCCACCAACGCCCAGGGCAAGCTCGATGGCGCCATGGTGGCACGCCTGTTCGCCGACCTGGACGACGCCCGCCGGCCACGCTGGCTGGGCGAACAGTGGGAGGGGCCGGACACCTGCCGGCTGACCCTGGAAGTTCCGGAGCGGCTGGCCTACCTGGAGGGTCACTTCGACGACTTCCCGCTGGTACCGGGCGTGGTCATGGTGCAGTGGGCCATCGAGCTGGCCGGCGAGGCCTTCGGTCCGCTCGGCGATTTCTGCGGCGTGGAGCGCCTCAAGTTCCAGCGCGTGCTGCGCCCCGGGGCGCGCTTCACCCTGAGCCTGACGCGCCGCGCGGCCGGCCTGGCCTTCACCCTCGACTCTCGGGACGGGCGCCACGCCAGTGGCCGGGTGAGCCTTACAGGAGGCGACGATGGCTGACGCCCATCCCTGCGCACTGGTGCCGGTCTACAACCACCCCGCCACCATCGCCGAGGTCTGTTACACCCTCGACGCCCTGGGCCTGCCGGTGGTGCTGGTCGACGACGGCAGCGACGATGCCTGCCGCCGGGTGCTCGACCGCCTGGCCGACCAGGGGCACCGTCTGGTGCGCCTGGCCGAGAATCGTGGCAAGGGGGTGGCGGTCCGGGCGGGCCTGCGCGAGGCCGAGCGCCTGGGCTACAGCCATGCCCTGCAGGTAGATGCCGATGGCCAGCACCGCGGCGAGGACCTGCCCGCCTTCCTCGAGGCTCTGCGCGAGAGCCCCCGGGCACTGCTGGCCGGCTACCCGCGCTACGACGCCAGCGTGCCCCGGATACGCTTCTACGGCCGCTACGCGACTCATGTATGGGTCTGGATCAACACCCTGTCGCGCCAGATCCGCGACACCATGTGCGGCGTACGCCTCTACCCGGTGGCACCGCTCAACCGGCTGCTGGAGCGCCACCCCTGCGGGGATCGCATGACCTTCGACACCGAGGTGCTGGTGCGCTGGCACTGGGCCGGTGGGGCGCTGCGCAACCTGCCGGTTCGGGTCCACTACCCCGCCGATGGCATCAGCCACTTCGCGCCCTGGCGCGACAACCTCCAGATCAGTGCCATGCACACCCGCCTGTTCTTCGGCATGCTCAGGCGCCTGCCCCGGCTGCTGGGCCGGAGGGGGCAGCGCCCATGAAGCGGCGTCACTGGGCACGGATCGGGGAGCGCGGCAGCCTGGCCGGCATGCTCGTCATGGTGCGGATCCGCCGCCGCCTGGGGGCCTGGCCCTTCCGAGTGGCGCTGGGGCCGGTCATCCTCTGGTACTTCCTGTCCCATGGTCTCGCCCGCCGCGCCTCCGGCGACTACCTCACACGCCTGGACCCTGCCCTGGCGCGACGCCCCCTGGCCCGCCTGTGGTGCAGCTACCGGCACTTCCTGGCCTTCGGCCGGGCGCTGATGGACAAGGTCGCCGCCTGGAGCGGCGAGTATCCGCCCTCGCGCCTGCACGGCGGGGGCGTCGAACACTTCGAGGCGGCGATCGCTTCGGGCCGCGGCGGACTGGTACTGGTCGCCCATCACGGCAACCTGGACGTGGTCAACGCCCTGGGCGATCACCACCCGGACCTGGAACTGACGGTGATGATGCATACCCGCAATGCCCGCAAGTTCCACGCCTTGCTCGAGCGGGCCACCGGGCGCCGGCAGCCCGACCTGCTGGAGGTCACCGAGATCACCCCGGCCACCGCCCAGCACCTCGACGCGCGTATCCGCCGCGGCGGTTTCGTGGTGATCACCGCCGACCGGGTGCCGATCGGCGCCGGCCGCCACCGCCGACTCGACTTCCTGGGCGCTCCCGCCGATTTCCCCGAGGGTCCCTTCCGCCTGGCGACCCTGCTGCGCTGCCCGCTCTACACCCTGTCCTGCGTACGCGAGGGCGACGGCTTCCGCGTCGACTTCACCTCCTTCGACGACACCCGGGAATTGCCCCGTCGCCAGCGAGAGGCCTGGCTGGACGACGCCATGCGGCGCCATGCCGACCAGTTGGCCGAGCGGGTACGCCGCCACCCGCTGCAATGGTTCAACTTCTATCCGTTCTGGCCCGACGACACGGAACCCCACCATGATCACACCCCCTGAATCCCGACCGCCGCTGTGCCTCGACGGCGCCCCCGTCAGCCTGGAGGCGATCCTGGAGGTCGCCGAGGGACGCCGCCGCGTGCGCCTCTCCAAGGCCACCGAGTTCCGCGAACGCATCGCCCGGGGCAGCGCCTTCCTGGAGACACTGCTCGAGGAGGACGGCGTGGTCTACGGCGTGACCACCGGTTACGGCGATGCCTGCACCCGGGCCGTGCCGACCGAGGACGTGGCGCAGCTGCCCCACCGCCTCTACACCTTCCACGGCTGCGGCCTCGGCGAGACCCTCTCGGTCGAGGCCGCCCGCGCCGTGGTGCTGGTACGACTGGTCTCGCTGTGCCGCGGGGTCTCCGGCGTCAGCCTGGAGTTGCTCGAGCGCCTGGCCTGGCTGCTCGAGCACGACGTGCTGCCGGTCATCCCCGAGGAAGGCTCGGTCGGCGCCAGCGGCGACCTGACGCCGCTCTCCTACCTCGCCGCGGTGCTGTGCGGCGAGCGCGAGGTCCTCGACAACGGCCGGCGCCGCCCCGCCGCCGAGGCGCTGGCCGAGCGCGGCCTGACACCCTATCGCCTCAAGCCCAAGGAAGGTCTGGCGCTGATGAACGGCACCGCCGTGATGACCGCCCTGGGGTGCTTCGCCTATACGCGTTGCACCTATCTGGCTAGCCTGGCCACCCGAATCACGGCGCTGTCAGTGCATGCCCTGGCCGGCAACCCCTACCACTTCGACGCCGACCTGTTCGCCGCCAAGCCGCACCCCGGCCAAGGGCGGGTCGCCGCTCGGCTGCGCGAGGATCTGCACACGCCCTCGACGCCACGCAACTCGCCGCGGCTCCAGGATCGCTACTCCACCCGCTGCGCACCCCATGTGATCGGCGTGGTCGAGGACGCCCTGCCCTGGTGGCGCCAGTTCCTCGAGAACGAGCTCAACAGCGCCAACGATAACCCCCTGATCGATGCCGAAAATGGCAAGGTCATGCACGGCGGCCACTTCTACGGCGGTCACGTGGCCTTCATCATGGACAGCCTCAAGCAGGCCGCGGCCAACCTCGCCGACCTGCTCGACCGCCAGCTGGCACTGCTGGTGGATACCCGCTACAACCACGGCCTGCCCAGCAACCTGAGCGGCGCGTCCCCCGAGCGCCTGCCGCTCAACCATGGCTACAAGGCGGTGCAGATCGGCGCCTCGGCCTGGACCGCCGAGGCCCTCAAGCTGACCATGCCGGCCAGCGTCTTCTCGCGCTCCACCGAGTGCCATAACCAGGACAAGGTCAGCATGGGCACCATCGCCGCCCGCGACGCCCTGCGCGTGCTGACCCTGGTGGAGCAGGTCGCGGCCGCCACCCTGCATGCCGCCTGTCAGGGGGCCGAAATGCGCTGCCGCGAGCCCGGCGCCAACCCGCTGCCAGAACGCCTGGCCGCCTTCCTCGACGCGTGCCGCCGGGACATCCCGCCGCTCGGCGAGGATCGCGCCCTGGACGCGGAGCTGAACCGGCTCTGCGCGCGCATTCGCCACCGCCACTGGAGCCTGTATGACGCCGGATGATCGCCGCCTGCCCCAGGCCGAGGTCGAATTCGAGATTCCCTTCCATGACGTGGACATGATGGAGGTCGCCTGGCACGGCCACTATGTGCGCTACCTGGAGATCGCCCGCTGCCGGTTGCTCGACGCCCTCGACTACAACTATCCGCAGATGCGCGACTCCGGTTTCGCCTGGCCGGTTATCGACCTGCGGCTGCGCTATGCGGCGCCGGCGACCTTCGCCCAGCGCATCGCCATCGAGGCCCGGCTCAGCGAATGGGAGCATCGCCTCAAGGTCGACTACACGATCCGTGACGCCGAGTCTCGTCAGCGGCTGACCCGGGGCTGGACCGTGCAGGTCGCCGTGGGGCTGGACGACCGGGAGATGCGACTGGCCTCGCCGCCGGTGTTGGTCGACCGCCTGCTGGCCTGGCAGGAGCGTCACGCATGAGCCGTACTGCCCTCGCCCTGTCACTGCTGATGCTGACCCTGGCGGGCGCCGTCGAGGCGGCGCCCGATGCCGGGCGACTCGCCCAGCAACTGCGCGAGCACGCGCCGACCTGTGGGCGCTTCACGCAGCGCCGCTGGATGGCCGATCTCGACACCGGGCTCGACAGCGCCGGCCATTTCCGCCGCCAGGGCGAGGCCCTGATCTGGCAGACCCTCACCCCGGTGGCCGACCGGGTGCGTCTCGCGCCTGACAACCCGGACCTCCCGTTGGGGCTGAAGGCCATGCTGCCGGTGCTCACCGGCCTGCTGGCGGGTGATTGGCCCACCTTGGAGCAACACTTCGAGGTGCGACTCGAGGGCGAGATCGCTGCCTGGCGCGCCCGGCTCGCCCCGCGGGACCCGGCCGTGGCCGAGCGACTCGAGTCGCTGCAGGTCAAGGGTGGCGACCGGGTCGAGCGGGTGTTGCTGCGCTTCACCGACGGCGATCGTCTGACCTTGAAGCTCGAACCCGCCGGCTGTGATGCCCTGGACACGAAAGAGCCGGAGTCATGAGAGGGCGCGACCGGGAGCGCCGCGTCGCCCTCGTCTGGGGGCTGGTCCTGGCCGCCTGCGCGCTGCTGCTCATCGATCAGCTGTGGCGCGGGGCGCCGGTGGAGAGTCGCATCACCGCCCTGCTCCCCGACACGGCCGAGACTACGCGCTTCGCCGAGGCTGAGACACACCTCGACCAGGCCTTCGCCTCCCGCCTGCTGGTGCTGGTCTCGGGGCCAGACGCCGCCGAGGCTATGGTCGACCTGAAGCGACGCCTGCAAGCCTCGGGGAGCCTCGAAGGCATCGACGACGAGTCGCCGCCGCGCCCCGATCGCGTGCTCTCGCCCTATCGCTATCGCCTGCTCGCTCCCCCGCTGGATGACGCCTCGGCGAGCGAATGGCAAGAGCGCGCCCTGTCTCGGCTCTTCACCCCCGGCCTGGATGCCGAACCGCGCCGGGATCCGTTCGGCCTGCTCGACGCCTGGCTGACCCATCGGCTGGCCGGGCCGGTGACCTGGCGAGACGGCATGCCCGGGGTGACCGCCGAGGGGCGGCGCTGGCAGCTGCTCAGCGCCAGCCTGGCGGGGAGTCCCTATGCCCCCGCCCAGCAGGGTCCGGTGGTCGAAGCCCTCGACGCCTTCGAGGGTGACCACCCCGAGCTGGAGGTGCTGCGCGCGGGGCTGGTCTTCCACGCCGCGGCCGGCACTCGCCAGGCCAAGCGCGAGATCACCACCATCGGCCTGGGTTCGCTGCTCGGCATCCTGCTGCTGCTGGCCTGGACCTTCCGCCGCCCCGGCGTGCTGGCCAGCCTGGTGCTTCCGGTCGCGGCCGGCATCCTGTTCGCCCTGCCGCTGACCTGGACGTTGTTCGGCACCCTCAACCTGCTGACCCTGGCCTTCGGCGCCAGCCTGATCGGGGTGGCCGTGGACTACGCCCTGCACCTGCAGTGCGCCCGGGCCCTCCACCCTCGCCGCCCGCTGACGCGGTTGTGGCCGGCCCTGGCACTGGGCCTGGCCTCGAGCCTGACCGCCTACCTGGTGCAGCTGGCCACGCCCCTGCCGGGACTGCGCCAGATGGCCACCTTCGCCGCCCTGGGCCTGACCGGCGCCTGGCTCACGGTTCGCCTGTGGCTGCCCCGACTGGCGCCGCCTCACCATCCCGCCACCGCCACCATCGCCGCGCGACTCGATCGCTGCCGACTACCCCCTCGGGCCGGCCGCTGGCAGGCCGGCCTAGCCGTCCTCCTGCTGGCGGCACTGGGCCTGGCCCTGGTCGGCCTGCGGGCCGGAGATGACCTGCGGCGCCTCAATCCCTCGCCGGACACGCTGATCGAGCAGCAGCAGCGCGTCCAGGCACTCCTCCAGCGCAGCGGCGGCCAACACTACCTGCTCGCCACCGCCGCCTCCGGGCCTCGGCTGCTGGAACGCCTCGAGACGCTGGAGGCGCCGCTGTCGCGGCTGGTCGCGCAAGGCCAGCTGAGTCATTACCGGCACCTGGCCCAGGCCGTTCCATCGCCGCAGCGTCAGGCCGCCAACCTGCAGGACGTGCGGCAACGCTATGCCCAGGCACTCCCCGGCCTGCTGGAAGAGGCCGGCCTGCCTCCCGCCCTGGAAGCCACCCTGACCGACCCGCTAGCCGAGACGCCCGTGCTGACGCCGAACGCCTGGCTGAGCACCCCCGCGGGCGCCGCCGACCGCGCGCTGTGGCTCGAGACCGCCGACGGCCGCCCCGCGGCCCTGGTGCTGCTCGATGGCGTCACCCCTCGGGCGACACGAACGCTCGAGGCACTGGCCGACGACACGCCCGGACTCCACTATCGCGACCGGGTCGCGACGCTCTCCGAGCGGCTCGGTCACCTGCGCCAGCAGATCGGCCTGTGGCTGGGCCTGGCCGTGCTGGGTCTGGTGGCGGGCTTCGGCTGGCGCTACCGCCGACGCGCCTGGCGTGTCCTGCTGCCGCCGCTGGGCGCCGTGGTACTGACGCTGGGCCTGTTCGCCGCCCTGGGGACGGGCGTGACCCTGTTTCATCTGCTGGGCCTGCTGCTGGTGCTGGGCATCGGCCTGGATGCCGGTATCTTCAGCACCGAGCACCCGGGGGATCCCGCGGCCTGGCTGGCGATCAGCCTGTCCTGCGCCTCGAGCCTGCTGGCCTTCGGGCTGCTGAGCTTCAGCGCCACGCCGGCCCTGCACCACCTGGGGCTGACCTGCCTGGTCGGCCTGATCGCCACCTGGGGGCTGGTGCCCTTCGCTCGGGCGCGCCGACGATCCGATCAACACCACATGGAGCACGTCCCACATGGAGAAAGGTGACACCACCGATATCGCGATCATCGGCGCCGGGCCCGCGGGCGCCGCAGCCGCCGCCTGGCTGGCGAGACAGGGCCACGACGTGCGGGTGCTCGAGCGTCAGCACTTCCCGCGCTTCTCGATCGGCGAGAGCCTGCTGCCGCAGTGCATGGAACACCTCGCGGCCTGCGGGCTGCTCGAGGCGGCCCGCGCCGGCGACTTCCAGCCCAAGAACGGCGCCGCCTTCTGCTGGAAAGGTGCCGAAGCCGCCATCGATTTCCGCGACAAGTTCAGCCCCGGCCCTGGCACCACCTGGCAGGTCGAGCGCGCCGACTTCGACTGGCGCCTGATCGAGGGCGCCCGGCAGGCCGGCGCCCGGGTCGAGTACGGCGTAAAGGTGGACGGCTTTGCCGCCGATGTACTCCATCCCCGGCTGACCCTGAGCGACGAACGGGGCGTCCGCCGCGAGCTGCGGGCCCGCTTCGTGCTCGATGCCAGCGGCTACGGGCGCGTGCTCGCCCGGCTCACCGGCCTCGATCGCCCCTCGACCCTGGCCGACCGCAGCGTGCTCTTCACGCATGTCGAGGACCGCATCCGTTGCCCCGACCACGACCGCGAGAAGATCCTGATCGGGCTGCATCCCCGGCATCCACAGGTCTGGTACTGGCTGATCCCCTTCCGCGGGGGCCGCGCCTCGGTGGGCGTGGTCGCCGACCCGGCGATCCTCGAGGCCGCCGGCGCCGACGATGCCGAGCGCTTCTGGACGCTGCTCGGCGAGGAGCCCCGCTTCGCCGAACTGCTCGATCGGGCCACCGCGACCCGCGAGGTGAGCCGCCTGACGGGCTATGCCGCCGACATCGAGCGTCTCCACGGCCCCGGCTTCGCGGTCCTCGGCAATGCCGGCGAGTTCCTGGACCCGGTGTTCTCCTCCGGCGTGACCATCGCCCTGGACTCGGCGGTGCGAGCCGCACCGCTGGTCGAGCGCCAGCTCGCGGGCGGGACGGTGGACTGGGCGGCCGACTTCGAAACCCCGCTGCGCCGGGGCGTGGCGACCTTCCGCGATTTCGTCGAGGCCTGGTACGATGGCCGGCTGCCGCGCATCATCTTCCACGACCGCCAGCACCCGCGGCTGCGCGGGATGATCAGCTCGGTGCTCGCCGGCTATGCCTGGGACGACGACAACCCCTTCGTCGTCGCCAGCCGACGCCGGCTCGACCGCCTGGCCGAGACCTGCGCCAACGACGCCATGGCCGAACCGACATGACCCGCGACCCGATGCCATCACGCCCCTCGAGACGCCTGCAGTGGGCCAGGCTCCTGCCGTACCTGCTCCTGCTCGAGCTGACAGCCTGCGCCCTCGCCCCGCCGTCTCCGCCCCTGCCGCCGGTGGCAACGCTGCCGACGGCGGCACCCGAGGCGTATCGGCTGACCTTCGAGCGCGACGACCAGCATCGCGAGCTCATCGCCGTGCTGCGTCATGATCACCAGGCCCTGCGCCTGGCCCTGCTCAGCCCCCAGGGACAGCGCCTGCTGACGCTGGTGCAGGATGCCGACGGCGCCCGCTTCCTGCCCGATGCCGCCTTCGAGCCACCCTTCAGCGCCGACTGGCTGGCCAGCCGCCTGAGCTGGGGACTGTGGCCGGCCGACCGCCTCCGAGCCGCCTTCGCCGGCAGCGACTGGCGCCTCGAGACCCGTGACCAGACCCGCGTCATCCATCATGGCGATCGACGTGTCGCCCGCCTGGAGGGCGATACCGAATGCCGGGTGCTCCACGACCGTGAGGGCGGCTACCGACTGTCCATCGTCCCCCTCGACACACAAGACCAAGCAAGAGACCCATGCCGCGCACCCTGACTCCCCGGCCCGCCTGCCGGCTGCACCCGCCTGCGGTGATCTGTCCCCTGGGGGACGACGCCGCGACCATCGTCGATCGCCTGTTCGGCGGCCAGCGCCGCCTGGCGATCAGCGATGCCTTCACGCCTGGCCGCCCGCTGCCGCTGGGGCGCGTCACCACGCCCCTGCCGGATGACGGTGCCTGGCCGGTGGCGCACCGCTCGCGCAACAATCGCCTGCTGGCCGCGGCCCTGACACGCCTCGCCCCGACCCTGGCGGATTTCCGGGCGCGACACCCCGAGGCCCGGATCGGCGTGATCCTCGGCACCAGCACCTCCGGCATCGGCGAAACCGAGGCCGCCTTGGCCGAGCGCCGACGGCTCGGCGACTGGCCCGCTGACTTCCACTACCAACGCCACGAGATCGGCTCGCCCTCGGCGTTCGTCGCCGAGCACCTGGGGCTGACCGGCCCCGCCTACACCCTGTCCACCGCCTGCTCCTCCAGCGCCAAGGCGCTGGCCAGCGGCCGCCGGCTGCTGGCGGCAGGCGCCTGCGACGCCGTGATCACTGGGGGCGCCGATAGCCTCTGCGGGCTCACGGTCAACGGATTCAGCGCCCTGGAAGCCGTCAGCGAGGCGCCTTGCCTGCCCTTCTCGGCCAACCGGGACGGCATCAACCTCGGCGAGGCCGCCGCGCTCTTCCTGATGACGCCCGACGAAGGCGGCATCCAGCTGGCCGGCTACGGGGAGACCAGCGACGCCCACCACATCTCGGCACCGCGGCCCGACGGCGCGGGTGCCCGAGCGGCCATGCAGACGGCCCTGGAGATGGCGGGCCTGACCCCGGGCGACGTCGACTACCTCAACCTGCACGGCACGGCGACGACACAGAACGACCTCATGGAGGCGAAGGCCGTCTCGGCGCTCTTCGATACGCCGCCGCCCTGCAGTTCGACCAAGAGCCTGACCGGCCACACCCTCGGCGCCTGCGGCGCCCTGGAGGCGGCCTTCTGCTGGCTGGCCCTGGACGCCGGCCGCCTGCCACCGGCGGTCAACGACGGCGAACCGGACCCGGCGCTGCCGCCCCTGCCCCTGAGCGCCGGGGGTCACGCCGCGCTGCGGTACGCGCTCAGCAACGCCTTCGCCTTCGGCGGCAACAACATCGCCCTGCTTCTGGAGAAGACCCCATGAGCCCTATCGCCGACCTGGTCCCCCACCGGGGTCCCATGTGTCTGCTCGACGGTCTCGTCGAGGCCGGGGAGGAACACCTGATCGCCGAGGTGACACCACGCCGCGACGACCTCTTCGCCAGCGCCGAGGGCATTCCCGCCTGGGTGGGCATCGAGTGGCTCGCCCAGGCGATCGCCGCCTGGTCCGGCCGCCGCGCCCTGGCCGCGGGCGGCACGCCGCGCATCGGCTTCCTGCTGGGCAGCCGCCGCTATCGCTGCCGAGTCGCCCACTTCGCCTTCGATCGGCCGGTCCGCGTGGAGATCACGCTCGACTATCTCGCCGACAACGGCCTCGGTGCCTTCCGCGGCTGTCTCCGGAGCCAGGAGGGAGCCCCGCTGGCCGAGGCCACCCTCAACGCCTTCGAACCGGATTCCCCGGAGACCCTGGCCGCCATGCAAGAGGACTCACGTTCATGACCGACACCATTCTCGTCACCGGCTCCAGCCGTGGCATCGGCCGGGCGATCGTCCTGCGCCTGGCCCGGGACGGCTTCGACATCGTGCTGCACTGCCGCCGGCGTCGCGACGCCGCCGAGGCCGTCGCCGAGGAGATTCGGGCCCTCGGCCGCCGGGCCCGCCTCCTGAGCTTCGATATCGCCGACCGGGACGCCACCCGCCAAGCCCTCGAGGACGACATCGATGCCCATGGCGCCTACTACGGCGTGGTCTGCAACGCCGGCATCACCGCCGACGGCGCCTTCCCGGCCCTGACCGACGAGGACTGGGACAGTGTCATCCATACCCACCTCGACGGCTTCTACAACGTGGTCAAGCCGCTGACCATGCCGATGGTGCGCCGCCGTGCCCCGGGCCGCATCGTAGTCATGTCGTCGGTGTCCGGCCTGATGGGCAACCGCGGCCAGGTCAACTACAGCGCCGCCAAGGCCGGCCTGATCGGGGCGGTCAAGGCCCTGGCGGTGGAGCTGGCCAAGCGCCGCATCACCGTCAACTGCGTCGCCCCCGGCCTGATCGACACCGACATGACCGAGGACCTGGCCGGGGAGGAGGCCCTGAAGCTGATTCCCATGCAGCGCACCGGCACTTGCGAGGAGGTGGCCGGGGCGGTGAGTTTCCTGTGCTCGCCGGACGGGGCCTATATCACTCGCCAAGTACTGGCCGTGAATGGAGGCATGTGCTGATGAGGACATCCGCCCTGCGCACCGATGGCATGGGCCGCCGCGTCGTCGTCACTGGCATGGCCGGCTTCTCGCCGATCGGCAACGATTGGCCGAGCATCCGTGACCGGCTGGGTCGGCTGGATACCGGCATTCGGCACATCACCGGCTGGGACGAGTACGAGGGGCTCAACACCCGGCTCGGCGCCCCGGTCGAGGAGTTCACGCTGCCTGGGCACTACCACCGCCGGGCCTTGCGCAGCATGGGCCGGGGCGCGCGGCTGGCCACCCGCGCCAGCGAGCTGGCCCTGGAGGAGGCCGGCCTGTTGGGCGATGAGCTGGTGGGCAGCGGCCGGCTGGGCATCGCCTACGGCGCCTCCGCCGGCGAGCCCGATGCAGTGGCCGACTTCGGCAACATGCTGATCAACAAGTCCACCGATGGCCTGAACGCCAACTCCTACATCCGCATGATGGCGCACACCGCCCCGGTCAACATCGGCGTCTTCCTCGGTGTCCGGGGGCGCATCCACACCACCTCCAGTGCCTGCACCTCCGGCAGCCAGGGCATCGGCTATGCCTTCGAAGCGATCCGTTTCGCCCGGCAGACGGCGATGATCGCCGGCGGTTGCGAGGAGCTCTCCGCCTCGGAGGCGGCCGTCTTCGACACCCTGTTCGCCACCAGCACCCGCAACGAGGCCCCGGAGACCTCGCCGCGTCCCTTCGACGCCGACCGCGACGGCCTGGTGATCGGGGAAGGCGCGGGCAGCCTGATCCTGGAAGATCTGGAACATGCCCAGGCGCGCGGCGCCCCCATCCATGCCGAGCTGGTCGGCTTCGGCACCAACAGCGACGGCCGGCACGTCACCCAGCCGGACGCGACCATGATGGAAGCGGCGATGCGCCAGGCGCTGGACGACGCCGGCCTGTCGCCGGAGCAGATCGGCTACGTCAGTGCACATGGCACCGCAACGGATCGCGGCGACATCGCCGAGAGCCAGGCCACTCGGGCGGTGTTCGGCTCCCATCAGCCCATCAGCGCCTTCAAGAGCTTCACCGGGCATACTCTCGGCGCCTGTGGCGCCCTGGAAGCCTGGGTGGCCATCGAGATGATGCGCGAGGGCTGGTTCCACGGCACCGCCAATCTCGAACGTCCCGATCCGGCCTGCGCCGAGCTGGACTACCTCATGGGCGAGGGGCGACGCCTCGACTGCGAATACGTGATGAGCAACAACTTCGCCTTCGGCGGGATCAACACCTCGCTGATCTTCCGCCGCTGGTCCTGAGGCCATCCGGCCTCCCACGGCCCGGCCGCCTGCCGCCGGGCCTCTCATCCCAACCGATGAAGGAACCCACCATGAAGAAAGGACTGCTCTCGATCACGGCCCTGGTGGCCGGCCTGGCCCTGGCGACCTCGGCCCAGGCCCGCGATACCCGTCATCTGCTGCCCATCGAGGAGGCCATGAACACGCCGGAGGCCCGAGAGAAGCTGGACCCGAACATCCGTTTCGTGTTCGCCGATACCCCCCCAGGCACCGTCGCCGAGCGTCACGGCAACTTCGTCACCAACAAGAAGACCAACGCCTTCAACAAGAGCGACGAGGAAGCCTGTCGCTGGGTCATGCTGTCGGCGCTGCTCAGCCTTCAGGAGCGCGTCCAGGCCGAGGGCGGCAACGCGGTGATCAATATCGAGAGCTTCTACAAGCGCGAACCCATGGTTTCCCGCGACGAGTACGAGTGCCATGCCGGCATGCTGATGGCCGGCGTCGCGCTGCGCGGCGATGTCGTCACCCTGCGCTGACGAGGCCCCGCCCTGCCTGGCGCTGCGCGAGGGGTGGGCAAGCCGCGACGGCGCCAGCCAGTCCCGCCGCGGCCGGGAGCTGCTGAGCGAGCTGGCCGCCGAGCACGGGCTGAACTGCCCCGTGGCGGGCTGGTCCCCCAGAGGCGCCGGTCCGCCGCGTCATCCGGGCATGCCGCCCGGGCTGCACGCCAGCCTGAGCCATCGTGATGGCCGGGTGGTCGCGGCCCTGGCCGACTGCCCGTTGGGCCTCGACCTGGAACATGCCAGGCCCCGGCATCGGCGGGGTCTGGCGGCTCGGGTCGATTACCTGCCCGAGGCCTGGATACGCCGTCGCATCCTCGAGGCCGAGGCGCCCCTGACAGCCTTCTACCGGGCCTGGACCCTCCACGAGGCGCTGTTCAAGCTAGAGAGCCTGAGCGGTCGTCCGCCGGCAACGCTGTTCGCCACCCGCCTGGAAACCCTGACCGCGGCGAAGGGGCCCCGCGCCTGGCGCTGGCAGGACAACGCCTGGACCCTGAGCCTCTGCGCCTATGCACCGGAGCTGCGGATCGTCGCTCCCCCGGCGCTGATGCCGGCGCCCCTGACGCCTGCGTCCCTCGTCTGACCCCGTAGCTGGAGCCCCGGTCAGCCACGACAATGCCTTCCCTTACCATTCCCACAGGAGGAGGTTTAACGTGGCCTTCTTCCTGCTGCTGGTCACCGCGGCCCTGAACAGCGCCGCGGGCGCCCTCTCGCGACGCCTGCGGCCGTGAGAAGGCAACTCCCGGCAGCCGGTTAGTAGCTGTATTCGCCGATCACCACGGCGGTGACGGTAATCTCCACCTTGAGTTCGTCGGCGGGCATCGGCGCGCAGACGCAGGTGCGCGCCGGGGCGTGGCCGGTGGGCACCCAGGCGTCCCACACCTCGTTCATGGCGGCGAAGTCATGGCCGTCCTTGAGGTAGAGGGTGGCCGTGAGCAGGTGCTCGCGGCTCGAGCCGATCTCGGTGAGCAGGGCGTCGAGGCGCGCCAGCATGCTCTTCGTCTGCTCGGCGATATCGCCGTGACGCGCCTCGGGGCCCGCCACCTGGCCACACAGGTAGGCCACGCCGTCGTGGATCACGGCGCGGCTCATGCGCGCCTTGGTGTCATGCCGAATGATGGTCATGGGCTCGGTCTCCTCGTTTACCATCGCCAGGAAAGAATCACTGGCTATTTGCCAGAAGGCCAGTGAGTATCACCGAATCACTCGGCGCAGTCGATACACTTCAACACCAGGGGGTCCCATTCGAGGCGCGCCCTGCCGATCCATTCCCCGCATTCGATACACTCGCCATACTCGCCGCGTTCGATGCGCGTCAGGGCAGCGGTGATGCGCTTGAGCGCCAGCTGGCGGCGCTGCTCCTCGGCCTTGGCCATGGCCTGGCCCTGCAGGGCGTCCATGCGCGAGAGGCGCCCCACCGATGTCTGGTCGAGCATCACGGTGTCGCGGGCGTCGCTGCTGGAGGCGCTCTCCTCCTCGAGTCTGGCACGCAGAGCCGCCAGGCGCTCGCGTACCTCGCCCATGTCCAGTTCGGGATGGTTCATATGGCCTCCTCTTCGGGGTCGGGCCGCCGCCCGCCTCCCCGGGCTGGTATCATGTCGCTTCCTGGGCATGATGCCACCCTTGCTTCCCCCCATCACCCGTCACGGCCAGGGAGGGCCCATGAGCTATCGCATCCTGTTGAGAGACCACCGCGGCCTGATCGGCATCGCCTTCCTGGCGATGTTCTCCTCGAGCCTGGGCCAGAGCTTCTTCATCGGCCTCTTCCAGGCGCCGATCAGCGAGCACCTGGGGCTCTCCGCCGGGCAGTTCGGCACCGCCTATGCCGTGGTCACCCTGATCGCCGGCTTCGCCGTGCTGCGCCTGGGCCCGAGCATCGACTGGATCCCGCCACGGCGCTTCGCCCTGCTGGTGCTGAGTGGCCTGCTCGGCGGGGTGCTGCTGCTAACCCTGTCCCCCTGGTGGGGCCTGGGGCTGCTGGGCCTGGGCCTGGTACGCTTCTGCGGCCAGGGCATGATGCCCCACCTGGGCAACACCCTGGCCGGCCGGGAATTCACCGACCTCCGCGGCCGGGCCCTGGGATTGACGGGCATAGGTTTGATGGTCGGGGAGACGGCACTCCCCCCGCTGGTGGCGGCACTACTGGTGTGGCTGGGCTGGCGGGAGCTGTGGGGGCTCTTCGTGCTGGTGCTGGGGCTCGCTTGGGGCACACTGCTGCTGCGCGCCCCCTGGCCCAGGGCCCCGGGGCAGCGCCCGGCCAGGGGCCAGCGCCGCGACGGCCCGCGCCCCTTCCGCGAGGCGCGCTTCTGGAAGCTGCTGCCGCTGCTGATGATCCTGCCGGTGACCATGACCGGGCTGTTCATCTACCAGGCGGTGATGACCGAGGACCTGGGGTCGAGCCTCGGCGTCTATGCCCTGGCGCTCACCGGCATGGGCCTCGCCAAGATGCCCGGCGCCCTGCTCGGCGGCCGCTGGGTGGACAGGCTCGGCCCGGTGCGCCTGGCGCGCCTCTACCTGCTGCCCTTCGCCCTGGCCCTGGTGGTCGCCATGGCCGTGGGTGGCGACCTCGGCGTCTGGGCGCTGATGGTCGGCGGCGGGCTGGCCATGGGCGCCCAGGAGCCCATCGCCACCAGCGTGCTAGTGCGCAGTTGGGGTGCCGAGCACCTGGGCACGGTACGCGCCACCCTGAGCGCCTGCATGGTCTTCTCCACCGGACTGGCTCCGGCGGTGCTGGGCATTGCCATCGACTTGGGGGCGCCCTTCGGCGCCATCCTCGCCGGCATGCTGGCCTTCCTGGTAGCCGGCTGGTGTCTGGCCCAGGGGGTGCTGAGGGAGCTCAAGGCGGCCCGCTAAGCCGAGCCGCATCCAAGGGGCTATCTCGTCGTCTGACTCAATGGCTAACGCCGGGGATCGCCACCTGGCGCTCACAGGCTCGGCCGTCGGCGCCGAACAGGTGGCAGTGGTCCCCGGCCAGCCCCAGGGTCATCGCCTGGTGCTCCTCCAGGTGGACCAGGCCGTCCAGGCGCCGGGTGAGGGTGGCCTCCACGCCCGCCACCTGCAGGTGGGCCAGGGTCTCGTAGCCGAGCTTCTCGGCCACCATCAGCGTCGCCGGCAGGCTCGCCTCGGCCTGGTCGGCGGCAACGAAGTCCTCGGCGCGGACCCCCAGGGTGGCGCGCTCGCCGGCGGCCAGCCGCGAGCCGTCCACCGCCACCCGCAGCAGCTCGCCGCCGGGCAGCCGCACCGCGGTGTGGCGGCGGCCGGGGTCGACCACCTCCACCGGCAGGGTATTGATGCGCGGCGAGCCGATGAATTCGGCCACCTCCAGGCTCCTGGGGAAGTGGTAGAGCGACAGCGGCGCGCCGACCTGGGCGATGCCACCGCCCGCGAGCAGCACGATGCGGTCGGCCAGGGTCATCGCCTCCACCTGGTCGTGGGTGACGTAGATCATGGTGGCGCGCAGCCGCTTGTGCAGTTCGGCGATCTGCACTCGCATATCGACCCTGAGCGCCGCATCCAGGTTGGAGAGCGGCTCGTCGAACAGGAACACCGCCGGCTGCTTGACCAGGGTACGGCCGATGGCCACCCGCTGGCGCTGGCCGCCGGAGAGGTCCTTGGGCCGGCGTTCGAGCAGCTCGGTGAGGTGCAGCATGGCGGCGGCCTGCTCCACGCGGCGGCGAATCTCGTCCTTGTCGGCCCGCGCCAGCTTGAGGCCGAAGGCCATGTTCTCGGCCACCGTCATGTGGGGGTAGAGCGCGTAGGACTGGAAGACCATGCCGATGTCGCGCTCCTGGGGAGGGATCTCGTTGATCCGCTCGCCGTTCAGGCACATCTCGCCGCGGGTGATGTCCTCGAGGCCGGCGACCATCCGCAGCAGGGTCGACTTGCCGCAGCCCGAGGGCCCGACGAAGACCACGAACTCGCCGTCCTCGATGGTCAGGTCGATGTCGCGGGAGATCTCCACGCCATCGTAGTCCTTGCCGATTCCTTCCAGTGTCAGACGTCCCATGAGAGGTCCTCCTGTGCGGGGCAGCGCGCGATGGCGATGCCGTGGGGGGGAAGTGCGAGCCGGCCCGCGGCCCAGCGGCCGTTGACCAGCGCCGGGGCGTCGGGCAGTGCCTCGGCCTCGACGGGCGCCGGGAGTTCGCGAGGCGCATCGGCGAAGTTCAGGGCCACCAGCAGGCGCTGCCCGCCGTGGCTGCGCTCCAGGCAGAGCACCCGGTCGCGCACCGCATGGTAGTGGATCTCGCCCTTGACCAGCGCCGGCAGCCCGCGGCGAAAGGCCAGGAAGGCGCGATAGGCGTTGAGCAGCGACTCGGGGTCGGCGTCCTGCCGGTCGACGGCGAGGCCCCGGTGGGCGTCGGGCACCGGCAGCCAGGGCGCTGCCGTGGAGAAGCCGCCGTGCGGGGCCTCGGCGACCCAGGGCTGGGGGGTGCGGCAGCCGTCGCGGCCCTTGTAGCTGGGCCAGAAGGTGATGCCGGCCGGGTCCACCAGTTGCTCGAAGGAAAGCGATGCCTCGGTCAGGCCCAACTCCTCGCCCTGATAGAGGCAGACGCTGCCGCGCTGGGTGAACAGGAAGGCCATATAGAGGCGCAGCTTCTCGGCGTGGCCCTCGGCGTCCCAACGGGTCGCCAGGCGGGTCACGTCGTGGTTGCCCAGCGCCCAGCAGGGCCAGCCGTCGCCGATGCGCGCCTCCATCTCGGTGAGGGTGGCGTGCAGATAGTCCGGATCGGCCTGCTCGGTGAGCAGGTTGAAGGAGTAGCACATGTGCAGGCGCTTGCCGCCCCGGGTGTACTCGGCCATCACGCCCAGCGAGTCGTCGTCGCCCACCTCGCCGACGCTGGTGGTACCGGGATACTCGTCGAGCAGGGCGCGCAGCCGTTCCAGGAAGGCCAGGTTCTCGGGCTGGGTCTTGTCGTGGATATGCCGTTGGAAGGCATAGGGGTTGTCGGGACGTACCCCGATGAAGCCCTCGACGATTTCCTCCCGGGGCGGGTTGTCCTTGAGCTCGCCGTGGGTGCAGAAGTTGACCGCATCGAGGCGGAAGCCGTCGACGCCGCGCTCCAGCCAGAAGCGCACCTCGCCGAGGATCGCCTCGACCACCTCGGGATTGCGGAAATTGAGATCCGGCTGGCTGGCCAGGAAGTTGTGCAGGTAGTACTGGCAGCGCCGGGTGTCCCACTGCCAGGCGGAGCCGCCGAAGATCGCCTGCCAGTTGGTGGGCGGCGCGCCGTCGGGTCGGGGGTCGGCCCAGACGTACCAGTCGGCGCGGGCGTTGTCGCGGCTGGCGCGGCTCTCCTGGAACCAGGGGTGCTGGTCCGATGAGTGCGAGAGCACCTGGTCGATGGTGACCCTGAGGCCCCGGGCGTGGGCCGCCTCCACCAGGCGGTCGAAGTCCTCCAGGGTGCCGAACATCGGGTCGACGCCGCGGTAGTCGCTGACGTCGTAGCCGAAGTCCTTCATCGGCGAGGTGAAGAAGGGCGATAGCCAGATGGCGTCGACGTTCAGCGAGGCGATGTAGTCGAGGCGCTCGATCACGCCCTGGAGGTCGCCGATGCCGTCGCCGCCCGCGTCCTGGAAGCTGCGCGGATAGATCTGGTAGATCACCGCGCCGCGCCACCAGTCGGCGCCCTGCCGGCCCACGATCTGTGTCATGTCTGCTGTCCTCTTGGTGCGAAATCAACGGGCCGGGCGGACCGGCCCCGGAAAGGCGTCAGGCTCATGGTGCAGAGGGCCGGGGAGGAGGACATCCTCCCGGGGGCGGAGGACCCGGCGTAGCGGGGGGGAGGAGAACGCCGCCAGCGCCCTACTCCCCCTGGATATGGGCGAGCAGGTCGGCGGCCAGGGCCACCGCCTCCTCGCGGCGGCGGATGCCCTGCTTCTGGTAGAGGCTGCGGATATGCGTCTTGACGGTGGTCGGGGCCACCGCGAGCTGCTCGGCGATCTGCTCGTTGGAGAGCCCGGCGTGGATCAGCCCGAGGATCTGCCACTCGCGGCGGGTCAGCGGCGAGACACGGATCAGCTCGGGGACGTCGGGCCGCGAGACGATCGCCTCGATCACCGAGTCGTCGAGCATCAGACGCACCGCACTGGTGAAGTCGCGTCGGCGCCTGGCCAGGTCGAGCAACCGCTCGGCATGCCGGCGGCACAGGGCGTCGAGGTCGTCACGCTCGAGCAGCCGGGGCAGCATCTCGGCAAGCGCCGCACCCAGGCGCAGGAAGCTGCCAGCCAGGGCGGTGCGGGTCGCCAGGCGCAGCGCCTCGTGGAGATGCGCCAGGGCCGCCTCGCTGTCGCCGCGGCGCCACGCCAGGTCGGCCAGGCACAGCCGGTTGCGGTTGGCGTCGGTGACCAGGCCGAGCCGCGCGGTCTGCTCCTCGAGGCCGTGGAGCCGCGCCTCGGCCTCGTCGAAGCGCCCCAGCAGGGTCAGGGCGCGGGCGTGGTTGCGCAGGTTGCACTGGGCGAAGTGGTTGGTCGCCGTCGCCGGCTCACCGGGCGGCGCCTCCTGGAACCAGCGCGCCACGGCATCGAGATCGCCGTTGGCCTGCCACCAGGCCAGCAGGGTGGCGTGGGCGTTGGCCTGCCAGTCGATATGGTAGTCGCCCTCGGCCAGTATCTTGCGCAGGCGGCGCACATGGTCGGCGCACTGGGCCTGGTCGCCCCGCGACAGCGCCACCTTGGCCAGGCCGATATGGCACTGCAGGGTCCAGCGCTCGCCCTGATTGTCGAGTACCGCGATCCCCGTCAGGGCCGCCTGCTCGGACTCGTCCAGGCGCTGCCACTCCCAGAGCAGCTGGCTGCGGATGCGGTAGAGGAATTCCGCGACCGGCAGCCGGTCCAGGCCGCTGCGCTCCACGTGGGCGAGTGCGCGCTCCTGGACGTCGAAGGCGGCCTGCAGACGCCCCTGGGCGACCAGGGTCTCCGACTGGTGGCACAGCGCCCACAGCATCAACTGGTCGTCGCCCAGGCGTTGCGCCTCGCGCTCCACGCCGGCGATGCGCTGCAGGGACTCGTCGAGATGCCCCTGCACGAAGCGCGACTCGGCCAGTATCGCCGCCGCCGACACCGGAGTGGCGTCCAGGTAGTGAGCCGGCAGGGTCAGGGCCCGCTCGGCCAGGGGCGCGGCGCGCTCGGCATCGCCTTGGTTGATGGCCAGTTGGGCGCGCAGGGTGGCGAACTCGGCGGCCAGGGCCTGCCACTCCGGCTCATCGAGCTGGGCCTCGATCCAGTCGATGGCCTGGCGGGTCCGCGTGAATTGGTACTGGGCATGGGAGACCCAGCCCAGCAGCAGGGTCAGCCGCGGCGAGGCCACCAGCCGCGTGTCGCCCAGCGCCGCCAGGGCCCGCGCCAGCAACGCGAAGTGGCCATTGGCCAGCAGTTGGGGCCCCTGGGCCTCCAGCAGGTCGGCCAGGGCCGCGTGATCCGCGGCCTCGATCACCTGGGCCAGGGCCAGGGCCGGCTCGCCCAGCGCCAGCCAGGCCTCGCCGGCCCGGCGGTGCAGGCCCCGCTGGCTGGCCGGACTGAGCGAGCGACGCCGATAGCCTAGATACTGGGCGAACAGCGGATGGAAGCCGTACCACTGGTCGTGGGGATCGAGGCGCTCCACGAACAGGCCTGCGGACTCCAGGGCCTCGAGGCGTTGGGCGCTCCAGCCCTCGTCCAGCAGCCTGGCCACCAGGGGCGGCGAGAAGCGCTCCAGCACGCCCAGCTGCAGCAGCCAGCGCCGCTCCTCCACGGGCAGGCCGGCGGCGAGCAGGTCGTCGAACCAGGCCACGAAGTCGGGGTGCTCGCCGCGCAGGCGGTCCACCAGGGTGTCGAAGCCCGCTCGGGTGGTGGTACGGGCGATCAGCCAGTCCAGCGCCATGACCCAGCCGCCGGTGCGCCGCAGGGCGCGCTCCAGGCTGACCCGCGCCGGCGGGAAGCTGAGCTGCTCGGCGCACAGGGTCTGGGCCTCCTCGAGGTCGAAGGCCAGCTCGGTGGCACCGATCTCCTCCAGCTCGCCGCGCAGGCGCAGGGCCGGCAGCCCGAGTGCCGGGCGGGTCCGCGAGATCACCGTCAGGGTCAGCCAGGGCGGCTGGTGGCGCAGCCAGGCGATCAGGCCCGCGAGGATCTCGGGGTCAGCGAGGTGCTCGAAGTCGTCGAGCACCAGCCGCGCGGGCTCGGCCTCGGCCGGCAGCGCGGCGAGCCAGGCCTCCATCCGGTCGGCCAGCGGGGCCGCGTCGCCGGCGTCGGGCAGCTCGCGGCCGCACAGCTCGCCGAGCATGGCACCGAAATAGGCGGCGAAGCGTCGCGGTTCGTCGTCGCGGGTATCCAGTCGCAGCCAGGCGGCGCGCTGCTCGAGGGCCGGCAGCCGCTCGGCCACCAGGGTGGTCTTGCCGTAGCCGGGCGGTGCCTGGACGACCAGCAGGCGCACCCGCTCCTCCAGTGCGAAGCGATCGTTCAGGCGCGGACGGGCCACCAGCGTCAGGGGCAGGCAAGGCCCGGCGAGCTTGGCAGGAATCAATGGCATCTCGGCTTCCCCTCGTCGTCGGTTCAGCATGGCGCACGCCCGGGCGAGGCACCATCGGCAAAAAGCCCGTAGCGCGGGGCCACGGGCAAGCATCGAAAAGCAGGTGCCAGCCAGGGAACGGTGGCGCCGGCCGGGCCGGCGCCGGGTGGCTCAGAACCAGATTTCGGTCTGGACGCCGAAGGTCCACTGGCTGCCGGTGAAGCCTTCGCTGCCGAAGGCGTCGTCGGCGCTGTAGTCGTTGAGCTCGTCGTCCCAGTCGCTCCAGGAGGCGAACAGGCGGATCTCCGGGCGCTTCCAGAAACCGCCCACCTCGGGCTTGAAGGTCGGGGCGATGGTGAACTTGGTGTAATCGCCCTTGGCGCTGTTGCCGCCGGCCCCCTGATCGAGGTCCATGTACTGGTAGGTGCCTTCGTACTGCATCTCGAAGTTCTCGGTCAGCTCGTTGGCCAAGCGCACATTGAGGGTCGCCCAGTCGAATCGGTCGCCCTCGACGAGGCGATCCTCGCTGGTCTCGGCGAGGATGGCCGGCGCCACGCGCCAGCTCGGCGCCAGATAGGTGGTGCCGTAGAGGCCGACCCGGGTCGCGGTGGCCTCGTCGGTCAGGGAGCCATTGCCGCCGATCACCTTCACCTCGGCCCCCAGGCCCTGGCCATGCATCACCGCGGCCTTGAAGTTGCCCTCGCCCAGGCCGAAGAAGCTGTCGCCGTGGTAGGCCAGCATGGTGTGGAAGCCGCTGTCGGCGGCGTCCTGGCCGGCCCCGATGTCGCGCTCCTCGTTGTCGGCGGCGGAGAGCCCGCTGACCATCCACTGCCAGTTGCCGAAGTAGTTGTTGGCGGTCAGCGTCAGGTTGTCGGTGTCGCCGGTGATATCCGACTCCTCGGTGGGGAACT
This sequence comes from Halomonas ramblicola, assembly GCF_030409215.1. Classification (GTDB taxonomy): domain Bacteria; phylum Pseudomonadota; class Gammaproteobacteria; order Pseudomonadales; family Halomonadaceae; genus Halomonas; species Halomonas ramblicola. Next base: position 215,145 of record NZ_JAUFPL010000025.1, on the reverse strand, counting down.
CGCTGTAGCTACGCCCATAGAGGGAGAAGTTGGACTTCCAGTTATCGGCCAGTTGGACATCGTAGATACCGGCGCCGGTACCGGCCAGGAAGACGAAGTCGGTATCCATCCAGTGGATATCGAAGTTGTCGCGGTCGAAGCGCTTGCCGGCCCAGATCGAGGCGTCCTCGAAGGCGCCGGTGAAGCTCGGCAGGTCGCTGAACTCGGCGTAGACATTGCGCACGTTGAGGTTCGTTTCATCGGCGGTCCAGTCGTTGCTGGTGGTCACCCCATCCGCGACCATCATGCGGTAGTCGGCCTTGGCACCGTTGTCGAAGCGCATCCGATAGTTGAGCTTGGCCTCGGCATAGGTATCCGGCTCGTTGCCCAGCCGGCCGACGTTGCCCCCCAGCGGACCGGCCGGCGTCACGCCCGGCCCACCGGGTGCGCTCTTGCCGTCCTCGCCGATCAGCAGGCCGGAGCGGGCATAGGCACCGAACGAGAAGCCCTCGTCGCCGCTGGCCTGGCGCTCGACCTTGGCCAGGCGCTCCTCGACCTCCTCGCTGGAGAGGCGCTCCTCGGCCTGGGCCTCGGCCAGCTCCGCGCGCTGCTCGGCGGCATCGGCGCGCTGCTCGGCGGCGACGATGCGCGCCTCCAGCTCGGCCAGGCGCTGCTCGAGGTCAGTGGACTGGGCGTTGGCGGTACCCGCCAAGGCGAGGCCGGCGGCGGCGACGGCAACGGCGAGCGGTGTCTTGAAGGTGACGCGGTTCATGGCGTTTTCATCCCCTTGTTGTTGTGGCACTTGGTGGTGTCCTCACTTGGCGCGGGTCGCCCGGGCCGGTTGCCGTCGAAGCCATAACGCTTGAGCCCCTTGCCTGACGGATTCCGGGTGGGCCCGGGCGATCGCTTTGAACTTAATCGTTTAAGCCTCGAGGCTCAATGCACCCCGGGGAGATTTAGACCAATGTCTAAATCGTTACAGATGCCTTCGACAAAAGTCTAGGTTGATACACCCAGGGCCATGGGCTTAACTGTGGCCACGATCTTAATCGTTTAAGTCTTGTAAAGAACAACAAGCCGACGAGGAACTCCAGCATGCCAAAGAAGCCACTGATCACCGCCATCGCCCTGGGTACCGCGGCCCTCTCCGGCACCGGCCAGGCCCAGGCGGCCGACCTGACCATCTCCTGCGGTGCCGTGGGCGCCGAGCTGACGCTCTGCGAGGAGGGCGTCGCCCAGTGGGAGGAGCAGACCGGCCACGAGGTGGATATCGTCTCCACCCCCAACTCCTCCACCGAGCGCCTGTCGCTCTACCAGCAGATCCTCTCCGCCAACTCCAGCGACATCGACGTGCTGCAGATCGACGTGGTGTGGCCGGGCCTGCTGGCCAACCACCTGCTCGATCTCAACGAGACGCTGGGCGAGGACGCCGCCGAGGGCCACTTCTCGGCCATCGTCGAGAACAACACCGTCGACGGCCGCCTGGTCGCCATGCCCTGGTTCACCGACGCCGGCGTGCTCTATTACCGCAAGGACCTCCTCGAGGAGTACGGCCATGAACCGCCGGAGACCTGGCAGGAGCTCACCGAGATCGCCCGCGAGATCCAGGCCGCCGAGCGCGAGGCCGGCAACGACCGCATGTGGGGCTATGTGTTCCAGGGCCGCGCCTACGAGGGCCTGACCTGCAACGCCCTGGAGTGGGTGGCCAGCTACGGCGGCGGCACCATCGTCGATGGCGAAGGCAACCTCACCATCAATAACGAGCAGGCCGCCGCGGCCCTGGACCTGGCCGCCACCTGGATCGGCGACATCACCCCCGAGGGCGCGCTCAACTACACCGAGGAGGAGGCCCGCGGCCTGTTCCAGAGCGGCAACGCCGTGTTCATGCGCAACTGGCCCTACGCCTGGTCACTGGCCCAGAGCGAGGAGAGCGAGGTGCGCGACCAGGTGGGCGTGGTCAAGCTGCCCCATGGGCCGGATGGGGAGAGCGCGGCCACCCTGGGCGGCTGGAACCTGGCGGTCTCCAAGTACAGCGAGAATCGCGAGCTGGCCGCCGACCTGGTGGCCTTCCTGACCGGCGAGGCCGAGCAGAAACGCCGCGCCATCGAGGGCTCCTACAACCCGACCCTGGAGAGCCTCTACGAGGACGAGGAGGTACTCGCCGCTGTGCCCTTCTTCGGCACCCTCTACGACACCTTCGCCAACGCCGTGGCGCGTCCCTCGGCGGTGACCGGCGAGAGCTACGGCCGCGTCTCAAACGCCTTCTTCGACACCACCCACGGCGTGCTGTCCGGCGACACGCCCGCCGCCGACGCCCTGGCCCAGCTGGAAGGCCAGCTGCGTCGCCTCGAGCGTCGCTGGAAATGACCCCGGAGCCCGACATGACCACCACCACCACGACCCCCAGCGCGCCCGAGAGGGCGCGCCCCTATCGCGGCACCAAGGTCCGCCGGCAGCGGGTGCGCGCCGCCTGGACCTTCCTCGCCCCCATGCTCGTCGCCCTGGCCCTGGTGGCCGGCTGGCCGCTGCTGCGCACCTTCTACTTCAGCCTCACCGACGGCACCCTATCGGCCCTCGGCGCGGCCAATTTCATCGGCCTGGAGAACTATCTCGTCTATGACGATGGCGCCTGGTACGGCCTGCTCACCGACCCGCTGTGGTGGCGCTCGGTGTGGAACACGGTGTTCTTCGCCGTGGTGTCGGTGTCGCTGGAGGTGGTCTTCGGCGTCATCGTCGCGCTGATCCTCAACGCCGAGTTCCGGGGCCGGATGCTGGTGCGCGCCGCGGTGCTGATCCCCTGGGCCATTCCCACCATCGTCTCGGCCAAGATGTGGGCCTGGATGCTCAACGACCAGTTCGGGATCATCAACCACCTGCTGATGACGCTGGGCATCATCGACTCGCCCATCGCCTGGACCGCCAGTGCCACCTACTCCATGTGGGCGGTGATCATGGTCGACGTCTGGAAGACCATTCCCTTCGTCGCCCTGCTCGCCCTGGCCGCCCTGCAGATGCTGCCCAAGGACTGCTACGAGGCCGCCGAGGTCGACGGCATCCACCCGGTCAGGGTGTTCTTCAAGGTGACCCTGCCGCTGATCACCCCGGCGCTGATGGTGGCGGTGATCTTCCGCCTGCTCGATGCCCTCAGGGTGTTCGACGTCATCTACGTGCTGACCTCCAACGCCTCCAGCACCATGACCATGTCGATCTACGCCCGCCAGCAGCTCGTCGAGTTCCAGGACGTGGGCTACGGCAGCGCCGCCTCGACCCTGCTGTTCCTGATCATCGCGCTGGCCACGGTGGCCTACCTCTACCTTGGCCGCAAGCAACTGCAACTGGGAGGCGACTGACATGACCTCACGCCAACTCAACAAGCTCGCCACCCGCATCGGCTTCTGGGTCCTGGTGGCCGTGGTGCTGATCTACGCCATCTTCCCCTTCTACTACGCCGTGATCACCTCGCTGAAACCCTCCAGCGAGCTGTTCAGCGTGAGCTACTGGCTGGATTCGCTGGACTTCTCCAACTATGTGGCGATCTTCAGCCAGGGCAGCTTCGTGCGCGCCATCTTCAACTCCATCCTGGTCTCGATCAGCGTGGTGGCCATCGCCCTGCTGCTGGGCATCACCGCCTCCTACGCCCTGGGCCGGGTGCGCTTCCGCGGCCGCACCACGGTGATGCTGGTGATCCTCGGCGTCTCCATGTTCCCTCAGGTGGCGGTGCTCTCCGGGCTGTTCGAGGTGATCCGCGGGCTCGGCCTCTACAACAACCCCGCCGGCCTGATCCTCAGCTACACCATCTTCACCCTGCCCTTCACCGTCTGGGTGCTGACCACCTTCATGAAGCAGCTGCCCCAGGAGCTCGAGGAGGCGGCGATCATGGACGGCGCCACCCCCTGGGTGACCATCACCAAGGTGTTCCTGCCACTGATGTGGCCGGCCATGGCGACGACTGGGCTTTTGGCCTTCATCGCCGCCTGGAACGAGTTCCTGTTCGCCCTGACCTTCACCCTCTCCGACGACCAGCGCACCGTGCCGGTGGCCATCGCCCTGATCTCCGGCGGCAGCCAGCACGAGCTGCCCTGGGGGCCGATCATGGCCGCCTCGGTGACCGTCACCGTGCCCCTGGTGGTGCTGGTGATGATCTTCCAGAAGCGCATCGTCTCGGGGCTTACCGCCGGCGCAGTGAAAGGATAAGTCGTCTCATGTCATTCGTGGAAATCCAGATGCAAGATACCCTGACCTGGTGGCGCGGCGGCGTCATCTACCAGATCTACCCGCGCAGCTTCCTGGACGCCAACGGCGACGGGATCGGCGACCTGGCCGGCATCACCGAGAAGCTCGACTACGTGGCGAGCCTGGGCGTCGACGGCATCTGGCTGTCGCCCTTCTTCACCTCGCCGATGCTCGACTTCGGCTACGACGTCAGCGACTACCGCGACGTCGACCCGATGTTCGGCACCCTGGACGACTTCAAGGCGCTGCTGGCCCGCGCCCACGCGCTGGGCCTCAAGGTGATGATCGACCAGGTGATCAGCCACTCCTCGGATCGGCACCCCTGGTTCCAGGAGAGCCGCGCCGATCGCACCAACGCCCGCGCCGACTGGTATGTCTGGGCCGACCCCAGGCCCGACGGCACGCCGCCCAACAACTGGCTGTCGATCTTCGGCGGGCCGGCCTGGACCTTCGACTCGCGGCGTCGCCAGTACTACCTGCACAACTTCCTGACCAGCCAGCCGGATCTCAACTTCCATAACCCGGAGGTGCGCGCCGCCCAGCTGGACAATATGCGCTTCTGGCTGGAGCTGGGCGTCGACGGCTTCCGCCTGGACACCGTCAACTTCTACTTCCACGACGCCGAGCTCACCGACAACCCGCCGGTGCCGGCGGGCAGTCCCAAGACGCTGGGCGCGCCGGATGCCAACCCCTACACCTGGCAGCGCCATGTCCACGACATCAGCCGCCCGGAGAACCTCGACTTCCTCAAGGACCTGCGCGCGCTGATGGACGAGTTCCCCGGCACCACCACGGTGGGCGAGATCGGTGACGACGAGCCGCTCGAGCGCATGGCCGAGTACACCGCCGGCGGCGACAAGCTGCACATGGCCTACACCTTCGACCTGCTCAACGCGCCCCACTCGGCGGCCTACATTCGCGAGGTGATCGAGCGCTTCCAGCGCCTGGCCGGCGACGCCTGGCCATGCTGGGCGCTCTCCAACCATGATGTGGTGCGCAGCGCCACCCGCTGGGGCGCAGACGAGGACCCCCTCGCCTACCCCAAGGTGGCCCTGGCCATGCTCTTCTCGCTGCGCGGCAGCGTCTGCCTCTACCAGGGCGAGGAGTTGGGCCTGCCGGAGGCGGACGTACCCTTCGAGCGCCTCCAGGACCCCTACGGCAAGGTACTGTGGCCGGAGTTCAAGGGCCGCGACGGCTGTCGTACCCCCATGCCCTGGGAGGATACCGGGAATGGCGGCTTTAACGCCGAGGACGTCGAGCCCTGGCTACCGCTGGAGGCACGCCAGCTACCGCTGGCCGTGTCGCGACAGCAGGACGACCCGGACTCGGTGCTCAACGCCACCCGCCGCCTGCTGGCCTTCCGCAACGCCCACCCGGCGCTGTTCGATGGCGACCTCACCCTGGTCGACGTCGGCGAGGAGCTTCTCGGCTTCGTCCGCGAGACGGCCGACGAGAGGATCCTCTGCGTCTTCAACCTTACCGGCGAGGCCCGGGAGACCCGCCTGCCGCTGACGGTCGACAGGACCCTGGACGGTCACTGCTTCACCCACGAGCGCGATGGCGACACCCTGCGCCTGCCGGCCTACCAGGCGGCCTTCTATCGGCTGGGCTGACACTTCACCGACATTCGCCTACGGCACAACAACACGCCGGTCCCCGACGAGGAAACCCAGCACCGGGAGCCGGCAAGGAGTCAAGACAATGGCAAGCGTAACCCTCGACAAGATCAACAAGGTGTTCGGCCACGACCACATCATCAAGGACGTGGACCTGGACATCGGCAACGGCGAGTTCGTGGTCTTCGTCGGCCCCTCCGGCTGCGGCAAGTCGACCCTGCTGCGGCTGATCGCCGGCCTGGAGTCGATCACCGACGGCGAGCTCTCCATCGGCGAGCAGGTGGTCAACGAGCTGCCGCCCCGCGAGCGCGGCGTGGGCATGGTCTTCCAGTCCTACGCCCTCTACCCGCACATGACGGTCTACGAGAACATGGCCTTCGGCCTCAAGCTCGCCAAGGAAAGCAACGAGACCATCGAGGAGCGGGTGATGGCCACGGCGCGCATCCTGCAGCTCGAGGAGCTGCTGCACCGCAAGCCCAAGGCGCTCTCCGGCGGCCAGCGCCAGCGCGTGGCCATGGGCCGCGCCATGGCCCGCGAGCCGCGCATCCTGCTGTTCGACGAGCCGCTCTCCAACCTCGATGCCTCGCTGCGCGTGCAGATGCGCAACGAGATCGCCCGCCTGCACCACCGCCTGGGCTCCACCATGGTCTATGTCACCCACGACCAGGTCGAGGCCATGACGCTGGCCGACAAGATCGTGGTGCTCAACGCCGGCCGGGTCGAGCAGGTGGGCACGCCCCAGGAGCTCTACCAGCGCCCGCTCACCAAGTTCGTCGCCGGCTTCATCGGCTCGCCCACCATGAACTTCCTGCCGGCGGAGCTGGTGGCCGGCACCGCCGAGGGCTGCCGGGTGCGCGCGAACGGAGTCGGCGAACTGCCCCTGCCCCAGGAGCCCGGCCGCCACGACGCCGGCGATGCCCTGACCCTGGGCGTGCGCCCCGAGCACCTGGGCCTGGCGCCAGCCTCGGGCGACAACGCCTTCGAGATCGTCAACGTCGAGTACCTGGGCAACGAGGTCTACGTCTACCTCGAGCCCAAGGAGGGCGACACCCTGCTGATCCACCGCAGCGAGGCCCCCAGCCGCTGGCAGACCGGCGAACGCGTCGCCCTGGTGCCCGACCCCGAGCACGTGCACCTGTTCGACGCCGAGAACCGCGCCCTGGTGGCCAAGCGGGCCCGCTCGGTGGCCTGAGACGGTGGCGAGCCCCGCCAGCAGGAGAACGACATGCTCAATACCCAGCTCTCGAATGGCGATCCGGACTGGTGGCGCGGGGCGGTGATCTACCAGATCTACCCCCGCAGCTTCCAGGACGCGGGCGGCGACGGCATCGGCGACCTCCAGGGCGTGATCCAGCGCCTCGACTACATCGCCTCGCTGAACGTCGACGCCATCTGGCTATCGCCCTTCTTCACCTCACCGATGAAGGACTTCGGCTACGACGTCAGCGACTACCGCGGCGTCGACCCGATCTTCGGCACCCTGGAGGACTTCGACCGCCTGGTGGAGGCGGCCCACGCCCGGGGCCTCAGGGTCACCATCGACCAGGTGCTCTCGCACTCATCGGACCAGCACCCCTGGTTCCAGGAGAGCCGCGCCAGCCGCGACAACGCCCGCGCCGACTGGTACGTCTGGGCCGACCCCCGACCCGACGGCGCGCCGCCCACCAACTGGCAGGCGATCTTCGGCGGCTCCGCCTGGCAGTGGGACACCCGGCGCTGCCAGTACTACCTGCACAACTTCCTGGCCAGCCAGCCGGATCTCAATTTCCGCAATCCCGAGGTGGTCGAGGCGATCCTCGGCGAGGTGCGCTTCTGGCTGGAGCGCGGCGTCGACGGCTTCCGCCTGGATGCGGTCAACTTCTGCACCCACGGCGAGTTGAAAGACAATCCGCCGCGAGAAGACATCCAAGAGGGTTTCATCGGGGTACGTCCCGACAACCCCTATGCCTTCCAACGGCATATCCACGACAAGACCCAGCCCGAGAACCTGGCCTTCCTGGAGCGGCTGCGCGCCCTGCTCGACGAGTACCCGGGCACCACCAGCATCGGTGAGGTGGGCGACGACGACTCGCTGGGCGTGATGGCCGCGTACACCCGGGGCGGCAAGCGCCTGCACATGTGCTACTCCTTCAACCTGCTTACCGAACGCGCCGCGCCAAAGGACCTGCTCGCGCCCCTGGCGGAAATGGAGGCGCGCATCGGCGACGGCTGGCCCTGCTGGGCGGTGGGCAATCACGATATCACCCGTGTCGCCACGCGCTGGAAGGCCGCAGGCGACATGGCCAAGCTGCGCCTCTATATGGCCTTCCTGCTCACCCAACGCGGCAGCGTCTGCCTCTACCAGGGCGAGGAGCTGGGGCTGACCGAGGCATCGCTTTCCTTCGAGCAACTGGTCGACCCGGCCGGCATCACCTTCTGGCCCAGCTACAAGGGCCGCGACGGCTGCCGAACGCCCATGCCCTGGCACGGCAACCAGGCGCACGCCGGCTTCTCCAGCGCCACGCCCTGGCTGCCGGTGCCCGATGAGCATCGGGGCCTCGCCGTCGACCGGCAGGAGGCCGACCCCGAGTCGCTGCTCAACGCCTATCGCGCCTTCCTGGCCTTCCGTCGGCGCCACCCGGCATTGATCAAGGGCGAGATCCACTACCATCCGGTGCGCGACCGGGTGCTTTGCCTGGAACGCACCCACCACGGGCAGCGCCTGCTGGTGGCCCTGAACTTCGCCGATGCGCCTCGCGAACTCCCGGCGCCTGTCGAGGCCGAGGCACTGCCCGACGCCCCGGCGCTGGTCAACGGCCGCTGGGCCGCGGGCCGGCTCACGCTTCCATCCCACGGCATCGCCATCGCCGGCCTTGTCGACGACGCCGGTCCCTGGTCGCCCTGACCCGGCCCCATCCCACAACCACAACACGAGGTTCCCTGCCCATGACTGCCATTTCTCGCATCACTCCGGCACGCCGCCTGCTGCTCGGCGGCCTGCTGCTCGGCGGCTCGACCCTGGCTGCCCAGCATGCCCTGGCGGAGGAGATCACCATCGCCTGCGGCCCCGGCGATGCGGCCGACTACTGCCCGGTGCTCGCCGAGCGCTGGGCCGAGGAGACCGGCCACGAGGTGGATATCGTCTCCACCCCCAACGACGCCACCGAGAAGCTGTCGCTCTACCAGCAGCTGCTGGGCAGCCAGTCCAGCGACGTCGACGTGATCATGATCGACATCGTCTGGCCGGGCCTGCTCGCCAACCACCTGGTGGATCTCTCCGAGTACCTGCCCGAGGACGCCACCGAGGGATTCTTCCCGGCACTGGTCGACAACAACACCGTCGACGGCAAGCTGGTGGCCATGCCCTGGTTCACCGACGCCGGTCTGCTCTACTACCGCAAGGACCTGCTGGAAAAATACGGCCATGAGGTCCCCGAGACCTGGCAGCAGTTGACCGACATCGCCACGGACATCCAGGCCGCCGAGCGCGAGGCCGGCAACGACGACTTCTGGGGCTTCAGCTTCCAGGGCCGCGCCTACGAGGGGCTGACCACCAATGCGCTGGAGTGGGTGGCCAGCCACGGCGGTGGCACCATCGTCGACGACGCAGGCAACGTCACCATCGACAACGCGCGCGCCGCCGCCGCGCTCGACCTGGCTGCCTCCTGGATCGACGACATCTCCCCCGAGGGCACCCTCAACCACACCGAGGAGGAGACCCGCGGCATCTTCCAGTCCGGCAATGCGCTGTTCCTGCGCAACTGGCCCTACGTCTGGGCGCTGGCCAACGGCGAGGACAGCGACGTGGCCGGCAAGGTCGGCATGGCCCCGCTGCCCCACGGTCCCGAGGGCGAATCGGTGGCCACCCTGGGCGGCTGGAACTGGGCCGTGTCGCGCTACTCCGAGCACCCGGAGATCGCCGCGGACCTGGTCGCTTACCTGACCGCCCCCGAGCAGCAGAAGGCCCATGCCATCGAGATGGGCATGAACCCCACCATCGAGGCGCTCTACGAGGACGAGGAGGTGCTGGCCAGCAACCCCTCCATGAGCGATCTCTACGCGACCCTGACCAATGGCGTACCGCGACCCGCCACGGTCACCGCGACCGACTACCCGCGGGTCACCAACGCCTTCTTCAACCGCGTGCACGAGGTGCTCTCCGGCAATCAGGACGGTGCCGCCGCCGTGCAGCAGCTCGAGGGCGAGCTGCGTCGCCTCAGCCGCCGCTGGTGATCCAGCCCCACTCCGCTAGACCCTGACTCACGGAGGGCCGCCAGGCCCTCCACGATACCTCGAGGCTTCCATGACCCTGTCCCAACAACGCCCGCACGACCGGCACGACTGGTGGCGCGGCGCCACCCTCTACCAGATCTACCCGCGCAGCTTTATGGACGCCAATGGCGACGGCATCGGCGACCTCGCGGGCATCACCGAGAGGCTCGACCATGTGGCGAGCCTGGGCGTCGACGCCATCTGGCTGTCGCCCTTCTTTACCTCGCCCATGGACGACTTCGGCTACGACGTGGCGGACTACTGCGACGTCGACCCCATGTTCGGCACCCTCGACGACTTCCGCGCGCTGGTCGACCGCGCCCATGAGCTCGGGCTGCGCGTGATCATCGACCAGGTGCTGTCGCACAGCTCCGACCAGCATGCCTGGTTCCAGGAGAGCCGACGGGACCGCACCAACCCGAAGGCCGACTGGTACGTCTGGGCCGATCCCCGACCCGACGGCACGCCCCCCAACAACTGGATGGCCGCCTTCAGCGGCCGTGCCTGGACCTTCGACGCCCGGCGCCGCCAGTACTACCTGCACAACTTCCTGCCCAGCCAGCCGGACCTCAACTTCCATAATCCCGAGGTGCAGCAGGCCCAGCTCGATAACCTGCGCTTCTGGCTGGAGCTCGGCGTCGACGGCTTCCGCTTCGACGTGGTCAACTACTACTTCCACGATCCGGCCTTGACCGACAACCCGCCGATGCCCCGCGAGCGGGTCCAGCCCGGCAACCCCCAGAGCTATCAGCTCCAGCGCCACAACATCGAGCAGCCCGAGAACCTCGCCTACCTCGAGCGCATCCGCGCGCTGCTCGACGAGTACCCGGGCGCCACCACGGTGGGCGAGATCGCCGGCAACGACCAGCTACCCACCATGGCCGCCTATACTGCCGGCGAGTCGCGCCTGCATATGGCCTACACCTTCGACCTGCTGGACTCCATCGGCGACGACACCTGGCCGTGTTGGGCGCTGTCCAACCACGACGTCGTGCGCAGCGCCACCAGCTGGGGCGAGGCACGCGCCCTGCTGGCGCTGACCGTGCTCTGTTCGCTGCGCGGCAGCCTGTGCCTCTACCAGGGCGAGGAGCTGGGCCTGCCCGAGGCCGAGCTCGCCTACGAGGACCTCCAGGATCCCTTCGGCATCAACCTCTGGCCGGAGGTCAAGGGTCGCGACGGCTGTCGCACGCCGATGGTCTGGGAGACTGCACCGAACGGCGGCTTCTGCCCCGAGGGCGTCGCCCCCTGGCTGCCGGTTTATTCCCGGCATCGTCCCCTGGCCGTGGCCAGCCAGGAGACCGACCCCGACAGCCTGCTCAACCGGGTACGCCAGTTGCTCAAGCTGCGCGCCGACAGCGATACCCTGCGCCAGGGCGAGCAGCTACTGATCGCCCCCGAGGCGCTGCCCGAGGACGTCTTCGCCGTGCTACGCCAAGACGGCGATAAGCGCCTGCTGTGCCTGGCGCATCTCGGCCATGCGACGAGTGAACGGGCGGAGATCGGCCTCGATACCCTGGTACCCGGTGCCGATGGCTGGTCCAGTCTGCCCCTGCCGGGCATGGCGACGCCGCTGCTGGAAGGCCGACAGCTGCTCATGGAGCCCGGCCAGGCGGCCTGGCTGAACATCTTCTGAAACGGTCACCGGAACGCCGGTCGGCGGTCTGGTACCCGGGAGGCCAGTGAGCTATGCTAGGCTGCTAACTAAATCGTTATAGTCCACCGGAGTCGCCCCGTGCCTCCCTCTCGTCGCATCACCCTGAAGGACCTGGCCCGCGAACTCGGCGTCTCGACGGCCACCGTGTCCAACGCCTTCAATCGCCCGGACCAGCTCTCGCCCAAGCTGCGCGAGCGCGTGCTCGGCGAGGCCCGGCGACTGGGCTACCGCGGCCCGGACGCCAAGGCCCGCAGCCTGCGCACCGGGCGCTCGCGGATCATCGCCGTGGTACTTGCCGAGAGCCTGACCTACAGCATCAACGATGCCGTGGCCAGCGAGCTGCTCTCGGGCATCGCCGAGGTACTCGACGCCCACGGCCATACCCTGCTGCTGCTCTCGGGACGCCAGAACGCCTCCCAGGTGCCCGGCTCGTCGAGCATCGCCGACGGCTTCATCGTCTATGGCCTGATGCCCAGCCTGATGCTGCTCGATGACCTGCCATTGCCCGGCCAGCGTCCCCTGGTCGCAGTGGACTTCGACCTCGAGGGCCATCCTACGGTGCATGTGGATAACGAACCGGCCAGCTACGCCATCGCCCGACATGCCTTGCAGACCCCGGCCAGGCGACCGGCGGTGATCAACCTGCGGCTCACCAAGCATCCCTGCAACGCACGCATCCGCGAGGGCCAGGAATTGCTGCCGGCCGACCGAACCATCACGCGCTCGCGGCTCGCCGGCTTCTACCGCGCCTTCGAGGAACGCGGCATCGACCCGGCCACGGTGCCGATGTGGAACATCGAGGAGAACACCTTCGAGGTATGCGCCCCGGTGATCGAGGAGATCCTCGACCTGCCCGAGGACGAGCGGCCCGACCTGCTGCTCTGCATGTCGGACCGCATCGCCCTGACCGCCGTGACCCTGGCCGAGGAGCGTGGGTTGCGCATCCCCGAGGACCTGCGCATCACCGGCTTCGACGGCATCGCCGAGGGGCAGTACCGCGCCCCCAGGCTGACCACGGTGCGCCAGGACAGCACCGAGAAGGGACGCATCGCCGCCCGCATGATCCTCGGCCTCAGCCCCCCCGGCGACAGCC
>NZ_JAUFPL010000025.1:181717-202160 GCF_030409215.1 Halomonas ramblicola | reverse complement strand
GGTCCCGTCGTCTGGCAAATCCAGCTTCTACTCCTCTCCCTCTCCTTCGCGGGTGTCCCTACGCCCCGGCCATACGCCGTGTCTACGCCCTCCGGGGATGAGGTCCCCGGCCTCCCGATTGGCCAGTCTAGCCTCGTCAGCCATTCCCTTGCCGGCCTGACGGCCGGATAACAACAACGGAGGACGTCATCATGCTCCCGTCACGCTCACCGCTCCTGCTGCCACTCGTCGCCGCTACCCTGGGTGCCGGCCTGGCCCTGCCCGCCGCCGCCTTCGAGGACGACACCCTGACCATCTGGATCGGCGACAACAAGGGGCCCCAGGGCATCCGCGAGGTGGCCGAACGCTTCACCGCCGACACCGGCATCGCCATCGACATCGTCCACCCCGACGACATGACCAACCGCTTCCAGCAGGCCGCCGGCAGCGGCCAGGGGCCGGACATCGTCATCTTCGCCCACGACCGCATGGGCGAGTGGGCCCAGAGCGGCCTGCTCGAGGCGGTCGATCCTTCCGACACCTTCCGCGAGCGCTACTTCGACTTCACCTGGGACGCCGTCGAATGGGGCGGCGAGACCTACGGCTACCCGATCTCGGTGGAGTCGCTGGGGCTGATCTACAACAAGGCGCTGGTCGACGAGGCGCCGGAGAGCTTCGACGAGCTGATGGCGCTGGAGGAGGAACTCGCCGAGGAGGACAAGAAGGCGATCCTCTTCGACTACGCCGAGCCCTACTTCGGCTGGCCCCTGCTGGCCGCCAACGGCGGTTACCCCTTCAAGCAGACCGAGGCGGGCTTCGATGTCGCCGACATCGGCGTCAACAACGCCGGGGCGATCCAGGGCGCCGAGCTGCTCCTCGAGCTGATCGAGTCGGGGGCGCTGCCCGAGGGCACCGACTACAGCGTGACGGATACCCGTTTCAACCGCGGCGAGGTGGCCACCATGATCAGCGGCCCCTGGGCCTGGAGCAACCTGGAGAAGAGCGGCATCGACTTCGGCGTGGCGCTGCTGCCGAGGGTGGGCGACGAGCGGGCCAAGCCGATGTTCGGGGTGATGACCGCCATGCTCAACTCGGCCACCCCCAACGACTTCCTGGCCATCGAGTTCCTCGAGAACTACCTGCTCGACGAGGAGGGGCTGCGCACCTTCAACGGCGACGGCTCACTGGGCGCCGTGGCCCACCGGGCCTACCAGGCCGACCTCGAGAGCGATCCCAACATCGCCGCCACCCTGGCCAACGCCGAGCTCGGCGTGCCGATGCCCAACATCCCCGAGATGGGTGCCTTCTGGGCCGCCATGGAGCCGGCGCTGCAGAACATCGGCAGCGGTCGGCAGACCCCGCAGGAGGCGCTGGACGCCGCCGCCCGCCGCATGCGCCAGTAAGCCCACCCGCCGGCGGCCCGCGCCGCCGGCCCGTTCGCAGGACCGTCGTCATGTACACCACCAACGCCTCCCGGGGCCTGCCGCGACACCGCTCGCGCCACCTCGGTGAACGCTACTCCCGCTGGGCGGCCCGCGCCCTGGTCGCCGCCCTCGTCATCTCGCTGATGTGGCTGGTGCTGGCCTTCCACCTCAACGGCCAGTGGATGTTCGCCCTGCTGTTCCTGGTGCTCGGCGCCTCGCTCGCCGTGGTGTTCACCCGGCGCAGCCTGATGAGCCATCGCTACATCTACCCGGCGCTGGCCGGGCTGGGCGTGTTCGTGATCTTCCCGCTGCTGTACACCATCGGCATCAGCTTCAGCAACTACAGCTCCGACAACCTGCTCAGCGAGGATCGGGTGCGCGGCCAGTTCCTGGAGCAGACCTACCAGGCAGAAGGCGCGGCGTTCGACTTCACCGCCTACCGTCAGGGGAGCCAGGCGCGCCTCTACCTGGAGGCGCGCGATGACGGCGCCCGCGATGCCATGGCCGAGGAGGCCGGCGACGCCGCCGGGGTCGCACGGCGCTACGCCTCGGCGCCTATCGACCTGGAGGACGCCGGGGAGCGCCGGGTGAGACTGCAACCCGCCGAGGCGACGCCGTCCGGCGAACCGCTGGCCATGCGCGAGATGATCGCTGCGCGCGATGCGCTCTCCGCCCTGCGCCTGGAGACCCCGGCGGGCATCGAACTGAGGATGACCGGGTTGCGCAGCTTCGCCCCGCTGCTGCCGCGCTATGCGGAGAACCCCGACGGCAGCCTCACCGACCTGCGCGACGATACCACCCTGACCCCGGACCACGAGACGGGCTTCTTCGTCACCGAGGCGGGCGAGCGCCTCACCCCCGGCTGGCCGGTGGCCGTGGGCCTGGACAACTACACCCGGATCTTCACCGACCCGGACATCCGCGGCCCCTTCCTGCAGATCTTCGTCTGGACCTTCGTCTTCGCCGGGCTGACGGTGACCTTCACCCTGGCGGTGGGCTTCGTGCTGGCCACGCTGCTGCAGTGGGACCAGCTGCGCGGCAAGGCGATCTATCGCACCCTGCTGATCCTGCCCTACGCGGTGCCGGCGTTCATCTCGATCCTGATTTTCAAGGGCATGTTCAACCAGAACCATGGCGAGATTAACCTGATCCTGGAGAACCTCTTCGGCATCAGCCCCTCCTGGTTCACCGACCCGGCGCTGGCCCGCACCATGCTGCTGATCGTCAACACCTGGCTCGGCTACCCCTACATGCTGCTGCTCTGCATGGGGCTGATCCAGTCGATCCCCCGCGACCTCTTCGAGGCCTCGGCGGTGGACGGCGGCGGGCCCCTGACCAACATGTGGCGCATCACCCTGCCGCTGATCATGAAGCCGCTGACGCCACTGCTCATCGCCGCCTTCGCCTTCAACTTCAACAACTTCGTACTGATCGCCCTGCTCACCGGTGGCAGCCCCGACATCCTCGGCGCCAGCACCCCGGCGGGTACCACCGACCTGCTGGTCAGCTACACCTACCGCATCGCCTTCCAGGACGCCGGCCAGAACTTCGGCCTGGCGGCGGCCATCGCCACCCTGATCTTCCTGCTGGTGGTGGGGCTGTCGCTGCTCAATCTGCGCCTGTCCAAGGTCAAGGTCTAGGAGGAGTCATCCCATGGCCATGGTTCAACCCCGTTCGATCCGCACCCGCCGGCTGGGCGCCCACCTCGCCCTGCTGAGCTTCGTCAGCCTGGTGGTCTTCCCGCTACTGCTGGTGATCTCGATCTCCTTCCGCGAGGGCAACTTCGCCACCGGCAGCCTGATCCCCGAACGCTTCTCGCTGGAGCACTGGGCGCTGGCCTTCGGCATCCCCTGGGAGCGCGCCGACGGCAGCGTGGTCCAGCCGCCCTTCCCGGTCATGCTGTGGCTGTGGAACTCGGTCAAGGTGGCGGTGGTGTCCTCGCTGATGATCCTGGCGCTCTCCACCACCAGCGCCTACGCCTTCGCGCGCATGCGCTTCACGGGCAAGGCGCCGATCCTCAAGGGCATGCTGATCTTCCAGATGTTCCCGGCGGTGCTCTCGCTGGTGGCTCTCTATGCGCTGTTCGACCGCCTCGGGCAGCTGGTGCCCTGGCTGGGCATCAACACCCACGGCGCGCTGATCGTCGCCTCGCTGGGCGCGGTGGCGCTGCACATCTGGACCATCAAGGGCTACTTCGAGTCCATCGACGGCTCCCTGGAGGAAGCGGCGATGGTCGACGGCGCCAGCACCTGGCAGGCCTTCCGCCACATCCTGCTGCCGCTGTCGGTACCGATCCTGGTAGTGGTGTTCATCCTCGCCTTCATCATGTCGATCATGGAGTACCCCATGGCCTCGGTGCTGCTGCTCGACGAGGACAAGCTGACCCTGGCCGTGGGCGCCCAGCAGTACCTGGCCGAGCACAACCAGCGCTGGGGCGACTTCGCCGCCGCCGCGGTGCTCTCCGGCCTGCCCATCACCGCGGCCTTCCTGCTCTGCCAGCGCTGGATCGTCGGCGGGCTGACCGCCGGCGGCGTCAAGGGCTGACGGCCTCCTCTTCCTCGTCCTGAGCGAAACATTGCTCGCCCCCGGCCACCTTGGCCGGGGTTTTTCATGTCCATCCGAGGATCACGCCAGGGGGCGACGGACCTCCAGCGCCCGCTCGGCGATCCGCAGCAACCCCTCGGGCCGCCAGGCGCTGCGACCGATGAACAGGCCGGCCACCTCCGGCAAGGCGGCGAGCGCGGCGCAGTTGTCCGGATTGACGCTGCCGCCGTAAAGCACCGGCAGGGGCTCGCCCTGCCCCGTCGTCGGCAGCGCCTCGCGAAGCCGGCGGTGCATCCAGCCGGCATCCTCGGCCGTGGCGGGGGTGCCGTGCTCGCCGATGGCCCAGACCGGCTCGTAGGCGATCAGCACGCGCTCCAGGTCCTCGGCGGAGACGCCGCCGAGGGCGATCCGGCACTGGCGAAGCACGCTGTCGGCGGCCGCCCCCAGCGCCCTCTCCTCGGCGGTCTCGCCGACGCAGATCAGCGGGCGCAGCCCCTTGGCCAGGGCGGCCTTGACCTTGCGGTTGATCGCCACGTCGGTCTCGTTGAAGGACTCGCGCCGCTCGGAGTGTCCCAGCTCGACGATATCGGCGCCGCAATCCCTGACCATCAGTGGCGACACCTCCCCGGTGTAGGCGCCCGCATCGGCCCAGTGCATGTTCTGGGCTCCCACCATCACCGGCGAGTCGGCCAGGGCCCGACACACCTCGCTCAGCGCGGTGAAGGGCGGAATCACGAAGCCCTGCAGGCGCGGGTCGCGCAGCAGCTCGGCGTCGTGCAGGACCGCACAGTAGTCGGCGGCCTCGCCCAGTGTCTTGTTCATCTTCCAGCTGGTGCCTACCCAGAAAGGGATCGTCATGACGTACTCCTCATGCTGTCGGTGTGTCGGTCGATGCCTGGCTCAGGCATGCCGGATGCCGTAGTCGCGGATCCAGTCGAGCGACGCCTCGGTCTCGGTGCTGGGGCTGTACTCCAGCGAGATGAAGCGATCGAAGGCCATGCGCTCCAGCTCGGCGAACAGGTAGCGGTAGTTGATCTCCCCGGTCCCCGGCTCATGGCGTCCCGGGTTGTCCGCCAGTTGCACGAAGCCGATGCGATCGAGGTGGCGGCGCAGCGTCTCGATGAGCTCTCCCTCCGAGCGCTGCATCTGATAGAAGTCGTACTGGATCAACAGGTTGGGATGGTCGACGGCGTCCTGCAGGGCCACCGCCTGGGCCGTGTTGACCAGCGGGTAGCCGGGATGGGTAATGGGATTGAGCGGTTCCACCAGCAGGCGAATGCCGGCCTGGGCCGTGGCCTCGGCGGCATGGCGCAAGTTGTCGATCAGGGTCTGGTGCTGCGGTGCCTGCGGCAGGTCCGGGCTCGGATAGCCCAGCGGGCAATTGAGCTGGCCACAGCCCAGCCGGCCCGCCACCTCGATGGTGGTGTCGAGACCCTTGCGGAATTCGTCGGTGCGCTCGGGCAGGACCGCGATCCCGCGCTCGCCCGCCTCCCAGTCCCCCCCCGGCAGGTTGAAATGAATGATCGCCACGCCGGCCCGGCTCGCGGCAGCGCCAATGTCCTCGAGGCGCTCGCAGAACGGGTAGGGATTGTGGAACTCCACGTAGCGAAAGCCCGCGGCACGGGCCCGGGCGAAGCGCTCCAGGAAGGGCACCTCGGTGAACATGAACGTCAGATTGGCGGCGAGCTTGAGCACGTTGACCTCCCGCTTTGTCGTTGTCGGTGGGTGCCGGGCCCGCCGCGGCGTGGCGCCATCAGGCCCGTTAACGCGGGGCTTCCACGGGGATGTCCAGGGCATGGGGAATGTCTTGACAGCCCCGAAAACCTCCACTAGCGTTATTTTTAACAGCACATGAACAAAATATCAAAGCCGGAGTGAAGCATGAAGAATACCTCGCCGAGCCACAGCGAGAACGACCTGGCCCTGAGGGCGGCCTGGCTCTCCTATGTGGGGGGCTATACCCAGGCGCAGATCGCCGACCGCCTCAGGGTGTCGCGCATGAAGGTGCACCGGTTGATCGCCGCGGCCCACGAGATGGGCGCGGTGCAGGTGTTCATCCAGGGCTCGCCCGAGGCGTTGCTGACCCTGGAAGACGAGCTCATGCGGCGCATGAACCTCGAGATGTGCTCGGTGGTTCCCGCGATGCCCGCGGAGGAAGGCGCCAATCCCTTCGCCAATCTGGGCATGGCCGCGGCCTACTACCTGAAGAGCCGGCTGGATGCCAGGAGCGTCGAAGTGCTGGGACTGGGCTGGGGCCGCAGCCTGTCGGAGATGGTCAACTGTCTGCCGCAGATGGACTGTTCGGGACTCAAGATGGTCCCCGTGCTGGGCAGCGTGGTGCGCAAGATGGCCCTGAACCCTTACGACGTCATCCACCGTCTGGTCGACAAGACCGGCGGCGAGGGCTACCTGCTGCCGGTGCCGCTGTTCGCCGACACCGCCGAGCACAAGCGGGTACTGATGGAGCAGCGCAGCGTCCAGGACGTGATCAAGCTCGCCACGGCGGCCGACCTGACCATGGTGGGGCTGGGCGCGGTGCCGTCGCAGGGCCATTCCCTGCTCATGGAGCTCGGGGAGATCGATGCCGAGGATGCCCGCCGGCTGCACGAGGCCGGCGCCGAGGCCGAACTGCTGGGCCAGTTCCTGGATGCCCAGGGTCACCAGGTGGATTGCGAGATCAACAGCCGCACCCTGGGGCTCGGCCTCGAACAGCTGCGCGACCACCATATCGTCGCCGTCGCCGGGGGCGAGGAGAAGGTGCACGCCACCCTCTCGGTGCTGCGCAGTGGCCTGCTCAAGGGCCTGATCACCGACGAGGTCGTCGCCCGCCAAGTGCTCGCCCTGCTAGACGAGAGCGATGCGTAGCCGCCCAAGCCATCACGACAACGAAAAACTAATAGAACAACGACAACATCAGGAGACACGCCCATGCCGGATGACGTGATCGTCGGCCTGGATGCCGGGACCTCGGTGATCAAGGCGGTGGCCTTCGACCGCCAGGGCCACGAACTGGCCAAGACCCAGTGCGAGAATCGCCTCGAGACCCGCCCCGACGGGGGCGTCGAGCAGAGCCTCCCGGGCACCTGGGAGGCGGCCCGGGCCACGCTCCAGCGCCTGTTCGCCGAGCACCCGGCACTCGCCCCGCGGCTGGCCGCCATCGCAGTGACCGGCCAGGGCGACGGCACCTGGATGATCGACGCTGAGGGACGGCCCGTGGGCGATGCCCTGCTGTGGCTCGACAACCGCGCCAGCGACATCGTCTCCCACTGGCGGGCGACCCGCACCGGGCCCGAGGCGTACCGCCGCACCGGAACCGGGCTCAACCAGTCGATCCAGAGCGGCCAACTGAGCTGGCTCGAGCATCACGAGCCAGAGCGCGTCGCAGCCGCGGCCACCATCTTCCACTGCAAGGACTGGCTGTACTTCTGCCTGACCGGCGACCGCGCCACCGACCCGGCCGAGGCGCTGTGGACCTACGGCGACTTCCGCAGCGGCGACTACTCGGACGAAGTGCTGGAGGCGTTCGGTCTGGCCAGGCACCGCGAGCGACTGCCGCGGATCCTCGACGGCAGCCGCGAACACGGCAAGCTCGGCGCCCAGGTGGCCCGCGAGATCGGCGTGGCCGAAGGCACCCCGGTGGTGCTGGCGCCGGTGGACATGCTGGCCACCGGCCTGGGGGCCGGCGTCTACGAGCCCGGCAGGCGGGTGGCCTGCAGCATCATCGGCACCACCGGGGCCCACCTCTGCGTGCGCGAGGACCCGCGTGACATCGTGCTCAGCAACCAGTCCTGCTACACCATGCCCTGCGTGGCGCCTGACACCTGGGTGCAGCTGTGCTCCAACATGGCCGCCACCCTCAACCTGGAGTGGTTCCTCAAGGGCCTCAACCAGATGCTCGAGGCGTTGGGCGAGGCGCCGCTGACCGCCGAGGGACTGCTGCCACGGCTCGACGCGGCGCTGGCCACCACCGAGCCGGGGCGAGTGGTCTATCACCCCTTCATCTGTGCCAACGGCGAGCGCGGTCCCTTCTTCAACCCCCGCGCCCGGGCCCAGTTCCTGGGGCTCTCCACCGAGGTCAACCACCTGCACATGGCGCGGGCCATCTACGAGGGCGTCGCCTTCGCCGCCCGCGACTGCTACCACGCCCTGGAGGCCCACCCGGAGGAGCTGCGGCTGACCGGCGGTGCCGCCCAGAGCAAGACGCTGTGCACCATCCTCGCCTCGGTGATGGGCGTGCCGGTGCGCACCCTGACCCGCGGCGAAACCGGCGCCGCGGGCGCCGCCATGGTGGCGAGCCTGTGCCTGGGGCATCACCGCGACCTGGCCGAGGCCTGCCGAACCTGGGTGACCCCCTTCCTGGCCGAGGAGTGCGTGGCGCCCGACCCCGCCCTGCAGAACCTCTACGAGCGGCTGTTCGGGGTCTACCGCCGTTCCCACACCAACTCGGACGGCTTCTGGCGCCATCTCGAGCGCGTCACCGCCGAACGCTGAAGCGGTCCATGTCATTTCCCGACCCGGAGGCAAGCATGCCCGACTCATCCGCCATGACCCAGGGAGGTGCCCGCCGTCCCTGCTACGACCTGCTGATCATCGGGGCCGGCATCAACGGCGCCGGCTTCGCCCGGGACGCCGCCGGCCGCGGCCTGTCCGTCGCCCTGTGCGAGAAGGACGACCTGGCCCAGGGCACCTCGTCGCGCAGCGGCAAGCTGATCCACGGCGGCCTGCGCTACCTGGAGTACTACGAGTTCCGCCTGGTGCGCGAGGCCCTCAAGGAGCGCAGCGTCATGCTCAAGCAGGCGCCGCACATCATCTGGCCGATGCGCTTCGTGCTGCCCCACAGCCCCGAGCAGCGGCCCGCCTGGCTGGTCCGCGCCGGCCTGTTCCTCTACGACCACCTGGGCGGCAAGGACGACCTGCTGCCCGGCAGCCGCGGCCTCGACCTGCGTACCTGCCCAGAGGGCGAGGCGATCAAGGATGACTACCCCAAGGGCTTCGAGTACGCCGACTGCTGGGTGGACGATGCCCGCCTGGTGGTGCTCAATGCGCTCGACGCCGCGCGCCTCGGGGCCAGGGTCTACCCACGTGCCGCCTGCACCCGGGCGACCCGGCTGGCCGATCGCTGGGAGGTCGAGCTCACCGACACCGAAAGCGGCGAGATCACCCCCCTCGCCGCCCGGGCGGTGATCAACGCCGCCGGCCCCTGGGTGGACAGGGTGCTCAAGGGCGCCTTCGACCAGGGCGGCAAGGACCGGGTCAAGCTGGTCAAGGGCAGCCACATCGTGCTGCCCAAGCGCTATGCCACCGCCAACTCCTACCTGCTGCAGAACGACGACAAGCGGGTGATCTTCGTCAACCCCTACGAGGGCGACAAGCTGCTGGTGGGTACCACCGACATCCTCTACGAGGGCGACCCGGACCGGGTGGCCATCGACGATCAGGAGATCGACTACCTGCTCGGCGTGGTCAATCGCTACTTCAAGACGCCCTATACCCGGGACGACATCCTGACCAGCTTCTCCGGGATCCGGCCGCTGTTCGATGATTCCCAGGACAACCCCTCGGCGGTGACCCGGGACTACGTCTTCGACGTCGCCGACGCGGGCGGCAAGGCGCCGCTGCTGTCAGTGTTCGGCGGCAAGATCACCACCTACCGCAAGCTCGCCGAGCACGGTCTGGAAAAGCTTGCTCCCTACTTGCCGGAGATGGGCAAGACCTGGAACGAGACCGCGCCGTTGCCTGGCGGCGACATGCCGGGTGCCGACTTCGAGATCTTCCTGAAGGGGCTCAAGCGCGACTACCCCTGGCTCGAGGCGGCCACCGCCACCCGCTATGCCCGCCTCTACGGCACCCTCGCCCGGCGGATCCTCGGCGAGGCCGGGGACTACGCCGACCTGGGCGAGCACCTGGGGGCCGACCTCTACGCCGTCGAGGCCCGCTACCTGGTCGATCACGAGTGGGCGCGCAGCGCCGCGGACATCCTCGAGCGACGTACCAAGCTCTACCTGGTCATGAGCGAGGCGGAGGTAGAGCGGGTCGAGGCCTGGGTGAGGCGGGAGGTCGATGAGCCCCGGGGCGCCAGGGTCCACGCCAGGACCGACAGCGTCGCCGCCTCCTGAGTCCGGCCCGCCGCTTGCGCCGGCACAGAGATTCCAACAACAAGAGGTCTTTTCACCATGAATACATCAGTCAATGCCGAACCACTGCCGCGACCCGGCAAGGGGCGTGGCCTGGCCGTGGCCATCGGACTCGCGGTCGTCCTGCTGGGCGCCATGGCCCTGGACACCCGGGTCGTGACGATCGGCTCGGAAGCGGGGCCGGTCGATGACGGCTTCTCGGCCGCACGCTTCGGCCCCGAGCAGTTCCCCCTCGTGCGGGCCAGCGTCGAGGAGCGCGCCGTCGAGGCAGGTGAGCTGGCGGCCGCCATCGCCGAGGACCCGGCGGCAGCCGGCGAGCGCTACGGCGTGGCCGCCGGCATCGGCCCGGTGATCCCCCTCAGCTTCTCCGGCGTGGTCGGCAAGGGCCAGGCCGGCATCTACCCGGTCGATGTCGAAGGCATTCCCGACGAACTGACGATCCGCGTGCAGACCGGGCCGGCCATCAACGGCACCGACCTGCGGGACGCCACCGGCACCATCGAGTTTGGCCAGTTCACCAACCAGATCGAGTACCAGAACGCCGGCGCGGCGATCAACGACGAGATGAAGGCGCAGGTGCTCGCGGATATCGACACCGGAGAACTGACCGGCAAGACCATCGCGGTCACCGGTGTCTTCAAGCTGATCAATCCGCACAACTGGCTCGTGACGCCGGTTCGGCTGGACGTGCAGTGAGCCAGACCTCCCTGAATGAAGGATGAGCATGCCATGAACCAGACATTTCAAAAACAAGACAGCGTCGACGAGGTCATCCTCTCGGCACGCCATATCGCCAAGTCCTTCGGCAATGTCCATGCCCTAAAGTCGGTGAACTTCGATATCCATCGCGGCCAGGTCACCACCCTGTTCGGCGAGAACGGGGCCGGCAAGTCGACGCTGATGAAGATCCTCTCGGGGGTGCTGCAGCCGACCTCCGGCGAGATCCTCCTGGATGGCCGACCGGTGAGTGTCGCCTCGACCACCGAGGCGCAGCGCCTGGGCATCTCGATCATCCATCAGGAGCTGAGTCTCGCCCCCAACCTCAGCGTGCGCGACAACATCTTCATGGGACGCGAGCTGGGGGGAGCGACCGGCATCGACTACGCCGAGGAGGAGCGCCAGACGCGGCGGCTGATGGAAGAGCTGGATGAGCCCATCGATCCGCTGACCCCGGTAGAGGACCTGCGCCTGGGGCAGCAGCAGATCGTCGAGATCGCCCGGGCGCTGTCGGCGAACTCGCGAATCCTGATCATGGACGAGCCGACCTCGGCGCTCTCGGCCTCGGAAGTCGAGGTGCTGTTCCGGGTGATCCGCGACCTCAAGAGCCGCGGCGTCTCGATCGTCTATATCTCCCACCACCTCGAGGAAGCCCTCACGATCACCGACCATGCGGTGGTGCTGCGCGACGGCAGCATGACGGCCTATGCCCCGCGCCGGGACATCGACCTGGAGTGGATCGTGCGTCACATGGTCGGCGAGGGCTTCGACCTCGGCTCGCCGCCCAGCGGCTACCGCCTGGGCGAGGTCGCGCTGTCGCTGCGCGAGGTGTCCGTCCCGGACGCCACGGTGCCCGGCCGCTCGGCCGTCGACCGACTGTCCCTCGAGGTGCGGGCCGGGGAGATCGTCTGCCTCTACGGCCTGATGGGCGCCGGGCGCACCGAACTGCTCGAGAGCGTCGCCGGCCGCCTCCCGCTGACGGGGGGCAGCGTCGTGCTCGAGGGCCGTGACGTCTCGCGCCTGAGCATCGCCGAGCGCATCGCGCAGGGCCTGGTACTGGTGCCCGAGGACCGGCAGCGCGACGGGCTGGTGCAGACGATGTCGGTGGGCGAGAACCTCTCGCTGGCCAGTATCGGCGCCTTCACCCAGCGCTTCTTCACCTCGCACCGGCGCGAGCAGGCGGTCGTCGAGGCCTCCATCGACAAGGTGCACATCAAGACCGACGGCGGCGGGGCCGAGATCGGTTCGTTGTCGGGCGGCAACCAGCAGAAGGTCGTCATCGGCAAGATGCTGGCGACGCACCCCCGGGTCGTGCTGCTCGACGAGCCCAGCCGCGGCATCGACATCGGGGCCAAGGCCGAAGTGTTCCGGCTGCTCGCCGAAGGTGCTCGGCAGGGCCTGGCCGTGGTCTTCACCACCTCCGAGGTCGGCGAATGCCTGAGCATCGCGCACCGGGTGGTGGTGATGAGTCGCGGCAGGATCTCGGCGGAATTCGGTGCCGACGTCGGCAAGGAAGAGATCATGGCCGCCTCGGGCGAAGCCGTGGCCGCCTGAACCACACCCATAGTGGAGTACACAACAATGACCGATACCAGCCAAGCTCACCCTGGCTCCCGAGCGGGTTCGTCCGATAACGGATTCGACCTGGGACGCCTGCTGCTCGAGGGCAGGGCATTCTTCGCCCTGATCGCGATCATCCTGATCTTCTCGATCCTGTCGCCGGTCTACTTCTCGGCGAACAACTTCCTGACCATGTCATCGCATGTGGCGATCTTCGGCCTGCTGTCCATCGGCATGCTGCTGGTCATCCTCACCGGCGGCATCGACCTGTCCGTGGGCTCGACGCTGGGGCTCGCGGGCGTCTTCGCCGGCTTCCTGATGCAGGGCGTGTCGTTCGAGTTGTTCGGTGTCGTGGTGTATCCCCCGGTGTGGGCGGTCGTCGTGCTGACCTGTGCCCTGGGGGCCCTGGTCGGGGCGATCAACGGCGTGCTCATCGCCTTCTTCAAGGTACCGGCGTTCGTCGCCACCCTGGGCATGCTCTACGTCGCCCGCGGCGTCGCCCTGCTGATGACCGACGGCCTCACCTTCAACAACCTCGGCGGCAGCCCGGAGCTGGGCAACACCGGCTTCGACTGGCTCGGCTTCAATCGGCTGTTCGGCGTGCCGGTCGGTGTGCTGATCCTGGCGGCCGTGGCCATCGCCGCCATGCTGGCGCTGTCACGCACCCCCTTCGGCCGCTGGGTGTATTCCACCGGCGGCAACGCCCGGGCGGCGGAGCTGTCCGGGGTGCCGGTCAAGCGCGTGCAGGTGTCGGTCTATGTGCTGTCGGGAGTCTGCGCCGCCATCGCCGGCCTGGTGCTGTCGTCGCAACTGACCTCGGCCGGGCCGACGGCGGGCACCACCTACGAACTGACCGCCATCGCCGGCGTGGTCATCGGTGGGGCGGCGCTGACCGGCGGCCGCGGCAACGTGCGGGGCACGCTGCTCGGGGCCTTCGTGATCGGCTTTTTGTCCGATGGGCTGGTGATCATCGGTGTCTCGTCCTACTGGCAGACCGTCTTCACGGGCGCCGTCATCGTGCTCGCCGTGCTGCTCAACAGCATTCAATACCGTGGTCGGAAGAAGCGGGTGGAACCTTCCGGCGATACAGCGCCTTCTCCGCAACGGGCCTCCCGGCCAGCAGCGGCTGTCCCCGTTGTGGAAAGCTCGGCCGGCAAGCCGGCATCACAATCATAAAATCACTGAGGTAATCCATCATGTTCATGAAAGCAAAGCGCCTGCTGATCACCGCCCTCGCCGTGAGCGTGCCGCTCTTCGCCGGCGCCGCCGCGGCCCAGGACAAGGGGCTCATCTCGATCATCGTCAACGACACCTCCAATCCCTACTGGTTCACCGAGGGCAAGATCGCCCGCGAGACCGCCGAGGAGTTGGGCTATGAAGCCAACGTGAGCTCCCACAAGGGGGATACCAATACCGAGAGCCGCCAGATCGATACCGCGATCACCAACCAAGCCGAGGCGATCATCCTCGACCCGGCCAACGCCGACGGATCCATCGGTGCGGTGCGCAAGGCCGTCGACGCCGGGATCCCGGTGTTCGTCGTCAACGCCGAGATCAACCAGCAGGGGCTGGCCGAGGCACAGCTGGTCTCCAACAACGCCCAGGGGGCGGCGCTGGGCGCCCAGCAGTGGGTGCAGAACGTCGGCGACGCGGCGAGCTATGTCGAACTCGAGGGGGCGCCTTCCGACAATAATGCCGCGACGCGTTCGAACGGCTACCAGACCGTGCTCAGCCAGTACCCGACCCTGGAGCGGGTCGGCTCGGACGTCGCCAACTGGGATCGCACCCAGGGCTACAACAAGATGCAGAGCATGCTGCAGGCCAATCCCGACATCGACGGCGTGATCAGCGGCAACGACGAGATGGCGCTCGGCGCGATCGCCGCCCTCAAGGAGGCCGGCAAGCTCGACGAGGTGGTCGTCGGTGGCTTCGATGGCTCACCCGACGCGATCGATGCGGTCAAGGCCGGCGAGATGGCCTATACGGTCCTGCAGCCGGTGGCCATCTTCTCCGAGCGGGCGGTTCGTCTGGCGGACGAGTATGTCCGCACCGGCGAAACCGGCCTCGATGGCGAGAAACAGCTCTTCGACTGCATGCTGGTCACCGCGGACAATGTGGATCGGTACACCGCTCCCTTCGTGCTCGCGCAACAATAGCGCGCCACCGGAGGCGGCATTCTCCGCCTCCGCCGCTCCTCCCGTCTGCGCCGCCGGGTCCGCTCGGCGGCGCTTGCGTGTGTCGGTATCTCTCCCTGTGATCTCGACGCCCACCGCCGAAACGACTCTGCCCGGCGCAAGGCCGGGCAGAGTCGTTGGGGTGGTGCAGGAAGGCTGCGGCGTGCGTCAGTCGCCCAGGCGACGGGCCTGGCGCAGGTTCTCCAGCGTCATGGCGCAGGCGTCGGCGGCCTCGCGGCCCTTGGTCACGAAGTGCTCATGGAAGAACGCCATATGGGTAGCGTGCTCATGGAAGTGGTGCGGGGTGAGCACCACCGAGAGCACCGGCACCTCGGTGTCGAGCTGGACCCGCATCATGCCGTCGATCACCGCCTGGGCGACGAAGTCGTGGCGATAGATGCCGCCATCGACCACGAAACCGGCGCCGACGATGGCGTCATAGCGACCGCTGTTGGCCAGCAGCTTGGCCTGCAGGGGGATCTCGTAGGCGCCGGCGACGCTGAACACCTCGACCCGGTCGGCCTCGATGCCGTGCCTTTCGGCGAGGGTGGTGGTGAAGGCCTCGCGGGCCCGGCCGACGATATCGCCGTGCCAACCGGCCTGGATGAAGGCGATGCGGGGGGCGTGACGGGGGGTGGACTGATTCATGGTTTTCCTCGTTGATATCACCAGAATCAGGGCATGCGGGATCGACCGCCAGGCGCCACTGGCGCCCATCGCTCGAGCCGTTCTCTTCCATCCGGACTATCACCGTCGGCTTCGGAGTCGCACCGAATCTGCTGACCCCGGTCTTGGTCGCGTCACCAGGAGAGACGCAGAAACCGGACCGGGCGCTCGCGGGCTGAGGCGAAAGCCGCCATCACCGCCGGTGGGGACTTTCACCCCGCCCTGAGAACAATGACCGCGGCCAGGCGCCTGTCGGATTTACCCGATCGGCGCCTGGCCGCGGTCGAACTATTGTATGCGGCGCCGCCTGGCGCCGCTAGCCTGTCCGGGCTCGACATCGAGGATCCGGCGCTGGCCGATTCCTCGATGTCGGTATCAGTAGTCCCGCCGGGTCAGCAGCCGTTCGGCCTGCTCGACGACGTTGTCGACGCTGAAGCCGAAGTGCTTGAACAGGTCGTCGGCCTTGCCGGACTCACCATAGGTGGTCATGCCGATCACCCGGCCGTCCAGGCCCACGTACTTGTACCAGAAGTCGCTGTGGGCGGCCTCGATGGCAAGCCGTCGGGTCACGCCACGCGGCAGCACGCTCTCGCGATACTCGGCGTCCTGGGCGTCGAAGGCATCGCAGGACGGCATGGAGACCACCCGCACCGCCCGGCCCTGACCTTCCAGCTCGGCGGCGGCGTCCATGGCCAGGGCCACCTCGGCGCCGGTGGCGATCAGGATCAGCTCCGGCGTGCCCTCGCAGTCCTTCAGGATGTACCCACCGCGCTGGATATCGGCCAGCTGCTGGGGAGTGCGCGGCTGGTGGGGCAGCCCCTGGCGCGACAGCACCAGGGCGGTGGGGCCGGCCTGGCGCTTCAGGGCGGCGTCCCAGGCGGCGGCGGTCTCGGCGGCGTCGCAGGGGCGCCAGGTGGCCAGGTTGGGCGTGCTGCGCAGGGTGGTGAGCTGCTCGATGGGCTGGTGGGTGGGGCCGTCCTCGCCCAGGCCGATGGAGTCGTGGGTGAAGACGTAGATGACGCGCTGGCCCATCAGCGCGGCCATGCGCACGGCGTTGCGCATGTACTCCATGAAGATCAGGAAGGTGGCGCCATAGGGGATGAAGCCGCCGTGCAGGGCGATGCCGCTCATGATCGCGCCCATGCCGAACTCGCGCACGCCGTAGTGCAGGTAGTTGCCGTCCGGAGAGCCCTCAGCGGGGTGGGTGGAAGAGCCCTCAGCGGGGTTTGATGAAGAGCCGGGGGTGATCGCCTTGGCGCCGTCCCAGAAGGTCAGGTTGGAGGGCGCCAGGTCGGCACTGCCGCCGAGCAGCTCGGGGAGCTGCGGGCCCAGCTCGTTGAGGCAGGCCAGCGAGGCCTTGCGCGAGGCGATGGCCTCGCCCTTCTCCTGGGCGCGCTGGACCATCGCCTCGCTGGTGACCTCGGCGGGCAGCTGGCCCTGGACGCGGCGCTCGAACTCGCGGGCCAGCTCGGGATGCTCGGCGCGGTAGCGCTCGAAGCGTGCCTGCCAGTCGTCCTGGACGGCGCGGCCCTGCTCGCGGGCGTCCCAGCCCTGGTAGATCGGCTCGGGAATATGGAAGGGCGCATGCGGCCAGTCGAGGCGCGCCCGGGCCGCGGCCACCTCGTCCTCGCCCAGCGCGGCGCCGTGGCACTCCTCCTTGCCCTGCTTGTTGGGCGCGCCGAAGCCGATGATGGTGCGGCAGACGATCAGGCTGGGCCGGTCGCCCTCGGCCTTGGCCTGCGCGATGGCGGCGGCGACCGCCGCGGGGTCGTGGCCGTCGACGGCGGGTACCACGTGCCAGCCGTAGGCGGCGAAGCGCCCCGCGGTATCGTCGGTGAACCAGCCCTCGACCTCGCCATCGATGGAGATGCCGTTGTCGTCGTAGAACACCACCAGCTTGCCGAGCTTCTGGGTGCCGGCCAGCGAGCCGACCTCGTGGGAGATGCCCTCCATCAGGCAGCCGTCGCCGACGAAGCACCAGGTGTGGTGGTCGACGACGCTGTGGCCGGGGCGGTTGAACTGGGCGGCGAGGGTCTTCTCGGCGAGCGCCATGCCCACGGCGTTGGCCAGGCCCTGGCCGAGCGGGCCGGTGGTGGTCTCGATGCCCGGCGCATAGCCGAACTCGGGGTGGCCGGCGGTCTTGGAGTGCAGCTGGCGGAAGTTCTGCAGCTGCTCGAGGTCGAGGTCGTAGCCGGTGAGGTGGAGCAGGGAATAGAGGAGCATCGAGCCGTGGCCGTTGGAGAGCACGAAGCGGTCACGGTCGGGCCAATGGGGATCGGCCGGGTTGTGCTTGAGGTGGTCGTTCCACAGCACCTCGGCGATGTCGGCCATGCCCATGGGTGCGCCGGGATGGCCGGAATTGGCCTTCTGGACGGCATCCATGGACAGCGCGCGGATGGCATTGGCCAGTTCAAAACGGGTCGGCATGGGATTTCCCCATCAGTTGGTTGTCGTCGGGTCTGGCGAATAGCGGATCAGCGGGTGGCCAATCGGTCGGCGATCAGGGCCTCGAGCTTGTCCTGGTCCTCGGCGAAGCGACGAATGCCCTCGGCCAGCTTCTCGGTGGCCATGGCGTCCTGGTTATGGCCCCAGCGAAACTCGGGCTCACTGAGCGGCGCCGGGCGTTGGCCACTGGCGCCTTCCATCACCACCCCACGCGCCACCTCATCGTCGCTGTCGGCCAGCTCCTCGAGCAGTGCCGGCGAGATGGTCAGCCGCGGGCAGCCGGCCAGCGCCAGCACCTGGCCGGTGTGGCGGAAGCTGGCGCCCATCACCACGGTGTCGAAGCCACCCTGCCTGACCCGCTGGCAGACGCTGCGCACGAACTGCACACCGGGATCGGTCTCGGGCGTGAAGTCCTGACCGGTCGCCTGCTGGTACCAGTCGGTGACCCGGCCCACGAAGGGCGAGACCAGGAAGACACCGGCATCGAAGCAGGCCTGGGCCTGGGCCTCGCTGAACAGCAGGGTCAGGTTGCACTGGATGCCTTCCCTCTTCAGCACCTCGGCGGCACGGATGCCTTCCCAGGTCGAGGCCAGCTTGATCAGCACGCGATCTCGCGAGACGCCGCGCCGCTCGTACAGCTCGATCAGCTCGTGGGCCTTGCGGATGCTGGCCTGGGTGTCGAAGGACAGCTTGGCGGCCACCTCGGTGGAGACGCGGCCGGGCACCACCCCGGCGATCTCGCTGCCCATGGCCACGGCGAGGCGGTCCACGGCGTGTTCGGCCTGGGCCAGGC
The DNA here is from genome assembly GCF_030409215.1 of Halomonas ramblicola. GTDB lineage: Bacteria > Pseudomonadota > Gammaproteobacteria > Pseudomonadales > Halomonadaceae > Halomonas > Halomonas ramblicola. The sequence goes on along the minus strand of NZ_JAUFPL010000025.1, from coordinate 183,724 downwards.
GGTCGCCGCCCTCGGCCCGGATTGCCGCCAGCTCCTCGTCGATCAGCGGCTGGTAATCGGGCAGTTCGAAGGCCTTGAGGATCAGCGAGGGGTTGGTGGTGGCGTCCTGGGGCCGGTAGCGCTGGATGGCGGTCAGGTCGCCGGTATCGGCGACCACCAGGGAGAGGCGCTTGAGGGCGTCGAGTTGGGTGGGCATGCGAACCTCCTGACGAGATAGGGCCGATAGGGGATTATTTTTGATCTTCTTACGTTCAAATGATTCGACAAATTCGCCGTAAGGTCAAGCTGTACCTGTCCGAACTATTACGACATTGGTCGCATACAACGCCTTATATACAGAGGAAATATAAGTCAAATTATTGAAATAAATGAAAAATATCGAATGGCGCACGATCCGATGCTAGGGGTGGTGCCTCGTGCCAAGCAGGTGATCGCATGATCTCACTCTTTACAAATGTTTCGATGGTGCTATTTTGATCATCAGGCCCTGGCCGCTCCCGTCCAGGCAGCCCCCTTCAACAGCGAGGCACCCGCCATGACCAGCAACGACACCCCCCTGCGGATCGCCATCGGCGGTGACGAGGCCGCCTTCCAGCTCAAGGAGGTGCTGATCGAGCATCTGAAAGCGCTGGGGTATGCGGTGGAAGACTTCGGTACCTACAATGCCGAACCGATCCTGTATCCCGATGTGGCCGTCACGGTGGCCCAGGCGATCGGCGAGGGACACTGCGATCGCGGCATCCTGGTATGCGGCACCGGCATCGGCGTGGCGATCGCCGCCAACAAGGTGCCGGGCATCCGCGCCGCCCAGGCCCACGATACCTACTCCGCCGCCAAGGCCAGGACCAGCAACGATGCCCAGATCGTCACCCTGGGCGCGCGCGTGGTGGGGCCGGAGCTGGCCAAGAGCATCGTGGAGACCTTCCTGGCCAACGACTTCCCCGGCGGTCCCTCGGCCGCCAAGGTGGCCCGCATCGGCGAATACGAGAGCGGCATGACGCGCCCAAGGCTCTGATTAGACACTGTGTTATCGTGTTCCACTCGTGAGCTGAATCCGTACTGGTGGAACTCGTGCCATGAATGAGCGTTTCGACAACGCCGACATCGATCTGATGACCGAAATCGCCACCCTCTATTACGTGGAGGGCGAGACCCAGGAGGTCATCGCCAAGCGCCTGGGCATTTCGCGCGTCAGGGTCGGGCGCCTGCTCAAGCGGGCGCAGGCGGAGGGGATCGTCGATGTGCGGGTGCGCCAGCACCCCGCCGTGAGCGCCGAGATCGAGCAGGAGCTCAAGCGGCGCTTCGGGATCAAGCGGGCGCTGATCGCCCTGGACCGCAGCGACGGCGATGCGCAGCGCTCGGCGGTGGCCAGCCTGGTGGCCGACCACCTGTCGCGCAGCCTGCTGGATGGCAGCATCGTCGCCGTGGGCATGGGCCGCAATGTGGGCGCCGTGGCCGACAACGTCTTCGATCAGGGTGCACGGCGCTGCTCTTTCGTCTGTGCCATCGGCGGCTCCCTGCGCGCCGGGGAGTACATGAACCCCGACCATATCTGCCGCCGCCTGGCGAGCCGGTTCGGCGGGGAGAGCGAGACCCTCTATGCCCCCGCCCTGGTACAGAACGCCGCGCTACGCGACGAACTCTACGAGAACCCCACCGTCCGCCAGGCCCTGGACCGGGCCCGTCGCGCCGATGTCGCGCTGATCGGCGTCGGCGACATGAGCGAGGACAGCAACATGGTGCGCATGGGCTGGTTCTCGCCCCAGGAGATCGCCGAGGCACGGCTCTCGGGGACGGTCGGCGACATGATGGGTTGTCACTTCATCGATATCCACGGCCACCCCTCGGCGACCCCGATGCAGGACCGCATCATCGGCCTGGGCACCGGGGACCTGGCGCGGATTCCCGATGTCATCGCCATCGCCAGCGAGAACACCAAGGCAGTCGGCATCCTCGGCGCCTTGCGGACCGGCGTCGTCAACACCCTCGCCACCAGCGCCACCAATG
>NZ_JAUFPL010000025.1:180940-181623 GCF_030409215.1 Halomonas ramblicola | reverse complement strand
CGACGGCCGCAGAGGGCTGAGCCGGTCGACCGCCCTGCGCCAAACGAGACGCCGCCGCCGACCTCGAGGATCGGCGGCGGCGTTTCATGGGTGGCAGCAGCGTCTCAGCGCAGCAGCAGCACCGGTCCCTGGGCCTTGCGCAGCATGGCGGTGGTGGTGCTACCCACCAGCAGGTGGCGAATCCGCGAGTGGCCGTAGGCCCCCATCACCAGCAGATCGATGCCCTGCTCCTCCTGGTAGGCGCGCAGCGTCGCCTCCACCTCGCCGGCGCGGATGGCGCCCTCGGCCGCGTGGCCGGCGTCGCGCAGGGTCTTCAGTGCCCAGTCGAACTGCGAGCGGTTGTCGCCGGTCTCGGCCCCGACGATCACCACATGCACCGGCACGCCGTCGAACAGCGGGCTACGCGCCAGCATCTCCACCCCCTTGCGGGTGGTCTTGCTGCCGTCGAAGGCGATCATCACCTTCTCCGGCCGCTTGAAGGCGTCGGGCACCATCAGGATCGGCCGGTGCAGGGTGCGCACCACGCGCTCCAGGTTGGAGCCCAGGTGGCCGCTGTCCTGGTGGGCCGTCTCGCCGCGCTTACCCACCACCAGCAGGCGGATCTCGTCGGCCAGCTCCTCCAGGGTCTCCACCAGGGTGCCGTTGCGCTGGCGGCTGCCCGGCTCGGTCACACCGTCCTCGAC
>NZ_JAUFPL010000025.1:176413-180930 GCF_030409215.1 Halomonas ramblicola | reverse complement strand
GCCTGGAGCATCAGCCGGCCCTGCTCCTGGGCCACCTTGGCACGCTTCTCCTCCAGCTCGGAGAGCTCCTCGAGCAGGTGCTCGCGGGAGCCCAGGCCGATGTTACCGGAGAGGTCCGCCTCGGCGGTCTGGGGGTGGTTGTCCACCACGTGCAGAAAGGTCAGCGGCGCCTCCAGCGCCTGGCTGGCCCAGGCGGCGTAGTCGCACACCCCTTCCGAGAACTTCGAGCCGTCGATGGCGGCCATCACCTGTTCGGTCATCGTCAATTTCCTGGCTGGCGTATGTCGTTGTCTGTCACACCGTTTCTACCCGATCGAGAGTGACTTGCATAGGACATGAATCAACATCAAGGCTCGAGCGGTAGCTCTTGTTGAGGGTCACGCAGGAGGACTGACGCAGCACCCGGCGGATCTCCTCGACCTTGGAGGCGCTGTAGGGATTCACCGACTGGAAGGCGTCGCCGAGGATGGTCTTCTTGCACGAGAAGAGCCGGCCGATCACCGCGTACTGCACCGGAGTGTAGTCCTGCATCTCGTCGATCAGCAGATGCCTGACGTCGCACCAGCACGAGCGCACACCCTCCAGGCGCATCTTCAGGTAGATCAGCGGGAAGACGTCGGCGTACTCCAGCCGCCCCCGTGAGGCGGTCTTGAACAGCTCGGGCCGACCCAGCCAGTCGTAGAACCCCTTGTAGGTCTCGCGCAGGGTCGCCTGCCGGAGCATTCGCTTGACGGCCGTCTTGAGCTGCTTGCGCTCCTCGGGCTCCAGGTCGTAGTTGTACTGGTTGCCGATCTTGCGCTCGATCTCCCAGCTGACCTGCCTGAGCCGCTCGTTGGTAGGCAGGTGACGATGCTTGCGGAACACCTCCTCGAGCAGCCAAGCGGGCACCAGGCGGCGGGCGATCCACAGGTCCTCGGCGGCGAAGCGGTTGGCCTCCACATGGCCCGCGTAGCGGTCGAGCTCGGTCAGGAACTCCGGCGAGGCCTTGTAGCGCAGCCGCGCCTTCATGGCCTCGTCGTCCTTCTCCAGCAGCGCCGCAGTCTGCTCGAAGAAGCTCTCGAAGCGGTACTGGCCATCGAGCAGTTCGTCGGCCAGTTCCTCCATGCCGATCTGGTTGACCGTCTCCTCGCCGAGCTCCGGCAGCACGTTGGCGATGTAGTCGGAGAACACCCGGTTGGGCGAGATGATCAGGATGTCCTCGGAGCTGAGGCTGTCCTTGAAGCGATAGAGCAGATAGGCGATGCGGTGCAACGCGATGGAGGTCTTGCCGGAGCCGGCGACCCCCTGGATGACCAGCACCTGGGCCTCGTCGTTGCGGATGATGGCGTTCTGGTCGCGCTGGATGGTGGCGACGATGTTCTTCATGCCCTCGTCGGAGGCGCGGTTCAGCTCTTCCTGGTCCAGGTTGGCCTCGATACGCTCCAGGGTGCGGTCGAGGTGTAGGCGCTCGGCCTCTCGCTCGAGAGTATCGGCTTTCTGATTCATCGCGTTTCGTTAATCTCTCGGGTGGTGTTGAACTCGATCTCGGGCCACGTCTCGATGATCAGCTCGAGTACCGAACGGTTGGGCGCCATGAAGGCCAGCGCCCCGGCGGCATCCGGGGGAGTTCCTGACAACACTTGGGCGGTAGTGTCGCTAATCCCAGGCGGGCTCCCTGGCCGCGGCCGACTCCTGCGCGGTGCGAATGGGATCATGCGGTCGCCAGAATACCGAGGCGATGCCCGGCCCCGCCCCCAGCAGCAGGGCGGCGTCGATCGGGTTCAGGGCCTGATCGGCCTCTAGCGTGACGCCGGTCAGCGTGCGGTGTCCGGAGACCCTCTGCCCCATGAAGAGCAGGTCGTAATCCACGCAGTCGTTCTCCTCGGGCCGATACTGCTCGACGCTGCAGTAGCCCTGCTCCAGCAGCTGCTGGACGCGTGACGATAAGGTTTGATCATGCGTACTCATGGTTCATGCCTCCTGGAAGCGCCAGGCCCTGACGCCCCTCACCAGGGCCCGATTGGTCCGGCTCAGGAAGCGCCCCCGCTCGAAGGAGGCCGAGGTCACACCGGAGCCATGCATATCCTGATAGACCACCAGCAGGGTCGAGCGAGAATCGAGTGGAAGATAGTGGTGGACGCTGATCCAGCCATCCGCGGAGGAGAGCTCACCAACGTCGGGTAGGAAGGCACCTTGGCCGCTCATGCATATCCCCTTAGAGGTGCCCGGGATCCATCGCGGATCGGGGCTTACGAGTGATGATCGGGGGCAACATCGCGTCGGGATGTCGACCAATGGGCTCGGAAGGGAGGTCGGGCGGCCTAGGGCGGACCGGGGAAGGTGTCGGTGAGTAACTGAGTCATCGGATCGCTCCTCTCACAGTTACCAGCGACCTCGGGAAAGGTATCTGGATAGACAGGTTAGTGGCCGTTCACGGTAACAAACTCACTCGGCACAGTCGATGCATTTCAGCAAGGTCGGGTCCCATTCCAGCCGCTTGACGGCGATCCATTCGCCGCACTCGATGCACTCCCCGAACTCCTCCCGGGCCAGGCGTGCCAGGGCCGCGTCGCTACGCCGGATCGCCAACTGGCGACGATCCTCCTCGGCCTTGGCCATGGCCTGCCCCTGCAGGGCATCCATGCGCGACAGCCGCCCTACGGACTGCTGGTCCAGCACCACCGTGGCGCGGCTCTCCTTGCTCTGGTAACTCTGGTCGATCAACGCCGCCTTGGTGTCCTCGAGCTGATGGGTGATCTTCTCGATATCGATCTCCGGATGATTCATCGGGTCTCCTCTCGGCACCGCAAGTGCGAAACGAGTCCGATCCCGGTGTCTCGCCTCTGCGATCAATGAAGGCCATCAGGCACCGGAAGCCAGTTCCCGAAAGGCCATGTCCGGTACCCGCGCCAGAATAGAACCATAGCGCCTGGAACCACGCCTGTGTAGTCGAGGCTCGAGGAGGCCGCGGTCATGGGATCTCCTGCGGGTTTCAAGGGCACGGGCGTGGCCGCCCGTGCCGATTCCAGACGGATTCAGAGTTCCGGGGCGTCGTAGTCGTGAGGCTCGTCGGTGTAGACGCAGACGTTGGCATGATCCACGTCGCCGTCGTCGGCCTCGACCTGGGTAGCGAAGAATTCCTTGATCTCGCGACGGTTGCAGTGCGCCTCGAAGGCCTCGCGGCTGGCCCAGATCTCGTGGAAGACGATCGGGTAGCTGGCCCCCTGGGCGTTGGGATGGTCGATTTGCCGGGTCACGGTGTACTGCAGGCAGCCGTCCTCGCGGTGGGCATTGGGCTCCAGGGCCTGCAGGGCCCTGAACACGGCCTCCTCCCGTCCGGGCTTGGGCTTGAAGTTGGCGATGCAGTAAATCTTCTTGGACATGCGGTCTCTCCGTGTCGTCCGGGGTTAGAGTCTCGCGGCGTCGCGCAGCACCGCGGCGCGGTCGGTCTTCTCCCAGGGGAAGGCGGTGAAGGTCTCGGTATGCTCCTCGCCCTGGGTGTCGGTCCAGGTATAGGAGGTCTCGAAGGGCTCGCGGATTAGCTCGATGATGCGCTCGTCGCTGACCCGGCCGGTGCCGAAGGTGTTGACCGACACCGAGGTCGGCTCGGCCACGCCGATGGCGTAGGAGACCTGGATCTCGCACTTGTCGGCCAGGCCCGCGGCGACGAGGTTCTTGGCCACGTAGCGCCCGGCGTAGGCGGCGCTGCGAGGACGAGGTCTCATCGAAGAAGGCCGAATGGGCGAAGGTGGTACTGTCCAATGGTTGATTCCTTGTCATGCCCTCCCGCAAGGAGAGGCGCTGTCATCGGGGGATCCTCATGTCAGAGTGGATGGGAGATATCGCATTTCAGGGTGGCGTGATCGTCATCTTTCTGGCTCCTCTGGGTAACGCAGTCGTCCCTCGGAAAGAAAAAAACCGGCGCACGCCAAGAACGGTGGGCCGGTTTCGGGGGAAACCTATCGCAGCAGCAGGACCGGAAGCGTCGTCCTGCGCAGCATCTCGGTGGTGGTGCTGCCTACCAGCAAATGGCGGATCCGCGAGTGGCCGTAGGCCCCCATCACCAGCAGATCGATGCCCTGCTCCTCCTGGTAGGCGCGAAGCGTCGCCTCCACCTCGCCGGCGCGGATCGCGCCCTCGGCCGCGTGGCCGGCGTCGCGCAGGGTCTTCAGCGCCCAGTCGAACTGCGAGCGGTTGTCGCCGGTCTCGGCGCCGACGATCACCACGTGCACCGGCACGCCGTCGAACAGCGGGCTACGCGCCAGCATCTCCACCCCCTTGCGGGTGGTCTTGCTGCCGTCGAAGGCGATCATCACCTTCTCCGGCCGCTTGAAGGCGTCGGGCACCATCAGGATCGGCCGGTGCAGGGTGCGCACCACGCGCTCCAGGTTGGAGCCCAGGTGGCCGCTATCCTGGTGGGCCGTCTCGCCGCGCTTGCCCACTACCAGCAGGCGGATCTCGTCGGCCAGCTCCTCCAGGGTCTCCACCAGGGTGCCGTTGCGTTGGCGGCTGCCCGGCTCGGTCACGCCATCCTCGAT
>NZ_JAUFPL010000025.1:155956-176403 GCF_030409215.1 Halomonas ramblicola | reverse complement strand
GCCTGGAGCATCAGCCGGCCCTGCTCCTGGGCCACCTTGGCACGCTTCTCCTCCAGCTCGGAGAGCTCCTCGAGCAGGTGCTCGCGGGAGCCCAGGCCGATGTTGCCGGAGAGGTCCGCCTCGGCGGTCTGGGGATGGTTGTCCACCACGTGCAGAAAGGTCAGCGGCGCCTCCAGCGCCTGGCTGGCCCAGGCGGCGTAGTCGCACACCCCTTCCGAGAACTTCGAGCCGTCGATGGCGGCCATCACCTGTTCGGTCATGTCAGTGACCTCCCATCAGCTTCTCGACGGCTTCCGGGTCGTCATGCACCGCAAAGCGGTCGACGATGGTGGCGCTGGCCTCGTTGAGGCCGATCATCTCGACCTCGGTACCCTCGCGGCGGAACTTGATCACCACCCGGTCCAGGGCCTGGACGGCGGTGATGTCCCAGAAGTGGGCCCGCGACAGGTCGATGGTGACCTTCTGCACGGTCTCCTTGAAGTCGAAGGCATTCCCGAAGCGTTCGGAGGAGGCGAAGAACACCTGGCCCACCACCTTGTAGACACGATGGCTGCCCTCATCGACCTCCTCGCTGCCGATGTAGAGGATGTTGCCCACCTTGTTGGCGAAGTTCATGGCGGCGATCAGCACGCCGACGAAGACGCCGATGGCCAGGTTGTGGGTGCCCACGGTCACCACCACGGTGGCAACCATGACGAAGTTGGTGCTCATGGGGTGCTTCTTGAGGTCACGGATCGACGACCAGCTGAAGGTACCGATGGCGACCATGATCATCACCGCCACCAGGGCCGCCATGGGGATCTGGGAGACCCAGTCGGCCAAGAACACCACCATCAGCAGCAGTGCCACGCCGGCGATCAGGGTCGACAGGCGGCGGCGACCACCGGACTTGATGTTGATCACCGACTGGCCGATCATCGCGCAGCCTGCCATGCCGCCCAGCAGGCCGGCGCCGATGTTGGCGATGCCCTGCCCCTTGCATTCGCGGTTCTTGTCGCTCCTGGTGTCGGTCAGATCGTCGATGATGGTGGCGGTCATCATCGACTCCAGCAGGCCCACCACGGTCAGCATCAGCGAGTAGGGCAGGATGATCATCAGCGTCTCGAGGTTGAGCGGCACGTCCGGCCACAGGAAGACCGGCAGGCTGTCGGGCAGCTCGCCCATGTCGCCCACGCTTCTGATCTCCATGCCGGTGGCCATGTAGACGGCGGTCAGCACCACGATGCACACCAGTGGCGAGGGAATCGACTTGCCGATCACCGGCACATAGGGAAAGCCGTAGATGATCGCCAGGCCGGCCAGCGTCATGGCATAGACATGCCATGTAACCCCTGTTAATTCAGGGAGTTGGGCCATAAAGATCAGGATCGCCAGGGCATTGACGAAGCCGGTGACCACCGAGCGCGACACGAAGCGCATCAGGTCGGCGAGCTTGAGGTAACCGGCGACGATCTGCAGCACCCCGGTGAGCAGGGTGGCGGCCAGCAGGTACTCCAGGCCGTGCTCCTTGACCAGGGTGATCATCAGCAACGCCATGGCGCCGGTGGCGGCCGAGATCATGCCGGAACGCCCGCCGGTGAAGGCGATGATCACGCAGATGGCGAAGGAGGCGTAGAGGCCCACCTTGGGGTCGACCCCGGCAATGATGGAGAAGGCGATCGCCTCGGGGATCAGGGCCAGCGCGACGACGATACCCGCCAGGGTGTCGCCCTTGAGGTTGGAGAACCAACTCAGTTTCATTTTTTCGTACATGCTGCGGTCCAGTCGGGGGTGATTGTCGTGCCGTGAGGCGCCAGGGTCGTGTCGCGAGCGTGCCTGCCCCGACACCCGAGGGTGTCTGGCGCCGGTGGGGCGATATCGAGGCATGGCATGGGGTGGACGCCGGGGGCGTCCGGGACAGCGGCGCGATGTCCGGCCGTGGCGCCGCCGTGACGGGGCGCCGGGGCTGGAAATGGGGAGGGGGTGCGCTAGGGCGGAGTCATCAACCCTGCGAGGAGAGCCATCGGCCCGGAGCAGAAAGTCATCACGCGGTAAGGTTCCCTTGCTCGCTGTTTCGGCATCGCCCTTCGACCAAGGTCGAGGGCAATGCCTGACAAGAGCGGCGGAGTCTACCAGAATTCGTGCTGCACGGCACCCCTGGCTCAGGCCTCGTCGGCTTCACCACGCGACGCGGCGGAACGGCCGCCACGCTCTGGCTTGAAGGCTTCCAACAGATCGATGGGCAACGGCACCACGATGGTGGAGGCGTTCTTGTTGCTCATGTCGTTCATGGTCTGCAGGTAACGCAGCTGCAGGGCCGCCGGGTTGGCGGACATCACGTGGGCCGCTTCGACCAGCTTCTTGGAGGCCTGCAGCTCGCCCTCGGCGTGGATCACCTTGGCGCGCCGCTCGCGTTCGGCCTCGGCCTGGCGGGCGATGGCGCGGATCATGCTCTCGTCGAGGTCGACGTGCTTGATCTCCACGTTGGCCACCTTGATGCCCCAGCCCTCCGCCGAGCTGTCGATGATCTCCTGGATATCGTCGTTGAGCTTGTCGCGCTCGGAGAGCATCTCGTCCAGGTCGTGCTTGCCCAGCACCGAACGCAGGGTGGTCTGGGCCAACTGGCTGGTGGCATTGACGAAGTGCTCCACCTGGATGATCGCCTTCTCGGGATCCACCACCCGGAAATAGAGCACGGCATTGACCTTGACGGTGACGTTGTCCTGGGAGATGACGTCCTGTTCCGGCACGTCCATGGTGATCACCCGCAGGTCGACCACCTCCATCTTCTGGATGGCGGGGATGACGATGATCAACCCCGGCCCCTTGACCGCCTGGAAGCGGCCGAGGAAGAACACCACGCCGCGCTTGTACTCCGGCAGGATGCGGATTGACGCCGCAATCAGTATGAACAGCAGGACTAACGGCACGAGATAGGAAAGCATCATGGCTACGTCTCCCAGTCGGTGAGAAAGGCGCGGGCGGAGCCCGCGCCTCAGTGATCCGTGTCTCGCTCGCCGCCCTCGAGCGGCTCGACATCGACCGTCAGGCCATCGATGCCCACCACCCGCACGACCTCTCCTCGGCGCAACGGCCGGGCACTGCGGGCGTTCCAGCGCTCCCCGTGCAGGCGCACATGGCCCTGCGAGTCGAAGTCCTCCAGCACCGTGGCCTCGCTGCCCTCGAGTTCCTCCTGCCCGGTGCGGGCCGGGCGACGTCGGAGCCCGAGGAAGCGGGTCATGACCCACAGCATGAGGACGGCCGCCAGCAGGGCGACGCCGCCGATCAGGGGCAGCGAGATGCTCAGGTTGTCTGCGTCCATCAGTATCACCGATCCGATCACGAAGGCGACGATGCCACCGATACCCAGGATGCCGAAGCTGGGCATCAGCGCCTCGCCGACGATCAGCGCCAGGCCCACCAGGATCAGCGCCAGCCCGGCATAGTTGACCGGCAGCACCTGGAAGGCAAACAGCGCCAGCAGCAGGCAGATGATGCCGATGGTGCCCGGCACCAGGCTGCCCGGGTTGGAGAGTTCGAAGATCAGCCCGTAGAAGCCGATGATCATCAGGAAGTAGGCGACATTGGGGTTGGTGATCACCTGCAGCAACTGGGTACGCCAGTCGGGATCGAAGCGCTCCAGGGTCAGGTCCTGGGTGGCCAGGGTACGCTCACCGCCCTCCATCACCACCGTGCGGCCGTCGATCTGCTCGAGGAGGTCGGCGATGTCGCTGGCCACCACGTCGATGACCTGGCGTTCCAGCGCCTCGTCGGCGGTGAGGTTGACCGCCTCGCGCACCGCCTCCTCGGCCCAGTCGGCGTTGCGGCCGTGGCGTTCGGCCAGGGAGCGGATATAGGCCACGGCATCCTCCAGCACCTTGCGTTCCATGGCGGTCTCGCCGCGACGGGGACCGGCGTCGCGCTCGGCCTCCTCATCGGAGGCGGCCTCGTCCTCCGCGGCGTCCTCCGGTGCATTGGTGTCGCCCTCCTCCTGTGGCTCTTCCTCGTCCTCGTCGCCCAGCCCCGGCAGGCCACCCCCGCCGATCTGCACGGGTGTCGCGGATCCCAGGTGGGTGGCCGGCGCCATGGCGGCCACGTGGCTGCCGTAGAGCAGGTAGGTGCCGGCGCTGGCCGCGCGGGCACCGGCCGGCGAGACGTAGATCGCCACCGGCACCCTGGCGTTGAGCATGCTGGAGATCATGTCGCGCATGGAGGCATCCAGGCCACCGGGAGTGTCCATCTGCACCACCACCAGCTCGGCATCACGCTCCACGGCCCGCGCCAGGCCACGCTTGAAGTAGTCGCCGATGGCCGGCCCGATGGCCCCCTCCACCGTCATCACCACGGCGGTACGCGCCTGCGTCTGGGCGGCGGCCTGCCAGGCCATCAGGGCGCCGAACGCCAGGCAGGCCAGGCTCACGACGAGCAGCAGGCGTCGCAGCGGGGTGACGCGGCACAGGCTCATGAGGCCCTCCTCCGTTGACGCTGGCTCTGCTCTTGTGGAGTCGCGTCCCGGCAACATGGTTCAGCTTCTACTGATTTCCAGACTAGCAGGCTCACCGCTCCAGCGCCGAGGCGTCCCGCGCCATTGCTGGCCACGGTATCGCCGAGACGCCGTTCAACAGGAAAGCCGAGCCCTTGACCCGACAGATCGGGAAGATAGGGGAGTAGATGCCCCGAAGCTGCCTGAAACCAGGCCTCCTGGGCCCGGTCCGCCATATGGCGGACCGGGCTCCTGCATCGTCGACGGCTGTCCTACAGATCGTGGGCTTCGCCGGCGAAGCGCTTCTGCACCTCCACCATGTAGGCGGAGAGCGATGTCAGGTCCTCGCTGTCCCAGGGAAGGGGATCCGCCTCCATGGGCGCCACCATGCAGACCTGGGTCATCTCGTCGGCGTGGACCTCCGGCATGCCGAACTGCTCGCTGGCCATCGCCACCTGATGGGGGAAGGGTTGCTCGAAGGTGGCGTTGTAGCCCACGTCATCGCCATCGCTACCGTGGCAGGAGGCGCAGGCCAGGCCGTTGCTGCTCAGGGAGGTGTCGTAGTAGAGCTCCTCGCCGCGAGCCAGCAGCTCGGGATCATTGGCGCCGTCCTCGCGATAGGCCGGGGTATAGTCATCGGGACGCGTCACGGCCGCGCTGTCGCCGCCTTCCGCCTCGCCCTCGGCTTCTCCTTCCGCCTCGCCCTCGGCTTCCGCTTCACCTTCCGCTTCCGCTTCACCTTCCGCTTCGGCCTCTCCTTCTGCCTCGGCTTCCGCTTCGGCCTCGGCCTGATTGCTGGCCAGCAGCAGCGTCTCCTCGCTCATGACCGTACCCGACGCCGTGTCGCCCGCCGAGGCCTGGAGGGCCGCGCCTCCCGCCGCCAGTGCCAGCACGGGAGTGGTACAGACCAGGCAACGCCCGAGCCGGCCCAGCAGGCGACGGCGTTTCTCGTCATGCGTTGTCATACGGTTCACCTCGCTGTTATTGGTTGTGGGTCGTCGTTGACGACGCCCAGGCCCTGCCATGCATCGACAGCGGCTAAGGGTTGGTCGCTCAACGGATTGCGGGCTTACAGTAGGCTGTAAGGGGACGCGTGCCGGCGCGACCAATCCGCAGCGTCGGCCCCGCCCGGCAGACGCCACCCCATGACGACAAGGAACGCCCATGCCCAAGCCGCACTTCGCCATCCCCTGGCTGGCCCTGCTGGCCGCCGCCCCACTGCATGCCGCCTCACCCGACGCCGACTGGCAATCGATCCTCGACGAGGCCCGCGGCCAGACGGTCTACTGGCACGCCTGGGGCGGCGACAGCCGTACCAACGACTACATCGCCTGGGTCGGTCGCCGGGTGGATGAGCGCTTCGACATCGACCTGGAGCACGTCAAGCTGGACGACACCAGCAACGCCGTCTCGCGGGTGCTGGCGGAGAAGCAGGCCGGCAACCACGACGACGGCAGCGTGGACCTGATCTGGCTCAACGGCGAGAACTTCGCCGCCATGCGCGACAACGACCTGCTCTACGGCCCCTTCGCCGAGCGGCTGCCCCACTTCCCCCTCACCCATCCCGAGCACAACCCCGAAGTGGTCACCGACTTCACCCTGCCCACCGAAGGCTACGAGTCACCCTGGGGCAAGGCGCAGATCACCTTCTACTACGACGGCGACGCCCTCGAGGCACCACCGCGCAGCATCGAGGCGCTGCTCGACTGGGCCCGCGAGCATCCCGGCCGCTTCACCTACCCGCGCATCCCCGACTTTACCGGCAGTACCTTCCTCAAGCAGGCACTGATCGCCCTGACCGAGGACCGCGATGCCCTCTACGCCCCGGTGGCGGAGAGCGACTTCGCCGCGGTCACCGCCCCGCTCTGGGACTACCTGGATGCCCTGCATCCCCACCTGTGGCGTAGCGGCCGTCAGTTCCCCGCCAGCGGGCCGGAGATGCGCAACCGGCTGGGCGACGGCGAGCTCGACCTGGCCTTCACCTTCAACCCCGCGGAGCCCGCCGCCGCGGTGGCCGACCTGGAACTACCGCCCAGCGTTCGCAGCTACGTGCTCGAGGGCGGCACCCTGGGCAACGTGCACTTCGTGGCGATCCCCTACAACTCGCCGCACCAGGCCGGTGCCATGGTGGTGGCCGACTTCCTGCTCTCGGTGGAGGCCCAGGCGCGCAAGCAGGATCTCGAGGTCTGGGGCGATCCCACGGTGCTCGACCTGACGCGACTGCCGGCGGAAAAGCGGGCACGTTTCGACACCGATGACGACCATCCGGCACTGTTGCCGCCGGAGGCGCTGGGCGAGACCCTCGCCGAGCCGCATCCCAGCTGGATGACCGCCCTGCAGGACGCCTGGCGGGAGCGCTATGTGCGTTGAGCGCCACGCCCCTGCGACACGCCGGGAACGCTGAGATGCTGCTGCGACTGGCCCCGGTGGCGATCGTCCTGCTGCTGGTCGGCCCCGTGCTGGCCGGCATCGCCATGGCCGCCCTGCCGGCCTTCGGCTACCTGCCGGCCCTGGGCGGCGAGACCCTGACGCTGGCGCCCTGGCGGGCCCTGTTCGCCGAGCCCGGCCTGGCCCGCTCGGTGCTGGTCAGCTTCGCCAGCGGCCTGGTGACCACCGCCGTCGCCCTGGCGGTGGTGCTGCTGTTCCTGGCCGCCAGCACCGGCAGCCGCCTGGATCGCTGGATTCGCCGGCTGGTCTCGCCACTGCTCTCGGTGCCCCATGCCGCGGCCGCCTTCGGCCTGGCCTTCCTCATCGCCCCGTCCGGCCTGCTCGCCCGCTGGGCCTCGCCGGGCCTGACAGGCTGGACGCGCCCGCCGGACCTGCAACTGGTCAACGATCCCTTGGGCCTGGCGCTGATGGGCGGCCTGATCCTCAAGGAGATCCCCTTCCTGCTGCTGATGAGCCTGGCCGCCCTGCCCCAGCTGGGACCGGAGCGACGGATGATGCTGGCCCGCTCGCTGGGTTACCGGCCCACCCTGGCCTGGCTCAAGGGGGTGGCGCCGGCGCTCTATCCGCTGATCCGCCTGCCGGTCTATGCGGTGATCGCCTACGCCAGCTCGGTGGTGGACATGGCGCTGATTCTGGGTCCCACCCTGCCCCCCACGCTCAGCGTATCGATCCTCGGCTGGTTCCAGGATCCCGACCTGTCCCGGCGCTTCATGGCCTCGGCCGGCGCCCTGCTGCAACTGGGCGTCACCCTGGCCGCCCTGGCCGTCTGGTGGGGCCTGGAACGGCTGGCAGCCCGCCTCGGCCGGCGCTGGCTGGAGGGCGGCGGGCGGCGGCGCGGGGAGCGAGCGCTGCGCCTGGCCGGACGCAGCCTGATCGGCGTCACCACCCTCGCCGCCCTGGCCGGGCTCGCCGCCCTGGCGCTGTTCTCGGTGGCCGGCTTCTGGCGCTTCCCCGACGCCCTGCCCCAGGGCTTCACCCTGCAGGGCTGGTCACGCGCCCTGCCCCACCTGGCGGGGCCGGTCGCCACCACCCTGGTGGTCGCCGGCGCCGCCACCCTGCTCGCCCTGCTGCTGGCCCTGGCCGCCCTGGAGAACGAGCAGCGCAGCGGCCGGCACCCGGGCTCCGCGGCCCTGGCGCTGCTCTACCTGCCACTGATCGTGCCGCAGATCGCCTTCCTGTTCGGGCTGGTGGTGCTGCTGGAGGCGCTGGGGATGCGACCCGCCCTGGGCCTGGTGATCTTCGGGCACCTGCTGTTCGTGCTGCCCTACGTCTTCCTGTCGCTCTCCGAGGCCTACCGGCGCCTCGACCCACGCTGGGCCAGGCTGGCCCTCACCCTGGGCGCGAGCCCGGCGCGGGTGTTCTGGCGCGTCCGCCTCCCGCTGCTGCTGGCCCCGCTGTTGACGGCCATGGCCGTGGGCCTGGCGATCAGCATCGGCCAGTACCTGCCCACCCAGCTGCTCGGCGCCGGCCGGCACCCCACCGTCACCACCGAGGCCGTGGCGCTGGCCGCGGGCGGCAACCGACGCCTGATCGGCGTCTGGGCCCTGCTCCAGGCGAGCCTGCCGCTGCTGGGCTTCCTCGTCGCCGTGGGCCTGCCGCGGCTGCTCTGGACGAATCGACGCGATATGCGAGGCACGCCATGATTGCCCACCATCTCGAACTCGAGCGGGTCCGCATCGCCCTCGGCGACACCCCGCTGGTCGAGCTGGACGCCCGGATCGGCCCCGGGGAAGTACTGACCGTGATGGGCCCCTCCGGCTCCGGCAAGTCGACCCTGCTGGCCTGGATCGCCGGCTTCCTGCCCCCCGCCTTCACGGTCGCCGGGCGTATCCGGCTGGACGGACACGACATCACCGGCCTGCCGGCGGAGCGCCGCGGCATCGGCCTGCTGTTCCAGGATCCCATGCTGTTCCCGCACCTCTCGGTGGGCGGCAACCTGCGCTTCGGCCTGCCGGCAGCGGCAACGGACCGCGAGGGCCAGGTGACCCGGGCCCTGGCGGAGATCGGCCTGGGCGGCTTCGCTCCCCGCGACCCCGCCACCCTCTCCGGCGGCCAGAAGGCCCGCGTGGCGCTGATGCGCCTGCTGCTCTCCAGCCCCTGCGCGGTGCTGCTCGACGAGCCCTTCTCCGGGCTCGATGCCCACCTGCGCCACGAGATGCGCCGGCTGGTGTTCGATCACCTGCGCCGGGCGGGGCTGCCCAGCCTGCTGGTGACCCATGACCGGGAAGACGCCGAGGATGCCGGTGGTCGTGTCATCGAGCTGTCGCACTGAGTCGTTCAGGCAGGGGCGCCGTTCCCCGGCAGCGTCGATGGCATACCCTAAGGGTAAGGCATGCCCACCCGTGACGACCAAGAGGAGGAGCCCGATGCCCCTGCATACCCGCCGCCCCGCTGCCGGAGCGACCCCCATATGATGGACGACTCGACACAGGGAGATGACGCCCCCACCCGCATGGAACGGCTGTCCGCCGTGCGGCCACGCCTGCTGGCCTTCGCCAGGCTGCATCTCCGGGACGCCGCCCTGGCCGAGGACGCCGTCCAGGACGCCCTGATGGCGGCCATCGAGAAGGATGCCAGCTTCGCCGGGCGTTCCGGCTACGAGACCTGGGTCTTCGGTATCCTCAAGTACAAGATTCTCGACAGCCTGCGCGCCCAGAAGCGCCAGGGAAAGTTGATGCCGCTGGAGGACGAGGGCGATGACGAGGCCATCGACCGCCAGTTCCAGCACAACGGCCGCTGGCAGGAAGAGGCCCGGCCATCGAGCTGGGGGGAGCCCGAGGCCGTCTTCGAGAGCGAGCGTTTCTGGCAGGTCTTCGACGCCTGCCTGATCGCCCTGCCCGACAGCGCGGCACGGGTCTTCTCGCTGCGGGAGCTGATGGGGCTCTCCACCGCCGAGATCTGCCAGGCCCTGGAGATTCGCGAGAACAACTGCTGGGTCATCCTGCATCGTGCCCGGCTACGGCTGCGCGCCTGCCTGGAGAAAGGCTGGCTGAAGGAGGGAACGACATGATGATGTGCCGTCAGGCCACGCGGCTGATGTCGCTGCGCCAGGACCGCAAGCTCAGCCTGGGGGAGGCGCTCTCCCTGCGCATGCACCTCGCCATGTGTGGCGCCTGCCGGCAATGCGACCGGCAGTTCACGCTCCTGCATGAGGCCGGGCGCCGCCGCGCGGACAGCCTCTTTGCTTCCCGCAGCGATCGGGAATGAGGCCCGCTGCCCCAGCCTGATCAGGCGCTCCTCACCGGTGGTGCCTCGGCCTGGCGCTGCCAGTGACGCAGGGTCGAGGGATGGACGCCGAAATCGTCGGGCAATGCCACGCCGAGCCGCTCCGCCAGCAGGCCGAGGATCGCCATGTGGTGGATGGTGTGGCTGGTCAGAAAGGCCAGCTCGCGACCCAGGCTGGTGGGCAGCGCCTGTGCATCGCCACCGCCGAGCGGGTAGTGCAGCCGCACGTGGGCGGATGCCGCGCCTTCGACCAGGTCGGCCAGCGCCACGACGATCGCGTCGAGCCGCCTGATGGCGCGTGCGGGAGAGCGTTCCAGGCCGGGGTCTCGGCGTCGGTGCTCATAGTCCAGCACCGCGGCCTCGGCGCTCAGCAGTGATTCATAGTGATCGAGGATGTGACGGACGTGACGGCCGATGGAGTGACGCCCCAGGGTACCGCAGGCCCGACCATAGGCGGAGGACGACAGCCCGGCCAGCAGGTCGCGCAGCTGGCACAGGGCCTGACGGTTCTCATCGACCAGCGCAGCGAGTTCGGGAGAAGCTTCCGGCGATGGGTATGACATGGCGGATCTCCGGGTCGCGGAATGACGTGCCGGGACCGGCCGGTTAGAGCCGGCCCGGCATTCCTTCGGGCATGCAGGAAAGCCTCTCAGCCCTCGGCTTCGGCCTCACCCTCGGCCTCGCCTTCCGCTTCTTCCTCCTCTTCGCCTTCCGCTTCACCCTCGGCCTCTCCCTCGGCCTCACCCTCGGCCTCTCCCTCGGCTTCGGCTTCGGCCTCGGCATCGTCCTCATGGGCCGCCGCCAGCATCAGCGGCGCCTCCTGGCCATCGGTGTAGACGGGTTCCCCCGGCGCCTCCTCGGCCAGGGCCTGGAAGGCGGCACCGCTGGCCACCAGGGCCAGGGCGGGTGCCGCCGGCCCAAGCCGGCGACCCAGCCGGCTCAGCAGGTGACGGCGCCTTGCATCGTGATGTGTCATGGTCATGACCTCCTCGTTCAGCGGTGAGCGACATGACGAAACATGTCGCATGGCCAGCGGGCCGACTCCGTCGGCCTCGCGGATGACGATGGGCACGGGGCCCATCGTCGATCGTCCGGTGGCGGCTCAACCCTCGGCCGCCGCCGGCTCGAACCGGCAGCCACCGGCGACCCCGGCGGCGAGATCCATCAGCCAGGCGGCCAGGGCTTGGACGCCCTGCTCGTCCAGCGGGTCGTCCCGGGTGGTGCACACGCGGGGCAGCAGGGCCCCCAGCACCTCCAGGGTCGAGGTCGCCGATGCCCAGTCGCCCTCTCCATCGGGCATCAGCACCCCGTTGATCACCACTCTCTCGGGCCAGTCGCTAACCGGGGATGATGCCCCCGTCAGCGGCAACCCCAGGGGCTCGGCCCGGCTCGGGTCGGCCAGGGAGAGCCGCAGCCCGCGGCAGACCCTGCCGGTTCGCCCGCTGACGACGTCGATGGCGGTCTCGTCGGGCGTACCGAGACACAGCCACCCCTCGCCCTCGGCGGTCAGCGCCAGGGGAGCGTCGATCACCGCCTGGTCCGGGAGGGCCGCCTGGCGCAGCAGTTCGCCGCACAGGACATCCGCCAGGCGCGCCAGGGGGAGCCGTGAGGCGACCAGAGTCTGGTCGCTGGCCAGGGCGTAACCGCCGCCCGGCTCGCACAGGATCGACAGCCGCGGCAGGCGTCCCGACTCGTCATCGTGCAGCGGCCCAAGCCGACCGGCGAAAGCCGCGTCGAGCCGCGCCATGGCGGCGGCACTGCCGACCGAAAGCGCCCAGTGATGGCCGTCGAAGGCGAGACGCAGCTCGCGCCGGAAGGGCGGTGACGACGTCTCTCGCGACGCCTCCTCAGGGGCATCGCCGCGCTGACGCAGCAAGCCGTCGCGACACCAGCCGTGCAGGGTCCGCCACACCAGCTCGCGGTGGGCCTCGGCATCGCCCGTGGCGTTATCGCCCAGGGCTTCGTCGAGCTGCTCGGCAATGGCGTCGGGATCGAGCCCTTCGGTGGCCAGCAGCCAGATCAGCGCCGCACTGTCGTTGGGCCGATAGTAGTGGCCGCGCTTCAGGTCGTGCAGGGCCAACTCGTCGCCGTGAAACAGCTCCACCACCTCACGACGCTCCAGCGTCGGCCGGGGCAATGCGTAGCCGGCAAACGCCTCGGCCAGGCGGAAGTCGCTGAGGTCCGGCAGCGAGAAGCAGGGCAGATAGCGTTCCGGCGTCGACGCGGGCAGCAGCCGCCGGAAGTCGCCGGCACGGGCCTGTTCCGCCTCGGCCTCGGCGAGCAGCGACGCCGCGCTGGCCCCGTCCGACGGCGTCGGCGCCTCGCCGGGCACGTCCACCAGCCGCATCAGGTCATTGACCAGGGCTCCCTTGATCGCCTCCTCGACGCGACCGCCGCTCTCCGGGGCGGCGCAGGTACCCAGCGAGGGGCTGAGATTGCATTCGAGGATCCACGGCTTGAGGGTGTCGTCCACCAGGCAGTCGAGCCCCAGCAGCTCATAGCAGCCCCGCGGATCGGCCCCGGCCTCGGCCGTGCGCAGGCGCATGGCATCCACCGCCGAGATCGCCGTGAGTGCCACCAGGTCCTCGATCCGCGCGAAGAGGGCGGCATCGTCGTGGCCCTGGTCGCGCAGCAAGGCCCGATAGCGCTCCAGGTCGATGAACTCCACCGGCACTTCGGCTCTGTCGTTGAGGGCGTTGATGTCGGGGTTGGTGAGCTGGCTGAAGGGGTTGTCGGCGTCGTCCGGATCCCAGGGCTCGGAGGCCAGCTTGGCGAAGCCCTGGCGGTAGAGGTAGACCCGCAGCGGCGTCAGCGAGCTGATCAGCACGTAGAGACGCAGCACGTACTTGTGGCCACGGATGGTGTGGGGATTGGCCAGGTATTCCTGGACCAGCCAGTCCCGTGCCAGCGGGGCCGCGGCCACGTCGCGCAGCACCCTGACTCCCTTGCCCTTGGAGGCGTTGGTGGGCTTGAGGATCCAGCGCTGCTCGGGACGCGCCACCGCCGCCTCCTGCAGGGCGTGATAGTCGCGCGGCATCAGGTAGGCACGGGGAAAGAACGCCAGGCGCTCGGCGGCCTCGCTGTCCGGCCCCCAGGCCTCGTGGAGACGCTCGCGCACGGCACCCAGGCTGTCGTGGAGGCGACTCTTGACGGTGAGGGCCGCGTTGCCCGGGAAGTGGTTGAGCTTGCGCCGCGGAGCGGCATGCCGGAACTGCGCCGGATCGGGCATGCCGGTGATCCAGCCGGCGTCCCACTGGGTCTCGTCCCCTTGCTGCCAGCCCCGGGCCTCCAGGGCCTCGCGGAAGAAGCGGTCCTGCTCGGCCGCGCGCTTGCCCCCCAGCCAGAAGCGCCGCGGCGTTTGCGGTTGCGTCATCTTTCCCTCCCCCGTCGTCCAGGCTGCGGGCGATGCCCGCCTGGGTATCGTCACATGGGGCTCTGTCGCGACAGGACGCCCCGCCTTACAGCGATAGCAGGGAATCGAGGTTTCGTCCCGGAAAAGGCAAGGGGGCCGAGATCGTGGCCGGGCCACTCATGCCATATGGAAATAACGGGATCGGCAATTCATACAAGAATCGCATTGCCTGGCGGGTTCCGTGCCGCCTAGGCTGGACACATTCCCCGACAGGAGCGTATCCGATGAAAGCGATCTTCCTTCTGGCCGCCGGCAGCCTGGCCTTCGCCGGCCCGGCCCTCGCCATGCATCCCGGCCCCCTGGTCGAGGCCGACTGGCTCGAGGGGCAGCTGGGCAGCGACGACCTGGTGGTGCTGGACGTGCGTTCCGGCATCGACGACGGCGGCGACCGCGACGCCTTCGAGGCGGCGCGCATCCCCGGCAGCCGCTACAGCAACTATACCGACGCCGGCTGGCGCGAGGACCGCGACGGGGTGGCCGGCCTGATGCCCGAGGTCGACGACCTCGAGGCGCTGATCGGCGGCCTGGGCATCGACAACGACGACACCGTGGTGGTGGTATCGGCCGGCACCGGGCCCACCGACTTCGGCAGCGCCGCCCGGGTCTACTGGACCTTCAAGGCGCTGGGCCACGACGAGGTGACGGTCCTCAACGGCGGCTTCGCCGGCTGGCAGCGGCAGGGGTTCGAGGTCGCCAGCGGGCCGGTGGAGGCGCCGGAAGCAGCGCGCTTCGAGGGCGAGCTGCGCGAGGCGCTGCTGGCCACCACCGAGGAGGTGGAGGCGGCGCGCGAGGCCGGGGAGCAACTGGTGGACGCCCGGCCGCCGGCCTTCTTCAACGGCGAGACCCAGTCGCCCGCGGCCCGGGTGCCCGGCACCATCCCGGGGTCGGTGAACCTGCCCCACGACAGCCACCTGGTGGAACGCGACGGGGCCTACTACCTGGATGCCGAGGCGCTGTCGGCGCACATCGACGAACTGGGGCTGGACCGGGAGGCGCCCACCGTGGCCTTCTGCAACACCGGCCACTGGGCCGCCAGCGGCTGGTTCCAGCTCAGCGAGATCGGAGGACTCGAGGCCGCCACCATGTACGACGGCTCCATGGCCGCCTGGACCCGCGACGACGCGCGTCCCGTGCAGCTGGCCGACCGCGGCACCGTCAGCGTCGGTGAGCTGGTCGAATAACCGGCGCAGACGATCCTGCCATACGCCCCGCGGCCCCGCCCGCGGGGCGTTTCATTGCCCGACAGCCTGTCGGATTCGCCTACGCATCGCGTGAGATACGGATTGCCCGGTAGCGCGGCGGGCCGCTAGGTCAGCCGCTCGGCCAGGGCATCGAGATCGGCCACGGTCATGTCCGGTTCGATGCCCCAGGGATCGAAGGGGGCCTCGGGGCTGCGCCGCACCCAGGCCGCATGCAGGCCGGCGTGGCGGGCGCCGATAACGTCGAAGGGGTTACTGGAGATCAGCCAGGTATCGCCGGGTGCCACCTCGAGCCGCTGGCGCAGGTGGGCGTAGACCGCCGGGTCCGGCTTGAAGCGCTTGACCTCGTCGACGCTGACCACCGCCTCGAAGCGCTCGCGGATGCCGGCCCGCTCGAGTAGCCCCTCCACCGCCTCCCGGGTGCCGTTGGAAAAGGCCACGCAGGTGATGCCGGCCTCGGCGAAGCGCGCCAGCGCCTCGGCCGCCTCGGGGAAGGCCGGCAGACGCCCGTAGACGCCCATCAGGTGGTCCCTGTCACCATCGCCGAGCCCGGTCTGCAGCGCCCGGTCGGTGAACTCCAGGGCCTCGCGGGTGCAGCGGTCGAAGGGCACGTAGGCGCCCATCAGGCCGCGGCGGAAGCTGTATTCCAGCTGCTTGTCACGCCAGCGCCGGGAGAACTCGGCTGCTCGCTCGCCATGCCCGCGACCGGCCAGGCGTTCCTCCAGTTCGGCGACCACGCCGTGGGTGTCGATCAGGGTGCCGTAGACATCGAAGGCCAGTACCGTTGCCATCCGCTCCGCTCCTAAGGTTCAGGGGTAACGAAGCCAGAGCATGGCGCCTGATGCGCCGGGACTCAAGGGTCTCGCCAGGAGGCCGGCAAGACCGTGATCGGTAATGGAAGGCAATCCGGGATGGTCTGGCTCGACCCTGGCCGAGCCAGACCGACGGCATCAGTTCAACTCGGTCGTCAGATAGTAGCGCTGGGTCGTTTCCTTGCGACCGCTTAGCCGGGTGCCATGAACGTCCAGGATATAACGACCGGGCTCGAGGGACTGCGTCAGGACGAAGTTGTGTCCCCTAGCATCCGAGCGAGCCACGACATTTCCTTGCTCGTCCTTCAGCAGGGCCGACACCCTGCTGCCATCCGCCCCATGACTCCAGAGTTGACTGGCCACCTGGAGCCGGCTGCGGGCGTCGACATCCAGATGATAACGATCCAGGGTCGGTATCAGCCGAGAGGGCGAGTTTCCCTCCTGAAGCGCCCAGGTAGGGGCGTTCGGCATGGCGACGGCCTGCCCGGCCATTCCTGCGGTCATGACACCTGCGATAAGGGCCGACATGATGAAGGTTGCGCGTTTCATGATCTCTCTCCTTTTCCACCCAATGGCATCGGATCACGGATCGTGAATCCTTGCTCCTTGGTAGCATCCGTCCACCTGAATCTTACGATTATCATCGCGCTTTCAAAGGATTAATTCGGTTATATTTCTTCTTCAACAGTCTAAAAAAATCCGTAAGCCAAGCAGTCGATAACCGACAAAGGAGAGGTGTCCTAAACTCGAGGAAATGATCGTCAGGAACGCGACGAATCGGCCGACCTTCCACCCGGTCGTCGTGCCGGTTTCTCGGTGTCTTGCGGGTCGCTTTCCAGTGGGGTCATTCCGCCTGCGCCAGCTGTCGCAGGCCCAGCCAGAGGCCAGCCAGCAGCAGTAACAGCGCCACCGGCACCAACAGCGGTGCCAGCCCGGCCACGGCACCGGCGACCGGCACCCCCAGCCAGATCACCAACAGCGGAGCGCAGCAGGCGCCACCCGCCAGCAGGCCGGGCAGCACGGCCAGCAGGCCCAGGCTCGAGCCGCGCAGCGAGCAGCGCCTGGGGAGTCGCCACAGCCGCCAGCCGACCAGGAGGTTGAGCCCGAGCAGCATCCCCATGAGCAGTGACAGCAGGGTATTGAGCGGGCTGAACGTCCAGACCAGGGGCCCGGCCATGAGCAGCCCCACCGGCTCGAACTGGAGGGGCCCCCGCGGTTCCAGCAGTCGTGACCAGGCGGGGAAACTGGCCTGCCAACCGCTGCCACCGCCAGCGATATCCCCACCGAGCCAGAGATAGAGCAACGCATAGCCGCAGGCGATGAGCCCGAGCGTCAGGCATCGTCCCGGCGAGCCCAGCACTCCGCCCAGGCCTGGCCGCCCAACGCTCATGGAGCCACTCCGATGAGCTCGGTATCGGGATAGAAGGCCGCCCAGGCGAACCACATGGCCTCGAAGCCGTGCACCGGCTCCAGGGCCGCCATGCCCGGTCCCTCGATACCGGTCGCCCCGAACGTCAGGGCGTCATGGTCGATCGCCTCCCCCTCGGAGTTGCGATAGGCCCAACCGGTCTCCAGCCCCGGGTCATGGATGATGGTGTAGGTACTCTCACCCAGGGCAACATCGATGACGGCTTCCCGACTCAAGGCCTCCAGGGTGATGGCCACCGCGCCCTCGGGCGCCCGCAGGCCGAACACCGGTGCCTTGGGGGGAAGACGCGAGTCGTCGTGCATGACCGGGAACAGGCGGCCGCTGTCGGGACGGTAATAGCCACGCAACGGCACATAGCTGCCATAGGGATCGTGGCGATAGTTGCGCACATGGCCGGTCCGCTCGCTGAGTACCCGGGTCTCGGGATACCGCGCCCGCCAGGCCCCCCAGGTGGTCCAGAACAGCCTCACCTCCTCCAGCCCCCGCCCGGCCAGCTCACCGGCGATGGCGCCGCCCAGCATCTGTGGCCACTCACTGTCCGTGGCACGGTCATACATGACGAGATTGCTGTTGACCAGCCGACCGGAGACACCGAACTCGGTATCGCCCCGCCTGAATCCCAGGGCCGTGCCCGTCAGCGGACAGTAGGTGATGCTGAGCGCCTCCCCCGCCACCTCATCGTTGACGATCTCGTGCCAGACCAGGATACGCTGCGGGTAGGCCCGGGCCTCGCCGTTCAGGTAGAGCCCGATGACGATCTCCTCATCGGCCAGCCCGGCGTCCTCGGCCGCCACGAAGTGCGGCCGGTCGATGGAGGGGATGCCATCCTTGGGCGGCCCACCGGATCTCACCGCCTGGCGAAACGCCGCCAGGTCGTGCATGACGCTCCCCGACGGCTCGGGCAGTACCGGTGGGGATGCCGCCACGGCCATCCCTCCTCCCCATCCCAGGAAGAGGCACAACGCCATGAATGATTTTCCGGGAGATGACATCTCTGCCCCCTCAGCCGAGGCCGATTGCATGACGAGGTTCAGTTCTGTCTGACCGACACCTCCATCCTTACACCGGCTCCCTGTGGCTGTAAGGCCAGTGCCCTGCGACTGACACAGGAGGACGGGCCGGCATGCTACCCGGTCCGCAATGGAGGAAGAATGATGCTCAAGCACTCGAGCTGTAAGGAGGCAACTCGCCTGATGTCCAAGCGGCTGGATACCCGGCTGACCTGGAGGGAGTCCCTGTCTCTACGTCTTCACCTGGCCATGTGCCGCGCCTGCTCCCGGTGCCAGGCGCAATTCCGCCTTCTGGGTGAGTACCGTCGTCGCTTCAAGGGCGATATCCCGCAAGGCACACGGAAGGACCCCGATGCTTTTTCCGACAGGAGTTAATGCCGTCTCTCGTCGATTCGCTCGACCGTCGCCCAGGCCGCCAGCATGCCGTGCACCGAGGGTCGGGGCACCGGAGGCGACGGCGATCACCCGGTCAACCGCTCCAGGGCGAACCCCGCGATGGCGGTGTCCTGTACCCCGGTGCCGGTCAGGTCGCACACCGTGACGGTGGCCTCCGAGAGGCGCAGCCGCTGCCCCTCGGCGATCACCCGCCCCAGCTCGTGGACCTTGAAGGGCAGCTCGCCGCCGCCGAAGGCCTCGAGTTCGCCGTTGGTCTCGCTCTGGGCCCGGCTGTCGCAGACGAAGGCGTCAGCACGGGTCAGCACCGAGGCGTCCAGCTCACGCTTGCCGGGGGCATCGGAGCCCATGGCGGTGACGTGTACCCCCTCGGGCAGGTCCCGGGCGTGCAGCAGCGGTTCCCGCGACGGCGTAGCGGTGACGATGATGTCGGCCCGCCGGCAGGCCTCGCCGACGCCGTCGTGGACATTCACCTCGAGCCCCTTGGCGCGCAGCCGATCGGCGTAGGCCTCGGCGGCCTCGTGGCGCCGCGCCCAGACATCGACGGTGTCGAGGTCGCGCACCAGGCGCAGCGCCTGCACCTGGCGCTCGGCCTGTTCGCCCGCGCCCAGCACCGCCACCCGGCGGCTCTCCTCCCGTGATAGGTGCCTGGCGGCGATGGCGCCGGCCAGTGCCGTGCGCACCAGGGTGAGATACCCCTCGTCGAAGAGCACCGCCTCCACCAGCCCGGTCCTGGCCGAGAAGACCATCATCAGGCCATTGAGGCTCGGCAGGCCCAGTCGGGGGTTGTCGAAGAAGCCAGGGCTGACCTTGATGGCGAAGCGCTCGGCACCGCGGATATGGGCGGTCTTGACGTCCACCTCGCCGTTGGCCTCCTCGATGGCCATGGAGAGGATTGGCGGCTGCACCACCTCGCCGCGCCCCAGGGCGGCGAATCCCGCCTCCACGGCGGCCAGGGCGTCGCGGTCGATGCCCACGGCCCGTTCGATGGCATCGCGATGGTAGAGCTGCATGGACTCCTCCTCGAAAGCTGGAAGACAAGCTTAGACATGCCAGGTGCTATGGCGAAGCGATATCCACCCGGAATAGATGGCGCCAGCGTAGCGGCGCTCGGCGCTTATCGTCCTGCCAGCCGGCGAGCCTGGTCAAAGGTTTCCAGCGAAACGCCGTTGCCGGAGAGGATCAAGGCCACCGACTGGCCGCGCACGTCGATGGCGTGTTCGGCCAGGGCCGCTAGGCCCACGGCGGCGGCGCCCTCCACCAGCAGCTTCTCGTGCTCGAGGAGGTCGACCATGGCCCGGGCGATGGCACCCTCCGAGACCTGGTAATGGTCGTCCATGACCTCGCGCACCAGGGCCAGGGTGCAGCAGTTGTCCCGCCCGATGCCGCCGCCCAGGGAGTCCCCCAGGCTCTCGACCTCCTCGACCTCCACCGGGTGGCCGGCCTCGAGGCTCTCCCACATGGCCGCGCCTCGCGACAGGCTCACCCCGGTGACCCGGCACGCCGGGCGAATCGCCTTGACCGCCGCACCGATACCGCCCAACAGGCCACCACCGGAGAGGCCGACGATCACCCGGTCCAGGCCCGGGCAGTCCTCCATCAGCTCCAGGCCGATGGTGCCCTGGCCGGCGGCGATGCGCGGGTCGTCGAAGGGCGGGATCAGGGTCATGCCGCGCTCGGCGACCAGCCGCTCGACCTCGGCGAAGGCCGTGTCCTGGCTCTCCCCCACGCGTCGCACCTCGGCGCCGAGGGTCTCGATGGCGGCCACCTTGTTGGCCGGCACCAGCCGCGACAGGCAGACCACCGCCGGCACCCCGAGCCGGGCGGCGGCCAGGGCCACCGCCCGGCCGTGGTTGCCGGTGGAGGCGGTCACCACCCCGGCGGCCAGCGACTCGGCCCCCCGCTCCTCGCGCAGCGCGGCAAGCATATTGACGGCGCCGCGCAGCTTGAAGGCGCCGCTGGGCTGCAGGGTCTCCAGCTTGAGGCGGATATCGGCAGCGAAGCGCTCGGAGAGCGCCGGGGAGGCCACCAACGGGGTGCGTACCGCCTGGCCGGCG
>NZ_JAUFPL010000025.1:147254-155806 GCF_030409215.1 Halomonas ramblicola | reverse complement strand
CGTCGCCGCGGGAAGGCCCGCGGCGACGCTCGAGGGGTTCGGCCTCCCGGAGGAGGCCAGGCCGTCAGGCCACCGTGGCGCCGACGCCCCGGATGGCACCCTCGCGGACCAGCTCGTCGGTGACCCGGTCCACGGCGCGACAGGCACGGTCGACGATCTCGTCCACCTGGTCGCGGGTGGTGATCAGCGGCGGCGCGAAGCCCAGGATATCGCCCTGGGGCATGGCGCGGGCGATCAGGTTCTCGTCGAGTGCCGCGGCCGCGATGCGCGCGCCGACCTTCAGCGCCGGATCGAAGTGCCGGCGGCGGGCCGGGTCGGCGGAGAACTCGAGTGCCGCCAGCATGCCCACGCCGCGCACGTTGCCGACGATGGGGTGGTCGCCGAAGGCCCGGGTCATGGCCTGCTGCAGGTAGGCACCGGTCTCGGCGGCGTTGGCGGTCAGACCCTCGCGCTCGATGATCTCCAGGTTGGCGAGTGCCGCGGCGCAGCCCAGGGCGTGGCCGGAGTAGGTCCAGCCGTGGCCGATGGGGCCGTACTCGCCGGTGCCCTGCTCCAGCACCTTCCACACGCGGTCGCCGACGATGACGCCGGAGAGCGGCTGGTAGGCGCTGGTCATGCCCTTGGCCACGGTGATCAGGTCGGGCTTGATGCCGTAGTGGTGACTGCCGAAGTCGGCGCCGATGCGCCCGAAGCCGCACACCACCTCGTCGGCGATCAGCAGCACGTCGTACTTGGCCAGCACCGCCTGGATCGCCTCCCAGTAGCCCTCCGGCGGCGGCACGATGCCGCCGGTGCCGAGCACCGGCTCGCCGATGAAGGCGGCCACGGTGTCCGGGCCCTCGGCGAGGATCAGTTCCTCCAACTTGGCAGCACAATGCTTGGAAAATTCGCGCTCGCTCATGCCCTGCTGCTCGGCGGCGCGGTGGTAATAGTAGGGCGCCTCGGTGTGCAGGATGCCGGCCAGCGGCAGGTCGAACTGGTCGTGGAACGCCTTGAGGCCGGTGAGCGAGCCGGTGGCCAGGCCGGAGCCGTGGTAGCCGCGCTGGCGCGAGATGACCTTCTTCTTCTGCGGGCGCCCCAGGACGTTGTTGTAGTAGCGCACGATCTTGAGCTGGGTCTCGTTGGCATCGCTGCCGCCCAGGCCGTAGTAGATCTTGGACATGCCGGGCCCGGCGAGCGCCAGGATCTTCTCGGAGAGCTCGATCTGCGGCTCGTTGGCGTGCCCCACATAGGTGTGGTAGTAGGAGAGTTCCAGCGCTTGCCGGTAGATGGCCTCGGCCACCTCGGTGCGGCCGTAGCCGATGTTGACGCAGTACAGCCCGGCGAAGCCGTCGATGAACTCGCGGCCGTCCTTGTCGACGATGGTGATGCCCTGGCCACCGGTGATCACGCGGCCCGGCGCGTCGCCGTGGGCGAAGTCGCGCAGGTGGGTGGAGGCGTGGAAGGTCACCTTGCGGTCGCGGTCGATCAGGTCCTTGTGCAGGCTCATAGCGCTCTCTCTTCTCGTGGGCTCCCCGGCTCCGCCGGGGAGAAGGTTCATCGAATTCAGCAAAAAGGGCTTAGCTACCGGAGACCGAGCCCAGGCCGCCGAGGCAGTAGTACTTGGTCTCCAGGTACTCGTCGATACCGGTGATGCCGCCCTCGCGGCCCAGGCCCGACTGCTTGACGCCGCCGAAGGGCACCGGGGGAC
This sequence comes from Halomonas ramblicola, assembly GCF_030409215.1. Taxonomy (GTDB): domain Bacteria; phylum Pseudomonadota; class Gammaproteobacteria; order Pseudomonadales; family Halomonadaceae; genus Halomonas; species Halomonas ramblicola. The sequence goes on along the minus strand of NZ_JAUFPL010000025.1, from coordinate 154,116 downwards.
CGGTCATCTTCACCGAGTTGACCGAGACCATGCCGTACTCCAGCGCCCGCAGCAGCTTCCAGATGCGGCGGATGTCGTGGGTGTAGACGTAGGCCGCCAGGCCGTACTCGGTGTCGTTGGCCATCTCGATCACCTGGTCGTCGTCCGAGTAGGCGGTGATGCCGGCCACCGGGGCGAAGTTCTCCTCGCGCCACACCTTCATCTCCGGGGTCACGCCGGTGAGCAACACGGGCATGAAGAAGTTCGGGCCCGGGGCCTGGCTCTGGTCGCCGGCCACCAGGGTCGCCCCCCGGGAGATGGCGTCGTCGACGATGCTGGAGGCCTTGTCCACCGCCTGGCGATGGATCAGCGGCCCCAGGTCCACCTCGCTCTCCAGGCCGTTGCCCACGGTCAGCGCCGCCATGCGCTCGGCGAACTGCTCGACGAAGGCGTCATGGATCGACTCGTGCACCAGGATGCGGTTGGCCGCCAGGCAGTCCTGGCCGGCGGTCTGGAACTTGGCCGCCACCGCCGCAAAGGCCGCCTCCTTGGGATCCATGTCCGGCCCGACGATGAAGGGCGCATTCCCGCCCAGTTCCAGCGACACCCGCTTGACCGTGTTCGCACACTGCTCGAGCAGCAGGCGGCCGACCCGGGTGGAGCCGGTGAAGGAGAGCGCCTTGATGCGCTCCTCGGCACAGAGGATCTTCGACACCTCGGCGGGCTCGCCCAGCACCACGTTGAACACCCCCGCGGGGATGCCGGCGCGCTCGGCCAGCTCGGCCAGCGCCAGCGCCGAGAACGGCGTCTCGCCGGCCGGCTTGACGATCACCGGGCAGCCGGCGGCCATGGCCGCGGCGGCCTTGCGGGTGATCATCGCCAGCGGGAAGTTCCAAGGCGTGATCAGGGCGGCGATGCCCACCGGCTCCTTGAGGGTGCCCAGCGCGGCGTTGGGGATGTGGCTGGGGATGGTCTCACCGAAGGTGCGCTTGCCCTCCTCGGCGAACCAGCGCACGAAACTGGCGCCATACTCCACCTCACCGCGGGCGTCCGGCAGCGGCTTGCCCTGCTCGAGGGTCATCAGGGTCGCCAGATCCTCGCGGTGGGCCTGCAGCAGGTCGTACCAGGCCAGCAGGCGCTCGCAGCGCTCGTCGGCACGCAGCGCCCGCCAGTGCACGAAGGCGGCGTCGGCGGCATCCACGGCCTCGCGGATCTGGTGGGCCTCCAGCCAGGGGATGTGGCCGATCGCCTCGCCGGTGGCCGGGTCGAACACGGCCGCTTCGCGGCCGCCGTCGCCGTGGGTCCACTTGCCGTCGACGTAGGCGTACTGGCGGAACAGGCGCGGGTCCTGGAGTTTGATGGACAGCGTCATATGGCACCTCCCCTGACGCGCCGGCCCTCGGGATGTCGGGCCGGCGTGGGTGAAACGGGCGAGCCGCGGTAGGCGGCTCCGATGACGACAGGGTAAGGGAGGTGGCGGCCGGGGAGTTTTCGTTAGCCGGCGAGGGGGATGCGCTTTTTTTCGTCCTCGCCGGCCTGGCAAGAATTTTTTCTGCATGCCGCCGGGGTGGGCGCGGTGGGCTCGTCACCCCGCCGCGGGAGCGACCAGGGCCGCCTCGGCGAACACCAGCAGGCCGAGCTCAGGGCGGTAGCCGTGGATCTCGGTGACGTCCAGGGCCTGGAGGAAGTCCAGGATCTCCTCGCTGACCACCTGGCCCGGCACCAGCACGGGGAAGCCCGGCGGATAGGGGATCACGAAGCTCGCCGAGACCACGTCGCGACCGGCGCGCATCTCGGCCTGCAGCTCGCCGTTATCGAAGCGCAGGTACTCGGTGTTCTCCTCGTCGTAGCTCAGGAAGTAGGCGCAGCGGATATCGCCCTGGGGTGTCTCGGGGCATTGCCGAAAGGCGTCGTGGAAGCGGCTGAAGTCGGGCAGCGGCGGCAGCTCCCGGGTCAGCGAATGCACCCGATGCTCGATGATCTTGCGCTCGGGCCGGCTGCTCTCCTCCCAGCGGTACTCGAACTCCTTGGCCAGTTTCATCAGCACGTCGAGCAGGTAGGCGATGGCGCCCCGGGAGGTGCCGATGTTGGTCATGAACAGCACGGTGTTGCGCGAGGTCTTGTTGATCTGGATGCCGTACTTGTTCATCAGGTACTCGTTCTTGAAGGCGTCGCCGTCGACCCCGGTGGCGCCGATGGCGATGGTCACCCGGGTCGGGTCGACCACGAACTCGTCCCGCGCCCAGGCCTCCTCCATCTGGTTCCAGCCGGTCACCGGGTCGTAGTAGGACTCGACACCGGACTCGCGGTAGGCCGCGGGCACCATGTCACTGTTCTTGAGCACGCGGAAGTACTTCTGCAGCAGCGGATGGGTGTAGAGCTGCTCACGCAGCGACAGCGCGGTTTCGACCTGGGCATGCACCAGCTCGAAGCCCTCCATCTCCGCCTGCATCCGCCCCACGTCCAGCGAGGCGAGGATCTGGTAGTTGGGCGAGGTGGAGGTGTGGGTCATGTAGGCCTCATGGAAGGGCGCCTCCACGCGCTGCCGGAAGTCCTGGTCCCAGACGTGGATCATCGAGCCCTGCCGCAGCGAGGTCAGGGTCTTGTGGGTGGAGTGGGTGGCGTAGGTGCGGACCCGCACCCGGTCCGGGTCGGGCAGCAGCCGCCGGTCGAGCCAGGTGGCGTCGTCGTCCGGGTCGAGCGCCTCGAACTCGGCCTTCCAGGCGGCGTACTCCTCGCGGTAGGCCTCGCTGCGGTAGCGGTCGCGCAGGGTCCGCGCGGCGTGCATGGCCGTGCGCGGCCGGTAGGTGGGGTTGAAGGTGGCGAAGGCGAACCACGCCTCGTCCCACAGGAACACCAGATCGGGCTTGATCGCCAGGCACTCCTCCATCACCCGGCGCACGTTGTAGACCACGCCATCGAAGGTGCAGTTGGTGAGCAGCAGCATCTTGACCTTGTCGAGTTCGCCGGCGCGCTGGTAGGCCAGCAGGGTCTTCTTGATCTCGCGCAGCGGCACCGCCCCGTACATGGAGTAGTCGTTGAGCGGATAGGAGTCCAGGTAGCTGACATGGGCCCCGGCCAGCACCATGCCGTAGTGGTGCGACTTGTGGCAGTCGCGGTCGATCAGCACGATGTCGCGCGGCTTGACCAGCGCCTGCACCACGATCTTGTTGGCCGTCGAGGTGCCGTTGGTGACGAAGAAGCTCTGCCGCGCGCCGAAGGCCCGGGCGGCGTACTCCTGGGCCTTCTTGATGGGCCCGTAGGGCTGCAGCAGGGAATCCAGCCCGCCGGAGGTGGCCGAGGTCTCGGCGAGGAAGATGTTGATGCCGTAGAAGTCGATCATCTGCCCCGCCCAGTGGGAGCGGGTGATCGACTTGCCCCGCGAGATGGGCATGGCGTGGAAGACCCCAGTGGGCTTGCGGCTGTACTCGCGCAGGGCGTCGAAGAAGGGCGTGCGATAGCGACTGTCGATGGCGCGCAGGATGGTGTGGTGCTGCTCGATGTAGTCGGTCTCGCGGTAGAAGATGCGGTTGAAGTAGCGGATATCGCGACTCGCCGTGGCCTCCACATCGCCGCTGGTGACCAGGAACTGGTCGATCTCCGGGCGCAGCTCGTGGATCATCGAGCTGAGCAGAATGCTGCGGTCGGCCTCGGACTGGTTCTCCAGCTCCTGCTCGGAGAGCCCCTCCAGGTAGTTGCGCAGGGCGCTGAGGTTGTACTTCGACTTGTAGGGGAACTCGTAGCGGATCAGGCAGGCCTGGATGTTGGGATTGACCAGCACGGCGATCAGCGCGTCCTCGAAACTCCTCACCGTGACCACGTCGTAGACGAAGCGGTCCTCGGGGCGGCGCAGGTTGTGGAAGGCCTCGCGCACGACCTCCTCCTCCTGGGCCGAGAGGTTGTCGACGATCAGCAGCTCGAAGTAGGGCTGGGCCGCGCTGTTGGAGGCCGGGTGGCCGCGCCTGAGCTGGTTGAGGGCGTCGAGGGTCTCCAGGTCCTCGGCATCGGCGTCGGTCTCGCTGAGGTCGACGTGGCGGCGCCGGTAGGACTCGCTGATCAGCGCCCGCACCAGACGCCTGACCACCTTCTCCAGCAGCACGTATTCCTCGCGGTCGAACAGTGCCCAGAGGTGGCGAAAGTCCTCCTTGGAGGGGAAGGCGTGGTAGTCCTCGATGATCTCCAGGCGGGTGAGCTTGACGTCCACCGCCTTGATCAGGTTGCGGGCACGCTGATTGGTGGCATCCAGCTTGACCAGCTGGCCCAAGTCGCGCTTGAGCGCATTCCAGGTATCGGCGCGCAGTTGGGAGATCTTGTGGTAGAAGCCCAGGGCGGTGTAGGGCGTTTCGGTATGGCTCTCTTGCATGGCGACACCCTTCCTTGCTGGTGGTGCTCGAGGCGGACGCCGGCGGCTCAGCCGCCGAGGCGTTCGCGCAGGCCGTAGCGCACGGTGACCCGCTCCTCGGGGAAATGGTCGAAGCCCAGGTCCAGGCCCAGGCCGGGCCAGTGGTAACGCACCCGGCCCTCGCCGGGTCGGTAGAAGGCGGAGTAGATGGTGCCCAGGCCGCGTCGGTAGTCGTGGCGGAACAGCGGTGGCGACTGGAAGGCCGCCTCGAGGCGCGCCTCATCGGTGGCCTCGTCGTCCACCAGGATGGAGAGCTGGCGCTCACGGATCAGGGTCTCGGAGGCCAGGGCGTGGGCGTACCACTCGATCTTCTTCTGGTGGTTGGTGGCCACCGGCACGCGCCGGATGCTGGCGCGCCGGTCCGGGCCGATCATCGCCGTGACGTAGCGCCCGGCGCTGTCGGCCGCGGTGATGTTGTAGGCCATGTGGGTGGGCACCCGCGCCAGCACCTCGGCGGCCTCCGGCACACTGTCGCAGAACTCCAGGATATAGCGCAGGATGATCGGTGCGCCGAAACCGTCGCCCACCGCCTTGCGTCCGCCGAAGGCCAGCGACACGGCGAGCCCGCGGTCGTTCATGCCGTCGAGCACGCCCCACAGGCAGTCCGTCATGGCGATGACCCGGCGCTCGTTCCAGCGGGTCAGCAGGATGCTGCCCTCGCACAGCTCCGGCGGATAGTCGTAGTTGCGGGCCAGCAGGGTGCTCCCCTGGCGCGACAGCACCGCCTGGGAACAGCCGGTGATGTAGGGCGGCGGCTGGTAGAGGCTCAGGAAGCGCGACGCCAGATCGCCGCCACCGGCCAGCTCGCAGAGCGCCCGGTAGTTGGGCAGCAGCTCGGGCATATGGCGGCGCAGGGCGTTGAGGCAGGCCAGGTAGCCCGGCCGCTCGCGTTCGCCCTCGGCCAGGTACCAGGCCTCATAGGCGGGCCAGTGGAGGTCGAAAAGCGACCGCCACTTGGGGCCCGGCGTCGCCTCGTGCAGGCTGCGGAAGACCAGCATCTTGTCGTCCATCGCGTCTGGCGTGGCCGCCACACAGGCGGCACCCTCCCCGCTCACAGGATCTTGAAGTTGCCGCCGCCCACGGCGTGGCTGACGGCGACTTCCTCGACCACCGGGTCCTGCAGCGACTGGCCGGCGTACTGACCGCGGATCCCCTCGATCCAGGCCTTCGCCCGCTCGGTGAGCCGGAAGTCGTCGTCCATCAGCCGCCCGCGGGTGATCAGGATGCCGAGATCCGCGCCCTCGTAGCGGAAGTCGCCCTGGCCACTGATGCGCAGGAAGAAGCCCTCCCGCTCGTTCTCGGCGGCGTGGGGATGATAGCTGTAGTGGTCATAGGCGATGCCGCCGTCGTCGGCCATGGTCCACACCCCGGTGCGCGGCGCCTGGGTGAGCAGGTCGACACTCTCGTCGGTGTGCTTGATCACCAGTTGGCTCCAGCTGTCGACGCTGTCGGGATGCGACCAGCGCTCGTTGATCTCGTCGATGTCCAGATCGAAATCCAGCTCGGAGAACTCCAGCAGGTGGAAGAGGAACAGCGGGATGTCGGAGTGGGCGAAGGCGGCCACGTTGGTCAGCGAGCTGGCCCCGGTGACCCGCGGGTTGAGCTCGCCCAGATAGACCTCGTGGCTGTCCATGTCGATCAGGAAGTCGAGCTCGAAATAGCCGCGGTAGCCCTCCTCGCGCAGCGCCTCGCCGAACTGGAAGGTGTACTCGCGGGCCTGGTCCCGTACCTCCTGGGTGAAGGCCCCGGCGAACATCTCGTTGCCGCACCAGCCGCCCTTGTAGGGGGTCAGCGACTTGAAGCCGACCAGCTCGGTCATCAGTGGGCCGACCACGGTGCCACAGCGGGTGGCACAGGCCTCGATGGCCGAGCCGCGGCAGTTGATGCGCTTCATGATCTTGACCTCGGGCTCGGCCTCGATCTCCTCGGCATGCTTGTAGTAGTCGTCCTCGCTGGCGATGAAGAAGGTGGTATGGCCGGAATCGCCGAAGGCGGTCTGCACGACGAGATCGTCGCCCAGCTCGCGGCTCACCTCGCACAGCTCCCGATAGCTGCCCACCCGGGCCAGCACGTTGGGCACGCTGGGCACGCCGGCCTTGTTGCCGATGCGCACCGTCTCGATCTTGTTGTCCATACGCGAGCGCAGCGCGGCCGGTGGAAAGGCGACCTTGAGCCCGAGCTGCTGGCAGACTTCCTCGGTGTGCTCGTCGAACATCAGGAAGGCGGCGGTACCGGCGTTGTCGCCGTCGGCCCGCGACTGGATGAAGTCGATGACCTCCTTGTGCTCGAGGAGGTAGTTGTTGATGTCCTCGATGCTCTCGAAGTCGCGGGGGAACTTCTCCTTGGGCACGAAGACGTTGCGCTGCTGGCCGTCGAAGCAGTCGATATAGTTGATGTGGCGGAAGTTGCCCACCCAGTCCCCGATGCCGAGCAGGTTGAAGTTGGTGGCCGAGATGAAGTAGATCGGTTCCTTGTTGTTGC
>NZ_JAUFPL010000025.1:102987-147115 GCF_030409215.1 Halomonas ramblicola | reverse complement strand
CCCCCGACGGCCCCGGAGGGGCCGGATGCCGAAACGGAGTCCCCGGGACGGAAGAGGCGGCGCAGCAGGCGAACCAGGGACTCCAGCATAACGATCTCCTTTGCGGGTCAAGACTCCTCGAAATCGGCGCGCCGTGGCTTTTCCAAGGGCCCGAGGGTATCCAGGAAGGGCGACGAGCCGCTCTCGCTGCGGTAGAGCGAGAACTCCACTCGTCGGTCGCGGAAGCTCTTCAACGGCTGACCCAGGCCGCGCAGGCCGGTCTCGCGCTCGCGGCGCACCCGGTTGAGATCGACCTCGACGGGCATGATCTCCTCGCCGCCGCCGGCCTGGTGGATGACGTCGCCGGAGGGTCCCACCACGATGGAGCGACCGTTGCCGATGGCGCCGGCGCCGTTGATGTCGAAGAAGTAGCACTGGTTGATCGCGGCATTGGTGCGGGCGATGGCCAGCTCGATGTCGCGATCGATGGTGTCGGTCATGGTCGGGTGCAGGATCACCTCGGCGCCCATGGCCGCCAGGGTCCGCGTGGTCTCGGGGAACCACATGTCGTAGCAGATCGAGACCCCGAAGCGCGCCACGTTGGGCACGTCGAAGGTGACGAACTCGCCGCCGCTCTCCACCCCGGCCTCGTAGGGTCGGAAGGGGAACATCTTGCGGTAGCGGGCGACCACCTGGCCGTGGGGGTCGATCACCGACAGGGTATTGAAGATGCCCTCGTCGGTGCGCTCGAACATCGAACCGGGAATCAGCCAGATGCGATGCTGTTCGGCGAGGTGGCAGAACAGCTGCTCGGCGTGGCTGGGCAGGGGCTGGGCATGGTGCGGCGAGGCGCCCAATGGCATCAGCTCGCTGAACAGCACCATCTGCACCTGGGGGAAGCGGCTCATCAGCGCATCGACCCGGTGGCGCATGGCTTCGGTGTTGTCGCCGTGATGCAGGGCATGCATCTGCACCCCGGCAATGGTGAAGTAGGACATGGTCATCTCTCTGTCAGGCGATCCTGGTCTTGCTCGGGTACCGCGTCACGACCGGCAACCGGGAGTCGGCGCCGGAGGGATCGCCCGGCCGGGCGGGCATAATGCCCGCCCCTCTAGGTAACCAGCATATGCGGGGCTCGTCCAGAAGGCATCAACGATCTTCTCTCGATGCCGGACGCGGTGGCGGCCTCAGCCGGTGAAGTCCTCGCGGGAGAATCCCGGGGAGGGGCGCTTCACCGTCTTGGTGACGATGTAGGTGAAGTAGCGTTCGATGCCGGCGTCGCCGGTGAGCCAGCCGTCGATCAGCCGCTGGTAGGCGTCGATGGAGTCGGCCTCCACCTTGATCAGGTAGTCGACCCCGCCGCCGACGGCCACGCACTCGGTGACCTCGGGGGTGGCGTGCATCAGCGCCTCGAAGCGGGCGAAGCTCTCGGCGTTGTGGGCCTTGAGCTCGATCTGTACCCACACCGGGGTGCGCTTGACCAGCACCGCGGCGTTGATCCGGGCGCCGTAGCCCTCGATGATGCCGGCCTTCTCCAGCCGGCGCACCCGCTCCCAGCAGGGGCTGACCGAGAGGTTGATCGCCTCGGCCAGCTTCGACTTGGTGATGCGTCCGTCCCGGGAGAGGATCTCGAGGATCTTCAGGTCATAGCGATCGAGTTTCATGAGAGGGTATCGACGATGTCGGCGATCACTGCGATGGTGTCACCCATGTTGACCAGCGCCGGGTGGCGACGTGCCGCCAGCACCCCGCTGCGGCTGGCATGATACGCCACGGGCGGGGTGCCGCTGCGGGTCAGGTCGTAGACCCGGGCGACCACCTCGCCCTTCTCGACCCGCTCCCCCAGGGCGAAGGCCAGCTCCAGCAGGCCACTGTGCTCACTCTGCACGTAGCAGTTGGCGTCCGGCATGTCGAGATACACCTGGGGCTCGCGGGGCATCTCCACCTCGCCGGCGACCAGGCCGTAGTGGATCAGGAAGTTGCGCACGCCGCGCTCGGTGATGGCCAGGCTCTGCGGCGTCGAGGTGCCGCCGCCGCCGAGTTCGGTGGCCACGAAGACCTTGCCCTGGCTCTCCACCGCGGTGTCGAACAGCGCCGCGGCATCCAGTTCGAACATCATCATCGCATAGGGAGCGCCGAAGGCCTTGGCGCCCTCCAGTGCCCGACGCTGCTGCTCGGGGTCGTCGAGCACATGCGAGGCGCCGAAGGGGATGATGTCCAGGGTACGCCCGCCGGAGTGCAGGTCGAGCACCACGTCGCTCATCGGCACCATCACCCGGGTGAAGTAGTCGGCGATCCTCTCGGTCACCGTGCCGTCCGGGTCGCCCGGGAAGCTGCGGTTGAGGTTGCCGCCGTCCAGGCCGGAGGTGCGCTTGCCGGCCATCACCGCCGGCTGGTTCATGCACGGCACGATGATCACCCGGCCGCTGACGTCCTCGGCGCGTAGGGTCGAGGCGAGCTTCATCAGGGCGGTGATGCCCTCGTACTCGTCGCCGTGGTTGCCGCCGGTGAGCAGCGCCGTGGGGCCCTGGCCATGCTTGACCACGGTGACCGGGATCATCACCGCCCCCCAGGCGGAGTCGTCCACGGAGATCGGCAGCTTGAGGAAGCCGTGCTGGACGCCCTCGGCGTCGAAGTCGACGGTGGCGGAAATGGGACTGGGTCGCTTGCTCATCTTGCCTGCTCCTTATCTCACGAACAGCTGGCGGGGGAAGTCGGCCAGGGTCTCGCAGCCGGTCTCGGTGATCAGTATGCTTTCGGTGATCTCCAGGCCCCACTCCTCTTCCCACAGACCGGGCATGAAGTGGAAGGTCATACCCGGCTGCAGGATGGTCTCGTCGGAGGGACGCAGGCTCATGGTGCGCTCGCCCCAGTCCGGGGGATAGCTGATGCCGATGGGATAGCCGCAGCGGGCACCGCCGCGGTCGAAGCCGTACTTGTCCATGGCCGCGCCCAGCGCCATGGCGATATCGGCGGTGCGGTTGCCGGGCCTGGCCACCTCCAGGCCGTTCTCGATGCCCTCCAGCAGCGCCGACTCGGCGCGCACGAACTCCTGGGGCGGCCGGCCGAGGAACACCGTGCGCGACAGGGGCGCATGGTAGCGCTTGTAGACCCCGGCAATCTCGAAGAAGGTACCCTCGCCCTCGCGGAAGGGGGTGTCGTCCCAGGTGAGGTGGGGGGCGGCGGCATCCTTGCCGGTGGGCAGCATGGGCACGATGGCCGGGTAGTCGCCTCCATAGACCCGGCCCGCCGAATCGGTCCAGCCCTCGATGCCCACCCGATAGATCTCCGAGACCAGCTTGCTCTTGGGCAGGCCCGGCTCGATCACCTCGAGGATCCGCGAGTGCATGCCCTCGACGATCTTCGCGGCGACGCGCATGTACTCGATCTCCCGCGGCGACTTGATGGCGCGGCACCAGTTGACCAGGGAGGTGGCATCCATGAAGCGCGCGTGGGGCAGCTCGCGTACCAGGCTCTGGTAGGCCTTGGCCGAGAAGTAGTAGTTATCCATCTCCATGCCCACCACCCCCCGGTGCCAGCCACGATCCGGCATGATCGACTGGGCCAGGTAGTCCATGGGATGCATGTCGGGATTCTGGACGTAGTAGTCCGGGTAGTAGGTGATGTTGTCCGGGTGGATCCAGCAGGTCCGCAGCGCCCCGTTGGCATCCATGCGCCGGCCATACCACACCGGCTCGCCCTCCAGGCCGACCAGCACGCACTGGTGCACATAGAACGACCAGCCGTCATAGCCGGTGAGCCAGGCCATGTTGGATGGATCGCTGACGATCAGCACGTCGATGCCCCGACTGGCCATCTCGGCGCGGACCTTCCACAACCGATTGGCGTATTCCTCACGAGTGAAGGGCAGGTTTACCTGGGTCATTGGACCACTCGCCAAAGCAACATCAAGAAAATCGGCCCTCTCGACGAGGAGAAGGCCGGCCAGGGTGACGGTCACTGACGAGATGCCTGAACGGGCCGCGGGCCGGTCAGTCGCACCAGGCAGTGGAGGAGGCGCCCTTGGGGTGGAGGTTACTGCCAACCCACGGTAGGTGGTCAAGCATTTCGTGATACGCCGATCATGCTTGTTCCCACCCCCGCGACATCCCATGATGGAGCCACTCGAAGAGGAGGAGGCAACATGAAGGTCCTGGTGCATATCGACGATGCCGAGGGGTGGCGTGAGGCCCTGGCCGAACGCCTGCCCGAGGCCGAGGTCTTCACCAGCGCGGCCCCCGCCGAGCGGCGTCGCCAGGCCGACTACCTGGCGGTATGGAAGCCCCCCGAGGCGCTGCTGCGCGAGCCGGTCGCGCTCAAGGGCATCGTCAACCTGGGGGCCGGGGTCGACGCCCTGCTGAACAACCCCGGCCTGCCGAAGGGCGTGCCCATCGTCAAGCTGCGCGACGCCGGCATGGCCGAGCTGATCGGCGACTACGTGCGCTACGGCATCCTGCATTTCCAGCGCGACTTCGACCGCTATCGCCGCCAGCAGCAGGATCGCGAGTGGCGCGAGCATGCGGTGGTCGACAAGGCCGACTGGCCGGTGGGCGTGCTGGGGCTGGGGGCCATCGGCGCGAAGGTGGCCGCCATGGTGGCCGCCGATGGCTTCCCGGTGCATGGCTGGAGCCGCTCCCCCAAGTCGCTCGATGGCATCACCTGCCACCACGGCGACGCGGGCCTGGACGCCCTGCTCGAGCGGGTGCGCACCCTGGTGTTGCTGCTGCCCGATACCCCGGCCACCCGGCACATCGTCGACGCCGGAGCACTCGCGCGGCTGCCCGAGGGGGCCAGCCTGATCAATCCAGGACGCGGCAGCCTGGTCGACGAGGCCGCCCTGCTCGAGGCCCTGGGCGACGGCGCGGTCGAGGGCCGCCTGCGCGGCGCCCTTCTCGACGCCTTCCCCGAGGAGCCGCTGCCCGACACCAGCCCCCTGTGGACCCATTCGAGGGTGATCATCACCCCGCATATGGCCGGTCCCACCCCGCTGGGCGAGGCCCTGGACCAGGTGGCCGAGGCCCTGCGGGCCTTCGCGGCGGGCGAGCCCCTGGAGACCGTCGACCCCGGTGCCGGCTACTGAGGTCCCTACACGAACCACGATGAAGGGGGTACGCTGGAAGGTGACACTCACTGACCTCCACGGAGGTGCGAGATGACGCTGCAGGTGAACTATGGTCCCCGCGACGCCCTGCTCGTGGTGGACATGCAGAACGACTTCTGCGAGGGCGGCGCCCTGGCGGTAACCGGCGGCAGCGCCCTGGTACCGGGCATCAACGCCCAGATCGCCGCCGCCCGCGACGCCGGCGCCCTGGTCGTCGCCTCCCGGGACTGGCACCCGGTGGACCACGTCAGCTTCGACCACCGCGGCGGTACCTGGCCGGTGCACTGCGTCCAGGACACCCCCGGGGCGGCCTTCCATCCCGACCTCGCCCTGCCCGACGACGCCATCCGCGTCAGCAAGGCCACCGCCTTCGATGCCGACGCCTACTCCGCCTTCGACGCTACCGGCCTCGGCGGCTACCTGCGCGAACGCGGCATCGAGCGGGTGGTCATCTGCGGTCTGGCGCTGGACGTCTGCGTCAAGGCCACCGCCGAGGCGGCCCGCCGCGAGGGCTTCACCACCCGGCTGCTGGCGCCGCTCAGCGCCGCGGTGGATCCGGGCGGCGCGGACGCGGTGCTGGGCGAGCTGGAGTCGGCCGGCGTCGAGGTCGTGGAATGACCCGGCCGATCCCCCTGGAGGTGAGCGACGCCGACCTGGCGCTGCTCACCGACCTCTACCAGCTCACCATGCTGCAGGCCTACTGGCGGGAAGGCATGGAGGAGAGTGCCACCTTCAGCCTCTACTTCCGCAAGCTGCCGGCCTCGCGGCGCTTCATGCTGGCCTGCGGCCAGCAGCACGCCGCCGCCGTCGCCAGTCGGCTGCGCTTCACCGACGCCCACCTGGCGGACCTCGCCGATACCGGCCAGTTCGCCGATGCCTTCCTCGAGTGGCTTGCCGGCTGGCGTTTCACCGGCGACATCCACGCCCTCCCCGAGGGCACCCCGGTGTTCCCCAACGAGCCCCTGCTGGAGGTCGATGCCCCCATCGCCGAGGCGCAGCTGCTGGAGAGCCTGCTGATGAACCTGGTGCAGCTGGAGACGGTGATCGCCTCCAAGGCGGTGCGGATCGTCCAGGCGGCCCGGGGCCGGCCGGTGGTGGACTTCGGCCTGCGCCGCATGCACGGCGTGGACGCCGCCGTGCGCGGGGTGCGTGCCTACCGCACCGCGGGCCTGGCCGGCACCAGCAACGTGCTGGGCGGGCTGCGCCACGGCCTGGCGCTGCGCGGCACCATGGCCCACAGCTACATCCTCGCCCATGACGACGAGCGCGAGGCCTTCCGCGCCTTCGCCCGACAGTATCCCGGCACCACCCTGCTGGTGGACACCCACGATACCCTGGCCGGGGTGCGCATGGTGATCGACCTGCTCGACGAGGAGCCCGCGCTCGACATCGCCGCCATCCGCCTCGACTCCGGCGACCTGGGCGAACTCGCCGCCCAGGCGCGTCGCCTGCTGGACGATGCCGGCCACGACGGGGTGAAGATCATCGCCAGCAGCGGCCTCGACGAACACGAGATCGCGGCCCTGCTCGACGCGGGGGCACCCATCGACGCCTTCGGCGTGGGCACCGAGATGGGCGTCTCCGCCGATGCCCCGGTGATCGACCTCTCCTACAAGCTGGTGGAGTACGCCGGCACCCCGCGCCTCAAGCACTCCCCCGGCAAGGTCAACCTGCCGGGGCGCAAGCAGCTCTACCGTCGCCTGGGCGATGACGGCCGCTACGCCGGCGACCTGATCGCCCTGCGCGACGAGCCGGTGAGCGAGGGCGAGGCGCTGCTGCGCCCCCTGGTGCGCGGCGGCGTCATCGACGACGCCGAGCTGGCCCTGGCCGACGCGGCCCCCGAGCGCGTGCAGCAGGCCCTGGCGCGGATGCCGGAGGCCCTGCGGTCGCTGGCCCCCGGCGAGTCCGGCTACCCGATCGCCCTCACCCCCGGCCTGGAACGACTCAAGGACACCTGAACCATCGCCCGGAACCCCCGGGGCCGGGAGGCGTCAACAGGGATTGTCGCCGCCAAACCGCCGAGGCCCCGATGCCCGACCTCCGCCGCCTGTTGCCTGCCCTGCTGCTCTGCCTGCCGCTGGCCCCGGCGGCGGCCGAGGCGCCGGGTCCCGCCCAGCGCCTGACCATCCAGGCCGGCGAGGCGATCACGCCGCGGCCCTTCGCCGCCCGCTACCGGCTGGAGGTGGAGGGCTGGCCGGGCGCCGACGTGGCGCATCGGCTGACCCGCGAGGGGGACCACTGGCAGAGCCGGATGGACGCCGGCATCCGCATCGCCCACGGCAACGAGCGCAGCCGCTTCCGGGTGGAGGAGGACGGGGTACGCGCACTGCATTACGCCAGCGGCTACACCCTCCTGGGGGTGGGCAACACCTATCGCCTCGAGGCCGACGCCCTGACCACCCTGCCGGATCGCCAGACGGCGCTCTTCTCCCTCTCGCGACGCGCACTGGGGGGCGACTGCGCCGCCGGCGAGACCTGCCGGATCCGTTACCTGGACCACAAGGGGCGCGAGGAGGTCCTGGACTTCCGGGTCCTGGGCCCCGAACCGCTCAGCCTGCCGGCCGGCACCTTCGAGGCGCTGACCGTGGAGGCCAGCGAACCGGACGAGCCCGACCGCCGACTGGTGTTCCGCTTCCACCCCACCCTGCCCGGCCTGCTGCTGGCGGTGGATTACCACCGCGGCGGCGAACGGCGCAGCCGCCTCGCGCTGAGCGAGCTCTCGCTGCCGGAGTAGGCCGGCGGCACGGCGGCGTGGGCTGCGTACCGGTCGCCGTGGTCTCGGATCAGCCCCGAGCAATGTAAGCTTCCTGCGATAGCCCTGGGATGCAGAGGGGCCCGCTTGCACACCACTTGCACCTTCGCTGACCATTGGTTGCATCGCCGGCCGGCATCCTGTCGCCACCCTCCCCCTGCTGCGAGTCGTGCATGCGCCTGACCCTGCCCCGCCCCGCCGTGTCGCGCCTGGGCATCAAGCTGTTCGCGGTGATCCTGGTGGTCAACGTGGCCATCTCGGGGCTGGTGTTCCTGGCGGTGTCGCGCAGCCTCGACCAGGGCTTCATCGACTACCTGGACCAGACCCAGACCCAGCGTGCCGAGACCCTGGCCGAGGGCCTCGCCGAAGAGTGGGCGCAGCGCGGCGACTGGCAGTGGCTGCGCGCCTCGCCGCGGGCCTGGCATCACCTGGTGCGCCGCCAACTGTGGCCCGGCGCCGGTCCTCCGCCCCACGGCATCGAGCGCCAGCTCGGCGACCCCAAGGACTTCGTGCTCCACGACGCCCGCGGCCTGCCGGTGATCGGCCTGCCGCCGGACGACGACGAGGAGGCCTCCACCCTGCGCTGGCTGCCCATCGAGTACCAGGATGAGCAGGTCGGCACCCTGGGCTATCGCCCCCCCGAGCAGCTGATGGCGCGCATGGACCGCATCTTCCTGGCCCGCCAGCAACGCAACCTGGGGATCATCGTCGCCGCCCTGGGCATCGCCTCGCTGCTGCTGGCCGGGGGCCTCTCCTGGTGGCTGGGCCGGCGTACCCGCGGTATGGCACTGGCCACCCGGCGCCTCACCGAGGGCGACTACGGCATCCGCCTGCCCGAGCGCGGTCGTGACGAACTCTCGCGACTGTCCCAGGACTTCAATGTGCTGGCCGCCACCCTGGAGGCGAGCCGCGAGGCGCGCACCCGCTGGGTCTCCGACATCGCCCACGAGCTGCGCACCCCCCTGGCGGTGCTGCGCGGCGAGATCGAGGCGATGCAGGACGGCATCCGCTGCCTGGACCAGGAGAGCCTGCACTCACTCTCCCAGGAGGTGGGCCAGCTGGAGCGCCTGGTGGCCGACCTGCGGCTGCTCTCCCAGAGCGACGCCGGCGCCCTGGAGGTGCAGCTCGCCCCCCTGGACCTGGCCGAGAGCCTGAGCCACCGCCTCGAGGAGGCCAACGGCTGGCTGGCCGACAGTGGCATCGCCCTCGAGACCGACATCCCCCGGGGGGCTTGGATCCGCGGCGATGCCAGCCGCCTGCGCCAGCTGTGGAGCAACCTGCTCGCCAACACCTGCGCCTATACCCGGCCACCCGGTCGGCTGCGGGTGTGCCTGGTCGGCGATGCCACGACGATCCGGGTGATCTGGGAGGACAGCGCCCCCGGGGTGCCCACCGCCCAGTTGCCGAGGCTCACCGAACGCCTCTACCGGGTGGAGGGCTCGCGCAGCCGGGCCAGCGGCGGCAGCGGCCTGGGGCTGTCCATCGCCACCGCCCTGCTCAAGGCCCACGGCGGTGAGATGGCCCCCTCCTCCTCGCCCTTGGGTGGGCTATGCTGGACGCTGCACTTCCCGCCACTCGATGACGACCGCCTCCGGGAGACGACCGCATGAGCCAAGGAGACAACGCCCCTCGCATCCTGATCGTCGAGGACGAGCCCAAGATCGCCCGCCTGGTGGCCGACTACCTGGCCGGCAGCGGCTTCGAGCCCCATCACCTGGATCACGGCGACGCCGTGCTGCCCTGGCTGGAGGACACCCGCCGGGCGGGCCAGGGCCCGGCGCTGGTGCTGCTCGACCTGATGCTGCCGGGCACCGACGGCCTCACCCTGTGTCGCGAGATCCGCCAGCGCTGGCCGGCACTCCCGGTGATCATGCTCACCGCCCGGGTCGAGGAGGTGGACCGCCTGCTGGGCCTCGAGCTGGGCGCCGACGATTACATCTGCAAGCCGTTCAGCCCCCGCGAGGTGGTGGCCCGGGTCAAGGCGGTGCTGCGCCGCAGCCAGGCCGCCGGGCAGGCCACGTCGGGCGGCAGCGACCTGGTGCTCGACGAGGACGGCTGGCGGGCCCTGGCCGACGGCCGCGACCTGGGCCTCACCGCCGTGGAGTTCCAACTGCTGCGGGTGATGATGCAGGCCCCGGGACGCATCTTCTCCCGGGACCAGCTGATGGACCACATGTACCGCGACCACCGCATCGTCTCGGAACGCACCGTGGACAGCCACGTCAAGAAGCTGCGCAAGAAGATTGCCGAGGCGTGGCCCGAGCGCGAGGTGATCCGTTCGGTCTACGGGGTCGGCTACAAGTACCAGCCGGAAGAGTGAGGCAGCGGCACGCTTCCTTACTGTGTGCACGCTGCTTGCACCGGGGCGGACGACACTGCAAGCGTCAACCCGAGGCCAAAGGAGTGCCATCATGAAGTCGCCCCTCACCCGCAAGCTGTTCGCCCCCGCCCTGCTCGCCGCCGCCATCGTCCCCCTGGCACTCTCCGCCGGCGCCGCCCCCGACGAGGGCGACCGTCACCAGCCGTGGCATGAGGCCCACGCCGAGCGCCACGCCGAGAAGCGCGAGGCACTCTACGAGCGCGCCGGCATCGACGCCGAGACCCGCGAGGCCCTGCAGGAGGCCCATCGTGAGCACCATGAGGCGTTGCGTGAACTGCATGCCGAACATCGCGAGCGCCTCGACGGGATCCTCGACGAGGAGCAGCGCGAGGCGCTGAAGGCGGCCCGCCAGGAGCGGCGCGAGGAGCATCGCGCCGAGCGGCGCCAGGCCACGCAGGAGCGCATGGAGGCGGTGATCGACGGCTGGGGCCTGGCCGACGAGGAACGCGAGTCGCTGCGGGAACTGCGCGAGTCCTTCTTCGCCGACCTGCAGGCGCTGCGCGACCGGGAATTCGACTCCCGCGACGAGCGCCACGAGGCCTGGCAGGGGCTGCGCGACGAGCACCAGGCGGCGCTCTCCGAGCTGCTCAGCGAGGAGCAGATCGCCGAGCTCCAGGAGGCGGCCCGGAACCACCACGGCAAGCACGGTCACCATCACGGCAGGGGCCACCACGGCAAGCCCGGCCATCACGACGGCGAGGGCCAAGCCCCCCAGGACTGATCCGCTCCCGTCCCCACAGCCTCCACGACGCCCGGCCTCGCGCCGGGCGTCGTCGTTTCGGGACAGCGACCTTGAACTCCGGCGTCGGCCCGCGTATTTTATTTGAATGTTCATTTAAAAAAAGAAGGGCCGCCGGCCCGACACCCACTCTCCCGACAGGAGGCCTGTCTGCATGACGCATGACTCCCCGCAACCGGCGAGGCGTGACCGGCTCAACCCCGTGGTCTTCCACGGCAGCGTCGCCGGCATCCTCGTCTTCCTCGTCCTCACCATGACCTTCACCGAGCAGGCCGGCGCCTTCTTCGATGCCGGCCTGGCCTGGGTGAACGACACCTTCGGCTGGTACTACATGCTGGCGGCGGTGGCCTATCTGGTCTTCGTGATCGTCATCGGGACCTCACGCATCGGGCGCATCCGCCTGGGTCCCGACCATTCCCGCCCCGAGTTCTCGCTGGTGTCCTGGGCATCCATGCTGTTCGCCGCCGGCATCGGCATCGACCTGCTGTTCTTCTGCGTGGCCGAGCCGCTCTCCCATTACCTGGCGCCCCCCGACCTGTCCCCGGAGAGCGCCGCCGCCATGCGTGCCGCCGTGCCCCAGACCTTCCTGCACTGGGGACTCTCCGGCTGGGGCATGTATGTGCTGATGGGCATGGCACTGGCCTATTTCAGCTATCGCCACCGCCTGCCCCTGGCGATCCGCAGCGCCCTCTTCCCGCTGCTCGGCAAGCGCATCCACGGCCCCATCGGGCATGCCGTGGACATCACCGCCGTGGTCTCCACGGTGTTCGGCATCGCCACCAGCCTCGGCATCGGGGTCATGCAGCTCAACTACGGGCTGACCTTCATGTTCGGCGTGCCCGAGAGCCTGTCCACCCAGGTGGTACTGATCATACTGGTGGTGGTGCTCGCCACCATCTCGGTGGTCAGCGGCGTGGAGAAGGGCATTCGCCGCCTCTCCGAGTTCAACATGCTGCTGGCACTGGCACTGCTGCTGTTCGTGCTCTTCCAGGGCCAGACCCTGCACCTGCTCGACGCCCTGGTACTCAATGCCGGCGACTACCTGAGCGGCTTCGTCGGCAAGAGCTTCGACACCTACGCCTTCGCCGGCGAAGATGCCCAGCAGTGGAAAGGCTGGTGGACCATCTTCTTCTGGGGCTGGTGGATCGCCTGGACGCCCTTCGTCGGCCTGTTCCTGGCGCGCATCTCGCGCGGCCGGACCATCCGCGAATTCGTCGTCGGCGCCCTGCTGATCCCGCTCGGTTTCATGATGGCGTGGATGTCGATCTTCGGTAACAGCGGCATCGAGCTGGTCGCCAACGAAGGCCTGACAGCCCTCGGCGAGCAGGCACTCAACACGCCGCAAACCACCATCTACACCTTCCTCGAGCAATACCCGTACATCGGCATCACCGCCTCCGTGGTCACCATCCTGGGTATCGTGTTCTTCGTCACTTCCGCCGACTCCGGCGCCCTGGTACTGGCCAACTTCACCTCGATTCTCTCCGACGTGAACCACGACGCCCCGATTCGCCTGCGCATCTTCTGGTCGGTGGTGATCGGCCTGGTGACGGTGGCCTTGCTGATGGCCGGCGGCCTGGGCGCCCTGCAGAGCGCCGTGGTGATCACCGCCCTGCCCTTCTCGCTGGTGATCTTCGCCATCATGGCCGGCATGGCCCGGGCCCTGAAGCTGGAGAACACCAAGGCCGAGGCCCGCCTCCATGTCAGCGGTTCCGCACCGGGAGGCGACTGGCGCGAGCGCCTCGACCGCGCACTCGACACCTCCAACCGTGCCGGCGCGGCGGCCACCATCGAGCACGCCATTCGCCCGGCGCTGGCCCAGTTCGCCCAGGAGCTGGAGAGCCGCGGCCAGACGGCCACGCTGAGCGAATCGCAGGAGGAGGAGGACGAACCGCTGCCCAGCCTGACCCTGCAGGTGGAGCTCGGCGAGGCCGCCAGCTTCGTCTACCAGGTGCATCCGCACCGTCTGCGCACCCCGAGCTTCCTGCCGGCGGACGACGACTACTACGTGCGTCTCGACGTCTACCTGGCCGAAGGCGGCGTGGACAAGGACCTCAACGGCTACACCCGGGGCCAGGTGATCGGCGATGTGCTCTCCGAGTACGAACGCCACCTTCACTTCCTCGCCCTGGCCGGTGACGCGAGCAGCCAAGTCCAGGCCATGCCGGGCGCCGTGGGCGAGCTGCCCGAGGAGGCCACCCAGGCGTGAGCCAGCACTCAGGATCCGCCGCGGGGGCGCCCCTCGGCCGTCATTTCCCCTGCAGGGTGGCGATGAGGCGGCGGGCGCCGCCCCGGTCGCGATGCTCGCCGAGCCAGATGCCCTGCCAGGTGCCCAGCGCCAGGCGGCCGTCGCGCACCGCCAGGGTCAGTTGGGTGCCGAGCAGGCTGGCGCAGACGTGGGCCGGCATGTCGTCGGGGCCCTCCAGGGTATGGCGGAAGTAGGACAGGTCGCCGGGTACCAGCTCGCGCAGGAAGGCATCCAGGTCGTGGCGCACATCGGGGTCGGCGTTCTCGTTGAGGGTCAGTGACGCCGAGGTGTGCAGCAGTTGCAGGTGCAGCAACCCCACCCGCACCTCGGCGAGACCGGTCAGGCCGGCGACGATGTCGTCGGTGATCAGATGGAAACCGCGCGAACGCGGCGTCAGTCGCAGTTCCTGCTGCATCCACATGGCGGTCTCCTCCCGTGGGACAGTTGCTGTCATTATCCTAACAGGCCGGCAGTCCGACAGAGAGCCGCACTCCGGGTGGAGTGCGGCCGTGGCATGCCTGGGCAGGGATCAGTTGCGCGGATCGTCCGCCGGGTCGAGATACTCGATGCCCCAGGGGCCGGTGCCGTGGAGCTGGATGACGGTCTCGCCCTCGGCGTAGCCGAACATGGGATCGCCCGGCGACATGATGGCGAAATCGCCTTCCGCCAGGGTGTGGGTGGCGTCCGCATCGTAGTCCTCGCCATGGGCGAAGTGCAGGGTGCCGTCGAGCACCGTGACCCGCTCGTAGGCCGGGTGGACGTGCGGCTTGATCTCATAGCCGTCCTCCAGGCGAATGCGCAGGGTGAAGGGCTCCTCCTCGCTCAGCACCCCCTCGATGATGGCGATCTCCGCCCCCTCGCCCATGGAGCCCACCGGCCCCCATTCCAGGTCGTCGGCGCTGCCGATCAGGTGGCCGTCGCCACGATAGGGCTCCGCCTGCAGCCCGGCCGCGGTCAGCGACAGGGCCAGGATGAGGGGGGCGGTGGCCAGGGTCTTGTGCATGGTCATGGCGTGTTCCTCGCGTTGTCGGGTCGATGATCGCTCAGGCCTTGACCGCCAGCAGCGAGACGCTCTTGACGCCGTAGGCCTCGCTGGCGCCCCGCGCCGAATCGGTCAGGAAGCGGTATTCGGGATGCTCGCGGAAGGTCCTGATGGTGAGGCCGGCAGCCTCGATGGCCGCGCGGTAGGCGTCTTGCTGGCTGGCCCCGCCGATGCACGCCGCCCAGAGGGTGGCGTTGCAGGTCACGCCCTCCGGCAATGGCGCCTCGGTGACGATGTCGGCCAGCGCCAGCCGACCGCCGGGCTTGAGCACCCGGGCCGCCTCGGCGAAGACCCGCGGCTTGTCCGCCGAGAGATTGATCACGCCGTTGCTGATCACCACGTCGATGCTCGCATCGGCGAAGGGCGGCGCCTCGATATAGCCGGCCTGGAACTCGAGGTTGCCGAAGCCGCCTTGCCGCGCCAGGCGCGCCGCCTTCTGCCGCTGGGCCTCGGTCATGTCGAGCCCCAGCACCCGGCCCCCGGGCCCGGTGGCCAGGGCGGCCAGCAGGCTGTCCATGCCGGAGCCGCTGCCCAGGTCGAGGACCGTCTCCCCGGGCCGAATGGCCGCCAGGTCCAGGAAGTGACCGACCCCAGCGAAGGAGTCGATGGCCGCGGCGGGGATGAGGTCGAGGCCCGCGGGGTCATAGCCCAGGCGCTCGGCCAGGGCGCGTCCCATCTCGAAGTGGAAATCGCCGTCGGGCGTCTCGGCCACCTCCCGGTACATCGCCTTGACCCGGGCCTCGAGCTCCTCCCGGTCCACCGCGGGCGTGGTGGTGGCTGTTGCCGTGCTGGTCATGGGGATTCTCCTCTGCGTCTGCCGTGATTCGCGGCACGGGATGTGTCGCATGCGCCAGGACGCGGGGGCCGCGAATCTTGTTCCCGAGGCGTCGGGAACCCCGGCGAGGGGTCTTGCGTCCCTGCGGGTAACCCGACTTGTCGGCCGCCCCGCCACCGGCCATGCTCGAAGAGGACGCCATGTCGCCAGACTGCCCACTCACCGTCATGCCACCCCCGGAGGCTCGCGCCCCGGCTGGCGCGACCGAGGAGAGACCCATGACCGAGCGCGACCGCCGGGCGCGGCGCGCCTGGTTCGAGGGACGCCTGACGCCCCTGCTGGACCGCCTCTACGGCACCGCCCTGCGCCTGACCCGTCACCCCGACGACGCCGAGGACATCGTCGCCGAGGCGGTGGCCAGGGCGTGGCGCAACCTCGACGAGCTGCGCGACCCGGAACGCTTCGAGGCCTGGCTGTTCCATATCCTCACCAATGTCTTCATCAGCGAATGGCGCCGCCGGCGCAGCCATCCCCAGCACGCCACCGAGGCCGAGACCCCGGCGCCGGACGAGCTCGACGGGGCGGACTTCACCCTCTTCCAGCAGCTCCACCAGCCCTTCCTGCTGTGGTGGGGCAGCCTGGAGGAGCAGTTCTTCAACTCCTTGCTGGAGCAGGACCTGCAGCGGGCCCTGGACGACCTGCCGGAACCCTTCCGGGTGGTGATGGTGCTGGTCGAGCTGCGCGGCCATCGCTACGCGGAGGTCGCCCGGCTGCTGGACATCCCGCTGGGCACGGTGCGCTCGCGACTCAACCGGGCCCGCGGCCTGCTGCAGAAGGCGCTCTGGGAACAGGCCCGCGACGCCGGCATCCTCTCCCCGGGGCCTGCCGCGGAGGCTTCCGGTACCAAGGGGGAATCGCCATGAATCCCAGGGAACTGAGCTGCGAGGAAGTGATCGCCCGGCTCTTCGACTATCTCGACCGCGAACTGGACGACCGCCAGGCCGCCGAGATCGAGCACCACCTGTCGCGCTGCCGCGACTGCTTCTCGCGCAGCGAGTTCGAGAAGCGGCTGCGCGCCAGGCTGGCCGACAGCGCCGGCCAGCCGGCCCCGCCGCGCCTGCAGCGGCGCATCCGTCGCCTGCTCGACGGCTTCGACGAGGCCTGAACCACAGGAGGACACCCCATGGTCGCCATCCTCGGTTACTCCCGTCCCCAGATCCTGGCCGCGGTGCAGGCGATGTACAGCGCCGTGGCCGACACCCCCGACGGCGCCTTCCACTTCCCCGTGGGGGCGGCGGCCAGCCGGCGGCTGGGCTATCCCGAGGCGTTGACCGGCCGCCTGCCCGAGCGGCTGCTGGCCTCCTTCGCCGGGGTCGGCTGCCCCTTCCACGGCGAGGCGATACGCCCGGGGGACCGGGTGCTCGACCTGGGTGCCGGCGCCGGCCACGACAGCCTGATCGCCCGCCGGCTCGCCGGCGAGGGAGGCCGGGTAATCGCCCTGGACCTGACCGCCGCCATGACCCGCAAGCTGTGCCACGAGGCCGCCCTGGCCGGCGTCGACGACCTGCTGGTGCTGCAGGGCTCGGCGGAGCAGCTGCCGCTGGCCGAGGCCAGCGTCGACAGCATCACCAGCAACGGCATGCTCAACCTGGTGCCCGACAAGCGTCGCGCCGTGGCCGAGATGTTCCGGGTGCTCCGGCCGGGCGGGCGCCTGCAGCTGGCCGACGTGGTGATCCACCGGCCGGTGTCGGTGGACTGCCACGAGGACCCGCGCCTGTGGGTGGAGTGCGTGGTGGGCGCCACGGTGAAGGAGGACCTGCTGGCGCTGTTCGAGGAGGCGGGCTTCGAGGAGGTGCGGGTGGTGGGCCGCCATGACTACTTCGCCCTGAGCCCCAGCGCGCAGACCCGCGAGGTGGCCGAGAGCTTCGGCGCCCATGCCGTGGAGCTGGCCATGCGCCGCGCCGCCGGGAGCCCCACGCTGCTGCAGCGCTGGCGCCATCGCCTGGATCCCCGGACCTGGTGGCGACGGCTCAGGCGCCGTGGGCTGCTGGGCCTGGCGGCCTTCGCCCTGGCGCTGCTGAGCTGTTACGGCACCCTGGCCCTGGTGGCCCTGCTGCCGCTGCTGGGCATCGGCCTGGCCCTCAACGAGGGAGCCTGGGCCGGGGCCATCGCGGCCTTCGTGCTGTTGACCCTGGGGGCGCTGGTCGCGGGCCTGCGCCGCCGGGTCGGCCCCTGGCCCAGCCTGCTGGGCGCGGTGGGGGCCGGCCTGGTGCTCTACGCCCTGTTCGTCGACTACCACGCCCTGGTGGAACTCACCGGCTTCCTGGTGCTGGCGGCCGCCACCCTCTGGGACCTGCGCCGCCGGCGCCGCCAGGAGGCCCGGGTGCTGGGCCTCGATTGAGGCTCCCGTTCAGCGCGGTCGCGTCTCACCGCCCCGCGTGAACACCGCCATCTGGG
Source organism: Halomonas ramblicola (assembly GCF_030409215.1). Classification (GTDB taxonomy): domain Bacteria; phylum Pseudomonadota; class Gammaproteobacteria; order Pseudomonadales; family Halomonadaceae; genus Halomonas; species Halomonas ramblicola. Next base: position 129,642 of record NZ_JAUFPL010000025.1, on the reverse strand, counting down.
TCGGCTGGCCGAGGTCGGGATGCCAATCGCCGATGCCCGACAGGCTCACCCTGTAGCCGTTGCGACGCGCCACGCCCTGCACCCACTGGCGAAAGCGCGCCCGGTCCCACTCGAACCGGTGATCGGGGTCGCGGAACTCCCCGGGGACCATGTCGTAGAGGGCGTTGTACTCATGGTTGGGGGTCGTGAGCAGCACCCGTTCAGGACGCATCCAACCGAATACCGCACGCTCGACCCGAGAAAGCGACTCGGGCGGTACATGCTCGATGGTTTCCACCATGGCGGCGGCATCGAATCCCGAGAGTCCAGGCTGGGGCTCGGCATAGGAACCGCATATCAGCGTCAGGCGCCCCGGAACGGCCCCGGGGTGCGATGACAGCCTGAGCTTGGCCTGGGCAAGCAGCTCGCCACTCAGCTCGAGGCCCACCAGACGCTCGTACTGGGGCTCCGGCAGCAGGTACTGCAGTAGCCCCCCGCTGCCGCTGCCGAGATCCAGGACCCGCCGGGCGCCGCAGGCCTTGAGCAGGTCGGCCACCCGCTGCAGTCGTTGTTGATGGAGGTCCGGTGCCGCGATGTCCATCATTCAGACTCTCCTCTTCGCTGATGGACGGACGATGATGAAGGAAATTGCCCGTTTCTTGTAGCGACCCCACGAGAAAGGGGGCGCGACTCGCGTCGCGCCCCCGGCGGCATGGCCCTGTGGAGCGAAGGTTCAGAAGAAGCCCAGCGGGTTGGTGTCATAGCTCACCAGCAAGTTCTTGGTCTGCTGGTAGTGCTCGAGCGCCACCTTGTGGGTCTCGCGGCCGACGCCGGACTTCTTGTAGCCGCCGAAGGCGGCGTGCGCCGGGTACTGGTGGTAGCAGTTGGTCCACACCCGGCCGGCCTGGATGCCGCGGCCCATGCGGAAGGCCACGTTGATGTCGCGGCTCCACACCCCGGCGCCGAGGCCGAACTCGGTATCGTTGGCGATGGCCAGCGCCTCGGCCTCGTCCTTGAAGGTGGTCACCGCCACCACCGGACCGAAGATCTCCTCCTGGAAGACGCGCATCCTGTTGTGGCCCTTCAGGAGGGTCGGCTCGATGTAGTAGCCCTTGTCATAGGCCGGATCGACGCTCGCCTTGTCGCCACCGGAGAGGAACTCGGCGCCCTCCTCGCGGGCGACGTCCATGTAGGACATGATCTTGTCGAACTGCTCCCGGGAGGCCTGGGCGCCGACCTGGACCTCGGTGTCCAGCGGATTGCCGCGCGTGATGGCCGCCACCTTCTCCATGACCCTGGCCATGAAGGCGTCGTACATGGATTCCTGGATCAGCGCCCGGGACGGGCAGGTGCACACCTCGCCCTGGTTGAAGAAGGCCAGCACCAGGCCCTCGGCGGCCTTGTCGATGAACGCCGGCTCGGCGTTCATGATGTCGGCGAAGTAGATGTTGGGCGACTTGCCGCCCAGCTCCACGGTGGAGGGGATGATGTTGTCGGCGGCGCACTTGAGGATGTGCGCGCCCACCGGGGTGGAGCCGGTGAAGGCGATCTTGGCGATGCGCTGGCTGGTGGCCAGCGCCTGGCCGGCCTCGGCGCCGTAGCCGTTGACCACGTTGACCACCCCCGGCGGCAGCAGGTCGCCGATCAGCTTCATCAGCTCGAGGATCGAGGCCGGGGTCTGCTCGGCGGGCTTGAGCACCACGCAGTTGCCGGCCGCCAGCGCCGGGGCCAGCTTCCAGGTGGCCATCAGCAGGGGGAAGTTCCAGGGAATGATCTGCCCCACCACGCCCAGCGGCTCGTGGAAGTGGTAGGAAACGGTATGGGCGTCGATATCCGCGGCGGTGCCCTCCTGGGCGCGAATGCAGCCGGCGAAGTAGCGGAAGTGGTCCACGGCCAGCGGGAGGTCGGCGTTGAGCGTCTCGCGCACCGCCTTGCCGTTGTCCCAGGTCTCGGCCACGGCCAGCGGCTCGAGGTTGGCCTCGATGCGATCGGCGATCTTGAGCAGGATGTTGGCACGCTCGGTGGCCGAGGTCCGTCCCCAGGCCGGGGCGGCGGCGTGGGCGGCGTCCAGCGCCTTGTCGATGTCCTCGGCGGTGGAGCGCGGGATCTCGCAGAACACCTCGCCGTTGACCGGGCTGACGTTGTCGAAGTACTGGCCCTTCACCGGCGGCACGAATTCGCCGCCGATATAGTTGCCGTAGCGCACCTCGAAGGTGACCAGTGACTCGGGGCTGCCGGGGTTGGCATAGATCATGGCGTCTCTCCTGGGTGTTGTCGTTGTGAGGGCTGTCCCCGTCAGTCTTGGTCGGGAAAGCGTTCTGCGACATACTCCGGTGGCAGGAGACGCCCTCCTCCCTTGGTAGGAGGGACGATGAGGAGAGCACCATGACGACCCTGCTGGTCGCCGACGATCATCCGCTGTTCCGCGACGCCATCGGGGCGGTGATCGCGGCGGGGCTGCCGGGCAGCCGGCTGCTCGAGGCCGACAGCCTGGCCCGGGCCCTGACGGAGGCCGAACGCCACGCGGCGGCGCTCGACCTGCTGCTGCTGGACCTGGGGCTGCCCGATGCCGCGGGACTCGACGGCCTGGCCCGCCTGCGCGCGGCCCATCCCATGCTGCCGGTGGCCATCCTCTCCGCCGAGCAGGATCGACGCACCGTGCTCGAGGCCATCGAGATGGGTGCGGTGGGCTATATCCCCAAGTCGACGCCCCGCGACGACCTGCTGGCCGCCCTGGAGCGAATCCTCGAGGGCCAGCTCTACCTGCCGCCCGAGATCATGCGCCGCCCGCCCCGTCCCGCCACCCGGAAGCCGCCGAACGAGGCCATGCTGGTCTCGCGCCTGACGCGCCTCACCGACAAGCAACTGGAGGTGCTCGAGGGGCTCAGCCGCGGAGCCTCCAACAAGGCCATCGCCCGCGACCTGGATATCGCCGAGACCACCGTCAAGACCCACGTCTCCGCCATCCTGCGCCGACTGGGAGTGCAGAGCCGGGTCCAGGCGGTGCTGCTGGCCGGCGAGCTGGACCTGCCCGCCTACCTGGCCGAACACCGCCCGCGCTGAGCCTCCAGCAGCGCGGTGAGCATCAGGCGCAGGCGCAGCGGCTTGACCGGCTTGAGCAGGTACTCGTATCCCGCCTGGCGCACCCGCGCCTTCAGCTCGGCGGCGTGATTGGCGGTGATCACCACCACCGGCAGCCCGGGGAAGCGAGTGCGAAGCCGATCCGCCACCGCCAGGCCGTCCGCCTCGCCCTCGCCCAGGTGGTAGTCCACCAGCAGCGCATCGGCGCCCGGCACGTCGGCGCCCGGCACATCGGCGCCCGGCACGTCGGCGCCCGACACCTCGGCGCCCGACACCTCGCTTGCCGCCAGCTCGGCCGGGGCGGCGGCGGTCAGCACCCGGCAGCCCCAGCCGCCCAGCAGCGCCGCCATGCCGTCGCGGATATCGGCGTCGTTGTCCACCACCCAGATCCGCGCCCCCTCCAGCGGCAGCGCCGCCGGCTCGGGGACGGGCGCCTCCCGGGGACCCGACGATCGGCCGTAGGGCACCCGCACCGAGAACAACGAGCCGCGACCGGGGTGTGACGCCAGCGAAAGGGGATGGCCGAGCATGCCGCCGATGCGGTCGACGATGGCCAGGCCCAGCCCCAGGCCGCGGTCGTCGCCGGCTCCCTCGCCGCCCAGGCGGCGGAACTCCTCGAAGATCGCCCGCTGCTGTTCCGGCGCGATGCCGGGGCCGGTGTCGCCCACCTGGATCTCCAGGCCATCGGGCCGGCGCCGACAACCGAGCAGGATGCGCCCACGGGCGGTGTAGCGGATGGCGTTGCCCAGGAAGTTGCGCACGACCCGGGCGAGCAGCGAGAGGTCCGACTCGATCATCGCCCGGGTGGGGACGTAGCGCAGCTCGAGGCCACGGCTGGTGGCCAGCTGGCGGTACTCCTCCGCCAGCACGCCGAGCAGTTCCTCGGCGGGGAAGGCCGACACGTCGGGGCGCAGCACGCCCGCCTCGAGCCGCGAGATGTCCACCAGGCTGCCGATCAGCGCCTCGACGTCCTTCAGCGAGCGACCGATGCTGGTCACCAGGCGTCGCGACTCGCCGGGCAGCGCCTGGCCCTCCAGGGCGCTGGCGAACAGCCGCGCCGCGTTGAGCGGCTGCAGCAGGTCGTGGCTCACCGCGGCGAGGAACCTGGTCTTGGAGAGATTCGCTGCCTCGGCCTCCGCCTTGGCGCGATTGAGCGCCGCCAGGGTCTGCTGCAGGGTCTCGGTACGCTCGCGCACCTGCTCGGCGAGCAGCACCGAGTGCTCGAAGGCGGCGTAGGGGCCGCCACCCGGCACCCCACCCGACTCCACGCGCTCGATGAGGGCCGCACAGATGCGCCGCAGGCGGGCGTTCTCCGCCTCCAGTGCCGCGACCCGGTCGCCGTCGCCCTCAGTCGCCGCGGGGAAGCGCGGATCCGATGGCCACCCCGGTGAAGGTCTGGTTGAGGTGCATGCCATGGTGCTGCTCTCCATAGGTGTTGAAGCCGATCACCCCGTAGTGCCCCAGCAGCCGCGAGGCGGCCTCGAGCTGGTCGCGCCCCTCCAGCTCGAGGCGGCGCAGGAAGCAGTCGCAGCCGATGATCAGCGTGGGCTCGCCCAGGCGCTCGACCAGGCCGGCGAAGACCGCCTCGAGCTGCTCGAGCAGCGGTGCCGACTGCATGGCGGTGAGCACGATGCCGGTCTCCACGGCACAGTAGAAACTCAGGCTGCCGTCGGCGTTGACCCGCTGGACGGAGCGCACATAGTGCGCCTCGGCGATGCGCACTGCGAGCGGATGCCGGGCGAAGGTGGCGGCGTCCAGGGCCGCGACGGGAACCCCGACCAGACGGGCGTACTCCTCGGCGGCGGGCAGGGCGTTGAGTTCGAGCACCCGACGCGTCTCGCTGTCGGCCCGGGTGACCACCAGCTTGTGATCGAGGGGACGCAGATGGTGGGTGGTGAACACCTCGAAGGGCAGCCGGGTCGCCACCATCACCACCACCGCCGCCCGGTCGTGGAAACGCCCCCCGGCGTAGACGTGGGTGTGGGCCAGGCGGTTGTCGTCGCCGGCGGAGCCGCCGAAGCTGGGGATACGCCCCAGGGCGGCCTCGAGGGTGGCCAGCACCTGCTCCTCGCGGCTGGAGAGGCCATCCAGCAGGGTCAGGGCGAAGCGCCGCTCGACACCCTCCGACGGGTCAGGCGGCCGACCTCGGCAGTCGTCGATCAGCCCCTCCACCAGTTGCTGGGCCTCGGGCAGGTCGAAGCGGTCGAGGTCATCCACCAGGGCGCAGGAAACGGAGAAGGCGGCGGCATCCAGGCCGAGGGCGACGATGCAGCCTCGCTCGTAGCCCCGCGGGGTAATCTCGCCGGCGGTGGTACAGCCGACCACCGGCACCTCGCCGAAGGTGTGCGTGAAGGCCCGGGACAGCGCCGACAGGGAGTAGTCGGCGCTGCAGAAGAACAGCACGAAGCCCAGGCCCGGGTGACGCAGCGCCCGGTCCAGCTCGGCCACGGCGTCCTCGGCATCGGCGAGGCGGCTGACGGCGGCGCGCATGGGGCCGGCCGCATGGGTCGAAGCATCGAGCAAGGGATCGAGGGCGGCGTCTGGGGCGGACATGGGGCCTCTCCGGCGGGATCGGATCTGCCTCGAGTGTATGCCGCGCCGCTCGGCCCCCACAACGCCGACGTCAGGCAGAGGCCCGCCCGACCCAGGCCTCCAGGGCGGCCAGGGTACCCGACAGGCAGGCCGGCAGCTCGTCCACCACCCGCTGCGCCTCGCGATGGCGTCCCTCCTGAGCCAACCGCTCGAGCCGCGCGGCCAGCCCCGCCACCTTGACCGCCCCCAGGCTCGAGGACTCGCCCTTGAGCTGGTGGGCCGCCTGGCATGCCTGCTGTCCCGTCCCGTCCGATGCCAGTGCCGTCGTCAGCTCTGCCAGGCGCGCCTCGACCTGTCCCCGGTAGAGCTCGATCAGCGCGGCCAGGCCCTGCTCGCCGAGGCTGTCGCGGAGCGTCTGCAGGGTCAGGAGGTCGACCAGGGTCTCGTGGTCCATCGCCCCCCGGGCCGGCGCCTCGGCGACGGCAACGGAAGCGTCCTGGAGGTGGCGATTGAGCACCTCCAGCAGGGCCCCCTGCAGCAGCGGCTTGGTCAGGTAGCCGTTCATCCCGGCCGCCAGGCAGCGCGCCTGCTCGCCGCCGGGTCCCCCCGCGGTCATCGCCACCACCGGCACCTCCGCCGCCCAGCCGTGCCGCTCGCGCAGCCGGCGCGTGACCTCCAGACCGTCCATGCCGGGCATCTGCACGTCCATGAAGATCAGGTCGAAGCGCCGGTGCCGAAGGAATTCGAGTGCCGTCGCCCCGGACTCGGCGACGGTCACGCGACACCCCAGGCGTTCCAGCATCGCGGCGGCGACCCGCTGGTTGACCGGGTTGTCCTCCACCACCAGCAGGCGCGCCCCTTCCAGGGCCACCTGGCGCGGCTGCGACGCCATCGGCTCCCCGGTGGTGGCCTGCCGGGTGGGCACCAGGGGCAACACGCACCAGAAGCGGCTGCCCACCCCCGGTTCGCTGACCACCTCGAGGCGGCCGCCCATGGCCTCCACCAGGCGACGCGAGATCGCCAGGCCCAGGCCGGTTCCGCCATAGCGGCGCGCCGTCGAGGCATCGCCCTGGCGGAAAGGCTCGAAGATGCGCTCGAGCTGGTCGGGAGGGATCCCGCAGCCGGTGTCCGCGACCTCGAAGCGGATGGCCTCCCCTTCCTCCCGGCGCACCGCCACGCGCACCTCACCGCTCTCGGTGAACTTGACCGCATTGGAGACCAGGTTGAGCAACACCTGGCGCAGGCGTCCCGGGTCGGTCATGATCCTCGACGGCAGTTCGGGGTCGAGCCAACCGACCAGTTGCACGCTGCGGGCCTCCGCCCGGGGAGCGAACATCGCCAGGGTACCCTCCAGCAGCTCGCCGAGTGCCAGGGGCCGCTGTTCCAGCTCCAGGCGCCCCGCCTCGACCTTGGAGAAGTCGAGCAGGTCATTGATCAGGCCCAGCAGCAGGCCGGCGCTGTCATGGATGGTGGCGGCGTACTGGCGCGCCTGCCCCGCCGGGCATTCGTCCATCAGCAGGTCGCTCATGCCGATCACGCCGTTGAGGGGGGTACGGATCTCGTGACTGACCGTGGCGAGGAACTCCGACTTGGCCTGGCTCGCCGACTCGGCCCGCCGGGCCGTGGTCTCGAGTTCGCGGCTGAGCGCCTCCAGGTCGCGCCGCGCCGCGGCGTTGTCCCGGGCCTCGCGGAACAGCATCACCGCCACCAGCAACCCCGCCAGGCTCATGGCCAGGATCAGCACCAGCAGCAGGGCATAGAGCCGCTGCAGTTGCCGACGCTCGGCCGTGGCACTATCGGCCAGGTGACCGTTGATGGCGATGATCAACCGCTCGCTGCGGTTGCCCAGGACCTGCAGGCGCTCATCCAGGGCCTGGCGCTCGTCTGCCTCCAGGGTCTCGAGATCGGCGATCCACCGATCGAGGTCGTCGAGCCGTCCCTCGAGGTCTTCCAGCAACCGCACGGCGGCCGGCACGCTGTCGACGAACTCGGCGACCTCCCCTCCCCCGAGCAGGTGGATTCGACTGTAGAGCAGCTCGAAACGCAGCGACAGGCCATCCAGGTCGGCATCGGGCTGGGCCAGGTAGTTGCGCAACTGCACCACGTCCCGGTCGAGCTTGTAGGCATGCCAGGTGGTGTCGTTGCCGACGTTCTGGGCGAGGCTGTCCTGGCGCCAGGCGACCAGCCCCACCACCACCAGGGCCGCCACCAGGAGCAGCAGGGCACTGAGCATGCCCAGCCTGAGGCGCAACGGGAAACGCAGCATCCGACCTCTCCTCAGTCCCGTGACCCATCACAGCGCATGGATATGGCGCACCTGCCAGACCGAGCGGAAGCGCACCGTTTCGGTGTCCAGTTCGGGATGGGCATCGAAGGGATAGAGCACGAAGAGGGGGCCGAATTCCCGGATCGGCATGGGCCTGCCGTTGCGCCGCATGGCCAGGATCACGTCGTAGTCATGCAGTTCCGGGAGGGGGATCTCGGCCTCGAAGCCATTGAGGGCCCGGACCCGCACGCGTTCGCTGCGCACCCCGGCCGCCGCCAGCACGTCCCTCAACAGCGGCCCCGCGAAGGTGCCACGATCGTCGTGCCAGGGCGTCCGGGTCTCCACCTCCTGCCAGGCAAGCGAGGCGAGCATTTCGCGATCGAAGCGGGCCTCATCGCCGCTGTTGGCATGTTCGATGTTCCCGCTGATGGTCAGCAGCACCTTCCCCTCGGGGGGTGGCAAGGAGGAGTCCGCCCCCCAGGCCGGGAGCAGGAAGGCCAGCAGGGAGAGGGGAAACAGCAGTCGCAGGAAGCGGTGGCGCATGGCAAGGCCCTTTGCAGTCGCCTGGGATGCCGCCAAGCCTACCCGATCGGCGCGACGAGGTCAGTCCGTCGGGGAGGGATCCGTCGGATCGGGCAGCGTGCCCAGGCCCTCCAGCAGGCGGCGCAGGTAGTCGGCACGCGTTTCCAGCAGAGCATTGCGATGCAGCTGGCGGGACAGCCTGAGCATCGCCGGCTCCCCCAGTTCGGCGGCGATCAATTGATCGTGGTAGGCGTCGACCAGGGCCAGGTCGGCCTCGTGGCTCACCATCCAGGCTTCCCGGGAAGCCTCCAGCGCGTCCCGTGCCTCCCCGCCCAGCGACTTGTCGAGCCGCCCGGTCAGGTGCTCCACCTCCTCGCGCCAGCGGGACTCGGCCTGCTCGGCGCAGGCCAGCATCTCCCGGGGCCGATCCTCGGCCGCCTCCATGCAACCATGCAGGGCGTGGGCGATCTGCCGGCCGTCGTCGGTCGACTGGGCCAGCGGGGCCGTCGCAGGGAATGCCAGGCAGAAGCAGATCAGCAGGCGCGGGAACGACATGGGGGACTCGTGGCCGGGGCAAGGGGGAAGCGCTGGGGGGCGATGTCGCCCCCAGCATAGTGGCTGTACCGCCGCCAGGCGAGAGCCGCGAGCTAGCTGCGCAGCTGCTCATCCTCCAGTGGCTGCACGCGCACCAGGTCCTCGTAGGCGTGCCAGCTGGCATAGCCGAGCACCGGCAGGATCAGCGCCAGACCGATGTAGAAGGTCAACACCCCCACCAGCACGCAGCCGGTCAGGATGACCGCCCACAACAGCATGGGACGGAAGTTGCGCGCCACGGTGCGCACACTGGCCTCGATCCCTTCCATGAAGGTGAGGTCATGGTCCATCAGGGTGGGGATCGCCACCACGCTGATGGAGAAGGCGCCGAAGGCCAGGACGGCACCGATCGCGGTGCCCACGACGATCATGCCGAGCCCCTCGGGGGTGGTCAGCAGCGCCGCATAGAGGGCCGTGGGGCTAGGCACCTCGAAGCCGAAGAACAGCGCGAAGAGCAGGGTGGCCAGCCGGATCCAGGCGAGGAAGAAGATCATCATCATCACGCCCATCATCGCCAGCTGGCCGGCATGCGGGCGCCAGGCACCGAAGGCGTCGCCGAGATGGGGCGCCCGGTTCTCCTCCAGCGCGCGGCTGACCCCGTAGGAACCCACGGCCACCAGGGGGCCCAGGAACATGAAGCCGGCCACCAGCGGCAACAGCCAGTGCCAGAGGCCAAGGGTGATGGCCCCCGCCGTGATGGCGATGCTCAGGCCGACCCAGAACATCCCGTAGGCCAGGCTGATCACCGTGGCCTGGCGGAAGTCCTCGAACCCGGCGGCCAACCAGGCCCGCGGCCTGTCCATGCCGATCGGCCGAATGGTGATCTTGACACTGGGCGCTGCCGACTTGTCGCGAGATCTTGCGCTTGCCGCGTTCATGCTGTCACCCCTGTTTCCGCCTTGTCCTGCCCGAGTCCCTCGGGCCGCTGCCCCGCGGCCGGGTGCGTCACCCTGCCGCAGTGTGCCTAGGCACAGTCTTACTGTAGTCGACCCGATTGTGTCCTGCAGGCGGAGGGCTGCGACCACTTTCCACGCTTCCGTCGACGCTGTGAACGGCCGAGCCCCGGCGATGGCCGGGGCGGGACCTCAACGCACGATCATCACCGATACCTTGGAGTGGTGCACCACGTGCTCGGCGTTGGGGCCCAGCACGTAATCGGCGAACTTGCGCTTGTTGTGGGAGGCCATGACGATCAGGTCGACCTCGAGCTTCCTGGCCGCCTTGACGATCGCCTCCCAGGGCGAGCCATCGACGATCACGCTCTGCACCGCGACGTCTTCCGGCACGTGCTCCTGGATGAACCGGTGCTGGGCCTCCGAGACGGCCTCATGGGCCTTCTCGGCGAAGTCCTCGGGGAAGTAGGCCCCTACCAGCGGCATGCGGTAGTCCGGCAGCACCGTCACCACGTGCAGCGAAGCACCGAAACTGCGGCACAGCTCCAGGGCCGTGGGCAGCGCCTTGGCCCAGGAGGCCTCCTCGTTGAGGTCCACCGGCAACAGGATCTTGCTATACATGACGCTCTCCTTCAGCTCGTGGCAGTGGCGGCGCTGCGGTCGCGGCGACGCCGCTGCAGCACGACCACCAGGGCGAAGACCAGGAAGGCGGGGATCCACATCCACTCCTTGGTCCAGCGATCCACCGGTGCCAGCACCTGGACGATCTCCTGATCGAAGTCGAAGCCGAGGTCCGAGGCCTGGCTGCCGAAGGTGACCATGTCGACGACGGCGCGTTCGTCCTCGATACGCAGCTCCAGGCCCAGGTTCGCCAGGCGCTCCTCACCGGTCTCGCCCTCCGGCACCGGCAGCAGCATGTAGGTGGTCAGGGGATCGCCGAAGGCATCCTGGCCGGCGATCTGCAGGCGCAGGGTACTGTCTTCCCCGACGTTGCCGAGCGCCTCCTCGAACTGCGCCGGGGGCACCTCCCGGTAGGGATCATGGATCATGTCCATCCAGAAGCCGGGACGGAACAGGGTGAAGGCCACCAGCAGCAGCAGGATCGACTCGTACCAGCGGCTGCGGGCGAGCATGAAGCCCTGGGTCGCTGCCGCAAAGATCAGCATGGCGATGGTCGATACCACGAAGATCACGATCCCTTGCAGGAACGTCACGTCGATCAGCAGCAGGTCGGTATTGAAGATGAACAGGAACGGCAGCGCCGCGGTGCGCAGGCTGTAGTAGAAGGCCTGGAAACCGGTGCGAATCGGGTCGCCCCCCGAGACCGCGGCCGCGGCGAAGGAGGCCAGTCCCACCGGTGGCGTGACGTCGGCCATGATGCCGAAGTAGAACACGAAGAGGTGCACCGCGATCAGCGGCACCAGCAGGCCGTTCTGCTCGCCCAGCTGGACGATCACCGGCGCCAGCAGCGCCGAGACCACGATGTAGTTGGCCGTGGTCGGCAGGCCCATGCCGAGGATCAGGCTGAGCACCGCCGTGAAGATCAGGATCAGCATCAGGTTGCCCATGGAGATGATCTCCACCACGTCGGCCAGCACCAGGCCGACGCCGGTCTGGGAGACCGCGCCGACGATGATGCCGGCCGTGGCGGTGGCGATGCCGATGCCGATCATGTTGCGGGCACCGGTGACCAGGCCGTTCCACAGGTCCACGGCGCCCTCGCGGAGGTCCGCCGTCATGTCGCTGCGACCGCGGAAGATCGCCATGATGGGACGCTGGGTGAGGATGATGAAGACCATGAACACCGTGGCCCAGAAGGCCGACAGCCCCGGCGAGAGGCGCTCCACCATCAGGCACCAGATCAGCACGATCACCGGCAGGATGAACTGCAGGCCGACCATCACCGTGGGCCGGGTCTGGGGCAGCTTGTAGATGGGGGTGTCCGGGTCGTCGAGCTCCAGCTCGGGATAATTCGAGGCCACCTTGAGCAGCCCCACATAGACGGCCGCCAGTCCCACGGCCACCACCCAGGGAGTCGCACCGCCCAGCACCGGCTTGAGCCAGCCCAGGCCGTAGTAGACCGCCAGGGCGGTGATCATCATCAGCAGCAGGCCGCCGAGGAAGCCGATCACCTTGCGCACCAGGGGCTTGGGCGGATTGCTACTCTGAAGCCCCTGCATGTCGGCCTTCATGGCCTCCAGGTGGACGATATAGACCAGCGCGATATAGGAGATCAGTGCCGGCAGGAAGGCATGCTTGATCACCGCCACGTAGGAGATGCCCACGTACTCGACCATCAGGAAGGCCGCGGCCCCCATCACCGGCGGCATGATCTGACCGTTGACCGAGGACGATACCTCCACCGCACCGGCCTTCTCGGCGGAGAAGCCGACCCGTTTCATCATCGGCACGGTGAAGGTGCCGGTGGTCACCACGTTGGCGATGGAGGAGCCGGAGATCAGGCCGGTCATGCCCGAGGCCACCACGGCGGCCTTGGCCGGCCCGCCCTTGTAGTGGCCCAGCAGCGAGAAGGCGACCTTGATGAAGTAGTTGCCGGCACCGGCCTTGTCGAGCAGGGCACCGAACAGCACGAACAGGAAGACGAAGCTGGTCGACACCCCCAGTGCGATACCGAAGACCCCCTGGGTCGTCAGCCACTGGTGGTTGACCAGGCCGAAGAGGCTGACCCCGCGGTGGGACAGGATGCCCGGCATGTAGGGCCCGGCCAGCGAGTAAAAGATGAAGATCGAGGCGATGATCATCAGCGGCGGGCCGAGCGCCCGTCGCGTGGCCTCGAGCAGCAGCAGTATGCCGGCCACGCCGATGATCACGTCCTGCAGGATCGGCGCGCCCGGGCGCTCGGCCAGCTGTTCGTAGAACATGAACATGTAGGCGCCGCAGAAGGCCGCCGCCGCCGCCAGGACCCAGTCCTGGACGGGAATGCGATCACGGGGCGAGCGCTTGAGCGCCGGATAGGCCATGTAGGCCAGGAACAGCGCGAAGGCCAGGTGGATGGAACGGGACTCGGTGGCATTAAAGACCCCGAAGCCCAGCATGAACGGTAGCGGCGAGGCGATCCACAGCTGGAACAGCGACCAGGCGGCGGCGATGCTCACCAGCAGCTTGCCCGGGGTGCCGGCCGGTTTCCTGGCTCCCGAATCGCTGGAGGCGACCATGTCCTCCAGATCGACCTCGGCCCCGGCGGCTCTCTTGTTGTCCTCGGTCATGTGCGTACCCTGCCCTGAGTCATTGGTATGTCGTCCCGTCTTGGCGATGGCGATGCCTCACGGCACCCAAACAGAATGCGCGGCCCCCTCGGGTGACCGCGCATTCTTCACCGAGGTGTGATCACCTCAGACGAGCCGCCTTACTCGATCCAGCCCTGCTCGCGATAGTAGCGGGCAGCCCCGTCATGCAGCGGCGCGGAGAGGCCGGAGGAGACCATCTCTTCCGGATCGAGGTTCTCGAAGGCCGGATGCAGGCGCTTGAAGTTGTCGAAGTTGTCGAAGATCGCCTTGACGGTCTGGTAGATGATCTCCTCGTCGGCCTGGGCGGTGGTCACGAAGGTGGCCGCCACGCCGAAGGTCTCCACGTCCTCGTCGTTGCCGCGATAGAGGCCGCCCGGGATGGTGGCCTTGGCATAGTAGGGATACTCCTCGACCAGGGCGTCGATCTCCTCGCCGGTGACCGGGATGAGGCGCGCGTCCACGGTGGTGGTGGCCTCCTGGATGGAACCGTTGGGGTGACCCACCACGTAGACCATGGCGTCGACGTTGTTGTCGGCCAGAGCGGCGGCCTGCTCGGCGGCGTCGAGCTGGGACGCCAGGGCGAAGGTGTCCTCGGTCCAGCCCATGGCCTCCATCACCACTTCCATGGTGTTGCGCTGGCCGGAGCCCGGGTTGCCGATGTTGACGCGCTTGTCCGGAAAGTCCGAGAAGTGCTCGATGCCGGAGTCGGCACGGGCCACCACGGTCAGCGGCTCGCCGTGGACGCGGAAGACCGCCCGCAGGTCCTCGTAGGATTCCCCCTCGAAGTTGCCGGTGCCGTTGTAGGCCTGGTACTGGACGTCGGACTGCACCACGCCCATGTCCAGTTCGCCGGACTTGATGCCGTTGATGTTGGCCACCGACCCGCCGGTGGAGGGCGCGTTGCACTTGATGTTGGCGTCTTCCAGACGGTTCACCAGGCGACAGACGGACTGGCCCACCACATAGTAGACGCCGGTCTGGCCACCGGTGCCGATGGTGATGAACTGCTCCTCGTCCTGGGCGACGACGGGCGACGCGAACATCGCGGCCCCGAGAAGCGCGCCGGTGAAGGCGGCGGCAGAGAAAGCATGGCGTTTCATGAACACACCTCTTGACGTTGTCGGCAATCGAGCGGAGGGATCCTGACCTCGCGAGGCACCGAATCTACCACCCTCTCCTACTTTAGCGAAAAAACCATCGTTGGGGTAAGGCTTCCGCCCGCGATGGCTCGGGCAGAAACGCCGGTGACTCGGAGTATAGTCTAGCGACGATTTACGTTTACGGATCGTTAACTTTATGGTGCGCCGCACATAAAAAACCGCGCCGAAGCGCGGTTTTCGCGGGGTCCACGAGGGCCTCAGGAGGCCTTCAGGATCAGCTCACGCTTCTGCTCCTTCATGGCGGCGAACTCCTCCTCGTAGAAGAAGCGTGACTCGCCCAGCGCCGGCTCCAGGTGGTTGAGCCAGGTGGCGGCTGCGTCGTACTTCGCGAAGAAGGGGCGCTGCACCCAGTCCTCGTCGCGGCCCTGGATGAAACGCAATACGAACACGCGCTCCCCATGGATTTCCGTCACCCCCTGGATCTCCACCTTGCCCGGGTCGGCGGACATCGAGGGTCCGCGGGCGGTGCGTGCCAGGCCCGGCACCCGCTTGATCGCCTCGCGGTAGATCTCCCAGGCGCGCACCAGCGGCACCTCGAAGTAGTGGCGGGCGCCGGTGTCGCGCTCGACGAACATGTAGTAGGGGATCATGCCCAGGCGCACCTGGGTGGTCCACATGCGCGCCCACTGGTCGGCGTCGGCGTTGATGTGGCGGAGCAAGGGCGCCTGGGTGCGGATCTCGGCGCCGGAGGCGCGGATGCGGCGGATCGCCTCGCGGCAGATGGGGGTGTCCATCTCCTTCCAGTGGTTGAAGTGCGCCATGAAGGCGACATGCTTGCCGGCCGCCGTCAGCTCACGGAACAGCTCGAGAATATCCTCGGCATCCGGATCGGTGACGAAGCGATAGGGCCAGAAGGTCAGGCTCTTGGTGCCGATGCGGATGTCCTGGACGTGGTCCAGTTCCGGGGTCATCAGGCCCTCCAGGTACTGGCGCAGGTGCTTGGCCTTCATCACCATGGGGTCGCCGCCGGTCATCAGCAGGTCGGTGACCTCGGTGTGCTCGGCCAGGTAGCGATGCAGCGAATCCGCCTCGTTGGAGGCGAACTTGAGGTCCTTGTCGCCGACGAACTGCGCCCAGCGGAAGCAGAAGGTGCAGTAGCTGTGGCAGACCTGCCCCTGGCTGGGGAAGAACAACACCGTCTCGCGGTACTTGTGCTGCATGCCGGGCAACGGCTCGCCGTCGAGCATCGGCAGGTTGAGGTCCATCTGCCCCGCCGGGTGGGGATTGAGCTCGCTGCGGATGCGCTCGATCACCGGCTTCATCTCGGCGGCCGGCACCTCGCGGCGCAGCATGTCGGCGACCTGGTCGTAGTGCTCGGGCCTGAGCATGCCGCGCTGGGGGAAGGTGAGCTGGAAGACCGGATCCTCGGGGACGTCGTTCCAGTCGATCAACTCCTCGATCACGTACTCGTTGACGCGGAACGGCAGTACCTGGCTGACCACCCGCATGTCGAAGCGCAGGGCCTCGGGCAGAGCCTGGATCTGTCGGATCTTGTCGAGCTGGCGGTGGGTGTAGACCTTGAACTGGCGGGCCTCGAAGGCCTCGGCCTCGAGGCTGCCGAACTCGATGTTCACGCTCTGGTTCATCTCGCCTCCTCCTTACTTGTCCGGCGCCTTCCCGAACGCACGGGGCATCCGAGGCTCCGCCGCACAGGCCGGAGCCGCCGTCTTTCATCGGGGAGGCCATTGGTACAGAGTCGCCGGAAAAGTTGCAACTTTACGCGCCGATTTGCAACGAATGTCTCGAAAACTCAGGCTTTCCGCAACAATCCTTTCGACCCGGCGCGAGCCACGGGCACCCCGAGTCGGCCTCGATACACGGCCAGCGGACCGGCCTTGATGATCCGACGCCGGGGCGACCAGACTGGACTTACATCCCCGTGCAAGGAGGGTAAGGCAATGAGCCCGATCATCGAGTGTCTCCAGGGCGATATCGCCCGCCAGGCCGACATCGAGGCGGTGGTCAACGCCGCCAACGCCGAGCTGCGCCCCGGCGGTGGGGTGGCCGGCGCCCTGCACCGCGCCGCCGGCCCGGAGCTGGACCGGGCCTGTCGACCGCTGGCCCCCATTCGTCCCGGCCAGGCGGTGCTTACCGAGGCCTTCGCACTGCCCAACCGGTACGTGATCCACTGCCTGGGGCCGATCTACGGGGTCGACGAACCCGCCGAGGAGCTGCTGGCCGACTGCTACCGCAACGCCCTGGCACTGGCCGAGCAACACGGCATCGCCTCGGTGGCCTTTCCGGCCATCTCCTCCGGCGCCTTCGGCTACCCGCCCGAGGAGGCCGCGCGTACCGCGTTGTCCACGGTGACCGCCACCCTGCCCGACTGTCCCGGGATCGAGCGAGTGCGCTTCGTGCTGTTCGATGCCGCCAGCGCCGAGCTCCACCAACGAACCCTGGAGGCGCTGCAGACCCGGGGCTAGCGACCCCTCGGGCCGGCGAGCTGGTATCCTGGGGGCGACACTCGCTTTCATGGACGAATCGTGCCGCTTCGCGACCTGCTGCTGGGCCTCTCCGTCATCGCCATCTGGGCGCTCAACATCATCGTCATCAAGGTGGGCGTGGCCGACATGCCGCCGTTGATGATGACCACCCTGCGCTTCGCACTGGTGGCGGCGCTGCTGGTGCCCTTCCATCCGGTGCCCCGCCACCAGCTGCCCTTCCTGGGGCTGCTGTCGGTGACCTTCGGCAGCCTGCACTTCGCCCTGCTGTTCATCGGCCTGGGCCAGGCCGAGGCGGGCACCGGCGCCCTGCTGGTGCAGATGGGCACGCCCTTCGCCACCCTGCTGGCGGTGCTCTTCTTCGGCGAGCGACTGGGGCCGCGGCGCCTCGCCGGGCTTACGCTGTCCTTCGCCGGGGTGGTGGTGCTGGCCGGCGGGCCCACCCTGCCCTCGCCGCTGCCGCTGGCCATCCTGCTGGTCAGCGCCCTGGCCTGGGCCGTCTCCCAACTGCTGATCAAGCGCGGCCCCGACATCGCTCCCCTGGCCCTGGCGGGCTGGGTGGCGCTGTTCGCCACGCCCCAGGTGGCGCTGGGCTCGTGGCTGTTCGAGGCCGACCACCTGGCGACCCTGGCGAGTGCCGGCCTGGCCGGCTGGGGGGCAGTGCTCTACACCGCGGTGATGTCGTCGATCGTCGCCTACGGCCTCTGGTACGGCCTGCTGCGCCGCCACCCGGTGAGCCGGGTCACGCCCCTGACCCTGCTGATGCCGGTGGGCGCCGTGCTGCTGGGCGCGGCGCTGCTCGGCGACAGCCTGGGCATCCACAAGCTCGCCGGGGGCGGCCTGGTGATCGCCGGCCTGGCGCTGATCGTGTTGACCGGCCGCCGGGCGGCAGCGCGCTGAGCCTCACTCCTCCGGCGGGCGGCAGAACGCCTCGTTGCCCGGCCAGCTCACGCAGTCCCCTTCCTGGATGCCGAGCCGCTCGAAGGTCCCGGCATTGACCTCCAGGGCGGCGGCGTAGGGCGTCAGGGGGCGCGTCACCGGGCAGTCGGCAGCCTGCTCCGAGTCGCAGGGCTGCATGGTGTGCAGCGAGGCGATGCGTCCCGCCTCGTCGATGAAGGCGATGTCCAGGGGGATCCGCGTGCGGTACATCCAGAAGCCGTTGCGTCCCGACTGGGTCTCGCGGTAGAGGAACAGCATGCCGGCGTCCTCGTCGAGCTGCTCGCGCTCCATCAGGCCCCGGCTGCGCTCGGGCAGGGTGCGCGCCGCCTCGACGCGGAAGGCATAGCCCCCGTCCTCGGTATACACCCGCAGCGGTAGCGTCTCGGTCTCGTCGCTGTCGGTGGGGTCGGCGGCTACCGCCTGCATGGCCACCACCAGGGCCACCAGGCCCAGCCCCCCTCGGACGCGTCTCGTCAGGCTCATGTGCCACTCCTCGTGTTGGCCGGCGACCCCGCCGGCATCAGGTGAATCCCCGCCGCCAGCAGCGAGACCTGCACCGCCTCGCCGCGGGCCAGGCCGTTGCGTCGCGCCGCATGGGTGGCGATGTCGAAGCTCAGGGTGCTCGAAGTGTGCGCGAAGGCCAGGGTCACCGAGGCCATGCCGCCCAGTACCACCAGCTCCTCGACCCGGGCGGGCACCGGGTTCTCCCGCTCGCCCCGCGAGGGCCGCCCCCGGCGGTGCAGTACCACATCGGAGGGCGGCAGGTACCAGGCCAGGGTCTCGCCGGGGGCGCGCCCCTCCAGGCCGTCGGCCACCTCGAGCCGCCAGGGGCCCCAGGCCAGCCGGCGCTCGCCACCCTCCTCCACCACCTCGCCGGTGAAGACGTTGTGGCGATCCAGCAGGTGTGCCACCTCGGGGCTCGCCGGGCGCCGGAACAGCACTTCGGGTGTCCCCGCCTGGAGGGTGCGGCCGCCATGCAGCACGCAGAGCCGGTCGGCCAGGGCCGCGGCCTCGTCCAGGTCATGGGTGACCAGCACGATGGGGATGCGGATCTCCTCGCGCAGCAGTGCCAGTTCGCGCTGCAGGCGGCGACGGGTGACCTGGTCCACCGCCGAGAAGGGCTCGTCGAGCAGCAACACCCGGGGGTTGCGAGCCAGCGCCCGGGCCAGGGCGACCCGCTGGCGCTGGCCGCCGGAAAGCCGGGCGGGATGTCGCTCCTCGAGCCCGGCGAGACGCACCCGGGCGAGCCACTCGCCGGCCCGCCGGCGGCGCTCCGCGGGCGGCAGTTCGTCCAGCGCCACCATGACGTTGCCCAGCGCCGTCAGGTGGGGAAAGAGCGCATAGTCCTGGAACACCAGCCCCACCCGGCGCCGCTGGGGCGACAGGGCCAGCGGCCGGTCGGCGTCGAACCAGGTGTCCCCGCCGCACTCGATGCGCCCCCCTCGCGGCCGGTTGAGCCCGGCGATGGCGCGCAGCAGGGTGGTCTTGCCGCTGCCGGAGGGCCCCACCAGGGCCAGCAGCTCCCCCGCCGCGCAGTGGAAGTCGGCGGCCAGCGGGATGGGGCCCGGCTGGTGGAGGCTGACCGTGAGGCGCTGCACCTCGTCACTGCGTTCAGGCACGCCGCCACCTCCGCCGGCCCGCCAGGCCATAGACCACGCCGATGGTCAGGAAGGAGACCGCCAGCAGCATCGCCGACATGGCCGCCGCCCCGGACTCGTCGAAGGCCTGCACCCGATCGTAGATGGCGATGGCCAGGGTGCGGGTCTCGCCGTCGATGGCCCCGCCCACCATCAGGATGACCCCGAACTCGCCCAGGGTATGGGCGAAGGTCAGCGCCAGCGCGGAGACGACGCCCGGCCACACCAGCGGCAGCTCGATGCGCAGGAGCGTCTGGGCGGGTGACAGGCCGCTGCACCAGGCCGCCTCGCGCAGGTGGCTCGGCACCGTCTCGAAGGCGCGCTGGATGGGCTGCACGGCGAAGGGCAGGTTGACCACCAGGGAGGCGATCAGGATGCCGGAGAAGGTGAAGTTGAGACCGCTGCCGAAGAGGCGTTCCCAGACCCCGCCGAGGGGAGTGTCGGCGCCGAAGGCCTGCATCAGATAGAAGCCCAGCACCGTGGGCGGCATCACCAGCGGCAGCGCCACCAGCGCCTCGCACAGCGGCTTGCCCCGGAAGCGCGCCGTGGCCAGGGCACGCCCCAGCCACAACCCCAGCGGCAGCAGCAACAGGCAGGTGAACAGGGCGAGGCGCAGCGAGACCGCGAGAGCCGTCCAGTCCATCAGTGCGCCTCGCGGTCGGGTCGGCGGAAGCCGTAGGCGGCCAGGACCTCCTGGGCCTCGTCCTGCTGCAGCCAGGCATAGAAGGCTCGCGCCGTCTCGCCGGCGCCCTCGACCAGCACCATGCGCTGCACCAGGGGCGCGTGCCAGGCCTCGGGGATCGGCACGTACTCGCCGCGCTCGGCGATGGTCGGCGCCAGCACCAGGGACAGCGCCACCAGGCCACCCCGGGACTCCCCGGCCAGCGCGAAGCGGGCCGCCTGGGAGACGTTCTCGCCGAGCACGCGCAGCGGCTCGCTGTCCTGCCACAGGCCGGCATGCTCGAGGACCTGGTGCGCCGCCACCCCGTAGGGGGCGTGCTCGGGGTTGGCCAGGGCCAGGCGCGGCCGCCCTTCCCCCGCCTCGTAGGTGGCGATCGCCTCGCGCACCCCGGCCAGGGGATCCTCGTCGTGGGGCAGGTCATCGCGTCCCGCCCCCTGCAGCCAGGCCAGTCCGCCCAGGGCATAGACCACGCCCTCGTCCTCGGTACGCCCCTCGTCATGCAGCGCCAGCACGCTGATTTCATCCGCCGACAGGAAGAGGTCGAAGGGAGCCCCCTCGGCGATCTGACGGCGGAAGTTGCCGGAGGCACCATAGTTGAGGCGTACGCTGAGTCCGGTCTCGGCACGGAAGGCGTCCGTCAGTTCGGGCATGGCGAACTGCAGCGATGAAGCCGCCGCCACGGTGGGCACTTCGGCCCGCGCCACCAGCGGCAACCACCACAGCATGCCCAGCAGCAGGGCGCGACGTCCTGGTGTCATGGGTCTTCCCGGTCGGCCTCGATGCGGGCATTGTCGGCCAGGCGGCCGACGCGAACAAGGCGGCACTCGCCCCCGCACCGCCTTCCGCTGACCTGGATCAGGCCCTTACTGGCCTTCCAGCAGGGCCGCCTGGCCGAAGATCGCCCGCAGGTCGGTCTCGGCCTCGCGCGGCCCCAGGTCGAGCAGCTCCTCCAGTCCTTCCAGGTGCCGCTCGATGGCGCGCCGGGCCCCGGCGGCGTCGCCGTCGCGCAGGGCCGCCAGCAGCCGCGGGTGATCCCCCTCCAGGTAGCAGGAGGCCAGCGAGGGCCGCTTGTAGAGGGCGATGACGATGGAGGTACGCAGCACCAGGTCGGTGAGCATGGCGCCCAGCACGCGGTTGGGCGAGCGCTCGGCGAGGCGGTGATGGATGGCCAGCGAGCGCTCGATGCGCAGCGGCTCGTTGCCCCGGGCATGGGCCTCGGCCTCCGCCTCGGCCTCCGCGTCCAGGACGGAGAGCGTTTCGGCATCGAGTTGGCCGGCCAGCAGGGCGGCGACCTCGCCCTCCACCAGGCGTCGGGCGGCGAAGGTTTCGCGGGTCTCCTCGACGCTGGGGGCACGCACCCGGGAGACCTGGTTGGGACGTTGGTCGACGACGTGGTCGGCGGCCAGGCGGGTCAGGGCGCGGCGCACCACCGAACGGCTGACGCCGAAGATCTCGCCCAGCGAGACTTCGGGGAGCCGGGTGCCCGGCGGCAGGCGCTGGGTCAGCACCGCGTGGCGCACCCGCTCGACGATATGTCGGTCGCTGATGCGCTCCCCGGCGCGGATGGCGGCCTCCACCTCCTCTTTCCAGCTGTTGCTCATCGCTCCCCTCGTTTTCGCCGATCAAGCCTGGGGTAACCTTCGCACTTTTTGTCTTGGCTGACCACACTGGAGAATAAGGAATGTATACAAACCATCACGAAACCCGTCGACTCGACCGTTCGCCACGGCAGACTCGCGTGTCGCCAAATGACCGAGCCCGGTGAGAGGTCCGCCGCTGCTCACCTCGCGTCGCGTCGCTCCGCCAGGAGCGTCGTCAGCTCCCGGGCCTCTTCCCGCAGCCGGGCGGCGGCCGGAGCCGCGTCCCCGAGCTCGCCGGCGCGGGCCGTCGTCTCCAGCTCGAGAGCCCGGCTGCCCAGTGCCCGCGCGCCCACCACCAGGGCCGCCCCCTTGAGGGTATGCGCCGCCTGGCGCAGGGCCTGGGCATCCGCCGCGGCAATGGCCGCATCGATCGCGTCCAGCAGTCGCGGTGATTCGGTCAGGAACAGCTCGACCATCTCCCCCAGCAGGGCGCGGTTGCCCTCCAGGTTGGCCAGCGCCTCCTCCCAGTCCAATTGGGGAGCACTGCTCCCCGCTGCGGGTGAGCGAGGGGCCAGGGAGGCGAGCGTCGCCTCATGGGGCGACGCCTCCACCGCCCGATACAGCTCCGCGGCCCGGAACGGCTTGGTGACGTAGTCGTCCATACCGGCGGCGAGGCAGCGTTCGCGATCCTCCCGGGTGGCGCTGGCGGTCATGGCCACGACCCTCGAATGCGCTCCGGATGCGGCCTCCCGACGGCGGATCTCGCGGGTCGCGGCCAGGCCGTCCATCACCGGCATATGGATGTCCATCAGCACCACGTCGAAGGCCTCCCGGGCGATCGCCTCCAGGGCCTCGACCCCGTTGCACGCCAGCTCGACGTCGTGGCCACGCTGGGTCAGCAGGTCGATCGCCACTTTCTGGTTGGTGAGGCCATCCTCCACCAGCAGCACCCGCCGCACGGCCGTTTCCCGGGGACGCTCGGCCACCCCGATGCGGTCGCCCCGGGCGGCCAGTCCCAGGGCCTCGCCCACGGCATCAAGCAACTCCGACTGCTTGACCGGCTTGAGCAGCTGCCGGGAAATCCCCAGGCGCCGGCGCAGCGAGGCATCGCCCGCGCGTACGCTGGAGGAGAGCATCAGGATCTTCGTGTCGGCGAGCTCGGGACGCTGGCGCAGCCGCTCGGCGAGCTGGTAGCCATCCAGCCGCGGCATCATCACGTCGAGCAGGGCCAGCGGGAAGGGCGTGTCCTTGGCCTGCTCCACGGCCGCCAGGGCCTGGGCCCCGTCGGCGACCACCGTCGGTCGCATCCCCCAGCTCATCAGTATCTCCTCGAGGATCATGCGGTTGGTGCGGTTGTCGTCGACCACCAGCACGCGCTGTCCATGCAGGCCGTGGAGGGGCGGCGCCGTGGTGGACTGGGCATTGGCCAGGGAAAAGTCGATGGCGAAGGAGAAGCAGCTGCCCTGCCCGTTGCACCCGCTGGTGATCTGGACCCGTCCGCCCATCATCTCCACCAGCTGGGCGGCGATGGCCAGGCCCAGGCCAGTGCCGCCATGGGAGCGGGTGGTCGAGCTGTCCGCCTGGCCGAAGGCCTCGAAGATGCGCTGGCGTTGGGCCTCGGGGATGCCGATGCCGGTGTCGCGCACCTCGAAGGCGATCCGCGCACGCCGTTCGTCGAGGTCGGCGAGGCCCAGGTCGACCACCACCTCGCCGGCCTGGGTGAACTTGATGGCATTGCCCACCAGGTTGACCACCACCTGGCGCAGCCGCACCGGATCGCCCAGCAGCCGGTCGGGAATCTCCGGGGGAATGTGCACCGCCAGTTCCAGCCCCTTCTCGTCGGCCTGTATCGCCAGGGTCTGCAGGGTGTCGCTGAGGGTATCGCGCAGCGGGAAACTCACCGACTCGAGCTCGAGCCGGCCGGCCTCGATCTTGGAGAAGTCGAGGATGTCGTTGATCAGCCCCAGCAGGGTGTCGGCGGACTTCTGGATGATCGCCACGTACTCCGCCTGCTGCTCGCTGAGCTCGGTGCGTTCGAGCAGCTCGGCGACGCCGATCACCCCGTTCATGGGGGTGCGGATCTCGTGGCTCATGTTGGCCAGGAACTCGCTCTTGGCCAGGCTGGCCCGCTCGGCCACGTCCCGGGCCCGCTTCAGCTCCGCCTGGGAGCGACGCAGCTCCTCGGTGGTGGCCTGCAGTTCCGCGGTGCGCTCGGCGACCTTCTCCTCCAGGCGATGGCGGTGCTGCTCGAGCTCGGTGATGTCCGAATAGACCGCCACGTAGCCGCCGTCCCCGGTGCGATGCTCGCTGATCAGGATGGAGAGGCCATCGCTGCGGGTGAACTGGTAGGTGGTATGGGGATCGCGGTGCTGGGCGAGGCGCTCGGCGATCCACGCCTCGCCGGAGACCTGCCCCTGGGGTACCAGGCCGCGCGCCACCACCTCACGCAGAATCGTCTCGAAGCTCATGCCGGTTTCCACCACGTCGCCGGGGGTGACGAAGTGCTCCTTGAAGCGCGAGTTGTAGAGCACCAGGCGGTCGTCGGCATCGAACAGGGCGAAGCCCTCGGCGATGGACTCCAGGGCCTCGGTGAGCTGGTCGTGTGCCGCCTCGGCCCGGGCCTGGGCCTCCTCGGTGAGCCGCACCTGGGCCTCCAGGTGCTCGCGCTGACTCTCCAGCTCGCTGATGTCGGCATAGATGGCCGCCACCCCGCCACCCCGGGTGCGCCGCTCACTGATGCGCAGCGTGCGGTCGCCGGTACGGACCGTGAAGGGCGGGCCCGGCCGGCGACGCTGGGCGAGGCGCCAGGCGATCCATTCCTGCGGATCGCGCTCGCCGACCCGGATGATGCCGCGCTCCACCACGGTGCGGATCAGGTCCTCGAAGCGCATGCCCGGCACGATCATCTCGGGCACCCCCGAGTAGTCGCGGAAGCGGGCGTTGCTCACCACCAGCAGATCGTCGGCGTCATAGAGGGTGAAGCCCTCGGAGATCGACTCCAGGGCCTCGAGCAGCTGCTGGTACTCCGATTCGGCACGCCGGCGAGCGGCACGTTCCTCCGCCAGGCGCTCGACCAGCTCTCGCTCGCGCTTGGATTCGTTCATGGCGCTCCTAGGGGAAGATGCCGCGCAACAGCTTGGCCTCCGTGACCCGTTCGACTCCCTCGATCAGCGCCGCGGTGCGCATGTCCAGCCTGTCCTGCCGGGCCCGGCGCAGGGTGCGCTGGAAGGCGTCGAGCAGGATCGCCTTGAGCCGGGCGTTGATCTCCTCCAGGGTCCAGGTCAGGTTCTGCATGCCCTGGACCCACTCGAAGTAGGAGACGGTGACCCCGCCGGCGTTGCCGAGGATGTCGGGCAGCACGAAGATCCCGCGCTCGTGGAGGATCTCATCGGCCTCGAGCATGGTGGGCCCGTTGGCCCCCTCGGCCAGCAGCCGGCAGCTGATGCGGCCGGCATTCTCGACCGTCACCTGGTTCTGCAGCGCCGCCAGGACCAGGATGTCACAGTCCAGCTCGAGCAGCTCCTCGGGGTCGATCTCCTCCGCCTCGGTATAGCCGGCCAGCATCCGGTGGCGGTCCACATGGGCCTGCAGGGCCTCCACCGGGAGCCCCTCGCGCCGATACAGCGCGGTGGAGACGTCGCCCACGCCGACGATGCGCACGCCCCGTTCGGCGAGGAAGCGCGCCGCATGGCTGCCCACGTTGCCGAAGCCCTGGACCACGGCGGTGGCGCCGGCGAGCTCGAGCCCCAGCTGCGCCGCCGAGGCCTCGATCAGGTAGACCAGGCCGCGCCCGGTGGCCTCGCGGCGTCCCAGGGAGCCCCCCAGCACCACCGGCTTGCCGGTGACCACCGCCGGCACTGAATGCCCCACCTGCTGGCTGTAGGTGTCCATCAGCCAGGCCATGACCTGTTCGTCGGTGCCCAGGTCCGGGGCCGGGATATCCTTGTCGGGGCCGATCATGTCGATGATCTCGGTGGTGTAGCGCCGGGTCAGGCGCTGCAGCTCCGGCTTGCTGAGGGTGGTGGGATCGACCCGCACGCCGCCCTTGGCGCCACCGAAGGGCAGGCGCATCAGGGCGCACTTCCAGGTCATCCACATGGCGAGCGCCGCCACCTCGCCCAGGTCCACCTCCTGGTGATAGCGGATACCGCCCTTGGTGGGCCCCATGGTCAGCACGTGCTGCACCCGGTAGCCGAACACCGTCTCCACCTGACGGCGGTCGTCGCGGAAGAAGGGAAAGGAGACCATCTGGGCGCGCTGGGGAAACAGCAGGCGCTGGCGGATGTTGTCGTCCAGGTTCATGTACTGGGAGGCCTTGAGGAACTGCTGCTGGGCCAGGCGGAACATCGGCGAGTCCCACTCGCCGCCCCTGGCCCGCGCCCGTCCCAGGGTATAGCGCACCGCGCGCCCCAGGGAGGCGCCCTTGAGGTGCGACTTGACCAGGTAGTCGTAGGCCCCGGACTCCACCGCCCGGGCCGCCAGCTTGACGTCGTCGAGGCCGGTGAGAATGATCACCGGCACCTGGGGCGCCACCAGGCGCACCCGCCACAGGGTCTCCAGCTCCTGGCTGTCGGGCAGCACCAGGTCGAGCAGCACCAGGTCCACCTTGCCCCGGGAGAGCCGGGTCAGCCCCAGGTCGAGACGCTCCACCGCCTCGACCTCGCAATGCAGCTGGGCATCGGCCTTGAGCAGCTCCTGGACCAGCCGGCTGTGCAGCGGGTTGTCCTCGATCAGCAGCAGGCGAATCGGCGCTTCGGACATGACGGGTCTCCTCGCGAGGGGCCGACCCTGGCCAGGCCATCCTGGGGAGTGGCGCGCCCGCCGCCCTGTCAACCCAAACGGGCCCCACTCGCCTACAGCGTAGGCCAGCGGAGCCCGCTCGGCGTCGTCCGCGGGGTGTCAGGGTACCCGGAGGATCTTCAGGGTATTGGTGCCGCCGTGGGCGTTCATCTCGTCGCCCCGGGTCAGCATCACGTGATCGCCCGGCTCGGCGATGCCCTTCGCCACCAGCAGCGCCAGGGCCCGGTCGTTGAGCTCCTCGGCCGCCATCTCGCTGGTGTCGAAGGGCAGCGACACCACCCCGCGGTAGAGCGCCATGCGT
>NZ_JAUFPL010000025.1:101872-102761 GCF_030409215.1 Halomonas ramblicola | reverse complement strand
GTGAAGCCCTCGTGGATGCGGTGGCCGGACTCCTGGGCCACCCGCTCGCGCTCGGCGCCCAGGCACACCCGGTCCATGGCCTCGATGGTCTCCACCGGGAAGTCGCCGGCGGCGGTCTCGGCGGAGAGCATCACCGCGTCGGTGCCGTCGAGCACCGCGTTGGCCACGTCGAACACCTCGGCGCGGGTGGGCAGCGGCGACTCGATCATCGACTCCATCATCTGCGTCGCCGTGATCACCGCGCGGTTGAGCGACCGGGCGCGCTTGATGATGCGCTTCTGGGTGCCGATCAGCTTCGCGTCGCCGATCTCCACGCCCAGGTCGCCGCGGGCCACCATCACCGCCTCCGAGGCCCGGATGATGCCGTCGAGGGTGGCGTCATCGGCCACCGCCTCGGCGCGCTCGAGCTTGGCCACCAGGCCGATCTCGGCGCCCGCCTCGCCGAGCAGCTCGCGCGCTTCCTGCATATCGGCGGCGCTGCGCGGGAAGGACACGGCGAGATAGTCGACGCCGATGTCCAGGGCGGTCTGGAGGTCGGCGCGGTCCTTGTCGGTGAGCGCCGGGGCGGAGAGGCCGCCGCCCTGCTTGTTGATGCCCTTGTTGTTGGAGAGCGCCCCGCCCACCACCACGGTGGTGTGGATCTCGCGCCCCTGGACGGCGGTGACGTCGAGCACCACCCGGCCGTCGTCGAGCAGCAACCGGTCGCCGGGGGCGACGTCGTCGGCCAGGGTCTTGTAGTCGCAGCCCACGCGCTCCACCGTGCCGGCCTCGCCATCGAGCGCCATATCGAGGATGAAGGGGGCCCCCTCGTCGAGCTCCACGGCGCCGTCGCGGAAACGGGCGATGCGGATCTTGGGGCCCTGGAGGTCGCCCAGGGCGGCGACGCTCT
>NZ_JAUFPL010000025.1:91936-101712 GCF_030409215.1 Halomonas ramblicola | reverse complement strand
TTGAGGCGCACCACGTCGACGCCGGCGTCGATCATGGCCTCGAGCACGCCCTCGCGGTCGCTGGCCGGGCCCAGGGTGGCGACGATCTTGGTGCGGCGGATGGGCTCATGGATGGGGGCATAGGGGGGAAGCGTCATGGTGTCCTCGGCAAGACCAGGATGGCTCGGAAGTCGTTGACGTTGGTACGCGTCGGTCCGGTGACGATCAGCCGATCGAGCGCGTCGAAGAAGCTGTAGGCATCATTGCGGGCCAGATAGTCGCGCGGGTCAAGCCCCGAGGCCTCGGCGCGGCCCCAGTCGTCCGGCGTGAACAGTGCCCCGGCGTTGTCCTCGGAGCCATCGATGCCATCGGTGTCGATGGCCAGGGCGAGGATCCCCGGGGCCCCCTCGAGGGCCTCGAAGAGGCCCAGCAGGTACTCCACGTTGCGCCCGCCGCGGCCATCGCCGATCACGGTGACGCTGGTCTCGCCACCGGAGAGCAGCAGCAGCGGCCGCTCCAGGCCCAACTGGCTGGACAGCGCCAGGCGCCCCTGGGCGCGCCCCAGCTCGCGCGCCTCGCCCTCCAGGTCGTCGCCCAGCAGGCGCACCTCGACGCCGGCATCCTCGGCGGCGGCACGCGCCGCCTCCAGGGCGTCGCAGGCCCGGGCCAGCACCCGCGAGCGGTCACGGGCGAAGCCGGGATCGCCGAGGGCCGGCGCCCGGGTGTCGGCCTCGAGATGGCGACGCACCGCCTCCGGGATCTCGATGGCATGGCGCTCGAGGATCGCCAGGGCATCCAGTGGGGAGGTGGCATCCGGCAGGGTCGGCCCCGAGGCGACCAGGGTGGGGTCGTCGCCCGGCACGTCGGAGATCAGCCAGGTCAGCACCCGGGCCGGATGCGCCGCGGCGGCCAGGCGGCCGCCCTTGATGGCCGAGAGGTGGCGACGCACGGTGTTGATCTCGCGGATCGGCGCCCCGCAACGCAGCAGCGCGCGGTTGATCGCCTGCTTCTCGGCGAGCTCGATGCCCTCCGCCGGCAGGCTCATCAGTGCCGAACCGCCGCCGGAGACCAGGGCGATCACCAGGTCGTCCTCGCAGAGGCCCGCCACCGCGGCCAGCATGCGCCGGGCGGCCTGCTCGCTGAGGCCGTCGGGCATCGGGTGGGCCGCCTCCAGCACCTCGATGCGCCGACACGCGGCGCCCGGCCCTTGAGGACCATGGCCGTAACGGGTGACCACCAGCCCCTCCAGGGGCGCCTCGGGTTGGTGGGCCCGCCAGGCGCGCTCCAGGGCCGCGGCCATGGCGGCGGCGGCCTTGCCGGCGCCCACCACCAGGGTGCGGCCGGCGGGCGGCGCCGGCAGTTCGCCGGGCAACAGGCTGTCGGGATGGACGGCGCGCACGGCGCACTCCGCCAGCCCACGCAGCCAGCTCGGGGCGTCGGCCTGCGGTGCCGGCAGGGCGGGATCGGGAGACGGCGGGGAAGGCATGGCGACCATGGGGCACTCCTCTACGACGAACGGGCGGGACGGCGGGAATTCGCGGGTCGTGAAAAGAACCCGGCGGCGGGTCTCCCCGCCGCCGGGCAAGGCCGCCTCGCGGCGGCCGGGAGGCTGACGACGACCCGACGCCCGCCTCCCCGGGGAAGCAGTCACCTCCCCTGTCGTCGCCGGCCCAGCACCGGGCCGGCGAACGGACTCACGACTGGCCGACCTCGTGATCGGCCAGGGCCTCGAGGGCACGGAGGATGCCGGCATGGTCCCAGTCCCCGCCGCCATGGGCGGCGCAGGCCTGGAACAGCTGCTGGGCGTTGGCGGTGCCGGGCAGCGCCAGGTTCAGGCTGCGCGCGCCCTCCAGCGCCAGGTTGAGGTCCTTCTGGTGCAGGCGGACCTTGAAGCCGGGGTCGAAGGTGCGGCTTATCATGCGCTCGCCGTGGACATCGAGGATCTTCGACTGGGCCAGCCCGCCGAGCAGCGACTCGCGCACCTTGGCCACATCGGCACCGGCCTTCGAGGCGAACAGCAGGCCCTCGGCCACCGCCTCGATGGTCAGGGCCACCACGATCTGGTTGGCCACCTTGCAGGTCTGGCCGGCGCCGTGGTCGCCGATATGGGTGATGGTCTTGCCCATCACCTCGAGGATCGGCCGGGCGCGCTCGAAGCCCTCCTGGGTGGCACCGACCATGATGGTCAGGGCGGCGTTGATGGCGCCGCCCTCGCCGCCGGAAACCGGGGCATCGACGTATTCACCGCCCGCCTCGACGATGCGCTTGGCGAAGCCCTGGGTGGCGATGGGCGCGATGGAGCTCATGTCGATCACCAGGGTGCCGGGCTTGAGGCCCTCGATGACGCCGCCCTCGCCGAACAGCACCTGCTCGACGTCCGGGGTATCCGGCACGATGGTGATGATCACCTCGGAGGCCTCGGCGACCGCCTTGGGATCGTCGAGCTCGCGGATGCCCTTGGCGGCCAGGGTCTCGTCGAGCTTGCCGCGCTTGACGGTGGTCAACTCGTGGCCGGCGTCCAGCAGGTGGCCGGCCATGGGACGGCCCATGATGCCGAGGCCGATGAAACCGATCTTGCTCATGATAGATCTCCTCTATTCGTCACTCGTCGTGGTGCTCTCAGGCGGAAGGCTGTCAAGGATGACGTCGCCGCTCGGGGCTGATCCGTCGGCAGGCCTGCCTCGCCATGGGTGATGCCTTCAGCCGCGCGCCGCGTCCAGCCAGCCCAGGCCTTCCTCGGTGGTGGTGGCCGGCTTGTACTCGCAGCCGATCCAGCCCGTATAGCCCAGGCGGTCCAGGTGGGCGAACAGGAAGGGATAATTGATCTCGCCGGTGCCCGGCTCGTGGCGGCCGGGGTTGTCGGCCAGCTGCACGTGGGCGATGCGCCCCAGGTGCGTCTCGATGGTCGGCGCCAAGTCCCCTTCCATGATCTGCATGTGATAGATGTCGTACTGCAGCTTGAGGTTATCGCTGCCCACCTCGTCGAAGATCGCCAGCGCCTGCTCGGTACGATTGAGGAAGAAGCCGGGAATGTCGCGGGTGTTAATGGGCTCGGCCAGCAACAGGATGCCGGCGGCCTCCAGCTTCTCGGCGGCGTAGCGCAGGTTCTCCACCAGGGTACGGCGTGCCTCGTCGTCGCTGACGCCCTGCGGCTGGATGCCGGCCAGGCAGTTGACCTGCTGGCAGCCGAGCGCAGTGGCGTACTCGATCGCCTTGTCCACGCCGGCGCGGAACTCCTCGACACGCTCCGGGTGGCAGGCGATGCCGCGCTCGCCGGCCCCCCAGTCGCCGGCCGGCAGGTTGTGCAGCACCTGGGTCAGGCCGTGTGCGTCGAGCTTCGCCTTGATCTCGGCCGGCGCGTAGTCGTAGGGGAAGAGGTACTCCACGCCCTGGAAGCCGGCCTTGGCGGCGGCCTCGAAGCGGTCGAGGAAGTCCACCTCGGTGAACAGCATGCTGAGGTTGGCGGCAAACTTAGGCATCTTGGTCTCCTCTCGGGTCGTTGTGGTGCACTTGTGTCGGAGAGTGGGGGGAGCGCGGGTGACCGCCGCTCCCCTCGTCCAGTGTCGTGGCGGGCGTCAGGTGAGCGCCGCGATGGAGGTCGGCGCATCGGCCTGGTTCTCGGCCAGGGCCTCGAACTCGTTGACGCCGCCCAGGTCGGTGCCCATGGAGATGTTGGTCACCCGCTCGAGGATGACCTCAACCACCACCGGCACCCGGTGCTCGGCCATCAGCTTCTGGGCCTCCGCGAAGGCCGGACCGATCTGGTCGGGCTCGGTGACGCGGATTGCCTTGCAGCCCAGCCCCTCGACCACGGAGACGTGGTCCACGCCATAGCCGTTGATCTCCGGGCAGTTGATGTTCTCGAACGACAGCTGCACCTGGTAGTCCATGTCGAAGCCGCGCTGGGCCTGGCGAATCAGCCCCAGGTAGGAGTTGTTCACCAGCACGTGGATGTAGGGCAGGTTGAACTGCGCCCCCACGGCCAGTTCCTCGACCATGAACTGGAAATCATAGTCGCCGGACAGCGCCACGATCTCGGCCTCCGGGTCGGCGCGGCGCACGCCCAGGGTCGCCGGGATGGTCCAGCCGAGCGGGCCCGCCTGGCCGCAGTTGATCCAGTGGCGCGGCTTGTAGACGTGCAGGAACTGGGCGCCGGCGATCTGCGACAGGCCGATGGTGCTGACGTAGCGGGTGTTCTTGCCGAACGCCTTGTTCATCTCCTCGTAGACGCGCTGCGGCTTGACCGGCACGTCGTCGAAGTGGGTCTTGCGCAGCAGGGTGCGCTTGCGCTCCTGGCACGCCTCGGCCCACTGGCGGCGATCCTTGAGCTTGCCCTCGGCCTGCCACTCCCTGGCCACCTCGACGAACAGCTCGAGGGCCGCCTTGGCGTCGGACACGATGCCGTAGTCGGGGCCGAAGATGCGACCGATCTGGGTCGGCTCGATATCCACGTGGACGAACTTGCGGCCCTCGGTATAGGTCTCCAGCGTCCCGGTGTGGCGGTTGGCCCAGCGGTTGCCGATGCCCATCACGAAGTCGGACTCGAGCATGGTCGCGTTGCCGTAGCGATGCGAGGTCTGCAGACCCACCATGCCCGCCATCAGCGGGTGATCGTCCGGGATGGTGCCCCAGCCCATCAGGGTCGGGATGACCGGCACGCCGGTGATCTCGGCGAACTCGGTGAGCAGGTCGCTGGCATCGGCGTTGATGATGCCGCCCCCGGCCACCAACAGCGGCTTGTCGGCCTCGTTGAGCATGGCGATGGCCTTCTCGATCTGGGCCCGAGTGGCCGCCGGCTTGTACACCGGCAGCGACTCGTAGGTGTCCGGGTCGAACTCGATCTCGGTCATCTGCACGTCGATCGGCAGGTCGATCAGCACCGGGCCAGGGCGTGCACTGCGCATCAGGTGGAAGGCCTGCTGGAAGGCACGCGGCACCTGGGCCGCCTCCAGCACGGTGACGGCCCACTTGGTGACCGGGCCGGCGATGGCCTGGATGTCCACCGCCTGGAAGTCCTCCTTGTGCAGCTTGGCGCGGGGCGCCTGGCCGGTGATGCACAGGATGGGGATGGAGTCGGCACTGGCCGAGTAGAGGCCGGTGATCATGTCGGTGCCGGCGGGGCCGGAGGTGCCGATGCACACGCCGATGTTGCCGGCCTTGGTGCGGGTATAGCCCTCGGCCATGTGCGAGGCGCCCTCCACATGGCGCGCCAGCACGTGGTCGACGCCACCGACCTTGCGCAGGGCGGCATAGAAGGGGTTGATGGCGGCGCCGGGCAGGCCGAAGGCGACATCGATGCCTTCCTTCCTGAGAACGTGAACGGCGGCTTCTGCAGCGGTCATGCGAGCCATGGGGCTACCTCCGTGAACGGTTGTATTTTTGTGGAAAATCTTTCTACATACCGAGACTAGGCCGACCCATGAATTCCGTCAAGGGATCATGGAAAATATTTTCACTAGTTTTTGTGTACAAAAAATACCCAAGCTTTATCAGTTGCTTGGGCACTCGATAGGCGGCTAAATATGAGCCCTATAGCGTCACTTGTATCGCCATATTGTATTCATCACAGTTATGCCCCTCGCCGCCCCGGTCGACGACCAGGAACTCGCCCTCGCGCTCCAGCACCGACTGGATGGCGTGCCAGGTACCGGCGCGGTAGTTGACCCCCTGGCGGCCGTCGGTGACGAAGGCCCGCACCTCGGCGGGATCGATCCCGTCGCCCGGCGGTGCCACCACCACGAGGAATCGCTCTTCGTGTAGCGGCATGAAGGCCTGACTACCCAGCGGATGGCGCTCGAGGAAGTCCAGCTCCAGCGGCACCTCGACTGGCTGGCTGACGAAGACGCTGATCAGGGGCCTGGCCCCCTCGCCCAGGGTCTCGACCGTCGCCAGGTCGTGGTAGCGGCGGGTGCGCCCGGCGTTGATCGGAAAGTAGTCCGACGTCCGCGTGTCGATGACGTCGCCGAAGGGGGCGAAGGCCTCCGGCGTCAGCGGCTCGGCTTTCAGTTGCAGCATGATGTTGTCTCTCCGTTGTGCGAAGCGAGAGGCGCCGGGGACGGGTCCATATAAGGGCAACTTGTTGCGCGACCGGCGCCGCAAGGCGCCCGACGATATCTGCTACGACGGGGAGGCCTTCGGCCTCCAATCGCGCAGCTGAGCTGCCCTCCTACAATACGGTTTCCCTCCGATCGGCGAAGAGCCAAAGATGAGACCCGTCGCCGGAACAGCCTCGAGCAATACGGCTACCCGCGGAACTTGGCCGCGCCTTAGCGGGCACCAAGGCGCAGCGCGGCATGGCGATTGACGTCCTTGTAGAGCAGGTAGCGGAACGGTTCCGGGCCGCCGGCATAGCAGGCCTGGGGGCAGAAGGCGCGCAGCCACATGAAGTCGCCGGCCTCGACCTCCACCCATTCCTGGTTGAGATGGTAGACCGCCTTGCCTTCCAGCACGTAGAGGCCATGTTCCATGACATGGGTCTCGTCGAAGGGAATCGACGCCCCGGGCTGGAAGGTGACGATGTTGACGTGCATGTCGTGGCGCACGTCCTCCGGGTCGACGAAGCGCGTGGTGGCCCAGCGCCCCTCGGTGCCCGGCATGGGGTTGGGCTCGATGTCGTTCTCGTTGACCACGAAGGCCTCGGGCACCGCGATGCCCTCGACCCGCTCGTAGGCCTTGCGCACCCAGTGGAAGCGCACCGGGGCCTCGGCCTCGTTGCGCACCTGCCACTTGCTCCCCGGGGGCAGGAAGGCGTAGCCCCCCGGCACCAGTCGATGGCGCTCGCCCTCCAGGGTCAGGGTCATCTCGCCGTCGACCACGAAGAGCACGCCCTCGGCTTCGGGGTCCGGCTCGGGACGCTCGCTGCCGCCACCGGGCGAGACCTCCATGATGTACTGCGAGAAGGTCTCGGCGAAGCCGGAGAGTGGACGGGCCAGGACCCACAGTCGGGTGTGCTCCCAGAACGGCAGGTTGCTGGTGACGATGTCGCGCATCACCCCCTTGGGGATGAAGGCGTAGGCCTCGGTGAACACCGCCCGGTCGGAGAGCAGCTGGGTCTGGGGCGGATGGCCTCCGGTGGGGGCGTAGTAGCGTTTCGTTGTCATGCTAACGGCTCCTGAATATGCAGTGTCGGCCTTAGCAAAGGCCAAAAAAATCACACCCTCATGACTTGTGAAACTAACGTCCCGAGGGTAGCGTGTCTAGCAACTTTCGTTTCACATCTCGGCAAGAGTCACTCAAGCCATGTATCGTGATCCGTCATCCGGCAAGACGAGACGCACGGCCCACAGCCCTATCGTCTCAGGGGGAAAGCTCTTCCAGCCACTGGTAGAGTTCGCTGACGCTGTCGATGCGGGCTCGCCCATGGGCGAGTCGCTGGTGCAGGACCCCGTTGGCCAGCAGGCTGACCAGGCTCATGGCACTGGCGTAACTGTCGAAGGCCGAGATGCTGTCGAGTGGGCATTCCAGCCACCAGTCGACTCGCTCGGCCTGGTTCGCCGCCGTGGCGTCTCCGATCAGGACCACCCGACAGGGCATGGATTCGAGGGCGTCGATCAGGGCGTCGAACAGCCGGGGACGCCGGCGAAAGCCGAACAGCACCACCACGTCCTCTGCCCCCAGGCCGGCCAGCTCCTCGGCGAGGGACTGGTTGGGCTCCGGTGCCAGGCTCACCTCGCCACGCACCTGGATCAGTTGCTGGCGACAGTGCATGGCCAGCGGATAACTGTTGCGGAATCCCACCAGCACCAGCCGTCGCGCCAGGTCCAGCGCCCGCACGACACTCTCGAAGGCAAGCGGCTCGATCCCCGCAAAGGTGCGTCTCAGGTTCTCCTCTTCCCTCTCGAGGTGGCGCTTGAAGCGTTCGCCGTTGCCCCCCACGGCCTCGGGATTGGTGACCAGCGGCATGCCCAGATTCCGCAACTGGCGGGCATGCCGCTTGACCGCCTGGAAGTTCTCGAAACCGAGCCGCTTGAACAGCCGGCTGACCGTGGACTTGGACACGCCCGTCAAGCGCGCCAGATCGGCGGCGCTGTACACCGCCAGGTCATCGAAGTGGTCGAGGATGAAGCTGGCGACACGCTGCTCCTGGGGACTCAGCTCGGCAAACCGAGACGAAATCCTCTGACCGATATGTGGCGCCATGGCCATTTGCGGCGTCCTCAAGCCCGACTCCCCCACTGCAGCATGGTGGCTCCCACGGCCGCGCCGAGAGGCGCGATTTTTTTCACCGGAGGTGACCACAGAAATAATTTCCAGAACCTTCCCGAATGTTGCCCGACGCCGGCTCGAGCCGGCTCGGCACATCGCCCCGGTCCAGCCATTCCCGACTGCCCAAGGCGCCGATCCCGGCCGGGGCGCTCCGGCGCCACGACACTATAGCGACACCACCAACAACAAGGCGAGGCATCTCATGTCCAACCCCACACCCACCACCACTGATTCCACCGCACCCCAGGAGACCCGCAAGGGCTGGCTCAGGATCCCGCACATCTACGTCATCCTGTTCATCTTCATCGCCATCGCGGCGGTGGCCACCCACTTCGTGCCGGGGGGCGAGTTCGAGCGCGTCCCGGGCCCGAACGGGCGTATCACCATCGACCCCGAGTCCTTCCAGTTCGTCGACTCGAACCCCACCGGTATCGTCGACTTCATGCTGGCCATCCCCAATGGCCTGATGAGCGCCGGCCAGGTGGTGTTCTTCACCTTCATGATCGGCGGCATGTTCATGGTGCTGCGGCGTACCGGCATCATCGAGATCGGCGTCGACAAGCTCAGTCGCCGCTTCGCCGACCGCAGCCTGCTGATGATCCCGGTGCTGATGACGGTCTTCGCCGTGGTCGCCACCCTCATCGGCACCCAGGAGCTGTCGCTGGTCTACGTGCCGGTCATCCTGCCGCTGATGATCGCCCTGCGCTTCGACTCGGTGACCGCCGCCGCCGTGGCCCTGTGCGCCACCACCGCCGGCTTCACCACCGGCGTGCTCAATCCGATCAATACCGGGCTCGGCCAGCAGCTCTCCGACCTGCCCCTCTATTCCGGCTTCGGCCTGCGTGCCGCCGCCTTCGCGGTGGTACTGGGTACCGGGATCTACTTCGTGATGCGCTATGCCCGCCGGGTACACGATGATCCCGCCCGCAGCCTGATGAGTGGCGACCCGGCCGAGTCCGAAAAGCGCGCCCTCTACCAGCACGCTACCGACGAAGGGGCGCTGTTGGCCAACGGCCGTCAGAAGCTGGCCGCCATCGCCACCTTCGCCTTCTTCGGCATCCTGGTCTACGGGGTGCTGCGCCAGGGCTGGTTCATGATGGAGATGGCCGGCCTGTTCATCGTCATGGGCATCGTCGTCGGCCTGATCGCCGGCCTGACCACCGACGACATCTGCGAGGCCTTCAACAAGGGCTTCCGCGACGTGCTGGTGGGCGCCATGATCGCCGGGGTCGCCCGGGGTGTCGCCGTGGTCCTGGAGGACGGACAGATCATGGACTCCCTGGTCTATGGCCTCGGCAACCTGGTCGGCGAGCTGCCCACGCTGCTGTCGGCCATCGGCATGTACTTCGCCCAGCTGGCCTTCAATTTCGTGGTCCCCTCCGGCAGCGGCCAGGCCCTGGTCACCATGCCGATCATGGCGCCGCTCTCGGATATCATCGGCGTGACCCGACAGACGGCGGTGCTGGCCTATCAGCTCGGCGACGGCATGGGCAACATTCTCTATCCCACCTCCGGCTACTTCATGGCCACCCTGGCCATCGCCGGCGTGCCCTGGCAGAAGTGGGTCAAGTTCTTCTTCCCGCTGTTCTGCG
>NZ_JAUFPL010000025.1:0-91788 GCF_030409215.1 Halomonas ramblicola | reverse complement strand
GCGCCGACGCCGTCGGACGGGGCCTTCTCGTTCAGCGAGCGGCACACCATGCTGGCGGCCGCCTCAGCGTACCGGGGCCGGATGGTGTTCGGCCCAGTGGCGGGCGATGTCGACACGCCGCGCCACCCACACCCGGTCGTGGGCCTCGATGTGGTCGAGGAAGCGCTGCAGGGCGCGGAAGCGGCCGGGACGCCCCAGCAGGCGGCAGTGCATGCCCACCGAGAGCATCTTGGGCGACTCATCCCCCTCCGCATAGAGGACGTCGAAGGCGTCGCGCAGGTAGGTGAAGAAGTGGTCGGCGGTATTGAAGCCCTGGGGCGCGGCGAAGCGCATGTCGTTGCTGTCCAGGGTATAGGGCACGATCAGGTGGTCGTGCTCCACTCCCTGGCTGTCCGTCTCGCGGGTCCAGAACGGCAGGTCGTCGCCGTAGTAGTCGCTGTCGTAGAGGAAGCCGCCCTCGTCGAGCACCAGCCGGCGGGTGTTGGGGCTGTCGCGGCCGGTGTACCAGCCCAGTGGCTTCTCGCCGTAGAGACGCTCGAAGATCTCCACGGCCTTCTGCAGGTGCTCGCGCTCGACGTGCTCCGGCACTTCCTGGTAGTGGATCCAGCGATAGCCGTGGCAGGCGATCTCGTGGCCCAGCTCCTTGAAGGCGTGAGCCACCTCGGGGTGGCGCTCCAGGGCCATCGCCACGCCGAACACGGTGAGCGGCAGGCCGCGGCGCTCGAACTCACGCAGGATCCGCCAGACCCCGGCCCGTGAGCCGTACTCGTAGATCGACTCCATGCTCAGGTGGCGGTCCGGGTAGGCGGCCGCCCCGATGATCTCGGAGAGGAACTGCTCGGAGCCGGCGTCGCCGTGCAGCACGCAGTTCTCGCCGCCCTCCTCGTAGTTGAGCACGAACTGCACGGCGATCCTGGCGTTGCCGGGCCAGTTGGCGTGAGGGGGCGTGCGGCCGTAGCCGATCAGGTCGCGGGGATAGTCAGCCTGAGGTGTCCGGGTCATGGCGTGGCTTCCTGGTTGTTCTGGGATCCGGGGCAACCGTCATCGGCGAGGCGAAGACGAAGGCCTTATGTATACAAAGACAAGATAGGGTGTCTCCAATCCAACTTCAAGCACCTGCATCCCATATTTATGTATACAAAATTATTCAATAATTGACGACAATCATTGTGCCCAAATCGCGACTTAGACCAAGGTATTACCCGCAAGATTCCCTACCGAAGCCGATCCCCCCGCCGAAAGAACTCGCCAATCAAGGGGTTGGACGACTTCCTCGATGCGAAACCTCTCGCCTTGCGTCATGCACAAAAGCAATCTATTTTGTGTACAAAGACATCGCTCATCCACTCGGAGCCTTCCCATGCACCTGCGCATCATCAACCCCAACACCACCGCCGGCATGACCGCCACCATCGGCGAAGCGGCCCGCCACATCGCGTCACCGGGCACCCGCATCACCGCCACACAGCCGGCCCACGGCCCGGTCTCCATCGAGAGCCACTTCGACGAGGCGATCAGCGCCGTGGGGGTGCTGGAGGAGGTGCTGGCCGGCGAGCGCGAGGACGCCGATGCCTATGTCATCGCCTGCTTCGGCGATCCGGGGCTGCTGGCCGCCCGGGAGCTGACCCGTGCGCCGGTGATCGGCATCGCCGAGGCGGCCTTCCACATGGCCACCCTGATCAGCACCCGCTTCTCCATCGTCACCACCCTGGGGCGTACTGGCATCATCGCCGAGCACCTGCTGGAGCAGTACGGCTTCGCCCACCACTGCCGGCGGGTGCGCGCCGCGGAGATCCCGGTGCTGGACCTGGAAGATGACGGTGACGCCGCCCTCACCCGCATCATCGAGGAGTGCGAGCGTGCCCGCGATGAGGACGGCATCGGCGCCATCGTGCTGGGCTGCGGTGGCATGGCCGACCTGACCGATACCATCAGCCGCGAAGTCGGCCTGCCGGTGGTCGAGGGCGTCACCGCCGCCGTCAAGCTGGCCGAGGCCCTGGTCGGCCTGGGGCTCGGCACCAGCAAGCACGGCGACCTGGCCTTCCCGCGACCCAAGCCCTTCACCGGACGTTTCGAGGGCTTCTCGAACCTGCGACCGGTCCGCTGACCAGTACGCTTCCTCTTACCCATAACCACAAGAACAAGACGCCACAGGCGCACGCCGAGCCGCAAGCCTCCCCGGCACGGATGCCGGGAGACAACCACAACGCACAGCAACGACTTGCGAGGACAACACCATGAGCCATCCCAACCCCCAACCCACGACGGTCGCCCCCGATCAGCCAATCGCCGGCGAGAGCGTCGGCCATGAGGCCACCAAGGCCCCCGGCCAGGAATCCCTGGCGCCCCAACAGACCCGCATCATGGGGCGTGCCTCCTACTTCCTGGCCTGGTTCGGCGGCTGCGTCTCCATCGGCACCTTCGCCATGGGCTCCAGCGTGGTAGGCACCCTGAACCTGATTCAGGCCACGGTAGCCATCGCCATCGGCTGCTTCGTGATCGGCATCGCCCTCGCCCTGAACGGCGCCGCCGGCTACAAGTACGGCATTCCCTTCATGGTCCAGGCCCGTGGTGCCTTCGGCTTCGCCGGTACCCGGTTGCCGGGGCTGGTCCGGGCGGTGCCGGCCATCGTCTGGTACGGCTTCCAGAGCTGGATCGGCGCCGGCGCCCTGAACATGGTCTCGGCGACCCTGTTCGGCTTCGACAACCTGATCTTCTACTTCATCACCTTCCAGTTCCTGCAGATCGGCCTGTCGGTGATGGGCTTCCAGGGCATCAAATGGCTGGAGAACATCGGCAGTGCCTTCATCCTGGCCTCGCTGGTCTACATGTTCTATGCCACGGTGCAGCGCTACGGCGATGAACTCTCCGCCAGCCTGCTGACCATGGAAGGCTCCTGGGGTATGCCGTTCTGGGGCGCCACCATGCTGTTCCTGGGTATCTACAGCACCATGATGCTCAACGTCAGCGACTATGCCCGCGAGCACAAGAAGGGCACCGGCCCCGGCCTGCTCACCACCATCTACGCCATGTCCATCCTGCCCTGCACCCTGTTCATGGGTCTGATCGGCTTCATGGTCTCCGAGGCCACCGGCACCGCCGACCCCATCCAGGTGTTCGCCAATGCCGTGGACAACACCCCGCTGCTGATGACCACCCTGCTGTTCATCGCCTTCGCCCAGGTCACCACCAACGTGCTCAACAACGTGGTGCCGCCGACCTATGTGCTGATGGACGTGTTCAAGATGAAGTTCCAGGTGGCCACCGTGCTCGTCGGCCTGCTGGCCTTCGCCACCTTCCCCTGGAAGCTGGTGCAGCCCGACTCCGCCGCCGGCCTGCAGCTCTTCGTGCAGACCTACTCCGCCTTCCTCGGCCCGATCTTCGCGGTGCTGGTGGTAGACTATTTCCTGATCCGTCGCCGCACCCTGGATCTCGACAAGCTGTATGACGAGAATGGCCCCTACAAGGGCGTCAACTATGCGGCCCTGATCGCCACCGCGGTGGGCATCGTCGCCGCCCTGAGCTTCTCCGCGGTCTCCTGGTACGCCAGCCTGATTCCGGCCGGCCTCACCTACTACCTGCTGATGAAGCACTGGGCCCCCTGCCAGCGCTTCCGCAACTGACCCCCAACCCTGAGGGTGACGGGGTCACCCGAGGTCACTGACCCTCCCAGACCGGGAGGGTCAATCCCCATGACAACACAGCAAGGCCTCTCCCATGACGGACATGACGGACAAAGAGCTGGAAATCCGGCACATCGACCATAGCCTCTACAACGACGACCTGGCACCGATCAAGAAAGCCAACCGCTCCTGGGGCTGGTTCGAGATCTTCAATGTCTGGTCGAACGACATCCAGAGCCTGTTCGGCTACACCCTCGCGGCCTCGCTGTTCATCTCCTACGGCCTCAACGGCTGGGCGGTGATGGCGGCGATCATCCTCGCCGGCTTCGTGGTCATGGTGCTGGTCAACCTGACCGGCAAGCCGAGCGTCAAGTACGGCGTGCCCTTCCCGGTGATGATCCGATCCAGCATGGGGGTGCGCGGGGCCAACTTCCCGGCCATGCTGCGTGCCATCATCGGCATCTTCTGGTACGGGGTGCAGACCTACTTCGCCTCCACGGCGGTGGCGCTGCTGATCACCGCGCTCTTCGGCGACCCCGGCGGAGCCTGGCTGGGCATGTCCGCCGTGGGCTGGGTGTCCTTCGTGATCGTCTGGTGCTTCCAGATGGCGCTGTTCTGGCAAGGCATCGACCGCATCAAGCACTTCCTGAACTGGGCCGGCCCCATGGTCTATGTGGTGATGATCGCCCTGATGATCATCGTCTGGTTCCAGGCCGGCAGCGAGCTGTTGCCCGCGGTGAGTACCATCTTCAGCGGCAGCAGCGAGTATGAAGGCAGCGCCGTGACCGCCTTCCTGGCGATCACCGGCACCATGATCGCCTACTTCGCCGCCGTGGTGATCAACTTCGGCGACTTCTCGCGCTTCGTGAAGAGCGAGAAGCAGATGAAGCTCGGCAACCTGCTGGGCCTGCCGCTCAACGTAGCCTTCTTCTCCTTCATCGCCCTGATCATCACCGCGGGCACCCTGGCGCTGTTCGGCGAGACCCTGACCAACCCCTCGGACATCATCGAGCGGGTCGACTCCCTGCCGCTGACGATCATCGCGGCGATCACCTTCTTCGCCGCCACCGTGGGCATCAACCTGGTCGCCAACT
Source organism: Halomonas ramblicola (assembly GCF_030409215.1). Classification (GTDB taxonomy): domain Bacteria; phylum Pseudomonadota; class Gammaproteobacteria; order Pseudomonadales; family Halomonadaceae; genus Halomonas; species Halomonas ramblicola. The sequence continues at coordinate 87,071 of NZ_JAUFPL010000025.1, read as the reverse complement.
TCATCCCGCCGGCCTATGACCTGGCCAACCTCTTCCCGGGCAAGATCAGCTTCCGTATCGGCGGGTTGATCACCGCGGTGGTGGCCTTCTTCGTCGGGGCGCTGTGGGTCTCGGTGATCAGCCAGATCGGCATCGCCGGCTTCGTCAATGCCCTGGGAGCCATCGTGGCGCCCTTCTACGGGATCATCGTGGTGGACTACTACCTGGTGAAGCGCCAGCGCCTGAACATCCAGGACATGTTCTCCGCCGACCCGGACGGGGCCTATTACTACCTCAAGGGCTGGAATAAGCGGGCCATCGGCGCCTTCGCCCTGGCCGCCCTGTTCTCGATCTCCTCGGTGTGGGTCCCGGCCCTCGAGGCACTCGGCGGCTATGCCTGGCTGATCGGCGCCGCCCTGGGCGGGCTCTTCTACTATCTGCTGATGCGTGGCCAGGAGGCGGCCGCCAAGGCCCCGACCCAACCCTGAAGGTCCCGCTTCCCCACCGCCGAACGCCGGGGGTGGGGAAGCGCCGTCGCTTGCCCCGGCCCCCAACCCTAGTGCTCGAGGGAGTTCACGATCTTGAGTGCGCAGCGGGCATGCAGCCCCAGCAGGACGAAGGCGGTCGGTAGGTAGACGAACAGCCAGGCGGCATAGCCCTGGAGGTAGAGGATGATCGACGGGAAGACCACCACCAGCAGGTAGAACACGCCCCAGAGACAATTGGCCGCCGGGGCATGGTAGCACCGGAACCACGCCGGCCAGCCGCCGGCGAGATGGTACAGCTCGACCTGGGGATCCCCATCGCGGTTGAGGACGCGCTCCAGCTCCCGCATGCGGGCCAGGTGAAAGAAGAAGATCGACTGCTTGAGCAGATCGAAGAACATTACCAGCACGATCACCAGCAGCAGCACCAGGAAGCCCACCGGGGTCACCGGCTGCTGGAGCTGGGCGTCGAGCTCGAAGAGGCGGGCCAGCGGGTCCCAGGCCAGCAGGGCCCCGATGGAGCCGAACAGGCGGATGTCCCCCAGCGAGCGGTGGATGTAGTCGTTGCACACCTCGCTGAGCCTGACGTACTCCGCGTAGACGCGGTCCGACGGCACCGCGTCCGCGGTATCGTTGGGCGGTCTGGCCACGGCGCTCTCCCCGACAGGCGCGAAACCTACCCCCAGTATGGCGTGGCCGGACCGGGCTGCAATGCCTCGGCGTTCAGCGACCGAAGATGCTGTGCAGGTCGGGGGACTCGTCCTCCTCCTCGACGATGGACAGCGAGGCCTCGATGGCCTTGAGGTGGCGACCCATGAAGGCGGCGGCACGCTCGCCGTTGCCCGCCTCCAGGTGGCCGATCAGGTCCTCGTGGTCGTGGGACTCGCAGCCCAGGTGGCCGGGGTTGCCGTAGACGGCGAGAATCAGCGAGGAACGGAAGCAGAGGCGCTCGACGAAGTCGGCCAGGGTGGCGTTGCCGGCAATGCGCGCCAGGCGGGTATGGAAGTCGGCGGAGAGGCGGATGGCGGCACTCTGCTCGCCGGACCTCAGCGCCTGGCGCTCGCGCCGTGCCATGTCGCGCAATGCCACCACGTCCTCGGCATCGATGCGCCTCGCCACCTCGGCCATCAGCCCGCACTCCACCATCTGGCGGGCGTCGAAGACATCCTTGGCCTCCTCGGCAGTGGGGCGGGTGACGCTGGCGCCGCGCCGCGGGGTCAGGGTGACCAGTTGCTCCAGGGCCAGGCGCTGCAGGATCTTGCGGATGCCGGTGCGGCTGACGCCGAACACCTCGGAGAGGGCATCCTCGCGCAGCCGCGCACCGGGCTTGAGGCGATGCTCGATGATGGCATCGCTGATGGCGCGGTGGATCGCCGCGTGCCGCTCGGCCCCGTCGCCGTCCTTGCCGCGACGGCCACCACCGGCGGGCTTGCGCTCGGCCACGATCTGACGCTGGTTCATGAAGGCTCGTCTCCCCTGCTTTCCCGGTTGGCTATCATTGTATACGACCGACCGGCCCGTCGACGACTCTGCGTGACGACGAGACCCGCCTCGTGGGCGGGTCAGGGAACGGCGGAGGAGCGGGTCACTGCGACCAGGCGGCGATCGCCTCGCGCTCCTCGTCGGTCATGCCGGTCATGTTGCCCAGCGGCATGTAGCCGCTGGCCACCACCTCCTGGATCTTGGCACGCTGCTGGGTGACCTGCTCTCCCGTATCGTAGACGATGCCCGCCGGCGGAGCGTTGAAGCCCTGCTGGGTGGGTTCGCTGGAGTGGCAAGCCACGCAGCGCTCCGCGATGATCGGCTGGACGTCCTCCAGGGTCACCGCCGCGGTATCGGCCTCGGCCTCGGCAGACGCGGGGGCCATGGCCGGCGAGGCGACCCAGAAGGCCACGGCGATCAGCGCGGTGCCGGCGACCGGGTAGGCCGGCTGGATCTTGCCGGCGTGCATCACCACGAAGAACTGGCGGATCAGGGCGCCGCCGAAGATGAACAGCGACATGATCACCCAGGCGTAATCGTGGGAATAGGCGAAGGAGTAGTGGTTGCTGATCATCAGCAGCACCACCGGCAGGGTGAAGTAGGTGTTGTGCACCGAGCGCTGCTTGCCGCGCTTGCCGTCAAGCGGATTGGGCTCCTCGCCGGCCTGCATGGCCTTCACCATGCGCCGCTGGCCGGGAATGATCCAGAAGAAGACATTGGCGGACATGGCCGTGGCCATCACCGCCCCGGTGAGCAGGAAGGCCGCGCGCCCGGCGAAGATCTGGGTGCTCAGGTAGGCCACCACCACCATCAGCACCGCCACGGCGAGGCTCAACAGGCCGTCGCGGTCCATGTTGGGGCTGAGGCGCTTGCACAGCTCGTTGTAGACCACCCAGCCGGCGGCCAGGAACAGCAGCGCCACCAGGTTGGCCTGCCAGCCGGTCATGTTGGCCGCCCAGGCCCAGTCACTGCCCGGGTTGACCAGGTAGAAGCTCGGGTTGGCCATGTAGAGCAGCACGAAGAGCGCGAAGCCCGACAGCCAGGTGACGTAGGACTTCCAGAACGACCAGTGCAGGTCGTCGGGCAGCTTGGCCGGTGCCGTGGCGTACTTCTGGTTATGGTAGAAACCGCCGCCGTGTACCGCCCACATCTCGCCGAACACGCCCTTCTGGCGGTCCTCGGCGGCCTTGGGCGTGCGCAGGCTGTTGTCCAGCATCACGAAGTAGATCGATTCGCCGATCCAGGCGATGGCCGCGATGACGTGCAGCCAGCGCAGCATGAAGTTGGCGAAGTCCAGGAGATAGGCTTGCATGAGGGGGTACCTCAACTCATTGCATTGTTGTAGATAACTGATGACCCGGCTTGGTCCGAAAAGTCGGCGAGCGAAGGTCAGGCAAGGCAAAAATCGGCGAAAAGACGGAGTTTACGAGGTGTAAATGAGTACTTTGAGCCGATTTTTAACGCCGCATGGCCGAGCGCAGCCAGTTTTTGGACCAAGGCTAGCTGCCGCGGTAGGTGGAATAGCCATAGGGCGAGAGCAGCAGCGGCACGTGGTAGTGCGCGGCGGCATCGGCCACGCCGAAGCGCAGCGGGATGACGTCGAGGAAGCGCGGCTCCTCGGCCGCGATGCCCTGCGCGCGCAGGTAGTCACCGGCGTGGAAGACCAGCTCGTACTCGCCGACGGCGAAGACATCCCCCTCGAGGATGGGGGCGTCGCAGCGGCCATCGTCGTTGGTCATCACCTCCTTGAGGCGGGTGCGGCCCCCACCCTCCAGGCGATAGACCTCGATGCGGATGCCCTCGCCGGGGCGGCCCTGGGCGGTGTCGAGAACATGGGTGGTCAGGCGTCCCATCGTGGCTCTCCTCCTCTCGTTATCGTGTCGGCGTGCTTGTCGGTGGGGGCCCCGGAGGCTACCCTCCACCTACTGAAGACATTTTTAGCCATAAATGGGGTACATTTCAAAATATTTTTTGTATACATTTTGAGACCCCCCATCCATCCCCGGAGTAGAGACGATGACCGATACCCTCCTGACCCCCCGGCCCAGCCAGCTGGACAAGCCCGCCTTCGTCGCCGCCTACGGCGACATCTACGAGCACTCTCCCTGGGTCGCCGAGCTGACCTGGGAGCAGGGGCTCGACGCGCACCACGACCAGCCCGCCGCCTTGGCCGAGGCGATGGGCGAGGTGCTGGCCTCGGCGCCGGCCGAGCGTCAGCTGGAGGTGATTCGCGCCCACCCGGACCTGGCCGGCAAGGCCGCCCTGGCCGGCGGCCTGACCGACGATTCCACCCGCGAGCAGGCCGGCGCCGGCCTCGACCAGTGCTCCCCCGAGGAACTGGCCCGCTTCGAGCGTCTCAACGAGGCCTACAAGACGAAGTTCGGCTTTCCCTTCGTGATGGCGGTCAAGGGCAGTGATCGCTTCGCCATCCTGGATGCCTTCGAGGTGCGCCTGGAGAACGACCCGGCCGAGGAACGCCGTACCGCCGTCGAACAGATCAACCGCATCGCCCGCTTCCGCCTGGAGGCCCGGGCCGAGGACTGACCTTCCCATCCGGCCCCGCCCCGCGGGGCCGCTCCCGCCTACCACTGACCAACTGGTCAAGTCAAGATTCATAATGCATTGTTTTTGAAGAACTCTTTCAATGGTCAACAAGATAAATAAATTTTTGTCTTCCAAAAGTAGGCATATTGTGTACATTGTGGATCGACAGTGGTGCTCAGTTCGGAATCACCCTGCACCACACTCGCCTGCAAGCGACAGTCACCAACACAACAACAGGCTGCGAGACTGATCCCATGACCGACTCCCGTTCCACTCCCCATCCTCAGCAGAACCCGACGCGCACCATCAACCAGGATCCGGACGCCATGCCGCCGCTGTCCAAGGCCATACCCCTCGGCCTGCAGCACATCATGGCGATGTTCGCCGGCAACGTGACCCCGCCGATCATCATCGCCGGGGTGATCGGCGCCAGCGCCGGCGAGCAGATCTTCCTGATCCAGGTGGCCCTGTTCGTCGCCGGCATCGCCACCCTCATCCAGACCCTCGGCATCGGCCCGGTCGGGGCCCGGCTGCCCATCGTCCAGGGCACCAGCTTCGGCTTCCTGCCGGTGGCCCTGCCGCTGGCCAAGGCCTTCGGCCTGCCGGCGGTACTCGGCGCCTCCTTCGTCGCCGGCCTGATGCAGATCGTGCTCGGCGCCTTCCTCAAGAAGATCCGCCACTGGTTCTCGCCGGTGGTCACCGGCATCGTGGTGCTGCTGATCGGCATCACCCTGATGCCCGTGGGTCTCAACTACGCCGCCGGCGGCGTCGGCTCCGCGGACTTCGCCTCGCCCACCAACCTGCTGCTGGCGCTGTTCGTACTGGTGGTGTGCATCGCCGTCCACCAACTGGGCCGCGGCTTCGTCAAGGCCTCCTCGATCCTCTTCGGCCTGCTGGCCGGCTACCTGGTGGCCATCGCCCTGGGCATGGTGGACTTCACCAACCTCCGCGAGGCCGCCTGGTTCGCGGTGCCCAGGCCCCTGGAGTACGGCATGGAGTTCCCGCTGACCGCCATCGTCGGCATGGCGCTGATCATGTTCGTGGTGGGGCTGGAGACCATCGGCAACATCTCCGCCATCACCGCCGGCGGTGCCGGCCGGGCGGCCAAGGACCGCGAACTCTCCGGGGGCGTCATGGCCGACGGCGTGGCCACCTCCTTCGCGGCGATCTTCAACACCCTGCCCAACACCGCCTATGCCCAGAACGTCGGCCTGATCACCCTGACCGGCGTGGTCAGCCGCCACGTGGTGACCATCGGCGGCCTGCTGCTGATCGCCATGGGCCTGTTCCCCAAGCTGGGCGGCCTGGTCGCCGCCATGCCCCATGCGGTGCTGGGCGGCGCCGGCATCGTGATGTTCGGCATGATCGCCTCGGCGGGCCTCAAGATCATCCAGGAGTGCGAGCTCAACCAGCGGGCCATGCTGATCATCGCCGTGTCGCTGAGCCTGGGCATCGGCCTGCCCGCCGTGGAGGCGATCTCCGAGACCATGCCCGGCCAGGCCGGCCTGTTGCTCAAGTCCGGCCTGGTGCCGGCCGCGGTGGCCGCCCTGCTGCTGGACGCCCTCCTGCCCGGCAAGCCGCACCGCCAACGCGGCGGCGAGGATGCCCCGGACGAGGCGTCGAAGGCCGACGCCGAGGCCTGATCCCGCCCCGCCAAGACACACGCCGCCGGGAGACCGGCGGCGCCCATGACCAGGAAGGGCCACCCTCGGGTGGCCCTTCTCGTTCGTGGCGGAGGCTGGCGTGACTAGAAGTGCCACTCCAGCTGGAAGGTAGGCGCATCGGTATCCACGCCCGGCTTGTCGTGGTTGCCGAACTTGTTGCGCCAGTACTCGTAGCCGACCCCGGCCCATAGCTGGTTCTCCTCGCCCCAGGCCAGCTGCCCCACGTCGAGCATCAGCGAGGCGCGCATCAGCTGCTCGGGCTCGGTGGCGACCCCGAAGTAGTCGTCGCCCTTCTCGCCATTGTAGTTGTAGAAGCCCTGGAACTTCATGGGCAGGGGACCCGCCTCGAAGGGCAGCCCCCAGGCCAGGCTGATCTGGTAGTAGGGATCGAAGGAGATCCGGTTCCGGTTGCCCGGTGCCCCGCAGGCATCCAGGCCACAATGGTTCCATTCACGGGCATAGAAGACGCTGAGATCGACGAACCCCCTGGGCACATCGAATTTCAGGGTCGGCCCCACCACCAGCATGCGCTTGCGCGGCGCGAACTCGGTGTTCTTGGTGTTGAGGTCGAAGCCGCCAGTCAACGCCACCTCCTTGACCGGGCCGAAGGCCAGCGGTTCGCCGAACAGCTTGCCGTAGTGAAGCTGGTGGCGATAGGTGAGGTAGGCCTCGGTGGCCCCGGTATCCCCGCCGAATTCCGTCGGGTCGGCGGCGTCGGACTGCAGGACATCCAGGTTCAGGAAGTTCTGCCCCAGGGAGTAGCCGCTCACGTGGGTGAACTGCAGGACGTGCTTCTCGACGTCGTTGGCGTTGTTGGGCTCGGTGAACTGGGTGCCGTAGCGGTAGCCGAGGAAGGTGTCGCTCCAGGTCGCGGCCTGGGCCGTGCCGGTCGCCAGGCCGGCCAGCAGCAGGCCGCCAGTGAGGAATCGCCGGGTGGTTCGATCATGCATGGAGGCGGTCTCCGTTGTTGTGATGTTGTGGATACATGTGAAGTCACACGCAATGAACACAATAGAATATAAAACTGTATACTGAAAACCCTTTCCAGTGATCTCATTCCCCCTCCACCGCCTCCGCCTTGGCCCCAAGGGCCCGGGAGCGCCTAGACTCTCGATAAGGACGACGTGAGGAGGTGACCATGTTCGAGGATCGGCAGGAGGCGGCCGAACGCCTGGCGCAAGCACTCGATCGGCTGCGTGACCAACACCCGCTGGTGTTGGCGATCCCCCGCGGCGGCGTGCCCATGGGACGGGTGATCGCCGATCTCCTGACGGGCGACCTGGACGTGGTGCTGGTGCGCAAGATCGGTGCCCCGGGCAATCCCGAGTACGCCATCGGTGCCGTCAGCGAGGACGGCAGCGTGCATCTGGAGGAGGCGGCGCAGCAGTGCCGCGACGACTGGCTGGCCAGCGAGGTGGCCGAACAGCGGGAACTGATCGAGGAGCGTCGGCGCCGCTACACGCCGGTACGGGCGCCCCTCGACCCCGCCGGGCGCGTGGTGGTGGTGGTGGACGACGGCAGTGCCACCGGCGCCACCATGGCCGCGGCCCTGGCCACCTTGCGCCAGCGCCAACCCGCCCGTTTGATCGCCGCCCTCGGGGTAGCGCCGCCGGACACCCTGGCCCGGCTGGAGGAGTTGGCCGACGAGGTGGTCTGCCTGGAGGCCCCCGCCTACTTCCGGGCGGTGGGGCAATACTTCGCCAACTTCGGCCAGGTCAGCGACGATGAAGTAATCCGGCTGCTCGGAGGGTGACAGTCGGCACGCCATGAGCACGGGCCGCCTCCCAGGTGGGAGGCGGCCCGTGCCAGCGGGCGTGGTGCAGGGCCCCTACATGGCGGCCTCGCGCGCCTGATCGAGCCACTCGTCCACCTGCTCACGGTGCTCGTCGATCCACTCCTCGGCGTGGCGCTGGATGTCTTCCTCGCTATCCTCACCGTCGAACATGCGGGCGTTCTGGGCGAAGATATCCTCCAGCGGGATGCTCATCACCTCGAACAGCCTGGCTGCCGCCGGGTTGTTGTCGGCGAACTCGCTGTTCACCACCGGGCGGATGTCGTTGGCCGGCCAGCCCAGGTTGCAGGGATCCTCGACGCAGCCCTCGACGCCCTCGACCACGGTGGCATCCTCGAACTCCTTCTGATCCTCGGGCAGCGTGGCCTCCTCGACGGTGATCCAGACCACGTCCTCGCCCGGCTCCAGTAGGCCCACTGTCCAGTTGGGCGTCCAGGTGTAGAAGAAGATCGGCTCGCCCTCCTGGAAGCGGCCCAGGGCTTCGGCCATGGAGGCGGAGTAGCTCGCCTTGATCGGCTCGACGTGGTCGGTGAGGCCATAGGCCTCGATATGGTGCTCGATCACCAGCTCACAGCCCCAGCCCGGCGGGCAGGCGACGAGTTCGGCCAGGCCGTTGTCGTCGGAATCGAACAGGGCCTTGATCTCGGGGTCCTTGAAATCCTCGAGGCTGGTGATGTTGTGTTCGTCGGCAGTCGCCTTGTCGACCAGGTAGCCCTGCAGGGCCCCGCCCCGGGCGACATAGCCGATCAGCTCGGCGCCTTGCTCGAAGGTCTCGCGGTAGGTGTTGTGCAGCGGGAACCAGCCATTGACCCAGAAGTCCACGTCGCCCTGGGCCACGGACTGGTAGAAGGGCGGGTTGTCCAGGGTGGTGGGCCGTTCGACCTCGTAGCCCAGTTCCGCCAGCACCTGGCTGTAGACGCCGGCCGGGAACCAGCCGGTATCCCAGGTGGCACGGGCCGGGGTCACCGAGACTCCCTCGCCGGGGAGATGCTCGTCTGCGAGGAGCGAGCCGGCCGGCGTCAGCAGTAGTGCCGCCATGGCACCTGCCAGCAGGGTACGGTGGCCTGTCTTGCGTATCATGTCCATGGTGTCTCCTCCTGCGTTGCGGGATCGCAGGATGCCCCGCGATCCGGTCATCGACGCTCGTTGTACGCCTTGCTCCCTTGAACAAGCCCCTTGAGCCAGCGGGTCAGGGACTCCTTGAGCCCCGGCCGCTGGGCGTGACGCCCCTCGCCGAGTGCCTGGGTGATACGGTCGAGCATGATGGCCAGCAGCACGATGCCGATGCCGCCCAGCGTGGCCCGACCAATATCCAGGCGCCCCAGGCCGGTGAACACGGTCAGCCCCAGCCCACCGGCACCGATCAGGGCGGCGATCACCACCATCGACAGTGACAGCATCAACGTCTGGTTGAGGCCGGCCATGATGGTGCGCAGCGCCAGCGGGATCTGGATCTCGAACAGCAGCTGGCGGCGCGTCGAGCCGAAGGCGAGCCCCGCCTCCACCAACTCCGCCTGTACCTGGCGGATGCCCAGGTTGGTCAGGCGGATCACCGGCGGCAGGGCGAAGATGATGGTGGCGATCACCCCCGGCACGATGCCTACCCCGAACAGCATGACGATGGGCACCAGGTACACGAAGGGCGGAATCGTCTGCATGATGTCGAGCACCGGCCGGATCAGGCCGGCGAAGCGGTCGCTGCGCGCGGCGAGGATGCCCAGCGGCACCCCCACCAGCACGCAGAAGGTCACCGCGGTGAGGATCATGGCCAGGGTGACCATGGTCTCCCGCCAGATGCCCAGCAGGTCGATGAACAGCAGCGACAGCAGGGTGAAGAGCGCCACCCCGCCGCCGGCGACCCGCCAGGCAATCAGTGGCACCACCACCACGAACACCGGGTAGGGCAGCCACAGCAGGAACTCCTCGAGGCCGCCGAGCACCTGGTCGATCGGCCACTGCACCGCCCGGAAGACGGGCCGGAAGTTGGGCACCAGCCACTCCTTGACGACGACCTCGATCCAGTCGTCGAGTGGCAGCGTGTAGAAGTCGGAGATCCGGTCAGCCATGGTCGCGCCTCCTCGTCTCGGACGGCGCCGCCGAGGCGGGCGTCGCCTCGCCCTCCCCGCCGGACGACGCAGCGCCGCCGCCCTCGGCGCCGGTGCCGCCCAGCCAGTGGAAGACTTCCAGCGGTTCGACGACCCCCTCCAGGCGCCCGGCGTCATCGAGCAGGGCGATCGGCAGGCCCGTCGCACAGGCACCGTAGAGCGTGACCAGCTCCGCGTCCCCGCGGGTCGAGGGGAAGTCCGTGATCAGGGCGTCGCCGGGCGTCGCCGTGGCGTCTCGTTCCAGGTCCCGGTGCCTCACGATTCCCAGTGGCCGCCGCTCGGCGTCGACCACGAACAGCGCCTCGCGCCCCAGGGCTTCGCAACGCTCCGCCGCCACGCCGGCATCCTCGTCGGCGGACAGGGCATGGGCGTCGCGGCACAGCGACTGTGCCCGGAAGACGCGGCTGCGGTCGACGTCGCGGGTGAAGGCGGCGACATAGTCGTCGGCGGGATGGGCCACGATCTCCTCCGGCGTGCCCAGTTGCACGAAGCGGCCGTCTTTCATGATGGCGATCCGGTCGCCGAGGCGCAGCGCCTCGTGGAGATCGTGGGTGATGAAGATGATGGTCATGCGCAGTTGCTGCTGCAGCTTGAGCAGCTCGTCCTGCATGTCGCGCCGGATCAGCGGGTCGAGGGCGCTGAAGGGCTCGTCCATCAGCATGATCTCGGGATCCACCGCCAATCCGCGCGCCAGCCCCACGCGCTGCTGCATGCCACCGCTCAGGTTGGCCGGCGGTACGTCGGCGTGGGCCGCCAGCCCCACCTGCTCCAGGGCCCGGAGCGCCTTCTCGCGACGCTCGCGGGCGGCCATGCCACGCACCTTGAGGCCATACTCGACGTTCTCCCCGACGCTCTTGTGGGGGAAGAGGGCGAAGTGCTGGAAGACCATCGACAGCTTGTTCAGGCGCAGCCGGCGCAAGGCGTCGGCCGACAGGCCGACGATGTCCTCGCCGTCGATCAGGATGCGGCCCTCGGTCGGTTCGATCAGCCGGTTGAGGCAGCGGATCAGCGTAGACTTGCCCGAGCCGGACAGTCCCATGACCACGAATATCTCGCCCGGGGCAACGCTGAAGGAGACATCGGCCACGGCGGCCACCGATGCCGTCTCGGCATAGATACGATCCTTGGGGGCGCCTTCCCGTATCCGCCTGATGGTATCCGCGGGATCCGCGCCGAAGACCTTGAACAGGTGCTCCACGCAGACCTTGCGGTTCGTCCCTGAGGTAGCCGTGTGATCAGCCATACCATGTCCGGGACCCGATGGCCGGGCTTCGACGCAGCGCCGTCCGTTTCAGGCGAACTGGGGCGGCTCGTCGCCGAAGCCGTGAGCCTTGTGCAGAAAGAATCGAGCGGACCTGCCGGCTGCAGCCCCGCCCCTCAACCACAAAGCTAGGTCTCGGGGGGTAGCGCGTCAAGGCGGCACGCCGCGGAGTCGGGCACCCCGCGGCGGCACCCCTCGCAACGATATCGGGCCGCCCGAGGGCGGCCCGATGAGGCTTGCTGCGGAACCGGCGCTACTTGACGGAGGCGGCCTTGAGGCTCTCCTCGACCAGCTTCTGGCCCTTCTGCAGGTAGTCCTGGCCGAGGCCGGAGACCTTCTCGACATCCGCCTTGACCTGCTCGCCCAGGTCCTGGGCGGCCTTCTGCTGACCTTCGACGGCCTTCTTGAAGCCATCGGCATCGCGGACGTCGATCCAGGCACGCGCCTGGGCCAGACTCAGGTCGGTGTAGCGGCGTGCGGCATCCAGCTGGGCGCCGAACAGCTTCTCGTAGAATTCCAGGGTCAGGGAGCCATAGGCGCGGGCCGGCTCGACGAAGACACCCTCGAACTGCTCGGTGGCCTTCTGGGTGGTTGCCTTGGTGGACATGGAACACCTCCGTCAGTGGTGGTCGAACGGGACGATGCGCCCCGTGTTGCACTGCAACATAGCAGTGCATTTTATGCAATGCAACATCGGCGCGTAAATAGGGTACCCACCAAGCAAGACACCCCACCCGGCCGGGTCTCACGGGGTAGACGAGGCCGCTCGAGGCTCAGCGATAGGCGCCCTCGATGTCGGTGACGCGCATCGCCTTGCGCCCCAGGCCGCCATGCTGGTCGAGCATGCGCTCCAGCCAGCCGTAGACCGGGTCGGCGTTGGAGACCAGGTCGGCCGTGGAGACGCAGCGCGCCCACATGAAGCAACCGAATACCAGGTAGTCGCCGGCCGCCGGCGCCTCGCCGTCCAGGTAGTCGGCCTCCTCGAGCCGACCGCGCAATGGCTCCAGGGCCGCATCCAGCTGTGCGAGCCCCCGCGCCGGCGAGTGGAACTCCTCGAGGGTGCGGCCGAAGCGCTTCTCGCGACTCTCGCGGAAGTAGTCGCGATCATCCGGATGGATGGCATTGAGCAGGTCCATGATGATGGTACGCAGCATGGCCGGCTGGAGGCTGCGCTCGGCGTAGTGCTTGAGGAAGCGCGTCCGGGCCTCGGCCAGGGCATCGCCGAGCAGCGGCGCCTCGGGGTAGGCGCGGTCCAGGTAGCGCAGGATCTCGTAGCTGTCGGTGACCACCTCGTCGCCGTCCACCAGCACCGGCACCCTGTCATGGTCGGCGAAGGCCAGGGCCTGCTTGTCGGTGAAGTGCCAGGGACGGGTCTCGACCTCCAGCCCCTTGTGGGCCAGGGCGTACTTCGCCCGCCAGCAGAAGGGAGAGAAGCGCAGGTCCTCGTCGATGCCGCAGAGATCGTAAAGCACCCTCGTCATGACAGCTCCTCCAGCGTCCGATGATCGTCACGGGCAGTGTGCCAGCCTTTCGCGTCCGCCGCCATGCCGCCTCGCCCGGGGGAAGCCCCGCCCCTTTCCTGTCCATTAGTCTAAATCATCACCCTGCCTCCCGGCCCGCCGGGTCATCGGCGCGACTCCCTGTTTCCTTTTCCGACAACCACTTAGCCCATGCCTTGCCGAGCCACCCAACCTCACTATATTGGTCATACCAATTCACCACCCATGGTCAGCGTCCCGTCCAGGCATTATCTTTCCGCCGTTCGAACGCCCAGCGGCCGCTGCCGCCGACCGGGTCCACTGCTGACTGTTCATCGAGGTTACCTGCCCCATGAATGACACCCTTTTCGCCCTGCTGGCCTTCGTGCCCCTGGTGCTGGCCGGCGTGCTGGTCGCCTCGCGCACCGTGGAGCCGCTCAAGAACGCCCTGAGCTCGCTCTCCTTCGGCTGGAGCGACATCCTCGGCGAGGCCGGCGTCTCCGGCAGCATCGAAGCGCTCTACCTGCCCGGCGGCATCTTGCTGATGGTGGTGCTGGTCACCGCCGTGCTGCACCGCCGTGCTGCACCGCATGCGCGCCGGCGAGCTGGGGGCCGCCATCGGCGAGTCCTCCCGCACCCTCCTGCCCACGCTCTACTACCTGGTCTTCGCCGGCCTGATCGGCCTGGTGGCCCTCTATGTCCTGGGCGTGGTGGATCCGCTGCTGAGTAACAATTAATTAATCATAACCAAAAACAAAGCGCTTCAGGCTTACGACTGGGGCGCGTTCGCGTTGGCAAGACAATATCAATCCGTCGCACTATCTCACGATCTGACCTTCAGGTTCATAAGAACTTAAACAGGTCAGCCACCATATCGCTTGTCATGGAGAGCGCGACCTGGAAGATGCCGGTCTTCCTTACAGCTTGCTCTCCAGCTCCGGCAGCGCCTGGAACAGGTCGGCGACCAATCCATAATCGGCGACCTGGAAGATCGGCGCTTCCTCGTCCTTGTTGATCGCCACGATCACCTTGGAGTCCTTCATCCCCGCCAGGTGCTGGATGGCCCCGCTGATGCCCACGGCGATGTAGAGGTCGGGGGCGACGATCTTGCCGGTCTGGCCCACCTGCATGTCATTGGGCACGAAGCCGGCGTCCACCGCGGCGCGCGAGGCGCCGATGGCCGCGCCCAGCTTGTCGGCGATGCCCTCCAGCAGTTGGAAGTTCTCGCCGCTGCCCATGCCGCGGCCACCGGAGATCACCACCTTGGCCGAGCCCAGCTCGGGGCGGTCGCTCTCGGCCAGCTGCTCCTCGACGAAGCGCGACTGGGCGTTGTCGGCGACGAACTCCACCGCCTCGACGCTGGCACCACTCCCCTCGCCGACCGCATCGAAGGCGGTGGCGCGCACGGTGATCACCTTGAGCGGGTCGGCGCTCTGCACGGTGGCGATGGCGTTGCCGGCGTAGATCGGCCGCTTGAAGGTGTCGGCGCTCTCCACGGCGATGATCTCGGAGAGCTGGCTGACGTCCTGGAGCGCGGCCAGCCGCGGCAGCACGTTCTTGCCGGTGGTGGAGGCCGCCGCCAGCACATGGCCGTAGTCGCCGGCCAGCTCACTGAGCAGCGCCGCGGTGGGCTCGGCCAGCAGGTGGGCGTAGGCGGCGTGGTCGGCGACGCGCACGCGGCTCACGCCATCCAGCCTGGCGGCGGCCTCGGCGATGGCGGCGACGTTCTCGCCCGCCACCAGGACGTCGATCTCGCCGCCGATCTGCTGCGCCGCCGCGACCACATGGGCGGTGGCGTCGGCCAGGACGCCGTCGTGATGTTCGGCGAGTACCAGGATGCTCATGCAATCGGCTCCTTTCAAAGCACTTTGGCTTCGTTCTTCAGCTTGTCGACCAGCTCGTTCACCGAGCCCACCTTGATGCCCGCCTGGCGCTCGGCCGGCGGCTCGACCTTGAGCAGCGTGACGCGGCTGCCGACCTCGATCCCGAGATCCGCCGGGCGCTTGACGTCCAGCGGCTTCTTCTTGGCCTTCATGATGTCGGGCAGCTTGGCGTAGCGCGGCTCGTTCAAGCGCAGGTCGGTGGTGACGATGGCCGGCAGGGTCAGCTCCACGGTCTGCAGGCCGCCGTCGATCTCGCGGGTCACCCGCGCCTTGTCGTCCTCGATGACCACCGCGGAGGCGAAGGTGCCCTGGGGCAGGCCGGTCAGCGCGGCGAGCATCTGGCCGGTCTGGTTGTTGTCGGTGTCGATGGCCTGCTTGCCGAGGATCACCAGGCCCGGCTGCTCGTCCTCGACCACCCTGGCCAGCGCCTTGGCGGCGCCCAGCGACTCGACGCGCTCGTCGGTCTCGACGTGGACGGCACGGTCGGCGCCCAATGCCAGGGCGGTGCGCAACTGCTCCTGGGCGGCCTTGGGCCCCACGGTCACGGCCACGATCTCGGTCGCCACCCCGCGTTCCTTGAGGCGCACCGCCTCTTCCACGGCGATCTCGCAGAAGGGGTTCATGGCCATCTTGACGTTGGTGAGATCGACGTCGGAGTGATCCGGCTTGACCCGGATCTTGACGTTGTAGTCGATGACGCGTTTGACCGCGACGAGGACCTTCATGCCTTTCCGCTCCCTTCTGTCACTTGATCACCCCCTTGCGACGCAGCTCCTCGCAGCGGGTCTCATCGATACCCAGCTCGGCCATGACCTCGTCGGTGTGCTGTGCATAGAGCGGTGCCGGTCGACGAATCTGCTGCGGGGTCTCGGAGAGCTTGCTGGCGAACCCGATGGTCTTCATCTTGCCGATGGTCGGGTGATCCATCTCCTGCACCATGCCACGCGCCTGATAATGCGGGTCGTCCATGGCCTGGGCGAAGTTGTTGATGGGGCCGGCCGGCACGCCCGCTTGGTCGCACTTGGCCAGCCAGGATTCGCGCACATCCTGCACGAAGATCTCCTCGAGCACGGCTTCCAGTTCTTCCACGTTCTGCCCACGCAGGTGATTGGTAATAAAGCGCGGGTCCTCCAGCAGATCGGGGCGATGGATCACCTCATGACAGAGGCGCTCCCAGGTGCGCTGGTTGGCACAGCCCAGCATGATGTAGCCATCCTGTACCTTGATGGCCTGGTAGGGAGCCGATACGCGATGGCGCCAGCCGGTCGGCTCGGGCACGGTGCCTTCCGCGAAATAGGCTGCCGCTTCCCAGGTGAACCAGGGCAGGCCACACTCGGCGATGGCCACGTCGACCAGCTGTCCCTCCCCGGTGTTCATCTTGTGGATGTAGGCCGCCAGGATCGAATAGACGGCGGTGATGCCCGCGCCGATATCGTAGACGGCAATGCCGGTCTTCAGCGGGCGCCGGCCGGGCTCACCGGTCATCGACATCAGCCCCGTCATGCCCTGAGCCACCAGGTCGAAGCCCCCCTTTTGGCTGTAAGGGCCGGTCTGCCCGTAGCCGGAGATGGAGCAGTAGATGATGCCAGGATTGAAAGCCTTGACGGTCTCGTAATCCACCTGCAGCTTCTTGGCCACGCCGGTGCGGTAGTTTTCAACGATCACGTCGGCTTCCTTGGCGAGCCGATAAAAGATCTCGCGCCCTTCCTCCTCCTTGAGGTTCAGTGAAATACTCTTCTTGTTGCGGTTGATCTGGGCGAAGCAGGTCGACTCGTCATTGACGTAGGGTCCCATCTGGCGGCTGTCGTCACCGCCCTTCTTCTCCACCTTGATGACATCCGCCCCCATGTCGCCGAGCACCATGGTGCAGTAAGGGCCGGCCATGATCTGGGAAATGTCGAGAACCTTCATCTTCGTTAAGGGAAGCATGCTAGCCACCTCGTTGTAATAGGCAAATGTTGCGATCGGCAAAAGCCACGAACAGTCATGGAAAAGCCACTACTCTCCGAGCCAGGCATGGGGTGTCTTGTTGATGAAAGCGCTGACGGCGCTCTTGAAATCGCGGCTGGTGTAGCAGAGCGCGATCAGGTCCTCTTCGCTGCCGGCGGCGGGTCGTCGCGCTGCCAGTACACGCCGGACCCCCTCCTTGGAGGCACGCAGCGTCAGGGGGGCGAAGCCACCCAGCCTTTCGGCCACCTGCCTGACCTCTGCCTCGATCGCCTCGGGCGCAATGACCTCGGTCACTAAACCGGCCAGCTTCGCCTCCTCGGCCTTGAACAGCTTGGCCAGCATCAGCACCTCCTTCGCCCTGGCAGCGCCGACCAGATCGATCAGGCGTGACAGGTTGGAAATGGAGACGCAGTTGCCGAGGGTCTTGGCAATGGGCACACCGAAACGCAATTCGGGCGTGCAGTAGCGGAAATCGCAGGCCATGGCGATGGCCGCACCACCGCCGACGCAGAACCCCTCGATCAGGGCGATGGTGGGTTTGCTCAGCGACTCCAGGGCGCCAATGACCTCATCGATGCGATGTTCGTAATCCAACGCCTGCTGTGCCGTCTCGAAGCTGGTGAACTGCTTGATATCGGTTCCGGCCACGAAGGCTTCGCCGCCACTGCCGCGCAGCACCACCACATCGATATCGGGATCCTCGTTCAAGGCGTGGCAGTAACGCTCGAGCGCGTCGTACATGCCCCAGGTCATGGCGTTGCGGACCTGAGGACGATTGAAGATCAGCCAGGCGATGCGCCCGTCCTTGATCAACTCCAGTTCGGCCGTCGATTTCGGCTCCATTTCCCCCTCCTGCTTCGTCAGCGGCTGGCAGGCGGCCGGAGGCCTACCTGCCGTCGTTACGCTCGGCGCGCGTCGCGGTGCACGATTCCCACGCGTCCCGGTCGAACCCCGCGCCATGCCGTCTGGCTCGCAGTGCGCGGATCGAAGTGTGGCAAGACCACACAATTGTAATTTTGAACTCATAATTCATTTTGTCAAATTAGACCTTTGTCTGCCTCGATTAGCCTGAGAGTTTTCTATCACTTTAAATTCATGTGGTTATGCCGAACAGGCGGTTCTTTTAGATAGGGAATTATGAATTCATTTTGTTGACGCCAGGCGCCGGGCTTCCTACCGTATTCCTTGCCCGTGGCGGTGACGCCACCGGCTGGCGGACAGCCAACGGCCGTCCGACCCACCACAAGAGGAGACAGGACATGACCACCTACGCGCTCGAGGATCTTTCGCCTCGCTACGATGCCAGCGTTTTCATCGCTCGAGAGGCCGCCGTAATCGGCGACGTCCGGCTGGGCAAGGACGTCAGCATCTGGCCGGGAGCCGTGCTGCGAGGCGACAACGAGCCGATCCACATCGGCGACAACAGCAACATTCAGGAAAATTGCGTGCTCCATACCGATCCTGACTTTCCCCTGAGCATCGGCAAGGACGTCACCGTCGGCCATCTGGTCATGCTGCATGGCTGCACCATCGGTGACGGCACCCTGGTGGGCATGCACTCGACCATCCTCAATGGCGCGCGGATCGGAGAGAATTGCCTGATCGGCGCCGGCTCGGTGATCACCTCCAACAAGGAGTTCCCCTCCAACTCATTGATCCTGGGTTCCCCTGCCAAGGTAGTGCGCACCTTGAGCCCCGAGGAGGTGGCCGGCCTGGGCGAGAGCAGCAAGAGCTATGTGGCGCGCAAGAAGCGTTATCTGGACCATCTGAAGCCGCTGAGCGAGTGATCCTGGGCGCGACCCCTCCACTCCACTTCCCGTCATAATCGGCCGAAGGGCGACACGGCAAGGCATTCGCCCTGCCATATCGCCCTCGTAAAGAACATGCTCAGATCTCGCGCCGTCCGTCCAGCAGCGCGCGGTCGAGGTCTTCGGGAAGGCAGTCGCGGGGGCTGATGGCTTGCATGGTGGCTCCTGTCATGGGGCAGAAAGAGCGAACGGCCCGGCGTTGCGCCTAGATCTCGAGACGGACGGCTCAGGGATCATGAGGAGGACGATGATCGTTCGGTCAGTGGCAGGATACGTCCTGCCCCCATCAGCTCATCGGGATCGAACACCGCCTTGATACCGGCCAGCAGTCGGCGCTCGGTGGCGGAGAGCCTGCCCAGGTAGGCGGCCTGCTTGCTGCGCCCGATGCCGTGCTCGGCACTGATGCTGCCGTCAAAACCGTCCACGACGGTCAAAATCGCGCTCTCCAACTGCTCGAACAGCGCCGGCAGCGCTTCCGCTGGTGTCTGGGTGGGCGGCAGCACGTTGATGTGCAGGTTGCCATCACCGATATGGCCATAGGCGATCACCAGGGACTCGGGGGAATACGTCGTCACGGCTGCGGAGGCCCGCTCCACGCACTCGGCAATCGCCGAGATCGGCACCGCGACGTCGGTACGCAGGTGCTCGCCGCGAAGCAGTTGCCCCTCCACCATGCTCTCGCGAATCAGCCACAGCTGATCAGCCTGGGTGACACTGGAAGCCAGCACGCCATCCAGTACCGTCTCGTCCTCCAGGCCCGCTTCCAGCAACCTCTCGAGCATGCCAGGCAGATCCACGGGTCCACTGGCCCCCAGCTCCATCAGGACATAGTAGGGATAGGCCGAGTCGAGTGGATCGGACAGCTGTGGCGCGGCTTCGAAAGCAATCTCCAGACACTGGCGCGGGATCAATTCGAAAGCGGACAGCAGATCGCTGCAGGCACGTCGGGCCTGGGCATAGAGTTGTACTGCTGCTTCAATGGAGGGAAGTGCCAACAGGGCCGTCTGCGACTGCTCGGGACGAGGAGACAGCTTGAGCACCGCTCCGGTGACAATACCCAGTGTGCCTTCGCTACCCAAGAACAACTGCTGAAGGTTGTAACCCCGGTTGTCCTTGTGCAGTGCCTGCATGCTATCCCAGATCTCGCCGTTGGGCAGCACCACCTCCATGCCAAGCACCAACTCACGCATCATTCCGTAGCGCAGCACATTGACGCCACCGGCATTGGTGGCGATGTTGCCACCGATCTGGCAACTCCCTTGTGCGCCAAGCGAGAGGGGAAAGAAGCAGTCATGCTCTTCCGCCACACGCTTGACCTCCTCCAGGATGCAGCCGCTGTCGACTGCCATGCTGAAGTTGGGCGGATCGATGTTGCGAATTCGCGTCATGCGCTCGAGGCTGATGACCACCTCAGGATGGCGGCTATCAGGCAAGGCACCCTTGACCAGACCGGTATGTCCTCCCTGGGGCACCATGTGCACCCTGTGCTCATGGCAGAAGCCAACGACCTGGGCAACTTCCTGGGTATTTTTCGGACGCACCACCGCCAAGGGAGCCCCCAGCTCATGCCTAGCCCAGTCACGACGATACCGCTCACAATCAACGGGCTCATCCAACACCCCATTAGCCCCCAGCATTGTCGTCAGACACTCAATAATCTCAGACTTGCTATCGTTCATATCACATCTCTCAAAAGGATGGGTCAAGCAGGCAGGGGCAGACACCTCGCTTCAAATCAACTTCCAGCACCACCCCCACCTAACTCCATTAACCCTAGGAATTATTTTGCCAACATCTTTCCTTTCCGAGACGCGAACAACAATTTCCTTACCAAAGGAAACACGATAAACAATGCAGTGATCCCCAACAGCGTGAGGGCAATCGGGCTATTGTAAAATATCGAGAAATCTCCACGCGAGATATCCAGTGCCTGACGGAGGCTGGTCTCAAGCCTGGGTGTCAGTACGAAAGCCAGCAGCAGGGGCGCCACTGGATACTTGGCGACATTCATGAAGTAGGCCACCACCCCGGCTCCCAGCATGAACCAGACATCAAACATGCTGTTATTGACACTGTAGGCCCCCACTACACAGACAACCGCGATGACAGGAATCATGAAGGCAGGGGGAACTCTCAGCAATTTCACCAGGAAGGGGATAATGGCCAAGGCAGCGAGTAGCGCCATGACATTACCCAAGTACATGGAAGAAATCAGACCCCAGACAAAATCAGGGCTGTTCTGAAAGAGCATAGGGCCCGGTTGTACTCCCCACATCATCAAGCCTCCCAACAGGACGGCGGCAGTGCCGGATCCCGGAATGCCCAGGGAGAGAAGAGGGGCAAAGGAGCCGGCAGCGGCGGCATTGTTGCCAGCTTCCGAAGCCGCCACCCCTTCGATTTTCCCTGTACCAAGCTCATCACCGTTGCGCCCTACCTTCCTCTCGAGCACATACGCAAGGAAGGAGCCTGTGGTGGCGCCGGCTCCGGGAAGAATCCCCACGAGGTTACCCAACACACCAGAACGGAGCGATGCCGGAATAATCCGGCGCACCTCACTTCTATCCAACAGGCTTTCCCGAAGACCGATTTTTTTCATCAGTCCTGCAGCATCTATCCTGTTGACCATCATTTCCAGGACCTGGCTAAACCCGAACATTCCGATGACCAGGGGAATGAAGGAAATCCCATTCAACAGATACATCGAATCGAAGGTGAAGCGTGGTTGGCCAAAGGCCAGGCCAATGCCAACCATCGACAGCATGATACCGACAAACGTCGAGATCAGACCCTTCTTCGGGCTGTCACCAAGCAGCCAGCCAATGGAACAGAGGGCGAGGACTATGAGCGCCGCAACTTCAGCAGGTCCGAACATTAGTCCGATCTTGGCCAGAGCTGCCCCCATGAAGGTGAGCATTACGATACCAATGGTACCGCCGATGAATGATGAGATATTGGCGGTAAACAGCGCTTTTCCGGCCTGACCTTTCTTTGAAAGCGGGTAGCCATCGAGGGCCGTGACGACGGCCGGTGCATCACCGGGGATATTGAGCATGATGGCACTGTAGGACCCTCCATACATGCAACCGTAATACAGCGCACCGAGCATGATGATTCCGGTGATCGGGTCCATCTGAAATGTCAGCGGCAACAACAAGGCAACACCGGTCACGGATCCAAGACCTGGAATCGCACCGATCATGATACCCAAGCTTGCCCCGACCAGCGCAGCAAACACATTAGAAACTGTCAGAGAGGTGGCAAAACCCAACAGCAGAGACTGCAGGATATCCATAGAAGACTTCCCCCTTATTGCATCATCTCAAGGAAAAAGCCTTGAGGAAATGGGACCTTCAGCCAAAGGGCAAACACGAGGTAAATCGCCACTCCAGCACCGACTCCGGTCAGGACGGCCTTGTACCAAGCTTTTCGCTCTATGACGAGAATCCATAGTACGATGAACAGTGCCATGGCCAACACCATGCCGACCAAGGGAATACTGGCCACTGTTATTGCCATGGCGGCAGCTGGCCAAAGACTTCTGGTTCCCACAGCCCTGGCTCTTACGGGAGAAAACAATAACTCATAGGTGCCAAGCACGGCTGCACCGACCCCTGCTAAAACCGGGAAAAAACCACCTCCAGGACCATTATTGACCCAAAACCCGTATTTGAAATATCCGAGCACTGCCCATGAGGCTCCCATCAGCACAATGCCGATGGTGACTAAAGCTGGCAGCCAGGATAGGCTCTCTTTCTCAGGAGACTTTTCAACATTCATCTTCACCTCTCCCTTCATCATGAAAGCCTCGTTCACCCACACATCCACATGCTGAAATAATCATTTGGAACGAACACAAAGAAAACAGGGCGGCGAATGGCATATAAAGATCACCACAACGCCGCCCAAATCCTCACTCTATGATACCGACCTCCTCGAATTTCTCGGTATACCTGGCCTTCTCTTTACTGTAGAACTCAGCACTTTCTTCGGCGCCCATGAAAGTGCCGAGCAGGTTATTCTTTTCGATATAGTCGTTCTGCCACTGCTCGCTTTCCGAGGCCTTCTCCAATGCGTCTTCCCAGTAGGCTACGGCCTCCTCGGGCATCTCGGGAGGACCGGCATAACCGCGGAAGATCATGAGTTGAATATCGGGATAACCAAGTTCGGCGAAGGTCGGCACCTCGTCATAGGGGGCCTCCAAGCGCTCTTCTGCAAGGGCGGCAAGACTGCGAACCTGAGTGGGATCCATGCGAGAACCCAGCTTGTATACGGCCGCATCGATATGGCCACCCAGCAAGGCCGAGGTCACCTCACCAGTGCCACCGAAGGGAACATACTGAAAATCGGCATCCAGACTGGAGTTGAGCATGGCGAAGGCGAGATGGTCCTCCCCTCCTCGCCCAGCACCGCCAATGGTGACGCTGCCCGGATCCTGTTGCGCTTGCTCGATCAGCTCATCTACGTCCTCGATATCACTGTCTGCAGCGACACCCAAGAGTAGCGTATCAAGCGCCAGCGTACCGAGAGGGGTCAGGTCTTCCAGCTGAACATCGGCATCGTTCGTCACCATGCTCATCATTTGACCACCATTGAAGGTCATGATGGTATGGCCGTCCCCTCTCTTGTTGTAGGTATAGCTATTGCCAACGGCTCCCGAGCCACCCGGCCGGTTGTTGACCAGTATCGTCTGGTCGACAAGGTCATTCTGGCGGATCACTTCCACCAGCATGCGCGCGTTGATATCGCTGCCTCCGCCGGCACTATACGGCACAATGAATTCGACGTTGCGCTCCGGCTCCCAAGCGCTTGCGCTGCCACTGAACACTGCCAAGCAAAGCGCACCTGACAATGCAGTCTTGCCTACCCATTTCGTCTTGGTCATTCGTTCACTCCGGTTTGTAATTGTTGCACGGCATGCACAAACCCATGGCTGCGACGGGCATGCTCAGCACGGCCGCCGTAACAGCCTCTGGCAGCTCACTCCTGCCAAACTGCCAAGCCGGAAAGCCTGTGGCGCATCCTTCACAGCCATGACCCTGGTAATTTTGAACACATAATTCATTTTATCAACGTAAACTTTAGTCTACTGCTCACTATTATGGCCTGCCCCCTCCCGCTCGAGAGGGAGCGGGATATCGGTGCCAGTCACAGCATGCCTCTCTCACAAAGACCTCAATCAGGCTTTAGCGGACGCTTTATTAACGCAACTGGATTGAATGCCATTGTTGCGGGCTTGGAGAAACTGGCGGTAGCGAATTGCCCCTCCCTCTCGATCCGCATGACGCCCATGCCCAAGAAGCATCGACGAAAGTATAATATATTGTAATGAATACATAATTCATATTGAGCCACCATGTTAACCATCCTGCCCGGCCATGTCAGCCACTGCAGGGAACGGGTTGACAGAGAAAGGCGCCAAGGACGACCTCGATCGCGGCCAACATTGTGCCTGCGGCTCGATCGACAGATGGCGACTCATTCAATAGAACCCACTACCTAGGAAGTTCAATGAACCTGAATGATCCCACCCTTTTCAGGCAACACTGCTATATCGATGGACGCTGGATCGATGCCGAGGGGCAGGCCGCCATCGAGGTCACCAACCCCGCCGACAATGCGCTGCTGGGGACCGTGCCCCGACTGACACAAGGCCAAGTGCGGTCGGCGATCGAGGCCGCCGACCGCGCCTTTCTCGCCTGGAAGGCCAGGACCGCCAAACAGCGTGCCGCAATCCTGAGGCGTTGGTTCGACCTGTGCATGGAGCACCAGGAAGATCTGGCACGTATCCTGACCCTGGAACAGGGGAAGCCGCTGCAGGAAGCCAAGGCCGAAATCGCTTACGGCGCCTCCTTCATCGAATGGTTCGGAGAGGAAGCCAAGCGTGTCTACGGGGACGTCATTCCGGCTCAAGCAGCGGATCGCCGCATCGTCGTCACCAAGGAGCCGGTCGGCGTGGTGGCCGCCATCACGCCATGGAACTTTCCCAATGCCATGATCACTCGCAAGGCGGCCGCCGCCATGGCGGCAGGGTGCACGGTTGTCGTCAAGCCGGCCTCCAGCACCCCCTACTCGGCCTTGGCGCTGGCAGAACTCGCCGAGCGGGCCGGCGTTCCCCAGGGGGTACTGAACGTGGTGACCGGTAGCGCTAGGGTCGTGGGTGACGAGCTGACCTCGAATCCGCTGGTGCGCAAGCTCTCCTTCACCGGGTCCACGGCAGTGGGCAAGGTGCTGCTCACCGCCTGTGCCCAGACCGTCAAGAAGGTCTCGATGGAGTTGGGGGGTAATGCGCCCTTTATCATCTTCGAGGATGCCGACCTGGATCAGGCGGTGGCGGGCGTGATGGCCTCGAAGTTCCGCAACACGGGCCAGACCTGTGTATGCGCCAACCGGATTTTCGTCCATGAGAAAATCTACGATGCCTTCGCCGAGCGGCTGGCAACGGTGATCGATGCTCAGCGGATCGGCAACGGCCTCGAGGAAGACGTGGCCCTGGGCCCCCTCATCGACCAGGCGGCAGTCGAGAAGGTCGAGCAGCATATCGAGGATGCCAAGCGCAAAGGGGCGCGTGTCTACCGGGGAGGGAAGCGCCACGCGCTGAAGGGGAATTTCTTCGAACCCACGATCCTGACGGATGTGTCGCCCGACTCCTTGCTCATGAACGATGAGACGTTCGGTCCCGTGGCCCCCCTGCTGCGCTTCACTGAAGAGGATGACGTCATTCGTCAGGCCAATGACACCCCGTTTGGCTTGGCCAGCTACTTCTATACCCGGGACGTGGGTCGCGTCTGGCGAGTCGCCGAAGCGCTGGAATGCGGCATCGTGGGCATCAACGAGGGCATCATTTCCAGCGAGCTGGCACCCTTCGGCGGGGTCAAGGAATCCGGCATCGGCCGCGAGGGCTCCAAGTACGGCATCGATGACTATATCGAGATCAAGTATCTCTGCATGGGTGGCCTTTGAGGCATTACCAACGCACAGCACAGGACCAGGATATGAACAGCAAGCCGTTATCGGAACAGCGGGTTGGCATGATCGGCATCGGTTTGATGGGGCACGGCATCGCCAGCAGCATCCAGCGCGCCGGGTGGCCCCTGAATTTCCTCGACCACCCCGGCAACCAACCTGTCGATGAGTTGGAGGCCCAGGGGGCGGTGCCATTCACGAAGGGGGCGGATCTAGCCCGCCACTCCGACATCATCATCATTTGCGTCACGGGCACGCCCCAGGTGGAAGCCGTCCTCTTCAGTGAAGGCGGCGTCTTGCAAGGGATCCAGCCGGGAACCGTGGTCATCGATTGCTCGACTGCGATTCCGAGCTCGACGGTCAAGATCGCCGAGGCGGTCGAAGCGGCGGGGGGGCGTTTCCTGGATGCCCCGATGAC
Source organism: Halomonas ramblicola (assembly GCF_030409215.1). Lineage (GTDB taxonomy): Bacteria > Pseudomonadota > Gammaproteobacteria > Pseudomonadales > Halomonadaceae > Halomonas > Halomonas ramblicola. The sequence continues at coordinate 61,259 of NZ_JAUFPL010000025.1, read as the reverse complement.
CCGCACCCCCAAGGAGGCCGCCGAAGGGCGGCTCAATCTGATCGTGGGCGGGGAGCGCGAGCTCTACGAGGCCCAGTTCCCTCTGCTCGAGAGTTTCGCCGAGAATATCACCCACGCCGGCCCCGTGGGCGCCGGCCATAAACTGAAGCTGCTGCACAACTTTGTCTCGATTGGCTTTTCCACGGTGCTGGCCGAAGCCGCGGCCTGCGCCGAACAAGGTGGTATCGAGGCCGACGTGCTGGTCGACGTGCTGGCCCACGGGGGTGGCGCGGGGACCGTCCTTGAGCGGTTGAGACCGTACATTCTCTCGCGGGACGACAGCGGCTTTCGCTTCAGCATCGCCAACGCGCACAAGGACTTGGGCTACTACATGGCCATGGCCAAGGACACCGGGGCGTCGCGAGGCGCCGCCACGGGCATCTACCAGGTATTGGACGAGGCCGACTCCTCCGGGCATGCCCAGTCGACGGTGCCGGAGCTGGTCAGCATCCTGACCGGCCAGACACGGTCGTGACCCCAGGCGAGGCGATGCAGCGGAAACCGGCCACGCTCACAGCATCGCCGCCAGTTGGACTTGCTGCCTCAACTCGTCGACCAACTCGGCCACCGCCGGCGAGAAGGGTTCATGCTTGCGCGTGATGATCCCGTAGTAATCCAGGGGCTTGCCGACGCTGATCGGTAGCGTGACGTACTGGCCGCTGGCCAGCGGCCGGCGCAATACCGAGCGCGGCAGGATGGCCAGCATGTCGGAGGCGAGCAGCAGTTGCAGGATGGACTGCGTCGAGGTGGTCTCGACGGTATTGGCGGGCGACGGGATGCCGGCATCGGCCAAGGCCTCCTCGAAGACCCCACGCATGGGGCTGGTCAGTGGATGCAGAATCCATGGCCAGTCGCTCAGCCCATCGAGTGCCACGTCATCGACCGTCGCCAGCGGGTGATCGCGACGCGCAACGACTCGCAGCGGCTCCTCGAGAAGCGGCTCGAAGTCGAACAGATTGTGCTGGCTGACGTGCGTCAAGCGGCCGATCACCAGGTCCAGGCGCTTGTACTCGAGCGCCAGGAGCAGGCGATCGCTGCTCTGCTCGTCGATACTCACCGAAAGCCGGGGGCGCCGCTGCTTGAGCGCCGCGATAGCGGCGGGAAGAATCTCGGGGGCCGCGGCGGGAATCGCCCCGATCACCAGATGGCCGTACCCCCCTTCGCGCAGCACCTGAACGTCATCGACCAACCGCTGGGCCTCGTTCAACAGGCGCTCCGCATGCCTCACCACAGCCTTTCCGAGGTCGGTCGTGACCATGGCGCGGGGCTGACGTTCGAAGATCGAGAAGCCGAAATAGGACTCCAGATCGCGCAGCATCTTGCTCGCCGCCGGCTGACTGAGGTTCATCTGCCTGGCGGCCGCGTGCATGTTGCGACTCTGCTCGAGATTCACCAGCAGTTGCAGGTGCTTGAAACGCAACCAGCTGTTAAGGCTGACGGATGTCAGCTTGTCCATGGAGTTCTCCCCTGCCACCACATTCATCCGAGGTGATCTCATATCGATGCGATACATGATAACCACAGGTGATCAATTGCCGACAATTTTCGATTGGAAGGTTATTGGCTGGCGAGACTAGGCTGGAGCCAGTCATACCAACACCTCAAGGAGCCATTGCCGATGACCGTCATTACCCACCTAAACGTTCAGGACATACGATTCCCCACCTCCAGGTCCCTGGATGGCTCCGATGCGATGAATGCCGCGCCGGACTATTCGGCCACCTATGTCACCCTGCACACTGACGCCGGTGATGGGCTCGTGGGGCACGGACTCACCTTCACGATCGGGCGTGGCAACGAAATCTGCGTCAAGGCGGTGGAGTCACTCGCTTACCTGGTCGAGGGCCGCAGCCTCGAGGAGATCACCTCCGACATGGGGACCTTCTGGCGACACCTGACCACCAGCGACAGTCAACTTCGCTGGACCGGCCCCGAGAAGGGCGCCATTCATCTAGCCACCGCCGCCATCGTCAATGCCATCTGGGACCTTTGGGCGAAGTCGGAGCAGAAGCCGGTATGGAAGCTGCTCGTCGACATGTCGCCCGAGCAACTGGTCAGCTGTCTCGATTTCCGCTTCGTCAGTGATGCGCTGACCCCGCAGGAAGCCCTGGCCATTCTCCGCCGCAATGCTGCAGGCAAGGCCAGCCGCGAACAGGAAATGCGCGAAGATGGCTACCCTGCCTACACCACCTCGGCCGGCTGGCTCGGTTACCCCGATGACAAGGTGCGACGTCTGGCCCGCGAAGCCCTGGCGGAGGGCTGGACCCACTTCAAGCAGAAAGTGGGCGGCGATCTCGCCGAGGACTGCCGGCGCGCCCAGATTCTCAGGGAGGAGATTGGCTGGGAGCATCCGCTGATGATGGACGCCAACCAGATGTGGGATGTCGACGAAGCGGTCGCCAACATGCGCCGGCTGGCGGAATTCGACCCCATGTGGATCGAGGAGCCGACCAGCCCCGACGACATCCTGGGGCATGCCGCGATCCGCCAGCGCCTCGAGCCGATCGGCGTGGCCACCGGCGAGCATTGTCACAACCGGGTGATGTTCAAGCAGCTGCTGCAGGCCGGCGCCATCGACTATTGCCAGGTCGACGCGGCTCGCCTGGGCGGGCTCAACGAGGTCATCGTGGTGCTGCTGATGGCCGCCAAGTTCGGCGTACCGGTCTGCCCCCATGCAGGCGGCGTCGGTCTCTGCGAGTACGTCCAGCATATCTCGATGTTCGACTACATCGCCGTCTCGGGATCGCTCGAGGGGCGTATCCTCGAATACGTCGACCACCTGCACGAGCATTTCGAAAACCCCGTGGTGATACGCAATGGCCGCTACCAGGTGCCGACGGCGCCCGGCTACAGCATCACCATGCACCCGGAGTCGCTGTCCCGCCATGTCTATCCGGACGGCCAGGCCTGGCAGGAAACGTGAACTCAACCACCGAGGAGATTCGTCATATGTCCCAAACACAGCCCTGTATCGCCCTGACCCTCGGCGACCCGGCCGGCATCGGCCCGGAACTGGTCGCCAGGCTGTTGGCCCAGAGCGACGCGGTGGATCAGGCCGGCATCGTGGTCGTGGGTGATCGCTGGCTGTGGGAAGAGGGCCAGCGAGTGGCCGGTGTACACCATGCACTACCGGAAATCTCTAACCTGGCCGAGGCACGCGACCAGGCAGGACCGGTGCTGCTGCCGACATCGACCATCAAGCCCGAGGATGTCGAATACGCCCGTGTCAGTGGTGTCTGTGGTGCCTCGGTACTCGAGGTACTGGCACTATGCATGGATGGCGCCAGTGACGGACATGTCGATGCGATCTGCTTCGCCCCGCTCAACAAGCTCTCCATGAAGCAGGGCGGCCTGAAGCACGAGGACGAGCTCCACTTCTTCGTCGACCACCTGAAGGTCGAGACCCCCGTGTGCGAATTCAACACCCTGGGCAACCTCTGGACCTCGCGCATCTCCTCGCATATCCCGCTTGCCGAGGCGGCTTCCCATGTAACGACTGAACGCATTCTCAGCGCCACCCGGTTGATTCATGAAGCGTTGATTGCCGCCGGCATCGCGCAGCCCCGTATCGGGGTGGCGGCGCTGAACCCTCACGCCGGGGAGGGCGGGACCTGTGGCCGCGAGGAAATCGACATCATTGCACCGGCGATCGATGCATGCCGCGACGCCGGCTACGCAGCCCAGGGCCCCTTCCCCGCCGACACCATCTTTCGGCGCGCCCGGGACGGCGAATTCGATGGCATCGTGACCATGTATCACGACCAGGGGCAGATCGCCTTGAAACTGATGGGGTTCGAACGCGGCGTCACCGTGCAGGGTGGGCTACCGATCCCCATCACCACGCCAGCCCATGGCACCGCCTTCGATATCGCGGGACAGGGAAAGGCCAACGTCGATGCCATGCGCCACGCTTTCGATATCGCTTGTCGCATGGGGCGGCATCATGCTGGCCGCTAGGCCATCGGTATCCGACGAAAGTGCAACATACATAAATGAATTATGAGTTCATAATAATGATCTAGGATTGTGAGATAAGTCGCCAACCTCAACGAATTCCCGCAAGGAGGCACCACCCCAGGCGACCGGGTGATCGGCAAGAGAAGCCACGACAACATCGCACCACAACCTACGGAGAACAATGACAATGAGAAAGCACGCCGCAACACTATTCATGACACTATCCGCCACTGCGTTAATGAGCCCCTTGGCTCTGGCGCAAAATCTGGAAGCCACACTGGCTCACCCACACCAGAACTATGGCGTCGAGGCTGCGGAAGCCTTCAAGAACCATGTTGAAGCCGCGACAGGTGGCGAACTGACCATCAACCTGGTGCGCCACGGGGCCCTGGGGGGAGATCGCGAGATCACCGACCAATTGCGCCTGGGCGAGCTGGAGTTCAACCTTCCCGGCGCGGGCGGCATTGCCAGTATCTTTCCTCATGCTCAGGTTCACAGCTGGCCGTTCCTGTTCACCGAGCGCAGCGTCTTCTGGGAATTGCCCCAGGACCCCGAGTATTTCCAGCTGACGCGTGACGAACTCCTGGAGGAAAGTGGCGACACGGTCCGCTTGTTGGCGCTAATGGAAAACTCGGTCCGCCACCTGTACACCACGCGAGGGCCAATCCGCACACCGGACGACCTGGATGAGGAAGCCATCAAGATGCGCACCCAGGCGGTGCCGCTCCACCAGGAGCTGTTCGAGGCACTCGGCGCAGCGCAGATCGTGACGGTCTCGGCACCCGAGCGGTATTCAGCCCTGCAGAGCGGGCTGATCGACGGCATGGAAGGGGGCCTGTCTTCGGCATGGGACGCAGGGCTGATGGAAGTCGCCGACTACGTTTCCCTCACAGGCCATATGTACGAATACCTGTGGCTGGTATCCAACAACGCCTTCTATGAAGGCCTCTCGGACGAACACCGCCAGGCGGTGGACGAGGCTGCCATCATCGCGGCCACCACCAGCAACGCGATCAGCTATCAGGACGATAACGCGGCACTTGCCAAGATGGCCGAGGCCGGCAAGGAAATCTATGTGCCCACCGCCGACGAGCTAAGCCAGTGGCAGGACATTGCCATCCCAGCGGCTCGCGAATTCATCGAAGAGGAGGTCCCCGAGTCCTATATCGAGGCGACCATGGCAGCCCTCGAACGCACCCGGGAGCGCGTTGCCGGTAACAAGAGCTCCACTTCCAACTAAATCGTTTCCCCATGGCCGATACTCCCCTTCCCTTCGGGAAGGGGAGCGGCTTCATGATCGTGGTAGGGAGTTCACGTGATACCACTACTCTTGCTCTTGGCCCTGGTCGGTCTCATCGTCATCGGTGCGCCGGTGTTCATGGCGATGGCCGGGGCCTCATTGATTCATTACTGGGAAACGGGCCGTGATGCGACGATGAGCATTCTCACCTTGAGGATGTTCGATGGCATGACGTCCTTCACCTTCCTGGCGATTCCTCTCTTCTTGCTGGCCGGTGAAATCATGTCCCGCGGGGGGCTCACCGACCGCCTGATGGACCTTGCCCGTGCCTTGGTCGGACACTTCAAGGCAGGGCTTGCCCAGGTCAACATCGCATCGAGCCTCTTCTTTTCGAGTATCTCCGGCTCCGCCTATGCCGATGTCGCCGCCATGGGACCGGTGATGATTCCGGCGATGCAGAAAGAGGGCTATCCAAGAGGTTTCGCGGGTGCCTTGACCGCGGCCTCGGCAACCCTATCCCCGCTGTTTCCCCCGAGTATCGTGCTGATCATCTACGGCTCGGCATTCGGCGTGTCCATCGGCGCCCTGTTTGCCGCAGGCCTGACCATTGCCCTGACTCTGACCCTGCTGTTCTGCCTGGTCACCTACGCCATGGTCTGGCGCTATGGCATCCCCTCCCACGACTGGCTAGGCATGCGCCAGTTGGGCCGAGCCTTCCTCAAGGCCGCCATTCCGCTGGGGATGCCCATCATCGTGGTCGGCGGCATCCTCGGCGGCTTCTTCACCGCCACCGAGGCGGCTTCAGTCGCGGTGGCCTACGGGCTGGTCGTCACGGTGGTGGTCTATCGCACCATTCGCGTTCGCGACTTGATCCCCATCCTGCGCCAAACCGCTATCACCAGTGCCGCCATCACGATCCTGGTGGGCGTCGCGGCGATGTTTTCCTATGTCGTGGTACGCCGCAACATTCCCACACAGGTGGTGGACTTCCTGTTGCAGATCACACAATCACCGATAGGTATCGTGGCGCTAATCATTCTGGTCCTGCTGATCGCCGGCATGTTCATCGATCGCAACTCGAATCTGCTGCTGCTTGGGCCGATCATCATCCCGATCTTCACCACGGAACTGGGATACAGCGATGTTCAGACAGCCATGATCCTCATCTCGGCCCTGGGGGTCGGTCACCTCACCCCACCCTTTGGTGGCACCCTGTTGACGGCCTCGCTGGTGGGCAAGATGTCAGTAGCTGAAATCAGTCGTTATGCCTGGCCCTTCATCCTGATCAAGGTCCTGTTGACCGCGTTCATCGTGACGATTCCAGCCCTCAGCGAGGCACTCCCTCGCGCACTTGGCTTCGGAGGTATCTGATATGAGCCACCAGACCGTCAGATACTCGTTCAAGCGCTTCGTGCTTGCTGTCGACCGGTTCGCCGGCTGGATCGACAAGGCGCTGCAAGCCATCCTGGTCGTAGTGATGTCAAGCATTTTCCTGCTGATGTTCGCCCAGGTGCTGTTGCGCTACGTCATCCACACTCCCTTTGCCTGGATCGAAGAAGTGGCCGCGTATCAACTGCCGATCCTGGCGCTCTGGGGAGCAGCCGTGTGCATCCGGCATGGCTCGCATCTCAAGGTCGAAATCCTGCTTGATGCGATGCCGCGGGTGCTAAGAAGCCTGTTCGTTATCGCCATCAATCTGCTGATCTTGTATTTCGCCCTCAAGGTCTACCAATCCGGCCATGCGTTAGTCGATCTCGGCCGTAACCAGCTGGTCACCAGTCAAACCTTTTCGCTTTATTGGCCACGCATGTCAATCGTCATCGGTGGCGCCTTGATCATGTTTCAGTCCGGCGTGATGGTGTTGCGAGAAGTGGCCGGTTTGTTCGGGGTTAGGCTCACGCCAGCGTCGGATGATGCCAAGACGATGTAACCTCTGAAATCCGCAAAAGGAGCGACACAATGACGAATACATCCCCTATCGGTTTCATCGGCCTCGGCAAGATGGGTGCCGGCTTCACTTCGCGTCTCATCGAAAGTGGCTATTCCGTCATCGGCTACGACATCGACGACACCTGCTGCCAGGCCGCCAGGGCCAGGGGTGTCGACATTGCCGAGTCACCGGCCAAGGTCGCCGAGCGTGCCGAGATCATCCAGGTGTGCGTGATCTCCACGACTGCCGTGGAAGCGGTCATCCTCGGTGAAGGTGGCATTGTCGAGGTCGCACAGGGCCAAGGCAAGACTTTGATCGACCACTCCACGACAGAACTCGAGACCACCAAGCGCCTAGCACGGTCCCTGCGGGAGCGTACCGGCATGCAATTCGTCGACGCCCCGGTATCCGGTGGTCCCGGCGCCGCTGCCGAGGGACGCCTGGCCATCATGGCCGGTGGAGACCAGGCCGCCATCGATGCTATCCAACCCTTGATGACCACCCTGGGACAATTTACGCACATGGGCGAGGTCGGCGCCGGACAAGCCACCAAGCTTATCAACCAGGCACTGGTGCTCTCCAACTACTGCGTGATCGCCGAAGCCTGTAACCTTGGTAACCGTTTCGGCATCGATGTCAGCAAAATCCCTGACGCCCTCTCCTCCGGCTATGCCGGTAGTAACCTACTCAATGACCTACTACCGCGTATGGTCGAGAACGACTTCGAACCACGTGGCTATGCCCGCCAGATCCTCAAGGATCTGCACATGCTGCAGGATGCCTCCAATGCACTGAATGTGCCCATGCCCATGGCCGGCACCGCCAACTCGCTTTACAGCATGCTGGTCGCCCAGGGCAAGGGGGAGCTGGATGGCGCGGCCATCGTCTCGCTGATGGAAGGGATTACCCAGGAGGAATGAGCATGCCCTCACTGCCGATCATCGATGCCCATCAGCACTTCTGGGATCTCGAGCGCAACTATATTCCCTGGTTGTGCGACGAGCCGCTGATCCCGTTTCGCTATGGGAATTACCGCGCCATCCGGCGCAACTACCTGCCGGCGGATTATCGCCGCGACACCGCGAACTTCCGGGTGGTGGGTTCGGTATTCGTGGAGACCGAATGGGATCCCCGCACCCCCCTGGAGGAGACCCGCTGGGTCCATGAGCTGGCCGACCGCGAGGACCTGCCGACGGTGATGGTCGCCCAGGCGCGTCTCGATCGGCCGGATGTGGACGAGCTGCTCGCCGCCCACGCCTCCTTTCCGCGGGTCCGCGGCATCCGCCACAAGCCGCGAGCGGCAGCCTCTCCCGCCGAAGTGGAGCCCGGCGCCCCGGGCTCCATGGGGGACCCGGTCTGGCGCCGCGGCTTCTCCCGACTGACCGGGCATGGCCTCTCTTTCGACCTACAAACCCCTTGGTGGCACTTTGCAGAGGCAGTCGAACTCGCCGCCGCCTATCCGCAGACACAGATCATCGTCAACCACACCGGTCTGCCGGCGGATCGCAGCGAGGCGGGGCTGTCGGCGTGGCGGCAGGCCATGGAGCACCTGGCCACCGCCCCCAACGTGGCGGTGAAAATCTCAGGGATTGGTGTGCCCGGGACCGCCTGGACGGCGGAGGGCAATCGTCGGGTGGTGCTCGAAACCATCGACTGCTTCGGGGTGGAGCGCTGCATGTTCGCCAGCAACTTCCCGGTGGACAGCCTGGTCGCCACCTTCGAGACCCTCTACGAGGGCTTCCTGGCGATTACCGAGGCGTTCAGCCAGGCAGAGCGACTCCGGCTATTCTACGACAATGCCCGACACTTCTACCGCATCGACCTTCCCGCAGCCGGCTGAGCCCATGACGAGGGCGGCGCGCCGTGCAGGGCGCACCGCCCGTCGCTGCGGGCCTTGTCGATCGCGACGCGACCGGCAGGGGCCTGGCGCTATTCAGCCATTTCCTCCAGTGCCGACATCTCCACCTTGTTGCGCAGGTGACGGCTGAGAATCCCCCCGAGGGCAGCGCCGTCGCGGGCCCGCAGCGCCTCGACCATGGATTCGTGCTCACTGATCGCCTGAGACCAGTAGTCGTTGCTCAACTCGGCGGTGAAACGCACCCGTCGCACGCGATGGTTAAGGTTCTTGTAGACGTCGATGAGCACGTCATTCTGGGAGGCCACCACGATGGCCTCGTGAATCTGCTGGTTCGCCAGCAGGTACTCCTGCATGTTGCCACGCTTGTAGTGTGACAGCATCTGGTAATGGAGCGCCTCGATGTTGGCCAGCTCCGTCTCGGTGATTCGCTCCCCAGCCAGTTCGCCAGCCAGGGCCTCGAGGCTCTGCATGACCTCGAAGGTGTTCTTGAGCGTTGCCCTGGTCAACTTGGCAACCCGGGCACCGCGGTTCGGCAACAGCTCGACGAAGCCTTCATAGGCCAGGACCTTGAGGGCCTCTCTGAGGGGGGTCCGGGACACCCCGAACTGCTCGCACAGCTGTTTTTCGGGAACACGACTACCGGGCGCCAGCGTACCCTGAGCGATCAGATCGCGAATCCGCTCGGCAACCTCACCATGCAGGGTGTTCTGCCTGATTTTTTCCATGAGGAATCATCCCGACCTTGTGCAAGGCGCGATTCGACAGACCTTGGCTGGCGATCGCATCATGCAATGGAATCATTAAATCCTAATTATGAATTCATAAGGCCATATGGTCAACCCGATCATTCCAGGTACCAGGCTCATCCCCACTCTTCCAGCCGCATGGCCGAGCGCTCCAGGCGCTCGTCCTCGGCCTCGATCTCCCTGAGGGCGTCGCCGACGCTGGAGAGGTGCTCCAGGGCCACGCGGCGGGCCAGCTCGGGCTTGCCCTGCACCACGGCGTCGTGCAGCCGGGCATGCTGTCGGTTGATCATCTTCCTGGGCCCCGGCCGGTGGTAGAGGTTCTTCACCGAGGCGAACACCGAACTGAGCAACAGGTCGGTCACGCTCTGCAGGGTATGCACCAGCACGGGGTTGTGGGAGGCCTGGGAGACCGCCAGATGGAAGGCGTGATCCAGCCGCGCCAACCGCTCCACATCGACCGGGTCGACCGACTCGACGTAATCCGCCATCTCCCGATAGCGCCGGGTGATCAGCACACGGTCCGCCGGGGTGCCGCGGCTGGCCGCCAGCCGCGCGGACTCCCCCTCCAGCAGGGCGCGCACTTCGAGCAGGTCGAAGAGGGTCCGCGGATGATCCCGGAACAGGTGCATCAGCGGGCTCTGCTCCCGGGCCGGCAGCAGCGCGGCCACCGTGGAGCCGTGGCCGTGGCGGGTCTCGATGATGCCCTTGCCGCGCAGGATGCGTAGCCCCTCCCGCAGCGAGGCGCGGGAAACGTTCAGACGATCGCAGAGCCGCCGCTCCGAGGGCAGCAACTGCCCGGGACGGAAGATCCCATCCAGGATCAACTGCTCCAGCCGGGCCGCCACGCTCTCCGGTGTGCGTTGCCCCGCCGATGCCTCTTCACCCCATGCCTTCATGCCTCACCTCCGGCCCCTTCTTCGTGCTGGCCAGCACGCCGTCTCCCGTTTACCCTGCGAGACGAGGAATTGGAAAATCGTTTCATATTATACACGAATTACTGGTCTGACCACTGCACCACAGGCTGGACAGACGGCCGCCAAAGTCACAGATTGGCCTGTACCACCTTCCATGGACAAGCCGATCCAACGACCATGCAGCCAACCACTCCGTTCCACGACGACGCGATGCAGGGGGAGTCACCATGAACATCCTCTACGACGCCAGGCTCGACGGCGAACTGCCGAGCAACGACAAGGCCGAGGTGCTGGCCGACCTGCAGCGGGCCGTGCCGGACCTGACCCTGCTGCACCGCGAGGAGGACCTGCGGCCCTTCGAGTGCGATGGCCTCTCCGCCTACCGGGTGCTACCCATGCTGGTGGCGCTGCCCGAGACCCTCGACCAGGTGGCGACCCTGCTCCGGCGCTGCCGGGAACTGGGCGTGCCGGTGGTCACCCGCGGCGCCGGCACCGGCCTCTCCGGCGGCGCCCTGCCCCTGGAGCAGGGCGTACTGCTGGTGATGTCGCGCTTCGCCCGCATCCTCGAGGTCGACCCCGAAGCGCGCATCGCCCGCGTCCAGCCCGGGGTGCGCAACCTGGCCATCTCCGAGGCCGCCGCACCCTACGGGCTCTACTACGCCCCCGACCCCTCCTCGCAGATCGCCTGCTCCATCGGTGGCAACGTCGCCGAGAACGCCGGCGGCGTGCACTGCCTGAAGTACGGCCTCACCGTGCATAACGTACTGAAGGTCGAGGTGCTGACCATCGAGGGCGAGCGCCTGACGCTGGGCTCCGAGGCCCTGGACGCCCCCGGCTTCGACCTGCTGGCGCTGTTCACCGGCTCCGAGGGCATGCTCGGCGTGGTCACCGAGATCACCGTCAAGCTGCTGCCCAAGCCGGAGACCGCCAAGGTGCTGATGGCCAGCTTCGACGACGTGGAAAAGGCCGGCCGCGCGGTGGGCGACATCATCGCCGCGGGCATCATCCCGGGCGGCCTGGAGATGATGGACAAGCTGGCGATCCGTGCCGCCGAGGACTTCGTCAGGGCCGGTTATCCGGTGGAGGCCGAGGCCATCCTGCTCTGCGAGCTGGACGGCGTCGAGGCCGACGTGGACGACGACTGCGCCACCGTGCGCGAGGTGCTCGAGAAGGCCGGCGCCGCCGACGTCCGGCAGGCCCGCGACGAGGCCGAGCGCGCCCGGTTCTGGGCCGGCCGCAAGAACGCCTTTCCGGCGGTGGGCCGCATGTCGCCGGACTACTACTGCATGGACGGTACCATCCCGCGCCGCGAGCTGCCGCGGGTACTCAAGGGCATCGCCGACCTCTCCGAGGAATACGGCCTGCGCGTGGCCAATGTCTTCCACGCCGGCGACGGCAACATGCACCCGCTGATCCTGTTCGACGCCAACCGCGAGGGTGAGCTCGAGCAGGCCGAGGAGCTCGGCGGCAGGATCCTCGAGCTGTGCGTCGAGGTCGGCGGCACCATCACCGGCGAGCACGGCGTGGGTCGCGAGAAGATCAACCAGATGTGCACCCAGTTCCGCCCCGACGAGATCACCACCTTCCACGCGGTGAAGGCCGCCTTCGACCCGTCGGGGCTGCTCAACCCGGGCAAGAACATCCCCACGCTGGCCCGCTGCGCCGAGTTCGGCGCCATGCACGTGCACAAGGGTCAATTGCCGCACCCCGACCTGCCGCGCTTCTGAGAGATGACCATGACCCAGCACAATGCCCAAGACATGGCCGCGGCCCTCGCCGAACAGGTGCGCGCGGCCGACCGCGACGGGACGCCGCTGCGCTTCGTCGGCGGTGACACCAAGGCCTTCTACGGCCGGCCGGTGGAGGGCCGCACCCTCTCCACCCGCGAGCACCGCGGCATCACCTACTACGACCCGGTGGAGCTGATCGTCTCGGTGCGCGCCGGCACGCCACTGGCCGAGCTGGAGGCCGCGCTCGCCGAGCAGGGCCAGATGCTCGCCTGCGAGCCGCCCCACTTCGGCGACGCCGCCACCGTCGGCGGCATGGTGGCCAGCGGCCTCTCCGGCCCGCGCCGTCCCTGGGCCGGCAGCGTGCGCGACTTCATGCTCGGCGCCCGGGTGATCAACCGCGAGGGCGTCGAACAGCGCTTCGGCGGCCAGGTCATGAAGAACGTGGCCGGCTACGACCTGTCGAGGCTGATGGCCGGCGCCCAGGGCACCCTGGGCCTGCTCAGCGAGGTGACCCTGAAGGTGCTGCCCAAGCCGGGCACCTCACGCAGCCTGCGCCTCGAGCTGCCCCTCGACGTGGCCCTGGAGAAGCTCGCCGACTGGGGCCGCAAGCCCATGCCGATCAGCGCCGCCGCCTGGCTCGACGGTGCCCTGCACCTGCGTCTCGAGGGCGGCCCCAGCTCGGTGGCCGCCACCGCCGAACGCCTGGGCGGCGACGACCTGGAGGCGGGCTTCTGGACGGACCTGCGCGAGCATCGCCTGCCCTTCTTTACCGCCGGTGAGGCTCCCTTGTGGCGTCTCTCGCTGCCCGCCAATACCCCGCCCCTCGACCTGCCGGGCGAGCCTCCGGTGCTCTACGACTGGGCCGGCACCCAGCGCTGGGTGAAGAGCGATGCCGACGCCGAGGCGATCCGCGCGGCCTGCGCCCGGGTCGGCGGCCATGCGACTTGCCTGACGCCCGGTGCCGCCGAGCCCTTCACCCCACTGACGCCGGCGCTGCTCGGGTACCACCGCCGCCTCAAGGCCGAGCTCGACCCCCACGGCATCTTCAACCCCGGCCGACTCTACGCGGAGGTCTGAATGCAGACGCACTTCACCGAGGAAGCCCTCAAGCAGCCGCATATCCGCGAGGCCGATCGCGTACTGCGCACCTGCGTGCACTGCGGCTTCTGCAACGCCACCTGCCCCACCTACCAGTTGCTCGGCGACGAGCGGGACGGCCCGCGCGGGCGCATCTACCTGATGAAGGAGCTGCTGGAGAGCCGCGACGATGACGACCAGGTCACCGAGGAGACCCGGCTGCACCTGGATCGCTGCCTCACCTGCCGCAACTGCGAGACCACCTGCCCCTCGGGCGTGGAGTACCACAAGCTGCTCGACATCGGCCGCGCCGAGATCGAGCGCCGGGTGCCGCGGGGGCCCGCCGAACGCGCCCTGCGCTTCGGGCTGCGCAAGGCGCTGGTGGATCCCAAACGCTTCCAGGCGCTGCTCAGGCTGGGCCTGACCTTCCGCCCGCTGGTCCCCGGCACGCTGCGCGACAAGCTGCCGCCAGCGCCGGTGGACGCCGGCACGCGCCCCGACCATCACCGCCACGAGCGCCGGATGCTGATCCTCGAGGGCTGTGTGCAGCCGGGCCTGTCGCCCAACACCAACGCCGCCACCGCCCGGGTGCTGGACCGCCTGGGGATCGGGCTCACCCCGGTCGCCGAGGCGGGCTGCTGTGGAGCCATCGACTTCCACCTCAATGCCCAGGACGACGGACGGGCCCGAGCCCGCGCCAATATCGACGCCTGGTGGCCACACATCGAGGCCGGCTGTGAAGCCATCGTCCAGACCGCCAGTGGCTGCGGGGCCTTCGTCAAGGAGTACGTCGACATCCTCGCCGACGACCCGGCCTACGCCGAGAAGGCGGCCCGGGTCAGCGAACTGGCGAAGGACCTCTCGGAGATACTGCGCGACGAGGACCTCGACGACCTGAAGGTCAAGGAGGGCCGCCGGCTCGCCTTCCACTGTCCCTGCACCCTGCAGCACGCCCAGCAGCTGGGCGGCGCCGTGGAGGGCGTGCTGACGCGGCTCGGCTTCGCCCTCACGCCGGTCGCCGACGCCCACCTGTGCTGCGGCTCGGCAGGCACCTACAGCATCACCCAGCCGGAGCTCGCCACCCAGCTGCGCGACAACAAGCTCGACAACCTGGAGGCCGGCGACCCCGAGGTGATCGTCACCGCGAACATCGGGTGCCAGACCCACCTCGCCGGCGCCGGCCGCACGCCAGTCAGGCACTGGATCGAGATCGTCGACGAGGCACTCACATGATCGTCACCGCGCTCAATCATTCAGGTGCCAGACCCACCTCGCCGGCGCCGGCCGCACGCCAGTCAGGCACTGGATCGAGATCGTCGACGAGGCACTCACATGATCGTCACCGCGCTCAATCATTCAGGTGCCAGACCCACCTCGCCGGCGCCGGCCGCATGCCTGTCAGGCACTGGATCGAGATCGTCGACGAGGCCCTGACCTGACCGGCGCCACTTGAATTGTACCGGGCGCAGCACGCGTCCCGGTCACCGAGCACCCATGTGCCAAGACCAATAAATCACAAGATGCGAATCCAAGGAGAGTGACATGCAGACCAAGCCCGTACTGACCCAGGACGACGTCAACGCCATCCTCGACGCCGCCCAGCAAGAGGCCGAGGCCAACGCCTGGGCGGTGACCATCGCCGTGGCCGACGATGGCGGTCACCTGCTGGGCCTGCGCCGCCTGGACGGGGCCGCGCCCTTCAGCGCCGGCGTGGCCACCGAGAAGGCCCGCAACGCCGCCATCGGCCGCAAGGAGACCCAGGTCTTCGAGGAGATGATCAACAACGGCCGCACCGCCTTCGTCACCGCCCCCATGCAGGCGCTGCTCTCGGGGGGCGTACCGGTGCTCGTCGACGGCGAGGTGGCCGGCAGCGTGGGCATCTCCGGCGTCAAGCCCGACCAGGACGTCCAGGTCGCCAAGGCCGGCGTCGCCGCCCTCGGCTGATCGCCACCGGCCGGCCGGAGGACCCTTCAGGCCTGCGTCCGGCCGGCTTTTTCTCTCCCGGCTTCCGCCGCACAGTCCAGCACCCACGCCCACAGCGCTCGCTTCGCCTCGCTCGATGCGTCGGGCTGGGCATCGATCAACCCGTAGCCACGCGACGAGCGGATCTGCAGTTCCGGCAGGCTTACCAGCATGCCGCCGTCGAGCAGGTCGTCGATCAACCCCCGCCAGCCCATCCCGATGCCCTGGCCGGCGATCGCCGCCTGGATCAGCAGGGTGTAGTTGTTGAACGTCAGCTCCGACGACTCCAGGTAGTCGATGCCCGCCTGCTGCGCGAAATAGCGCGGCCAGTCCAGCCAGCTCTGCCCCTGTTCGGCCAGCAGCGTCAGCAGCGGCAGCTCCGCCAGCCGCTGCGGCGAGGCGATCGGGCCGTGCTGCCGCAGGAAGCCCGGACTGCACACCGGCAAGACCTCTTCCCGGAACAACGGCGGCACCCCGCCCGCCAGGGTCCGCTCGTCGCAGAACAGGATGGCGATGTCCACTTCCTGGGTACGCCAGTCGAGGACGCCCTGATTGGTCACGATGCGCACGTCGATATGCGGGTGCCGTTCGCGGAAGCTCGGCAGCCGGGGCATCAGCCAGTAAGCCGCGAACGAGAAGTCGGTGAGGATGTTCACGTGGGGATGGCGATGCCGGTGCTGGAGCCGGTCGATCGTACGATCGATGGTGGCGAACCCCTCCTGCACACCGACGAACAGCGCCTGTCCCGCCTCGGTCAGCCTCACGCCACGGTAGATCCGCTCGAACAGGGGCAGGCCGAGCTGCTCTTCCAGGCTGCGAACCTGCTGGCTGACGGCCGACTGGGTCGAGCGCAGCTCGCGGGCCGCGGCGGTGAAGCTGAGGTGCCGAGCCGCCGCCTCGAACACCCGCAGGCTGTTGGGCGACGCCGCCCGGGCTATCCATGACATTAGGTATAGCGATGCCTCCCATAAAAATTTACCGAGTTTACAGGGTATGAGATTAGCAGAGAGACTGTTGCGACAGCCAGTCAAGGCTGGAAGCGAGTCCCCGTACCCCCAGCTCGCATCAATGACAAGAGGAGGCCCCATGACGCGCAAGCAGCCCAACATCCTGTTCCTGATGGCCGACCAGATGGCGGCATCGGCCCTGCCCTTCTACGGCCATCCGCTGGTCAAGACCCCGCACCTGTCGCGCCTGGCTGCCGAAGGGGTGGTCTTCGACTCCGCCTACTGCAACAGCCCGCTGTGCGCGCCGTCGCGCTTCGTCCTGATGGCCGGCCAGCTGCCGTCGCGCATCGGCGCCTACGACAACGCCGCCGACTTTCCTGCCGACACCCCGACCTTCGCCCACTACCTGCGCGATGCCGGCTACACCACCGCGCTGTCGGGCAAGATGCACTTCTGCGGCCCCGACCAGCTCCACGGCTTCGAGGAACGCCTGACCACCGACATCTACCCGGCCGACTACGGCTGGTACGTCGACTGGGAGGACTTCGAAAAGCGTCCGAGCTACTACCACAACATGTCCTCGGTGATTGAGGCCGGCCCCTGCGTGCGTTCCAACCAGCTCGATTTCGACGACGAGGTCGCCTTCCGCGCCCAGCGCTTCCTCTACGATTACGCGCGGAACGGCGAGCAGCGCCCCTTCTGCCTGACCGTGTCGCTGACCCACCCGCACGACCCCTACACCATCCCGCAGGAGTACTGGGACCGCTACGACCATGACGACATCGACATGCCTCGCGTGCCCTATTCCCGCGACTTGATGGATCCGCACTCCAAGCGCCTGCGTTACGTCTACCAGTGCGACGAGGACACCATCAACGACGCGCAGATCCGCAATGCCCGCCATGCCTACTACGGGGCGCTCAGCTATGTCGACGATCAGCTCGGCGCCGTGCTCAAGGCCCTCGAGGAGACCGGGCTGGACGAGGACACCATCATCGTGTTCTCCGGCGATCACGGCGACATGCTCGGTGAGCGTGGCCTGTGGTACAAGATGAGCTGGTTCGAGGATTCCGCCCGGGTGCCGATGATCGTCCACGCGCCGGGCCGCTTCACCCCCGGGCGAGTCAAGGAGTCCGTCTCCACCATGGACCTGCTGCCGACCTTCGCCGAACTCGCCCATGACGGTACCGCGCCGGACTACGCCGTGCCCGTCGACGGCCGCAGCCTGATTCCGCACCTGACCGGCAACGGCGGCCACGACGAGGCGATTGGCGAATACTGCGGCGAGGGCGCGATCGCCCCGCTGCTGATGATCCGCCGCGGGCGCTACAAGTTCGTCCACACCGCCCCGGACCCCGACCAGTTGTTCGATCTCGAGGCCGATCCGCTGGAACTGACCAACCTGGCCGAGGATCCCGCGCACCTGGACCTGTGCAAGCAGTTCCGCGACGAGATCGCCCGTCACTGGGATACCGAGAAGCTGCATCAGCAAGTGCTGGACAGCCAGCGCCGCCGCAAGCTGGTGGCCCGCGCCAACATGAAGGGCAGGGTCACCCCCTGGGATCACCAGCCGGTGTTCGATGCCAGCACCCAGTACATGCGCAACACCATCGACCTGGACGACCTCGAGGCGCGCGCCCGTTTCCCGGTCCCCTCCGGTTCATAAGCCGCTCGGGGCCGGCCGGCAGACGCCGCGTTCAGAAGGCCACCGGCCCCGCCGGTGGCCCTTGTCGGCCCGCAGAGGGCCGCAGGCATAACAAGACGAGAGGTACTGCCCCATGACCCACCATCCCTCCCCTCCACAGGCGAACCGCTTGAATCGCGTCGCCGTACAAGGCTTGGAGGCCGGCTTCAATGCCGGTTTGCCTTGAGCCCACGAGTTCAGGACGATAAGGCCTAATATGACAATATCCTCGCTGTTTCATATCTGATAACAAGGAGTATCGCATGAATACTTCGAGCGATCCGGCATCGCCTGCCGAGACCAGCGACATGCAGACGGATTACATCGTCGGCCAGGACAACATCCAGGGTCGACTCGGGCCCGTCGGCTTCGATATCCACAACCGGGTCTTCGTCGTATCGGCGCTCGCCTCGGTCCTCTTCATCGTTCTCACCCTGCTGTTTCCGGAACGGGCGGGGAGCGTCTTCCAGTCCATCGTCGCCTTCTCCACCGGGAGCCTGGACTGGTACTTCATGATCCTGGTGGATTTCTTCATCCTGTTCTGCCTGGCGCTGGTCGTCCTGCCCTACGGGTCGGTCAGGCTGGGCGGGCCCGATGCCCGACCGGAGCACAGTTACCTGTCCTGGTTCGCCATGCTGTTCACCGCCGGCATCGGCATCGGCCTGCTGTTCTTCAGCGTGCTGGAGCCGGTCTACCATGCCAACGTCTCCCTGCCCCTGGGCGTCGCGTCTCCGTTCGGCGCCGATGGGGCGCTGAACCCGGAGGCCATTCCCGAGGCCAGCGCCCTGGGCCTCGCCGGCACCTTCCTGCATTGGGGCATCCACGGCTGGGCCGTCTATGTGGTGATGGCCCTGGCGCTGGCCATTTTCACCTACAACAAGGGCCTGCCCTTCTCCATCCGCTCGGCGTTCTTCCCGATCCTCGGCGAGCGCGTCTGGGGCTGGTGGGGGCATGTGATCGACATCCTGGCGGTGTTCTCCACCCTGTTCGGCCTGGCCACGGCGCTCGGGCTCGGGGCACAGCAGGCCAATGCGGGGATGAACTTCGTCTTCGGCCTGGACGTCAATACCACCACCCAGGTCATCGTCATCGTGCTGGTCACGGCAGTGGCCCTGGTATCGGTCTGGCGCGGACTCGAGGGCGGCGTGAAGAAGCTCTCCGAGATCAACATGGTCCTGGCCGTGCTGTTCTTCTTCTTCGTGCTGTTCGCCGGCCCGACCCTGGTGGCCCTGAGCGGGTTCTGGACGGGGCTTTCGACCTATGTCACGGATTTCCTCCCCCTGTCGGCGCCCTTCGGTCGCGACGATGACGCCTATCGCCAAGCCTGGACCATCTTCTACTGGGCCTGGTGGGTCAGTTGGGCGCCCTTCGTCGGCATGTTCATCGCCCGGGTGTCGCGGGGCCGCACGGTGCGCGAATTCGTGATCTGCGTGCTGCTGGTTCCCAGCCTGTTCATCTTCGTCTGGATGGGCGTCTTCGGCGCCACCGCGCTCGATCAGCTCTATGCCGACCCCGCCGGCAGCCTGGTCAAGGACTATGTGATCGACAACTACAACCCCGAGCTGGCGCTGTTCGGCATGCTGAACGAACTGCCGCTGACGGGCCTGATGTCGACCCTCGGCATCACGCTGGCGCTGATCTTCTTCGTCACCTCGTCGGATTCCGGCTCGCTGGTGATCGATACCATCACCGCCGGCGGCAAGATCGACGCTCCCCGGCCCCAGCGCATGTTCTGGGCCACGGTGGAGGGCCTGATCGCCATCGTGCTGCTGATCGGCGGCGGGTTGTCGGCGCTCCAGGCCGGGGTGACGGCGACGGCGATTCCGTTCTCCATCGTGATGCTGCTGATGTGCTACTCCATCATCAGGGCGCTCAACGGCGAGTTGCGCCAGCTGCGCCGCAAGGCCGCCTGAAGCACTCGATCGCGTCATGAAACCACCGCCCCCTGGGCATGCGCCGGCCGGAAGGCGGCGATGGCCAGGGGGAGGTCCCGGCTGTCGCACCCAGCATCGCTTTGGGCCGTCGAGAACGCTAGAGTAGACATGTGCGGGACCGGCATCGCCCGGCGATGGGCCGGTCGGCTTGCCGTGAGGGTCACGAACGAGCATACGGCTCACCGAGAGCCGGAGGAGGCGACACCATGGCCGGTGGCTGGTCGAGGGACGGTGCCGTGCAGGAGCAGATCGACAGCACCATCGAGGATGCGCTGCAGCGGGCGCGCAGCGAGCTGCAGCGGGGCGAGAGCCGGCATCACTGCGAGGAGTGCGGCGACGAGATTCCCCAGGCCCGCCGCGAGGCCGTGCCGGGTGTGCGCCTCTGCATCGCCTGCCAGAGCGAGCGCGACAAGCAGCGGACCGCCTTCAGCGGCTATAACCGGCGCGGCAGCAAGGACAGCCAACTGCGCTGAGCTCAGCGGATCCCGGCGCGCAGGAAGGACTGCACGAACTGGCGCTGGAAGAGCAGGAAGGCGACCAGCAGCGGGGCGATGCTGAGGAGGGTGGCGGCGCTGATGGTGGCCCAGTTCACACCGGTCTCCGGGGCCGAGAAGATCCCCAGCCCCACGGTCAGCGGGCGACTCTCCACCGAGTTGGTGACCACCAGCGGCCACAGGAAGTTGTTCCAGTGGTGGCTGATCGACACCAGGCCGTAGGCCAGGTAGGTCGGTTTGGCCAGGGGCACGTAGACCTTGAGCAGGATCGCCATCCAGCCGCAGCCCTCCACCCGGGCGGCCTCCTCCAGCTCCCGGGGAATGGTCTTGAAGGTCTGGCGCAGCAGGAAGATGCCGAAGGCGCTGGCCACGTAGGGCAGGCCGATGCCGGCGATGGTGTCGACCAGCCCCAGGCCGCTGGCGATGCGGTAGTTCTCGACGATCAGTACCTCGGGGAAGACGAACAGCTGGATCAGCACCAGCATGAACAGCGCGTCCTTGCCGGGGATCGGGAAGCGTGCGAAGGCGAAGCCGGCCAGGGTGCAGACCACGAACTGGGCGGCGACGATGCCGGTGACCAGCAGGAAGGTATTGACGTAGTAGCGCGCGAAGGGCGCCTGTTCCCAGGCGTCGGTGAAGTTGTCCAGCGTCAGCGGCGCCAGCAGCTCGAAGCGCACCATGAACTCGGCGGGGTGGAAGGCCGCCCAGAAGGCGTAGAGCAGCGGGAAGATCCAGACGATCGCCAGCAGCCAGGCGGCGGTGGTTTCCAGGCCGGGCAAGCGGATAGCGAAGCGGCGCGAGGCGACAGCGGCGGCGGTCGGGGTGGTCATGGGCATCTCCTCTCGGCCGTCACTGGTAATGGGTCCGGCGATCGAGCACGCGGAACTTGATGGTCGCCACCACCGCCAGCACCAGCAGGATCACCACCGTGATGGTGGCGGCGTAGGTGCGGTCGAAGAACGAGAAGGCGTTCTCGTAGACGTAGTAGAGCAGCAGGTTGGTGGCGTTGTTGGGCCCGCCCTTGGTGAGGATGAACAGGTGGTCGACCACCCGCACGGCGTTGATCAGCGCATTGATCAGCACGAACAGCGTGGTCGGCATCAGCAGCGGGAAGGTCACCCGCCAGAAGAAGCTCCAGCGGCTCGTGCCCTCCAGGTCGGCGGCCTCCTCGAGGTCCGGCGGGATGCTCTGCAGCGCCGCCAGGTAGAAGATCATGAAGAAGCCGGCCTCCTTCCAGATGGTCATCACGATCACCGCGCCGAGTGCCACGCCCGGATCGCCCAGCCAGTTCGGGCCCTCGATGCCGAGCGCCCCCAGCAGGTGATTGAACAGGCCGATCTGCGGTGCGTAGAAGAACATCCAGATATTGGCCGCGGCGATCATCGGCAGGATGGTCGGCGTGAAGTAGGCCATGCGCACCAGGCCGCGCCCCGGCAGCCGGGCGTTGACGAACAGCGCCATGCCCAGCGCCAGGGCGATGGAGGTGGGAATGGTGCCCAGCGCATAGAACAGGTTGTTGCGGGCGACCGTCCAGAAGGTGCGATCCTCGAGCAGCAGCGCATAGTTCTCCAGCCCGACGAACTCCGGCGCCGCGCCGCGGAAACCGGGCAGGAAGAGGCTGTTGATCAGGGTGGCGACGGTGGGCAGGTAGGCGAAGGTGCCGAGCAGCACCGCCGCCGGCAACAGCAGCAGGGCACCATAGACCTGCATGCGTCGATCGGAGGTCAGCCTCGCCATTCCCGCTCCTCGGACATCCGGAAATCATGCCCCGCCGGCGACACGGCGCCGGCGGGGACTGCGCCTCAGCGCGCGTAGCGCCGCAGGGCGGCGTCCGCCTCGCGCTGGGCCTGGGCCAGCGCCTCGGCGGGCGACATCTGCCCGGTCAGCGCCGCCTGGACGGCGTTGTCCAGCGCCCGACGCACACGGCCGCCCTGGTAGGTGGCCAGTTCCGCGGTGGCGTGCTCGAGCTGGTCGCGGGCCACCGCCGCCGGCGGGAACGCCTCGACATAGTCGCGCAGCGCCTCGGTCTCGTAGGCCGCGGGGCTGACGCCCATGTAGCCGGTCTCGATGGACCAGGCCGCGGCGCGCTCCGGCGCGGTCATCCAGCGGATGAAGGTCATGGCGGCGCGCCGCTCCTCCTCGCTGGCATCCTTGAAGAGGTAGAAGTTGCCGCCGCCGGTGGGGCTGCCGCGCTGGGTGTTCATGGGCAGCATGGCCACGCCGAAATCGAAGTCGGCCTCGTTGCGCACCGCGGTGAGGTTGCCGGTGCTGTGCCACATCATGGCGGTGGACTCCTCGATGAAGTTCTGGCGCAGGGTGCCCCACTCGATGGTGTCGTCGGGCATCGCCCCGTGCTCGTCGGCCAGCGCTACCCAGTACTCCAGGGCCTCCACGGCCGCCGGGTCGTCGAAGTACACCTCGGTGCCGTCCTCGCTCATCAGGCGGTGGCCATTCTGGAAGGCGAAGGCCTGGAACATCCAGTAGGGATAGCCGGTGGAGGGCACCATCACACCCCACTGCTCGCCGCCGGAGGCCTCGCGCACCGCCGCGGCCATCTCGGCCATCTCCGCCCAGGTCTCGGGCGGGGTGTCGGGGTCGAGCCCGGCGGCCGCGAAGGCGTCCTTGTTCCAGTAGAAGACGATGGTCGAGCGCTGGAAGGGGATGCCGTAGGTCTGGCCGTCGAGCCGGCCGTTCTCCATCAGCCCCGGATAGAAGCTGTCGAGCCACTCGCGCTCCGCATCGCTCTCGACGAGGTCGTCGAAGGGCACGATGACGTCCTGCTCGATCAGCTCGTAGAGGTCGATGGAGAACATCACCGACAGCTGCGGGGCGTCGCCGGCCTCGACGGCGGACATGGCGCGCACCCGGGTGTCGTCGTAGTTGCCGGCATAGATGGCCTCCACCGCGATGTCCGGATGCTCGGCCTCGAAGTCGGCGACCAGGCCGTCGATCACCTCGGTGAGGGCACCGCCCACGGCCACCGGGTAGTACATGGTCAGCTCGGTCTGCGCCTGGGCGTTCAGCGAGCCGGCGGCGAGCAGGGCGGCCATGGCCAGGCCGCGCTTGTTGACGGGGAAGCGTGCGTTCATCGGTTCACTCCTGGCGTGTCGTTCCCTACCTGGTTGGACGAGGCCCGGGCCTCGCCGTCCTGCTGCGAAAGCGGGCCGGACCGGGACGTCGCGAAGCGTCGGCGGCCCGGCGGGGCGGCCAGGTCGTGCCCGGCGATCTCCAGGCGACGGCCGTCCTCGGTGGCGAAGAAGTGGGTAGCCTCGCGCCGCCACTGCAGCCGGCAGGCGGCGCCCGCGCCCAGCGGCGGTCGGCCGTCGAGGCGCGCACGCAGCGTCTGGTCGCCGACCTCGAGCCGCACGATGCTGTCGGCGCCCAGGTATTCGGCATCCAGCACCCGGGCGGGAACGCCGGTGGCGTCCTCGGCCAGCACCCGGATGTCCTCGGGGCGCACCCCGAGCAGCTGCCCGGCGGCCTCGTGGGGCGCCACGTTGCAGTGCGGCTCGCCGTCGATCACCGCCCCGTCGGCGGCGGCTGCCAGGGGCACCAGGTTCATCGCCGGGCTGCCGATGAAGCCGGCGGCGAAGGCGCTGGCCGGTCGCTCGTAGAGCTCATCGGGGGTGCCGTCCTGGACCAGGCGGCCGTCCTGCATCAGGATCACCCGGTCGCCCATGCTCATCGCCTCCACCTGATCGTGGGTGACGTAGATCACCGTCATGCCC
Source organism: Halomonas ramblicola (assembly GCF_030409215.1). GTDB lineage: Bacteria > Pseudomonadota > Gammaproteobacteria > Pseudomonadales > Halomonadaceae > Halomonas > Halomonas ramblicola. The sequence continues at coordinate 37,019 of NZ_JAUFPL010000025.1, read as the reverse complement.
AGCCGCTGCTGCAGGGCCTTGATCTCGCGACGCATCTCGCCGCGCAGGCGCGCATCGAGGTTGGAGAGGGGCTCGTCCATCAGGCAGATGGGATGCTCGGAGATGATCGCCCGGGCCAGGGCCACCCGCTGGCGCTGGCCGCCCGAAAGCTGGGCCGGCTTGCGGTCCAGGTAGGCCTCGAGGTCGACCAGCGCGGCCACCCTCGCCAGCCGGGCCTGGCGTTCGGGCCTGGGCACCTTGCGGCTGCGCAGGCCGAAGACGATGTTGTCGGCGACGCTGAGATGCGGAAAGAGCGCATAGGACTGGAAGACCATGCTGATGCCGCGATCCCCCGGCGGCAGGTGGGTGACGTCGCGCTCGCCGATATGGATGCGCCCGGCGCTGGCCGGCTCGAGCCCGGCGATCATGCGCAGGGTGGTCGACTTGCCGCAGCCCGAGGGGCCCAGCAGGATGACGAACTCCCCCGGGACCACCGTGAAGCCGATCCCGTCCACGGCGGTGGTGCTGCCCCAGCGCTTGCTGACGGCCTCGAGCCGGATGCGTTGCGTCTCTTCCCGGGGCGGGTCGGCATGGTCGTGATGGTGATTCATAGGCGTGACATGACGCTCATCGGCATTCTCGAACTCAGCGTAGCCGCTAATTCGGCAGGGTGGCCCCTATCCTGGTGCGAACCGATGACAGGCGGATGACGCCGCGCCCGGGAGTCGCCGGGTCGCAGCGTGCTAGAATGCCCTCCCCTTCCCGCTCAGGAGCCGCGCCATGTCCCTCGACGACCTGCACCTGACCCTCCGCAACCTGACCCCGGAGGATTATCCCCAACTCGAGACGCTGATGGACGCCGTCTATCACGACATCGGCGGCGCCTGGTCGCGGCACACCATGGACAAGCTGATCGAGTCCTTCCCCGACGGCCAGATCGCCATCGAGGACGACGGCACCCTGGTGGGCATGGCGCTGACCGCGCGGGTCGACTACGACGAGTTCACCAACCCCCACAAGTACGACGACCTGCTCGGCAAGCGCGAGGTGATCCTCGACGACCCCGACGGCGACGCCATGTACGGCCTGGACGTGCTGATCCATCCCGACTACCGCGGCTACCGCCTGGGCCGTCGCCTCTACGACGCCCGCAAGGAGCTGTGCCGCTCGCTCAACCTGCGCGCCATCCTGGCCGGCGGACGCATCCCCCAGTACCACGCGCACGCCGAGGAGCTCTCCCCCACCCAGTACATCGACAAGGTCACCCGCCGCGAGATCCACGACCCCATCCTCTCCTTCCAGCTGGCCAACGACTTCCAGGTCAAGCGCCTGCTGCGCGACTACCTGCCCGAGGACGAGAGCTCCCGGGGGTACGCCACCCTGCTGGAGTGGAACAACTTCCTCTACGAGCCCGCCGAGCTGGTGCTCGATACCCGCAGGACCCAGGTGCGGGTCGGCGCCGTGCAGTGGCAGATGCGCGAGTTCGACTCGGTGGAGGCGGTGCTGCAGCAGGTGGAGTACTTCGTCGACGCCCTGTCCGACTACAAGAGCGACTTCGCGGTCTTCCCGGAGCTGTTCAACGGCCCGCTGATGGGCCTGCAGGACCGCGCCGCCCAGCAGGACCAGATGGCCGCCATCCGCTTCCTGGCCGGCTTCACCGAGCGCTTCAAGGCCGAGCTGTCGCGCATGGCGGTCTCCTACAACATCAACATCGTCGCCGGCTCGATGATCGAGGCCGGCGAGGACGACCGCCTCTACAACGTCAGCTACCTCTGCCACCGCGACGGCGAGCTGGAGTGCCAGGCCAAGCTGCACATCACGCCCCAGGAGCGCCGCGACTGGGTGATCGAGGGCGGCGACGACCTCCAGGTGTTCGAGACCGACGCCGGCCGGGTGGGCATCCTGATCTGCTACGACGTGGAGTTCCCCGAGCTCGGCCGGCTGCTCGCCGAACAGGACCTGGACATCCTCTTCGTGCCGTTCTGGACCGACACCAAGAACGGCTACCTGCGGGTACGCCACTGCGCCCAGGCACGGGCCATCGAGAACGAGTGCTACGTGGTGCTGTGCGGCAGCGTGGGCAACGTGCCGTCCATCGAGAACCTCGACATCCAGTACGCCCAGTCGTCGGTCTTCTCGCCCTCGGACTTCCTCTTCCCCCACGACGCCGTGCTCGCCGAGACCACGCCCAACACCGAGATGATCATGTTCTCGGACCTCGACCTGACGCGGCTGGTCATGGTGCGCAACGAGGGCTCGGTGACCAACCTCAAGGATCGCCGCAAGGACCTCTTCGACCTGCGCTGGCGCGACTGGTCGTGGAAGTCCGGTGGCCGGCAATCCGGGGCCAACCTGGAGGAGGGCTGAGGCGGTGCTGGAACGCCTGCGCCGCTGGCGGGAGGCGCGCTTCGCCGCGCGCCACCCCTTTCCCGAGGCGGCGTGGCGGGAGGCCCGCGCGCGGCTGCCGCTGCTCGCCGCCCTGCCCGAGCCAGCGGCCGCGCGGCTGGGCCGGCGCGCCTGGCGCTTCCTGCACGCCAAGCGGGTCAGCCTGCACCCGGAACTCGCCGAGGCCACGCCCTTCGACCTCCCCGCCCGGCTGGCCCTGGCCGCCCAGGCCTGCCTGCTCACCCTGGGCTGGGACGATGCCGACCACCGCCAGGCCTTCGACAACGTCCACGAGGTGCTGGTGCTGCCCGACGCCTTCCAGCGCCGGGTGGAGGAGATGGACGAGTTCGGCGTGATGCACGAGTACGACGACGAGCGCGCCGGTGAGACCTCCCACCAGGGCCCGGTGGTGGTGGCCTTCCCCGACCTGATGGAGAGCGGCGACTTCAGCGGCTTCAACGTGCTGATCCACGAGTTCGCCCACAAGCTCGACCTGGGCAACTCCCTGGACGTGGACGGCTTCCCGCCGCTGTCCGGCGACCTCGATCCCCGGGAGTGGCACCGCGTGTTCAGCGCCGTCTGGGACGACCTCCAGGCGCACCTCGAACGCGGCGAGGCACCGCCCATCGACGACTACGCCGCCAGCCATCCCGGGGAGTGCTTCGCGGTGTGCTGCGAGGCTTTCTTCACCGCCCCCGAGCGGCTCCACGGCGCCTACCCCGAGCTCCATGCCCTGCTGGTCCGCTACTTCCGCCAGGACCCGCGGGCCTGGGCGCCGCCCTCCCCCGCCGGCGCCTGAACGCCCCGCGCGCTCAGGACGGGCGCGCTGTCGCCGCCTCCTGCGGGTGCAGCCAGGCCCACAGCCGCTGCGCCTCGGGGTGGGCGCTGCGCCGTCGCGGCCTGGCCAGCCAGAACGCCTCCTCGCTGGGCACCGCCAGCGCGAAGGGCGCAACCAGGTCCCGGCGGCCCTCGAGCAGGCGTCGATGGGTCAGCGCCACCCCGCCGCCGCGGCCGGCCAGGGCCAGGCTCATCACCTGGTTATCGCAGGTCAGCGCCAAGCAGTGGCGGTCGAGCCCCGCCACCCCGGCCCGCTCCAGCCAGGTGGGCCAGCCCAAGGCGAAGCCCGCCGCATGCAGCAGGGTGTGGCCGGCCAGGTCCGCCGGCTCGCCGAGCTCCGCCGCCAGCTCGGGGCTGCAGGCCGGCAGCAGGCTCTCCGTGCCCAGCGACACCGCCTCCATCTCCCCCCAACCGCCGTCGCCGTAGCGGATCTCGATGTCGGCGCCCTGGGGCCCGAAGTCATCCGGCCAGATGGCGCTCACCAGCCGGACGGCGATCTCGGGATGCGCACGGTGGAACGCCAGCAGGCGTGGCGCCAGCCAGTTCTGCTGGATGACCGGGGTGGTGCGCAGGGTCACCGAGCGGGACGGCGCGGCGCCGAACACCTCCTGGGTGCCCTCGGCGAGGCGTGCGAAGGCGTCGTGGATGCTGGGCAGCCAGGCGCGCCCCGCCGGGGTCAGCGACAGGCTGCGCGGATGGCGGACGAAGAGCTTCTGGCCCAGGCGATCCTCGAGCAGGCGGATGCGCTGGCTGATCGCCGCCTGGGTCACGCCCAGCTCGCGACCGGCGGCGGTGAAGCTCAGGGTGCGTGCCGCGGCCTCGAAGGCCTGCAGCCAGATCAGCGGAGGCAGGGAATCCATGAGAAAGCCGCCTATAAGCTCAGCTTGGCCATAGCCGCCAGATTAATCGTTTGTCACCCGGCCGGCCAGTCCCCATCCTGGGCACTCTCGATTCCCCACCCTCACAGGAGGCCCGGATGCTCACCGCCCCAACCCTCGAACCCCAGGCCACGCCGGTCGAGATGCACGAACTCGCCCCCTACGCCGAGGCCCCGCGGCTGCAGGACGCCCGGGCCGAGGCACGAGGCCTCGGGCTGACCTGGGAGGACGGCGCCCGTGCCCGCCTGCCCTGGCTGTGGCTGCGCGACCACTGCGCCTGCCCCGAGTGCCGCCATCCCCAGACCCGCGAGCGCCTGGTCCTGCCGCGTGCCGCGGCCGAGCCCGCCATCGGGGTCCAACTGAGCGATGGCCACCTGCGGCTGACCTGGCCGGACGGCCACGCCAGCGACTTCCACGGCGGCTGGCTGCATCAGCGCCGCCCCGCCGCCGCCCCCGCCGACCCGCTGCCCGTACCGCGGCCCTGGCGCGACGACTACTCCCTCGCCCGGGTGCGCCACGCCGACTTCGTCGTCGGCAACGCCGGCGAGCGCGCCTGGCTGGAGGCGCTGTTGCGCGACGGCCTGGTGCTGCTCGAGGAGGGCCCGCTGGCCGACGAGGAGGTGAGCCGGCTGGCCACGCGCATCGGGCCGCTGCGCGCCACCAACTTCGGCGCCCGCTTCGACGTCCGCTCCAAGCCCAATCCCAACAACGCCGCCTATACCGCCATCGGCCTGGCGCTGCACACCGACCTGCCCAACTGGCAGCATCCGCCCGACATCCAGCTGCTCTACTGCCTGGAGAACGACGCCGAGGGGGGCGAGTCGCAGTTCGCCGACGGCTACCGGGTCGCCGAGACCCTGCGCAGCGAGGACCCCGAGGCCTTCCGCGTGCTCGCCGAGACGCCCATCGATTTCCGCTTCCAGGACGAAACCCATGACATCGCCGTGCGCGCGCCGATCCTCAGCTGCGACGCCCAGGGCCGGGTGGTGGAGGTGCGCTTCAACAACTGGATTCGCGACACCCTGCGCCTGCCGGAGGAGGCCATCGACGCCTGGTACCGCGCCTACCACCGCTTCTGGGAACTGCTCCACGAGCCGCGCCACCAGCTGGAGCTGAGCCTGCGCCCGGGCGACATGATCGCCTTCGACAACCGGCGCGTGCTGCACGGCCGCGGCGCCTTCGACCCCAACTCCGGCCGGCGCCACCTGCAGGGCACCTACCTCGATCGCGACCCGATCGAGTCGCGCCTGCGAGTGCTGGCCCGCCACGCCCACTGATCACGCCGCCCCCCTCCCGCGCCGGCGGCGACCGCGACCCGCCGGCCGACGAGGCGCTGGAGCTCTGAGGACGTAGCGCGGGCGCATTGGCCGGCCGGCGCCGGCCCCGTATGCTGTAGCCCTCACCGCAGCCAAGGCGTCCCCGCATGCCCCGTACGCTCCTGTTTCCGCTGATCGCCCTCGCCGTGCTCGTCGGCCTGGCCATCGGCTGGCAGTGGCTGGCCGGCGAGGGGTTGCTCAGCGTCGCCACGCTGCAGCGTCTGGTCCAGGGATCCCTGGCCTGGCGCGACGCGCCCTGGGCGGTACTGGTGGTGATGGCGGTCTACGCCGGCGCCTCGCTGGTGATGTTCCCGCTGAGCCTGCTGGTGGCGGCGACGGGGCTGATGTTCGGCCCCTGGTGGGGCTTCGCCTACGCCCTGGCCGGCACCCTGGCCGCCTCGATGCTAACCTGGTGGGTGGGCCGCCGCCTCGGCCGGGAGGCCTTGATCCGCCACGGCGGGCGACACCTGCACGGCCTGTCGCGCTACCTGGCCGGCCGCGGCATCCGCACCATGACCCTGGTCAACCTGCTGCCCCTGGCGCCTTTCACCCTCACCAACCTGATGGCCGGGGCCTTCCACCTGCGCTTCCGCGACTACATGATCGGCTCCGCCCTGGGCATCCTCCCGGGGCTCGCCGGGGTGACCCTGCTGGGCAGCCAGCTCGGCCAGCTGGCCACCGCCGAGAGCCGCGGCGAGCTGGCCTGGGGCATCGCTGGGCTGCTGGCGGCCATCGCCCTGCTGGCCGGGCTGAAGCGCTGGGCGGAACGTCGCCGGCGCCGGCGCTGAACGCCTGGGAGCCTGTCGGATTGGGTCGAGCGCCGCGAGAGATTCGGCTTGCGCAGTAGATCAGCGCCGAGTCCGACAGGCTCTCAGCGGCCGGAGAGGTCGGCCTCGTCATCCTCGCGCTGGCGGGGCCACCAGTCGGGGCGCTCGTGCTCCCACTCCTCCTGCACCAGGTGGCGCAGCAGGCGTCCGCGGTGACGCAGCATCTGCCACTCGGCTCCCAGCCGGCTGCGCACCAGCTCCCAGCCCCCCTCGTCGGCGTGGGTGAAGGGACCGCCCCGGGCGATGGCCCGTCGGTAGACCGCCAGACAGCGCCTGGCGCAGCGCGCCTCGTCATAGCGGTGAGCCGTCTGCCGGGCCCGCTCGGCCAACGGCCGCCGCCGGCCCTCGTCGGCCAGTTCGACGAGGGCCGCGGCCATGGCCGCGGCATCGTCATCGACGAGCAGCCGGCCGTTGCGACCATCGCATACCACCTCCTGTATCCCGGGAGCCTGCACCGCCACCACCGGCAGGCCGGCGGCCATGGCCTCGGCGATCACCATGCCCTGGGTCTCGCTGTGGGAGGCGAAGGCGAAGACGTCCATGGCGTGATAGGCGTCGATCAGCGCCCGTCCCTGCAGGCGTCCGGCGAAGTACACGCGCTGCTCCACCCCGGCCTCGGCGAAGGTCGCCTGCATGGCGGCCCGGGCATCCCCGTCGCCGACCACCAGGAAGTGTGCCCCGGAGGCATTCACCAGCGCCTCGGCGACCCCGCGAGCCAGGAAGTCGAGGTTCTTCTCCCGGGCCAGCCGCCCCAGGTGGCCGATCACGTAGGCGTCGCCGGGAATCCCCAGGCGCCGGCGCCAGCCGTCCCCGTCGCCGGTAGCGAAGCGTGCCGTGTCGACCCCGCTCGGTACCACGCTGATCCGCGGGTTGGCCTCGCGCTCGTAGAGCAGGTCGCGGATGCTCTCGCTGGGGGCGATGACCTCGTCGCACAGCCGGGTGTACTGGGTCGCCAGCGCCACCGCGAAGCGCTGCATGCGCGGCGAGTCGCCGGGCACGTAGTGGGTGTAGTGCTCGTAGAGGGTATGGTGGGTGAAGATCAGCGGCAGGCCGTAGGTCTCCGCCGTGCGCGCCGCGGTGTCGCCCAGCAGGAAGGGGTGATGGGAGTGGACGATGTCCGGCTCGAAGGCCTCGACCTCGTCGTGGAGCTGGCCGGGGATCGGCACCGGCAGCGAGAAGTCGCTGCCGTTGAAGTGCTGGACCGCCGCCACCCGGACCACGTCGCGCTCCTCGCGTGGCTGGCCCTCGAGCCGCGGGGCCACCACCAGCACCCGGTGGCCGGCCGCCTGCAGGCAGCGCTTGAGCCGCTGCACCGACTCGCTGACCCCGCCGACGATGGGCAGGTAGGTATTGGTGAACATCAACACGTTCACGACAAGGCCTCCTTCCGTGGGACGACGTGGCGCTCCAGGGGCGGCACGCGCCCCGCCATCTCCTGTTCAAGGTAGTCGACGAAGGCGCGGATACGCGCCGGTACATGGCGCCGTTGCAGGTAGACCGCATGGAAGTCGGCCGCGATCCCCTGCCATTCCGGCAGCAGCGCCACCAGCTCGCCGCGGGCCAGGTGCTCGTGGACGTCCCACCAGGACCGCAGCACGATGCCATGGCCATCCAGCGCCAGGCGCAGCACCACCTCGCCGTCGTTGCTGGCCAGGGCACCGCCCACCTTCACCGCCTGTTCGCCCCCGCCGGGCCCGCGCCGCCGGAAGCGCCATACCGCGAAGTCGCTGTCGTTCTCGCGCAGCAGCAGGCAGGGCTGGCCGGCCAGGTCGGCGGGCTCGTGCAGCGGCGGCAGCGCCTCGACCAGCGAGGGGGCGGCACAGGGGATGCGCCGGTTGGCCAGGATTCGCCGCGCCACCAGCCGGGAGTCCGGCGGCTCGCCGACCCGGATGCCCAGGTCGAAGGCCTGGTCGCCGAGGCTCAGCGGGAAGTTGGAGAGCTCCAGGACCGCCTCGATGCCGGGATGGCGCCGGCAGAAGGCGGAAAGCAGGGGCGCCACGTGGCGCCGCCCGAAGCCGAAGGTGGCGTTGACCCGCAGCGGCCCCGAGAGGTCGGCACGATCCGCGCCGAGGCTCTCCTCCAGCTCGGCCAGCTCCTCCAGGATGATGCCTCCCCGGGCCAGGTAGCGTTCGCCCTCGGCGGTCAGGGTGAGGCGGCGGGTGGTGCGGCTGGCCAGCTCCACGCCCAGCCGCGCCTCGAGCCGCTTGAGCCGCTTGCTGACCGCCGACAGCGAGAGGCCCAGCTCGCGGGCGGTGGCGGTGAGGCTGCCCGCCGCGGCCAGGCGACGGAAGAAGGCCAGGTCGTCCAGGGGCGTCACGCCATTCTCCACTTGAGCTCAATAGTAGATTGCATCATAGCCTGATTATCCCCGCCCCTGACAGGGCTAGACTGCCAGGCATCGACCCGAGACGAGAAGGAGACACGCCATGACCCATCGTATCGCCATCATCCCCGGCGACGGCATCGGCAAAGAGGTGATGCCGGAAGGCCTGCGCGCCCTGCAGGCCGCCGCCGACCGCTATGGCATCGCACTCGAACTCGAGCACTTCGACTTCGCCAGCTGCGACTACTACGCCGAGCATGGCCAGATGCTCCCCGACGACTGGTTCGAGACCCTCAAGGACTTCGACGCCATCTACTACGGCGCCGTGGGCTGGCCCGACACGGTGCCCGACCACGTCTCGCTGTGGGGGTCACTGCTGCAGTTCCGCCGCCGCTTCGACCAGTACATCAACCTGCGCCCCTGCAAGCTGCTGCCGGGCATCAAGAGCCCCCTGGCCGACCGCCAGCCCGGCGACATCGACTTCTACGTGGTGCGCGAGAACACCGAGGGCGAATACTCCAGCGTCGGCGGCAAGATGTTCGAGGGCACCGACCGCGAGGTGGTGATCCAGGAGACGGTGATGACCCGCCACGGCGTCGACCGGGTGCTGAAGTTCGCCTACGACCTGGCCCAGTCGCGTCCCCGCAAGAAGCTCACCTCGGCCACCAAGTCCAACGGCATCGCCATCACCATGCCCTGGTGGGACGAGCGGGTGGCCGCCATGGGCGAGCACTACCCGGACGTCGACGTGGACCAGTTCCATATCGACATCCTCACCGCCAACTTCGTGATGCACCCGGACTGGTTCGACGTGGTGGTGGCCAGCAACCTGTTCGGCGACATCCTCTCGGACCTGGGCCCGGCCTGCACCGGCACCATTGGCGTGGCCCCCTCGGCCAACATCAACCCCGAGGGCAGCTTCCCCAGCCTCTTCGAGCCGGTGCACGGTAGCGCCCCGGACATCGCCGGCCAGGGCATCGCCAACCCCATCGGCCAGGTCTGGTCCGGTGCCATGATGCTCGAGCACCTGGGTCACCGGGAGGCCGCGGACGCCATCGTGTCCGCCTTCGAGGCGATACTGGCGGAAGGCGACCCGGCGGTGCTGACCCCGGATATCCGCGGCACCGGCACCACCGAGTCGCTGGGCCGGGCCATCGCCGAGCGCATCGCCCGGGGCTGACCGCCACCCGGCTCGCCCGGACGCCACGCGGCCCGCCCCGGCATGTCGGGACGGGCCGCGTCGTCGCGTCGGGACGTGAAGGGCGTCAGCCGGCCACTTTCAGGATCGCACCCGGGCTTTCACGCCGTCGACCTCGTCCCTTGCCCGGCGGCAGGCGGCCGGCGATGGTAGGTCGACCCGAATCGGCACAGGACGCGACGATGCTGAACGAATGGCTGGACCTGAGCCTCGGCGAGCCGGCCGAGGCGGCGGCCGCCCCGAGCCAGGGGCAACTGCCCGGCGGCCGCTACCACCTGCACGCCCCCGGCGTGCTGGAACTGATGCCCGACCGCCCGCTGCCGGGGGCCCGGGCCTGCATGATCTCCGCGGGCATCCACGGCAACGAGACCGCCCCCATCGAGCTGCTCGGCGACTGCCTGGCGCGGCTCGAGGCCGGGGTGTCGCGACTGGGCGCCCCGGCCCTGGTGATCCTCGGCAACCCGGAGGCAATCCGCCGGGGCGTGCGCTACCTGGGCACCAACCTCAACCGGCTGTTCCGTCGCGACCTGGCCGAGGCCGGCATGGAGCCGGACCGCGCCCGGGCGCTGATGGCCGCGGTAGACGCCTTCCTGGCCCGCTACCCGGAACGCCCCGCCCTGCACTACGACCTGCATACGGCGATCCGCGACAGCCGCTATCCGCGCTTCGTGGTCGGCCCCTTCAGCGAGGCCGGCGCCGTCGCCCCCGAGCAGTGGCGCTGGCTGGCCGCCGCCGGGATACAGGCGGTGCTGCACCAGCACCGCCACAGCTGGACCTTCTCCCACTACAGCCGGCACTACCACGGCGCCCAGGCGTTGACGCTGGAACTGGGCCGCGCCCTGCCCTTCGGGCACAATGACCCGGCACCGCTGGCTCCCATGGGCCGGCTGCTGCTCAGCCTGCTGGAGGGCCGCGAACCGCCCGGTGCCGAGCCCAGCCGCATGGCCTTCTTCCGGGTGGAGCGGGAAGTGATGCGCGAGTCCGCCGACTTCCGTCTGGGTTTCCCGGACGACACGCCGAACTTCACCGAGTTCGCCCCCGGTGCCCTGCTGGCCGAGGACGGCCGGGGCGGCGAGATCCGGGTGGGGGACGAGCCCCTGGCGGTGGTCTTTCCCAACGCCGCGGTGGAGATCGGCGCCCGGGCGGCGCTGCTGGTGAGGCCCGACGCCCCGCCACCGGCCCCCACCTGACAGCAAGACTCGCGGAAAAAAGCCGCTCCGGCAGCGGAAAAATCCTTATAACAACCCCAAACAGGAGGTAAAATCGTGCGCTTTTGCCGATCCGCATCCGTCCCGTGTCGCCGCCCGCGCGAAGAGTCGGGCCACCCCGTCCCGCGACACGCCTGACCCGGAGCCCATTCCATGGCCGCAACCCCGATTCCGCTGGAAGTGCACAACATCAAGAAGCGCTTCGGCGACACCGAAGTCCTCAAGGGTCTGTCGCTGTCGGCCCACAAGGGTGACGTGATCACCCTGATCGGAGCCTCCGGCTCCGGCAAGAGCACCTTCCTGCGCTGCATGAACCTGCTCGAGCAACCCGACGAGGGCGAGTTGCTCGTCCACGGCGAGTCGGTCCGCTTCAAGCAGGCGAAGCACGGCCGCGAGCCGGCGGACTGGAAGCAGGTGGTGCGCATGCGCGCCCGGCTCTCCATGGTCTTCCAGAGCTTCAACCTCTGGGCCCACATGACGCTGCTGGAGAACGTCATCGAGGCGCCGGTACACGTGCTCGGCAAGCCGAAGAAGGAGGCCGTCGAGCACGCCCGCGAGCTGCTCGCCCGGGTGGGGCTCGCCAAGCACGCCGACTACTACCCGGCCCAGATGTCCGGCGGCCAGCAGCAGCGCGGCGCCATCGCCCGGGCGCTGGCCATGGATCCCGAGGTGATGCTCTTCGACGAGCCCACCTCGGCGCTGGACCCGGAGCTGGTGGGCGACGTGCTGCGCGTGATGCGCGACCTGGCCGACGAGGGCCGCACCATGATCGTGGTGACCCACGAGATGGCCTTCGCCCGCGACGTCTCCAGCCAGGTGATCTACCTGCACCAGGGGGTCGTCGAGGAGGCCGGCGCCCCCGGCGAGGTGCTCGACAACCCGCGCTCCGAGCGGCTCCGGCAGTTCCTGGCGCCCAAGCACTGACGGGCCCACGAGGAGAGACCCATGATCGACCTGCACGGCTACGGCCCACGTCTCGCGGAGGGCGCCCTGATCACCGTGGAGCTGGCGCTGCTGTCGCTGCTCCTGGCCATCGTCCTGGGCCTGGTCACCGCCAGCGCCAAGATGTCGCGCAGCCGAGTGGCCCACGGCATCGGCACCCTCTACACCACCATCATCCGCGGCGTCCCCGACCTGGTGCTGATGATGCTGCTGTTCTTCGGCGGCCAGATGGGCGTTAACCTGATCACCGACGCCCTCTATGACCGCTTCGGCATCGACATCTTCATCAACATCAACGAATTCGTCGCCGGGGTGGTGACCATCGGCCTGATCTTCGGCGCCTACATGGGCGAGACCTTCCGCGGCGCCTTCCTGGCCGTGGACAGCGGCCAGATCGAGGCGGGCCGCGCCTACGGCATGGGCCCCTGGCTGGTGTTCCGCCGCATCCGCTTCCCGCAGATGATGCGCCACGCCCTGCCCGGCCTCTCCAACAACTGGATGGTGCTGCTCAAGACCACCGCCCTGGTCTCGGTGATCGGGCTCTCCGACATGGTGCGGGTGGCCTCCGAGGCCTCCAAGGCGACCCGTGAACCCTTCACCTTCATGATCATCGTGGCGGCCATCTACCTGCTGATCGCCAGCGTCTCGGAGTGGACCTTCGCCCGACTGCAGAAACGCTACAGCATCGGCTACGGGGAGGTGGACTGATGGACGCCCTGCTCGAACGCCTGGAAGGGCTGCTGGCCGACAACAGCATCTTCACCCTGCAGACCCTCTCCTACTACGGGGAGGGGCTGGTCACCACGGTGCAGCTGGTGTTCCTCTCGCTGGTGATCGGCCTGGTGGCGGCGGTGCCCCTGGCCATCGGCCGCGGCGCCAGGCGCCCCTGGATCAAGTGGCCGATCTTCGCCTACACCTATGTGTTCCGCGGCACGCCGCTGCTGGTCCAGCTCTACCTGATCTACTACGGCGTGGTGTTCGTCGAGGGGATCCAGGAGAGCTGGCTGTGGGTGATCCTCGAGGAGCCCTTCGTGCCGGCGCTGATCGCCTTCACCCTCAACACCGCCGCCTACACCACCGAGATCTTCCACGGCGCCATCAAGGCCACCCCCCGCGGCGAGATCGAGGCGGCGCGGGCCTACGGCATGTCCCGCGCCTTGATGCTGCGGCGCATCGTGCTGCCCAGCGCATTTCGCCGCGCGCTGCCCGCCTACGGCAACGAGGTGATCTTCATGCTCCACGCCAGCGCCATCGCCAGCGTGGTGACCATCATGGACCTCACCGGGGCAGCGCGCTTCGTCTATGCGCGCTTCTACGCCCCCTTCGATGCCTTCCTGTTCGTGGCGGCCATCTACCTCTGCCTGACCTTCGCCATCCTCTACCTCTTCCGCTGGCTGGAGAAGCGGCTGCTGGCCCACCTCAAGCCGGCGGGCGGCTGAGCCACCGTAAAACGTTCGTTGGGAACCGGCGTTTGAATCCCCGCCGGCTCCCCTTTCCGGGCCAGCCGGCGATCCGCTAAGGTTGGCCTGTCATCACCCACGAGGTGAATCCACCCACACAGGGGACAACAACCATGAAGATCCAGAAGATCCTGAGTCTCGGCGTACTGGGCGCCGCCCTGCTGGCCGGCACCGCCAGCGCCGAGGTCCGCGACATCCGCATCGGCGTCGACGTGCCCTACGAGCCCATGGAGTACCGCACCCCGGACGGCGAGCTGACCGGCTTCGACATCGAGCTCGGCAACGCCCTGTGCGCCGAGATCGGCATCCAGTGCGAGTGGGTCGTGCAGGGCTGGGACGGCATCATCCCCGGCCTGATGGCGCGCAAGTACGACGCCATCATGTCGTCGATGACCATCAACGACGAGCGCCGCGAGCAGGTGCTGTTCTCCGACCCCTACATCACCCCGCCCTCGGCCTGGTTCGCCCCGGCCGACGTGGAGGTCGGCACGCCCAGCGACGAGAGCCTGGAGGGCCTGACCATCGGCGTGCAGCGCGGCACCCTGCAGGACAACTACGTCACCGACCACTACGGCGACGTGGCCGACGTCAACCGCTACGCCACCGCCGACGACATGGTGCTGGACATGGACGCCGGGCGCCTGGACATCGTCTTCCTCGACTTCCCGATCGGCAAGTCGACCCTGCTCGACAGCGAGGCCGGCGACTACAAGGTGGTCGGCGAGATGATCACCGAGCCCAAGGAATACTTCGGTGACGGCTTCGGCATCGCCTTCCGCCAGCGCGACGAGGAACTGGCCGCGGCCTTCAACGAGGCGCTCGCCACCCTGCGCGACAACGGCACCTACGACGAGATCCACGCCAAGTACTTCGGCACCGAGTGACCCCCGCCTGACGACAGGCCGCGGCGACACCGCCCCGAGGGTGCCGCCGCGGCCTGGCGCCCCGCCTGACGCCTGCTCCACCGGTCGGGAGTCGCCGTGGTCGCTGCCCGGCAGGCGGCGGTTCAGATCCCTCGATGGGTGCCCGGCACATGGACGTCGTCCCCGCCCCGGGGCGCCAATTCCGAGGTCTGCAGCGGCCGGGCAAGCTCGTTGAGAATGCCGCAGTCGCCGGCGGCGCTCTCGCCATTGCAGCGCGCTCGCAACGAGATCAGCGCGCCCTTCAGCGCCTGCAACTGGGCGATGCGCGTCTCGACATGGCGCAGGTGCTCGTCGATCAACGCATCGGCCTCCTGGCAGGGGCGCTGCGGATGGTCGTGGCAGTCGAGCAGGGCACGAATCTCGCCCAGCGTCATGTCCAGGGCGCGACAGTGGCGGATGAAGGCCAGCCGCTCGGCATGAGGCTCGCCGTAGAGCCGATAGTTGGCCGCGCTGCGCGCCGGCTCGGGCAAGAGTCCCTCACGCTCGTAATAGCGGATGGTCTCCACCGGGCAGCCCGTGCGCCGGGCCAGTTCACCGATCTTCATCTCGTCCCTCCTCCGGTATTTACACGCCTCTTCCCTCAATTAACAATCCTTGACCCTGTAGTGACTACAGGGTGTGTCATCAGACAGGAATCCGCCACCCGGAGTTCGTCATGTCCCGACACGACACCGCCTCCTCCTGCTGCGGTGCCCCCGGCGCCGAGGCCACCCCCAAGACGACGCCGCCCCCGGCGGACGCCGACGCACTGCGCCTGCGCATCCAGGAGATGTGCTGCCCCACCGAGGAGGGCCTGCTGCGCAAGGCCCTCGCCGACCGGCCGGGGGTCCAGGCGCTGGAGTTCGACCTGGTCAACCAGGTGCTGACCGTCCACCACCGCGACGCCGACCCTCAGGCCCTGCAGGCACGCATCCGCGAGCTGGGCATGACGCCCACCCCGCTCGATGCCACGGCGGCATCTTCCGACACCCCGGCGCCCGCTCGTCGCGAGCGCTGGTGGCCCCTGGTGCTGGCGGCGCTGATCGCCCTGGGTGCCGAGGCCAGCCACTGGTTCGCCCCGGGGCCCGAATGGCCGGCCGCCGTGCTGGCGCTGGTGGCCATCGCCATGGTGGGACTGCCCACCTGGCGCAAGGGGCTGGTGGCGCTGCGCCACCGCACCCTCAACATCAACGCCCTGATGAGCGTGGCGGTAACCGGCGCCCTGCTGATCGGCCATTGGGCCGAGGCGGCCATGGTGCTGGTGCTGTTCACCCTCGCCGAGCGCCTCGAGGCGCGTTCCATGGAGCGCGCCCGCCATGCCATCCGTGACCTGCTGGCCCTGGCCCCGCAGCAGGCCCGGGTGCAGAAGGCGTGCGGCGACTGGCACGAGGTGCCCGCCTCCCAGGTCGCCGTGGGCAGCCTGGTGCGGGTGCGTCCCGGCGAGCGGGTGGCGCTGGACGGCGAGGTTGCGCGCGGCCAGCCGGTGCTCGACGAGTCGCCGATCACCGGCGAGAGCCTGCCCCGCGACAAGGCCATGGGCGACAACGTCTTCGCCGGTACCATCAACCGCGACGGCGAGTTCGACTACCGCACCACCCGGGTGGCCGACGACACCACCCTGGCGCGGATCATCCACGCCGTGGAGCGCGCCCAGGCCAGCCGCGCCCCCACCCAGCGCCTGGTCGACCGCTTCGCCGCCGTCTACACCCCGGCGGTGTTCGCCCTGGCCATCGCCACCGCCCTGGCCTGGCCGCTGCTGTTCGGCGGTGCCTGGCTGGAGGGCGTCTACCGCGGCCTGGTGCTGCTGGTGATCGCCTGTCCCTGCGCCCTGGTGATCTCCACCCCGGTGACCATCGTCAGCGGGCTCTCGGCGGCGGCCCGCGCCGGCATCCTGATCAAGGGTGGCAGCTTCCTCGAGCGCGGCCACCGCCTGGCCTGGGTGGCCCTGGACAAGACCGGCACCCTGACCCGCGGCGAGCCGCGCCAGCGTCACTGGCGGCCGCTGGCGGAGGCCACCGACGCCGAGCGCCGACGCCTTCAGGCGAGCGCGGCGAGCCTGGCCGCGCGCTCCAACCATCCGGTCTCGCGCGCCCTGTGGCGAGCGGCCGAGGACGCGGGCATCGCCGCCGGCGAGGTGGAGGCCTTCACCGAACTGCCCGGGCGCGGCGTGCAGGGGGAGATCGACGGCGCGACCTGGTGGCTGGGCAACCGCCGCCTGGCCGCGGAGTTCGGCCTCGACACCCCGGACCTGGCGCCTCACCTCGACGCCGCCGAGGGCGACGGCCAGGGCCTGGTGCTGCTGGGCGACGCGCAACGGGTGCTGGCCCTGTTCACCGTGACCGACCCGCTCAAGGCCACGGCCCGCGAGGCGGTCGCGGCGCTGCACGCCCTGGGCGTCAAGACGCTGATGCTCAGCGGCGACAACGCCGCCAGCGTCGCCGCCATCGCTCGCGAGGCGGGCATCGACGAGGCGCGCGGCGAGCTGCTGCCGGAGGACAAGCTGGCGGCCATCGAGGCGCGCGCCCGCCAGGGCGTGGTCGGCATGGTCGGCGACGGCATCAACGACGCCCCGGCGCTGGCCCGCGCCGACATCGGCTTCGCCATGGGCGCGGCGGGCAGCGACGCCGCCATCGAGACCGCCGACGTGGCGCTGATGGACGACGACCCGCGCAAGCTGCCCGCCTTCGTGGCCCTGTCGCGCCGCACCTACCGGGTGCTGCAGCAGAACATCGCCCTGGCCATCGGCATCAAGCTGGTGTTCCTACTGCTCGCCCTCACCGGCCATGCCACCCTGTGGATGGCGGTGTTCGCCGACATGGGCTCGAGCCTGCTGGTGGTGGCCAACGGCATGCGCCTGCTGCGCGCCGCGCCGGCTCCTCGCTCCGCCGAGGTCAGCCCCGGCGTGGCGACCGCGAGCGCAGGAAGCTGAGGATCCAGCGCACCATCACCAGGTCGTCCACCGGCGCCGACAGCGAGGCCAGCCCCTCGCGCACCCGGTGCTCGCCGACCTGGCCGGCGCGCAGCGCCATCAGCTCCCGGGAGTACTCCCGGGTGAACTCGGGATGGCCCTGCACGCCCAGGAAGGCCTCTCCCACCTGCATCAGGTAGACGGGGCAGAAGTCGCTGCCGCCCAGCACCCGCGCCCCGGGGGGCGGGTGCTCGACCTGGTCCTGGTGGCTGACCAGCAGGTCGAGGCCCGGCTGCCAGGGCCGCATCCAGTCGGCGCGCGCCTCGACCCGGTTGAACGACATGCCCACGCCCCAGCCCCGGGCACTCTTGGTCACCTCGCCGCCCAGCGCCCGGGCAATCAGCTGGTGGCCGAAGCAGATCCCCACCAGCGGCTTGTCCGCCGCCCAGAGCTCACGCACGAAGGCCTCCAATTCGGCGACCCACGCCAGGTCGTCGTTGACCCCGAACTTCGAGCCGGTGGTCATCCAGGCGTCCACCGCCTCGATGTCGTCGGGGATCTCGCCGTCCAGGCAGCGCCACACGCGGAACGCCAGGCTCGGGTCGACCCGGTGGAAGAGCGCCTCGAACATGGCCGGGTAGTTGCCATGCCGGCCCTGCAGCTCGGGGGCCACGTCGTCGCACTGCAGCAGTCCGATCACCATCTCCCGTCCTCCCATTGCCTCGCCTGTTGGATCAGGGCCGCCCCTCCACCGCCGCCACCAGGATCTCCCGATACGCCTCGGCATCGAAGGCGATGGGGTTGGTGGCGGCGGAGGGGTCCGCCTCCGCCATCCGCCCCACCCTGTCGGCCTGGGCGGTATCGATGCCCAACTCGCCCAGGGTATGCGGAATCGCCAGCCGCTCGCGCAGCGCCAGCACCCAGTCGATCACCGCGGCGGTGCCGGGCTGGTCCAGGGCGAGGTAGCGCCCCAGGCGTACCATGGGCTCGCCGATGGCGCGCTCGTTGGCGTGCAGCACATAGGGCATCAGCACGGCGTTGAGGGTGCCGTGGTGGGCGTCATACAGGGCCCCCAGCGGATGGGCCAGGGCGTGCATGGCGCCCAGGCCGCGCTGGAAGGCGGTGGCGCCCATGCTCGAGGCCACCAGCATGTTCATGCGCGCCTCGAGGTCGTCGCCGTGGGCGAAGGCCCGGGGCAGGAAGTCGCGTACCCGGCGCATGCCCTCCACGGCGATGCCCTCGGCCATGGGGTGGTAGAGCGGCGAGCACCAGGCCTCCAGGCAGTGGGAGAGCGCATCCATGCCGGTGGCGGCGGTGATCGAGGGCGGCAGCCCCAGGGTCAGTTCCGGGTCGAGGATCACCCGCACCGGCACCATGCCGGGATGGAAGATGATGCGCTTGAGCTGCGCCGCCTCATCGGTGATCACCGAGGCGCGGCCCACCTCGGAGCCGGTGCCGGCGGTGGTCGGCACGGCGATGCAGGGCACGATGGCCGCGGCGTCGGCGTGCTTCCAGTTGTCGCCCACGTCCTCCAGCGACCACAGCGACAGTCCCTCGCGCTGGCCGGCCATCAGCGCCACCGCCTTGGCGGCGTCCAGGCCGGAGCCGCCGCCGAAGGCGATGACGCCGTCGTGGCCACCGTCGTTGAAGGCTGCCACGCCGTCCATGACGTTCTTGCCGGTGGGATTGCCCTTGATGTCGCTGAACACCCGCAGGGTCAGCCCGGCGTCGCGGGCCCGGGCGA
Source organism: Halomonas ramblicola (assembly GCF_030409215.1). Taxonomy (GTDB): domain Bacteria; phylum Pseudomonadota; class Gammaproteobacteria; order Pseudomonadales; family Halomonadaceae; genus Halomonas; species Halomonas ramblicola. Next base: position 18,112 of record NZ_JAUFPL010000025.1, on the reverse strand, counting down.
CGACCTCCTCGACCATCGGCAGGCGCGCCAGGCCCGGGTCGGTCACCAGCAGCGGGGCGCGCAAGCCCAGCTCGCGGCACAGGTCGGGCAGCTCGCGGATGCGGCCGGCTCCGGTCAGGATCGGGGCCGGATAGTTCCAGGCCATGGTGAAGCGGTGGATATCGACGTGACGCATGGTGACCTCGTTTCGAAGATGGAAGACGGAAGATCGCCGCTACGCGGCTGGAAGAGGGAAGAAACGACAAACTCTTCCCTCTTCCGACTTCGCTCTTCCCTCTTGTCAGTGCTTCAGATGATAGGACTTGGGCCGGGTCAGGGTCTCGTAGCCCAGCCGCGACAGGCTGCAGCCGCGTCCCGAGCGCTTGACGCCGGTCCAGGCCAGTTCGGGGTCCAGGTAATCGCAGCGGTTGGTGAACACCGTGCCCGCCTCCAGGCGCCGGGCGATGGCCTCGCCGGCGGCGAGGTCCCGGGTGAACACCGCGGCGGTGAGGCCGAAGGCACTGTCGTTCATCAGTCCCACGGCCTCGTCGTCGGAGGTCACCGGCATGATGCCCACCACCGGGCCGAAGCTCTCCTCGGTCATCACCCGCATGCCGTGGTCGACGCCGGTCAGCAGCTGCGGGGCCAGGTAGGCGCTGCCGGGCGTGGACAGCGGATAGTCGCCGGGGTCGATCCAGGCCCGGGCGCCGGCGGCCACGGCCTCCTCCACCTGGCCGCGCACGAGGTCGGCGGCGGCCGGGCGCACCAGGGGCCCCAGGGTGGTGGCCGAGTCGGTGGGGTTGCCGAGCCGCAGCTGACGCACCCAGGCCACCGCCCGTTCGACGAAGGCGTCGAAGATCCGCCGGTCCACGTAGACCCGCTCGACGGCACAGCAGCTCTGCCCGGAGTTGAAGAAGACACCGTCCATCACCCCCGCCACGGCCGCCTCCAGGTCGACGTCGGCGCGCACGTAGGCGGGATCCTTGCCGCCCAGCTCCAGGCCGGTGGCAATGAAGCGTCCGGCGGCGTTGCGTTCCACCATGGCCCCGCCGGCCACCGAGCCGGTGAAGGCCACGTGGTCGAGGCGGGCGTCGCGGATCAATGCCTCGGTGTCATCATGCGCCAGGTGCAGGTACTGGAAGACGCCCGCGGGCAGCCCCGCCGCATCGAAGGCCTCTTGCAGGCGCTCGGCGCTCAGCGGCGTCTGGGCCGAGGCCTTGAGGAGCACCGCGTTGCCGGCCATGATCGCCGGCACGATGGCGTTCACCGCCGTCATGTAGGGATAGTTCCAGGGCGCCACCACCAGCGATACGCCCAGCGGCTCGCGGGTGATGTAGCGCGTGAAGCCGGGCTTCTCGGCCAGCCTCAGCGGCGCCAGCGCCTCCTCGGCGAGCGCGATCATGGTCCGCGCCCGCTCCTCGAAGCCGCCCACCTCGCCGGGTGCCGCGGCGATGGGGCGGCCCATCTGCCAGGTCAGCTCGCGGGCCAGGTCGTCCCGCCGCGCCACGAAGGCGTCCACCATGCGCGAGCAGCAGGCGGCCCGCTCGGCGATCGGCACCTCGCGCCAGGCGCGCTGCGCCGCCACCGCCCGTTCGAGGGCCGCCTCGATGGCCGCTGCCTCGGCCTGTTCCCGTTCCACGTAGACCGAGCCGTCCACCGGCGAAATCGTCTGCTGTATGGCCATACAAGATGCTCACTTTGTCCTGAGGGCTGGCGTGTAGCCGGCCCGAGCCTCAAATGACTGGTTCATCGCCGATCAGCGTGAAACCGCGTTGTAGGAGGCCAATTTATTGGGCGATGGAGGCCGAAGGCCTCCCCAGTGGAGACCACCTCGACGCTTGCTAGCACCGCCGGGCGCCTGGCGGCGCCAGTCGCGCAATGAATTGCCCTCCTACTGGCAACCTTCACGACGAAGTGTGATGACTCAGATGATTTCGAAGTAGCGCTCCAACTCCCAGTCCGTGATATGGCGCCGGAACTGGCGCTCCTCCCACTCCCGGGTCGCCGCGAAGTGCTCGACGAAGTCGTCGCCGAAGAACTCGCGGGCCGCCGCGGAGCCGCGCAGGCGCTGGGCGGCCTCCCAGAGGGTGCGCGGCAGCGCCTGGTGGGCCGGGTGATCGCGGTCGTAGGCGTTGCCCGTCACCGGCGGGTCGGGCTCGAGGCGATGCTCGATGCCGTGGAGGCCCGAGGCGATGGCCGCGGCCATGGCCAGATAGGGGTTGGCGTCGGCACTGCCCAGCCGATACTCGACGCGCTGGGCGGCGTCGCCGCCGGGAATCACCCGCAGCGCCGTGGTGCGGTTCTCCACCCCCCAGGTAGCGTCGGTGGGCGCCCAGAAGCCGGGAATCAGCCGAGTATAGCTGTTGACGGTCGGCGCCAGCATGGCCAGCAGCTCGGGCATCAGCGCCTGCTGGCCGGCCACGAAGTGGCGCTGGACGTCGCTCATGCGATCCGGCGCCGCGGCATCGAAGAAGGCCGAGCGGCCGCCGGCCGCCTCGCGCAGCGACAGGTGGATATGCCCGCTCTGGCCGGGATAGTCCGGCGACCACTTGGCCATGAAGGTGGCCATCAGGCCGCGCCGCTGGGCCCACACCTTGGTGAAGGTCTTGAACAGTGCCGCCTTGTCGGCGGCGGCCAGGGCCTCGTCCACCGCGATGGCGGCCTCCAGCACCCCGGGGCCGGTCTCGGTGTGCAGCCCCTCGATGGGGAAGTCCATCGCCTCGGCCATGCCCAGCAGGTCATGGTAGAGCTCGCCGTGCACCGAACTCCTGAGCATGGAGTAGCCCATCATGTCGGGGGTGAAGGGACGCAGGTGGCGAAAGCCCTTCTCGCGGATCGATTCCGGCGTCTCCTGGAAGAGGAAGAACTCGTACTCCAGGGCGGCGCGCGCCGTGTAGCCCAGCTCGGCGGCGCGGGCGAGCACCCGGCGCAGCACGCCGCGCGGGCAGAGCGCCTCGGCGCGGCCGTCGAACTCGGCCAGGAAGAGCAGCATGTCGCCCTCGGCGGGCACCTCCCGGCAGCTCTCCGGCAGGATGCGCAGCGGCGCGTCCGGGTAGCCGGTGTGCCAGCCGGTGAAGCGCACGTTGTCGTAGAGCTCGTCCTTGCTGTCCCAGCCCAGCACCACGTCGCAGAAAGCGACCCCCTTCTCCAGAGCGGAGAAGAACTTCTCGCGCCCCATGTACTTGCCGAGCATCACGCCGTCGATGTCGAACATCCCCACCTTGACGTGGCTGAGCCCGCGCTCCTCGACGAGGCGTCGTGCCTGGTCGGCGTCGGTGATCTCTCTTGCCTGCAATCGGCTCATGGCCCCTCCCGATCGTGACACTGCCTGGACGGCCTCGACATGGTCGCCGCGCTCTCTCCATTACCGGAGGTAATCGGAATGTTGGCAAGGCCCGCAACGATACGTAGGCGGCATCGCTGACAACGACGACGGCGCTAAAGGACAGGTCGATCACGTAGCGGCGAGGGCACTCCCCAGGGCCGCTGCACCGATACATGGCGGCGAGCCGAAGGGAGGTCGGATGCGGGACGGCTCTCGCCCTGTCGTCCGATGCCGACAGGGAACCCCCACGAGCCATGCCAGTCCACCAGGCCGAGACGCCAATCGGGAGGAACCCTATGAATGCCCAGGGACAACTCACCCTACTGGAAGGGGACACGCCCCGTCCCTGCTCCAGGTGGACCGGCTGGGCCCAGTGGCTGGCCCTGGTCACCATGACCCTCGACCACCTGAGCCGCCATGTGACACCGCCCGGCTGGGGGCTGGAGTGGGTGGGCGGCACCCTGGGACGCATCGCCTTCCCGCTGTTCGCCGCCATGGTCGCCTGGCACGGGCTCTTCAACACCCGCAACCCGCTACGCTACGCCCGGCGCATCCTGGCGATCGGCCTGGTCGCCCAGCTGCCCTATGCCCTGATACCCCGCGACGCCTACCTCCTCAACGTCTGCTTCACCCTGGCCGCCGGGCTGGCGTGGGGCGCCGGCCTGCGCGAGCTGCTGGCCCGCCAGCGTCGCGGCATCCTCGCCCTGCCCTGGCTGGTGCTGGCGGGAGCGGCCTCGCTGCTGGCCTGGCAGTGGCTGGGCGACCGGGTGGAGTACGGCCACCGTGGCCTGCTGCTGATCCCGCTCTACATGCTCGCCTTCCAGGCGCTCCACCGCGCCGACTCGCCCCTGCCGGAGCGCGCCGCGGCGGTGGCCATGGCGGTACCGGCGCTAGTCGTCACCGGCCTGATGAACAGTACCGACCTGGCCAAGTCGTTCGCCGTGGCCACCTGCCTGGCGGTGCTGTGGCTGGCCGCCGGCGCCCACCGCTACGTCCGCGAGGTGCCCAGGGCCATGCCACGCCGCCTGTGGCTCGGCTGGTATCCCGGCCACTTCGCGCTGATCGCCCTGTTACTCCTGTGGTGGGGGCATGCCGAGCTTCCCTGGCCATAGCCTCCCGGGAGCGCATCGCCCAGCGCCCAGGGTCGCCCCCCTCAGCCGCCGACCCCGCCGAAGAGGATGAAGGCCAGCACCACCAGCAGCAGGAACAGCGTCTCGGCGGCCATCAGGATCACCGGCTTCCAGCCGACCACCGCCAGCTTCTGGAAGGAGGTCTTGATCCCCAGCGCGGCGATCGCCGTGACCAGGCACCAGCGCGACAGGTCGGTGAAGCCCTCGGTGACCAGCGGCGGGATCCACCCCAGGCTGTTGACGATCACCAGCGCCACGAAGGCCACCAGGAAGCCCGGCAGCATCGGCACCTTGCGGTTGCCGTTCTCCTCGCGCCGGGCGTGGCGGAACAGGAACATGAAGGCCATCACCGCCGGCACCAGCATGGCCACGCGCAGCAGCTTGACGAAGGTCGAGACGTCGCCGGTGCTCTCGGAGATCATGTAGCCGGCGCCGACCACCTGGGCCACGTCGTGGATGGTGCCGCCGAGGAAGATGCCCGCCTGGTCGTCGCCGAGCCCCAGGACCCCGACGATCAGCGGATAGGTCACCATGGCCAGGGTCGACAGCGTGGTCACCCCCACCACGGTGAGGATGGTGTTGCGCTCGCTGGTCGCGTGGCGCGGCATCACCGCCGACAGCGCCAGCGCCGCCGAGGCGCCGCAGATGGCCACCGAGCCGCCGGTGAGCAGGCCCAGGTCGCGATGCAGCCCCAGGCAGCGGGCCAGCACCGCGCCCATCAGGATGGTCAGCGCGACACCGGCGACGACCGTCAGCAAGGGGCCGATGCCCAGCGCCATGACCTGCTCGATGGTGATGCGCACCCCCAGCAGGGCCACCCCCAGGCGCAGGATGGTGCGGGCGGCGAAGTCGACGCCGGCCAGGCAGCGCTGGTCCTCGGAGAGGAAGTGCAGCGACATGCCGAACAGCAGCGCATACAGCAGCGTCGGCCCCCCGTAGTGGTCGGCGATGAAGGTGGTCGCCAGGGCGATGGTGATGCAGATCAGCACCCCCTGGGCCACCCGCGGAACGGTGATCATCGCGCCCTTGGCGATGCCGAGAGGCCAGTGCAGGGCCTGCTTGCCACGTTCGAGACTCATGGGATCTCCCTCGGTTGTCGGTGGCCCGCGCGGCCGAGACCGATACGCGGGGCCCTGGCGACGCCCCAGGGGGCGCCGCGTGATGGACGAAAGGGGTGGAGGACGGCGGCCGGACCGCCGTCAGGCGGGGGGCGGCACCACCACCACGGGCACGGTCGCCCGCTTGATCACGCCGCGGGTCACCTTGCCCGCATAGGAGGCCGCGAAGCCGCGCTTGTTGGCCGCCATGACGATCAGGTCGCAGCCGCGCTGGGCGGCGAGGCGGGTGATCAGCGTGGCGGGATAGCCCTCGACGACCTCCTGGCGCGCGAGCTTGTCGCCCAGCGCCCGACGGGCCTCGGGATGGGTGCTCCAGAAGGCGTCCATGCGGTAGTCCAGCTGTTCCCTGGCCTGTGCGAGCCGCTGGCGCATCAGCTTGTCGAGCACCTCCTGGCTGCGGATGTTGACCCTGAGGGTGTTCATGACGTCGTCGTCCAGCGACTTGACGGCGTGCAGCACCTGCAGCTCGGCGCCACAGGCCAGGGCCAGGCTCACCGCCCGTTCGAGGACCACGTCGCAGTCGCCCCGCAGGCCGACACAGCAGAGGATCCGGGTGATCGGTTGGTCCATGCTTGCTCCTCCACCGGCGGGGCGACCGGCCTTTCGCCGGCCCCCGCACCGGTTGTCATGATGTGTCCGCTAGTAGCCCAGCAGCCGGGGCAGGAACAGCGAGATGGTCGGGAAGTAGGCAATGATGAACAACGCCACGATCGAGGCCGCGGCGAAGGGCAGCGCCTTCAGCGAGATCTCCTCGATCGAGGCACCGCCGATGCCCGAGGCGACGAACAGGTTCTCGCCCAGCGGCGGGGTCTGGAAGCCGATTGCCAGCGCACAGACCACCACGATGCCCACATGCACCGGGTCCATGCCCAGCATGTACATGATCGGCAGCAGCACCGGCGTGAGGATCATGATCGCCGCCAGGGTCTCCATGAACATGCCCACGAACAGCAGGAAGCAGATGATCATCGCCCAGATCAGGTAGAGGTTGTCGGTGACGCTGAGCATCTGCTCGGCGATATAGGCCGGCACCCGTTGTTCGACCAGCAGCCGCCCGAAAACCGTGGCGGTGAACAGGATCAGTAACACCCGCCCGGTGATCCAGGTGGTGGTCTCCAGGGTCTTCAAGGCCGGCTTCCACTTCAGCTCGCGGTGCAGGAAGAGGCCCACCACGAGGGTGTAGGCGATGGCCACGATGGCGGACTCGGTGGGCGTGAACAGGCCGCTGTAGATGCCGCCGAGGATGATGATCGGCGCCAGGATCGACCAGACGCCCCGGCGCAGGGTGGTGCGGATCTCGTCGTACGACCAGCGATCGGTCAACCCGCGGTAGCCGCGCCGGCGCGAGATCAGGTAGTTGATGGTCAGCAGGCAGGCGGCGATGACCATGCCCGGGAAGATGCCGGCGATGAACAGCTTGGGAATCGACAGGGTCTGGAAGGCGCCGTGCTCGGCCACCGCCTCGGGGGGCGGCTGCAGCCCCATGCCGGAGATGCCGAAGATCACCATCGGGATCGAGGGCGGGATGACCACCCCCAGGCCGCCGGAGGAGGCGGTGATGGCGGAGCCGTAGCCCTTGTCGTAGCCGCGGTTGGCCATGGCCGGGATCATTAGCATGCCCACCGCCGCGGTGGTGGCCGGTCCCGAGCCGGAGATGGCACCGAAGAACATGCAGGCGAACACGGTGGCGGCGGCCAGGCCCCCGGTCACCGGGCCGGCGAAGGCCTCGGCGATGTCCACCAGGCGCTTGGAGATACCCGAGGCCTCCATCAGGGCCCCCGCCAGGATGAAGGCCGGCAGCGCCATCAGCGGGAAGGAACCCACCGAGGTAAAGGCGATCTGCACGAAGGCCATGGGATTCTCGCCGAGCGCCAGGTAGGTCGCCAGCGCCGCCCCCCCCAGCGACACGGTGATCGGGGCACCGATGATCAGCAAGAGGAAGAAGGTGCCGAACAGGATATAGATGATGGTGGCATCCATGGTCATTTCTCCGACTGGCCGAGGGCGTCGCTGCCCGGATCATGGGCGTGTTTCAGCTCTTCGACGCCCTTCGTCTCGGGGTCGACCAGATCCACATGCTTGACGAACTTGAGATAGTTGTTCTGGAGGATCCGCAGCGACATGGCGATGAAGGCGATGGGCAGGATCAGGTAGAAATACTTCATGGGCACGCCCAGCGTCTGCGACTTCCAGAACAGGTTCATCTTGTGGAACACGAAGTCGTAGCTCAGGTAGATGAACACGGCATTGAAGCCCAGCCAGATCAGGTCGGTGAGCACGCCGCACGCCGTCTCCACCCAACGGGGAAAGAACTTGAACTGGAAGGTCACGCGATTGTGTGCCGACATCTTGGCGGCATAGACCGCCCCCAGATAGGCGAACCAGACGAAGGCATAGGTCGCCAGTTCATCGCCCCATGACAGCGAAAAGCTGAACAGGTTACGCAGCACGATCTGCAGGAACAGGATGACGACGAACGACACCAGCAATACCTGGCAAAGGATGTTTTCCAGGTTGTCGATCAGCTTGAAGACGGGATGCACTTTCATGGGTTGCCCCTCCGAATGACGAGGGCTCGTGGCACCGGCTCACGCGAGCCGGTGCAGGAGAATGTCCCCCATCGGGTGGCCGGAATCCTTACTCGGCGGGCGCGGGATCGCGCCCCAGGGCCGCGAGTGCCTGGTCGAGCTTTTCCTTGCCGCCGATGCTGTCGTAGAACTGTGGCCAGATCTGCGTCGCCATCTCGATCCATTGCTGCTCGTCATTGGCGGGCTCGGTGATCTCCATGCCGTGCTCCTCGACCAGTTTCTTCTTGATCGAGGCCTCGGTATCCAGCAGGTAGTCGTAGCTTTGCTGCGTCGCCTCCTGGCCCGCCTCGAGCACGGTCTGCTGCAGCTCGGGACCGAGCCCCTGGAACTTCGACTCGCTGATGATCAGCGGCTCCAGGGAGAACACGTAGCAGCCGTCGGTGACGTGGTTCTGGACCTCGTAGAACTTCATGGCATCGATGGTGATGTAGGGGTTGTCCTGGCCATCGACCACGCCCTGCTGCAGGGCGGTGAAGGTCTCGGACCAGGCCAGCGGGTTGGGGTTGACGCCCCAGGACTGGTAGGACGAGATCATGATCTCGTTCTTGGGCACGCGGATCACCAGGCCCTCGAGGTCGGACGGCTCGGCCACCGGGTGGGATGAGTTGGTCAGGCGACGGCAGCCCGAGTAGGCCCATGCCAGGATGCGCACGCCGGCGTCGCGGATGGTGTTCTCGGTGAGCTCCTCACCGATCTCGCCCTGGGTCAGAGTCCTGGCGTCCTCGGGGCTGCGGATGACGTAGGGCAGGGTCATGACCCCCACGGTGGGCGAGAACGGCGTGATGTTGTTGATGGCCAGCACCGAGAGGTCGAGCAGCCCCATGCTGGCATTGTTGACGGTGTCCTGTTCGCTGCCGAGCTGGCCGTTGGGGAAGAGATCCACGCGGATCTCGCCATCGGTCTTTTCCTCGAGAAGGTCCGCGAAGGTGGTGCCGAGTTCGTACTGGGTACCGCCCGCGGCATCGCCGAGAGCCATCTTCCAGGTATCGGCCATGGCCTGGGTGCTGATGGCCAGGGTGGCGACGGTGACAGCGGTGGGGATGATACGCTTGGATAGTCTCATTTCGTCCTCCGAGGGTTCTTGTTGTCGGCACGGCAAGGCCGTCCCCTGTCGTGCCTGCTGGAGTCGACATGGCAATCGTCTCGCGGTTGATGATCTTGTCGACGAGACCCTTGCCATGCGGTGAGTATTCCATCGGTTTCCTCTGCATCGAGGATCGCCCCTCGCCGGGGCGGTTTCGGGCGTGTCGGCATGCCGTCACGCCTCGAGTGTCACTTGTACGCACTCCCCCGCTTCGCCAGTAGTACCAGTGCCGGTTCGTCGATGAGTCCAGGCGCGTGCGGTCGACGATGGCAACGGGAAAATGGCGGAAGAGGGAGGACGATACGCGGGATCGGGGGCGGCAAAGCCTTCTCGAGCCTGGGCGGCGCCTGCGGGGGTGGCGGGCATTTTCCCGGGGCCGGGATGCCGCTATAGTCGGAGGAGACGCGATGGGCGCTTCGTGCGCTCGGGCAACCGATTCCCTGCGCCCCTTCCCCCGACAACGACGAGTCCATGAGCCAGCTCCTCTTCCATCTCGATGCCGACCTGCCGGCCAGCCTGCAACAGCAGCTGCGCGAGCAGATCGCCCGCGCCATCCTCGATGGTCATATCCCCCTCGACGAGGCCCTGCCCTCCAGCCGCAAACTGGCCAGGGAGCTGCATATCGCCCGCAATACCGTGATGCTGGCCTACGAGCAGCTGCTCGACGACGGCTACCTGGTGGCCAAGAGCCGCAGCGGCTACTTCGTCAACCCGGAGATCCTCGAGGGGCGCGTGGAGAAGCCCGAACGGCTCAACGACATCGAGGCCGACCGCCTGCCCTGGGAGGAGCTGCTGACCATGCGGCCGTCGCAGCAGCAGACGATCAACAAGCCCAGCGACTGGCCCCGCTACGACTATCCCTTCATCTACGGCCAGATCGATCCCGAGCTCTTCCCCACCCAGCACTGGCGGGAGTGCAGCCGCGACTCCATGAGCGTGCCGGCCATCCGCAGCTGGTCGGTGGACCACCTCAACGACGACGACCCGCTGCTGATCGAGCAGATCCACAAGCGTCTGCTGCCGCGCCGGGGGGTGTGGGCCTCGCCCGACGAGATCCTGGTCACGGTGGGCGCCCAGCAGGCGCTGTGGATCGCCAGCATGCTGCTGCTCAAGGCGGGCCGGCGGTTCGGCATCGAAAATCCCGGCTACGTCGACATGTACAACATCGCCCGCACCTTCACCGACGACATCCGGCTGTTGCCGGTGGACGAGCAGGGCATGCGCCCCGAGCCCCCGATCAGCGACTGCCAGCTGGTCTACGTGACCCCCAGCCACCAGGCGCCGACCACAGTGACCATGCCGCTGGAGCGGCGCCGGGCGCTGCTCGACCTGGCCGAGATCGACAACTTCCTGATCATCGAGGACGACTACGAGAGCGAGACCAACTACCTCGACAACCCCACCCCGGCGCTGAAGAGCCTCGACCGGCACAACCGGGTGATCTACGTGGGCAGCCTGTCCAAGACCCTGGCCCCGGGGCTGCGGCTGGGCTACATGGTGGGGCCGCCGGCATTGATCCGCGAGGCGCGAGCGCTGCGGCGGCTGATGCTGCGTCACCCGCCGACCAACAACCAGCGCGCCGTGGCGCTGTTCCTCGACCGCGGCTATCACGATGCCCTGCTGCGCCAGATCCACCAGGTCTTCCACAGCCGCTGGCAGTGCATGGGCGACGCCCTGGCGCGGCACATGCCGCAGTCCTCGGTACCCTCGACCTACGGCGGTTCCTGTTTCTGGATCCAGGGCCCGGCCGGCCTCGACTGTCACGAACTCCGGCGGCTGGCCCGCGAGCAGAGCATCCTGATCGAGTGCGGCGACATCCACTTCTTCGACCGGCCGCGCACCGAGTTCTTCCGGCTGGGCTTCTCGGCGATCGCCGAGAAGCGTATCGAGCCCGGCATCGAGCGCCTGGCGGCGCTCATTCCCCGGGCGATTCGACGCTAGGGATGGAAGACCACGCCATGGTCACCCGGTGGATGGCCATGGCGTAGGGGGAGGGATTCCGGGAAGCTCAGAGCACCTCGTCCTTGAGGTGGTACCAGCGGTACAGCAGGCGCTGGCCGAGGCGCCGGAAGGGGGCGAAGGCCTGGGACTCGACCCTCTCGCGGACGTTGGGGAACGGCAGCCTGGAGGTGAAGATCGGCAGGTCGAGAGTCCGGCCCTGCCCGGCGATCCACTGCGCCAGGCGACGCCCGGCCTGGGCCGAGTACATCACGCCGTTGCCGCCGTAGCCCAGCGCGTAGTAGACCGTCTCGCGCGGGTCGGGCTGATGGATGCGCGGCATCATGTCGTGGCTGACGTCGACCCAGCCCCACCAGGAGTAGTCGATCTGGATGCCCTCGAGGGCCGGGAACTTGCGATGCAGGTCGCCGATCAGCCGGTCCTCGTACTTCTGCTGTGGGGCATCGCGGCCGGTCACCGCGCTGCGGCTGCCGATCTGCACGCGATTGTCGGGCAGCAGGCGGTAGTAGTGACGCAGCACCCGGGTGTCGGTGATGACCTGACGCGTCTTGAAGTTACAGGCCGCGAGCTCGTCATCGCTCAGGGGCCGGGTGACGATCGAGTTGGAGAGGATGGGCAACAGGCGATTCTTCAGCGAGGGATGCAGGCGCTGCGACGTGTAGCCGCCGGTGGCGATGCCCACGGCGCGCGCCTTGACCACCCCGCCCGGGGTCGTCAGGTAGTGGACGCCGCCGCGGGTCTCGAAGCCCAGCACCGGGCTCGAGGGGTGGATCTTCACCCCCAGCGCTCGCGCCTTGCGATGATAGCCGAAGGCCAGCTTGCCGGCATGGATGCCGATGCCCTCGGGCTCGTGCATGGCCCCGGCGGCCTCCCGGTCGCCGAGCCAGTCGCGCTTGACCGTCTCGGCATCCAGGATCCGGGCGTCGTAGTCGAAGGTCTCGCGCAGCAGCCTGGCCTCCTTCTCCAGGGTGGGCATCACCTTGTCGCGATGGGCGACATAGAGATGCCCTCCCGGCTGGGGATCGCAGTCGATGTCGGCGATCAGCTCCTTGAAGGTCGCCATGCCGGCCAGGCACTCCTCGTGGAGCCTGAGCGCGGCATCCAGGCCGTAGCGCTGGATCCACTGCGAGCGCTTGAGGCGGCCCGAGGCGCACTGGGCCTGGCCGCCGTTGCGCGTGGAGCACCCCCAGCTGGCGCGATTGGCCTCGAGCACGGTGGCCTTGATGCCATGCTCCCGAGCCAGGAAGATCGCCGCGCTCAGTCCGGTGAAGCCGGAGCCGATGATCACCACATCGGCGTCCATGTCGCCGCCGACCGGGCCGTCGTCGGCCGGCGGCTCGCCCGCCGTGCCGATCCAGTAGGTGGGCGCGTAGTCGCGCCCCTGCCCCGGATTGGCGCTCTTCAGGGGATCATAGGCCGGGTCATAGGGTCGGGACGGCGCGGTGCTGCGTCCGGCCCCCACCCCCTCGGTTGGCGTCGTGGTTTCCATGATCGGACTCCTCGCAGTCTGGATGCCGTGACTCGCTGGTGACGCCGATCAGACGTTGACCGGCGGCCGGTTCTTGCGGAAGGCGTTCTTCACGGCGATCTTGCCGTCACGGAAGGTGAAGACATCCACCATGCGCGCCTCGGAGCGGGCCCCGTCGGCGGCGGTGCCCTGGTAGGTGGTCTCCGAGAAGCCGTGATCGCCGACCACGTAATGCTCGCCGTCGACCCAGGCCGCGTCGGGCGCGGTCTTCCAGGCATTCTCCAGCGCCTGGCGGACCTCGCGTTGCCCCACGAAGCTCTTGCCCATCAGCTCCGGACCGGCGATGGCGTGGAACACGCAATCCTCGGTCATCATCGCCATCACGGCATCGATGTCGTGACGGTTCAAGGCATCGCTGAAGGCTTTCAGGAATTCCACAGTGGGCAGGCTCATCGCTCTCTCCTGGATGTGTCGTCGTGCATTTGCGGATGGCAGAAGCCCCTCGGCTCGCCCCCACCTCTGGTAACCGAGCCTACTGGCCGGACACCCACCGGATTAGCGCCAGATTCGCCCGGCTTGTTGGGCCAGGCGCCTGCCCGGGACATGGCATCCGACAGGCGTCCAGCGATCTCGCCCCGGCCGGCCCGCCGCCCAACGAGAAAAATCCCATAAATCGGTACGATTTGATTCTTTTTATGGAATTGATCTATGCTCGCGGAACACCCCGAGCGTGTCGTCGTTGCCAGGCGAGATGCGGGGTCCCCATGATGAAAGGTCCCCGGCGGGCCGAGGAGACAGTGATGACCGACCCGATGAATGCCCAGCCCGACGTCATGCGCTCGGCACGCGAGCTCTTCGGCATCGACAGCGACCTGCAGGTGCCCGCCTTCAGCGAACGCGACGAATACGTCCCCGAGATCGACGCGGCCTATCGCTTCAACCCCGACGTGACCCTGGCGATCCTCGCCGGCTTCACCCGCAATCGCCGGGTGATGGTCCAGGGGCTGCACGGCACCGGCAAGTCGACCCATATCGAGCAGGTCGCCGCCCGTCTCAACTGGCCCTGCCTGAGGGTCAACCTGGACGGCCATATCAGCCGCCTGGACCTGGTCGGCAAGGACGCCATCGTGGTGCGCGACGGGATGCAGGTCACCGAATTCCAGGAAGGCATCGTGCCCTGGTCGCTGCAGCGGCCGGTGGCGCTGATCTTCGACGAGTACGATGCCGGCCGGCCGGACGTGATGTTCGTGATCCAGCGCATCCTCGAGCGGGACGGTCACTTCACCCTGCTCGACCAGAATCGGGTGATTCACCCGCATCCCCACTTCCGGCTGTTCGCCACCGCCAATACCGTGGGGCTGGGCAACCTCAGCGGGCTCTACCAGGGCACCCAGGTGCTCAATCACGCCCAGATCGATCGCTGGAACATCGTCGCCAAGCTCGATTACCTGCCCCGCGACGAGGAGGCGGCCATCGTGCTCGGCCGGGTCCCGTCCAAGGACAGCGAGAAGGGGCGAAAGCTCATCGCCGCCATGGTGGCCGTGGCCAACCTGACCCGCCGGGGCTTCGCCGCCGGCGACCTGTCGACGCTGATGTCGCCGCGCACGGTGATCACCTGGGCGGAGAACTGCGAGATCTTCCGCAACCCCGCCCTGGCCTTCCGCCTCTCCTTCCTCAACAAGTGCGACGCGGCCGAGCGCCCCCTCGTCGCCGAGTACTACCAGCGCTGCTTCGGCGAGGAACTCGACGAGTCCTGGATGCGGGAGGCGACTCCGTCATGACCGCGAGCGCCCAGCAGCAGGCGCGCCGCCAGCAGCGGATCGAGGAGTTGTGCGCGGCCAGCCTGCGTGCGCTGACCGGCCATGCCGACCTGCACTATCGCGGGCGGCGCCTCTATCGGGGCGAGGCGCGCCTGCCGACCCATGCGCCCCACCTGCGCATCGACCCCGCGCAGGACGATTTCGCCGATTGCCGGGCCGCCGCCGACGGCATGGCGCTGCGTCTGCTGCACTCCGACGCGGCCCTCCACCGCCGGCACTGCCCGGAGGACCCGGTCGAACGGCTGGTCTTCGAGCTGCTCGAGCAGCTGCGCGTCGAGACCCGGGCCCCCCATGACATGCCGGGCATGGCCGACAACCTGCTGCGCCGCTTCGCGCGCTGGTCGCGGGCCTTCCATCGCTCCGGGCTGACCGAGGGCAGCCTCGGCCTGCTGCTCTACACCGTGGCCCAGATGTGCTGGTCGCGGCTGCAGGCCCGGCCGGTGCTGGAGGAGACCGAGGACTATATCGAGGGCACCCGCGCCTCCCTGGTGGGCGAGCTGGGCACGGCGCTTTACGGCCTGCGCCGGCATCGCCACGACCAGGCCGCCTACGCCGGGCACGCCCTGGCGATCGCCCGGGTCGTCGGCGAGCGGGTGCGCGCCGAACGGGCCCGGACCGGGGACGACGACGTGGCGGCGGACCGGGACGAGGAGGCCACCGGCGCCTTCGCCCTGCTGCTCGACTTCGAGGAGGGCGACGGCGACGAGGACGGCATCGCCGCCGCGACCACCGGCCGCAGCAAGGTATTCGAGGACGCCGCCCTCGCCTACCGGGTCTTCACCACCCGCTTCGATCGCGAGGTCGCCGCCGGCCGCCTGGTGCGCCGGGCCCTGCTGCGCGAGAACCGCGAACGCCTCGACCAGGCCACCGCCGAGCAGGGCATCAACCTGCCCCGCCTGGCCCGCCGACTCGGCAGCGTGCTCTGGGAGCCGCGCCCCGACGGCTGGGCCTTCGGCGAGGAGGAAGGCCGCATCGACGGCCGGCGCCTCGCCCAGCTGGTCAGCTCGCCCACCGAACGGCGCCTGTTCTATCGCGAGCAGGTCAAGCTGGGCACCGACTGCGCCGTGAGCCTGCTGATCGACTGCTCGGGCTCCATGAAGCACCACATCATGCCCGTGACGATGATGGCCGAGAGCCTGATTCGCGCCCTGGAGATGATCGGCGCCAGCACCGAGCTGCTCGGTTTCACCACCGGGGCCTGGAACGGCGGCCGCGCCTACCGGGAATGGATGCGCGGCGGGCGCCCCCGCGGACCGGGGCGCCTCAACGAGGTCTGCCACTTGGTGTTCAAGGACGCCGAGCGCAGCTGGCGACGCGCGCGCACCGACATCGCCGCCCTGCTCAAGCCCGACCTGTTCCGCGAGGGCATCGACGGCGAGGCGGTGGACTGGGCCTGTGAGCGCCTGCTTGCACGGCCCGAGACCCGGCGCCTGCTGATCGTGATCTCCGACGGCTGCCCGGCGGACGGCGCCACCCACCTGGCCAACGACGCCTACTACCTGGACAACCACCTCAAGGAGGTCGTCGCCCGGCGCACCCGGGAGGGCCGGGTGGAGATCCTGGGCCTGGGCGTGGGCCTGGACCTCAGCCCCTTCTACCGCCGCTGCCTGGCCACCGACATGTCCGAGGCGCTGGACACGGCGTTGTTCGACGAGATCGTCGCGCTGATCGGCGGCCGCCACCGGCGTTGACGATCGCACGACCAGAACACGGCATTCGTGCCGATACCGAGGAGACCGCTATGGCCAAGACCCGCCTGGTGCACCAGTTCGGCATGGGTAGCTCGATCCGCAGCCGCGACTATACCGCGGCCGCGGCACGGGCGATCCGCGACGCCCTGTGGCACCACTCCCTCAATGTGGCCGATGCCTTCGGCTTTCCCAAGGAGGCGATGCTGATCGATGTCGAGATCGGCGTGCAGCAGCCCGAGGCCGTGGAGACCGCGGCCCTGCTGGGCATCTTCCCCTACGGCCAGCCAAGCATCTCGGTGGTCGAGGGCGGCCTCGACGTGGACAAGCCCGACGGCGGCGGCACCACCGTGATCGCCAACGCCGCCGTCATCGTCTCCTTCGACATGGAGTACCGCCATGACTGAACGACGCCTCATCCTCGAGCTGGGCACCGGCAACGACCTCTACGGCGAGGACTACACCAAGGCGGCCTGCCGCGCCGTGCAGGACGCCCTGCACCACTCGTCCCTCGTGCTGTTCACGTCGCTGGGCATCGACCACCGCGAGATGCGGGTCGAGGTGACCATCGGCGTGCAGGCCCCCGAGCGGGTCGACGCCGGGGTCGTGGCGACCGAGCTGCCCCGCGGCCGGCCGGAGGTCAAGGTGGTCCACGGCGGGCTCAACGTCCACGACCCGGACAACGCCACCACCCACGTCATCGCCACCGCGGCGATCGCCGCCTTCCTACCCATCGAGGGCGGCGCCTGGCGGTTGTGCGAGATTGCTGGCTGAACCGGGACGCATTGTTCAGGTCAAGTCAGAGCGGACACATTTTCAAGCAGCAGCTGCCATTTCGATCTCCCTCGGCGTCGGGTAGACCAGGGTCGAGTGGAGCCGGCAACTGTTGTATTCCATCTCGATGTATTCAATCACATCCCGCCGTGCTGTCTGGCGGGACTCGTATCGCTGGTCAGCCGTTCGCTTTTCAGTGAGCCGAAATCGCTCCATGACAGCATTGTCCTAGCAGTTACCCCTTGCGGCTCATCGAGCCTGGAATCCGTGCCAATCCAGCGTGGAGCGGTATTCCTGCAACGCGTGCTGCTTAGGTTCAAGGGGTCGCTGTGATGTACCCACCCTCTCCCAGGCTGCCGGCGACCCACGGCCATCTCCAGGGCGTCCAGTACCAGCGGCGTGCGCATTTGGTCCGACATCGCCCAGCCCGCCAGTTGCCGGTCATGGAGGTCGAACACCGCCGCCAGATAGAGCCAGCGTCCAGATCACAGTGATTTCGGCCACCCAGGCCCGATTCGGTGCAGCCACCATGAATTGGCGATTCAGCAGGTTAGGGGCACCGGATCCGCCCAGAAAAGGGAGCGGCGTGAAAGTGATCAGACACGACAACCACCTTGAGAGTCACTGCACACAACAACTTTCGATAAAAGTTAGCCAATACAATATAAAAATCAATCCAAATAACTATTTTGTATACGAAGATTATAAAAAATATGAGCATATACTATCACAAACATTCCCTCGAAACTTTTCCTATAAAAAATCATATCCATTTATTATTTTTTCATTTTTAAAATCAATAGCTTGAATGGTATTCGCTCTTAAACATAACCCTGTACTGAATTAGAATTGCAACTAACAATTTGAGAAAATTTATTTTTATTGTATACAATCGTGCGATTAATTTATCTACATCAGAATCCCCTCACGAAATAGAAGCGCACCAGAAAACTTTTTAAAAACAACGATTTAAACGATAGCCGAAGGTAAAAACCTCACTGGCACCATACATCAATCGCAACTGGTCCTACAAGGGACCGCCAAAGAGACCTAAAGGTATAAACACCAATAAGAACGGCGGTCTCAAGTTCCAAGCGCAACGCTATTGAAGGGTGCTCGGTCCACCGACGGATTTCTTGAGCACCTCGGCGTAAACTTCCAGCGGCGTTCGCCAGTCCA
>NZ_JAUFPL010000024.1 GCF_030409215.1 Halomonas ramblicola | reverse complement strand
TTCCTCGGGGTACTGAGATGTTTCAGTTCCCCCGGTTCGCCTCCCATCCCTATGGATTCAGGATGGGATACTCACCGGATGGTGAGTGGGTTTCCCCATTCGGAAATGCCCGGGTCACAGGTCGTTTGCCACCTCGCCGAGCCTTATCGCAGGCTTCCACGTCCTTCATCGCCTCTGGCTGCCAAGGCATCCACCGTATGCGCTTCATCGCTTGACCATATAACCCCAAGGGGTCTGGTCGGCGATGCACACGACATTGCCGGATACGCTTGAGACGTATCTCGTTGTCCCTTTCTCTCGAAAGGAACTTGTCAGCATGATTCACATTGTTAAAGAGCGTTTAAAGCTGGAAGCTTTAAGCTGGAAGCTGTAAGAGCTGCCCACCGAACGGCTGGGGCTCGTTGCAGCGCCTAGCTTAAGGCTCACGCTTTGGTTCCGACTGTTTTGGCCTTGCCATTCCTTCAAGCGTCAGGCTTGAGTGGTGGAGCCTACCGGGATCGAACCGGTGACCTCCTGCGTGCAAGGCAGGCGCTCTCCCAGCTGAGCTAAGGCCCCTCTGACTTACCCCATACGTGGTAGG
>NZ_JAUFPL010000023.1 GCF_030409215.1 Halomonas ramblicola | reverse complement strand
GGTGCCTTCGGGAGCGCACAGACAGGTGCTGCATGGCCGTCGTCAGCTCGTGTTGTGAAATGTTGGGTTAAGTCCCGTAACGAGCGCAACCCTTGTCCCTATTTGCCAGCGATACGGTCGGGAACTCTAGGGAGACTGCCGGTGACAAACCGGAGGAAGGTGGGGACGACGTCAGGTCATCATGGCCCTTACGGGTAGGGCTACACACGTGCTACAATGGCCGGTACAAAGGGTTGCAAAGCCGCGAGGTGGAGCGAATCCCGAAAAGCCGGTCTCAGTCCGGATCGGAGTCTGCAACTCGACTCCGTGAAGTCGGAATCGCTAGTAATCGTGAATCAGAATGTCACGGTGAATACGTTCCCGGGCCTTGTACACACCGCCCGTCACACCATGGGAGTGGACTGCACCAGAAGTGGTTAGCCTAACTTCGGAGGGCGATCACCACGGTGTGGTTCATGACTGGGGTGAAGTCGTAACAAGGTAGCCGTAGGGGAACCTGCGGCTGGATCACCTCCTTACCGACGCGTTGCCGACTGTCGGCAAGTGCTCACAATGAATTACCTGATCGACCAGAGCAA
>NZ_JAUFPL010000022.1 GCF_030409215.1 Halomonas ramblicola | reverse complement strand
GAATGGCACTTACTTAAGCTTTTCCGGATGACCGTGTTGCCGAATTTGCTCCCGTGCTTCATGGCGGGGCATCTGTAATAACCGCTGGGGCCGGGGTCGCCGCTTGATGGCCCTCGGCTCTAACCGATTCGGTCTCTGCCCCACTCGAATCATCGTTATTTGCCGCATGATGCTCTGGTGCTCGTCTTCCGTCAGCGGCGAACGTGCCGCTATATGCCGGAAAAGCTGGACGGTATGTTTGAAACTGACGTGCTGGGGCAGGCAGTCCGCCCACTGGCTGGAATGCGCCATCACGCGACGGATCAGGTTGTAGGCCAACAGATACACCCAGACTTCCTTTTCCACCATGGCGGGCGTCTTACAGCGCAGCACCTCCATACCCAAGGTCGTCTTGATGTCCCGGAAGCTCAGCTCGATCTGCCAGCGAGCCCGGTAGAGCGCCTGGATCTGCTGCCGGGGCGCTTGCTTGGAGGAGCACAGGGTCGTGACGATGACCCTGTTGCCTGCGGCCAGTTCCCGCACCGGCAGGGTCTCGGGCAAGGCGTCAAAGGCCTCCCGGCTCATCCAGGTATGCCGCGTCTTCGGTTTCTGCCAGGTGGCGATATGATCCCTGTCGCCCAGCGTCTTGCCGGTCTGAAAGTCGGTCTTGCGTCCGAAGTGCTGGCGCATCACCACATCGACACCGCGTGCCTTCAGCTCCGCGATGAGCGCATAGGAGGGGAAGTAACGATCGGCAATGACGATGTCACCGGCGTCAAAGGTGTCGAGCATCTCCCGTAACAAGGCATGTTCTCCCGTGCCCTTGCCTTTCACGGGCCCGATGGCGGCATTGAGAACCGCTCCACTGCTTAAGTCCATGATGGCGACCAGGCGCGCGACCGGAAACCCGAGGCCAGGCTTCTGGCTGTCTTGCTGAGGAAAGCGCCGTTGATTCTCGGGTGTATCCGGCATGGACACCGTGGTGCCGTCGATCAGCTTGATTGGCCGGCCCTGCCAGATCCAGGCAGAGGGCACCTCCTCCGCCAGGGTGTGTCCCAGATAGCGCGTCAGGTCGGCCACGACGGCCCCCGGCAAGCGCTGGCGAGCGCGGCAATAGGCGCCGGTGCGGACACTCCCCGGGCGCTGCCGGTTGAGCATGGCACGATTGACAGCTTGCTGGCAGGAGGCATCGGCATCCAGGACTTGGGCGATGAAGGTCTCCAGAGTGGCAACAGGAGGAAAGAGCCGGTGGCGACGAGTTGGCAGTGTCACATCACCTTCGGAAGAGGCTACGATCGCATGCAGTTGAGCGCACAGCTCGGTATGATTCTGCCGGCTGGAATGATGCGCGATACGGCGTTGTTGGCACTGGGGAAGCAGAGCAGTAGGATATGACATGAAAACGGGCGTTGGATCTGAGGGTTGTGTGTGGTTTCGCGACTTACACAATACCGCAATCCATCGTCCGTTTTCATTAATATCAAATGGTTACGTCATCAGTGATGCCTTAAGTAAGTGTCATTCGGGTC
>NZ_JAUFPL010000021.1 GCF_030409215.1 Halomonas ramblicola | reverse complement strand
GTAAGCGACCGGGCAACACCGCTTGTCAGTGATCAGTCGGTGTGCTGCCAGTTCTGAGGCAGGAGTTCGTGGAGCTGGCTGGCCTTCTGGGTCGGCAGTCGCTCCAGCACGTCCTTCAGGTAGGCGTAGGGTTCGTGGCCGTTCAGCTTGGCGCACTGAATCAGGCTCATGATGTTGGCGGCACGCTGTCCGCTGCGCAGTGACCCGGCGAACAGCCAGTTGCTGCGTCCCAATGCCCAGGGGCGAATCAGGTTCTCGACCCGGTTGTTGTCGATCGGCAGCCCGCCGTCATCCAGGTAGCGCGTCAGCGCCGCCCAGCGTTTCAGGCTGTAATCCAGCGCCTTGGCCGTCGCCGAGCCGTTTGGCACCTTCTCCCGATGAGCCAGCATCCAGCGGTACAGCGCGTCGGCGATGGGCCTCGCCTGGGTATTACGTAGCTGCTGGCGTTCTTCCGCCGTTAATGATTGGGCCTCGCGCTCCACCTGGTAGAGCTGGCCGATGAGCTCGATGGCCTGCTCGGCGATCTGGCTCTTGCCGGTCACGTGCAGGTCGACGAACTTGCGCCGCGCGTGGGCCATGCAGCCGATCTCGGTCACGCCGTTGGCAAAGCTCTGCTTGTAGCCGCTGTAATCGTCGCAGATCAGCTTGCCCTGCCAGCCGCCGAGGAAGTCACGGGCATGCTGGCCGCCGCGCCCTTCGCTGAAGTCGTAGATCACCGCCTTCAACCCGGCATAGGGCGTGGTGGCATAGGCCCAGAGGTAGGCCCTGTGGGTCTTCTTCTTGCCCGGGGCCAGCATCGGCACCGGGGTCTCGTCGGCATGCAGTACGGGTTCACCAAGCAGCAGGTCGCGCAGGGCATCGATCAGCGGCTGGAGCCGCACGCCGCAGATGCCGACCCACTCGGCCAGGGTGGAGCGCGGAATCGCCACGCCGGCCCGGGCGAAGATCTGCTCCTGCCGATACAGCGGCAGATGATCGGCATACTTGGCGATCAGCACCTGGGCCAGCAGGCCGGCGGTGGGGATGCCCTTGTCGATGATCTGCGCCGGCATCGGCGCCTGGGTCAGCGTCTCACACTGGTCGCAGACCCACTTGCCACGGAGATGGCGCTCGACGTGGAACACGCCCGGCGTGTAGTCGAGCTTCTCGCTGATCTCCTCGCCGATCCGTCGCAGCTGGCAGCCGCACGGGCAGTGCTCGCTCTCCGGGTCGTGGCGGATCTCGATGCGCAGCAGATCCTTGGGTAGCGGGGCGCGCTTGGGGGTCTTCTTCACCGCCGGTGCGGCGGGGGTGAGGTTCAGCGCCTCCAGCTCGGCCTCGATGGCGGCGATGTCGGCATCCACCGCCTCGTCCAGCAGGCTGATCTGCAGGACGTTGAGCTGTTCGCTGCGCTTGCCGAAGGCGTGGCGCTTGAGCAACGCCAGTTCATAGGTCAGCTTCTGGTTGACCTGCTCGGTATGCCGCAGCGTTTTCTGGCTCTGCGCCAGTGCCTGTTCCTGCTGCTCGACCTGCGTCATCAGCGTTGCCGCCAGGTGGCGGAGCTGATCGGGGGAGAGCTGGGACAG
>NZ_JAUFPL010000020.1 GCF_030409215.1 Halomonas ramblicola | reverse complement strand
TTGACCATATAACACCCAAGGGGTCTGCGGGATGCAGACGACACCGGGTACGCGAGACGGCTCGGTCGGCATGATTCATATTGGCGTTTTTCGCCTGACGACCAGAGCGAGCGTGCCCCACCTGATCCCATGCCGAACTCAGCAGTGAAACCGCTCAGCGCCGATGGTAGTGTGGAGTTTCTCCATGCGAGAGTAGGTCATCGTCAG
Source organism: Halomonas ramblicola (assembly GCF_030409215.1). Classification (GTDB taxonomy): domain Bacteria; phylum Pseudomonadota; class Gammaproteobacteria; order Pseudomonadales; family Halomonadaceae; genus Halomonas; species Halomonas ramblicola. The sequence continues at coordinate 104,770 of NZ_JAUFPL010000020.1, read as the reverse complement.
GCACCTCTTCCGACACCCCGGCCAACTGGTCGGGGTGTTCTCGTTTGGGAGCTTCTCCATGGAGAGTCCCGGGAGGCCGGCCCAGTCATCGTCAGGCGCTCATTCAGAAACCCCCGAGTTCTTGCGAGCTCGGGGGTTTTTGCGTTTCGGGGCCTTTCTCCGGGCCGACGGATTTCCGGGGTCGCTTCGCATCCGCTAGAATGAGGGCTTTTCCGGTCCGGGATCCAAGCATGACCATCGGTGACCTGATTCGCCTGCTCAGCGACGGCGAGTTCCACTCCGGCGAGCAGCTGGGCGAGCAGCTCGGGGTGTCCCGTGCCGCGGTGTGGAAGCAGCTACGCAAGCTGGAGTCGCTGGGGATCGCCATGGAGGCGGTCAAGGGGCAGGGCTACCGGCTCGCCGAGCCACTTGAGCTGCTGGATGGGGCGCGCATTGTGGCGGGGCTGTCGCGCGAGGCGCGGGGCCGTCTGTCGCGACTCTTCGTCGAGGAGACGCTGCCGTCGTCGAACGCCTTCCTGCGCCAGCGCTTCGAGCACGGGGCCGGCCACGGCGAGGTCTGCCTGGTGGAGCAGCAGAGTGCCGGTCGCGGGCGTCGCGGGCGCACCTGGACGACCCCCTGGGGCAAGAGCCTGATGCTGTCGCTGGGCTGGCGAGTCGAGGCGGGCGTGGCGGCCCTGGAGGGGCTGAGCCTGGCCGTCGGCGTGGTACTGGCCCGAGCCCTGGAACACCGCGGTGCGCGTCCGCGCCTGAAGTGGCCCAACGACGTGCTGCTCGAGACACCGGGGGGTGACTTCGGCAAGCTGGCGGGAATCCTGGTGGAGGTGACCGGCGACGCCTCGGGTCCCTGCGAGGTGGTGATCGGCATGGGCATCAACGTGGAGCTGCCGGAGGCGTTCCGGTGTGGCCTGGACCAGCCGGTGGCGGCGGTGCGCGACCAGGCGCCGCAGGTGTCGCGCAACGACCTGGCGGTCGACCTGCTCGATGGCCTCTTGCCACTGGTCGCGGGTTTCGAGCGGCAAGGCTTCGCCGCCTGGCAGGAGGCGTGGAACGCCCGGCATGCCTTCGCCGAGCGTGAGATCGACATCCTGAGCGGCGGCCAGCGTGAGGCGGGTATCGCCGAGGGGGTGGACGCCTCGGGCAACCTGCTGGTGAATCAGGCAGGGCGGCGCCGGCGCCTGGCCGGCGGTGAAATCAGCGTGCGTGTGCGCCCATGATCCTTGACCTGGATATCGGCAATACCCTGTCCAAGTGGCGGCTCAAGGATGCCGACAGCAGCGAGATCCGCTCGCGGGGCGCGGTCTGGACCCGCGAGGAGTGGCGTCCAGGTTCCGACATACCCGATCTGGACGTGGTCGAGGCGGTGCGTATCTCCAGCGTGGCGCGCCGGGCGGTGCTCGAGGAAACAGTGGCACTGCTCAGACAGCAGGTGGGTAGCGTCTACGTGGCGCACTCGACAGCGGAAGCCCTGGGGGTCACCAATGGTTACCAGGAGCCCGAGCGGCTCGGCGTCGATCGCTGGCTGGGGGCCCTGGCCGGCTACCAGTTGGCCGGTGGGTGTTGTGCGGTGGACTGCGGCAGCGCCATCACCATCGACTTCGTGCTGCCGGGTGGTCGCCATCTGGGGGGCTACATCCTGCCGGGGCTGCGGCTGATGAAAGAGAGCCTCAAGCTGGGCACCCGCAACGTGGCGATCGACCCGGACAGCGAGGCCGAGGAGCTGCTGGCCCCCGGTCGGCGTACCGTCGAGGCGGTCAATCACGGCATCTACATGGCGGCCGTCAGCGCCATCAACCGCGTCTATGCCGAGGTGTGCGACGACGAGGGCGTGGCGCTGCCCCTGCTGGTGACCGGCGGCGATGCCCGGGTGGTGGCGCGAGGGCTGCAGGTCCCCCATGCGGTCTGGCCGGACATGGTCTACGGCGGGCTCGAGGCGAGCTTCCCGCTGACGGCGGCCGAGCGGGCCGGGCGCATGTCCGGCGCCCCCCGGGTGCCGTCACCGGTGGCGCTGGAAAAGATCCGGGCGGGGCTTGCATTCTCCATGCTGCTTTGACACAATACGCCGCGTTCCGAGGCGAAGGGCAGGGCGCCAGGGTGCTCGCTCCGAGCGGTCAGGATAACTGCAAAAACAGTGACTTGACAGTGGAACTCGCGGTGGTAAAATACGCCGCCAGCTGGAGGGGTTCCCGAGTGGCCAAAGGGAGCAGACTGTAAATCTGCCGCGAAAGCTTCGAAGGTTCGAATCCTTCCCCCTCCACCAGATTCGGGCGGCGCCGGCCAAGGTTGGTGAAGCCAGCAAGAGTGGGCAGGCGGGCATAGTTCAATGGTAGAACCTCAGCCTTCCAAGCTGATGATGCGGGTTCGATTCCCGCTGCCCGCTCCAGCATCTCCGGATGTACAGATTGCGCTCATGTAGCTCAGGGGTAGAGCACACCCTTGGTAAGGGTGAGGTCGACGGTTCAAATCCGTCCATGAGCTCCACATCGAGAAAGGCGAGCCGCGGCTCGCCTTTTCTCTTTCTCCCCGGTGTCGCCGAGTGCGGGGAGGGGTTGCCAGGCGAAGCGGCTTCCGCTATCATGGCGCCCGCTGTTGTCAGGCCGCCTGCAAGGGGTGGCGAAGGCAGATACAGGCCAGTAGCTCAATTGGCAGAGCAGCGGTCTCCAAAACCGCAGGTTGGGGGTTCGATTCCCTCCTGGCCTGCCAGTCTTCCCCAGGCTGGTGTGTCCCCTTGAAGATTTCACGTTTCGATTGCCGCGCCCTGAGGAGTCTCGTTCATGAAACACAATGCCGAGGTGCAGGAGTCGCGCCACGACGGGCTCAGGTGGGCGGTGGTCGTCACTCTGCTGGTCCTGGCCGTGGTGGGTAACACCTACTTCGCCGACCAGGCCCTGCTCTATCGTGTGCTGGGCGTCGTCGCGCTCAGCGCCGTGGCCGCACTCATCGCGCTGACCACCACCAAGGGGCGTGAGCTGCTCGAGCTGGCCCGCGCCGCCAAGAAGGAGATCCAGCGCGTGGTCTGGCCGACGCGCCCCGAAACCGTACAGACAACCGCCATCGTGCTGGTCGCCGTGCTGGTGGTCGGCCTGATGTTGTGGCTTATCGACACCCTTCTTGGCTGGGCGATGTCCGGCGTTATCGGTTAGGAGCCTCCATGTCCAAGCGTTGGTACGTCGTTCACGCCTACTCCGGCTTCGAGAAGCATGTCATGCGCTCCCTCAAGGAGCGCGTGAGGATGTATGGCATGGAGGACCGCTTCGGCGAGATCCTGGTGCCGACCGAAGAAGTCGTCGAGATGCGTGACGGCAAGCGCCGCAAGAGCGAGCGCAAGTTCTATCCCGGCTACGTGCTGGTCGAGATGGAGATGGACGACGAGACCTGGCACCTGGTCAACGAGGCCCCGCGCGTCATGGGGTTCATCGGTGGCACCAAGGAGAAGCCGGCGCCCATTACCCAGAAGGAGGCCGATGCCATCCTGCGTCGCGTTCAGGACGGCACCGACAAGCCTCGCCCCAAGACCCTGTTCGAGCCGGGTCAGTCGGTGCGCGTCGTCGACGGCCCCTTCGCCGACTTCAATGGCGTGGTCGAAGAGGTCAACTACGACAAGAGTCGCCTGCAGGTCAGCGTGCTGATCTTCGGTCGGGCGACTCCCGTCGAGCTGGAATTCGCGCAGGTCGAGAAGGAGTAATCCGCGACCTGACGTCTGCGAGGCGGCCGCCGCGACGGCCGCATCACCGGGGAGCCGCAAGGCGCTACTACCCAACTGGAGAGCAACATGGCCAAGAAAGTACAGGCTTACATCAAGCTGCAGGTGGCAGCTGGCAAAGCCAACCCGAGTCCCCCCGTGGGCCCCGCGCTGGGTCAGCACGGCGTCAACATCATGGAGTTCTGCAAGGCGTTCAACGCCGCGACCCAGGAGATCGAGCCGGGTCTGCCCACTCCCGTGGTGATCACCGTCTACTCCGACCGCAGCTTCACCTTCATCACCAAGACCCCGCCCGCCGCGGTCCTGCTGAAGAAGGCGGCTGGCATCAAGTCCGGCTCCGGTGAGCCGAACAAGAACAAGGTCGGTACCGTGACCCGTGAGCAGCTCGAGGAGATCGCCAAGACCAAGGAGCCGGACCTGACGGCTGCCGATCTCGACGCCGCGGTGCGTACCATTGCCGGTAGTGCCCGCAGCATGGGCCTGAACGTGGAGGGTCTCTGATCATGGCCAAGCTGTCCAAGCGCGCACAGATGATTCGCGAGAAGATCGATCCGACCAAGGCCTATTCCATCGATGAGGCCGTGGCCCTGCTCGCCGAGCTGTCCGCCGTCAAGTTCAAGGAGTCCGTGGACGTCGCCATCAATCTGGGCGTCGATCCGCGTAAATCCGACCAGGTCGTGCGTGGCGCCACCGTCATGCCCAACGGCACCGGCAAGGACGTGCGTGTCGCCGTCTTCACCCAGGGTGCCAACGCCGATGCCGCCAAGGACGCCGGTGCCGACATCGTCGGCATGGACGACCTGGCCGAGCGGGTCAAGAAGGGCCAGCTCGACTTCGACGTGGTGATCGCCTCCCCGGACGCCATGCGCGTCGTCGGCCAGCTGGGCCAGATCCTCGGTCCGCGCGGCCTGATGCCGAACCCCAAGGTCGGCACCGTGACCCCGGACGTGGCCACCGCCGTCAAGAACGCCAAGGCCGGCCAGGTGCGCTTCCGTACCGACAAGAACGGCATCATCCACACCACCCTGGGCAAGGTCGACTTCGACGCCACTGCCATCCAGGGCAACCTGGAGGCGCTGGTCGCCGACCTGAAGAAGCTCAAGCCGAGCACGTCCAAGGGTATCTATTTCAAGAAGGTCACCCTGTCCACTACCATGGGCCCCGGGCTGACCATCGATCACTCTGCCCTGGTCTGAACGGGCAGCGGATCGACGTAACAGCAAGAACTTTGCGGTCCCCGTGTCGGGTCATGACTCGCCGGCGGGGCACCGTCAAAGACCGCAGGCGCCGCCCTTCCCTGCGAAGGGCGGCTTAATCATCCTTCCGATGGCCTGCGCAGATGGTGTGGCCGCCAGGTTTCTGGTGAGCACCATCACCCAGGACTCCCGGTGCCCTGGCCTTACGGCCTCGACCGGGGGAGATGGTAACCACCGGAACCCTCATCGCGAGGTTCCGGCACGAAGGAGTGATCACTGTGCCACTAGCACTCGAAGGCAAGAAGGCGATCGTTGCCGAGGTCAGTGAAGCGGCCAAGGATGCTCTCTCCGTCGTAGTTGCCGATTCTCGTGGCGTCGCGGTCAGCAAGATGACCGACCTGCGCAAGCAGGCCCGCGAGAATGGCGTCCAGCTGCGTGTTGTCCGCAACACCCTGGCACGCCGCGCCCTGTCCGGAACTCCTTGGGAGATTCTGGACGAGACCTTCTCGGGTCCGACCCTGCTGGCCTTCTCCTACGAGCATCCGGGCGCCGCCGCCCGCCTGTTCAAGGAGTTCGCCAAGGAGGAGAAGAACTTCGAGGTCAAGGCGCTGGCCTACGAGGGCGAGCTGATCCCGGCCGCCGATCTCGACCGCCTGGCGACCCTGCCGACCTATGACGAGGCCATCGCCAAGCTGATGTCCGTCATGAAGGAAGCATCGGCCGGCAAGCTGGTTCGTACCCTGGCCGCCCTGCGCGACCAGAAGCAGGAGGAGGCCGCCTGATCGGCGAACTCCTGCTGGCTGCCCGAATCGAATATTGAATCCCGAGTCGAAGCACAGCCTCGACTCCCGCAAAGTTAGGAAACGTGACAATGGCACTGACCAAAGAAGACATCATCAACGCCGTCGCCGACATGTCCGTGATGGAAGTCGCCGAGCTGATCGAGGCGATGGAAGAGAAGTTCGGCGTGACCGCCGCCGCCGCCGTCGTGGCCGGCCCGGGTGGTGGTGAAGCCGAAGCCGCTGAAGAGCAGACCGAGTTCGACCTGGTGCTGACCGGCGCCGGCGAGAAGAAGGTCAACGTCATCAAGGTCGTCCGCGAGATCACCGGCCTGGGTCTGAAGGAAGCCAAGGGTGCCGTCGACGGCGCTCCGGCGACCATCAAGGAGGCCATGTCCAAGGAAGACGCCGAAGCGGCCAAGACCAAGCTGGAAGAAGCCGGCGCGAGCGTGGAGCTCAAGTAAGTCCTTGGTCTCCATGGCTTTACGCGCTGCGTAAGCTTCCACGGCTGGTGGCGGGACACCCGCTGCCGGCCTTTTTCTGTTGTCACTGGCCTCTGCACACGAGCAGAATTGCCAGCCGAATTCCGAAGGCGAGCGACCCGCGAGGCGCTTGCCTTCATCGCCTGACGGAGCCGCGCCCCGTCGGGTGGCGCCGACCACGCATCGGTCACCCATGGTGAACAAGCTGGGGAATACAGATGGCTTACTCATACACTGAGAAAAAACGCATCCGCAAGGATTTCGGCAAACTGCCCCAAGTGATGGATGTGCCCTACCTGCTGGCGATCCAGCTTGATTCCTACTACGACTTCCTCCAGCAGGACCGCTCCCCGGAGGAGCGTCTCGAGGTCGGCCTGCATGCCGCCTTCAGGTCGGTGTTCCCGATCGAGAGCTTCTCCGGCAATGCCGCCCTGGAGTACGTCAGCTATCGCTTCGGCACCCCGGCGTTCGACGTCAAGGAGTGCCAGCTGCGTGGCGTCACCTACTCGGCTCCCCTGCGCGTCAAGGTCCGCCTGATCATCTATGACAAAGACTCGTCCAACAAGGCGATCAAGGACATCAAGGAGCAGGAAGTCTACATGGGGGAGATCCCCCTGATGACCGAGAACGGTACCTTCGTGGTGAACGGTACCGAGCGCGTCATCGTCTCCCAGCTGCACCGCTCCCCCGGCGTGTTCTTCGACCATGACAAGGGCAAGAGCCACTCCTCGGGCAAGCTGCTCTACTCCGCCCGGGTGATCCCCTACCGCGGCTCCTGGCTCGACTTCGAGTTCGATCCCAAGGACAACGTCTTCGTGCGCATCGACCGTCGCCGCAAGCTGCCGGCCTCGGTGCTGCTGCGCGCCCTGGGCATGAGCGCCGAGGAGATCCTCGACGAGTTCTTCGAGACCAGCACCTTCCACATCGAGAAGTCCGGCTTCTCCGTGGAACTGGTGCCGTCGCGGCTGCGCGGCGAGACCGCCACCTTCGACATCAAGGACGCCGAGGGCGGAGTGATCGTCGAGGAAGGGCGTCGCATCACCCAGAAGCACATCCGCCAGCTGGAGAAGGCCGGCCTCGAGCGCCTCGAAGTGCCGATGGAGTACCTGTTCGGCAAGACCCTGGCCAAGGACCAGGTCGATCCGAACACCGGCGAGCTGATCTGCCCCTGCAATACCGAGATCACCCCGGAACTGCTGGAGAAGATCGCCCAGGCCGGCATCTCCCGGCTCGAGACCCTCTACACCAATGATCTCGATTGCGGCCCCTTCGTCTCCGACACCCTCAAGCTGGATACCACCGGGTCCCAGCTCGAGGCGCTGGTGGAGATCTACCGCATGATGCGTCCCGGCGAGCCGCCCACCAAGGAGGCCGCCGAGACGCTGTTCCACAACCTGTTCTTCACCGAGGACCGCTACGACCTCTCCGGCGTCGGTCGCATGAAGTTCAATCGTCGTCTGCGTCGTGACGCCGACACCGGCTCCGGTGTGCTGGATCGGCGCGACATCCTCGACGTGCTCAAGGAGCTGATTTACATCCGCAACGGCTTCGGCGAGGTGGACGACATCGACCACCTGGGCAACCGTCGCATTCGTTGCGTGGGCGAGATGGCCGAGAACCAGTTCCGCGTGGGCTTGGTGCGCGTCGAGCGCGCGGTCAAGGAGCGTCTCTCCATGGCCGAGAGCGAAGGCCTGATGCCCCAGGACCTGATCAACGCCAAGCCGGTGGCGGCGGCGGTCAAGGAGTTCTTCGGCTCTAGCCAGCTCTCCCAGTTCATGGACCAGAACAACCCGCTCTCCGAGGTCACCCACAAGCGCCGCGTCTCCGCGCTCGGCCCGGGCGGCCTGACCCGCGAGCGGGCCGGCTTCGAGGTGCGCGACGTCCACGCCACCCACTACGGCCGCCTGTGCCCGATCGAGACCCCGGAAGGTCCCAACATCGGCCTGATCAACTCCCTGGCCACTTACAGCCACACCAACAGCTACGGCTTCCTCGAGACGCCCTACCGCAAGGTGGTGGACGCCCAGGTCACCGATGACGTGGTGCATCTCTCCGCCATCGAGGAGGGCGACTTCGTCATCGCCCAGGCCTCGGCCACCGTAGACGAGGGTGGCAAGCTGGTCGACGACCTGGTGCAGGTGCGCCACAAGGGCGAGACCACCTTCATGCGTCCCGAGCAGGTCACCCTGATGGACGTCTCGCCGCGCCAGGTGGTCTCCGTGGCCGCGGCGCTGATCCCCTTCCTCGAGCACGACGATGCCAACCGCGCCCTGATGGGGGCCAACATGCAGCGTCAGGCGGTGCCCACCCTGCGCGCCGACAAGCCCCTGGTGGGGACCGGCATGGAGCGCTTCGTGGCCCGCGACTCCGGCGTCTGCGCCGTGGCACGTCGCGGCGGGGTGATCGACTCGGTCGACGCCAAGCGCATCGTGGTGCGCGTCAACGAGGAGGAGATCATCGGCGGCGAGGCCGGCGTCGATATCTACAACCTCACCAAGTACGTGCGCTCCAACCAGAACACCTGCCAGAACCAGCGGCCCATCGTGCGGCCCGGTGACTCGGTGGCGCGTGGCGACATCCTGGCCGACGGCCCCTCTGTGGACATGGGCGACCTGGCGCTGGGCCAGAACATGCGCATCGCCTTCATGCCCTGGAACGGCTACAACTTCGAGGACTCCATCCTGCTCTCCGAGCGGGTGGTCCAGGAGGATCGGTTCACCACCATCCATATCCAGGAACTGACCTGCGTCTCCCGCGACACCAAGCTGGGGCCGGAGGAGATCACCTCCGACATCCCCAACGTGGGCGAGTCGGCGCTGTCCAAGCTGGATGAGGCGGGTGTCGTCTACATCGGTGCCGAGGTCGGTCCCGGCGACATCCTGGTCGGCAAGGTCACGCCCAAGGGTGAGACCCAGCTGACCCCCGAGGAGAAGCTGCTGCGGGCGATCTTCGGCGAGAAGGCCTCCGACGTGAAGGACACTTCGCTGCGTGCTCCCACCGGCATGCGCGGCACCGTCATCGACGTCCAGGTGTTCACCCGCGATGGTGTGGAGAAGGACTCCCGGGCGCTGTCCATCGAGCAGATGCAGCTCGACGAGGTGCGCAAGGACCTGCAGGAGACCTACCGCATCGCCGAGGACGCCACCTTCGAGCGCCTCAAGCGGGCGCTGGTCGGCCAGGCGGTGAACGGCGGGCCGCAGCTGAAGAAGGGCGACGTGCTCTCCGAGGGCTACCTCGAGGAGCTGCCGCGCCAGCAGTGGTTCAAGCTGCGCCTGCAGGACGAGACGCTCAACGAGCTGCTGGCCCAGGCCGACGAACAGCTGGAGAATCGTCGCAAGGAGATGGACGAGCGCTTCGAGGACAAGAAGCGCAAGCTCACCCAGGGCGACGACCTGGCGCCGGGCGTGCTCAAGATCGTCAAGGTCTACATGGCGGTGAAGCGTCGCCTGCAGCCGGGCGACAAGATGGCCGGCCGCCACGGCAACAAGGGCGTCATCTCGGCGATCATGCCGGTCGAGGACATGCCCTTCGACGACCAGGGCGAGCCCGTCGACGTGGTGTTGAATCCGCTGGGCGTGCCGTCGCGCATGAACGTCGGGCAGATCCTCGAGACCCACCTGGGCCTGGCGGCCTGGGGCCTGGGACGCAAGATCGACGCCCTGCTGCGCGATGCCCGCGAACAGCAGGTAGCGGAGATCCGCGACTTCCTGGGGCAGGTCTACAACTCCACCCCGGGCACCCGTGTCGAGGAGCTGGAGTCGCTCTCCGACGACGAGGTGATCGCCCTGGCCAGGAACCTCAAGGGCGGCGTGCCGATGTCGACGCCGGTGTTCGACGGCGCCAACGAGCACGAGATCAAGCACCTGCTGCGCCTGGCAGAGCTGCCGGATTCCGGCCAGATGACCCTGTACGATGGCCGTACCGGTGACGCATTCGACCGTCCGGTGACCGTCGGCTACATGTACATGCTCAAGCTCAACCACCTGGTGGACGACAAGATGCACGCGCGCTCCACCGGCTCCTACTCCCTGGTCACCCAGCAGCCGCTGGGCGGCAAGGCGCAGTTCGGTGGCCAGCGCTTCGGTGAGATGGAGGTCTGGGCCCTGGAGGCCTACGGCGCCGCCTACACCCTCCAGGAGATGCTCACCGTCAAGTCCGACGACGTGGAGGGTCGCACCAAGATGTACAAGAACATCGTCGACGGCGACCACGCCATGCAGGCCGGCATGCCGGAATCCTTCAACGTGCTGGTGAAGGAGATCCGCTCGCTGGGCATCGATATCGAGCTCGAGAGCTGAGGCGGCCGACGCTTCACATCTATGACGGTCCGCGGGGGCGGCGACGCCCCCGCCCATGACAACTCCGCAGCGGAGCCGACCCCATGAAAGATTTGGTGAAAGTCCTCAAATCGCAGTCTCAGTCCGACGAGTTCGACGCGATCAAGATCACGCTGGCGTCGCCGGACATGATCCGCTCCTGGTCCTACGGCGAGGTCAAGAAGCCCGAGACCATCAACTACCGTACCTTCAAGCCGGAGCGTGACGGCCTGTTCTGCGCCAAGATCTTCGGCCCGGTGAAGGACTACGAGTGCCTGTGCGGCAAGTACAAGCGCATGAAGCACCGCGGCATCATCTGCGAGAAGTGTGGCGTCGAGGTCACCAAGGCCGCCGTGCGCCGCGAGCGCATGGGTCACATCGAGCTGGCCAGCCCGGTCGCCCACATCTGGTTCCTCAAGTCGCTGCCGTCGCGTATCGGCATGTTCCTGGACATGACCCTGCGCGACATCGAGCGCGTGCTCTACTTCGAGAGCTTCGTGGTCATCGACCCGGGCATGACCACCCTGGAGCGTGGCCAGCTGCTCAACGACGAACAGTACTTCGAGGCCCTCGAGGAGTTCGGCGACGACTTCGATGCGCGCATGGGTGCCGAGGCCGTCCAGGCGCTGCTCAAGGACATCGACCTGGTCGAGGAGATCGATCGCCTGCGCGAGGAGATTCCCCAGACCAACTCCGAGACCAAGATCAAGAAGCTCTCCAAGCGGCTCAAGTTGCTGGAGGCCTTCCACAACTCCGGCAATGCGCCGGCGTGGATGGTCATGGAGGTGCTGCCGGTGCTGCCGCCGGACCTGCGTCCGCTGGTGCCGCTGGACGGTGGCCGCTTCGCCACCTCCGACCTCAACGACCTCTATCGCCGGGTGATCAACCGCAACAACCGCCTCAAGCGGCTGCTCGACCTCAATGCGCCGGATATCATCGTGCGCAACGAGAAGCGCATGCTGCAGGAGGCGGTGGACGCCCTGCTCGACAATGGCCGTCGCGGCCGGGCCATCACCGGTTCCAACAAGCGCCCGCTGAAGTCGCTGGCCGACATGATCAAGGGCAAGCAGGGGCGTTTCCGCCAGAACCTGCTGGGCAAGCGCGTCGACTACTCCGGCCGCTCGGTGATCACCGTGGGCCCGACCCTGCGCCTGCACCAGTGCGGCCTGCCCAAGAAGATGGCGCTGGAGCTGTTCAAGCCGTTCATCTACTCCAAGCTGCAGGCCAACGGCCAGGCGTCCACCATCAAGGCCGCCAAGAAGATGGTCGAGCGCGAGCTGCCCGAGGTATGGGACATCCTCGCCGAGGTCATCCGCGAGCACCCGGTGCTGCTCAACCGTGCCCCGACCCTGCACCGCCTGGGCATCCAGGCCTTCGAGCCGCTGCTCATCGAGGGCAAGGCGATCCAGCTGCACCCGCTGGTGTGTGCCGCCTACAACGCCGACTTCGACGGTGACCAGATGGCGGTCCACGTGCCGCTGACCCTGGAAGCCCAGCTCGAGGCCCGGGCGCTGATGATGGCCACCAACAACGTGCTGTCGCCGGCCAACGGCGAGCCGATCATCGTGCCCTCCCAGGACGTGGTGCTGGGGCTCTACTACATGACCCGCGAGCGCATCAACGACAAGGGCGAAGGCATGGTGTTCTCCGACCTCAACGAGGTGGAGCGTGCCTTCGGCACCCAGAACGTGGCGCTGCACGCCCGGGTCAAGGTGCGCCTCGACGAGGTGACCATCGACGAGGAGAGCGGCGAGAGGCATCACCGGCGGGTGCTGCGCGACACCACCGTGGGGCGTGCCCTGCTGTTCCGCATCCTGCCCGAGGGGGTGCCCTTCGAGCTGGTGGACAAGCCGATGAAGAAGAAGGCGATCTCCAACCTGCTCAACGAGGTGTATCGTCGTGCCGGCCTCAAGCCCACGGTGATCTTCGCCGACCAGCTGATGTACACCGGCTTCCGCCTGGCCACCTGGTCCGGCGCCTCCATCGGCGTCAACGATTTCGTCATCCCCGATGCCAAGGCCGAGATCGTCGACGCCGCCGAGGAGGAGGTGAAGGAGATCGAGGACCAGTTCTCCTCCGGCCTGGTGACCGCCGGCGAGAAGTACAACAAGGTGATCGACATCTGGGCGCGCGCCAACGACCAGGTGGCCAAGTCCATGATGGCGGGCATCTCCAAGGAGACCGTCACCGACCGCGAGGGCAACGAGGTCGAGCAGGACTCCTTCAACAGCGTGTTCATCATGGCCGACTCCGGGGCGCGGGGCAGCGCCGCCCAGATCCGCCAGCTGGCGGGCATGCGGGGCCTGATGGCCAAGCCGGACGGCTCGATCATCGAGACCCCGATCGTCGCCAACTTCCGTGAGGGCCTCAACGTCCTGCAGTACTTCATCTCCACCCACGGCGCGCGGAAGGGGCTGGCGGACACGGCGCTCAAGACCGCCAACTCCGGTTACCTGACCCGTCGCCTGGTGGATGTGGCCCAGGACATGGTGATCACCGAGTCCGACTGCGGCACCGAGGAGGGCCTGACCCTGCACCCGGTGATCGAGGGCGGCGACATCATCGTCTCCCTGGCCCAGCGCGTGCTGGGGCGCGTGGTGGCGCGCGACGTCATCGATCCGGCCACCGAGGAGGTGCTGATCCCGCGCGATACCCTGCTCGACGAGAAGTGGTGCGCCGAGCTCGATACCATGGGCGTCGACGAGATCGTGGTGCGCAGCGCCATCAGCTGCCAGACCCCGCACGGCGTCTGCTCGGCCTGCTACGGTCGTGACCTGGCGCGCGGCCATCAGGTCAACATCGGCGAGGCGGTGGGTGTGATCGCCGCCCAGTCCATCGGCGAACCGGGCACCCAGCTGACCATGCGGACCTTCCACATCGGCGGTGCGGCCTCCCGGGCCTCCGCGGTGGACAGCGTCCAGGTCAAGCACGGCGGCAAGGTGCGCCTGCACAACATCAAGTTCGTCGAGCGTGCCGACGGCAAGCTGGTGGTGGTATCCCGCTCCAGCGCCCTGGCACTGGCCGACGAGCACGGTCGCGAGCGCGAGTACTACAAGCTGCCCTACGGCGCCGAACTGGACGTTCGCGACGGCGACAGCGTCGAGGCCGGGCAGGCGGTGGCCAAGTGGGACCCGCACACCCACCCCATCGTCGCCGAGGCCGAGGGTACCGTGCAGTACGCCGACATGGACGAGGGCCTGACCATCCACCGCAGCGTGGACGAGATGACCGGCCTGTCCTCCATCGAGGTGATCGAGGCGGCGGCGCGTCCCATGGCCGGCCGCGACAAGCGCCCGATGATCCTGCTCTCCGACGAGGCCGGCAGCCCGGTCACCGTCAGTGGCTCGGACACCCCGGTGCAGTACCTGCTGCCCGGCAAGGCGATCGTCACCGCCGATAACGGTTCGAAGATCGGCGTCGGCGAGGTCGTGGCGCGCATCCCGGTGGAGGCGTCCGGCAACAAGGACATCACCGGGGGTCTGCCGCGGGTGGCCGACCTCTTCGAGGCTCGCAAGCCCAAGGAGCCGTCGATTCTCGCCGAGGTCAGCGGCGTGATCAGCTTCGGCAAGGAGACCAAGGGCAAGCGGCGCCTGGCCATCACCCCGGAGGATGGTGGCGATCCCTTCGAGATGCTGATCCCCAAGTGGCGCCAGATCGCGGTCTTCGAGGGCGAGAGCGTCGAGAAGGGCGAGGTGATCTCCGACGGGCCCAGCAACCCCCACGACATCCTGCGGCTGCTGGGCGTGGCGGAGCTGGCCAAGTATATCACCGCCGAGATCCAGGAGGTCTACCGCCTCCAGGGCGTGGGCATCAACGACAAGCACATCGAGGTGATCGTGCGTCAGATGCTGCGCAAGGTGGAGATCACCGATTCGGGCGATTCCGACTTCATCCCCGGCGACCAGGTCGAACTGGTGCGGGTGCTGGAGGAGAATGCCCGCCTCGAGAAGGGCGAGAGGTTCCCGGCCAAGTACCAGCGGGTACTGCTGGGCATCACCAAGGCCAGCCTGGCCACCGAGTCGTTCATCTCCGCGGCCTCCTTCCAGGAGACCACGCGGGTGCTGACCGAGGCGGCGGTGACCGGCAAGCGCGACTACCTGCGCGGCCTGAAGGAGAACGTGGTGGTGGGACGCCTGATCCCGGCCGGTACCGGCCTGACCCACCACGCCGAGCGTCGCCGCAAGCGCGAAGACGCCGAGCGCCTGCTCACGCCGTCGGCCTACGACGTCGAGCAGGAGCTGGGCGCCCAGCTCACCGCGCTGGATTCGGACGACGAGGAGATCTGACCCGCGCCGTGCCTGACGCCCCGCATGGCGGGGCGTCAGGCTTGACGGCCAGCGGCGTCAGCCATTAGAATGCGCAGCCTTTAACAGTGGGGCGGGTGCGCCTGCACCGCTGTGAAGGCAAGGCAACCCATTGGAGTCAGCTACACACCATGGCAACGATCAATCAGCTCGTGCGCAAGCCGCGCAAGCGCCAGGCCGCCAAGAGCGACGTGCCGGCGCTGCAGGCCTGCCCGCAGAAGCGCGGCGTCTGCACCCGCGTCTACACCACCACCCCGAAGAAGCCCAACTCGGCCCTGCGTAAGGTCTGCCGCGTGCGCCTGACCAACGGCTACGAGGTCTCTTCCTACATCGGTGGTGAAGGTCACAACCTGCAGGAGCACTCCGTGGTCCTGATCCGCGGCGGCCGTGTCAAGGACCTGCCCGGTGTGCGTTACCACACCGTGCGCGGCGCCCTGGACACCTCCGGCGTGCAGAACCGCAAGCAGGGCCGTTCCAAGTACGGCGCCAAGCGTCCCAAGGTCTGATCGACCCGGGACGAGAGTTTCATCGGAATTTGATACCGGTCTGATAAGAGTAAGGTCGGGCGTCGCCGTCGGCGAGAGTCCCGGGTTTACCTGAAGGACCCTTCAACAGAGGGCTTATCATGCCTAGAAGAAGAGTTGCGGCCAAGCGCGAGATCCTGCCGGATCCCAAGTTCGGAAGCGAGCGCCTGGCGAAGTTCATGAACCACCTGATGGTCAGCGGCAAGAAGTCCGTAGCTGAGCGCATCGTCTATGGTGCGCTGGACAGGGTTGCCGAGCGCAGTAACGAAGAGCCGCTGGAGATCTTCGACAAGGCGCTGGAGACCATCCAGCCCATGGTCGAGGTGAAGTCCCGCCGCGTCGGCGGCGCGACCTATCAGGTGCCCGTGGAGGTTCGTCCCTCGCGTCGCCAGGCGCTGGCCATGCGCTGGCTGGTGGATGCCGCCCGTCGTCGTGGCGAGAAGACCATGGTGCAGCGCCTGGCCGGCGAGATGCTGGATGCCGCCGAGGGCAAGGGCGCGGCCGTCAAGAAGCGTGAAGACGTGCATCGCATGGCGGAGGCCAACAAGGCCTTCTCCCACTACCGTTTCTAAGCACGCCGCTTCAGACGACGAGTTCCATACACGAAGGGCCGCCCCCCGCGGGCGGCGCTTCACAGCAATGGAGAATTCCATCGTGCCACGCAAGACTCCGCTCAAGCGCTACCGCAACATCGGTATCGTGGCTCACGTCGACGCCGGCAAGACCACCACGACCGAGCGTGTCCTCTTCTACACCGGCCTCTCCCACAAGGTCGGTGAGGTCCATGATGGCGCCGCCACCATGGACTGGATGGAGCAGGAGCAGGAGCGCGGTATCACCATCACCTCCGCGGCGACCACCTGCTTCTGGCAGGGCATGAACAAGCAGTTCGACGAGCACCGCATCAACATCATCGACACCCCCGGACACGTCGACTTCACCATCGAGGTGGAGCGCTCCCTGCGTGTCCTCGACGGGGCCGTGGTGGTGCTGTGCGGCAGCTCCGGCGTGCAGCCCCAGACCGAGACCGTCTGGCGCCAGGCCAACAAGTACGAAGTCCCGCGCATGGTATTCGTCAACAAGATGGACCGTACCGGCGCCGACTTCTTCATGGTGGTCGACCAGCTCAAGAGCAAGCTGGGTGCCAACGCCGTGCCGATCCAGATCAACTGGGGCACCGAGGACGAGTTCAAGGGCGTCATCGACCTGATCCAGATGAAGGCGATCCTCTGGGACGAGGAGAACCTCGGCATGAACTACGACCTCGTGGACATCCCCGCGGAGCTCCAGGAGACCGCCGAGGAATACCGCGAGCAGATGGTCGAGGCCGCCGCCGAAGCCTCCGAAGAGCTGATGGACAAGTACCTCGAGGAGGGCGAGCTCTCCATCGAGGACATCAAGGCCGGCCTGCGTCGCCGCACCCTGGACAACGAGATCGTCCTGGTCACCTGCGGCAGCGCCTTCAAGAACAAGGGCGTGCAGGCGGTGCTGGATGGCGTCATCGAGTACATGCCGTCGCCCACCGAGGTCAAGGCCATCGAGGGTGAGCTGGACGACAAGGACGGCACCATCGCGACCCGTGAGGCCGACGACAGCGCCCCCTTCGCCGCCCTGGCCTTCAAGATCGCCACCGACCCCTTCGTCGGCACCCTGACCTTCATCCGGGTCTACTCCGGCGTGCTCAACTCCGGCGACAGCGTCTACAACTCCGTCAAGCAGAAGAAGGAGCGCGTCGGCCGTATCGTGCAGATGCACTCCAACTCCCGCGAGGAGATCAAGGAAGTGCGCGCCGGCGACATCGCCGCCTGCATCGGCCTCAAGGACGTCACCACCGGTGACACCCTGTGCGACCCGGACAACAAGATCGTGCTGGAGCGCATGGAGTTCCCCGATCCGGTGATCTCGGTGGCCGTGGAGCCGAAGTCCAAGGCCGACCAGGAGAAGATGGGCGTGGCCCTGGGCAAGCTGGCCCAGGAGGACCCCTCCTTCCAGGTGCGCACCGACGAGGAGACCGGCCAGACCATCATCTCCGGCATGGGCGAGCTGCACCTCGACATCATCGTCGACCGCATGCGTCGCGAGTTCAAGGTCGAGGCCAACATCGGCAAGCCGCAGGTCGCCTACCGCGAGACCATCAAGAAGAGCGTCGAGCAGGAAGGCAAGTTCGTGCGCCAGTCCGGCGGTCGCGGCCAGTACGGCCACGTCCACCTGCGCATCGAGCCGCTCACCGCGGAAGACAAGGGCGAAGATGAAGACATGCACTTCAAATTCGCCTCCGAGATCGTCGGCGGCGTGGTTCCCAAGGAATACGTGCCGGCCGTCGAGAAAGGGGCCTACGAGCAGCTGCAGAACGGTGTCATCGCGGGCTACCCGATGATCGACGTCAAGGTTACGCTGTACGATGGCTCCTACCACGACGTGGACTCCAACGAGACCGCGTTCAAGGTCGCTTCTTCCATGGCGATCAAAGAAGGTGCCAAGAAGGCCAAGGCCGTGCTGCTGGAGCCGGTGATGAAGGTCGAGGTCGTGACGCCCGAGGAGTTCATGGGTGACGTCATGGGCGACCTGAACCGCCGTCGCGGCCTGGTGTCGGGCATGGATGACTCGCCCTCCGGCAAGATCATCCGCGCCCGGGTTCCGTTGGCTGAGATGTTCGGTTACGCGACCGATCTGCGTTCTCAGACCCAGGGCCGCGCAAGCTACGTCATGGAGTTTGCGGATTACGAAGAGGCGCCGTCCAGCGTCGTTGAAGCCGTCATCAACCAGAACGGTTAACCGTTAGCTAACGTAAAGAGGTTAAAGCAGTGGCTAAGGAAAAATTCGAACGTTCCAAACCGCACGTCAACGTCGGCACCATCGGTCACGTCGACCACGGCAAGACCACCCTGACTGCGGCCCTGACCCGCGTTTCCGCCGAGGTGTTCGGTGGTGACTGGCGCGAGTTCGACTCCATCGACAACGCCCCGGAAGAGCGTGAGCGTGGTATCACCATCGCCACCTCTCACGTGGAGTACCAGTCCGAGGACCGTCACTACGCCCACGTGGACTGCCCCGGGCACGCCGACTACGTGAAGAACATGATCACCGGTGCGGCGCAGATGGACGGCGCCATCCTGGTGTGCTCCGCCGCCGACGGCCCCATGCCGCAGACCCGCGAGCACATCCTGCTGTCCCGCCAGGTCGGCGTGCCGTACATCGTCGTGTTCCTCAACAAGGCCGACATGGTCGACGACGAGGAGCTGCTCGAGCTGGTCGAGATGGAAGTGCGCGAACTCCTCAACGAGTACGACTTCCCGGGTGACGACACCCCGATCATCACCGGCTCCGCCCTGATGGCCCTGGAAGGCAAGGACGACAACGGCATGGGCACCACCGCCGTTGCCAACCTGATCAAGGCCCTGGACGACTACATCCCCGAGCCGGAGCGCGCCATCGATCAGCCGTTCCTGATGCCGATCGAGGACGTCTTCTCCATCTCCGGCCGCGGTACCGTGGTCACCGGTCGTGTCGAGCGCGGCATCATCAAGGCCGGCGAAGAGATCGAGATCGTGGGTCTGAAGGACACCACCAAGACCGTGGTGACCGGTGTCGAGATGTTCCGCAAGCTGCTCGACGAAGGTCGTGCCGGCGAGAACATCGGCGCCCTGCTGCGCGGCACCAAGCGTGACGATGTCGAGCGTGGTCAGGTCCTGGCCAAGCCGGGCACCATCACCCCGCACACCGTCTTCGAGGCCGAGGTGTACGTGCTGTCCAAGGAAGAGGGTGGTCGTCACACTCCCTTCTTCAAGGGCTACCGTCCGCAGTTCTACTTCCGCACCACCGACGTGACTGGTACCTGTGAGCTGCCGGAAGGCGTGGAGATGGTCATGCCGGGCGACAACGTCAAGATGGTCGTCACCCTGATCGCCCCGATCGCCATGGACGAAGGCCTGCGTTTCGCCGTTCGTGAAGGCGGTCGTACCGTCGGCGCCGGCGTCGTGGCCAAGATCGTCGAGTAAGCGCAAGCCGCTCGAATGATCGAAGGGGGCTCCGCGAGGAGCCCCCTTTCTGCGCACCGCGGGGAGTGTTTGACACTCATCTGCGGCGCGCCTATAATGCGCATCCTTTGAATGCGTGGGTAGACGGCTCGCGCCGTCGAGATCCATTGGAGTTTAGGGCAAATGCAGAACCAGAAGATTCGCATTCGGTTGAAGGCCTTCGACCATCGCCTGATCGACCAGTCCGCTGCGGAGATCGTGGAAACCGCCAAGCGTACCGGCGCCCAGGTTCGTGGTCCGATTCCTCTGCCGACCAATCGCGAGCGGTATACCGTGCTGATCTCGCCGCACGTCAACAAGGACGCGCGCGACCAGTACGAGATTCGCACGCACAAGCGGGTGCTCGATATCGTCGAGCCCACCGAGAAGACCGTTGATGCCCTGATGAAGCTCGACCTCGCCGCCGGCGTGGACGTGCAGATCAAGCTCGACTGATACCACACTAGACACCGCGGCCCAGCGCTCGGCGAGACGCCCGAGCAGCAGCCGCCGCGCCGTGAGGCGCTACACAACGTGCTAGTGGAATGCTCTGGAAAGGGCAGCCATAGCGGGTGATAGCCCCGTACACTATAGGAGACTGAGAATGACTATCGGTTTGGTCGGTAAGAAGGCCGGGATGACCCGCGTCTTCACCGAAGACGGCGCATCCGTGCCCGTGACCGTGATCGAGGTTGAGCCCAACCGCGTGACTCGCGTGAAGTCCGTCGAGAGCGACGGCTACGCCGCGGTGCAGGTGACAACCGGCTCCCGCAAGGCCAAGCACCTGGCGAAAGCCCAGGCCGGGCAGTTCGCCAAGGCGGGTGTAGAGGCCGGTCGTTCGCTGATGGAGTTCCGCCTCGCCGAAGGCGATGAGGCTCCGGAAGTGGGCGGCGAACTCACCGTATCCCTCTTCGAAGCTGGTCAGTTGATCGACGTGACCGGCACCTCCAAGGGCAAGGGCTTCCAGGGCGCCGTCAAGCGCTGGAACTTCCGCACCCAGGACAACAGCCACGGTAACTCCCTGGCCCACCGTGCGCCGGGTTCCATCGGCATGTGCCAGACCCCGGGACGCGTGTTCAAGGGCAAGAAGATGGCCGGCCAGATGGGCAACGTGCGTTGCACCGTCCAGAGCCTCGAAGTCGTGCGTGTCGATGCCGAACGTAACCTGCTGCTGGTCAAGGGCGCCGTGCCCGGCGCCACCGGCAGTGACGTCGTCGTGCGCAGCGCCGTGAAAGCAGGCTGAAGGGGAGCTTACCGATGAATCTGAATCTTGCTGCCGGCGCCGGTACCGTCGAAGTGTCCGACGCCACCTTTGGCAAAGAATTCAATGAAGCGCTCGTGCACCAGGTCGTCACCGCCTATCTGGCCGGTGGTCGCCAGGGTACCCGCGCCCAGAAGAACCGTTCCGACGTGCGTGGCGGCGGCAAGAAGCCGTGGCGCCAGAAGGGCACCGGCCGTGCCCGCGCCGGTACCATCCGCTCTCCGCTGTGGCGCAGCGGCGGCGTGACCTTCGCGGCCCGTCCCCAGGACTACACCCAGAAGGTCAACCGCAAGATGTACCGTGCGGCGATGCGCTCCATCCTCTCCGAGCTGGTGCGCCAGGAGCGCCTGGTGGCCGTCGAGGAGATCACCGTCGACGCACCCAGGACCAAGCAGCTGGTCGCCAAGCTCGATGAGCTGGGTCTGGAGAAGGTGCTGATCGTCACCGAAGAGATCGACGAGAAGCTCTACCTGGCCGCCCGCAACATCCCCAACGTGGATGTGGTGGACGTGGCCGCCGCCGACCCGGTGAGCCTGGTCGCCTTCGACAAGGTGCTGGTCACCGTCTCCGCCCTGCGCAAATTCGAGGAGAAGCTGGCATGAACCAGGAGCGTGTATTCAAGGTTCTGCTTGGTCCGCACGTGACCGAGAAGGCCGCCATGGCTGCCGAACGCAACCAGTACGTGTTCAAGGTGGCCGGCGACGCGACCAAGCCCGAGATCAAGAAGGCCGTCGAAGCCCTGTTCGGCAAGAAGGTCGATCGCGTTCAGGTGCTGAACATGAAGGGCAAGACCAAGCGCACCGCGCAGGGTCTGGGTCAGCGCAAGGGGTATCGCAAGGCCTACGTCACGCTGGCCGCCGGCGAAACCCTTGAAGACTTCTCTGGCGCCGAATAAGGGCAGGAGTACGGACAATGGCAATCGTCAAGACCAAACCCACATCCGCCGGTCGCCGCCACCTGGTCAAGATCGTCGGCGACGAGCTGCACAAGGGCAAGCCCTACGCGGCCCTGCTCGAGAAGCAGTCGCACAGCGGTGGACGCAACAACCACGGTCGCATCACCACCCGCCACGTGGGCGGTGGTCACCGTCAGCACTACCGGATCATCGACTTCAAGCGCACCAAGGATGGCGTCCCGGCCATCGTCGAGCGCCTGGAGTACGATCCCAACCGCAGCGCCCATATCGCGCTGCTCAAGTACCTCGATGGCGAACGTCGCTACATCATCGCGCCCAAGGGCGTGAGTGCCGGTGACCGTCTCGAGTCCGGCGTCAACGCGGCGATCCGCAAGGGCAACGCCCTGCCGCTGCGCAACATCCCGCTGGGTTCCACCGTGCACTGCATCGAGCTCAAGCCCGGCAAGGGCGCCCAGCTCGCCCGCAGCGCCGGTACCAGCGCCCAGTTGGTCGCCCGCGAGGGCAACTACGCCACCCTGCGCCTGCGCTCCGGCGAGATGCGCAAGGTGCTGGCCGAGTGTCGCGCGACCCTGGGTGAAGTGAGCAACTCCGAGCACAGCCTGCGTCAGCTTGGCAAGGCCGGTGCGAAGCGCTGGAGAGGTGTGCGTCCGACCGTTCGCGGCGTGGCCATGAACCCGGTGGATCACCCGCACGGTGGCGGCGAAGGCCGTACCAGCGGTGGTCGTCACCCGGTGACCCCGTGGGGTATCCCCACCAAGGGCCACAAGACCCGCAAGAACAAGCGCACCGACAAGCTGATCGTCCGTCGCCGCAAGGCCCGGAACTGATTGAAAACGCCAAGACTTTAAGAGGTAACGGCTGTGCCACGTTCACTGAAGAAAGGTCCCTTTATCGACCTTCATCTGCTGAAGAAGGTTGAGGCTGCAGTGGAAAAGAACGACCGCAAACCGATCAAGACCTGGTCGCGTCGTTCCATGATCCTGCCCAACATGGTCGGGCTCACCATTGCGGTCCATAACGGTCGCCAGCATGTGCCGGTACACGTCTCCGAGGAGATGGTCGGCCACAAGCTGGGCGAATTCGCTGCTACCCGCACCTACCGCGGCCATGCGGCGGACAAGAAAGCCAAACGGTAAGCCAGAGAGGATTAGAGATGGAAGTCACAGCTAAGCTGCGTGGCGCTCGTTTATCCGCCCAGAAGGCCCGTTTGGTGGCTGACCAGGTGCGCGGTAAACCGGTCGCCGAAGCACTGGACCTGCTGACCTTCTCACCGAAGAAGGCTGCCAAGCTGGTCAAGAAGGTGCTGCAGTCCGCCATCGCGAACGCGGAAGAAAATAACGGCATGGATATCGACGAGCTGCGTGTCTCGACCATCTGCGTCGATGAGGGCATGACGCTCAAGCGTATCAAGCCGCGTGCCAAGGGCCGCGCGGATCGTATCTTGAAGCGCACCTGCCACATCACCGTCAAGGTAGCCGAGAAGTAGGAGTCGACCAGATGGGTCAGAAAGTCAATCCGACAGGCATCCGACTGGGTATCGTCAAGGACCATACCTCTGTCTGGTACGCCGAGCGCGGCGCCTATGCCGACAAGCTGAACAACGACCTCGAAGTGCGTCGCTTCCTCGAGGAGCGTCTCAAGAACGCTTCCGTGAGCCGCATTCACATCGAGCGTCCGGCCAACAACGCCCGCATCACCATTCACACCGCCCGTCCGGGCATCGTGATCGGCAAGAAGGGCGAGGACGTCGATCGGCTGCGTCGCGAGGTCACCGCGATGATGGGCGTGCCCGTGCACGTCAACATCGAGGAAGTGCGCAAGCCCGAGCTGGACGCCCAGCTCGTCGCCCAGAATATCGCCGGCCAGCTGGAGCGCCGCGTGATGTTCCGTCGCGCCATGAAGCGTGCGGTGCAGAACGCCATGCGCCTGGGCGCCGGCGGCATCAAGGTGCAGCTCTCCGGTCGCCTGGGTGGCGCCGAGATCGCGCGCACCGAGTGGTACCGGGAAGGTCGCGTGCCGCTGCACACCCTGCGTGCGGACATCGACTACGCCACCTACGAGGCCAAGACCACCTACGGCATCATCGGTGTCAAGGTATGGGTCTTCAAGGGTGAAATCCTCGGGGGCATCGAAGAGGTCCGCGCCAAGGCGAAACAGCCGCAGGCCGCGCCCTCCAAGAAGAAAGGTTCCAGGTAAGGGGAGAGCGAGTCGATGTTACAACCCAAGCGCATGAAGTTCCGCAAGATGCAGAAGGGCCGCAACCGTGGCCTGGCGCATCGCGGCAGCAAGGTGAGCTTCGGCGAGTATGGCCTGAAGGCCACTGGCCGTGGTCGCATCACCGCCCGCCAGATCGAGGCCGGTCGTCGTGCCATCACTCGTCACGTCAAGCGTGGCGGCAAGATCTGGATCCGTGTCTTCCCCGACAAGCCGATTTCCAAGAAGCCGCTGGAAGTCCGGATGGGTAAGGGCAAGGGCTCCGTCGAGTACTGGGTCGCGCAGATCCAGCCCGGCAGGGTCCTCTACGAGATCGAAGGCGTGTCCGAGGAGCTGGCCCGCGAGGCGTTCGCCCTGGCCGCCCAGAAGTTCCCGGTCTCCACCACCTTTGTGAAACGGACGGTGATGTGATGAAAGCCCAGGAAATCCGTGAAAAGTCAGTCGACGAGCTCAACGAGCAGCTCCTCGAACTCCTCCGCGAGCAGTTCAACCTGCGCATGCAGAAGGCCACCGGCCAGCTCAGCCAGACTCATCTGCTCAAGCAGGTTCGTCGGGACATCGCCCGGGTGAAGACTGTGCTCAACGAGAAGGCAGGTGACTGAGATGGCCGAAGAAAAGAAAGCCCGTACGCTCACCGGCAAGGTGGTGAGCGACAAGATGGACAAGTCCATCGTCGTGATGATCGAGCGCCGTGAGCGCCACCCGATCTACGGCAAGTACGTAAAGCGCTCCACCAAGCTGCACGCCCATGACGAGGCCAACCAGGCGAAGGCCGGTGACACGGTCTCCATCCAGGAGTGCCGTCCGCTGTCCAGGAAGAAGTCCTGGACGCTGGTCGAGGTGGTCGAGCAGGCCAAGGGCTGAGGCTCATGCCTGTCAACCAGTGCAGTCAGATTAGGTTTGGAGAAAACCGATGATTCAGACTCAGACAATGCTGGATGTCGCCGACAACAGCGGGGCGCGCCGGGTGCAGTGCATCAAGGTGTTGGGTGGTTCTCACCGCCGCTACGCCCATGTTGGCGACATCATCAAGGTCACGGTGAAGGAAGCCATTCCGCGTGGCAAGGTCAAGAAGGGCCAGGTCCTCAAGGCGGTGGTGGTTCGCACCCGTAGTGGCGTCCGTCGTTCCGACGGTTCGCTGATCCGCTTCGACGGAAATGCGGCGGTTCTGTTGCAGAACACCAACGAGCAGCCGATCGGTACCCGTATCTTCGGGCCGGTGACCCGTGAGCTTCGCAACGAGAAGTTCATGAAGATCATTTCCTTGGCGCCTGAAGTGCTGTAAGGAGCGAGGCGGATATGCAAAAGATCAAACGTGACGATGAAGTGGTCGTCATCGCCGGCAAGGACAAGGGCAAGCGCGGCACCGTCAAGCGCGTCCTCAAGGACGAACGCTTCGTCGTGTCCGGTGTGAACATGATCAAGCGTCACACCAAGCCCAACCCCATGGCGGGCAATCAGGGCGGTATCGTCGAGCGCGAGGCTCCGATTCACGCGTCAAACGTGGCCATCTTCAACCAGGAGACCGGAAAGGCGGATCGCGTCGGCTTCCAGGTTCAGGAAGACGGTACCAAGGTACGTATCTACAAGTCGACGCAGACGCAGATCGACGCCTAACGCGAGTCGGGTAGCAAAATGGCGAACTTGAAAGAACGTTATCAGAACGAGGTGGTGGCTCAACTCAAAGAGCAGTTCAGCTACGCCAACGTGATGCAGGTGCCCAGGATCACCAAGGTGACCCTGAACATGGGCATCGGCGACGCGACCAGCGACAAGAAGCTGATCGAGAACGCCATGGGTGACCTGGAGAAGCTGTCCGGTCAGAAGCCCATGGTGACCAAGGCACGCAA
Source organism: Halomonas ramblicola (assembly GCF_030409215.1). Lineage (GTDB taxonomy): Bacteria > Pseudomonadota > Gammaproteobacteria > Pseudomonadales > Halomonadaceae > Halomonas > Halomonas ramblicola. The sequence continues at coordinate 79,212 of NZ_JAUFPL010000020.1, read as the reverse complement.
GTCCATCGCGGGCTTCAAGGTGCGTGAAGGCTGGCCGATCGGGATCAAGGTGACCCTGCGCTCCGAGCGCATGTGGGACTTCCTCGATCGCCTGGTGAATATCGCGATCCCCCGCGTTCGTGACTTCCGTGGTCTCAACCCGAAGTCCTTCGACGGTCGTGGCAACTACTCGATGGGGGTGCGTGAGCAGATCATCTTCCCGGAGATCGAATATGATAAGATCGACCGGATCCGTGGTCTGGATGTCACCATCACCACCACCGCCGACACCGATGAAGAAGGTCGCGCGCTGCTCAGCGCGCTGAACTTCCCGTTCAAGAAATAAGGGTGGGATCATGGCAAAGAAAAGCATGGTAGAGCGTGAGCTGAAGCGCGCGAAGCTGGTGGACAAGTACGCCGCCAAGCGTGCCCAGCTCAAGGCGATCATCCAGGACGTGAACGCTTCCGACGAAGAGCGCTTCGAGGCAACGCTGAAGCTGCAGCAGCTGCCGCGCGACTCGAGCCCGGTGCGCCAGCGCAACCGCTGCCGTATCACCGGCCGTCCGCACGGCTTCTACAACAAGTTCGGCCTCGGCCGCAACAAGCTGCGTGAAGCCGCCATGCGTGGCGACGTGCCCGGGCTCAAGAAGTCCAGCTGGTAACGCCACGTAGAAACATCAGGAGCGCAACGTACATGAGCATGCAAGACACTCTGGCGGATATGTTCACCCGTATCCGCAATGCGCAGATGGCCACCAAGGAGACGGTCTCCATGCCGTCCTCCAAGCTGAAGGTCGAGGTGGCCCGCGTGCTGAAGGAAGAGGGCTACATCAACGACTTCGTGGTGGCCGAAAGCACCAAGCCCGAGCTGACCGTGACCCTCAAGTACTTCGAGGGCAAGCCGGTCATCGAGCACCTGCAGCGCGTGTCCAAGCCGTCCCTTCGCTCTTACAAGGGCAAGGACGCGCTGCCGAAGGTCGCCGATGGCCTGGGGATCGCGATCGTCACCACCTCCCAGGGGGTGATGACCGACCGCGCGGCTCGCAAGGCCGGTGTCGGTGGCGAAGTCATCTGCACCGTATTCTAGGAGTTTGGAATGTCCCGCGTAGCCAAATATCCGGTAAAAGTGCCCGCTGGCGTCGAGATCAAGATCGACGGTGACCAGCTGACCGCCAAGGGCGGCCAGGGCACGCTGTCGCTGACCATCCACCCCGACGTGGTGATCGGTCAGGAAGAGGGTCAACTGACCTTCGCCCCGAGCGAGGTCGCCAAGAGCTGGGCCATGGCCGGTACCACCCGTGCCCTGGTCCAGAACCTGGTCACCGGCGTGAGCGAAGGCTTCACCAAGTCCCTCGAAATCATCGGCGTCGGTTATCGTGCCCAGGCAAAGGGCCAGACGCTCAATCTTACACTGGGCTTCTCGCACCCGGTCGATTACCAACTGCCCGAGGGTGTCGTGGCGGAAACGCCCAAGAACACCCAGATCGTGCTGAAGAGCGCGGACAAGCAGAAGCTCGGCCAGGTCGCTGCGGAAATCCGCGCCTTCCGTCCGCCCGAGCCCTACAAGGGCAAGGGTGTCCGGTACGCCGACGAGCAGGTGCGTCGCAAAGAAGCCAAGAAGAAGTAAGGCAGGGTTATGAACGCGAAGAAAGAATCTCGTCTCCGTCGTGCCCGCCGCGCTCGCGCCAAGATCCGCGAGCTGGGCGTGTATCGCCTGTGCGTCAACCGTACCCCCCGCCACATCTATGCGCAGATCATCTCGCCGGATGGTGGCAAGGTCCTGGCCAGCGCTTCCACGCTGGACAAGGCCCTGCGCGAGGGTGCGACCGGCAACGCCGACGCCGCCGCCAAGGTGGGCGCGCTGATTGCCGAACGCGCTAAGGAAGCAGGCATCACTCAGGTAGCCTTCGATCGCGCCGGTTTCAAGTACCATGGCCGCGTCAAGGCCCTGGCCGACGCCGCTCGTGAAGGCGGCCTGGAATTCTAAAGGGTTTTACGATGGCGAAGAACGAACAGCAAAACGGCGATCTGCAGGAAAAGCTGGTGCAGGTCAACCGTGTCGCCAAGGTGGTCAAGGGTGGCCGTATCTTCGGCTTCACCGCTCTGACCGTCGTCGGCGATGGCAAGGGCCGTGTCGGCTTCGGTCGCGGCAAGGCACGCGAGGTGCCGGTCGCGATCCAGAAGGCCATGGACCAGGCCCGTCGCAACATGGTCAAGGTGCACCTCAGCGGCGGCACCCTGCAGTACCCGGTCAAGGCCCGTCACGGCGCCTCCAAGGTGTACATGCAGCCCGCCTCCGAGGGTACCGGGATCATCGCCGGCGGTGCCATGCGCTCCGTGCTGGAGCTGGCTGGCGTCCACGACGTCCTGGCCAAGTGCTACGGCTCCACCAACCCGGTGAACGTCGTGCGGGCCACCGTCAAGGGCCTGTCCGCCATGCAATCGCCGGATGACATCGCCGCCAAGCGCGGTCTGTCCGTCGAAGCGATCACGGGGTGAGCACCATGGCAGCAACGATCAAGGTTACCCAGACCCGCAGCACCATCGGCATCCTGCCCAAGCACAAGGCCACCATGAAGGGCCTGGGGCTGCGCCGTATCGGTCACACGGTCGAACTGGAAGACACCCCCGCCGTCCGCGGCATGGTCCACAAGGTCAACTACCTTGTGCGCATTGAGGGAGAGTAATCCATGAAACTCAATAGCCTGAGCCCGGCACCGGGCTCCAAGCACGCCGAGAAGCGCGTCGGTCGTGGCATCGGCTCCGGCCTGGGCAAGACCGGCGGCCGTGGCCACAAGGGCCTCAAGTCGCGCAGCGGCGGCAGCGTCAAGCCCGGCTTCGAGGGCGGCCAGATGCCGCTGCAGCGGCGCCTGCCCAAGTTCGGCTTCACCTCCGCGAAGTCGCTGGTCTCCCAGGAAGTGCGCCTGGCCGAGCTGGCCAAGGTTGCCGGTGACGAGGTCACCCTGGAGACCCTGAAGCAGGCCAACGTGCTGAAGGACGCCACCGAGCATGCCAAGGTGATCCTTTCCGGCGAACTGAACAAGGCGGTCACGGTCCGCGGTCTCAAGGTCACCAAGGGTGCCCGTGCCGCGATCGAGGCCGCCGGTGGCAAGGTAGAGGACTAAATGGCCAAGTCAGGAAAGATGCCGGCGATGGGCAGCGGTCTGAGTGAACTGTGGGCGCGCCTGCGCTTCGTGCTCCTCGCCATCGTGGTGTACCGCATCGGTGCCCACATCCCCGTGCCCGGTATGAATCCTGACCAGCTAGCTGCCTTGTTCAGGGAGCAGCAGGGCACCATCCTGGGCATGTTCAACATGTTCTCGGGTGGCGCCCTGGAGCGCATGAGCATCATGGCGCTGGGCATCATGCCCTACATCTCGGCGTCGATCATCATGCAGCTGCTGACCGCGGTCTCGCCCCACCTCGAGCAGTTGAAGAAGGAGGGCGAGGCCGGCCGTCGCAAGATCAGCCAGTACACGCGCTACGGCACCGTGCTGCTGGCCCTCGTGCAGGCCACCGGCATGTCCGTGGGCCTGGCCAGTCAGGGCATCGCCTACACGGCCGACTTCAGCTTCTTCTTCACCGCCATCGTCACCTTCGTGACCGGGGCGGTGTTCCTGATGTGGCTGGGCGAGCAGATCACCGAGAAGGGCATCGGCAACGGCATCTCGCTGCTGATCTTCGCGGGGATCGTCGCCGGCCTGCCCGGCGCCGTGGGCCAGGCCTTCGAGCTGGCCCGCAACGAGGGCGCCTGGAACGTGCTGCCGCTGCTGGCGTTGTCCGTGCTGGGCATTGCCACCGTGGCCTTCGTGGTGTTCATCGAGCGCGGCCAGCGTCGTATCACGGTGAACTACCCGCGGCGCCAGGTCGGCAACAAGATGTACGCCGGTCAGAGCAGCTACCTGCCGCTCAAGGTGAACATGGCGGGCGTGATCCCGGCGATCTTCGCCTCCAGCATCCTGCTGTTCCCGGCCTCGCTGGGCCAGTGGGTCGGGGCCGGGGATGGCATGGAGTGGCTGCAGCGGGCGTCCCAGGCCCTGGGGCCGGGGCAGCCGCTGTACATCTTGCTTTTCGCCGCGGCGGTGGTATTCTTCTGCTTCTTTTACACAGCGCTGGTCTTCAACCCCAAGGACGTCGCCGACAACCTCAAGAAGTCGGGGGCCTTCCTGCCGGGGATTCGTCCGGGTGAGCAGACCGCTCGCTACGTCGACAAGGTCATGACCCGTCTGACCCTGTTCGGCGCCTTGTACATCACTGCGGTTTCCCTGATGCCCCAGTTCCTGATCGTGGCCTGGAACGTGCCGTTCTTCTTCGGCGGTACCTCGCTGCTGATCGTGGTGGTGGTCATCATGGACTTCATGGCCCAGGTGCAGTCGCACCTCATGTCGCACCAGTACGAGTCGGTGATGAAGAAGTCCAACCTGAAAGGCTACGGTAGCGGCGGCATCATGCGCTGAGGCGCGCCGCTGGCGATTTGGCGCGCCGCGAGCCGAAGTGTCGGCTCGCGGCGCGAGCCAACTTTGGAGATGGAACGATGAAAGTTCGAGCTTCCGTGAAGAAAATGTGCCGCAACTGCAAGATCATCCGCCGCAATGGCGCCGTGCGCGTCATCTGCACGGAGCCGCGGCACAAGCAGCGCCAGGGCTGATCCTGACGCTGTGCTGAACCGGGTGCCGGCATGCCCCTTGCCCTTTTCAGGGCAAAGGGGTATGCTGTTGCGCCTTTTGTAGTCGACCCAACGAGCAAGCCGCTCGAATTTCGGAGTAAGCTGATGGCCCGTATTGCAGGCGTCAATATCCCGGACAACAAGCATGCGGCGATCTCGCTGACCTATATCTTCGGGATTGGCCGTACTCGTGCACAGGAGATCTGTGCCGCGTCCGGCATCGCGCCGACCACCAAGATCCAGGAACTGTCATCCGAAGAGATCGACACCCTGCGTAGTGAAGTCGGCAAGTATACCGTTGAGGGTGACCTTCGTCGTGATGTGACGCTGAACATCAAGCGTCTCATGGACCTGGGTTGCTACCGTGGTCTGCGTCATCGTCGCAGTCTTCCGCTGCGTGGTCAGCGTACCAAGACTAATGCGCGTACCCGCAAGGGCCCGCGCAAGCCGATCCGCAAATAACACGCACGTTGTGGCGTCAAGACAGGAATAGACATCAACATGGCTAACCCGCGTAGCAATCGCAAGAAGGTTAAAAAGCAGGTAGTGGATGCCATCGCGCATATCCACGCCTCTTTTAACAACACGATCATTACGATCACAGACCGCCAGGGCAACGCCCTCTCCTGGGCGACTGCCGGTGGTTCGGGTTTTCGTGGTTCTCGCAAGAGCACCCCGTTCGCTGCTCAAGTGGCAAGCGAGCGTGCAGCGACCGCTGCAGCCGAGTATGGTGTGAAAAACGTCGACGTGCTGGTCAAGGGCCCCGGTCCTGGCCGTGAATCCGCCGTGCGTGCGCTCAATGCCGCCGGCTTCCGCGTGCAGAGCATCACCGACGCGACGCCCATTCCCCACAATGGCTGCCGTCCGCCGAAGAAACGCCGCGTTTAAGGAGACAGATTCATGGCTCGTTACATTGGACCGAAGTGCAAGCTGTCTCGTCGTGAAGGCACCGACCTCTTCCTGAAGAGCGGTGTCACTCCCTTCGAGAAGAAGTGCAAATCCGAGCAGATCCCGGGTGTGCACGGCCAGCGCCGTCAGCGTCTTTCCGAATACGGCTCGCAGCTTCGCGAGAAGCAGAAGGTACGCCGCATGTACGGCGTGCTCGAGAAGCAGTTCCGCAACTACTACAAGGAAGCGGCCCGCCTGAAGGGCGCGACCGGTGAGCTGTTGCTGCAGCTTCTCGAATCCCGACTGGACAATGTCGTCTACCGCATGGGTTTCGGCTCCACTCGCGCCGAGGCGCGCCAGCTGGTCAGCCACAAGGCCATCGCCGTGAACGGCAAGACCGTCAACGTGGCCTCCTACCAGGTCAAGCCCGGTGACGTCGTCGCCGTGCGCGAGAAGGCCAAGAACCAGGCGCGCATCCAGAGCGCCCTGGCGATCGCCGCCAATCGCGGCGACGTGACCTGGGTCGAGGTCGATGCCAAGAAGATGGAAGGCACTCTCAAGGCTCTGCCTGAACGCGGTGACCTGACTGCCGACATCAACGAAAACCTGATCGTCGAGCTCTACTCGAAGTAAGCGGTGCCAAGCGCCGTGTCGGCTCCCGGTGACGGGGGCCGACCCAGAGTATCGAGTATCCGTTTGGCAGCCTGAAAGGTGTTCATATGCAGCGTTCAGTGACAGAGTTTCTTCGCCCGCGCGACATCAAGGTCGAAGAGATCAGCGCACATCACGCGAAGATCGTGCTCGAGCCCTTCGAGCGTGGCTTCGGCCACACCCTGGGCAATGCACTGCGGCGTATCCTGCTCTCGTCCATGCCCGGCTGCGCCGTGGTGGAGGCCGAGATCGGCGGCGTCGATCACGAGTACAGCGCGATCGAGGGCGTCCAGGAAGATGTCATCGAGATCCTCCTGAACCTCAAGGACGTGGCGATCAAGATGCACAGCCGCGACGAGGCGGTGCTCTCGCTGAACAAGCAGGGCCCGGCCGTCGTGACCGCGGGTGATATCGCCCTCGACCATGACGTCGAGATCGTCAACCCCGATCACGTCATCGCCCACGTCAACGAGGGCGCCGAGCTGAAGATGCAGCTCAAGGTGGCGCGCGGCCGCGGCTATGAGCCGGCAGATACTCGTGTCGGTGCCGATGACGAATCCCGTGCCATCGGTCGCCTGCAGCTGGATGCGACCTTCAGCCCCGTGCGTCGGGTTTCCTACTCCGTCGAGGCCGCGCGTGTCGAACAGCGTACCGACCTCGACAAGCTGATCATCGACCTGGAAACCGACGGCACCCTGGATCCGGAAGAGGCGATCCGGCGTAGCGCGACCATCCTGCAGGAGCAGCTGGCCGCGTTCGTCGACCTGGAGGCCGACAAGGAACAGGAAGTGGAGGAGGAAGAGGATCACATCGATCCGATCCTGCTGCGCCCCGTAGACGATCTCGAGTTGACCGTTCGCAGCGCCAACTGCCTCAAGGCCGAGAACATCTACTACATCGGGGACCTGATCCAGCGCACCGAGGTGGAGCTGCTCAAGACCCCGAACCTCGGCAAGAAGTCCCTGAACGAGATCAAGGACGTCCTGGCAGCGCGCGGTCTCTCCCTCGGCATGCGGCTGGAGAACTGGCCGCCGGCAAGCCTGAAGGACGACAAGGCCTCAGCGTGAGCGCCGACTCGAGTCCCAGTTTGGTAAGGAATCACAACCATGCGTCATCGTAAGAGTGGTCGTCACCTCAATCGTACGAGCTCGCATCGTCAGGCCATGTTCAAGAACATGAGCGTGTCGCTGATCGAGCACGAAGTCATCAAGACTACCCTGCCCAAGGCCAAGGAGCTGCGTCGCGTCATCGAGCCGCTGATCACCCTGGCCAAGCAGGACAGCGTCGCCAATCGTCGTCTGGCCTTCAGCCGCACCCGCTCCAAGGAAGCGGTCGGCAAGCTCTTCAACGAGCTGGGTCCGCGTTACGCCGAGCGTCCGGGCGGTTACGTCCGTATCCTCAAGTGCGGTTTCCGCACCGGCGACAACGCCCCCATGGCCTTCGTCGAGCTCGTCGATCGTCCGATCGTCGAGGAGGCCGAGGAAGCCGCCGAGGAGTGATCCTGGCGGGCCCCGGCCCGGTAGTGCTGAAAGAAAAACCGGCCCTTATCGGGGCCGGTTTTTTTGTATCGAAAGGCTAGAAGGAAGACCGGCGCTGCGCGCCTGGAAGGGCCGGGCTGCGCCCGGAGCTGGAAGAACGCCCGCTTCGCGGGCTTAAGCTTGAAGGTTGAAGAAAAACCCTTGATACCAGCTTCTGGTGGCAAGATGCTGCCTTCCAGCTTCGCTCAGGTCTCCGCCGCGCTCGTGGCCCGTGGCTCGCGGCCCGTCGCTTGCCTCTCCAGCAGCGGCTTGAGGAAGCGCCCGGTATGCGAGGCCTCCATTTTCGCCACCTGCTCCGGGGTGCCCTCGGCGATGATGCGCCCGCCGCCGGAGCCGCCCTCGGGGCCCAGGTCGATGAGCCAATCGGCGGTCTTGATCACGTCCAGGTTGTGCTCGATCACCACGATGGTGTTGCCGTGGTCGCGCAGGCGATGCAGCACGGTGAGCAGCTGGCGGATGTCCTCGAAATGCAGGCCGGTGGTGGGCTCGTCGAGGATGTAGAGGGTGCGGCCGGTGTCGCGCTTGGCCAGCTCGCGGGCCAGCTTGACCCGCTGGGCCTCGCCGCCGGACAGGGTGGTAGCACTCTGGCCCAGGCGGATGTAGGAGAGCCCCACGTCGAGCAGGGTCTGCAGGCGCCGGGCAATGGCCGGCACCGGCGAGAAGAACGCCAGCGCCTCCTCCACGGTCATCGCCAGCACCTCGTCGATGGTCTTGCCCTTGTACTGGATCTCCAGGGTCTCGCGGTTGTAGCGCTTGCCCTTGCAGACATCGCAGGGCACGTAGATGTCGGGCAGGAAGTGCATCTCGACCTTGATCATGCCCTCGCCCTGGCACGCCTCGCAGCGCCCGCCCTTGACGTTGAAGCTGAAGCGACCCGGCTTGTAGCCGCGCGAACGGGCCTCCTGGGTACCGGCGAAGAGCTCGCGGATCGGCGTGAAGATGCCGGTGTAGGTGGCGGGGTTGGAGCGCGGCGTGCGGCCGATGGGGCTCTGGTCGATGTCGATCACCTTGTCCAGGTGGTCGAGACCCTCGATGTGCGCGAAGGGGGCCGGGCTCAGGCTGGTGGCGTGGTTGAGCTCGCGGGCGGCGATGGGCATCAGCGTCGAGTTGATCAGCGTCGACTTGCCCGAGCCGGAGACGCCGGTGACGCAGACGAAGAGCCCCAGCGGCAGCGCCAGCGTCACGTCCTGCAGGTTGTTGCCCCGGGCGCCGGTGAGGCGCACCACCTTCTCCGGGTTGCCGGGGATGCGCCAGGGCGGTACCTCGATGCGTCGGCTACCGGCCAGGTACTGGCCGGTCAGCGAGTCAGGATTGGCGGTGACGTCGGCGGGGGTGCCCTGGGCGACGATGCGACCGCCGTGGACCCCGGCGCCGGGGCCGATGTCCAGCACATGGTCGGCGGCGCGGATGGCCTCCTCGTCATGCTCGACCACGATCACGGTGTTGCCCAGGTCGCGCAGGCGCTCCAGGGTCTTGAGCAGGCGGTCGTTGTCACGCTGATGCAGGCCGATGGAGGGTTCGTCGAGGATGTACATGACGCCCACCAGGCCGGCGCCGATCTGGCTGGCCAGGCGGATGCGCTGGGCCTCGCCGCCGGAGAGGGTGTCGGCACTGCGCTCCAGGTTGAGGTAGTCGAGCCCCACGTTGACCAGGAACTCCAGTCGGGCGTGGATCTCGTTGATGATCTTCACGGCGATCTCGCCGCGGCGGCCCGGCAGCTCCAGCGCCTTGAAGTATTCCCGGGCCTCGCCGATGGGCAGGTGGACCATCTCGGGGAGGGTGCGCTCGTCGATGTAGACGTGGCGCGACTCCTTGCGCAGGCGACTGCCGTTGCAGGTCGGGCAGGCCTGGGTGGCGATATAGCGGGCCAGTTCCTCGCGCACCATGCTTGATTCGGTCTCGCGGTAGCGGCGCTGCAGGTTGGGCAGCACGCCCTCGAAGGGGTGTTCGCGGGTCACCTTGCGGCCGCGGTCGTTGACGTAGTGGAAGGCGATGTCGTCGTGGCCGCTGCCGTGCAGGATGACCTCCTTCTCGTGGCGGGCCAGCGCCTGCCAGGGGGTCTCCAGCGCGAAGCGGTAGTGGTCGGCCACCGCCTTGAGCTGGTTGAAGTAGAAGACGCTGCGCCGGTCCCAGCCCTTGATCACCCCCTCGGCGAGCGACAGCTCGGGGTGGCTGATCAGCTTGTCGGGATCGAAGTACTGCTGTACGCCCAGGCCGTCGCAGCCGGGGCAGGCACCGGCCGGGTTATTGAAGGAGAACATGCGCGGCTCGAGCTCGGCAATCGAGTAACCGCACACCGGGCAGGCGAAGCGCGCCGAGAAGGCGATGTCCTCCCGCTCGCCATCCATGAAGTGCACCGTGGCCACGCCGTCGGAGAGGCCCAGCGCCGTCTCGAAGGACTCCGCCAGGCGCTGCTGCAGGCCGTCGCGCACCTTGATGCGGTCCACCACCACGCTGATGTCGTGCTTCTTGTTCTTGTCCAGCGGCGCGAGGTCATCGAGCTCCAGGACCTGGCCGTCGATCCGTGCGCGCACGAAGCCCTGGGCGCGCAGCTCGGCGAGCAGCTGCAGGTGCTCGCCCTTGCGTCCCTTGACCACCGGGGCTAGCAGCATCAGCTTGCTGCCCTCGGGCAGGGCCAGCACCTGGTCGACCATCTGCGAGACCGTCTGGGCCTCCAGGTCCTCGCCGTGCTCGGGGCAGCGCGGGGTGCCGGCGCGGGCGAACAGCAGGCGCAGGTAGTCGTAGATCTCGGTGATGGTGCCCACGGTGGAGCGGGGGTTGTGGGAGGTGGACTTCTGCTCGATGGAGATCGCCGGCGACAGCCCCTCGATGTGGTCGACGTCGGGCTTCTCCATCATCGACAGGAACTGCCGGGCGTAGGTGGACAGCGATTCCACGTAGCGGCGCTGGCCCTCGGCGTAGAGGGTGTCGAAGGCCAGCGACGACTTGCCCGAGCCGGACAGCCCGGTGACCACGATCAGCCTGTCGCGGGGCAGTTCGACATCGATGTTCCTGAGGTTGTGGGTGCGGGCACCCCTGACCAGAATCCTGTCCATTCCCACCTCGCGGTGCGCGGCAAAGGGTCGATTATACGGGGCCGCGGCCGGCACCGGCAAAGCGCGATAGGCAGGGCCATGACCATGCCTTCCCCGGCGCCCCTCGCCGTAGGCAACCGCGAACGCCCCGGCGGCTTTCCCTGGGAGGCGGCGAGCCGCTAGAATAGGCGGTCCACTCAAGGGTGTGCGTCACCCGTCCATGGAATACCGTCTTCCCTATGCGCAAGGTCTCTGGACTGCTCCTCGCCACCGAGCGGCGTGCCATCGCCGGGCTCGCGGGGCTCTATGCCACCCGTATGCTGGGCCTGTTCATGGTGCTGCCGGTACTGGCCCTGCATGCCGACGACCTGGCCGGCGCCACCCCGCTGCTGGTGGGGGTGGCGCTGGGCATCTACGGCCTCACCCAGGCGGCCTTGCAGATCCCCTTCGGGTTGCTCTCCGATCGCCTGGGACGCAAGCCGGTGATCGCCGGGGGGTTGCTGCTGTTCCTGATCGGCAGCCTGGTGGCGGCCCAGGCCGAGACCATCGGCGGGGTGATCCTGGGGCGCTGCCTGCAGGGCAGCGGCGCAGTAGCCGCCGCCATCATGGCGCTGCTCGCCGACCAGACCCGCGAGCAGGTACGCACCGCGGCCATGGCCACCATCGGCCTGTCCATCGGCGTGGCCTTCGCCGTGGCCATGGTGCTGGGCCCCCTGCTGGCCTCGTGGTTCGGCCTGGCCGGGGTCTTCTGGTTCGCCGCGCTGCTGGCCGCCGTCGGCCTGCCGGTGCTGTGGCGGCTGGTGCCGCCCGCGCCGCGCCGCCTGCGCCACCGCGACGTGGGCCTGGACCGCGCCCAGCTCAGGGCGATCCTGGCCCGCGGCGACCTGCTGCGCCTGGACCTGTCGATCTTCGCCCTGCATCTGGTCCTGATGGCGATCTTCGTCGCCGTGCCCTTCCGGCTGCTGGAGGCGGGGGTCGTCGCCGAGCGTCACGGCCTGGCGTACCTGGGGGTCATGGCCCTGGCCTTCGTGGCCATGGTGCCGCTGGTGGTGATCGCCGAGAAGCGTCGGCGCATGAAGGCCATGTGCCTGTCGGCCATCGCCGCCATCACCCTGAGTCTCGCCGGCCTGGCGGGACTCGGCGAGGGGCTCTGGCCGCTGCTCGCCTGGCTGCTGGTGTTCTTCACCGCCTTCAACCTGCTCGAGGCGACGTTGCCCTCGATGCTCAGCAAGCTGGCCCCGGCCGGGGCCAAGGGCACCGCCATGGGGGTCTACTCCACCAGCCAGTTCCTCGGTGCCTTCCTGGGTGGCATGCTGGGAGGTTTCCTCGCCCAGCAGTGGGGGCTGGCCGCGGTCTTCCTCGGCGCCGCCCTGCTCGGCCTCGTCTGGTTGGCGCTGATGGCGGGCATGTCGCCGCCGCCCCATCTGGCCAGCGAGGTGGTGGCGCTGGATGGCGAGCACGGCGACGATGCCCTGGAAACCCTGATGGCGAAGTTCGCCGGGGTGGCCGGGGTCGAGGACGTGCTGGTCGTTCCCGAGGAGCGGCTGGCCTATCTCAAGGTGGACCGCCAGCGCCTCGATCAGGAGGCGCTGGCGAGACTGATCGATACTGGAAGGGACCGCCCCTGAGGGCGGTTCGTGACAGGGCGCCCGGTGCGCCATTCCGCAGGCCGCCCGGCGGCACAATGCATTCACGACAGCAAGGAGTCCCTCATGGCCCGAGGCGTCAACAAGGTCATCCTCATCGGCAACCTGGGGCAGGACCCCGAGGTGCGTTTCATGCCCTCCGGCAGCCCGGTGGCCAACCTGCGGCTGGCCACCACCGACACCTGGACGGACCGCCAGAGCGGTCAGCGCCAGGAGCGCACCGAGTGGCACAACCTGGTGATGTTCAACAAGCTCGCCGAGATTGGCCAGCAGTATCTCAAGAAGGGCTCGCGCATCTACGTCGAGGGTCGCCTGCAGACCCGCAAGTGGCAGGGCCAGGACGGCCAGGATCGCTACACCACCGAGATCGTGGTCAACGACATGCAGATGCTCGACTCGCGCAGCGGTGGTGACTTCCAGGGGGGCGGTGCGCCCCAGGCCGGCAACATGCCGCCGCAGCAGGGTGGTGGTTTCGGCGGCGGCCAGCCCCAGGGCGGCTACGGCAACGCCCCCCAGCAGGGCGGCAACTTCGGCGGTGGCCAGCCCCAGCGCCAGGCGCCGCAACAGAACCGTCCGCCGCAGAACACCCCGCCCCAGCAGGGCAACTACGGCGCGCCGGATCCGGGCAGCTTCGACGACTTCGACGACGAGATCCCGTTCTAGGGGGCCGGCGGACCGCCAGGGCGAAGGGAGGAACGCGAGTGAAGCTGTTGATACTTGATGCGGGTCACTGCCTGAGCCTGGCGTTGGCCCGGGAAGCCAACCGCCGCTCGGATACCGAGCTGGTGATCGAGGAGGGCCTGGCGCTGGCGCCGGAGCGCCTCGATGAGGTGGCCCCGGACGCCCTGGTGATCCCGCCGTTGTCGCGGCCGATCCGTGCCGCGCCGGCCGAGGTGGCGGCCCATGCCGAGGCGGTGGAAGGCTGGATGGAGGCGTGTCGCGATGCCGGGGTGCCACTGGTGTGGTGCGTCTCCGACCAGCTCTACGAGGACGGCTTCGCCGAAGCCATCGATGAGCACGTCATCCCGCGGCCCCGCGACGAGAGCCTGCGTCGCCTGGTGGTGACCGGCGACCGTATCCGCGCCGAGCACCCCCAGCATCTGATCGTGCGTCTGGGGCCACTCTTCGCCCTGGAGGGCAGCCATGCCTGGCTCAACGAGCTGATCGATACCCTGGTGGTCGGTGGCGAGTTGCGTGCCGAGGCCGATGTAACCTGCTGTCCCACCTCGGCGGATGCCGTGGCCATGGCGCTGATCGGGATGCTGCAGCAGCTCCAGTGCGGGGCCGATGCCTGGGGCAGCTATCACCTGGCCGGTACCGAGCCGGTCAGCGCCTTCACCTTCGTCTCGGTGGTGCGCACCCAACTGACCACCCGCCTGGAAGGACGCGGCGAGACCCTCGAGCTGGGGCCGGTCAAGGCGATGCATCACCACCATGACCATCCGCTGCGCCGGGTACTCAACTGCCGGCGGGTGCTGGCGGCCTTCGGCGTGCACCAGAAGCCCTGGCGCCTGGAACTCGGCCGGATGCTCGACGCCTGGTGCCGGGCCAACGCGAGGGCCGGCGACGATGGGGAGGCCGCGTCCCGCTCATGAATGTCCTGCGCAGCCTGATCTTCTATGCCGGCTACTTCACCGCCATGGTGGTGTGCGGCGTGCTCTTCCTGCCGGTCTCGCCGCTACTCCCATTGCGTCGGCGCTACACCCTGCTCAACCTCTACAACCACTTCATCATCGCCTGGTTCCGGCTGACCTGTGGCGTGCGTTACGAGTGGCGGGGGCGCGAGCGCCTGCCCGACGGCGCCTGCGTGATCCTCGCCAACCACCAGTGCGAGTGGGAGACCGTCTTCCTGCAGCTGCTCAAGCCGCCGGTGTGCACGGTGCTCAAGCGCGAACTGCTCAACATCCCGCTGTTTGGCTGGGGGCTGCGCCTGCTGCACCCCATCGCCCTGGATCGCTCACGCCCGGCGCGGGCCATGAAGCAGGTGCTGACCCAGGGCAAGCAACGCCTGGAGGAGGGGCTCTCGGTGCTGATCTTCCCCGAGGGGACCCGGGTGGCGCCGGGGCAGCGGCGTCGCTACAACAAGAGCGGAGCGGTGATCGCCTGTCGTGCCGGGGTGCCGGTGGTGCCGGTGGCCCACAACGCCGGCGAGCGCTGGCCGGGGCGGCACTGGGTCAAGAATCCCGGGCGGCTCACCCTGGTGGTGGGAGAGCCCATCGCCACCGCCGGACGGACGCCGGAGGAGGTGCTGGTCGAGACGGAGGCGTGGATCGAGGCCACCCTCGCCGAGATCTCCGAGGTGCCGCGACCGGTAAGCAACGCGACCAAGGCCCCGGCCTGAGGGCCCGGCCTCCTGCATACGCGAACGGCGCCCCGCGGGGCGCCGTTCGCGTCACAGGGCGAGGCGGACTCAGCCCCGGTACTTCTCCAGCACCAAGCAGGCGTTGGTGCCACCGAAGCCGAAGCTGTTGGTGAGGATCCGCTCCACTTTCACGCCATCGCGGCGGGCGGTGACGATGTCGAAGCCGTCGGCCTGCTCGTCGAGGTTCTCGACGTTGGCCGAGGCGGCGATGAAGTCGTTCTCCATCATCAGCAGCGAATAGATCGCCTCCTGCACGCCGGTGGCCCCCAGGGAGTGGCCGGTCAGCGACTTGGTGGAGCTCATCGCCGGGGTGGAGTCGCCGAACACCTCGCGGACCGCCTTGAGCTCGGCGACGTCGCCCACCGGGGTGGAGGTGCCATGGGTGTTGATGTAGTCGATGCCGCCATCCACGGTAGCCAGGGCCTGGCGCATGCAGCGCACCGCGCCCTCGCCGGACGGCGCGACCATGTCGTAACCATCGGAGGTGGCCCCATAGCCCACCACCTCGGCGTAGATCCGGGCGCCGCGGGCCTTGGCGTGCTCCAGCTCCTCGAGCACCAGCATGCCGCCGCCGCCGGCGATGACGAAGCCGTCGCGGGCCTGATCATAGGGGCGCGAGGCCTGGTCGGGGGCGTCGTTGTAGTGGGTCGACAGGGCCCCCATGGCGTCGAACAGGCAGGACAGGGTCCAGTGCTCCTCCTCGCCGCCGCCGGCGAAGACCACGTCCTGCTTGCCGAGCTGGATCTGCTCCATGGCGCTGCCGATGCAGTGGGCCGAGGTGGCACAGGCCGAGGAGATCGAGTAGTTGACCCCCTTGATCCGGAACGGGGTGGCCAGGCAGGCGGAGACGGTGCTGCCCATGGTGCGGGTGACCCGGTAGGGGCCCACGCGGCGCAGGCCCTTCTCGCGCATCACGTCGGCGGCCTCCACCTGGTTGGCGCTGGAGGCGCCGCCGGAGCCGGCGATCAGGCCGGTGCGCTCGCTGGAGACCTGCTCCGGGGTGAGGCCCGCGTCCTCGATGGCCTGGGCCATGCTGATGTAGGCATAGGCCGCGGCGTCGCCCATGAAGCGGAGCAGCTTGCGGTCCACCAGGGCGTCCAGGTCGATGTCGACCGTGCCGGCCACCTGGCTGCGGAAGCCGCATTCGGCGTACTCCTCCTTGAAGCGAATGCCGGAGCGCCCTTCCCTGAGCGCCTCGAGAACCTGCTGTCGGTCGTTGCCCAGGCAGGACACGATGCCCAGGCCGGTGACTACCACTCGTCGCATGGGAGCCTCCTGATCAGAAGTTCGCTGTGGAGGTGAACAGGCCGACGCGCAGGTCGTTGGCCTGGTAGATATCGCGGCCGTCGACACAGACGGTGCCGTCGGCGATGCCCAGGATCAGGCGCCGGGTGATGATGCGCTTGATGTTGATTCGGTAGGTGACCTTCTCGGCGTCGGGCAGGATCTGGCCGGTGAACTTCACCTCGCCGCAGCCCAGGGCGCGGCCACGCCCCGGGTGACCGAGCCAGCCCAGGTAGAAGCCGACCAGCTGCCACATGGCGTCCAGGCCCAGGCAGCCGGGCATCACCGGATCGCCGGGAAAGTGGCAGCCGAAGAACCAGAGGTCGGGGTGGATGTCCAGCTCGGCGATCAACTCGCCCTTGCCGTGCTCGCCGCCGTCCTCGGTGATGCGGGTGATGCGGTCGAGCATCAGCATGTTGGGGGCCGGCAGCTGGGCGTTGCCGGGGCCGAACAGCTCGCCCCGCGAGCAGGCCAGCAGTTCTTCGAGGTCAAAGGAGTGTTGCTTGGTCACTGAATCATTCCGAGAGTCGAATGTTGTTGTGCGCCGGCGGCGAACCGCCGGGCGACTGTGCCTAGTCTACTGTTCGTACAGGGGGAATGCACGCCATCCGTCCTGCAACCCGCCGGCCACATCATGCTCCTCGGGTTCAGTCGGTGGCGAGGGCCTTGAAGGCGGCCAGGGCGCGGGTCCTGGCCGCCTTGTGGTCGACGATGGGGGGCGGATAGCCGGTGTCGCCGAGCCAGTCGCGGGGCGGGGCGTGGCGTGCCTTGGCCGGCAGCTCGGCCAGCTCGGGCAGCCACTCGGCGAGGAAGGCGCCGTCGGGGTCGAAGCGCCGCGACTGGGTGGTGGGGTTGAAGATACGGAAGTAGGGCGCGGCATCGGTGCCGGTGGAGGCGGCCCACTGCCAGCCGCCGTTGTTGGCGCAGAACTCGCCGTCCACCAGGTGGCGCAGGAAGAAGGCCTCGCCGCGTCGCCAGTCGATCAGCAGGTGCTTGCTGAGGAACATGGCGGTGACCATGCGCAGGCGGTTGTGCATCCAGCCGGTGGCCACGAGCTGACGCATGGCGGCATCGACGATGGGGTAGCCGGTGCGCCCCTCGCACCAGGCGGCGAAGCCGGCCTCGTCGTCGCGCCAGGCCAGCGCCTCGGTATGGCGCTGGAAGGCGCGGTGGCGGCAGACGCGGGGGAAGCCCACGGCCACGTGGCGATAGAACTCCCGCCACACCAGCTCGCCCACCCAGGCGACCAGCCCGGCGTCGCCCTCGACCAGGCGGCCGTCGTTCTCGGCGAGAACCGCCTGCAGGCACTGGCGATGGGAGAGCATGCCCAGCGCCAGGTAGGGGGAGAGCTCGCTGGTCGCGCGCAGTGCCGGGAAGTCGCGCCGCTCGGCGTAGTGGCGGCCGCGGAAGCGCAGGAAGCGCTCCAGGCGTTCGGCGGCGGGTGCCTCGCCGGCGGGCCACAGGCGGCCGTCGAGGGGCGTGTCCTCCAGCGCGGGGAGCTCGGGCAGCGGGTCCGCGGCGATCCCTGTCGGCGCCTGGGGGGCGGGGGCGTCGCGGATGGCCAGCCGTTCCGGGGTGAGCCGGCGGTGCCAGGCCTTCGAGAAGGGCGTGAAGACGCCGTAGTAGTCACCCTTGCCGGTGAGCAACTCGCCGGGGGCGAAGGCCACGGCGTCGTGGTGGCCGTGCGCCGCCAGGCCCGCCTCGGCGAAGGCGGTCGCGACCGCCGCGTCGCGGGTCCGCTCGTCCACCGGGTACTCGCGATTGAAGTGCAGGGCCGCGGCGCCGGTCTCCCGGGCGATGGCCAGCAGCGCCTGCGGGGCCTCGCGGAAGTCGTCGATATCGCGGTGCAGCAGCGGGATATTGAGCCCCGCGAGCGCCTCACCGAGGGCGGCGACGCCGCGGGCCCGGAAGTCGAGCTGGTTGGCGCCGTGGCCGTGGCGCTGCCAGTGGGGCAGGCTGCGCAGGTAGACGCCCACCACCGGGCCGTGGCGCGCCGCCGCCGCCAGGGCGCTGTTGTCATGGATGCGCAGGTCGCTGCGGAACCAGAGCAGGGTCGGGGGCATGGTGGCTCGTTCAGTCCGTCGGCAGCAGGGTCTGGAGGCGTGACAGCGCCTGGTCGAGGTCGTCGCCCAGCACCTCGATGCCGGTGTCGATGAGGTCCGCGGCGCGGATCCGGGCCACCGGCCCGTACAGCCCGACCGGCACCTCGAGCTGCTCGGCCAGGCGCGGCAGCTGGCGCCGTATCAGGTCGGTGCGACCGGCCCGGCTGCCGGCCATCAGCACGCCGGCGGCGCGGAAGCGTTCCACCGCCAGCGGCAGTTCGCCGAAGGGCAGCGGGGCGTCGAACAGCTGGACCCGGTAGCCGCGGTCGCTGGCGGCCAGGGCGGCGAGCAGCAGCCACAGGGTGCCGGGGTCCTCGGGCAGGGGCGTCAGCACCAGGCCGGGGCCCCGGGTCCGGGCGTTGGCGTGGAGCAGCCGGGTGCCGATGCGGGTGCGCAGGAAGGCCTCCAGGGCGAGCCGCTGCAGGGGGTCACCCAGCCGATCCCCCCAGCGCTCCTCCAGCTCGCGGATCGCCGGCGTCCACAGCGCCTCGATGCAGGTCGCCACCGGGTAGAGCGCCAGGGACTGGCAGAACAGCGTCTCCAGCAGGGTCTGGTCCAGGGCCTCCACCGCGGCGACCAGCTGTTCGCGCTGGCCGGTCCAATCACCGGTGTCGGGGGGCGGTGCGACCGCCTCTCCGGTCTCGGGGCGGTCGAGCAGCTCGCGCACCTGGCTGACCGGCACGCCGCGGTTGAGCCACTGCAGGATTCGCTCGACCCGCTCGATGTCCTCGCGGGCGTAGAGGCGGTGCCCCTTGGGCGTGCGGCGCGGCTTGATCAGGCCGTAGCGACGCTCCCAGGCGCGCAGGGTCACCGAATTGACGCCGGTGAGTCGCGAGACCTCGCGAATGGGGTAGAGCGGGGTGTCGCCGTGGTAGGAGGGCTGGTCGCTCATGGCGCCACCGGTTCTCCGGCCTGCTCGGCGATCACCGTGGCCAGGGCCTCGATGAAGGCGGGGTGCTCGCCCACCGGCGGCAGCAGTCGTAGGTCGATGCCCGGGTGCCGCGCCTCGAGCTCGGCGACCTGGCTCGGTACGTCCTTGCGCAGGTGGCGGCCGGCGGCGAAGAACAGCGGCAGGATCTCGGCGCGTGCCACCCCGGCCTCGGCCAGCTCGGCCACGGTGCTCTCCAGGGAGGGTTCGCTGAGCTCCATGTAGGCCAGGCGCAGCGGGGTATCGAGGCGCTCGGCCAGGGCGGCGTGGAAGTGCTCGAAGGGGGCCCGCCAGTTGGGGTCGCTGGAGCCGTGGGCCAGCAGGATCAGGGCGTAGGTCATGGCGATCTCCTGTCACGTCGAGGGAGGCGGCCGCGAGAGGGCGATGGGTCGACCCCGGGACGCTTGCGCAGGGGTTTTCAGCTAGACTAGCAGAAGTGTACAACAGCTGTATAACTCATGGCAGACACGAGGAGGTCGGCATGCGCGTCCTGATCACCGGAGGCACGGGGTTCGTCGGCCAGCGCCTGGCCCTGCGGCTGGCGGAGGCGGGGCATCGGTTGCTGGTGGTGTCCCGGGATCCCGAGGCGGCCCGGCGCCGCCTGCCGGAGGGTGCCGAGGTGCGCCGCTCGGTGCTGGACTTCGTGGACACCCCCCCGGATGCCCTGGTCAACCTGGCCGGCGAGTCGATCGCCGCCCGGCGCTGGAGCGACGAGCAGAAGAAACGGTTGATCGACTCGCGGGCCAACATCACCCGCGACCTGGTGATCCTCTGCGAGCAGCTCCACCAGGCCGGGGGGCGGGCGCCGCGGGTCATGGTATCGGGCTCGGCGATGGGCTACTACGGCGACCAGGGCGACCGCGAGGTCACCGAGGAGACGCCGCCCCACGACGAGTTCGCCCACCGGCTGTGCAAGCGCTGGGAGGACACCGCCAGGGAGGCGGCCGACTTCGGCACCCGGGTCGCGCTGTTGCGCACCGGCCTGGTGCTGGATGCCGGCGGCGGGAGCCTGCAGAAGATGCTGCCGCCCTTCCGGCTGGGGCTGGGCGGGCGCTTCGGTAGCGGCCGCCAGTACATGCCCTGGATCCACCGCGAGGACCTGGTGCGGGCGATCCTCTTCCTGCTCGAGCGCGACGACCTGGAGGGGCCCTTCAACGGCAGCGCTCCGCACCCGGTGACCAACGCCGAGTTCACCCGCACCCTGGCGAAGGCGCTCAAGCGCCCGGCCCCCTTCCCGGTGCCGGCCATCGTGCTGGAGACCGCCTTCGGCGAGATGTCGCGGTTGCTGCTAACCGGCGCCGACATGCGCCCGGCGCGGCTGCTGGAGGCGGGCTTCGCGTTTCGCTTCGAGACGCTGGAGGCGGCCCTGGCCGATATCCTGGGATAGTGTTTCCCGAAACACATCGAGGGGCGCCGGATCAGCCCCGACTCATCGCGTGTCTTCACCCACCGTAACGATGACGCGCACCGCGTCGAGACGCAGCCGTGCGCCCTCGATCGCCGCGTCCAGGGCGGCGCGCTCGTCGCGCAGCGCCGCGAGTTCGTCGTCGCGCACCGCGGGATTGCGGCGCGCCAGGGCCGCCAGGCGCGCCAGTTCGCCGTCGAGCTCCTCGCGCATGCGCGCCTGGGCGGCCTCGACGATGCTGGGCAACTCGCGCTCCGCCTCGGTCTCGCCGCGGTCGAGCAGCTCGCGCAGCACCTCCAGGCGGCTGCGGATCAGGTCGCGGGCCATGGCCTTCTTGACCTTCTGGACGTTCTTCGACAGCCCGGTGAAGGAGATCTTGTCGGTGAGGTTGGCGCCGGACTCGTCGAGCAGCACGCGCACCGCGGTGGGGGGCAGGAAGCGGTTGAGGTGCAGCCGCCTGGGGGCCGGGCAGTGGGTGCGAAACACCAGTTCGGCCATCACCCGGCCGGCGGGCAGGGCCGGGTGCTTGAGCAGGGCCAGGGCGGTGTTGCCCATGGTGCCGTCGAGGATGCGCCCCATCATCTCGCGCAGCAGCGGATGCTCCCAGGAGAGCCGCTGGACGTCGTCGCGGGCCAGGGCGCGGCGGCGCGAAAGGGTGGCCGAGAAGCCCTCCTCGCCCTTGGCCAGCCCCGGCAGGCCGTCGAGCATCTGCGGGCCGGCCACCAGGTGCTGGATGCCGCCGCCCAATTCCTGGCTGTCGACCCCGAAGACGTCCAGCGACAGGTCCAGGTAGCGGGGCAGGGCGCGGTCCTCGTCCAGCTCACGGATCGCCGCGGCCACCGTCTCGGCGCGTTCGTGGCGGCAGGCGTTGAGCTCCAGCAGGCGGTTGCGTCCGGCATCGCGCTCGACCAGGCGGGCCTCGAACAGCGCCCGGGTCTCGGCGATCACCTCCTCGAGGGCCGCGTCGTCGAGCAGGGCGTCGGCCAGGGCATCGCCGAAGGCGTCGAACAGCTCGTTGCCCAGGCCATGGGGGGCCTGGAAGGCCGCCATGCCGTCGCGGTACCAGCGCAGCAGCCTCTCGCCGGGGCTGGCCGCGAACACCGGCACGTGCAGCTCGATGGCGTGGCGCTGGCCGATGCGGTCGAGGCGGCCGATGCGCTGCTCCAGCTGGTCGGGGTGCAGCGGCAGGTCGAACATCACCAGGTGGCGGCAGAACTGGAAGTTGCGCCCCTCGGAGCCGATCTCCGAGCACACCAGCACCTGGCAGCCCTCCTCCTCGTCGGCGAAGGCCGCCGCGGCGCGGTCGCGTTCCACCAGCGACAGTCCCTCGTGGAACAGCGGGGCGTGCAACCCGCCGAGCACGCGTAGTGCCTCGGCCAGCCCCTGGGCGGTCTCGCGGTCGTGGGCGATCACCAGTACCTTGTCGCCGGCCAGGCCGTCCTCGCCGTCATCGGTCAGGCGCTCCAGCAGCCAGTTCACCCGTGGGTCGATCTGCCACCAGGGTTCGGCGTTCAGGGGGTCGTCGGAGAGCGCGCGATACATGGCGTCGGGGTAGACCAGCACCTCGGGATGGTCGAGGCCGGTCTCGATCAGCAGTTCGTCGAGGTAGTCCTCGTCGCGCTCCAGCTTGCGCAGCTCGCGGCGATAGGCGCTGGGCGGGGCGAGTTCGCTGACGTGCAGGCGGCGCTCGGGGAAGCCGCCCACGTGGCGGCGGCTGTTGCGGAACATCACCCGGCCGGTGCCGTGGCGGTCGAGCAACTGGTCGCGCAGCCGGTCGCGGGCGATGTCGCGCTGGGCCGCGTCGGCCTCGGAATTGGCCAGGGTGTCGAGCAGCGCCAGGCTGTCGGGTTCGTCGATCACCGCGGCGATGCGCTCGCGATCGCCGGCCGCACCGGGCAGGCGCTCCAGGGCGTCGATCGCCTCGGCCACCTCCACGTAGTGGGCCTCCTCCTCGCGGAAGGCGTCCAGGCTGTGGTAGCGGTCGGGGTCGAGCAGGCGCAGCCGGGCGAAGTGGCTCTCCAGGCCCATCTGTTCGGGCGTGGCGGTGAGCAGCAGCACGCCCTCGATCGCAGCGGCCAGGCGCTCCACGCAGGCGTAGCCGGGGCCGACCCGGTCGGCGCTCCAGTCCAGGTGGTGGGCCTCGTCGACGATCAGCAGGTCCCAGTCGCAGGCCGTCGCCTGGTCCTGGCGGTGAGGGTTGGCGAACAGCCAGTCCTGGCTGGCCAGCACCAACTGGCCGGCCTCGAAGGGGTTGCCCTCGCCATGGGCCTGGCTCTGCTGCTCGTCGAGCAGGGTCACCTCCAGGGCGAAGCGGCGCAGCAGCTCCACCAGCCACTGATGGGTGAGGCTCGCCGGCACCAGGATCAGCGCGCGCTCGGCGCGGCCGCTAAGCAGCAGGCGGTGCAGGATCAGGCCCGCCTCGATGGTCTTGCCCAGGCCCACCTCGTCGGCCAGCAGCACCCGCGGGGCGTGGCGACGCGCCACCTCGTCGGCGATGTAGAGCTGGTGGGGAATCAGGTCGATGCGCGGCCCGGCCAGCCCCAGGGCGGGATTCTGCTCGATGCGGTGGTGGTGGTGCAGGGTGCGAAAGCGCAGGTCGAACCAGTCGTTGCGGTCCACCTGGCCGGTGAGCAGGCGGTCGCGGGCCTGGTCGAACTGCATGGTGTCGGCCAGGCGCGCCTCGGGCAGCTCGATCAGCTCGCCTCGCTCGTCCTCGCCGATGTAGACGATCAGGCCGTCGAGCTCCTTGGTGTCGTCGACGGTGAGGGTCCAGCCCTCGGCGGCCTGGATGCGGTCGCCGCTGCCGAACACCACCCGGGTCAACGGGGCCTGGCGGCTGCTGTAGGTGCGGGTTTCCTGGCTGGCACCGAACAGGACGGTGACGCTGCGTGCATCGCAGCTCAGGATGGTGCCCAGGCCGAGTTCGGCCTCGCCGTCGCTGATCCAGCGCTGGCCGGGGGAGAAGTCGCTCATGATGCCTCGAGGATGCTGTCTGACTGTGCGCCGAGGTGCCGCTTCGCCGGGGGCGGCACGACAAGGGCGCGGTATCTTACAGCAAAGGTCGGCGCGGCTTAAGCGTAGCGGCGCCGGTGCGGCTGTGATAAGGGAGTCGGCTCAGTCGTCGCCCAGCCAGGCGTCGAGCTGGGCGCGGGTCAGTTCGCCCACGTGACGCTCGAGGGCCTGGCCCTCGGCGTCGAACAGCAGGGTGGTGGGGAGCCCCGGCGATTCGGTCAGCACCATCAACTCCTGGCGCGGGTCGAGCAGCGGGTAGCGGAACTCGAGCCCCTGGTCGTCCAGGTAGCGGATCACCTGCAGCAGTTCCTCGCCCTGGTTGGCCACCACCACGGTGACGCCCTCGCGCTCGTCGGCCTCGGCCAGCAGCGGCATCTCGCGCAGGCAGGGCGGGCACCAGGTGGCCCAGAGGTTGAGCACCACGCGCTCGCCGCGCAGCTCGCGCAGGTCGACCGTCTCGCCGTCCAGGTTCTCCAGCGTCAGGTCGGGGAGCTCGTCCAAGGGCAGGCCGGCGCCGAAGGGCTGCAGGGTCACCACCGCCAGCCACAGGCCCGAGGCCGCCAGGGTCAGGGCCATGGCGCCGAGCAGCCGCCACAGCCGGGCACGCAACGCCCAGGCGCTCCAGCCGAGCGCCGCCAGCAGCCCCCAAAGGCCGTGGTAGCCCGGCTGCCACAGCTTGAGGATATCCAGCGGGGCGGCCGCATAGGCGTCCAGGTTCAGCGCCACATGGCCCAGGCGGGCGCCCAGCAGCCAGGCCAGCAGCAGGCCGTTGAACCAGCGGGCGTGCTCCCGGCGCGGCAGGCGGAGCAGCCAGGTGCTGGCCGCCAGCAGCAGCAGGGCGGCCGCCAGGGCGTAGAGGCGGGGCAGCGAGATCAGCACGGGGCCTAGGGCGATGGCGTCCATGTGGGGATGACTCCTTGGCGGTCGGGGTCGGCGTCCGGCACGCGAGCGGGTACACTGTGGGGCCGTGCGTGCCCTAACCCCTTGATCCTGCCAAGCCTACTGCCGGCAGGCGGGGCTGTCATCCCAAGCCACCCCTCGACGGGAGCCTCCATGGCCAAGCCAGCCTTCGATACCCTGCGTGCCCTGGCCATCGCCAGTCAGGCGCTGGGTTTCATCCTGATCATCACCCTGGAGACGCTGATGGGCGATGCCGCCCGGCCCTGGCAGGGCTGGACCCTGGCGGCCATGGTGGTGGCGGCGCTGTGGATCGCCCTGGTGCGGCTGTATCGGCGCAACAAGGCGCGCAAGGCGATGGCGCGGCGGCTGGGCGACGACGAGGGTGTCGACTGAGTAGCGGCGGACCTTCGGCCCGCGAGCCCGGCCAGCCGGCGGGGCCAGCGGCTCGCTGAGGGAGGGGCGCATCAAGGGCACAACGAAAAACCGCCGCTGGGGCGATACCCTAAGCGGCGGTTTTTCTTCGGAATTCTGGTCGGAGTAGCAGGATTCGAACCTACGACCTCTGCCTCCCGAAGGATTTTTGGACCCGTATATCAGGCGACAACGAACGACAAGCTACGACGGCGAATGTCCTTTAATTCAATCGCTTGCGAGTGATCTGGGCGGCGGCGAGCAACCGCCGTTGACGTTGGTTTATCATGCAGTTTGCTGACCATATGCTGACCCGCCGAGGTGACCATGGTTTCCGACCCCTCCCAGCAGTCTCGCAACGGTGCCCGTCGCAAGGTCAAGATCACGGCCAGGGCGGCCGCGGATTTCCACCAGACCGCCGACCCCCTGGATCGCATGTGGGATACCCAGTTGGGCGGTTTCCACATGGTGCGTAAGCGATCGGTGACCAGCTGGCGGATCCTCTACCGGAACACCGCAGGGAAGGAGCGAGCCATCACCCTGGGGCGGTATCCGGCCATGACGGCGGATCAGGCCCGCAAGCTGGCGCACGAGAAGCTGGCAGAAATCTACCAGGGCGGGGACCCGCTCAGCGCGCGGCAGGTAGCCCGAGACGAAGCGAAGCACCGGGAAGCGCAGACGCTGGCGGCCTACCTCGAGGGCCCCTACACGGTCTACCAGGGCCGCCGCAAGAAAGGCGCGGAGACCCTGGCCAGGATTCGCCGCGACTTTGCCGCCTGGCTTGCCAAGCCGATGAGCTCGCTTACCCGGACCGATGTGGATCGCTGGCAGGCCGACATGGAAGGGCGCGGCCTGGCCTTCAGCTCCCTGAAGCGCTCCTATGGGGCGCTGAACACCATGCTGAACGTCGCGGTGGAGCGGGGCGCGATCCCGGAGAACCCGCTGAAGGGGGTGAAGCTGGAGCGGCCGGCACTCACTGAAGAGGAGTTGGCCGAGGCGACCAGTGCCCGGCGGTACCTGGAGGACCAGGAGGTAGTGGCGCTGTTCGCCGGCCTCGAGGCTTACCAGGAGCAGAAGCGCGCCGAGCGTCGACGCAGCCGCTACCACGGCAAACCCTGGCTGCCGGACCTCGACCAGGTGCCCTACGTCGACTATGCAGTACCGCTGATCTCGCTGATGTTCTATACCGGCTTCCGGCCGGGCGACCTCCACGGCCTGCGCTGGGAGCACGTCAACCTGACCTTCGGCACCATTCGCAAGGTCATCGAGAAGACCGCGCACACACGACCCGAGCCGCAGACCTTCCCGCTCTCGCCGGAGGCCGTGGCCGTCTTGAAGGCGTGGCACGGACAACTGGGCGATCCAGCGACGGGGTATGTCTTTACCAATACGGTCACCGCTGGGCGGTACTCGTCCACGGCGATCGGGAAGCCATGGCGGCGCATCAAGGATCACACCGCTCGTCTCGCCAAGAAGGGGCGCATCCCCCAGGCATTGTCCGCCGACCTCGAGCTCTACACCCTGCGTCACAACTTCGCCAGCCAGCTGATCATGAAGGGTGCCGACCTGCTGGCCGTTAGTCGGTTGATGGGCCATGCCGACATCCAGACCACCATCGAGCACTACGGTCACCTGGCGCCCGACCACAAGCGGGAGTTCGTGAACCGGTTCGGCCGGGACTACCAGGCGCTCCTGGGCCGCGCCGAGTCCGCCGACGACCAGGACGAGGCGCCGCCGGCGGCCGCCACCTGAGCAGGAAAAGAGAAGCGCGCCGCTGTTTTGAGTGGGTACAGTGGGTACAACGGGTACAACGGTCGGAAAGGCGCATGGTTGAGCGGTTGAAGCGTACCCACTATATATATTTCTTTCTCTATATAGTGGGTACTACTGGGTACATGGCCGCGGCTCCGCCCTTCATATCGGCGATGGCCTGATCAAGATCGATGGCACCGGTCTGGCGCCGGCGCTGGTTCGGCGTGCTCTATGCGTTCGAGGAGTAGCTGGCGCTGACCAGGGCGCTGCTGGTCGCCGGTGATCAGGTAGCGGACGAGCGGCTGTACCTCGCCGGCGATGCGTATGCCTTGGGCGCTATTGAGCAGTCTCTTGGGGTAGAGGGTCGCACGCCACGGCACTTCCTCCATGTCGTCGTCCCAGGCGGTGCCCATGGTGATCAGCATCGGTAGCCCTCGATCGATAGCGCGCTCCATGATCGCCAGGAGGCAATCCAGGTGAGTGGGGGAGTCACCGATACACGCCCTCATCGCGTGGGCGGTGTCGACCAGGCTGGCTGGGGCCACGGCGAGGGGCTCGGCGTCGATCTCCAGCACTTCGGTACCGCCTTTCTCCGCCATGGCGCGCGCCATATTGGCATCCAGGGCCTGGTAGTACCGGGTTCGCTTCCGGCCTGTTGTCTTCCCAACACCCATCACCGTGAACAGTGGCATGAGACTCCCTCCCTTCCTTGTTCAGGGACAAGGTAGCCTCCCACGAGCCGATCTGCTGCGTGGCGTGTGGGAGTTGGCCACTGCCTTGGCAACCATGTCAGCTTGGGGCATGCTGTCAGCAGCTGGCTAGGCCGACGGGCCGAACGGCGGCACCCCACCGCCCCGCCAGCGCTCCTTCCTGGGGATCACACTGGGGAGTGTGAGGTATGGCCATATCACCATGGCACATCATAGATAGTTTGGATGTTGGGCAGGCAGCCCGGCTCCTAACAGACATCAACCCGAACTCACTCGAAGAGGATACGTACAGAAGCTTAAGCCAGCTTAGAGACGTATCAACTTGGTCAGGCCTGCTGTTCAAAGCAATTCGGGCTGGTGAGTTCGGTAGCGACCTGAAGCAAGAGTGGGATTCGTTGGCTAGCCGACCAGGTCGACCAAAGGGGTTCGACCTTGAGTTATTTCGCCAGGCGGCTGACTTCAGAATCCGTAAGTCAGAGCTGGTGGCATGGCTTAAAAGAATGGGCATCCATGAGCACGACATGCCAACTGAACTCAAGACGGGGGCGCCTCCTAATTTGATGGATGCCGGAACCTCCCTCCCGAATGCCGAGGCTATGCAATCATTAAGTCCTCGCAAAGAAGAAAGTTTGTACCGTGTCATCGGTGCCTTGGCGGAAGCGCTTGCCGATCGTATTGGCCAGGGCGCCCACAACGGTGAAGCCCCCAATGCACTGCGGCTCGCCCGATACCTGACTGGTACAGATGAAGATGGTGCGGACCATGGTGAGTCTAAGGCTCCTCGCCCCCTCAAAGGTATACGTGGGATGAGCACGCAGAGTCTTCGTAAAGTGATTGGGCAAGGGCTCAACAAAATAGACGACGCCCACCGCAGCCGGTAATTGAGCGTGGTAATGACCAACTCCTATTGGTCATTACCACGATTTTCCAGCTTTCACCCTCCATCCTCCTGTTGAACGTCAACGACGCATCAGGAGGCCGAAGGATGACCAGCACCAAGCCCGCCCACGACACCCCCGCCACCAGCCCTGACGCCTATCGAACCGAGCGTGGGCGCATCCTCGCCGAGATCCTGGAGGCCGAGCGCGCGGGCCTGGCGGCACACCTGATCGAACTCTCCGAGCGCCAGGTTTTCCCCTTCCTGATCCCCTGCTCGCCGCGTACCGGTCGTGACGCGCGCCGCACCGGCACCCTGCTGGGGCGCCCGGCGCCTATGTTCATCAAGCGAGGCCGGCAAGTTTACTACCGCTACAGCGACATCCTGGCCTGGCTCGAGGCCGCCGAGGCCTTTCCCTCCACCGCGGCCGCAATGGCCAAAGAGCTCGCAGACCGCTGAGGAGATCGCCGCCATGTCACGTCCCACCGTACTCGAACGCGCCCTGCGCCACCTGCTGGAGGTAGAGAGCACGACTGGCCAGTATGCGTCTCGGCTACTCGAAGTCGGCCACTTCAACACCGTGGTCTCCGATCTCAAGAAGCGACACCGAATTGATGTGCGTCGTGAGTGGCGACGCCTGATCAATCGCCATGGTCAGGCATATAACTGCAAAGTTTACTGGCTGGCGCCGGAAGACCGCAGGAAAGCCGCAGAGACCCTGGCGGCGCTGGAAGCCAAGCGCCTGGGCCTGGCCACGGGGAAGTCAGCATGATGCTGGCGCTGAAAACTGCGACAGTCACCGCCATGGGGCACCACGATCTGGCGCCCCTGGCTTACCTACCGGTGGGATCGCTGGGGCTGTGCTCCTGGAGGAAGCGCTTCAGGGCCTGGTTGACCCGGGTTTGCCAGCCGGGGCCAGTGTCACGGAAGGCCTCGACCACCTCCTGGTCCAGCCGGATGGTAATGTGTTCCTTCGGGTGCTCTGCCTTGGGGCGGCCGCGCCTGGGTTTCAGCATGTCGTCGGCGGCTTCATGCCCAAAGAGTTCTGGGAGCACCTCGCTGGCCGGCCTG
The DNA here is from genome assembly GCF_030409215.1 of Halomonas ramblicola. Lineage (GTDB taxonomy): Bacteria > Pseudomonadota > Gammaproteobacteria > Pseudomonadales > Halomonadaceae > Halomonas > Halomonas ramblicola. Next base: position 49,995 of record NZ_JAUFPL010000020.1, on the reverse strand, counting down.
GCACGCTCGAAGTCCTCGTCCGTCCATTCCGGTGTGTCATCATCAATCATTTCCGGATCGCGTCGCTTGCTCATAGCGTCGCACCTCCCGCTTGTTGGCCTTGCGAAGGCTGATAACCCGCACGCTGCCGGGACGCGGCGTGAAAACCAGCACGTGCAGACGATCACCGATGAGGCCCAGCGCCTGGAAGCGGGCCTCTCCATAGTCCTGACGGCGGTCTTCTACGACCAGTGCCGACGACCAGTCGAAGTCAACCGCCAGCTCGAACGACAGCCCGCGGCTGGCCATGTTGGCGGCACTCTTCTCCGGGTCAAAGGTGATCTCCATCTATTTACCGTATACACAAAAAATAGTTCCCGCCAGGCATTGACGCCCCTGCTGGGGCGGGGCTACGCTTCAAGCGTCACGGCAAATTCCGTGGCCGGGTTTGGCGACCCGATCAACTCTAGGCGCACCAGCGCCCACCGCGAAACAGGCGCTTTTTTCATGCCTGTCCATCGCGTCTATGGTGGCTGTGCGTGGGAGACCTCCGGGTCTGCCGGTTTCCTAGAGTGCCGGTTCGCCAACCTGCGTACAGCCACCCCCAAGCACTGTTTGGCGACAGTCGGGGATGGCTCCTCAACTCTAGGAGCTCTACCCATGATATTCCCTACCCGCAATCCGTCTGCGCGTGCCGCCTACCATCGTGCCTGCGCCCGCGCCGCCCTGTTCGCTGATTCCAGCACGTCCGTACGCCTCAAGCGCTACAACCACCACATCACCAAGGCCCGCCGCCTGGAAGTCGAGCTCCGGGCAGAGGCCCCGCGCCGCGTCCTGGCCGCATGGGCCAACGGCGTCGAGCCTGGAACCTACCAGCCGGCCGGCCAAGGGGGTGAAGCATGAACCGCACCCCCCACATCAACAGCCGGGCCGAGGACGTCCAGGAGATCGCCGAGGCCATCAATACCATCGCTCACCTGGTGAACACCGACCTGGCCAGGAAAGGCAGCGAAGGCATCGATCCGTTCCTGACTGATGTCGAGCTCGGCGGGCTGATGCTCGCGGTCGAACACCTCTCCACCAGGACAGGGGACCTCGCCGAGGATCTCTTTGAGGACGAGCAGCGCCTGGCGAGGCTCTCCACTGATCGCGATGGCGGGGAGGTGCGCTCATGAGAGTCCAGGTCAACCAGATGATCTACGACGACGCGCATCCCAAGTGCACCTGCAAGGTCGTCCAGTCGCAGGGACAGCTCTACGCCTTCGTGCAGTGCCTGGACATGGGCATGGATGGCGAGCGCCTCGTCGGCACGAAACGCTACTGGGGCCGCTTCGAGTGGGGTAGCGAGGATCACATGCGCGCGATTTTGGCCAACGGCGGGAAGTGGAACGGGAGGGGCCCGGTATGACTTCCTCGATCCACTCCCTGGTCCAGGCGGCCGAGAGGCAAGCCGCCCTGGAGCGTGACGCCCTCGAAGCTGGTATCCCCGCCCTGGAGCGGCTTGCTCGGGTCGCCCAGCAGCACAGCGGACAGAGCCATCACGTCCGCCGCCTGCTGCTGGCGCTCTACAACGGCCCCGAATGGCCCTTCGAGATGAACCGCCTGCGGGCGCTCGACCTGGAACTGCAGGAGGACGCCCTGGCCGTTATCCGGCTCGCGACCTTCGGCGGCCGCGAGATCCATACCCATCTGCCCAACGGCGACGACCTGATGGCCGCGCTGTGGGAGCGCGAACAGGAGCAATGACCATGGCGACCCAACGGAAGCAACCCCAGACCCCCAGGTATTTCCACGCCGACCCCGTGCCGGCCAAGGCCTTCACCGGAGAAGTGGGGATGGCCGCCGGGGCCCTGCACGGCATTGGCACGGTTCTGGAAGGTGGCGGGCTTGAAGAGAGTGTCGAGCTCGGACTCTGTGCCGCCGTGAAGTTGGTCGGCGAGTACCTGGATTACGTGGCCGTCGAGATGAACCCAGCACCCGAGAGGATACCCGCACCAGGCCCTGAGGAGAGTGGCAAAGGCTGACGCCCTGCCAACCAATCGCCATCACGACAACTACCTGGAGCCACATCATGAATTCCAAACTCGACACCCTGGACAACCTCGACCCGCAAGCCCTGATGCGTGACATCCACGCGCAACTGATAAGCACGAATGGACTGCTGCGAGCCCTATCGCTCTCCAAGGGGGAGCGGCGCGCCGAGTTCGAAGAGCACGGACCGGATCTCATGGGCCCCCTCGATCTCGGCCACGCTGAGGAGCTGGCGGGCTATTTGGCCGAGGAGGCGTTCCTGGCTCAGATGCTGGCGGAACAGCTGCTGGATACACCGCGTCACCAGGCGGATGAGCCGGTGGACACCACGGGCCTCACCTTGGAAGAAACCCGTCGCCTGAGCTGCCTGACGAGCGAGCCATCGCGTCTCAATGCCGGAGAGGGCCTTGGTACTCTGCTGAGCGGCATGACGGCCATTGCCCGCTGGTTTACCTCCAACGCCGAACAACTCGACCCGCTGAATCCGAGGGTGCCAGCACTGATGACGATCAGCCACCGGCTGGAAACAATCGAGGCCCTGGCCAATGGCTGGGTGTCGGTGATGATGGCCAAGCGTTCGAAGCCGGCGACTACGTAATGTCTGGCCCGGTTGCTGAGGTCCTCGATCAGGCCCGTCACCGTTGGGGTGGCCTGCTGCCCCAGGTGATGGACCTGCGCCACTGGACGCACCGCCGGCACCAGCCGTGCCCGGTGTGCGGCGGTCGCGATCGTTTCCGCCTGTTTCCCGACTGGGAGGCCACCGGCGGTGCGATCTGCAACCAGTGTGGCGCGGGCGATGGCCTGACCTGGTGGCAGCGCCTCACCGGCCTACCGCCGGCCGCCGCGGCCCGTGACATCACCGGGCGCCTCGGCCTCGAGGGCGCGACCTCGGCACCGCGCCGACGGCCGCCGCCACCCCGACAGGAGCCGGCGGCCACTCCACGCCCCGACCGACGCCAGCGCCTGGTAGAGATGCTGGCGCCCGCAATACCGCTGGGGCAGAGCACCACGGCCCTGGCCTACCTCGCGCACCGTGGCCTGGGCGAGCTGATCGACCGCGGCGACCTGCCCCCGGGCTGGTTCGCACACCCGGGGCTGCCGTACTGGGAACTCGACGACCAGGACCGGCCCCGGCACCTCGGCGACCACCCGGCCCTGGTGGCCCCGGTGCGCTCCCCCGCCGGCCAGTTGGTCAGCGTGCACCGCACCTACCTGGCCCCCGATGGCGGCGGCAAGGCCGCCGTGGAGAGCCCGAAGAAACTTGCCGCCCCCATTCATGACCGTGCCACCCACGGCGCCGCCATCCCGCTCTATCCATGCAGCGGTGAGGTGCTGGCGCTGACGGAAGGCATCGAGACGGCGCTGGCCGTGCGCCTCGCGCGACCGGAGTTCCCGGTGTGGGCCTGCGTCACCGCCGGCGGCCTCGCTCGGTGGCAGTCACCCGCCGGGATCCGTGCGGTATGGATCATGGCAGACCGCGACCGCAGTGGTACCGGCCAGCAGGCAGCGCGTGCCCTGCGTAGCCGGCTGGGCCGCCATGGCCTGCGGGTGAGGGTATGCCTCCCGCCCGGCCCGATCCCGGACCACGCCAAGGGCCTCGACTGGCTCGACGTGCTGTGCACTGAAGGAGAGGAATGCCTATGACGGCGCACGCGATTCAACACGCCATGCAGGAGGCGCCAGAGGTGACCGGCCTGCCCACCATGCCCGACGGCTTCTCGATCGACGAGGATGGCTGGCTGGTCCACGAGTCCCGCGCCGATGGGGATGGCGAGCCGCGCACCACCCGGATCTGCAGCCAGCTGGAGGTGGTGGCACGCACGGCGGCCGTCCACTCCGGCGGCCACGGCTACCTGCTGCGCTTCCCCACGGACACCGGCTTCACCCAGGAGTGGGCGATGCCGGCCTCGATGCTCAAGGGCAGTGCCGAGGAGCTGCGCGGGATCCTGCTCGACATGGGCCTGATGATCGATGCCAACCAGCGCGCCCATCGGCTGCTGACCACCTACATCAACCTGGCCGCCCAGCGCTGCGCCCGGGAAGGCCGGTTGATGACCTCCACGCAGCGCACCGGATGGCATGGGGATGCCTACGTGCTGCCCGACCGGGTGCTCGGCAACCCCAGCCAGCAGCGTATCGTCTACCAGCGGGCCGACCTGACAGCCGATGGGTACCGTCTGGCCGGCACCCTGGAGGCTTGGCAGCGCAAGGTCGCGGCGCTGTGCCAGGGCAACTCCCGGCTGGTGTTCGGCGTCGCGGCGGCCCTGGCGCCCACCCTGCTGGCGCCGTGTCATGTGAAGGAGAGCTTCGGTTTCCACCTCTACGGTGAATCCAGCAGCGGCAAGACCACCATCCTGACGGTGGCGAACTCGGTATGGGGCGACCCTGATGCCCTGCTGGAAAGCTGGAACAACACCGCCAACGGCCTGGAGGGCATCGCCACCACTCGCAGCGACGGCCTCCTGACCCTGGACGAACTCCACCAGTGCGACCCGCGCTCGGCCGGGAAGGTCGTCTACATGCTCGCCGAGGGTCGTGGCAAGGGCCGCGCGAAGGAGACCGGCGTTGCCCGGGAGCGGGCCCGCTGGCGCCTGATCTTCCTCTCCACCGGCGAACTGACCACCGCCGACCATATCGCCAGCGAGGGCGGCCGCTCCTATGCCGGCCAGGCGGTGCGCGCCATCGTGTTGCCCTCCGATGCGGGGGCCGGCCTGGGCGCCTTCAACCAGACCCATGACCACAGCGGCGAGGCCTTCGCCAACCGCATCGACCGCGCCGCCCGGGAGCACTACGGCCATGCCGCGGCGCACTTCATCGAGCACCTGGCCAGCAAGCAGCAGCTGGCGCAGGAGGTCTTCACCCGCACGCGCGATCACTTCCGTCATCGTGCCCTGCCCCCCGGCGCCAGTGGCCAGGTCTACCGGGTCGGCGATAAGTTCGCCCTGGTGGTCACCGCCGGCCTGCTGGCCAGCCAGTGGGGCATCGTCGACTGGGATCCCGAGGAGATCACCACCGCCTGCACCGTGATGTTCCGCGAGTGGCTCTCAGAGCGTGGCACCAGTGGCGACGACGAGCCACGGCGTGCCCTCGAGCAGGTGCGCGCCTTCCTCGAGCGCCACGGGGAGTCACGCTTCACGCCCCTGGACGGCGCCGCCCGCACGGTACCGACCCGCGACCGCGCCGGCTACGTCGGCGATCACCGCGGGTACCGCTGCTACCTGTTCACGGCCGATGGCTGGAAGGAGGCCTGCCAGGGCTTCGGCCCAGTGCGCGTGGCCCGCTGGCTGGCCGAAGGCGGTTTCCTGCTCACCGAGGGCAAAGGCGGCCGCTTCACCTGTCAGGTGCGCGGCATCCCGGGGCACAGCGGGCCGCGCAAGCTGTACGCCGTACCGGCGGCGATCCTAGAGGGTGGCGAGGAGGCATGATCGTGATGGACTGGATCACTCAGCTCTGCGAACACGTCCGCGATAACTCCATCGCCCCGCCCGTGCAGAACCGGCGCTCCCGTCTCAACGGCTGGCGCTTCCGCGTGCACGGCCAACCCGTGGTGCTCCTGCTGCCTTGTTCGGTGCCCGGGCACGAGGCGTTGGCAGCGGCCCGCCAGCGGTGGCCTGGCGCCCAGCCGGATGGGGCAACCCCTCGCTGAAGGAGAGCTGGCGAACCAACACCCTGGTCCCGCGGCCTGCTCGCCGTGTCATTTCGTGGAGCGGATGACGTGCGAGCGGCAGGAATGACGCTCCCTGCCACCGATAAAACACAATATGAGCTAATCAGGCCTAATCAGACTACATTATGTTGTGTGACTGTATGGATGGACAGCAAAGCCATGAAGACTTCCAGCGCACGTCCTCTCCGCGGCCCGCAAGTCGCCCCGACCATAGCCCGTCGCCGTGAACTGTTCGAGATCTTGGAGCGCCAAGCCGAGCAGGGTGATACCCATGCTGTGGGTTGGCTGTTGCTGTTAAGCGACCGTCGGCTGCCCACGCCGATCATCGCCGCCGATCAGTAATGCCGGGCACCCACCGGGGTGGCCCTCTGGTGGTGGACACCAGACACGAACACAGGAGGAGCCGCCGTGGCGGACTTGGAAAAGACGGTAGCCATCATCTTCGAGGGCGTCGACCAGATGGGCGCGGGGGTGGACTCCGCCACCAAGCGCATCGACAACCTCAGCGACAATGTCGAGGCCATCGCCGCGCCGTTGGCCACTGGCACCAAGGCCCTGCTGGCGTTCGAGGCGGCGGCGCTGACCATGGCGGTGGCGCTGGGCTCGCGGGCCTATGATTCGGCGGTCAAGTTCGAGTCGGCGCAGGCCGAACTCGCCAAGACGCTGGGCGAGAATGACGGCAGCGTCGATCAGTTCACCCGCCAGATCACCGAGCTGTCGAACACCTACGGCGAGTCCTCGACCGACCTGCTCAGCTCGATGGCCAACTACAAGCAGGCGGGGTTCACGGCGGAAGAGGCGCTGGGCCTGGTCAAGAGCGGCCTGGACCTGGTGATCGCCGGCGATCTCGAGGCAGCGCAGGCCAGCGAAGTGCTGGTGGCCACCCTCAAGGGCTTCAAGGCCCCGGCCAGCGATGCCAACCAGTTGCTCGAGGTGCTCAACGCCTCGTCGAACACCTACGCCACCAACGTCGATCAGCTCTCCCAGGGCATGGCCCGGCTGTCGCCCATTGCCGATGCCATGGGCCTGAGCTTCGAAGAGACCGCTGAGCTGCTGATCCCGGTGATCGAGGTGTTCCGCTCCGGGCCCGAGGCGGCCAACGCCCTGCGCACCGGCCTCTTGCGCCTGGGCGATGACAGCAAGCCCGTGACGGCTGCGCTGGAGAGCATCGGTGTCGCCCAGCGCGACAGCAACGGCGTGCTGCGTGATTCCAGCGCCATCCTGCTCGACGTGGCCAACGCCACCGGCGACCTGGCGGACAGCGAGAAGCTGTTCGTGGCCCAGCAGCTGTTCGGCATCGAGCAGTCGGCGAAGATGGTCACCGTCCTTGATTCACTGTTCGGCAGCACCGTCGATGTGAACCAGGCCATGGAAGAATCGGCCAGCGTTTCTGAAGAGGTGGCGATCCGTCTGGGTACCGCCGAGAAAGCGGGCGACCGAGCGCGGGAATCCTTCGAGAACCTGGCACGCACCCTGGGCATGGAGTTCAAGGACGAGATGGCCGGCATCAGCTCGGCCATGACCGATGTCTTCATCCAGTTCGAGAGCGCCGCCGCCGATGGCGCCCTGGACGAGTTCTTCGCCGCCATCACGCCGACCCTGGACGAGATCAGGCGCCTGGCGCTGGAGGTGGCCGAGGCATTGCCCGAGGCCCTGGCGGGTGCCGACTACAGCGGCTTCTCGCAGGGCATGGCCGCGCTGTTCGGCGACCTGGAGAACGTGAGCGTTTCCGCTGACGATCTGCAGCGGGTCATCGAGGCCCTGGGCGGCACCTTCAAGTCGCTCTCCGAATTCACCGCCGGCACCATCGAGGTATTCAAGGGCGTGGCTGGCGCCCTGGCCCCGGTGATCGAAGCCTTCCTGAGCCTGGACGGCGATACCCAGAAGCTGATCGGTACCATCGGCGGCATCTCGCTGGTAGTGGGCCCCGCTGCCGGCGTGCTGGGCGGGCTGACCAAGGCCGTGTCGGCCCTGGCGGGCAAGGGCGGCGTGATTGCCCTGGGCCTGCCGCGGATCCGCGATCTGGTGGGCGTGCTCGGCAAGAACTCCGGCCTGGCCGCCGTGGCCTTCATCGCGGGCGAATCCATCTGGGAGATGCACAAGCGGCTGGAGGAATTCAATAAGGAGCCGATCAACCTCAGCGACAAGCTCAAGAAGGACCTGGAGGAAGTCGAGAACATCCAGGGCGACGAGTTCTCACTGTTCAACGTCGAGAATCTCGCCGCCGGTGTGGAATCTCTCAGGCAGCATTTTGGTTGGGGCGAGGAAGCGGCTGAAGATTTCCAGATCTTTGGCAGCGAAGCCGAAAAGGCAGCTATCGAGGTGGCGAACCTGGGCGGCGATGCCGAGGATGCCGAGGGCTCGATCAAGGAGATGGGCGACACCGCCGGCGACTCGGCGGAGAAGATCTCGACCATCAAGCAGGCGGCCATCGATGCGGCCCTTCAGGTCGCTAGCCTGGGCGAGGGTGAGGAGGAGATTAGGAAGCTGGACATTGCTGCGGTGGATGCGGCCCTGTCCGTGGCGAAGATCGGAGAGACCAACGAGTCCATCAACGTGCTCTCCGCCGACATCGACGACACCAGCCGGTTCGTGCGCGGGCTGGACGGCAACCTGATCGAGGTTGGCAAGTCCATCTCCGTGATGGGCGGGGCGGCAAAGGAGGCCGGCAAGGACGTTGAGGACGGCGGCGAGAAGTTCTCCGAGTTCGAGAAGACCCTGCTTGAGTTGGAATCGAACGAAAAGATCAAGGCCATGGAGTTCACGGCTTCGATTGCCGTGGCCGGCCTCGAGGCCGACGCCCAGAAGGTGGAGGCGGTGATGGGATCCCTGGCGACGACCGTGGACAGTACCAGTCAGGTACTCGACGGCCTGTTCTCGGACCGGTTCGGCAACGACGACTTGAGCCGTTGGGATGAGGTCAGCCTCGACAGTGCCATCCGCAAGCAGGAGGAGGCGCAACAGGAAGCGATCGGGTTGCAGAATGAGCTGGCCAGGCAGCAGATCGCGAGCCTCAAGGCCCGCACCGAGGCTATGCGCAATGGCGAGGGGCTAATCAAGATCGACTCCACCGGCCTGGAGCCGGCGCTGGAGATGATCCTCTGGGAGATCCTCGAGAAGATCCAGCTGCGCGCCAATGCCGAGGGCGCGGAGTTCCTGCTGGGACTGAATGGCTCGGCTTGAGTCAGGCGAAACATTCCAGGAAGGGTATGCGATGAATGACCGAATCGAGTTGAGCAAAAAGGTAGTGCACTTCAAGGCAGAAGCTGACCAGTGGCGCCAGGCTCGCCTGAAGTGCGTGGAGGCCATGCGCGCCGCGATAAATGACACCCCGGGGGTGCTCAGCGCCAAGGCCCGGGAGGCCGGCCTGGCGCTGGGTGATGCTGAACTGCGCAACCTCCAGGAGCCGTTTGATGTCTTCGGTGCCGCCGTGCGCGAGCAGCACCAGGGGATGACAGATGCCAGGGAGTCCCGGGCTCTGGTGGCGCTGCTCGAGCAGGTTGCCGCCCTCTACCGGGCGGCGATCCAAGCGACCGTCGAACAATCGAAGGCCGATGAGCAGGCCTCCCAGGCTCAAGCCCAACTCGAACGGATGGGGGGGCTGCCGGGCGGTGACACTCCTGCAATTCATTGACGATAGGGGGAGGGGTTCATTGATGGCGACCCACGTGACCCAGGAGCTGAGCGAGCTCGAGGCTGCGGCCCGCCAGCGCCGCGACTATCACTACCGGCAGTTCGACCAGGCCCTGGCCAGCCTCAAGGACCTGGGCGCCCGTTGCCCGGGCGTGACCTGCCCGAAAGTGCAGGCGGCCGGGCTGGCGCTTTCGCAGGCCACCCGGGGGGATGTCGACACGCCCGTCATGGCCTTCGCCGATGCGCTGCTCGAGTACGCCCGCACCGAACCAGAAAAAGACCAGGGGGAGGGGGTGACGCGGTTGGCCAATCAGGCCATGGCGCATATGCGCGAACTGGCCCACCACATCGACCATGAGGCGGCGGCACAGCGAGAGCTCCAGTTGTTCGAGCACCTGCACGAGCAGGCGCGTGAGCCGCTGGACGAGACGCCCCAGTCACGAGGACCGGGGGCATGAGTGCCACTGCGTCGCGATCCCTGAAGGCGGCGGCTGGCGTTACCAGATTTTCCGGTATCGCCGAACAATTGCCGGGAAATCCGGCAATTTGGTTCGCACTACCCGCGGCTCGGCCTGCTGGGAAAAATCGCGGGTCCTTCCGGCGACCCCACCCCCGTCCACGGGGGCGCAGAGTCCCGGATTTCGACAAAATTTCGGCGTTACAGGACCACCACCACCACACCGACAAAAGCCGCGTGGTTAAGGGGAATCGGGGTGGGGACGGTGAAGAAACGAGGTGAGCAGCCATGACAGATATTCGGAGCATGAGGGATGCCTACCGCTGGAACATCAGCCGCATCGCCGCCGTGTTCAACAAGGACCGTGGCGTGGTGCGCCGCCGGCTGCGGGAGGCGGGTGTTCAGCCGGCAGCCACCCGGCAGGGCATCAACCTTTATGACCTCAGCGATGTGGCTCCGGCGTTGTTTCCTACCCGGGGGCAGCCTCGCGTCGTCAGCGACCCCGATGACCTGGATCCCATGGACCGGAAGTCCTGGTACCACTCGGAGAACCTGCGACTCGAGTTCGAGCGCAAGATACGGGGGCTGGTAACTGAGGAAGACTATCGCCACGAGTTGAGCGCCTTCGCCGCAACGCTCCGTGATCACCTTGCTCAACTCCCCGAGATGCTGGAGCAAGACGTGGGGCTCGATCCGGAGGCCCTGGCTATGGTCGCCACGGTGACCGACGCCCTGCGCGCCCAGTTGGGCGGCTACATCAGTGACGACGAACCGGCCGCGTGAGCGTGGCCACTCACGCCGGCGCCGCCGGCAACCGAGAAGGAGAGCAGCACCATGACCACTGCGACGAAGAGCAAGACCAAGGCCGCCAACTGGGTCGAGTGGAACGATAAGCTGAAGGCCAAGCGCGAAGAACTGGCCGCCATCACCGGCCTGGGGGATGCGCAGGAGCAACACCGCCGCGCCCGCCAGGGCCTGATCCATACCATCGGCCGCGCTAATCAGAGCCGATACACGCCGGGCGGGGGCATCATCCACGCCGGCCAGCCGGCGCCCCGGAACCCTTACGAACTGACCGGCCAGGCCCGCCAGACCGATGACGGCATCCTCGAAGTGGCCGCCGCCCTGCTGACCTACCTCGATGGCCTCGACGAGAAGATGGACGCCGGCGCCCGCCAGGCGGATCCGCAAAAGGCGCTGTTCGTCAGCGAGACCCGCACCGCACTGCGCGAACGCCGCGATGCCCTGGAGGATGCCCGCCACCAGGCGGGGACGCTTCAGGCCGAAAAGGATCGGGTGGCCGGTGAACTCGCCGCCCTGGAAGAGCAGGCCCCGAAGGCCAGCGCCTCGACGCTCGGTGCCATGGCAAAGGAATGCGAGCAGGCCGCCAAGGAACGCGACCGCATCGCCGCCAGGCTCAAGGAACTCGAGGCGGACGACGGCACCCTCGAGAAGGCCAAGCAGCAAGCCGACACCGCCCGGGAGCAGCTCGAGGAGGCCGAGGCCATGGCCGCCCTGGGCGAGACCGACCCCGAGGCGGTGAAGGCCTCGAAGGCCGCCGCCGACAAGGGCCAGAAGGCGCTCGAGGAGGCCGAGGCCGACTACCGGCAGCAGGAAGCCGCCCGCCGTGGCTTGGCTCGCAAGCTCGAGGAAGCCACCACCTACCACGACACCCTCGCGAACACCTACAACCAGGCGGTGATCCGTATTCGGGGGGTCGACCTCGCCACCCGGGAGGCCGCTCTGGTCGAGCACGCCAAGGCCTTCCAGGAGCACCTTGCCGACCTCGCCCGCATCTACGCCGACCTGGAGGAGGCCCAACCCCAAGCCAGCTATGGCCAGGCGCGTCTCGAGATCCAGATGCCCACCCTTCACCACCACCCCGATGCCGACGAGATCAACAGCGACGGCTTCATCATGACGCCCAACGGGCGCGAGGAGTGACCCATGGCCAAGCCTCGCATCAAGCTGAAGTCGGCCCGGGCGGCGGCGGAGGGGCAGCGCGACCTGGATCGCGCCCTGCGCCTGCTCGCTGAAGCCGTCGGCATGACGCCATCCCAAGTCATGCGCAACCCGCACGCCGCGAAGGCGAAATGGAAACTGAAGGAGGCCGAGGGCCAGCAGGCCCGCCGGAAGGCGGCATCCAGTCTGGCGCCGCTGGCGGAAGCGCTCGGTTGGTCCACCGATCAAGTGGCCATGACGAACGAGGAGGCCATCGAGCAGCGCATCGAGGAGATGAAGCAACAGCACATCGAGGCTCGGCTCGCCGAAGAGCACGAGCGGGTGATCGGCATACTCCACGCTTGCGATGTCACCGGCCAGCACCAGCTCCTGCACAAGCTGGTGGTCAACGGCACGCCAGTGAGCCGGGCCGCCGAACACATCTATGACGTAGCGGCTTCGGAGAGCGACGGTCTCGCCATCTTCAACGGCCACTCGCCGGAAGGCGGGCACAAGAAGGCCATCGACTACGCCAAGATCTACGGCCGGCAGAATGGCCGGAAGGGGGAGCGGGCATGATCGTCACCCGACCCCGCGGGGCCATCGTCACCAACCCCGCCCGGCGCCCCGCGGCCGAGCTGGACCGGCCAAACCTGCGTTACGCGACATCGCTGGACCGGTGCCGGCAGCACCAGGTCGAGCTCTACACCCGCGGCGGCCGCCGCTTCGCCCGGTTGTTCGGCGAAGACCGTGACGCACTCCAGGCGCGTGCCGATCGCTGGCGCGAGCATATCTCGCCCAGCCTCGAGCAACGCTGGCCAGAACCCTGACCGTGGTTGGCACCAGGGCGCCCGGCTTGTCACCGGGCATTGCGCTCCCTCGGGGGCGCTTTTTTCTGCACTGCTGGAGGAAGCGAGCCATGCCCAAGCGTGACCTATTCGCCCAGGAGACCCGCGACGGAGCTGAGTACCGCCGCGACCGGCTGGAGGAGGAGCACGAGCGCCTGATGCGCCGGATCAAGTGGGCAGTGCACCGCAATGACGATGCCGCCATCGAGTGGCTGGAGGCCAGGCTGGACGCCATTGAGGCAGAGATCGACGCTGACCTGGCACCAGGACGCGAGCCCACCCGCTTCGACAGCTGCCGGCCGCGGTAGCCCCACGCGCGCGGGCCCGAGGTGAGATTTTCCCACTTCGGTCTGCGCGCCAACTGGCGCTCCCACGCGCGCGGGCCCGAGGGCATGGGCAAAGTGAGCCAGCCTCACTTTGGTCTGGCGCCCCACGCGCGCGGGCCCGAGGTGTGAGCGAGGGGGGCCCAGATCGGGCACGCCAGGGTAGCCCCACGCGTGCGGGACCGGGCCATTCCTGAACGGTAGCCGCTCGGCCTGCTGCTGGCCTGGCCGCTCGGAAGGAAGGCAGGCGGTCAGGCGCTTTCGCAGACCACCCGGGGGGAGGGCCCCGCGCCCTTCATGGCCTTCACCGATGCGATGCGCGCAGACGCTCTCACCGAGCCGGGAAACAACCAGGGGGAGGGGTGGTCAAATTGACTACCCCTCCCCCTGGCGCATAGGCGCAAGCTGGCTCACCACCTCGATCATGAGGTCGCGGCGCCGCGAGAACGCCAGCAGTTCGCGCACCTGCAGGATCAGGCCCACCAGCAGCTGGACGAGACGCCCCAGCCGCGAGGACCGGGGGAGGGAGAGCGCCACCGCGGCGCGATCCCTGACGGCGGCAGCTGGCGCGTGCCAGTGGCAGAGCGTCGGCGCTGGCGCCAGGTGTACCGGCCGCGGCCTCGCGCGCTCGCCAAGGGCTCGGCTGGCAGGAAACATCGCGGGTCCTTCCGGAGCCCCACCCCCGTCCACGGGGACGCAGAGTCCCGGGTTTTGGCTATTTACGAGCGATTTCCAGGGTGGGGTTGTTGTTTCGATGTCGTGCCGGCATTCCTTTGGAAGGTCCGCCGTTGTGGGCATCGCCGGCCGCCGCCGCGCTTCAACATGACAACCTGCCGCCCCACCCTAGGCACCCGCTACGCTTGCCAGGTGGCCCCGCCGCCGTCATGACCGGATGCGGGGCTGGCGCTGGCCGCCGGAGTTATAGCCAGTTGGCCCAGTGCCGTTCGCTGATCAGGTGGATGTCGCGCCCATCGCTGCGCAGCTCCACGGCGTGCTGGATCTTGCGGCCGTAGTTCGACTGGGCCCAGTCGCCGCTGCCCAGATCGCCGATCACCACGAAGTGGGTGGCGAGGTTGGGGCTCTTCTGGGGCTGCCCGCCGCGTTGGACGATCTCCGCCTCGCACTCGCGGCGCGTACCTGTGACGAAGCGGCCGGTGAGCACGAAATTGCAGCCCTCGAAGGCAACATCCGGCGCCGGGTCGCAAAGGGGCAGGGCGGAAGACTGGCGGCTGGCGCTGTCGCCGCCCTGGGTGGATCCGCCGCCGGTATAGTCGAGCAGCAGGCCGATCAACTCCGCCTCCTCATCGCCATCCAGCACGCCATCGGCGAGCATTTCCTCGAGGCGCGGGAAGAGCACATTGAAGGGCCAGACGGCCAGGGACTCGGGGCGTTCTCCGAGCCATTGGAGTAGGTATTCGGCCTCGGCCTGGTTCACCGAGCCATCGGCCAGCACCCCGCGGGCCAGCCCGCACAGCTCATTGGCATCCCGGGTGGCGTTCTTGGCCATATTGAGCCGGCGCGTGATCGACTGGCCATGGGGATCGAGTTGGATAGACATCATGTTCTCCCTTGTTGTAGTTCCCTGCGGGCCGTGGGCCCGTTGGGTAGTTTGGCAAAGGGAGGTGAGGTCTGCTCGTGCTGGCGCCCACTCGCGCCAGGCCAGGCCGCGCCGAGTCGGCCCAAAATGAGCCGTCTCAGTTGGCGCCCCACGGCGTAGGGCGCGCGCCGTCAGGAGGAGGCGCGCCACAATCCACAAGCCCACCCGGCGTGATCACGGATGTCATGGCCAGCCGAGATAGAGCATGTTCATCGGAGCCCGTACCCGATAAGAGTGGATACGGCACCCGAAACGTACCCACTTCGGCGAATCCCGCCAGCCGCTCAACCATGCGGGTTTGCTGGCGCTGTACCCGTTGTACCCGGTGTATCCAGTCCAAAACGGCACCCGGCTCTGGGGGCTCAGGATGTCATGCGCGGGTGCTGCTCTGGGCCATCCGTTTGCTGACCCATTGCTGACCCGGTGAGCACACAACGAAAAACCGCCGCTGGGGTGAGACCCTAAGCGGCGGTTTTTCATCGGAATTCTGGTCGGAGTAGCAGGATTCGAACCTACGACCTCTGCCTCCCGAAGGCAGCGCTCTACCAAGCTGAGCTATACTCCGATGCTGCTGTGTGCGGAGCCCTCGGCTCCCGACGGTGCGCATTATACGTAAACGGCGGCGGCGTGCAAGCCTTGGCGGGCATTTTCACGCCTGGCGGTCCACCGCCAGGCGGGCCAGCTCGGCCATGCTGTCGCGGCAGGGGCTCGCCGGCAGGTGGTCGAGCTGCGCCAGGGCACGGTCGACCATCTCCTCGGCCCTCGCGCGGGTGTAGTCGAGGGCGCCGGTGGCGTCGACGATCGCCAGCACCTCGTCCAGGTGGTCGAGGCCGCCCTGGCGGATGGCGCGGCGGATCAGGGCGGCCTGCTCCGGGGTGCCCTGGGCCATGGCCTGGATCAGCGGCAGGGTCGGCTTGCCCTCGGCCAGGTCGTCGCCGACGTTCTTGCCCATGGCCTCGGCGTCGCCCTGGTAGTCGAGCAGGTCGTCGATCAACTGGAAGGCCAGCCCCAGGTAGCGGCCGTAGTGCTGCAGGGCGATCTCCTGTTCGGGCGTGGCGCCGGCGAGGATGGCCCCGCTGTGGCTGGCCGCCTCGAAGAGCATGGCGGTCTTGCCCTGGATGGTCTCGAAGTAGGCCGCCTCGTCGATGTCCGGGTTGCCGACGTTGGTGAGCTGCTGCACCTCGCCCTCGGCGATGGTGCAGGTGGCCGCCGAGAGTACCTGCATGATCCGCATCGAGCCCATCTCCACCATCATCTGGAAGGAGCGCGAGTAGAGGAAGTCGCCCACCAGCACCGAGGGGGCGTTGCCCCAGGCGTCGTTGGCCGTGGCCTTGCCGCGACGCAGGTGCGACTCGTCCACCACGTCGTCGTGCAGTAGGGTCGAGGTGTGCATGAACTCGATCAGGGTGGCGAGCATCACGTGCCGGTCGCCCGCGTAGCCCAGCGAGCGGGCCGAGAGCAGCACCAGCAGCGGGCGCAGCCGCTTGCCACCGCTGTCGACGATGTACTGGCCGATGGTCTCCACCAGCGGCACCCGTGAGGCGAGCTGGGCCATGATGGTGCGGTTGACGGCGGCGAAGTCCTCGGCCACCACGGCGTGGAGCGGCGAGGGGATGGCGGTGTCGGGGGAAGTGGCGTTGGCAGGCATGGAGGCGATATCGACAGTCGGTTGGGGGCCGGGGCGGGGCGGCCCCCTCTGGCCTTGGAATGTCGGTCATGCTATGGGGCGCCCATGAGGGCGTCAAGGCGGGTTGTGGCGCCGGGCGGCCGCCGTTATAATACGCGGCCCACTCATCTCGCTCCCTGTCAGATGGCTGCCGGAAGGGGCGCCACTCGAAGCAGGCCGATGAAGAGCCAATCCCGATGAGTCCTGGAGAGAGAAGCATGTACGCAGTTATCAAGAGCGGTGGCAAGCAGTACCGCGTCGAGGAAGGCCAGACCCTCAAGCTCGAGAAGATCGAGGTGCCCACCGGCGAGTCCGTCGATTTCGACCAGGTGCTGCTGGTGGCCGAGGGCGACGACGTCAAGGTTGGCGCCCCGCTGGTCGACGGTGCCAAGGTCTCCGCCGAGGTCGTCTCCCACGGCCGCGGCGAGAAGGTCCGCATCATCAAGTTCCGTCGCCGCAAGCATCACATGAAGCGTCAGGGCCACCGCCAGTGGTTCACTGAAGTCAAGATCACCGGGATCTCCGCCTAAGCGGTCCGTTCCCCCGAACCAGCGAGGTATTTGCAATGGCTCACAAGAAGGCAGCGGGCTCTACCCGTAACGGTCGCGATTCCGAATCCAAGCGCCTTGGCGTCAAGCTGTTCGGCGGCCAGGTCGTGACCGCCGGCAACATCATCGTGCGCCAGCGCGGCACCAAGTTCCATGCCGGCACCGGCGTGGGCCTCGGCCGCGACCACACCCTGTTCGCCCTGAACGACGGCGTGATCAAGTTCGAGACCAAGGGTCCGAAGAACCGCAAGTTCGTCAGCGTCGTCTCCGCCTGAGAGCGCCGGACCTTGCAGTGAGAAGGCCCCGCCACGGCGGGGCCTTCTTGTATCATGGTGGCAGGTGCCGCCAGGAGAGTGACAGATGCAGTTCGTCGACGAAGCCTCGATCATCGTGGAGGCCGGCAAGGGCGGTAATGGTTGCCTCAGCTTCCGCCGCGAGAAGTACGTGCCCAAGGGCGGCCCCGACGGCGGCGATGGGGGGCATGGCGGCAGCGTCTACCTGATCGGTGACGATGCCCTCAACACCCTGATCGACTTCAAGTATCAGCGCTTCTACAAGGCCCAGAACGGCCAGCCCGGCCAGGGGCGGCAGATGAGCGGCAAGGCCGGCGAGGACCTGCACGTCAAGGTGCCGGTAGGCACCACGGTGATCGACGAGGACACCCTCGAGGTGATCGCCGACGTCACCGAGATCGGCCAGGTGGTGCCGGTGGCCCAGGGTGGCCGCCGCGGGCTCGGCAACATCCACTTCAAGTCTTCCACCAACCGCGCGCCGCGGCGCACCACCCCGGGCACCGAGGGCGAGCGGCGCAACCTGCGCCTGGAGATGAAGGTGATGGCCGACGTGGGCCTGCTGGGGCTGCCCAACGCCGGCAAGTCGACGCTGATCCGCGCCGTCTCCGCGGCCAAGCCCAAGGTGGCCAACTACCCCTTCACCACCCTGGTGCCCAACCTCGGCGTGGTGAAGCTGGGCATGCACGAGCACTTCGTGATGGCCGACGTGCCGGGACTTATCGAGGGTGCCTCCGAGGGGGCCGGCCTGGGGCTGCGCTTCCTCAAGCACCTGACCCGCACCCGGCTGCTGTTCCACGTGGTCGACGTGGCGCCCTTCGACGAGTCCGACCCGGTGGCGGCCGCCGAGGCGATCGCCCACGAGCTGGGCGAGTTCTCACCGACCCTGGCCGAGCTGCCGCGCTGGCTGGTGCTCAACAAGCTCGACCTGCTCCCCGAAGAGGAGCGCGAGACCGTGGCCGACGAGATCGTCCGCCGTCTGGGCTGGCAGGGGCCGGTGTTCCGCATCTCGGCCATCTCCAGCGACGGCACCGACGCCCTGGTGCAGGCCGCCTACCGCTGGCTGACCGAGCAGCGCCGCCTGGAGAACGAGGACGAGGAGGCCGCCGAGCGTGCCCGCGAGATGCGTGCGCGCATGGAGGACGAGGCCGTGGCGCGCACCGAGGCGCGCCTGGGCCGCAAGCGCAAGCGGGTCGACGAGGACGACGACGATTTCGATGACGACGACTACGACGTCGAGGTCGAATACGTGCCCTGAGGGTTGAGAGCGAATGGAAAGCAACGAGCGGGTGGCGGGTCGCGAGGTGCTGGTCGGCGCCCGCCGGGTGGTGGTGAAAATCGGCAGTGCCCTGTTGACCAACGACGGCCGGGGCCTGGACGAGGCCGGCATCGGCGGCTGGGTCGACCAGATCGCCGAGCTGCATCGTCGCGGCCTCGAGGTGGTGCTGGTGTCGTCCGGCGCGGTGGCCGCCGGCATGGTGCGGCTGGGCTGGCAGGCGCGCCCCTCCGAGGTGCATGAGCTGCAGGCCGCCGCGGCGGTGGGCCAGAACGGCCTCACCGAGTGCTACGAGGGCCACTTCGCCCGCCATGGCCTGCTCACCGCCCAGGTGCTGCTGACCCACGACGACCTCTCCAACCGCAAGCGCTACCTCAACGCCCGCTCGGCGCTGCGCACCCTGGTCGGCCTGCGGGTGGTGCCGGTGATCAACGAGAACGACACCGTGGTCACCGACGAGATCCGCTTCGGCGACAACGATACCCTCGGCGCCCTGGTGGCCAACCTGCTGGAGGCCGACGCCCTGGTGATCCTCACCGATCAGGAGGGGCTCTACGACGCCGACCCGCGCCACCGCCCGGACGCCACCCTGATCCACGAGGCGCGTGCCGACGACCCGGCCCTGGCGGGCATGGCCGGTGGCGGCGGCGCCCTGGGGCGTGGCGGCATGGCCACCAAGGTGCGGGCCGCCCGCCTGGCGGCGCGCTCCGGGGCCTTCACCGCCATCGCCGGCGGCCGCCAGGCCGAGGTGCTGACGCGGCTGATGGCTGGCGAACGCCTGGGCACCCTGCTGCGCCCCGACCAGGCACCCATGGCCGCCCGCAAGCGTTGGCTGGCCGGCCAACTGCAGGTGCGTGGCACCCTGACCCTGGACGCCGGGGCGGTGAAGGTGCTGCGCGACCGCGGCTCGAGCCTGCTGGCGGTGGGGGTCAAGGCGGTGGCCGGGCAGTTCGTGCGCGGCGACATGGTACTGTGCGTCGACGAGCAGGGCCATCGCGTGGCCAAGGGGCTGGTCAACTATGGTGCCGAGGATGCCGCGCGCATCCTCGGCCAGCCGAGCCACCAGATCGAGGCGATCCTCGGCTTCGTCGAGGCGCCGGAGTTGATCCACCGCGACAACCTCGTCGTGCTGTGAGAACGCCGGCCGGTGCGGCTTGCGGCGCGCCGACGGTAGCATCGGGCGGTGGCGCGTGATAGGATGCGCCATCCTCTCAGACACGGCCCGTAAGCGACCGGCGTGCATCCCGTGGCCGGTCGGATGGCCAGGACGGCAGAAGGCCGAGAAACCTCCTGTCGGTTCAACATGTTATCGACACCGCCCAGAAGCGGTGGCAGCAGAATCTCCAAGGAGACAGCTCAGTGGCAAACAGCAAGCAAGCTCGCAAGCGCGCCCGTCAGGCCGAAGGTCGTCGTGTCCTGAAGGCCAGCCAGCGCAGCATGGTGCGCACCTACGTCAAGCGCGTCATCAAGGCCATCAACGGTGGCGACCACGCCCAGGCCATGGATGCCTTCAAGCAGGCGCAGCCGGTCATCGACCGCATCGCCGACAAGGACGTGCTCTCCAAGAAGAAGGCCGCGCGCCTGAAGAGCCGCCTGAACAAGCGCATCAAGGCGCTGGCTGCCTGAGCAGACCGGATGCCATCGAGATGCCCGTCAGGTGTCTCATGAAAAACCGGCTACGGCCGGTTTTTTTGTGGTTCATGGCAGACTGGCGTGATCGCTTTTGCAGGAGGGCAGCTACGCTGCGCGAATGGAGGCCGAAGGCCTCCTGGCGGTGACCCTCCAGCGTTGGTGGCACCGCCGGGCGCCTGTCGGCGCCAGTCGCGCAACAAGTTGCCCTCCTACAGTTTGGCGTTGCGCTGATCTGCGAAGAGCCTTCGTTTGTGGCCGCCATTCCCCTGGCCCCAGCCGAGGACCCATGACGTGACGGATCGCGAGCAGTCGCCACCGGCGCCGGTGGACGAGCATGACAAGGTGGTGGCCCCCAAGGGCGGCGGGCTGATGCGCTCGGGGCTGGTGGTCAGCGCGATGACCATGCTCTCGCGGGTGATGGGCCTGGCCCGGGACGTGGTGATCGCCGCCCTGTTCGGCGCCGGCACCGGCGCCGATGCCTTCTTCGTCGCCTTCAAGATCCCCAACTTCATGCGCCGGCTGTTCGCCGAGGGCGCCTTCAACCAGGCCTTCGTGCCGGTGCTCTCGGAGTACGCCACGCGGGGCTCGCGGCGCGAGGTGCGCGAGCTGCTCGATGCGGTGGCCGGCAGCCTCGCCGCGGTACTGGTGCTGCTCACCGCCCTGGCCATGTTCGCCGCGCCCTGGCTGGTGTGGGTCTTCGCCCCGGGCTTCGGGCGCGACCCGGCCAAGCTCGCCCTCACCGCCGACATGCTGCGGCTCACCTTTCCCTACCTGCTGCTGATCTCGCTCACGGCCTTCGCCGGCAGCGTGCTCAACACCTGGAACCGCTTCGCGGTACCGGCCTTTACCCCGGTGCTGCTCAACCTCTCGCTGATCGGCGCGGCCGTGCTGCTCACCCCGCTGATGGACGAGCCGGCCATGGCGCTGGCCTGGGGCGTGCTGATCGCCGGGGTGGCCCAGTTGGCCTTCCAGGTGCCCTTCCTGGCACGGCTGGGGCTCGCGCCGCGGCCCTGGCCCGATTTTGCTCACCCCGGCGTCAAGCGCATCCTGGCGCTGATGGGGCCGGCGCTGTTCGGCGTCTCGGTGTCGCAGATCAACCTGCTGCTGGATACCGTGCTGGCCTCGCTGCTGGCGGCGGGCAGCGTCTCCTGGCTCTACTATTCCGACCGCCTGGTGGAGCTGCCGCTGGGGGTGTTCGGCATCGCCATCGGCACGGTGATCCTGCCGGCGCTCTCCAGGCGCCACGCCGAACAGTCCCGCGAGCACTTCGCCGCCATGCTCGACTGGGCGATCCGCACGGTGCTGCTGCTGGGCCTGCCGGCGGCCCTGGCGCTGGCGGTGCTCGCCGAACCGCTGCTGATCGCGCTGTTCCACTACGGCGCCATGACCGAGCGCGACATCGCCATGGCGGCGATGAGCCTGCGGGCCTATGCCTTCGGCTTGGTGGCCTTCATGCTGATCAAGGTGCTGGCGCCGGGGTTCTTCGCCCGCCAGAACACCAAGACCCCGGTGAAGGTGGGCATCATCGCCATGGTCGCCAACATGGTCTTCAACCTGATCCTGATCTGGCCGCTGGCCCACGCCGGCCTGGCGCTGGCCACGGCGCTCTCGGCCTTCATGAACGCCGGCCTGCTGGGCTGGCTGTTGCGCAAGGAGGGCGTACTGGTCTTCCAGCCTGGCTGGGGGCGCTACGCGGTGCAGCTGCTGGGCGGCTGTGCGGTGATGGGCCTGGGGGTGGCCTGGCTCGCCCCCGACTGGCAGGCCTGGCTCGACTGGAGCATCTGGCGGCGCGCGGCCTGGCTGGCGGTGCTGGTGGCGACCGGCGCCGGCCTCTACTTCGCCTGGCTGGCCGCCACCGGGGTGCGCATCCGTCACTTCCGCATGCGCGGGTGACCCGAGTCCCCCCTTAGCGTCTATGCTGGCAGGGACAAGGGATTCCAGGGAGGACACGGCATGGCGGCGACGCGCGAGAGGGGCGGTATCGACGGAGGCACCCTGCGCCTGATGATC
This sequence comes from Halomonas ramblicola, assembly GCF_030409215.1. Lineage (GTDB taxonomy): Bacteria > Pseudomonadota > Gammaproteobacteria > Pseudomonadales > Halomonadaceae > Halomonas > Halomonas ramblicola. The sequence continues at coordinate 28,097 of NZ_JAUFPL010000020.1, read as the reverse complement.
ATCCTGTTGGTCGGGGCGGTGCTGGTCGCCGTGCCCTGGCTGACCCACAACCGCCTGGTGGCCGGCGAGGAGCGGGTGGCGGCGGCCTGGGCGGACGTCGAGAGCAACCTGCAGCGCCGGGCCGACCTGGTACCCAACCTGGTGCGCAGCGTCCAGGAGCACATGACCTACGAGAGCGAGACCCTGGTGCGCCTGGTGCGCGAGCGTGCCGAGGCGTTGAGCGAGGCGCTGGCCGAAGCCCGCGGGGAGGACCCCGCGCGCCTCGCCGGGCTGGAGGCGGCACTATCCGAGGAGCTCGGGCGCCTGATGCGCCGCGCCGGCGAGCATCCCGAGCTGCGCAGCGGCGACCAGTTCCTGCGCCTGCAGGCCCAGCTGGAGGGCAGCGAGAACCGCATCAACGTGGCGCGCATGCGCTACAACGCGGCGGTGCGCGAATACAACGCCGACCTGCGCGGCTTCGTGGGGCGCTGGGTCGCCGACCCCATGGGCCTGGGTCCGCGTGACTACTTCGAGGCGAGCCCCGATGCCGCCGAACCGGTCGAGCTGGCCTTCTGACCATGACCGGCCTGCTGATCGGTGTCGGCCTGCTGGCCCTGATCCTGCTCCTGGGGCGTTATGGCCGAGGCCTGCCCTGGTGGCTGGCGCCGACCCTGGCGGGGCTGCTGCTGGCGGGCATCGCCTGGTGGATGCGCGGCCCCGAGCTGGTGGAGGACCGGGCCGGCCTGCTCGACGAGGCGCAGCGGCAGCGCCTGACGGAATACCACGCCCTCCTGGCCGCCGACCACGCCATCGACTATCGGGTGGTGACCGGCCGCGAACTGGGCGACCTGGATCGCTTCGCCGTCGATTACGTCGCGGCGCACGAGGTGGGCGGCGACGATGGGCGGGGGCTGCTGCTGGTGCTGGATGCGGCGGCCGACGAGGTGCGCCTCGAGGTGGGCCACGGCCTGGAGGCGCACTACGTCGACGCCTTCGTCGCCTACCTGGAAGCGCGGCAGATGACCGAGTTCTTCGCCGCGGGGCGCGTCGCCGATGGCATCCTGGCCAGCACCGAGCTGATCGTGGCCCAGGCCCAGCAGGCCGAGGGCGAGCTGGTGCCGGCCATCGCCGGCAGTGGCGGCGCCGGGGCGCGCCTGCCGGCGCGCCTCGACGCGGGGCGGTCGGCCCCCAGCGATGCGCCACTGGCGGCCGAGGCGGGCGCCGCGCCCCGCGAGGTGCTGGTCGCCTACCGGCGCGCCATGGAGGAGCGCAACGACAACCCGGCACTCGACATCTACAGCCGCGCGACCCGCGACATGCTCGCCGACTGGGTGATGACCCCGGCGCAGATGGACAACCTGGCGCGCAGCCTGGCGAGCTGCGCCGTGGAGCGCGAGGTGACTGGTGACGAGGGGCGGCGTGCCGTGCTGCTAGCGCCCCTGGCCGAGCGCCAGTGCCCACCCTATTTCCTGGTCCGCGAGGAGGGCGCCTGGCGGCTCGACCTGGCCACCATGATGCGCGCCGTGCGTTTCGGCCGCGACAACAGCTGGCGGCTGGAGCCCGGTGCGCTGGGGCTCTATGGCTTCGGCTTCGCCGGGCTGGCGTTCGATTCCCGAGGCTTCCCGCGGCTCCCCTGAGCCCGGCGCGCCAAAGACCAAGCCGGCCCGGCTGTCAAGGGGCCGGCTGTCCGGTATAATCGCATCCTTTACCACCCCCATCGGGCAAGCGGAGCTACGGCAGCGCCATGCAAGTGATCCGAGGACTGCACAATCTGCGCGACGAGCACCGCGGCTGCGTGGCCACCATCGGCAACTTCGATGGCGTGCACCTCGGCCACCAGGCGATCCTCGAGCAGTGCCGCGAACAGGCCGCGCGCCTCGGCCTGCCGGTGACGGTGGTGGTCTTCGAGCCCCAGCCCCGCGAGTTCTTCGCCGGCGACCAGGCGCCGCCGCGCCTGACCCGCCTGCGCGACAAGGTGCGCCTGCTGGGCGAGGCCGGGGTGGAGCGGGTGCTCTGCCTGCCCTTCAACGACGCCCTGAGGAGCCTCACCGCCGAGGCCTTCATCGAGACGGTGTTGATCGACGGCCTGGGCGTGCGCCACCTGGTGGTGGGCGACGACTTCCGCTTCGGCTGCGACCGCCGCGGCGACTTCCACCTGCTGACCCGGGAGGGCGAGGCCCGCGGCTTCGGCGTGGAGCACACTCGTACCTTCACCATCGATGACGAGCGCGTCTCCAGCACGCGCATCCGCACCCTGCTGGCCAGCGGCAACTTCGCCGCGGCGGCGAAGCTGATGGGGCGGCCCTACCGGCTCGGCGGCCGGGTGGTGGCCGACCAGCAGCTGGGGCGCACCATCGGCGTGCCCACCGCCAACCTGCCGCAGCCGATGCGCTCCCTGGCCCTGCAGGGCGTCTATGCGGTGGTCAGCGAGCTGCCCGACGGTCGCCGCCTGCCCGGCGTCGCCAACATCGGCTGGCGCCCCACGGTGGGCAGCCTGCGGCCGGTGCTGGAGGTGCACCTCTTCGACTTCGACGGCGACCTCTACGGGGCGCGCCTGGCGGTGTTCCCCTGCGCCAAGCTGCGCGGCGAGGTGAAGTTCGACGACTTCGCGGCCCTCAAGCGCCAGATCGGCGCCGACCAGCGCCGCGCCCGCGACTACTTCGCTTCCCGGGCGGGCCATGGCGACACTCTTCCTCTGGCATCGGCGCCGCTGGCGCGCGAGACCGTGACTTTCGACTCCTCGGCGGGTGCCCCCGCCGACCACGACGACGGCTGACCCCCAGGATATGAGCGACTACAAGCACACTCTGAACCTGCCAGAAACCGACTTCCCGATGCGCGGCATGCTGCCCAAGCGCGAGCCCGAGCGGGTGGCGCGCTGGCAGCAACTGGACCTCTACCACCGCCTGCGCGAGGAGCGCCGTGGCCGCGAGCTGTTCGTGCTCCACGACGGCCCTCCCTACGCCAACGGCAGCATCCACATCGGTCACGCCGTCAACAAGATCCTCAAGGACATCATCGTCAAGTCGAAGAACCTGGCCGGCTTCGACGCCCCCTATGTACCCGGTTGGGACTGCCACGGCCTGCCCATCGAGCACAAGGTGGAAACCACCCACGGCAAGCACCTGCCCCCCGAGCGCGCCCGCGAGCTGTGCCGCGAGTACGCCGCCGAGCAGATCCAGGAGCAACTGAAGGACTTCGTGCGCCTGGGGGTGATCGGCGACTGGGACAACCCCTACCGCTCCATGGACTACGCCAACGAGGCCGGCGAGATCCGCGCCCTGGCCGAGATGGTCGAGGCGGGCTATGTCTTCAAGGGACTCAAGCCGGTCAACTGGTGCTTCGACTGCGGCTCGGCCCTGGCCGAGGCCGAGGTGGAGTACCAGGACAAGCAGTCCGACGCCATCGACGTGGCCTTCCCGGTGGCCGATGCCGAGCGGCTCGCCGCGGCCTTCGGCCTCGACGCCCTGGCCAAGCCCACCGCCATCGTGATCTGGACCACCACCCCCTGGACCGTCCCGGCCAACCAGGCGCTCAACGTCCATCCCGAGTTCACCTACGCCCTGGTGGACGCCGGTGAGCGGCTGCTGGTGCTGGCCGAGGAGCTGGTGGAGTCGTGCCTTTCGCGCTTCGGGCTCGATGGCGAGATCATCGCCACCGCCACCGGCGAGCGCCTCGACGGCATCCGCTTCCGCCATCCGCTCTACGACCGCCCCTCGCCGGTGTATCTCGCCGACTACGTGGAGAGCGAGGTGGGCAGCACCGGCATCGTCCACTCCGCCCCGGCCTATGGCGTCGACGACTTCGTGACCTGCCGCGCCCACGGCATGGAGTTCAGCGAGATCCTGAGCCCGGTGCAGGGCGACGGCGTCTACGCCGATGACCTGCCGTACTTCGGTGGCCAGCTGATCTGGAAGGCCAACCCGCAGATCGTCGCCAAGCTCGACGAGGTGGGCGCGCTGCTGGCCCACAAGACCATCACCCACAGCTACATGCACTGCTGGCGCCACAAGAGTCCGGTGATCTACCGCGCCACCGCCCAGTGGTTCGTGGGCATGGACGTCAAGGGTAAGGACGGCCGTACCCTGCGCGAGCGGGCGCTGGCGGGCATCGATGCCACCACCTTCACCCCGGCCTGGGGCCAGGCGCGGCTGCACGCCATGATCGCCAACCGCCCCGACTGGTGCATCTCGCGCCAGCGCAACTGGGGCGTGCCGATCCCCTTCTTCCTGCACAAGGCCAGCGGCGAGCTGCACCCGCGCACCGTCGAGCTGATGGAGCAGGCCGCCCAGCGCGTGGAACGGGAGGGCATCGACGCCTGGTTCCGCCTCGACGCCGGCGAGTTGCTGGGCGAGGAGGCCGACGACTACGAGAAGGTCACCGACACCCTGGACGTCTGGTTCGACTCCGGCACCACCCACCGCCACGTGCTGCGCGGCTCGCACCCCCACGGCCACGACCAGGGCCCGCGTGCCGACCTCTACCTGGAAGGCTCCGACCAGCACCGCGGCTGGTTCCACTCCTCGCTGCTGACCGGCTGCGCCATCGACGGCCATCCGCCGTACCGTGGCCTGCTCACCCACGGCTTCACCGTGGATGCCCACGGCCGCAAGATGTCCAAGTCGGTGGGCAACGTGGTGGCGCCCCAGGAGGTGATGGACAAGCTCGGCGCCGACATCCTGCGCCTGTGGGTGGCCTCCACCGACTACGCCGGCGAGATGGCGGTCTCCGACGAGATCCTCAAGCGTACCGCCGACGTCTACCGGCGCATCCGTAACACCTCACGCTTCCTGCTGGCCAACCTCCACGGCTTCGAGCCGAGCCGCGACGCCCTGGCGTTCGACGACCTGCTGGCCCTGGACCGCTGGGTGGTGGACCGCGCCGCCCAGCTGCAGACGCGCATCGAGACCGCCTACCAGGAGTACCGCTTCCTGGACGTCTACCAGCAGGTGCATGGCTTCTGTGCCCGCGAGCTGGGCGGCTTCTACCTGGACGTGATCAAGGACCGCCAGTACACCACCCAGGCCGACTCCGTGGCGCGGCGCAGCGCCCAGACCGCCCTCCACCGGGTGGTGGAGGCGCTGGCGCGCTGGGTGGCGCCGATCCTCTCGTTCACCGCCGAGGAGATCTACCAGCACATCCCCGGTGAGCGTGGCGACAGCGTGCTGCTCGAGGAGTACTACACCGGGCTCGGGACGCTGGCCGACGATGCCGCCATGGGCCGCGACTTCTGGGAGCGGGTGCTCGAGGTCAAGCAGGCGGTGAACAAGTGCCTGGAGGACGCCCGCAACGCCAAGGTGATCAAGGGCAGCCTGGCCGCCGAGGTCACCCTCTACGTGGACGACGCCCTGCACGAGACCCTCGCCAAGCTGGGCGACGAGCTGCGCTTCGTGATGCTCACCAGCGAGGTTCGGCTGGCGCCGCTGGACGCTGCCGGCGACGCCGTGGCCACCGAGCTCGAGGGCCTCGAGGTGGCGGTGGCGGCCAGCCCGCACCAGAAGTGCGAGCGCTGCTGGCACCACCGCGAGGACGTGGGCACCCACGCGGGCCACGACGACCTGTGTGGGCGCTGCGTCAGCAACCTGCCGGACGGCCCCGGTGAGACCCGTCGCTATGCCTGAGCCGCGTTCCTCCGAGTCGGGCGGTGCCCCGGTGCCGCCCATGCAACGCCCGCTGCGCTGGCTGTGGCTGGCGCTGGCGGTCATCGTCGTGGACCTGGGCACCAAGTACCTGGCCAGCGGACTGCTCGACTACGCCCAGCCGGTGGCGGTGCTGCCGTTCTTCGACCTGACCCTGTTGCACAACACCGGTGCCGCCTTCAGCTTCCTGGCCGACCATCCCGGCTGGCAGCGCTGGCTGTTCGCCGCCATCGCGGTGGGCGCCAGCATCGGCCTGACGGTCTGGATGCGCCGCCTCAAGGCCGACGAGACCCTGCTGGCGGCATCGCTGGCGCTGATCATCGGCGGGGCGCTCGGCAACCTCTACGACCGCCTGGTGCACGGCTATGTGGTGGACTTCCTCTCCTTCCATGTGGCCGGCTGGTACTATCCGGCCTTCAACGTCGCCGACATCGGCATCACCCTGGGGGCCATCGGCCTGATCTGGGAGTCGGTGTTCGGCGAGAAGCGCCGCGCCCGCAAGCGCAACTGACAGCCTCCGCGGCACAAGCGACATTGTAGGAGGGTACGGTTCGACGCTTCGACTCCGCTGCGCGACTGGCGCCGTCAGGCGCCCGGCGGGGCCACCAGACCCGAGCCATTGGCGAATCCTTGACTACCCACACCGAGTCCGAGACATCATGAGCGACCAGCAATACCGCATCGACGAGGGCATGGAAGTGACCCTGCACTTCACCCTCAAGCTGGAAGACGGCACCGTGGTGGACTCCACCCGCGACAAGGCCCCGGCCACCTTCCAGGTGGGCGACGGCAACCTGCCGCCCGGCTTCGAGCACCCCATCAAGGGGCTCACCGCCGGCGAGAGCGGCAGCTACGAGATCACCCCCGAGCACGCCTTCGGCCAGCACAACCCGCAGAACATCCAGCGCCTCAAGCGCGACGACTTCGACGAGGAGTCGCTGGAGGTGGGCACGGTGATGTCCTTCGCCGACCCCGGCGGCGGCGAGCTGCCCGGCGTGATCAGCGCCATCGAGGGCAAACAGGTCGAGGTGGACTTCAACCATCCGCTCGCGGGGCGTACCCTGACCTTCGAGGTGGAAGTGCTGGACGTGAAGCCCGCCACCACCCATTGAGGCGACAAGGCTATTGTAGGAGGGCAGCTCCGCTGCGCGACTGGCGCCGCAGGCGCCCCGGCCGTCGCTGCCGGCGCATGCCACCATGCTTGGAGGGCAGCTCCGCTGCGCGACTGGTGCTGCAGGCGCCCGGCTGTCGTCGCTGCCGGCGTATGCCACCATGGTAGGAGGGCAGCTTCGCTGCGCGATTGGCGCCGCAGGCGCCCCGGCGGTCTCCACCCAACGTATCAACAGGCAGATGCCAGAGCATCAAGGCAAGGCAACCATGCAAATCAAGCTGGCCAACCCCCGCGGCTTCTGCGCCGGCGTCGACCGCGCCATCGAGATCGTCAACCGGGCGCTCGACGTCTTCGGCCCGCCGATCTACGTGCGCCACGAGGTGGTCCACAACCGCTTCGTGGTGGACAGCCTGCGCGAGCGTGGCGCCATCTTCGTCGAGGAGCTCCACGAGGTCCCCGACGACGTCATCGTCATCTTCTCCGCCCACGGCGTCTCCCGCGCCGTGCAGCAGGAGGCCGAGCGCCGTGGCCTGCGGGTGTTCGATGCCACCTGCCCGCTGGTCACCAAGGTGCACATGGAGGTGCTGCGCTACGCCCGGCGCGGCGAGGAGTGCATCCTGATCGGCCACGAGGGGCACCCCGAGGTGGAGGGCACCATGGGGCGCTACGACACCTCCCACGGCGGCGCCATCTACCTGGTGGAGGACGAGCAGGACGTGGCGGCGCTGGAGGTGAAGGACCCCGGCCGGCTGGCCTTCGTCACCCAGACCACGCTGTCCATGGACGACACCGCCCGGGTGATCGACGCCCTGCGCGACAAGTTCCCCGAGATCCAGGGACCGCGCAAGGACGACATCTGCTATGCCACCCAGAACCGCCAGGACGCCGTGCGCGAACTGGCCGCCGGCAGCGACCTGCTGCTGGTGGTGGGCAGCCCCAACAGCTCCAACTCCAACCGCCTGCGCGAGCTCTCCGAGCGCGTCGGCACCCCGGCCTACCTGATCGACAGCGCCGAGCAGATCGACCCCGCCTGGCTCGACGGTGTCTCCGCGGTCGGCGTCACCGCCGGGGCCAGCGCCCCCGAGGTGCTGGTGCAGGGCGTCATCGAGCGACTCAAGGCATTGGGCGCCCACACCCCCCAGGAACTGGACGGCCGCGCCGAGACCATCACCTTCTCCATGCCCCGCGAGCTGCGTGAACGGGTCATCGCCAGCGGCTGAGCCTGCTACACTGCCTTGGTATGTTACCGCCGCTTACACGGTGGGCCAGGAGCCAGCGACGGACCAGGCAGGGAAGCCGGGCAGACGCCCGGCTTTTTTCGTTGGTGACCTAGCGGGAACCCAGGCCCTGATACATACTGAAACCGTTCGTAACCAAACCACGGAGAAGCGCCGCGTGACCGAACCGAGCACTCGACGCAGGCCAAGGGCCACCCCAGGCAGCACCCGGCGATCCGCCGGCTTCACGCTCATCGAACTGATGATTGCGGTAGCTGTTGTCGCGATCCTGGCAGCCATCGCCTATCCCAGCTACACGCGTTACGTCCAGGAAGCGCGGCGGACGGATGCTATGTCGGCATTGACCAATATCGCCGGTCAACTGGAACGTTGCTACACGGTGTCGAGCGACTATACGGATGATGGCAGTGGCAATGCCTGTGTGTCCTTTTCAGTTACTTCTGAAGAAGGTTTTTATGAGATCACGGCACCGACGCTGACGACCTCGACCTATACACTTCAGGCGGCACCTCAAGGCGCACAGTCCACTGATGCCTGTGGCAACTTTACTCTGAATCATCAGGGAGTGAGGGGGGCCGGTGGAACCGACTGCTGGTAAGACGAAAAAGGACTCGGGCTTTACGCTGATTGAGCTGCTGGTGACGTTAGCAGTAGCGGTAATCCTGGCGACTGTGGCGGTGCCGAATTTTCAAGGCCTTATCGCACGCAACCAACTGGTGGCGGATCACAACGAAATATTGACCGGACTCAACTATGCGAGAAGTGAAGCGGTCAAACAGCGTGATGCCGTTACGGCAGTGCTGGCTTCGGATGCCGACGGAGCAGGCTGGACGCTCGAAGTCTGGGATGGAGATGGCTCAAGCGTGGTGAATTGCCCTGCGGATATCCAGTGCCTGAGGGTGAGAGATGAAAGCGGTTCACCGGTGAACATATCGACGACTAGTGATGGCAAGGTAACTTTCAATAGCTTAGGACGTTTGTCCGGATCATCGACTGTCCAGTTTGACCTGTCTCATGGAGAGGGAAATCAAGAATCCATATGTATCGGCTTAGCTGGGAGGGTCGGCAGTGACTGCGGATAAGCGCCATATTGGCTTCAGAGCCAGGAAGCGAGAAAAAGGATTCACCCTTCTAGAGGTGCTGGTGGCTGTTCTGGTGCTGGCCTTTGGGGCGATTACCATAACGGCTTTACAATTCAAGTCAATGAAAAGTTCCCATGTGTCATATCAAAGATCTATGGCGACGGTAGCTGGTCAGGACATGATTGAGAGGCTATGGGTAGAAATGGCAACTAATCCTCCCGATTGCCCAAGCGGTGCAGGGCTGGATGGAGTTGTTGACTCTTGGCATCAGCAATGGGAACAGTTTCTACCCTCTTTAGACAAGGCTGGTGCAGTGGCTCGTACCGGGTGTAAGTACGTGATCACCGTCGGATGGGTGGATGAAAGGTTTAAAGACGAGGTGGTTTCAGAGCTGGTTTATGAGACTGACCTGATCGGTGAGGTGCCTTAACTATGATGGCGGGAACTAGAGGGGCTTGGTGTCGTGCGACTTATTATGGGCACCGGCATAGTGGGTTTTCTCTTGTAGAGCTGATGGTGGCTCTTCTTATTGGCTTGATTGTTACTTTAGGTGCATTTCAGATCTTTTTTTCCGGAAAACAATCCTTTGGGCAAATTTCGTCCTTGAGTGAAAGGCAGGAGACACTCAGATTTATCGTGGACTCCCTTTCTTATGATATCAGAAGTGCCGAGTCTTTCAGTATCGCGGCGGATCAGGAAAGCCTTATCATGCATCATGTCGATCGGCCAGGAAACTCAATGTGCCCATCTGATGCCGATTATTCGGTGGAGTATTATGAAGATGGTGGCTCCATTTACTTGAATCCAAGTTGCTCAACCGCAGATGCCTTGGTGATCGGGGTCGGCTCAATCGGATTTTCATACATGGCGGGGAACTATGGAGTCTTGGTTTCCGTGACCTTGGTGGATGATGATGGTCGTCTAAAAGATGAAGAGGTCAAGTTTATGGTGGCGAATCGCTCCAGAGTGAGCGAAGTGATTGAATTCGGAGGTTCATGATCATGAGGACGAGGCAGAGTGGTGCGGCTCTCATAATGAGCATGGTGGTATTGGTAGTGGCCATTATGCTGGGGTTGTCAGGGGTTAGTGCAGCCCTCTTCGAAGAGAGAATGACGGGGAACTATCGACTTTTTTCGAGTGCACTACAGGCATCTGAAGTTGGCGTCAAGGATATGATAGGGTTCGTAAGGGATAATTATGGGCCAAGCAGTCCACCCAATTGTTCCGTTAATGGAACCATTCTGGATGATCCTGATAGTGTGAGCTATTCCAGTTCGGGTGGCCTTGATAGAGATTATAATACCAAGTTGGTTTGTGAAGATGGGGAGGTGGTTGGGTACAGCCTTGGGCGGGTCTATCGTGATGCCGAAACGCTATCGGCTAGAGAAATCCGGGTCGTGTTGATACCGCCCGGTGAGAATGAGATAGAAGGGATGTTGGCAGATGGGAATATAACCATGAATGGTAATTCGACCATCGTGGGTAATGTGCATGCCAATGCTGATGTTGACATAAAGCAATTGACCGATTCAACAGTGGGGAGCATTACCGCTAGTGGCCAAGTAACGACGAACGATAAAGATGTAGAGTATTCAGAAAATGGAGAGTGTTCTACTGTTATCTGTGCATCCTCAGGCGCTGCCACCATGAGTGTCCCTTCAGCTGCTGAGGTTATCGTTCAGGAGATGAATGATCTTGGTTACTCAGGTAGTGACCTTCCTGGGGTTGATGCTTCAGCATTAGATGCTGGGCCATCAAACTCCACGACCTACCAGGTTCTTGCTGTTGATGCTGGTGGTGAATGCTCGCTAGACCTCTCAGGAGATCAGTCCTATTCTACGGCGGATGGCTGGGAAAGTAAAAGGTTTTACTGTCCTGGGGTTCTCAATCTTTCTGGAAGCTTCAATGGGGCGGTCATAATGGCCAGTGGGGATATAATTCATGGAGGAAGCTCGAATCTCGGTGATCCTGACTCCGATGGCACTGGTGAAGTCGATACCTATATCGTGTCAGGGGGTGATATAATTCTTAATGGTAGCGATGATTCCTATGCCGCTTACCATGCCGATGGAGATATTACTCAAAATGGTGAGTCAAAGATCTATGGCTCGATTGTTTCTGGAGGGTCAATAACTAGGAATGGTGGAATTGATTTCGAGGCGTTGAGTAGCGGTTTTATAATGGTTCCGGTAGCTGGCTTTATTGATCGGTGGTATGAGCTGGAAAGTCCAAGTGCATGAGTCAGCATGAAGTTGATCCTTTAACCTCAACCCTTCCAAGGTTGTTCAGCACGATATTGGTTGTATTCTGCTCTTTCGCGCAAAGGTTGAATGTCCCATTATACCCCTGCGACCTACCCAGTGCGGAGAACCGCACTGGGCGGTCGTCCCTGTTGAAGCTGACGGCGACCTCGTCTGAAGCCTCCAACACACGCAGCACAGTATCTCCCGCCAGGCTGCCTCCGCTTGCCTCCCCCTCCACGATCACCCAGTCATGGTCCCAGTCATCGAAGGTGCAGTGGGTATAGGGCGGCCCTGGGCTGGCGCACACCGAGATGGTGGCGCGCCGCATCACGGCGGTATTCCTGGCCAGTGCCAGCGCCGTCTTGATCCGCATCACCTCGGCGGCGACCTGGTTGCGCGCCGTGAACTGCTGGAAGCCGGGAATGGCCCAAGTGACCGTAATGGCCAGCACGGCGATGGCGACGATCAGCTCGATCAGCGTCAGGCCGGAGTGTAGGCGGCAACCGCCTCGGGCCCGAGGAGAGACGGGGTGCATGAGGCCTCCCGGAGCGAGACTCCTTGTGCATGGGTGGTTCTTTCACCCTAGCCAAGCCTCGTCTGGGCCCTGTCAGCCTTCTCCTACGGGTCGTGTGCGCCGATGCTGCCTTGAATATTAGCGCTCGATGAAGCGCTATTGCTCGTCCCCGCCCTGCTCCTGCAGGTAGCGGTCGCGGTGGGCGCTGGAGCAGAACCACTCGCCCCGGTCGCGCAGGGCCTCGCTCTCCGGCACGTGCACCTTGCACCAGGTGCAGCGCACCATCTGGTCGTCGCCCGCCGCCTCGTCGTCGCTCTCCAGCAGCTCCTCGCGGTCAAGCTTCCATTCGCGGTACATGCGGTAGAGCTTGATGCCGGCGACGAGCAGCACGGCGAAGATGATCAGGCGGATCAGCAAGAGGTTCATCCAGTAGACTCCCTGGTGGGGTGGTCGGCTTTGCCAGTCGGCCGCCCTTGCGGGACAATGAGGGTATACATCGATTCTCGAGAGATTTCTACGCCCATGCAAGACCTGACGCTGGTGATGGCTCAACTGGACCCGCTGGTCGGGGACATTCCCGGCAACACCGACCGCGCCATCGAGGCGGTGCGCGAGGCACGCATCGAGCATGGTGCCGACATCGTGGTGCTGCCCGAGCTGTTCCTGACCGGCTATCCCCCGGAAGACCTGCTGCTGCGGCCCTCCATGGAGACGCGATTACGCGATGCCCGCACCCGCATGGCCGAGAAGGTCGTGCGCGACGTGCTGGTGATCGTGGGGTATCCCGGTCGTCGTGAGGGCGAGACCTGGAACCTGGCCGGTGCCCTCTACGATGGCGAGTGGCTGGGGGAGTATGCCAAGCAGGCGCTGCCCAACTATGAGGTGTTCGACGAGCAGCGCTATTTCGCCGTGGGCAGCCAGCCGCTGGTGCTGGACCACAAGGGCATGAAGCTGGGGGTGCTGATCTGCGAGGACATCTGGGAGGCCGGGCCGGCGCAGCAGGCGCGGGAAGCGGGCGCCCAGGTGCTGGTCACCCTCAACGCCTCGCCCTTCCACCAGGACAAGCCCTCCGAGCGCCTGCGCCTGCTGGAGGAGCGGGCCGCCGCGGTCGAGCGACCCATCGTCTACGTCAACCAGATCGGTGGCCAGGATGAGCTGGTGTTCGACGGCGGTTCCGCCTGTGTGGACGCGCAGGGCGAACTCAAGGTGCAGGCTCCCCACTGGGCGGTGGGGTTGATGCCGGTGCAGTTCGTCGAGCAACAGGGCCGCTGGGTGCCCCAGGCCGGCGAAACCGAGCCCGAGGTGGAGCCGGAGGAGAACCTCTACTGCGCCCTGGTCACCGGCCTGCGCGACTACGTCAACAAGAGCGGCTTCGAGGGCGTGGTGCTGGGGCTCTCCGGGGGGATCGACTCGGCGCTGTCGCTGGCCATCGCCGTGGATGCCTTGGGCCCGCAGCGGGTGCAGGCGGTGATGATGCCCTACCACTACACCGCGGACATCTCCCGGCAGGACGCCGCGGAGCAGGCACGCATGCTGGGGGTGCACTACGAGGTCATGCCCATCGAGCCCATGGTGGAGGCCTTCATGGACACCCTGGCCGAGTCCTTCGAGGGCACCCGGCGCGATACCACCGAGGAGAACCTGCAGTCGCGCTGCCGCGGCGTGCTGCTGATGGCGATCTCCAACAAGAAGGGCCTGATGGTGCTGACCACCGGCAACAAGAGCGAGATGGCGGTGGGCTACGCCACCCTCTACGGCGACATGGTGGGCGGCTACAACGCCATCAAGGACGTCTACAAGACCTGGGTCTACCGCCTGGCACGCTGGCGCAACACCCAGTCGCCGGCGATCCCCGAGCGGGTGATCGAGCGGCCGCCCTCCGCGGAGCTGGCCCCGGACCAGCAGGACAGCGACTCGCTGCCGGGCTACGACGTGCTCGACGCCATCCTGGTGCGTTATATCGAGGGCGACATGAGCGCCGAGGCGATCATCGAGGCGGGCTTCGAGCGCGAGGACGTCTACCAGGTGGTCAAGCTGGTGGACCGCTGCGAGTACAAGCGCCGCCAGGCGCCGGTGGGCGTTCGCGTGACCCGCCGCGGCTTCGGTCGCGACCGCCGCTATCCCATCGTCAACGGCTGGCAGCCGGGGGAGTGACGATAGCGCCAATCGCGTGGATAGGAGGGCAGCTCCGCTGCGCGACTGGAGGCCGAAGGTCTCCTCATGGACGTCGACACCGCCGGGCGCCTGTCGGCGCCAATCGCGCAACAAGTTGCCCTCCTACAATGCGACGTAACGCTGATTGGCTATGATCCAAAAACCGGTGCTGCTCCTGGCAGCGCCGGTTTTTTCATCCTGGCGGTAACGTTGGGCCTGGCTCAGGCCGAGATCGATTCGCCATCGACGTGCTTGGGCTCGAAGGTGCGGCCGCGCAGCCGGTCGTGGTCCGGGGCGTTGTCGATCAGCACCTGCAGCACCTCGCGGGCGCGGTCGCGCATCTCCAGGCCCAGGTAGCCCTCCACCATCACCGCCAGGGCGTCGCGGGTCGCCTCGCTCTCCGGATAGTTCTCCACCACCCAGCGGCCACGCTCCACCGCGGCCAGGTAGGCGCCACGGCGCAGGTAGTAGTCGGCCACGTGCAGCTCGTGGCGCGACAGCAGGTTGCGCAGGTAGACGATGCGCTGTCGGGCATCCGGGGCGTACTGGCTGTTGGGGTAGAGGCGCACCAGCTCGCTGAAGTCGGTGTAGGCCTCGCGGGAGGCGCCCAGGTCACGCTTGGAGATGTCGATCAGCTTGAGGCGCTCGAGGCTGAAGCGGCCGGCCTGCCAGGCGGCCAGCCCGCGCATGTAGAGCGCGTAGTCGGCCTGCGGGTGGCTGGGGTGCAGGCGGATGAAACGGTTGGCGGCGGCGCGGGTGGCCTCCCAGTCGTCGGTCTCGTAATAGGCGTAGATCAGTTCCAGCTGGGCCTGCTCGGCGTGATTGCCGAACGGGTAGCGGGTGTCCAGGGCCTCGAGCCGGCTGATGGCAGAGGTGAAGTTGCGGCGCTCCAGGGCATCGCGCGCCTCCTCGTAGAGCTCGCGTTCGCTGGTGCCGGCGAACTCGTCATCCTCCTCCTGCACCGGCTGGGAGGGGCCGGCATCCTCGGGGAAGACGCCGCTATTGCGAGGGTCGTCGGAGGAGTCGCCGCCAAAGATGGAGCAGCCCGCCAGCAGGCCGGTGGCCAGCAACAGGGCCGCGAGACGGGCAGTGGGGGTGGAAACGCGCATCGTGATCCTCGTGGCAAACAACGCGGACTGGCCGTGGTAGAATCGGCCGCAAACCCGCTCACTATAAAGCACTGCGCGGCAAAACGCAGTCATTGGCGGCGCCCCGACCTCGACACCCGCAAACGGCCAACCCCACGTCCATGTCCCAGACCCTGGAAGCACAGCAACGCGTTCCCGACGCCATGGCCGGCCACCGCCTGGACCAGGCGGCGGCCGAACTTTTCGCCGATTACTCGCGGGAGCGGATCAAGGCCTGGATCAAGGCCGGCGACCTGACCCTGGACGGCCGCACGGCCAAGCCCAAGGACAAGGTCTACGGCGGCGAGCGGCTCAGCCTGTCTACCCAGATCGAGGATGACACCCGCTTCGAGCCGGAGGACATCCCGCTGGCGGTGGTGTTCGAGGACGACGAGGTGCTGGTGATCGACAAGCCGGCGGGCCTGGTGGTTCATCCGGCGGCCGGCAACCCGGACGGCACCCTGCTCAACGCCCTGCTGCATCACTGCCCGGAACTGGCCGGCGTGCCGCGGGCGGGCATCGTCCACCGCCTGGACAAGGACACCAGCGGGCTGATGGTGGTGGCCAAGACCCTGGCCGCCCAGACGGCCCTGGTGGAGCAGCTGCAGGCCCGCACGGTATCGCGGGAGTACGATGCCGTGGCGGTGGGGGTGATGACCGCCGGTGGCACGGTGGAGGCGTCCATCGGTCGTCATCCCAAGGATCGCAAGCGCCAGGCGGTGACCGCCTCGGGCAAGCCGGCGGTGACCCACTATCGGGTGGTCGAGCGCTTCCGGGCCCATACCCATGTGCGCTGCCGGCTGGAGACCGGGCGTACCCACCAGATCCGCGTGCACCTGGCGCATCTGCGCTATCCCCTGGTGGGCGATCCGGTCTATGGTGGCCGGCTGAAGCTGCCCGCCGGTGCCTCGGAGCCGCTCAAGGAGATCCTGCGCGAGCTCCCGCGCCAGGCGCTGCACGCCCGCAAGCTGGCCTTCGTGCATCCGGTCAGCGGCGCGATGCTGACCTTCCGTGCCCCCCTGCCGGATGACCTGCTGATGCTGCTCGACTACCTGCGCGACGACCACCAGACCATGCGCTAAGGAAACCGCGATGAGCGACGCCCCCGACCTGCGCCCGACCCTGATCCTGCCCGACTGGCCGGCCCCCACCTCCGTGGGGGCCTTCGTCACCACCCGCGAAACGGGCCCCAGCCAGGGCGACTTCGCCTGCTTCAATCCCGCCGAGCATGTGGGTGACAACCCGGACCACGTGGCGCTGTGTCGCCGGCTGCTGCAGAAACAGGTGAACGAGGCGCGCCCCTTGCTGTGGCTCGACCAAGTGCATGGCGCCCGGGTGCAACGAGCCTATGCGGAGACGCCGCCGGAAGCCGACGCCGCGGTGGCCTTCGACCGCGACTATGCCTGCGTGGTGCTCACCGCCGACTGCCTGCCGGTGTTCCTCTGCGACCGCCGCGGCACCCGGGTGGCGGTGGCCCACGCCGGTTGGCGCGGCCTGGCCGGTGGCGTGCTCGAGGCCACGGTGGCCGCCCTGGGCGTGCCGCCGGAAGAACAGCTGGCCTGGCTGGGGCCAGCGATCTCCAACGCCCAGTTCGAGGTCGGTCCCGAGGTGCAGCAGGCCTTCGTCGGCGTGCATCCGGAGGCCACCGAGGCCTTCGACCCCAGCCCCTACCGCCTCGGCCACTTCATGGCCGATCTCTACCGCCTGGCGCGCCTGCGCCTGGAACGGCTGGGGGTCTCGCACATCAGCGGCGGCCACTTCTGCACCGCCTGCGAATCGCGCTTCTACTCCCACCGCCGCGATGACGGCAAGACCGGCCGCATGGCCAGCGTGATCTGGATCAGATAAGCGATGCGGTCGACTTGAAACCCCACCCGCCCGACTCCATTGAGGTTGTCAAGACTCATTGACAGGGCCAAGCGGGGCGTCCGACCGCCTCGCCACCCCGATGGAGGAAAGCGCATGCGTTTCGACAAGTTCACCGCCAAGCTGCAGAACGCCGTGGCGGATGCCCAGTCGCTGGCCGTGGGCCGCGGCCACAATCAACTGGAGCCCGGCCACCTGCTGCTGGCGCTGCTGGACGCCCGCGACACCGGCGTCAAGGCGCTGGTGCAGAAGGCCGGCGGCGATGCCGCGCGACTGCGCGACGGCCTGGTGGGGCACCTCGACGACCTGCCCAAGGTCGCCAATTTCGATGGCGAGGTGCAGCCCTCCCGCGACCTGATCAAGCTGTTCAACCTCACCGACCGCGAGGCCCAGAAGCGCGGCGACCAGTACATCGCCAGCGAGCTGGTGCTGCTGGCCGCGCTGGAGATGGGCCATGCGGTGACCAAGCTGCTGACCCGGGCCGGGGTCACCCGCAAGGCGCTGGAGACCGCCGTCGACGGCGTGCGCGGTGGCGAGAAGGTCGACGACCCCAATGCCGAGGACCAGCGCGAGGCGCTGGAGAAGTACACCCTGGACCTCAACGAGCGGGCGGCCAGCGGCAAGATCGACCCGGTGATCGGCCGCGACGACGAGATCCGCCGCACCATCCAGGTGCTGCAGCGGCGCACCAAGAACAACCCGGTGCTGATCGGCGAGCCCGGCGTGGGCAAGACCGCCATCGTCGAGGGCCTGGCCCAGCGCATCGTCGACGGCGAGGTGCCGGAAGGGCTTAAGGACAAGCGCGTGTTGTCGCTGGACATGGGCGCGCTGCTGGCCGGGGCCAAGTTCCGCGGCGAGTTCGAGGAGCGTCTCAAGGCGGTGCTCAAGGAGCTGGCCCAGGAGGAGGGCCGGGTGATCCTGTTCATCGACGAGCTGCACACCATGGTCGGCGCCGGCAAGGCCGAGGGCTCCATGGATGCCGGCAACATGCTCAAGCCGGCGCTGGCTCGCGGCGAGCTGCACTGTGTGGGTGCCACCACCCTCGACGAGTACCGCAAGTACATCGAGAAGGATGCCGCCCTGGAGCGCCGCTTCCAGAAGGTGCTGGTGGACGAGCCCAGCGAGGAGGATACCGTGGCGATCCTGCGCGGCCTCAAGGAGCGCTACGAGGTGCACCACGGCGTGGACATCACCGACGGCGCGATCATCGCCGCGGCCAAGCTGTCGACCCGCTACATCACCGACCGCCAGCTGCCCGACAAGGCGATCGACCTGATCGACGAGGCCTCCTCGCGTATCCGCATGGAGCTCGATTCCAAGCCCGAGGAGATGGACCGCCTCGACCGCCGGCTGATCCAGCTGAAGATGGAGCGTGAGCACCTCAAGAAGGAGACCGACGAGGCCTCGAAGAAGCGCCTCGAGAGCCTGGAGGAGCAGATCGGCGAGCTCGAGCGCGAGTACGCCGACCTCGACGAGATCTGGAAGGCCGAGAAGGCCAGCATCCAGGGCGCCGCCCAGTTCAAGGACGAGCTCGACCGGGCGCGCATCGACCTGGAGCAGGCGCGTCGCCAGGGCGACCTGGCGCGGATGTCCGAGATCCAGTACGGGGTGATCCCCGAGCTCGAGAAGAAGATCGCCGAGAGCGCCGAGGCCGAGGCCGATACCTCCAGGCACCAGCTGCTGCGCTCCAACGTCACCGAGGAGGAGATCGCCGAGGTGGTCTCGCGCTGGACCGGTATCCCCGTGGCCAAGATGCTCGAGGGCGAGCGCGACAAGCTGCTGCGCATGGAGGCGGCGCTGCACGAGCGGGTGATCGGCCAGGACGAGGCGGTCACCGCCGTGGCCAACGCGGTGCGGCGTTCCCGGGCGGGACTGGCCGACCCCAACCGGCCTAACGGCTCCTTCCTGTTCCTGGGCCCCACCGGGGTGGGCAAGACCGAACTGTGCAAGTCGCTGGCCAACTTCCTCTTCGATACCGAGGAGGCGATGGTGCGCATCGACATGTCGGAGTTCATGGAGAAACACTCCGTGGCGCGGCTGATCGGCGCGCCCCCCGGCTACGTCGGCTACGAGGAGGGCGGCTACCTGACCGAGGCGGTGCGCCGCAAGCCCTACTCGGTGCTGCTGCTCGACGAGGTGGAGAAGGCCCATGCGGATGTCTTCAATATCCTGCTGCAGGTGCTGGAGGACGGCCGGCTGACCGACGGCCAGGGGCGCACCGTGGACTTTCGCAACACGGTGATCGTGATGACCTCCAACATGGGTTCGGACATCATCCAGCGCCTGGGCGGCGATGACAGCGACTACGCCGAGATGAAGGAGATGGTGATGGCGGTGGTCGGCGACCACTTCCGCCCGGAGCTGATCAACCGCATCGACGAGGTGGTGGTCTTCCATGCCCTGAACCAGGATCAGATCCAGGCCATCGCCGAGATCCAGCTCGACCGCCTGCGCGCGCGGCTCGCCGAGCACGACCTGTCGCTCGAGGTCAGCGACGAGGCCCTGGCCCAGCTCGCCGTGGCGGGCTTCGATCCGGTGTTCGGTGCCCGACCGCTCAAGCGGGCGATCCAGAGCCGCATCGAGAACCCCCTGGCCCAGGACCTGCTGGGCGGCAAGTTCTCGCCCGGCGACGTGATCCGCGTGGAGGCCGAGGAGGGCCACCTGGTGTTCCGCCGCCGGTGAGCCGGTGCTCGCCGCACAGGCCAGGCGAGGCGTGGCCTGCGACCTCGCATCCTCGGATGATGCGTCTACACTGAGAGTCAGGTTGCGTCCTGTAACCCACTTGCCCGCCCGGTGTCTTACCCGGCGGGCTCTTTTTGGATGGCCGGTCAGGTGTTGCGTGCCGTGCCCGACGCAACACGCAAGCAGCCCCGGGCGTGTCGCCCGGGGCCGGGGGAGGGGGCGGCCGTCAGGCTTTGGCCCGGGCGCCGGACAGGTGGACGCGACGCAGCTTGACATCGTCGCCGACCAGGCGCTTCTGCAGCTCCTCGAGGGAGACGTTCTTGGTCTCGGGCATGAGGAACATCACGAATATCAGTTGCAGCAGCATCATCACCGCGAAGAAGGCGAAGACCGGACCGCCGCTGAAGGTGCCCAGTACCCAGGGCATGACCAGGGTGATCAGGGCCGCGAAGATCCAGTGGATCGAGCTGCCGAAGGACTGGCCGCGGGCGCGCACGTGGTTGGGGAATACCTCCGAGATGAACACCCAGATGACGGCACCCTGGCTGATGGCGTGGGCCGCGATGAACAGCGCCAGCAGCAGCGGCACCTCGATCCCTCCCAGGGCATCGCCGAAGAAGGCCCGGGAGATCAGCACCAGCGAGACCAGGTAGCCCGCGGAGCCGATGTAGAGGAGGGTACGCCGTCCCAGCTTGTCGATCAGCGACATGCCGAGCATGGTGAACACCAGGTTGACCACGCCGATGCCGGCGGTGGACAGCAGCGCCGCCTGGCTGCCGAGCTCGGCGGCCTCGAGTACGCGGGGCGCGTAGTAGATGATGAAGTTGATGCCGGAGAGCTGGTTGAAGAAGGCGATCAGGAAGGCCAGCAGGATCGGCAGCCGATAGCGACGCGAGAAGAAGCGCGCGTGGGCGTTGCGCTCCTCGTCCTCGGCGGCGCGGATGGCGGCGATCTCCGCGTCGACGTCGGCCGCGGGGTTGATCAGGCGCAGCACGCGGGAGGCTTCCGCGACGTCGTTGCGCTTGAGGATCAGCCAGCGCGGGCTGCGCGGTACCCGAGTGATCATCAGGGTGTAGAGCAGGGCGGGCACGGCCTCGATACCCAGCATCCAGCGCCAGGCGTCTTCGGTGATCAGGCTGCCGATGACGTAGTTCGAGATGAAGGCCATCAGGATGCCGAAGACGATGTTGAACTGATACATGGCGACCAGGAAGCCGCGATACTTCGGCGGGGCGATCTCGGAAATGTAGGTGGGGGCGGCCACCGAGGAGATGCCCACGCCGATGCCACCGATCAGGCGAAAGGCGGCGAACAGCACCGGGTCGGAGACCACTGCGGAGCCGATGGCGGACACCAGGTAGAGGACGCCGATCAACAGCAGGGTGGTGCGGCGCCCCAGGTGGTCGGTGGGCCAGTTGCCGAAGATGGCGCCGATGACGGTGCCCCACAGCGCCATCGACATGATCAGCAGGCCGTGCTGGAGGTCGCTGAGGCCCCAGAGTGCCTGGATGGGCTTGTCGGCGCCGGAGATCACGGCGGTGTCGAAGCCGAACAGGAAGCCGGCGAGGGCCACGGTGATCGACCATTGCAGGATTCGCGACATTGTCGTTGTCCTCCTGTGGGAGTTCTTGTGTTAAGTGAATCGATTCATCTGATGGGTGTTCGATCCAGCCGATGAGGTTCGGTGTCAGCGTTGTTAGGTGAATCGTGTCACCATGGCGCAGCATTACAGCAGCTATCGGCGCGGAGTGCGAATTCCGGGCATTAGACCTTGGTATGAGGCAGGGGCCGAGCCCCGCGTGCCATCTGCCCGGCGGAGGCGAAGACAAGGCTGTCGGTTGACACTTTTGCCTCGCTAATGGAATCTTGGCGTTTCCTGATTGCGGGCGCGGACCTCTGCGGGCAATCCCCCACTCCCGCGCGAAGGGTAGGCCGTCTGGCCTCTACCCGCCGAAGGACTGCCGAACCCGGGTCAACCACCCGGGTCGGCCAACGCCCCGACGCGGCGATCCGCCGTGATGAGAGTGCAGGCCCCAACAGGGCCCTTTAGCCAGGGTTTGGCATCAGGTGCCGGCGTGTCCGGCAGCGGCATACCGCCGCACTCGACCCCGTGTCCCATACCGGTGACGCGGATCGCACTCGAGACCTCCAGGGGAGAAAAACACGTGGAATTGCTTTCCGGCGCGGATATGATCGCCCGCTTCCTCCAGGATGAGGGCGTCGAATACATCTATGGCTATCCCGGCGGGGCGGCGCTGCACATCTATGACGCCCTGTTTCGCCAGGACAAGGTCAAGCACATCCTGGTGCGCCATGAACAGGCCGCGACCCATGCCGCCGATGGCTATGCGCGAGCCTCCGGCAAGCCCGGCACGGTACTGGTGACCTCGGGTCCCGGCGCCACCAACGCCGTCACCGGCATCGCCACCGCCTACATGGACTCGATCCCGATGGTGGTGCTGTGCGGCCAGGTGATGAGCCACCTGATCGGCGACGACGCCTTCCAGGAAACCGACATCATCGGCGTGACCCGCCCGATCGTGAAGCACAGCTTCTCGATCAAGCACCCGACCGAGATTCCGGAAGTCCTCAAGAAGGCCTTCTACCTGGCGTCCACCGGGCGTCCCGGCCCGGTGGTAGTGGACATTCCCAAGGACATGACCGCGCCCACCGAACGCTACGAGTACGTCTACCCGAAGAGGGTCAAGATGCGCTCGTACAACCCGGTCACCCGTGGCCACACCGGCCAGATCAAGAAGGCCGTGGAGCTGATGCTCAAGGCCAAGCGCCCGGTGTTCTACACCGGCGGCGGTGTGGTCACCGGCCGGGCCAGCGAGGGACTGACCGACCTGGTCAAGCGCCTCGGCTTCCCCATAACCACCACCCTGATGGGCATCGGGTCCTACCCGCAGAGCGACCGCCAGTGCCTGGGCTGGCTGGGCATGCACGGCTCCTATGAGTCGAACATGGCCATGCACCATGCCGACCTGATCGTCGCCATCGGCGCACGCTTCGACGATCGCGTCACCAACAACACCTCCAAGTTCTGTCCCACGGCCAAGATCGTCCATGTGGACATCGACCCCAGCTCGGTCTCCAAGACCATACGTGCCGACGTGCCCATCGTGGGGCCGGCCGGCAGCGTGATCAGCGAGATGATCAGCCTGGTGCAGGGCAAGGAGATCGCCCATCCCGAGGCCCTGGCCGAGTGGTGGCAGAAGATCGACGGCTGGCGCGAGGAGCGCAGCGGCAAGCTCTACGAGCCGTCCAGGCCCGGCGAGGCGATCAAGCCCCAGGAGGTGATCGAGGCGCTGTGCCGGGTGACCCGCGGCGAGGCCTACGTGACCACCGACGTGGGCCAGCACCAGATGTTCGCGGCCCAGTACTACAAGTTCGACAAGCCCAACCGCTTCATCACCTCCGGTGGGCTGGGCACCATGGGCTTCGGCTTTCCGGCCGCCATGGGCATCAAGCAGCACTTCCCCGACGAGCAGGTGATCTGCGTGACCGGGGAGGGCAGCTTCCAGATGATGATGCAGGAGCTGTCGACCTGTAAGCAGTTCGGTGGCGGCGTGAAGATCGTCAACCTGAACAACGCCTCCCTGGGCATGGTGCGCCAGTGGCAGGATCTCAACTACAAGTCGCGCCACGCGCACTCCTACATGGAGTCGCTGCCCGACTTCCAGAAACTGATCGAGTCGTATGGCTTCACCGCGCTGAAGGTCGAGACCCTCGAGGAGCTCGAGCCGGCACTGGAACGGACCTTTGCCGACAAGGACGAGCTGATCTTCCTCGATGTTCTCGTCGACCCGCACGAGCACGTCTATCCGATGCAGGTGCCCCTGGGCTCCATGCGTGACATGCTGCTTTCCAAGACGGAGCGGACCTGATGCGCCATATCATCTCGATTCTGATGGAAAACGAACCGGGCGCCCTGTCTCGCGTGGTGGGGCTCTTCTCGCAGCGCAACTTCAACATCGAGACGCTGAACGTGGCGCCCACGGAGGACGAGACCCTGTCGCGCCTGACGGTGACCACCGTCGGGGATGACCGGGTGATCGAGCAGATCACCAAGCACCTCAACAAGCTGATCGACGTGGTCAAGCTGGTGGACCTCACCGAGGGCAACCATATCGAGCGCGAGCTGATGCTGGTGAAGGTCAAGGCGCTGGGCGCGGCCCGCGACGAGGTGAAGCGCACCGTGGACATCTTCCGCGCGCAGATCGTCGACGTGACGCCGAGCCTCTACACGGTGCAGATCACCGGCGACGCCCCCAAGCTGGATGCCTTCCTGCAGGCCATGGAGCCGGTAGGGGTGCTCGAGGTGGCGCGCACCGGGGTGTCGGGGATCGCCCGCGGCGACAAGGTCCTGTCCCTTTGATTTACTACTGCCTTGTCGTTGAAGCAAGAGGCCGCCCTTCGGGGCGGCCTCTTGCTTCCAGCGCCGGCGGTCATCACCTCTCCGCCACCTCGTCCCAGAGCGCGCGGATCAGCGGACTCTTCAGGCGCCGCTCCAGCACGCACAGGCCGACGTCGTAGTGGGGTAGTTCGGGCTTCACCGGCAGGATCCGCACGCGCTCGCGCAGCGGGCTGTTGTCGAGCACGATCTTCGGCACCACGCCGATGCCGAACCCCAGCCCCACCATGCTGACGATGGCTTCGTGCCCGGCCACCTGGGCATAGATCCTGGGCGGTACGCCGAGTGCACGGAACCAGGTGTCGGCGTAGCTGCGCGACAGGCCGGCCTCGGAGAGGATCATCGGCACCTCGCGCCACTGGGGGGCGCTGGGCGACTCCGGAGTGGTGGGGATCCAGTCGGTCTCCTCGCGTGGGGCGATGAACACCAGGGGGGCCCGGGTCAGCGACTTGAAGGCCAGGGCCTCGGGGACCTGGCGCGGGCGTGGCGTGATCGCCATGTCCTCGTCACCGGCCAGCACCCGCGCCATGGCCTCGGCGGGGTCGCCGGTGTGCAGCTTGAGCTCGATGCCCGGGTGGCGGCTGCGGAACTCGCTGAGCAGCTCGTAGAGGAAGCTGTAGCTGGCAGTGACCGAGCAGTAGATGCTGATCTCGCCGGTGAGCCGTTCGGCCTCGCTCATCAGCGACTGGCGCAGCTGCTCCCACTGCTCCAGGGCCTCCCGGGCATAGCGCTGGAAGGTTTCTCCCTGGCGGGTCAGGGCCACGTGACGATTGTCCCGCTCGAAGAGGGCGACGCCCAGGTTCGCCTCCAGCTGGCGGATCGAGCGTGAGAGGGTCGAGGGGCTGACGTGGCAGGCCTCGCTGGCGCGCCCGAAATGCAGGCTGTCGGCCAGGGCGAGGAAATGTCTGAGGGGGCGCATGTCCATGTCGATGATTATTGCACATCCCGGCATATGACGTTGCAAATATCGCGTTTTACGCAACGGGAGGCCTGGCGTATGGTGTCGTCATCGAATGCCGCGATCCCAGCCTCGCGCCAGACGGGGCGGGTGGCCATCGACGCTGACACGACACCATCACCAACCTTTCCAGGAGCACCTCATGCGCGTCTATTACGACAAGGACTGCGACCTCTCCCTCATCCAGGGCAAGCAGGTCACCATCGTGGGCTACGGTTCCCAGGGCCACGCCCATGCCAACAACCTGAAGGAGTCCGGCGTCGACGTCACCGTGGCGCTGCGTGCCGGCTCCGGTTCCGCCGCCAAGGCCGAGGCCGCCGGCCTCAAGGTCGCCTCGGTCGAGGAAGCCTGCCAGAGCGCCGACGTGGTGATGATCCTGGCTCCGGACGAGAACCAGAAGGCCATCTACGAGAACCAGATCGAGCCCAACCTGAAGCAGGGTGCGACCCTGGCCTTCGCCCACGGCTTCAACATCCACTACAACCAGGTCGAGCCGCGTGCCGACCTGGACGTGATCATGATCGCCCCCAAGGCGCCGGGTCACACCGTGCGCTCCGAGTTCGTGCGCGGCGGCGGCATCCCCGACCTGATCGCCATCCAGCAGGACGCCACCGGCACCGCCAAGGAGCTGGCGCTCTCCTATGCCGCGGCCATCGGCGGCGGTCGCAGCGGGATCATCGAGACCACCTTCAAGGACGAGACCGAGACCGACCTGTTCGGCGAGCAGACCGTGCTGTGCGGCGGCGCCGTGGAACTGGTCAAGGCCGGTTTCGAGACCCTGACCGAGGCCGGCTATGCCCCGGAGATGGCCTACTTCGAGTGCCTCCACGAGCTCAAGCTGATCGTCGACCTGATGTACGAGGGCGGCATCGCCAACATGAACTACTCCATCTCCAATAACGCGGAGTATGGCGAGTACGTGACCGGCCCCGAGGTGATCAATGAGCAGTCTCGCGAGGCGATGCGCAACGCCCTGAAGCGCATCCAGACCGGCGAGTACGCCAAGATGTTCATCCAGGAAGGCAACACCAACTATCCTTCCATGACCGCGCGTCGCCGTCTCAATGCCGAGCACCCGATCGAGCAGGTCGGCGAGAAGCTGCGCGCCATGATGCCGTGGATCGCCGCCAACCAGCTGGTCGACAAGAGCAAGAACTGATCCCTTTCCGGGATGCAGGATGACGGCCGAGGGCGCGGATTTCCGCGCCCTCGGCTTTCGTGCTTCTGCTCCCTGCCTTTTCGCACCCCGGCCAGCGTGCAAGAATGGCCCCATTCCTTCATGGCAACGGACGAGACGTATGAGTCAGGACCCCCGCAACAATGCGCATGACGCTTCGCGGCAGGCCGACGAACCCGACGACGACTCGGCGCAGGAAGGGCCGGCGAAGGGCGAGGAGGATCTGGCCGCGGCCTTTCTCCGCGAGACGGAGGTGATCGAGGAGTCCGTGGAAGACGGCAGGAAGGTGAGGCGCAAGGGCATCTACCTGTTGCCCAACCTCTTCACCACCTCGGCGCTGTTCGCCGGCTTCTTCGCCGTGGTGGCGGGTATCAACGGCGACTTCACCGCCGCTTCCGTGGCCATCTTCATCGCCATGGTGCTCGACGGCCTGGACGGCCGGGTGGCACGCATGACCAATACCCAGAGCGCCTTCGGGGCCGAGTACGACAGCCTCTCCGACATGCTCTCCTTCGGGGTGGCGCCGGCACTGGTGGCCTTCACCTGGATCCTGCAGGACATCGGCAAGACCGGCTGGGTGGTGGCCTTCCTCTTCGTGGCCTGTGCCGCCCTGCGCCTGGCGCGCTTCAATGTGCAGATCGGCAGCGTCGACAAGAAGTGGTTCATCGGCCTGCCCAGCCCCTCCGCCGCGGCTCTGGTGGCCGCCAGCGTGTGGACCTTCCACAGCTTCGATGCCGAGGCCTTCGGCTTCAAGTTGCTGATGTTGATCATCGTCGCGGCCGCGGGCGTGTTGATGGTCAGCAATATCCGCTACTACAGCTTCAAGGAGATCGATCTCAAGGGGCCGGTGCCCTTCGTGGTGCTGTTGGCCATCGTGCTGGGCTTCGTGGTGATCTCCGTCGAGCCATCGGTGATGCTGCTGCTGCTGTTCGGTACCTATGTCGCCTCGGGCCCGGTGATGGCCGTGACGCGCAAGCTCCGGCGCCGCCCGCCCGCCGGCTGAAGTGCTCTCCCATGCTTCGTCAACGCCCGCCTCGTGCGGGCGTTGTCGTCTGCAGTGGATGGGGCGATTCATCCACAGCCGTGCTTTGCCGAGCGGTTGTAGATAGGCTGGCGGGCGTCCTGGAGTCACGCCGTCGCCATCGCTCCGAGACTTTTTCCCGAAAGGGCTTGCGAGGCCCCGGGGAAATCCGTAAAGTACGCATCCGCTGCCGGCGACGGGCCACGTTGCCAGCGGTGGAGGATGGCAGAAGTGCTTGTTATGTCTGAGGTTTTTCGGAAGGTGTCGAAAGGGCTCGGTTGACAGGCGCGGCGGATTCGGTAGAATGCGCCCCACTCGCTACAGAGAGCCGCTGAGGGCTCTATCGGCGGTCGCTGAGGCGGCGAGTCGGGTCAACGGCAAGGGTCTTTCGAGACGCGTCGCCACGCGGAAAGAACGCGGTTGACAGCCGGCGCCGATCACGTAGAATACGCCTTCCTCGCAGGGCGCCGGCGAGGTCGCTTCGGCGGCACGACGGCCAGCGAGACGCTCTTTAACAATCGATCAGGTAATTCATGTGGGCGCTTGTCGATGGGTCGGTGATCACGTCACACGAACCATCAAGGCAAGCGACTCGTCAAAGACTTTCGGGTCTTTTTGAGAACGTTTGACCCTTGAGCCAAGTTTGGTCCGCTTCTTGTTGCTTTTCGGAGCGACGGGGTAAGGACTATATGATCTTAAACTGAAGAGTTTGATCATGGCTCAGATTGAACGCTGGCGGCAGGCCTAACACATGCAAGTCGAGCGGAAACGACGGGAGCTTGCTTCCGGGCGTCGAGCGGCGGACGGGTGAGTAAGGCATAGGAATCTGCCCGGTAGTGGGGGATAACCTGGGGAAACTCAGGCTAATACCGCATACGTCCTACGGGAG
>NZ_JAUFPL010000002.1 GCF_030409215.1 Halomonas ramblicola | reverse complement strand
GGCGACCCCGGCCCCAGCGGTTATTACAGATGCCCCGCCATGAAGCACGGGAGCAAATTCGGCAACACGGTCATCCGGAAAAGCTTAAGTAAGTGCCATTCGGGCCTGACCCCGAAATTGGCTTAGCCTGCTTCAGCGCCCGATCAGCGCCGTGGTCAGCCACGGCTGCCAGGCCAGCAGCACCAGGGTGGCGAGGCTCGCCAGCAGGAAGGGCAGCAGCGCGCGGAAGATGCGCATCGGCGGGGTGCCGGTCATCGATGAGGCGATGTAGAGCCCCGCCCCCACCGGCGGCGTCAGCAGCCCCAGCACCAGCGTCAGGCAGACCACCACGCCGAACTGGTAGGGATCGATGCCGAACTGCTCCTGGGCGATGGGCAGCAGGATCGGCACCACCAGGATCAGCGCGGCGATGCCGTCGATGATCATGCCCACCAGCAGCAGCACGCCCACCAGCAGCAGCAGGAACAGGAAGGGGTCGGTGGTCAGTGCAGCGATCCAGGCCGCCGCCAGCTGCGGCAGCTCCTCATAGACGATCACCCAGCCGAACACCCCCGCGGCGGCGATCAGCATGATGACCAGCCCGGCGTTCACCGCGGTGCGCTGGAGCACCGCGGGCAGCCTGGCGAGCCTCAGGTCGCCGTAGAGGAAGCGGCCCAGCAGCAGCGCCGCCAGCGAGGCGAGCGCCGCCGACTCGGTGGGCGTGGCCAGCCCCAGCAGGATGCCGCCGATGATGATCAGCGGGATGGCCAGCGCCGGCAGCCCCATGGCCAGCGCCCGGCGTGCCTCGGCGCGGGTCGGCCAGCGCCCCCTGGGGTACTGCTGCACCAGGCCCACCACGGCGATCGCCAGAAAGAAGCTGAACCCCAGCAGCAGGCCCGGCAGGATGCCGGCGATGAACATCTCGGCGATGGGCACCTGGGCCATGACGCCGAACAGCACGAACAGCATCGACGGCGGGATGATCGGCGACAGCAGGCCGCCGGCGGCGGTGATCGCCGCCCCGAAGGGCCTGTCGTAGCCCTCCTCCTCCATGGCCGGCACCATGGCCCGCGACATGATGGCGATCTGCGAGGCGGCGGAGCCGATGATGGCCGCCATCATCATGTTGGCCACCAGGTTGATGTAGGCGAGCCCGCCGCGGAAGCCGCCCACCAGCAGCCGCGCCAGGTCGATCAGCCGGCGGGTCACCCCGCCCTCGTTCATCAGCTCGCCGGCCAGCATGAACAGCGGAATGGCCAGCAGGCCGTAGTTCTCGATGGCGGCGAACAGCTGCTGGGGATAGGACTCGAACAGCACGGTATTGCCGGAGGCCTGGATGTAGACCATGGCGGTGAGGCCCAGCACCAGGGCGATGGGCACGGCGCCCAGCAGCAGCAACGCGAAGACGGCGATGGTCATGGCCCGGCCTCCGCCGCCGGGTCACGCAGGCCGCGCAGGGCCCCGCCCAGGTTGACCAGGCCGTGGAGGGTCAGCGAGGCGGCGAACCAGGGCAGGATCAACCACACCCAGAACTTGCGGATGCCCAGCGTCGAGGTGTTCTCGGCGTAGATGAAGTTGAAGGTCTCGCCCTGGAAGGCCTGGAAGTCGAAACCCAGCCGCGCCAGGGTCAGCGGCTGGTACCAGCGCCAGCAGAGCCACAGCAGCAGGGCGGCGAACGCCAGCACCGCCAGGTCCACCAGGGCCATCAGCCACCGCCGGCCGGCGCCCGGCAGGGCATCGGCCAGCAGCGTCACGGCGATGCCCTGGCGGCGCTTGAGCACCGCCGCGGCGATCAGGAAGGTCATCCAGATCATGGCATAGATGGCCAGCTCGCTGACCCAGTAGAGCGGGCTGCCCGCGGCGCGGAAGGCCACGTTGCCCAGGATCAGCAGGGTCACCGCCGCGGCCAGGGCGGCGGCGGCGACCTCCTCCAGGCGGGCCAGGCGGTCGGAGAGGCGCGACAGCATCGGCTTGCCTTACTGGCGCAGGCGCTCGGCTTCCTCGCGCAGCGCCTCCAGCATCGGCGCCTTCTCGGCCCAGGTCGCCTCCCACTCGGCGATGGCCTCGGCGAAGAACTCGGCATCGGCCTCGACGATGTCGAGGTCGAGCTGGCGGATCTCCTCCTCCTGGGCGGCGTCCATCTCCTGGAAGCCGGTCAGCACGTTCTCCAGGTGCTCGCCCATGGCGGTCTCGATCAGCTCGCGGTCCTCCGGCGAGAGCTCGCGCCACACGCGGCCGGAGACCACGCCCACCATGGGGAACATCATGTGGTTGGAGATCAGCAGGTGCTCGGCCTGCTCGTAGAATTTGAGGATCAGGATGGAGTCGAAGTCCATGTCGATGGCGTCCACCTGGCCGTTGGCCAGGGCATCATAGACCTCGAGCAGCGGCATCGGCTCGGGCGCCGCCCCGGTGGCGGTGTAGAAGTCGCGGATCGGCTCGAAGGGGGTGATGCGCAGGCGCAGGCCCTCGAGGTCCTCGGCGCTCTCGATGGGCTCCCGGGAGAGCACCTGTCGCATGCCCACCATGCCGTAGCCCAGGCCCACCAGGCCCACGCCGGCAGGCATCAGGTCGAGCAGCTCGCCGGCGGTGTCGGAACGCAGCAGGGCCGCGGCGTGGTCCACGTCGTCGACCAGGTAGGGGGCGTAGAGGGCGCCGAAGTCGGGGATGCGATTGGAGATCTCGGCGATGGTCAGGAAGGCCATGTCCAGGGCGCCGGTCTGCAGCTGCTGGACCATCTGCGCCTCGTTGCCGAGCTGCTGGGCCGGGAAGACGCTGACGCTGTGCTCGCCGCCGGAGCGCTCGGCGAGGGTCTCGGCAAAAGCCTCGGCCTCGGTGGACCACAGGTGCTGCGGCGGGGTGATCAGGCCCAGGCGGAAGTCCCGCGCCTGGGCGGTGAGGGCGGAAGCGGCCAGGGCGGTGGCGGCCACGGCCAGGGTCAGCGTCTTGGTGCGGTTCATGGGAGCCTCGTGTCGATCCGGCCGGGCGGCAGCGCTGGCCGCCCGCGTTTCGTTGTTCAAAAGCACGAGGTTACCCCAGGCCGGGCGTTGATGGCAGCTACGGCCCTTCCGCGATCCCTCCAGGGCCCAGGGCAATCGCCGCTGCCCATCGCGAGGGGCGCCGGGGACAAGCCGAAGAGGAGGTCACCTGCTCCAGGGCCGAATCCGGCCAGTCCGTCACGCGATTCGCGTTAGACTGCAGTCAGGATGGTCTCGAGGATGCTCGCCATGCTGGACCCCGACCAGTGCCGCCAGGCACGGCTCGCGCGGGATGCCCGCTTCGACGGCCGCTTCGTCACCGCGGTGACCACCACGGGCATCTACTGCCGGCCGATCTGCCCGGCCACGCCGCCGCTGGAGCGCAACGTGCGCTACTTCGAGAGCGCCCTGGCCGCCGCCGCGGCGGGCTTCCGCCCCTGCCTGCGCTGCCGGCCGGACAGCGCCCCGGACTCCCCGGCCTGGCGGGGCACCTCCACGACCCTGGAGCGGGCCCTGCGGCTGATCGACGAGGGCGCGCTGGCCGAGGCCCCACTCACTGCGCTGTGCGAGCGACTCGGCATCGGCGAGCGCTACCTGCGCCGGCTCTTCCAGCAGCGCTTCGGCGTCTCGCCCACGGCCTATGCCCAGCACCGCCAGTGCCTGTTCGCCAAGCAGCTGCTCCACGAGACGACGCTGCCCATCACCCAGGTGGCCTTCGCCAGCGGCTTTCGCAGCGTGCGCCGCTTCAACGACGCCTTCCGCACGCGCATCGGCCTGGCTCCGCGCGAGCTACGCCGCCGCGCGGGCGAGGCGAGCGAGCCGCTCACCCTGACGCTGGCCTACCGGCCCCCCTACGCCTGGCGCGCGCTGCGCGACTTCCTCGCCGGGCGGGCGCTGGCAGGCCTGGAGTGGGTCGACGACACCCACTACGGTCGGCACATCCGCTGGGACAAGGCGCGCGGCCGCTTCACCGCCGAGCATGACCCGGCCCGCCATGCCTTCCGGGTGCGCCTGGAGCTCGACGACCCCAGCGTGATGGCACCGGTGGTGCGGCGCATCCGCCGGCTGCTCGACCTGGACGCCGATACCGCCACCATCGAGCGCCACCTGCGCCGCGCCCTGCCCGGCGTACCGCTCGTCGAAGGGTTGCGCCTGCCCGGCGTGTGGTCGCCGTTCGAGGCCGGGGTGCGGGCGATCCTCGGCCAGCAGGTCGCCATCACGGCGGCCCGCCGGCTGGTCGAGTCGCTGGTGGCGACGCTCGGCGAGCCGGCGGACGCGGCCGGACGCCACTTCCCCACCCCCGCGGCGATCGCCGCCAGCGACCTGGCCTTCCTCGGCATGCCCGGGGCGCGTCGCGACACCCTGCGCCGCTTCGCGGCCTGGTACGCTGACGGGGAGGCCGGTGACAACCCCACGCAGTGGACGGCGCTCAAGGGCATCGGGCCCTGGACGGCCCGCTACGCGGCGCTGCGCGGCACCGGCCATCCCGACATCTGGCTGGCGGACGACGCCGGCGTGCGCCGCGCCCTGCCCCGGCTGGACGGCGCCGACCCGGCGGCCGCCGCACCCTGGCGCAGCTACCTGACCCTGCAACTCTGGTCGCAAGAACCGGTCCGCCAAGACAAGGAGCCAAGACGATGATCACCGAGGCACTCGACTACTACCGTCCCCCGGAGGCCGACGCCCTGGGGCTGATCCGCATCCGCGCCAGCGAGGCCGGCCTCCGCGAGGTCGCCTTCGTCGACGCCGAGGACGAGGCGCCGCGTCCCAGCGCGCTGACCGCGCGTACCCGGCAGCAACTGGCCGACTACTTCGCCGGCCGGCGTCGCGACTTCGACCTGCCCCTGGCGCCCCACGGCACCGACTTCCAGCGCCGGGTCTGGGCGGCGCTCGCCACCATCCCCTTCGGCGAGACCCGCAACTATGCCGAGATCGCCGAGCAGCTGCGCTGCAAGGGCGGCCAGCGCGCGGTGGGTGCCGCCAACGGCAGGAACCCGCTGGCCATCGTGGTGCCCTGCCATCGGGTGATCGGCAGCGACGGCCGCCTGACCGGCTACGCCGGCGGCATCGGCCGCAAGCAGTGGCTGCTCGCCCACGAGGCGGGCGAGGTGCCGCTCGAACTGGGATGAGGCCGGGGGTGCATCACACCGCATCCTCGTGATAGGCGCCGAAGCGGCGCACGCTGGCCACGAAGTCGCTGAAGCGCTCGCCCTGGATCAGCACGTGGTCGCGCAGCGCCCGTTCGGCCCGGGCGGCATCCCCCGCCTCGATGGCGGCGACGACCTCGCGGTGCTCGTCCAGCGAGGAGTGCATGCGCTGGCGCACCTGCAGCTGCAGGCGGCGGTAGGGCTTGAGGCGCTGCTTGAGCTGGCGCGCCTCGGCGGCCAGGAAGCCGTTGTGGCTGGCGCGGTAGATGCCCTCATGGAAGGCCTCGTTCTCGTAGTAGTACTCGTCGGGATCGCCGGCCCGGGCCGCCGCCGCGCAACGCCGGTGCGCCTCGCGCAACTCCGCCAGCTCCGTCTCGCCGATGCGCCGCGCCGCCAGGCGCCCGCACATTCCCTCCAGCTCGGCCATCACCTCGAACATCTCGATCAACTGGTCGATGCCCACCCTGGCGACGAAGGTGCCCTTCTTCGGCGTCACCGTGACCAGGCCACTGGCCACCAGCTGCTGGATCGCCTCGCGCACCGGCGTACGCGACACCTCGAAGTCCCGGCTCAGGGCCTCGGGGTCGAGGCGTTCGCCGGGCGCCCGGCGGCCATTGATGATGTCGTCCTCCAGGGCGTCCCGGAGCCGCTGGGCGTTGGACCGTTTCATGCGGATTCCCCCTCCTTCCCTGCGCCGGTTCGACGCTGAACACGCCAGGGCTTCTACCTTTGTCTAGCCCGCCCGAATTGACACTAGTATAGCCAAGGGTCTATTGAAGTATACATCAGCGATGCTGATGGACATTTCACGTCACAACAACAACGTCCCTGGAGATGCCATGAAACCCTCACTCACCCCCATCGTGGCGGGCCTGGCCCTGGCCGCCCTCGCCGCAAGTTCCGTCGCCTCCGCCCAGACCGTGCTGCGCGCCTCCCACCAGTTCCCCGGGGGACAGGGGGACGTGCGCGACGAGATGGTGCAGATGATGGCCGACAAGGTCGCCGAGGCCGATGTCGGCCTGGAGATCCAGGTCTATCCCGGCCAGTCGCTGTTCAAGGCCGACGAACAGTGGGGCGCCCTGGTTCGCGGACGCCTGGATATCACCGCGCTGCCGCTGGACTACGCCAGCGGTCGCCATCCCGAGTTCTCCGCCACCCTGATGCCCGGCCTGGTACGCAACCACGAGCACGCCCAGCGCCTCAACGACTCCGAGTTCATGGACATGATCAAGGAGGTCATCCAGGAAGGCGGCGCCCGGGTACTGGCCGATGCCTGGCTCTCGGGGGCCTTCGCGTCCAGCCAGAACTGCATCACCTCGCCGGACACCGTGGAAGGCCAGAACTTCCGCGCCGCCGGACCCGCCTTCGAGCAGATGCTCGAGGCCGCCGGCGCCTCGATCGCCTCCATGCCCTCCTCGGAGATCTACACCGCCATGCAGACCGGTGTGCTGGACGCCGCCAACACCTCCTCCATGTCCTTCGTCTCCTACCGCCTCTACGAGCAGGTGGACTGCCTGACCGAACCCGGCGAGCACGCCCTGTGGTTCATGTACGAGCCGATCCTGATCTCCGAGCAGGTCTGGCAAGGGCTCGATGAGGCGCAGCAACAGGCCCTGATGGCGGCCAGCCAGGAGGCCGAGGAGTTCTTCGCCGCCGAGGCCGCAGCCATTGACCAGCAGATGGTCGAGGTGTTCGAGGAGAACGGCGTCGAGGTGGTCAGCATGAGCGAGGAGGACTACGACGCCTGGCTGGAGACCGCCAAGCAGAGCTCCTACAAGAACTTCGCCGACAATGTCGAGGACGGCCAGGCCCTGATCGACGCCGCCCTCGCGGTGGAATGACGCCAACGTTGCGAACCACTCGGACCCGATCGGCCGCCCCTGCGAGGGCGGCCATCCCGTCATATCGGAGGGCCTCATGGAACATTCCCGCACCGACGCCACGACGCCCGGCGGGCTCGTCGGCGGCTATATACGCCTGATGGACAGGCTCTCTGGCGCCACCGCCTATCTCGCCGCGGCGCTGTTCGTCGCCGGGGTGGTCGTCGTCTGTCAGATGGTCTTCGTGCGCTACATCCTCGGCCAGAGCACCAGTTGGCAGACCGAGTTCACGGTCTTTTCCGTGACGGCCGCGATGCTGATGGGCAGCCCCTATGTGCTGATGACCGGCGGCCATGTCGCCGTCACCGTGCTGCCCGACATGCTGTCCGGCTGGCCGCGCCGCCTCATGCGACTGGTCGCCTCCCTGGTCGGCCTCGGCTTCTGTGCCGCCCTGGCCTACGCCTCCTGGATCTATGTCGCCGAGGCCTGGCACGGCGGCTGGACCACCGGCTCCGTATGGAACCCGCCGCTATGGCCGGCCCTGCTGCCCATGGCCGTCGGCATCACCTTGCTGACGCTGCAGTACATCGCTGAAATCCTGCGTGGGGAGGAGTGAGCATGGATCCCGTAACTGCCGGCATTCTCGTCGCCATCGGCCTGATCGTGCTGATGGCCATCGGCACGCCGATCGCCTTCGCCCTGGGCGCCATTTCCTTGATCGCGCTGGTCGCCGACCGTGGCATGGCGGAGCTGACCTATTTCGGCGAGACCTTCTTCGATCGCATTGCCGAATTCGGCTTCGTGGCCATCCCCATGTTCATCATGATGGGCGCCGCGGTGGCGTCGTCACCCACCGGACGCGACCTCTATCGCTCGCTGGACCTGTGGCTCGGCAAGCTGCCCGGCGGCCTGGCGATCTCCAACATCGGCGCCTGCACGATCTTCTCTGCGCTCTCCGGCTCGTCACCCGCCACCTGCGCGGCCATCGGCAAGATGGGCATCCCCGAGATGCGCAAGCGCGGCTATCCCGACGGCGTCGCCGCCGGCTGTATCGCCGCGGGCGGCACCCTGGGCATCCTGATCCCGCCCTCGGTGACCATGATCATCTACGGCATCTCCACCGAGACCTCCATCGGCCGCCTGTTCATCGCCGGCGTGGTCCCCGGTTTCATGCTCGCCGGGCTGTTCATGGTCTGGACGCTGATCGCCTGCAAGCTGGCCGGCGGCTACGACAATCCCATGACCCTCGCCACCGAGAAGATCAAGCAGACGGTCCGCCAGAACGTCGATGCCAACCTCAAGGCCCTGGTCAGGGTGCTGCCCTTCCTGGCCGTGGTGCTCGGCATCCTCTTCGCCCTCTACGGCGGTATCGCCACGCCCTCGGAAGCCGCCGGCGTGGGCGCCTTCATGTGCCTGGCGCTGGCCATCATCATCTACCGCATGTGGCAGGTGCAGCCCATCAAGCTGATCATGCGCGATTCGCTGCGCGAGAGCGTGATGATCATGCTGATCATCGCCGCCGCCGAGGTGTTCGCCTATGCCCTGTCGTCGCTGTTCATCACCCAGACCGTGGCCGGCGCCATCGCCGATCTGGAGGTCAACCGCTGGGTGCTGATGGGGGTGATCAACGTCTTCCTGCTGGTGGCCGGCTTCTTCCTGCCGCCGGTGGCGGTCATCGTGATGACGGCGCCGATCCTGCTGCCGATCATCCTGTCGGCCAACTTCGATCCCTACTGGTTCGCGGTAATCCTGACCATCAACCTGGAGATCGGCCTGATCACCCCGCCGGTGGGCCTCAACCTCTTCATCATCAACAGCATCGCGCCGGACATCTCGCTGCGCAACGTGCTGATGGGCAGCCTGCCCTATGCGCTGTGCATGGTGCTGGGGATCCTGCTGCTCTGCCTGTTCCCGGGGCTGGCCCTGTGGCTACCCAACCTGCTCATGGGCTGAAGGAGTCGACGCCATGAACATGACCTTCCTGCAGGAGATGTTCCAGTCGATCACCCAGCGCGACGCCCTGCTGCGCCGCCGCCAGGGGGACGAGACGCCGCCGGACCACCGCCGCCTGGTGGAGGCCTGCCAGCGCCTGCTGGAGAGTGACGGGGAAGCCTCCAGCATTGCCCTGGCCAGCCGTGCCCTGGGCATGTACCAGCGCCTCGAGCCGAACGAGCGACAGCGCTTCTTCGAGCGGCTGGCCAGCGACTTCGCCGCCGAGCCGGAGGAGATCGATGCGGCCTACGCGCGCTATGCCGAGCAGCGTGACAACGCCAGCCTGGAGGCGCTGTTCGAGGCCTGCGAGCCACGCCGCCAGGAACTGATCCGCCGCCTCAACCTGACCAGCGGCGGTACCGCCGAGCTGGTGCGCATGCGCGAGGACCTGCTCGGCCTGCGGCGCGAGCACCCCGAACTCTCGGCCATCGACGCCGACTTCGCCCACCTGTTCGGCTCCTGGTTCAACCGGGGCTTCCTGATGCTCAAGCGCATCGACTGGAACACCCCGGCCTCGATCCTGGAGAAGATCATCCGCTACGAGGCGGTGCACGAGATCCAGGACTGGAACGACCTGCGCCGCCGGCTCGACGCCCGGGACCGCCGCTGCTTCGCCTTCTTCCACCCGGCGATCGGCGACGACCCGCTGATCTTCGTGGAGGTGGCCCTGCACAGGGGCCTGCCGGCACGCATCCAGCCGATCCTCGCCGGCGAGGACGTCGGCATCGACGACCCCGAGGTCGCCGACACCGCCGCCTTCTTCGGCATCAGCAACTGCCAGACCGGCCTGCGCGGCATCTCCTTCGGCAACTTCCTGATCAAGCAGGTCGTCCAGGAACTCAAGCAGGAGCTGCCCCAGCTCAAGCACTTCGTCACCCTCTCGCCGGTGCCCGGCTTCGCCCAGTGGCTGGCCGAACGACGGGACGACGAGAGCCTGCCGGCCACGGTGCGCGAGGCGCTGGACGAGCTGCAGGCCCCCGGCTGGCACGAGGACGCCGAGCGGGCCGCGCGCCTCAAGGCGGTGGTCAAGCCGCTGGCCGCCCGCTACCTGGTCGACGAGAAGAACGCCCGGGGGCTGCCGCTCAACCCGGTGGCCCGCTTCCACCTGGGCAACGGCGCCGAGCTGCACCGCATCAACTGGCTGGGCGACGTCTCGGCCAAGGGCCTCCGGCAGGCCGCCGGCCTGATGGTCAACTACCTCTACGTGCTCGACGACATCGAGCGCAACCACGAGAACTACACAGCCCACAGAACCGTGGCCCGTTCGAGCGAGGTCAAGGACCTCGTCCGCAAGGCCAGGAAGCTGGCCAAGGGAGAAACCGCCAAATGAACCAGAACCTTTTCGCCACCTTCGCCCGGCGCATGCGCGAGCGCGGCGACGCCGACTTCATCACCACCCGCCAGGGCCGCGGCTACAGCCACGCCGAGGCCCTGGCCACCACCGCGCGCCTGGCCGGCGCCCTGGTCGAGCTGGGCGTGACGCCGGGCGACCGGGTGGCGGTGCAGGTCGACAAGAGCCCCGAGGCGATCCTGCTCTACCTGGCCACCCTGCGCGCGGGCGGGGTCTACTTGCCGCTCAACACCGGCTACACGGGCGACGAGATCCGCTACTTCCTCGGCGATGCCGAGCCGGCGCTGTTCGTCTGCCGACCGGGGGATGCCGAGGACGCGCGCAGCATCGCCGCCGACACCGGCTGCCCGCAGGTCGCCACCCTGGGCACGGTGGCCGACGGCAGCCTGATGGAGGCGGCCGAGAAGGCCACGCCCCGCGACGACATCGTCGAACGCGACGACAACGACCTGGCGGCGATCCTCTACACCTCGGGTACCACCGGGCGCTCCAAGGGGGCCATGCTCACTCACCGCAACCTGGGCTCCAACGCCGCCACCCTGGCCGAGGCCTGGCACTTCAGCGAAGGGGACCGGCTGATCCATGCCCTGCCGATCTTCCACACCCACGGCCTCTTCGTGGCCTGCAACGTCACCCTGATGGCCGGTTCCAGCATGCTCTTCCTGCCGAAGTTCGACGCCGATGTGATCTTCGAGGAGCTGCCCCGCGGCACGGTGCTGATGGGCGTGCCGACCTTCTACACTCGGCTGGTGGCCGACGCGCGCCTGACCCCAAAGGTCACCGCCAACATGCGCCTGTTCGTCTCCGGCTCGGCGCCGCTGACCGCCGAGACCCACCGGGAGTTCGAGCAGAAGACCGGCCATGCCATCCTCGAGCGTTACGGCATGACCGAGACCAACATGAACATCTCCAATCCCTACGACGGCGAGCGCCGTGCCGGCACCGTGGGCATGCCGCTGCCCGGCGTGGAATACCGCATCACCGACCGCGAGACCCATGAGCCGGTGCCGAAGGGCGAGATCGGCATGCTGGAGATCCGCGGGCCCAACGTCTTCGTCGGCTACTGGCGGATGCCCGAGAAGACCCGCGAGGAGCTGCTCGAGGACGGCTTCTTCGTCACCGGCGACCTGGCGATGGTCGACGAGCGCGGCTATGTGCACATCGTCGGCCGCGACAAGGACCTGGTGATCTCCGGCGGCTACAACGTCTACCCCAAGGAGGTCGAGCAGGTGATCGACGAGCTCGAGGGCGTCCACGAGTCCGCGGTGATCGGCCTGCCCCACCCCGACCTGGGCGAGGGCGTCACCGCCGTGGTGGTACCCGAGCCGGGGGCGAGCCTGGACGAGGCGCGGGTGCTCGACCACCTGCAGGGCCAGCTGGCCAGGTACAAGCAGCCCAAGCGGGTGTTCTTCGCCGACAGCCTGCCGCGCAACACCATGGGCAAGGTACAGAAGAACCAGCTGCGCGAGCAGTACCAGGATACCTACCGTCCATGAAGATCGTGATTCCCGACGACTACCAGGACGCCGTGCGCCACCTGGACGCCTTCGAGAGGCTGGCAGGCCACGAGGTCACGGTGTTCCACGACAGCGTGACCGACCTGGACGCCCTGGTCGCACGCTTCCAGGACGCCGAGGCGCTGGTGCTGATCCGCGAGCGCACGCCGATCACCGCCGCGCTGCTGGACCGCCTGCCCGACCTGAAGGCGATCAGCCAGACAGGCGGCGGCACGGCCCATGTGGACCTGGCCGCCTGCCGCGAGTGGGGCATCAGGGTGATGGCCGGCACCGGCTCGCCCCATGCCGCCGCCGAGCTCACCTGGGGCCTGGTGCTGGCCGCCATGCGCCATATCCCCGAGGAGGTCGCCAACCTCAGGGCCGGCCGCTGGCAGCGCACCCTGGGCACCGGGCTCAAGGGCCGCACCCTGGGCATCTTCGGCTACGGCGGGATCGGCCGGCTGGTGGCCCGCTATGGCCAGGCGTTCGAGATGAAGGTGCTGGTGTGGGGCCGCGAGGGCACGCGAGACCGCGCCGCCGCCGCGGGCCTGGAAGTCGCCGGCAGCCAGGCCGAGCTCTTCGCGCGCAGCGACGTGCTGAGCCTGCACCTGCGGCTCAACGAGGCGACCCGGGGCATCGTCACCGCCGAGGACCTGGCGCGCATGAAACCGACCGCCCTGCTGGTCAACACCGCCCGCGCCCCGCTGGTCGCGCCGGGGGCGCTGGAAGCGGCGCTGCGCGCCGGGCGCCCGGGCATGGCCGCGGTGGATGTCTTCGAAGAGGAGCCGCTCATCGCCCATCCCATACTCGAGCTGCCCAACCTGCTCGCCACGCCGCACCTTGGCTATGTGGAGCGGGACTGCTACGAGCACTACTTCGGCGATGCCTTCGACAACCTGCTGGCCTTCGCCGCCGGCAGGCCCGTCACCGACCTCGCCGCGGCCGGCTGACGACGGCCCCGCAGGAACGTCCCAGACGCCGCAGGGACGATCAAGCAATCCCTCCCGATCGGGCCCATTCTTCTCAATGGGACCCGGTGCTTCACCGAGCCCACCCTGGAGGTAGATGACCATGATCGCTTACAGACAGGCCTTGGCAGTGCTGCTGGGGTCATTGCTGATTTCGGCCGGCGCCTGGGCAGCGCAAGAGGGCGAACCGTTCAAGCATCCCGGCATACAGGGCGTGCAGGGCGTGACCGCCCAACCCCACACCGCCCTCAATCGTGTGTCCTTCGTGAAGATGGATACCGACAATGATGGCAGGGTCTCGTCCGCCGAGGCACGGCTCCTGCCGGCCCCCTTCGGCCGGATGGATACGGACAGGAACGGCTACCTGTCACCGCAGGAGTATCGGTACCTTATAAACTGATCCACCCCGTCACGGCGGGTGCTACGGCACCCGCCTTTACTATTTCTGCCGACAGAGCAGGTCGTGGCCCTCCCCTTCTCCCTGGACGCACTATAGTGAAGTCATCGATCCCCCGAGGGGGATCCGGTATGGAGACAGGCCATGAGCGTCGCGACTCGACCGAGCATCCCGCGTGTCGCTGGTTCTTCGGCCAGACGGAGTCATCTCGCCTGCCTCCCGCCCGCCTCCGACGAACTCGTGCTGATGGATGGCGAGGCCACCGGGCTGGATTCCGAGGCCCTCCGCGGCCTCCTCGCCGAGTATCCCGACGCCCCGCTCATCGTCTTCCTTCCGCCCTGCCCCGGCACCCGCAGGCCCCGGGCCCTCAAGGCCACCCTGGCTACCCTGCACGGCCTACTGGGCGCGGCATCCCATGGCCCCGCATCGGCTCCGGAACGTCACCTCCCCCGGGACCAGGCCCCTGCCAAGGGAGCCAACGGCGGGCTCGCGGGCTGGCAGGTCCGCCGCCTGAACGCCTATATCGACGAACACCTGAGTGGCCCCCTTCACGTGCAGGACCTGGCCGCCATCACCCGCTTGAGCCCCGGCCACTTCGCCCACGCCTTCAAGCAGGCCTTCGGCGAGCCGCCGCTGGTCCATATCACCCGCCGGCGCCTGGCCCGGGCCTGCGAGAAGATGCTGGCCGGCGACGAGTCGCTGTCGTGCATCGCCCAGGCATGCGGCTTCTGCGACCAGTCGCACTTCACCCGACACTTCCATCGCGCCATGGGCATGGCCCCGCAGCGCTGGCGCCGGCTCCACGCCCTCGGCCCGCAATGAGTGGACCGCTTGCTCCTCCCGCCGCTGCGTAAAACCGCCCACATCTAAGCCCTGCAAAACGGCATTTATGGCACCATGGTCCCCAGACGGACCATGCGAAGGAACCGCCATGCCTCCTAGTCCCCTGGCGAGCCAGGCACTGCAACCCGGCTTTATGGTGATCCACGGCAATCGCCTGGAGGCCCTGCGCGGCCTGGCGGTGGAGTGGATGACCCGCCATCCGCTCGGCCCCCTGGAGAACGAGACGATCCTGGTGCAGAGCAACGGCATTGGCCAGTGGCTGAAGCTCGCCCTGGCCGAGGATCCCGCCCAGGGCGGCGCGGGCATCGCCGCGGCGCTCGACGTCACCCTGCCGGCGCGCTTCCTGTGGCAGGCCTACCGGGCGGTGCTGGAGCATGTCGAGGGCGACGTTGATGCGGTGCCGGCCACCTCGCCCTTCGACAAGTCGCGGCTGGTGTGGCGGCTGCTGCGCCTGCTACCGGGGCTGCTCGATCAGCCGGCCTTCGCCCCCCTGGCGCGCTTCTTGGAAGACGACGCCGACCTGCGCAAGCACCACCAGCTCGCCGAACGCCTCGCCGACCTCTTCGACCAGTACCAGGTCTATCGCGCCGACTGGCTGGACGCCTGGGCGGCGGGCGAGGACGTGCTGATCTCCGCCCGCGGCGAGGCCCGGCCGCTGGACGAGGCCCAGCGCTGGCAGCCCGCCCTATGGCGTGCCATCTGCCACGATGTGGCGGAACAGCGGCGGGTGCCATGCGCCGACATGGACGCCGCCCAGGGCGCGGCCGGCATCGACTCCAGCCGCGCCCGGGTGCATCGGCGCTTCCTCGAGGCCGCCGAGTCGCTCACGCTGGAGAATCGGCCCCGTGATCTGCCGCGCCGGGTGGTGGTGTTCGGCATCTCCTCGCTGCCCAGCCAGGCCCTGGAGGCGCTGGCCGCCATCGCCCGGGTCAGCCAGGTGCTGCTCTGCGTGCACAACCCCTGCGAGCACTACTGGGCCGATATCATCGAGCACAAGGAGCTGCTCCGGGCCGAACGCCGGCGCCAGCGGCGCAAGCAAGGCATGCCCGAGCGCCTCGACGTGCTGGGCGATGGCGACGGCGAGGAGGCCCTGCACCTCCATGCCCAGCCGCTGCTGGCCGCCTGGGGCAAGCAGGGCCGCGACTACCTGCGCCTGCTCGACGAGCACGACGACGCCGACGCCTACGAGGGGCTGTTCCGGGCGGAGGCGCTGCGCATCG
Source organism: Halomonas ramblicola (assembly GCF_030409215.1). GTDB lineage: Bacteria > Pseudomonadota > Gammaproteobacteria > Pseudomonadales > Halomonadaceae > Halomonas > Halomonas ramblicola. The sequence goes on along the minus strand of NZ_JAUFPL010000002.1, from coordinate 16,300 downwards.
ACCTCTTCGAGCCCTGCGTGCCCGACGCCTCGCCGGGCCTGCTGCTGCAGCAGTTGCAGGACGACATCCGCGCCCTGCGCCCGCTGGCCGAGACCCGCGACACTTGGCCGGCGGTGGACCCGACCCGCGACGACTCCATCGTCTTCCACGTCGCCCACGGCCCCCAGCGCGAGGTGGAGATCCTCCACGACCAGCTGCTCGACGCCTTCGCCGCCGACCCCGAGCTGCGCCCGCGAGACATCATCGTCATGGTGCCGGACATCGACCACTACGCCCCGCATATCCAGGCCGTCTTCGGTCAATACGAGCGCGGGCAGCACTCTGGCGACGACCCGCGCTACATCCCCTTCACCCTCTCCGACCAGGCCGACCGCCACCGCCAGCCGCTGCTGGTGGCCCTGGAGAAGCTCGTGCGCCTGCCGGAGCTGCGCTTCGCGGTGAGCGACCTGCTCGACCTGCTGGAGGTGCCGGCGCTGCGCGCCCGTTTCGGCCTCGCCGAAGAGGACCTGCCGACGCTGGCCCGCTGGATCGAGGGCGCCGGCATCCGCTGGGGGCTCGACGCCCGCCAGCGCGGCAGCCTCGACCTGCCCGAGGGCCTCACCCAGAACACCTGGGCCTTCGGCCTGCGCCGGCTGCTGCTCGGCTACGCGGTGGGCAACAGTGGCGGTGCCTGGCAGGGCATCGAGCCCTTCGACGATATCGGCGGCCTGGAGGCGGGCCTGGCCGGCCCATTGGCGCAGCTGCTGGAGACCCTCGAGGCCCAGTGGCAACGGCTGCGCGAGCCGCATGACGTGGAGGGCTGGGTGGTGGTACTGCGCGAGCTGCTGGAGGCCTGCTTCAGTGCAGAGGATGCCGCCGACAGCCTGATGCTGGCGCGCCTCGAGCAGGGCCTGCAGGAGTTCCAGGAGAGCGCCCGGGAGGCCGGCCTGACCCGCGACCTTCCGCTCTCGGTGGTGCGCGAGCACTGGCTGGCGCAGATCGACGAGCACAGCCTCTCCCAGCGCTTCCTGGCCGGGGCGGTCAACTTCGCCACCCTGATGCCGATGCGCGCCATTCCCTTCCGGCGGGTCTGCCTGCTGGGCATGAACGACGGCGACTACCCGCGCCACCAGCCGCCGCTGGACATCGACCTGATGCACGGCGACTACCGCCCCGGCGACCGCTCGCGCCGCGAGGACGACCGCTACCTCTTCCTCGAGGCGCTGCTCTCGGCGCGCCGCCAGCTCTATGTCAGCTGGGTGGGGCGCAGCATCGTCGACAACGCCGAGAAGCCGCCCTCGGTGCTGGTCGGCCAGTTGCGCGACCATCTGGCCGCCGGCTGGCATACCGTGGATGGCGACGTTCAGGACGGAAAGCTGCTCGCGGCGCTGACCACCGAGCACCCGCTGCAGCCATTCAGCCGCGCCTACTTCCCCACGCCGGCGGAACAGGCCGCCCGGGGCGTCGCCGCCAAGCGCCTGTTCACCTACGCCCATGAGTGGCGGGACGTGCATCCAACGGGGGCAGAAGAAGGACTCGAACGCCTTCAAAGCGTCACGAGCGAAGACGAGACAAGGCAAAGCCCGCCGAAAACGCGGAGTTTACAAGACGTAAATGAGCAGTTTGAGAAGGGCTTTAACGCCGTATCGTCGAGCGCAGTAGCTTTGAAAGACTTCGAGCAGGAGAACCCGCTCACCCTGGCCCAGCTCGGCGGCTTCCTGCGCGACCCGGCCAAGGCCTTCTTCACTACCCGGCTCAAGGTCTTCCTCGAGCGCGAGGACGTCACCAGCCTCGACCACGAGCCCTTCACCCTCGACGGCCTGACCCACTGGCAGCTGCAGGACGCCCTGATCCAGGCCCAGCGCCTCGCCATCGACGAAGGCCGCCCCCGCGAACAGGCGCTCCACGACACCCTGATGCGCCTGGAGGGCCAGGGCGTGCTGGCCATGGGCGCCTTCGCCAGCCGCATGCGCGAGAGCCTCGCCGAGCCCATGGAGGCGCTATTCGAGGCCTATCGTCAGGCGCTCGACGCCTGGCCCCAGCCGGTGGAGGAGCCCGAGCCGGTGCGTCTCGAGCTGCCCACCCGCAACGCCCCGCCGCTGGAGGACTGGCTGGACCAGCTGCGCGTGGACGACGCAGGCCGGCGCTGCCGCCTGCTGCTGCTCAGCAGCAGCCTGATCAGCCAGGGCCGCGGCCGGGGCCAGTACCGCTGGGCCCAGCTGGTGCGCCCCTGGGTCGCCCACCTGGCCGGCAACCTCGAGGCCCCGCTGACCACCGAACTGCTCTCCAAGGCCGGCCAGGTCACCCTGCCGCCGCTGGAGGCCGACACCGCCCGGCAGCGCCTCGGCGAGCTGATCGGCGCCTGGCAGGCCGGCATGCGCGAGCCACTGCCACTGGCCGTCGAGGCCGCCTTCGCCTGGCTCGGCAAGGTCGACCGGCACGACGGCTCGATCGCCAGCAATGGCCCTGACAGCGATGCCTGGCAGGCCGCCCGCAAGGCCTACGAGGGCGACGGCTACCAGAATCCCGGCGAGGTCGGCCGCAACCCCTACCTGGCCCACCGCTGGCCCGACTTCGCCTCCCTGATGGCCGCCGCGCCGGCCGATGGGTTGGACTTTCCCACCCTGACCGAGCGGCTGCTGGCCCCGCTCTATCTAGCGGTGAAGGGAGATTGATGCGGCTCGACCCGGCGAGAAACGGTGAGTCGTCGGCCGGCATTGTGGTAGGAGGGAGACTCTGTCTCGCGACTGGAGGCCGAAGGCCTCCCGGTTAACAACAGGATGCGATGGACCTGAACAGAGAGGGGAAATGAGCACCAGGCAACCCAGAGATACCGCCCAGCCAGTCGAGTTGAATCCCCTCGACTTCCCGCTCCACGGCAGCCGCCTGATCGAGGCCAGCGCCGGCACCGGCAAGACCTTCACCATCGCCCTGCTCTACGTGCGCCTGGTGCTCGGCGCCCGTCACGCCGAGGACGAGACGGCCTTCGCGCGCCCGCTGACCCCGCCGGAGATCCTGGTGATGACCTTCACCAATGCCGCCACCCAGGAGCTGCGCGAGCGCATCCGCGCCCGGCTGGTCGAGGCCGCCGAGGTCTTCCTCGAAGCCCCTGCCCCCGACCCGCTGCTCCTCGCCCTGCGCGACCAGTACGACCCGGCCGGCTGGCCCGCCTGCGCCCGCCGCCTGCAGCTGGCCGCCGAGTGGATGGACGAGGCCGCCGTCTCCACCATCCACAGCTGGTGCTACCGCATGCTGCGCGAGCACGCCTTCGACAGCGGCAGCCTCTTCTCCCTGGAGCTGGAGACCGACCAGGGCGAACTCGAGCAGGAGGTGGTGCGCGACTACTGGCGCAGCTTCTACTACCCCCTCGACACCGAGGCGCTGGCCGAGATCACCCAGTACTGGGAGGCCCCCACCGAGGGCCGACGCTCCCTCTACGCCGCCGTACGCAAGCTGCTGCCCGAAAGCGACGCGCTTAGCCACAGCGCCCCGCCCCCCGACGAGACCCTGGCCGCCGCCCGGGCCGAGCGCGACGCCCGCCTCAATGAGCTCAAGGCGCCCTGGAAGCAGTGGGTCGAGGAGCTGGCGCAACTCTTCGATGAAGGACAACAGGCCAAGGCCTTCAATGCCGGCAAGATGCGCAAGGATCATCGGGGCAACTGGCTGCAGAAGATCCGCGACTGGGCAGACAGTGACCAGCTGTGGCCCGAACTCGACAAGAAGGCTGCCGCCTGGAAGCGCCTGACGCCAGACGGCATCGCCGAGATCTGGAAGGGAGCACCGCCGGCTCACCCGGCCTTCGAGGCATTCGAAGCCCTTCCCGAGGCACTGAACGCCCTGCCCGAACCCCGCGCCGACCTGCTGATCCACGCCGTGCAGTGGTGCCGGGCGCGCCTGGAACGCGAGCAGGAGCGCCGCGCCGAGATGGGCCCCAACGACCTGCTCACCCATCTCGACCGGGCGCTGGCCGGGGCACACTCAGACCCTGGCGCCGAGGCCCTGGCGCTGCGGATTCGCCAGCAGTTCCCGGTGGCGCTGGTCGACGAGTTCCAGGACACCGACCCGGTGCAGTACCGCATCTTCGACCGGGTCTACCGCCTGGCCGACAACGCCCGCGAGACCGGTGTCTTCCTGATTGGCGACCCCAAGCAGGCGATCTACGCCTTCCGCGGCGCCGATATCTACACCTACCTGCAGGCGCGCCGCGACACGGCGGGCCGCCACGTCACCCTGGGCACCAACTACCGCTCCAGCGCGTCCATGGTCGCCGCGGTGAACCGCTGCTTCGCCTTCGCCGAGGCCCACCCGCCCGGGGCCTTCCTGTTCAAGCAGGACGACGGCGGCAATCCGGTGCCCTTCACGCCAGTCAAGGCGAAAGGCCGGAAGGATGCCCTGGTCGTCGACGGCCAACCCCAGCCGGCCATGACCCTGTGGCAACTGGAGGCCGACGAGGCCCTCTCCAAGACCGCCTATATGGGCGAGATGGCCGAGCGCTGCGCTTCACAGATGGTCGCCCTGCTGGAGCGGGGCCGGCACGGCGCGGCGGGCTTCAGCGATGGCGAGACCCTGCAGGCACTGGCGCCTTCGGATATGGCGGTGCTGGTCAACGGCCTGGGCGAGGCCCGCGAGATCCGCCGCGCCCTGGCCCGGCGCGGGGTGAAGAGCGTCTACCTCTCCGACAAGGACAAGGTGTTCGCCTCGCCCATGGCCGTCGAGCTCGATGCCTGGCTGCGTGCCTGCGCCGACCCCGAGGACGAACGCCTGCTGCGCGCGGCCCTGGCCACCCCCAGCCTGGGGCTCGACCTGGCCGCCCTCGACCACCTCCAGCAGGACGAGCTGGCCTGGGAGGCGCGAGTGCTGCAGTTCCGCGACTACCACCGCCTATGGCAACGCCAGGGCGTGCTGCCGCTGGTGCGCCGGCTGATGAGCGACTTCGAGGTGCCCGGCCGGCTGCTGGCCGCCGGCCCCGCCAGCGAGGGCGAGCGGTACCTCACCGACCTGCTGCATCTCGGCGAACTGCTGCAGCACGCCAGCCAGGAGCTCGACGGCGAGCATGCGCTGATCCGCTTCCTTGCCGAGGCCATCGCCGCCCCCGACGACCAGGGCGAGGCCCACAAGCTGCGCCTGGAGAGCGACGCCGACCTGGTGCAGGTGATCACCATCCACAAGTCCAAGGGGCTGGAGTACCCGCTGGTGTTCCTGCCGTTCATCGGCAACCACCGCCCCACCAAGGCCGACGACTCGCCGCTGCGCTGGCACGACGCCGAGGGACGGCTGCGCCTGAGCCTCACCGCCGACGAGGAAACCCTGGCCATCGCCGACCGCGAACGCCTGGGCGAGGACCTGCGCAAGCTCTATGTGGCGCTGACCCGCGCCCGCCACGCCACCTGGCTGGGCATCGCCCCGCTCAAGGGGCTGGAAGCCGGCGCCCTGGGCCAGCTGCTGAGCAACGGCGAACCGATGGCCCCGGAGGCGCTCGGCGAGGCCCTGGTCGCCCTCCAAGGCAACGAGCCCGCCATCGCCATCCAGCCGGCGCCCCCCGCCACCGCCGAGCTCTTCACCCCGACGGACGCGACCGAGGCACTGGGCGAGGCCCGGATCCCCGCCCGCCCGGCGCGGGAGCAGTGGTGGATCGCCAGCTACTCGGCGCTGCGCACCAGCGGCGCCATCCTCGAGCCCCAGCCCCTGGAGGCTCAGGCACCGCCAGGCGCCCCGGCGAGCACTCACTCACCCACGAGCACTCGGGAGACAGTCCTCCTCGAGCCCACCACCCCGCTGGAGGCCACCGCCTTCGAGGTGATGGACGAGCCCCGCGACGCCGCCACCCCGCCCCAGACCCACAGCCTGCACCGGTTTCCGCGCGGCCCGGGGCCCGGCACCTTTCTCCACGGCCTGCTGGAATGGGCCGGCCAGCACGGCTTCGCCCGCGCCGGCGAGGACGCCGCCCTGCGCGAGGACATGCTGGCCCGCCGCACCCAGTTGCGCGGCTGGACCGCCTGGCTCGAGTCGCTGAACGGCTGGCTGGGCGGGCTGCTGGCAACCCCGCTGCCGCTGCCCGACGCCGGGGCGATGTGCCTCGGCGAGCTCGGCGTCTACCAGGTGGAGATGGAGTTCTGGTTCGCCGCGCACCGCGTCTCGACCCGGGCGCTGGACGCCCCGGTGAGCGCTTACACGCTCGCCGGCGCCGCGCGGCCGGCGCTCGATACCGACACCCTCAACGGCATGCTCAAGGGCTTCATCGACCTGGTCTTCGAGCATCGAGGGCGCTACTACGTGCTCGACTGGAAGTCCAACCACCTGGGGCCGGACGACGACGCCTACACCCCGGCGGCCATGCGCGACGCCATGGCCGAGAAGCGCTACGACCTGCAGGCCGCCCTCTACCTGCTGGCGCTGCACCGGCTGCTCAAGGCGCGCCTGCCGGACTACGACTACGACCGCCATATCGGCGGCTCGCTGACCGTCTTCCTGCGCGGGGTCGGCCCCGCCACGGCCACCGAGGGCCGCGGCGTCCACGCCGAACGCCCGCCGCGGGCGCTGATCGAGACGCTGGACGCGCTCTTCCAGGGCCAGGCACCGACGGCGACCACTCTCTCCACGGAGGCGCCGGCATGAAGGACCTGTTCGATGATCTTCCCGAGGCCCATCCCGCCCTGGGGGACACGGCGGCGCTGCTCGCCCTGCTCGAGCGCTGGGTGGCACGCGGCTGGCTGCGTGCCCTGGACCGCGCCCTGGCGGTCTTCCTGCACCGCGAGGTCCCCGATGCTCCGGCGCCGCTGCTACTCGCCGCGGCCCTGGCCAGCCACCAGCTGGGCCGTGGCCATGTCTGCCTCGACCTGGCCGCGACCCTGGACACCCCCGACCTGGCCCTCTCGCTGCCGCCGGAGGGCGACGACCTCAGCGACCCGCCGCCGCTGCCCAGTGAGGTGCTCGGCGGCCTGACCCTGGACGCCTGGCAGGAAGCGCTCGCTCACCCCGACCTGGTCGCCGACGGCGCACAGGGCGCCCCCGACCACACCCCGCTGGTGCGCGACACCACCGCGCCTGGTCATCAACATCAAGGCCCCCGCCTCTACCTGCGCCGCTACTGGCAGTACGAGCAGGATATCCGCACCCGCATCGCCGCCCGCCTAGGCAGAAGCGACGACTCCTGTAGGAGGGCAATTCATTGCGCGATTGGCGCCGACAGGCGCCCCGACGACGCCACCGACACCGCCACCCTCTCCCAGGCCCTCGATGCCCTCTTCCCCACCACGGCCACCCTCGACTGGCAGAAAACCGCCTGCGCCCTGGCCGCCCGCTCGCCCTTCGCGGTGATCACCGGCGGCCCCGGCACCGGCAAGACCACCACCGTGGTCAAGCTGCTCGCCCTGCTCCAGGCTCTGGCGCTGGGAGGCTCTGACCGACGCCCCTCGGACCAGCCCAGCCCGCGCCCGCTGCGCATCCGCCTGGCCGCCCCCACCGGCAAGGCCGCCGCCCGCCTCAACGACTCCATCGCCGGGCAGGTCAAGGGCCTCTCGCTGGTGGAGCTGGCCGGCGCCGTGGGCCAACAGGGTGTGGATATCTCGATCCTGCGCGAGGCCATCCCCACCGAGGTGACTACCCTGCATCGGCTGCTCGGCTCACGCCCGGATACCCGCCACTTCCGCCACCACGCCGGCAATCCATTGGCGCTGGACGTGCTGGTGATCGACGAAGCCTCGATGGTGGATATCGAGATGATGGCGGCGGTGCTCACCGCCCTGCCCTCCCGCGCCCGCCTGGTGCTGCTCGGCGACAAGGACCAGCTCGCCTCGGTGGAGGCCGGCGCGGTGCTCGGCGACCTCTGCCAGCGCGCCGAAGGCGGCCACTACACGCCCCAGACCGCCGACTGGCTGGAGGCCGCTACCGGCACGCCGCTGCCCGCGCCGTACCGTGACGCGCAGGGCCAGCCACTGGACCAGGCCATCGCCATGCTGCGGGTGAGCCACCGCTTCGATGCCGCCAGTGGCATCGGCCGACTCGCCGAGGCGGTCAATCGTCCGCTGGATGCTGGCCATACGGCCAAGGAGAAACGCCGCGCCGTGCGCCAAGTGTTCGAACACACGCCGGGCTACGCCGACCTGGCCCGGTTGCGCCTGGCCGATGCCGACGACCCGGCGCTGGACAGACTGGTGGTGGAGGGTAACCCGGCCGGCTTCGTCGACAACGGCCAGGGCCGCGCCGACCGGCGCGGCGACCCTATCGCCCCGCCGCTGGGCTATCGCCACTACCTGGAGGTGCTGCGCACCCGGCGCCCTGATGAGCCGAGCTTCGGCGAAGGCGAGGACCGCCAGCCCTTCGACGACTGGGCCCGCGCCGTGCTCGAGGCCCACAGCCGGTTCCAGCTGCTCTGCGCGCTCCGCAAGGGCCCCTGGGGCATCGAAGGCCTCAACCCGCGCATCGGCCGCGCCCTGCGCCGTGCCGGCTGGCTCCAGGCCAGCGACCTGGAGCTGGACCAGGGCTGGTTCGAAGGCCGCCCGGTACTGGTCACCCGCAACGACTACGGCCTGGGGCTGATGAACGGCGATATCGGCATCACCCTGGCGCTGCCCGACGCCCGCCAGTTCGGCCGCACACTGCTGCGCGTCGCCTTCCCCTCCAGCGACGGCAGCGGCAGGATCAAGTGGGTGCTGCCCAGCCGCCTGCAGTCGGTGGAGACCGTCTTCGCCATGACGGTGCACAAGTCCCAAGGCTCGGAATTCACCCACACCGCCCTGCTACTCCCCGACGCCCCCAACCCCATCCTCACCCGGGAGCTGGTCTACACCGGCATCACCCGCGCCCGCGACTGGCTCACCGTGGTGGAAACCGGCCGAGGGATGCTGGATGAGGCGGTGACGAGGGAAGTGATGCGAGTGAGCGGGTTGGGGAGGTTGCAGTAGAACCAGCAGCTCCCCTCAGGCAGATGACAACTCACGGTCAGGAGCGGACTTATCGTCGGCAGGCACATTTTAACTGGTTTCGACTACTTGCCCTGACTGAGTGCTTCCACGCTACCAAAAGAAACCTTGGTTTTCTTTACGCCATGGTCTCACATTGGTCCTATGCCAGCATCGGATGCCGGCATGGGAAGCAAAGGATGGAGAGGTGTCCGACAAGGCTCCACGATGGCACCTGACTGGCGCTCCTGGAACAGAGCGGTAGGCCGTCCGACAGCATTCACCCCATCACAGCCATGATGGTGGCCATCTGGGCGGTCAATTACTCAGCGCTTTTCTCGAGCGCGGATATTCTCCGGATGAGCAGCTTGTCGATCCGACGCCCGTCCATATCGATGACCTCGATCCGCCAGTCGCCGACGGTGACATGCTGGCCCACCTGCGGCAGTTCTCCCGCTTGGTGGAGCACGAGGCCGGCCACGGTCTCGTAACCAGATTCTTTCTCCAGCGTGAGACCGATGTGATCGGCGAACTCGTCGACAGGCATCCACCCGGCGACAAGCAGCGAGCCGTCCGCGCGTTCGACCAGCTTGGGCTCGTCCGTCTCCGCGTCATCGAACCCCCCGGTGATCGCACCGAGGATATCCATGGGGGTGATAATACCCTCGAAATGGCCGTACTCGTCATAGACGAGCAGCATCTGCGCGGGAGCCGTCTTGAGCTGCTCGATTACCTGCATTGCCGGCAGGGCATCGTGGACCACCGGGGCGGGTCGTGCGAGTGACCTGGGGTCAAAGCCTTCCTCTTCTACCTGCAGGAGGTCATGACTCTGCAGGATGCCGACAATGTCGTCCTGACCGCCATCACGCAGAGGTAGACGTGACCGGCCAGAGGCACGCAGTCGGGCGAGGATCTCGGCACGGGTTTCGCCGACGCCGGCAAGCTCGACCTCGTGCCGCGGGGTCATCAAGCCGCGCGCGTGGCGGTCGGCGATGCGCATGACGCCGGTGATCATCCGGGTTTCGCCCTTCTCGAGGGTGCCGGCGCCCTCCGCCTCGACGATGATCATCCGGATCTCCTCGTCGCTGACGGTGGATTCCCGCTTGCCCGAGTGTCGGAGCAACCTGAGGACGAGCTTTCCCGACCAGACCAGAAGCCAGACGAGCGGCAGGGCGGCGCGGGAAAGCAGATGCATCGCCGGCGCCACACGAGAAGCCACGGTCTCAGGGTTGGCCAACGCGATCTGCTTGGGAACGAGCTCACCGATGATCAGTGAGAGGTAGGTGATCACAACCACGACGATACCTACGCCCAGCGGATCGGCAAGCCGTACCGGGACCCCAAGGTCCGGCAGTACGCCGGCAAGCCGAGCACCCAGCGTCGCCCCGGAGAAGGCACCGGAGAGCACTCCGACCAAGGTGATGCCGATCTGAACCGTTGAGAGAAACCGCCCCGGGTCCTCAGAGAGGGCGAGGGCGATCCTGGCGCCACGGGAGCCATCCGCGGCCCGCGTCTTGAGGCGCGTCGAGCGAGAAGAGACGATCGCCAGCTCCGACATGGCAAGCAGGCCGTTCAGTACGATCAAGGACAGAACGATGAGGATCTCGAGGAGCATAGGAGTCTGTCGGGGCGGCCTGCGCTATAAGGGTGGGAAAGCACTATCTGAGCATGGCAGACAACCTGGGCATCGCCATCGGTACCTCTTCTTGATCGGTTGCCATCCCTGGGATGGCAACCGTGATACGACAAGGAGATGTAGGAAAACCTACCTTTCCTTTAGGAACCGCTGATCAATTCGTCTCTGAGCGGCTGAAGCGCTCAGGGCGGCACATTCACCGCGTCAGCGGTCACTTTCTGACCACCGAAGGCGGCCTGTTTACCCTGGCAGCCGGCTTAACCGGCTGCCAGGCCAGATTCAAGGCGTACTGGCCCCGTCAACTCGCCCCTTGCATGGTGTCGCCAGCACCAGATTGGCCAGCCCGAACAGGCTGAATAGCTGCGCTTGATTCTTGGCCAGCCCCTTGTAGCGCACCTTCCGGTAACCGAAGAGGTGCTTGAGGACATGAAACGGATGCTCAACCTTGGCGCGGATGCTGGCCTTGGCCTTCTCGAATGCCAGCAGCAGCGTTTTCATGGGGCTGTCTTCCCTCTTCTTGATGGTGCCGCGTTTGGCGGCGACACAGTACCGGGAGTCCGGGGCGTCCTTTTCCTCGTCCAGGTACTTCCCCATGCCGGGGTAACCCGCGTCGCCATATACCCGCTTGTCATCATCACGGACCAAGGCACCTGCCCTGGTGACATCGGCGACGTTGGCCGAGGTGGCGGCAACACTGTGAGTCAGTCCGGTGACCGCATCAACGCCGATATGGGCCTTCATACCGAAAAACCATTGGTTGCCCTTCTGGGTCGGCTTCATCTCCGGATCGCGTTGCTTGGCCTGGTCCTTGGTGGAGGGCGCGGCCGCCACGATGGTCGCGTCGACGATGGTGCCCTCGCGCATGAACAGGCCCTGCTCGGCCAGACTGGCGTTGATCTCCTCGAAGATCCGCTGGGTCAGCGCATGCTTCTCCAGCAGATGACGGAAGCGAAGCAGCGTGGTGGCGTCCGGCACGCACTCGATGGCCAGATCGATACCGATGAAGTCGCGCATGGCCTGGCTGTCGTAGATGGCATCTTCCAGCGCTTCGTCGGCGAGCGCATACCATTGCTGAAGGAAGTAGACGCGCAGCATGCGCTCCAGGCCGATCGGCGGACGGCCCCGCTTGCCTGCCGCTTTGGGGAAGTAGGACGGCGACAGCGCCTCGATCAGCCGCTGCTATGGCACCAGCGCCTCCATCTGGGCCAGGAAACGCTCGCGGCGGGTGACCTTCTTCTTGTTCTGGTGCTCGACTTAGGCGAACGAGATCTGCTTCATAGGGTGGCTCTGATCAGACGGTGGCAGGAGGGTCGAATTCTACCCCTCCGATGGCTGCCAGGAAGCTGCGTCGGGATTTATGCAGCGCTTCCTTTACGTAGAAAGATTTACGCAATTTCTTTACGCAAAGCCGCCCCTGCAGGACCTCCTGAATGGGTGGTCACGGTGCGTAAAGAAAACGACCATATTGCATACAGCCGCTACCGGCCAGAAGCAGTCGTTCAGTGTGTAGCGCTCCAGGCACAGTACCGCTGACGCCGGGACAGTCTGGAGCTATTTTAGCCACTTATCAGCTCCTATAAAGATTCACTCTTATTTCGTTATTTAAGAAGCCACCGTCACTCCATGACGAGATAACATTTCTTTCATCAAGCCAACTGACCAAATCCCGATTATCGGGGTTGTTCTCCAGCCTCGGCGTTTTATAACCAGTCTTAATTTCGGAAAATGGCGGCTGTAGATCAGCTAAAACATGACGTACTTCGTCATCATCCATAAGACAATGATATTTGTTAAAGAGCGATATTTGCGTCGCTATAGGCATGGAATTAATCACAAGAGATTGTGCAACACTCCCATTAGGAATGGATATGATGGTGTCGGATTTATCAATAATCGAACCAATAAGTGCCGCTCGTCCGGGAAGATCAACGAGTTCTTCCAGGTCCATCAGTTCGACTATTTTTAGCTTGCGCAAATTATTAATTTCAGTTCGTAAAAGCTCCTCTCGGAACCCATCGTCTATCGCAAAATTTTCTGGATCCGCCAGATATTTATCGACGTTATTCGCGACGAATAATAACTGTAAATCCATGTTGTCAGCGAGTGCATCGAGGTTCTCCTGAGTGAAGTTTATTTTTCCTTCATTTATCAGGATTCGAAGCTTGGGTGGCTCGAGTCCTTCGGGTATTTTTTTGAACGGCTTAGGCAGCGCGTGAGCAAATTCTCTGTAAGCGGTATCAGACAACGAGCCCGCATTGATGAGGAACTGACGCAGTTTCAGTGAATCCGAGTCAGATGGTATAGGATGTCGTAGGATAGCCGCGCGGACAACATCTCGATCAAGATATTCTACCAGGCAATCTGCATCGAACCCGTCAGCCCCCATGAAAGCGAGACAGTTTCCCCAAGCTGGCTCGATCACATTTGTCTTAAACAACATTGAGTGCAATTTCTCGGGCACATCTTCTAAGTTCGGTAGTCGAGTCATCTGTCGTTCAAGAAACTCTCGCAGGCTATCTTGACCTAATGCATCTTGGCAAACCACGGAAAGAATAGCGTGAGCATCCTCCTTTGTATTCCCTTGAAGCTCCAAAAGGATATCATGTAGGTAGCGGTCGAAATCGCGTCCTATCCGCTTCATCAAGGTTGTGTTATTCATCGAACGTATGGTTGTGAAGTTCCTCTCACGTAGTGGCTCAATATCACTTTCTCCCAAAATCACTTGGTAGATGTACTCCAAGTTCGGAATCGTGAGTTCAAAAAGCCCCTCCTCGAACATAAATCTTACAACTTCAGAGTGTTCTTTTATCGCAGCAAGATCTTTGACTTCAAAGTCAAGACAAGCAACACGCTCCGGTTCTAGCTCCGGTGAGCCCACCAGAATTTCAGGAAGATTAGCCGCTACAAATTCCGGCAACTCGTCAAACTCCCGCGCAAGCTCTCTGAGCGAGGTTTGAGGTAGATTAGAGACCAGTTGGGTGGCGTGGGAAATATTGTTAGGGCTGGCAATGGCAGCTGGGACTAGACCTTTCCAAGCTTTAACTAGTCCTGAAAGAAGTCCTACAACATTTTGGCCGCTTGTGTAATAGGCATCGAAGAACTCCTCGCAGCTATCAAATTCGGACGAGAGAAACTCGAAAAGCTTCTTCGTTTGGTCGAGGTAACTGCTCCGATCACTCAGTAGACTATCGACAATCTTAACATTCAAGACATATCTTTGCCGAAAATCTTCATCTCGCATCGCTGCGATGACCTCTTTAGGATTGTCGATCGGAAAACCTGGCTCTGGAGTAACGAATGCCCGTATCTGGATCAGAAACTTATTGTCATTAGGCGATAAGCGGCCTGAGTGAAAGAGTGAAGTGTATTGGTAATAGGTATCGTCAAGATGGCCTTCCAAAATAAGAAAACGGGCAAGCTCTCCGTTTTCCCCAAAGTTCTCGAAAAGACCCTGCACCCGGTCAGCGTTCAGACGCAACAGCTCGTTGAGCTTAGTCGTACGAAGAGCTGCGATCTTTGGCCTGATGTCGCGTATTTGGCGCAAGCTCTTGTTCTTATTATCAGTCGCCTTACTTTCGATCTCCTCCTTGCGTTGTTGGTAGGACTTCTGAGAATCCACCTCGCTTTGCAACTTAGGGACATTGACCTGTTGTTGTTGATTCTGATTGTATCGACAGAATATACGGGGAGCCTCTATAAGTTGTTCAAACGCATCGTGGCTGACCAGCTGTGGAAGGGGGATCCATTGTGACCCGTCAATACGAACGCTGTTAACATTCGCTGGAAGCTTCTCAATCAGAGCCATCGCGTAGATTTGCCGCAACTCTCTCAGGTCAGAAGGCGTCTGTCGCTCGGAGACTTCAATCCGCCTTTCGAGTTCTGCGATCTCGCTCTTATACGTGGCCTCACCAGACACGATTAGATCATCTAGGCAGTTTAATATTTCAGCGAAAGCACCCTCGCCGCGGTGCAGTAACTCAAAATCTCTTGGGTAAACGTTCTTATAGATCAGGATTGCGAGGAGCTTGTTGGAGTCGCGAAGATTCTCTTCATCAGTTTCCAAATTAGCCACATAAATGGCGTATTCATTAAAGATATTCTGAATCAACCTCAGGTCGTTCAGGTATCGTGAAACCTCTCTCAGAAACTGCCGATCAAGGCGCCCATTGAGCTCAAGTCTCCTACCCTGTTCCAATACCATGTCGATCGAGTTCGATGTGTTGATGATCGGTATGACAGGAATAATAAATTCAAAGAACTTGGTGCGATCGGTGTTGACAAACATGTCGTCGCGCAGGGCGTAGAGGAATTTGATGGTGCGTTTCACGCCTGCGTTATTGTTAATGAGGCTATTAATTTCACGCAGAGTGACGAAAATTTCGGGGTCGTTAAACCGATCTATATCCTCAATGATTACGAGATCGTACCGGGTTGATTGGAAAAAATAGACTATTTCGTCTAGGTGACGGTTCAATATGGACGCCTGGTCATCATGTGCAGGCTTTATCTCAACGTCCTTCAATGAGATGCTCTTGAGTGAAAGACCGAAGCTCGCGATATAAAAGTGATGCAGTGTCACCCAGAGGAATGTTGCCGCAAGCACGAAGCTCCCTAGGTTGAGCAAATTGTTGAGCGCGAGCGGAACGAAAAAGGAACCGCTGATGATTTCTTCTCGCTGATGAAACACGTACCAAAGCGCGAGAATTCCAAACATTATGTAAAGAGACGTCAAAAACGACCAAACACCGGGCGACTGAATTCTTTTGAACCGCGATAGCGGAAGCTTGTTTGCGTCAGCACCATATAGCATCTGCTGTAGGATGCTTCTTTCAATCTCTTGACGACTCGCTTCCTCGCCCTCTGTATCGGCCTCGGGAACGAACGCAGCGAGAGAAATATGAAGCGCATGCCGCCGATAATTCTTCAAAAATGATTGGATGATGCTGCTCTTTCCCGACCCATAGGGACCCGTTAGGGCAATGTTGTAGACCTTCGCATTTCTCATCGCAAACAGGATCGCTTCGGAATATACCCCAGCCCTGTCGGCCTCATCAGTTGGAGCGAGGTCCACGAACTTCGGTTGCATGGCGGCGGAGCGGTCTTTGCTTTCCAGCCAAGACACGATGCTATTGAGTCTATTGGAAAGCCAGCGTTTTAATGAGGTAATGGTCTTTATCATACGGTTTTTAACTAACCTTCAAGAAACGAAAATGCACGAAAAGCTGTCTTAAATCAGCCCACTTTTACCTGGACTCTCTTGCTTATTTGAATTATATGTTTGGATGCGTAAGTCAGATTGAACCCAAGTTTACATATTGAAACACTCAGCTCGCTAATACCTTTGACTGTCCAATCACGATTTCTAATCGATAGCGAACCTGTCCCGCTCCCTTCTAACGTCCGCTTGGGGTCGATATCGGCCAATCGCAAGCTCCCTGCTCTGCTCATATATAGGTTTTCCGATCTGTGGGCACGCTACCGCAATGGTAAATAGGTGTACGTCCCCGAATACCCCCGATTACCCCAACGGGCACGTTTTGATGGCGTTTGTTATGTGTTAACAAAATCACATCAGAAACTCCAAGGCCGTGCGCCTGTAATAACCAACACCTCACCAATTTCATTTTGATGGGCGTAGCTAATCAACTCATCTAAAGTTGAAAACTCTACAGCCACATCAGCACCCCCAGTGTCAGGATGAGTGTCGTGTCCTCTGGTACCCTGTTCTTAAAACCCAGGGGGCGATAGGAGCTGCTCATGCCTCGCTACTCCGAGGAACGCCGAC
>NZ_JAUFPL010000019.1 GCF_030409215.1 Halomonas ramblicola | reverse complement strand
CCTGCTCGGCAGAGAGCTCGACGCGATCGCCGTGCCAGTTGCCGGCCCAGTGGAACTTGCCCTGGTTCAGACGCCGGGCGCACAGCCAGACTCCCAGGCCATCGTGGACCAGCACCTTCATGCGGTTGCCACGCCGGTTGGCGAAGAGATAGGCGCAGTGCGGCCGAGCCGCGCCGAACACCTTCACCACCCGGGCCAGAGCGGTATCCGGGCCGGCCCGCATATCCAGCGGCTCGGTGGCCAGCCAGATCTCGTCGATGCGGATCATCCCAGCAGCCCCTTCAACCACCGCGCGCACTGCGCCGCGTCGGCCACCGGCCAATGCACGGTGATCGTGCCCCGCGCCGCGGGGACTTCGATGCGAATCTCTCCGGAGGCAGTAGCAGAAGTGGGAAGATCAGCCGCTGCTGGCGGCGCCGGCAAGGGCACGAAGTCCGGCACGGCCGGCAGCTGGCTCTGGTGCTTGGCCTTGCGGATCCAGGTCTGGACGAGGTTGGTGTTGAGTCCGTGCTGCAGGGCGACCTGAGCGATCGAGGCATCGCCCTGCAGGCAGGCCGCGACGATCTTGGCCTTGAACGACGGGGCATAGCGACGACGGCGGCGGATCTCACGTTCGGTGCTTGGGGGAGTCATGAATAGGTGCCCACGTAACAATAGATGGGCACCTAATGTCGCCAGCCAGGGCCTTCCGTGTAAGGTGTGTTCACCGGGCGGTTACGG
>NZ_JAUFPL010000018.1:157218-341759 GCF_030409215.1 Halomonas ramblicola | reverse complement strand
GATTGGCGTGCCGGCACCTGCCGCATCACGCTTGTAGTGCCAATTTTGAAAACGCGTTTCCAGGCTAATCAGTGGTTTACGCTTCTATCTGTCGAACTCGGGGGGACTGTCCCCGATTTTCGTCATAAGCAGACTTCCAGACCGTCACAAGGGCTTGGCCACGACCGCACTAAACAGGCGCGGCTCACGCCAGCCCGATCCGCAAGGGTATGCAATGACACTTAGCACTGCCTAAGGTTGTACCTGCTGAGTCGACGGGAAAAAGGCGCCAATCTTGTTGGCCTCTTTCTCATCTTGAACCAAACGCACACAGATCAGGTTCTTTTTCGCCCGCGAACACGCCACATAGAGGAGCTTGCGTGTAGATGCTTCTATGTCGCTTGCGGGTTGCTCCCCGGAGAAACAACTGAGGAAGTCATACTTCCGCCAGCTATACTCATCCAGAACGATCATGACGTTTTCGATGCCCGTACCCTTAGTTTTATGCATAGTCGCAAAGGTCGCATCGTCGTCTTCATAGCGATAATAGGCAGCCACTTCCGAAAACTCTAACGCCGAAGAAAACAGCCCCTCCAGGAACCTCTTCTCACGGAGGTCCTTTTCCAACTCCGTAAAGCGCTCCTCAAGTGTTGCCTCATCCAATACCTTGAGGTCGGCATCCGGCAGCGCTCTTTTCATTCGAGGGAGCGTATTGTTGCCCTGGCTTTGCAGGGCCTCAAATTCTAGAAAGACAGGGTCGTTGGCCATTCGCTCAAGCGTCGTTTGGCGACGATCAAGAAACGCTCTGTGGCTATCGGAAGGGCGGACGAGATTATTTTCAATGGCAAATTTAACCGTGTCGTAGGCGCCTAGGTCTTCAGCTGCGAGTGAGGTCAATAGATCCTCAATCCCCTTTTTGTCTTTCACCGACCTGATCGCAAAGCCATTTTTGCGAAGCTTGGCGATTAACCGGTTATATGCCCGTCGATCGCTTGGCATTGACTTAAACAACTGAATGAGGTCGTAAACTTCCCCCATTTGAAGCCGGTCAAGAAACTTCTTGAGCCGGTCTCTCGGATCAACGCTAAATCTCTTGTTGAAAACATCGTAAAGCGTTCCAAACCCAACGTCTTGTGCGATTGATTTATTCGTTAGCTTGAGTTGAGTATATTCAGGATATTTGTCTGCCACCAGCCCAACTAGGGCATCTCTCGCATCGACACATGCCGCCGCATGGTCAACCTTATCCTGCCGTTCATTGCCCGTTTCGGGCTTCTCCGGTGCTAGGGCATAATAGAACAACACTTCCCCGTTGCGCTCCTCCGCAGTCTCGAACGTGCCATCCTCTAGCCATTTCAACGCAATATCTTGTTGCAAGCCGTCTGTGCGGAATTGGTTGGCAACCTTGATTACTTGAGGCGAGCAGCGATAATTATCGCCCTTTTCGACAAGAACCAGTTCCTCGGCATCGATATGCTTCTGCGCGCTGCCGATACCATCTTCATAGATGGCCTGTTCAGAATCACCGAACAGGCCAATGACCGCTTGGCTATCTGTCGTGCCGCGCAAGAGAGAGCGAATGACAGCAGCGTTTGTGTCCTGATACTCATCGATAAAGATGCAGTCATAGCGATCGGCAATAATCTTCCTGAGCAACGGGTATTGTTCAAACAAGAGTGCGGCGATGATCAGCAGTCCGTCATGACCGAACGATGGATCACTGAAATTGTTGAAAATAGTCTCATTGTAAAAGAATTCATCGGATCTTCTCGACCTCACCTGCTCGTGAATCTCATCATTAACCTCAACAATGAGAGCATCCAGTTCGGCGTTATACAGCTCGCGATTTTTGTCGTAGGCTCTCTTTCCTACAACTTTACCCGTAGCCTGACCGAGGACAATTGTTCGCCGATCCTCAAGGGCTTTGTGCGCTTTCTTAAACCGTTCGTGTTCCTCCTTGTTTCGCTCCCTTTCATTTCCCTCATAGCATTCTAAGTCATATGCCTCAAATCTCTCCAGAAGGAAGAGCTCCGGGAACACAACTTTAATATTACGACCGAATGGTTTAATCAGAGAGGAGAGAAACGAGTGAATTGTCGAAACATCAATGTCTGCCTCAACCCGGTCCTGAATTTCCTCCGCGGCCTTATTCGTGTGGGTAATACAGATGATCTTACGCCCTGGACCACGCGTCATCAACGCATGGACCACCTGTTTGAGACTTTCCGTCTTGCCACTGCCGGCACCACCTTGCAGAACAAAATTGCTTCCGCCCTCGACGAGCGAAAGAATTTTATCCACCGGATCTAGCTTTTGTGAATCCATGCCAAACCTTCTCTGATATATCGCGGGACCCGCCATTCCTGACCTTCCACTAGAGCGGAGAACAATACCGATCCAGCGAAGTCGGATTTCTTATCAAGAACCCTTTCTGTGAGCTCGAAGTAACCGAGACCCTCCGGATCATCTAAGAGCCCAATACTTTTCAAACCTCTAAGTTCGCCCTTTTTCTTTGCAATTTCATCAATATTTAGAGACAAAAACGCGTCCTCGAAGCTCCGTGCATGATAGCCATCTTCTTCGACCTGATAGGCAACTCGAACCTTCCCATCCTGTGGAAGTTCCTCAGAAATTAGCTTTTTGTGCCATTCGGCATACTCAGGTGAATGTATATCTCTGGGTGCCGCCAAAAAGTGCTTTATGGTTTCATTAGATGTGTGAGTTGATCCCAACACCTCACATGACTTGAAAGATCTTCTCCCCGTAGTTTCGTTCGTCTCAGCGACTGTCGTATCGACATCAGTGATGATTAGAGTACGGACATCAATGAAGTCCATGAATGGCGCAAATGCGCGCGCGTTCGCACCGACCTCCAGAACCGTAATATTTTGCGATGATAAGCCGCCCTCGGAATTGTCGGCTTTGTTCTCCTTATCATACTGCTCAATGAACCACGGCAAGAGGATGCTTTCAGTTGTGCCTTCGATAAAGATAGCCTTACTGGCAAAGAACAATTCGGCGGAATTAATGGTGAGATACTGTCTCAAGAATTGGAATAGTTTCATACCATCATCACCAAGCTTCTTATATCGTCCAAGTAGATCGGCATGAAAATTCTTGATCGTTACCGGGTCCTCTACTGTGCCTCTGGCGAGGTACCTGATATCTTCAAAGTTCGATTTTGACACAATGTGCGAAGAATGCGTCGTCAGCAAAGCCTGAAGGTTTTTTATCTCTGAGACGAGCGAATGGACCTTATCCGCGAAAACATACTGCATTTGCGGATGCGTATGAGCTTCGGGTTCTTCCATGAGCAGAAGATTTAGCGGTGCACCCCGCTGTGAAAATTCATCACGACACAGTTCGATCTGCAGGAGAAGATATAAGATATTAAGATAACCCAGCCCGCTATGTTGCTCAGGCAGATAGTTGTCGGTGTCTCCATAGATCACCTGTGACGAGTTCTCGATCAGATTCTGCGATTGCAGATTTGACACAACTTTTAAGTCACTGAGGCCGAGAAAGTCGCGTGAGCTCTTAAGGAAGCCGCCAAAAACGGCGGCATACCGATCTTCCAGCTGGGCGTCGATATCCGACAGAAGGGTGCGAAGCTGTTCAATTTTATCCTCTTCGGACTCCTCGGCCTTATCTTCTAGCTCACCAACGTCCCGTGATTGTTCTGCCCGCTTCTTGAAGAACTGGGTTGATATTGTTGAAAGCGGCTTTGCGCCTCGTCCGCCATCTTCCGAGCTAGCGACATTTCGGCGAGCATGAATAACTTGGAAGTTGATTAGCGCGTCGATATGACGCCGCTCTTTTTCTTCAATTTGCGTGCGTTCAGCAATGTAGAAAGGCTGCTCACCTTCGTATCCAGTGTCATCAAACGCGTAGATTTTGGTGGCAAGAAACTGGCCGGCGAGATTATTTTCGATAAACTTGCTTCGCTCCGCATCATCGTCCGGCAAGACCCGGAGGAGCTTGTCTTTCTCGACCACACATTCGAAGAGGATATTGGCATGACGACGATCCGAATCCAGATCGAGCATAAATTCGGAGAGTTGTGACAAATCATCATCTTCCGTGTAGGCAATCCGCCACACCATCCGTATAGTAAGATCCCGCACATCTGTGTCTTCGGATATGCTCTTCAGCTCACTCCGCAAGGATATTGGAAAGTCAGAGTAAGAAAAACTATCCGGCCTTATCAAAAACTTCTCCAAGAGCACTGCAAAAGAGGTTTTACCGGTATTGTTCTTACCAACGAGAAGCGTTGTTAGCTCACGCATATCTAGGCGGCAATCATGTAGGAGCCGGAAATTCTCGATTTTAATGGAATCAATATGCATAGAGCACGCACCTTTTTCTTTCGGCAAGAACATTTGAAATCTGACAGATCATGCAAAGGTCTGTCAACCTATTTTTTAAGGGCACTCATAGCTCTGCATCATCAGGTTTTAAAAGATCGGCGCATTCATCGGCTCGGTCTTCAAAGTGGATGCTCAGTTGAGATAGCGTCAGGTTCCAGTCATGCACGGAGTACGTTCACTTTTCAATCGCTTTCAACATGCCGGCATACAGCAGTTTCAGTAAAGGTTACCTCATCAGTTTCCCTATTCTTTTTACCATAAACATTATAGACATAAAAAACTTAAGAACTCACTCCCACTCAATGGTCGCGGGCGGCTTACTGCTGACGTCGTAGGTGACGCAGGAAACGAGCTCGTTGATGATGCGGTTGGAGACGATCTCCAGCAGCTCGTAGGGCAGGTGCGCCCAGCGAGCAGCCATGAAGTCGATGGCCTACACGGCGCGCAGGGCGATGCCCCACTCGTACCGGTGACCGTCGACGATAATCACTACTCCGCCGCATCCCATCCTGCCGTATCATCTTGTCCTGTCGCCGCATCCTCTGCCCCGTCATCGCTTTTATCCCCAACCGGATCACGCTTATGCAGCTTGGGCGGCGGCGCCACCCAGGCACGAAGACGTTGGCCTACCTGCTCGTAGAAATGTGGGACGGCCCTCTCCAGCTCCTCGATGAAGACCTTGCTGCCGGCGAATCGGTGGGCGAGATCGACCATGTAGAAGATCTCGAAGGCACTGGGGACCACCGTGGTAGCAGGTGAGTCCAGCGCCGTGGCATCTTCAAGTACCTGGGTCAGAGGCGCCTGAGTCTCCTCGGCGCGACCGGGGCGTATGGCCTTGACGAGCATGCCCTCGGGCTCCGCCTTGGTGAGCTGCCGCGCCAGCCAGTTGACCCGTGCCGTGCTGCGCTTCTTGTCCTGTGGTGCAGAGAGACGCATGGAGCAGACAATGGTTCGCAGGGTCAGGTCGGCCGTGACGTCCAGATCCGCTGCAGCATCCGGCACCTCCAGGCAGCAGTGCAGTACCTTGTCCTTCGCCAGGACCTCGCAGTCGTCCTTGAGGCGTTTCACCGGGTCGGTACGATGCGCGCGAGCCAGCTTCAGTTTGACGGGCCGCCCCAGCTTGCGACTCATCACCAGGCAGAGGTCACGCTGCTCCTGGTGCCAACTGGAAACCGTGTTCTCCACCTCTTCGCTGCTCTTGCCCAGCACGGCGCCGCTCTTGACCTTGCCCACCACCTCCTTCCACTCGCGGTTCATGCTGTCGAAGCGGGAGATGCCACTGGACTCATGGCCGAGATAGCGCAGGACCTCCTCCAGCAGGAACCGCTGATCGGGCGAGGTGATCTCGCCGGATTCCAGCAGCAGCGTCGCCTGGGTCACCGCATACATCCACGACCAGTGATACAGTTCAGCACCCTTGAGCAGAGTCTTCGGCACCTTCACCGGATGGTGGGAGGGCATCGCCACGAACTGGTTGGTGATGGTCAGCACCGCATCCACCTTGTGCTTCTTGGCCTGCTGGAGGTAGTGCTTGAGCTGCTCCTCGCCGATCTCGGCGTTCCCGATTTTGGCCTCGATGAGTGCCGACCAGCGCTTGCGCCCCGTCTCCAGCACGAGCAGTCCATCCGGGCGGTCGCTCTTGTCCGCATCGACGTCGGCTTCCAGCACCACCTCGGTCCAGGCCTCCAGGGTCGCGCGACTGCCGACACGAATCCCCAGCGAGCCCAGCATCAACTGACGGAACTCATATACACCGCGCAGTGCGGCAAGCAGCACCGAGGCCGCACGTTGCTCGCGGCTGGTATCCGCCACCACCGGAATCAGCCTGGCTACCTCGGCTCGCTTCACGTAGTCGGGTCGTTCCATTCTCGTTCTCCTGGTGTCTTGTGCTTGTTTTGAAAGGCGTCGCTGAAAGCCGCCGCCAGGATGCCGGTGGGCATGGCGATGATGCCGATGCCTGCCACGGCGGTGAGGCCGGCGAACAACTTGCCCAGCGTCGTCACAGGGGTCACATCACCGTAGCCCACTGTGGTCAGCGTCGCGATGCTCCACCACAGTGCTCGCGGCACGCTGCCGAAGGCCTCGGGCTGGCCGGCGGCTTCCACTACATAGAGGCACGCCGATGAGAACAGCAACAGCAAAGCCGCCACTCCCACACTTAACAACAGCTCATGAATCCGACTGCTCAAGGCATCGGCCAGTGCCGACCAGGCACTGCTGAATCGCCCGAGACGCGCCAGCCTCAGCATGCGTAAGATTCGCAGCAGCCTCAGCAGGAAGGCGTTGTTGAAGGAAAGGAAACCAAGGAAGAATGGCAGGATGGCGATCAGGTCGACCAGCGCCCAGAAGGTGAAGACATAGCGGATGCGGCCAACGATCCCCCGATAGCGGGGATTTTCCCCCGCCGCATAGAGGCGTAACCCATACTCAAGGACGAAGATGGTGACCAGGCCCATCTCGAGGATAGAGAAGGTTTTTGGCGCCAGGCGACGCAGGGTAGGTTCGGTCTCCAGAACGGCGACCAGCGAAGCGAACAGGATGAGCAAGCAGATGCCTCGGTTGGCCGGCGACAAGCCTGGGCCGTGCCAGGTCGCCGGGGCCAATTGCCGATAGAGGGCGGCCCTATGCATGAGATGCTCCGCCCTCGCCCGCTACCGCCCTGCCCGGCATGGTGTGATGGCCCCGCATGCCACCTCCCTTCGACTGTCCCTGGTTCCTTGCCACTCGTTATCGGCGGTCATCTCAAGCGACCTTAGCCCAAGTACACAAGACTACGTAACGGATTGCAAAAAAAGGGGCCTACCCATTGGTAGACCCCTGGATGCCGTTCGGGGATCAGTGAGCGACGGGCATCACTCCCACTCGATCGTCGCGGGCGGCTTGCTGCTCACGTCGTAGGTGACGCGGGAGACGCCGCTGAGCTCGTTGATGATGCGGTTGGAGACGGTCTCCAGCAGCTCGTAGGGCAGGTGCGCCCAGCGGGCGGTCATGAAGTCGATGGTCTCCACGGCGCGCAGGGCGATGACCCACTCGTAGCGGCGGCCGTCGCCGACCACACCCACGGACTTCACCGGCAGGAAGACGGCGAAGGCCTGGCTGGTCTTGTGGTACCAGTCGGCCTTGTGCAGCTCCTCGATGAAGATGGCGTCGGCCTCGCGCAGGATGTCGGCGTACTCCTTCTTGACCTCGCCGAGGATGCGCACGCCGAGGCCCGGCCCCGGGAAGGGGTGGCGGTAGACCATGTCATACGGCAGGCCGAGCTCGAGGCCGAGCTTGCGCACCTCGTCCTTGAACAGCTCGCGCAGCGGCTCGACCAGCTTGAGCTTCATGGTCTCGGGCAGGCCGCCGACGTTGTGGTGCGACTTGATGACATGCGCCTTGCCGGTCTTGGCGGCGGCGGACTCGATGACGTCGGGGTAGATGGTGCCCTGGGCCAGGAAGTCGACGCCCTCGATCTTGGCGGCCTCGGCGTCGAAGACGTCGATGAAGGTGTTGCCGATGATCTTGCGCTTGGCCTCGGGGTCGGCCTCGCCCTCGAGCTTGTCGAGGAACAGGTCCTCGGCGTCCACGCGGATCACCCGCACGCCCATGTGTCGAGCGAAGGTCTCCATCACCTGGTCGCCCTCGGCCTTGCGCAGCAGGCCGTTGTCGACGAACACGCAGGTCAGCTGGTCGCCGATGGCCTTGTGCAGCAGCGCCGCTACCACCGAGGAATCCACGCCGCCGGAGAGGCCGAGCAGCACATGGCGGTCGCCCACCTGCTCGCGGACGCGCTCGACCTGGTCCTCGATGATCTGTGCCGGGGTCCACCAGCGCTCCGCCTGGCAGATGTCGAGCACGAAGTGCTCGAGGATGCGTTGCCCTTGGCGGGTGTGGGTCACCTCGGGGTGGAACTGCACGCCGTAGAAGCGCTTTTCCTCCCAGGCCATGGCGGCGATGGGACAGCTCGGCGTGGAGGCGGTGACGGTGAACTCGGCCGGCACCTCGGCGACCTTGTCGCCGTGGCTCATCCAGACGTCGAGCAGGCCCTTGTCGGTCTCGAAGTCGACGTGGTCCTTGATGTCCTTGAACAGCGCGGTCTCGGCGTCGATGCGCACCTGGGCGTAGCCGAACTCGCGCTTGTGGGAGCCCTCCACGGCGCCGCCGAGCTGCTCGGCCATGGTCTGCATGCCGTAGCAGATGCCCAGCACCGGCAGGCCCAGCTCGAACACGCACTGTGGGGCGCGGGGCGAGTCGAGCTCGGTGACGGATTCCGGCCCGCCGGCAAGGATGATGCCGTTGGGGTCGTAGGCGCGGATCTCGTCCTCGGTGATGTCGAAGGCACGGACCTCGGAGTAGACGCCGATCTCGCGCACGCGGCGGGCGATCAGTTGGGTGTACTGGGAGCCGAAGTCGAGGATCAGGATCTTGTGGGCGTGGATATCTGTCATGAAAGGGGCACCGCCGTTGCGGACTCAAGCGTCGCGGCCTGGGTCACTGTCTTCTCGGAATGAAGAGGGAAGAACGAAGAAGGAAGAGGCGGCCCTATCCCGCCTCTTCGTCCCCCCTCTTCCCTCTTATCTCTTCTTTCTTCCCTCTCGGGCGGGCGTTAGCCCGCGCGGTAGTTGGGGGCTTCCTTGGTGATCTGCACGTCGTGGACGTGGGACTCGGCGAAGCCGGCGCCGGTGATCTGCACGAACTGCGGCTTGGTGCGCATCTCCTGGATGTCGTGGCAGCCGGTGTAGCCCATGGAGGCACGCAGGCCGCCCATCAGCTGGTGGACGATGGCACCCATCACGCCCTTGTAGGGCACGCGGCCCTCGATGCCCTCCGGCACCAGCTTCTCGGCGCCGGCGTCCTTGTCCTGGAAGTAGCGGTCGGCGCTGCCCTGGCTCTGGGCCATGGCGCCCATGGAGCCCATACCGCGGTAGGCCTTGTAGGTACGCCCCTGGTAGAGCTCGATCTCGCCGGGGGCCTCCTCGGTGCCGGCCAGCAGGCCGCCCACCATCACCGCGCTGGCGCCGGCGGCGATGGCCTTGGCCAGGTCGCCGGAGAAGCGCACGCCGCCGTCGGCGATCAGCGGCACGTCGTAGGGGGCGAGCGCCGCGGCCACGTTGGAGACGGCGGTGATCTGCGGCACGCCGACGCCGGCCACCACGCGGGTGGTGCAGATGGAGCCCGGGCCGATGCCCACCTTGACGCCGTCGGCGCCGGCTTCGGCCAGGTCGCGGGCGGCCTCGGCGGTGGCGATGTTGCCGGCCACCACCTGGATCTGCGGGAAGTGCTCCTTCACCCAGCGCACCCGGTCGATCACGCCCTTGGAGTGGCCGTGGGCGGTGTCGACGATCACCACGTCCACGCCGGCCTCGGCCAGGGCGGCGATGCGCTCCGGGGTCTCGGGGCCGGTGCCCACGGCGGCGCCCGCCAGCAGGCGGCCGTCGGCATCCTTGGCGGCATAGGGGAAGGTACGCGCCTTCTCGATGTCCTGGAAGGTGACCAGGCCGCGCAGGTGGAAGGCGTCGTTGACCACCAGCATCTTCTCGACGCGGTGCTCCTGCATCTTGCCCTTGATGACGTCGAGCCCGGTGCCCTCGGCCACGGTGACCAGGCGCTCGCGGGGGGTCATGATATCGGCGACGCTGTCGCCCTGGTTGGGCTGGAAGCGCATGTCGCGCTCGGTGACGATGCCCACCAGGGTCTCGCCCTCCACCACCGGGAAGCCGGAGAAGCCGTACTCCTTGGCCATGGCCAGCAGGTCCTCGAGCTTGGCCTGGGGACCCACGGTGACCGGGTCCTTGACGATCACGCTCTCGTGCTTCTTGACCTTGCGCACCTCGGCGGCCTGGGCGGGCACGGACATGTTCTTGTGGATGATGCCGATGCCGCCCTCCTGGGCCATGGCGATGGCCAGGCGCGCCTCGGTCACGGTATCCATGGCGGCGGAGACGAGCGGGATGTTGAGGTGGAGGTCGCGAGTCAGGCGGGTCCGCAGGCTGACGTCCTTGGGCAGGACATCGGAGTAGCCGGGTACGAGGAGGACGTCGTCGAACGTCAGGGCTTCTTGGGCCATACGTAGCATAGTCGGCACACCCAGTGAGCTGGTGGGGAGGGAGTGGAGTTAATCCTCCATTATAACGCCCCGTGCCCTGTCGCGTCACGGGTGGCCCTCGGCGAGTCTGTATCCTTCTCTTACATTAGCAAACCTTACATTACTCACCTGCTGCGATGACTGGGCTAGGGTGAGGATTGGTACCCAACGAAGGGTGCCGCACTACACTCACGGAAAGGAGTGTCGACATGAAGCGCCATCACGTTTCGAACCCGAGCAAGGAGACCGCCATGACCAAGCACGCCCTGACCCTCGCCATTGCCGCCCTGGCCGGCGGCCTGTCGCTGGCCGCTGCCGCCCAGCAGGACCACCAGCCCCAGGGCCTCTACTCGGCCGATGATATCCTCGACGCCGACGTCTACCTGAGCGACGCCCCCGAGGAGCGAGTCGGCGAGGTGGAGGACATCCTGCTCGACGAGGCCATGCAGGTCACCGCCCTGGTGGTCGAGAGCGGCGAGGTCCTGGGCCTGGGCGGCCGCGAGCTCGTCGTCGAGGCCGGCCAATTCAGCCTGACCACCCAGGCGGAGAGCGACGGCGAGGTGGAGCACCGCGTGATGCTGGAGGCCACCGCCGAGGAGCTCGAGGACTACCCGGTCTACGACAACGACTGGTGGCAGCAGGCCCGCGAGCGCACCCGCGAGGCCTGGATGGACACCCAGGAAGGCGCCCAGAGCGCCTGGGAGACCACCCAGGAAGGCGCCGAGCAGGCCTGGGAGACCACCCGCGAGAACGCCCGCCGCGCCTGGGAAACCGCCCGCGACGCCCTGTCGGGCGACGCCAACCAGTAACCCCTCCCCCCTCGACCCGCAGCGCCCGGCCACCGCCGGGCGCCTTGCGTTGGGTCACACCCAAGGTCCTTCCCAGGCTTGAATGACACCTCAACGCGCAAATTCTCGCCTCCAACGCCTCAGGAAGGCATCACGACGCTGCGGGTCGACGAAGGCGAGCAGCGAGGCATTCAGCGGGATGGGATAGAGGCGATCGCCCACCTGGTCGCGCAGCCGCTGGGCGGTGTAGGGGCCGATGACGTCGGGGCGCACACTGAACAACGGGGTCTGACCGGCGAGCACGCGCTGCCCCTCGCGGCCAAGCAGGAAGTCGAGGAAGGCCTCGGCGGCGCGGGGGTGCGGGGCGTCACGGTGAATGAAGGCCATGCGCATCATCACCAGGGCATAGTCCTCGGGCACCTGCACGACCACCTCGGGGTGCTGCTGGGCCCAGACCATGGCGTAGGACCCCAGCAGGTTGTAGCCCAGCCAGTAGCGCCCCTCGCTGAGGCCCTGGAGCATGGCACGGGTGTTGGCCTCGAGACTGGCCTCGGCCTCCCCCATGGCGGCGACCAGGTCCCAGAAGCGCGGGGTGTAGCGAGCGTCCTGCTGGAACAGCGTGTAGCCGACGCCGCTGCGCGAGGGTGAGTAGGTGGTCACCCGGCCGCGCAGGGTGTCACGCTCCGCGGTCAGCAGGGCGTGCAGGTCGGCGTGGGTCTTCGGCGGCAGCATGTGCCGTGAGAGGTCGAGCCGGTAGGCCATGACGATGGGCTCGAAGGTGAAGCCGAACACCTCGTTGCGCCACTTGGCCCACTCCGGCCAATCGCGGGCCTGCGGCGTATCGAGGCGCCGCGCATAGCCCTGGTTGACGCGATCCATCTGCCAGGGCATCGCCGAGCTGATCACCACGTCCGGCGCCGGGTCGGCGTCCTCGATCAGGGCGTCGACCTCCAGCGTCGAGCGGTCGCGGAAGATCAGGTCGATCTCGGGATGGGCCTGCGCGAAGGCCTCAAGCAGTGGCTCGACTACCTGGCGGTCGAGTGCCGCCTCGACCACCAGCGGCGTCGCCGCCACCCCCGACAGCGGCGCCATCAGGCCGACGACCAGCAGCAGTGCCTGGCGCACGCCACGCATCAGGCGCCCTCCCCCGCCACCGGGGGGAAACGCAGGTCGATCCGCAGCCCGCGGGGTTGGCGGTCGCTCACCTTCAGGCGGGCATCGTGGCGCCGGGCGATCGAGTCGACGATCGCCAGGCCCAGGCCGGAGCCGTGCGTGTCCTGACGCCCGCCGCGCTCGAAGGGCCGCAGCAGGCGCTCGCGCACCTCGGGCGCGACGCCGGGGCCGTCGTCCTCGATATAGAGTACCGCTCCGTCGCCAGGCGTCTCGAGCCCCAGGGTGATCTCGCTGCCCGGCGGGGTGTAGCGCAGGGCGTTGTCGATCAGGTTGCCCAGCAGCTCGCGCAGCGCCCAGGGTTCGCCGCGCACGAGCACCGGCGTGCTGGGTAGCTCGGCGAGTCCCAGGTCGTGGTCGGCGGCCACCTCGCGCTCGGCCCAGTCGAGTACCGTCTCGCGCAGCAGCGCCACCAGGTCGAGGGGCCGAAGCTCGCTACCGTCGCTGACGTGGCGCAGCCGCGCCAGGCTGAGCAGCTGACCGGCCAGGCGGCTGGTGCGCCGGGTGCCGTCGTGGACCGCCGCCAGCGCGCGTCGCCACTCGTCGGGCTCGCGGCTCTGCAGCGCCAGTTCGCTGGTGCTCTGCAGCCCGGCCAGCGGCGTCTTGAGCTGGTGGCTGGCGTCGGCGGTGAAACGCAGCAGGGCGTCACGGCTTTCGCGCTGGCGGGCGAAGAGGGTATCGAGGGTCTCGGCCATCTCGCGTAGCTCCTCCGGCACCCGGGCATCCAGCGGGCGCATGTCGTCGGCCTCGCGGCGGCGCAACAGGTGACGCAGCCGGCGCATGGGCCTCAGCGCCACGCGCATCGCCAGCAGCATCAACAGTCCGGCCAGCAACACCATGGCGAGGAAGCGAATCACAGTGCGCTGGAACAGCTCGCCGGCCAGCGCCTGACGGCCGCTGAGGGTGTGGCCGACCCAGACCTGCACCGGGTCCTGGCTCTCCCAGCCCGCCGAATCGTGTTCGCGGCCATGCAGCCGCCAGCCGCTGCCGCCATGGTGAGTGTCGCGCCAGACCGGCTCGCGGGCGGCGAGTTCCCGGGCCGCGGGCGGGATGGGCAGGTCGAGATTGGCCGAGATGCGGCGCCCGTCGCTATCGAGCACCGCGTAGAAGACCCGCTCCTGATGGCGGGTGGCCAGGATCTGCAGCGCCGCGGCGGGCACCTCCACCACCGGCCTGCCCTCCTGCCACTGCACGGCCTCGGCGATGGTCAGCGCCGCCGCCTCGAGCTGGCTGTCGTAGGCACGCTCGGCGGCGCGACGGGTGGCGAAATTGGCCTCGAGCATCAGCAGCGCGCCCAGCCCCGAGACGGTGACCAGCAGCCATACCGCCAGACGCGCCTTGAGCGTGCCGTCGACTTCGATCACGGCCGCGCTTCCTCCAGGCGATAGCCCAGGCCGCGAAAGGTGCGAATGCGCAGCCCACTGCCCTGCAAGCGCTTGCGCAGGCGGCTGACGTAGACCTCCAGGGCATTAGAACCCACCTCGCCAAAACCAAACACTCGCCCCTCGAGCATCTCGCGGGGGGCGATGCTGCCGGCGTGCAGCAACAGGCCCTCCAGCAGACACCGCTCGCGATGCGGCAACTCAAAGGGGGCCTCGTCGAGAGTGGCGATGCCGGTGGCGGGGTCGAAGCACAGCGGCCCCAGGTACAGGCGGTTGTCGCTACGCTGCTGGCTGCGCCGCAGCAGGGCACGCACCCGCGCCTCGAGCTCGGCGATCGAGAATGGCTTGGCCAGGTAGTCGTCGGCGCCCAGATCGAGCCCGCGCACCCGGTCGTCGATACCGTCGCGGGCGGTGAGGATCAGCACCGGGGTGGTGTCGCCGCGCTCGCGCAGCTCGGCGAGGACCCCGAGGCCGTCGCCGTCGGGCAGCCCCAGGTCGAGCAGGATCAGGTCGAAGGTGTCGTGACGCAGCGCGGCGCGGGCCTCGCCACCGCGGGCGAAAACCTCGACGGTGTTGCCCAGCGGGGTCAGGGCGTTGTCCAGGGAGCGGGCGATCAGCGGATCGTCCTCGACGACGAGCAGGCGCATGCGACCAAAGTCTCAGGAGGTAATTCGGGGCATGACAGGTTGATGAAAGGTCGTCTGCCTAGCATCGCTCCTGTCATCTCGGCATGACCGGGGGTCGGGCTCCTCCCGCCCTCGCGTACAACAAGAGAACAGGAGTTCGTCATGAAGATCAACCAAGCGATTCGTTGTGCCTCCGGCCTCGCCCTGATGGGCGGCGCCCTGTTCGCCGGCCAGGCCTTCGGCCAGGCCCTCCCCGAGTCCTCCGAGTGCATCGCCCCGGCCAAGCCGGGCGGTGGCTACGACCTGACCTGCCGACTGGCCGCCAACGGCCTGCAGGAGACCGGCCTGATCGATGAGCCGATGATGGTCAGCTACATGCCCGGCGGCATCGGCGCGGTGGCCTACAACCATGTCAACGGCGTGCGCGACGACGATCCCGGCCTGGTCGTCGCCGCCAGCACCGGTGCGGCGGTCAACCTGGCACTGGGCAAGTTCGGCCAGTACGACGCCGACGAGGTGCGCTGGCTGGGTGCCCTGGGGGTCGACTACGGCGCCATCGTGGTCAACGCCGATGCGCCCTGGGACTCCCTCGACGAGCTGATGGCCGACCTCCAGGACAAGCCCGGCGAGATCGCCTTCGGCGCGGGCGGCACCGTCGGCAGCCAGGACTGGATGAAGGCGGCGCTGACCGCCAAGTCTGCCGACGTGTCGCCGCAGGAGCTGCGCTACGTGGCCTTCGAGGGCGGCGGCGAGGCGCTGGCGGCGCTGCTCGGCGACCACATCCAGGTGTTCACCGGCGACCTGTCCGAGCTCAAGTCGCAGCTCGAGAGCGGCAAGATCCGCGTGTTGGCGGCACTCTCCGAGGAGCGCATGGGTGGGCCCTACGCCGAGATCCCCACCGCCGCCGAGCAGGGCTATGACGTCCAGTGGCCGATCTGGCGCGGTTACTACATGGGCCCCGAGGTCAGCGACGAAGCCTACCAGGCCTGGGTCGAGCGCATGCAGGCACTGGCGGAAGATCCAAAGTTCGCCGAGCTGCGCGAGGCCCGCGGCCTGTTCCCGATGTCGCGTTTCGGTGATGACTTCGACGACTACGTCAAGGACCAAGTCGCCAACTTCCAGTCTCTGGCCGAAGAAGTAGGGTTGAAATGAGCACTTCTACCAAGCCGGTCGCCGACCGGCTGTTGGGGATCTGCCTGATCGGCCTGGCGGCGTTCGTTGCCGTCCAGGCCATCAATCTGGAAGTCCCCTTCAGCTACGAACCCGTGGGCCCCAAGGCCTTCCCGCTGGGGCTGTCGGTACTGCTCGCCGGGCTGTCGCTTACGCTGGTGTTCAAGCCCGGCACCGACGGCCACTGGCCCCACCGCGCGCTGGCCCTGAAGCTGCTGCTGGTGCTGGGGCTCCTGCTGGTCTACGCCATGCTGTTCACCCGCCTGGGCTTCATGCCCACGTCGCTGCTGGTCGTGGCGGCCTTGGCACGGCTGTTCGGTGCCGCCTGGAGCAAGGCGCTGATCACCGGAGCCCTGATGGCCGTGGGTAGCTACTTCCTGTTCACCGCCGGGCTGGGCATTGTCCTGCCCACCGGGTACTGGCTCGACGCCATCATCTAGAGGAATACCGAGATGTTCGATTTCCTGATCGAGGGCTTCGGCGTCGCGCTGAGCCCGTTGAATCTGGGACTGGCCTTCCTCGGCGCCCTGCTCGGCACCCTGTTCGGGGCGCTGCCGGGCATCGGTCCGATCAACGGCATCGCCATCCTGATGCCACTGGCCTACACCCTGGGCCTGCCCGCCGAGTCGGCGTTGATCCTGCTGGCCGGCATCTACACCGGCGCCGAATACGGCGGGCGCATGTCGAGCATCCTGCTCAACGTGCCCGGCGACGCCGGTGCGGTGATGACCACCCTGGACGGCCATCCGCTGGCCAAGAAGGGGCTGGCCGGACCGGCGCTGGGCCTGTCGGCGGTAAGCTCCTTCGTGGGTGCCACCATCGCCATCATCGGCCTGACCCTGTTCGCCCCGCTGCTCGCCGAAGTGGCGGTGATGTTCGGTCCCGCCGAGTTCTTCGCGCTGATGGTATTCGCCTTCGCCTCGATGTCGGTGATGATGGGCAAGGACCCGGTGAAGACCGCCATCGGCGCGGTGCTCGGGGTGCTGATCGCCACCGTGGGCGTCGACTCCGGCACCGGCGTCATGCGCTACACCTTCGGTATGGCCGAGCTCTACGACGGTGTCGACTTCGTGGTGATGATCATCGGGCTGTTCGCCATCAGCGAGATCCTGCTGATGCTCGAGCACGCCAACCGCCGCGACGCAGACACCGAGATACCGCCACTGGGTCGGGTCTTCGTCAGCCTCAAGGAGGTGCTCTACTGCAAGGGCGCCATCGGCCGCTCGGGGCTGCTCGGCTTCATCATCGGCGTGCTGCCCGGCACCGGCGCCTCCGTGGCCGGCGCGGTCTCCTATACCACCGAGAAGCGCCTCTCCGACAAGGAAGGTACCTTCGGCAACGGCGACATGCGCGGCCTGGCGGCCCCGGAGGCGGCCAACAACGCCTCGGCGGCGGGCTCCTTCGTGCCCATGCTGACGCTCGGGATTCCCGGCTCCGGCACCACCGCGGTGCTGCTGGGGGCACTGATGCTCTATAACATCACCCCGGGCCCGATGATGTTCACCGAACGCCCCGAGGTGGCCGGCGGCCTGATCGCCTCGCTCTACATCGGCAACATCGTGTTGCTGGCGCTCAACCTGCCGCTGGCCGGGGTCTTCGCCCGGGTGCTGACCATCCCGCGCTGGGTGCTGGTGCCAGCCATTGCCATCCTCGCCTTCGTCGGCGTCTACCAGCTGCACTCCGACCTCACCGCCATCTACCTAATGCTGATCATCGGTGTGTTCGGCTACCTGCTGCGCAAGCTGGGCTTCTCGCTGGCCCCGGTGATCCTCGGCTACGTGCTCGGCGGGCTGATGGAGCAGAACCTGCGACGCGCCCTGTCGATCAGCGACGGCGACGTCGGTATCCTCTGGCAGTCCGGCATCTCGCTGGGGCTGTGGCTCGCCGCTGCGGCCCTGCTGATCCTGCCCTGGCTGCTGCCGAAACTACTGGCTGGCAATGCCCCCCGCGAGGACGTGGAGGACGGCTGAGCTCATCCCCCTTCCCTTCCAGACACCGGGCCCGTCATGACGGGCCCGGGGCGTTCGATCAAAGGTCACAGGATAGTGCACGACACCCTCACCGCACGAGTGGCCGCCCTGGGCCGCTTCCTGCCGACGCTGGCCCTGGGGCTGGCCGGCGGCGGCCTCGCCTACTGGCTCGACGTACCCCTGCCCTGGCTGCTCGGCGCCATGTTCGCCACCACCCTGGCGAGCCTCGCCGGCGCCCGGCTGCGCTCGCCGGGGCGCGGTCGCAAGGGCGTGCTGGTGGTGATCGGCGTGATGCTGGGGGCGGCCTTCACCCCGGAGATGTCCGGCGATCTGCCGCTGTGGGGCGCCAGCCTGAGCGTGATGCTGCTGGCCACGGCGCTGATGATGACCTTCTCGGTGTGGTTCTCGCGCCGCGTGGCCGGCCACTCGCTGGATACCGCCCTCTATGCCGGGGTGCCCGGGGGCGTCTCGGCGGTCACCGGCATGGCGCTGGACTCGGGCGCCGACCTGCGGGTGGTGGGCATGACCCATGCGGTGCGCATCCTGGTGCTGCTGGTCGCCATTCCCCCGGTGCTGCAGTGGGTCGGCCATGTCAGCCTGCAGCCCACCGGCATGGACCTGGCCCAGTGGCTGTGGCTGCCCGGCCCGGCGGACACCGCCTGGCTGGCCGGGGCCGGCGTGCTGGGCGCCTGGCTGGGCCACCGCCTGCGCCTGCCCAATGCCTTGCTGTTCGGCCCGGCGCTGGTCTCGGCGGCCCTGCACCTGACGGGGCTGACCCATGCCGCCATCCCGCCGACGCTGATCGCCCTGGCCCAGGTGATCATCGGCGTCTCGGTGGGGGTGCGCTTCACCGGCACCTCGCTGGCCAAGGTCG
Organism: Halomonas ramblicola; assembly: GCF_030409215.1. Classification (GTDB taxonomy): domain Bacteria; phylum Pseudomonadota; class Gammaproteobacteria; order Pseudomonadales; family Halomonadaceae; genus Halomonas; species Halomonas ramblicola. The sequence continues at coordinate 323,366 of NZ_JAUFPL010000018.1, read as the reverse complement.
GCCATACCCTGGTGATGGCCATGCTGCAGGCGGTGTGCCTGCTCGGGATCGCCATCCTCGCCGCCTGGGGCATCCACGCCGCGACGGGGGTGTCGCTGCCGGCGGCGCTACTCGCCTACATGCCGGGCGGAGCGCCCGAACTGAGTCTGGTGGCATTGACGCTGGGTATCGACCCGGCCTTCGTGACCACCCACCACCTGCTGCGTATCACGGTGCTGATCCTGGCCATGCCGCTGCTGCTCAGGGTGTGCAAGCGTCTGGGGATTTGAGCATCATTGGCCCGTCCTCCCCGGATACGCCCGACCCCGGCCGCATGGTAGCCTGTGGCGTCACCGCCAGGAGCCACGCCATGACCGACCCCACGCCCCCTACGCTAACCGTCAGCGAGCTCAACCGCAGCGCCCGCCAGGTGCTGGAGGGCCGCTTCGGCGAGGTGTGGGTGGAGGGCGAGCTGTCGGGCGTGACGCGGCCGAGCTCCGGCCACGTCTACTTCACCCTCAAGGACGACCGGGCCCAGCTGCGCTGTGCGCTGTTCCGCAACCGGGCGCGCTTCGTTTCCGCGCCCATGCGCGACGGCGACCGGGTGAAGGTGCGCGGGCGGCTGTCGATCTTCGAGCCCCGCGGCGACTACCAGCTGATCGCCGAGGCGGTACAGGCCGCCGGGGTCGGCGAGCTGCTGGCCGCCTTCGAGCGCCTCAAGACCCGGCTCGCCGAGGAGGGCGTCTTCGCCAACGCCCGCGCCCTGCCCTACCCGCCCCGCCACCTGCTGGTGCTCACTTCGCCCAGCGGCGCGGCGATCCGCGACGTCCTGGCGGTGCTCGGCGCACGCTGGCCGCTGGCCAGCGTGACCCTGATCCCGGTGCCGGTGCAGGGGCGCGAGGCGGCGCCGGCGATCATCTCGGCACTGGGCCTGCTCAATCGCCAGTCGGCCCTGTCGCCGGACCGCGACGCCGTGCTGATCACCCGCGGCGGCGGCAGCCTGGAGGACCTCTGGGCCTTCAACGACGAGCACCTGGCGCGGGCCATCTTCCACTCGCGGCTGCCGGTGATGTCGGCGGTGGGCCATGAGGTGGACGTCACCCTGGCCGACTTCGCCGCCGACGTGCGTGCGCCTACGCCCTCCGCGGCCGCCGAGCAGCTGGTGCCGGATCGCCGCGAGCTGGCCCAGCGCCTGGCGCTGCTGGAAACACGCCTGGGGCGTGGCATCCAGGGCCGCCTGGAGCGCGAGGGCCAGCGCCTGGACCATCTGCGCGCCCGGCTGCGCCACCCCGGCGAGGCGCTGGCCCGCCAGCGCCGCACCCTCGACCAGCTCGCTGGCCGGCTGCGGCGCGCCATGCAGGCCCGCCTGGACGCCGAGCGACGCCGCGAGCGCCAGCTCGCCGGGCGCCTGGCCGCCCATCCCCCGGCCCGCCAGCTGGTCCAGGCCGAGCAGCGGCTGCAGGGCGCGCGCCAACGCCTGGCGGCGGCCATGCCGCGGGAGCTGGGCCGCCATCGCGAGCGGCTCTCGGGGCTGGTGCGCGAACTGCAGGCGGTGAGCCCGCTGGCGGTGCTGGGACGCGGCTACGCGATCCTCACCGACGAGCGGGACCGGGTGGTCCGCCGCGCCGCCGACACCCGTCCCGGCCAGCGGCTCGAGGCGCGGCTCGGCGAGGGCCGGCTGGCGCTGGAGGTCACCGGCGTGAGCCCCGGCGCGGACGACCGGGAGGCACCGTGAGAACGCTGCATGCGTTGCCGCGAACCGCAGTGAATGTGCTAGTGTCTGACCTGCGGAGACTTCTCCCGACGCCCCCAGCAAGCCTCCCGACAACAGCGGCCTGGCCTCCCCCGACGGGAGGCCGGGGTTGATTCATCCCAGGCAAGAAAGAGGGAACTGCACCATGTCACTACGCATCAATGACGTCGTCCCGGACTTCGAGGCCGAGACCAACCAGGGCCCGGTCCGCTTCCACGACTGGATCGGCGACAACTGGGCCATCCTGTTCTCGCACCCCAAGGACTTCACCCCGGTGTGCACCACCGAGTTCGGTGCCGTCGCCCAGCTCAGCGAGGAATGGAAGAAGCGCGGCACCAAGGTGATCGGCATCTCGGTCGACGGCGTGGATGACCACAAGGGCTGGATCGGCGATATCGAGAGCTACTCCAACAGCCAGGTCGACTTCCCGATCATCGCCGACGATGGCCTGAAGGTCGCCAAGCTGTTCGACATGCTGCCGGCCGATGCCTACCTGCCGGATGGCCGCACCCCGGCGGACAGCGCCACCGTGCGCTCGGTGTTCATCATCGGCCCGGACAAGCAGCTCAAGCTGACCATGACCTACCCGATGACCGTGGGCCGCAACTTCGGCGAGGTGCTGCGCGCCCTGGATGCGCTGCAGGCCACCACCAGCAAGGGCATCGCCACCCCGGTCGACTGGACCGTGGGCGAGGACGTGATCATCCCAACGGCAGTCTCCGACGAGGACGCCAAGGCCAAGTTCGGCGAGTTCGAGACGATCTTCCCCTACCTGCGCAAGACCAAGATGCCCCAGTAAGGCACCTTGAGGTCGCTCTTCAACCCCCGCCCTCGGCGGGGGTTGTTTTTTTGGTTCATCGCCGATCAGCGTGAAGCGTCTTGGTAGGAGGGCAATTCATTGCGCGACTGGCGCCGTCAGGCGCCTGGCGGTGTTACCTAGCGTATGGGATGGCCGCCGGGAGGCCTACGGCCTCCAATCGCGCAGGGAACCTGCCCTCCTACAGTACGGCTTCACTCGACCTTTCCGGGCCATTGCACGGCTCAGTGCCCGGGCTTGAAGGTGCCGGGCTCGAGGTCGTGGCGCGCCAGCAGCTTGTAGAAGTCGGTGCGGTTGCGGCCGGCGATGCGCGCGGCCTGGGTGACGTTGCCCTCGGTGAGCTTGAGCACCTTGATCAGGTAGCGGCGCTCGAAGGCGGCGCGGGCGTCGCTGAAGGTGGGCAGGGCGCTGTCCTCGGCGGCCAGCGCCTGGGATACCAGCGCCTCGGGGATGATCGCCGTGCTGGTCAGCGCCACGCACTGCTCCACCACGTTGACCAGCTGGCGCACGTTGCCCGGCCAGGCGCTGGCCGCCAGCAGCTTGAGGGCCTCCGGCGAGAAGCCCTTGACGAAGGGCTTGTGGCGCTCGGCGGCCTGGCCCACCAGGTGCTTGGCCAGCAGCGGCACGTCCTCGGCGCGCTCCTTGAGGGCCGGCAGCTTGAGGTTGACCACGTTGAGGCGGTAGTAGAGGTCCTCGCGGAACTCGCCCTCGTGCATGGCACGGTCCAGGTCGCGGTGGGTGGCGGAGATGATGCGCACGTCCACCGACACCGAGCCGGTGGAGCCCAGCGGACGGATCTGGCGCTCCTGCAGGGCGCGCAGCAGCTTGATCTGCAGGGTCAGCGGCATGTCGCCGATCTCGTCGAGGAACAGGGTGCCGCCGTCGGCGGCCTGGAAGAGGCCGCGATGCTCGCTCACCGCCCCGGTGAAGGCGCCCTTGGCGTGGCCGAACAGCTCGCTCTCCAGCAACTGCTCGGGCAGCGCCCCGCAGTTGATCGCCACGAAGGGCTTGTCGGCACGGCGGCTGGCCTTGTGGATGGCGTTGGCCATCAGCTCCTTGCCGGAGCCGGATGGCCCGGTGACCAGCACACTGACATCCGAGCCAGCGACCATGCGCGCCTGCTCGAGGAGGCGCTCCATCTCGGGACTGCGGGTGATGATCTCGGCGCGCCACGCCTCGTCGCCATCGGGTACGGCACCGGGCGTCTGGGCCAGGGCCTCCTCGATGGCGGCGAACAGCTCGTCGCGGTCCACCGGTTTGGTCAGGAAGCTGAACACCCCCTGGCGGGTGGCGCTCACCGCGTCGGGGATGGAGCCATGGGCGGTGAGCAGGATCACCGGCAGGCCGGGCACCTGGCGCTGGACCTCCTGGAACAGCGCCAGGCCGTCCATCTCGTCCATGCGCAGGTCGGTGAGCACCAGATCGGGACGATCGACCTCCAGCGCCTTGAGTGCATCGCGGCCGCTCTCGGCGGTGGTCACCCGGTAGCCGCGGCTCTCCAGGCGCATGCCCAACAGCTTGAGCAGGCTGACGTCATCGTCCACCAACAGGATATGCGGTGCGTTGCGGCGTCCGGCGGTCCCGGCCGCCGCCATCCGAGTCGCCTCGGCTCTTGCATGCAGGGGGGGCAGGGTCTTCACGTCGTCGTCTCCATCACTCGGTCTGCTGTCGCAGGTTGATGCTGCGCTCGATGGCGGTCAGTGCCTCGAGCTTCTTCTCGAGGGTGGCGTTCTCCTCCTCGAGGGCGGCCCGCTGGGTCTCGTGCTCGGCCAGCTCGTCGCGGGCGCTCGTCAGGTCGTCGCCCATGGCCCGCCGCCCCTCCAGCTCGTTGAGCCAGTAGCGCAACAATGGCTGCAGGGTCACCGGCGCGGCACTGAGGTCCGCCTCGTAGAGCTCCGCGGCGCGGTCCCACTCGCGTTCGGTGCCCCAGCCCAGGACCACGGCCCGGGCCAGGCGGCGCTCCGCCCCGGGGCCCTCCAGGCGGGTGAGCATGGTGTCGCGCCACTGGCGATCGCCACGCTGGGAGGCCAGGCCGTAGGCCAGCCAGTCCTGCAGCAGGCAGGCCTCGTTGTCGAAGTCGGGCACCACGGCGTGGCAGCCGCTGGCCGCGGCCGCCGCCTTGGAGGTGGTGCTGCTCGAGGGCGGCCCGGAGGCACCCTGGGGCAGCATCTCGCAGCCGGCCAGCCAGGCGGCCGCCAGGCAGGCCAGCAGGGGGCGAAACGTCATGGCATCAGTTCCTTGCATGGGGGCTCGCCTCCAGGGCGGGCGTCGTGTCGTCACGGGGGGCGGCCAGTGCCTGGGCCGGCCGCGGCAGGCTCAGGCGAAAGCACACCGCCAGGCGCCGGTCCTCCACCAGCGCCAGTTCCCCTTCCTGCAGGTGGGCGCAGTCCGCCGCCACCGACAGCCCGATCCCGGAGCCCTTCAATGGGCCCTTGCGCCGGGCGTGCCCCTGGTAGAAGGCCTCGAACAGCCGCGAGCGATCGGTCTCGGCGATCGGCTCGCCGCTGTTCGCCACCTCCAGCTCCAGGTGCTGCTGGTGCTGGCGGGCGCGGATCTCCAGCTCGCCGCCGTCCGCGCCGTAGGCGATGGCGTTGGAGACCAGGTTGTCGAGGATCCGCACGGTGGCGGTGCGATCCAGCTCCCACTCCACGGGGCCGTCGAAGCAGGTGACCCGCATGCCCTTGTTGGAGAGCGCCAGGCGATGCTTGGCCAGCACCTCCCGGGCCAGGGTGGTCACGTCCAGCCGTTCGATCGACACCTGACGGTTGTGCTGCAGCAGGTTGTAGTCGAGCAGCTGCTCGATCAGCCGCTGCAGCTCGCGGCCACTGGTATCGATCAGCTCGAGGATCTCCAGCTGGCGCGGCGTGAGCTCCCCGGCCACGCCATCGGCGAGCAGGGCCGAACCCTCGCGCACGCTGGCCAGCGGGGTCTTGAGCTCGTGCGACATGTGGCGCAGGAACTGCTGCTTCTGGGCCTCGAGCTCGTCGAGCCGCGAGGAGAGCCAGTCGAGGCGCTGGTCGAGCTGGACCAGTTCGGCGGGCCCTTGCACCGGCCGCGGCGCCTCGGCGCGCGTGCCGCTGCCGATGCCCAGGATGCGCCGCTCCAGCTGGCGCACCGGGCGGATGATCAACCAGGAGAACAGCAGCATCAGCACCAGGCTCGCCGAGACCAGGGCGGCGGTCTGCAGCCAGAGCCGCGTCTGCACGGCCCGCGCCCGCTCGCGGATCGACTCGATACGGGCGTCGATGTGCTCGTTGGTGGAGCGGCGCATCGCCTCGGTGCGCTGGGCGAAGGAGGGGAAGTCGGCGAGCCGCGCCTGGAACTCCTCCATGGGCAGCTCGGGTAACTCGGCCAGCTCGTCGAGCTGGCGTTCCAGGGCGGCGACATCGGGGTCGTCGGGCAGCAGCAGGCGCTGCAGCGCCAGCAGCTGGCGATACTCCTCGAGCCGCTCGGAATAGATTTCCAGCAGGCTCTCCTGCTCGACCACGGCGTACTGGCGGGCGCTGCGTTCCATCTCCAGGGCCAGGGCCCCCAGGGTACGGGCACGGCGGGTCTCCTCCACCGCCTGGCGGGCACTGACGTCGGCCAGGCGAGTCAGCTCGGTCAGCGCCTGGCCGGCCTGGAACATCAATACGCCCAGCGGCAGCATCACCACCAGGAAGGCGAGCAGGACGAGCTGCAACAAGGAACGGGGGCGCCAGCGACGCGACACTCTAGTGGTCATGTCCAGCATTCTTTGCAGGAGTGTGATGGGCGGGGCGGTGGCCGGTGTTGCCATCATGTTCGACCTTCAGGATACCAGAGTTTCAGCAAGCGCCGTTCCCCCACCACCATCACTGGCCCCCGTGGGCAGTCGGTGAAAAAAAAGGCCGGCAGAGCCGGCCCAAGTACGCAGGGAACTGAAGGGTTCGGAAGCTCGATCGATCGACGGCCTGGTCCGTCCATCATCCGATCTTCCCAATGGGCCGGGGAGGCCCTCGAAGCCATGAGGCCACCATTTGCCACCAGGGGCTGGTCATCCTCATGCGGGTGGCGGACCACCCGGCTTCGCTTCTGGCAGCACCGCCTCGGCCAGGCCGGCGGCGATGCTGCGCGATTCGATCCCCCGGAGGGGAGAGGCATCCTTGCCAGGGCGTCCTTGCCCTTCAGGGTACGCGTCCGTGACCGTGTCGGTACCCGTCTCATCGCAACCTAAGTCACACATCGCTAGGAGCAGACGCTGATCGCCGCGGGGACCGGGGGCACAGGGCAGTGTCGTCCCGGCCTTCCTTGGCGATCGAAAACGGTTCGAGCCGTAATGAACCGCTTCCGTTGCTCACCCTGACTATTGCGAGCGGCATGCCATAAGGCTCGACACCCCTTTAATTTCAACAGCTTAAAATAGAAAAACGCCGGCCAATCGGCCGGCGGGCGGGTGCAGGAGGGTCATGGGCGGCAAATTTTGTTGCCTTAAGACGACAACATCACGCCATAATGATATTAGCCCTTTATTTTCAACAACTTGAAGCGTTGCCTATCGGAGACACCCGCGGCGGCGATGACGTCATGCGGCGACAGCCTGCCGTTCACTTGAGCGTCTTGACCAGCACCTTGGACTTGCGGGCGTGGTTGTAGGTGTCGCGCTTGAGCGGCGGCAGCGCCTCGAGGTCGGCCAGACGGAAGCCGTGCTCGAAGAACCAGTGGGTGGAATGGGTGGTCAGCGCGAACAGCGCCGTGAGCCCACGGCGCCGGGCGTGGCGCTCGATCTCGGCGAGCAGCAGCTCGCCGCGGCTGCCGCCACGGTAGTCGCCATGCACCGCCACGCAGGCCAGCTCGCCCATCTCGGCATCGTCGAAGGCGTGCAGGGCGGCGCAGCCGATGATCATGCCGTCGCGCTCGATCACCAGGTAGTCGTCGATCTCGTGTTCCAGGCGCTCGCGGGAGCGCGGCACCAGCATGCCGTGTCGCTCCAGGGGCTCGAGGAGCTCCAGCAGGCCGCCGATGTCGGCCAGCTCCGCCAGGCGCAGCTGCTCGTAGCGGTGCTGGGTGATCATGGTGCCCACGCCGTCGCGGGTGAAGAGCTCGCCGAGCAGGGCGTCGTGGTCGTGCCAGGAGAGCAGGTGGGTGCGTGCCACCCCATGGCGGGCCGCCTGGCAGGCGGCCTCCAGGTGGCGGGCCAGCTCGCTGCCGGCCGGTGCCCGGCTCAGCAGCGGCTCGGCCTCGGCGGGAGTCAGCTGGCGCTGCAGTTGGCCGCTGCGGTCGAACAGGCCGCTGGCCTCGCCCAGCAGGATCAGCTTGTCGGCGGACAGCGCCATGGCCGCGTGCTGGGCCACGTCGGAGGCGTTGAGGTCGAACACCTCGCCGGTGCTGGAGAAGCCCAGCGGCGGCAGCACCACCAAAGCCCCCTTCTCCAGCAACCCCTCGATGGCCGAGGCGCGCACCCGTCGCACCTCGCCGCTGCGGTCGAAGTCCACCCCGTCGCGCACCCCGAGGGGCTTGGCCATCACCAGGTTGCCGGACACCGCGGTGAGCTCGACGCCGTGCATCGGGGTGTTGGGCAGCCCCAGCGAGAAGCGGGCCTCCAGCCACAGCCGCTGCTCGGCGGCCACCCGCTCGATGCAGGTCATCACCGGCGCATCGGCGACCCAGCGCCCCTGGTGCAGGCGCGGCGTGATGGCCGCCGCGTCCAGGGCCTGCTGCACCTGGGGACGGATGCCGAACACCACCACCAGGCGCACCCCCAGGGTGTGCAGCAACGCCAGGTCCTGGATCAACTGCTCGCCTCGCCCCCGCGCCATGGCCTCGCCCTCGATGAGGATGACGAAGGTTCGCCCGCGGTGGGCATTGATGTAGGGCGAGGAATTGCGGAACCAGTCGACGAAGGGGAAGCGTGTATCCAAGGCCGCACTCCGGCAGCAGGTGAACGAAAGACGATGACGGAAGCCTCGACTATAGCAGAGCGACGAAAACGGCGGCACCACTGCCGTGGTACCGCCGAATACAGAAATATCCACTGAAGGAATTCGGATTTACGTCGCCCCTTCCTTCAGCCGAACATGCCCTTGAACATGAAGAAGAACAGGATCGCCAGGCCGGCACCGGCCGGCAGGGTGATCAGCCAGGACATGGCGATGGTGCCGATGACGCGCAGGTTCAGCGCCGACATGCCGCGGGCCAGGCCCACGCCCAGCACCGCGCCCACCAGGGTGTGGGTGGTGGAGATCGGCAGGCCGGTGCCCGAGGCCAGCACCACGGTGACGGCGGCGGCCAGGGTGGCGGCGAAGCCGCGGCTGGGGGTCAGCTCGGTGATGCCGGTCCCCACGGTGGCGATCACCTTGTGGCCATAGGTGACCAGGCCGACGACGATGCCGCCGCCGCCCAGCACCAGCACCCACCAGGGCACCAGGGCGTCGGCCCCGATCTCGCCGCCGGCCTGGACCACGCTGATCACCGCCGCCAACGGTCCCACGGCGTTGGCCACGTCGTTGGAGCCGTGGGCGAAGGCCATGGCGCAGGCGGTGAAGATCATCAGCACGCCGAACACCCGTTCCACCCCGGAGAAGCCGAAATGGTCGGCCTGGCGGCTGGCGGCCTTGACGCGACGCTCCATGACCACGCCGATGCCCGCGATCACCAGGCCGGCGAGGATGGAGAGCAGCAGACTGGCGCCGAAGCCGAAGTCGAGGCCGACGTGCTTGAGCCCCTTGATGAGGGTCACCATGGCCACGGCGAAGCCCACCAGGAAGATGTACACGGGCACGTAGCGCTTGGCCGCGGCGAAGGGATCCTGGGCCTCGAAGATCAGGTGCTGTACCGACCTGAACAGGGTGAAGGCAATGGTGCCGGAGAGCAGCGGCGAGACCACCCAGCTGGCGGCGATCTTGCCCACGCCGCCCCAGTCTACCGCGGCGGCGCCCAGGCCGGCCGCGCCGAAGCCGACGATGGCGCCGACGATGGAGTGGGTGGTGGAGACCGGCCAGCCCCTGGCGGAGGCGATCAGCAGCCAGGTGGCGGCGGCCAGCAGCGCCGCCAGCATGCCGTAGACCAGCAGCTGGGGGTCCTCCTGGAGCAGCTCGGGGTCGATGATCCCCTTGCGGATGGTGTTGGTCACCTCGCCGCCGGCCAGCCAGGCGCCGAGGAACTCGAAGATCACGGCGATGATGATCGCCTGCTTGATGGTGATGGCCCGGGAGCCCACCGAGGTACCCATGGCGTTGGCCACGTCATTGGCGCCCACGCCCCAGGCCATGAAGAAGCCGAAGAGGCAGGCGAGGATGATGAAGACGTCGCCGTGCTGCGCGATGATCGACATGAGGTTGCTTCCCTCGTTGCGGTCGTGAGATGGCGTACGGACAGCGGCCCCGGGGTCGCCGGGGCCGCAGGGATTCAGTTGGCCGTCATGATCTGCAGGCGGCTGCCCACGCGCTCGGCGCGGTCGGAGAGCTCGCCCACCCAGTCGATGATCTTGTAGAGGAACATCACGTCCACCGGCGGCAGGCGATCCTCCAGCGCGAACAGTTGGCGGCGGATGGCGATCTGCTGGTCGTCGGTCTGCTGCTCGAGGGTGTGCAGCTCACGGATCAGCTTCTGCATGACGTCGCTGACGTTGCGCCCGAAGCCAGACTCGAGCAGGTCCTTGAGCTCCTCGAGGGCATTGCGGGCCTGGGCCACGCAGGCCACCGAGGTGCGCATGTAGTCGCGCATCGGCTGGGCCAGCTCCTCGGGCACCTGCATCCGGCGGCCGAGCATGATGCCGGTGATGTCGCGGGTCTTGTTGGCGATCTTGTCCTGCACGCTGATCAGGTCCAGCAGGTCGGAGCGGGACACCGGCAGGAAGAGGGTATTGGGCAGGTTGAGGCGCAGCTCGGTCTTGAGCTCGTCGGCCTCGTGCTCGAGACGAGTGATCGTCTCGCGATGCACCGCGGCGGCCTCCCAGTCGCCTTCGAGCGTGGCCTCGAAGAAGGGCAGCAGCTCGTTGGCGCATTCACTGGCCTTGACGATATGGGCCAGCAGTGGCTGGAATGGCGAGCGGCCGAACATCGCGGAGAAGGGATTGGATGTCACCATGGGGCATCTTGGAACCTTGAAAATGGCGGCGACAGTATAGTGACCCTGGACGCCATCGTCATGAAAAATTCACCGTAACGCCACATCAGCGCAAGGGGAACACCCATGAGTCACGAGATCGAGCTCAAGCTCGCCCTGGGCGCCACGGGCCCCGAGGCGCTGCGCCGCCACCCCCTGCTGGCCGGGGTCTCGCCGCGGGTCGCGAGCCTGGGCAACACCTACTACGACACGCCGCGGGGCGAACTGGAGACGGCGCGCATGGCCCTGCGCCTGCGCCGCCTGGACGGACGACTCCTGCAGACGGTGAAGACCCGCGGCGCCGGCGGTGGCGGCCTGTCGCGGCGCGGCGAGTGGGAGTGGGAGGTGCCCGGGCCGGGCCTGGACCTGGCCGGCCTGGCGGGGCTGCCGCCGGCCGAGCTGGGCCCCGGTGTGCTCGAGCGCCTGGAGGCGCGCTTCACCACCGACTTCCGCCGCGAGACCTGGGCGCTCCGGCACGACGGGGCGCGCATCGAGCTGGCCCTGGACGAGGGGGAGATCCTCGCCGGCGGGCGGCGGGTGCCCATCCGCGAACTGGAACTCGAGCTCGAGGCGGGCGAGCCGGCGGCGCTGTGGTCGCTGGCCGAGGCCCTGGCCGAGTCGGTCGCCCTGCGCCCCTCGGACAGCAGCAAGGCGGCCCGCGGCGGCGCCCTGCTCGACGGCGCCTGGCGGCTGCCCGAGGGTGGCAACGCCGGTGCCTGGCTGCATCGTGCGGTGGTGGCCCTGGACGCCCTGGCCGACACCGGCGACGACGCCTGGCGCGAGGCGGCCCGCGAGGCCTTCCATCGCCTGGCCGGGCTGGGCGATGATGCCCCGAGCGATACCGCGGCGCGCCTCGCCGAGACGCTGGCGGAACCGGAGTGGTTGACGCCGTCCTTCGGCCGGCTGGCACTGGCCCTGGCGCGCCGCCTGCCCGGCGAGGCCGCACTGGCCTGAGGCGCCATCCACAAGGACGATGCCCGTGAACCACCTTCCCAAACCCGGCGGCGGGACCCTGCGCACCCGGGTCTTCCAGATCATCTTCGAGTCCGACACCCTGCCGGCCAAGGGCTTCGACATCGCCCTGATCCTGGCCATCCTGGGCAGCGTGCTGGTGGTGATGCTGGACAGCGTGCCGGCCTACCACGCCGCCCACGCCCCCCTCTTCCACTGGGTCGAGTGGGGCTTCACCATCGCCTTCACCGTGGAACTGGCGGTGCGCCTCTACTGCCTGGAACGCCCCCTGCAGTACCTGAGGAGCTTCTACGGCGTCATCGACCTGGTGGCCATCCTGCCCACCTGGCTGACGCTGCTCCTGCCCGGGGCCCAGACCCTGGTGATGGTGCGCGTGCTGCGCGTGCTGCGCATCTTCCGGGTGTTGCGGCTGATGGAGTTCGTCGGCGAGGGGCGGCTGCTGGTGGACGCCCTCAAGCGCAGCGGCCACCAGATCTTCCTGTTCCTGTTCACCGTCTTCATGCTGGTGACCATCTTCGCCGCGGTGGTCTACCTGATCGAGCCGGCCGAGGCCGGCTTCACCAGCATCCCCACGGCGATCTACTGGGCCATCGTCACCCTCACCACCGTGGGCTACGGCGACATCGTGCCGGTCACCCCGCTGGGCCAGGCGATCTCGGTGATGGTGATGCTGACCGGCTACTCGATCATCGCGGTACCCACCGGGATCTTCTCCGCCGAGGTGATCCGCTCGATCCGCGCCGACCGCTACTCCGACGAGGCCTGCCCGGGCTGCGGCCACGACCACCATGAGCGGCGCGCCAGGTACTGCCTCAAGTGCGGCACCTGGCTGGACGAGGATACGCCCGACCCCCGGCTGGCCAAGGAGCGGGAAGACGAGGAGGAGGAACCGGACGGGGACGCGCCGCCGCCGGCGTGAGCCGGCGACGCGGTCGGCTCACTCGCGGAAGGTCGAGACGTCGCCGCGGCCCTCGCGCACGATGGTCGGCGGCATCTCGCGCAGGTCCACCACGCTGGTCGGCTCCAGGTGACAGGCGCCGCCGTCGATCACCAGGTCGAGATGGGCGCCGCAGCGCTCGCGGATCTCATCGGCATCGGTCATCGGCAGCTCCTCGCCCACCGGGATCAGGGTCACGCTCATCAGCGGCTCGCCCAGGGCGCTCAGCAGCGCCCGGGTGATGGCATGATCCGGCACCCGCACGCCGATGGAGCGGCGCTTGGGGTGCAGCAGCAGGCGCGGCACCTCGGTGGTGGCGTTGAGGATGAAGGTGTAGGCCCCCGGGGTGTGGGCCTTGAGCAGCCGGAAGACGTCGTTGTCCACCTTGGCGTAGGTGCCGATCTCGGAGAGGTCGGAGCACACCAGGGTGAAGTTGTGCTTGTCGTCCAGCGAACGCAGCCACTTGATCTTCTCGATCGCCTTCTTGTCGCCCAGATGACAGCCCAGGGCATAGCCGGAATCGGTGGGATAGGCCACCACCCCGCCGTCGCGGATGATCCGGATCGCCTGGTCGATCAGCCGTTTCTGGGGATTCTCGGGATGGATCTGGAAGAACTGGCTCATGTTGGCGCTCCTGGGTTCCATGTCGATGATAGGACTCGCCCCTGACTATAGCGCGTCGGCGCCGGCCTTCGCCGCCGGGCCACCGACGCAGGCCGCCAGGCGCGGATGGGTCCAGACCGGCAGCGTGGCGGTGCGCGGCACCGGGCTCATGCTGCCCGGCGCCAGGTGGCCGCCGGGGAAGTGGAAGTCGCTGCCCTGCGAAGCGTAGAGCCCACGCTCCTGCAGCTGGCGGGCCAGGTCGCGGGTGGCGTCGGGATTCTGGAAGCCGCTGACCAGTTCGGCGGCCTGGCCGCCGGCCGCGGCGAAGTCGTCGAGCAGCAGGCCGCGCTTGCGTCGCGTCAGGCCGTGGCGCAGGGGGTGCGCCAGCACCGCCACCCCGCCGGCGTCGAGGATCCAGCCCAGCGCCTCGGCGAGCCCCGGCCACAGCGCCTTGACGTCTCCCGGCTTGCCGTCGCCCAGGTGCTTCTTGAAGGCGGTGGCCACGTCGGGCACCAGGCCCGCCGCCACCAGGGCACGGGCGAAGTCCGGCCGCCCCAGCGGGCGCTCGCTGCCGGCCTGCTCGCGGGCCCGGGCCAGGGCGTCGTCGAGGCCGAGCTTCTCCAGGCGCTCGGCGATCCTGCCGGCACGCCGCTCGCGGGCCTCGGCCTGGCTCGCCAGCCCCGCGACCAGCCGGCCCCGGGCGCCCTCGGGCAGCAGTCCCACCACATGGATGTTGATGCCGCGCCACTGGGTGGAGAGCTCGGTGCCCGGCAGCAGTACCAACCCGGCCTCGGCGGCCGCCGCCGCGGCCTCCGCCACGCCGGCCAGGGTGTCGTGGTCGGTGAGCGCCAGGTGGGTCAGGCCCCGCTCACGGCACAACGCCACCAGGTCCGTGGGCGACAGGGCGCCGTCGGAGGCGGTGGAGTGCATGTGCAGGTCGATGGGCAATGGTTCGGGGTCGCCCTCGAAGCGGGCGGGAAGTGCGGTCATTGGCATGACGCCGACTGGCGACTTTGTCAGAATGACGCTCCATGGTGCGCGCCGGGCCGACCCCGGTCAATCACCCGCGCGTTTTCGCGGCACGAGCCGCCCCACTCGAGGATCCCATCGCCATGCTCTATGCCATCATCAGCGAGGATGTGAACAGCAGCCTGGAACGCCGCCTGGCCGCCCGGCCCGACCACCTGGCACGCCTGGAGGCGCTGCGCGACGAGGGCCGCCTGGTGCTGGCCGGACCGCATCCGGCCATCGACAGCGAGGACCCGGGCGAGGCCGGCTTCAGTGGCAGCCTGGTGGTCGCCGAGTTCGACAGCCTCAAGGAGGCCCAGGCCTGGGCCGACGCCGACCCCTACGTGATCGCCGGGGTCTACGCCAAGGTGACGGTGAAGCCCTTCAAGAAGGTGTTGCCGTAACTTATCAACAACGGGGTTTTGCACAGCTACTGTGGATAACACTGTTGAAACGCCGCGGACGCCTTGCGACAGCCCTGTCACCCTGGCGCTGCGGCGGCGACGATCAAATTCTGACCAGCACCTGCCCACCGGAGCCCCGCCTTGACCGCCGCCCCCGATGGCCTGCCCCCGCTGGCGGGCCTGGAGATCGCTCGCCTCGACTGGCGCCAGGACGAGACGGGCGAGTCCGCGCCGCACTCGACCGCCTTCGACGACGTCTACTTCTCGCGCCATGACGGCCGGGCCGAGACCGAGCATGTCTTCATCGCCGCCAACCGCCTGCCGGAACGCTTCCGGGAGTGGCGGGAGTCACGCCCCTTCGTGGTCGGCGAGACCGGCTTCGGCACCGGGCTGAACATGCTCTGCACCTGGGCCTGCTTCGAGGCGCACGCCCCCGCGACGGCCCGCCTGCACCTGGTCTCCACCGAGAAGTATCCCCTGGGTCGCGACGACCTGGCGCGGGCCCTGGCCGCCTGGCCCGACCTGGCCGAGCGGGCCGCGCGGCTGGTGGCCCAGTGGCCGGCGCCGGTGACCGGGGTGCACCGCCTGCGGCTCGACGACCGGGTGACCCTGGACCTGCACCTCGGCGACACCACCGAGCGCCTGGCGCTGCTCGACGGTCGGGTCGATGCCTGGTTCCTGGACGGCTTCGCCCCGGCCAAGAATCCCGGGATGTGGCGCCCCGAGCTGTTCGCCGCCATGGCGGCGCGCTCGCGGCCCGGTGCCACCTTCGCCACCTTCACCTGCGCCGGGGTGGTCAAGCGCGGCCTGGCGGCGGCCGGCTTCGCCTGGCGCAAGGTGCCGGGCTTCGGGCGCAAACGCGAGATGCTGGCCGGCGAGATCGCCACGCCGCCCGCCGACGAGCGCCGTCAGCGCACGCCCTGGTTCACCCCGCCCGCGCCGCGGCCGGTGCGACGCGTGGCCGTGGTGGGTGCCGGCATCGCCGGGGCGAGCCTGGCCGCGGCCCTGGCCGGGCGTGGGGTGGCAGTGACCCTGCTCGACCGCGAGGGGCCCGGCGCCGGCGGCTCGGGCAACGCCCAGGGGGCGCTCTACGTCAAGCTCGCCGCGGACACCAATCCCCAGAGCCGGGTCTATCTCGCCGGGTTGCTGCACAGCTGTCGCTGGCTCGAGGCCCTGGACCCCGCCCGGGAACTCTGGGCCCCGAGTGGCGTGCTGCAGCTGGCCGGCGGCGAGCGCGAGGCGAGCCGCCAGGCACGCTTCCTCGAGCGCCATCCGCTGCCGGCCGGCGCCGTCGAGGGCGTCGATGCCGTGGAGGCGAGTCGTCGCGCCGGCGTGGCGGTGGCGACGACGGGGCTCGACTATCCGCTGGCCGGCTGGGTGCGTCCCGACGCCCTCTGCGCGCGGCTCGCCGACTCCCCGGGGGTCGACTTCCGCCGCGCCGGGGTCGAGGGCCTGGAGCCGGCCGGCGACGGCTGGCGGCTGCGCCTCGCCGACGGAGAGACCCTGGCGGCGGACCAGGTGGTGATCGCCACCGCCACGCTGGCCAACCGCTTCGCCCAGACCGCGCGGCTGCCGCTGCAGCCGGTGCGCGGCCAGGTCTCGCGGCTCACCCTGCCCGAGGGGGCGCCGCCCCTGCGGCGGGTGGTGTGCGCCGGGGGCTATGTGTCGCCGCCGCTGGACGGCGTGCTCACCTTCGGCGCCACCTTCGTCCCGGGCGATACCGACACCGGGGTGCGCGAGGCGGACCATGCCGCCAACCTGGCGGAGCTCGAGCGCACCCTGCCCGCCTATGTGGCGGCACTGCGCGCGGCGGGTACCGACCTCGACCCGGCGGGCCTGGCGGGCCGGGCCGCCCTGCGCGCGGCCAGCCCCGACAAGTCGCCCTATGCCGGCCCGGTGCCCGACGCCGCGGCCTGGGCCGACGACTATGCCGTGCTGGCCAAGGACGCCACCCGCGTGCCCGACACGCCCGGCCGCCACCATCCGGGGCTGTGGATCAGCGCCGCCCACGGCTCCCGGGGCCTGGCCAGCGCTCCGCTGTGCGCCGAGCTGCTCGCCTCACGGATCTGCGACGAGCCGCTGCCCCTGGAGCAGCCGCTGGCGGACCACCTGCACCCGGGACGGCGGCTGATCAGGGACTTGGTAAGGGGGAAACAGGCCTGGCCAAGGGGTCGGACAGGAGTCGAGAAGGCATAGCAAGAATCGGCTGGATGATTTTCGTCAGTTTGCCCAGATCTTCATGGAAAGCTTGTGTCCCGGCTTTGATGCCTCGCCGAGCGCCCCGGATCGCTGCGGCGCTTACTGCGAAAGCTTCCCGATGCCTTGGCGATCGTACCGCCCGCTTCGTCAAGCAGTTCCGCTTCGGCGAAGAAGATGGCCTTGCCGCCGCCGATCCGCCGGCCCCGGGCCACCACGCGCCCACCATCGACCCGGGCCAGGTAATGGATGGTCAGCGAGATGGTGGCGGTGCGTGCCGGGGGCTCATCGGCCGCGTGAAAGAAGACGCTATAGCCGCAGGCGACATCCAGTAGCGTGGCGATGACGCCGCCCTGTAGCGAGCCCTGCGAGTTCAGGTGGTACGGGGCGATATCCAGTTGCCACTCGCACTGCCCGTGGTCCCAATGCACCAGGCGAGCACCAAGGAGTCCGAGAAACGGATTATCCGGCATGCTCATCGCGCCCTTTTCCCAGTCGCTGGCGGGATCTCACGGCGTGGAACCGATGCAGGGCCAGCCCCGCCACGATGCACAGTACCCCGGCCATGTCCACCCATATGCCCGGGGTGACCATGACGATGGCACCTCCCCCCACCAGTAGCCGGGACACGGGCCCCATGCCGCCCCATAGATGTCCGATGGCCGCCACCGACAGGAAGCCGATGCCCACCAGCGCACTCAGCAACGCGACCAGGATGGCCAGGGGATTGCCCGCCAGGGTGAGCTCCGGGTTCAGGATGAACAGAAACGGCAGGATGAACAGGCTACAGGCCAGGGTCAGCGCGTAGCGGGCCGTGCCGAAGAAGGTCCCACCGCTGATGGCGATGGCGGCAAAGATCCCCGCCGCGACCGGCGGCGTGATGGCCGACACGCTGGCGAAGAAGTACAGGAAGAGATGCGACGGCAGGCGCTCGAAGCCCAGGTTCAGCAGTGGTGGCGCCAGCACCGCAGCAGCCACGGCATAGGCCGCCGGGGTCGGCATCCCCATCCCCAGGATGATGGCCAGCGCCATGGTGAGCACCAGCGAGACGAACAGGTAATCCCCGCCGATGGACAGGATCACCTGCGACAGGGTCACGCCCAGCCCGGTCAGGTTGATGGTGGAGACCATGATCTGGGCGGCGGCGATGATCATGGCGATGTATACCACGCTCACCGCGGCAGCGTACAACCCCCGATAGGTCGACCCGGCCACGTCGACGAGCCGCTGGCCCGCGCTGCTGACGACTGTCCGCTGCACCCGATCTGTCTCGTCGACCATGAGGCCCGCCACCCTGTGGGCTTGTTCGCTGGCCGCGGTCTCGGGTGGCCGGCGGCGAAACAGGGCGCCCGCGACCATCATTGCGCTGATGGAGACCAGCGACCAGAACACCGCCGTCTGTATCGTGTAACGCTGCAGTATGAAGTACAGCAGGATACCGATCGGCACCAGCAGACTAGCCATGGCCAGGGGCTCGAATGCCTCCCGCCGCGACGGGATCAACTCCGGCGGCAATGCCTCCAGCCGATAACGCCGCGCCATCAGATAGACGCCCAGCAACAGCGCGGTGAAGAACAACACCGAGGGCACGAGGGCGGCCGTGACCACATCCAGGTAGGCAATGCCCAGCAGCTCCGCCATCAGGAAGGCGCCCGGCCCCATGATCGGCGGCATGATCTGCCCGCCCGTCGAGGCGACCGCCTCGATGGAGCCCGCCAGGTTGCGATCGAATCCCAGGCGGCGCATCAACGGGATGGTCAACACCCCGGTGCTGGTCACGTTGGCCACCGTGCTGCCATTCACCATGCCCATAAAGGCGCTGCCGATCACGGCGACGATGCCCGCGCCACCGCGAATGCGTCCGCCGAGCCGCATGGCGATGCGGATGAAGGTATCCCCGGCCCCACTGGCGTTGAGCAATGCCCCCAGGATCAGGAACAGGGTTACCACGGTCGCCGAAATGCCCATCAGCGTGCCGAGGATGCCGTTGTTGCCCATGTAGAAGACGTAGATCATCCGCTCCAGCGACAGGCCGCGGTGGGCCAGCGGGCCCGGCATGTAAGGACCGAAATAGGCATAGACGCAGAAGAACAGGATCAGGCCGACGAACAGCCAGCCCAGGGTGCGCCGGACGGCTTCCAACAACAGCAGGAACAGCGCGACGCCAAACGCCTTCTCCACCGCCTCATTGACGTACCAGTTGCTCATCACGATGGCGTCGTAGTTGACGAAGATATACCCCAGCAGCACCAGACAGGCGAACGCGCACGGCAGATCGACCAGCGCCAGCTGCAAGCGGGGAAAGCGGGCGCGCCCCTGGTACAGCAGAAACACGAAGAACAGGGCGCCACCCAGGTGGACGGCACGTTGCTGGTAGTTGGGTAGCATCCCCACGCCGGCGGTGACGATATGGAAGAGGATCCACGCCAGGGCGAGGCCGCCGATCAGCCACCCGGCAGCACCGCTGAAGCGGCGCAGGGAGGTGACGCGTTCATCAGAACTCATACGCTAGACCCTCAAGGTCCCCGGACCTTGGCAGCGGGCGGAGGCGATGCCGCGACCCCGCCCGCTGACGACTTGAAATGTCATGGTTGGCACGTGCTGGCGGCCCTGCCGGATGCCATCACTCGTTGTATTCCGGCGGCACCAGGCGCTCGGGAACCTCGTGTCCCTGTTCCTTCAGGTAACGCACCACCCCGGCATGCAGGGGAGCCACGCTGGCGTTGAGCGTCAGCTGCAGCGGATCGACCTGGGAGGCAGGCGCATAGCCGTCGGCCGCGGCCTGGATCCCCTCCTCGGAAAACGCGCGCTCCACGATACCGTAGGCGGCTTCCTCAGCGAGCTCGCTGGTGGTGTTGATGCCGATCCCGGTCTGGATAGTGATCAAGGGGCTTTCCTGTTCACCATAGAAGTCAGCGGGATCGACCTCGCCGACGCTGAAGTACGGCCGGGCATCGGCCACCTGTTGCGCCTGGTCCGGGGTCATCGACAATAGCCGCACCGGCCGCGACGAATGGGCTTGCTGGATGTAGCCATCGGGATGCAGGCCGGCTTTCACGAAGGCATCGAGACGCCGGTTCTGGTAGGCATCCAGCGCGTCGCTGCCACCGGCGCGATAGTAGTTGGGCGCGATGCCGAGGATCTCCAGCGCGGTCTCCGTCTGGCCCTCCGTGGCGGTGCCGCGCCCGCCGGGATTGAAATCGCGTCCGGCCAGGTCCTCGAGGCCGGCGATGTCGGAGTCATCCGACACAACCCAGTTCAAGGGCAGTGGCGCGAAGAAGTACAGCGTGCGCAGGTTCTCCGCCGGCGAACCGTAGTCCCCCTCGCCCTGGACGGCTTGATGGTCGGAGGAGGTCACCGCGATCCCCATATCCACCTCTCCGCGCAGCAAAGCCTGTGTCGAGGCGGCGGCCCCGCCCAGTTCCTGGACGCTCATCCCAACGCCTTCGACGGTGTCGTTCCAGTCGGACACCACGGCGACCTGATAGGAATAGAAGGCCGATCCGCTGTGGGTCGCGCCCATGGCGAGCCTGGCCTGGGCCTCGGCGGTGAGCGGCAACAGGCTCGCCGCGACGATCCCCGCCGCGCCCAGGGTGAAAGCATTCAGATAGTGACTGGCTGTGCCGTAGGTTGTAGCTGGCATTGTTGTTGTCCTCCTGGCATGTGCGAGTCCTTACGATGGCATGCCCACCAGCGGTGGGATCTTCCCTGGGAGTCGTGGTCCCCGGATAGCGACGAGTGACGGCCGCTTCCGGACTAATAGTCCCACGCTAGCACTTTTTCCCACCTGTGTAATGTTTTTCAGAAAGCCGAAATCACTTATACTTTAGCCGAACTGGGCGACACGGCTGCCTCCGTCCCCGCGCTTGCCCCATGACGACGGGCTGGCAATCGGCCGAGCCTCATGTAAGCTCCCGGGCCGTGCCCTGTATTGCAAAGAGAGAACTGGCAATGAAACGAACCCCCCGGTCAGCCGGAGACCCCGCGGAACGCGGCAAGCCCGAGAGCGTCAAGACGGCGGCACGTACCCTCAGTCTCTTCGAGGCCTTTGCCGACGATCAGACGCCGCTGCCGCTCAGCGACCTGGCCAAGCGCATCGACACCCCGGTCAGCAGTTGCCATGCGTTGATCAAGACCCTGCAGGCGCTGGGTTACGTTTACGTCCTCGAGCAGAAGAAGCGGGTCTATCCCACCAAGCGCCTGCTGCAGGTCGCCCAGGCTATCGCCACCCACGACCCGCTGCTGGAAAGCGTATCCCCCGTGCTGCACGAACTGCGCGACGAACTCGGCGAAACGGTGATCCTGGGCAAGCGCCAGGGCGACGCCGTGGTCTACCTGGAGGTCATCGAAGGCACCCACACCGTGCGTTACGCTGCACGCCCGGGCGACGCCAAGCCGCTTCACTCCAGCGCCATCGGTAAGGCCATGCTGGGGCAGGAAACCGACCAGACCCTGCAGGCGCTGCTCGAGCAGCTGCCCCTCACCCCGGCCACGGGCCGAACGCTCACCGACCGCCATCAGTTGATGGACGACATCGTGGAGAGCAGCCGTCGCGGCTACTTCATTACGCGTGGCGAGAACGTCGATGACGTCATGGCCATCGCCATCGCCCGCCAGGTCTACGGCGAGACCCTGGGCGTGGCGATCGCCGGCCCCATGGAGCGCATGTCACGCCAGCTTGAGCACTACCTCGCCACCCTGATCCGTCACGGCGACCGCCTTACCAGACTCTAAGCCCCTCGCCGCCCCACACGACCATAGCGACCCACCCGCCCGGACGGGTTGCCCGCCCGCCTTCTCACCTCCCCCCTCGAACGCCTCCCGCTGGCCGCATGCCGGTCGTCGACTCGTGCGCACTTGACACTTTTTTTCACCCATACGTATAGTTATTCGATATGCAGAAATAAATACAAGACCGGAGAACGCCGATGGCCGATCATCTCCTCGTCGCGACGGACGGCCCCCTGCTGCGGGTGACCATCAACCGCCCGGATAAACGCAACGCCCTGTCCCGCGCGGTGCTCGATGACATCGCCGACGTCTTCACGCAACACGCCGAGACGCTCGGGCTCAGGGCCGCGGTGCTGACCGGGGCCGGCGACAAGAGCTTTGCCGCCGGCGGCGATCTGCGCGACCTCTCGGCGGTGCGTTCCGACACCGAGGCCGAGGCCATGAGCCGCGATGCCCGGCGGGCCCTCGAGGCGATCTCGCGCTTTCCCGTTCCGGTCATCGCCGCCCTGAACGGCGACGCCCTGGGCGGCGGCGCGGAGCTCGCCGTGGCCTGCGACTTCATCGTCGCCGGCCCCACCAGCCGCATCGGCTTCATCCAGGGCAGGCTCAACATCTCCACCGCCTGGGGCGGCGGCAGCCGGCTTATGCATCGCGTGGGCGCGACCCAGGCCCTGCGCCTGCTGTCGCGGGCCGAACTGCTCAACGCCGACGACGCGCTGGGTATCGGCCTCATCGACCAGGCCACCACTCCGGGACAATCACTCGACGACAGCGTGCAGGCGTTCTGCCGGCCCATCCTCGCCCAGGTCCCGCAAGTGCTCCGGGCCTTCAAGGCGCTGGCCAGCGCCCATCGCGATGGCCAGCCGCCGTCCGCGCTGGCGGCCATCGAGACTCGCCATTTCGTTGAGACCTGGACCCATGACGACCACTGGGAAGCCGCCGACAAGGTGCTGAATAGCAGGAGAACCCGATGAGCGATTCCGCCCCCCAGAACCGCACCCCCCCGATTCCCGAACCGCGCACCGCGTCCGGCATCGAGATTCCCGAACGGGTGACACCGGACATGCTGCAGCACCCCGATCCGGGCCAGCCCGGCAAGCCCCCCTACACCCGGGGGATCTTTCCCAACGGCTATCGGGGGCGGCTGTGGACCTTCCGCCAGTACTCGGGATTCGGCACGGCGGAGAACACCAACGAGCGCTACCGCTTCCTGCTCGAGAGCGGCCAGACCGGCCTCTCGGTGGCCCTGGATCTGCCCACCCAGTGCGGCTACGACCCCACCGACCCCATGGCGCGCTCCGAGGTCGGCAAGGTCGGCGTGTCGCTGTCCAACCTGGCGGAGGCGGAAATCCTCTTCGACGGCATCGACCTGGGCGGCATCTCCACCTCTTTCACCATCAACGGCACCGCCGCGATCATCTATGCCATGTACTGTGCGGTGGCCGACAAGCAGGGAGTGCCCCGCGAGAAACTCACCGGCACCATCCAGAACGACATCCTCAAGGAGTATGTGGCCCGCGGCACCTGGATCTTCCCGGTGCGGCCCTCGATGCGCCTGATCTCCGACACCATCCTGTTCTCCAACCGCGAGACGCCGCGCTTCAACCCGATCAGCATCGCCGGCGCCCACGTGCGTGATGCCGGGGCCACGGCGGTCGAGGAACTCGGCTACACCCTGGCCAACGGCCTGGCCTACGTCGACGAGCTGATCCGTCGCGGCGGCGACGCCACCAAGTTCGCCAACCGGCTGAGCTTCTTCTTCTACGTGCACATGGACTTCTTCGAGGAGATCTGCAAGTTCCGCGCCGCGCGGCGGCTGTGGGCCAGCCTTCTCGAGGAACGCTTCGCCATCACCGACCCTAAGGCGCAGCGGCTGCGTTTCGGCGTGGTCTGCGGCGGCTCGTCGCTGACCGCCGCCCAGCCCTACAACAACATCGTGCGCGTCGGCCTGGAAGCCATGGCGGCGACGCTGGGCGGCGCGCAATCGGTGTTCACCTGCGCCTACGACGAGGCCTTCCAGATCCCCACCGAATTCAGCGCCGAAATCGCACTGCGCACCCAGCAGATCCTCGCCTACGAGAGCGGCATCTCGAAGACGGTCGACCCCTTGGGCGGCAGCTATTACGTGGAGTGGCTGACCGATCGGATGGAGGAGGAAACGCGCCGGGTCATCGAGGAGATCGACGACTACGGCGGTGTGGTGAAGGCAATCGAGGACGGCTACCTGCAGGCGCGCATCGCCGAACGCGCCCACCAACGCAAGCAGAAGGTGGACCGGGGGGACACGGTGATCGTCGGCCAGAACTATTTCCGCCGCGACGACCAGACCGACGATTTCGGGGAAGTGTTCAAGGTCGACCCGCAGGCCGCACAGCGCGTGCAGGAGAAGTACCAGCGCCTCCTCGCCGAGCGCGACCCGGCCCGGGTCGAGCGGACCCTGCAGGCGCTGGAAAAGGCCGCGGGCCAGGACGACGAGAACCTGTTGCCGTACCTGATCGACTGCTGCCACGCCTACGCTACCGTGGGCGAGATGGTCGCCACGCTCAAGTCGCAATGGGGCGAGTTCCAGGAACCCATTCGTCTCTGAGCGGCGCCCGACAGGCCGGTCGGCCCCGCCCATCGTCACCGGAGAAACCCCATGAGTTTGAAAGGCAAGAGAATCCTGATCGCCAAACCCGGCCTCGACGGCCACGACGTGGGCGCCAAGGTGATCGCCCTGGCCCTGCGCGACGCGGGCGCGGAGGTGATCTACACCGGGCTGCGCAAGAGCGCCGAGTACATAGCCAAGGTCGCGGTGGACGAGGACGTGGATGTGGTGGGACTGAGCATGCTGTCGGGTAGCCACCTGGAGCTGGTCAACGAGACCATGCGCTGCCTGAAGGAATACGATGCCGGCGACATCAAGATCTTCGTGGGCGGCACTATTCCCGAGAAGGACCGCGAGGCACTGCTGAACGCGGGGGTATGCGGGGTCTACACCTCGGAAATGCCCCTGGAAGACGTCCTTCGCCACATCGAGAGGCAACTGCAATGAACGATGCCACCCACTCCCAAGGCCCGCTCGCCGGTATCCGCATCCTCGAGGTAAGCCATATGCTGGCCGGGCCCTACTGCGGCATGCTGCTGGCCGACCTGGGGGCGGAAGTGATCAAGATCGAAGCGCCCGGCCAGGGCGACATCGGGCGCCAGATCGGACCGCATTACATCGGCCCCCACAACGCCTACTTCGCCAGCCTCAACCGCAACAAGCACAGCCTCTGCCTGGACCTCACCAGCGAGGCCGGGAAAGGGCGGCTCGCCGAGCTGGTCGCGTCGTCGCACGCCCTGCTCACTAACATCCGCCCCGCCGCGATCCGCAAGCTGGGCCTGACCTACGATGCCCTGCGCATGCACAACGACAAGCTCGTGTGCCTCGCCCTCACCGGCTACGGGCTGGACGGCCCCTTCGCCGACAAGCCCGCCTACGACTACGTCATCCAGGCGCTGGCGGGGGTCATGGCGATGACCGGCGACCCCGATGGCCCGCCGGTGAAGACAGGCTACTCCGTGGTCGACAACTCCGCGGGCATCATGGGCGCGCTGGGCCTAACCGCCAAGCTGGTGGAGGGCCGCGGCGGCCAGGTCGACGTATCGCTCTACGACACCATGCTCTCGCAGTTGAACTACCTCGCCAGCGCCTATCTCAATGCTGGCCAGAAGGTCCAGCGCTACCCCGGCGGCGGCCACCCCTACATCGTCCCGGCGCAGATTTTTGCCACCCAAGACGGCCATCTGGCGCTGTTCATCACCCACGACGGCTTCTGGGCGGACTTCTGCCGCGAAGTCGGGCATCCGGAATGGATCGACGACCCGCGCCGCTCGACCATGGAGGCGCGCGCCGCGAACCGCGAGCGCGTGGTCGACGACATCCAGGCGGTGCTGGCGACCGGCACCACCGACGGCTGGGTGGACCGGCTCTCGCCCCTGGGCGTGGTGGTGGCGGGCGTGCAGAGCCTGGAGACGGCCCTCGAGTCGGCGTTGACCCAATCGCGTCAGATGGTGGTCTCGGTGCCCACCTCCCACGGCGAGATCCGCATGGTCGGCAACCCGATCAAGCTGCCGGACCAGCCGCCCCACTACGGCCCTCCACCGCTGCTCGACGAGGACAGCGAACCGTTGCAGGGCCGGCGCTGGGACATCCGCCCCCACCACGACGTCAATGGAGGCTGACGCATGACCCGGCTCGACCCCCGCTCACGCCGCGCCCTGGGCCGCACCCTTACCAAGCTCGCCTCGGCTTCCGTGGCCGAGAGTCTCGACCACGCGGCATGCCAGCCTTCTTCCGCCAGCGACACCACCCGCATCGGTTTCACCGGCGCTCCCGGCGCGGGCAAGAGCACTCTGGTCAGCCGCCTCGCCAAGCGACGCCTGACCGCCTGCCGTGACCAAGGCGGCATCGCCATCCTGGGAATCGACCCAACCAGCCCGCTCTCCGGCGGCGCGATCCTCGGCGACCGCATCCGCATGGACAATATCGTCAACGAGCCGGAGCTCTACATCCGCTCCCTCTCCAGCCGCTCCGCCAATGACGGCCTGGCCGACAACGTTGCAGACCTGCTGGATGCCCTGGACGGCCACGGCTTTTGCGAGGTGCTGCTGGAAACCGTCGGGGTCGGCCAGGCGGAACACGCCGTGCGCCACGCGGTGGACAGCCTGGTCATGGTACTGCAGCCCAATGCCGGCGACGCCGTGCAGGCGATGAAGGCCGGGATCCTCGAGCTCGCGGATATTTACGTCATCAACAAGGCCGACCTGCCTGGCGCCAGGAAGACCGCCTCGGAAGTGCGCGGCATCGTGCAACGCCACCGCGACGCCCGCACCTGGCTGCCACCGGTCATCGAGGTGACGCAGGACGGCGAGGCAGGCCTGGCCGAGCTGGAT
Source organism: Halomonas ramblicola (assembly GCF_030409215.1). Lineage (GTDB taxonomy): Bacteria > Pseudomonadota > Gammaproteobacteria > Pseudomonadales > Halomonadaceae > Halomonas > Halomonas ramblicola. The sequence goes on along the minus strand of NZ_JAUFPL010000018.1, from coordinate 296,982 downwards.
GCCGCCATCAGCCAGCACCTCGCCTGGCTGAGCGAACGGCGCGACCCGACGGAGACACGTCGCCTGCGGCGGCGCTATCATGTCCAGTCGCTGATCGTGCGCCGGGTGGCGGAACTGCTCGAGGAACAGCCCCGGTTCCTCGACGAGCCGACCCTGCGCGACACCTACCGCAAGGCCCTCCAGACCCTGGCCGGGGACGAGGCCGCCACGGACCCGGAGGCAAGGCAAGACACATGGTAAAGCTCAACAAGATCTACACCCGCACCGGCGACAAGGGCGACACCGGGCTCGGCGACGGCAGCCGGGTACCGAAACACGACCTGCGCGTGGAAGCCTACGGCACAGTGGACGAGACCAACGCCGCCCTCGGCCTGGCCCAGCTGCATGCCGAAGGCGAGCTGCACCAGGTGCTGGCGCGGGTCCAGAACGACCTGTTCGATGTCGGCGCCGACCTCTGCACCCCGGAGCAGGACGTCCCCAAGCACCCGCCGCTGCGCGTGGCGGCCTCGCAGGTCGACTATCTGGAGGAGCGCATCGATGCGTTCAACGAGCACCTCGCCAGCCTGCGCTCGTTCATCCTCCCCGGCGGCACGCCGCTGGCCGCCCACCTGCACCTGGCCCGCACCATCGCCCGGCGCGCCGAACGGCTGATCGCCCGGCTCATGGAGACCCAGCCCGTGAACCCCGAGGTGCTGCGCTACATGAACCGGCTCTCGGACCTGCTGTTCGTCGCGGCCCGCACAGCCAACGCCAACGGCGCGGACGACGTGCTCTGGGTGCCCGGCGCCAACCGATGAGCGATGCCACCCTGGCCCAAAGGATCGCCTCGCCCTGCACGGGCGTCTGCCGCCTGGCCACGGGCGGCCACTACTGCCTCGGCTGCCACCGCACGCGGGACGAAATCGCCGCCTGGTCATCGCTCAGCGATGCCAAACGCCACGCCATCATGAACGAACTGCCGACAGCCAAGCGTGATGACTGCACCGGCGCCAATCGCGCAGCGGAGCTGCCCTCATGCTCCATGCCTCACCAGCAGTCTGCAGTCCAGTCTAGCCCTCCTCGTCGTCGGCCAGGTCGCGGCCGAAGCTGCGCCACTGGGCCAGGGTCATCACTTCGGTGGTCTCGGTCTCGAGGTCGTGGGCGATGATCAGTTCGCTGCGCTCGAGCTGGCGCCTGAGCTCGGCCACCCAGCCGCGCATGCCCTCGCCGGTGTCGGTGGTGTCGTAGCCCTGGCGAGTGACGAAGGCCTCGAGCAGGGCCTCCAGGGTCTCGGCGGGCAGCATGCGGTAGGGTACCTCGACGAAGCGTCCGCTCATGAGTCCTCCTCCGGGTCCGTCTCGCCGCTCTCCCAGCGCTCCAGGCGCTCGAGGAAGGCGGCCTCGTCGAGCACCGGCACGCCCAGCTGCATGGCCTTCTCGAGCTTGCTGCCGGCGGCCTCGCCGGTCACCAGGCCGGCGGTCTTCTTCGACACGCTGCCGGCCACCTTGGCCCCCAGGGCCTGGAGCCGCGCCTTGCCCTGGTCGCGGGTCATGCTCTCCAGGGTGCCGGTGAGTACCCAGGTCTGGCCGGCCAGGGGCTGGGGCCGCTCGCCCACCGCCTCCTCCTGCCAGGTCACCCCCAGGGCGCGTAGGTCGGCGATGGTCTCGCGGTTGTGGGGCTGGCGAAAGAAGGTGTGCACATGGGCGGCGACCACCGGGCCCACGTCCTCCACCGCCTCGAGGGCCTCCCGGTCGGCTTCCATCAGCGCCTCCAGGGTGCCGAAGTGGCGGGCCAGGTTGGCCGCCGTGGCCTCGCCCACCTCGCGGATGCCCAGGGCATAGATGAAGCGCGCCAGCGTCGTCTGCTTGGCCTTCTCCAGCGCCGCCACCAGGTTCTCCGAGGACTTCTTCGCCATGCGCGGCAGCTCGGTGAGGCGCTCGGCCTCGAGGCGGAAGAGGTCCGCCGGGGTGGTGACCCAATCGTGCTCGACGAGCTGATCGATCAGCTTCACGCCCAGGCCCTCGATGTCGAGTGCCCGGCGCGAGGCGAAGTGCTTGAGGGCCTCCTTGCGCTGGGCGGCGCAGTAGAGCCCGCCGGAGCAGCGTGCCACCGCCTCGTCCTCGAGGCGCTCGATCTGGGAATCGCACACCGGGCAGCGGCTGGGGAAGACGATGTCGCGGGCATCCGCGGGTCGCTCCTCCTCCAGCACCCGCACCACCTGGGGGATGACGTCGCCGGCGCGGCGGATGGCCACGGTATCGCCGATCATCACCCCGAGCCGGGCGATCTCGTCGGCGTTGTGCAGGGTGGCGTTGGAGACGGTGACCCCGGCCACCGTGACCGGCTCCAGGCGCGCCACCGGGGTGATGGCGCCGGTGCGCCCCACCTGGAACTCCACGTCGTTGAGCCGCGTGGTCTGCTCCTGGGCGGGGAACTTGAAGGCGATGGCCCAGCGTGGTGCCCGGGCCACGAAGCCCAGCTCGCGCTGCAACCGCAGGTCGTCGACCTTGATCACCACGCCGTCGATGTCGTAGCCGAGGGAGTCGCGCGTCTCACCGAGCCGGCGGCAGTAGTCGATCACCCCGCTGGCGCCCGTCACCACCGCGAGTTCACTGCTGATGCGAAAGCCGAAGTCGCCGAGGTGGGCCATCAAGGCGCTGTGGGTGGCATCGCCCGGATCGGGCTCGATGCGGGCCACCTGGTAGGCGCTGAACTCCAGCGGCCGGGTGGCGGTGATCCGCGGGTCGAGCTGGCGCAGGCTGCCGGCGGCGGCATTGCGGGGATTGGCGAAGACCTTGGTGTCCTCGGCCCGCGCCCGCTCGTTCATCGCCTCGAAGCCCTCATGGCTCATGATCACCTCGCCACGCACCTCGAGCAGCCCGGGATGCTCCTTGCCGCGCAGCTTCAGCGGGATGGAGCGCAGGGTGCGCAGGTTGGAGGTGATGCCCTCGCCGGTACGGCCATCGCCGCGGGTGGCGCCGCTGACCAGCCTGCCGTTGTCGTAGACCAGCGACACCGCGGCGCCGTCGAGCTTGGGCTCGCAGCAGAAGGCGATCGCGTCGGGCGACATCTCCAGGCGCTCGGCCACGCGCCTGACGAAGGCCTCGAGCTCGGCCTCGTCGAAGGCGTTGTCCAGCGACAGCATGGGCACCGCATGCTCGACCTCGGGGAAGCCGGCGGCCGGCGCGGCCCCGACCCGCTGGGTCGGCGAATCGGGGGTCTGCAGGTCGGGATGCGTGGCCTCGAGCTCCTGCAGGCGGCGCAGCTTGCGGTCGTAGTCGGCATCGGTGAGCCGCGGCTCGTCGAGGACGTAGTAGCGGTAGTTGGCGTCGTCGAGTTCGGTGCGCAGGCGGGCCGCCTCGTCGCGGGTCTTCGGGTCGGGCTGGGTCATGGCATCCCTGGTCTGGTATCAAGAAGGCTGGCAACACCGCCAGGCGCCTGACGGCGCCAGTCGCGATGCGGAGCATCCCTCCTAGGACATGCGCGATGAGCTCTTCACTCCATCAGGCAATGCACCTGTATTTACATACCCCTAACAGAACAACCCCATGGATTCATGGGGTTGTTCCGCTTCCAGCTTAGAGCTTATTGGCTTATCGCTAATTCACCTGATAGCGGTGCAGGCGGTTGCGTCGCACGAACTCCTGCACCCGCTGGCGGGCGAATTCCACGGTCTGGGCGGTCATCACGCTGTGGTTCTCGTCCTTCAGCTCGCCGCCCAGGTGGCGGACGACGACCATGGCGGTCTCGACCATCGCCTCGAAGGCCGCGGAGCAGTCCTCGGCCCCGGGCAGCGGCATCAGCAGGGTGATGCCGGGGGTCTGGAAGTCGTCCATGGCGGCGATGGGGAAGATCCCCGGCTTGACCACGTTGACCATGGAGAACTGCAGGCGGCTCTCGGGATCCTCGGTCTCGAAGCGGTGGAAGACGCCCATGTCGCGGTCGTAGCGCAGGCCACAGGCCAGCATCAGGTCGAGCAGCGCGGTGCCGGAGAAGCCCGCCTCGTCGCGCGACATGACGCTGATGACGATGATCTCCTCGGCCTGGCTGAGGGTCAGGCGGGCATGTTCGGCGCTGACGTCGTGGCGCAGGGCCTTCTCCAGTACCGGATGGGCTCGCACCTTGTCGCTCTGCAGCGAGGCTTCCAGGGACGCGGCTTCGCTCTCGGACATCTCGGCCAGCGGTTCGGGACGCTCGGCGGGCTCCTCGTCCGGCTGGCGCGCCTGGGGCGGCGCGAACAGCGGGTCGTCATCGTCGGCGGCGGCGATGGCCTCCGCCTCGAGCCGCCGGCGCTCGGCCTCGCGGGCCGCCTTCTCGGCCTCGGCCTGCTCACGCGCCAGGCGCTGCTGCTCCGCCTCGCGGGCGGCGCGTTCGGCCTTTTCCCGGTCGCGACGCGCCTTCTCCAGGCGCTTGTGTTCGCGGCGCTCGCCCAGGGTCTTCTGCAGGGAGGCGCCGAACCGCTGCACCGAGGCGCCGACGCGCTTCGAGCCGCTCTTCAGGGAGTCGCCGACGCCGTCGAGGTCCACCAGCCGGTAGCGCTCGACCTCGTCGCCGTCGTCGTGGTCCTCGGGGTCGGCCGCCAGGGGTTCGTGGGCGCGCGATGCATCGGACGCCGGCACCTCGTCGTCCGCCAGCGCCGAGAGACTCGGCTCGCGGCGCCCTTCCGCCACGGTCTCGGCCGCCGCCTCGCGGGTTTCGCCGGCCGCCACCTTATTATCGTCGCGCGCGTACGCCCGTGCCGGCTCGGGCTCGGGCGCCGTACGGGCCTGGGCTTCGGCCGGCTCCGGGGCAGGACGGGCGGGCTCGTCGCGGGAGGGCCGCGGCGCACCCGCCTGCGGGGAGACGGCCTCGTCACGCTCGGCCTCCTTCCAACTGGCCAACACCCGAGAGGGGCCGGGATGCTCCCGACGCTCCAGCTTGGGCTTGGATTGCACACGGCTGTAGTCCGCGGGCCTGACGACTCGCGCCCCTCCGTTGGGCAGTTCCCAGTTGATTTCGGCCGCGCGGGCCGCCTCTTCGGGGTCGGTGCCTTGGGCGTCGTCCGCCACCTCGTCGAGGCGAGGAATCCGCCGCTGGCGCTGCAGGCGACGTACTCCATCCACCACGATGAGGGTCACCAGCGCCAACCCCAGGATGATCAGCCACTCTCTAAGTTCCATGGATCGTCAGCCTTTCGCTAAGGCGCCATGCCTGATGGTTGTCCGTCAACAGCATAGCGCGATTGCCGAAAAAAGGGCCACTTTTTTTGTTTGTCAACCTCGAAGGATTTCGTCCCTCGAGTCGACGCCGCCCTTCGCAATCGCCCTTCGATGATCCCCTTGCATCCATGCATTGCAACATCAGTTTCCTCCTTGTTACCCCTTTTCCGGACAACCTTCAAGCCCGTCAGGCCTCGGCGAGGGCCGCCGCCTCCTCGACGTCGACCGATACCAACCGCGATACGCCCGGCTCTTGCATGGTCACCCCCATCAGTCGCTCGCCGGCTTCCATGGCGATCTTGTTGTGGGTGATATAGATGAACTGAACGCTCTCCGACATCTCCTTCACCAGCTTGGCGTAGCGTCCCACGTTGGCATCATCGAGGGGGGCATCCACCTCGTCGAGCATGCAGAAGGGCGCCGGGTTGAGCTGGAAGATGGCGAAGACCAGCGACAGGGCGGTCAAGGCCTTTTCGCCACCGGAGAGCAGGTGAATGGTACTGTTCTTCTTGCCGGGAGGCCTCGCCATGATCGCCACCCCGGTCTCCAGCAAATCCTCGCCGGTCAGGGTCAACCACGCGGTCCCGCCGCCGAAAACCCGCGGGAAAAGCGACTGCAGGCCAACATTGACTCTCTCGAAGGTGTCGCGGAAGCGGGTCCGGGTTTCCTGGTCGATTCGCCGAATCGCCCGGTCCAGGGTCTCCAGGGCCTCGCTGAGTTCGGCGTGCTGGGCCTCCAGGTAGTCGCGCCGCTCGGCCTGCTGGTCGTACTCCTCGATGGCCGCCAGGTTGATGGCACCGAGGCGACGGATGCGTTCGCCGAGCTCCTCCAGGCGGGTCTGCCAGGCGGACTCGGTGGCGTTGGGATCGAGCGCCTCGGCCAGCTCGCGCTCGTCGTGGCCCAGCTCACGCAGCTGCTCGTCCTGGCTCTCGGCCTTGAGGGAGAGGGCCTGGACCTGCATCCGCGACTCCTGCAGCCGCTCGCGGATGCCCTCCAGGCTGCGCTCGTGCCCCTGGCGGGCCTGCTCGTCCTCGCGCAGGCGTTCCACCAGCTCGGCGGCGCGGGCCCGCACGGCGTTGAGGCTGCGTTCCTCGCGCTCGCGGCGGTCGAGCAGCTCGTCGAGGCGTTCGCGACGCTCCTCCTCGGGCTCGCGCAGCTGTTCGCGCTCCTCCTCCAGTTCCTCGAGGCGTCCCTCCAGGCGTTCGCGGGCCTCGCCGGCGCGACCCTGCTGCTCGGCCAGGCCGGCGCGCTCGGCGGCCAGGCGCTCCTGCTCCAGGGCGAGGCGTTGCAGTTGCTCGGCCAGCGGCCGCTGCTGCCCGCGCAGGCCGGTGAGGCGTTCGCGGGCCTCCTGGCGCTCCCGCTCCAGACGCTCGCGGCGCTCGGCGCCCTCCTCCAGGCGGGCCATCGCCGCCTGCCAGCGCTCGCGTTCCTCCTCGATGGCCAGCCGCGTTTCCTCGCCGGACTCGGCCAGCCCCTCCAGCTCCTCGGCGAGCTCGGCGGCGCGCCCCTCCAGGTGTTCGAGGCGACTGGCCAGGCCACTGTCCTGCACCGCCAGTTGCTGGTGGCGCTGGTCCAGGTCGCGCTCCGCCAGGCGGCACGCCTCCAGGTCGGCCTCGGCGCGCTCGGTCCGCTCGGCGGCCTCGGCCAGGCGCTCCTCCTGCTCGGCCAGGCGCGCCTCCACCTCCTCCAGGGTCTCGCTCACCTCGGCCTGGCGCCGGCGGCTGACCAGCAGGGCGTCGGGCCCGTCGCCCTGGCCGCGGTAGCGCACCCAGCCCGGCCCGAGCCACAGGCCGTCGGCGGTGATCAGGCTCTCGCCGGGGGTCAGCGTCCGGCGTTCCGCCCAGGCGGTTTCGCGAGCATCGACGCAGCGGATGGCGGCGAGCCAGCGCGCGGCGGCGCCCGCGCCCTGCACCCGGGCGGCCAGGCTGTGCGGTGACGCCTCGACTACGGCCTCCTCGACCAGGCCCAGCTCGCCGGGCGGTGACTCCAGGGCGGCATGGTGGCCGTCGAGGCCGACCAGGCGGGCGCGCAACCAGGGCGCCAGCACCCAGGACACGACGGTCTCCCAGCCGGGCGTCACCGCCAGGCGCTCGCCCAGCCGGGGGGCCTCGCTCAGGCCGTGGTCGGCGAGGTGGCGATCCAGCGCCTCGTCGTGGTCGGCGAGCCCGGCCTCGATCAGCGCCTCCAGGGAGGCCAGTTCGCCCTGCAGCTCGCTGCGCCGCTGGCGGTCCGTCTCGCGCGCGGCCTCGGCCTCGCGGGTCGCCTCCCGGGCCACATCGCGGGTCGCCTGCAGCGACTCGCGGCGCGCCTCCAGGGCCTCGCGCTCCTCCTCCAGCTCGGCCAGGCGCTCGGCCAGCTCGCCGCGCTGCTCGCCCAGCGCGGCGATGTCGGGCAGCTCCTCGTGCTGCTGGCGGCGGCGACGGGCGTCGGCCTCGAGGCGCTCGAGGCGCGACTCCAGCTCGCGCAGCCGGTCCTGGCGACGCTCGGCCTCGTGGCTCGCCTCGCGCCACTGCTCGCTGAAGGTCTCCCAGGCGGCATCGGCCTCCTCCGCCCCGGGCTCGGCCTCCTCCAGGGCGGCCTCCAGCTCCTCGAGCCGTGCGGCCAGTTCCTCGCGCTCCGGGGTCAGGGTCTCCAGGCGCTCGTCGAGCCTGACCAGGCGCTCGCCGTCGTCCTCGCCGAGGCGGTCCAGCTCGGCCAACTCGCGGCGTGCGGCCTCCAGGTCGCGGGCCAGCTGGGCGTCGCGGGCGCGGGCGTGCTCCAGGTCCTGCTCGAGGCGGGCGATGGCGGTGGTGGTCTCGAAGAACCGCGACTGCTGGGCCTCGAGCTCGGTGGCCAGACGATCATGGTCGGCGCGGGCCTCCTCCAGGCGGGTCTCGCACTGGCGCAGGCCCAGCACCTCACGCTCCACGGCGGTCTCCAGCTCGGCGACCCGGCTCTCCTCCTCGGCCTGGCTGGCACGCAGGGCGCGCGCACGCAGCAGCGCCAGCTCGCCCTTGACGCGGTGCTCCTCGTTCTTGAGTTGCTGGTAGCGACGCGCCGCCTCGGCCTGGCGCTTGAGGCGCTCGAGCTGCTTGTCGAGCTCCTCGCGGATGTCCTCCAGGCGCTCCAGGTTCTCCTGGGTGCGGCGCATGCGGTTCTCGGTCTCGCGGCGGCGCTCCTTGTACTTGGAGATGCCGGCGGCCTCCTCGAGGGTGGCGCGCAGCTCCTCGGGACGCGCCTCGATCAGCCGCGAGATCATGCCCTGACCGATGATGGCGTAGGAGCGCGGGCCCAGGCCGGTACCCAGGAAGAGGTCGGCGATGTCGCGACGCCGGCACTTCTGGCCATTGAAGAAGTAGGTGGACTGCCCCTCGCGGGTGACCTGGCGCTTGACGGCGATCTCGGCGTACTGGGCGTAGAGGCCGCCCATGCTACCGTCGCGGTTGTCGAAGTGCAGCTCGATGGAGGCCTGGCCCACCGGCTTGCGGGCGGTGGAGCCGTTGAAGATGACGTCGCTCATCGACTCGCCGCGCAGGGTCTTGGCCGAGGATTCGCCCATCACCCAGCGCACGGCGTCGATGATGTTGGACTTGCCGCAGCCGTTGGGGCCGACGATGGCGGTCATGTTGCCGTCGAAGGGCACCGTGACCGGATCGACGAAGGACTTGAAGCCTACCAGGCGTATCGACTCGAGGCGCATCCCTGCTGGACCCTCCGCTAGCTCGTGGCGATCATTCGAAGACCCGGTCGATCACCACCTCGACCGGCTCGCCGTCGACGTCCCCCACGGCCACGCCGGAGCGTTCGCCGAACAGGTCGCCGGCCTGGGGTCGCGCCTGGCCGCTGGCCGAGACACGCACCACCAGACGCGCCTCGTCGACCCGGGAGAGGCTCGCCTGGTCGGACATGGCGTGGCGGTCGTCGAGCACCACCTCGGCGGGCAGCTCGGCCACGCTCAGGCGTGCCACGGCCAGGGGCGGCAGCTCGCCGTCCATGTCGCGGGCCACCACGAAGACCGTGGCGTCGTCCTCCAGGCGGCCGGCCAGGTCGTCGTCCAGGCGCACCCGGGCGAGGATGCCCGGGCCCCGGGCCGCGTCCGACACCGCCACGTCGTCGTCGGGGGTCTCGCCGAGGCGCTGCTGGGCGATGCGGATGCCCTCGCGCAGGGCCTCGCCGGCCTCGGGGTCGTCCATGCCGGCGATGGCGCGCCGCCAGTGGTCGATGGCCTCTTCGTAGGCGCCGCGGTCGAAGGCCTCGATGCCCAGGATGCCGAGCACCGTGGGCTGGCCGGAATCCTGCGCCAGGGTCTCGTCGACCAGTTCCTGGACCCGCGGCGTCAGCTGGCGATCGGCGACGAAGAACTCGAGCTGCGCCAGCTGGCCGAGCAGCGACGGCCGGCGCCCCTCGAGCTCGATCAGCCGCTGCAGGGCGTCGATGGCCTGCTGCCCCTGGCCGCCGTCGCGGTAGAGGGGGAAGAGCATCGACCAGACGTTGGGGTTGTCGGGCTGGCGCTCGGCCTGCGCCTCCAGGCGCTCGACCAGCATCGCCATGGAGCCCTGGGGATGCTCGCGGACCTCCTGCTGCACGGCGAGCAGGGTCAGGTCGCCCTCGGCGCCCTCGCGCTGGTACCAGAACACGCTGGCCACCACCAGCGCCACCATCACCAGGGGCACCGCCAGGCGGCCCGAGGCGGAGGCCTTGAGCGGCGGGCGCCTGAGCGTCTCGGTGTCCTCAAGCAGGCTGCGCTCCAGCTCCAGGCGATCCTCCTCGAAGCGCGCCGCGTCGATCTCGCCGCGTTCCCGGGCGGCTTCCAGGGAGCCCAGGCGACGCCGGAAGATGGCCACGTTCTGCTCGGCGGTGCGGTCGTTGGCCTCGTAGTCGCGCTGGGCGTCGTGCACCCCCCGGGCGCGCTTCAGCGGCGCGGCCAGCAGCCACAGGGCCGGCAGCAGCAGGACGGCGATGGCGATCCACAGCAGGGTCATTCGGTTCTCTCGCGGTTGATCAGGTCATCCAGGCGGGCCCGCTCCTCGTCACTCAGCCGGCGCGCCGAGCGGTGGCGATGCAGGCGCACCAGCACGACCACGACGATCAGGCCCACCAGCACCAGGCCGATGGGCAGTCCCCACAGCAGCAGGGTGCGCCCCTCCAGGCGCGGGTTGTAGAGCACGTAGTCGCCGAAGCGCGCGACCATGAAGTCGAGGATCTCCTTGTCGGAGCGGCCGTCCTGGAGCTGGGCGTAGACGCGGTCGCGCATGTCCCCGGCGATCGGCGAATTGGAGTCGTCGATGGCCTGGTTCTCGCACTTGGGGCAGCGCAGGGTGGCGGTGAGGTCGCGGTAGCGCTGCTCGGTCACCGGGTCGTCGAACTCGCGCACCTCCCCCGCCGCGCCGGCCAGGGCCGGCAGCAGCAGGACGGCACACAGCAGCAGTCGGATCAGCGCCATTTCTCCACCTCCGGCAGTATGGTGTCGCGCACGTCCTCCGGCTTGATGTAGCCGGTATGGTGATAGCGGATGATGCCGTCGGCGTCGACCAGGAAGGTCTCCGGGGCGCCGTAGACGCCCAGGTCGAAGCCCAGGGTGCCCTCGGGGTCGAAGACGTTGACCTCGAAGGGGTTGCCGAACTCCGCGAGGAACTCGCGTCCCTTCTCGCGGGTGTCCTTGTAGTCGACCCCCACCAGGCGCACCCCCCGCTCGGCCAGGTCGAGCAGCTGCGGCATCTCCTGCTTGCAGGTGGGGCACCACTCGCCCCAGACGTTGACCAGGGTGACCTCGCCCTCCAGCAGGGAGGCGTCCACCACCCGCTCGGGATCCTCCAGGGTGGTCAGCTCGAAGGCCGGGAAGTCGCGGGCCATCAGCGCCGACTCGCGCTCGAAGGGATTGATGGAGAGCCCCTGGTAGAGGAAGCCCCCCAGCGTCAGGAAGCCGACCAGCGGCAGCAGCAGCAGCAGGCGACGCTTCATGCGGAGGCCTCCCGGGGCACGGCGCTGGCCACCCGCTCCGGATCGCGGGCGGTGACGGTGCGCCGGTAACGGCGGTCGACCACCGCCAGCACGCCGCCGGCCGCCATCAACAGGGCGCCCAGCCACAGCCAGCGCACGAAGGGCTTGTACTGGATGCGCATGGCCCAGCTGGCGCCGCCGTCGAGCTCCTCGCCCATGGCCACATAGAGGTCGCGGAACAGGCCCGGGCGCAGGGCGACCTGGGTCATGGGCATGCCGCGGGCGATGTAAACGCGTTTCTCGGGCTGCATGGCGAAGCTGCGCCGGCTGTCACCGCGACGCACCTCCACCACGGCGCCGTCGGCCAGGTAGTTGGGGCCGCGGCGGCTGGTCAGCTCGGTCATGGTGAAGGTGTAGCCGGCCACCTCGGCACTGTCGCCCACCCCCATGCGCACGTTGCGCTCCACCGCATAGTTGGAGACCACGGTGACGCCGACGATGGTCACCGCCATCCCCAGGTGACCGAGGGTCATCCCCCAGTAGGCCAGCGAACGCTTCTTCAGCCCGTCCAGGCGCCCGCGGGACTTGTCCCAGAGGTCGCGCGCCATGGGCAGCACGATCCACAGCGCCACCACCAGGCCCAGGCTGACCCTGAGGTTCCATTCGCCGCGGTAGAGCAGCGGGGCGGCGGCGCCGATGACCAGGGCCGCCAGGCCGGCGACCCAGCAGCGGCGCAGCAGCTCGCGGCCCCCGCTCTGCTTCCAGCGCGCCAGGGGGCCGAGCCCCATGAACAGGCAGAGCAGCACGGTGAGCGGCACGAACAGCGCATTGAAGTAGGGCGGGCCGACGCTGATCTTGCCCAGGTCCATGGCGTCGAGCAGCAGCGGATAGACGGTACCCAGCAGCACGGTGACGGTCATGATCACCAGCACGATGTTGTTGACCAGCAGCAGGGCGTCGCGCGACAGCCAGCCGAAGCCCACCTGGTGGCCGACCCGCGGGGCGCGCAGGGCGAAGATCAGCAGCGACAGCCCCACGGTGATGCCCAGCAGCATCAGGATGAAGAGCCCGCGGGAGGGGTCGTTGGCGAAGGCGTGCACCGAGGTGAGCACCCCGGAACGCACCAGGAAGGTGCCCAGCAGCGACAGCGAGAAGGTGGTAATGGCCAGCAGCACCGTCCAGCTCTTGAAGGCGCCGCGCTTCTCGGTCACCGCCAGGGAATGGATCAGCGCGGTGCCGGCCAGCCAGGGCAGCAGGGAGGCGTTCTCCACCGGGTCCCAGAACCACCAGCCGCCCCAGCCCAGCTCGTAGTAGGCCCACCAGCTGCCCAGGGCGATGCCCACGGTGAGGAAGGCCCAGGCGATGTTGGTCCAGGGGCGCGCCCAGCGGGTCCAGGCGGCGTCGAGGCGCCCGCCCAGCAGGGCGGCGATGGCGAAGGCAAAGACCACCGAGAAGCCCACGTAGCCCATGTAGAGCATCGGCGGGTGGACGATCAGGCCGAAGTCCTGGAGCAGCGGATTGAGGTCGGCGCCGTCCTGGGGAATGTTGGGCAGCAGGCGTTCGAAGGGGTTGGAGGTGATCAGCACGAAGGCCAGGAAGCCGACGCTGACCAGGCCCATCACGCCCAGCACCCGGGCCAGCATGTCGCGGGGCAGCGCCCGCGAGAAGCAGCCCACGGCGAAGGTCCAGGCCGCCAGGATCAGGCTCCACAGCAGCACCGAGCCCTCGTGGTTGCCCCACACGGCGCTGGCCTTGTAGTACCAGGGCAGCAGCGAGTTGGAGTTGTTGGCCACGTTGGCCACGCTGAAGTCGTCGAGCAGGTAGCTGGCGGTGAGGCAGGCGTAGGCGATGAGCAGGAAGAGGAACTGGCCGCTGGCCATGGGGCGCGCGTAGGCCATCCACAGCGGCCGCCGGGTGGCGGCGCCGGCCAGCGGCAGCACGCCCTGCACCAGCGCCATCAGCAGGGCGATGATCAGGGCGAAGTGGCCGAGCTCGGGAATCATCTTGGTCAGCATGGCGACTCCACTCAGTTGCCGGACTCGCCGACGGCCTCGGCGCCCAGACGCTCGCCCACCTCGGCGGCCTTGGCCTGGTAGTCGGCGGGCGAGTAGCCGGCCTCCTCGAGGGCCTGGGCCACCTCCGGCGGCATGTAGTTCTCGTCGTGGCGGGCCAGCACCTGGTCGGCCTTCAGCCAGCCGTCGGGCTGCAGTTGGCCGACCACCACCACGCCCTGCCCCTCGCGGAACAGGTCGGGCAGGATGCCGCTGTAGCGCACCTCCAGGTCGTCGACATAGTCGGTGACGGTGAAGGCCACGTCCAGGCTGTCGGGGTCGCGGGCCACCGTGCCCTCCTTGACCATGCCCCCGGCGCGGATCTGGCGCTCGATGGGCGCCTCGCCGGCGGCGATCTGCACCGGGCTGAAGAAGAGGTTGATGTTGCTGCGCAGCGCATAGAGGGTCAGGCCCACGGCGATGGCCGCCAGCGACACCAGCCCCAGGATGACGAACAGCTTCTGCTTGCGTTTAGGCGTCATGGCGATGTCCAGCCGTCGGATGTGAATTCGTCGTCTGCTGGTCGGCGAGTCGCCGCTCGCGGCGTTCGCGACGCTGCAGGTGGCGCAGCAGGCGGCGGCGCTCGGCCCGGGCGTGCAGCACGATGCCGCCCAGCAGGCCCGCGGTCACGGCCCAGGCGGCCCAGACGTAGGGGGCATGCCCGCCCATGGCGAGGAAGTCTTGGAAGGAGTCGAAGGCCATCAGCGCCCCTCCACGGCCAGGTCGCGTACCCAGCGCTTGTTGGATTCGCGACGCAGGATCTCGCTGCGCGTGCGCATCAGGGTCACGGCAATGAAGAAGCAGTAGAAGCCCAGCACCATGATCAGCAGCGGCGCCCACATCTCCAGCGGCATGGTCGGCCGCGAGGTGACGCTGAAGCTGGCCGGCTGGTGCAGGGTGTACCACCAGTCCACCGAGTACTTGATGATGGGGATGTTGATCACCCCCACCATGGCCAACACCGAGGCGGCCCGGGAGCCGCTGTCGCGGCTGGCGAAGGCGCCACGCAGGGCGATCACGCCCAGGTAGAGGAACAGCAGGATCAGCATCGAGGTGAGGCGCGCGTCCCACATCCACCAGGTACCCCAGGTAGGCACGCCCCACACCGCCCCGGAGAACAGCGCGATGAAGGTCATGGCGGCGCCCAGCGGGGCCATCATGGCCGCGGCCATGTCGGCGACCTTGATCTTCCAGACCATGAAGACCAGCCCCGCCACGGCCATGCCGACGAACACCGACTGGGCGAGGAAGGCGGCGGGCACGTGCACATAGATGATGCGGAAGCTGTTGCCCTGCTGATAGTCGGCCGGGGCGAAGGCCAGCCCCCAGACGCTGCCCACCGCGATGAGCAGCGCGGCGGCCACCCAGAACCACGGCATCAGCCGTGCGCTGATGGCGTAGAACCACCTGGGCGAGCCCAGCTTGTGAATGAAGGACCACATGTCGTCCGCAATACCTCTCGAATCTACCGTCAACCGTTGATGCTGATGCGTAGCGCGGCGGCGATGGCCCAGGGCGCCAGCATCAGCGCCAGGGCCAGCAGGGCCCCCAGGATGGCCAGGTGGGCCGAAGCCCCGTCACCCAGGATCGCCGCCTGCACCGCGCCGGCGCCGAAGATCAGCACCGGGATGTAGAGCGGCAGCACCAGCAGCGAGAGCAGTACCCCGCCGCGGGACAGCCCCACGGTCAGGGCGGCGCCGATCGCCCCGACCAGGCTCAGGCTGGCGGAGCCCAGCGCCAGCGACAACGCCAGTACCCCGTAGCTGCCGACGGGCAGCGACAGCAGGATGCCCAGTACCGGCGCCATCAGCGCCAGCGGCAGGCCGGTGAGCAGCCAGTGCACCGCCACCTTGGCCAGGACCAGCAGGGGCAGCGGCTGCGGCGTGAGCAGCAGCTGCTCCAGGGAGCCATCGTCGTAGTCGCCGCGAAACAGGCTGTCCAGAGAAAGCAGCGCCGCCAGCAGCGCCGCCACCCACAACAGCCCCGGGGCGATGGTGGCCAGCAACTCCGGATCGGGCGAGATGCCGATCGGGAACAGGGTGATCACCAGGGCGAAGAACACCAGCGGGTTGAGCACCTCGCTGCGCCGGCGCAGCAGCAGTACCAGGTCGCGCTTCAGGGTCGCCCAGAATGCGACCGCCAGGCCGCCGCCGGGTTCCCCGGTGCGGCTCGCGTCCTGCCGAGCCTGGAGCCCCCTGGCCTCATGCGGCATGCCGGCCTCCCAGGCGGATGCGGCGCAGCAGCGTCGACGCGCCGAGCTCGTGATGGGTGGTCACCAGCACGCAGCCGCCGGCCCGGGCGTGGGCGACCAGCCGTGCCTCCAGGGCCGCCACGCCGTCGCGGTCGATGGCGGTGAAGGGCTCGTCGAGCACCCACAGTGGGCGCGGCGTCAGTTCCAGTCGGGCCAGCGCCACGCGGCGCTGCTGGCCGGCCGAAAGCTGGGCAGCCGGCACGTCCTCGAAGCCCGCCAGGCCCACCGCCTCCAGGGCCGCCAGTCGCGCGTCCTCGCTGCCGCGCCGGCCGGCCAGGGCCTGGTACCAGGCCAGGTTCTCCAGGGGCGTGAGCGCCGCCTTGACCCCCGGGGCATGGCCCAGGTACAGCAGGCTCTCGAGGAAGGCCTGGCGCACCCGGCGCATGGGCCGGTCGTTCCAGAACAGCTCGCCCTGGTAGTCGGCCAGCTGTCCGGACAGGATCTTCAGCAGGGTGGTCTTGCCGCTGCCATTGGGGCCTTCGACACGCACGATCTCGCCGGCACGGATATCCAGGTCGAGATCCTCGAACAGCCACCGATCATCCCGTTCACAGGCCAGGCCTCTGGCTTGCAGACGCAGGGTCAAGACACACTCCGGCATGGACGATTTGGCCCGAGACTGTACACGGAAAGGCCCGCGCCTGCCAGATGCCCGGGCTGCGTCAGCCGGTCGCGCCCGCCCCGCAGCATGGCATTCGACGCTCGGCTCCCTTGCCAGATCGGCGCCTCCTGCTATGCTTCCTCATTACTGTACGTTTCAACAGGGTTTTGCCGAACGGCCGCCGTAGAGGAGATTCGCACATGCCTGAGGTCGCATCGCAGTTCCTGCTTCGCCGTCCCAACCTGCCGCTGGCCGAGGCCTGGTCGCCCCTGGAGGCGAACGACCTGGCCGAGGAGGCCCGGGTCGAGATCCCGCTGCTGGGCCGCGTCTCCGCCGGTCTGCCCATCGAGGCCTGCCTCGACGACGCCAGCATCCGCGTGCCGAGCCGCATGGTACGCCGCAACACCTACGCGCTGAAGGTGCGCGGCGACTCGATGATCGATTGCAACATCTTCGACGGGGATGTGATCATCATCGAGCGTCAGGAGAGCGCCGAGAACGGCGAGACGGCCGTGGTGATGATCAACGACCAGGAGGTCACCCTGAAGAAGCTCTATATAGAGAAGTCCGGCGTGCGCCTGCAGCCCGCCAACGAGACCATGCCCCCCATCTTCCTGAAGAACAGCGACATCCAGGTGCTGGGCCTGGTGATGGGCGTGGTGCGCCAGGGCGAGCTGGCCGCCTGATGCGCTACCCGGTCCCCGACCTGCCGGCCGGCGAGTGGGCCGAGAGCGAACTGGAGGTGGAGAAGAGCCGCTTTATCGCCTGGGTCTGCCATGCCCCCGACACCGCCGCCTTCGAGGCCCTGCTGGCCGCCGCCCGCGAGCGGCACCCGAGCGCCAGCCACCACTGCAGCGCCTTCATCGCCGGCCCGCCCGGCGAGCAGACCGCCATCGGCTTCTCCGACGACGGCGAGCCCGGCGGCACCGCCGGACGCCCCATGTATCAGGTGCTGGAGGGCGCCGGGCTCGGCGAGGTCGGCTGCGTGGTGACCCGCTACTTCGGCGGCACCAAGCTGGGTACCGGCGGCCTGGCCCGCGCCTACGCCCAGGCCGTCGCCCGGGCGCTGGAGGCCCTGCCGCGCCGCGAGGTGGTGGAGCGCACGCCGCTGCGGCTGGGCGTCGACTTCGCCGGCGAGGCCGAGGCCCGCGCCTGGCTGGCGGGCCACGACATCCCGGTGACGGACGCCGACTACGGCGCCGACGGCGTGGTGCTCACCGTCGGCTGGCCGCGCGACGCGGAGGTGGACCTGGCACCGCTCAGCTCCCGGCTGCGCGGCCAGCTCACCCTCATCCCAGATACTTGATCATCACCCCGGCGGCCACCGCCGAGCCGATCACCCCGGCCACGTTGGGGCCCATGGCGTGCATCAGCAGGAAGTTGTGCGGGTTGGACTCCAGCCCCACCTTGTTGGAGACCCGCGCCGCCATGGGCACCGCCGAGACCCCCGCCGAGCCGATCAGCGGGTTGATCGGCATGCGACTCACCGCGTTCATCAGCTTGGCCATCAGGATGCCGCAGGCGGTGCCGATGGCGAAGGCCACCATGCCCAGCGCCAGGATCCCCAGGGTCTCCACGGCCAGGAAGCGGTCGGCCATCAGCTTGGACCCCACCGACAGGCCCAGGAAGATGGTCACGATGTTGATCAGCGCATTCTGGGCGGTATCGGAGAGGCGTTCCACCACCCCGCACTCGCGCAGCAGGTTGCCGAAGCAGAACATCCCCAGCAGCGGCGCGGCGTCGGGCAGGAACAGCACCACCAGGACCAGCAGGCTCACCGGGAAGACGATCTTCTCCAGCTTCGACACCGGGCGCAGCTGGGTCATGGCGATCTCGCGCTCGCGCCTCGAGGTCAGCGCCTTCATGATCGGCGGCTGGATCAGCGGCACCAGGGCCATGTAGGAGTAGGAGGCCACGGCGATGGCGCCCAGCAGCTCCGGCGCCAGGATGCTCGCCACGTAGATCGAGGTGGGGCCGTCGGCGCCGCCGATGATGCCGATGGCGGCGGCCTGGTTGAGCGAGAAGTCCAGCCAGCCCAGCGCCGACAGGCCCACCGCCCCGAACAGCGTGGCGAAGATGCCGAACTGCGCCGCGGCGCCCAGGAACAGGGTCCGCGGGTTGGCCAGCAGCGGGCCGAAGTCGGTCATCGCGCCGACGCCCATGAAGATCACCAGCGGGGCGATGCCCGAGGCGATGGCCACGCTGTAGAACTGGTAGAGCATGCCGTGGGCGTAGCCGGCGTCCATGGCCGCGTCGTTGGCGGCGCGCACCAGCTCCGGCGAGGTGTCGCCGTGCAGCGTCGTTTCCAGGGCGTGGCGCCAGGCCTCGGCGCCGGCCGCCGGGTCGAGGCCCAGCTGCAGCGCCGCGGCCATCCGCTCGAGCACCTCGGGCCGCGCCAGGTGGGCGGCCTGCTCGGCCGCCGACAGCGCCAGGCCCGCCTCGGGGATGTTGGCCAGGATGCCGCCGAAGCCGATGGGCACCAGCAGCAGCGGTTCGAACTTCTTGGCGATGGCCAGGTAGAGCAGGCCCAGCCCGACCAGCACCATCACCGCCTGACCGAGGCCCAGGTTGTAGAGCCCCGAGCCGTACCAGAGTGTCAGTAGCTTCTCCATGAGGGGGCCCTTAGAGCTCGACCAGGACGTCGCCGACGGCGACGCTGTCGCCCTCGCCGACCTTGATGGCGGAAACGGTGCCGGCGCCGGTGGCGCGCACCTCGGTCTCCATCTTCATCGCCTCGAGGATGATCACCACGTCGCCCGCGGCGACGCTGTCCCCCTCGCGGACGTTGACCTTGAAGATGTTGCCGGCCAGCGGGGCGCTGATCGCCTCGCCGCTGGCGGCCGGCGCCGCTTCGGCGGCCGCCGGCTGGGCGGCGCCCTCCTGCGCCTTGACGTCACCGATCTCGCCGCCCTCGGCGACCTCCACCACATAGGCCTTGCCGTTGACGGTGACGGTGTAGGTCTCGGGGCCGGCCGGGGCCGTGCCCTGGGCGGCGGGCGCCTGGGTCGCGGCCTGCGCCGGGAGGTTGGCCCGGTCATTGCCGTTCTCCGGGGCCTGGGGCGCCGGCTCGAAGGCCGCGGGATCGTCGCGATGCTTGAGGAACTTCAGGCCGATCTGCGGGAAGAGCGCATAGGTCAGGACGTCGTCGATCTCGCGCTCGCCCTCGGCGAGGCGGATGCCCTCGGCCTTGGCCTTGTCTCTGAGCTCGGCGGACAGCCGGTCCATCTCCGGGGCCAGGTTGTCGGCCGGGCGGCAGGTGATCGGCTCGCCGCCCTCCAGCACCCGCGCCTGCAGTTCCTGGTTGAAGGCGGCCGGGGCCGCACCGTACTCGCCCTTGAGCAGCGCCTGGACCTCCTTGGAGATGGACCGGTAGCGTTCGCCCATCATCACGTTCATCACCGCCTGGGTGCCGACGATCTGCGAGGTGGGGGTGACCAGCGGGATAAAGCCCAGATCTTCCCGTACCTTGGGTATTTCTTTAAGCACGTCATCGAGCCTGTCGCCGGCGCCCTGTTCCTTGAGCTGGCCTTCCATGTTGGTGAGCATGCCGCCCGGCACCTGGGCGATCAGGATGCGCGAGTCGATGCCCTTGAGCGAGCCCTCGAAGGCGGCGTACTTCTTGCGCACCTCGCGGAAGTAGGCGGCGATCTCCTCGAGCAGCTCGAGATCGAGGCCGGTGTCGCGTTCGGTGCCCTGGAGGATGGCCACCAGCGACTCGGTGGGGCTGTGACCGTAGGTCATGGACATCGAGGAGATGGCGGTGTCGACGGTGTCGATGCCGGCCTCGGCGGCCTTGATGAGGGTGGAAGTGGAGAGGCCGGTCGTCGCATGACAGTGCAACTGGATGGGGATGTCCACGGCGGCCTTGAGCTTGGTGACCAGCTCATAGGCATCGTAGGGCTTGAGCAGGCCGGCCATGTCCTTGATGGCCAGGGAGTCGGCGCCCATGGCGGCGATGGTCTTGCCCAGCTCCACCCAGCCGTCCAGGGTATGCACCTGGCTCACCGTGTAGGAGAGCGTGCCCTGGGCATGGCCCTCGACCCGGCGCACCGCCCGGATGGCGCGCTCCAGGTTGCGCGGGTCGTTCATGGCGTCGAAGACGCGGAAGACGTCGACGCCGTTGGTACGGGCGCGCTCGACGAAGCGGTCCACCACGTCGTCGGCATAGTGGCGATAGCCGAGCAGGTTCTGGCCGCGCAGCAGCATCTGCTGCGGGGTGTGGGGCATGGCCGCCTTCAACGCCCGTATCCGCTCCCAGGGATCCTCGCCCAGGTAGCGGATACAGGCGTCGAAGGTCGCGCCGCCCCAGGACTCCACCGACCAGAAGCCGACGCGGTCGAGCTTCTCGGCGATGGGCAGCATGTCGTCCAGGCGCATCCGGGTGGCGAACAGCGACTGGTGGGCGTCGCGCAGCACCACGTCGGTGATGCCGAGCGGGCGTACGTTGTCAGTCATGGGAGTGACCTTGTGGTGATGGATGGAGAGGGGATAAGGGGAGCTCAGCGGCCCTCAGCGGCGATGGCGCCGACGATAGCGGTGCACCGCGGCGCTGATCGCCGCCATGACGTCATCGTCGCCGCGACCCGGGGCGGGGCCACGCCCCCGCGGCGGGGCGGCCGGCTCGGGGAAGAAGCGGCCGAGGGTCTTCGACATCAGGGTGGTGACGATCACCAGCACCGTAAGAAAAACAAACACGAACCCCATGCCGAGAGCCATCAGGGCCAGGCCTTCCTCGAGCAGCTGCATATCCTGCATTGGGTGCCTCCGTTGTATCTTCACCGACCATGCACCCAATACTCAGGAACATGGCGGCTTGCGCATTTTTTTCGATGCTATAACCTGCCACACTCCCGACGGATTGCAATGGGGTCATGGTGGAAGTCAGCGTTGTTAATTTACTACAAAATGAGGCCGGACGCATCGGGCTCGCCCCCATGGAGGGCGTCATCGATGCCCACACCCGCGACCTCCTGACCCGCCGACCGGGCTTCGACTGGACGGTCACGGAGTTCGTGCGCGTCGTCGATGCCCGCCTGCCACCGCGGGTCTTCTACCGGCACTGCCCGGAGCTCGGCACCGCACCACCCTCGACCCCTGCCGGCACCCCGGTGTACCTGCAGCTGCTCGGCTCCGACCCCGAGGCGCTGGCGGCCAACGCCCGCCAGGCCCTGCGCCTCGGCGCCCGGGGCGTGGATCTCAATTTCGGCTGTCCGGCCAAGCTCGTCAACCGCCACGACGGCGGCGCCTCGCTGTTGCGCGATCCGGGCCGGGTACGGGCCGTCGTGGCCGCCGTCCACGAGGCGGTGGGCGAGGCGATCCCGGTGACCGCCAAGATCCGCCTGGGCTTCGCCGACCGCCGCCTGGCCCTGGCCTGCGGCCGGGCCGCCCAGGCGGGCGGCGCCACGCACCTGGTGGTCCACGGCCGCACCCGCAACGAGGGCTACCGCCCGCCGGCCCACTGGGAGTGGATCGGCCGCATCCGCCGCGACCTGTCGATCCCGGTGATCGCCAACGGCGACATCTGGACCCTGGAGGACTACTGGAAGGCCCGCACCCTCTCGGGCTGTCGAGACGTCATGCTGGGTCGCGGCGCCCTGGCCGACCCCTGGCTGGCAAGCCGCATCCGCCACTGGCAGCTCACCGGCGGGCGCCTGCCGGAGACGCCCTGGGCGGCGAGGGCCGAGATCCTCCACGAGTTTGCCGCATTGCAACATAGCACACTTCCCGGTCGCATCGTGACCTCGTTGATCAAGCAGTGGCTCAACCACATGCGCCAGCGGGACGCCGAGGCGGCTCGTCGCTTCGCGCGGGTCAAGCGCCTCACCGACCTCGATGCCCTGCTGGAAGGACTGCGAGCAGATACGGCGCGCCGCGCGCCCTCCCCCGTCGCCGAGGCGGACGCACCATAAAAAAAGAGGCGCTCGTCGCATGGCGACGGCGCCTCAAACGATCGCTGGGGCGCCGCTGGGCACCCCGGCTAGTAGAACGGGGCCGGCATGGAGCCGGAAAGCAGAAGACCCGCCCTCCGGGGAGGACGGGTCATCGATGTCTGGCGCGCCCGGGAGGATTCGAACCTCCGACCACCTGATTCGTAGTCAGGTACTCTATCCAGCTGAGCTACGGGCGCGTGACGCGCATGCCATGGGGCAATTGCTATGAATGGACGATGCTGCGGGATGCGTCACCGATCACATTCGAGGTGAAGCGTGGCGCGCCCGGGAGGATTCGAACCTCCGACCACCTGATTCGTAGTCAGGTACTCTATCCAGCTGAGCTACGGGCGCTGATTGCTTCACTGTGTCGCTGTGGCGGAGAGGGAGGGATTCGAACCCTCGATGGGGCTATAAACCCCATACTCCCTTAGCAGGGGAGCGCCTTCAGCCACTCGGCCACCTCTCCCTCATCGACACGGCGCATATCCTACCGTTTCAGAAGGGGTTTGTCCAGCGGCCCCGTCGCTTTTTTCTCCCCCGGGGCCGGGACGGCGGATGGCGGGGCCTACTCCTCGTGCCCGCCGGCCCCCTCCTCATCGGCCTTCTCGCGCTGGATACGCTGGTAGATCTCCTCGCGATGCACGGCGACATCCTTGGGGGCGTTGACCCCGATGCGAACCTGATTTCCCTTGACGCCCAGCACCGTCACGGTGATGTCGTCTCCAATCATCAGGGTCTCGCCGACACGGCGGGTCAGGATGAGCATGGCTGATCTCCTTCTCAGGCTTGTTCTCGGGCTGGATGGCAACGGGATAATCGCCGGCGGAACCGCGCCGCCTCATTATGTGGCAAGACGTCCTCCGTGACCAATCCGGCAGCCCATGACACCCCCAGGCTCACGGCGGGGGGAAGCACCGTCATGGTGTCGTCACGGGCTTCCCCTACCAGCGTAGAAGGTAATCCGCCGCCGAGGCGGCGATCACTCGCTCTCGATATCGCCCTTGTCGAGGCCGAAGGCACTGTGCAGGGCGCGCACCGCCAGTTCCATGTGCTTCTCGTCGATGACCACGGAGATCTTGATCTCGGAGGTGGAGACCATGCGGATGTTGATGTTCTCCTCGGACAGCACGCGGAACATCTTGGCGGCCACACCGGCATGGGAGCGCATGCCCACGCCCACCAGGGAGACCTTGGCGATGTTGTCGTCGCCGTTGACCTCGCCCTCGCCCAGGTCCGGCAACACCTGCTCGTTGAGGATCTTCAGGGTCTGCTTGTAGTCGCCCTTGGCCACGGTGAAGGTGAAGTCGGTGTAGTCACCGGCCGGTGCCACGTTCTGGACGATCATGTCGACCTCGATGTTGGCAGCGGCGATCGGGCCGAGGATGCGCGAGGCCACGCCCGGCACGTCGGGGGTGTTGAGCAGGGTCAGCTTGGCCTCGTTGGCGGTGAAGGCGATACCGGAGATCAGCGGTTCTTCCATGGAATCCTCGTCTTGGTCGGAGTCTGCAACGATCAGGGTGCCGGGGCCGCCCTCGAAGCTGGACAGCACGCGCAGCGGAACATTGTACTTGCCGGCGAACTCGACAGCGCGAATCTGCAGGACCTTGGAGCCGAGACTCGCCAGTTCGAGCATCTCCTCGACGGTGATGGTCTCGAGACGCCGGGCCTTGCCGCAGACGCGCGGGTCGGTGGTGTAGACGCCGTCGACGTCGGTGTAGATCTGGCACTCGTCGGCCTTCAGCGCCGCGGCCAGGGCCACGCCGGTGGTGTCGGAGCCGCCACGCCCGAGGGTGGTGATGTTGCCCTCCTCGTCGACGCCCTGGAAGCCGGCGACCACCACGACCTGGCCGTCGTCGAGGTCTTCCTGAATCTCGTCGGTTTCGATGCGCTGGATGCGCGCCTTGGTGTGGGCGCTGTCGGTGAGGATCCCCACCTGGGAGCCGGTGTAGGAGGTGGCCGGCACGCCCAGCTTGTGCAGCGCCAGGGCCAGCAGGGAGATGGTCACCTGCTCGCCGGTGGAGACCAGCATGTCCATCTCGCGCGGCGTCGGCTCGTCGTTGATCTCGTTGGCCATGCCGATCAGGCGATTGGTCTCGCCGCTCATGGCGGAGACCACCACCACGACCTGGTGGCCCTGCTCGCGGAAGCCCTTGACCTTCTCGGCCACGGCCTTGATGCGCTCCACGGAGCCCACCGAGGTGCCGCCGAACTTCTGTACGTATAGTGCCATTTGCGATTTTTCCCTCGTGTGTCGAGTGCCAGGGGCGCTCGGATGAGTGAAGGGTGAAGCCATACAAGCAGGGCCGGGACATCGCTGTCGCCGGCCCTGCGGGGTGTCATGCGAGCTGTGCCTCGACCCAGGCGGGAACCCCCGCCAGGGCATCCGGCAGGGCCGCCACGTCGCTGCCCCCGGCCTGGGCCATGTCCGGTCGGCCGCCGCCCTTGCCGCCGACCCGGGCGGCCACGTGATTGACCAGCTCGCCGGCCTTGACCTTGCCGGTGAGGTCACTGGTGACGCCGGCGATCAGGCTCACCTTGCCGGCGGCCTCGTCGGCCACGCCCAGCACGATGACCCCGGAACCCAGCTTGTTCTTGAGCTGGTCGAGCATGCCGCGCAGCTCCTTGCCGGAGACGCCGTCGAGCTGCTTGGCCAGCACCCGGGTGCCGGCCACCTCCCGGGCCTCGGCGAGCATGTCGCTGCCGGCGGCACTGGCCAGCCTGGCCTTGAGGCGCTCGAGCTCCTTCTCCAGGCCGCGGTTGCGCTCCACCAGGGAGTCGACGCGCTCCTCGACCTGCTCGGGCTTGGCCTTGAGGCGTTCGCCGACGCGGGCCAGGCGGGCCTCCTGCTCGCGGAACCAGGTCAGCGCCGCCTCGCCGGTGAGCGCCTCGATGCGCCGCACGCCCGAGGCGATGCCCTGCTCGGCGACGATATGGAAGCAGCCGATGTCGCCGCTGCGCGCCACGTGGGTGCCGCCGCACAGTTCGATGGAGAAGTCGTCGGCGCCGATGGTCAGCACCCGCACGCTGTCGGCGTACTTGGCTTCGAACAGCGCCGCGGCCCCCTTCTCCTTGGCCTCGTCCAGGGTCATCTGCTCGATCCGGGTCGGCGCGTTGGCCAGCACCTGTTCGTTGACCAGTCGCTCCACCTCGGCCAGTTGCTCGGGGGTCATGGGCTCGAAGTGGCTGAAGTCGAAGCGCAGCCGTTCCGGAGTGACCAGCGACCCCTTCTGCGCCACATGGTCGCCCAGCACCAGGCGCAGTGCCTGGTGCAGCAGGTGGGTCGCGGAGTGGTTGCGCACCGTGGCGGCACGCAGCCCGGCATCGACCCGGGGGCGCACCTCGGCGCCCACCGCCAGCTCACCCTCCAGCAGCACGCCGTGGTGCAGGTGGTGGCCACCCTGCTTCTGGGTGTCCTCGACCAGGAAGCGGCCACCGCCGCCCAGATGCAGGTAACCGGTATCGCCCACCTGGCCGCCGGACTCGCCGTAGAAGGGGGTGCGGTCGAGCACCACCACGGCCTTCCGCTCGGGCGCGAGCGCCGCCAGCTCGTTGCCGGCGCCGTCGACGATGGCCATCACGGTGGCGTGATCCTCGAGGCGCTCGTAGCCGGTGAAGGCGGTCTCGCCCTCGAGTTCCAGGGCCGCACCGTAGTCGGCACCGAACTGGCTGGCCGCCCGGGCGCGCTCGCGCTGGGCCTCCAGCGCGCGCTCGAAGCCGGCCTCGTCGAGGGAGACGCCGCGCTCGCGGCAGACGTCGGCGGTCAGGTCGTAGGGAAAGCCATAGGTGTCGTAGAGCTTGAACACCGTCTCGCCGGGCAGCACCTCGTCGTCGAGGTCGGCCAGTGCCTCCTCGAGCAGGCCCATGCCGTGCTCCAGGGTGCGTGCGAACTGCTCCTCCTCCTTGAGCAGCACGCGCTCGATCTGCGCGCGTGCCTGGCGCAGTTCGGGATAGGCGTCGCCCATCTCGGCGTCCAGGGCACCGACCAGCCGGTGGAAGAAGCTGCCCTTGGCGCCCAGCTTGTGGCCGTGGCGGATGGCACGCCGGACGATCCGGCGCAGCACATAGCCGCGTCCCTCGTTGGAGGGCAGCACGCCGTCGGCGATCAGGAAGGCGCAGGAGCGGATATGGTCGGCGATCACCCGCAGCGAGGGCGCGGCGGTATCGCCGTGGCCGGTGGCTTCGGCGGCCGCGGCCAGCAGGTTCTGGAAGAGGTCGATCTCGTAGTTGGAGTGCACGCCCTGCATCACCGCGGCGATGCGCTCCAGGCCCATGCCGGTATCGATGGAAGGCTTGGGCAGCGGGTTCATGTTGCCGGCGGCGTCGCGATCGAACTGCATGAACACCAGGTTCCAGATCTCGATATAGCGATCGCCGTCCTCCTCGGGGCTGCCCGGCGGCCCCCCCCACACCTCGGGGCCGTGATCGAAGAAGATCTCCGAGCTGGGCCCGCAGGGGCCGGTGTCGCCCATCTGCCAGAAGTTGTCCTCGTCGAGCTTGGAGAAGCGCGCCGGGTCGACGCCGATCTCCTCCTTCCAGATCTTCTCGGCCTCGTCGTCGCTGACGTGCACCGTGACCCACAGCTTCTCCTGGGGCAGCCCCAGGGTCTCGGTGAGGAAGTTCCAGGCGAAGCGGATGGCGTCGCGCTTGAAGTAGTCGCCGAAGCTGAAGTTGCCCAGCATCTCGAAGAAGGTGTGGTGGCGCGCCGTGTAGCCGACGTTATCCAGGTCGTTGTGCTTGCCGCCGGCGCGCACGCAGCGCTGGGCTGAGGTGGCACGGACGTAGGGGCGCGGGTCGCGGCCCAGGAAGACGTCCTTGAACGGCACCATGCCGGCGTTGGTGAACAGCAGGGTCGGGTCGTTGTCCGGCACCAGGGAGCTGGAGGGCACGACGGTGTGGCCGTGCGCCTCGAAGAAACTCAGAAAGGCCTGTCTGATATCTGCGCTTTTCATGGGGTATCCGTGGCGGTGAACGTGGTGACCCGGCGGGCGATCGGGGCTCGTGCAGGCGGCGCGGCGAACCGCTCGGCGGCGCGTCGCGACGCCACGGGCGTGCCACCCGGGGCGTTCGCAAAGGGAGACATTATAGCGCAGTTGTCAAGGGACTGAAGGGGAGTCCTCATCCCAGGCGTGCTCCAGGGCGTGGCGCACCTGGTCGGAGTCGAAGCCGCGCCCGGCCAGGAAGCGCTCGCGGCGGGCGCGCTCCCGGGGCGAGGCGCCGGGGCCGGCGAAGCGCCGGGCCAGGGTGTCACCGGCCAGGGCGAACCAGTCGACCCCGTCCTCCTCGGCGAGGGCCTCGAGGGCGGTGCGGACTCGCTCGCGATCGATGCCGCGCCGCTCCAGCTCGGCGCGGATCTTCAGCGGGCCCTGGCCGCGGGCGACGCGCGAGCGCCCGAAGTTCTCGGCGAAGCGGGCGTCGGACTGCAGGCCCGCCTCGGCCAGGGCGTCGAGGCAGGCACCCACGGCCGCGGCCTCGTGCCCCCGCGCCGCCAGGCGGCTCTCCAGCTCGGCGCGGGCGTACTCGCGCCGCGCCAGCAGGCGGAGGGCATCGTCGTGGGGCGTGGAGGCCTCGGCATCCGGGCGGAACATGACTTACAGCAGGTCGTCGTCGCGGCCGGCCTCGGCGGGCGCGGCTTCCTCCTCGACCTCCTCCTTCTTCGGCTCCACCGGGGCGAGCAGCTGGGCGCGGATGCCGTCCTCGATCTCCTCCATGACGGCCGGGTTGTCCTCGAGGAACTGGGCCGCGTTGGCCTTGCCCTGGCCGATCTTGTTGCCCTGGTAGCTGTACCAGGCGCCCGCCTTGTCGATCAGCTTGCACTGCACGCCCAGATCGATCACCTCGCCGGCATGGTAGATGCCCTTGCCGTAGAGGATCTGGAACTCGGCCTGGCGGAACGGCGGCGCCACCTTGTTCTTGACCACCTTGACGCGGGTCTCGTTGCCGATCACCTCGTCGCCCTGCTTCACCGAGCCGGTGCGGCGGATGTCCAGGCGCACACTGGAGTAGAACTTCAGGGCGTTGCCGCCGGTGGTGGTCTCGGGGCTGCCGAACATCACGCCGATCTTCATGCGGATCTGGTTGATGAACACCACCATGCAGTTGGCGTTCTTGATGTGGCCGGCGATCTTGCGCAGCGCCTGGGACATCAGGCGCGCCTGCAGGCCCACGTGGGAGTCGCCCATCTCACCCTCGATCTCGGCCCGCGGGGTGAGCGCGGCGACCGAGTCGATGATGATCACGTCGACGCCGCCGGAGCGCACCAGCATGTCGCAGATCTCGAGTGCCTGCTCGCCGGTATCGGGCTGGGAGACCAGCAGGTCGTCGAGGTTGACGCCGAGCTTCTCGGCGTAACTGGGGTCCAGGGCGTGCTCGGCGTCGATGAAGGCGCAGGTCTTGCCCTGCTTCTGGGCCTGGGCGATCACCGACAGGGTCAGGGTCGTCTTGCCCGAGGACTCGGGACCGAAGATCTCCACCACCCGGCCGTAGGGCAGCCCCCCGATCCCCAGGGAGATGTCCAGGCCCAGGGAGCCGGTGGAGACCGACGGCATCACCACCCGTGGGGTGTCGCCGAGGCGCATCACGGTGCCCTTGCCGAACTGGCGCTCGATCTGGGAAAGCGCGGCGTCGAGCGCCTTGGAGCGATTGTCATCCTGAGCCATCACGGGTCTCCTGATCTGGTCGTGAGCTATCTCGATACTGTATGGCTGGCCAGTAGTATGGCGAAAAAAGTGGCGCTCGCCTAGGGGAAATCGCCGTCGCCGCCATCCCGGCGGCAGGCGAAAAGGCGCGCGACCCGGCGGGACTACCCCGCCTCCAGGCGGCGTATCAGACCCACCAGCGCCTCGCGCACCGCCTGCTCGCGCACCGCGCGGCGATCGCCGGGGTAGTGGCGGCATTCGGCCTCGGCACCGGCGGCATCGCCCCAGGCCAGCCAGACGGTGCCCACCGGCTTCTCCGGTGAGCCGCCGCCGGGGCCGGCCACGCCACTGATCGCCACCCCCAGGTCGGCACCGCTGTCGCGGCAGGCGCCGGCCACCATGGCCTCCACCACCTCGCGGCTCACCGCACCGTGCTCGGCCAGCAGCGCCTCGGGTACGCCGAGCAGCCGGCGCTTGGCGGCGTTGGCATAGGTCACGTAGCCGGTCTCGAAGTAGTCGGAGCTGCCGGCCACGGCGGTGATGGCGCTGGCCACCCCGCCACCGGTGCAGGACTCGGCGGTGGTGAGCGTCATTCCGCGCTCGCGGCAGAGGCGCCCCAGGCGCTCGGCGAGGGCGGCAAGGTCGAGGCTGGCCAGGCTGGCGGTTCGCTGGGACATGGGTTCCCTCCTCGGACTGGGCGGCCGTTCCCCGGCACCGGCCGCACTGTCGCCTAGGATACTGCCTTTGTCCCGTGGATGCAGGCATCGACTACAGCAGGGTGCGCGCCTCGACCAGCGTCAGGCGGCCGGTGCGGAAGGCACCGGTATCGATGTAGTGGACGTTGCCCAGGGTCAGCGGCTCGGGCACGATGGTATGCCCCACCACCACGGCATCGATGCCGACCACCGGGGTGGCATCGCCCCGGGCGATCCGGCGGCGGCCCCAGACCAGTTGGTGGGCGTCGGCCGCCTCGATGCCAGCCCAGTCCGCGGGGGGCTCGGCGTGCACCATGCCGATGCGGCGCCCTGCCACCTCGACCTCCCGGGCATGGGGCAGGCGCGCCAGGGCCGCCTCCAGCAGTCGCCTCAGGTCCCCGGGCTCCTCGTGCAGCGCCCAGCCGCCACCGTTGATCATCCACAGCGCCCAGGCCCGGTCATCCGTGCCGGCCAGGGCATCCAGGGCCAGCAGCTCGTGGTTGCCGCGCACCCCGAAGAACCAGGGCTTGAGCGCCAGGTTCAGGCAGGCGAGGGAGTCGTCGCCGCGGTCGATCAGGTCGCCCACCGAGAACAGCCGGTCGTGTCCCGGATCGAAGTCGACCCTGGCCAGGGCGGCCTCGAACCGATGCCACTGGCCGTGCAGGTCGCCGACGAAGAAGTCGCGACCACTATGGTTCTCGGCATGCCTGACCAGCATCGATTTTCCTCCTCGCCGCGCTTTGCCCGCCTTCCCATGGACAACGGCGACACCCCGAAGGGTTCCCCCGCGGATGCCCGCGCCGCTCCGCTCATGCTACCCTTGCGCCCATTGTCGAGCCGGGGGCGGCAAGGTCGCGCCACACCGCGCGCCTGCCCCGTCGATGCCCCAAGAGCAAACCGAGTCAGCGACACACCCATGAATGACGTGGCTTCCACGGGGATCTCCTCCCATACGCCCATGATGGCCCAGTACCTGAAGATCAAGCGCGAACACCCGGACGTGCTGCTCTTCTACCGCATGGGCGACTTCTACGAGCTGTTCTACGATGACGCCCGGCGCGCCGCGGCCCTGCTGGACATCACCCTGACCCAGCGCGGCCAGTCCGCCGGCAAGCCGATCCCCATGGCCGGCGTGCCCTACCACAGCGCCGAGGGGTACCTGGCGCGCCTGGTGGCCGCCGGGGAGTCGGTGGCGATCTGCGAACAGATCGGCGACCCCGCCGCCGCCAAGGGCCCGGTGGAGCGCCGCGTGGTGCGCATCGTCACCCCCGGGACCCTCTACGACGAAGCGCTGCTCGACGCCCGCCGCGACAACCTGCTGGTCTGCGTGCACGCGACCGCGGAGCGCATCGGCCTGGCCTGGCTGGAGCTCTCCAGCGGCCGCTTCAGCGTGCTGGAGGTCGAGGACGAGGGCGAGATGCTCGCCGAGCTGCAGCGCCTCGACCCCGCCGAGCTGCTGGTGGCCGAGAGCCAGGCCCTGCCCGCGGCACTGGAGGGGCGGCGCGGCCTGCGCCGCCAGAGCGACTGGCTGTTCGACCCCGAGAGCGCGACCCGCCTGCTGTGCGACCAGTTCGCGGTGCAGGACCTGCGTGGCTTCGGCTGCGCCCACCTCGCCGCGGCCATCACCGCCGCCGGCGTACTGGTGGAGTACGCCCGGGACACCCAGCGCTCGCGCCTGCCCCATGTCACCGCCATCGGCGTGGAGAGTCGCGACGACGCCGTGGTGATCGACGCCGCCAGCCGCCGCAACCTGGAGATCGACATCAACCTGGGGGGCGGCACCGACAACACCCTGGCCAGCGTGCTCGACGCCACCGCCACCGCCATGGGCTCGCGGCTGCTCAAGCGCTGGCTGAACCGCCCGCTGCGCGGCCGTGACCAGGTGCAGGCCCGCCAGGCCGCGGTGGCCGCCCTGCTCGATACCGAGGGCTACGCGATCCTGCGCACCTCGCTCAAGGCGATCGGTGACGTGGAGCGCATCCTCGCCCGGGTGGCCCTCTACAGTGCGCGGCCCCGCGACCTGGCGCGGCTGCGCGACGCCTTCAACGCCCTGCCCGAACTCGAGGCCGCGCTGGCCGGCTACGCCGAGGGCACCGCCCTGGACGATCTGAAGCGCCACATTCGTCCCTATCCCGAGCTGGCCGACACCCTGACCCACGCCCTGGTGGAGAACCCGCCGGTGGTGATCCGCGACGGCGGGGTGATCGCCGGGGGCTTCGACGCCGAGCTGGACGAGCACCGCGGGCTCGCCGAGCACGCCGGCGACTACCTGGTGAAGCTGGAGGCCCGGGAGCGCGAGCGCACCGGCCTGCCCGGCCTCAAGGTGGGCTACAACCGCGTGCATGGCTACTACATCGAGATCCCCCGCGCCCAGGCCCGCGACGCCCCGGCGGACTACATCCGCCGCCAGACGCTGAAGAACGCCGAACGCTTCATCATCCCCGAGCTCAAGGAGTTCGAGGACAAGGCGCTGTCGGCCAAGTCCCGCGCCCTGGCCCGGGAGAAGCTGCTCTACGACGGCCTGCTCGAGGCCCTGAATGCCGAGCTCGGCGACCTGCAGGCCACCGGCCGGGCCCTGGCCGCCCTGGACGTGCTGGCGGCCTTCGCCGAGCGGGCGGAGGCCCTGGACTTCGTGCGCCCACGGCTGCACGAGGCTCCCGGCATCGTGATCCGCGGCGGCCGCCACCCGGTGGTCGAGCGGGTCTCCGATGCCCCCTTCGTGCCCAACGACCTGATCATGGATGACGAGCGGCGGATGCTGGTCATCACCGGGCCCAACATGGGCGGCAAGTCCACCTACATGCGCCAGGCGGCGCTGATCGTACTGCTCGCCCACACCGGCAGCTTCGTGCCCGCCGACGCCGCCGAGATCGGCCCGGTGGACCGCATCTTCACCCGTATCGGCTCCTCGGACGACCTGGCCGGTGGGCGCTCCACCTTCATGGTGGAGATGACCGAGACCGCCAGCATCCTGCACAATGCCACCGACCACAGCCTGGTGCTGATGGACGAGATCGGCCGCGGCACCAGCACCTTCGACGGCCTGTCGCTGGCCTGGGCCAGCGCCGAACACCTGACCCGCTCCCGCGCCTTCACCCTCTTCGCCACCCACTACTTCGAGATGACGGCACTGGCCGACCAGGCCGAAGGGGTCGCCAACGTGCACCTGACGGCGGCCGAGCATCGCGACGGCATCGTCTTCATGCACCGGGTGGAGGACGGGCCCGCCAGCCAGAGCTACGGCCTGCAGGTGGCCCAGCTGGCCGGCGTGCCCCAGGGGGTGATCGCCCGGGCCCGGGAGAAGCTCGCCCAGCTGGAGCAGCAGGAGGTCGACCAGGGCGGCCGCCCCGCCGTCGGGGGCGCGACCATGCCGGTGCAGAACGACCTCTTCGCCAGCGCCCCCCATCCCCTGGTGGAGGAGCTCGGCGGCCTCAGCCTCGACGAGCTGACGCCACGCCAGGCCTTGGAGCTGCTCTACCGCTGGCGGGAGGCACTCTGATACCGATCAGGATATTGCAGCAGATAGCAAGCATCGCTCGGGCTGATCCGGCGGCAGGCCTGCGGGGAGGCGCTATGAACCCATCCCTGGGCGCTACCGACGCCATCCTTGGCGTAGGACCTCCCCTACGGCCTGCCCCCGGCGCCTCTCGCTCTGAGCCATCAGGATTGCTTCAGTGTGCGGGCGCTTCGCTTGCGGCGGCCGGGCGGCGGCGACTAGAATGGACGGATCACCGGACGCCTTAGAATAAGAAACCTGGTTTTTATTACCTTTTACTATTCACATCGGTCGCGGCCCGCCCTGGTGCGGCCAACCCGGCCATGAGGGAGGGAAGAGTGGCATGACATTCGTCGTCACCGAGAACTGCATCAAGTGCAAGTACACCGACTGCGTCGAGGTCTGTCCGGTGGACTGCTTCTATGAGGGCCCCAATTTCCTGGTGATCCACCCCGACGAGTGCATCGACTGCGCCCTGTGCGAGCCGGAGTGCCCCGCCGAGGCGATCTTCTCGGAGGACGAGTTGCCCGAGGGCCAGGAACAGTTCATCGAGATCAACGCCGAGCTGTCCGAGGTGTGGCCCAACATCAGCGAGAAGAAGGATCCGCTCCCCGACGCCGAGGAGTGGGACGGCAAGTCCGGCAAGCTCGAGCACCTCGAGCGCTGACCCGCCCGCCGACGTTAGCCATGCACAACGACAAGCGCCGGCCGTCACGAGACGGCCGGCGCTGTCGCTTCTGACCTGCACCCCAGGACAGAAGAAGGAGAACACCGAAGAGAAAAAGGCGGCCCGCAGGCCGCCCGCTCCAAGCCCATCCTCGGGCGGCTCCCTCCGCCCAGACTCCCGTGATGTCTTCCCTGCCCGGGAACGGCGTCCTGCCGCACCTGGCGCATCACCCAAAGCATCCCGTTGCATCCTGCCGAGGGCATCGTCCCATGCCCCCTTGTCCCGGTGTCCATTCTGGCAGAGCGGCAGTGCAACACAAGCCGTCTTCGGCGCCGCCACTCGCCACTCGCCACTCGTCACCGTTTCGAGACACCGAAACAAAAACAAAACAAATCAATAGGTTAAAAAAATAGCCGGCACCTTGGGTGCCGGCTGCTTCGCTCATATGGCGGCGATCTCCTCGCCTAAATGTCAGCGATTTCCTACACGATGTCGCGCGAAAGGCAACGCTGTTCGCTTACTGCCCCTTGATCGCCGACAGCCCGGGATAGGCCACCGAATCGCCGAGCTCCTGCTCGATCACCAGCAGGCGGTTGTACTTGGCGACGCGGTCGCTGCGGCACAGCGAGCCGGTCTTGATCTGGCCGGCCGCGGTGGCCACGGCCAGATCGGCGATGGTGGTGTCCTCGGTCTCGCCGGAGCGGTGGGAGATGACCGCGGTGAAGCCGGCGTCCTGGGCCATCCGGATGGCGTCCAGGGTCTCGGACAGCGAGCCGATCTGGTTGAACTTGATCAGGATGGAGTTGCCGATCTGTTCGTCGATGCCGCGCTTGAGGATCCGGGTATTGGTGACGAAGAGGTCGTCGCCCACCAGCTGGACCCTATCGCCGAGCCTGTCGGTCAGTGCCTTCCAGCCGTCCCAGTCAGACTCGTCCATGCCGTCCTCGATCGACACGATCGGGTATTGCTCGACCAACTCGGCCAGGTAGTCGACGAAGCCGGCGGCGTCGAAGGCCTTGCCTTCGCCCGCCAGGTTGTACTGGCCGTCCTTGTAGAACTCGGAGGAGGCGCAATCCAGCGCCAGGGTGATGTCCTTGCCGAGCCGGTAGCCGGCGTCTTCCACCGCCTGCTTGATCACCGCCAGGGCCTCGGCGTTGGAGGCCAGGTTGGGGGCGAAGCCGCCCTCGTCGCCCACCGAGGTGGACAGGCCACGCGCGGCGAGCACCTTCTTCAGGGCGTGGAAGATCTCGGCCCCCATGCGCAGCGCCTCGCGGAAGTTCGGCGCGCCCACCGGCTGGACCATGAACTCCTGGATGTCGACGTTGTTGTCGGCATGCTCACCGCCATTGAGGATGTTCATCATCGGCACCGGCATGCGGTATTGGCCCGGCTGGCCGTAGAGCTCGGCGATATGCGCGTAGAGGGGCACGCCCTTGGCGTTGGCGGCAGCCTTGGCGGCGGCCAGGGACACGGCCAGGATGGCGTTGGCGCCCAGGCTGGCCTTGTTGTCGGTGCCGTCGAGTTCGAGCATGGCATCGTCGAGGCCGCGCTGGTCGCGGGCGTCCATGTCGACCAGACGCGCACGGATATCGCCGTTGACGGCCTCGACGGCCTTGAGCACGCCCTTGCCCAGGTAGCGGGACTTGTCGCCGTCACGCAGCTCCAGGGCCTCGCGGGAACCGGTGGAGGCACCGCTGGGCGCACAGGCCACGCCCACGGCACCGCTCGCCAGGCGCACCTCGGCCTGGACGGTGGGGTTGCCGCGGGAGTCGAGCACCTCGAGGGCGCGGATATCGACGATCTTGGTCATGGGTGTTTCCTCAGTCGTGTCAGCGTTGGGGTTTTATTGGATCTCGAGCGGTGCGAAGCCCTTGACCAGCTCGTCCATGGCCTTGAGCTGGGCCAGGAAGGGCTCGAGCCGGTCGAGCGGCAGCGCGCAGGGACCATCGCACTTGGCGTTGTCGGGGTCCGGGTGGGCCTCCAGGAAGAGGCCGGCCAGCCCCACGGCGACGCCGGCGCGGGCCAATTCGGCCACCTGGGCACGGCGGCCACCGGCGCTGTCGGCGCGCCCGCCGGGGCGCTGCAGCGAGTGGGTGACGTCGAAGAATACCGGCAGGCCGCTCTGTTTCATCTCGCCGAGGCCGAGCATGTCCACCACCAGGTTGTTGTAGCCGAAGCTGGTGCCACGCTCGCAGAGGATCACCCGGTCGTTGCCGGCCTCCTCGCACTTGCGGATGATATGGCGCATCTCGTGGGGCGCCAGGAACTGCGGCTTCTTGGCGTTGATCACCGCCCCGGTCCGGGCCATGGCCACCACCAGGTCGGTCTGGCGGGCCAGGAAGGCCGGCAGCTGGATGATGTCGGCGACCTCCGCCACCGGCTCGGCCTGCCAGGGCTCGTGAACGTCGGTGATCACCGGCACCCCGAAGCGCGCCTTCACCTCGGCGAGGATCTCGAGGCCCTTCTCCAGGCCGGGGCCGCGGAAGGAGTGGATGGAACTGCGGTTGGCCTTGTCGAAGCTGGCCTTGAAGACGTAGGGCATCCCCAGCTTGCCGGTGACCTCCACATAGGCCTCGGCCACCTCGAGGGCCAGCTCGCGGGACTCCAGGACGTTCATGCCGCCGAACAGCATCAGCGGCAACGAATTGCCGGCCTTCAGGCCGGCGAATTCGATATGGCGTTCGGGTGCGGACATGAGCTCACTCCTGATGGGAGGACTGGGCACGGCTGCGTGCCGCCTTGTGCTCCAGCGCCGCGTTGACGAAGCCGGTGAACAGCGGATGGCCGTCGCGCGGCGTGGAGGTGAACTCCGGGTGGAACTGGCAGGCGATGTACCAGGGATGGTCGGGCAGCTCCACCATCTCCACCAGGGAGTTGTCGACGCTCTTGCCGGAGACCACCAGGCCGGCCTGCTCCAGCTCGTCGATGAACTGGTTGTTGACCTCGTAGCGGTGCCGATGGCGCTCGACGATCTCGTCACTGCCGTAGACCTGGCGGGCCTTGCTGCCGGCCTTGAGCTGGCACACCTGGCCGCCCAGGCGCATGGTGCCGCCGAGGTCGGAGGCCGCGTCGCGCAGCTCGATCCGGCCCTCCGGCGAGAGCCACTCGGTGATCAGGCCCACCACCGGGTGCTGGGTATCGTGGGTGAACTCGGTGGAGTTGGCGTCCTCCCAGCCGGCCTGGTTGCGCGCGAACTCGATCACCGCCACCTGCATCCCCAGGCAGATGCCCAGGTAGGGAATGTCGTTCTCGCGGGCGAAGCGCGCCGTGGCGATCTTGCCCTCGACGCCGCGCTCGCCGAACCCCCCCGGGACCAGGATGGCGTCCTTGCCGGCCAGGCGCTCGGTGCCGTGGCGCTCGACGTCCTCGGAGTCGACATAGTCGACGTTGACCTTCACCCGGGTCTGGATGCCGGCATGGATCAGCGCCTCATTGAGCGACTTGTAGGCGTCGAGCAGCTCCATGTACTTGCCGACCATGGCGATGTTGATCGACTTGAGGGGATTGAGCTTGGCATCGAGCACGTGCACCCACTCGCCGAGGTCGGCCTCGCCGGCCGTGAGGCGCAGCTTGTCGCAGACGATCTCGTCGAGGCCGTGCTCGTGGAGCATCAGCGGGATGCGGTAGATGGTGTCGGCGTCCTGCAGCGGCACCACGGCGCGCTCCTCCACGTTGGTGAAGAGCGCGATCTTGCGCCGCTCGGTCTCCTCCAGCTCCACCTCGCTGCGGCAGATCAGGATGTCGGGCTGGATACCGATCGAGCGCAGCTCCTTGACGCTGTGCTGGGTCGGCTTGGTCTTGGTCTCGCCGGCGGTCTTGATGTAGGGCACCAGCGTCAGGTGCATGAAGATCGCCCGGCTCGCGCCCTGCTCGCTTCTGATCTGGCGGATCGACTCCAGGAAGGGCAGCGACTCGATGTCGCCCACGGTGCCGCCGATCTCCACCAGCGCCACGTCGAAGCCCTCGCCGCCGTCATAGACGCGGCGCTTGATCTCGTCGGTGATGTGCGGAATCACCTGGACGGTGCCGCCCAGGTAGTCGCCGCGGCGCTCGCGGCGCAGGACGTGCTCGTAGACGCGCCCGGTGGTGAAGTTGTTGCCCTGGGTCATCTTGGTGCGAATGAAGCGCTCGTAGTGGCCCAGGTCGAGATCGGTCTCGGCGCCATCCTCGGTGACGAACACCTCGCCGTGCTGGAAGGGGCTCATGGTGCCCGGATCCACGTTGATGTACGGATCCAGCTTGAGCATGGTGACCTTGAGGCCGCGCGCCTCGAGAATCGCCGCCAGCGAGGCCGACGCGATGCCCTTGCCGAGTGAGGACACAACGCCGCCGGTCACGAAGATGTATCGTGTCATGGAGAACCTGTCGAAACGTGATCGGTAGGCCCGGCAGGAAGCCGCGCCAGGATGGGACGACAGACTAGCAGAATACGACCAAGGGCTCAATTTCAGCGCCGAGCGCCGAGCAGGATGGTGCCTCCGTTGCCGAGGGGCCGACGAGTTGCCTTGTAGGAGGCCAATTTATTGGGCGATGGAGGCCGAAGGCCTCCCCGGCGGCGGTCACTGGACTTGGGCAACACCGCAGGGCGCCTGACGGCGCCTATCGCGATGCGTAGCATCCCTCCTACAATCGCAACCTCACCTTTAATCGTGGCCTCACACCCCCAGGTAGTCGAGGATGCCCTCGGCGGCCTGGCGGCCTTCGTAGATGGCGGTGACCACCAGGTCGGAGCCGCGCACCATGTCGCCCCCGGCGAAGATCTTCTCGTGGGTGGTCTGGAACGGCAGGGTGCCGTGTTCCGGGGCCTTGACCCGGTCGCGTTCGTCGAGCTCGATGCCCACCTCGGCGAACCAGGGGGCCGGATTGGGCTGGAAGCCGAAGGCGACGATCACGGCGTCGGCGGGGATCACCTCCTCGGAGCCCGGCACCACCTCGGGACGGCGGCGGCCGTTCTCGTCGGGCTCGCCCATGCGGGTGCGCACCACCTTGACGCCCTCGACCTTGCCCTCGCCGACCACGGCGACCGGCTGGCGGTTGAACAGGAACTCCACGCCCTCCTCCCGGGCGTTGGCCACCTCGCGCCGCGAGCCGGGCATGTTCTCCTCGTCGCGGCGGTAGGCGCAGGTCACGCTGGTGGCGCCCTGGCGGATCGAGGTGCGGTTGCAGTCCATGGCGGTGTCGCCGCCGCCCAGCACCACCACGCGCTGGCCCTCGAAGGAGATGTAGTCGCCGGGATCCTTCTCGAAGCCCAGGCAGTGATTGACGTTGGCGATCAGGAAGTCGAGCGCCTTGTAGACGCCGGGCAGGTCCTCGCCCGGGAAGCCGCCTTCCATGTACTTGTAGGTCCCCATGCCCAGGAAGACGGCGTCGTACTCCTCGAGCAGGGTGTCGAAGGCCACGTCCTTGCCGATCTCGACGCCCAGGCGGAACTCCATGCCCATCTCCTCGAACACCGCGCGGCGCCGCTCCATGACGTTCTTCTCGAGCTTGAACTCGGGGATGCCGAAGGTCAGCAGGCCGCCGATCTCCGGATACTTGTCGAACACCACCGGCCTGACACCGTTGCGCACCAGGATGTCGGCGCAACCCAGGCCCGCCGGACCGGCGCCGATCACCGCTACCCTGCGGTCGGTCCAGGTCACCTGGGACATGTCCGGGCGCCAGCCCATGGCGAAGGCGGTATCGGTGATGTACTTCTCCACCGAGCCGATGGTCACCGCGCCGAAGCCGTCATTGAGGGTGCAGTCGCCCTCGCAGAGACGGTCCTGGGGACACACCCGGCCGCACACCTCGGGCAGCGAGTTGGTGCGGTGCGAGAGCTCGGCCGCCTCGAGGACGTTGCCCTCGCTGACCAGCTTCAGCCAGTTGGGGATGTAATTGTGGACCGGGCACTTCCACTCGCAGTAGGGGTTGCCGCAGTGCAGGCAGCGATGCGCCTGGCTGGCCGCCTCCTGGGGCTTGTAGGGCTCGTAGATCTCGGCGAACTCCCGCGAGCGGGTGCGGGCGTCCTTCTTCTGCGGGTCCTGGCGACCCACGTCGATGAACTGGAAGTCGTTGCTCAGACGGTTAGCCATGCTATCTCTCCTGGAAGTCCTGTTGGCCCGGCGCCCCGGCTCGGCCGGGGCGCGGCGATCCTGACGGCTGACGCCGGCTTTACTCCGGCCGCCGCCGGGACTCGGCGAGCAGGCTGTTCAGGCTGGCCGCCTTGGGCTTCACCAGCCAGAAGTGGCGGACGAAGTCGCTGAAGTCCTCGAGGATCGCGCGGCCGCGCGGCGAGTCGGTCTCGGCGACGAACTCCTCGATGACCTCGCGCAGGTGGCGACGATGGGCTTCCATGGTCTCGGTGTTCACGCGGTGGATCTCCACCAGCTCGTGGTTGTACTTGTCGACGAAGTTGCGTTCCTCGTCGAGCACGTAGGCGAAACCGCCGGTCATGCCCGCACCGAAGTTGACGCCGGTCTCGCCGAGCACGCAGACCAGGCCGCCGGTCATGTACTCGCAGCAGTGGTCGCCGGCGCCCTCGATCACCGCATGGACGCCGGAGTTGCGCACCCCGAAGCGCTCGCCGGCAGTGCCGGCGGCGAACAGCTTGCCGCCGGTGGCGCCGTACAGGCAGGTGTTGCCGACGATCGCCGTCTTGTGGGTCTCGAAACGGCTGGCCCGGGGTGGCACGATCACCACCTTGCCGCCGTTCATGCCCTTGCCGACGTAGTCGTTGGCGTCGCCCTCCAGATAGAGGTACAGGCCGCGGGCGTTCCACACGCCGAAGCTCTGGCCGGCCACGCCCTTGAAACGCACGGTGATCGGCGCGTCCTCGAGCCCCTCCTCGCCATAGCGCTTGGCGATGGCGCCGGAGGTGAGCGCCGCCACGGAGCGGTCGCAGTTGGTGATGGTGAACGCGAACTCGCCGCCGGACTTCGACTCGATGGCGTCCTGGAGCGCCTCCAATACCTCCTGGTTCTTGGCGCCCGGATCGTGAGGCACATTGCGGCTCACCTGGCAGAACTGCGGCGCCTCGGCGGGCACATAGTCGTTCTCCAGTAGCGGCGTCAGGTCGAGGCCGCGCTGGGAGGCGGTAATGCCCTCCAGCGCCTCGAGCAGGTCGGTGCGGCCGATCAGGTCGGTGAGCTTGCGGACCCCGAGCATGGCCATCAGCTCGCGCACCTCCTCGGCGATGAAGCGGAAGTAGTGCTTGACCATGTCCACGGTACCGCGGAAGTGCTCGCCACGCAGGTAGTCGTGCTGGGTGGCCACGCCGGTGGCGCAGTTGTTGAGGTGGCAGATGCGCAGGTACTTGCAGCCCAGCGCCACCATGGGCGCGGTGCCGAAGCCGAAGCTCTCGGCGCCGAGGATCGCCGCCTTGACCACGTCCAGGCCGGTCTTCAGGCCGCCGTCGGTCTGCAGGCGGATCTTGTCGCGCAGGCCATTGATGCGCAGCGCCTGGTGCACCTCGGGCAGGCCCAGCTCCCAGGGCGAGCCGGCGTGCTTGATGGAGGTGATCGGGCTCGCCGCGGTGCCACCGTCGTAGCCGGAGACGGTGATCAGGTCGGCATAGGCCTTGGCCACGCCGGTGGCGATGGTACCGATGCCCGGCTCGGAGACCAGCTTCACCGACACCTGGGCGTCCGGGTTGACCTGCTTGAGGTCGAAGATCAGCTGCGCCAGGTCCTCGATGGAGTAGATGTCGTGGTGCGGCGGCGGCGATATCAGGGTCACGCCGGGCACCGAGTAGCGCAGCCGGGCGATCAGGTCGTTGACCTTGCCGCCGGGCAGCTGGCCGCCCTCGCCGGGCTTGGCGCCCTGGGCCACCTTGATCTGCAGCACCTCGGCGTTGACCAGGTAGGCCGGGGTGACGCCGAAGCGCCCCGAGGCGATCTGCTTGATCTTGGAGGAGCGAATGGTGCCGTAACGGGCCGGGTCCTCGCCGCCCTCGCCGGAGTTGGAGCGCCCGCCGGACTCGTTCATGGCCTGGGCCAGGGCCTCGTGGGCCTCCGGCGACAGGGCGCCCAGCGACATGCCGGCGCTGTCGAAGCGCGGCAGCAGCTCCTCGACGGGCTCGACCTCCTCCAGGGGCAGCGCCTCGGCGGCCGGCTTGAGCCCGAGCAGGTCGCGGATGGTGGCCGGGGAGCGCTCGTTGACGAGTGCCGCGAACTTCTTCCACTTGGCGTAATCGCCCTCCTGCACCGCTTCCTGCAGTGCCTTGACCACGTCGGGGTTGAAGGCGTGGTACTCATGGCCGTGGACGTACCTGAACAGGCCGCCCTGGCTGATGCCCTTGCGCGGGATCCAGGCGTCGCGGGCCAACAGCTCCTGCTGCAGCTGCAGTTCGCTGAAGCCGGTGCCCTGGATGCGCGAGGCCATGCCGGTGAAGCACATCTCCATCACCTCGCCGGCCAGGCCCACCGCCTCGAACAGCTGGGAACCACGATAGGAGGCGAGCGTCGAGATCCCCATCTTGGAAAGGATCTTGAACAGCCCCTTCTGCAGGCCCTTGCGGTAGTTCTCGCGAGCGTCGGCGGGGTTGCCGACCAGCTCGCCGGTGCGGTGCATGTCGGCCATGACCTGGTAGACCAGCCAGGGGAAGACCGCGGTGGCGCCCACGCCGAACAGCACCGCCATCTGGTGGGCGTCACGGGCGTAGCCGGTCTCCACCACGATGTTACAGCGCGGGCGCAGCGCCAGGCGGCCCAGGTGGTGGTGCACGGCGCCCACCGCCAGGGCGGCATGGATCGGCAGCTCGCCCTTCTCCAGGGCGGCGTCGGAGAGTACCAGGATCACCTTGCCGTCCCTGACCGCCGCCTCGGCCTGGTGGCACAGCTCGAGGAGTGCCGCCTTGAGGCCGACCTTCTCGGGGTCGTAGGCCATGCGCAGGACGTGGCTGGCGTAGGCCGGGTCGTCCTGCTCGAGCAGGGCGGTGAACTTGCGCGGCGAGAGCACCGGCGTGGTGAGGATGATGCGGTGGGCGTGCTCGGGGGTCGCCTTGAAGACGTTGAGCTCGGCGCCGATGCAGGTCTCCAGCGACATCACGATCGCCTCGCGCAGCGGGTCGATGGCCGGGTTGGTGACCTGGGCGAACTTCTGGCGGAAGTAGTCGGTGAGCAGGCGCGGCTTGCCGGAGAGCACCGCCATGGGGGTATCGTCGCCCATGGAGCCCACCGCCTCCTGGCCGCTCTCGGCCAGCGGGCGCAGCAGCAGGTCGCGCTCCTCGAAGCTGACCTGGAACATCTTCTGGGCGACGCCCAGGTCATCGGCGTCCATGTTGTGGAAGCGCGCCAGCTCGGTGAGCGCCGACTCCAGGTACTGGGCCTGATCCTTCAGCCAGCGCTTGTAGGGGAAGGCCGACTTGAGGCGCTCGTCGACGTCGGAGGTGTGCAGCACCTCGCCGGTCTCGGTGTCCACGGCGAGCACCTGGCCCGGGCCGACGCGGCCCTTGGCCACCACGTCCTCGGGGGCGTAGTCATAGGTGCCGATCTCGGAGGCCAGGGTGATGAAGCCGTTCTTGGTGATCACCCAGCGCGCCGGACGCAGGCCGTTGCGGTCGAGCATGCACAGCGCCTGGCGGCCGTCGGTCATCACCACGCCGGCGGGACCGTCCCAGGGCTCCAC
Source organism: Halomonas ramblicola (assembly GCF_030409215.1). GTDB lineage: Bacteria > Pseudomonadota > Gammaproteobacteria > Pseudomonadales > Halomonadaceae > Halomonas > Halomonas ramblicola. The sequence goes on along the minus strand of NZ_JAUFPL010000018.1, from coordinate 253,951 downwards.
GTGCATGGAGTTGTACTCGTAGAAGGCACGCAGGTCGCCGTCCATCAGCTCGACGTTCTGCCAGGCCGGCGGCACCATCATGCGCACCGCCCGGTGCAGCTCCATGCCGCCCATCAGCAGCACCTCGAGCATGTTGTCCATGCTCGAGGAGTCGGAGCCCACGGTGTTGACGATCTCGTCCAGCTCGGCGATGTCGGGCAGGCGCTCGCAGACGAAGTTCTCCTTGCGCGAGTTGGCCCAGCCGCGGTTGGCCTGGATGGTGTTGATCTCGCCATTGTGGGCCAGCAGCCGGAACGGCTGGGCCAGCGGCCAGCGTGGCGCGGTGTTGGTGGAGAAGCGCTGGTGGAAGACGCAGATGGCGGTCTCCAGGCGCTCGTCGCCCAGGTCGTGATAGAAGGCCGGCAGGTCCACCGGCATCACCAGGCCCTTGTAGGAGACCACCTTCTCGGAGAGCGAGCAGACGTAGAAGTCCTCCTCGTCACGCAGCGCCTGCTCGGCGTGGCGGCGCGCCATGAAGAGGTCGACCTCGAAGGTGTCGAGGTTGCTGTTCTTGCCGGGCTCGACGAACAGGTGGCGGATGCGCGGCAGGCACTCCAGGGCCATGGGGCCGCAGACGCCGGGATCCACCGGAACGTCGCGCCAGCCGCGTATCAGCAGGCCGCGGGCGCGCAGCTCGCCCTCCAGGATCTCGGCGGCCTTGTCGGCGCGCGCATCGTCGTCGGGCAGGAAGACCGCGCCCACCGCATAGCGCTCGCCGAGGGTCACGCCCAGCGCCTCTTCGGCCGCGCCGCGCATAAAGGCGTCGGGCATCTGCAGCAGCAGGCCGCAACCGTCGCCGGTCTTGCCATCGGCGGCGATGCCGCCCCGGTGGGTCATGCAGGTCAGGGACTCGATGGCGGTCCTGAGGAGCTCATGACTCGCGCGGCCCTCCATGTGGGCGATCAGGCCGAAGCCGCAGTTGTCACGGAACTCGCCGGGCTGATGAAGACCTCTGTTCATTGGCGCGCCTCGAATATAGGGTTTCTTTTACGGATGGATCGTGTAATAATATTCGGTTTTTTATTTTTCACGACTACCCGAAATCGGGCGTTCATCCGCGCGGCAAAAGGCCGTACAGCATAGCGACCCTGACCGCCATCGCGCAACGCCGGCACCCCACCTCGCCTCGAAAAACTCCGTGAAATCCACGACTTGCCCAAGTGCGCAGGCGAAAAAAGCCCGCCAACTCAAGGGCTTGCGCGCTCGAAAAACGCCTGTTCGACGCCGCAGCGCAGCACCTATACTTTAGTCTAATTCCCTATCATCACCCCATGCCGATAGCGCATAAGGCATGCGGATTCAATGCCTGAGGCGCCTCCCCGAACGACGACGCCCGCACGAGGACGTGCGGGCGTCGAGCATCCGTGAAGCCTGCGGGCCAGCCATCAACCATCGCGCGGGAACTGCGTCAACAGCGCGTGCAGCGTCTCCGGTGGGGTGGCGTCGTGCAGGCAGGCATCGCCCAGTGCCTTCAGCAGGATCAACCGCAGCCGGCTGTCGATGTTCTTCTTGTCGAGGCGCATGCGCGACAGGAAGTCCTCCGCGCCCATTCCCGCCGGGGCGACCCGGGGCAGCTCGGCGGCCTCGAGCAGCGCGCGGACCCTGGCGACGTCGCCGTCGTCCAGCCAGCCCAGCCGCCGCGAGAGCTCGGCGGCCATCAGCATGCCCGCCCCCACCGCCTCGCCATGCAACCAGGCACCGTAGCCCTGGTGGGCCTCGATGGCATGGCCGAAGGTATGGCCCAGGTTGAGCAGCGCGCGCACCCCCTGCTCGGTCTCGTCCTCGGCGACGATCTCCGCCTTGAGGGTGCAGCTACGCTCGATGGCCCGGGTCAGCGCCGCGGCCTCCAGCGCGCGCAGGTCGGACATGGCCTGCTCCAGCCAGGCCAGGAAGTCGGCGTCGCGAATCAGCCCATACTTGATCACCTCGGCGAGCCCCGCGGAGAGCTCGCGCGGCGGCAGGCTGGCGAGGGTGTTAGTGTCGATCAGCACCACCCGGGGCTGCCAGAAGGCGCCGATCATGTTCTTGCCCAGCGGATGGTTGACCCCGGTCTTGCCGCCCACCGAGGAGTCCACCTGGGCCAGCAAGGTGGTGGGCACCTGGATGAAGGCCACCCCACGCTGGTAGCAGGCGGCGGCGAAGCCCACCATGTCGCCGATCACCCCGCCGCCCAGGGCGACCAGGGTACAGCGGCGGTTGAAGCCGGCCTCGAGCAGGGCATCCCAGATGCGCTCGACGCTGGCCAGGCTCTTGGTCGCCTCGCCATCGGGCAGCACCAGCTCGCGCACCTCGGTATCCGCGGGGAGCCCCGCCCGGCAGCGTTCGAGATACAGCGGCGCCACCACCTCATTGGTGACGATCATCACCTGGCGGCCGGCCAGGTAGGGGGCCAGGCGCCCGGGGTCACCGAGCAGACCGGGGCCGATATGGATGGGATAGCTGCGCTCACCCAGCGCCACCTCGAGGGTGCGCGGGTCACTCAGGGTCTCGGTCATGGGTTCAGGCCTTGCATTGCAGGGGATCGACCAGCCGCGTGACGCGCCGGACGATGTCGTTGACCACCGACCGCGGGCCGCGCCGGTCGGTGCGCACCGTGAGATCCGCGGTGGCGCGATAGAGCGGATCGCGCACGCCGAACATCTCGCGCAGTACCGCCTCGCGGTCGGGACGCTGCAGCAGCGGGCGGTTGCGATCCTTGGCGGTGCGCCGGAGTTGCTGCTCGACGGTGGTGAAGAGGTAGATGACGGTGCCGCGCTCGCGCAGCATGCGGCGATTCTCCTCGCGCAGCACGGCACCGCCGCCGGTGGCGATGACCACGCCCTCGCGGCCGGTCAGCTCGTCGATCATCTGGGTCTCGCGATCGCGGAAGCCCGCCTCGCCCTCGACGTCGAAGATCCACGGAATGTCGGCGCCGCAGCGCGCCTGGATCTCGTGGTCGCTGTCGAGGAAGTCGCGAGAAAGCTCGGCCGCCAGGAGGCGGCCGATGGTGCTCTTGCCGGCCCCCATGGGGCCGATCAGGATCAGGTTGGGTAGTGCCTGCATCAGCGAAGGGCCACGCCGTCGTCCAGTATCCGGGGAGTGATGAATACCAGCAACTCTACCTTCTCATTGCTCTCTTGGGTATACCGGAAGAGGTTGCCGAGCACCGGAATGTCGCCCAGGAAGGGGGTCTTGGTCAGGTTGCGCAGCTCCTCGGTCTGCAGGATGCCGCCCAGCACCACGGTCTCGCCGTTGTCCACCAGCACCTGGGTCTGGATCTCGCTCTTGTTGATCGGCGGCTCTTCACCGGCGATCTCCGACTCACCGAAGGTGTCGTTGGTGATGCCCACGTCCATGATGATGCGATTGTCCGGGGTGATCTGCGGCGTCACCTCCAGGGAGAGCACCGCCTCCTTGAACTCCAGGGCCGCCGCCCCGCTGGCGGCCGCCTCGCGGAAGGCGCGCTCCTGGCCCTGCTTGATCAGCGCCGGCTGCTGATTGGCGGTAATGACCCGCGGCTGGGAGAGCGTATAGCTCTTGCCATCGCTCTCCAGGGCACGCAGCTCGAGGTCGAGCAAGACGTCACCGGAGAGGTAGCCGAAGGCAAAGGTAGTGGCGTCGGTGCCATTCGGCCCGAGATCCACGGCCAGGCCTCCATTGCCGAAGAAGGGGGTACCATCGGATGCCCCGGAGGCATTGAGGTCATTGGGGGGTGTCCCCTCGTTGTTGGACAGCCCCCAGTTGACTCCCAGTTCGCGGGAGGCGCTGTCGCTGGCGATGACGATACGCGCCTCGATCTGCACCTGGCGAACCGCCACATCCAGCCGCTCGAGGGTCTCCATGATGTTGGCGATCTGCTCCGCGGTGTCCTGGATCAGCAGGGTGTTGGTGCGCGAATCGATCGCCACGCGCCCCCGCTCCGTCAGCAACCCGAAACCGTCCTCGCCTTCACCCCTCAACAGCGCGGCCAGATCCTGGGCCTTGGAGTACTTGATCTGGATGTACTCGGTCTCCAGCGGCGCCAGGGTCTCCAGCTGCTCGCGGGTCTCCAGCTCCAGCTGCTCGCGCTGGGCCAGTTCATTGGCCGGGGCCACCACGATGACATTGCCCTCCTGGCGGCTGGCCAGGCCATGGCTCTTGAGCACCAGGTCCAGGGCCTGGTCCCAGGGCACGTCCTCGAGGTTGAGGGTGACGCGCCCCTGGACGCTGTCGCTGGCCACCAGGTTGAGGCCGGTGAAGTCGGCGATGATCGCCAGCACCGAGCGCACCTCGATGTCCTGGAAGTTGAGGGTGATGCGCTCGCCGGTGTAGGGGAACTGCTCGCGCACCCGCCGCTCCTGCTCCTGCCGGGTGACCGGCTGCGCCTCGATGGTCAGCCGGCGACCGCTCTGGGTGGAGACCATGGCGTAATCGCCGCTGCCTTCGATGTCCAGGACTATGCCGTTGCGGCCGACGCGGGGCGTCACCCGGCGCAGGGGAGTGCCGAAGTCGCTGACGTCGTAGACCTGGTCGAGCGAGGCCGGCAGGTCGACACCCATCAGCTCGGCAGTGATGCGGTTGCGACCGCTCTCGCGCACCCGGGCGTCCACCCCGGCGCGGTCGAAGGTCACGATCAACCGACCGGCCCCCTCATCGCCACGGCGGAAGTCGATGTTCTCGACGCTGGGCCCGCCGCTCGCCGGGCGGCTGGAAGCCGGCTCGGACTCGCCGGGTGCCGCGCTGGCGACCGGTGCCGGCTCCGAAGTGTCGGCCACCCCGGTATCGGTGGCACCGCCACCGATGGCCAGGCGCAGGCGGTTGCCCTGCTCGCGAGTGTTGTAGGGCAGCGGCCCCTCGAGATCGAACACCAGCCGGGTGCGCGCCCCTGCCTCGAGGGCGGTGACCTGCCGGACGCCGCCGATCCCCAGGTCGTAGCGGCGCTGGTCGAGGCGGTTGTCGGTATCGACCAGGTCGATGGTCAAGCGTGCCGGATCGTCCAGCCGGTAGCCCCTCACCTCGGGCACCGGGCCGGAGAAGTTCAGGTCCACCTCGAGCTCGCCCCCGCTGCCCTGGCGGAAGTCGAGGTCCTCGAGGGTCGTGGCCGCCAGGGCGAAGCCGGAGACGGTCAGCATCAGCAGTGTCGCGGTGCCACGCTTCATGATGGTTGATAGCATTGTTCCCTTCCCCCCGCTTGACGCCGCCCCGTTCGAGCCGGCGATTGGCTGTTCTAGTCGTCGAGCTCCAGGCGCGTCGTGCGCTCGATCCAGCCGCCGCGCCCGGTGGACACGACCTCGACCAGCTGCACCGTTGATGAGGTGATGCTGACGATGCGTCCGAAATCGCTACCCATGTAGTTGCCGACCCGCAGCCGGTGCACCTGGCCGTCGGGCGCCCGCACCAGCGCCGAGGGCTGGCCGTTCTGGGTCAGGGTCCCGACCAGCGCCAGCTCGCCCAGGTCGAAGGCCTCCAGTGGCTCCCGCTGGCGCGACAGGTCGGGCGCCAGCTCCTCGGAACCCCGGGGCGACTGCTCGGCCTCGGGCAGGCGCGCGATGAAGGGGCTGCGCCGGTCGGCCTCCTCGTAGGACACGGGCGCGTAGTCCGGTATCTCCGGCAGCGTGATGTCGGGTATCGACCCGGGGTCGCTGCGGATGCCGGCCAGCTCGCGGTCGAGAGCCCCCAGTTGGGGGTCGGCGCAGCCGGCGGCGAGCACGAGCAGCCCGACGGCGATGACGAATCCCAGGCGGCGATCGTTCATTGTGCGCCCTCCTCGTCCTGCCGGTAGCTGTAGGTCCTGGCCAGCATGGAGAGCCGCAGCCGCTGGCCGCTGTCCCCTTCGGGGGTCAGCGTCATGTCGTGGAGGGTGACGATGCGCGACAGGCCGGCCACCCCGGCCAGGAAGGAGGCGATGCGGTGGTAGTCCCCCTGCACCTGGATGTCGAAGGGCTGCTCGATGTAGTGCTCGCGGTTCTCGGCGCCACGCAGCCGGATGTAGTCGATGGCCAGCTGGTTGTCGATGGCCGTCTCGCTGATGTTGTCGATCAGGGCGGGTACCTCGGCGCCGGTGGGCAGCATCTCGCGCAGCTCGGCCATCCGCGCCTCGAGAACCCCCGTCTGTTCGCGCATCGCCTCCAGGTTGGCGGCCTGGGCCGCCTTGCTGCGGTAGTCGCGCAGCAGGCTCGCCTCCTCGGCGCGCACCTGGTCGAGTTCCTCCCTGGCGGGCGAGGCCAGGTACCAGTGCATGCCGGCGAAGGTCAGCCCCAGCAGCAGCAGGCAGCAGATCAGCTGCAGCGACCAGGGCCAGCCGCCGGCCTCCTTGATGTCCAGCTCCCGCCAGTCCAGGTCGCGCAGGCGGCGCATCTCGGCCTTGAGACTCATGATTCCCCTCCTTCCGCCTCGCTGCCCGAAACGCTCTCCAGGGCGGCGTCCCCCGGCATCCGCTGGCTCATGCTGAGGCTGAAGCGCCGCCCTTCGCCGTCATCTTCGGCCTCGACCTCGGAGAGCACCGGCTCGGTGAAGGTGGGCGCGGCGGCCAGGGCACGCAGCTGGTCGGAGACCTGGCGGTTGTTCTCGGCCAGCCCGGCCAGGCGCAGGCTGTCGCCCTGGCGATTGAGCTGGGTGTAGTGCACCCCCTCCACCAGGCTGGTGACCAGATCATTCATCACGTACACCGTCTGGGTGCGCCCCAGTTGCAGCTCGGTGAAGACGCGTACCTGCTCGAGCATCTGCTCGCGGATCGCCTCGAGTTCGCTGATCTCGCGGATCGCCGAGTCGAGCTGGCGGCTCTGGGCCTCGATATGGGCGTTGCGCCGCTGCTGGGCCTCGGCCTCCTGTTCGTAGTACCAGGTCATGCCGTAGCCGCCGCCGAGACCGAGCAACGCCATCAACGCCAGGGAAAGATAGAAGCGCTTGCTGCGCCGTGCACGCAGTTCCTCACGCCAGGGCAGCAGGTTGATCTCGATCGTCATGAGCGGGACCTCATTGCCAGGCCGCAGGCCGTCAGCATGGCCGGCGCGTCACCGGACAGCGTCTGCACGTCGATGCGGTTGTTGACCTTCATGCGCGCCAGGGGGTTGGCGATGGAGACCTCCATGCCACTCTCCTGGGCCAGGCGTTCGGCGAGGCCGGGGAGAACGCTGGAGCCACCGGCCAGCACCATGCGCCGCACCTCCTGCTTGCGGCCCGCGGTGTAGTAGAGCTGCAGCGAGCGCCCCACCTGCTGCACCAGGGTATCGAGGAAGGGATCGAGCACGCTGCGCTGGTAGTCCTCGGGCAAGCCGCCACGCTTCTTGGCCAGCCCCGCCTCGTCGAGGCTCAGGCCATAGCGGTTGCGGATCTCCTCGGTGAGCTGGCGCCCCCCGAAGACGGTGTCGCGGCTGTAGACGATGCGCCCCTCGCGCAGCACGTGGAAGGTGTTCATGGTTGCCCCGACATCCACCAGGGCCACACAATCCTCCTCGGCATCGAGCTGGGGCAGCTGGTAACGCACCTCGGCGAAGGCGCGCTCCATGGAGAAGGTCTCGACGTCCACCGCCGCCGGCTTCAGGCCCGCCTGGAGCAGGGCGTCGGTGAGCTGGCTGACGTCCTGCTGCCGACAGGCCACCAGCAGCACGTCCTGCTGGTCGCCGTAGCGGGCGTTGAGCCCCAGCCGCTGGAAGTCGAAGGCGACCTCGCTGAACGGAAAGGGAATGTGCTTGTCTGAGTCGAGTTGGATCCGCGCCTCTATCTCATCATCGCTGAGCGAGGCGGGTAACGTGAGGGTCTTGGTGATCGCCGCGCTGGCCGGCACTGCCACCACGGCTCGCCGCGAGTGGGGCCTGGCCTGCTGGACGGCCCGCGAGAGGGCATCGACCACCTCGCCCATGTCGTGGATGCGCCGCTCGACCACCGCGCCCTCGCGCAGCGGCCTGACGGCATAGCTTTCGACCTGGTAGCTGGCGCCAGCACGCCGGAGTTCCACGAGCTTGACCGTCGCCGATGTGATATCGACACCGATCAGTCCCTTGCTGGATGCCATGAGTCGCATCTCGGTCCTGCCCCTGCTGATCCATGCGGCTTGCCGCCTTGTTATATGTCTCGTCCGACCGTGGTTGACGAAGGACGAGCCCGAGGGGTCAAGCCCCTCACCCTGTAAGCATGAGGTTACATGATCTTGCCGAAACTCACACGGTAAACCTCACCCTTGCACCGTCAACGCTGGTGACCCCATGCCGGGGTTCCTATAATGGCGGCGCAACCGGACGTCACCCCATCGCCTCCATCACCGCACCCGTTCACAGCATGGATACCCCCTCTTCATGAAGTTCCTCAGAACCCTGATCGTCTCCAGCGTGTGGCTGCTGCTGTCTCTCACCGCGGCCGTGGGGCTCGGCGTGGCGGGCGCCGCCCTCTACTTCGCCCCGGGGCTCCCCGACGTGCGCCAGTTGCAGGATTTCGAGCTGCACTCCCCGCTGCGCATCTATACCCGCGATGGCAAGCAAATCGGCGAGTTCGGCGACGAGCGGCGCATGCCGGTGGAGTTCGACGAGATCCCCGAGGACTTCATCCAGGCCCTGCTGGCCGCCGAGGATGCCGCCTACTTCGATCACCGCGGGGTCGATCCCAAGGGGCTGGCCCGCGCCGCCGTCGAGCTGGTCGCCAGCGGCGGCGAGATCCAGTCCGGCGGCTCCACCATCACCATGCAGGTGGCCCGCAACTACCTGCTCACCCTGGATCGCACCTTCACCCGCAAGATCCGCGAGATCCTGCTGGCCCTGCAGATGGAGCAGGTGCTCTCCAAGGAGGAGATCCTCGAGCTCTACGTCAACAAGATCTTCCTGGGCAACCGCGCCTACGGCATCGCCGCCGCCGCCGAGGTCTACTACAATCGCCCCCTCGAGGAGCTGACCCTGGCCGAGACGGCGATGATCGCCGGCCTGCCCAAGGCACCGTCCACCTTCAACCCCCTGGCCAATCCCGAACGCTCTCTGATCCGCCGCAACTGGATCCTGTTCCGCATGCGCGAGCTGGGCCAGATCGACCAGGCCGCCTACGACGAGGCCGTCCAGGCCCCGATCACCGCCCGCCGCTACGTGGCCCAGACCGAGGTGGATGCCGACTACGTGGCCGAGATGGCCCGCCAGTACGCCGTGGACCGCTTCGGCGAAGAGGAGGCCTACACCGGCGGCTACCGCATCCATACCACCCTGGACAGCGAGCTCCAGCCCTTCGCGCGGCGTGCCCTGGCCGATGGCCTGATCGCCTACGACACCCGCCACGGCTGGCGCGGCCCCGAACAGCAGGACATTCCGGCGAGCCTGGTGGAAGCCCAGGAACGCACCGAGCGGCGCGGCCTGGAGGAGGAGCTCGATGAGTCCCCCGAGGTCCTCGAGACCGCCCGCCGCGCCGCCGAACGCAGCGAGAGCCGGGTCGAGGGCATCGACGGCGACGTCAGCAACTGGCTGCAGGTACTCGACCGCACCCCCGGCTTCGGCCCCCTGCAACCCGCCATCGTGGTGGAGAGCGAGGGCCGCGAGATGCGCGTGCTGACCCGTGGCGGCGAGCTGCGCACCATCGCCTGGGACGGCCTCTCCTGGGCTCGCGAGTACCGCAGTCCCGGGGCCCGGGGGCCCGAACCCGGCTCGGCGGCGGAGATCGCCGGCGCCGGCGACCTGGTGCGCGTGCTGGAGCGCGAGGACGGCAGCCTGCGCCTGGCCCAGCGCCCGGGCGCCGAGGGGTCTCTGGTGGTGATGCACCCCGATACCGGCGCCATCCTCGCCCTGCAGGGCGGCTTCGACTTCGACGCCAGCAAGTTCAATCGTGCCGTCCAGGCCCAGCGCCAGTCGGGCTCGATCTTCAAGCCCTTCATCTACCTCGCCGCCCTCGACAGTGGCCTGATGAACGCCGCCAGCGTGGTCAACGACGCCCCGGTGGTGGTCAACGATGGCAGCAACGAGCTGTGGCGCCCGGTCAATTCCAGCGGCGACTTCCTGGGCCCCATGCGCCTGCGCAACGCCCTGGCCCGCTCACGCAACCTGGTGACCATCCGCGTGCTGCAGCAGGTCGGCCTGGACGCCACCCTCGAGTTCCTGGAGGGCTTCGGCTTCGCCCGCTCGCGACTCCCCCACGGCCTCTCGCTGGCGCTGGGCAGCGCCGACCTGACCCCGCTGGAGATGACCAACGCCTACGCCGTACTGGCCAATGGCGGCTTCCAGGTCTCGCCGTGGTTCATCGAGCGCGTCACCCGCGGCGAGGAGACCCTGGTCGAGGAAGCCCTGCCCGCCGTGGCCTGCCGCGAGTGCGACGCCAATCAGAGCGAGGTCGAGATCGACGGGCGGCAACATCCGGTGGCCCCCCGCGTCGCCGACCCCATCGCCGTCTACATCCTGCGCGACATGCTGCGCGACGTGATCGAGAACGGCACCGGGCGCGCCGCCCTGGAGCTGGGTCGCGAGGACGTGGTGGGCAAGACCGGCACCACCAACAACCAGCGCGACACCTGGTTCGCCGGCTTCAACAGCGACCTGGTGACCACCGTCTGGGTGGGCAAGGACGACAACGAGTCCACCGCCGAATACGGCGCCAGCGCCGCCCTGCCGGTCTGGATCGACTTCATGCGCGGCGCCCTGGAGGATCGCCCGGTCGCCATGCCCGAGCCACCCGATGGCCTGGTGACCGCCCGGGTCGACCCGGACACCGGCCGTCGCCTGCCGGATGGCCAGGGCGGCGGCATCAGCGAGATCTTCCACCCCGACCACCTGCCCAGCGTCCAGCCGCAGCGTGTCGAGCGGGAGGTGGAGCAGCGCAGCGGCTCCCAGGGGACCGGCGCCTACGAGGCGATCTTCTAACCGTCACGACAGCGGGCGGTGCCCACCGCCCGCCCCCTCGAGGTCACCCCGAGTTTCGCCATGCCATGGCGACCGTCATCGGTCACCGCAGGAGACCCATGCGTCACCCGTTCCACCGCAGCCGACTGGGCCGGCTGGTCGTGGCCGCCTCCCTGCTCGCCGGCGGCCCACTCCAGGCGAGTCCCTTCTACGCCCCGCCGCCTCCCGACGAGGATACCGCCACCCTCAGCGGCGAGGCCGAACTGGGCTACACCCGACTCTCCGGCAACACCGACAGCCGCACCCTGATCGCCAAGGGGCAACTGACCTGGCTGACCGGCGACTGGACCCATACCCTGCGCAGCGAGGTGCGCAGCGTCGCCCGTGACGGCGACACCAGCGCCGAGCAGTACCTGATCTCCGGCCGCGAGCGCTACGAGCTCGAGGGACCGCACTACCTGTTCGGCTTCGCCCGCTGGGAGAAGGACCGATTCTCGGGCTACGCCTGGCAGGCGACCGGCATTGGCGGCTACGGCCGCGATCTTCTGGAAGGGGAGCGACATCGCCTCTCCCTGGAGGGTGGTCCCGGCTATCGCCACGACCGCATCGACAACGGACCGGACGCCTCCCTGGGCGTGGCCTATGCCGCCCTGGACTGGGAGCTTGAAGCCAGCGAAACCACCACCCTGGGCCAGGAGCTCTCGCTGGAGGCGACCGACGACAACACCACCTCGCGCTCGCACTCCTCGCTCACCGCCAAGCTCAACTCACGGTTGTCGCTGCGCCTCTCCCACGAGATGCGCCACAACTCGCGACCGCCCGAGCGCGCCGAGTCGCGCACCGACCACACCACCAGCGCCTCGCTGCTCTACAGCTGGTAGGGCACCCAGCAACGACGACGCCGGCACGAGGGCCGGCGTCGTTATCGAGCGAGACGGGACGGGCATCAGCCGCCGTAGACGTCGTCCACGCTCTTCAGCGGATAGTGGGAGGGATAGGGACGGCGCGCCACGCCCGAATCCACCGCCGCCTGGGCCACCGCCGAGGTCACGCGCTCCAGCAGGCGCACGTCCACCGGCGTGGGGATGATGTAGTCGCGGCCGAAGCTCATCTCCTCCATCTCGTAGGCGTCGAGCACCACCTGGGGCACCGGCTCGCGGGCCAGCTCCTTGAGGGCGTGGACCGCGGCCACCTTCATCTCCTCGTTGATGCGCGTGGCGCGCACGTCCAGGGCGCCGCGGAAAATGAACGGGAAGCCCAGCACGTTGTTGACCTGGTTGGGGTAGTCCGAACGTCCGGTGGCCATGATCACGTCGGGGCGGGTCTCCCGGGCCAGGTCGGGGTGGATCTCCGGGTCCGGGTTGGTGCAGGCGAAGACCACCGGACTGTCGGCCATCTTGCGCAGATGGTCCGGGCTCATCAGCCCCGGGCCGGAGAGTCCCACGAAGACGTCGACACCGTCGATGGCGTCGTCCAGGGTGCGCTTGTCGGTGTCGACGGCGAACATCGCCTTGTAGGGGTTGAGGTCCTCGCGACCAGTATGGATCACGCCCTTGCGGTCGAGCATCACGAGGTTCTCGGAGCGCGCCCCGCAGGCCACCAGCAGCTTCATGCAGGCGATGGCCGCGGCGCCGGCGCCCAGGCAGACGATCTTCGCTTCCGCCAGGCTCTTGCCGGCGATCTCCAGGGCGTTGAGCATGCCCGCCGCGGTGACGATGGCGGTGCCATGCTGGTCGTCGTGGAACACCGGGATGCTGCACTGCTCGATCAGCGCCTGTTCGATCTCGAAGCACTCCGGTGCCTTGATGTCCTCGAGGTTGATGCCACCCCAGGTGTCGGCGATGCGCGCCACCGTATCGATGAACGCCTGGGGGCTCTCGGCATTGACCTCGATATCCACCGAGTTGATGCCGGCGAACCGCTTGAACAGCACGCCCTTACCCTCCATGACCGGCTTGCTGGCCAGGGCCCCGAGGTTACCCAGGCCCAGGATGGCACTGCCGTCGGAGATCACCGCCACCAGGTTGCCCTTGCCGGTGTAGCGGTAGGCGTTCTCCGGGTCGCGGGCGATCTCGCGAACGGGCTCCGCCACCCCGGGGCTGTAGGCCAGCGACAGGTCCCTGGCCGTGGCCGTCGGCTTGGTCAGCTCGATCGAGAGCTTGCCGGGAATGGGTTTCGCGTGATAGTCCAGCGCCGCCTGTCTTGCGTCTGTCATGCTTGAAGTCCGCTCAGGATGGAAATCGTCAACCCACAATATAGAAAAAGATTCCACATCTCAACAAGGGCCATTTTCCGCCTGTTGCACGCTCGTTTGACGCCGTTGCCGACATTTCCCCGACGCTCCCCCGATGAATCGAGAAAGCGGGGCCCAACGCAAGAACCCGCCCAGAGGGGCGGGTTCTCGAGACGGACGGCCGGTGCCGAGACGCGTTCAGCGCTTGAGCGCGGCGCCGAAACGCTTGTTGAAGCGCTCGACGCGACCGCCGGTGGTCGCCTGCTTCTGCTTGCCGGTATAGAAGGGGTGGCACTGGGAGCAGACGTCCAGGTACAGATCATGGCCGGCGGTGGAGCCGACCTCGAAGGTGGCACCGCAGGAGCAGGTCGCGGTGACCGCCTTGTATTCGGGATGGATACCTTGTTTCATCTTGGGCCTCGTTGCGCTGTATGCCGCCACCTGATCCGCTGCCAGGCACCGCATACGGGTTGTCTATCGGTTGCCGGAGAACCGTGAGTGCGAACCGGTTGACCTGCCCTGGCCGGATTTCGGCAGGCAGGGAGCGCAGCATTCTAGCAGAGCCGATCCCGGAGGCCAATTGCCCACGTCATCTCCCGCCCCGCGCGTGCTGGGCGTCGCCATTCCCTCGCCGCTACGCCGGCTCTTCGACTATCGGCCGGCCGGCACGCCGCCCCCGGGCGGCTGGGCCCCGGGGGTCCGGGTCCGGGTGCCGTTCGGGCGCCGCGAGGTGGTGGGAGTGATCGCCGAGTGCCGCGCCACCAGCGAGCTGCCACCGGAGCGCCTGAAGCCCATCTCGGCCTGCCTGGACGACGCGCCGCTGCCTGCCGACTGGCTGTGGCTGTGCCGCTTCACCGCCCGCTACTACCAGCATCCCCTGGGCGACACCCTGCACCAGGCGCTGCCGGTGCTGCTGCGCCAGGGTCGCCCCCTGGCGGCGCGCACCCGCGAGCGCTGGGGGGCCACCGCCGCGGGTCGCGCCCCTGAGCCCGCCGCCCTGGGGCGCGCGCCGCGCCAGGCGGCGCTGCTGGCCATGCTGTGCCAGCATCCCCACGGCCTGGCCACCCAGGCCATCCTGGCCCAATCCTTCGGCCGCGACCAATTGCGCGCCCTGGCCGACAAGGGGCTGGTCGAGCGCCACGAGGAGCCGCTCACCGCCCCGCCCCTGCCCGACGCCGACCACCTCCTCGCCGAGCCGGCCCTGCCCCTCAACCGCGAGCAGGCCAGCGCCCTTGCCGCCCTCCACGAACGCCTCGACGCCTACCACCCCTGCCTGCTGGAGGGCGTCACCGGCAGCGGCAAGACCGAGGTCTACCTGCAACTGATCGAGGCGGTGGTGGGACGCGGCCGGCAGGCCCTGGTGCTGGTGCCGGAGATCGGCCTCACGCCCCAGACCCTGGCCCGCTTCCGACGGCGCTTCCGGGTACCGGTGGTGGCGCTGCATTCCGGGCTCACCGACCACGAGCGCCTGGACGCCTGGGAGGCCGCCGCCAGCGGCCGTGCGTCCATCGTCATCGGCACCCGCTCGGCGATCTTCACGCCCCTGGCCCGCCCCGGGGCGATCATTGTCGACGAGGAGCACGACACTTCCTACAAGCAGCAGGACGGCCTGCGCTACCACGCCCGCGACCTGGCCGTGGCCCGCGCCCACCGTCACGCCATCCCGGTACTCCTGGGCAGCGCCACCCCGTCGCTGGAGAGCCTGGCCAAGGCCGACGGGGGCGAATGGCGCCACCTGCCGCTGACCCGTCGCGCCACCCGCCACGCCCCCGCCCGGCTGGAGCTGCTCGACCTGCGAGGGCGCCCCCGCCGCGGCGGCCTGGCGCCGCCGGCCCTGGAGGCCATCCGCGAGGCCCTGTCGGCCGGTCACCAGGTGCTGGTGTTCATCAACCGTCGCGGCTTCGCCCCCACCCTGGCCTGCCACGCCTGCGGCTGGCTGGCCGAGTGCGAGGCCTGCGATGCACGTCTGACCCTGCATCGTCAGCCGCCGCTGCTGGCCTGCCACCACTGCGACCGGCGTCGTGCCCTGCCCGATGCCTGCCCCGAGTGCAGCAGCATCGACCTGCGTCCGCTGGGCAGCGGCACCGAGCGCACCGAGGAGACCCTCGCCGAGCAGTTCCCCGACACCCCGGTGCATCGCATCGACCGCGACAGCACCCGGCGTCGCGATGCCTTCGAGGAGGTGCTCGCCGAGGTGCGCCGCGGCGCGCCCTGCCTGCTGGTGGGCACCCAGATGCTGGCCAAGGGCCACCATCTGCCCCACGTCACCCTGGTGGTGGTGATCAACGCCGACGCCGGCCTCTACGCCAGCGACTTCCGCGCCCTGGAGCAGGGCGCCCAGTTGCTGGTGCAGGTGGCCGGCCGCGCCGGGCGCGCCAGTCACCCGGGGCGGGTACTGGTGCAGACCCTGCATCCGGACGACCCCCACCTGCGGCTGCTCGCCGAGCGCGGCTATCCCGCCCTGGCGGCCCGGCTGCTGGAGGAGCGACGCGCCGCCGCCCTGCCGCCCTTCCGCTTCCTGGCCCTGCTGCGCCTGGAGAGCCCCCGGGAGGAGAGCGCGGTCGAACTCGGGCGGCGCGCCGCCGCCGCACTGCGCGACTGGCTCGCCGACCGCGCCCCGGACGTCGACTGCCTGGGCCCGGTGCCCGCCCCCATGGAGCGTCGCCAGGGCCGCTACCACCTGCAGTTGATGCTGGGTGCCGAGCGCCGCAGCCGACTCCACGAGGCCTGCGCCTGGCTCACCGCCTGGCTCGAGGCCACCCCCGAGGCGCGCCGGGTGCGCTGGTCGCTGGATATCGATCCCCAGACGCTGAGCTGAGCCCCACACCTTTAAAGCCGCACCACAATTGCCGATAATGGACGGCCGTGCCCGCTCAAGGCTCCGTATCCATCATGCCCGCGCCCCGCCGCGAGTGCCTCGTCACCGCCGGTTCATCGGCCACTCGCAGGCCGGCGCCACAGGACAACCGACGCTCCATGAAAGAGACCATCGTTGCGCTGCTCGAGGACGCCCTCGACGACCTCAAGCGACAGGGCGTGCTGCCCGCCGAGCTCGCCCCGACCATCAAGGTCGACCCGACCCGCGACAAGGCCCACGGCGACTACGCCACCAACCTGGCGCTGATGCTGGCCAAGCCCGCCGGCCGCAAGCCACGCGAGCTGGCCGAGGCCCTGGTCGCCGCCCTGCCGGCCAGCGACGCCGTCAGCCGGGTGGAAATCGCCGGCCCCGGCTTCGTCAACTTCTTCGCCGCCACCGACGCCGCCGCCCAGGTGGTCAACCAGGTGCTGGATACCGGCGACGCCTACGGCCGTAGCCTCACCGGCCAGGGTCGCAAGGTGCAGGTGGAATTCGTCTCCGCCAACCCCACCGGGCCGCTGCACGTCGGCCACGGCCGCGGCGCGGCCATCGGCGACTGCCTGTGCCGCCTGCTCGAGGCCACGGGCTTCGACGTCACCCGCGAGTTCTACTACAACGATGCCGGCGCCCAGATCAGCAACCTGGCGCTGTCGGTGCAGGCCCGTGCCAGGGGCCTCGCCCCCGAGGACGACGGCTGGCCCGCGGACGGCTACCGCGGCGGCTACATCATCGACGTGGCCAACGCCTACCTGGACGGCGAGACGGTGCATGCCGACGACCGCCACGTCACCGCCAAGGGCGACCCGGAGGACCTCGAGGCCATCCGCGAGTTCGCCGTGGCCTACCTGCGCCGCGAGCAGGACCTCGACCTCAAGGCCTTCGGCGTGCACTTCGACGTCTACTTCCTCGAGTCCTCCCTCTACCGCGACGGCAAGGTGGAGGCCGCCGCCGAGCGGCTGGTCGACAAGGGCCACACCTACGAGCGGGACGGCGCCCTGTGGCTGCGCACCACCGACTTCGGCGACGACAAGGACCGGGTGATGCGCAAGTCCGACGGCCACTACACCTACTTCCTGCCCGACGTGGCCTATCACCTGGACAAGTGGCAGCGCGGCTTCGAGACGGTGATCAACGAGCAGGGCGCCGACCACCACTCCACCGTGACCCGGGTGCGCGCCGGCCTGCAGGCCCTGGAGGCAGGCATCCCCCAGGGCTGGCCCGACTACGTGCTGCACCAGATGGTGATGGTCACCCGCTCCGGCGTCGAGGTGAAGCTCTCCAAGCGCGCCGGCAGCTACGTCACGGTGCGCGACCTGATCGACGAGGTGGGGCGCGACGCCACCCGCTTCTTCCTGGCCGCCCGCCGCGCCGACTCCCAGCTCACCTTCGACATCGACCTGGCCCGCTCCCAGTCCAACGACAACCCGGTCTACTACGTGCAGTACGCCCACGCCCGGCTGTGCAGCGTTGGCCGCCGCGCCGAGGCCAATGGCCAGCCCTTCGACCACTCCCTGGCCATGGCCAACCTGGGCCGGCTCGAGGCCGACGAGGAGAAGGCGCTGATGAACCGCCTGGCTCGCTATCCCGAGGTGGTGGAGCATGCCGCCGGCGCCCGGGAGCCCCAGCAGATCGCCCAGTACCTGCTCGACCTGGCCGCCGAGTACCACACCTGCTACAACGCCGTGAAGGTGATGGTCGAGGACGACGCCCTGCGCAACGCCCGCCTGGCGCTGGGCCTGGCCACCCGCCAGGTGTTGCGCAACGGTCTCGAGCTGATGGGAGTGAGCGCCCCCGAGGAGATGTGAACCATGGCCACCCGCAAGCAGCCACCCAAGAAGCGCGGTGCCACCACCAGCCGCCGCGCGTCCAGCCGCCAGCCGCGCCGGGAGTGGCGCCTGCCCGGCTGGCTGTGGGGCCTGGCCGGCCTGATCGCCGGCTTCCTGCTCTCCCAGCACCAGCATGGCGTCGCCCCCTGGCAGGTGGAGGACTCGCCCCTGGCCACGGTACTGCCACGCTCGTCCACCCCGGAACCCGAGCCGTCGGCATCGCCCGAGCCCAGCGAGCCGCCGATGCCCACCTTCGAGTTCTACACCCTGCTGCCGGAGTCCGAGGTGATCGCCCCGGGCGGCGAGATGCCGGCCTCCACTGCCCGGCCCCCGGAGCCGCAGGAGACCGACGCCGCAAGCGACGCGGGGGTGACGGGGGGCGAGGATCCCATCGCCCAGGTGATCGCCGCCAACCTGGCCGCCGACCGCCAGACGACCGACGCCGCCCCGGCCGAATCGTCGGCCGAGGCCGTCGCGGACGGTGGCCGCTTCGTGCTCCAGGCCGCTTCCTTCCGCGAGGCCGTCGACGCCCGGCAGCTAAGCGGCCGGCTGCGCGACTTCGGCCTGCTGGCCCAGATCACCGAGGTCCAGGCCAACGGCGGCGAGACCTGGCACCGGGTGCAGGTCGGCCCCTACGACGACCGCCGCGAGCTCAGCCGTGCCCAGGATCTGATGGTCACCCAGGGCATCGAGCCCCTGCTGATCCAGCTGCAGAACTGACCTGCCGGGCCTGGCGATAACGCTCGAGGCTGTTCCAGCGCCTCTCGGCAACGGCACTCGCCCCGCCCCGGGCCGAGGTTGAATTCCCGGCCCTCCGCCCGCACTTCCCTTGAAAGCTCACGTCACGGCGCCCGGGCGACCCCCGCGGCGCCGAAAGTCATCGGGAGCCATCGCTCCCCCAAGGAGTCCCCTCCATGACCACGATCGTTTCCGTGCGCCGCGGTGACCAGGTGGCGCTGGCCGGCGACGGCCAGGTATCCCTGGGCAATACCGTGATGAAGGGCAACGCCAGCAAGGTGCGCCGCCTCTACCGCGGCGAGGTGCTGGCCGGCTTCGCCGGCGGCACCGCCGACGCCTTCACCCTCTTCGAGCGCTTCGAGGCGCAACTGGAGAAGTATCAGGGCAACCTGGTCAAGGCCGCCGTGGAGCTCGCCAAGGACTGGCGCACCGACCGCGCCCTGCGCCGCCTGGAGGCGCTGCTCGCCGTGGCCAACAAGGACGCCTCGCTGATCATCACCGGCAACGGCGACGTGGTGGAGCCGGAGCGCGGCATCATCGCCATCGGCTCGGGCGGCAACTACGCCCTGGCCGCGGCCCGCGCGCTGCTCGAGAATACCGAGCTGCCGGCCCGCGAGATCACCGAGAAGTCCCTGGAGATCGCCGCCGACATCTGCGTGTTCACCAACCACAACGTCACCCTCGAGGAACTGCCTGCCAAGGCGGGCTAAGGCCGATACCATGACCCAGATGACACCCCGCGAGATCGTCCACGCCCTGGACCAGTACATCATCGGCCAGCAGGACGCCAAGCGTGCCGTGGCCGTCGCCCTGCGCAACCGCTGGCGGCGCATGCAGCTCGACGACGACCTGCGCCAGGAGGTCACCCCCAAGAACATCCTGATGATCGGCCCCACCGGGGTGGGCAAGACCGAGATCGCCCGCCGCCTGGCCAAGCTGGCCCGCGCGCCCTTCATCAAGGTGGAGGCCACCAAGTTCACCGAGGTGGGCTATGTGGGTCGCGACGTGGAGTCGATCGTGCGCGACCTCACCGAGGCCGCCATCAAGCTGGTGCGCGAGCAGGCCAAGGAGGAGGTGCGCCACCGCGCCGAGGACGCCGCCGAGGACCGCATCCTCGACGCCCTGCTGCCGCCGCCCCGCGGCCAGGAGGACGAGCCGCGCCAGGACAGCTCGACCCGTCAGATCTTCCGCAAGAAGCTGCGCGAGGGCCAGCTCGACGACAAGGAGATCGACATCGAGGTCACCCAGCAGGGCCCCAACATCGACATCATGACCCCGCCGGGCATGGAGGAGATGACCAACCAGCTGCAGAGCCTGTTCTCCGGCATGGGCAAGCAGAAGACCGAGACCCGCCGGGTGGCGGTGCGCGACGCCTTCGCCCTGCTGCGCGACGAGGAGGCCGCCAAGCTGGTCAACGAGGAGGAGATCAAGGGCCGGGCCATCGAGGCGGTGGAGCAGAACGGCATCGTCTTCCTCGACGAGATCGACAAGGTGGCCAAGGGCAGCGGCCAGTCCAGCGGCGGCGAGGTCTCCCGCGAGGGCGTGCAGCGCGACCTGCTGCCACTGATCGAGGGCTCCACGGTGTCCACCAAGTACGGCATGGTGAAGACCGACCACATCCTGTTCATCGCCTCCGGCGCCTTCCACCTGTCGCGACCCTCGGACCTGATCCCCGAGCTGCAGGGTCGCCTGCCGATCCGCGTCGAGCTCAACGCCCTGACCCCCGAGGACTTCAAGCGCATCCTCACCGAGCCCTCCGCGGCACTGACCAAGCAGTACCAGGCGCTGTTGGCCACCGAGGGCCTGGATATCGAGTTCAGCGACGACGGCATCGAGCGCATCGCCGAGATCGCCTGGAAGGTCAACGAGGGCACCGAGAACATCGGCGCACGTCGCCTGCACACCGTGATGGAGCGCCTGCTGGAGGAGGCCTCTTTCAAGGGCAGCGACATCGGCAGCCCGCTGACCATCGACGCCGCCTACGTCGATTCCCAGCTCGGCGAGCTGGCCATGGACGAGGATCTGTCGCGGTATATCCTGTAACCACTGCGGAAGGCTGCCGAGGAGGCGTGAAGCCTCCACGACGGCCACGCGGCGCCGGGGACAGGCCGAAGAGGGGGTCCTACGCCAGGGATGGCGTCGGTAGCGCCCAGGGAGGGGTTCACAGCGCCCCCTCGCAGGCCTGTTGCCGGATCAGCCGCGTTTCCTGAAACGCCTGATGCGGAAGCCAGCCATGTCAGCCCCCATTCCCAGCAATATCCACTACCACAAGCAGGCCCGCGAGCTGGAGTTGACCTACCCGGACGGTGACAGCCACCGGCTCTCCATCGAGTACCTGCGCGTCTTCTCGCCCTCCGCCGAGGTGCGCGGCCACGGCGGTGACGATGCCGTGCTGCAGGTGGGCAAGAAGTTCGTCGGCCTCAAGAACATCACCCAGACCGGCCGCTATGCCCTCAAGCTGCACTTCGACGACGGCCACGACAGCGGCCTCTACAGTTGGGACTACCTGTGGTGGCTGATCCAGCACCGCGAGGCCAACTGGGCCGACTACCTGCGGCGCCTGGAGGAGGCCGGCGCCAGCCGAGAGCCACTGGGCATCGAGATCAAGCAGCTGTAACCCCCGTCAAGACAATCGGGGCGGTGGAAGGCTACAATGTCGCGCAATCCGGGCCGTCCGGCCCGACGACCACCGCAGCATTCGGAGCCCCACCGCATGAGCCCCAGCGACAAGCGCACCACCCACTTCGGCTACCAGGAAGTGCCGGTCGAGGAGAAGGCGTCCCGCGTGGCCGACGTCTTCCACTCGGTGGCGGCCCGCTACGACGTCATGAACGACCTGATGTCGCTGGGCATCCACCGCCTCTGGAAGCGCCTGACCATCGAGCGCGCCGGGGTGCGCCCCGGCCACAGCGTGCTCGACATCGCCGGCGGCACCGGCGACCTGACGCTGAAGTTCTCGCGACTGGTGGGGCCACGCGGCCGGGTGGTGCTGGCCGACATCAACGAATCCATGCTGCGCGTGGGGCGCGACAAGCTGCTCGACCAGGGCGTCGGCGGCAACGTCGAATACGTCCAGGCCAACGCCGAGTGCCTGCCCTTCCCCGACAACAGCTTCGACTGCATCACCATCGCCTTCGGCCTGCGCAACGTCACCGACAAGGATGCCGCGCTGCGCTCCATGGCCCGGGTGCTCAAGCCTGGCGGCCGCCTGCTGGTGCTGGAGTTCTCCAAGCCGGACAACCCGCTGCTGTCGAAGGCCTACGACGAGTACTCCTTCCGCCTGCTGCCGAAGATGGGCGAGCTGGTCGCCAGCGACGCCGACAGCTACCGCTACCTGGCCGAGTCGATCCGCATGCATCCCGACCAGGAGACCCTCAAGGGCATGATGGAGGCCGCCGGCCTCGAGCGGGTGGAGTACACCAACCTCACCGGGGGCATCGTCGCCCTGCATCGCGGCATCAAGTTGTAATGTTGTTACTCGCCGGCATCGAGCGCACCCTGAACGGCCTGCTGGCCCGCGATCCGGCGGCGCCCTCGCGCCTGGCCCAGCTCGCCGGCCAGCGCCTGCTGCTGCGCCTGGAGAAGCCCGACCTGGCCCTGGCGATCCACTTCCATCCCCGGGGCCTGGACCTGCTGCGCCCCGAGGACACCACCGAGGCCGCCTATGACGCCGTGGTGGAGCTGGATGCCGAGACCGCCGGCGCCCTGCTGGGGGGCGAATCCCTCGAACGGCTGATGTTCCAGGGCCGGCTGGCGGTGCGCGGCCGCATCCCGCTGCTGGAGGCGACCCGCGACCTGCTGCTCGACCTCGACCTGGACTGGGAGGCCGAACTGGCCCGCTGGCTCGGCGACATCCCCGCCCACAGCCTGGCCGAAGGACTGCGCCGCCTGGGCCGCTTCGGCCTGCGCACCCGCGAGGAGTTCTGCGCCGACCTGTCCGAGTACCTCTTCGAGGAGGCGCGGGTGCTGCCGGGCCGCCACCAGCTCGAGGTACTGCGCGACCACCTCACCGAACTGGAGGTGGCCGCCGACCGTCTCGAGGCGCGCCTGGAGCGCCTGCGCCGCCGCCTGGCCGATCGGGTGACGCCATGATGCTGCTGCGGCTGCTGCGCATCCTCTGGGTGATCACCCGCTTCCGGCTCGACACCCTGCTGCCCCTGGAGCGGCTGCCCTGGATCCTGCGTACCCTCTTCCGGCTCTCGCCGCTGCGCCTGGTGCCCATCGGCAGCCGTTCCCGCGGCGAGCGCCTGCGCCTGGCCCTGGAGTCGCTGGGGCCGATCTTCGTCAAGTTCGGCCAGGTGCTCTCCACTCGCCGCGACCTGCTCCCCGAGGACATCGCCGACGAACTCCGGCGGCTGCAGGACCAGGTGCCGCCCTTCCCCGGCCCCGAGGCCCGCGGCGTGGTGGAGGAGGAACTCGGCATGCCGGTCGCCGTGGCCTTCGCCCGCTTCGACGCCGATCCCCTGGCCTCGGCCTCCATCGCCCAGGTGCACGGTGCGCGGCTGCACGACGGCGAGGAGGTGGTGGTCAAGATCATCCGCCCCGGCATCGAGCGGGTGATGCGCCAGGACATGGCCCTGCTCTACCGCTTCGCCCGCCTGCTGACGCTGGTGCCCGAAGCCCGCCGGCTGCGCCCGGTGGAGGTGGTCCGCGACTACGAGACCACGCTGTTCGACGAGCTGGACCTGCACAAGGAGGCCGCCAACACCTCCCAGCTCAAGCGCAACTTCAAGAACTCGCCGCTGCTCTACGTGCCGGGCACCCATTGGCCGCTGACCCGCCAGCGGGTGATGGTCCAGGAACGCATCCACGGCGTGCCGGTCGCCGACCTGGCGGCGCTCGAGGCCCAGGGCACCGACCTCAAGAAGCTCGCCGAGCGTGGCGTGGAGATCTTCTTCACCCAGGTGTTCCGCGACAACTTCTTCCATGCCGACATGCACCCGGGCAACATCTTCGTGTCCCGCGAGCACCCCGGGGATCCGCAGTACATCGCCATCGACTGCGGCATCGTCGGCAGCCTCACCCGCGAGGACCAGGACTACCTGGCGCGCAACCTGCTGGCCTTCTTCCACCAGGACTACTATGAGGTGGCGGCGCTGCACATCGAGTCCGGCTGGGTCGGCGAGGACACCCGCGCCAACGAGTTCGCCGCGGCGATCCGCACGGTCTGCGAACCGATCCTCGAGAAGCCCCTCAAGGACATCTCCTTCGGCCAGGTGCTGCTGGGCCTGTTCCAGACGGCGCGGCGCTTCGACATGGAGGTGCAGCCCCAGCTGGTGCTGCTGCAGAAGACCCTGCTCAACATCGAGGGCCTCGGACGCCAGCTCTACCCGGACCTGGACCTGTGGACCACCGCCAAGCCCTATCTGGAGCAGTGGATGGCCGATCGCGCCGGGGTACGCGGCTTCTGGGACGCCCTCAAGCGACAGGCGCCGGAACTCAGCCGCCAGTTGCCCGAACTCCCGGTGCTGGCCCACCACGCCCTGACCCAGGCCGAACTGGAGAAGCGTCAGCGCCGCCGGCAGGGCGAGGCGCTGGGCGGCATCCATCACCAGTTGACCCGCCAGGGGCGCCGCAGCCGACGCCTGCGCCTGGGACTGATCCTCGTGGCCCTGGCCCTGGCCTGGCAGCCGCTCTCCCAGTGGACCGCCGATCAGCCCTGGCCGGCGCTGGCCGCCGCGACCCTCGGGCTGCTGCTGCTGGCCTGGCACTGACCCCCTTCCCTTGCTTCATGGAGTCGTCATCGATGAGCGATATTCTCGACCGCCTGCAGGATATCCTGGATCAACGTCGCCACGCCGCCCCCGAGGATTCCTACGTGGCCGCCTTGCATCACAAGGGGTTGAACAAGATACTCGAGAAGCTGGGCGAGGAGGCCACCGAGACCCTGCTGGCCGCCAAGGATGCCGAACGCGGCGACGATGCCGAGCGGCAAGCGTTGATCGCCGAGACGGCCGACCTGTGGTTTCATAGCCTGGTGATGCTGTCGCACCTGGGACTCGATCATGGCGCGGTGCTCGATGAACTGGCCCGCCGTTTCGGTGTCTCGGGACACGACGAGAAGGCCGCAAGGCAGCAATAGGTTCATGGGCGTCCGGACCGGCCGGCGCCCCGCTTCAGAGGACACATCCATGTTAGGTGGCATCAGTATCTGGCAGCTGCTGATCGTACTCGGCATCATCATCCTGATCTTCGGTACCAAGAAGCTGCGCAACGTCGGCACCGACCTGGGCGGCGCGGTGAAGGGCTTCAAGAAGGCCATGCACGAGGACGAGAAGGGCGAGAAGGGCGAGGAAGGCCAGGACGAGCAGACCCAGGCCCGCGTCGACCACCAGGAAGAGACCCACACCTACGACGTCAAGGCCGAGCGCAAGTCCGAGGAACAGGAAGAGCGCAAGTAAGCCGCCATGTTCGACATCGGCTTCCTCGAATTGCTGCTGCTGGGCGTGGTGGGCCTGCTGGTGCTGGGCCCGGAACGCCTGCCCAGGGCGGCACGCACCCTCGGCCTGTGGATCGGCAGGATCAAGCGCACCGTCTCCGGCATGCAGCGCGAGATCAGCGCCCAGCTGGAGGCGGAGGAGCTGCGCCAGAAGCTCAACGAGCAGCAGAAGAAGCTCGACGAGGGCGTCGACCGGGTCAAGCGTGGCGTGGAGAGCGTGGCCGAGTCGGAGCGTCGTGACGCGCCCGAACGGCGCGGTGACCAGCCGCCCTCCCCCGAGCAGCGCCTGGATGACGCCCTGTCACGGGCACGGCTCGACGACGGACCGTCCGACGCACCCGACACCGAGCCTTCCCATGCCGACAAGGACGCCTCCTCACGATGAGCAACCCCGGCGACAACCCGGAACAGCACCAGGCCCCGCTGATCGAGCACCTGATCGAGCTGCGCTCGCGGCTGCTGCGTGCGGTGGTGGCGATCCTGGTGATCTTCCTGGGCCTCTACGCCTTCGCCAACGACATCTACCTCTTCGTGGCCCAGCCACTGATGGCGCTGCTGCCGGAAGGCTCGCAGATGATCGCCACCGAGGTGGCCTCACCCTTCCTGGCGCCCTTCAAGCTGACCCTGGTGACGGCGGTGTTCATCGCCGTACCCTATGTGCTGCACCAGGCCTGGGCCTTCGTGGCCCCGGGGCTCTACGACAACGAGAAGGCGCTGGCCGTGCCGATCCTGGCCTCCAGCGTGCTGCTCTTCTACGCCGGCGCGGCCTTCGCCTACTACGTGGTCTTCCCGCTGTTGTTCGAGTTCTTCACCCAGACCGGGCCGGAGAGCGTGACGGTGATGACCGACATCAACGCCTACCTCAACTTCGTCCTCAAGCTGTTCTTCGCCTTCGGGGTGGCCTTCGAGATCCCCATCGCCACCTTCCTGCTGATCGCCTCCGGTGCCACCACGGTGGAGAGCCTGTCGAAGAAGCGCCCCTACATCATCCTCGGCTGCTTCGTGATCGGCATGCTGCTCACCCCGCCGGACGTCATCTCCCAGACCCTGCTGGCGGTGCCCATGTACCTGCTCTACGAGATCGGCCTGCTGTTCGGCCGCTTCGCCCGGCGCCGTAAGCGCGAGGCGGAGGACGAATAGCGCCGAGCGCCGAGCGCTCGGCGCTGGGCGCTGGGCGCTGGGCGCTTAGAGGGCCATCAACTCGTCGAGGCGATCGACCAGCTTGAAGATCCCGGTGGCCGCCTCGCTGATGCGGGTCGCCAGCATGTAGGCCGGGGTGGTCACCACACGGTTCTCGAAGTCCACCACGATGTCCCCCACGCCGCAGCTGCGGTGCAGGCCGCCCATGCTGCTGACGGCCCCGGCGACCCCCGGATCGTTGCCGATGGTCACGGCGATGCCCGTACCCAGCAGGCGGGGCACCATCACCGGGCTGATGCACATCAGGCCGATCGGCTTGCGCGCCTCGCGGAACCCGGCCAGCGCCTCGGCCAGTTCGCCGAGCACCCTCAGGTCCGCGCCAGCCTCGGCGAAGTTCGAGAGGTTCTTGGCCGCCCCAAAGCCGCCGGGCAGGATCGCCGCGTCGAAGTCATCGGCGGCGAGCTCGACGAGCGGGGAGATCTCACCGCGCGCCAGGCGCGCCGACTCGGTCAGGACGTTGCGGCTCTCGCCCTGGGCCACCTCGCCGCTGCGATGATCGATGACGTGCTGCTGGTCGATGTCCGGGGCGAAGCAGCGATAGCCGATGCCCAGCTGATCCAGCCGCAGCAGGGTCAGGGTGGTCTCGTAGATCTCGGAGCCGTCATGGACGCCGCAGCCCGAGAGGATGACCGCCACCTGTTTGCTCATGCCTATCTCCTTGCGGGGTGTCGCCTGCCGCCCGGCAGGACCGTGGGACGAACCCAACACTCTAGAGCGTCCACCGGGGTGCGACAAGGCGTGACTGTCGGCGCCCGGACACGCTGATATACTCGAAGTCAGTCGACACCCCTGTCATCCCCTTGTCATCTTTCGCCGCCACACTCGCTGTCAGGCGGCGCCATCACGGGAGAGTCTGCCTTGAGCGTCATGATCCACCGTCAGTATCCCTCGACCCGCCTGCGTCGCATGCGCCGCGACGACTTCTCGCGGCGCCTGATGCGCGAGCACAGCCTGACGCCGGCCGACCTGATCTGGCCGGTCTTCGTGATGGAGGGCGACGGCGAGCGCGAGGCGGTGCCGTCGATGCCGGGGGTCGAGCGGCTGTCGCTCGACCTGCTGATCGAGGAGGCCCGCGAGGCCTTCGAGCTGGGCATTCCGGCCCTGGCCCTGTTTCCCGTGGTGGGAACCTCGCTGAAGAGCGAGCTGGCCGAGGAGGCCTACAATGCGGGCGGCCTGGTACAGCGCAGCGTACGCGCCCTCAAGCAGGCGCTGCCGGAGCTGGGCATCATCACCGACGTGGCGCTCGATCCCTACACCAGCCACGGCCAGGACGGCATCCTCGACACACAAGGCTATGTGCAGAACGACCGCACCGTGGAGACCCTGCTCAAGCAGGCCCTGTCCCACGCCGAGGCCGGCGCCGACGTGGTGGCCCCCTCGGACATGATGGACGGCCGCATCGGCGAGATCCGTCGCGTGCTGGAGCAGGAGCACCTGGTCAATACCCGGATCATGGCCTATAGCGCCAAGTACGCCTCGCGCTACTACGGCCCCTTCCGGGATGCGGTGGGCTCGGCGGCCAACCTCGGCCGCGCCGACAAGAGCACCTACCAGATGGACCCGGCCAACGGCGACGAGGCGCTGCACGAGGTGGCGCTGGACCTGGCCGAGGGTGCCGACATGGTGATGATCAAGCCCGGCATGCCCTACCTGGACGTGGTGCGCCGGGTCAAGGACGAGCTGCGGGTGCCCACCTACGCCTACCAGGTAAGCGGCGAGTACGCCATGCACATGGCCGCCTTCGACAACGGCTGGCTGGAGGCCGACGACGTCATCCTCGAGTCCCTGCTGTGCTTCAAGCGGGCCGGCGCCGACGGCGTGCTGACCTATTTCGCCAAGCGAGCGGCGCGGCTGCTCGCCCGTTGAAGGAAGGGACTGCGCGCCCTTCCACGACCTTCGAGGGAGTGACCATGGAAGATCGCAGTCCCGAAACCGACGCCACTCCGGCCGCCGCTGCGCAGGTGGCCGGGACGCCCGGCGACGAAGGCGGCGCCGAGAGCCCCGCACCGCGCCTCAACCAGACCCGCGCCGGCATCAAGCCCAAGGCCCTGCCCCATGCCGACGCCGACCTGGGCGATCCGGGCCTCTACTTCAACCGCGAGTTGTCCCACCTGCAGTTCAACATCCGGGTGCTGGAACAGGCCCTGGACGAGGCGCACCCGCTGCTCGACCGGCTGATGTTCCTGCTGATCTTCTCGTCGAACATGGACGAGTTCTTCGAGATCCGCGTGGCCGGCCTCAAGCATCAGATCGCCCTGGGCGACGAGAGCTCCGGTGCCGACGGCCGCTCGCCGCGGGCGGTGCTCGGCGAGATCGGGCGCATCGCCCACGAGCAGGTCGAGCGCCAGTACCAGATCCTCAACGACACCCTGCTGCCCGCCCTGGAGGGCCAGGGGCTGCGCTTCCGGCGCCGCAACGAGTGGACCGAGGCCCAGCGCGACTGGGTCCGCGACTACTTCGAGCGGGAGATCATGCCGGTGATCAGCCCCATCGGCCTGGATCCTTCCCACCCCTTCCCGCGGCTGGTCAACAAGAGCCTCAACTTCATCGTCGAGCTGGAGGGCAAGGACGCCTTCGGCCGCGAGGGGGGCCTGGCGATCCTGCCGGCGCCGCGCTCGTTGCCGCGCCTGATCGCCCTGCCCGACGAGCTCTGCGAGACGGGCTGGCGCGAGTACGTCTTCCTGTCGTCGATGATCCACGCCCACGCCGAGGAGGTCTTCCCCGGCATGGCGGTGCGCGGCTGCTACCAGTTCCGCCTGACCCGCAACGCCGACATGACGGTGGACCCGGACGAGGTCTCGGACCTGGCCTCGGCGCTGCGCGGCGAGCTGCTGGCACGCCGCTACGGCAGCGGCGTGCGCCTGGAGGTGGTGGAACGCTGCCCCGAGGAGCTGGCGCGTTTCCTGCTCAAGCAGTTCGAGCTGGAGGAGAGCGACCTCTACCGGGTCGACGGCCCGGTCAACCTCACCCGCATGATGTCGGTGCTGGGCGACGTGGAGCGGCCCGACCTGCGCTATCGCCCCTTCACCCCGGGCCTGCCGAAGAACCTGCGCAAGGGCAACGGGCTGTTCGATGCCATCGCCGTCGGCGACATCCTGCTGCACCACCCCTTCCAGTCCTTCTCGCCGGTGGAGGAGCTGCTCGCCGAGGCGGCCCGCGACCCCGGCGTGCTGGCGATCAAGCAGACCCTCTACCGCACCGGCTCCGACTCGCCCATCGTCAACTCCCTGGTGGAGGCGGCACGGGGTGGCAAGGAGGTCACGGTGGTGATCGAGCTGCGCGCCCGCTTCGACGAGGCGGACAACCTGGCGCTCGCCTCGCGGCTCCAGGAGGCCGGGGCCATCGTCATCTACGGGGTGATGGCCTACAAGACCCACGCCAAGATGATGCATATTGTGCGCCGCGAGCGGGGGACGCTGCGCCACTATGCTCACCTGGGCACCGGCAACTACCACTCGAAGACGGCGCGGCTCTACACCGACTACAGCCTGCTCACCGCCGATCCCACCCTCTGCGAGGACGTTCACCAGGTCTTCCAGCAGCTCTCGGGGATGGGTCGAGCACGCCGCATCGAGTCCCTGCTGCATGCCCCCTTTACCCTCCACGAGCGACTGATGGCGATGATCGAGCGCGAGGCCGCCCAGGCCCGCAAGGGCAAGCGCGCCCACCTGATCGTCAAGTGCAACTCGCTGACCGAGCCCAGGCTGATCCAGGCGCTCTATCGCGCCTCCCGGGCCGGCGTGGAGTGCGACCTGATCATCCGCGGCCAGTGCTGCCTGCGCCCCGGCGTGCCGGGGATCTCGGAGAACATCCGGGTGCGTTCGATCATCGGCCGCTTCCTCGAGCATACCCGGGTCTTCTACTTCCACAACGCCGGCAAGCCGGAGGTATGGGCCTCCAGCGCCGACTTCATGACCCGCAACATGTTCCATCGCGTGGAGACCTGCTTCCCGCTGCTCGACAAGAAGCTGGCGGCCCGGGTGCGCAAGGACCTGGAGACCTACCTGGTGGACAACTGCCAGAGCTGGCTGCTGCAGCCCGACGGCAGCTACGTGAAGCAGCAGCCGGGGGACGCCGATCCGATCAGCGCCCAGGAGACGCTGCTTTACGCCTACGCCGCCAGGGCCTGAGGCAAGCTCGAAGCTCGAAGCTCGAAGCTCGAAGCTCGAAGCTCGAAGCTCGAAGCTCGAAGCTCGAAGCTCGAAGCTCGAAGCTCGAAGGCACCTTAAACCGAACCACCTCCGTAGCAAGGCTACGGAGGTGGTTTTCTTCCAGCGTCAAGCTTAATGCTTGCGGCTCCGGGCGCAGCCGGGGTCAGACGCCGATCCGGCCGCCATCGGCCTTCTGGATCACCACGGTGGCGGCCCGCGGGCGCACCTCGTTCGAGCCCGCCACGGTGGCGTCCTGGACCAGGGCATCGCCGTCCGCCGGCCAGTTGCCCGGGTGCTGGATGTTGATGAACAGCGCCGTGCGGTCCGGGGTGGCGAAGATGCCGGTCACCTCGCAGCCGTTGGGGCCCACGGCGAAGCGCTTGAGCTGCGCCTGGTTGTCCGCGTCGATCACCGAAGCCCCCTGCCCCTGCAGGGCCTCGGGCACCACGGCCAGCAACTGGTCGTTGGTGTGCTCGGCGACCGGGTCGTAGCCGTTGTCGGTCTGGATCCACAGGATGCCCTGGCCGTCGCCGCGGTCGTCGAACCACAGGCCATCGGGGCTGGCGAACTGGTTGCGCTCGGTCAGGCCGGAAGGGTTGTCGTCATCGCCAGCGGCCCCACCGAACACGAAGACCTCCCAGGCGAAGGCCGTGGGCGTCGCCTCCTCGCGCCAGCGGATGATATGGCCGGCGCCGTTGTCGGGGCGCGGATTGGCGGCGTTGACCGGTGCCGTGGCGAAACCGACGCCCGGCGCGTCGATGGCGCCACCGTCGTTGGTGTAGGTCGGCTCGGAGCCCTCCCCGGTACGCTGGCTGTTGTTGGTCAGGGTGATATAGACCTCGCCGGAGGCCGGATCCACGGTGGCCCACTCCGGGCGATCCATGGGCGTCGCCCCCATCAGGTCGGCGGCGTCGCAGGTATTGACGATCACCCCGGCCAGGTCGTCGGCGGCCAGGCCCAGGGCCTCGGCGAGGGGGCGGCCGTCGGGGGTGACGGTCTCGGGGGTCAGCGGCAGCCACTCACCGCTGCCGTCGGCCGCGAAACGGGCGACATAGAGGGTGCCGCGATCGAGGTACTTGGCGCCGATGGCCAGGCGGTCGTAGCCGGCACCGGGGCGGTTGGCGTCCGCCGGGTCCCAGGGGGCGTCGGAGACGAACTTGTAGATGTACTCGTTGCGGGCGTCGTGGCCGGAGTAGTAGACCACCGGCTCGCCGGCCTCCAGCTTGCCCAGCCAGCAGCCCTCGTGGCGGAAGCGCCCCAGGGCGGTGCGCTTGACGGCCCGGCGCGAGCCGTCATAGGGATCGATCTCGACCTGGTAGCCGAAGGTGCGCGACTCGTTGCGGTAGTCGTCGCGGGCCTCGTCGGCGCGCGGGGTGATATCGAAGCGGGCGAACTCGTCGCCCTGCTCCGAGGCATCGCCGGCCGAGGTCTCCCAGCCGTAGCGACTGCGCTGCGTGGGGATGCCGAGACGCGCATCGTCGCGAAAGCGCTCGCCGGTGTTGACGAAGATGTTGGGCCAGTTCTCCTCGCACGCCAGGTAGGTGCCCCAGGGCGTGAAGCCGTTGCCGCAGTTGTTGTTGGTCCCCCGGGTCCGGATCCCCTCCGGCGAGAAGCGGGTCCTGGCGTAGTCGCTGCCGGCCACCGGGCCGGCCAGCTCCATCTCGGTGGCGCTGGTCAGGCGGCGGTTGTAGGGGGAGCCGGGGACATGGGCCCAGCGGCCGTCGTCCCGCTTGACCACCTCCACCAGGGTCACGCCGTGGGCGTTGATCTCGGTACGCGACTCCTCGGCCGGCCGCGCGCCCTCCTCGGCATGGGTGGGGCCGCCGCGCGGCGCCCAGAGCGCCTGCTGGTCGATGTACTCGTTGTTCAGCGCCAGCACGAAGCGCCGCGAGGCGCTCGCCTCGTCCAGCGGGAAGCCGTGCATGCCGTCATGATGCATGCCGACGCTGTTGGCCTGGCTCTCCGGGCCCATGGCCAGTGCCGAGTGCCAGTCGGGCGCCCGCTCGGTGAGCGGCGTGCCCCAGGGCACCAGCACCTGGGCGACATAGCCCTGGGGCACCACCACGGCATCGGTGTGCGAGCCGCGCACCGCCTCGAAGGCCAGGGTCAGCGGGGTCTTCTCCGCCGCGCCCGCCGCCAGGGCCTTGGCCGTGCCGCCGATGCCCAGCATCGAGGCGGCCACCAGGCCCAGGCCGCCACGCATGACGCCGCGCCGCGAGACGCGACGGTCGAGAACGGACGCGAACGGCTCGTTGCCGCTGGCGTTGTGGAGGCGATGATCCTCGATTTCCTTGCTCATGGTGTTTTCCCTCGTCACGGTGGGCGGGGTGCCGCAGTGGCGACTCCCGGGTCGACGGGAGAGAGCCTAGGCAAGGAAGATGACGGGGCGATGAAGCGGCGGTGTCGTCTCAGCGCCGAAAGGCGGCGAGGTCCTCGGGGTCAAAGCCCTCGACCCGTTCCGGCAGGCCGCGCTCCTGGCGGGCGAGTCGCACCCTGGTGCGCTCGGCGAGGCGTTCGGCGTCGTCGTCCAGGGTGCGGCCGTTGAGTTCGGCGAGTTGGGCCATGCCCTGGTGGTAGAAGGCGAGGACGCCCAGGGCGGTGTCGTTGCCCTCCTCCATGGCGCGGCGCAGCGCCGGCAGGTAGCCGCTGACCCGCGACAGCTGGTGCTTGAGCTGCCAGGCGTAGCGTACCTCGGCCATCCAGGGACGCTCGCGCAGCACCGCGAAGACCAGGCTGGTGGCCAGCAGGCCGAGCAGCACCCCCAGGACGTTGAGCCAGAAGCCACCGTCGAAGGCGAGCTGCAGGAGTTGGGCGAACACCAGGCCGAAGACGATCAGCTGACCGGCCATGGCCAGGCTGATGAAGCGCGCCTTGCGGCGATAGGTCGCGGGGTCGTGGGCTTCGAACTGGAACGGCATGGCGGGCTCCCGGGTGGCGAGTCGGCAATCGACGGCATTATCCCGACTACGCCACCCGGGGTACAGGGCGGCTGATGTGCCACCAGGCCTCTGCCACCACCAGTGAGAGGCGCCGGGGACAGGCCGTAGAGGGGGTCCTATGCCAGGGACGGCATCGGTAGCGCCCAGGGATGGGTTTACAGCGCCCCCTCGTAGGCCTGTCGCCGGATCAGCCTCGAGTGCTACCTCAAGCGCTCGGCGGCAGAGAGCAGCAGGTGTTCGGTGGTCTCCCAGCCGATACAGGCGTCGGTGATCGAGACCCCGTGGCGCAGCCGGCCGGGCTCGAGCGGCTGCTTGCCCTCGTGGAGGTGGCTCTCCAGCATCAGCCCGGCGAGCGCCGACTCCCCCTCCAGGCGCTGGGCCAGGACGTCGAGCAGCACCTCGCTCTGGCGGCGGTGGTCCTTGCGGGCGTTGGCGTGGCTGCAGTCCACCATCAGCCGCGGGGCCAGGCCGGCGTCCTCCAGGGCGCGGCGGGCCGCCCGCACCTGGGGCGCCCGGTAGTTGGGCTCGCCGTGACCGCCACGCAGCACCAGGTGGGTGTGGGGGTTGCCGGCGGTCTCGTGGACCACCGGCCGGCCCGCCGCGTCGAGGCCGAAGTGGCCGTGGGGATGGGCGGCGGCACGCATGGCGTCCAGGGCCACACCGATGTCGCCACTGGTGGCGTTCTTGAAACCCACCGCGGCGGAGAGGCCGCTGGCCAGCTCGCGGTGCAGCTGGGACTCGGTGGTGCGGGCGCCGATGGCCACCCAGGCCAGCAGGTCTTCCAGGTAGGGCGCGAGCATCGGCTGCAGCAGCTCGGTGGCCACCGGCAGGCCCAGGTCGGCGATGTCGCGCATCAGTCGTCGGGAGAGCTCCAGGCCCCGGGCCATGTCGCCGCTGCCGTCCAGGTCGGGGTCGTAGGCCAGGCCCTTCCAGCCCACGGTGGTGCGCGGCTTCTCGACGTAGACGCGCATCACCGGCAGCAGGCGATCCGAGACCCGCGGGGCCAACTCGGCCAGATGCCGAGCATACTCGAGGGCCGCCGCGGGGTCGTGGATGGAGCAGGGCCCCACCACCACCAGCAGGCGATCGTCGCGGCCGGCGAGGATGTCGCGGACCGCCTGGCGCTGGTGCTCGATCCGGCCGGCCAGCTCGGGATCCACCGGCAGGGCACGGCGCAGCTCGCCGGCAGTGGGCAGGCTGCGCCCCGGTGACGGGGTGGGTCGGGCGGTCTCGTTCAGGTGGGCGGCGAGGGAAACGGTCATGTCATCGACTCCGGGTAGCGGTGATACATCGTGTCATCGTCTGGCCACCGATGGCGCTACGGTCGGAGGTGGCAGGCTCGGCCGACCGCAGCTCGCTAAATCGCCAATAGCCGTAATAGCCGTCGTAGTCGAGCTGCGGGGCCGTGGCGAAGGCGATGGATGCGGTCATGGTGCCTCTCCTCTCTCTGGGTCGATGTCGATGCCGAAAACGCAGAACCCCCGGGCGGGGCTGCCGTCCGGGGGTTCTCTGCGGAGGCGGCCCTGGCGGGTGTGCCTCCGGCGATGTCGCGTCTTGCGCTCAGGACATAGCCGTCGGCACACCGGTGGTAAACCAGTAGCCGAACCAATAGCCATTCGCGCCACAGATCGCCCCGTTGCCGCGCTGGGCAACGGGGGCGAAGGGCTTGGCGGGGTGGCGATCGGTCATGGGTCTCTCCTGAGGTCTGGGTTCATCCTGCCCCATCGGGCCGGGTCTGGCAAGGCTCAGCCGGCAAGCAGCCGCACCCAGCCGATGGTGCCCGGTAGGGCACTCATGCCCACCACCACGATCAGGCCCATGAGGATGGACAGCAGGCCGCTGTCGTCGTGGTAGTGCTCGTCGTGTCCCGCCATCGGTCAGTTCCTCTCGCTGGGTGTCAGGGGTCGCCGTCCATTCTAGCGAAGATGGCGCCGCACGGCACGGCCAGGCCGGTATCCCCCGGGATCCGTTCCCTTCGCCGGAGCAGGCTCAGCGCAGATGCCGACCGCCATCCACCGGCAGGGTGACGCCGGTGACGTAGCGGTTGTCGAGCAGGTAGCGCAGGCTCTGGTAGATCACCCCGGGGCCGGGGACCATCTGCATCGCCGACTTGGCCTTGGCCTTCTCGATATAGCGTTCGCTGTCGCCCTCGTTGAGCATGATCAACGCCGGGGCGATGGCGTTGACCTGGATCGACGGGGCGTACATGGCCGCGAACGACAGCGTCAGGTTCTCCAGGCCCGCCTTGGTGGCGGCGTAGGCGGCGTGCTTCCTGGAGCCCTTGCGCACCACGTAGTCGGTCATGTGCACGATGTCGCGCTGGGGCTCGCTGCACGCCTCGAGCAGTTCGCGGCACTGCAGGTTGATCAGGTAGGGAGCCTGCATGTGCACCCGGAACAGCCGCTCGAGATTCGCCCCCGCCTCGGGCCCGGCGCTGTCCGGCGCCCAGTCGCTGGCGTTGTGCACGATCGCCCGCAGCGACGGCGTCTCGGCCTTGAGACGGGCGATAAAGTCGAGGATGCCGGCTTCCGTCGAGAAGTCGGCCGGCAGGGTGACGATGCCGCGGGCCCGCAACTCCTCCAGCTCCGGCCGCTCGCGCCGGTAGCTGATGATCACCGCATGGCCGTCGTCGACCAGGCGCTCGGCACAGTGGCGGCCGAGCCGCTGGGCGCCGCCGGTGATCAGGATCGGCGAGGCGCTCATCCGCGCCCCTCCCGGATCAGGCTGCCGGCGGTGGGGATCAGCGGATCCCGGGGCGCATAGGCGAAGACGTCGGAGAAGGTCCGCGAGGGCGCGAGGCCCAGCGAGGCCAGCACGTCCACGCAGGCGTAGACCATGCCCGGCGAGCCGGAGACATAGACGTCATGGCCCGAGACGTCCTCCAGCCCGCTGGCCAGCGCCTGGTCGATGCGTCCCTGATGCGCCTGAACGCGCAGACCCTCCACCGATTCCTTGGGCAGCACCTCGGTGACCACATGGAAACGGAAGCTCGGGTATCGCTCGGCCCACTCCCGGGCCAGCCACTCCAGATAGAGGTCGCGATGCTCCCGGGCCGCCCACCAGAGGTCGATCTCGCGCTCGGGATCCTCGTGGAGCGCCGCCTCGACGATCGCCTTCATCTGGGCGAAGCCGGTGCCGGCAGCCACCAGCAGCAGGGGACGGGTGCTGTCGGGGTCGAGCACGCAGTCGCCGCCGGGCAGGCGCAGGGTCAGCCGCTCGGCGACCTGGATCAACTCGCGCAGCCGGGCGGAGTTCTCGCGCTCCGGCCAGTGCTGGATGTGCAGTTCGATCACCCCGTCACCGCCGTGGGCGTTGGCGATGGAGAAGGGAACCCAGGTCGCGTCGTCCAGCTTGAGCTCCAGGTACTGGCCGGGGGCATGGGCCACGGCCTCGGGACGCCCCTCCAGCAGGACGCGAAAGACGTCGGGTGTGAGGTCCTCGACCTCGTCGACCAGGCAGGTCAGGGTCCTTGGCGTCATGAATGCCTCTTGTGGTTGTCAGGGGGGAGCACGATCCCCAGTTCGTCCCAGCGCTCGCTGACGCGGGCCTTGACGGCCTCGTCCATGACGATGGGCGTGCCCCATTCGCGGACGGTCTCGCCGGGCCACTTGCCGGTGGCGTCCAGGCCCATCTTGGAACCCAGGCCCGAGACCGGCGAGGCGAAGTCCAGGTAGTCGATGGGGGTATTCTCCACCAAAACGGTATCGCGGGCCGGGTCCATGCGAGTGGTGATGGCCCAGATCACGTCCTTCCAGTCGCGGGCGTCGACGTCGTCGTCGAGCACCACCACGAACTTGGTGTACATGAACTGGCGCAGGAAGCTCCACACGCCCATCATCACCCGCTTGGCGTGGCCCGGGTACTGCTTCTTCATGGTCACCACCGCCATGCGGTAGGAGCAGCCCTCGGGGGGCAGGTAGAAGTCGACGATCTCGGGGAACTGGCGGCGCAGGATGGGCACGAACACCTCGTTGAGCGCCAGCCCCAGGATCGCCGGCTCGTCGGGGGGCCGGCCGGTGTAGGTGGAGTGGTAGATGGCGTTCTCGCGCATGGTCATGCGGGTCACGGTGAATACCGGGAAGGACTCCACCTCGTTGTAGTAGCCGGTATGGTCGCCGTAGGGGCCCTCCGGCGCCGTGTCGTCCGGATGGATAAAGCCTTCCAGGATGATCTCGGCAGACGCCGGCACTTCGAGATCGACATGGCCGCACTTGACCAGCTCGGTGCGCGAGCCCCTCAAGAGCCCGGCGAAGGCATACTCGGAGAGGCTGTCGGGTACCGGGGTCACGGCGCCGAGGATGGTGGCCGGGTCGGCGCCCAGCGCCACCGCCACCGGGAAGGGCTCGCCCGGCTGGGCCTCCTGGAACTCCTGGAAGTCCAGGGCACCGCCGCGGTGGGAGAGCCAGCGCATGATCAGGCGGTTCTTCGAAAGCTTCTGCTGGCGGTAGATGCCCAGGTTCTGGCGGCTCTTGTGGGGCCCCCGGGTGATCACCAGCGGCCAGGTGACCAGGGGCGCGGCGTCGCCGGGCCAGCAGTGCTGGATCGGCAGGCGGTCGAGATCCACCTCGTCGCCCTCATACACCTTCTCCTGCACCGGCGCCGAACGCACCCGCTTGGGGCCCATGCTCATCACCTGCTTGAAGATCGGCAGCTTGTCCCAGGCGTCGCGAAAGCCCTTGGGCGGCTCGGGTTCCTTGAGGAAGGCAAGCAGCTCGCCCACCTCGCGCAGGGCGGACACCGAGTCCTGGCCCATTCCCAGGGCCACCCGCTTCGGCGTGCCGAAGAGGTTGCCGAGCAGCGGCATGGCGTGGCCCTTGACGTTCTCGAACAGCAGCGCCGGGCCGCCGGCGCGTAGGGTGCGATCGCAGATCTCGGTGACCTCGAGGTGGGGATCCACCTCGGCGGTGACACGGACCAGCTCGTCCCGGGCCTCCAGGGCGGCGATGAAGTCGCGCAGATCCTTGTACTTCATGGATGAAGTTCCCGTTTCCCGAACGACGAAAGGGGCAGAATAACATCTGCCCCTTTGCGGTGCTGCGGCGTCGGATCTACCGGCGCTTCATGGCCTCGAAGAACTCGATGTTGGTCTTGGTATCCTTCAGGCGATCGATGAGGAACTCGGTGGCCGCGGTATCCTCCATGGGATTGAGCAGCTTGCGCAGGATCCACATACGCTGCATCTCGTCCTCGGAGGCGATCAGGTCCTCGCGGCGGGTACCGCTGCGGCGGATGTTCATGGCCGGATAGACGCGGCGCTCGGCCAGCTTGCGGTCCAGGTGGGCCTCCATGTTACCGGTGCCCTTGAACTCCTCGAAGATCACCTCGTCCATCTTGGAGCCGGTGTCCACCAGCGCCGTGGCGATGATGGTCAGGCTGCCGCCCTCCTCGATGTTACGCGCCGCACCGAAGAAGCGCTTGGGCTTCTCCAGGGCATGGGCGTCGACGCCGCCGGTCAGCACCTTGCCGGAGCTCGGCACCACGGTGTTGTAGGCGCGCGCCAGGCGGGTGATGGAGTCGAGCAGGATCACCACGTCCTTCTTGTGCTCCACCAGGCGCTTGGCCTTCTCGATGACCATCTCGGCCACCTGGACGTGGCGGGCCGGCGGCTCGTCGAAGGTGGAGGCCACCACCTCACCGCGCACGGTGCGCGACATCTCGGTCACCTCTTCCGGCCGCTCGTCGATCAGCAGCACGATCAGGTGGCACTCGGGATTGTTGCGGGTGATGGACGTCGCGATGTTCTGCAGCATCAGCGTCTTGCCCGCCTTGGGCGGCGAGACCAGCAGGCCGCGCTGGCCCTTGCCGATGGGGGCGGTGAGATCGATGATCCTGGCGGTGAGGTCCTCGGTGGAGCCGTTGCCGATCTCCATGCGCAGCCGCTCCTGGGGGAACAGCGGCGTGAGGTTCTCGAAGAGGATCTTGTGCTTGGCGTTCTCCGGCTTGTCGAAGTTGATCTCGCTGACCTTGAGCAGCGCGAAGTAGCGCTCGCCCTCCTTGGGCGGTCGGATCTTGCCGGAGATGGAGTCGCCCTTGCGCAGGTTGAAGCGGCGGATCTGCGACGGCGAGACGTAGATGTCGTCCGGCCCGGCCAGGTAGGAGCTGTCGGCACTGCGCAGGAAGCCGAATCCGTCCTGCAGGATCTCCAGCACGCCGTCGCCAAAGATCGGCTCGCCACTCTTGGCGTGCTTCTTGAGGATGGCGAAGATGATGTCCTGCTTGCGGGAACGTGCCAGGTTGTCGATGCCCATCTCGCGGGCGATCTCCAGCAGTTCCGGCACGGGCCTTTGCTTGAGTTCGGTAAGGTTCATCGGTGTGTTCAGACGTTGCTCGTGTAAGCCGGGCGGCGGTGCGCCGTGGGAAAGAGACAGGAGGCGAGACGAAGACGCCCTGTGGATGCGTTCAGAGCCCGGACAGGCTACCTCTCGTCGTGCTGCGTCGTATGGCCATGGACGGGCGACCGCAAGGGGGAGCCGGGCCGATATCGGAAGCGAGGAAGCAGGTTCGTTTCGCCTGCTCAGCGGTCCTGGCCAGCGGCCGGGCGCTCGGGCTGATGCAGTGGGCTGTCTGACGACTTGGAATTGACCGAGACGGGATCGCCGGTACGGTCGGGAAGCATTCGAAACAGGCGAACGCCTCGATACTAGTCAAGGCCGGCGACGAACGCAAGCCCCGCCGACGCGGACGATTGACACGGCCCCGGGATGGCCGCACCCTTTTTTCCAGACACGCCGAAGGAACTGCCATGACCTCGCCACAGGACCCGGCCGGCGGCGCCGACAGCAGCGCAGCCCTCTCCCCTTCCAACCCGCGGCGGCTCGCCGCCATCGACCTGGGTTCCAACAGCTTCCACCTGCTGGTGGCCAACTACCAGGACGATCGCCTGCAGGTGGTGGCCCGCCTGGGCGAGAAGGTGCAGCTGGCCGCCGGGCTCGACGACGACGGCATGCTCGACGAGGCCACCATGGCCCGCGCCCTGGACTGCCTGGCGCGTTTCGCCCCCTTCCTCGAGGGCGTCACCCCCGACCACCTGCGCGTGGTGGGCACCAACGCCCTGCGCGAGGCCGCCAACAGCCAGGCCTTCATCGAGCAGGCCGAGGCCCAGCTCGGCCACCGCATCGAGATCATCGCCGGTCGCGAGGAGGCGCGCCTGGTCTACCTGGGGGCCGCCCATGCCCTGGCCGAGGAGGGGCGCCGGCTGATCGTCGACATCGGCGGCGGCTCCACCGAGTTCATCATCGGCGAGCGCTTCGAGCCCCTGGCCCTGGAGAGTCTGCGCATGGGCTGCGTGACCTTCACCCGGCGCTTCTTCGAGGGCGGCGAGATCACCGACCAGCGCATGCGCCAGGCCGAGCTGGCCGCCCTCTCCGAGCTGGCCAATATCCGGCGTCCCTACCAACGGCTGGGCTGGGCCGACCCGGTGGGCTCCAGCGGCACCATCAAGGCGGCGGCCGCGGTACTGGCGGCCCACGGCGAGGCCCCGGAGGGGGTGATCACCCGTCAGGGGCTGGCCAACCTGCGCCGGCGGCTGATCAAGTGCAAGCGGCTGGACAGGGTCGCCATGGAAGGGCTCAAGGCCGACCGCGCCCGGGTCTTTCCCGCCGGCATGGCGATCCTCGGCGCCCTCTTCGAGGCCTTCGACATCGAGCGGATGCGCTACTCCGACGGCGCCCTGCGCGAGGGGGTGCTCTACGACCTGGTGGGGCGCAACAGCCCCGAGGACTCGCGTCTCAAGACCCTCGACGGCCTGGCGCGCAGCTACCAGGTGGACGAGCGACAGGCACAGAGCGTCGCCGCCACGGCCCTGGCACTGTTCGAGCAGGTGCGCGACGCCTGGGGCCTGAACGATGACCAGGCGCGCTTCCTGGGCTGGGGCGCGCGGCTCCACGAGATCGGCCTGGCCATCTCCCACAGCCAGTTCCATCGCCACGGCGCCTACCTGGTCGAGCACTCCGACCTGCCGGGCTTCTCGCGCCCCGAGCAGCGCCTGCTGGCCTTCCTGGTGCGCGGTCATCGCCGCAAGTTCCCGTTCAAGGAGTGGCAGGCCCTGCCCGCACCGGATCGCACTTCCCACGCCCGCCTGGTGCGGCTGCTGCGCCTGGCGGTCATCCTCAACCACTCACGCCCCGAGCAGCCGCCGGCGGTGCCGCGGCTCACCGCCGACGGGGAGACCCTGGTCCTCGCCCTGCCCGGCGACGACGACCCGGCGCTGCTGCTCAACGACCTGGAGCAGGAGGCCGCCTACCAGCGGGCCGCCGGCTACTCCCTGGTGGTGTCACGCGCCTGACCAGCCCTCGGCCACGACCAGCCACCCCCCTTTGCAGGGGTCGAGCACCGCCACGGCCTCGTCGCCACGCCGTACCACCAACAACCGCCCGCGCACCCAGGGCGGCACCCCCAGCTCCTGCAGCAGCCGCTTGAGGTCTCGCCGGCCACGCCCGGCCAGGCGCAGGCGCTCGCCGCCCCGGCGGCCGCTCACCCGCAACGCCACGGGGCCCTCGGGGGACGCCAGCCATACCCGGCACTCCCCCAGGGGCGTGACCAGCGGCGAGCGGCCGTCCCACTCGACCCGCCAGCCCGCCGGCAACTCGGCCGGCGGCGCCAGCAGGTGGAGATGGCCGCGCCACACCCGCGCCTCGGCACCGGGCCAGGCGACCCGCACCCCGGCATCCGCACGCGCCGCCAGTTGGCCCTGCAGGGTCGCCAGGCGGCGCGACGGGGGCAGCGGCAGGCCCAGGCGCTCGCAGCAGTGGCGCACCAGCAGCCGCTGGCGCGCAGGCGACAGCGCGATCATGCCGCCGACGGGCAGGCGGGAGGGGTCGCCACCGAGTCGTTCCAGGTCCAGCCCGGCCAGGTCCGCCAGCAGGCCGTCGGCCTCGGCGGCCAGGGCGGCACTGCGCGCCAGGGCCTCACCGGCCCCGGGCCAGTGCCCGGCGAGCCGCGGCAGGATGTCATGGCGCAGGAAGTTG
Organism: Halomonas ramblicola; assembly: GCF_030409215.1. Lineage (GTDB taxonomy): Bacteria > Pseudomonadota > Gammaproteobacteria > Pseudomonadales > Halomonadaceae > Halomonas > Halomonas ramblicola. The sequence continues at coordinate 211,803 of NZ_JAUFPL010000018.1, read as the reverse complement.
CGGTCCTGGGCGCGGTCAGCGTTGCTGGGATCGTCCACCCAGGCGAGCCCCAGGCGCGTCGCCTCGGCCTCGATCTCGGCACGCGAGACGCCGAGCAGCGGCCGCCTCAGCCGCCGCTTTCGCCAGGCCCGCGCCGACGGCATGCCGGCCAGGCCGCGCACCCCGCTGCCGCGCAGGGCGGCCAGCAGGAAGGTCTCGGCCTGATCGTCGCGATGCTGGGCCAGCCACAGGGACTCGCCAGGCGCCACCCGGCGGGCGAAGGCGGCGTAACGCGCCTCCCGCGCGGCACCCTCCAGCCCCCGCCCTGCCGCGAGGTCGACGCTCACCCGCTCGACGACCAGCGGCACCCCCAGGCGAGCACAGAGCTCGCGGCAGCGGGTCTCGAAATCGTCGGCGGCGGCCTGCAGGCCGTGGTGGACATGCAGCGCGTGGAGCGGACGGGAATGGCGCCGGCAGGCATCGACGGCGAGCGTCAGCAGCAGCGTGGAGTCGAGCCCGCCGGAGAGGGCCACCCAGACGCGACGCCCCGGCGGGGTCGCCGCCAGGGCGTCATCGATCAGCGACTGGAGGGGCATGGCCAAGCGCAGGACGGGCCGTTAAGCGGGCGCCCCATAGCTCATCAGCCGCCGATAGCGCCGCTCCAGCAGGGCATCGGTATCCAGGGCCTCGAGGCGATCCAGGCTGGCCAGCAGCGACTCCTGGATGCGCTCGGCGGTGGTGACCGGCTGGCGGTGGGCTCCGCCCAGGGGCTCCTCGATCAGGGTATCGACGAAGCCCAACTCCTTGAGGCGCTCGGCGGTGATGCCCATGGCATGGGCGGCGTCGGAGGCCTTCTCGGCGCTCTTCCAGAGGATGGAGGCGCAGCCCTCCGGCGAGATCACCGAGTAGGTGGAGTACTGCAGCATGGCCAGCTCGTCGCAGACGCCGATCGCCAGCGCCCCGCCGGAGCCGCCCTCGCCCACCACGGTGGCGACGATCGGCGTGCGCAGCCGCGACATCACCCCCAGGTTGTAGGCGATGGCCTCACTCTGGCCTCGCTCCTCGGCATCGATGCCGGGATAGGCCCCCGGGGTATCGATGAAGGTCAGCACCGGCATCCTGAAGCGTTCGGCCATCTCCATCAGGCGGCACGCCTTGCGGTAGCCCTCGGGGCGCGGCATGCCGAAGTTGCGGCGCACCTTCTCGTGGACGTCACGGCCCTTCTGGTGGCCGATCACCATCACCGGCCGGTCGTCCAGGCGTGCCACGCCGCCGACGATGGCGGCGTCGTCGGCGAAGCGACGATCGCCGTGGAGCTCGTCGAAGTCGCTGAAGACGTGTTCCAGGTAGTCCAGGGTGTAGGGCCGCTGGGGATGGCGGGAGAGCTGGGAGACCTGCCAGGCCGAGAGATCCTTGAAGATCGACTCGGTGAGCTTGCGGCTCTTCTCCTCGAGCCGCTCGATCTCCTCGCTGAGGCTGACCTGGCTGTCGTTGCCGACCAGGCGCAGCTCCTCGATCTTGGCCTGGAGCTCGGCGATGGGCTGTTCGAAGTCGAGATAGTTGGGATTCATTGGCACGTCGCCTTGTAGGGGAAACACTGCACGAATGTCGGCGCGCGGCAGTCGCCGCATGGCGCGGGCAGAATGGCAGGCATTATCGCACCCTCAACGCGCCACGCAAGGCGGCGAGAAGAGGGGCGAGAAGCGCCGGGGATAGCCCGAAAGGGAGGTCCGAGGACCAGGGATGGCCGAGGTAGCGCCCAGGGAGGGGTTCACAGCGCCTCCCTGAAGGGCTATCGCCGGGATAGCTTCGAGCCCGGCACCTTCCTGCGTCAGCGATACTTAAGCCTTACCCCGTCCTGCCCCTGCACCTCGCGCAGCCCGGTGAGCAGCTCGTCGCTGGGGACGACCCTCCACTCCTTGGCCAGTTCCAGCCAGCCGGCCGCCTCGGCGTTGCGATAGCGCAGCCGCACCGGCAGGCCCCCGGCGTCGCGGTGGGGGTCGAGGCTTTCACGCAGCGAGTCCACCAGCCGGCCGTTGATGGCCGCGCCGTCCAGGGAGAGCTCCACCGCCTGGCCGTAGCGGGTGCGTGCCGCCACCATGGGGGTGACCTCCTTGCCGCGCAGACGCAGGCCGCCGGAGTAGTCGTCGGTGGACACCTCGCCCTCGACGATCAGCACCTGGTCGGCCTCCAGCTGGCCGCGCAGCGAGTCGAAGAGCTCGCCGAACAGCGAGGCCTCGATGCGCCCGGTGCGGTCGTCCAGGGTCAGGAAGGCCATGGTGTCGCCGCGCTTGGACTTCATGGTGCGCATCCCCACCACCAGGCCGGCCACCCGCTGGGGCTCGCGGGACGGCTTGAGGTCGCCGATGCGCGTCGCGACGAAGCGCGCGAGCTCGCCCTCGTACTCGTCGATGGGGTGGCCGGTGAGGTAGAGCCCCAGGGTCTCCTTCTCGCCGGCCAGGCGCTCCTTGTCGCTCCACTCGCGCACCCGGCGGTAGTCGGCGTAGACGTCGCCACCCTCGTCCTCGTCGACGAAGGCCTCGCCGAACATGTCCAGCATGCCGAGGTTCTGGTTGGTCTGGGTCTGGGCGGCGGCGCGGAGGGCGTCGTCCAGGGCGGCGGCGAGCAGCGCCCGGCTGGGGCCCAGGTTGTCCAGGGCCCCGGAGCGGATCAGCGCCTCCAGGGTGCGCTTGTTCATGCGCCTGGGGTCGACCCGGCGGCAGAAGTCGAAGAGATCGGAGAAGGCGCCGTCGGCCTCGCGGGCCTCGACGATGGCGCCGATGGGCCCCTCGCCCACGCCGCGGATGGCCCCCAGGCCGTAGACCACCCGCCCCTGGGTATCCACGGTGAACTTGTAGCCGCCGACGTTGACGTCCGGCGGCGTCACGGTGAGCTTGAGGCTGCGGCACTCCTCGATCAGCGGCACCACCTTATCGAGGTTGTCCATCTCGGTGGACATCACCGCCGCCATGAAGGGCCCGGGATAATGCGCCTTCAGCCAGGCCGTTTGATACGACACCAGCGCATAGGCTGCCGAGTGGGACTTGTTGAAGCCGTAGCCGGCGAACTTCTCCACCAGGTCGAAGATATTGCCCGCCAGTTCCGCATCGATGCCGTTCTTCTCGCACCCCTCCATGAAGCCGGCGCGCTGCTTGGCCATCTCCTCGGGCTTCTTCTTGCCCATGGCGCGGCGCAGCATGTCGGCCTGGCCCAGGGAGTAGCCCGCCATCACCTGGGCGATCTGCATCACCTGCTCCTGATAGAGGATGATGCCGTAGGTGGGGGCGAGCACCGGCTCGAGCAGCTCGTGCTGGTAGTCCGGGTGGGGATAGGAGATCTCGGCGCGGCCGTGCTTGCGGTTGATGAAGTCGTCGACCATCCCCGACTGCAGGGGGCCGGGGCGGAACAGCGCCACCAGGGCGATCATGTCCTCCAGGGAGTCGGGCAGCAGGCGCTTGATCAGCTCCTTCATGCCGCGGGATTCGAGCTGGAAGACCGCCGTGGTCTCGGCGCGCTTGAGCATCTCGAAGGTCGGGACGTCGTCCAGCGGAATGCTGTCGATATCCAGCGCCCCCTCGCCCGCCGCGGCGCGCACCTTGTCGACCATCTCCAGGGCCCAGTCGATGATGGTCAGGGTGCGCAAGCCCAGGAAGTCGAACTTGACCAGCCCGGCTTCCTCGATGTCGTTCTTGTCGTACTGGACCCTCAGGCCGCTGCCGTCCTCGTCGCAGAGCAGCGGCGAGAAGTCGGTGAGCCGGGTCGGCGCGATCACCACGCCGCCGGCGTGCTTGCCGGTGCCGCGGGTGATGCCCTCGAGCTTCTCGGCCATCTCCCAGATCTCGGCGGCTTCCTCGTCGGCCTCGAGGAATTCCTTGAGCGCCGGCTCGGCCTCCAGTGCCTTGGCCAGCGTCATGCCCACCTCGAAGGGGATCAGCTTGGAGAGCTTGTCGCCCAGCGAGTAGGGCTTGCCCTGGGCGCGGGCCACGTCGCGCACCACCGCCTTGGCGGCCATGGTGCCGAAGGTGACGATCTGGGAGACGGCGTCGCGGCCGTAGCGGTCGGCCACGTAGTCGATCACCCGGTCGCGCTTCTCCATGCAGAAGTCGACGTCGAAGTCGGGCATGGAGACCCGCTCGGGGTTGAGGAAACGCTCGAACAGCAGGTCGTAGCCCAGTGGGTCGAGGTCGGTGATCTTCTGGGCATAGGCCACCAGCGAGCCGGCGCCCGAGCCGCGCCCCGGGCCCACCGGGACGTCGTTGTCCTTGGCCCACTGGATGAAGTCCATCACGATCAGGAAGTAGCCCGGGAAGCCCATCTGGATGATGATATCCAGCTCGAAGTCCAGGCGCTTGCGGTAGCGGGCATCGATCTCGGCATACTCGGCACCGTCCCGCGGGTACCGCTCCGGCGGGTAGAGGAAGTCGAGGCGTTCGGTGAGACCATCGTGGGAGATCTTGCGGAAGAACTCGTCCTGAGTCATGCCCTCGGGGATCTCGAACTCCGGCAGGAAGATCTCGCCCAGGCGCACGTCGACACTGCAGCGGGCGGCGATCATCACGCTGTTCGAGAGCGCCTCCGGCACGTCCGAGAACAACTCGGCCATTTCCTCGGGACTCTTGAGGTACTGCTCCTCGGTATACTTGCGCTCGCGGCGCTTGTCGTCCAGGGCCTTGCCCTCGCCGATGGCCACCCGGGTCTCGTGGGCCCAGAAGTCGTCCTTTTCCAGGAAGCGCACGTCGTTGGTGGCCACCACCGGGGTCGCGGTCTCCACGGCGAGGTCCACCGAGAGGTGCACGCACTCCTCCTCCAGGGGCCGGCCGGTGCGGGTCAGCTCCAGGTAGAAGCGCCCCGGGAAGGCGGCGTTCCACGCCTCGAGGAGCTCGCGTGCCTCGGCGTGGTGGTCGCTGAGCAGGTGGCGGCCGATCTCGCCGTCGCGCCCGCCGGACAGGGCGATCAGCCCCTCGCTCTGGGCCAGCACCCAGTCGCGCTCGAGCAGCGCCCGACCCTGGCGCTGGCCCTCCACCCAGCCCCGCGAGATCAGCTCGGTGAGGTTGCGATAGCCCACGTCGTTCATGGCCAGCAGGGTCAGCCGGTAGGGGTGCTCCTCGTCGTGGGGATTGGCGAGCCACAGGTCGGCACCGATGATCGGTTTGAGGCCGGCGCCCTGGGCGGCCTTGTAGAACTTCACCAGGCCGAAGAGGTTGGCCTCGTCGGTGACCGTCAACGCCGGCGCGCCCTGTCCCTTGGCCGCCTTGACCAGCGGCCCCAGGCGCACCAGGCCGTCGACCAGGGAGTATTCGGTATGGACGCGAAGATGAACGAAGGGCGTGGTCATAAGGGGCTCGAGGCTTGGCGGTAAATGGTCGGCACGGAAGCAGGCCGTGATTTCCGATTCAGTAAACTCCAGGCTGTTCCGGGAGCAGGCCCCGGAACGCCGGACCGTCGAGGAGGCGCTGTGAACCCCTCCCTGGGCGCTACCGATGCCATCCCTGGCATAGGACCTCCTCTTCGACCTGCTCCCGGCGCCTCTCGTGGCTGAGGTTTGCGAAACTTCAGAACAGCGCCAGTTGGCGCCTTACCGGGCCGAAGGTGCGGCGATGCTCCGGCAGCGGCCCCAGGCGCTCCAGGGTGGCCAGGTGCTCGCGGGTCGGGTAGCCCTTGTGGCGGGCGAAGCCGTAGTCGGGATGCCGGGCGTCGAGGGCCCGCATCTGGGCGTCCCGGGCCACCTTGGCGAGTATCGAGGCCGCGGCGATGGCCGGATGGCGGGCATCGCCCTTGACCACCGCCTGCCCGGGCACATGATGCCCGGGCAGGCGGTTGCCGTCCACCAGCAGGTACTCCGCCGCCGGCGCCAGGGCATCGATGGCCCGGCGCATGGCCAGGTGGGTGGCGTGGTAGATATTGAGGTCGTCGATCTCGGCCGCCGTGGCCTCGGCCACGGCCAGGGCCAGGGCCCTGCCGCGGATCTCGCCGTCCAGGGCCTCGCGGCGCTTCGCGGTCAGCGCCTTGGAATCGCCGAGCCCCGCGATCGGCCGGGCCGGGTCGAGGATCACCGCCGCCGCCACCACGCTGCCCACCAGGGGCCCGCGCCCCACCTCGTCGACCCCGGCCAGGCGCTCGCCCCGATAGCCGATCACCAGCGGCGGCAACCCACTTGCCCCTTTCCCCTTCATGGCGCCACCTCCGCGGCCCGCTCCGGGGAGACGCTTTCCGGCAGCGGTTCGCCCGCCACCAGCGCCTCGATGGCCTCCGCGGCGCGGCGACTGGCATCGCGCTGCAGTCCGGCATGCATCCCGGCGAAGCGCGCCTCCAGGGCCGCCCGCCCCTCGTCATCATCGAGCAGCGCGGCGAGCTGCCCGGCGATCGCCGCGGGGCTGGCGGCGTCCTGGATCAGCTCCGGCACCAGGGTCTCCCGGGCGATCAGGTTGGGCAGCGCGATCCATTCGGTCTTGACCAGCCGCTTGGCGAGCCAGTGCGTCGCCGGCGCCATGCGGTAGGCCACCAGCATGGGCCGATGGCAGAGCATCGCCTCCAGCGCCGCGGTGCCCGAGGCGAGCAGCACGCAATCGCTGGCCACCATGGCCTCCCGCGACCGGCCATCGACCAGGGTGACCCGGTCGCGCAACGCCGCGTGCCCGGCGAGCAGCGCCTCGAGCTCGGCTCGCCGGGCCGGGGTCGCCGCCGGCATGACGATCGAGAGCCCGGGACGCGCCGCACAGAGCCGCCCGGCGGCGGCGAGGAAGGTCTCGCCCAGGAAGCGAATCTCGTTGGCCCGTGACCCCGGCAGGAGCGCCAGCACCTGGCCCTCGGCGGGCAGGCCCAACGCGGCGCGCGCCGCCGCCCGGTCGTTCTCCAGCGGCAGCTCGTCGGCCAGGGGATGACCGACGAAGGCCACGGGAACATGGTGGCGCCGATAGAAGGCCGCCTCGAAGGGCAGGAAGGTGAGCATGGCGTCCACGGCGCGGGCGATGCCCTTGACGCGGCCCTGCCGCCAGGCCCACACGGAGGGGCTGACGTAGTGGGCGGTGGTCAGGCCCGCCTCGCGCAGCTGCCGCTCCAGGCCCAGGTTGAAGTCCGGGGCGTCGATGCCGATCAGGATATCGGGCTGCCAGGCCAGCGCATCGCGCTTCAGCTCGCGGCGCACGCCGACCAATCGGGGGAGGTGCTTGAGCACCTCGACCAGGCCCATCACCGAGAGGGTCTCCAGGGGAAAGCGGCCGTCGATGCCCTCCTCGAGCATGCGCGGACCACCGATGCCCCGGAACTCGATCCCGGGGTGGCGCGCCTTGAGGGTGCGCATCAGGCCGGCGCCGAGGATATCGCCGGAGAGCTCGCCGGCCACCAGATAGACGCGACGCATACCGGCCTCAGCGCACGATGCCGCGGGTGGAGATCTCGATGGAGGCGGCGAAGGCCTCGGTCTCGGGGAGCCGATAGCGCGCACGGATCTCGGCCAGCGCCTGCTCCACGGTGAGGCCCTGCCGGTAGACCAGCTTGTAGGCCTCGCTCAGCGAGCGGATCGCCTCCTTGGAGAAGCCGCGGCGCTTGAGGCCCACCAGGTTGAGGCCATGGACCTGGGCCGGGCTGCCGTTGATCATCACGTAGGCCGGGGTGTCCTTGGTGATGATGGAGCCGCCGCCGGCCATGGCGTGGGTGCCGAAGTGGCAGAACTGGTGCACCGCCGAGAGGCCGCCGAGGATGGCGAAGTCGCCCAGCCTGACGTGGCCGGCCAGGGTCACCTGGTTGGCCAGGATGCAGTCGTCGCCGATCACGCAGTCGTGCCCCACATGCACATAGGCCATGAAGAGGTTGCGCGAGCCGATGGTGGTCTCGCCGCGGTCCTGGACGGTGCCACGGTGCAGGGTCGCCCCCTCGCGGATGACGTTGTCGTCGCCCATCACCAGGCGGGTCGGCTCGCCGGCATACTTCTTGTCCTGGCAGGCCTCGCCCACCGAGGCGAACTGGAAGATGCGGGTCCGCGCGCCGAGCACCGTGGGCCCCTGGACCACCACATGGGGCCCGAGGCGCGAGCCGGGGCCGATCTCGACGTCGGGGCCGATCACCGTGAAGGGCCCCACCTCGACGTCCTCGGCCAGTCGCGCGGCGGGATCGATGAGGGCAGTGGGATGAATCAAGCGACCTTCCTCTCGGCACAGATGATGTCGGCCTCGCAGGCCAGCTCGCCGGCCACCGTGGCCCGGCAGGCGAATTTCCAGATGCCGCGCTTCTCGCGCACCACGTCGGCACGCAACTCCAGTCGGTCGCCGGGCATCACGGGACGCTTGAAGCGGACGTTGTCGCTGCCCACCAAGTAGTAGACGTAGCCGTCGGCGGGCAACTTGTTGACGGTCTTGAAGCCGAGGATGCCGCAGGCCTGGGCCAGGGCCTCGATCACCAGCACTCCGGGCATGATCGGATGATGCGGGAAGTGACCATTGAAGAAGGGCTCGTTGATGCTGACATTCTTGTAGGCAACGATGGACTCGCCGAGGGCCAGCTCGGTGACCCGATCCACCAGCAGGAAGGGATACCTGTGGGGCAGATACTCTCGAATCTCGTTGATGTCCATTACCATCGTCACAACCTCTGAAATGTCAGGATGCCCGCCATCGGGCAGGCGCGAGCCGACGGCGACGTCCGTCGGGCAGGCGGTGGATTATAGCGCCCCCGGCGGCCCCCTCAACCGTCACGCTGCTTCTCGAGGCGCGACAACCGCTTGGCGATCTCGTCGAGCTGCTTGAAGCGTACCGCATTCTTGCGCCACTGGGCATTGCTCATGGCGCCGGTGCCGGATGAGTAGACTCCCGGCGCGTGGATCGAGTTGGTGACCAGGCTCATGCCGGTGACCTGGACGCCGTCGCAGATCGTCAGGTGGCCGGCCAGCCCCACCCCCCCGCCGAGCATGCAGTGGCGCCCCACCCGGGTGGAGCCGGCGATGCCCACGCAGCCGGCCAGGGCGCTGTGCTCGCCGACCTGGACGTTGTGGGCGATCTGCACCTGGCTGTCGATCTTGACGTCGTCGCCGATCACGGTATCGCCCAGGGCGCCGCGGTCGATGCTCGAGCAGCTGCCCACTTCGACGTCGTCGCCCAGCACCACGCCGCCCAGTTGGGCGATCTTGTGCCAGCGCGCCCCGTCATGGGCAAAACCGAAGCCATCCCCGCCGATCACGCTGCCACTGTGCAGGATGACCCGGCGGCCGATCGCCACGCCGTGGTAGACGGTGACGTTGGCATGCAGCCGCGAGCCGGCACCGATGAGGGTGTCGGCACCCACCACCGAGCCGGGGCCGACCACCACGTCGTCCCCCAGCTCCACGCCGGCCTCGATCACCGCCTGGGGGCCGATCTCGACCCGCGCGCCCAGGGTGGCGGTCGGATCGACCACGGCGCTGGGATGAACGCCCGACGGCTCGCGGCCGACGAGGGGGTCGAAGAGGCGCGACAGGGCCGCATAGCCCAGATAGGGATTGTCGAGCTCGAGGCGGGCCACCGGGCAAGCCTCGGCGTGCTGCGAGTGGAGCAGCACCGCCGCGGCGCGGGTCGCCGGCAGGTCCTTGAGGTAGGTGCGGTTGGCCAGGAAGGCGATCTCGTCGGGGCCGGCATCCCGCAGGGTGGCCAGGCCGCCGACGCGTCGGTCGGCGTCGCCCACCAGCCGGGCCCCGAGCCGGTCGGCCAGGTCACCCAGGGTCAGCGTCGGAATGGCGTGTCGGGTCATGGCAGTGTGTCCGGGGCCGGGTCGATCAGAGCAGGGTGTTGAGAATCTCGGTCACTTCCTCGGTCACGTCCTGCAGCTCCCCCTCGGCGTGCAGCACCCCCTGGGGGTCCACCAGCACCTGGATGCTGTGGCGGGCGACGACCTGGTCGACCGCCTGTTCCAGGCGCGGCTCGGCACGCTCCAGGAACTGCTGCTCGGACTGCTGCTGGGCCTGCATGATCTCACCGCGCAGCCGCTCGAACTCGGCGCCCTTCTGCTGGAACTCCTGGATCGCCGCCTGGCGCTCGCTCTCCGACATGCCCTCGCCCTCCTGCTGCAGGCGCTGCTGCATCTGCTGCAGCTCCTGGCCCAGCGACTGGGCCTGCTGTTGCTGGCTGCCGATGCGGTTCTCCAGCTCGCTCATGGAGCTCTGGGCGGCATCGGTCTCCATCAGCGCACGGCGCCAATCGAGCGTGGCCACGTCGTCGGCCAGGGCCGGCAGGGCCAGGGTGGTCAGCAGCAGGGCGAGGACGGCGGTCAGTCTGGGCATGGCGTGGTTCCTCTTGGGGCCGCCGCGGGGGCGGCCACAGGGTGATGGTGGTCGGGGCCGGTCAGAAGGTCTGGCCGAGGGAGAACTGGAAGAACTGGGTGTCGTCGCCGCTCTCGGCGTTGATCGGCTCGGCGACGCTGAAGGTCAGCGGCCCCACCGGGGTCAGCCAGGAGAGGCCGACACCCACGCTGTAGCGCAGGTCGCCGAAGTCGACGCCGGAGCTGCAGCTGGAGCTGGCGTCATCGGGCACGTCGTAGCAGTCGGTGAGGAAGGTGTTGCCGGCATCCAGGAACAGTGAGGTCTGCACCGAGCGCTGGTCTTCGACGAAGGGGGTCGGGAAGAGCAGCTCGGCGCTGCCCTGCACCAGGACGTTGCCGCCCAGGGTACGGTCACGGCCGCCCTCCTCCGGTGGCGTGGTGCGCTGGCCCAGGGTGTTGGAGGTGAAGCCGCGCACCGAGCCCAGGCCGCCGGCGTAGAAGTTCTCGTAGAACGGATAGGGGTCGTTGCTGCCGAGGGTGTCGGCATAGCCGACCTCGCCGCTGAACTTCAGCGCCCAGTCCTGGTTGTCGTTCAGCGGGAAGAGCTGGCGCGCCTGGGCACGCAGTTTGGCATACTCGGCATCGCTGCCCGGCACCGCGGTCTCCAGCGACAGGCGCTGGTAGTTGCCGGCGGTGGGCATGATCCCGCGGTTGAGGTTGTTGCGGGTCCAGCTGGCGGTGAGCTTGAGGCTCTGGGCATCGGCCCCCTGGTCCTCCACGTACTGGGTGATCTCCTCGGCGGTGTCGTTGTAGGTCTTGATCGACAGGTCCTCCACCGAGGTGCCGAAGTTGAGGCGGGTGATCTCGTTGATCGGGTAGCCGAAATTGATCCCCGCTCCGTAGGCGTCGGTGGAGTAGGTGGAGATGTCCGAATCCTCGTAGTCGGACTCGCGGTAGTAGAGGTTGTAGCCCCGGGAGATGCCGTCCAGGGTCCAGTAGGGATCGGTGAAGCCGAAGTTGAGGCTGGTGAAGGTGTCGCTGCGCTGGGCGCCGACGTTCACCCGGTTGCCGGTGCCCAGGAAGTTGTTCTGGGACAGCCCCACCCCGTAGATGACCCCGGCGCTCTGGGAGAAACCCACGCTGGCCGAGATGGACCCCGAGGGCTGCTCCTCGACGCTGTAGGTGACGTCGAGCTTGTCCGGCTCGCCGGCCACCGGCTGGGTCTCCACCTCCACCTGGCGGAAGAAACCGAGGCGCTCGAGGCGCTGCTGGGACTGGCGGATCGCCTCGGTGGAGGCCGGGGCCCCCTCCATCTGGATCATCTCGCGGCGCAGCACCTCGTCCATGGTGGTGGTGTTGCCGACGAACTCGATGCGCCGCACATAGGCGCGTCGGCCGGGATCGACGCGGAACACCAGGTCGACGGTCTCGCCGTCGGCACCCGTCTCGGGGATGCCGTCGACGCTGGCGAAGGCGAAGCCGTCGGCGCCGAGCCGGGAACGCAGCGCCTCGGAGGAGGCGGTCACGTCGCTGCGCGAGAAGGTCTCGCCGGGCTCCACCTCCAGCAGCTCGCGGGCCTCGCGCTCGCTGATCGGCAGGTCGCCGGCGAAGCGTACATCGCCGAGGCGGTACTCGGTGCCCTCGTCGACGTTCACGGTGATGAAGATCTCGGACTTGTCGGGGCTGATCGAGACCTGGGTGGACTCGACGTTGAAGTTGACGTAGCCGCGGTCCAGGTAGAAGGAGCGCAGCCGCTCCAGGTCGCCGGCCAGCGCCTCGCGGGAGTACTGGTCATTGGAGAACCAGCCGAAGAACATGCCGGGGCGGTCGTCGAGTTCGAAGATCTCGCGCAGGGTCTCGTCGTCGAAGGCGCGGTTGCCGACGATGTTGATCTGACGGATCCTGGCCACCGCGCCCTCGTCGATCTCGATATCGACCTGGACGCGCCCCTCGTCGATCTCGCGCACGCTGGTCTCGATACCCGCGCTGTAGCGGCCCTGGGCCTGGTAGACCCCCTCGAGTTCGCGCTCGATCTCCTCCAGGGTCGAGAGTTGCAGCACCTGGCCCTCGGCCAGGCCGGCCTCGCTGAGCCCCTCGCGCAGCTGCTCGTCCTCGAGCTGGCGGTTGCCGGTGATGTTGAGGCGGCTGATGGTGGGACGCTCCACCACCTGGATGATCAGGACGTCGCCCTCGCGGGCCAGGCGAATGTCCTCGAACAGGCCGGTGGCGAAGAGTTCGCGGGTGGCCTCGGCGAGCTCGCGGTCATCGACCCGATCGCTGGCGCTGACAGGAAAGGCGTTGAACACGGAGGCGGCGGAAACCCGCTGGAGGCCCTCCACCCGAATGTCGGCAACGTCGAAAGGTTCCGCCTGGGCCGTAGCGGCCCCGGCAAGCAGCAGCGCCGCCAGTCCGATGGTCTTGATTTTCATGCAGTCGATTCGCTCGCGTTGATCTGCCAAACCTGTCCAGACAGGCACCTTATACACTTGTGCGGGTAACTGACAAGGCGAGGCCTCAGAGTTATCGCCGATAGCTTGAACCGCTCGCAGCCGATCCGGAGACCAGCGCTCCTCGCTTTGTGCAACTGCGATGGCACGGGCGATGCCCTGCCCTACCAGAGCCGCATCAGGTCGAAGTAGATCGCCATCAGCATCAGGCTGCCCACCAGCGCCAGGCCGATGCGCAACCCGATCGCCTGGGCACGCTCCGAGACCGGCCGGCCGCGCACCACCTCCATGGCATAGTAGAGCAGATGGCCGCCATCGAGCACCGGGATGGGCAGCAGGTTGAGCACCCCCAGGCTGATCGACAGGTAGGCCAGGAAGCTGACGAAGCTCTCCAGCCCCGCCCGGGCCGAGTCGCCGGAGATCTGGGCGATGGTGATGGGCCCCGAGAGGTTCGACGGCGAGATCAGCCCCACCAGCATCTTGCGGATGGCGTCGACGGTCAGCACGATCATCTCGCCGGTCCGCGACAGCGCCTGGCCGACGGCCTCCACCGGGCCGTAGCGGATCTCCCGACGGTACTCCTCGGGCCACTCGACCCGGGTCACGCCGGCGCCGATGTAGCCGATGGCCACCCCCGTCTCCAGTTCGTTGCGTCCCGGGGTGATGGCCAGCGTGCGTCGCTCGCCGTCGCGCTCCAGCTCGAGGGACAGCGTCTCGCCGGGGCTGCCGCGCACGATGTCGACGAAGTGCCGCCAGTCGTCCACCGGCTCGCCGTCAACGGCGAGGATCTCGTCGCCGGCCTCGAGACCCGCCGCCGCGGCGGCCTCGCCATCCACCACCTGGCCGAGCACCGCGGGAATGGGGGGCTGCCAGGGGGTGACGCCGAGGCTCGGCAGCGGCTGGGGGGGGTCCTGGCGTACCAGCCAGCTCTCCACCGGCAGCCGGTGCTCGCGGGGCTCGGCGGTGGCATCGTCGCGGGCCGCGACGCGCAGCGCCTCGTCCTCGCCGATGGCCGCCACCAGCTTGAGATTGATCTCGTCCCAGGAGCGCACCGCCTCGCCCTGCACCGCGGTGATCTCCTGGCCGGCGCGCAGGCCGCCTCGTTCGGCCGGGGAGCCGGGGGCCACCTCACCGATCACCGGCGCCACCGTGGTGGTACCGGCCACGAACAGCGCCCAGTAGGCGACGATGGCCAGCAGGAAGTTGGCCAGGGGCCCGGCGGCGACGATGGCGATGCGGGCCCACACCGACTTGCGGTTGAAGGCGCGATCGAGCTCCTCGGCCGGCACCGGTGCCTCGCGCTCGTCGAGCATCTTGACGTAGCCGCCCAGCGGGATGGCGGCCACGGCGAACTCCGTGCCGTGGCGGTCGACCCGCGACCAGATCGGCTTGCCGAAGCCCACCGAGAAGCGCAGCACCTTCACGCCGCAGCGCCGTGCCACCCAGAAGTGGCCGAACTCGTGGAAGGTGATCAAAAGGCCCAGCACCACGATCACGGCCAGGATGTTCTGGATCAGGCCCACGTCGGTCTCCTCCTGGAATCTCGGGTCGAAGGCGATGCCATCAGCGGCCTGCCAGCCAGGCGTGCGCGGCGCAACGGGCCTGGGCATCGGCCTCGAGGATGGTCTCGAGGTCGTCGGCCGGGCGCACCGGCTCGGCGTCGCACACCCGGGCCACCAGCTCGGCGATGGCGTTGAAGCCGAGGCGTCCCTCGAGGAAGGCCGCCACCGCCGCTTCGTTGGCGGCGTTGAGCACCGCTGGCGCCGTACCGCCCGCCGCCATGGCCTCGCGGGCCAGGCGCAGACAGGGAAAGGCGATCTCGTCCGGCGCCTCGAAGTCGAGCCGCGCCACGGCGAAGAGATCCAGCGCCGCGACCCCGGCATCGATGCGTTCCGGCCACGCCAGGCCATAGGCGATGGGGGTGCGCATGTCGGGGTTGCCGAGCTGGGCGATCACCGAACCGTCGCTGTAGGCGGCCATGGAATGGATCACGCTCTGGGGGTGCACCACCACCTGCACCTGGTCGGGACGGGCATCGAACAGCCAGCACGCCTCGATCAGCTCGAGGCCCTTGTTCATCAGGGTGGCGCTGTCCACCGAGATCTTGCGCCCCATGCTCCAGTTGGGATGGGCGCAGGCCTGCTCGGGGGACACCCCGGCCAGTGCCGCTCGGGACCAGCCGCGGAAGGGGCCGCCCGAGGCGGTCAGCAGCAACTGGCGTACCCCGTGACGCGCCAGGCCGCCGCGGTGCTCCACGGGTAGACACTGGTAGATGGCGTTATGTTCGGAGTCGATGGGCAGCAGGGTGGCACCAAAGCGCGCCACCGCTTCCATGAACAGGGCCCCGGACATCACCAGGGCCTCCTTGTTGGCCAGCAGCACCCGCTTGCCGGCGCGAACCGCGGCGAGCGTGGGCAGCAGGCCCGCGGCCCCCACGATGGCCGACATCACCACCTCGGCGTCGGAGGCCTCGGCGACCTCCACCAGGGCCCGGGGACCGCTGGTCACCTCGGTGACCAGTCCCGCCTCGGCCAGGCGCTCGCGCAGCCAGGCGGCGTCGGCCTCGCGCTCCAGCACCGCCACCTCGGGGCGGTGCCGGCGACACTGCGCCAGCAGGGCCTCGCGGGAGCGGTGGGCGGTGAGGGCGTGGACGCGGTAGCGGTCGGGGTGGCGGGCGATCACGTCCAGGGTACTGGTGCCGATGGAGCCGGTGGCGCCCAGCACGGTGACCCCCCGGCGGTGCGCGCTGCCTGCGAAGCTGTCCGCCATGCTAGAGCACCCCCAGCGACAGCAGGGCGAACAGCGGCAGCGCCGCGGTGAGGCTGTCGATGCGATCCAGCACGCCGCCATGCCCCGGCAGCAGCTGGCTGGAGTCCTTGATACCGCGATGGCGCTTGAGCATGCTCTCCAGCAGGTCGCCCAGCACCGACACCAGAGTCACCGCCAGGGTGGCCAGCACCAGCACCAGGCCGGCGCCGATGCCCAACCCCTGCCAGGCGGCGAACACCACCGCCAGGACGGCGGTGGCGGCCAGGCCGCCGAGTACCCCTTCCCAGCTCTTGCCGGGACTGACCTCGGGGGCCAGCTTGCGCTTACCGAAGGCGCGGCCGGCGAAGTAGGCGCCGATGTCGGCACACCACACCAGCAGCAGCACGAAGAGCAGCCAGACGGCACCGGTGTCGCGCAGCAGGTTGAGGCCCACCCAGGCGGGCAGCAGCACCCAGAGGCCCATGGCCAGCCGCCGGGCGGGGGCACGCCACTGCTCGAGCCGCTCGGGGTAATGCACCACCCAGTAGAGGTTGAGGGCCCAGCCCGCCGCGCCGAGCCACAGCGGCCAGGCGGCCAGCGCCGCCCCTCCCAGCCACAGTGCCAGCAGCAATGCCCCCAGGGCCGCCACCAGGGCCAGCCGCTCGGCCTGGCCGCGGACACCCGCCAGGTTGGTCCACTCCCAGCCGGCGAGCAGCACGATGGCCGCGGTGAACAGTGCGAAGGGGGCGCCCTGCAGGCCGAACAGCCCGGCCAGCATCAGGGGCGCCAGCCAGGCCGCGGTGATGATCCGCTGTCTAAGCACCTTGCTCCTCGATCTGTTCGTCGGTCATGCCGAAGCGCCGCTTGCGGCGCCGGAAGTCGGCCAGGGCCTCGTCGAAGGCCGCGGCGTCGAAGTCGGGCCACAGTCGCGGCGTGAAGTGGAACTCGGCATAGGCCAGTTCCCAGAGCACGAAGTTGGAGATGCGCTGCTCACCGCTGGTGCGGATGCACAGGTCCACCGGGGGCACGCCGGCCAGGCTCAGCTCCCCCGCCAGGGCCGCCTCGTCGATGGCCGCAAGATCGAGCTCCCCGGCCTCGACCCGCTCGGCCAAGCGGCGGGCGGCGCGGGCGATGTCCCACTGGCCGCCGTAGTTGGCGGCGATCACCAGGTGCATACGGGCGTTGTCGCGGGTCTTCTCCTCGGCACGGGCGATGTACTTCTGGATCGACTCGGAGAAGGCCGTCCGGTCGCCGATCACCGACAGGCGGATGCCATTGTCGTGGAGCTTCTTCACCTCGCGCTTCAGGGCCAGCAGGAAGAGTTCCATCAGGGCGCTCACCTCGGCCTTGGGCCGCTTCCAGTTCTCGCTGGAGAAGGCGAACAGGGTCAGGGTATCGACGCCCCGCTCGGCGGCGCGCCGGATGGTGGCGCGGACCGCCTCCACCCCGGCGTGATGGCCGCGCACGCCGGAGAGCCCTCGGGCCCGCGCCCAGCGGTTGTTGCCATCCATGATGATCGCCACGTGGCGTGGCAGGGCGCCCTCCGGTGCGGCGGTAGTGCCGTCCGTGGGGCGAGAGTCGGGGGAGTGCGGTGACGTCATGGGGTCTCGCATCGGGGGTGTGCCGCCACCGCCCGGCCGGGTCGCGGCCGGGCGGCCATCCTCAGACCTGCATCAGGTCGTGTTCCTTGGATTCCAGCGTCTTGTCGATCTCGGCGATGAACTTGTCGGTGAGCTTCTGGATCGCGTCCTCGGCCTGGTGCTGCTCGTCCTCGGTGATCTCCTTCTCCTTGAGCAGGGCCTTGATGTCGGCGTTGGCATCGCGGCGCACGTTGCGCACCGCCACGCGGGCATTCTCGGCCTCCTGGCGCGCCTGCTTGATATAGCCCTTGCGAGTCTCCTCGGTGAGCATCGGCATGGGCACGCGGATCACGCTGCCGGCGCTGGCCGGGTTGAGGCCCAGGTCGGAGGTCATGATGGCCTTCTCCACCTTGGGCACCATGCTCTGCTCCCAGGGCACCACCGAGAGGGTGCGGGCGTCCTCCACGTTGATCGAGGCCACCTGGTTGAGCGGCATCTGGCTGCCATAGTACTCCACGGTCACCGAGTCCAGGATACTGGAGTGGGCGCGCCCGGTGCGGATCTTGTTCAGATTGCCGTGAAGCGCCTCGACGCTCTTCTTCATGCGGCTTTCTGCGTCCTTCTTGATGTCATTGATCACGATGTCAACCTCTGTCTATCAGCGTGCCTTCCTCGCCGCCCACCACCAGGTTGAGCAGGGCTCCGGGCTTGTTCATGTTGAAGACGCGAACCGGCATGTCATGGTCCCGCACCAGGCAGATGGCGGTCAAATCCATCACGCCGAGCTTCTGGTCGAGGGCGTCGTCGTAGCTGAGCTGGTCGTACTTGATCGCCTCGGGGTGCTTGACCGGGTCCCTGTCGTAGACACCGTCCACCTTGGTGGCCTTGACCACCACGTCGGCATCGATCTCGATGCCGCGCAGGCAGGCCGCCGAGTCGGTGGTGAAGAAGGGGTTGCCGGTGCCGGCCGAGAACAGCACCACGTCGCCCGACGTCAGGTAGCGGATGGCGGTGCGCCGGTCGTAGTGTTCCACCACGCCGCTCATGGGGATCGCCGACATCACCCGCGAGCGGATGTTGGAGCGCTCCAGGGCATCGCGCATGGCCAGGGCGTTCATCACCGTGGCCAGCATGCCCATGTGGTCGCCGGTGACCCGATCCATGCCCGCCTCGTGCAGGGCCGCCCCGCGGAACAGGTTGCCGCCGCCGACGACGATGCCGACCTGGACGCCGATCCCCACCAGCTGGCCGATCTCCAGCGCCATGCGGTCCAGCACCTTGGGATCGATGCCGAACTCGGCGTCGCCGGTCAGCGCCTCGCCGGAGAGCTTGAGCAGGATTCGCTTGTACTTCGTCTTCTCGGAGCGGACCTTGGACGGGGCCTCGACGTGATCGGGTGCGGGCATGGCATCTCTCCTGGGCATCAGCGAATCTTGGCTGGGGGCCGGATGCACCGGCCGGATACGCGATGGCGTGCGCTCGCGCGCACGCCATCATCCTACAACGGAAACATCTGACCTCAGCTGCGCTTGGCCTGTTCCATCACTTCCTTGGCGAAGTCGACCTCTTCCTTCTCGATGCCCTCGCCCACCTCGAAGCGGGTGAAGCCGACCACCTCGCCGCCGGCCGCCTTGACGAACTCGGCGACGCTCTGGTTGGGGTCCTTGACGAAGGGCTGCTCGGTCAGGCTGTTCTCGGACAGGTACTTCTTCAGGCGGCCCTGGACCATCTTCTCGGCGATGTTCTCGGGCTTGCCGGCCATGTCCGGCTGCGCCAGGATGATCGCCTTCTCCTGGTCCAGCTGCTCCTGGGGCATGTCCTCGGGGCGCGCCACGGCCGGGTTGATGGCCGCCACGTGCATGGCGACGTCACGCGCCGCCTCGGCGCTGCCGCCCTTGAGCACGGTGAGCACGCCGATGCGGCCGCCGTGGACGTACTCGCCCACCAGGCCGCCGTCGCCGGCCTCGACCACCACGCTGCGGCGCACGCCGATGTTCTCGCCGATCTTCTGCACCAGTTGCTCGCGGTCGCTCTCCAGCTCGCCTTCCATGACGGCGGCCACGTCCTCGCTCTTGGCGGCGAAGAAGGCGTCGGCCACCTTGTCGGCGAAGGCCCTGAAGTTGTCGTCGCGGGCGACGAAGTCGGTCTCGGAGTTGATCTCGACCATCACGCCGTAGCTGCCGTCCTCGGCCACGCGGGTCACGACGGCACCCTCGGCGGCGGTACGACCGGCCTTCTTGGCGGCCTTGAGGCCGGAGCTCTTGCGCAGGTTCTCGATGGCGGCGTCGATGTCGCCGCCGGCCTCGGTGAGGGCCTTCTTGCACTCCATCATGCCGAGCCCGGTACGCTCGCGCAGTTCCTTGACCTGGGAGGCGCTGATAGCTGCCATGGGATTCACCTCTGACTGTCTCGGGAAGTGGGGTCCGGACCCATCGCAGGGGACGAATCCGGCGAATTCGGAGAAGAAAGGGGGCCGCGGCCCCCTTCTCGTCCAACCGGTGCCGATGGCAGCGACATGACGGGTCGCCGCGACGTCACCGACCAGACGGGCCGCGATCACTCGGCGGCGCTGTCGCTTTCCTGGGCGACCTCGTCGGTCACCTCGACGAACTCGTCGGGACGACCTTCCTTCGCACGGCCGCAGGCGTCGGCGATGGCCTTGACGTAGATCTGGATGGCGCGGATGGAGTCATCGTTGCCGGGGATCACGTAGTCGACGCCGTCCGGATCGGAGTTGGTGTCCACCACGCCGATGACCGGGATGCCCAGCTTGTTCGCCTCGTTGATGGCGATGCGCTCGTGGTCCACGTCGACCACGAAGAGGGCGTCGGGCAGGCCGCCCATGTCCTTGATACCACCCACGGACCGCTCGAGCTTGGCCTGCTCGCGGGTCGCCATCAGCACTTCCTTCTTGGTCAGCTTCTCGAAGGTGCCGTCCTGATGCATCGCCTCGAGTTCACCAAGGCGCTTGATGGAAACGCGGATGGTCTTGTAGTTGGTCAGCATGCCGCCGAGCCAACGATGGTTGACGAAGGGCTGACCGACGCGGTTGGCCTCTTCCTTGACGATCTTGCTGGCGCTGCGCTTGGTGCCGACGAACAGGATCTTGTTGTTCGCGGCCGCCATCTTCTCGACCACCTCGATGGCCTCGTTGAGGGCCGGCAGGGTATGCTCGAGGTTGATGATGTGGATCTTGTTGCGCGCGCCGAAGATGAACTTGCTCATCTTCGGGTTCCAGTACTTGGTCTGGTGACCGAAGTGAGCGCCTGCCTTCAGCAGGTCACGCATGTTGACGTGTGCCATGGATGACTCCTGGAAAATCGGGTTAGGCCTCCATGCACCCCATGGATCCGACCGCGGACGCGCCGCAGCACCCGGGACCATGTGCCGGTGCATGTGTGTTTTCAAGGCGTTGCATTGATTGACGCCATCATGATCGCCGGCCGATGGCCCGGCCGGACGACGGGGCGTCGAGGGGCTCGGTGCCGGCTGGCTCGGCGATTGCAGGAAGGCGCGCAGCTTTATACCATGGAACGACGCCGAGATGAAGTCGTCTGCGCTCCTTCCCCGCCGCGTCGGGCGACCCCACCCCCGATTCCGAGATTCCATGAACGTACCCATCAAGACGCCCGACGAGATCGAGAAGATGCGCGAGGCGGGCCGTCAGGCCGCCAGCGTGCTGGAGATGATCACCCCCCACGTCCAGGCCGGCATCAGCACCGGCGAGATCGACCGTCTCTGCCACGACTACATCGTCCACGAGCTGGGCTCCACCCCCGCCCCGCTCGACTACCACGGCTTCCCCAAGTCGGTGTGCACCTCCATTAATCACGTGGTGTGCCACGGCATCCCCGACGACGCCAAGAAGCTGAAGAAGGGCGATATCATGAACCTGGACGTCACCGTCAAGACCGCCGACGGCTACCACGGCGACTCCAGCGTGATGTTCGTGATCGGCGAGACCATCCAGGGCGAGCGGCTGTGCCGGGTCACCCAGGAGTGTCTCTACGAGAGCATCGCCCTGGTGCGGCCGGGTGTGCGCCTCTCCGAGCTGGCCCGTGCCATCCAGAAGCACGCCGAGGCCAACGGCTATTCGGTGGTGCGCGACTTCTGCGGCCACGGCATCGGTGCCAGCTTCCACGAGGAGCCCCAGGTGCTGCACTACGACGGCTATGCTCCGGAGGCGGATATCGAGCTCGCCGCCGGCATGTGCCTGACCATCGAGCCGATGATCAACGTCGGCGGCTACCGCACCAAGGTGCTGCGCGACGGCTGGACCGCGGTGACCAAGGACCGTAGCCTGTCCGCCCAGTGGGAACATACCCTGCTGGTCACCGAGAGCGGCGTCGAGGTGCTGACCGCCCGGAGCGACGAAGACTTCTCCTTCCTCGAGCGCTGAGCCCATGCTGCTCCACCACTACCGCTTCGTGCCCGACGAGACCCTGTTCGACGTCGCCGCCTTCCGCGAGGAGCTCACCGGCAGCCGCTCGCCCATCGCGCCCTTCAAGGCGGCCCTGGCCGAGATCCAGGCGCGACTCGACGCCCGCTTCCACGCCGGCGCCGACATCCGCGACCTGATCCACGGCCGCGCCTGGTGCCTCGACCGGCTGCTGGCGGTGGCCTGGGAGCAGCACGCCTGGCCCGACGACGGCATCGCCCTGCTCGCCGTGGGCGGCTACGGCCGCGGCGAGCTGCACCCCCACTCGGACATCGACCTGCTGCTGCTGCTCGAGGACGATGACGACACGCCCTACCGGGAAGCGCTCACGGCCTTCATCACCTTGCTGTGGGACATCGGACTGGAGATCGGCCACAGCGTGCGCTCGCTGGCCGATTGCGAGCGCGAGGCCGAGGCCGATGTCACGGTGATCACCAACCTGCTGGAGAGCCGCACCCTGGCCGGCCCCGAGCGCCTGCGCGAGGCCATGCAAACGCACCTGTCCACCGACCGCCTCTGGCCCGCCGACCGCTTCTTCGAGGCCAAGTGGCAGGAACAGATCAGCCGCCACTACCGCCACAACAACTCCGAGTATCACCTGGAGCCCAACATCAAGAGCGCCCCCGGCGGGCTGCGCGACATCCAGATGATCGGCTGGGTGGCCAAGCGCCACTTCGGCAGCGAGCGCTACGAGGACCTGGTGGCCATCGGCTTCATGAACGACGCCGAGCTGCGCATTCTCAGCCAGGGCCAGGCCTTCCTGTGGCAGGTACGCTACGCCCTGCACATGCTCACCGGCCGCGCCGAGGACCGCCTGCTGTTCGACCACCAGCGCACCATCGCCGAGCGGTTCGGCTTCCGCGACACCCCGGAGCGGCTCGCCGTGGAGCAGTTCATGAAGTGCTACTACCGCCACGTCACGGCGCTGGCCGGCCTCAACGACATGCTGCTGCAGCACTTCGACGAGGCGATCCTCCACGCCGGCGAGGCGCTGCCGATCGTGCCGCTCAACGACCGCTTCGAGATCAAGGACGGCTTCATCCAGGCGCGCTCGCGCAGCGTCTTCCGCGAGCGCCCCTCGGCGCTGCTGGAGCTCTTCCTGCTGATGGCCGAGCACCCCGAGATCGAGGGCGTGCGCGCCGACACCATCCGCCTGATCCGCGACCACCGTCACCTGATGGACGACCTCTACCGCGACGACGTGCGCCACCAGAGCCTGTTCATGGAGCTGCTGCGCTCCGGGGGCAACGTGGCCCGCCAGCTGCGGCGCATGAACCGCTACGGGGTGCTCGGCAAGTACCTGCCGGAGTTCGGCCGCGCCGTGGGCCTGATGCAGCACGATCTCTTCCACATCTACACCGTCGACGCCCACACCCTGCGCCTGCTGAAGTTCATCCACGGCTTCCGCAAGCCCGAGGCCCGCGAGGCCTTCCCGGTGGCGGCGGCGCTGATCCACCAGGTGCCCAAGCTCGAACTGCTGTGGATCGCCGGCCTCTACCACGACATCGGCAAGGGGCGCGGCGGCGACCACTCGCTGATCGGCGCCCGGGACGTGGAGGCCTTCGCCGAGCGCCACGGCCTGTCGGGTCGCGATACTCGCCTGGTGAGCTGGCTGGTGGAGCAGCACCTGACCATGTCGATGGTCGCCCAGAAGCGCGACATCACCGACCCCGACGTGATCGCCGACTTCGCCCGCCTGGTGGGCGACGAGACCCGCCTCGACTACCTCTACCTGCTCACCGTGGCCGATATCAACGCCACCAACCCCACGCTGTGGAACGGCTGGCGCGCCTCGCTGCTGCGCCAACTGTACGCCGAGACCAAGCGCGCCCTGCGCCGCGGCCTGGAGAACCCCCTGGAGCGCGATGACTGGGTGCGCGAGACCCGCGACGAGGCCCAGTCGCTGCTGGCCGCGGTGGGCACCGACATGGAGCGCGTCGAGCGGCTCTGGGAGTCGCTGGGCGAGGAGTACTTCCTGCAGTACGCCCCCAGCGAGATCGTCTGGCAGACTCAGGGCATCCTGGCCCACGGCGACTCGGAACTGCCACTGGTGCTGGCCAGCGCGCCCACCGACGACATGGTCGAGGGCGGCACCAAGCTGTTCATCCACACCCGCTCGGTGAACGACCTCTTCGCCGCCACCGCCGCCGCCCTGGATCAACTGAACCTCTCGATCCACGACGCGCGCATCGCCACCTCCAGCAACGACCGGACGCTCAACACCTTCATCGTGCTCGACGACGAGGGGCGCGCGATCCGCGAGCCCTCGCGCCTCGAGGCGATCCGCGCCCACCTGGTGGAGGAGCTCGACGACCCGGACGACTACCCCCAGATCGTCACCCGCCATACCCCGCGCCAGCTGCGCCACTTCCGGGTGCCCACCGAGGTGATCCTCGAGCAGGACCCGGCCAACGAGCGCACCCTGCTGGAACTGATCGCCCCCGACCGCCCCGGCCTGCTGGCCCGGGTGGGACGCATCTTCATGGAGCAGGACATCGCCCTGTCGGCGGCCAAGATCGCCACCCTGGGCGAGCGGGTGGAGGACGTCTTCTTCATCACCACCAAGGCCGGCGAGCCGCTCACCGACCCCGAGCGCCAGGTGCGCCTGCGCGAGCGCCTGGTGGAGGTGCTGGACGTTTCGGGCTAGCTGGCCGCGTTTGAGGCCGCCTCCGGCCTTCCCTATAATCGACGCCCTGCCGACCACCATAACGACGCCCCGGGCCCTGGCCGCCGAGGGCGCGCCTGGACACCCATGAATCCCGACCTCGACGCCCTCAAGCCCTACCCCTTCGAGAAGCTCGCCGCGCTCAAGGCCGGCGTGACGCCCCCCGCCGGGCTCTCGCACATCCCGTTGACCATCGGCGAGCCACAGCATGCGCCCTACCCCGCGGCGCTGGCGACCCTCACCGAGCACCAGGCCGCCTTCGCCCGCTACCCGGCCACCGCCGGGCTCCCCGAGCTGCGCCGGGCGATCGGCACTTGGGCGACGCGGCGCTTCGCGCTTGAAGCGCTCGACGCCGACGCCCAGGTGCTGCCAGTGAACGGCACCCGGGAGGCGATCTTCGCCTTCGTCCAGGCGGCGCTGGACCGCACCCGCCCGGCGAAGGTGGCGGTGCCCAACCCCTTCTACCAGATCTACGAGGGGGCGACCCTGCTGGCCGGCGGCGAGCCGCTCTACCTGGACTGCACGGCCGAGAGCGACTTCCGTCCCGATCTCGACGCCGTGCCTGCCGAAACCTGGCGCGAGGTGCAGATCGTCTTCCTCTGCTCGCCGGGCAACCCCACCGGGGCGGTGACGCCGCTCGCCGACTTCGAGAAGCTCATCGCGCTGGCCGACGAATTCGACTTCATCATCGCCTCGGACGAGTGCTACTCGGAGCTCTACCTGGACGAGGCCGCCCCGCCGCCTGGGCTGCTGGAGGCCTGCGCGACGCTCGGCCGCCACGATTACCGGCGCTGCCTGGTGTTCCACTCCCTCTCCAAGCGCTCCAACCTGCCGGGGCTGCGCTCCGGCTTCGTGGCCGGCGACGCCGGGCTGATCGCCCCCTTCAGGCGCTACCGTACCTACCACGGCTGCGCCATGGCGCTGCCGCTGCAGCACGCCTCGATCAGCGCCTGGGACGACGAGGCCCATGTCCGCGCCAACCGCGATGCCTATCGCGAGAAGTTCGCCGCGGTCACCCGAATCCTCGCCCCGGTGCTGGACTTCCCCACGCCGGAGGCGAGCTTCTACCTGTGGCCGGCGGTGCCCGGCGGCGACGACGAGGCCTTCGCCAGAGAGCTGTTCGCCGGGGCCCACGTCAGCGTGCTGCCGGGGTCCTATATGGGCCGTCCCGGACGCGACGGCGTGAATCCCGGCAGCGGCCGGGTACGCCTGGCCCTGGTGGCCGAATCCGACGCCACCCTGGAGGCGGCCCGCCGCATCCGCGACTTCATCGAGAGGAGGCAGTGATGGTCACCCTGTATGGCCTCAGGAACTGCGACACCTGCCGCAAGGCACGCAAGGCAATGGACGGCTCCGGCATCCCCTACCAGAATCACGACCTGCGCGAGGACGGCCTCTCGGCGCCGCTGCTGGAGCACCTCCTCGAGAAGGTACCGGTGCTCACGCTGCTCAACAGGCGCAGCACCACCTGGCGCAACCTGGCCGACGAGGACAAGCGGGAGATGGACGCCAACAAGGCTCGCGAGCTGATGCTCGCCCACCCCACCCTGATCAAGCGCCCGCTGCTCGACACCGGCGACGAGATCCGCGTCGGCTATCGTGACGGCGACTATGACGACATCCAGGGCTGACGCCGCGGCGCGGCCCTTTCCCCTTGGCGAGACAAACCATTTCCAGAAGGACATATGACATGCTGAGCTTTGCACTCGGAACCGGCACCCAGAACACCCAGGGCGACTGGCTGGAGATCTACTACCCGGCACCGCTGCTGAATCCCGACGACGGCCTGATCGCGGCGGTCAAGCGGGTGCTGGACGTGCCGGATGGCAACGCCGCGGTGAGCTTCCTGCCCGAGCAGTGCAGCGAGCTGGCCGGCGCGCTGAAGGCCGCCGGTCACGCCGACCAGGCCGAACTGGCCGAGGCCTTCGCCGCCGCCCGGCGCCCGCTGGTGGCCATGTTCCTGGTCAAGGACCTGCCCCCGCAGAGCGCCCCGGAGGTCTACCTCAAGCTGCACCTGCTCTCCCACCGCCTGGTGAAGCCCCACGACCTGGACCTCACCGGCATGTTCGGCCTGCTGCGCAACGTGGCCTGGAGCAGCGAGGGTGCCATCGACATCGAGGAGCTGCCGACACGGCGCCTCAAGGCGCGCCTGGAGGGCCGCTCCCTGTCCGTGGACTGCATCGACAAGTTCCCCAAGATGACCGACTACGTGGTGCCCGGCGGCGTGCGCATCGCCGACACCGCCCGGGTGCGCCTGGGCGCCTACCTGGGCGAGGGCACCACCGTGATGCACGAGGGCTTCGTCAACTTCAACGCCGGCACCGAGGGCCCCGGCATGATCGAGGGCCGCATCTCCGCCGGCGTGATGGTGGGCAAGGGCTCCGACCTGGGCGGCGGCTGCTCCACCATGGGCACCCTCTCGGGCGGCGGCAACATCGTCATCAAGGTGGGCGAGGGCTGCCTGATCGGCGCCAACGCCGGCATCGGCATCCCGCTGGGCGACCGCTGCACCGTGGAGGCCGGCCTCTACATCACCGCCGGGGCCAAGGTCACCCTGCTCGACGACCAGGGCCAGGAGGTCAGGACCGTGGCGGCCCGCGAGCTGGCCGGCCAGGACGACCTGCTGCTGCGCCGCAACTCCCAGAACGGCCGCATCGAGTGCCTCACCAACAAGAGCGCCATCGCGCTCAACGAGGCGCTGCATGCCAACGACTGAGCCACGGGACCTCTCGCCGACCCTGCAGCTGGCCTGCGAGTTGATCCGGCGTCCCTCGGTGACCCCGGACGACCTGGGCTGCCAGACCCTGATGATCGAGCGCCTCGAGGCGCTCGGCTTCCGGGTCGAGCGCCTGCCGTTCGGCGACGTGGAGAACTTCTGGGCGACCCGCGGCCACCACGGCCCGCTGCTGGCCTTCGCCGGCCACACCGACGTGGTGCCCAGCGGCCCCCACACCCGCTGGGACTTCCCGCCCTTCGAGCCGCGCCTCGACGACGACGGCATGCTCAGGGGCCGGGGCGCCGCCGACATGAAGGGCAGCCTGGCGGCCATGGTCACCGCCGTGGAGCGCTTCGTCGCCGCCCATCCGGACTACCACGGCAAGATCGCCTTCCTGATCACCTCCGACGAGGAGGGTCCGGCGGTGGACGGCACCCGCGCGGTGGTCGAGCACCTGCGCGAGGCCCACGAGCGGCTCGACTACTGCATCGTCGGCGAGCCTTCCTCCACCGCGCGACTCGGCGACGTGATCAAGAACGGCCGGCGCGGCTCGCTGGGCGGGGTGCTGCACATCAGGGGGGTCCAGGGCCATGTGGCCTATCCCCACCTGGCGCGCAACCCCATCCACCTGGCGATGCCGGCCCTGGACGCCCTGGTCCGCGAGCACTGGGACGACGGCAACGCCTTCTTCCCCGCCACCAGCTTCCAGGTCTCCAACATCCGCTCGGGCACCGGCGCCACCAACGTCATCCCCGGCGAGGTGGAGGTGGTGTTCAACTTCCGCTTCTCCACCGAGGTGACCCACGACCAGCTCAAGGCGCGCACCGCGGCGATCCTCGACGCCCACGGCCTGGAGTACCAGCTGGACTGGACGCTCAACGGCGAGCCCTTCCTCACCGCCGAGGGCGAGCTGGTGGAGGCCGCCATTGGCGGGGTGGAAGCGGTGACCGGCCAGCGGCCGGAGCTGTCGACCAGTGGCGGGACCTCCGACGGGCGTTTCATCGCCACCCTGGGCAGCCAGGTGGTGGAGCTGGGGCCGCTCAACGCCACCATCCACCAGGTCAACGAGTGCGTCCGGGCCGCCGACCTGGACACCCTGAGCCGGATCTACGAGGCGATCCTCGAACGGCTCTTCGTCGACGGCAGTGCCCGCCCCTGAGGTCCCCATGGCAGACGACAGCGACACCCGCTATCCCGATATCGAGGTCTACCTGGCCAGGGTCGAGGCGCAGCGCCTGGATGCCTGGCTCGCCGAGGCGATCGACGCCGAGCCCCTGGCCCCGGCCGGCAAGGGCAAGCGACGCACCCGTGGCCGCCTCGAAGGCCGGGAGATCCCGGTGCTGCTGGTGGAGCGCGCCGCCGACGGCTACGCCAGCCTGTGGTTCGACAGCGACGCCACGCCCTGGGCGAGCGACCGCGCCTGCGCCCGGGCCGCCGCCGCGCACCTGGGCTGCGAGGTGCGTTGCTCGCTGGGCGGCTGGCAGCCCGGCGACGACCCCGACCGCTTCCTGCGGGTGCTGCCCGACGGCAGCGAGGCCGAGATCGACTGGCCCGATTCCGGGCATTGACCCCGGGACCGGTAGCCCAGACGCACGGCGCCCCGCACGATGGCGGGGCGCCGTGTTTGAGCGTGGGCAGACAACGGGCCGAGCGAAGCTCGGGCCCCTCTGCTCAGGTGATGACCGTTACGTCGTCGGCCTGCAGCCCCCGCTCGTTCTCGATGACGTGGTAGCGTACCTTCTGCCCCTCGGCCAGGGTGCGATGACCGCGACCGCGGATGGCGCGGAAGTGGACGAAGACGTCCTCGCCACCGTCGCGGGTGATGAAGCCGTACCCCTTGTTGACGTTGAACCACTTCACCTCGCCGATCTCGCGATCGTCGTTCTCGACCTCGGCCAGGTTGACCAGTTGCGGGGTGAGGACGTTGACCGCCAGGGTCGCCACCACCAGCAGCAGGAAGACCGCCAGGGCGGCGGCGAAGTAGACCACGGCGACGCCGCCGACTTCGAGGCTGGCGAACAGGGCCTCGGCGAGCTCGCCGCCGGCCAGGTGCACGAACAGGGCGATCAGCAGGGGGGCCGGCGCGGCGAGCAGCAGGCTGACCAGGCTACAGCGAAACATGACCTTGCGATTCATGGACTCCAGTGACTCTCTTGTGTGTGATGAACGAAATTGACAACCTCGGGAAGGTGCCACGATGAACGGTGACACTCAGCGACCGGATTCTAGCATGAGCGCGCAGCAGGCGTCCGATGCCCTGGCCGAGCGCCTGGAAGCGCTGGAGAGCCGCCTCGCCCACCAGGAACATTGGCTGGACACCCTGGACCGGGCGGTGGCCACCCAGGAACGGCGACTGGCCCAGCTGGAGCGGCTCAACGAGCTGATGCAGCAGAAGCTGCGCGAACAGCACCGCGCGCTGCGGGAAATGGACGCGGACACCCCCCGCCCCGAGGACGAGGTGCCGCCGCACTATTAGCGCCGAGCGCCGCATGATGATGTCACGGCCGTTCCGGGCGTCAACGAAGAAACCCACCGGACTCGACTTCCGGTGGGTTTCTTGTTGGCCGCCGCGACACCGGCTGCCCGTCACTGAGCAGCTTGGCGCTTGTAGCTCGGCGCTAGGCGCTTACAGCTCGTCCAGATAGCGCTCGGCGTCGAGGGCCGCCATGCAACCGGTGCCGGCGGAGGTGACCGCCTGGCGGTAGACATGATCCATGACGTCGCCGGCGGCGAACACGCCCGGCACGCTGGTGGCGGTGGCATTGCCCTCCAGCCCCGACTTCACCTTGATGTAGCCGCCGCTCATGTCCAGCTGGCCCTCGAAGATGCCGGTGTTGGGGCTGTGGCCGATGGCGATGAACAGGCCGGGCGCGGCGATCTCCTTGGTCTCGCCGGTCTCGGTGGACTTGACTCGCACCCCGGTAACGCCGGAGTTGTCGCCCAGCACCTCGTCCAGGACGTGGTTCCACTCCAGCACTATCCTGCCCTCCTCGGCCTTCTGGAAGAGCTTGTCCTGGAGGATCTTCTCGGCGCGCAGGCTGTCCCGGCGGTGCACCAGGGTCACCTTGGAGGCGATGTTGGCGAGGTACAGGGCCTCCTCCACGGCGGTGTTGCCGCCCCCCACCACCACGACCTCCTGGTTGCGATAGAAGAAGCCGTCGCAGGTGGCACAGGCCGACACGCCCTGGCCCATGAACTTCTGCTCCGATTCCAGCCCCAGATAGCGCGCGCTGGCACCGGTGGCGATGATCAGGGCATCGCAGGTGTAGGTGCCGGCATCGCCCTTGAGGGTGAAGGGACGGCGGCGAAGCTCCACCTCGTGGATATGGTCGAACAGCACCTCGGTGTCGAAGCGCTCGGCATGACGCTTCATGCGCTCCATCAGCTCCGGGCCCTGGACGCCGGTGTCGTCGCCGGGCCAGTTGTCCACGTCGGTGGTGGTGGTGAGCTGGCCACCGGCCTGGATGCCGGTGACCAGCAGCGGCTTGAGGTTGGCGCGGGCCGCATAGACGGCAGCGGCATAACCCGCCGGACCGGAGCCGAGAATGATCAAGCGTTCGTGACGCGCATCGCTCATGGAGGACCTCGTAATGGATCGGGGTGAATCGGTCGGGCGACGCCCGGCGGGAGAGCCTACAGCACTTCGTCGTCGCGCCCCAGCGTCACCTGGAAGGCGCTCTCGTCCTCCAGGTCGACCTCGACCCGGACCTGGATCGGCGCACAGCAGATGTGGCAGTCCTCCCAGGTGACGTGGCTACCCTGGGTGGTATCGACCAGCAGGTCGAAGGGCGCATCGCAATAGGGACAGTGCACGCGACGCGACGTCAGCTGTTCCTCGTGCATCGAGTCCTCCCGGCTCGCCCCGAGGGGGCGTCGTCGCCCTGTCATGGGGCGGTGTCATCCTGCCGGCGGGCCGGCGTGACGGATGCTGCCAAGATGGCGGCACGTGCCGCCCATTTCAAGTGGTGCCACGGGCAGCGCTTGAAAAGGGCGCCTATCATGACCATGTGTACCCGAGTACCAGGAAGGTTCGACCACTCTCCGTGACCAGGAGGACATCGATGAGCACCGACCCCACCCCCGATACGCGACAGACCCTCGAGGCCGACGGGACCACCTACCACTACTACAGCCTGCCGAAGGCCGCCGAGGCGCTGGGCGACATCGACCGCCTGCCGATGACCCTGAAGATCCTGCTGGAGAACCAGCTACGCTTCGCCGACGATCCGAGCGTCGCCCGGGAGGACATGCAGGCGCTGGTGGACTGGCAGAAGGAGGCGCGCTCCGACCGCGAGATCGGCTACCGTCCGGCGCGGGTCCTGATGCAGGACTTCACCGGCGTGCCCGGGGTGGTGGACCTCGCCTCCATGCGCGCCGCCGTGGAGAAACTCGGCGAGGATCCGGCGCGCATCAACCCGCTGTCGCCGGTGGACCTGGTCATCGACCACTCGGTGATGGTCGACAAGTTCGGCAACCCCACGGCGTTCAAGGACAACGTCACCATCGAGATGGAGCGCAACCGCGAGCGCTACGAATTCCTGCGCTGGGGGCAGCAGGCCTTCGACAACTTCCGCGTGGTACCGCCCGGCACCGGCATCTGCCACCAGGTCAACCTGGAGTACCTGGGCAGGACGGTGTGGACCCGGGAAGAGGACGGCAAGACGCTCGCCTACCCCGATACCCTGGTGGGCACCGACTCCCACACCACCATGATCAACGGCCTGGGCGTGCTCGGCTGGGGCGTGGGCGGCATCGAGGCCGAGGCCGCCATGCTCGGCCAGCCGGTCTCCATGCTGATCCCCGAGGTGGTGGGCTTCAAGCTCACCGGCAAGCTGCGCGAGGGCATCACCGCCACCGACCTGGTGCTGACGGTCACCGAGATGCTGCGCAAGAAGGGCGTGGTGGGCAAGTTCGTGGAGTTCTACGGCGACGGCCTCGCGGACCTGCCGCTGGCCGACCGCGCCACCATCGCCAACATGGCCCCGGAATACGGCGCCACCTGCGGCTTCTTCCCGGTGGACGACGAGACCCTCACCTATATGCGCCTGACCGGCCGCGACGATGCCCAGCTCGCCCTGGTCGAGGCCTACAGCAAGGCCCAGGGGCTGTGGCGCGAGCCGGGCCATGAGCCGATCTTCAGCGATACCCTGCACCTCGACATGACCGAGGTGGAAGCCAGCCTGGCCGGTCCCAAGCGGCCCCAGGACCGCGTCGCCCTGAAGGACATGCCGACGGCCTTCGCCAAGGTGATGGAGGACGACGGCAAGCAGTCCTCCTCTTCCACCGAGAACGGCAAGCTGATGTCCGAGGGCGGCCAGACCGCCGTGGGCGTCGAGGAGAGCTACGAGCACCACGACAGCCAGGAGGTCGACCTGGACGGCGAGGCCTTCCGGCTCGATCCCGGCGCCGTGGTGATCGCCGCCATCACCTCCTGCACCAACACCTCCAACCCCAGCGTGATGATGGCGGCGGGCTTGCTGGCCCGTAACGCCCTGGCCAAGGGGCTCACCACCAAGCCGTGGGTCAAGACCTCCCTGGCCCCCGGCTCCAAGGTGGTCACCGAGTACCTGGCCGCCGGCGGCGTCCAGGACGACCTCGACGCCCTGGGCTTCAACCTGGTGGGCTACGGCTGCACCACCTGCATCGGCAACTCGGGGCCGCTGGCCGAGCCCATCGAGCAGGCCATCAACGACGGCGACCTGGCCGTGGCCTCGGTGCTCTCCGGCAACCGCAACTTCGAGGGCCGGGTCCACCCCCTGGTCAAGACCAACTGGCTCGCCTCACCGCCCCTGGTGGTGGCCTACGCCCTGGCCGGCAACGTCCAGAAGAATCTCGCCCGGGATCCGCTGGGTGTCGATCGCCACGGCAAGCCCGTCTACCTGCAGGACATCTGGCCCTCCCAGGCGGAAATCGCCGAGGCCGTGGAAAAGGTCAGGACCGAGATGTTCCGCAAGGAGTACGCCGAGGTGTTCGACGGCGACGCGACCTGGAAGGCCATCGAGGTGCCCGAGAGCCGGGTCTACCAGTGGTCGAAGGACTCCACCTACATCCAGCATCCGCCCTTCTTCGCGGGCATGGGCCGGACCCCCGAGGCCATCGAGGACGTCAGGGACGCCCATGTGCTGGCCATGCTGGGCGACTCGGTGACCACCGACCACATCTCCCCGGCCGGTGCCATCAAGCCCGACAGCCCCGCCGGGCGCTACCTGCAGGAGCGCGGGGTCAAGCCGGTGGACTTCAACTCCTACGGCTCGCGCCGCGGCAACCACGAGATCATGATGCGCGGCACCTTCGCCAACGTGCGCATCAGAAACGAGATGCTCGACGGCGTGGTCGGTGGCGAGACCCGCCACGTGCCCTCCGGGGAGCAGATGGCGATCTATGACGCCGCCATGCAGTATCAGCAGGAAGGCACGCCCCTGGTGGTGATCGCCGGCAAGGAGTACGGCACCGGCTCCTCCCGCGACTGGGCCGCCAAGGGCACCCGCCTGCTCGGCGTGCGCGCCGTGCTGGCGGAGTCCTTCGAGCGCATCCACCGCTCCAACCTGATCGGCATGGGCGTGGTGCCGCTGCAGTTCCCCGAGGGCGAGAACCGCAAGACCCTGAGCCTGACCGGCGACGAGCGGGTCTCCATCGAGGGCCTCGACGAGCTCACCCCGGGCGGCAGGGTCAAGGTGACCATCAAGTCCGACAAGGGCGAGAAGAAGCTCGAGGCGCTGTGCCGCATCGATACCGCCAACGAGCTGGAGTACTACCGCCACGGCGGCATCCTGCACTATGTGCTGCGCAGGATGATTGGGACCGCCTAGGTGGGTCGGCCTGACAGAACCGCATAAGCGAAAGGCGTCGGGAACAGGCCGCAGAGGGAGTCCTATACCAGGGGTGAGGAGGATTTCTCCGAACGGGCTGGCCATGGATGGCCAGCACCGGTCCTGCAAGCGAAGCGGGACGCGAGAGCGCAGCAGGGCATCGGTAGCGCCCAAGGATGGGGTTACAGCGTCCCCTCGCAGGCCTGTCGCCGAAACAGCCTTGAGCTTTTACGATTGACACCTATCGTAAAAGGCCCCGCCGGGTTACCAGCGGGGCCTTCGTCATTGCAAACGGAACGTCAGAACGAACGGCGACGGTAGCGCCGATACTCCGGCGTCCAGCTATTGCGCTCGATGGCCGCACGCAGCTTGGTGCCGTCGGTCTTCAGCGCCATGCCTTCGCCCTGGGCCTGGGCGGCCACGTCGAAGGCGATCGCCTTGGAGAGCTCGCGGATCTTCCCCAACGCCGGCAGCAGCGCGCCCTTGCCTTGCTTGACGATGGGGGCCTCGCGGGCCAGCGCCCGGGAGGCGGCCATCAGCATGTCGTCGGTGACGCGCCTGGCACCCGCGGCCACCACCCCCAGGCCGATGCCGGGGAAGATGTAGGCGTTGTTGCACTGGGCGATGGGGATCGTCCGGCCATCATGCTCCACCGGCGCGAAGGGGCTGCCGGTCGCCACCAGGGCGGCGCCGTCGGTCCAGCGGATCACGTCCTCGGGCAGCGCCTCGGCCCGGGAAGTGGGATTGGAGAGCGGCATGATCACCGGATTCTCGCAGGCGGCGTGCATGGTCCGCACCACCTCCTCGGTGAAGATGCCCGGCTGGCCACAGACGCCGATCAGCACCGTGGGCCGGATGCGTCGCACCGTCTCGGCCAGCGCCTGGCCGTCCCAGCCCTCGGTGAGGGCGGGGTCGTGGGCCAGGCGGACCTGGAAGTCACGCAGCCAGGCCTGGTCGGCGGTCACCAGCCCCTCGCGATCCACCATGTAGACGTGCGCACGCGCCTCCTGCTCGGCGAGCCCCTCGGCCTGCATGGCCACCACCACCTGCTCGGCGATGCCGCAGCCGGCGGAGCCCGCCCCCACGAAGACCACGCGCTGATCCGCCACGGTCTCGCCACGCGCCTGGCAGGCCGCCATCAGGGTCCCCACCACCACCGAGGCGGTGCCCTGGACGTCGTCGTTGAAGCAGCATAGCCGGTCGCGGTAGCGCTCCAGCAGCGGCACGGCATTGGCCTGGGCGAAGTCCTCGAACTGCAGCAGCACCCCCGGCCAGCGACGCTTGACGGCGTCGATGAAGGTCTCGAGGAAGGCGTCGTACTCCGCCTGGCCGATGCGCTCATGACGCCAGCCCATGTACATGGGGTCGTCGAGGAGCTCGCGATTGTTGGTGCCCACGTCGAGGGTGATCGGCAGGGTGTAGGCGGGGCTGATGCCGCCGCAGGCGGTATAGAGCGCGAGCTTGCCGATGGGGATGCCCATGCCGCCGATGCCCTGGTCGCCGAGCCCCAGGATGCGCTCGCCGTCGGTGACCACGATCACCTTCACCCTGTCCTTGGTGGCGCTGCGCAGGATGTCGTCCATGCGATCGCGGTCGGTGTAGCTGATGAAGAGCCCGCGGTGGTTGCGGTAGATGTTGGAGAACTCCTCGCACGCCTTGCCCACCGTCGGCGTGTAGATGATCGGCAGCATCTCCTCCAGGTGCTCGGAGACCAGGCGAAAGTAGAGCGTCTCGTTGTCGTCCTGGATGGCGCGCAGGTAGATGTGCTTGTCCAGGTCCGTCTGGCACTGGCGATACTGCCGATAGGCCCGTTCGGCCTGTTCCTCGATGGATTCCACGTTCTGCGGCAGCAGGCCGATCAGGTTGAACTCGATGCGCTCCTCCCGCGTGAAGGCGCTGCCCTTGTTGAGCAGCGGCATCTCCAGCAGCGGGGGTCCGGCGTAGGGAATGTAGAGGGGACGCTTCTGTTCAGTGGTCATCTCTGCTCTCGGTAGGGTGACTGGAACGGGCCATTGACGCTCTCGGGGCGCCTTGACCGCACACTCTACCATGCTCGCAGCGACCGCGCCCCGGCCAGGGCCGGGGCGCATGCGAACGGATCCCGGGCGACGGGTCTCAGCAGCCCTTGGCCGCGGGCCGACGCCCGGCCTCGCCGGCGAAGAAGAGGGGCCGCAGCTTCACGCCCAGCATGTTGCCGGCAAAGCCCGCCACCAGCCACACCCAGCCGTGCAGGCTGCCCGAGGCGATGCCGCTGAAGTAGGCGCCGATGTTGCAACCGAAGGCCAGACGGGCGCCATAGCCGAGCATCAGCCCACCGATCACCGCCGCCAGCACGGACCTGGCCGGGATGCGGAAGTTGGGCGCGAAGCGACCCGCCAGCGAGGCCGCCGCCAGGGCCCCGAGCATGATGCCGACGTTCATCACCGTGGTGATGTCGCTCCAGGCACTGGCCTCCAGGGCCGCCGCATTGCCCGGCGACTGCCAGTAGCCCCAAGCGGAGACGTCGCCGCCGAGGGCCTCGAACCCCTTGGCCCCCCACAGCGCGAAGGCGGAGGTGATGCCCCAGGGACGCCCCGCCAGGGCCAGGGTGGCGAAGTTGAGCAGGGCGAGTGCCACCGCACCGGCCAGCAGCGGCCAGGGGCCGGTCAGCCAGCGCCGCCGGCCGGCATCCACCCTGGGGGCCTGCTCCAGCCCGCCATGCCGGCGCTTCTCCAAGACCAGGGTGAAGGCGGCGATGGCAGCGAACAGGGCCAGGCTGATGGCGATGCCGCCACCGGTGCCGGCGACGCTCACCAGGGAGACCGGCCGGAAGGCCGGCAGGCCCTGCCACCAACTGAAGTGGGCGGTGCCGATCAGCGAGCCGACGATGAAGAACAGCAGGGTGATCAGCATGCGGGCATTGCCGCCGCCGGCGGTGAACAGGGTGCCGGAGGCGCAGCCGCCGCCGAGCTGCATGCCGACGCCGAACAGGAAGGCACCGACCACCACCGAGACGCCAATGGGCGCCACGAAGCCGTAGACCGATTGGCCGAACAGGCTGCCGGCCCCCAGGGCTGGGAAGAACAGCAACACGGCGATGGCCAGCATCACCATCTGGGCACGCAAGCCGCGGCCACGCCGCTCGGTGATGAACACCCGCCAGGCGGCGGTGAAGCCGAAGGCGGCATGGTAGAGCGCCATGCCCAGCAGGCCGCCCACCACCATCAACACGCCACTGCGCGCCCCGAAGACGCTCCCCACGGCCAGGGCGCCCAGCAACAGGGCGGCGATGGCGACCGGCACGAGCGGCGACGACCGGCGCGATAACAGGGCTTGCGTCATGGCATCCTCCAGTGTCGGGAATCGGAGCGGGGCCCGGACACGCCCCCGAGGCCGAATACCTTAGTATTTTACTCAGGATAAGGGAAATGCATAAAGACTATGACGAGCATTGCCTCCCGGCATGAGAAACCACCGGAGGGAGCGCTCCGATGGTATCCGGGTCGCGGCGCAATCGGGCTCGGTCAGGCGAAGCGGCCGAGCCCCGCCGCCTGGCGCAGGCGATCCATGAAGGGGGCCGCCTCGGCACGGGCGCGCTCGGCGCCCTTCTGCAGCACCGTCTCGATGTAGCCGGGATCCTCCATGAGGGCCTGGTAGCGCTCGCGGGGTTCGCGGAGGTGCTCGTTGAGGTACTCGAAGACGCGGTTCTTGGCCTCGCCCCAGCCGATGCCGCCCTCGTATTCCTGACGCATGGCGGCGGTCTCCTCCGTGGTGGCGAAGGCGGAGTAGATCTGGAACAGGGTGCAGGTATCGGGATCCTTGGGCTCCCCGGGCTCCAGGGAGTTGGTCTTGATCTTGCGCACCAGCTTGAGCAGCTTCTTCTCGGAAACGAACAGCGGGATGGTGTTGTTGTAGCTCTTGGACATCTTGCGCCCATCGAGGCCGTTCAACACCTCCACCCGCTCGTCCACCACCGCCTCGGGTTGGGTGAAGTACTGGCCCTTGTAGAGGTGGTTGAAACGGCCGGCCATGTCGCGGGCCATCTCGATGTGCTGGATCTGGTCGCGGCCCACCGGCACCTTCCGGGCGTTGAACATCAGGATGTCGGCGGCCATCAGCACCGGGTAGCCGAACAGGCCCATGGTCACGCCGCGGTCGGGGTCCAGGTCGCCGGCGGCCTCGTTCTCCGCCACCGCCGCCTTGTAGGCGTGGGCGCGGTTCATCAGCCCCTTGGCGCAGACGCAGGAGAGCATCCAGGTGAGCTCGGGAATCTCGGGGATGTCCGACTGGCGGTAGAAGACGGCGTTGTCGGTATCCAGGCCCAGGGCCAGCCAGGTGGCGGCGATCTCCCGACGCGACTCCTGGACGCGCCGCGGATCCTGGCACTTGATCAGGGCGTGCAGGTCGGCGAGGAAGTAGTAGGACTGGACGCCGGGATCCTGGCTCGCGGCGATGGCGGGCTTGATGGCCCCCACGTAGTTGCCCAGGTGGGGCGTGCCGGTGGTGGTGATGCCGGTAAGAACGCGTGTCTTCTCGGAAACTGCACTCATGGGGTAGGCGGACTCTGCTGTTCGGGAATGCCCGCTATGGTAACGCGAGGCCCCGATCAAGGCGACCGGAGCCCCCGCTTCAACTCAACAGGTCCGTGGCATCGACGCTCTCCAGGCCGAAGGCCTCGGCCACTGCGGCGTAGGTCACCTGGCCGTCGTGGACGTTGAGGCCGGCCGCGAAGTGCGGATCATCGGCCAGCGCCTGCTTCCAGCCCTTGTCGGCGAGCGCGATCACGAACGGCAGGGTGGCGTTGGTCAGCGCCAGGGTGGAGGTGCGCGCCACCGCGCCCGGCATGTTGGCCACGCAGTAGTGGACGATGCCGTCCACCACATAGGTGGGCTCGGCGTGGGTGGTGGGCCGGCTGGTCTCGAAGCAGCCGCCCTGGTCGATGGCCACGTCCACCAGCACGCTGCCCGGCTGCATGTCGGCCAGCATGGCGCGGGTGATCAGCTTGGGCGCGGCGGCGCCGGGGATCAGCACGGCGCCGACGATCAGGTCGGACTCGCGCACCGCCTCGTCGATGGCGTCGGCGGTGGAGAACACCGTCTTCATGCGGCCTTGGTAGCGGTCGTCGAGGGTCTCCAGGCGCGGGATCGACTTGTCCAGCACGGTGACCTCGGCACCCAGGCCCAGCGCCATGCGCGCGGCGTTCTCGCCCACCACGCCGCCGCCGATCACGGCGACCCTGGCCGGCGCCACGCCGGGCACCCCGGGCAGCAGCACCCCGGCACCGCCCTGGGCCTTCTCCAGGCTGTGGGCGCCGGCCTGGATGGCCATGCGACCGGCCACGGTACTCATCGGCGCCAGCAGCGGCAGGCCGCCCTGGCGGTCGGTGATGGTCTCGTAGGCGATGCAGGTGGCCCCGCTTTTCAGCAAACCGCGGGTCAGCGACTCCTCGGCGGCCAGGTGCAGGTAGGTGAACAGGGTCTGGCCCTGCCTCAGGCGCGCGACCTCCTCGGCCTGGGGCTCCTTGACCTTGAGGATCACTTCGGCCTCGTCCCAGACCCTGGCCACGTCGGCCTCGAGGCGGGCACCGGCGGCTTCGAAGGCGGCGTCCGGAAAGCCGGCCCCCTCGCCCGCCCCGGCCTGGACGGTGACCCGGTGGCCACGCGCCACCAGCTCCCGGGCGCCGGTGGGCGTCAGGGCGACACGGTACTCGTGGTTCTTGATCTCCCGGGGAACGGCGATCTGCATGGGCTCCTCCTGCGTACTCTTGTTGGGTAGGTTTCCTCCCCATTACAGCACAGGCAGATCATCCACGAAGAGCCCAGGCGCCACTTCAATAAAAGTCCATGGATCCTCGCTGCTTAGCCAAAAATCCTCCGATCCAGAGGGCGGCCGACAGAAAACCTTCCGGCGGCCGGGCGGGCGAGGCGACGGAGATCAGTCGGGGCGGTGAGCGCCACAGTTCCAGCAGGTGTCGAAGGTCCCCTCCAGGTGCTCTCCGCAACCGGGGCAGGTCCAGGCAGGCGCCTCGCTGCGGCCCTCCAGGGCATCGTGGATCAACGCCTCGGCGCGCGCTCGGTTATGGGGCCTGACCCACACTTCGGGCTCGCACTCGCCGAGGGGCAACTCACCGGCGCCACCGCCCAGGGTCAGGTTGCGCAGCTCCGCGGGGATGCCGGCCGCGGTCAGCACATTGTGGATATGGCTGACCAGCAGGGCATTGGAGTGGGCGAAGACGCGTACAGGCTGAAAGTCCGTCATAGACGTAGTGACATTGCGAGCGCCGCCATTTCACCTCAATCGCGGAAGACCCGCACACCCAGGGCCTTGAGGTAGGCGGTCTCGGGGATCGCCGGATGCACCGGATGGTCCGGCCCCTGGTGGCCCTGGAAGAGGATCTGGCCGTGACGGTCCTGGTGGCGCACCGCACCGCGCACCACCTCCACCAGGCGTTCCGGCGCCAGGTGCATGGAACACGACGCCGAGAGCAGCAGGCCATCGCGCCCCAGCAGGCGCATCGCCTCGCGGTTGAGCCGGCCGTAGGCGCGCTCGCCGTTGGGGATGTCCTTGCGCTTCTTGATGAAGGCCGGCGGATCGAGGATCACCACGTCGAACTGCTCGTCCTCGGCCTTGAGCGCGGCCAGGGCCTCGAAGGCGTCGCCCTCGCCCACCGCCACCTGCTCGTGCAGGCCGTTGAGGGCGGCATTCTCGGCCACCCGCTCCAGGGCGGCACCGGAGGCGTCCACGCAGAGCACCTCGCGGGCACCGTGGGCCGCCGCCTGCACGCCCCAGCCCCCCACGTAGCTGAACAGGTCGAGCACCCGCTTGCCGGCCACCAGGCCATTGAGCCAGGCGCGGTTGACCCGGTGATCATAGAACCAGCCGGTCTTCTGGCCGTCGAGCACCGGGGCGGTGAAGCGCACGCCGTTCTCCTCCAGCAGCACCGTTTCGGGCAGCTCGCCCCTGACCACCTCGACGCCGAGCTCGAGCCCCTCCTGGCGACGCCCGGAGGTATCGTTGCGCAGCACGACGGTGGTCGGCGAGAGCACCTTGTCCAGGGCGTCGAGCAGCTCTTCGGCCACTGCCTGCATGCCGGCGGTGTTGAGTTGCACCACCAGGACATCGCCGAAGCGGTCGACCACCAGGCCCGGCAGCAGATCCCCCTCGCCGTTCACCAGGCGATAGAAGGGCTGGGCGAAGAGGCGCTCGCGCAGGGCCAGTGCCTGGTTGAGGCGATGTACCAGCAGCGAGCGATCGAGCCCCTGCTTCGGGTCGCGGGAGACCAGGCGCGCACAGATCAGCGAGTGCGGGTTGACGTAGGCCACGCCCAGGGCCTTGCCATTGGCGGCCTCCACCACCACCTGCCGGCCCGGCTCGAGGCCCTTGAGCGGCGTGGCCTCGGTGTCGATCTCGTTGGAGTAGAGCCACAGGTGGCCGGCCTTGAGGCGACGGTCGGCGTTCTTCTTCAGGCGCAGGGAGGGCAGGGTCATGGGATTCTCTCGACAGGAGGAAGGATCAGGTCTGGCAGTGGCCACAGAACACGCTGGCCCGCTGGCCCAGGGTGACGAGGCGCAGCTCGGCGCCGCAGCGCCGGCACGGCTGGCCGTGGCGCCCGTAGACGTTGAGGCGCTGCTTGAAGTAGCCGGGCTCACCGGTGCCGCCGACGAAGTCGCGCAGGGTGGTACCGCCCTGGGTGATGGCGGCGGCCAGCACCTCCTTCGCCGCCGCGACCAGGCGCGCGTAGCGCTCGAGCGAGATGCGCCCGGCGGCGCGCCGCGGGTCGATGCCGGCCAGGAACAGCGCCTCGGCGGCGTAGATGTTGCCCACCCCCACCACCACGGCGTTGTCCATCAGGAAGGGCTTCACCGCCAGGCGGCGACCGCGGGAGAGGCGATGGAGGCGTTCGCCGTCGAAGGCGGTGGAGAGCGGCTCCGGGCCCAGGCGCGCCAGGCGCGGGTCGCCCTCGACGCCGTCCGCCAGCCAGTCGACGAAGCCGAAGCGGCGTGGGTCGTGGTAGCGCAGGATGGCCCCGTCGTCGAGTACCACATCGAGGTGGTCGTGCTTCCTGGGCAGTTCACCGAGCCGCGCGATGCGCAGGCTGCCGGACATGCCCAGGTGCCAGAGCAAGGTGCCGGCCTCGCCGCCTTCGCCCCCCGTGGTCAGGGGCACCAGCAGGTACTTGGCGCGTCGCGAGAGCGCACCGACGCGCGCCCCCACCAGGCGATCGACGAGGTCGGCCGGCACCGGCACGCGCAACCGCGGCTGGCGCACGATCACCTCGCCGATCTCGCGCCCCTCCAGGTGGGGGGCGATGCCGCGGCGGGTGGTCTCGACTTCGGGCAGTTCGGGCATGATTCGCTCGCTACAAACGCCTGAACCCGACCACGAGGCCGGGTTCAGGGAGTCAGGCAAGAACACCTGCGGAAGACGACCAAGGCTTACTTGATCTTGGCTTCCTTGTACATCACGTGCTTGCGGACCACCGGGTCGAACTTCTTCATCTCGAGCTTGTCCGGGGTGTTCCGCTTGTTCTTGTCGGTGGTGTAGAAGTGGCCGGTACCGGCACTGGACACCATTCTGATCTTGTCGCGCATGACTGCTGCTCCCTAGGTGGAAATCGCTTAGACGGCTTCGCCGCGCTTGCGGATGTCGCCGAGCACCGCCTCGATGCCCTTCTTGTCGATGATGCGCATGCCCTTGGAGGAGACGCGCAGCTTGACGAAGCGATTCTCGGACTCCACCCAGAAGCGATGGGTGTGCAGGTTCGGCAAGAAGCGACGGCGGGTCTTGCGCTGGGAGTGTGAAACGTTGTTACCAGTCACCGGGCGCTTGCCGGTAACCTGACATACTTTGGACATGGGAGCCTCCAACCACTGGGCCAGGCGTTCAATAACCTGAGTGTTCAAAACCTGTCGGGCAAACCGGGTGACCCCGTGACATTTGACCCAAGGGAATTCAAAGGCTGCACTTTATACCAGAGACCGCCTCGCCGGACAAGCCCGGTGCACATGGACGTGGCGCGACCCGCGACGGCGGGGACGACGCGGAAGGCGACTGACGGATGGCAGGCGGGATAGGATTCGGCCCCGACCTTCCGGGGCCGAGCGCAGCCGAGACGCCATTATAGAGGAAGCGACGCCCGGCGTCATGTCTGTGAAAAGGGGCTACAGCCAGCCGCGCTCGGCGAAGGAGACGACTTCGCCATCGCCCACCACGAAGTGGTCGAGCACGCGGATCTCGAACAGCGACAGCGCCTCGCGTAGCCGCTCGGTGATGCGCCGGTCGGCGTCGCTGGGCTCGGCCACCCCGGAGGGATGGTTGTGGGCGAAGATCAGGGCCCCGGCGCCCAGTTCCAGCGCCCGGCGCGCCACCTCCCGGGGATAGACCGAGGCGCTGTCCAGGGTGCCGCGGAACAGCGACTCATAGCGGATCACCCGATGCTGGGTGTCGAGAAACAGCGCGGCGAACTCCTCGTGGCCCAGGTGGCGCAGCTGCGCGGCCAGGTAGGCGCGTACCAGCGACGGCGAGGTGAGGGCCTCGCCGCGGGCCAGCTGGCTGGCCAGGTGGCGCCGCGACAGCTCCAGCACCGCCTGCAGCTGCACGAACTTGGCCGCGCCCAGACCGCGCTCGGCGCAGAAGCGCTCGCGGTCCGCCTCCAATAGCGGACGCAGCCCGCCGAAGGCGGCGAGCAGGTCGCGGGCCAGGTCCACCGCCGAGCGCCCGGCCACCCCCACACGCAGGAAGATCGCCAGCAACTCGGCATCCGACAGCGCCTCCGAACCCAACGCCAGCAGCTTCTCCCGGGGGCGTTCGCCCTCCGGCCAGTCCCTGATCGACATTTTCGCCTCCCTGCCTGTCTTTCCTGTCCCCAGTGTAGCCGCCTCGCCGGCTACGCAAGGTGCGACGCCGATGGTAAGGTAGGCGCCTGACCAGCTTCCCGGGGTCTCGCCCATGTCTTCGCTTTCCGGACGGCGCCTGCTGCTCGGCATCAGTGCCGGCATCGCCGCCTACAAGAGCGCCCAGCTCGCCCGCCTGCTCAAGCAGGCCGGGGCCGAGGTGCGGGTGGTCATGACCGAGGGCGCCCAGGCCTTCATCGCCCCCCTGACCCTGCAGGCCCTGACCGGCGAGGCGGTGCGCACCTCGCTGCTCGACCCCGAGGCCGAGGCCGGCATGGGGCATATCGAGCTGGCCCGCTGGGCCGATATCATCCTGATCGCCCCCGGCACCGCCGACCTGATGGCGCGGCTGGCGGGTGGCCTGGCCGACGACCTGCTCACCACCCTGTGCCTGGCCAGCGAGGCCGACAAGGTGATGGCCCCGGCCATGAACCAGGCCATGTGGCGCCACCCGGCCACCCGTCGCAATGCCGCACGGCTCGCCGAGGACGGCTGGACGCTGCTGGGTCCCGACAGCGGCGACCAGGCCTGCGGCGACGTGGGGCCGGGGCGCATGCTGGAGCCCGAGGCGATCCTCGCCGCCCTGCCCGGCACCTCGACGGCCGGCGGCCTGACCGTCACCATCACCGCCGGCCCCACCCGGGAGCC
Organism: Halomonas ramblicola; assembly: GCF_030409215.1. Lineage (GTDB taxonomy): Bacteria > Pseudomonadota > Gammaproteobacteria > Pseudomonadales > Halomonadaceae > Halomonas > Halomonas ramblicola. The sequence goes on along the minus strand of NZ_JAUFPL010000018.1, from coordinate 167,677 downwards.
GCTGGATCCGGTGCGCTACCTCTCCAACCACAGCTCCGGCAAGATGGGCTACGCCCTGGCCGAGGCCGCCGCCGCCCTGGGCGCGCGGGTGCGCCTGATCAGCGGCCCGGTCACCCTGCCCTGCCCGGCCGGTGTGGAACGCACCGAGGTGGAGACGGCGCTCGAGATGCACGAGGCGGCCCTGCGCCTGGCCGGGGAGAGCGAGCTGTTCATCGGCTGCGCCGCCGTGGCCGACTACCGCGCCGAGAACGCCGCCGCGCACAAGATCAAGAAGGTGGAGGGCGAGGACGGCCTGACCCTGCGCCTGGTGAAGAACCCCGACATCATCGCCGAGGTGGCCGCCCTGCCCGAGGCGCGCCGCCCCCTGGTGGTGGGCTTCGCCGCCGAGACCCGCGACCTCGAGACCTACGCCCGGGACAAGCTGACCCGCAAGGGCCTGGACATGATCGTCGCCAACGACGTCTCCCGCGCCGGGCTCGGTTTCGGGAGCGACGACAACGCCGCCCTGCTGCTGTGGCGGCGCCCCTCGACCCGGGACGAAACGTCGCCGAGCGGCGACGATCTGGACCGGGAATCCCTGGCGCCGCAACCCAAGCGCGAGCTGGCCCGGGCGGTGATGCGCCGCGCCCTGGCCTGCCTGGCCGACCGCCACCCCACCTGAACGCTTCCAGGAACGACCCGATGCCCGACACCCCCCCCTCCCGACCGCGCCTGGCCGTCAAGCTGCTCGACGAGCGCCTGCGCGACTTCATGCCCCACTACGCCACCGCCGGCTCCGCCGGCATGGACCTGCGCGCCCTGCTCGATGCCCCGCGGTGCCTGGCCCCCGGCCAGTGCGAGCTGGTACGCACGGGGCTCGCCATCCACATCGCCGACCCGGGCCTGGCCGGCATGATCCTGCCCCGCTCGGGGCTGGGCCACAAGCACGGCATCGTGCTCGGCAACCTGGTGGGGCTGATCGATTCCGACTACCAGGGCGAGCTGATGGTCTCGGTGTGGAACCGCGGCACCGCCCCCTTCACCCTGGAACCCTTCGAGCGCCTGGCACAGTACGTGCTTGTCCCGGTGGTGCAGGCCGAGCTGGAGCTCGTCGACGACTTCGACGCCAGCCTCCGCGGCGCCGGCGGCTTCGGCAGTTCCGGACGCCATTGAGACTGCCCCGACACCCCGATCACAGCGAAGGAGTTGCGACATGAGCGCCGACCCGACCGTACCCGCCTCCATTTTCCGCGCCTACGACATCCGTGGCATCGTCGACGACACCCTCACCGAGCCGACCGTCGAGGCGATCGGCCGCGCCATCGGCAGCGAGGCCGCCGCCCGCGGCGAATCCCGCGTGGTGGTGGCCCGCGACGGCCGCCTCTCCGGCGAGCGCCTCAAGGCCGCCCTGGTGCGCGGCCTGACCGCCGCCGGCCGCGACGTCGTCGACATCGGCATGGTGCCCACCCCGGTGCTCTACTTCGCCACCCATGTGCTCGACGGCACCGCCTCCGGCGTGATGGTCACCGGCAGCCACAACCCGCCGGACTACAACGGCTTCAAGATCGTGCTGGGCGGCGAGACCCTCTCGGGGGATGCCATCACCGCCCTGCATGCCCGCATCGCAGAGGGCGACCTGGTCTCGGGCCAGGGCCGCGTGAGCGAGCAGGACCTGCGCGAGACCTACCTGCAGCGCATCCTCGGCGACGTGGTCCTCACCCGCCCGCTCAAGGTGGTGGTCGACTGCGGCAACGGCGTGGCCGGCGAGCTGGGCCCGCAGCTGGTCGAGAAGCTCGGCGCCGAGACCCTGCCGCTGTTCGCCGAGATCGACGGTACCTTCCCCAACCACCACCCGGACCCGGGCAAGCCCGAGAACCTCCAGGACCTGATCCGCACGGTTCAGGAGAGCGGCGCCGACATCGGCCTGGCCTTCGACGGCGACGGCGACCGCCTCGGCGTGATCACGCCCGCCGGACGGCTGATCTACCCCGACCACCTGCTGATGGCCTTCGCCGAGGACATGCTGTCGCGCAACCCCGGCGCCCGGGTGATCTTCGACGTCAAGTGCACCGGCAACCTCACCCGGGTGATCGAGGAGGCTGGCGGTACTCCCGAGATGTGGCGCACCGGCCACTCCCTGATCAAGGCGCGCATGAAGGAGACCGGCGCCCTGCTGGCCGGCGAGATGAGCGGCCACATCTTCTTCAGGGAGCGCTGGTACGGCTTCGACGACGGCCTCTACGGCGCCGCCCGCCTGCTGGAGATCCTCTCCCACCAGGATGCCGACGCCGACGCCTTCTTCGACCGCTACCCCCAGGACAAGGGCACCCCGGAGATCAACATCGCCGTCAGCGACGAGACCAAGTTCGATCTGGTGGCGCGCCTGGCCCGTGAGGGCGACTTCGGCGAGGAGGGCGTCAAGACCACGCTCGACGGCATCCGCGTCGACTATCCGGACGGCTGGGGCCTGTGCCGCGCCTCCAACACCACGCCGGTGCTGGTGCTGCGCTTCGAGGGCAAGGACGACGCCGCCCTCGAGCGCATTCGCGGCCGCTTCGCCGCCGCCCTCGAGGCGGTGGCGCCCGAGCTTGACGTGGCGCTGTGAGGCGCCGAGATCGATCGCCCGCCGTGGCAACGCCCGCGGCGACGGCATGACGAGGGAACCCAGATGAGCGAACAGACCCGCGATCCGCGCCTGGTGGTGGAGGTGCTCTCCGAGGCGCTGCCCTACATCCAGCGCTTCTCCGGCAAGACCGTGGTGGTGAAGTACGGCGGCAACGCCATGACCGAGGACACCCTGATCGACTCCTTCGCCCGCGACATGGTGCTGATGAAGGAGGTGGGCATCAATCCGGTGGTGGTCCATGGTGGCGGCCCCCAGATCGGCGATCTGCTAGAGAAGCTCAACATCGAGTCGCGCTTCGTGGGCGGCATGCGGGTCACCGATGCCGAGACCATGGACGTGGTCGAGATGGTCCTCGGCGGCCTGGTCAACAAGGGCATCGTCAACCTGATCAACCAGTGCGGCGGCAAGGCCATCGGCCTGACCGGCAAGGACGGCGCCCAGATCCGCGCCCGCCAGCTCAGGGTGGAGCACCAGACCCCGGAGATGACCGCCCCGGAGATCATCGACATCGGCCATGTGGGCGAGGTGGAGCACATCTCCACCGACCTGATCGAGATGCTGGCGGCCCGCGACTTCATCCCGGTGATCGCCCCCATCGGCGTCGACGCCGCGGGCCGCAGCTACAACATCAACGCCGACCTGGTGGCCGGCAAGGTGGCCGAAGCGCTCTCCGCCGAGAAGCTGATGCTGCTGACCAACGTGGCCGGCCTGATGAACGCCGAGGGCGAGGTGCTCACCGGCCTGACCACCGCCCAGGTGGACGCCCTGATCGCCGACGGCACCATCCACGGCGGCATGCTGCCCAAGATCCGCTGCGCCCTGGACTCGGTGAAGGGCGGCGTGGCCAGCGCCCACATCATCGACGGCCGGGTGCCCCACGCCACCCTGCTGGAGATCTTCACCAATGCCGGCGTCGGCACCCTGATCACGGATGCCGGCCTGGAGGGCTGAGGGGCACGGCCTTTGCCTTGGCGCGAGGCCGCGGCTAGCATGGGTCGACCATTAGAAAAGAAAAGAGCGATATGACGCAGGCAACCCCTACCTCCGGCCGTCGCGAGCAGATCCTGCAGGCGTTGGCCCTGATGCTGGAGGAGGACAGCGGCAAGCGCATCACCGTGGCCGCCCTGGCGAAGCAGGTCGGCGTCTCCGAGGCCGCCCTCTACCGCCACTTCCCCAGCAAGGCACGCATGTTCGAGGGCCTCATCGAATTCATCGAGGCGACGCTCTTCGAGCGCATCACCCGCATCCTCGAGGAGGTCCCCGAGGCGCTGCCGCGCTGCGGCCAGCTGCTCACCCTGCTGCTGGCCTTCGCCGAGAAGAACCCCGGCCTGTCGCGGTTGCTCGATGGCGATGCCCTCACCGGCGAGACCGCCCGGCTGCGGCTGCGCATCCACCAGCTCTTCGAGCGCCTCGAGACCCAGCTCAAGCAGATCCTGCGCGAGGCGGAGCCGCGCGAGGGACGCCGTCCCAGCCTGCCCGCCTCGGCGGCCGCCAACTTGCTGCTGGCCGCCGCCGAGGGGCGCATCGCCCAGTACGTGCGCAGCGACTTCAAGCGCCGCCCCACCGAGCACTGGGAGGACCAGTGGGCGCTGCTCTCGGCCCAACTGCTCCGGGAGAGCCCGCAGCCGGCCTCGGCCTGAGCACCTGGCGCCTCAGGGTCCCGGTGCCCGGCGCAATAGCCGCAAGGCCAGGCCGGCCACCAGGGCGGCGCCGCCGACCAGCACCGCCCACAGCAACCAGGTGGTCCAGTCGCGCTCGGGGCGCAACGCCCCCTTCCCCGCCAACTCCCGCGCCTCGCCGAGCGTCGCCGGGGACGGCCGCCAGGCGTCGCCGTGTCGCTCACGCAGCGACGCCAGCACCGGCGCGACCGGCGCCTCCTGGCGCCGCGCCCGGAGGCTGCCGGCGGCCAGGCGGAACGGCACCTCGCCCTGGGCCAGGAACACCAGTCGCTCGGGGCGATAGCCCAGCCGCAGGCGCGGTGGCTCTCCCGTCAACGCCTGAGCGGCGGTGAGCCGCCAGTCGCGGTCCCGCACCGGGCCCCGCAGCGGCTGCGGCGGCGAGCGCAGCACGCCCGCCGCGTCGTCCAGCCGATACCCGATCCAGGGGCTGGCGCGCCGCCGCCAGGCGTCCTCCTCGTCCTCCCGACTCCGCAGCGTCCAGCTCGCCGTCCCGGTCCCCTCGATATCGGCCAGGTCGACCGGGAAGCGTCCGTCCAGGCGGTAGTGGAAACTGCCATCCGCCTGGCGTCGTCCCTCCAGGACGCGCCACTCCCGGGGGGCCACCGGGCGCTCGGGCGCCGGCACGGCGCCGATGCCGGTCAGCGGCACCGCCGGTTCACCGGGCAGGGGACGCAGTCGCAGGTAGGTCGCCGACACGCCTCCCAGCGACAGGCGGCGCCGGACGATCCGCTCCCCCTGGTGGGCCAGGTCCAGCAGCCGGCCGCGCGACTGCACCGTGCGCCACCGCTCGAGGTCGTCGCTGGCCTCGACGCGGTAGCTGCTGTCCACGGGCGACGCCGCGGCGTCCCAGGCCAGTTCCAGCGCCACCACCGGCGCCGCGAGATCACTCAGGTCCACCAGGGCCGCCCCGGCCTGCCGCTCGCCGGCCGGCGCTTCGCCCCCGCGGGTCTCGACGCGATACAGCCGCCCCTGGGCATCGGTCTCGCCGATCAGCTCCCAGCGTGCCTCTGGTGCCTCGGGGACCGGCAGCGGGAACCAGGGCACCGCCCGGGGCTCGGCGACCTCGACGGCCTCGATCTCCGCCGGCCCCACCCGGGTCGGCACCGCCGCGCCCCGCGCATCGAAGACCTGCAGGTCGCCCAGGTCGGGCGCCTGGATGCTGCGGTAGAGGGCCGGCGTCAGTTCCAGCCGATAGGCCGCCCGGCCCTCTTCCAGCGCGAGGGGCCACTCGCGCACCCAGTCCGCCTCATGGTCGCCGGCCAGGGCCAGCGCCGACCAGGCCCAGGCCAGCCAGACACCGGACCAGCGCTTCATGCCGTTTCCTCCGCGCGACGTGGCGGCGCGGGTGCCGCATAGCCCACGCCGATGCACAGCAGCCCGTAGCCGATGAAGGAGACGATGCCGACCAGGTTGCCGAGATGACTGCGATCGACCAGCACCAGCTTGGCCAGCACCGCCGTCATCAGCAGCGCCGCCACCAGCCAGACCGCGCGCTGTCGCCGTCGCGAGCCATGGATCCAGCCGGCCACCCCCAGCACGCTCCACAGCAGGGTCAGCCCGGTCTGCACCAAGCCACTGGAGAGCAGCTCCGGCGACCAGGGCAACCCCGCCCTCAGGTGCATGCCGCGCAGCACCGTCGAGGACAGCAGCACGAAGCCCGCCACGGCCAGCAGGGCGATGCCCTGGGGCCGCAGGCGCTCGGGCCAGAGCGCCGAGCGCTGCAGCTGCCAGAGCACCAGCAGGATCGCCCACTGAGCCAGCTCCAGGGGGTTGAGCAGGGGCCACCAGGGCAGCGGCGCCGGGTCGCCCGGCAGGGCCAGCGCGCCCAGCCAGGCCGGCACCAGCGCGGCCAGGAAGGAGGCGACCAGGGGCCCTCGCCACGCCTCGGCCTCGTCCGCCAGGGGCATCAGGGCCCAGCCGGGGCGATGCAGCAGCAAGGCCACCATGACCAACCAGGGCAGCAACCCGGCGGCCAGATGCCAGGCCGGGCCGAGGGGCAACAACGACGGCTGGGCCAGCAGCCCCGACCAGAACAGCGGCCAGGCCCACAGCCAGGCCCCCTGGGCCCATGCCACGGGGTGCGCCCGCGCCCCCGTCGGCACCGTCGCCGCCAGCACCACCAGCTGGCGATAGCCCAGCAGCACCAGGAACGCCCAGGCCCAGGGCGCCGTGACCGCCGACCCATCGGGCGAGGAGAACTCAACCAGCAGCGGCCGGGCGAGCAGCGGCAGGGCCAGCAGCAGCCCCCCGGCGAGGCTCCAGGCCAGGGCCGGCGCCGGTCGGCGGCGCTGGAGCTCGCCGATCAGCGCCCCACTGGCCGCCAGGAACACCAGGACCCCATCGGCCTGCGCCGACGGCGCCACGAAACGCAGGATCTCGTGCAAGCCATTGCCCAACCACCACGCCATCCCCCAGCCATAGCCGAGCAGCGCCAGGCGGGGCCGTCCCGCCCGCCAGTAGTTCCAGGCACTGGCGAAGCCCGCCACGGCGATCAGCAGGCCGCCCATGAAGGTGGCATTGGCCAGCGGGCGCGCCTCGGCGCCGGCGAGGAACTGGCCGCCGAGCAGGGTCAGGCCGGCCAGCAGCTGCAGCCCCAGACCGGCCGCCTGCGGCAGCCGGCGCCGCTGGCGCAGCCCCAGCCAGATCAGCGCCGCCCCCTCCAGGGCGAAGACACTGGCGCTGACCCGGGCAGAGAGCGCCAGGGGCACCGCCAGGGTGGCGAAACCCACCGCCAGGATGGCGTGAGACTGGCCCAGGTAGCGCATGGCCTCCCGGTGCAACAGCCGGGACGCCAGCAACACATAGATCAGGGCCAGGCCCAGGGCGCAGAAGGCCAGCGGCAGGCGCGCCCCTTCCAGCAGGGCGGCCTGCAGCCCGAAGGCCACCAGGGGAGTGCCGAACACCAGGCTGCCGTCGACGCGGCGACTGTCGGCGATGCCGCCGGCGCGCGGCGGCCGATGGCGGGCATGGAAGACCGGGATCAGCAGATAGAGGCCGAAGAACAGCAGCAGGAACGGCTGGGCGATGGCGAAGTCGGCCGGCCGGTAGCTCAGCACGCCCCAGCCGGTGGCGATGACGAAGGTGGCCAGGAAGCCCAGCAGATTGAGGACGCGCCAGGGCCGGAACCAGGCCATGGCGAAGATACCGATATTGAGCAGCGCATAGTAGCCGAACAGCACCGCCGGCTGGCCCGGGCCGGAGGCGAGCCAGAGCGGCGCCAGGAAACCGGCGAGCGTGCCCAGCACCGCCAGGACCAGGGCATTCTGCATGACCCCGAGAACGCCCAGGCCGGCCACCAGGACGACGCTCAGGCCGAAGGCGGGGGGTAACGGCAGCAGGGCGTAGCGCTGCGACGCGGCGAACAGCACCATCAGCAGCACGCCGATGGCCCCGCCCTGCAGGCTCAGGGCGAACGCCCGCCGCCGGGCACGCTGCCGCCAGCCGAACCCCAGGCCCAGGGCGGCGAGCGCCGCGATGCCGGCCAGGCGCAGCTCGATGGCCATCGCCAGCCAGCCCTGCTCGGCGGCATGCCGGATCAGGGCCGCCACCCCGGCGAAGAGCACCAGGACGCCCACCTTGACGGGCACATTGCCCTCGCTCAGCCAGCGTCGCGCCACCGACCGCCCCCGGGACAGCCAAGGCTTGATGAAGCGATCGATCGGCGCCGTGGAGGGCGCGGCCGAGGCGGCCCGAGCCTCGGCCTCCTGCCGGGAGACGGAACGCGGCCCGTCCGCCTCCTCGGCGCCTGGCGCGGGGGCGGCCGCCTCCCGTCCACTCGCCAGGGCGTCCTCGAGGGCCGCCACGCGCCTCTGCAGCCTGCCGACCCTGGCCAGCGCGGCGATCGCCAGGACGCTCGGCGTCCCGACGATGACCAACAACAGCAGCAGTATGCCTTCCATGAGCCGACTCTCCCACGACGGTGCCGATGCCGCACTTCCCTACTCTAAACGAAAACGGCCCGTTCCACCGAAGGGGGAACGGGCCGCCGGGGCGAGACGCCGGTCGGGTTTCAGGCCACCAGGGCGTCGCCGATCCGCTGGCGGATCTTCTTCATGGCGTTCTTCTCGAGCTGGCGGATACGCTCGGCGGAAACCCCATAGACATCGGCCAGGTCGTGCAGGGTGGCCTTGTCCTCGGCCAGCCAGCGCCGCTGCAGGATGTCCCGGGAACGCTCGTCCAGGGCCTCCAGCGCCAGCTGCAGGCGGCGCGTGGCATCGCCCTCCCAGTCGCTCTCCTCGAGCTGGGTGGCCGGATCGGAAGCGGCGTCGTCCAGGAAGTGCACCGGCGCCTGCCAGCCGGTCTCCTCGTCGTCGCTGGGCGAGACGTCGAAGCCGGCGTCGTGGGCCGACAGACGGCCTTCCATCTCGCGCACCACCTCGGGCTTGACGTCGAGGTCCTTGGCGATGGCATCGACCTCGTCGTTGTTCAACCAGGCCAGGCGCTTCTTGGCGCTGCGCAGGTTGAAGAACAGCTTGCGCTGGGCCTTGGTGGTAGCGATCTTGACGATACGCCAGTTGCGCAGCACGAACTCGTGGATCTCGGCCTTGATCCAGTGCACGGCGAAGGAGACCAGCCGCACGCCCTGGTTGGGATCGAAGCGCTTGACCGCCTTCATCAGGCCGACATTGCCCTCCTGGATCAGGTCCGCCTGGGGCAGGCCGTAGCCGGAGTAGCTGCGGGCGATGTGCACGACGAAACGCAGGTGCGACAGGACCAGGCGGCGTGCCGCCTCCAGGTCGCCCTCATCGTGCAGGCGGAAGGCCAGCTCACGCTCCTCCTCGGCGGTGAGCATGGGGATGCCGTTCACCGCCTGGATGTACCCGTTGAGGTCATGCCCCGGGGATAGGTGGCCTACCGGCAGAAGACTGGTGCTCATGTGCAGGGTGTCTCCTTTTCCGGGCCCGGTGTCGCCGGACCCTCGCTATTGGCCCAAGTGGATGTTTCGGTCGCTGCCTTTGATGACGATGACCGGAGAATGTTCCGTACTGATATTCCGTACTTGGGGCAGTCGACCTGTCGAATATACGGCGGGTGCCCAGGGGCGGCAACCGAACGGTCCTCATGGCATCGATAGGCCGGGCGAATCGTGCGCGACCCTGTCGCCGCCGACCGTCCCGGCACTAGCGTGGCCTGACCTCCGCGAGGTGCCGGCTCACCGCGATCCAGGCGCCCAGCCAGCCCAATAGTATACTACAGCTCACCAGGGTTGCCGAGCCTCCCGGCCCCAGGCGCGGCAGGCCGAAGCTGGCGCCGTAGCTGGCCGCCAGCGCCGCCACCGGCGCGGAGAGCCACTCCCCGCCCAGCGCCAGCAGCGCCCAGGCCAACAGGCCGCCGCCCAGGCCGTACCAGGCACCGCTGTAGAGGAAGGGGCGGCGCACGAAGGCATGGGTGGCGCCGATCAGGGTGACCACCTCGATCTCCTGGCGACGGCTCTCCACCGCCAGGCGGATGGTGTTGCCGACCACCAGCAGCACGCCGCCGCCGAACAGCACGGCCAGCGCCAGGGCCAGGCGCCGCCCCAACTCGGCCAGGTGGCGCAAGCGCTCGATCCAGGCCAGATCGAGGCGTATCTCCGCGACGCCGGCGATCGCCTCCAGCTCCCCGGCCAGGGCCCGCACCGCCTCCGGGGCCGGATCCGCCGGGGTCACCACCACGCTGGCCGGCAGCGGGTTCTCCTCGAGCCGCTCCAGGGCGTCGGCCAGCCCCAAGGCCTGCTGGAACTCGGCCATGCCCTCAGCGGCGGTGATCAGCCGGGTTCGCGCCACCCCCTCCTGGGCAGCCAGGGCCTCGTCGATGCGCCCCGCCTCGGCGGCGTCGACCCCGACCTCCAGGTAGGCGGTCAGGGTGGCGCTCTCGGTGAGTTCGGCGTCGAGCAGCCGGGCGCCGTCAAGGGTCAGCCACAGCGCCGCCGGCAGCACCAGGGCGATGGCGATGGCCAGCATGGTCACCAGGCTGCCGATGGGCGCCCTCACCAGGCGCCGGGCACTGTCCAGGCACATGGCACGGTGGTGGCGCAGCCAGCCACGCACCCGGCTCGACGAGCGGGTGCGGTGGCTGCGGGCCCCGCGGGGCGGCGCCTCGGGACGTCGACTCATGCGGCCTCCTGGTCGGCCACCAGGCGCCCCTCGCGCAGGCGCAGGGTGCGGTGGCGCAGCCGGGCGATCAGCGCCAGATC
>NZ_JAUFPL010000018.1:86553-156993 GCF_030409215.1 Halomonas ramblicola | reverse complement strand
CCGCCGGAGAGCTCGATGGGCAGCGCCCGCTCGCGGTGCAGCAGCCCCACCTTGTCCAGCGCCGCGCGCACCCGGCGGGCCGCCTCGCGGGGCTCCACGCCCTGGATCTCCAGCGGCAGGGCCACGTTGTGGAAGATCGAGCGGTCGAAGAGCAGTTGGTGGTCCTGGAAGACCACGCCGATCTGGCGGCGGTAGAAGGGCACCTGGCTGGGATGCAGGCGATCGATGTCATGGCCGGCCACCAGGATGCGCCCGCGGGAGGGCCGCTCCAGGCGCATGATCAGCCGCAGCAGCGAACTCTTGCCCGCCCCGGAGTGACCGGTCAGGAAGACCATCTCGCCACGCCGCACGCGGAAGTCGAGGTGGGCGAGCGCCTCGAAGCGCCCGCCGTAGCGCTTGCCGACGTGCTCGAAGACGATCATGCCTCGGCGTCGCCCCGCTCGCGGTCGAAGAGGGCGTCGACGAACTCGCGGGACTCGAAGGGGCGCAGGTCGTCCAGGGACTCGCCGACGCCGATGAAGCGGATCGGCGTGCCCAGTTGCTTGGCCAGGGCGAAGATGATGCCGCCCTTGGCGGTGCCGTCGAGCTTGGTCAGGGTCACCCCGGTGACCGGCACCGCCTCGTTGAAGGTGCTGGCCTGGGACAGGGCGTTCTGGCCGGTGCCGGCGTCGAGCACCAGCATCACCTCATGGGGCGCGGCCGCGTCCAGCTTGCCCATCACCCGGTGCACCTTCTTGAGCTCCTCCATCAGGTGCGCCTTGTTGTGCAGGCGGCCGGCGGTGTCGGCGATCAGCACGTCGATGCCCCGCGCCTTGGCGGCGGCCACGGCGTCATAGACCACCGAGGCGCTGTCGGCGCCGGTGTGCTGGGCGATCACCGGCACCTGGTTGCGCTCGCCCCACACCTTGAGCTGCTCCACCGCGGCGGCGCGGAAGGTGTCGCCGGCGGCCAGCATCACGCTGCGCCCCTCGCGCCGGAAGCGCTGGGTGAGCTTGCCGATGGTGGTGGTCTTGCCCACGCCATTGACGCCGACGACCAGGATCACGAAGGGCCCCTCGCCCTTGGGCGGCAGCGCCAGGGGCCGGGTCACCGGCTCGAGCATCGCGGCCAGTTCCTCCTGGAGGGCGCGGTAGAGGGCCTCGCTGTCCTGGAGCTCCTTGCGCGACACCCGCTCGGTGAGGCGGTCGATGATCTCGGTGGTGGCCTCGATGCCCACGTCCGCCAGCAGCAGCTGGGTCTCCAGGTCCTCCATCAGGTCGTCGTCGATCTGCTTCTTGCCGAGGAAGAGGTCGGCGAGGCCGTCGGTGAGGTTGGCGCGGGTCTTGCCGAGGCCGGCGCGGATGCGCGCGAACCAGCCCTTCTTCTCGCCGGCCGGCTTCTCCTGCAGGGCGGCGCGGGGCGGCTCCTCGGCCACCGACTCGGGCTCGGGCTCGGGCTCGGGCTCGGGCTCGGGCTCGTCAGCAGGTTGCGTCTCCGCTTCCTCGGGGGCAACGGCGGCCTCTTCGTCGGACGCTGCCTCCGCGGGCCGCGGTGCCTCCTGCGGCGGTGTGCCATCCGTCGTGTCGTCCTCGGGGGGTGCCGCCGCACCGGCGGCGCCCGTCGCGTCGGGACCACGCCGGGCATCGGCCGGGGCGGCCTCATCGCCCCGCTCGGGCGAGTCGGGCGCCTCCTCCTCCTCGCGAAGATCGCGCTCGTCGCGATCCCCGGGTTGTTCCTGCTGCTTCTTCTTGCGCTTGAAAATACCGAACATGGGCAGAATCGGCCTCGCGGATGAACGAATCGCCACATCCTACCACCGCGCACCATGACTGTGGACAAGCCGCCGGTTACAATCCCGGCCATGACACGACGCCTCCCTCGCTCCCGTCGTCCGGGCGGCAAGCCCCCCGCCGGCAGCCGGAACGGCCGGCAGAGTCCCGGACGACTGCGCATCATCGGCGGCGAGCACCGCCGCCGCCTGCTGCCGGTACTCGATAGTCCCGGCCTGCGCCCGACCCCCGACCGGGTGCGCGAGACGCTGTTCAACTGGCTCGCCACCGCCCTGCCCGGCGCCCGGGTCCTGGACCTGTTCGCCGGCACCGGCGCCCTGGGCCTGGAGGCGCTCTCCCGCGGGGCCCGCGAGACCACCTTCGTGGAGCACGACGGCCGGGTGGCCCGGCAGTTGGCGACGAACCTGGAGACCCTGGGCGCCTCAGAGCGCGGCCGCGTGGTCACCGACGACGCCCGGGCCTTCCTGCGCGGGACGCCGGCATCCTTCTCCCTGGTCTTCCTCGACCCGCCCTTCCGCCAGGGCCTGGCCGATCCCTGCTGCGCCGCCCTGGAGGCGGGCTGGCTGGCCGACGAGGCCCTGATCTACCTGGAAGTGGAGGCGGGACTGGTGCCCGAGGTGCCGGCCACCTGGCTCCTGCACCGCGAGGTGCGCGCCGGCGACAGCCATGGACGGCTCTATCGCCGCCAGGCCCCGTCGCCAGGCGACGACGCTTGCTGAGCCCCGGGCTCGGCGTTACGCTGCGGCCTCGGTACCGCCCGCGACAGGCGCCGGCTCGGCCGCCAAGGACCACCCCGGAACGACACCCAGGAGACACAGGATGAGCATCGAACTCTTCAATCGGCTCGAACAGAAGGTCGCCAGCGCCGTCGAGGCCCTGGAGCTCTTGAAGATGGAAGCCGAGGAGCTGCGCGAGGAAAACAGCCGCTTGAAGCAGGAGCGCGAGGAGTGGGAGCGCCGCCTGACGGCGGTGCTGGGCAAGCTCGACGAGGTGGAACCCGGCAGCAGCAACGGCTGAACCACGCCACAGCGCTTCAGCCCAGCGGCCGTAGCGGCAGCGACATCAGGATCGCATCCTCCCTGTCCGCCCCCGGCTCCGGGGGCGGATAGTAGCCCGTCCGTCGCCCGTCCTCGCGGAAGCCGCTTCCCCGATAGAGGTCGATGGCCGCGGCGTTGCCCGCCCGCACCTCCAGCAACAACCGCTCGCTGCCCCAGCCGCGGGCCTGGTCCACCACCACCGCCAGCAGTCGCCTCCCCAGGCCATGCCCCCGGCTGGCCTGGCGCACCAGCAGCCCCTGCAACTCCGCCTCGAAGGGCAGGCGCGCCACCACCGCATAGGCCGCCAGGGCATCGAGGCCGAGAGCGTCCCCCGGCATCAGGCCGAAGACCGCCGTCGACGGATCGTCGAGGGTCCCGGCCAGCCGTCGCGGCGAGCCACCCAGCGGCCAGCCGGCCGACGCCTCGAGGGTCTCCACGAGCGCTCGGTCGGCACTGGTGAGGCGAAGGAGCTGCAGCCCGCTAGTCGTCACCCTCGGCCTCCCCGGTCGTCGCCTGCCAGGCGCGTCGCCACTCGTCCAGCCGCGGCAGCAGGGCCCGCTTGGCCTCGGCGCTGCCGGCCAGTTCCCCCAGGGCCGGCCCCTGCCAGGCCGGCAGGCCCAGCAGCGGACACTGCCCTGCCTCCAGGGTCAACACCCGCTCCAGCACCTCATCGCCGCCGAATACCAACAGGCGCTCCGGCGCCCAGCCGCGACGGTGGGCACCGGCCACGAAGGCCTGCAGCCCTTCCCGGGCCTCCTCCAGGGGAGCGGTCACCGGCAATCCCTCCTCCAGCGGCCAGCGGAAGGCTTCGAAGCCCGGCACGCCGGCCGGAATGCCGGCGGCGCGCAGCAGGTTGCCCAGCAGCGCCAGCTCGCTGCGTCCGGGCGCCTGCCTCCCCGGCAGCAACAGCAGCCAGCGCCCCTCCAGGCAGGCCACCTGGAAGGCGAAGCGCAAGGCCTCTCGGGGCGCCTCCGGCTCGGCAGGCGGCGTGGCGGTAGGCGCTCCTTCTTCCGTCGGCACCTCGCCGAGCAGGGCGCGCGCCTTTCCCGGACGCTGTGGGCGCTCGACCCGCTCCTGGGCGCTCTCCGCGGGCCGCGGGGCGGGGGCCTTGGCGGCCTCGTCGAGCAAGGCGTGCAGCCGTTCGCCCGGGGGCTCGGCCGCCGGCGTCTCCGGCGGGGCCCAGTCGCAGGCCTCCGTGGGCCGGGCATTGGGCAGCGCATAGCGGGCCACCCAGGCCGTCAGGCCCATGGCCTCCAGATACTGCAGGCGCTGCGGCTCGCTGGTCACCGGCCACCGCCCCGGCAGTCGGGGGAGTCGGGACGGGCCTGGCCGGCGGCCTCCCACTCGCCCGGGGTGTAGAGGTGCAACGCCAGGGCATGGACCGGCCCGGCGAGCTCGTCGGCCAGCAGGGTGTAGACCTGCTGGTGGCGCTTCACGGGCATCAGCCCCGCGAAGCGCTCGCTGACCAGGGTCACCTTGAAGTGGGTCTCGGAATCGGGCGGCACGTTGTGTCGGTGGCTCTCGTTCTCCACCGCCAGGAAGGCGGGCTCGAGGGCCTTCAGCTTCTCTTCGATGGTTGCCTGGATGCTCATGGCGGCTTTCCGGTGATGAAGTGGAAGGTCCATTGTACTCGCTATGCGCGGCGCTAACGACGCACCCCGGGCGGTGCGGCGGCCTGCGCCCGCTGAGCGGCGCCGGCCAGCGGCACCCGTGCCAGGCTGGCGGCCAGCGACAGCAGGGTCGCCAGCCCGCCGACCCACAGGGTGGCCTGCACGGCCATGCCGGCGGCGAGGAAGGCACCGACCAGGGCCACGCCCAGCGACTGCCCAACGGTGCGGGTGGTGCTCATCACCCCCGAGGCGTTGGCGCTGCGCTCGCGGGGCACGCTGGCCATCATCTCGCGGTTGTTGGGCGGCTGGAAGAGCCCGAAGCCCAGGCCGCACAGCGCCGTGCGCCACAGGGCGTCGACCACCCCGGCCTCGGCGTCGAGCAGCGCCAGGGCCGCCAGGCCGGCCATCAGCAGCCCCAGGCCCAGGCTGGAGAGCAGGCTGGGATTGACCCGGTCGGCCAGGCGCCCGGCCAGGGGGCCCACCAGCATGATCGCCAGCGGCCAGGGGGTGAAGAGCCAGGCGGTCTCCAGCGGCGAGAAGCCCATCTCCTGCTGGTAGAGGAAGGAGAGCGCCACGAAGGCGAGCCCCTGGCCGATGAACGCCAGTCCCGAGGCCGATACCGCCAGGCTGAAGCGCGGCTCCTCGAACAGCGACAAGGGCAGCAAGGGGTGACTGGCGTGCCGCTGGCGACGCAGGAAGAGCCCGCCCGCCACCAGGCTGGCGACCAGCCAGGCCAGCACCCGCCAGGCGGGCGCGCCGTGACCGAGGCCATCCATGGCCATGAAGAAGCCGGCGAGCATCACCACCGAGAGCAGCGCCCCGGCCCCGTCGAAGCCGCCGCGACGCCCCGCTTCGCGGGGCAATGCCTTCCAGGCGAGGACCAGCGCGACCAGCCCCAGCGGCAGATGCAGCACGAACAGCCAGGGCCAGTCGGCCACCGAGAGCAGCAGCCCGCCGATGGCCGGTCCGGCCGCATAGCCGCTGGCCACCACCAGGGCGGAGAACCCCAGGGCGCTGCCCAGCAGCCGCGAGGGGAAGATGGAACGGTAGAGCGAGGGGCCGATGGAGAGCGTCGCCGCCGCCCCCAGCCCCTGCAGAGCCCGGAACAGCAGCAGCGATTCGAGGCTCGTGGAGAGCGCGCTGCCCAGCGCCGCCAGGGTGAACACGCCCACGCCGGCCACGTAGAGCCGGCGCCGGCTGAGCAGCTCGCTGAGCGCGGCGAACACCAGCAGGAAGGCCGCGCAGCTGATCTGGAAGAGGTTGGTGACCCACACCGCCCGCGCGGCGGAGACCTCGAGCCCCGCCGCGATGGAGGGCAGGGCGATGTTGACCATGGTGGTGTCCACCACCGCCATGCTGGTCCCCAGGATCAGTGCCAGCACGGCCAGGCGGCGCTCGGGGCCCGGCAGGCCATCGTCGCCGGGACGGGTCGCGAAGAGTCGACTCATGTGCGGGGATCCATCAATGACGAAACCGGCCGAAGCCGGTTCCACGCAAGGCCAGCGGGCGGACTGGCCGGATCAGTCCTGGTCGGTCTCCAGCAGCAGCGCGTCATCCACCTCGGAGATCTCCAGCGCCGCCTCGTCGTCCAGGTCGATGGCCAGGTAGCTGTGCTCGAAGCGCAGGAAGCGCTGGAAGAGCGCCCAGTCCAGCGTCTCGGGCCACTGGCGCTCGTCTTCCTCCCAAGCGCGCAGCTCGGTCTCGAGGATTTCGAGATAGCGCTCGCGCACGAAGGCCTCCAGGGCCTCGGGGGTATCCATCTCGGGGATCAGGTAGACGGTGGTCTCGCGTTCGACGTCGGCCAGCGTCAGGTCGTCATCGCCCACCGTGGGCTCCAGCGCATTGATCCAGTCCACGAAGTGGCGGGTCGGCCGGACGCTCAGGGCGGAGCGGTTGAGCAGTTTCATGGCGGTCTCCTCGACGTCGAAACGCTGACCATTATGGGCGCTGGCCGCGCCGGTTACCAACTATTCCACCTCGGGGCGCATGGCGGGGAAGAGCAGCACGTCACGGATCGAGGCGCTGTCGGTGAGCAGCATCACCAGGCGGTCGATGCCGATGCCCTCGCCGGCGGTGGGCGGCAGGCCATACTCCAGCGCCCGCACATAGTCCGCATCGTAGTACATCGCCTCGTCGTCGCCGGCCTCCTTCTCGGCCACCTGCTCGCGGAAGCGCTCGGCCTGGTCCTCGGCGTCATTGAGCTCCGAGAAGCCATTGGCGATCTCGCGGCCGCCGACGAAGAACTCGAAGCGCTCGGTGACGAAGGGGTCGCTGTCCTTGCGCCGCGCCAGCGGGCTCACCTCGGTGGGATAGTCGGTGATGAAGGTGGGCCGCTGGAGGCGGTGCTCGACGGTCTTCTCGAAGATCTCGATCTGGATCTTGCCCAGGCCCCAGCCATCCTTGACGTCGATGTCCAGGCGCTCGGCGATCTGGCGGGCGGCGGACGCATCGGCCAGCGCCTCGGCATGGATATCCGGGTTGTACTCGAGGATGGCATCGAACACGGTCAGGCGCCGCAGCGGCTGGCCGAAGTCGTACTCGTAGTGCTCGACCACCTCGCCCTCGCTGTTGCGCACGGTGTTGACCACGATGGTGGTGCCCAGCACCTCCCGGGTGAGGCTGCGCAGCATCGCCTCGGTGAGGTCCATCAGGTCATGGTAGTCCGCATAGGCCTGGTAGAACTCGATCATGGTGAACTCGGGATTGTGCCGAGTGGAGAGGCCTTCGTTGCGGAAGTTGCGGTTGATCTCGAAGACCTTCTCGAAGCCCCCCACCACCAGGCGCTTGAGATAGAGCTCCGGGGCAATGCGCAGGTACATGTCGAGGTCCAGCGCATTGTGATGGGTGACGAAGGGGCGCGCCGTGGCCCCGCCGGGGATCTGCTGCAGCATGGGGGTCTCCACCTCCATGAAGCCACGCGCCTCGAAGAAACGACGCATGGCGCTGATCACCCCGGCGCGGACCTCGAACACCCGGCGCGAGTCGGGGTTCATGATCAAGTCCACGTAGCGCTGGCGGTAGCGCGCCTCCATGTCGGTGAGGCCATGGAACTTGTCGGGCAACGGCCGCAGGCTCTTGGTGAGCAGCCTGGCCTCCTCCATCATCACGTAGAGATCGCCCTTGCCCGACTTGTGTACCGGCCCCCGGCCCGCGACGATGTCGCCGATGTCCCAGCCCTTGATGTCCTCGAGCACCTCGGCCGGCAGCCCCTTCTTGTCGACGTAGAGCTGGATCTGCCCGGTGACGTCCTGGATGACGATGAAGGGCCCGCGCTTGCGCATGATGCGCCCGGCCACCGCCGCCTGACGGCCCAGCGCCTCGAGCTCGGCCTTGTCCTTGTCGCCCAGCTCGTCGATCAGCTCGGCCGCCTGGCTGTCGCGACGGAAGTCGTTGGGGAAGAGGCTCTCGCCGCGCTCGACCGACCGCTCGCGGCGGGCGGCCAGCTTGGCGCGGCGCTCGGCGATCAGGCGATTGTCGTCGTGCTGCGGGCTTTCCGGGGAGGGGCTCTCGTTGGCCATATCGCTACAATCCTTGCTTGAGGCTGGCGACGATGAACTGGTCCAGATCGCCGTCCAGCACCTTGTCGCAGTTGCTGGTCTGCACACCGGTGCGCAGGTCCTTGATGCGCTGGTCGTCCAGCACATAGGAGCGGATCTGGCTGCCCCAGCCGATGTCGGACTTGGACTCCTCGGCCTCCTGCTTGGCGGCATTGCGCTTCTGCATCTCCAGCTCCCACAGCTTCGCCTTGAGCTGCTTCATGGCGAAGTCGCGGTTGGCGTGCTGGCTGCGCTGGCTCTGACAGGCCACCACGATGCCGGACGGCTCGTGGGTGATGCGCACCGCCGAGTCGGTGGTGTTGACGTGCTGGCCGCCGGCACCGCTGGAGCGATAGGTATCGACGCGCAGGTCCGCCGGGTTGACCTCGACCTCGAAGCTGTCGTCGATCTCCGGCGACAGGAACACCGAGGCGAAGGAGGTGTGGCGGCGGCCGCCGGAGTCGAAGGGGCTCTTGCGCACCAGGCGGTGCACGCCGGTCTCGGTGCGCAGCCAGCCGAAGGCGTGGTCGCCCTGGATGTGCACGGTGGCAGACTTGATGCCCGCCACCTCGCCGGCGGAGGCCTCGATGATCTCGGCCTTGAAGCCGTGGTGCTCGGCCCAGCGCAGGTACATGCGCAGCAGCATGTTGGCCCAGTCCTGGGCCTCGGTACCGCCGGAGCCCGCCTGTATATCCAGGTAGGCGTTGTTCTCGTCCATCTCACCGGAGAACATGCGCCGGAACTCGAGCTTCTCGAGGCTGGCATGGAGACCGTCGAGCTCCTTGCGGACCTCGCCGATGGTGTCCTCGTCCTCCTCCATCTCGGCCAGCTCCAGGAGGTCGCGGCTGTCGCCCAGCCCCTGGTCGAGTTCGTCGATGGTGGCGACGATCGCCTCCAGCGTGGCGCGCTCCTTGCCGAGCTTCTGGGCGTAGTCCGGATCGTTCCAGACGTCCGGATCCTCCAGCTCGCGGGTGACTTCCTCTAGCCGATCCTTCTTCTCGGCATAGTCAAAGGTACCCCCTCAGGACTTCTGTCCGCTCAGACAGGTCCTTGATGAGGCTGTGGATGGGGTTGGTTTCCAGCATAGGGGCGTCTCGCCTGAATCTGCGGTGGAAAAGCGGCCGCCACGGCACCGGCGACGGGCCGGCGGCGCGGAAAAGGCGCCTATTGTAGCGAAAGCGGGCACGACACGCATCCGTCCTGCCGCTGCTACGCCCCCAACGGCGAGACCCGCCCGAGGCCGGGTCTCGAGGTGGCACGCCGACTGCCGTATCAGAAGCGGTAGTCCACCGAGAGGGCGAAGACGTCCGCCGCAACGTCGTAGGTGCCCGACAGGTTGCCGCGCGAGGCGTTCTCGTTGGTGGGGGTCGCCTGCTGGTCCATGTCGGCATCGTCGCCGAAGACACGCATATAACCGGCGGTGACGCCGAGGTTGGGGGTGGGCATCCAGGTGGCCCCCAGCGTGGCCCAGGTACGATCGGCGTCCGGCACCCGCGGGGTGCGATACTCGGCACTCGGGACCGGGGTCTCGTCATGGCCCAGGCCGGCGCGCAACAGCCACCGTTCGTTCAGGGCGTAGTTGGCCCCCACCGAGAAGGCCCAGGTGTTGTCCCAGTTCTCCTCGGTACGACTGTCCGGCGTGTTGTCATCGAATTCCACCACCAGTTCGTCGAAGCTGCTCCACTCCGTCCACTCGGCATTGGCCATCAGCGCCAGCCGATCGGTCAGTTGGTGGTAAACCCCCAGGTTCAGGCTGGCGGGGGTGGTGAGGTCGGCAGATCCGCGTCCATTGGTAAAGGTATTGGCCGCCTGAGCGCCCGCCAGCACCGCCTCTCCCGTCGGGGTCTCCGCGCTGAAGTCGACCTCGCCATCCAGGCTGAGGTCGACTGCCGAACGGTAGCTGGCTCCCAGCCGCGTCTTCTCGGTGGCCTGGAACAGCGCCCCCAGCGTATAGCCATAGCCCCAGTCGTCGCCGGTAACCTCGGCGAAGCCATCATGCTGCCCAGCCAGAGGCGCCAGGTTTGGATCTTGTGCTGCACCTACAGTAGCCCAATCCATGGCATTGGAGAGGGTCGCATCCGCGTACTGGGCACGAAGACCGACCGCCAGGTCGAGACGATCGGAGGCCCGGTAGTTGAGCGTGGGCTGGATATCGATGGTGGTGAGCTCGGACTCGACGGCATGGTAGCGGCCGATCCAGTCCTCGTCGTACTTGGTGGAGAGACCATAGAGGGAATGGATCGACAGGCCGAGATCGTACCGCTCGTTCAGCTGGGTCTTGGCGGCGAAGGCCGGCACCCAGGCACTCTCGCCCCCCTGGCCGGAGGCCTCGGAGCCATAGGGCACCCCCAAGACGCTAGACGCGCGTCCGTCGCGAAGCTCGAATGTCGCATCGATATAGGCCAGGCCGCCTACCACCTGATTGCCGTCGATATGGCCGATGGCGGCCGGGTTGTAGGCCATGAAGCTGGCATCCTCGGCCCCAGCGGCGGCGTTGGAGAGGGCGTTGGCCAGCGTCTTGGCACTCTGCTCACGGACCTGGAAGCCCGAGGCGAAGGCCTGGGAGGCAACCAGGGCCATGGAGGCGATGGCCACCGCGAGGGAGAGCTTGTTCAGTTTGTTGTGCATGATCGCGAGGTCCTCTCTCGGATAGGAGAATTGTGGTCGTGCCGCATCGAGGGATGGCATGCCTTCAATTTCGCGGAACTCCGCTTCGGGATCAAGGGCAAACGTTCGTTTTAATGCATGAACAGCTAATACTTTAGTGGCAAATCCATCTAAGCCATTGAACCATCGTCGCGACGGGTCATCCGCGCCGCCTGCTCATGCAACGCAAGCAATGCCTTGACCAATGTGTAACACAAGGGTTTTACACTCGCAGCACGCCACGCTTCAACGAGGTCATACCCATGAAGGTCAGCGAACTGGCGAGGTCGGCCGGCGTCACCGCCGAGTCCGTCCGCCACTACGTGCGCGAGGGGCTGCTGCACCCCGAGCGCCATCCGGACAACGGCTACCAGCTGTTCGACAGGGGCGACCTGGAACGGCTGCGCTTCATCCAGCGCGCCCGCATCCTGGGCTTCGGCATCGCCGAGATCCGCGACATCCTCGATCACGCCGATCACGGCGATTCGCCCTGCCCCATGGTGCGCGACCTGCTGGCCAGCCGCCTGCCACAGATCCGGGCCCGCATCGCCGAGCTCCAGGCCCTGGCCGAACGCATGGAACAGGCCCTGGAGGCCTGGGCCGAGATGCCCGACGGCACTCCGGACGGCCACAGCCTGTGCCGGCTGATCGAGAGTTTTCCCGAGCCGCTCAATGCCGGCCACGAGACCGGCGAGGAGACCCGATGAACGCCAGACAGCCCCTGGAACGCCAGGTCCCCGGCATGAACTGTCAGAGCTGTGTCGACAGGATGCGCACGGCGATCCAGGCCGAGGACCCGGAGGCCGTCGTGGCCGGCTTTCCGGACGGGAAGCGCCTGGCTGTGGACACTGCCCTGGAGGACGTCACCCTGGACCGGCTGCTGGAACAGGCCGGCTATCCCCCCACTCAGCCCATGGACGCTGACGACGCAGACGCCAAGGCACCGCCCGACCCCGCGCGCCCATCCGCTGAGGAGGCGCCCGAGCAGGCCGCCAAGCAGGGCAAGGATCCACAGGCGGATGAGACAGATGTGCGCGCCACCACCCGGCGACTGTCGATCAGCGGCATGACCTGCGCCGGCTGCGTGAAGAGCGTCCAGCAGGCCCTGGCACGCACGCCCGGCGTGGTCAGTGCCGAGGTCAACTTCGGCACCCATACCGCCCAGGTGAGCGGCCGCGCCGACCCGGCTGTCCTGGTCCGCGCCGTGCAAGACGTGGGCTACGGTGCCGAGCCCATCGTCGACATGCGCGAGGCCGAGCAGGCCCGCGCCGAGCGCGACGAGCGGGAATATCGCCGCCGCCTGAAGGGGAGTGCCTGGTCGCTGGCCCTGGCCGTGCCGCTGATGGCCAGCATGTTCGTCGTCCACCCCCACCCCGTGGGTGCTGGACGGCTCTACTGGCTGGTGATCGGCCTGCTGACGCTGGCGGTGATGATGTTCCCGGGCCGCTATTTCTTCGTCAATGCCTGGAAGAACTTCCGCCACCACCAGGCCAACATGGACACCCTGATCGCCATGGGCACCGGCACCGCCTGGCTCTACTCCATGGCGGTGGTGACCTTCACCCCCTGGCTGCCAGAGGTGGCCCGGGGCATCTACTTCGAGGCCTCGGCGATGATCGTCGGCCTGGTGCTGCTGGGCAACGCCCTGGAGCTGCGCGCCCGGGGCCGCACCAGCGACGCCCTGAAGCGCCTGCTCGACCTGCAGAGCCGCACCGCCCGGGTGATCCGCGACGGTGAGGAGCACGAGATCGACATCGACGCAGTGCGCGAGGGCGACCATATCCGCGTGCGTCCCGGCGAGCGCCTGCCGGTGGACGGCGAGGTGACCGAGGGGACGAGTCACATCGACGAGTCGATGCTCACCGGCGAGCCCCTGCCGGTGGCCAAGGCCAAGGGCGACGAGATCAGCGCCGGCACCGTCAACGGCAAGGGCTCGCTGGTCTACCGAGCCACCCGCGTGGGCGCCGACACCCGCTTGGGGCGCATCACCGAACAGGTGGCCAGCGCTCAGGCCTCGCGCCCGCCGATCGGTCAGCTGGCCGACCAGGTGTCGAGCGTCTTCGTGCCCGCGGTGCTGATCATCGCCGTGATCACCACCCTGGCCTGGTTCAACTTTGGTGCCGAGCCGCGGATCATCCATATGCTGGTCACCGCCACCACGGTACTGATCATCGCCTGCCCCTGCGCCCTGGGCCTGGCCACGCCGATCTCCACCATGATCGGGGTGGGCAAGGCGGCCGAGCACGGCGTGCTGGTGCGCAGCGGCGATGCCCTGCAGACCCCCAGCAGGCTCACCACCCTGGTGGTGGACAAGACCGGCACCCTGACCGAGGGCAAACCCGAGGTGACGGAATCGGAGGTGCTCGAGGGTGACGAGCGGGAGGTGCTGGGTCTGGTGGCGGCCCTGGAGCGCGGCTCGGAGCATCCCCTCGCGGCCGCCCTGATGGCGCACTCGAAAGAGCGACAGGCTGGGCCCAGCGAGATTCGGGACTTCGACACGGTCACCGGCGGTGGGGTCAAGGCGAGGAACGCCGACGGCCGCCCGCTGCTGCTGGGCAACGCCCGCCTGCTGGAGGAGGCCGGCATCGACCTGAGCAAAGGGCACGAAATTGCCGGCGAGCTGGAGGAGAAGGCGCGCACCGTGGTCTATCTCGCCGTGGATGGCCAACTGGCCGCGCTGTTCGGCATCAGCGACCCACTGCGCCATGACACCATCGCCGCCGTAAAGCGCCTGCAGGCCGACGGCCTCAGGGTGGTGATGCTCACCGGCGACAACGCGCACACCGCCGGCGCCATCGCCCGGGAGGTCGGCATCGACGACTTCCGCGCCGGACTCCTGCCCAAGGACAAGCACGCCGAGATCGAGCGGCTGCAGCGCCAGGGCGAGGTGATCGGCATGGTCGGCGACGGCATCAACGACGCCCCGGCCCTGGCCCGGGCCGACGTGGGCTTCGCCATCGGCCAGGGCACCGACGTGGCCATCGAGAGCGCCGGCATCACCCTGATGCGGGGCTCGCTGCACGGCGTGGCCGCCGCTATCGAGATCAGCCGGGCCACCCTGCGCAACATCAAGCAGAACCTGGTCGGTGCCTTCGGCTACAACGCCCTGGGCATCCCCATCGCCGCCGGGGCGCTCTACCCTCTCACCGGGGCCCTGCTCTCGCCGATGATCGCCGGGGTGGCCATGTCGCTCTCCTCGATCACCGTGGTGAGCAACGCCAACCGCCTGCGCCTGTTCCACCCCCGCGACGACGCCGATGTCGGCCATGTCGCCGCGGCCCCCTGGGAAACGAAGGAGGTCACCACATGAGCTGGATCGTCAATCTCGGCGGACTCGCCCTGATCGGCCTGATCGTCTGGTGGTTCTGGGGGGCCGCCTAGGTGGGGCCGCCTAGGCAGCAGCAGGAAGCCACGCGACGGGCCGGACGTTGACACCTGCTAGTCTAAAGGAAAGGAAGCCACCTCAAGGGAGGCGACCATGCCCAGACTCGACGGCGTACTGGAGACCGCGCTCTATGTGGCAGACATGGAACGTGCCAGGGTCTTCTTCGAGGGGGTGATGGGCCTCGAGCCCTTCACCGCCGACTACCGCTTCACCGCCTATGACGCCGGTGCCGGTTCGGTGCTGCTGCTCTTCCAGCAGGGCGAGACCCTGGAGACGGTGACCCTGCCCGACAACATGGGCACCATCCCGCCTCACGACGGCAACGGCCGCCTTCACCTGGCCTTCGCCATCGCCGCCGACGAGCTCGCCCCCTGGGAGCGCCAGCTCGCCGACCACGGTATTGCCATCGAGGGGCGCACCCACTGGCCGCGGGGTGGGGAGAGCCTGTATTTCCGCGACCCCGACGGCCACCTGCTGGAGCTGGCCACCCCCGGCGTTTGGCCGAACTACTGAGCCGGCTCGGCGTGTTCGACCATCAACTGGAGCGACTCCCGCCCCCGCCAGCGATTGCGACTGAGCTTGTAGGCGCAGCTCAGCCGGTCGCCGACGCCGAAGGCGGGCACCTCGCCGGGTGTCAGCGCCCGGAACCAGATCGCCCGATGGCTCACCGGCCCGCACGAGAGCTCCAGCATCAGGTGGGTGCCGTCGGCGCCCACCGGGCGCAGCGCCTCCACCAGGAAGTCGCCCTGGAAGAGCGGCGGATCGAACTCGCGGCCGTAGGGCCCCAGCGCCTCCAGGGTCTCGAGGGTCGCCAGGTTCAACTGCTCGGGGATGAGATCGCCGTCGGTGAGGATCCTCGGGTAGAGCTCGGCCTCGCCCAGTTGCTCCCCCACGGCCTGCAGGAAGGCCGCCCTGAAGGCGTCGAGCCGCTCACGCGGCACCCCCACCCCCGCGGCGCCGCGATGGCCGCCGAAGCGCGGCAACGCCTCGGGGGCCAGTTCGAAGGTACGCTGCAGGGCATCGCGCAGGTGCAGCCCCTCGACGGAGCGTCCCGAACCGGTGAGCATGTCGGGGGCCACCGCCGGGGTCAGCACCAGGGCCGGCCGGCCGTAGGCCTGCACCAGCCGCGAGGCGACGATGCCCTGCACCCCGGGGTGGCCATCCTCCAGGTAGAGCACGATGGCCGGCTCGTCGGCGGCCAGGGCCGGCAACGCCAACGCCCGGGCCGACTCGATCATCTCCGCCTCGATCGCCTTGCGCGACTGGTTGTCCTGATCCAGCACCTCGAGATAGCGCTGGGCAACGTCATCCTGCTCCGCGAGCATAAAGTGCAGCGCGGCATAAGGGTCGTCCAGCCGCGAGCGCGCATTGATCCGCGGCCCCATCTGGAAGCCCAGAGTCTCGGCGTCGAAGGGTACGCTGTCCGGTCCCAGCCGCGATGCCATGGCCCGCCAGCAGGCCGCCTCCATGCGGTTGATCAGGGCCAGGCCATGGCTGACCACGGCGCGGTTGGCGGGGCTGCCGCCCAACGACACGCAGTCGGCCACGGTGCCCAGCGCCACATAGGAGAGCCAGGGCGACAGCTTGGGCGTGGCCCCGGGCAGCGCCCCCCACTCGATCAGCACGCCACGGGTCAGCGACATGAGCAGCCAGGCCACCATACAGCCGGCGATGGTGGGATCGGGATAGTCGCAGTCGTCGCGCGTGGGATTGACGGTGGCGTAGGCCGAGGCCGGCGGCCCCTCCACCGGCAGGGCGTGGTGGTCGCTGACCACCACCTCGATGCCGGCGGCCTTGAGCCTGGCGATGCGTGGCTCGTCCGAGCTGCCGCAGTCGGCGGTGATCACCAGGCGGGGCCGCGGCGAGAGCGCCAGGGTGCGCTCCACCAGCGGCAGGCTGATGCCGTAGCCGTCATGGATACGATGGCCGATCAGGCTGTGCAGCCGGGACTCGGGCACCCCGAACAGCTCGTGCAGGGTGCGCCGGATCACCACATGGGAGGTGATGCCATCCACGTCGTAGTCGGTGAGGATGCCGATATGCTCGCCCTCGACCACCGCCTGGGCGATGCGCTCGGCGGCACGGCGGCCATCGGCCAGTCTCTCGGGGTGGGCCAGGTGGCGCAGGCTGGGCGCGACCAGCGGTGCCAGCTCGCCCTGGTAGCCCGCCAGGCGCCCGGCCAGCACCCGGGCCTGCAGCTCGGAGAGCCCCTCGCGCTGGGCCCGGGCGTAGAGGGCAGCATCCCGCGGGCGCGGCAGGATCCGCGGCCTCAGGCGCTGATGCAGGTCGATGGGATCGGTCACGGCGTCCAAGCCCGACTCCTCTCTGGTTGTTATAGCGTTCCACGTGACAACACCCAGCACACCGGACGTTATATCGGCACAGCAGGGGACCGAACAAGGCACGGAGGTCGCCCCTCTGGGGTAAGACCATAGGGCCCCGTGCCGAGCGAGGGGCGCCGGGGGCAGGCCGAAGAGGGGGTCCTATGCCAGGGATGGCATCGGTAGCGCCCAGGGAGGGGTTCACAGCGCCCCCTCGCAGGCCTGTCGCCGGATCAGCCCCGAGGGGAACCCCTATCGGCGATTCTCGGCGACGAACTTCTGCACCGCGGCCAGCTCGGAGGGCAGCACGGTGTAGCGCTCCTCGCGCTCCAGCAGGTCGTCCATATGCGGCGGCAGCGGCACGCCCGGGAAGCCCGCCTTGACCACCGCCTCGGCGAACTTGGCCGGATGGGCGGTAGCCAGGGTGATCATCGGCACGGCCGCATCGCCCCGCTCGCGCTCGGCGGCACGATAGCCGGTGGCGGTATGCGGGTCGAGGACCTCCTGGGTGCGGTGGTGGGCCTCACGGATCACCTCCAGGATGGTGGCATCATCCACGCTGTGGCTAGCGAACTGCTCGCGCAACCTGGCCAGCGGCGCCTCGGCGAGCGCCGTCGGCTCCGCCTGGAAGCGTTCGAGCAGCGCCGCCACGGCGGCACCGTCGCGTCCATAGGCCTCGAACAGCAACCGCTCGAAGTTGGACGACACCACGATGTCCATGGAGGGTGCGAGGGTGGCCACCAGGTCCTGCTTCGAGAAGTCGTTGTCGGCGAGGGTGCGGTGCAGGATGTCGTTGGCGTTGGTGGCGATGACGAAGCGTTCCACCGGCAACCCCATGCGATGAGCCATGTAGCCGGCGAAGACATTGCCGAAGTTGGCCGAGGGCACGCAGAAGCTCACCATGCGGTGCGGCGCGCCCAGCGCCACGGCGGCGGCCACGTAGTAGACGATCTGGGCCATGATGCGTGCCCAGTTGATGGAGTTCACCGCCACCAGCCGGGTGCCGTCCAGGAAGCCCTGGTCGGCGAAGCTCGCCTTGACCATGGCCTGGGCGTCGTCGAAGTTGCCCTCGATGGCGACGTTGAAGACGTTATCGGCCAGCACCGTGGTCATCTGGCGGCGCTGCACCTCGGAGACCCGCTGGTAGGGATGCAGGATGAAGATGTCGAGGTTGTCGCAGTGGCGGCAGCCCTCGATCGCCGCCGAGCCGGTGTCGCCGGAGGTGGCGCCCATGATCACCGCGCGCTCGCCACGCTTCTTCAGGAAGTGGTCGAGGATGCGGCCGAGCAGCTGCAGGGCCACGTCCTTGAAGGCCAGCGTCGGGCCGTGGAACAGCTCGAGCAGAAAGTGGTTGGCGTCGAGCTGGTTCAGCGGCACCACGGCGTCGTGGCTGAAGGTGGCATAGGCATCACGCACGATACCCCGGAAGGTGTCGTCGTCGATCTCGCCGTTGACGAAGGGCCGCATGACCCGGAAGGCGATCTCGGCGTAGGAGAGCCCGGCCATGGCCGCCAGGTCGTCACGGGAGAGCCGCGGGATCTCCTCCGGCACGTAGAGGCCGCCGTCGCTGGCCATGCCGGTGAGCACGACCTCCTCGAAGGAGAGCGCGGGCGCCTGCCCGCGGGTGCTGATATAGCGCATGGTTTATTCCTGCTCGTCGAGGCTCTCGACCCGGATACGGGTGACGGGGCCGGCGATGTCGGCCATGGACTCGATCTGGCGGATCGCCTCGTTCATGTGCTGCTCGCGGGTGCGGTGGGTCAACAGGATGATCGGCACCAGCTCACCCTCGGTGGCCTCCTTCTGGATCAGCGCTTCGATGGAGATGCCCTGCTCGGAGAGGATGGTGGCCACCCGGGCCAGCACCCCGGGGCGATCCACCGCCAGCAGCCGCAGGTAGTAGGCGGTGGTGATCTCCTCCATGGGCATGATCGGCAGCTGGCTGACGTCCTCGCCGATGCCGCTGAAGGCCAGGTAGGGCACCCGGTAGTGGTGGTCGGTGGTGATGTCGCGGGCCACGTCGAGCAGGTCGGCCACCACCGCCGAGGCGGTGGGCTCGGCGCCGGCGCCGGCCCCGTAGTAGAGGGTCGGGCCCACGGCATCGCCCATCACGGCGATGGCGTTCTTGACGCCGTGGACGTTGGCCAGCAGGCGCTCCTTGGGGATCAGCGTGGGGTGCACGCGCAGCTCGAGGCCCTGCTCGGTGCGCTTGGAGATGCCCAGGTGCTTGATCACGTAGCCCAGGTTGTCGGCCTGCTCGACGTCCTCGGCGGTGACCCGGGAGATGCCCTCGGTATAGGCCTTGTCGAACTGCAGCGGCACGCCGTAGGCGATGGAGGCGAGGATGGTCAGCTTGTGGGCGGCGTCGATGCCTTCCACGTCGAAGGTCGGGTCGGCCTCGGCATAGCCCAGCGCCTGGGCCTCGGCCAGGACGTCCTCGAAGGCCCGCCCCTCGTCGCGCATGTGGGTGAGGATGTAGTTGCCGGTGCCGTTGATGATGCCGGCCACCCACTCGATACGGTTGGCGCCCAGGCCCTCGCGCAGCGACTTGATCACCGGGATGCCGCCGGCCACGGCGGCCTCGAAGGCGACGATCACGCCCTTCTCGTGGGCGGCCTGGAAGATCTCGTTGCCGTGCACGGCGATCAGCGCCTTGTTGGCGGTGACCACGTGCTTGCCGTTGTCGATGGCAGTGAGCACCAGCTCGCGGGCCACCTCGTAGCCGCCGATCAGCTCCACCAGCACATCGATGTCGGGATTGGTGGCCACTTCGAAGACGTCGGCGGTGGTCTTGAGGCCGGTGAGGTCACACGCCGGGTTGGGGGTGCGGTAGGCGACCTGCTCGATGACGATCGGTCGCCCCGCCCGCCGTGCGATGTCGTCGGCGTTGCGCGTCAGCACATTGAAGGTCCCGCCACCGACGGTCCCCAGCCCACAGATTCCTACTCTCACCGGTTTCAATGTCTCGCTCCTGCTCGCATGTTTCTTTGTGTCAAGGCGTTGTGTCCAGGCGTGTCGTCGGCCCGCCGGGGGCAGGCCGCGTGGCCGGCGCTCGTCATCGGAGGCGGCGCACCGCCTCACTCCTCCAGGCCGAGCATGGCGGCCAGGCGCTCCGCGGGCACGTAGCCCGGTACCAGGCGCCCGTCGGGCAACACGATGGCCGGTGTGCCCTGGACGCCCAGCTCCATCCCCAGATGATACTGTGACTCGACCGGATTGTCGCAGTCCGCGGCCCCGGAAAGCGAATCTTCACGCTTGGCGGCGCTCATCGCCTCGCTGGGATTCTCCGCACACCACACCTGCTGCAGGGTGCGCGCGCCCTCGCCGTTCATGCCGGTACGCGGAAAGGCCAGGTAGTGCACCTCGATGCCCAGCTCGTTGAGCCGCGGCACCTCCTCGTGGAGCTGCCGGCAGTAGGGACAGGTGGTGTCGGTGAAGACCACCAACTCGGCGCGGCTCTCGGGGCCGCGGAAGATCACCCGCTCCTCCTCGGGCACCCCGGCCAGGCGCGCGGCACGGTCGGCGTTGCGTCCCTGCTCCGAAATGTTGACCAGGCCCTGCTCGCCGTTGCGATAGAGGTCGCCCACCAGGAAGTACTCGCCCTCGGCGTCGCTGTAGAAGCGCTCGCCGGTCTCCAGGCGCACCTCGAAGATGCCGTCGAGGGGTGCCTCGCGCACGCTCTCCACCGGCATCGGCTGGCCACTCACCGCCAGGCGCTCGGCGAGGCGCTCGGCCTCACCCTGCTGGGAGAGGGCCTGGGCCGGCAGCGACAGGGCCAGCAGGCCGGCCAGGCCGGCCAGGAGGGCACGGGAAGGGATCGTCATGGTTCATCCTCGCGGGTGATGATCGGCATGCAGGCGCTCCAGGCGCGCCTGCGCCACATGGGTATAGATCTGCGTGGTCGAGAGGTCGCTGTGACCCAGCAGCATCTGTACGACACGCAGGTTGGCCCCATGATTCAACAGATGGGTGGCGAAGGCATGGCGCAGGGTGTGCGGCGACAGCGAACGCTCGATGCCGGCCACCCGCGCATGGGCCTTGATGCGGTACCAGAAGGCCTGGCGGGTCAGGGGTCGGTCGTCGCGCCCCGGGAACAGCGCCGGCCGGGAGGCGTCGCGCATCAGCGCCCCGCGGGCGGTGCGCAGGTAGCGGGCGAGCCAGTCGACGGCCTCCTCGCCCAGCGGCACCAGGCGATCCTTGTCGCCCTTGCCGCGCACCCTCACCACGCCCTGGCGCAGGTTCACCGCCTCCACGCCGAGCCCCACCAGCTCGGAGACGCGCAGCCCCGCCCCGTAGAGCACCTCGAGCATGGTGCGGTCGCGCAGCCCCAGGTCGGTGGTGACGTCAGGGGCAGCGATCAGGCGCTCCACCTCGGCTTCCTCCAGGGTCTCCGGCAGGCTCGGGCGCACCCGCGGCAGGCGCACCTCGGCCAGCGGGTCGCGCTCGAGGAGCCCCTGCTCCAGGGCCCAGCGGTAGAAGCGCCGCAGGCTCGACAGCAGCCGCGCATTGCTGCGCAGCCGGTAGCCCGCTGCGCGGCGCTCGTCGAGCCAGGCCGGCAGGGTCGAGGGCGCCGGCGCCAGCAGCGTCTCGCCGCGCTCCGCCAGGCGTGCCGCCCAGGCGGTCAGGTCGCGGCGGTAGGCGACCAGGGTGTGCTCGCTCGCCCCCTGCTCGAGCCACAGGGCATCGAGGAAGGCCTCGACCCGGCCGCTGGCGTCGTCATGGCGCTCGCCCATGCTATCTCCCCGTCATCCCATCCGACGCCAGGCCTCGCCGCCATGCGACGAGACCCCGCCCCGCGGGTGCGGTGACGGGGTCTCGAAGGGGGCCGGGACGAGGTCCCGGCCCGGGCGCGGCCGGCGGCACTCGCCTCAGGCCAGCTTTTCCTTGATGCGGGCGGACTTGCCGCTGCGCTCGCGAAGGTAGTAGAGCTTGGCCTGACGCACGTCGCCACGACGCTTGACGCTGATCGACTCGACCAGCGGGCTGTAGGTCTGGAAGGTACGCTCGACGCCGACGCCGTGGGAGATCTTGCGCACGGTGAAGGCGGAGTTCAGGCCGCGGTTACGCTTGCCGATGACCACGCCCTCGAAGGCCTGCAGACGCTCGCGGTTGCCCTCCTTGACCTTGACCTGGACGACGATGGTGTCGCCGGGGGCGAAGGCCGGGACTTCCTTGCTCATCTGCTCGGCTTCGAGCGCCTGGATCACCTTGTTCTTGCTGCTCATGACATTGACTCCTTGATAACCTGACCCGCCGGATCCGGTTCGTTGCCGGCGGATCGTGATCCCGGCGCCCGAGCGAACTCGAGAGCGCGGGAGATGATGGGTGACGCGGGTCCGCGGCTCGTCGCGTCCCGCACCTCCGCCCTGACCTACCTGGTGGACAGCGCGTGTTCCTCGATGAACTCCTCGAGCAGCTCGCGCTGCTCGTCGCTCAACGTCCTGCCTTCCAGCAGGTCGGGGCGCCTCTGCCAGGTCCGCCCCAGGGACTGCTTCAGCCGCCAGCGCCGGATGGCGCCGTGGTTGCCGCTGAGCAGGACCTCCGGCACGCGCCGCCCGTCGATCTCCTCGGGGCGGGTGTAGTGCGGGCAGTCCAGCAGCCCGTCGTTGAAGGAGTCCTCGACCGCGGAATCCTGGTGGCCCAGCACCCCGGGCACCAGCCTTGCCGCGGCATCGATCAGCACCATGGCCGGCAGCTCGCCGCCGCTCAGCACGTAGTCGCCGATCGACCACTCCTCGTCGATGTCGCGCTCCACCACGCGCTCATCGATGCCTTCGTAGCGCCCGGCCACCACCACCAGGGGTGGGCCCGACGCCAGCTCCTGCACGCCGGCCTGGTCGAGCCGCCGCCCCTGGGGCGACAGGTAGACCACCCTCGGGCGCTGCCCGGTGGCCTGCTCGGCCCTGGCCCTGGCAGCGTGGATCGCCGCGCGCAGGGTGTCGACCTTCATCAGCATCCCCGGGCCGCCGCCATAGGGACGGTCGTCCACGGTGCGATGCCGGTCGGTGGCGTAATCGCGCGGGTTCCAGAACTCCAGCGCGATGCGCCCCTTCTCCACCGCCCGGCCGGTGACGCCGTGGCGACTGATCGCCTCGAACATCTCGGGGAACAGCGACACCACGCCGATCCACATGTCCGCGGCCTCCTCGGGGGCCGTCCAATCGGATGCCATCAAACCTGTTTCCGTCAAAAATCGGGATCCCAGTCGACGGTCATCACGCCCCCTTCGAGGTCCACCTCGAGGATCACCTCCTCGGGCAGGAAGGGCAGCAACCGCTCACGGGCGTCGACGGCGTCGGCCTCGAGGCTCCCCTTCACCACCATGACGTCGTTGGCGCCGGTCTCGAAGAGGTAGTCGACGCACCCCAGCACCGTCCCGTCCCGGGTGACCACCCGCAGGCCTTCCAGCTCGTGCCAGTAGAAGTCATCGCCGGACAGTTCGGGCAGTTCGGCCTTGGGCAGCAGGATCTCCGCCCCGGCCAGCGCCTCGGCGGCCTCGCGGGTGTCGCAACCCTCGACCCGAGCCACCAGGCCCTTGCCGTGGCGGCGGCCCTGCACCAGGCGGCGACGCTCCAGGGCCTCGCCCCGACGCAGCACCCACTCGGCATAGTCGAGGATGCCTTCCATGGGACCGGTGTACGAATACACCCTGAGCCAGCCCTTCACGCCATAGGGGCTGGTCAGCTTGCCCAGCACCACGTGATCGTCGGCCTGCTGCGGCTGTGCGCTCTCGCTCATCGACGACCTCGGCACCCGGCGACTCAGGCCTGCTTGCGGGCTTCCTTGACCAGCTCGGCGACCCGGTCGGAGAGCTGGGCACCCTGGTTCTGCCAGTGGGCGATGCGGTCCAGGTCGATGCGCAGGCGCTCTTCCTGGCCGCGGGCGACCGGGTTGAAGAAGCCCAGGCGCTCGATGAAGCGGCCGTCGCGGGCATTGCGGGAATTGGTGACGGTCAGGTGGTAGAAGGGACGCTTCTTGGCGCCACCACGTGCCAGACGAATGGTAACCATGGCCTAGTCTGTCCTTCGGTTGAAGTTACGGATATTGCGGTCGGGGCCGGGCCTCGACGACCTTCTCGGGAAAGCGGGCCCGTGGCCCGGCTTCGCGTCGTTCGGTCACGACGGCGACCGCGAGCCTTCGCGGTCCTGCCATGAAGACGCAGCATTCTACGGAAAACAGCCCCGCTTGGGAACCTTTTTCGGGCTTGGCGGCCTCGCCTGCCTGGGGCCTGCCCCCATAGGCCGCCCCGACAGGCCGTTGCGCAGTCTACCGCCGGGGAAAGCCGCCAGGCCCCCCCATGCCTCCCGGGCCACCCATACCACCGGGCCCGCCGGGACCACCGCCGCCCATCATGCCGGGCATGCCGCGCATCATCTTCTGCATGCCGCCCTTCTTGCCCGCCTTCTTCATCATCTTCTGCATCTGCTTGTGCTGCTTGAGCAGGCGGTTCAGGTCGGGGACCTGCAGGCCGGCGCCGGCGGCGATGCGACGCTTGCGCGAGCCGTTGATGATCTCCGGCTTGCGGCGCTCCTGGGGCGTCATGGAGCTGATCAGCGCCTCGAGCTTGCCCAGCTCCTTCTCGGGGCCGGGGCCCTGGGCCATCTCGGCCATCTGGCCCATGCCGGGCAGCTTGCCGAGCAGGCCGCCCATGCCGCCCATCTTCTTGAGCTGCTGGAGCTGGTCGCGGAAGTCCTCGAGGTCGAAGCCCTGGCCCTTCTTGACCTTCTTGGCCAGCTTGTCGGCCTTGCCCTTGTCGACGGTGCGCTCGGCCTCCTCGATCAGCGACAGGACGTCGCCCATGCCGAGGATCCGCGAGGCGACGCGGTCGGGATGGAAGGGCTCCAGGGCATCGACCTTCTCACCCACGCCCATGAACTTGATCGGCTTGCCGGTAACGTGGCGCACCGAGAGCGCCGCGCCCCCGCGGGCGTCGCCGTCGGCCTTGGTGAGGATGACGCCTGTCAGCGGCAGCGCCTCGTGGAAGGCCTTGGCGGTGTTGGCGGCGTCCTGGCCGGTCATGGCATCGACCACGAACAGCGTCTCGTCCGGCGACACGGCCCGATTGAGCGCCTGGATCTCGGCCATCATCGCCTCGTCGATGGCCAGGCGGCCGGCGGTATCGACGAGCACCACATCGTGGAACTGGATCTTGGCGTGCCGGATCGCCGCCTCGGCGATATCGACGGGCTGCTGGTCGGAGCGTGACGGGAAGAAGTCGACATCCACCTCGGCGGCCAGCGTCTCGAGTTGGTCGATGGCCGCCGGACGGTAGACGTCGGCGGAGACCACCAGCACCTTCTTCTTCTCGCGCTCCCGCAGGTAGCGTGCCAGCTTGGCCACGGAGGTGGTCTTGCCCGCGCCCTGCAGGCCGGCCATCAGCACCACCGCAGGGGTGCCCTTGAGCTCGAGGCCCTCGTTGGCCAGGCCCATGATCGCCTCGAGCTCCTGCTGGACGATCTTGACGAACTGCTGCCCCGGGGACAGGCTCTGCGACACCTCCTGCCCCACGGCGCGCTCGCGGACCCGATCGATGAAGGCCTTGACCACCGGCAGGGCGACGTCGGCCTCGAGCAGGGCCCGGCGCACCTCGCGCAGGGTGTCCTTGATGTTGTCTTCGGTCAGGCGTGCCTGACCCTTGACCGACTTGAGCGTCTGCGACAGGCGCTCGCTGAGATTCTGGAACATTGGCCTCTCCACATGCGACGGCCGGAAGGTTGGCGGTGATTATACGCCCTGTAGCCGCGAGTCTCCATGCACGGCGCCCCGCCAGCGGCTGCGCCCTGTGCGGGGGCGGGGCGATTGGGTATAGTAGCCGCACGCCATCCACCCAACCGGCGCATGGAACGCTATCGATGCAGGCGCTCGCCCTGGCCATCCTGGCCTTCATCCTCTACCTCGCCGCGGCTTCCTGGCAGGGCCTGGTACTGGTTCGCCGCGTCGCGCCGCAGCCGCTGCTGGTGCGGGGCCTGGCAGTCCTGGGGCTGCTCTGCCATCTGCCGCTGGTGGTGAGCCTGTTCGGGCAGGGGGCCCCGACCCTGCCGGGCCTCGCCGCCAGCATGGTGCTGCTCAGCGCCATGGCGGTGGCCGTGCTGGTGGCCGCGAGCCTGTTCAAGCCCGTGCTCAATGCCGCCACCGGCATCCTGCCCCTCTCCGGCCTGGCGCTGCTGCTGGCTGCCGGCCTGCCCGCCCCGGCACCCGCCGACGGCCTGCCCCCTGGCGTCGCCCTGCATGCCATCAGTTCCCTGCTGGGCTTCGCGGTGCTGGCCATCGCCGCCGTGCAGGCGGTGCTGCTGGGCCTGCAGAACCGCGCCCTGCGCCAGCACCACATTCGCGGCATCGTCCAGTCCCTGCCACCGTTGACCACCATGGAGCGGGTGCTGTTCGAGCTGGTGTGGGTGGGCATGGCACTGCTGACGCTGTCGATCGTCAGCGGCCTGCTGTTCCTCGACAACATGTTCGCCCAGCACCTGGCCCACAAGACGATCCTCTCGCTGGCCGCCTGGGTGATCTTCGCGGTACTGCTGTTCAGCCACCACCGCCTGGGCTGGCGCGGCATGCGCGCCGTGCGCTGGACGCTCGGCGGCTGCGCCCTGCTGGTGCTGGCCTACTTCGGCAGCAAGTTCGTGCTGGAAGTGCTACTGAACCGCGGCTGAGGACCCGGCGATCGCCTTGACACCGCGCGCGCCCGTCCCGTCAAATCGAGCCTGACACGCGACCGAGGAACCCTAGACTTGAGCGACGACTTCCCACTGGGATTGCTGTTCGGCCTGCTTTTCCTGCTCATCTGCCTGTCCGCCTTCTTCTCCAGTTCCGAGACCGGCATGATGTCGATCAACCGCTACCGCCTGAGCCATCTGGCCAGCAGCGGGGAACCGCGGGCCCAGCGCGTCGCGAGGCTGTTGGCACGCCCCGACCGACTGATCGGCGTGATCCTGATCGGCAACAACCTGGTCAACAACCTGGCGGCGGCCATCGCCACCGTGCTGGCCATCCACTTCTTCGGCGAGGTAACGGGGCCGGCGGTGGCCCCGCTGATCCTGACCATCGTGATCCTGATCTTCGCCGAGGTCAGCCCCAAGACCTACGCCGCGGTGAAGCCCGAGCGCATCGCCTTCCCGGCCTCGCTGGTGCTGGAGCCGCTGCTCAAGCTGCTCTACCCGCTGGTATGGCTGGTCAACGCCCTCTCCAACGGCCTGCTGCGGCTGATCGGCGTGAAGAGCATCGAGGGCGGCGGCGACAACCTGACCCGTGACGAACTGCGCACCGTGGTCCACGAGGCCGGCACCCTGATTCCCCAGCGCCACCAGACGATGCTGCTCTCCATCCTCGACCTCGAGAACGTCACCGTGAACGACATCATGGTGCCGCGCCACGAGGTGATGGGCATCGACCTGGACGACGACCTGGAGGACATCCTCGCCCAGATCCGCACCAGCCAGCACACCCGGGTACCGGTCTACAAGGGCGACATCAACAACATCATCGGCATGCTCCACCTGCGTAACGCGGCGCGCTTCCTGTCACGCGATGAGGTGACCAAGGCGGCCATCGTCCAGGAGGCCCGCGAGCCCTACTTCATCCCCGAATCCACGCCGCTGCATACCCAGCTGCTCAACTTCCAGAAGCAGAAGCGGCGCATCGGTATCGTGGTGGACGAGTACGGCGACGTGGAGGGCCTGGTCACCCTGGAAGACATCCTCGAGGAGATCGTCGGCGAGTTCACCACCGACGTGGCGGGCATGGAGGAGGAGATCCACCGCCAGGACGACGGCAGCTACGTGATCGAGGGCACCGCCAACATTCGCGACATCAACAAGTCGCTGGGCTGGCAGCTGCCCACCGACGGCCCCAAGACCCTCAACGGGCTGATCCTGGAGCACCTGGAGGCCTTCCCCGAAGGGCCCGTCTCGATGCAGCTGGGCAGCGTGCGCATGGAAATCCTCGAGGTGCGCGACAACCTGATCACCGCGGCACGCTGCTGGCAGGCGCCGCGGCGCCGCTGACGCCACGCCGACTCAGCGGCGCTCCAGCGCTCCGCCGGCGACCGGCTCGACCCAGCGGTCCGCCTCGGCCTTGAGCGCGCGCACCCGCACCTCCAGGCACCGGCGCGTCGCCCGGGCCGGCGACAGCGGTTCGCCGAAGCGCAACACCACCCGCGCGCGAAAGCGGCGTGGCCACTTGGTGAGGGCGCGCGCCCCGCAATGCGAGGTCCAGGACCCCCAGAGGCCGGCCAACCCGGCGGGGATCACCGGTACCGGGTCACGGGCCAGGATCCGCTCCAGGCCACGCCGGAAGTCATGAATCTCGCCATCCGGGGTCAGTCGCCCCTCGGGAAAGAGCATCACCACCTCGCCGGCGCGCAGCGCCCGTCGCACCTCCTCCAGGGCACGGCGCAGGCTGGCCGGATCGCGCCGGTCCGACTCCACGGGGATGGCCCCCACCAGCCGGAACAACCAGTTGAGCCAGGGCGAGTCATAGATCGGCTTGTCCATCAGGAAACGCAGCGGGCGGCGGCTGGCGCCGCCCATCACCAGGGCGTCCATGAAGCTGACGTGGTTGCACACCACCAGGGCGGCACCGCGCGTCGGGATGTTGGCCTGCCCCTCCAGGCGCAGGCGGTAGAGGCAGCGCACGGCGAGGTACACCAAACAGCGCACCACCGACCGCGGCCGGCTCACCAGCCGCCAGGCGAGCCACAGCAGCGGGCCGGCGGCAAGGATCCAGGCCAGCGCGGTCACGTCTCGGCGGACCTCGCCCTCAGCCCGGCGAGGATGGTGTCCAGCAACTGGTCGAGCAGTTCGCCGACCTCCAGCTGCTGACCCTGCCAATAGCCCAGGCGCTCGTTGAGCCCCAGCAGCACCAGGCCGTGGACGCTGCCCCACAGGGTGCGCCCCAGGCGGCGCGCTTCCAGGTCCCCCAGGGCCGGCTGGTACTCCTTGAGCGTGCCCTCGACGCGCACGAAGAGTGCCTCGATCATGGCGTTCTGGCGCTGGTCGAGCTCACCCTCCTGGGCCAGGGGGTAGTCGAACAGCAGCTGCCAGCGGTAGGCCTCGCGCTGGGCGAACTGCCAGTAGGCGCGCGCCAGGGCCTGCAATCGTTGCTCGGGAGTGGCGCGGGTGGTCAACGGCTCGATCACCTCGCGCAGCCGTGCCAGGGTCTCGAGGTTGACGTGCTGCAGCAGGTTGTGGAAGCTGCCATAGAGCTTGAGTAGGGTACTCGGGGCACAGCCCACCTCCCGTGCCAGAGCCCGCAGCGAGAGGGTGTGCACCGGATTCTCCTGCAGCCAGGCGTCGCACGCCGCCATGACCTGGGCATGGAGCGCCTCGGGGGCATGCTGTCTGGGACGGGCCATCGAAATCCTCGCGAGCCGGACGGGCGTTAGCGTGAAGGACCTCAAGGATAGCGCACATCGAACACTGTTTTCGATACCCGGGCCGCATTCCCCACGTCGCGCTTTTCCCGGACGGCCCGCTTGGTTACCCTGGCGACCCACCAACGCGGAGCGCCCATGGCCGGCCGACTGCATATCGCCCCCCTCGATTCCGATGCGCTGCTGCCCGAGCTGGCCGTCGATGCGCCCCTGGTCACCAGCCCCAACCTGGCGCCGCGGCGCATGATCTCGGCGATTCGCCTGGAGGCCGGGCGGCCACGCCTGGGCCGGCTGTTCTGGGGCCTGACGCCCCCCTGGCTGGAGGTGCTCGACCATGCGCCCCACTGTGCCCGGGCCGAGTCGCTGGAGGCGCGCCCCATGTTCCGCGAGGCCTTCCAGGCCCGGCGCTGCCTGGTGCCGGCCAGCGGGATCTATGTCTGGAAGCCACAGCCGCGCTTCAAGCAGCCCTTCCTGGTCACCCGGACGGACCGCGGCCCCCTGCTGCTGGCCGCCCTGTGGTGCCGCTTCCACACCAGCCTGGCCGAGCACACCGACTCCCTGGCGCTGATCACCGTGCCGAGCAATCCGCTGCTGGCGCCGCTCAGCGATCGGTTGCCGGCGGCGATCGACGCCACCGATGCCCGCCGCTGGCTGGCCCCCGACACCCCAACCGCAGAGGCCCGGACGCTGCTCGCCCCTGCCCGGGCGGAACTGTTGGGCGCTTTTCCGGTATCAAGACGAGTGAACAGCCCCGCGCACCAGGACGCCGCCTGCGCCCACCCCGTCGGGCCCATGCTGCGCCACCGCGCCTGATGCTTCCCCGAGACGAGGAGAAAGGATGTCCCGCGCCCTGCCCCACGCGCCCAGCCGCCACCTGCTGCCGCTGGCGCTACTCACCCTGGCGGCCCTCGCCGTCCTGCCCGAGGCCCGCGCCGAACGCCCGGACGAGGTGGCCGCGGCCACTACCCCGATCGTCAGCCCCCACGACGAGCGCGACTACCGGGCGCTGACCCTGGAGAACGGCCTCACCGCCCTGCTGGTCAGCGACCCCGAGGCCGACGAGGCGGCCGTGTCGATGAACGTCTCGGTGGGCAGCGCCCAGGACCCGGAGGACCTGGCCGGGCTGGCCCACTTCCTCGAGCACATGCTGTTCCTGGGCACCGAGCCCTACCCCAAGGCCGACGCCTACCAGGACTACCTGTCGCGCCACGGCGGCAGCCACAACGCCTTCACCGCGCCCCAGGACACCAACTACTTCTTCGACATCGAGCCCGAGGCGCTGCCCGGCGCCCTGGACCGCTTCAGCCGCTTCTTCGTCTCGCCGCTGTTCAACGCCGACCGGCTGGGCAGCGAGCGCAACGTCGTGCACTCGGAGTACGTGGCACGCATCCGCGACGAGGGGCGGCGCGAGAACGACGTCCTCGACCGCCTGCTCAACCCCGAGCATCCCTTCACCGGCTTCGCCGTGGGCAGCCGCGAGACCCTGGCCGACCGTCCCGAGGGCGAGCCCAGCCTGCGCGAGCGGGTGATCGACTTCTACGAGCGCCACTACGGCGCGGGCGTCATGCACCTGGCGGTGGTGGCGCCGCAGCCGCTGGACGAGCTCGAGGCCCTGGTGGCCGGACGCTTCGTCGACGTACCGGACCGCGATCTCGAGCGGCCGGTCATCGAGACGCCCCTCGCCCTGGAGGAGCGCCTGCCACGGCGCGTCGCGGTGCAGTCGCTGCGCGACAGCCGCCGGCTGAGCTTCCTCTTCCCGGTACCCGACCCCATCGCGGAGTATCGCCACAAGCCCGCCGACCTGCTCGCCCACCTGCTGGGTCACGAGGGCGACGGCAGCCTGCTGGCGGTGCTGCGCGAGGCGGGCTGGGCCGACGGCCTGTCTGCCGGGGTCACGCGGGGCGACGGCCGGCATGCGTTGTTCCGGGTCGGCATCAGCCTGACCCCGGCCGGCGCCGAGCAGCGCGACGCCATCGAGGCCAGCCTGTTTGCCGCCATCGAGCGGATCCGCGAGGAGGGCCTGGCGGAGTGGCGCTACGCCGAGCAGGCACGGCTGGCCGAGCAGGCGTTCCGCTTCCAGCAGCACGGCGCCCCCCTGCGCGATGCCATGCGCCTGTCCATGAACCTGGCACGCTTCCCGATGGAGGACGTCCAGTACGCCGACTACCGCATGGACGGCTTCGACCCGGAGCGCGCCCGCGAGTACCTGGCGGCCCTGCGCCCCGACAACCTGATCCGCCTCTACAGCGCCCCGGACGTGGAGGGCGAGCAGACCTCGCCCTGGTTCAACGCCCCCTGGCGGGAGGAGGCGGCCGGGAACGCCGAGCCGCTGACGGGCCTGGCCCTCCCCGAGCCCAACCCCTACATCGCCGAGGACCTCGAGCTGCTCGACGACCAGGACCAGCGACCCCAGCAGCGTATCGACGAGCCTGCCTTCGACTTCTGGTACATGGCCGACGCCAGCTTCGACACCCCCAAGGTGGAGTGGCGCTTCAGCCTGCAGCACCCGCGCGCCGCCGAGGCGCCTCGTGAGGCGGCGCTGGCCCGCCTGCTGGCCGGCTGGCTGGAGGACAGCCTCAACGAGGCGCTCTACCCCGCCCGGCTGGCCGGCCAGCACGCCGAGGCCTACGCCCATGCCCGCGGCATCACCCTGGCCTTCTCGGGCTGGCGCGACCGCCAGCCGGCGGTGATGGAGCGGGTGCTCGAGCAGCTGCAGGATGCCGAGATCGGCGCGGAGAGCTTCGAGCGGGTGCGCCACCGGCTGCAGCGGGAGTGGCGCAACGCCCCCCAGGACGCCCTGCACCGCCAGGCCGGACGCACCCTGGCCGAGGCCCTGGTGCGCCCGCAGTGGCCTTCCGAGGCCCTGCTGGAGGCGAGCCGCGAGCTCGCGGTCGAGGACCTGCGCGACTTCCGCGGCGCCTTCCTCGCCGAGCTGCGCCTGGAGGCCATGGCGGTGGGCAACCTCGATGCCTCCACGGCCGAGGCCACGGCCCGGGAGGTCGCCGAGGCCCTCGCCCCGACCCTCGACGCCGCGGCGATTCCCGACCTCGTCCCGCTCGCGGCCGAGGACGGACTGCCGCCCCTGACCCCGGCCACCCGGCGCGAGGAGTCGGTGCTGCTGCGCTACCTGCAGGGCCCCGACCGTTCGCTGTCCAGCCAGGCCCGCCTTGCGGTGCTCGGCCAACTGATCGAGACGCCCTTCTACCAGCGCCTGCGCACCGAGGAGCAGCTCGGCTACGTGGTCAACGCCGGCTACTCGCCGATGCTCGACGCCCCCGGCCTGGCGCTGCTGGTGCAGTCGCCGGAGACCGAGAGCGAGACCATCGACGCCCGCATCGACGCCTTCCTGGAGGACTTCGGCGCGCGCCTCGAGGCACTGGACGACGAGGACCTGGTTGCCTACCGGCAGGCGGTCCATGACACCCTGACGCGTCGCGACACCAGTCTCGGCGAGCGTGCCGACCGGCTATGGCGGGCCCTGGCCTACGGCGACACCGCCTTCGATCGCCGCGAGCGCCTGGCCGCCCGGGTCCTGGAGGTCACCCGGGACGACCTGCTGGCGGCCTGGACGGCGCTGCGCGACGGCCCCGCCGTGCGCGTCGCCTTCGATCCGGGCGACGAAGCCGATGACATCCTGGCGCTGACCCGCCACCTCGAGCCGCTGCCCGAGGGTGAAGAGTGATCCCCGGCTGCGCCGGGAGCGATAAGCTGCAAGCTTCAAGCCGGAACAGGGCCACCCATAGCGGCCCTGGCAAAAGGCGTAGACCGGACCAGGCCCGAAACGGGAGAGGTCAGTCCGCGTCAAACGCCTGGGGCGGCATGATCGCCTCCACGTGCATCACCAGTTCCTCGAGGATCTGCCGCTCGCGATCCTCGAGGGCCACCTGGTTGAGCCGCTCGATCTCCCTGGCGAAGCCCTTGAGGGTCAGGCTGGCCACCGCCGGGTCGTTCATCCGCGCCCAGCGATAGGCCTCCCAGCGGGCGAGCTCCTCGCCCTCCAGGGTGTCGGGATAACTGCGCGCCCGATAGCGGTAGAGCATCTCCTCGAGGCGCGGGTCCTGGAAGGCGAAACGCGCCCCCACCAGGTCCCAGGGGTCGGTGTCGCGCACCCGCTGCATCTGCTGGCGATCCGCCGGCGAGAAGAAGCCCCCCGAGTAGAGCATCAGGTCCGGATCGCCGGGCCCCTCCGGAGGGGGCTCAGCGAACACCTCGGCGACCCGCGCGGCCACCTCGGGGTGCTCGGCGAGCCGCTTCCAGTGAGCGCGGCAGGCGGCCATGTCGAGCCCCAGCCGCTCGACGATGGTGCCGTACTCCCCCTCCCGGGGGCCGGCGACGTCCTTCAGTGCACTGGCCGGGAAGAGCACCGGGCACTTGTTGATGTGGATCACCTTGAGGGGGATGCGCTCGGTGCCCTCGGCCAGGTCGTCGTTGCTGACGAAGACCCGTTGGCGGATCTGCTCGGGGGTCAGGTCGAGGAGCGGGGCCGGGTCCACCGAGAGGTCATAGACGATCACCCCGTTGGGGTTGGTGGGGTGCTCGGCCAGGGGAACCACCAGGGCGCTGCAGGCGCGGCTGGCCGGGTAGCGCCGCGAGACGTGCAGCACCGGCTTGCGGCCCGGCACGTCCAGCAGCCTGGCCACCGCGCGCTTGCCACGCAGCTTGAGCAGGTAGTCGAAGAGGTTGGCGTTGGCCTCGCGCAGCCGCCGGGCCAGGGCGATGGTCGCCCGCACGTCGGCCAGGGCGTCGTGGGCCCCGGCGTGCTCGATGCCGTTGGCCGCGGTGAGATCCTCGAGCCGGAAGCTGGGGGCGCCGTCGTCGCGCCGCGGCCACTCGAGGCCCTCCGGGCGCAGGGCATGGAAGGCCCGTACCACGTCGATGAGGTCCCAGCGGGAGTTGCCGTTCTGCCACTCGCGGGCGTAGGGGTCGAGCAGGTTGCGGTAGAAGAGGTGGCGGGTCACCTCGTCGTCGAAGCGCAGGCTGTTGTAGCCCACCGAGCAGGTACCCGGCTCGCCCATCAAGGCCGCGATGCGCCCGGCGAACTCCGCCTCGGGCAGGCCGCGACGGCGTGCCTGCTGGGGGGTGATGCCGGTGATCAGGCAGGCCTGGGGATGGGGCAGGAAGTCGTCGGCCGGCTTGCAGAACCACTCCACCGGCTCGCCGATCTCGTTGAAGTCGGCATCGGTGCGGATCGCCGCGAACTGGGCGGGGCGATCGCGACGCGGGTCGGCACCGAAGGTCTCGTAGTCATGCCACAGGAAGGTCAGCGGGGCGTCGGACGGCGCCATGGGCGAGCTCTCTCTGACG
Organism: Halomonas ramblicola; assembly: GCF_030409215.1. Taxonomy (GTDB): domain Bacteria; phylum Pseudomonadota; class Gammaproteobacteria; order Pseudomonadales; family Halomonadaceae; genus Halomonas; species Halomonas ramblicola. The sequence goes on along the minus strand of NZ_JAUFPL010000018.1, from coordinate 123,015 downwards.
GGTGGTGCAGGATGAAGGCCTCAAGCCTAGCACAGCCCCGTCGCGGGCTCAGCCTGCCCCGGGCCTCAGGCCCGGGGCAGGGTCACGTTGAGCTCCAGCACCGAGCAGTTGTCCTCGCTGTCGAGGCTGATGTTGATGGCATCGTCGTCCACCTGGACGTAGCGCCGGATCACCTCCAGCAGCTCCTTCTCCAGCATCGGCATGTAGTCGGGTTGCCCGCGCTGGCTGCGCTGGTGGGCGACGATGATCTGCAGCCGCTCCTTGGCGACCGACGCGGACTTCTTGCGCTCTCGCTTCAGGAATTCGAGCAGTTTCACCGGCGACCTCCTCCGAACATGCGGCTCAGCAGGCTCTTCTTCTGGTATTCGTGGAAGCGCAACGGGACATCCTCGCCGAGCAGGCGGGACACGGTATCGGCATAGGCCTGGCCGGCGTCGCTCCCGGCGTCGTGGGTCACCGGCACCCCCTGGTTGGAGGCACGCAGCACCGCCTCGGACTCCGGGATCAGGCCGATCAGGTCGATGGCCAGGATCTCGCGGATATCCTCCAGGTTGAGCATGTCCCCCATGTCGACCCGCCCCGGGTTGTAGCGGGTGATCAGCAGGTGCTCCTTGACCGGGTCCGCGCCCCGCTCGGCGCGCCGGGTCTTGGAGGCGAGCAGGCCCAGGATGCGGTCGGAGTCGCGCACCGAGGAGACCTCGGGGTTGGTGATCACGATCGCCTCGTCGGCGTAGTACATGGCCAACTGGGCGCCGCGCTCGATGCCCGCCGGGGAGTCGCAGAGGATATAGTCGAAATCCTTGCCCAGGGTCTCGAGCACCTTCTCGACCCCTTCCTGGGTCAAGGCGTCCTTGTCGCGGGTCTGGGAGGCCGGGAGGATGTGCAGGTTGTCGACCCGCTTGTCGCGGATCAGCGCCTGGCTCAGTCCCGCCTCGCCCTGGATGACGTTGACCAGGTCGTAGACCACGCGGCGTTCGCAGCCCATGATCAGATCCAGGTTGCGCAGCCCCACGTCGAAATCGATGACCACGGTCTTGTTGCCACGCAGCGCCAGGCCGGTGGCGATGGCTGCCGCGCTGGTTGTCTTGCCGACGCCTCCCTTGCCGGAGGTCACAACGATGATCTTGGCCAAGAGTCGCTTCCTGTCTGTCGTTGAAGTGGATTCCGTATGACCCGGGGCCTGCCCGCCCCTCAGCCGAGCGAGGTGATGCCGAGCTGGTCGCCGTCGAGGCGCACCTGGACCGAGGTACTCAGCAGGCGCGGGTCGATGTCCTCGAGGCGCTTGTAGTTGCCGGCCACCGAGAGCAGTTCGGCGTGCAGCTCGCGGCAGAAGATGCCGGCCTGGGGATCGCCGTGGATGCCGGCCAGGGCGCGACCGCGCAGGGCGCCGTAGACGTGCACGCTGCCCGCCGCCAGCACCTCGGCGCCGGCATTGACGGCGCCCACCACCACCAGGTCGCCGTCGGGCGCCGTGACCTGCTGGCCGGAACGCACCGTGCCGCGGTAGATGCGCCCGCCGCTGGCCACCCCGGGCGGCGACTCGAGATCGCCCTCGGCCGGCGCATCGCCCTCCTGGGACGGCACGCTCTCCAACTGGCGCGGGCGGCTGGCCTCCTGGGGGGGAAACCAGCCCAGCCCCAGCGCCCAGGCCGACTGCTTGACCGGGTCGGTACCGCCACGCACCGCCACCGGCAGCAGCTTGTGGGCGCGACACACCGCGCAGATGCGCTCCAGCGCCAGGTGAGGCTCGTCGAGCCTCTCGACGCTGAGCACCACCGGGGTGTGCTGAAAGAAGGCCGGGGACTGGCTGAGCTTGCCGGCGAGCTGGTCGCGAATCTGCTCGGGATCGGCGCAGGTCAGCTCCATGACCGTCATCGGCAGCATGCCCCCCTTGAAGGTGAAGGCCATGCGATCCCTGTCCAGGTTGAGACTCATTGCCGAACTCCACGTCGGGGTTATCGGGGTATGGGTCAAAACTAAGCGAGTCCCGTCTCCCCTGCAACTCAATCATACGCACGGCGGTGCCCCGGTGTCAGTGTCTCCGTCAGGCCACACCCGAGCGCCGGAACGGACTTTTCCCCAGCGGCGGCGCGTGCTTAGATACCCGCAAGGACGCCAGTTCGACCATCGACCAACAATATCCGGGCCGGCGCGTCCCGGTCCGCACCGCGCCCCCCGCCAGGATCGCCCATGTCAGGACTCTTCCGTCGCCTCTTCGCCCCCCGCTGGCAGCACCCCGACCCCAAGACGCGCCGCCAGGCCATCGAACGCCTCGACCCCGCCCGCGACGAACACCGCCAGGCCCTCGAACGGCTGGCCGCGGACGCCGATGTCACCGTGCGCGCGGCGGCCCTGGCCCGCCTCGAGGATCCCGAACGCCTGCTGGCACTGGCCGACGAGGCACCCTCGCCCGAGCTGACACGCCGGCTGGTGGCACTGCTCAGTGGCCGCGAGGGGCGACTGGAGCTGGGCGCCCGGGTCGCCCTGGTGGAGCGTCTCGAGAAGGCCGACCTGCTCGCCGAGATCGCCCTGCAGGGTGACAACCAGCAGCTGCGCCTGGCGGCGGTCGAGCGCCTCGACGACGAGGCGGCGCTGATCCGACAGGCCTGCGACAACGGCATCGCCGCAGTGCGCCAGGCCGCCGCGGCCCGGGTGACCAGCGAGGAAGGCCTCAACCGCCTGGTCCGCGAGGCGAAGCGTGACCGCCAGGTGGTACGCCAGGCCCGCGAGCGCCTCAACCGCCGGCGGGCCGACGCCGCCGGGCTGGCCGCCGCCCGCGAGAAGCGCGAGGCGCTGGTCGAGGAGCTGGAGCGCCACGCCCGGTCGCCCTGGGAACCGTTGTATGCCGGACGCTTCCGCCACCTGATGCGCGAGTGGAGTGCCCTGGAGGATCCCCCCGAGGCCGGCCTGGAACGCCGCTACCAGGACGCCTGCCTGCGCTGCCGCAAGGTGATCGAGGATCACGAGGCCCAGCAGCGTGCCCAGGAGGCCGCCCACCGCCACCGCGAGGATGCCGAACAGGCCCGCGAGGGGCTGGTGGAGGCCCTGGAGGAGGGGCTCGAGGCGCTCACCCGCAGCGAGGTCATCACCGCCCAGGACCTCGACAGCCTGCGTGCCCAGAAGCGCCTGCTGGCCAATCGCTGGCAGCTGCTCTCCGACCAGCACCTGGCCGACGAGGCCCTGGACGTCCGCTACGATGACGCCCTGCGCCGCTTCGAGCGGGTCACCGGCGCCTGGGTGCGCCTGCAGCAGCGCGCCGGCGAGATCGAGCGCGCACTCGCCGACGGCGATGACGAACGCCTCCAGGCCCTGGTGGAGGCCACTGCCTGGCCCGAGGAACTCGCCCCCACCCCGCTCCTGCGACGGGCCCGGCAGCACCTGGCGACCGAGCCCGGCCAGGCGAAGACCAGCGGCGCCGAGCGCCTGGCGCGCTTCGCCGCCGACCTCGACGAGCTGGAGCGCCTGCTCGAACGGGGCGCCTTCAAGCCGGCCAGCCGCCTCCACCAGCGCCTGCGCCAGGCCGCCGAGGGCCTCGACGAGGCACAGCGCCGGCCCCATGCGGCGCGCCTCAAGCGGCTGGGGGCCCGGCTGGCCGAGCTGCGTGACTGGCGCGGTTTCGTCGCCGGGCCCAAGCGCGAACAGCTGGTCCAGGCCATCGAGTCGCTGGCCGACGACGAGACCGCCGTGGACGCCGCCCTGGATCGCCGCCACCGCCAGCTGGTCAAGGAGTGGAAGGCGCTGGGCGACGCCGCCGCCAATCGCGAGCAGTCGGCCCAGTTCCGCGCCGCCTCCGACCGCATCCATGAGCGACTGGGCCCCTGGCGGGCCCGGCTCGATGCCGAGCGCGAACGCAATCTGGCCACCCGCGAGACCCTCTGCGAACAGCTCGAGACGCTGCTCGAGCGCCCCGCCGAGGAGGCCGACCCGGATGCCCTGCGCGAGATCCGCGACCGCGCCCGGGACCAGTGGCGGCGCGCCTCCCCGGTCCCCCGCGACCAGGCCGAGGCCATCGGGCGCCGCTTCGGGCGCATCCGTCATCGCCTCCAGGCGCTGATCGACCAGCGCGCTCGGGAGATCGCCGACGCCAAGCGCGAGCTGATCGAGGAGGCGCGCACCCTCACCGAGCAGGAGATGCCTGCCACCCGCCGAGCCGAACAGGCCAAGGCATTGCAGCGGCGCTGGCGAGCCCTTGGGCGCGCGCCCAAGGGCGAGGAGCAGGCGCTGTGGCGGGAATTCCGCGGCCTCTGCGACACCATCTTCTCCACCCGCGAGGCGGAGCGCGACGACCGTGCCCAGCGGGCCCGGCAGCGCCTGGACACCATGCAGGCGCTGATCGACCGCCTGGATGCCTGGCAACCCTCCGGCCCCCACGACGAGGCGGAACTGGCCCGCGCCATCGACGAGGCCGCCGCCCTGGAGCCGCTGCCCAGCGGGCGTCGCAGCGAGGGCATGCGGCGCCGCTGGTCGGGCATCGTGCGGGCCCGCCGCGAGCGCCTCGAGCGCCTGGCGGTGGCCGAGGAAATCGAGCGCTGGCGGGCGGTACGCCCCCTGCTCGACGCCCACCTGGCGGCGGATGCCGAGCAGTTGGACGGCGGAGACGCCCGCGAGGTCGAGGTTCCCCCCGAACTGGACCTGGCGGAGGACATGCGCGGCGCCCACGCGCGGCGCAACGCCGCACGCCAGGATCCCGCCGATCAGGCCGAGGTGGCGGAACGCCTGGCCAGGGTGCGCGTGCACCTCTCGCTGCTGGCGGTGGGCAGCGTCAGCCATCGCGACGACCCGCTACGCCTGGCGATCCAGGTCGAGCGCCTCAACGAGAACCTGGGTCGGGAACCCTCCCGCGCCGAGGAGGTGCACGGCGTGCTGCGCGAGCTGCTGGCCGTGGGGCCGGTCTCTCCCGTGCTCTGGGAGCGCGAGGTGGGCGAGCTGGACCGGCTGCTGGAGCGGCTCGTCCACCTGCCTCCCCCCTGATACGCGAAAGCGCGAGGCACCTGGTCCTCGCGCTTTCCGGCGTGCTCGGCCTCGCCGTTCCGGGATCCTCCGGGACAGGCGAGGCCAACCTGGCGATCAGCCCATGAACTGGCCACCGTTGATGTCGATGTTGGCACCGGTGATGAAGCCGGACTCCTCGTCGGCCAGGTAGGCCACCAGGCGACCGATCTCCTCGGGCTTGCCGTAGCGCTTGACCGGGATGGTCTCGCGGATCGATTCGCGGACCTTCTCGGGGATATTCATGATCATGTCGGTGGCGATGTAGCCGGGGGACACGGTGTTCACCGTGATGCCCTTGGTCGCCGTCTCCTGGGCCAGGGACATGGTCAGGCCATGCATCCCCGCCTTGGCGGCGGCATAGTTCACCTGGCCGAACTGGCCCTTGCGCCCGTTGATCGAGGAGATGTTGATGATGCGCCCGTACTGCCGTTCGAGCATGCCTTCGATCACGCTGCGGCAGGTGTTGAAGACGCTGTTGAGGTTGGTGTCGATGACCTCGCGCCACTGCTCGGGGGTCATCTTCTTCATGGTGCCGTCGCGGGTGATGCCGGCGCAGTTGACCAGCACGCCGATGGGGCCGTGCTTCTCCTCGACCTCCTTGACCCCCTTCTGACAGGCGTCGAAGTCGACGAGATCGATGCCGGCGATGTCGATGTTGTCGAAACCCTCCGCCTTCTGGGTCTCCAGCCAGGTCTTGGCCTTCTCCGGATTGTTGTAGCCGGCCACGACCATGTAGCCCTCGGCGGCCAGGCTGCGACAGATGGCGCTGCCGATTCCCCCGGTTCCCCCGGTTACCCAAGCAACGGTTGCGTTCTTGGCCATTGTTACCTCCCTGATCATGATGACGCTGCGGCCCGACCCGAAACCAACGCGGGCGGTACCGGCATTGTTCGCGATACGGTTGCCATTTTCATGACAACCGAGGTCAGTATGAACCACGCCCGGCGGGAGGGACGAGCGTTTTAACCCGCCCCTTGACTCCTGCCAGGTTCCCGGTAGAATATGCCTACGTTGATGCGGGGTGGAGCAGCCTGGTAGCTCGTCGGGCTCATAACCCGAAGGTCGTCGGTTCGAATCCGGCCCCCGCTACCAAATATCGGAAAGAAGCCGATTCCTTAGGAGTCGGCTTTTTTCGTGCCCGACGACCCGGTCGTCGGTTTCCCCTCTTTCAGGTTCAGCGGCCCCCGCTACCCTTCCCCTCTCCCTTGATCAGGGGTGCCACACCGAGCCGGCCGATGCCGGGAAGCTTGAGCGCCGGGCGGCGCAGGTCGAGGCCCAGCGCCAGCCCCAGCAGGTTGAGCTCGAGGCCCTCGTCGCGGCCCAGGGTCAGGCCCAGCACCCCGCCCAGGGAGGCGGTCAGGCCGGCCCCGCCCGGCGCCGCCGCCAGGGGGCCGTCGAGCAGGTAGTCCTTGCCCACCGCGGTCACCGGCAGCACCGCCTCGAGCCCCTCCACCTCACGGATCAACCAGGCGGTGAAGGTATTGCTGTTGGGGCCGGGCCAGGCGCGGTAGGCGTCGGGGGCCGGGTAGGCGGCCACCGCCGCCTCGATGGCGGGGATCAGCCGCGCGGCCCCTTCGCCGCGGTAGTCGGCCAGCAGGCGCGGCGGATTGCCGTACCAGGCGCGATCCGGGGTCTCGGTGGTGGTGCTGGCCAGCGCCGGGCGGCGCCAGCTCGTCACCTGGTGCATGCGCCACGCCGCGGCACCGGCCTCCCGGCTGGCCACCCAGGTGTGCACGCCGAAGGCGCCCCGCCAACCCCAGGCCCGAGCGGCGTAGAGCTGCACCACCGCCCCGGGCGCCTCGACGGGGCTCGGCGCCAGGCCGGCCGGCTCGCGACTGGCCGCCCCCCAGTGGCGTCCGACCTCGACGCCCCCACTAGCCAGCATCCACAACGGGCCGGCCAGCAGCAGGGCCAGGGCCACCAGCATCGCGGCCAGCGGCCGCCAGAGACTGCGCATCACGCCTCCTCCCCTTGAATCCTTCGCCCGTCACCCGCATCTCAGGTGGAAATCCACTCGATCCCGGGAACCCCAACCATGTCCATCGTCGACCCGCGCACCGGAGAGCCCCTCACCGCCGATCTTCCCTCCGATGCCGAGGCCAGCGCCACACCGGATGCCGGCCAGGCGCCGGAGGTGATCATCGACGTCGACTCCAGCAATATCCAGCAGGTGCTGGAGCTCTCCATGCAGGTGCCGGTGCTGCTGCAGTCCTGGGCCACCTGGTGCGAGCCCTGCAAGAACCTGATGCCGGTACTCGAGAAGCTGGCCCGCGAGTACCGCGGCACCTTCGTGCTCGCCAAGCTCGACATCGACGCCAACCAGGAGATCGCCGCCCAGCTCGGCGTGCGCTCGGTACCCGACGTCAAGCTGATCAGCCAGGGCGGCCTGGTCGACCACTTCCAGGGCGCACTGCCCGAGAAGCAGGTCCGCGAATGGCTGGCCCGCTACTTCCCGGCCCCCGAGGACGCCCCGGCCAGCCCCGAGGAGCAGGCCGCCGAGGCGCTGGCCGCCGGCGACGCCGCCACCGCCCGGGCCCTCTACGCGGAGCTGGCGCAGCAGTATCCCCAGCACTACCCCTACCAGATCGAGCTGGCCCGAGCCCTGGTGGCCGAGGGCAATGCCGAGGAGGCCCGCGCCCTGCTCGACGACCTGCCGCCGGAGGAGCGCGACGGCCCCGCGGCCCGCGGGGTGCGCGCCAGCATCGAGTTCGGCGAGGAGGCCCCCTCGGCCGAGGAGCTCGCCGCCCTGGGCGACCGCGACGACAGCGAGGCCCGCTACCGGCGCGCCCTGCGCCGGGTCGCCGACGGCGACTACGAGGCGGGGCTGGAGGGCCTGCTGGCGCTGATGAAGAGCGACCGCGCCTACGGCGACGACGCCGCCCGCCGGACCCTGCTGCGGGTCTTCGATGCCCTGGGCGCCGACCACCCGCTGACCGTCACCTATCGCCGCAAGCTGTTTGCCCTGCTCTACTGAGCCCGCACGGCGGCTGCCCTTGGGCGGCCGCCGGCGTCATGCCGCCAGCACCCCGTCGAGGCGTGCCAACGCCGCCTCCAGCTGCGTCGCCGTGGTGCCGAAGTTGAGTCGCGCGAAACCCGGCCAGCCGAAGTCGGCGCCGTCGGAGAGCGCCACCCCGGCGCGCTCGAGCAGCGCCCTGCAGGGCGAGGCCCCGCCTTGCAGGGCCGGCGCCTCGCGCAGGTCGAGCCAGGCCAGGTAGGTGGACTCGGGCGGGCTCATGGCCACCCCGGGCCAGCGGGCCACGCGCTCGGTCAGGGAGTGGCGATGGCCGCGCAGCACCGCCAGCAGCGCCCGGCGCCAGGGGTCACCCTGGGCGTAGGCGGCCTCTGCCGCCACCAGCCCCAGGACGTTGCCGTCGGGTGTCAGCCCCTTGATGCCCCGGGCGAAGCGGCGGCGCAGCCCCGGGTCGGGGATCACCGCACAGGCGGTGGTCAGCCCCGCCAGGTTGAAGGTCTTGGACGGCGCCCAGAGGGTCAGGATGCGCGAGGCCAGTGCCGGGAAGGTGGCCGCCAGCGGTCGATGCCGCGCCCCCTCGTCGAGCAGCAGGTCGCAGTGCAGCTCGTCGGAGACCACCAGCAGGTCGTGGCGCTCGACCAGCTCGGCCAGGCCGGCCAGCTCCTCGCGGCTCCAGACCCGGCCGGTGGGATTGTGCGGCTGGCACCACAGCAGCAGCCGGGTGCGCGGGGTGATCGCCGCCGCCAGGGCCTCGAGATCGAGCCGCCACGGCTCGCCGGGGCGGGCGGGGGACCGCATCGGCGCCTGCTGGGGTTCCCGGCCGGTGCGTTCGGCGACCCGCAGGAAGGGCGGATAGATCGGCGTCAGCGTCAGCACGCCATCGCCCGGCTCGGTCAGCGCCAGGCTGGCCAGATGCAGGGCCGGCACCACGCCCGGCAGCCACAGCTGCCAGTCGGGCTCGATGGCCCAGCCATAGTGCTCGGCGCTCCAGGCACACAGCGTCTCACGCAGCGAGTCGGGCACCAGGCCGTAGCCGAACACCCCGTGGTCGACCCGGGCACGCAGCGCCTCGAGCACCGCCGGCGGCGAGACGAAGTCCATGTCGGCCACCCACAGCGGCAGCACCTCGCCGCCGTAGCGATGCCACTTCTGTGAGGGCCAGTGAGACGCATCGCCGCCCTGCGGATGCCGCCGCTCGACGGGCGTGGCAAAATCGAACTCCATCCACACTCTCCTTCTCATGGCCAGGAACAGCCGATGACCAAGACCATGCCCCAGGACGACTTCTATGCCAAGGTGCGCCGCGGCCTGCCTGCGCTGCTGGGCCAGTGGCTGGCACTGGGCCAGGATGCCCCCGACCGCCTGGCCCTGATACTCGCCGAGACGGCCCGGGTGGCGAAGCTCGGTGAACCGGAGGCCACCCCGGACGGCGCCACCCTGGCCGCCTGGAGCGCCCCCGGCGCCGGTGACGAGGTCCCGCTGTGGGCGGCGCGTACCGCCACCTTCCTGCTGGTGCAGATGCCGGCCCGGCCGGTGCCGGACGGCGACGACGAGGCCTGCGCCTGGGCCTACTGCTGGCTGCGCAACCGCGACTTCGACGACTTCGCCGCGGCCCATGCCGCCCTGCCCGAGCACCTCAGGGAGCCCCTGGACGCCGCCCTCAAGGCCGCCTGGACCGACCGCCAGGGACTGCGCCTGGTGTAGGAGCCTGTACCCACTAAGGATAAGGAAAACGAGATGGAGGTTCCCCTCGCCTGGCAGCTGGCCAAGCTGCTGGTGTCCATCGGCATGGTGCTGGGCCTGGGCGCCGTCGCCGTGCGCGTCAGCCCGCGCGTCGCCGGCCTGCTGGCCGGCTACCCCCTGGGCACGGCCATCGCGCTGTTCTTCATCGGCCTGGAGCTCTCCCCGGCCTTCGCCGCCGAGAGCGCCGTACACACCCTGGCCGGCTTCACCGCCACCCTGGCGCTGGGCGGCGGCTACCTGCTGGCCGGCCGCCGCCCCGGCCTGCCCGGGGTACTGGCCGGCACCCTGGGCGGCCTGGCGGCCTTCCTGGCGGTCAGCCTGCTGCTCACCCGGGTGGAGTTCACGCGGCTCACCGGCACCCTGACCACCCTGGTGGCCATCGCGCTCTTCCTGCGCCTCTATCGCCGGGTGCCCGAGAGCCTGGCCAGGCCGTCCGGCGGCTTCTCCTGGACCGCCCTGGGGGTGCGGGCACTGCTCGCCGCCGCCATCATCTTCGTGATCACCGGCCTGGCCCATGTGCTGCCGGCCGCCTGGGCCGGGGTCATGGCCGCCTTCCCGGTGACCATGTACCCCTTCCTGGTGATCCTCCACCTGACCCACGGCCCCGGCCCGGTGGCCACGGTGATCAAGCATTACCCGGCGGGGCTGGGCTCGCTGCTCTGCTACGCGCTCTGCGTATCGCTCGCCTACCCCGCCCTGGGCCTGGCGCTGGGCACCCTGGCCGGCTTCGCCGTGGCCACCCTGTGGCTGCTGGCCTGGACGCGCCTCCAGGCGTGGCAACGCCGGAGAGGCGAGGGGCGGCGAGGGCAGGCCACCCCACCTTAGAAGGATTGACCGAGCGCTTGCTCGGGGCAAAGCTGTGGCCCTAGAGCGATCACAATCAGGACCCTGCCATGTTCATCCGCACCATCGAGCCCGCCTTCTACGACACCGACGCCCTGGGGCACGTCAACAACACCCGGCTGCCGGCCTGGTTCGAGCTGTCCCGCAACGATCTCTTCCGGCTCTTCACCCCGGACCTGGACCCGGCCAAGTGGCGGCTGATCATGGCCCGCATGGAGATCGACTACCGCGCCGAGTTGCACTACGGCAGCGAGATCGAGATCCGCACCTACCTCTCGCGACTCGGCAACAGCTCCTTCACGGTGAGCCAGGAGGCCCGCCAGAACGGCCGGCTGACCAACCTGGGCCATACGGTGCTGGTCCACTTCGACCACCAGGCGAAGCGCGCCGTGCCCATCGAGGGCGAGCTTCGCGAGGCGCTGGAGGCCCACCTCCAGGAGGAGCCGGCCGAGGCATGACCCCCGCCGTCAAGCTGCTCGAGGAGGCCGGCGTCGACTTCGCCCTGGCCGAGTACCACCACGATCCGCGCACCCCGGCCTTCGGCGAGGAGGCGGCCCAGGCCCTGGGCCTGTCGCCCGACGAGGTCTTCAAGACCCTGCTGGCGCGACTCGACGACGGCCGCCTGGCGGTGGCCATCGTCCCGGTGTCGGGCCAGCTGGACCTCAAGGCCCTGGCCCGGGCCGCCGGCGCCCGCCGGGCCACCATGGCCGACGCCGCCGAGGCCCAGCGCGCCACCGGCTATGTGGTCGGCGGCATCAGCCCCCTGGGCCAGAAGCGCCGTCTGCCCACCTTCCTCGACGCCAGCGCCGAGTCCCAGGCGGCGATCCACGTCAGCGGTGGGCGCCGCGGACTGGAGATCCGCCTGGCGCCGGCCGAACTGCTCGCGCTCACCGCCGGCCGCCTGGCGCCCCTGGCGCGGTGGTGAGCCGAAACTCGCGCCCCGGGGTCTCAAGGGGATAAGGTAGCGACCCGGCATCCCATCCACCCACAGGAGCCAGGCATGGCCATCCGCTACACCCTCTGGCTGGATCCCGACGATGTCACCCGCCACCGGGCGGTGGAGGCGGACCTGATCCGCTACTTCGTCGAGCGCTTCGCCGACTACCCGCATATCCGCTTGTTCGGCGCCGATCCCTACGATTATGATGCCCCGTTCAATCGACTCCATGACGTCCTGATGGCCCGGGCCGCCGAGTACTGCGAGCGGGAGTGGTGCTACGTGCCCACCCCCGATCAGCTCAATCGCGCCTTCTTCCTGGCCGTCGGGCGATCCAACAAGTTCGTACGGGGCCCCGACGATGGTGATCCGCACCGATCAGACTCCTGACGCCTGCCAGCTGGCGATCATCGCCGAGCAGCTCGGCCGCGCCCCGCGGGGCATCGAGGCCGTGGCGGCCACCGACGGCGAGGGCACGCCCCTGGTGCTGCGCATGGCGCCCATCGTCGACGGCAAGCCCTTCCCCACCCTCTACTGGCTGAGCTCCGAACAGCTCAAGGTGGCGCTCTCGCGCCTCGAGGCCGACGGGGTGATCAAGGCGCTGGAGAGCCGCCTGCAGGCGGCCCCCGACTTCCTCGCCGCCTACCACGCCAGCCACCGCGACTATGTCGCCACGCGCTGGCGCCGCATGAGCGCGGACCAGGCCGCCGAGGTAAGGCGCCTGGGCTACGAGGCGGTGCTCCGCGAGCGTGGCATCGGCGGCATCGCCAACTGGGACCAGGTGCGCTGCCTGCACACCCAGTACGCCCATCACCTGTGTGGCGACAACGTCATCGGCCAGTGGCTGGACGCCGAATTCGCTGTCGCCGACTGCCTGCCCTGACCCAGGCTTCCGACCACGCGACACCGACGCTAGGATGGGCCATCACCCAAGGAGGAGAAGATGTCCAGATTCTGCGTCTACCTGGGCTCACGGGACGGCCGTGACCCGCAATTCCTGGAGGCCGCCCGCCGGCTCGGCACCCAACTGGCCCGGCGCGGCCACACCCTGGTCTACGGCGGGGCGCGCATCGGCCTGATGGGCGCCCTGGCCGACGCCGCCATGGCCGCCGGCGGCGAGGTGATCGGCGTGATGCCCGACCACCTGGTGGAGCGCGAGCAGGCCCACCGGGGCCTCAGCGAACTGCTTCGGGTGCGCAACATGCACGAGCGCAAGGCCGGCATGGCCGCCCATGCCGACGCCTTCATCGTGCTGCCCGGGGGCATCGGCACCCTGGAAGAGTTCTTCGAGGCCTGGACCTGGCACTATCTGGGGCTGCACGACAAGCCGATCGGCGTGCTCGACACCGGCGGCTTCTACGCCCCACTGCTGGCCTTCCTCGACACCACCGTGGAGCACGGCTTCCTCAACGCTCGCACCCGCGCGGAGCTGCTCGACGCCGCCGAGCCCGAGGCGTTGCTGGATATCCTCGAGGCGCGGCTAGCCGAGCGCCACTGACCACCAACGAGGGGGAGGAGCCCGCCATGCACGCCATCATCGTCGACGGCGACCGACTGACCTGGCAGGAGACACCGACGCCGCCGGCACCGCAGGGCCGGGAAGTTCGCCTGGGCGTCGCCTGGGCCGGCGTCAACCGTGCCGACCTCATGCAGCGCGCCGGCCACTACCCACCGCCCCCGGGGGCCAGCGAACTCCTCGGCCTGGAGGTGAGTGGCCGGGTCCTCGAGGCCGGCCCCGAGGCGCGGCTGCGCCCCGGCGAGCGGGTCTGCGCCCTGCTGGCGGGCGGCGGCTACGCCGAGCAGGTGGTGGTGGACGAACGCCAGGTGCTGCCGCTGCCCGAGGGCATCGCCCTGCGCGAGGCCGCGGCCCTGCCCGAGGTGTTCGCCACCGCCTGGCTCAACCTGTTCATGGAGGGTCAGCTGCGCCCGGGCGAGCGGGTGCTGCTGCACGCCGCCGCCAGTGGGGTGGGCACCGCCGCCATCCAGCTGTGCCGCGCCTTCGGCCAGCCCTGCTTCGCCACCGCCGGCAGCGCGGCCAAGCTCGCCGCCTGCCGCGAGCTGGGCGCCGACGCCGGCTGGAACCGCCACGACGGCAGCTTCGTGAACGCGGTGAAGGCCTGGGGCGGCGCCGACCTGATCCTCGACCCGGTGGGCGGGCGCTACCTGGCCGACAACCAGCGAGTGCTCAACGCCGACGGCCGACTGGTGCTGATCGGCCTGATGGGCGGCCGCCGGGCGGAGCTCGACCTGGGCCGCCTGCTGATGAAGCGCCAGCGGCTGCTCGGCTCGACCCTCCGCGCCCGACCGCCCGAGGCCAAGGGCGAGATCCTCGCCGCCCTCCACGCACACGTCTGGCCGCGGCTGACCAGCGGCGAGCTGCGCCCGCTGGTGGATCGCACCTGGCCCATCGCCGAGGCCGAGGCGGCCCACGCCCATGTGCAGGCGGACGCCAATATCGGCAAGGTGCTGCTCGAGGTGAGCGGCGAGGGATGAGGCGAGGCGGGCGCCTCAGGCGTCGCCGGCCAGCTCGCGGGTGCGCTGATAGGTCAGCTGCAGCAGGCGGGCATCCTCCCCGGCGCGATGGCGATGGATGCCCAACTCCACCACCAGCTTCTCCTTGGCGCGCTTCCACAGCGCCAGCTGGCACTCGCTGAGCAGCATGCGCAGCGCCTCGAGGCGGAAGGCCGGCAGCATGCCGGCGTGATGGAAGAGCAGCGACAGCCAGGTGTTGTCGTAGCCCCAGCTGTCGCTGTAGCAGACGCCGATTTCGCCGAGTTCGTCGTTGAGCCAGCGCGCCACCTGGCGGACCGGGTAGCCCTCGCGCTCGAGGCGCGCTCGGCTAATGCCGTGGAGCAGTTCCGCCTTGGGATCCCAGTGGGTCCACTCGGCCAACGGCTGGATCAGGAAGGCACAGCTGCTGCCATCCGGGCGGGCCAGGCCCACCTCGATGGGGTAGCTGCCGCGCCCGAACCCGGACGCCTCGATATCGAGCAGTGTCGGTAGCGTCACGGGCGGGAGTGTCCTCGGGCGAATGAACGGAAACGGTCGGCCGGGCCGACCTCACTCGACCTAGTGTCGCGTCTCGGCTTCGCCGCTGTCCAGCGCCTGGCCGGCCAGGCCCGAGGCGCGGTCGGCCAGCCACTGCCAGTGGTGGGCGCGCTCGGCGTCCACCGGCAGGCCCAGTTGCCCCTCGCGGTAGGCGCGGGCCAGGCGGGCGGCGGCCAGGGGGTGGCCGGCCTCGCCGGCACGGGCATACCAGGTGACGGCATGGTCATCGCGACGCGGGTAGAGGGCGCAGCCGTGCTCGTGGATCTGCCCGGCCTGGTACTGGGCACGGGCATTGCCGGCGTGAGCCGCCTCCAGCACGTAGCGCGCGCCGCGCGCCTTGTCCTGGGGACTCATGCCGCGGTGGAAGAGCATATGGCCGTAGAGCGACAGTGCCGCCGGGTGGCCGGCATCGGCGCAGCGCTGGAAGAGATGCATGGTCAGGCGCTGAGTGCGCGGCGAACGGGGAAGCCAGCGGGTATGGAACAGCTGCTCTGCCAGGCGGTACTCGAGCCGGGTGAACAGAGAGGATGCCTGTGACATGGCCTACTACCGGATCCTGTAACGCAATGGACGAGACACGCCAGCACCACCCTGTGCGCGGCGTCTGCGATCTGCTTGAACCAGGGGCCCCATCCTTGCTGCGGGGCACAACGGGCGGCCAGCATACGCCCGCCCCGGCGGCGACTCAACCCCGCATTTGCCGCCCCGCCGACGTCTGGCTACCATGCCGTTTCCATATCCGCGGATTCCGGCAAGGGGAGACAGGATGCAGACGCGACCGCTGGGCACCACCGGCATCGAGGTCAGCCGACTCTGCCTGGGCACCATGACCTTCGGCGAGCAGAACAGCGAGGCCGAGGCCCACGAACAACTCGACCGCGCCGTGGCCTTCGGCATCAACTTCATCGACACCGCCGAGATGTACCCGGTCCCGCCGAAGGCGGAGACCCAGGGCCGCACCGAGGCCTACCTCGGCAGCTGGCTGAAGCGACGCGGGAGCCGCGACGACGTCATCGTCGCCACCAAGGCCGCCGGGCCGGGGCTGGACCACGTCCGTGGCGGGCCGCGCCTGACCCGCGAACATCTCCACCAGGCCATCGACGCCAGCCTCGCGCGCCTGCAGACCGACTACGTGGACCTCTACCAGCTGCACTGGCCGGACCGCACGACCAACTTCTTCGGCCGCCTCGGCTATGAGCACGACGAGGAGGAGGACGCCACCGCCCTGGAGGAGACCCTGGCCGCCCTCAAGGAGTTGGTGGATGCCGGCAAGGTGCGCGCCATCGGGCTGTCCAACGAGACCCCCTGGGGCGTGATGCGGGCCCTGCAGCTGGCCGAGCGCCTCGGGCTGCCGCGGATCGCCTCGGTGCAGAACCCCTACAACCTGCTCAACCGTACCTTCGAGGTAGGGCTCGCCGAGATCGCCCACCGCGAGAGCGTGGGGCTGCTCGCCTACTCGCCGCTGGCCTTCGGCGTGCTCTCCGGCAAGTACCTGGACGGCGCCTGGCCGGAGGGTGCCCGCCTGACGCTGTTCGAGCGCTTCAAGCGCTACACCAACCCCCAGGCCGAGGCGGCCACCCGGGAGTACGTCGCGCTGGCCCACGACGCCGGCCTGGACCCCGCCCAGATGGCGCTGGCCTTCGTCAACTCGCGCAGTTTCCTGACCAGCAACATCATCGGCGCTACCACCATGGAGCAGCTGGAGAGCGACCTGGCCAGCGAGTCCCTGAAGCTCGACCGGGACCTGCTCGAGGCCATCGAGGAGGTGCATCGGCGCCACCCCAACCCGGCGCCCTGAGGGGCGCGCCGGCTATCGCGTCGATAGCCCACCCGGCGGGTCACGCTTGGTATACTCCGGCCAACCCCACAGGCACAGGAGCGCCCCCATGCTGAGCGTGATCTCGCCCGCCAAGAAACTCGATTTCGAGACCCCGGCCACCACCGCCCAGTACACCCGGCCGGACCACCTCGAACGTAGCCGGCAACTGATCGAGATCCTGCGCGACTACTCGCCCCGGCGCCTCTCCGAGCTGATGGGCCTCAGCGACAAGCTGGCCGCCCTCAACGCCGCCCGCTACGCCGAGTGGCACACCCCCTTCACCCCCGACAACGCCAAGCCCGCCGCCCAGGCCTTCCGGGGCGACGTCTACGTGGGGCTCGAGGCAGACACCTTCAGCGACGACGACAACGCCTTCGCCCAGCAACACCTGCGCATCCTCTCCGGCCTCTACGGCCTGCTGCGCCCCCTGGACCTGATCCAGCCCTACCGCCTGGAGATGGGCACCCGGCTGGAGAACCCGGCCGGCCGCGACCTCTACGCCTTCTGGAAGGAGACGCTGACCGCGGAACTCGACCGCGCCGTGGCGGAAAGCGGCAGCCCGGTGCTGGTCAACCTCGCCTCCAACGAGTACTTCAAGGCGATCGACACCGGCCGTCTCCAGGCGCGGGTGATCACCCCGGTGTTCAAGGACGAGAAGAACGGCAAGCTCAAGGTCATCAGCTTCTACGCCAAGAAGGCCCGCGGCCTGATGGCCGCCTGGATGATCCACCAGCGCCTCGACGATCCGGAGGGGCTCAAGGACTTCGCTGTCGCCGGCTACACCTACAACGCCGCCATGAGCGAGGGCGATACCCTGGTCTTCACCCGCCCGGAAGGCGCCGCCTAAGCCCCCTTCAGGGTCAGGCCCCTAAGCAGATTGAAGGGCCTGACCCCAAGGGGCAGGCTACGGAAATATCAAGGGGCGCGCCGCCCGGGCCTTGAGGAAGCGCCGGTGGGCCTCCTTGAAGCGCGCATCGTCGCAGCGCTGCAGCCACTCGTAGGCCACCATGTCGGCGCTGACCGGCACCGCCCCGGCCTGGACCAGGCGCTCGCGGGCCAGGCGCGCCTCCGCCGCCCGACGGCTGGCGCAGGCCTCGGTGAACCAGTAGACCTCGTAACCCGCCTGAAGCAGGCCCAGGCCGGTCTGCAGCACGCAGATATGCGCCTCGCTGCCGCACAGCACCACCTGGCGCCGCCCGCTCGCCGCCAGGGCCTCGGCGAAGGCCGGCTCGGCATGGGCGTCGAAGTGCACCTTGTGCCACAGGCGATGCCCCGGCAGCGCCTCCCGCAGCCGTGGCACGCAGCCGCCCAGCCCCTCGGGATACTGTTCGGTGAGCCACACCGGCACCTCCAGCAGCCCGGCCAGGCCGCCCAGCCAGGCGGCCTCCTCCACCGCCTGGTCGCCATGCTCGATCACCGGCAGCAGGCCGGCCTGGAGGTCGACCACCAGCAGCAGGCCCTCCTCGGGAATCAGGCGCATCGGCGTTCTCCGTCGGTTGTTGTCGTGGAGTCCCAGCATAGCCGCTAGAATGGGCCGTCACGACCCTTCCCCGCGCCTCACGGAGACCATCCTCACATGCGCCATTTCCTGATCATGCTGGTGGCCGGCCTGCTGACCCTGGGCCCGGCCCTCCAGGACGCCGAGGCGCGCCGCCTGGGCGGCGGCAAGACCTTCGGCACCCAGTCGCGCACCGTGCAACAGCAGCCGGCCGCCACCCAGCAGGACTCGGCCACCGGCAACCGCACCGCCCAGGGCGGCATCGGCTCGCGCATGCCGGGCATGCTGGGCGGCATGCTCGCCGGGGGGCTGCTGGCGGCGCTGTTCTTCGGGGGCGCCTTCGACGAGCTGCGACTGATGGACATCCTGGTGGTGGCGGGCATCGCCTTCCTGCTGTTGCGACTGTTCGCCCGCCGCCGCCCGGCCATGGCCGGCGGCCCGGGGCAGCCCGCGGGCGCGCCCCGCAGCGAGGCCGATACGACCGACGGCAGCCTCCGGGCCTTCCCGGCCGGCGGCGGCGCCTTCGCCGCCGAGCCGGCGTGGTTCGACCGCGAGCGCTTCCTGGGCGGCGCCAAGGAGCACTTCATGACCCTGCAGCGCGCCTGGGACAACAACGACCTGGCCGGCATCCAGGAGTACGTGACGCCGGCGCTCTACAACCTGCTGCGCGAGGAGCGTGCCCGCCAGCCGGCGAACAACCGCACCGAGGTGGTGCGCCTGTTCGCCGAGCTGGGCATGATCCAGGAGCTCGGTGGCCAGGCCGAGGCCACCGTGATCTTCCACGGCGTCCTCGACGAGAACGGCGAAAGCAGCGAATTCAATGAGACCTGGCACCTGGTGCGCGAGGTGCGCGACGGCGCCCCCTGGTACGTGCAGGGCATCGAGCAGAACGGCTGAGCACCGTTGCCGATGCCGAAACGCAGGAGGCCGGGCAGCGTGCCCGGCCTCCTGTATCGGGGGACGCCGCCGTCACTCGCCCTCGGCGGCCTCCTCCATCTCGTCGCCCATCTCCTCGACATTATCGCCGGCTTCCTCCATGGCCTGGTCGACCTCCTGGCCGGCCTCCTCCGCCGGGCCGGGATCGTCCTCGCAGGCCGCCAGGCCCAGCGCCAGCAGGCCGGCCGCCAGCGTCAATCCCAGTTTCCTTGCCATCACGCCTCGCATGCGACTCTCCTCCTGAGAACGGTTCGTCGAAACGGGCCACCCGAGCCACCGGATGCGGCCACGCTTCCAAACTAGCCGGCCGACCCGGGGATTGCCACCGCACCCGGTAACTTCTTGTCAGCATCGGCAACATCCGGAAATGACGCGCCACGCCAGGGCGGCCGCATGACGGGGCTGCGGGCCGGGTGCTATGATCCATGGCCTGACCGACTCGTAGACATCAACAGCACAACGAGGAACCCGGCTTGTCACACTTACCGGTGATCGTCGGCATGGGCGGCGTGAACCCTGCCGGCAGAACCTCGGGCCATCAGGCTTTCCGCCGCACCGTGCTCGACGCCCTGCCCCAGGATGACCAGGCCAGCACCCTGCTAGGCCTGGCGGCCATGATGCGCCTGGCCGGCGGCGCGGAGGACGGCAGCTGGCAGGACGCCGAAGGCCGGACGCTCGACCCCGCCGCCATCGTCGAACAGACCCGCCAGCAGGTCCTCGACCATACCCTGATCCGGCGCATCGAGGATCCGCGCTTCAACGACGAGGGCCTGCCCGCCAACCGCCGGGCCAGCCTCGCCCTGGATGCCCCCCTGACCTTCCGCATCCGCCGTCGCCAGCTCCCCGACGACCTGCCGCCCACCTGGCAGGTCCGCGAACTCGATCGCCGCCTCCTGGAGGTCACGGTGCCCGCCGGCGAGATGGACGTCATGCTCCCCGAGAGCCGCCCGGCCCAGGTGCGCGCCGCCGGCCAGCTGCCCAGCGGCTTCGAGCCCAGCCGGCTCTACCGCAGCGTCCACCATCCTCGCGGCCTGGCCATGGCGATCTTCGCCGCCAGCGACTGCCTGGGCGACAGCGGCCTGGAGTGGGACGACCTGCGCGACCGCCTGGACCCCGACGAGGTCGCCGTCTATGCCGGCAACTCCATCGGCCAGCTCGACGACGAGGGCTGGGGCGGGCTGCTCAAGAGCTTCGTCTCCGGCAACCGCGCCACTTCCAAGCAGATGCCGCTGGGCTACGGCCAGATGCCCGCCGACTTCCTCAACGCCTACGTGCTGGGCAGCGTGGGCGGGACCGGCGCGGCCCTGGGCGCCTGTGCCAGCTTCCTCTACAACCTGCGCCTGGGCGTCGACGACATCCGCGCCGGCCGCCGCCGCGTGGTGATGGTGGGCACCGCCGACGCCCCGGTCACCCCGGAGATCATCGAGGGCTTCCGTGCCATGGGGGCGCTGGCCGACGACGACAGCCTCAAGGCGCTGGACGCCCTGGAGCTGCTCAGCGACGCCGACTACCAGCGCGCCTGCCGCCCCTTCGCCCGCAACTGCGGTTTCACCATGGCCGAGTCCAGCCAGTTCATCATGCTGATGGACGACGCCCTGGCCCTGGAGGAGGGCGCCGAGATCCTCGGCAGCGTGCCCGAGGTATTCGTCAACGCCGACGGCTGGAAGCGCTCCATCTCCGCCCCCGGCATCGGCAACTACATCACCCTGGGCAAGGCCGCCGCCCTGGTCCGCGACTTGCTCGGCGAGCGCGCGCTGCGCGAGCGCACCTTCCTCCACGCCCACGGCACCAGCACGCCCAAGAACCGCGTCACCGAGTCCCACGTCTTCGACCTGGTGGCCCAGGCCCACGGCATCGAGGCCTGGCCGGTGGTGGCCGTCAAGGCCTATCTCGGCCACTCCCAGGGCAGCGCCGCCGGCGACCAGCTGGCCAGCGCCCTGGGCAGCTTCGCCCACGGCCTGCTGCCGGGCATCGCCACCCTGGATGCCGTGGCCAACGACGTCTACGCCGAGCGGCTGCGGCTGTCCCGGGACCCCGTGTCCTTCGCGGCCGACGCCGCCTTCATCAACGCCAAGGGCTTCGGCGGCAACAACGCCACCGGCGTGGTGCTCTCCCCCGCGGTGACCGAACGGCTGCTGGTGCAGCGCCACGGCGAGGCCGCCGTGGCCGCCTGGCAGGCGCGCCGCGAGGCCACCCGGCAGGCCGCCGCCGGCTACCGCCACCAGGCCGACCTGGGACGCTTCCGCCCCCGCTACCGCTTCGGCGAGGGCGTGCTGGAGGGCCCCGAGCTCGAGATGAGCGACGCCGCCATCCGCATCCCCGGCTACGCCCGCCCGGTCTCCCTGGCGGTGAACAACCCTTTCGGCAGACTTCCGGACGAAGACTCCCAGGCCCCCCAATGAATACTGCTGTCTACCCCGGCACCTTCGACCCCATCACCAACGGTCACTACGACCTGATCGAGCGGGCCGCACGGCTGTTCGACAAGGTGGTGGTGGCCATCGCCACGAGCCCCGGCAAGGGGCCGGTGCTGGACATCGATACGCGGATCGCCCTGGCCCGGGAGGTGGTAACCGGCCTGGACAACGTCGAGGTGATCGGCTTCTCGGGGCTGATGACCGAGTTCATGAAGCAGCAGAAGGCCCGCGTCCTGCTTCGCGGCCTGCGTGCGGTCTCGGACTTCGAGTACGAGCTGCAGCTGGCCAACATGAACCGCGCCCAGATGCCGGAGCTCGAGACCGTCTTCCTGACCCCGGAGGTGGAGAATTCCTACATCTCCTCCACCCTGGTCCGCGAGATCGCCAAGCTGGGCGGCGACGTCTCGAAGCACGTGCATCCCAGGGTCGCCGAAACCCTGAAGAGCCATTACAATACCTGACCAGGAGACTCGGGATTGTGCCGAGCACCATCCCTGGTCCTGTCTTACCAGCAAGGCGGCCAGCGACTTCCGCGAGGTATCCCATGGCCCTGATGATCACCGACGAGTGCATCAACTGCGACGTCTGCGAACCCGAGTGCCCCAATGGCGCCATTTCCGCCGGGGAGGAGATCTACGTCATCGACCCCGGGCTATGCACCGAGTGCGTCGGCCACTACGACGAGCCCCAGTGCCAGCAGGTCTGCCCGGTGGACTGCATCCCCCTCGACCCGGAACGCGAGGAGAGCCGCGAGGAGCTGATGGAGAAGTACCAGCGCATCACCGCGGCCTGAGCCCGT
This sequence comes from Halomonas ramblicola, assembly GCF_030409215.1. Lineage (GTDB taxonomy): Bacteria > Pseudomonadota > Gammaproteobacteria > Pseudomonadales > Halomonadaceae > Halomonas > Halomonas ramblicola. Next base: position 101,012 of record NZ_JAUFPL010000018.1, on the reverse strand, counting down.
CACCGGCCGAGACCACGACGCCCCGCCAAGTGCGGGGCGTCGTAGGTTCATGACATCGCGGTTTACTGAAGTCGGGACTCAGGGCGCCGTGCTTGGTGGCGACGGCCTGGGCTCCTTCGGAGGCAAGCTCACGGTACAGCCCAGACAGCGTGCGAAAGTGGCCCTGGCCGGCGTCATGACCAGCGTCTCGGCGGCCCCTTCCATGTTGCCGCCCAACGCGGAAAACGGCATCGAAACGAGGAACAGGGCCGTCCCCCCCACGGTGGCGGCCGCCAGCAGGGGGCGTGCCACCAGGGCATCCACGATCATCGCCCCACCGCTGGGCTGGGCCTCCAGGCTCTGCCGCTGCTGTTCCGCGGCTACCGGCAGGCTGCCAAGCATGACGACCAGCGCCATGCCAACTAAGGTCGTGCGTCTTGCAGTTCGGCTCATGAGATATCCCCTGCACTGGCTCGACCTGGCTCGTGCGACCAGGTTCCGGTTGGACACCCGACAGGCAGTGTCACACTTGAAAGGTAACCCGCTTTGCCGGACCGCCCAAGTGCAGGGTAGTCGGAAACCCCGCCGCCCGGCAGTTGCGCCGACCAGCAAGGCACGCCATCCTGAGCGGCTTTATGCTTCCCGGAAACGCCGTGCCATCAGCTAACCCCTCCCCCGGGGCCGCCCGCCAGCGCATCTGGGCCCTGGCCTGGCCGATCATCCTCTCCAATATCACCGTGCCGCTGCTGGGGCTGGTGGATACCGCCGTGGTGGGTCACCTGCCGGACTCCCGCTACCTGGCCGGGGTGACCCTGGGCGCCACCCTGTTCGGCTTCCTCTACTGGGGCTTCGGCTTCCTGCGCATGGGCACCACCGGGCTGACCTCCCAGGCGCTGGGCCGCGAGGACGACACCGCCGTGCGCCACCTGCTCGGCCAATCGCTGCTGATGGCGGGGGCCATCGGCGCGCTGCTGATCCTCTTCTCCCGGCCGCTGGTCGCCCTGGGCCTGTGGCTACTGGACGGCAGCGAGACGGCCTCGGCCCTGGCCGCCGAGTATGCCCATATCCGCATCCTCTCGGCACCCGCGGTGCTGGCCAACTATGCCATCCTCGGCTGGTTCCTGGGCCAGCAGAACTCGCGGGTGACGCTGTCCATCCTGGTGCTGACCAACGCCGTCAACATCGCCCTCGACCTGCTGTTCGTGGTGGGTCTGGGCATGACCAGCGACGGCGTGGCCTGGGCCACGGTGATCGCCGACTACACGGCACTGGCCTTCGGCCTGTGGCTGGTGACCCGCCAGCTGCGCCTGCTGGAGGGCCGCTTCCTGCGCGACCGGCTGCTGGCACTCTCCGCCTACGCCGAGCTCTTCCGGGTCAACGCCAACCTCTTCGTGCGCACCCTGGGGCTCTTGTTCGCCATGGCCTTCTTTACCTCACGGGGCGCCGTGCAGGGCGACACCGTGCTGGCCGCCAACGCCGTGCTGCTGCAGTTCATCATGCTGACCAGCTACGCCCTGGACGGCTTCGCCCACGCCGCCGAGGCACTCACCGGCCGCTCGGTGGGCCGCCGCCGCTGGGACGAGTTCGCCACCACGGTGAGGGGCGCCGCCGGCTTCTCGCTGGCGACCGCCGCAGCGGCCTCGCTGGCTTTTGCCCTGGGCGGCGAGGCGTTGATCGCCCTGCTCACCGGCCTGCCCGAGGTGCGCGCCACCGCCGCCACCTACCTGCCCTGGATGGTCGTCATGCCGCTGATCGCCGTGTGGAGCTACCTGCTGGACGGGGTCTTCATCGGCGCCACGGCGATCCGCGAGATGCGCAACAGCATCTTCGCCGGCCTGGCCGTCTACCTGCCGGCCTGGTGGCTGACCCAGGCGCTGCTGCCGCAGGACCTCACCAACCACGGCCTGTGGCTGGCCTTCACCCTCTTCACCCTGGTGCGCTCCGCGACCCTGGCGGCCTACTACCGTTACCACCGTCGCACCCGCTGGCGCGACACACCCGACCAAGGTCGCCTTCACAGCGGCCTTTGACGGCCGGCAACGTTGAGGGCCAGGGTGGCGCAATTCTCTGAATCTGCGCTACTTTCTTCACACCTCTGGACAACCAGAAGAAACGGATCTCGCCATGCTCAAGGCCCTCTCGAGACCGGCAGTGAAGCTAGTCGAACGCTACCTGCCCGATCCCTACATCTTCGTGCTGTTGCTGACCATCATCGCCTCGGCGGCGGCCATCGCCGTGGAGCGCCAGGCGCCGGTGGCGGTGATGCGCATGTGGGGCGACGGCTTCTGGAACCTGCTGACCTTCTCGATGCAGATGCTGCTGGTGCTGGTCACCGGTTTCATGCTGGCCAGCTCGCCCCCCGTGAAGCGGCTGCTGCAGCGCCTGGCCGCGCTGGCCAAGGGCCCCGGCGCGGCCATCCTGCTGGTCACCTATGTCTCCCTGGCCGCCAGCTGGATCAACTGGGGCTTCGGCCTGGTGGTGGGTGCGCTGTTCGCCAAGGAGTTGGCTCGCCTGGTGCGCGTCGACTACCGCCTGCTGGTGGCCAGCGCCTACTCCGGCTTCATCGTTTGGCACGGCGGCTTGGCCGGCTCGGTACCGCTGACCATCGCCACCGACGGCCACTTCAGTGCCGACCAGATCGGCGTGATCGGCACCGGCGCCACCATCTTCGCCTTCTTCAACCTGGCCATCGTCGTCTGCCTGTTCGTCGTCGTACCGTTGGTCAACCGCCTGATGCTGCCCGACGAGAACGAGAGCGTCTTCGTCGACCCCAAGCTGCTGGGCGACGACGAGGAGGGCCGGGTACGTATCACCCGCCCCGCCGAGCGCCTGGAGAACAGCGTGGTGCTGGCCTGGCTGGTGGGCATCCCCGGCCTGATCTTCCTGGTCGACCACTTCCTGCTGCGCGGCGGCGGCCTGAACCTCAACGTGGTCAACTTCATGTTCCTGTTCCTCGCCATCGTGCTGCACCGTACGCCGCGCAGCCTGTTGACCAGCCTCCAGGAGGCGATCAGGGGCGGCGCCGGGATCGTCATCCAGTTCCCCTTCTACGCCGGCATCATGGCCATCATGGTGGACTCCGGCCTGGCGGCCACCCTCTCCGAGGGGCTGATCTCGTTCGCCACCGAGTCCTCGCTGCCCTTCTGGTCCTTCGTCAGCGCCGGCCTCGTCAACCTCTTCGTGCCCTCCGGCGGCGGCCAGTGGGCCGTGCAGGCCCCGGTGATGCTGCCGGCGGCCGAGGCGCTGGGCGTCGACATCCCGCGGGTCGCCATGGCGGTGGCCTGGGGCGACGCCTGGACCAACCTGCTGCAGCCCTTCTGGGCCCTGCCGGTGCTCGGCATCGCCGGGCTCAAGGCCAAGGACATCATGGGCTTCTGCCTGATCCAGCTGATCATCACCGGGGCGGTGATCGCGGCAGGCCTGACCTGGTTCTAGGCCACCTTACGCCTGGCGGCCCCGGTCACGCGGCGGTGCCCTCCGACTCCCCCGGCATATCGCCGCAGCGCCAGGCACTTTATGCTGGGGGGACCCTTCAACCAGGAACCGACCCCAATGGACGAACGCGCCCTCCCCGGCCAGCACGAACTGACCATGACCGTGCTGATGACCCCCGACATGGCCAACTTCAGCGGCAAGGTGCACGGCGGGGCCATCCTCAAGAAGCTCGACGAGGTGGCCTACGCCTGCGCCAGCCGCTACGCCGGTCACTATGTGGTGACCCTGTCGGTGGACCAGGTGCTGTTCAAGCAGCCGATCCACGTGGGCGAGCTGGTCACCTTCCTGGCTTGCGTCAACCACGTGGGGCGCTCCTCCATGGAGATCGGCATCAAGGTGGTGGCCGAGGACATCCGCCGCAAGGTGATCCGCCACACCAACAGCTGCTACCTGACCATGGTGGCGGTGGACGAGCACGGCCAGCCGGCCCCAGTGCCGCCGCTGGCGCTCGACACGTCATTGCAGAAGCTGCGCTACGAGAAGGCCGCGCTGCGCAAGAAGCTGCGCAAGCAGGCCGAGGAGGAGGAGCGCCGCACCCAGGTCGAACACGGCGCCCAATAGGTGGTCATCCACAATCGATGGCGGTGATGGTATCCGTCTCGTCGAGGTGGACGTTGAGGCGATCGCCGCGATAGTCGAGGGTCACCGCCGTGTCGGGACGGATCGCCCTGAGGTCGGCGGCCCCGCTCTCCTCGCGGATCGCGGCGCCCAGCGCCTCGCTCCAGGTACGGCCGACGCGGTCCTGGACTCGCTCGGCACCGCAGTCGCCGCCCTCTTCCACCCGCGGGGGCGGCGGTGCCGGTTCGGGCTCGGGGGTGGTCATCGGGCCGGTGCAACCGGCCAGCAGCAGGCCGGCGGCCAGCGGAAGCACGCGCATGGGAAACATCATCTGCCCTCCTTGTGCAGGGTGACGACACCGCGCGAATCCTTCGCCCGGCGCCGTCCGATGGGTCAATAGGTGGACCGCTGGATCGCCTCGCCCCCCTCCTCGATGTCCTCGCCGGCACCGCGCATGGTGTTGCAGCCGGAGAGCAGGGAGACGGTGAACAGGGTGACCAGCAGCATCGCCAGGGTACGCTTCATGGGACCACCTCCTCCTGTGGATTGGACATTGCCCCTGTACTTTAGCAGCCGCCGTTACCCACTGCCGCCTCAGCCCAGCAGGAGCCGCAGGATGATGGCGACGATCACCGCCACGGTCAGCCACTTCACCACGAAGGCCCCGCGCGGGCTGACATTGACCTTCACCGCCAGCCAGGCGCCCAGCATGCTGCCGGCCGCCAGCAGCAGGCCATAGCCCCAGCGCACCTGGTCGTTGATCAGGAAGATGGCCAGGGCCGGCAGGGTATAGACCAGGATGATCAGCACCTTGAAGGCATTTACCTGGCCCAGGTCGATCTTCAGCATGCGGTAGAGCACCACGATGAACAGGATCCCCACGCCGACCTGGATGAAGCCGCCATAGAGGCCGATGGCGAACATCGCCAGGTAGACCGCCGGGGTGAGGCGCTCGGCGGTCAGGGGGCGGGTGTCCAGGCGCGGCTGGGGCAGCAACATCAGTAGCGCTGCGCCCGCCATCACCGCGACCAGGATCGCCTCGAAGAGGGCATCGCTGACCTGCAGCGACAGCCAGGCGCCCAGCAGCGAGCCGACCACCGCGGGCACCGAGAGGCGCAGCGAGAGCCCCACATGGCGCGCCCCGGCGCGCAGGAAGCTGATCACCGCCGAAACGCTCTGCAGCACGATGGAGACACGGTTGGTGCCGTTGGCTTCCTGGGGCGGCAGGCCCAGGAACATCAGCAGCGGCAGGGTCAGCATGGAGCCGCCCGCCGAGAGCACGTTGATGAAGCCGGCCAGGGTACCGATCAGCAGCAGGGCCAGCGCCTCGAGCAGGGTCATGGAAGGCATCCTTTCCGGGTCGGGCCGAACAGCTTAGCCGCCGAACGGTCTGCAGGAAACACCACGACGGATCCGTGCCATGATGTGCGGCAAGCCACACGCTCCGGAGGACCCCATGAACGATTTCACGCTCGATGCCCGCCTGGAGGCGGACAGCTACCCCGTCACCGAGCTGCCACTGTGCCAGTTGCGGCTGATGAACGACGCCCGCTACCCCTGGCTGGTGCTGATCCCCCGCCGCTCGGGGGTCAGCGAGGTGTACGAGCTGGCGGAGGGCGAACAGCGCCAGCTGTGGCGCGAGGCCGCCCGGGTGGGCCGGGGGCTCAAGGAGGGGGTCGGCGGCGACAAGCTCAACGTGGCGAGCCTGGGCAACCTGGTGGCCCAGCTACATGTGCACCTGGTACTGCGTCGTCGCGACGATGCCGCCTGGCCGGGGCCGGTCTGGGGCCAGGGCGAGGCCGAACCCTACGACCTGGAGGCGCTGGCCGCCATGCGCGACCGGATCCTCGCCCTGGTGGAAGGACTCGACCTCGAACCGGAACAGGGCTAGAAGGGGTGGCGCGCGGGGGCAGACTCGGCGGGCGCCTCACGCGGAGGCGGCTCACCCAGCAGGGGGGCGCCACCGGGCTGGGTCGCCCCGCCCAGGATCAGCGAGACGCCCAGCGCCACGATGGCCAGGCCGCCCGCCAGCGCGGCCCAACCGAGCAGCCGGCCGCCATCGACCTGGCGAACCAGGCGTCGCTCCGCCCAGCCCCGGGCATGGACGCTGGCCAGGGCCAGCGCCGAGACGGTCAGTGCGGTACCCAGCGACATCACCAGCACCGCCGCCATCCCCACCGCGAAGTGGCCGAGCAGGGCGGCCGCCCCCAGCAGCAGCACGGCGCCGCTGCACGGCCGCAGGCCGATGGCCACCACCGTGGCCAGGGCGCTGCGCCAGTCGCCGGTCTGCCGGGGATCGACATGATGATGGCCAGCGCAGCAACCGTCGTGGTGGGCGTGATGGTCGGCGGGAGCGCGACGCAGCCGGCGGAGGGCCCGCCCGCAGAGCCAGGCCCCGAGCAGGGTCACCATGGCGAAGCTCGCCTGCTCCACCCAGGCCACGCTGCCCATGGCCTGGCGGGTCAGCCAACCCAGGCCGAACACCAGCACCGTCACCAGGCCGATGGCCACCGCCCCCTGCAGCAGGGAGGCGGCACAGGAGAGCACCAGGGCCCGGCGCCGCGCGCCGCCCTGGGAGACCAGGTAGGTGGCCAGCACCGCCTTGCCGTGGCCCGGGCCGGCGGCGTGGAAGACCCCGTAGCCGAAGCTGATCCCCAGCAATGTCGCCCAGGCTGCCGGCGAGGGCGTCGCGGAGAAGGCCTGGATGGCCAGCGTCAGATCGCGATGGAAGTCGCGCTGCCAGCCGATCAGCCGCAGGCTCAGCGCCTGGAAGGCCTCCTGCAGCAGTGGCCAGGCGAGCAGCGCCAGCAGCAGGGCCACGCCGCACAGGGCCAGGCGTCGGGCGGTCAGCGGCACGTCACCTCCCCGGTCTCGGCGAAGTGGCGCCCGAGCCCCGGTTCGGCCTCGTCGGTGGCGTCCAGGCGCGCCGCCTCGGCGACCCGCTCGGGATCCGGCGAGGGCGCCAGGATGCGACTCTCGCAGTCGAGCTCGCCACTCATGACGAGGGCATCAGCCGCCGGGGCGTCGTCCTCGGCCTCGTGGACCACCTCGAGGTAGTAGGTGGGATCGAAGACCCGGTAACGCAGGCGGCTCCCGGCCAGGGGCAGCGGCTCGGCCAGCGGCAGTCGGAAGCGGAACTCGACGCGCCCGTCGCGCTCCAGCACGGTGTACTCCTCGACCTCGCCGAAGGCCACCGCATCGCCCTCCAGGGCCATCTCGGTGAAGTAGCCCTGGGGAGCGAGGTTGTCGCGGATCTCCAGGCCGAGTCGGTCGAGTCCCGCCTCCAGGCCCTCCTCAGCCTGCCCCAGCTCCTCGAGGAGCACCAGGCTGTAGAAGGGGTCCAGCCGCCACGTCTGCTCCAGCTCGGTGAGTCGTCCCCGGTCGTCCACCGCCAGGCGCATGCGCAGGTCGATCCAGCCGTGGGGATGAGCCAGGGCCGCCTCGCCGGCGACCAGGCAGCACAACGCGACCATCCAGTACCGCCAGCGGCGCCGGGGCCGGGTCCTCGTCACGGGTCTCTCCATGCGCCTCGACGCTCCTCAGTCCATGGCCATGCGGTTCTGGATGTCCATCGACAGGCGATCCAGGGTCTCAGGCGGCAACGGGCGGCCACCTCGGGTGGCGGTCAACGCCAGGCGGCTGCCCTCGCCTTCCGCCTGCACCTTCGCCTGCACCCGGTAACCGGGCCAGCGGGAGAGCACCGCCTCCAGGCGTCCCAGGTCGGCATCGGCATGGCGCAGCACGTAGCCGCTGTCCATCAGGACCTCGGCGGTGGTCGTCAGCGCCGTCTCGGGGGGCACCGCGAAGGTCAGCTCCCGGGGCGGCACCGGCGCGCCCGGGGTGGCACAGCCGGCGAGCAGGGTCGCCAGCAACAGCAGGGCGGCGAGTCGACTCATGCGTCACCTCCCGTGGCCATGGCATCGCGCAGCCGCCTGCAGAAGTCGTCGGTACTGGCGCTGCGCGCCTCCAGCAGTTCGCCGCGCCAGTCGATCAGCTGCAGGTCGCGACTCACCCGGATGGTCTCGTCGCCGACCAGCAGCGAGACCCGCTCCAGTTGCGTGGCATCACGGGTCACGCTACCCACCCCGCCGAAGCCGATCATCATCCCGCCGGCCACGCGGCCCCTGCCGCCGCCGATCCCGACCCCACCGAACATGCCGTGGCGTTCCCAGTCATCGTAGCGACCGCCGTAACCGGGCAGGATACGGATACGCTCGGCGCTCACCACCGCCGGGGCCAGGGCGGTGTGACGTATCAGGAAGCCGTCCTCCTCCAGCGCCGTCACGGCCCGGCGCAGCACCTCGCGCGGGGCCGTCCCCTCGGCCGGCCAGCGACACGCCGCGGCGGGAGCGGGCTCGGCCACCGGCAGCGTGGAGGGAAGGGTCTGGCAGCCGGCCAGCGCCAGCAGCAGGGACAATAGCCAGGGGCGCATCGGAACTCTCCGTGGTTCGATACGGGAAGTGTACGCACTGCGCCGGGGCGACGGGAAGCCGGGGGTTCAGCACGGCGACCGACGCGGCTAAGCTGGAGCGAACTTCCGCGACACGAGCATGCCCATGAAGATCCTCATCTGCCCGGATAGTTTCAAGGACGCCCTGCCGGCCCCGGCGGCGGCACGCGCCATCGCCTGCGGCCTGCGTCGCCTCGGCGATGCCGTCGTCGCCGTGGAGTGCCCCCTGGCCGACGGCGGCGAGGGTAGCCTGGACGCCCTGCTGGCCGCCACCGGCGCCGAGCGGCGCCGCGCCACCGTGCAGGACGCCCTGGGGCGCCCCACCAGCGCCGCCTGGGGCTGGCAGGCCGAGCGTCGCACCGCCTTCGTGGAGCTGGCCGAGGCCAGCGGCATCCAGGCCCTGGCCCTGGGCGAGCGCACCGCTCTGCACAGCACCACCCACGGCGTGGGCGAGCTGATCCGCGAGGCGCTGGACGCCGGCGCCGAGCGGCTGCTGCTGACCCTGGGCGGCAGCGCCACCAACGACGGCGGGGCCGGCATGCTGGTGGCCCTGGGCGCCCGGCTGCGCGACGCCCGGGGTCGCGACCTGCCGCCCGGCGGTGCCGCCCTGGCGGATCTCGCCGAGCTCGACCTCTCGGGGCTGGACCCGCGGCTGGCCGGGCTCGAGGTGGAGACCGCCGTGGACGTGGACAACCCGCTGCTGGGCGAACGCGGCGCCAGCGCCGTGTTCGGCCCCCAGAAGGGCGCCACGCCCGCCGATGTGGCGCGGCTGGATGCCGCCCTGGCGCGCTTCGCCGACCTGGCCGCCGCGGCGCTGGGGGTGGACCACCGCGAGCTGCCGGGCGCCGGGGCCGCCGGCGGCATGGGCTTCGCCGCCCGCGCCTTCCTGGGCGCCGCGCTGCGCCCGGGCATCGAGCTGGTGATGACCCAGGCCGGCGTCGACGCCCTGCTCGCCGATGCCGACCTGGTGATCACCGGCGAGGGCCAGCTCGATGGCCAGAGCCTGGCCGGCAAGACCCCGGTGGGGGTGGCCCGGGCGGCACGCGCCCGGGGGGTGCCGGTGGTGGTGCTGGCCGGCCGCCTGGCCCCGGGCTGGCAGGCCGCCCATGACGAGGGCATCGTCGCCGCCTTCGCCCTGGCCGATGGCCCCATGGGGCTCGACGAGGCGCTGGAGCGCTGCGCCGAGCTGCTCGCCGACCGGGCCGAGAGCGTGGCACGGTTGCTGCTGGCCGCCCCGGCGGCAGCCACCCAGGCGATGCCGACGCCGTCGGGCGCCTGACGGCGCCGGTCGCGCAACGCTCGCCCCGACGGGCCGGCCCCTCGCGCCAAGCCTAGAAATGGCCGGGTGTCGCCAAGACGTCATGGGTGGAGGCTATGGTGCCCATGGAAAGGATTCGTTATCCCTCCGGCGGGCGGCCGGGTAGTCTGCACCCCTCGAGATCAAGGAGGCATCCGCATGAGCGATACCAATTCCATCGGCCTGCACGAGGCCAGCGCCAGCCAGCTCGCCGAGAAGCTCAACGAGCTGCTGGCCAACTACCAGATCTTCTACATGAACGTGCGCGGCTATCACTGGAACGTGAAGGGGCCGCAGTTCTTCGAGTTGCACGCCAAGTTCGAGGAGCTCTACACCGACCTGCTGGCCAAGGTGGACGAGGTCGCCGAACGCATCCTCACCCTGGGCCACCAGCCGGTCCACGCCTACAGCGACTACGTGGAGATCTCGCGCATCGCCGAGGACAAGAACGTCAGCGACGGCGAGGAGTGCGTGAGGGGCGTGCTCGCGGGCTACCGGGTGCTGCTCGAGCGGCAACGCGAGCTCCTCTCGCTGGCCTCCGACGCCGACGACGAGGGGACCGCCGCCCAGATCGGCGACTATATCCGCGAGCAGGAGAAGACCATCTGGATGCTCGGCGCCTACCTCGGCTGAACCGCCGGTACGCCCCGCGACGATGCGACACCGCCCCGGGCGGTGTCGTCATTTGTGGTCACCCGGCCGGGGAATATGGAGAGATTCGGGAACCGCGGCCCGCCGGGTCCGGGCCGCCCACCGCGGCGATATACTGCACAGCATGGGATCACGGGGATGACGCGACCCGACGGATCACCCATGGAGGCAAGCCCATGAAACGCCTGCTGATCGCCGCCCTGCTGGCCGGCCTGACCCTGGCCCTGAGCGCCCCCGCCATGGCGGACCACCGCCATCACGGCCACCGCCCTCAGGTGCACCATCACTTCCACCACCACGATCACCGCGCCGACCGTGGACGCCACCACTTCCACCACCACGATCATCGCGCCGACCGCGGACGCCACCACTACCAGAAGCGCTATCGCGCGGCCATGAAGCGGCACCATCATCGCTACCGCTCGGGCCCCCGGATGATCGAGCGGCACTACCACCACCGCCCCTCGCGGCATCACCGGCACAGCGACATCCCGCTGGTGACCGTCGGCGGCTATCCGGCGATCCGGATCCGGGTCAACCACTGACCCCCATCGCCCGCCGCCGGGGCACGTCCCGACGGCGGGCCGGCACCGCTACCCGGCCAGGTCCTCCACCAGGCCGCGCAGCAGCGTCCAGAACTCCTCCACCGAGGCGAGCTCGACGCGCTCGTCGGGAGAGTGCGCACCACGGATCAGCGGGCCGAAGGAGATCATCTCCAGGTCGGGGTACTTGCCACCGAGGATGCCGCACTCGAGCCCCGCGTGGATCACCTTGACCGCGGGTTCGCCGCCCAGGCGCTCGCGGTGCACGCGCCGGAAGCGTGCCAGCAGCTCGCTGTCGGGCCGCGGCGTCCAGCCCGGATAGCCGTTCTCCACCCGCACCCGGGCGCCGATCAGCTCGAACAGGGCACGGATCCGGTCGGCCAGGTCGACGGTGGCGCTGTCGCGCAGCGAGCGCACCAGGGCCGCGAGCCGAAAGCGCCCTGCCTCCAGGCTCACCACCCCCAGGTTGTTGGAGGTCTCCACCACGCCGGGGACCTCCTGGCTCATGCGTTCGACGCCACAGGGCGCGGCGTGCAGGGCGGCCACCAGCAGGCGGCTGGCCTGGGCGGTCAGCGCCTCGTCGGCGGGTGCCGCGGCCTGGGAGACCGTCAGGGCCAGCGCCTCGTCCACCCCGGCCAGTTCGGCCCGCAGGATGGCCTCGAGCTCGGCCACCCGCGCCTCGGCGACCTCCCGTGCCTCGGCGGGCAGCGCCAGGGTGGCGAAGGCCTCCCGCGGCAGGGCATTGCGCAGGGTGCCGCCCCGGTAGGCCACCAGGCGCGCTTCCTCGGCTTCCAGGGCGCGCAGCACCCGCACCAGCAGCCGATTGGCGTTGCCCAGCCCCTTGTGAATGTCGATGCCCGAGTGACCGCCCTGCAGGCCGGTCAGCGCCAGCTCCAGGGTCACCTCGTCATCGGCCAGGGGAGCGCCGGGCAACTGGGCCTCCACCACCACGTCGGCGCCCCCGGCGCAGCCGATGAACACCTCGCCGCGGTCCTCGGAGTCCAGGTTGAGCAGGTAGCGGCCCTCGAGCCAGCCCTCGGCCAGGTTGAGGGCGCCGCCCATCCCCGTTTCCTCCTCCAGGGTGAACAGCGCCTCGAGGGGGCCGTGTTCCAGGGCCTCGTCCTCGAGGATCGCCAGGGCCGCGGCCACCCCCAGGCCGTTGTCGGCGCCCAGGGTGGTGTGGCGGGCGCGCAGCCAGCCGTCGTCCACCCGGGTCTCGATGGGATCGCGGGTGAAATCGTGGGGGTGGTCGGCATTGGCCTGGGCCACCATGTCCAGGTGGCCCTGGAAGATCACCCCCGGGGCCGCCTCGTGCCCCGGCGTGGCGGGCTTGCGGATGCGCAGGTTGCCGAAGGCGTCGCGGTCGTGGGCCAGGCCGCGGGCCTCGGCCCAGGCCTCCAGGCGCGCCACCAGGGCGGCCTCGCCGCCGGAGGGGCGCGGCGTCTCGCACAGGGTCCGGAAGTGGCGCCACAGCGGCCGGGGCGCGAGCTGGTCGAGATGTTCGTTCATGGGGATCCCCTCCTGATTGACCGGCCTACCTGACTCAGGGTGCTATAACAAGGGAAGTGGCCGCCAGTAGCACCGGCAACTATCGCAGTTACCGGCACCGCTCGGGGCTGATCCGGCCCCCTCGCTATGTACAGCTACGTTTGTCCGCCAGCAGCGCCGCCGTGGCCTCGCGCAGCCGGGCGGTGACCTCGCGGCGCCCCGAGACGCCCAGGCGCCGCGCCAGCGCCTCGGTGCCCAGCCCCTGGAAGCCCCAGGCCACCAGCAGGCAGAGCGCCTCGCCGTCCGCGGCCTGGCCCCGGGCCAGGGCATGGCGCACCAGCGCCTGCAGCGCCGGGCGCGCCAGGGCCGGCTCGCGGTGGCCGGCGGCCACGTCCCGGGCGTCGCGCAGGTCGGCCGCGTCCAGCGCCGGCCCCGCGCCTTCCGCCAGCAGGGCGGCGGCCACCTCGGGCGCCAGCCGCGGCAGCTCGAAGGCCAGCAGGCCGGGCAGGGCGCGCTGGAAGCGCGCGGCCAGCTCCGCCACCAGGCGCTCGCCGCGCGGCGTGAGCGGGCGCGCCACCATCAGGGCGTGCTCGCCGGTGGCCGCCTCGCGGGTCAGCCCCAGGCGTACCGCCCGGAAGCCCAGGACACGCCAGAAGCCCATCAGCCCCGGCTCGGCGCCGAAGCTCGCCCCCAGGACGTCGCGGCCGTCGTCGCGGGCGCGGGACAGCTCCGCCTCGATCAGGCGCCGTCCCAGCCCCTCGCGGCGGCGCTCTGGCGACACGGCGATGCGCAGCACCCGCCGCAGCCGACCGGTCAGCGCCTCCCGGGAGCCGGCGTGGGCGGCCAGGGACTGGGCCATCAGGTGGCCGCGGGGACGCCGCTCGCCGCGGGCCACCCGCTCGGCCAGTGCCGCCTCGAAGCCACCCTCGTCGGCGGTGAGCGCCACGCCCAGGGGGGTGTCACCGGTTTCCAGGGTGGCGATGCCCAGCCCCGGCCCGTCCAGCAGCAGTCGCAGGTCGCTCGGCGTGGTGCGGTAGTGGGCCTGCACCAGCAGCCCGAACAGGCCGCGCAGGCGCGGCTCGTCCCTGGCCAGGGCATCGCGGGACGGATGTCGCAGCACGGGCTCACCCACGACCTCCGCCACCGGCGGCTCGGCATCGAGCATCAGCAGCCGGTGCACCAGGCCCTCGAGGGGATCGTCGACCGCCCAACGGATCGGCTCGCCCAGGTGCAGGCCGCGCCAGTCGGGGGTACGCCGGTCGAGGCGCTCGCGGAAGCGCAGCGCGAAGCCGCGCCCGGAGCCCTCGTAGCCGTGCACCGTGGTGGCGAAGGCGATGCGCGGGAAGGCCGCGAGCCACTCGCCGAGCAGGCCGGCGGGGATGGCCGCCGCCTCGTCCACCAGCAGCAGCCGCCCCGGGCCGCCCGCCCGACCCTCGCGGGCCAGCTCGGCCAGGGCATCGGGGGCCACGAAGCGTACCGCCCGATCCTCCAGGCGGAAGGTCTGTCCGTGCCGCTCGCCCGCCGGGCAGAGCGCCGCCAGTCGCTCGAAGAGGCTGGTTACCGCCGCGGGCCGTGGTGCGGTGACCAGGATCTCCGGCTCGCCCGCGGTCAGCAGGCGCGCACAGGCGATGCCCAGGGCGGCGCTCTTGCCGCGGCCGCGATCGGCGGTGATCACCAATGGCCGGCGACGGCGCAGGCGCAACAGGCGGGCCACCGCCATGGCCTGGTCGCGGGTCAGGCAGTCGGGATCCGCGGGGGATGCCGAGGGAGACGGCGGCGTCCTCGGCAGCGCCGGCAGACGCGGCCCCTCTCCCGCCGGCCAGCGGATCACCCCAGGATCGGCCTCGAGCAGCCGCGCCAGGCGAGCCAGGTAGCGCGCGGCGAGCGCCTCGGGGCGCCAGGGGTGCTCGGCGAGCCGGGCATAGTCGGCATCGGGATGCTCTCCCCAGTCGGCCGGCGTCAGCAACACCAGCAGCCCACCGGCGCGCAGGGTGCCCGC
>NZ_JAUFPL010000018.1:84754-86474 GCF_030409215.1 Halomonas ramblicola | reverse complement strand
GCCACGGCATCGGGGTCGAAGCCCGATGCCGTGGCGACGGCATCCACCACCAGCAGGTCGTGTTCTCCGCCCAGGCGAGTGCGCGCCTGGGCGGGCGGCAGCCACTCGCCCTCGGCCAGGTCCTCGGGGCGCCGTGCCGCGACCCATAGCGGGGCCCGCCAGTCGCCGGCCCGCCACAGGGCCAGCCCCCGCCGCTGGCACGCCTGCGGCGTGCCCTGCCCCCATACCATGCCGCGCCAGCGACGCCCGGCCAGCCAGGCGACCCTGGCCAGCAGCGACGCGACCGCGTGGGGCATTTCCTCCTGGGGCATCGCTTCTCCTCGCCACTCGTCGAACTTTAGTCTTACGGCAGTGCAGCATTCAACGCTGACACCCGCTCCATACATTCCCTTTACGTCAACGTAATAAAACGACAACCCATTGATTACCAAGGGATCACCCCCGACACCGGCGCGGCGCGGTCCCCGGAGACGATCGGCGCGATCCTCCCGGCCCGCCCCCGCGCCGTCATCGAAACGCTATCGTACATCTCGCGGAGGCCGTGCTAGCTTGAATTCGTCGTCGCGGAGGCCCGGAGGCGACGCCGCCGCCCCGGCATCGACCAGCGCCACGGGACCCGCGATCCGTTTCATGTCCGCAACGTCGACAGTCCATCGTCCCGCATTCAGCCCGATACGAAGGGAGAACAACATGAAGAAGATGCGTACCTTCACGCTCACTGGCCTGGCGGCCGGCGTGGCCCTGGCCACCCTGACCACCACTGCCCAGGCCCAGGAGAAGTGGACCATGACCACCACCTGGCCGGACAACCTGGACCTGATCCAGATCGACCGCCACTGGGCCGAGCTGGTCAACACGCTGGCCGGCGACGAGCTTACGATCGAGTTCCGCGCCGGCGGCACCCTGATGCCCGGCACCGAGGTGTTCGACGCCACCGAGACCGGCAGCATCGAGGCCGCCGGCGACTGGCCCGGCTACTGGGCCGGCCGCAGCTCGGCCTTCTCGCCGCTGGCCACCACCACCAGCCTGTTCAACGGCGTCGACTACCTGAACTGGATCCTGGAGTGGGGCGGCTGGGAGCTCTACCAGGAGGTCTACGGCCAGTACAACATGGTCTACCTGCCCTACGGTATCACCAACAACGAATCCGGCTTCCGCGGCAACACGCCCATCGAGAGCCTGGCCGACCTGGAGGGCAAGCGCCTGCGCCTCTCCGGCCGCGACCAGGGCCGGGTGCTGGAGGAGCTGGGCGGTTCCCAGGTGACGCTGGCCGGCGGCGAGATCTATCAGGCGGTGGAGCGCGGCGTGGTGGACGGCGCCGAGTTCTCCACCCCCGGCGTCGACTACAAGGCCGGCTTCAACGAGGTCGCCGACTACTGGTCGGTCCCGGGCTGGCACCAGTCCGCCAGCGTGTTCGGCGTGATGATCAACAAGGACGCCTGGGACGCCCTCTCCGAGGAGACCCAGGAGAAGCTCAGGATCGCCGCCGAGGCCACCATGGCCTGGTCGCTCGCCTGGTCCGAGCGCGAGTCCACCGAGGGCACGGTGAAGTTCAAGGAAGACGGCACCGAGATCCACCAGCTCTCCGACGAGGACCTCGCCGAGATCCAGGAGATCACCAACGAGGTGATCATCGAAGGCGCCTGCGAGAACCCGATGCACGCCAAGATCTACCACTCCATGATCAGCTACATGGAGCACTACGCCAACTGGCGCGACA
>NZ_JAUFPL010000018.1:0-84617 GCF_030409215.1 Halomonas ramblicola | reverse complement strand
GTAGGCGGGTAGCGGCGGGGCCCAGGGCCCCGCCGCCATCGACAGTAACGCCCCATGCGCAGGACTCGCTTGACCCGCCCCGACTCGAGAGCCTCACCATGAATGCCATTGCCAGGGCCATCGATGCCCTCAACGAGGGGTTCGGACGCCTGATCGCCCCGCTGCTCGCCGTGATCACCCTGATCGTGATCTACGATATCCTCGTGCGCTTCTTCATCGGTCGCCCCAGCGACTGGGCCTTCGATGTCACCAAGATGCTGTTCGGCGCCCACTTCATGCTGATGGCCGCCTACGGGCTGCGCCACCACGCCCATGTGGAGGTCGACGTGCTCAAGCGCCTGCTGTCCCGGCGCAAGCAGGCGGCACTCGCGCTCCTCGGCTACCTGATCTTCTTCGTGCCCTTCATCTGGATGCTGCTCACCTTCGGCTGGAGCTTCTTCGAGCGCTCCTTCAGCCGCGGCGAGACTACCTACGGCATGGTCGCCATCCCCGTCTACCCGGTGAAGGCGGTCATCGTCGTCACCGCGGTGCTGATCCTGCTCCAGGCCATCGCCATCGTGATCCGCGCCGTCCAGGAGTTGCGCAAGGAGGAAGCCGCATGAGCGCCGAGATGCTCACCCTGTTCATGTTCGGTGGCCTACTGGTCGGCCTGTTCATGGGCCACCCACTGGCCTTCGTGCTGGGCGGCGTCGCCGTACTGGGCGCCTGGCTGGGCCCCGGGGCCAATACCCTGGGTATCCTCATCAACAACATCTACGGCAACGCCATGGACAACTACGTCCTGGTGGCCATTCCACTGTTCATCCTGATGGCGCGTTTCCTCAACGACTCGGGCGTCACCGAGAAGATGTTCGAGTCGATGCGCCTGCTGCTGGCCAACCTGCGGGGCGGCCTGGCGCTCACCGTGGTCATCGTCTCGGTGCTGCTGGCCGCCACCACCGGCATCGTCGGCGCCTCCATCGCGGTGATGGGCATGATCGCGCTGGTGCCCATGCTCGGCTACGGCTACAACAAGGAGCTCAGCACCGGGGTGATCATGGCCAGCGGCTGCCTGGGCATCCTGATCCCGCCGAGCATCATGCTGATCCTGATGGCCAGCTACTCGCCGGTCTCGGTGGGCGCCCTGTTCGCCGGCGCCCTGGTGCCCGGCGTCATGCTGGGCGCGATGTATGCCCTCTACGTGCTGGTGATCTGCCACCTGAAGCCTTCCTACGGTCCACCGGTACCCGCCGAGGAGCGCGCCGAGGTCTCCACCGGCGAGCTGCTGGGCATGCTCGGCAAGTACGTGCTGCCGCCCATGGCGCTGATCCTCGGCGTGCTGGGCTCGCTGTTCACCGGCATCGCCACCGCCACCGAGGCCTCGGCCATCGGCGTGACCATCGCCTTCGTGCTGTTCCTGATCTTCGGCGACCGCAAGGCCGCCACCTGCTATCGCACCCTGATCGAGGCCAGCAAGACCACCACCATGGTGATGCTGGTGCTGGTGGGCGCCACCGCCTTCACCGGGGTGTTCTCCATCGGCGGCGGCATGGAGGTGATCCACGAGGTGGTGATGGCCATGCCGGGTGGCACCACCGGCGCGCTGATCCTGATGCTGTTCCTGGTGTTCATCCTGGGCATGTTCCTGGACTGGACCGGCATCGTGCTGCTCAGCTTCCCGATCATGCTGCCCATCGTCGAACAGATGGGTGTCGACGTGCTGTGGTTCGTGGTGATGGTGGCAGTGGTGCTGCAGACCTCCTTCCTCACCCCGCCCTTCGGCTATGCGCTCTTCTACCTCAAGGGGGTGGCCCCCAAGGGGGTCGAGATCGTCGACCTCTATCGGGCGGTGGTCCCCTTCTGCGCGTTGATCGTGCTGGCCTGCGTGCTGATGGCCTTCTTCCCGGGGCTGATCACCGGGCTGCCGTCGATGCTGCTGGGCTACTGAGCCCTGCCCCGCCGCCTCCCTCGAGCCCGCCATCCGCGGACGGCGGGCTCGTCTTGTGACGATCGGGCGTAGCGTTCCGGCTGCAGGGCCCGGCGGCAGCTGATACCATTTACCGCCGTCAACGCCTCGCATTCGTGAGGACAGGCCTCGCAAGGAGTCTCCGCTTGTCCCGATCCGCCAGCGGCGGGCCGGCCGCCATGGCGCGCCGGCTCGCCCCCGCCCTCACCCCCTGGAACCTGCTGCTGCTGGCCGTGGCGCTGGTCGTGGCCCTGCCGGTACTCGCGGTACTCGCCCATATCGTCATGCCCACCGACGGGGTGTGGGGACACCTGGCCAGCACCGTGCTGCCGCGCTACCTGGCCAACACCCTCTTCCTGGTGGTCACGGTGGGGATCGGCACCCTGGTGATCGGCACCGGCACCGCCTGGCTGGTGGTGATGTGCCGCTTCCCCGGGCGGCGGCTGTTCGAGTGGGCGCTGCTGCTGCCGCTGGCCGTGCCCACCTACGTGATCGCCTACGCCTATACCGACTTCCTGCAGTTCTCCGGGCCCTTCCAGGGCTGGCTGAGGACGCTGTTCGGCTGGAGCCACGGCGACTACTGGTTCCCCGCCATCCGCTCCCTCGGCGGGGCGGCGACGCTGATCACCCTGGTGCTCTACCCCTACGTCTACCTGCTGGCCCGCGCCAGCTTCATGGAGCAGTCGGTGTGCATGCTGGACGTGGGGCGCACCCTGGGACGCGGCCCCTGGCGGCTGTTCGCCGGCGTGGCGATCCCGCTGGCACGGCCCGCCCTGGTAGGCGGCGTGTCGCTGGTGCTGATGGAGACCCTCAACGAGTTCGGCGCGGTGCAGTTCTTCGGCGTCGACACCTTCACCACCGGCATCTACCGCACCTGGTTCGGCCTGGGGGAGCAGGTGGCCGCCGCCCAGCTCGCCGCCTGCCTGCTGGCCTTCGTGATCGCCCTGGTGCTGCTGGAACGCTGGTCGCGGGGCCGGCGCCGCTACTTCCACACCTCCGCCCGCTACCAGCAGCTGCCCGAGTTCCGGCTGCACGGTTGGCGCGCCGCCGCCGCCTGCCTGGCCTGCACCCTGCCGATCCTGATCGGCTTCCTGGTACCCAGCGGCATCCTCGCCCAGTTGGCCATCGAACGGGGCGACAGCCTCCTGGGCGCCCGCTTCCTCGACTATGCCCGCAACAGCCTGCTGTTGGCGACCGTCGCCGCGCTGATCGCCGTGACCCTGGCGGTGGTGCTCAGCTACGGGGTACGGCTCCACGACAGTCCCCTGACGCGCACCGCCACGCGCATCTCGGCCATGGGCTACGCCATTCCCGGCTCGGTAGTGGCGGTGGGCATCCTGATCCCCTTCGCCTGGCTGGACAACGCCATCAACACCTGGCTGCTGGCGCATCGAGGAGAGGTGATCGGACTGATCTTCAGCGGCTCGGCGTTCATCCTGGTCTACGCCTACGTGGTGCGCTTCCTGGCGGTGTCGTTCAATGCCGTGGAGGCCAGCCTGGGCAAGGTGACGCCGAGCATGGACGCCGCCGCCCGCACCCTGGGCCAGACGGCCACCGGCACCCTGCGGCGGGTCCACACCCCCATCATGCGCGGCAGCCTGCTGGCGGCCTGCATCCTGGTGTTCGTGGACGTGATGAAGGAACTGCCGGCGACCATCATCCTGCGCCCCTTCAACTTCGATACCCTGGCGGTGCGGGCCCACAGCCTGGCCTCGGACGAGCGCCTCGCCGAGGCCTCCACGGCGTCACTGGCCATCGTCGCCGTAGGCATAGTCCCGGTGATCCTGCTCAGCATCGCCATGCGACGCTCCCGCCCCGGCTCCGACGGGGCCTGAGGGAAAGACGAACACCTGGGAGGCGTCCAGGCGGATCGCCACCGGCTGCCCCTCGGCGGGCAGGAAGACGCCCGGCACCCGGGCGTGCAGGTGGGCTTCGCGCCCGTCCTCGCCGTGGGCGCAGATGTGCAGCAGGCTGCTGCGTCCCAGCAGCTTGGCCATGATGATATGGCTATGGCGATGCTCGGGCGTCTCATCCAGCGCCACCACGCGCAGCGCCTCGGGGCGCACCATCACCTGGGCCTCGCTGCCCTCGGCCAGCCAGCCGGCGTCCACCGGGCCCACCGGGGTCTGGACCCGGCCGTCGCGCACCACCCCGGTGAGCTCGTTCACCTCGCCGAAGAAGGTCACCACGAAGGGGTCGCTGGGGGTGCAGTAGAGCTCGCGGGGCGTCCCGGTCTGGACGATGCGGCCGTTGCGCATCAGGGCGATGCGGTCGGCCATGAACATCGCCTCCTCCGGGTCGTGGGTCACCAGCAGGGTGGCCGCCCCGACCTTCTTCAGCACGTGCAGGGTGTCGTCGCGGATGCGATCGCGCAGCCGCGCATCGAGGCTGGAGAAGGGCTCGTCGAGCAGCATCAGCTGGGGAGCCGGGGCTAGGGCCCGGGCCAGGGCCACGCGCTGCTGCTGGCCGCCGGAGAGGGTGTGGGGGTAGCCATCGGCATGGTCGACCATGCCCAGCTGCTCGAGCAGGTCCAGGGCGCGGCGGTGACGCTCACGCGCCGGCAGCCGCTTGAGGCCGAAGGTGACGTTCTCGCGCACCGAGAGGTGCGGGAAGAGCGCCGAGTCCTGGAAGGCCAGCCCCACGTTGCGCTTCTCGGGCGGCAGGTGGCGGCCACGCGACAGGGCGATGTCGCGCCCGTCCAGGGCGACCCGGCCCCGCTGCAGCCGTTCCAGGCCAGCCGCGATACGCAGCAGAGTGGTCTTGCCGCACCCCGAGGGGCCCAGCAGGCAGACTACCTCGCCGGCCCCCACCTCGAGGTCGATGCCCTTCACCACCTCGTGCTTGCCGAAGGAATGGTGCACGCCCCGCATCGACAGCGCCGGGGCAGAAGCATCATGGGAGGCGGGCGTTGGATTCGGATGACGATTCATAGGCTCACGACGCTGGGTCCATGGCAGTGTCACATCATACCCGATCGACGCGGTGAATGCGTTTGAAAGCGACTCGCATTCCTTCGCTTACCGGTATCGCCCGCCGATCGTCTATCAGCCGAGACTTGACGAAGGCCCCGGCAGGGACTTCAATACCTGAGAAGTAATGTAACGTATTATCATTTCACTGACAGTCCACACTCGAGGTCCCGATGATCAAGCCCGTTCGTCTCGCCGCCCCCTTCGCCGCCGTGCTGGCCGGCTCGGCCTTCGCCACCACCGCCGCCGCCGACGAGCTCAACCTCTACTCGGCGCGCCACTATGACTCCGACGAGGCGCTCTACCAGGCCTTCACCGAGGAGACCGGCATCGAGGTCAACCTGCTGGAGGGCGACTCCGACCAGCTGATCGAGCGCATCAAGCGCGAGGGCGTGGCCAGTCCCGCCGACGTGATGATCACAGTGGACGCCGGCCGCCTGTGGCGTGCCGAGCAGGAAGGCGTCTTCCAGGGCATCGAGTCCGAGGTGCTGGCCGAGCGCCTGCCGGAGTCCATGCGCCACCCCGAGGGGCTGTGGTTCGGCCTCAGCCAGCGCGCCCGAGCCATCTTCTATAACCCCGAGACGGTCGAGGCGGGCGAGCTCGAAAGCTATGAGGACCTGGCCGACCCCGAGTTCGAGGGTCAGGTGTGCATCCGCTCCTCCAACAACATCTACAACCAGTCGCTGCTCGCCTCGCTGATCGCCCATCACGGCGCCGAGGAAGCCGAGGCCTGGGCCCAGGGCGTGGTCGACAACATGGCCCGCGACCCCGAGGGTGGCGACACCGACCAGATCAAGGGCGTCGCCAGCGGCGAGTGCGACATCGCCGTGGCCAACCACTACTACTACGTGCGCCTGCTGAAGTCGGATGATGACGCCGACCGGGAAGTCGCCGAGCAGGTCGAGATCTTCTTCCCCAACCAGGACGGCCGCGGCACCCACGTCAACGTGGGCGGTGCCGGCGTCGTGGAGGGCGCGCCGAACCGCGAGAACGCCATCCGCTTCCTGGAGTTCCTGGCCTCCGACGAGGCCCAGACGATCTTCGCCGCGGGCAACTACGAGTTCCCGGTGGTCGAGGGCATCGAGAAGGATGAGGTGCTGGAATCCTGGGGCGACTTCAAGAAGGACGAGCTCAACGTCAGCGAGCTGGGCGAGAACAACCCCGAAGCCGTGCGGATCTTCGATCGCGTCGGCTGGCGGTAAGCATCATGCATCGATAGCGAGAGGCCCGCGGCAATGCCGTGGGCCTCTCATGTTACGCGCCTGGGACAGCGGTTAGCGCGGCACCATCAGCACCACGCCGGAGACCAGCGCGAACAGCAGCACCCCCTGGCGCAGCCGGCGGGCGTCGAGGCGGTGGTGCATGACGCGGCTGGCGACGCTGCCGACCAGCAACGGCGGCAACAGGTAGAGCGCCCAGCGCAGCTGCTCCTCACCGACCTTGCCCGCCGCGGCCAGGATCACAAGCGACACCAGCTCGCCGATCAGGAAGCAGCAGGCGATGGTCGAGCGCAGCTCCGGCCCGGGACGATGCTGATAGAGCAGCGCCAACGGAGGACCGCCGACGCCGGTGGCGGTCTCGGTGACCCCGGTGATCAGCCCCACCGAGGCGCAGGCCCCCGCCTTGGGGCGGAACACCGGCGCGAACAGCGCGGCGAGCACGGCCAGCACCGTCGAGGCGCCGATCAGCTGGTTGAGGCCGTTGGTGCTCATGATCACCAGGATCCACAACCCCAGGAAGGTCCCCGGCAGGCGGCCCACGCCGATCCAGGCCGTGCCGCGCCAGTCGATCGCCTCGCGCTCGCGCAGCGCCACATAGAGGTTGAGCGGCAGCATCAGCACCAGCAGGGCGACCGGCAGCAGGTCGGGACGCAGGAAGCCCATCACCGGGGCGACGATCAGCGCGAAGCCGATGCCGATCGCTCCCTGCATGAAGGCCGCGATGCCGGTGGCCGCGGCGAGGACGGCGTAGACGACGAGCTCACTCATGGGGCGTCCACGCCTCCGCGCCCGGCCGCGACGCCATGACTCGCTCGCGATGGACCGCCGAGGTCGGGTGCACCCGCTGGATCGGCGCACGTGCCACCGCGGCGCCGGCCGCCTCGCGCACCTCGGCGAGCAGCGCGCGGGCGTCCCAGTCCACCGGCCAGCCCTGCCACAACCGCAGCCGGCCGTTGGTGAACACCGCCTCGATCTGGTCGCGGTTGGCGTAGCGCACCAGCTCCCAGGGGCGATCCCAGGACGGTGTCATCTCCGGCACCTCGAGATCCACCAGCAGGAAGTCGGCGGCCAGGCCCGGGGCGATCGCCCCGGTCACGCCCGAAAGCCCCGCGGCATCGGCGCCGGCGCGGGTGGCGTGATCGAGCCACAGCCAGCCGCCGCCGCAGGAGGAATCGCCGCTGGCCAGCCCGAAGGCCAGGCGCTGGCTGGTCTCGGCGGCATCGAGCAGGCGGAAGGCGTCGCTGCGCGTGCCGTCGCTGCCCAGCCCGAAGCGAATGCCCTGGGCCGCCATCTGCAAGGCCGGCGCCACGGCGTTGCCTTTCCAACTGCTGGCCACCGGATTGACGGCCACCGCGGTGCCGGTGTCGCGCAGCAGGTTGAGCTCCCAGGGCGTCACCAGGGTGGCGTGGGCGACCAGGGTCTGCGGGCCCAGGGCGCCGGCGGCGTGCAGGTGCTCCAGCGGTCGCTGTCCCCGGGCCACCAGGGAGCGCTCCACGGCCTGCAGGTGCTCGTTGACATGGGTCTGGAAGATGGCCCCGCCCTCGGTACAGAGCGCCGCGGCGTCGCGCAGCATGGCATCGCTGGCCACCTCGGGGATCGATACCGCCAGCGACGGATGGACCAGCGAATGGCCCGCCCAGTCCGCCAGGTGGCGTTCGGCGGCGCGGCGGATCGTCCCGCCGTCGGGGCGGCCGCCGCCCAGGTCGTTGCAGATGAAGCCCAGCACGCAGCGCAGGCCGGTCTCCTCGGCGGCACCGGCGATGCCGTCGAGCTCCGCCGAGGCCCGGGTGCCGGCGTCCACGGCGGTGGTGAAGCCGCCGCGCAGGGCCTCCAGGGCGGCGAGCTTGGCCGACAGATGCAGCAGCCGCTCGTCCAGGCTGCCCTCCAGCGGTACCCAGATGCGCTTGAAGATCTCCGAGGGCTCGCCGAACACCAGCGACTTGCCGAGCGACTGCGTCAGGTGGTGATGGGCATCGATGAACCCCGGCATCAGCAGCTTGCCGGGGAGCTCGATGGGCACGAGCTCGGGGTGGCGGGCCAGCAGCTCCCGGCGCTCGCCGACCTCGGCGAAGCGGCCGTCCGCCACCAGCACCGCCCGGTCGCGGGCGCAGCCCCCCTCCAGCAGCACCTCCTCGGGCAGCAGCAGCAGCGTCTCGTCGGCGAAGTCGGCCGGGGCCAGCGGGTCGGTGGAATACGGTGTCGGCGACATGGGTTACTTTCCTTTGATCTCTTGACGGGGCAGCGCCGCGCCCGCGGGGGCATCGTTCCGGCGGCCGAGGTGATGGAACAGCAGGTTGACCAACACGGCGGTCAGGGTGCCCATGGCCAGGCCGTTGCCGAGCAGGATCTGCAGGTGTTCGGGGAAGGCGCTGTAGAAGCCGGGCACCAGGATCGGCAGCAGCCCCATGGCCAGCGCCGAGGCCAGGGTGAACATGTTGCCGTGCTCGTCGAAGTCGACCCGACGCAGGATATTGATGCCCATCACGCCGATGATGGCGAAGACGATTACCGCGGTGCCCGCCACCACGGCGGTGGGCAGCAGCGACGCCAGACGGCCGAGCGGCGCGAACAGGCCGAGCAGCACCAGGATCAGGCCGGCGGCAACGGTGACGTAGCGCGAGCGCACCCCGGTGGCACGCACGATGCCGATGTTCTCGCCGCTGGTGATGATCAGCGAGGTACCGAAGCAGCCGCCGAGCAGCGAGCCCAGGGCGTCGGCGCGGATGTTGCGCGGCACCAGGGCCCGGGCGTCGCCGTGCTTCTCGACGATCTCGGCGGTGGCCAGGGTCTGGCCGGTGGCCTCGGTCATCGACACCACGCTGAAGATGATCAGCGGCAGCGAGGCGAAGAGGTCGAACTTGGGCAGGCCGAAGGGGAACAGCGACGGCAGGGCCACCACCGGGCCGGTGAGCACGCCGTCGAACTCCATGACGCCGAACACCGCGGCCAGGGTGGCGCCGATGAGCAGCCCCAGCATCACCGCGATGCGCTGCAGCACGCCGGTGAACAGCCGGGCGCACAGCACGATGGCGGTCATGGTCGCCAGGGCCAAGGCGATGCTGGTCAGGTTGGCGAAGTCCGGCGAGCCCTCCTGGCCGGTGATCAGCCCGCCGAAGATGCGCACCAGGTTGATGGCGACCAGCAGCAGCATGGTGCCGATCACGATCGGCGGGAAGAACCTCAGCACCTTGGTGAAGAAGGGCAGCGCCAGGAAGTAGAACACCCCGGTGAGGATCACCGCGCCGGTGGCCGTCTGCAGGTCGGTGGCCTGGGCGATGGTCAGGAAGATCACCAGAGGCGCCCCGCCCGGCACCTGCACGAAGGGCAGGCGGGCGCCGATGCCGAAGGGGCCGAAGGACTGCAGCAGGGTGCCAAAGCCGCAGACCAGGAAGGTGGCGCTCATCAGCGCGACCATGACGTCGTTGCCGAAGCCCATCGCCTGGCCGACCAGGAAGACGGCGGTGATCGGCGCGGCGGCCATCACCAGCACGTGCTGCACGCCGTACAGCAGCATCGAGGGTAGCGGCAGCTTCTGGTCGACCGGTTCGACCCGGGAGTCGCGTGAGCCGAGTGGCTCGTGGGGAGTGCACATGGTGAGGAGCCTCGCTTGTTGTGTTGTGGAGGTAGGTTCAAGCTAGCGCCGCCCGACTGTACTGGTCCATAATAATGTTTCGCTCATTTCGTTGCCGAAAAGGCAACAGATATCCCTCGGGAGACGGCCATGCACCTGTTGCTCACGGGATTGCGCTACTTCGAGGAGGTCGCCCGTCAGGGCTCGCTGCGCAAGGCGGCGGAGCGGCTGCATGTCGCCGCCTCGGCGGTGAATCGCCAGATCCTCAAGCTGGAGGACGAGTTGGGCGTGCCGCTGTTCGAGCGGCTGCCGCGGGGCCTGCGGCTCTCCCCGGCGGGCGAGCTGATGCTCGCCCAGATCCGCCAGTGGCAGCGCGACGAGCGCCAGCTGCTCGAGACCCTCGGCGATATCCGCGGCACCGGCTGCGCCGAGGTGCGCATCGCCACCGTCGAGTCGCTGACCGACGAGGTCCTGCCCAGGCTGCTGGGCCGCTTCGGCGAGCGCTTTCCCCGGGTCCGCTTCGCGCTACGCACCGGTTTGACCGAGGCCATCCTCGAGGAAGTCGCCACCGGCGAGGCCGACATCGGCATCTGCATGAACCCGCCCCCGACGCCTCGGATCCGCTTCATCGAGTCGGTGGAGCTGGGCTTCGGGGCGGTCGTCGTCCCCTCCCACCCCTTGGCCGAGCGGCCGGACGTGCGCCTGGACGACTGCCGCGACTATCCGGCGATCCTGCCGGATGCCGAGATGTTCCGCGGCTCGACCCTGGAGCGGGTACTGGCCCAGTCCGATATCGAGCTCTCGCCGCTGGCCGGCTGCAACCGGATCCTGGCGATCAAGTCGCTGGCGCGGGCGGGGCTGGGGGTGGCCTTCCTCAACGAGCTCGACGTCGCCCGCGAGCTGGCGCATGGTGAGCTGGTGTTCAAGCCGTTGCGGGACCCGCGCATCGACGGCGCGCGGCTGGTGCTGTGCGGCGCCGCGGGGCGTACCCTGCCGCTGGCGGTGGAGGTCCTGGTGGAGGAGCTGAGCGTGGCGATCCGGGAGCTTGCACCCCAAGCATGACGAGCCTGGGGCGAGGCATCACCCTGGCCTTCCCTGCGCCGATAGCAAAAGGCCCGCGGCAGTGCCGCGGGCCTTGAGGATATGAATGAAATGCCAGGCCTCACCTCCGGCGCCTGTTTCCCTCTCCGTGGGGGTTCGGCATGACAGAGCATATCCCATCGATATGCTCATTCAACTCGGGCCGGATCGGATTCCACATGGGGTCGAGTATGAAGTCGATGCCATTGCGACGCGCCATCTTGGCAGCTGGAACAAAATCCGAATCCCCAGCGACCAGAATAATCTGGTCCACCTGCCCCTGCTGTGAGATCGACGCGATATCGAGACCGATCCGCATATCGACTCCTGCCTGCTTGACCTTGTAGAAAATGCTCGAAGGCTCCAGGTCGTCCAACGTCGCCCCAGCCCGTAGTCGGCGGACCGCCTCCCTGGACAAGGTCCAGTCCCCGTTCTTCACGTGGAGCTCCCCGAGACGAAGCGCCACCTTGCGCTGACGCCGCAGTTGCTCATGCAGGGCTTCCCGAAACGTGAAGTCGATCGTGTCCTCGACCCGAATAATGTCGCCGGTAATGGGGTGAGGGCCGGCGTTGTGCCGCTCGGGACCACAGTCATAGAAGAAAATCCGGTACAGCTCACGCTGTCGATAGCCATGAGGGTTGGCCTTGCGAATCCACCGAAAGGCCGACGCCGATATATCCCTGGCCAACGTCTCGGGCGTAACCTCCTCGTCGGGCGTCACTTTTGCCTTGATGGTCTGATAGCGCCTCACGAAGAAACCACCATCAATCAGAATGGCCGTCTTCATCGTCGCCCCTAACGTCCAGACATAAGAAAGCCCGCGAGGCTGCTCTGGCGGATAAGAGTGCCAGTTAGGCCTCGCGGGCACTATTCACCGTCAGTATATGGCCATCACGCTCATGGTCAAGGCCTCAGTGCGCCTCGTCCCAGTTGGCGCCGCTCTCGGCCTCGACGATCAGCGGCACGCCGAGCTCGGCGGCGGCCTGCATGCGCCCCTTCACCGCCTCGATGAAGGCGTCCACCTGGCCGTCGGCCACCTCGAAGACCAGCTCGTCGTGGACCTGCATGACCATCCAGGCGTCCATCTCGCCGGCCGTGAGCCAGGCATCCACGTCGATCATGGCGCGCTTGATGATGTCCGCCGCGCTGCCCTGCATGGGAGCATTGATGGCGGTGCGCTCGGCGCCCTGGCGGCGGGCGCGGTTCTGGGAGTGGATCTCCGGCAGGTAGAGGCGCCGGCCGAACACCGTCTCGACGAAGCCGTCTTCGGCGGCCTGGGACCGAATGCGCTCCATGTAGCGCGCCACGCCGGGGTAGCGGTCGAAGTAGCGGTCGATGTAGGTCTGGGCCTGGTTGCGCTCGATGTGCAGCTGGCGACCGAGGCCCCAGGCGCTCATGCCGTAGATCAGCCCGAAGTTGATCGCCTTGGCGCTGCGCCGCTGCTCGCCGGAGACCTTGTCCAGTTCCACGCCGAAGACCTCGGCGGCGGTGGCGGCGTGGATGTCGCGACCCTCGGCGAAGGCCTCGAGCAGGCCCTTGTCCTCGGAGAGGTGGGCCATGATGCGCAGCTCGATCTGCGAGTAGTCGGCGGCGACGATCCGGTAACCCGGGCGGGCGATAAAGGCCTGCCGGATCTTTCTTCCTTCTTCGGTCCTGATGGGGATGTTCTGCAGGTTGGGATCGGAGGAGGACAGCCGCCCGGTGGCGGTGACCGCCTGGTGGTAACTGGTGTGCAGTCGCCCGGTGGCCTTGTTGACCAGCTTCGGCAACTTGTCGGTGTAGGTGGACTTGAGCTTGGCGAGGCCCCGGTGCTCCATGATCACCTTGGGCAGCGGATAGTCCAGCGCCAGCTCCTCCAGCACCGCCTCGGCGGTGGAGGGCGCCCCCTTGGGGGTCTTCTTGATCACCGGGATCTGCTGCTCCTCGAAGAGGATCTGGCCGAGCTGCTTGGGCGAGCCCAGGTTGAACTCGCGTCCCGCCAGCTCGTGGGCGCGGGCCTCCAGCTCGCGGATACGCGTCTCGAGTTCGCGGCTCTGGGCATGCAGCCGCTCGGGGTCCAGGGCCACGCCGGTGCGCTCCATGCGCGACAGCACCGGCACCAGCGGTAGCTCGATCTCCTCGAGCACGCTGGCCAGCCGGCCCTCGGCCGCGACGCGCGGGCGCAGCTCGCGATGCAGGCGCAGGGTGATGTCGACGTCCTCGCAGGCGTAGGGCGCGGCCTGCTCCAGGGCGACCTGGTTGAAGGTGAGCTGCCCCGCTCCCTTGCCGGCGATCTCCTCGAAGGAGATGGTCTTCTCGCCCAGGTACTTCAGCGCCAGCGAGTCCATGTCGTGACGGGTAGCGGTGGAGTCGAGCACGTAGGACTCCAGCATGGTGTCCTCCAGCAGCCCGGCGACACGGATACCGTAATTGGCCAGTACCGAGATGTCGTACTTGAGGTTCTGGCCGATCTTGGTCTGGCGAGCGTCCTCCCACAGCGGGCGCAGCGCCTCCAGCACCGTCTGCCGGTCGAGCTGCGCCGGGGCGTCGAGGTAGTCGTGGGCCAGCGGGATATAGGCCGCCTCCCCGGGCTCGAGCGCCAGGCCCACGCCGACGACCTCCGCCTCCATGTAGTCGAGGCTGGTGGTCTCCAGGTCGAAGCAGAAGGCCTCCGCGGCACCGAGCCGCTCGAGCCAGCCATCGAGGTCGCCTCGCTCGAGGACGACATGATCCTCCCGGCCACCGGCCGTCGCGGCCTCCCGCGCCTCGCCGTCGCCCGCCGGCGTGCCGCCGGCCACGTCATCCACGCCCTCGTCCCGGCCCTCCAGCAGCTCGGCGAGCCAGGCCTTGAACTCGAGCTCGCGATAGAGCGCGAGCAGCGCCTCACGGTCCGGGTGGGCGATGTCGAGGTCGTCGAGCCCCACCGGCAGCTCGCAGTCGGTCTTGATGGTGGCCAGTCGATAGGAGAGGAAGGCCTGGTCGCGGTGCTCCTCGAGCTTCCTGGGCAGCGTCTTGGCGCCGCGGAAGCCCAGCTCTTTGACCCGCTCCAGCTCGGCGTAGATGGTCTCCAGGCCACCGTCCATGCCCTGCAGCAGGCCCAGGGCGGTCTTCTCGCCGACCCCCGGCACCCCCGGGATGTTGTCCACCTTGTCGCCCATCAGGGCCAGGAAGTCGATGATCCGCTCGGGCGGCAGCCCGAACTTCGCCTGCACGCCGGCCACGTCCAGGGTCTCGTCCTTCATGGTGTTGACCAGGGTGATGTGGTCGTTGACCAGTTGGGCCATGTCCTTGTCGCCGGTGGAGATCACCGCGTCGCGCCCGGCCTGGGTGGCGTGACGGGCCAGGGTGCCGATGACGTCGTCGGCCTCGACCCCCTCGATGCATAGCAGCGGCAGGCCCAGCGCCTCGACGCAGGCGTGCAGCGGTTCCACCTGGTCGCGCAGGTCGTCGGGCATCGGCGGACGCTGGGCCTTGTACTCCTCGAACAGCTCGTCGCGGAAGGTCTTGCCCGGGGCGTCGAAGACCACCGCCATGGGGCTGTCGGGATAGTCCTTGATCAGCCGCTTGAGCATGTTGAGCACGCCCTTGATGGCACCGGTGGGCTGCCCCTTCGAGGTGGTCAGCGGCGGCAGGGCGTGGAAGGCACGGTAGAGGTAGGAGGAACCGTCGACGAGAACGATGGGTGTGTCGGCCATGTAAGGCATCCATTCAAGCTGGGCGGAAAGTGATCCTGATCCCCCATGATACGCATTGCCGCCGCGTTTTGCCGCGGCCGGTGGGCGCCCCGTCCCTGAGGCCTTACACTGAGGGACAGTCACCCCGGCCAGGAGGCCACCATGAACGCGCATCGCACCCTTACCGCCCTGCTGCTGGTCCTGGGGCTCGCGCTCGTCGCCACGGGCCCGGCACTCGCCCAGTCCGAGGACGACCTGGAACCGGACATCACCATCCGCCAGGAGGAGGACCGCACCATCCGCGAATACCGCGTCAACGGCGAGCTCTACGCCATCGAGATCCGTCCCTCGAGAGGCCCCTCCTACTACCTGGTGGATCGCGACGGCGACGGCAACTTCGAACGCCAGGACGGCGACCGCATCGCGGTGCCCGAGTGGGTCCTGCGCACCTTCTGAGAAGGCACCCTTGCTTCAGAGCCATTCAGAGGTCTTCCATCGCTCGGGGCCGATCCGGGGACAGGCCTCCTCTTCAGCTTGTCCCCGGCGCCCCTCGCTGTAGGCAACGACAATAGCCCTGATCTCCGCCTACGGACGCGTGCATCACACTCCCAAGTCGCTACAATAGGCGGCTTGGCAACCCGGGTGAGAGACACATGGCCGTATTCACACCGCTTACCGAGACCCAGGTCGAGGCGTTCCTGGGCCGCTTCGATGCCGGCTCGCTGGTCTCCCTGGAGGGCGTGCCCGCCGGCACCGAGAACAGCACCTTCTTCGTCACCACCGACCGGCGCCAACTGGTGCTGACCCTGTTCGAGCAGGGCGAGCACGAGGAGTTGCCGTTCTTCGTCGAGCTGCTCGACTACCTCGACGAACACCGCCTGCCGGTACCGGGCCCGCTGCACGACCGTGACGGGGTGGCGCTGCACAGCCTGGCCGACAAGCCCGCCCTGCTGTTCCCGCGGCTGCCCGGCCGGCACCCCAAGGCCCCCAACCTGGCCCAGTGCCGCGCCCTGGGCGACGCCCTGGGTCACATGCACAGGGTATCGCAGCACTTCCCGGGCCACCGTCCCAACCCGCGCGACCTCCACTGGCTGCTGCCCATGCACCACAAGGTGCTGGTCTACCTCTCGCCGGAGGACCAGACGCTGATGAAGGACGAGGTGGAGATCTACCAGGACGCCTTCGGCAACGGCCCCGAGCTGCCCCAGGGGGCGCTGCACGGCGACCTGTTCCGCGACAACACCCTGTTCGAGGGCGACCGCCTGGGGGGGGTGATCGACTTCTACAACGGCTGCACCGGCGACCTGCTGTTCGACCTGGCCATCGTCATCAACGACTGGGCCATCGACGCCGACGGCCGGTTGAACCCCGAGCGCCACGACGCCATCCTCGGCGCCTACCAGGCGCGACGCCCGCTGACCGTCGCCGAGCGCGACGCCTGGCCGATGATGCTGCGCATGACCGCGCTGCGCTATTGGCTGTCGCGGCTGCTGGTGGTCTACGTGGACCCGCCGGCCCACGACCTCACCCCCCACGATCCCGAGCAGTTCCGCACCATCCTCAAGGCGCGCATCGACCACGGTGCCCTGCCGCTTCCGGAGGTGAATGCATGAGTCTCCCCATGGCCAGTGCCGGCAGCCCCGCACGGCGCGCCCGCCGCGTCTGGAACATCGACCAGTGGGGCAGCGGCTACTTCGACGTGGACGACTCCGGCCATGCCCTGGTGCGCCCGCTGGGCAGCGAGACCGAGGGCCCGGCCCTGCCCCTGGACGACCTGGTGGCCGAGCTCAAGGCCGCCGGCCTGCGCCTGCCGGTGCTGGTGCGCTTCATCGACATCCTCCACGACCGGGTCGAGCAGCTGTGCACCGCCTTCGACACCGCCATGGCCGAGGAGGCCTTCGATGGTGGCTACACCGCCGTCTATCCCATCAAGGTCAACCAGCAACGCCGCGTGGTGGAGGAGATACTCGCCACGCCCGAGCGCGGCCGCGACCGCGTGGGCCTGGAGGCCGGCAGCAAGCCGGAACTGCTCGCCGTGCTGGCGCTCTCCGGCGACGGCCCTTCGCTGATCGTCTGCAACGGCTACAAGGACCGCGAGTACGTGCGCCTAGCGCTGATGGGCGAGAAGCTCGGCCATCGCGTCTACCTGGTGGTGGAGAAGCTTTCCGAGCTGCCGCTGATCCTCGAGGAGGCCGCCGAACTCGGCGTCAAGCCGCGCATCGGCCTGCGCGCCCGCCTGGCCACCGTGGGCCGCGGCCGCTGGCAGAACACCGGCGGCGAGAAGTCCAAGTTCGGCCTCACCGCCAGCCAGGTGCTGGCGGTGGTGGAGCAGCTGCGCGAGGCCGATGCCCTGGCCAGCCTGCAACTGGTGCACTTCCACCTGGGCTCGCAGATCGCCAACATCCGCGACATCCAGCGCGGCCTGCGCGAGTGCGCGCGCTTCTACCAGAGCCTGGTGGAGCTGGGCGCCCCGGTGGACACCGTGGACGTGGGCGGCGGCCTGGGGGTCGACTACGAGGGCACCCGCTCGCGCAGCTTCTGCTCGGCCAACTACTCGATGCTGGAGTACGCCCGCAACGTGGTCTACGCCTTCCGCCTGGCCTGCCAGGAGCACGACCTGCCCCAGCCCCACCTGATCAGCGAATCGGGCCGCGCGCTCACCGCCCACCATGCGGTGCTGATCACCAACGTGATCGGCGAGGAGCGGGTCAGCGAGACCACCCCGGAGCGACGGATCGAGGGCGATCCCCAGGTGGACGAGCTGTGGCGGGTCCACGACCTGCTGGGTGATACGCCCGACCCGCGCGGCCTGGTGGAGGCCTGGCACGACCTGGTGCAGGCCATGGGCGAGCTGCACGAGCGCTTCGTGATGGGCCTCACCGACATCACCGCCCGCGCCGAGGGCGAGGCCGTCTACTTCGTCGCCTGCGCCCGGCTGCGCGCGCGCCTCGACACCCGCAACCGCGTGCACCGCGAGATCGACGACGAGCTGGCCGAGAAGCTCGCCGACAAGCTGTTCGTCAACTTCTCGTTGTTCCAGTCGATTCCCGACGTCTGGGGCATCCAGCAGATCTTCCCGGTGCTGCCGCTCACCGGCCTCGACCACGAGCCGGAACGCCGCGGCGTGATCCAGGACATCACCTGCGACAGCGACGGTCGCATCGACGGCTACGTGGACGGTCAGGGCGTCGAGACCACCCTGCCGCTGCCGGAATGGCAGGAGGGTGACGAGAAGCTGCTCGGCTTCTTCATGGTGGGAGCCTACCAGGAGATCCTCGGCGACCTGCACAACCTGTTCGGGGACACCGACTCGGTGGACGCCACCCTCAACCCGGACGGCAGCTGGACCTTCAGCCACGTCCAGCAGGGCGACCGGGTCGCCGACGTGCTCGGCTACGTCAACTTCGACGCCGAGGTACTGCGCGACAACCTGGCCGAGCAGCTGGCGGCCAGCGGCCTCGACGAGGCCGAGCAGCAGCGCTTCCTCGACGATCTCTCCGAGGGCCTGGCCGGCTACACCTACCTGGAGTGATCGCGCCAAATGATCAGCGTGAGAAGGCGCCGGGGTCAGATCGAAGAGGGAGTCTGACTGGTGGCGCTACTCCACCACGCGGGTGACCACCTCCAGGCCACCGGTGAGGGTGAAGCGCAGCTCGGCGCCGCGGGGCAGTGGCCCCACCCCGGCCGGCGTGCCGGTCAGCACCACGTCTCCCGGCTGCAGGGTGAAATGTCGACTCATCTCGGCGACCAGGCTGGCCACCGGGAAGAGCATCTCCGAGCCCTCGCCGTGCTGGCGCAGCTCGCCGTCCACCTCCAGGGTAAAGGAGATGGCGCTCCAGTTGGGCACCTGGGCGAGCGGTTGGAACACCGACAGCGGGCAGGCACCGTCGAACGCCTTGGCGATCTCCCAGGGATGGGCCTTCTCCTTGAGGCGCGACTGGACGTCGCGCAGGGTCAGGTCCAGCGCCAGGCCGATGCCCACCACGGCACGCTCCGCCTCGTCGGTGGTGGCGTGGGAGAGTTCCTCGCCGATCAGCAGCGCCAGCTCGGTCTCGTAATGCACCTCGCCCCGCGAGAAGGGAGCCTCGATGGTCGACTCCAGCGGCACCGCACTGGTCGCCGGCTTGATGAACAGCAACGGCTCGCTGGGCACCGGATTGTCGAGCTCCCGGGCGTGGTCGGCGTAGTTGCGGCCGACGCAGACGATCTTGCCGAGTGCGTGGGGGAACGCCTGGCCATCGGTGAATCGGGGTACAAAGCGCATGGCGCATCTTCTCCTTCTCATTGGGCGTGCCGTACCACGGCGACAAGCCCCCCAGTCTACCGCACCGGGCCCCGTGCACCACACACCGAGGCCGTGTCGCCGGATCAGGCATCCGGGTCCCACGCCGCGTCGGGATCATGGGCCAGGAAGTCCGGGCGCCGCTTGGGTGCCGCGAAGGGCGCCTGGCAGCGGTTGTCGCGCCGATTGTAGACGAAGAAGGCGTTGCTGCGCGGATCCGGTGACATGTTGGCGTTGGAGCCGTGCAACACGTTGCAGTCGAACAGCAGCAGGCCGCCGGCGGCCCCGGTGGGCGCCTCGATGCGGTGACGCTCGACCAGCGCGGTCAGCGCCTCGCGGCTCGGCACGCCGAGCTCCTGCCTCTTCAGCGACTGCTTGTGGTTGTCGTCCGGCGTCTCGCCCAGGCAGGGCACGAACACCCGGTGGGAGCCCGGGATCAGCATCAGCGGGCCGTTGAAGTGGTGGTTGTCGGTGAGCACGATGGAGGCACTCACCGCATGCATGCCCGGCATGCCGTCCTCGGCGTGCCACGTCTCGAAATCCGAGTGCCAGTTGAAGCCCTTGCCCTCGAAGCCGGGCTTGTAGTTGATGCGCGACTGGTGCACGTAGGGCTCGTCACCGATGATCTGGCGGGCGCGGCCCATCAGGCGCTCGTCGCGGGCCAGGCGGCCGAACAGCTCGGAGAGGAAGTGCACCGCGAACAGCGAGCGGATCTCCCGGCCCGACGGCTCGGTGATGCTGAAGTCGCGGTCGCGGAAGTCCTCGTGCTCGAGCAGCGCCGCCAGCTCCCGACGCAGCTCGTCGAGCTCGTCGCCGCCGATGAAGTTGGGCTCGAAGAGGAAGCCCTTGCGATCGAACTCGTCGAGTTGTGCCTGGCTCAGGGGGCCCTCCTCGGCACGCCCCTTGACCACCGGCTCGCGGCGGTTGAACCAGGGCATGTCGAACGGCTCGGCGAGACGGGTGGGATACGGATCCTCGCCCGGGCGCGGCGCGGTGCGCACGCGACTCTCCGGGTCCGGGGAATCGACGATGGTACGGTTGGTAACTGCCTGTTCCAGCGTACGGTTGGACGTTGTCTTGACTGACATCCAATCACCTCCTGTGCATCCGTGATCAGT
Source organism: Halomonas ramblicola (assembly GCF_030409215.1). GTDB lineage: Bacteria > Pseudomonadota > Gammaproteobacteria > Pseudomonadales > Halomonadaceae > Halomonas > Halomonas ramblicola. The sequence goes on along the minus strand of NZ_JAUFPL010000018.1, from coordinate 64,779 downwards.
TTCAGCAAGGCTCATCCCGACGGCGAGACAGCCGTGGGCGACCCCAATGAAGGAGCCGCGTATCGCCATGTAGGGACGCCCGGCACGGGGTTCAAGGCCCACAGGGCCGGGACCCGACGGCCGGGGACGAAAAAAACCGCCACGAGGGCGGTCCTGGACGTACTTCAAGCTACTGATGTGGCAGGCATTTTCGAGATGCCTTTACCCGGCATTGGAACCGGGTGCTGCGATGAAGGGTCGTTGGCCGCATGGGCCGCCGCATGGACTCCTTTACGAATCAGTAACTTGCAACGCCCTCGGCGTCACCGCCCACCCTAGCAGCCAAGATCCCTGGGGTGCAACGGCAAAAAACCGCCTCGATGGGCGGTTTTCAATCTAGGGCAATGCCTGATTTCCAAGGCGTTTAGATGGTGCTGGCACCAGGAGTCGAACCCGGGACCTGCTGATTACAAGTCAGCTGCTCTACCAACTGAGCTATGCCAGCAACGCGTCACCTACATCCCGCGCGGAGGCCGAGGCTCCGAGCGAGAAAGACCGTGAACCCCTGTTCACGGCCTTTCGGAATCGAGGTTGGCAATGGCTGGGGTACCAGGATTCGAACCTGGGAATGCCGATACCAAAAACCGGTGCCTTACCACTTGGCTATACCCCAGCAACGTGGTGGCCAGAGAGGGAATCGAACCCCCGACACGGGGATTTTCAATCCCCTGCTCTACCGACTGAGCTATCTGGCCCGTGCCAACGGGGCGTATTAAACCCTAGCGGGCTTTCCGCGTCAACCCCTTCCGTTTCAAAAAGATGGGGGCATCGGCGGGTCACTCGCCCCGAGGCACGTAGCCCTCGGCCTGGTCGGTCTCGCGGTTGTCGAGGAAGCGCTCCATCTGCTCCATCAGGTACTCCCGCGTGGACGGGTCGAGCATATTGAGGTGCTTCTCGTTGATCAGGCGGGTCTGCAGGGCCTGCCACTCCTCCCAGGCCCGGCGGGAGACGGTGGCCTGGATCTCCTGGCCCTTCTTGCCGGGCAACGGCGGGAATGGAAGGGCCTCGAGCTCCTGCTGGTACTTGCGACAGAAGACGGTCTGGCTCATGGGGTCTACTCCTCAGGGATCGGGGATTCAGGGGCCCGGCGGCGCGTCGAGGGTGAAGGCGGCCAGGCTGGCCAGCAGCGCCTTCACCGGCGCCGCCAGGCCGATGCTGTCGGGGTCATCGGGATCGTACCAGCGGCGCGCCTCGCCCACCGAATCGAGGCGCTCGATGCTGGCCGGCTGGGGGGTGATCTCCAGGCGGAAGTGGCTGAACACGTGGGTGAAGGGAGACCAGGCGGGGCCGAGCCGGCTGGCCGGGGCGTGGGCGTCCAGCCAGGCCCGCAGCGCCGCCGGGTCGTCGAACTGCGGCAGGCTCCACAGCCCGCCCCACAGCCCGCTGGGCGGGCGCTGCTCCAGCAGCACCCGGCCCCGGGCGTCGCGCAGCAGCAGCATGCGGGTGGTGCGGGTGGGCAGCGCCTTCTTCGGCTTGGACTCGGGGAAGCGGCGCTCCTCGCCACGGGCATGGGCCACGCAGACGTCCGCGAAGGGGCAGCGCCCGCACTCGGGGGTGCCGCGGCGGCACAGGGTGGCGCCGAGGTCCATCATCGCCTGGGTGTAGTCGGCGAGCCGTTCATGGGGCGTGTAGTGCTCGGCCAGGGCCCACAGGCGGCGCTCCACCGCGGGCCGGCCGGGCCAGCCCGCCACGCCGTGCAACCGGGTCAGGCTGCGCTTGACGTTGCCGTCGAGGATCACCGCCCGCCGCCCGCAGCTCTGGGCGACGATGGCCCCGGCGGTGGAGCGGCCGATGCCGGGCAGCGCGGCCAGGGCCTCGATGTCCAGCGGCAGTTCGCCGCCGTGTTCCATGACGATAGCCCGGGCCGCCTTGTGCAGGTTGCGTCCCCGGGCGTAGTAGCCGAGCCCCGTCCACAGGTGCAGCACCTCGTCCCGGTCGGCTTCTGCCAGGTCACGGACATCCGGAAACCGCGCCATGAAGCGCTCGAAATAGGGGATCACCGTGGCCACCTGGGTCTGCTGCAGCATGATCTCCGAGACCCACACCCGGTAGGGGGTGCGGTCCTGTTGCCAGGGCAGGTCGTGACGGCCGTGTGCGTCGAACCAGTTCAGCAGGCGGCGCTGGAAGGCCGCCGGGGGCAACACGGGAGTCGGCGTGTCGGTCATCGCGGCTCCATAAAAAAGCGCCGACACGAGGGTCGGCGCAGGGACTGACTGTTGCTCAATCGAATAGACCGCGCAGCGAGTCGCGAAGTTCCTCACCGGCTTCATCACCGATGCGCTCATCGAGATCCTCGAGGGCGCCTTCCAACTCCTCGCCGGCGCGGCGACCCAGCTCCTCGCTCAGCAGGCCGCCGAGCGTCTCCTGGAAGGCCGCCCGGTCGAAGCGGCACCACTCGCCGCTGTCGCCGCCCAGGCTGCCCTCGCAGCGTACCGGGAAGGGCACCCGCTCGAGCCGCGGGTTGACGTTGCAGGCCAGGTCGGCGGTGTCCACCACTCGGGCCGCGGCACGCAGGTCGAAACGCTCGCTGGTGAGGTCGAGCCAGCCCTCGCCACCCAGCTCCATGCCGGGCAGGGTGGCGATCAGGTCGTCGCTCTCCAGGGTGCCATCGCGCACCACGAAGCTGGCCTCGGCACGGTCGAAGCGGGTGTCCGGTGCCCAGTCGCGGCTGGTCTCCTCGCCCTCCAGGCTGGCCACCGCGGTGCACAGCTCCTTCGAGACGTTGACGTCGAGGATGGCGCCATCGTCCAGGCGCGAGGCGAAGTTGCCGTTGAGGTGGCGCTTCAGCGCCGGCCAGGTGTTACCGCGCGAGGTCAGCTCGCCCTCGGCGGAGAGGCGCCCGCGCAGCGGCGCGGACTCCTCGCCGAGCGCCTCGAACAGCGAGTCGGTCCGCACCCGGTCGAGGCGCGGCGCCAGCTGCCAGGCGACGGGATCGCGGGTCAGGTCCAGTTCGCCGCTGGCGGCCAGGTCGCCCTCGTAGAAGGCCGACTCGAGGCTCGTCAGCCGCTGGCGACCGTCGCCGCCATCGAGTGCCAGCGTCAGGTCGGTGAAGTCGAGCCCGGCCAGCGTCAGGCTGCCCAGGGTAAGGCGCGCATCCAGGCCGAGCTCGGCCAGCCACTCGACGGGCACCAGGGGCGCCGGTTCCTGGGCATGGGCGCTGGCGATCCCCGGCACGCCCAGGGCGGCGCTGTCCTCTCCGTTGGCCGACGCCTCGCGGGGCGGCAGGTAGGCATCCAGATCGAGGCCGTCGCCCTGCAGGTCGGCCTCCAGGCGCCGGCCATCCAGGCCGGCGGCGAGCCGCCCGGTGAAGGTGCTGTCGTCGAGCACCAGGGTCAGGCCGGTGAGCTCGACCCCGTCGAGGTCTCCCTCCAGCGGACTGGTCAGGGCCACGTCGGAGAGCGCCTCGGCATCGGCCGTGGCCGGCAGGCGGTCGAAGCGCTCGAGCCAGGGGCGCAGCGACAGCGGCGCCAGGCGCAACTGACCGTCGTAGGTCGGCGCCGCGGACAGGCCATGGAGGTTGAGGTTGCCGCTCAGCCGCAGGCCGTCGTCGCCGGTCAGCTCCAGGTCGCGGAGCTGGGCGCTCTCGGCGGCCAGGTCAGCCTCCAGGGCGAAGTCCAGGGCCAGCGCCAGGGGCGAGTCGCCCAGGGCGGGATGCTGGAGGTCGGCTTCCAGGTTGCCCTCGTCCAGGAGCAGGCGCCCCTCGTGCATGTCGACCACCAGCCGGGCGCCGCTGAGGTCCAGGCCCTGGGCGTTCTCTCCTCCGTCCAGGCGGCTGCTGGAAGAGAGCGTCAGGTCCTCCATGAGGTAGCGGCGCTCGGCCAGCTCCAGGGCCACGCGGCCGTCGAGGGTCACGTCGCTGGCCAGCCGCGGTGTCGCCTCGTCGATCACGTCCGGGTCGTCGTGGCTGATCAGGCGGAAGCTCGCCTCAAGCGGGAAGGCACGGCGCGGGTTAACGTTGCGGCCGGTGATGGAGAGCTCCTCCAGGCGCAGTGCCTGGTCGGCGCCCAGGTCGCGGTAGTTCAGCTCCCCATCGCGCACCTGCACGCTGGCGATGTTGAGCGCCACTGCCAGGCCGCCCTCGCCGCTGGGCAGGGGGCCGGTGGAGGCGCCGGCCGGCGCCAGCACCTCCTCGGCTCCGGTGCTGCCCTCGGCGAGACGCTCCAGCAGCGACTCCCAGTTGCCGCGGCCCTCGGCGTCGCGCTCCAGGTTGAGGCGCAGGCCGTCCAGGGTCATGCCGTCGATGGCGATTTCGCCGCGCAGCAGCGGCGCGAAGGAAAGGCTCACCTCGGCGCGGCGGAAGGCCATGAAGGAGGCCTCCTCGCCGGGCTCCTGGTCGGGCAGCCAGGCATCGGCCTGCTCCACGCCGACCCCCAGGCGGGGATAGAAAGACCAGGTCAGGGGGCCCTCCAGGGCCAGCTCCAGGCCGCTCTGCTCGCGCACCACCTCCACCAGTCGCGGCTTGAGGTCCTCGGGGTCGAAGAAGGTGGTGACATAGACCACGGCCCCCACGGCCAGCACGGCCAGTACGCCGATCACGGCCAGCAGGGCGCTCAGCAGTCGCTTCATCGATGGGTCTCCTTGTCCAGGCCCGGCAGAATGAGTTCGTAGTGGTCGCCGTCGCGGGTGAGTCGATAACCCAGCCGCGACAACAGCACCTGGTCGGCCATCTGCAGCTGGGCGGCCTCGGCACGCAGCGGCTTGCCCTCGGCGTTGGCCGACTCGCTGACCAGGGCGAGCAGGCGCGAGCCCACACCGCGCCGCCGGGTCGGCTTGCGTACGCAGAAGTGCGACAGCCACCAGGCAGTGCCATCGTCGCGCACGGCCACGGCGCCCAGCAGGCGGTCGTTGAAGCGGGCACACAGGAAGGCGTGGCCGGCGGCCAGGTGATCGTCGATGAAGGCATCGACGGGGGCCGGCAGGCGCTCGGCGGGGGCATCGGCATAGATGCGCGCTAGGTCGCTGCGGGCCTGGGCATCCGCTTCCCAGGCGGCGCGGTCGACGGGGTGCAGTGTCACCGGCATAGATGGGTCTCCCTGGCCCGGGGCGGCGTGTGTCGCCGCCGCGCAGTGGTGTGCATTGTAGCGGATGGGGTCGACGATTCTCTATAATGGCAGTTTTCGACCGCGCCCCGGCGCTGGAGAGCCTCAATGTCCGAGCGTATCGCCACGGTCAGCCGTGACACTCAGGAGACCCAGATCAGCGTCACCGTCAACCTCGACGGTACCGGCCAGTTGACCTGCGAGACCGGCGTCCCCTTCCTCGATCACATGCTCGACCAGGTGGCCCGCCACGGGCTGATCGACCTCGACATCAAGGCGGTGGGCGACCTGCATATCGACGACCATCATACCGTCGAGGACCTGGGCATCACCCTGGGTCAGGCCTTCGCCCGCGCCATCGGCGACAAGCGCGGCATCCGCCGCTACGGCCACGCCTACGTGCCGCTGGACGAGGCGCTCTCGCGGGTGGTGATCGACTTCTCCGGCCGCGCCGGGCTGTTCATGGACGTGACGTTCACCCGCGCCAGCATCGGCCGCCTGGACACCCAGCTGTTCTGGGAGTTCTTCCAGGGCTTCGTCAACCACGCCATGGTCACCCTGCACATCGACAACCTGAAGGGCTTCAACGCCCACCACCAGGCGGAGACCATCTTCAAGGCCTTCGGTCGCGCCCTGCGCATGGCCGTGGAGCCCGACCCGCGCATGGCCGGCCAGCTGCCGTCCACCAAGGGCAGCCTGTGAGGCCGCCGCACGACCACACGAGGAGCGCCCCATGACCATTGCCGTCATCGACTACGGGATGGGCAACCTGCATTCCGTCGCCAAGGCACTGGAGCACGTCACCCACGAGAACGTGGTGGTGACCCGCGATCCCCGCCGCATCCGCGGCGCTACCCGCCTGGTGCTGCCCGGCCAGGGGGCCATCCGCGACTGCATGGGCGAGCTGGAGAGGACCGAGCTGCGCGGCCTGGTGGAGGAGCAGCTCGCCAGCCAGGAGAAGCCGCTGCTGGGCATCTGCGTCGGCCAGCAGATGCTGCTCGACCACAGCGAGGAGAACGGCGGCATCGATTGCCTGGGCTTCCTCGCCGGCGAGGTGAGGCGCTTCCCGTCCGACATGACGGATGCCCGGGGCGACCGGCTCAAGGTGCCGCACATGGGCTGGAACCTGGTGAACCAGCGCCACGATCATCCGCTGTGGGCGGGCATCGACCAGGACGAACACTTCTATTTCGTGCACAGCTACTATGTCGATGCCGCCGACGACGCCAGCGTGTTCGGCACCACCGACTACGGCCGGGTGAGTGCCCATGTGGCCATCGGGCGCGACGCGACCTTCGCCGTGCAGTTCCATCCCGAGAAGAGCTCCCGCGCCGGCCTCCAGATGCTCGAGAATTTCGTCAACTGGGCGCCCTGAGCGGCGCCGAAAGGATCCCCACATGCTGGTAATTCCCGCCATCGACCTCAAGGACGGCCAGTGCGTCCGCCTCAAGCAGGGCCGCATGGACGACGCCACGACCTACGGCGACGACCCGGTGGCCATGGCCGAGCGCTGGGTCAAGGCCGGCGCCCGCCGCCTGCACCTGGTCGACCTCAACGGCGCCTTCGAGGGCAAGCCGGTCAACGGTGAGGCGGTCACCGCCATCGCCCGCCGCTACCCCGACCTGCCGATCCAGATCGGCGGCGGCATCCGCTCCGCCGAGACCATCCGCCACTACCTGGATGCCGGCGTCGCCTACGTGATCATCGGCACCAAGGCGGTCAAGGAGCCCGACTTCGTCGGCGAGATGTGCCGCCAGTTCCCGGGCCACGTGATCGTCGGCCTGGACGCCCGCGACGGCTATGTGGCCACCGACGGCTGGGCCGAGGTCTCCCGGGTGAAGGCGGTGGACCTGGCCCGGCGCTTCGCCGACGACGGCGTCTCGAGCATCGTCTACACCGATATCGCCCGCGATGGCATGCTGGGCGGCGTCAACGTCGAGGCCACCGCGGCGCTTGCCCGCGACGGCGGCCTGCCGGTGATCGCCTCCGGCGGGGTGACCGACCTCGACGACCTGCGCGCCCTGGTGGCCGCCGGCGAGCCCGGGATACTGGGTGCCATCACCGGTCGCGCCATCTACGAGGGCAGGCTGGACCTGGCCGAGGGCCAGCGGCTCTGCGATGCCCTCGGCCACGCCACCAACCCGCAAGGGGGGAGCTGATCATGGGACTCGCCAAGCGTATCATCCCCTGCCTGGACGTCGACGCCGGCCGCGTGGTCAAGGGCGTCAACTTCGTCGGCATCCGCGACGCCGGCGACCCGGTGGAGATCGCCCAGCGCTACAACCAGCAGGGCGCCGACGAGATCACCTTCCTCGACATCACGGCGAGCCACGAGGACCGCGACACCACCGTGGAGATGGTCGAACGCATCGCCGGTGAAGTGTTCATCCCGCTCACCGTGGGCGGCGGCATCCGCACCTGCGACGACATCCGTACCATGCTCAACGCCGGCGCCGACAAGATCTCCATCAACACCGCCGCGGTGAACAACCCCGAGTTCGTGCACGAGGCCGCCGAGCGCTTCGGTAGCCAGTGCATCGTGGTGGCCATCGACGCCAAGCGGGTCTCGCAGGAAGGCGAGACGCCGCGCTGGGAGATCTTCACCCACGGCGGCCGCCGCCCCACCGGCCTGGACGCCGTGGAGTGGGCGCAGAAGATGGTGGAGCTGGGCGCCGGCGAGCTGCTGCTCACCAGCATGGACCGCGACGGCACCAAGGCCGGCTTCGACCTGGGCGTGACCCGCGCCATCTCGGACGCGGTGAGCGTGCCGGTGATCGCCTCCGGCGGGGTCGGCAACCTCCAGCACCTGGTGGAGGGCGTGCGCGAGGGCGGCGCCGACGCGGTGCTCGCCGCCAGCATCTTCCACTTCAGCGAATACACGATCCCCGAGGCCAAGCGTTACATGGCCGAGCGGGGCATCGAGATGCGACTCTAGGGTCAGTCGGCGGAGAGCCCCAGGTTGCTGACGCCCTCGTTGCGCCCCAGGCGGCGCAGCGCCCTGAGGGCGTCGCGGTCCAGTTCGCCCTCCACGGCCTCGAGCACGGCGTCCTGGAAGTCGTTCTCGTCCGCCATCAACGGATGCTCGCGCACCAGCGCCGCCAGGCGCTGGTCGTCCTCCTCGCCCTCGGTCAGTTCGATGAAGGCCCTGACCCCACCGCGCGACGCCCTGCTCACCTCCAGCACCGCCTCCGGCGCCTCGCCCTGCAGGGTATCGAGCAGCGCCGAGAGCGCCGCCACCGCCTCGGTGGCCCGGCGGGCACCGAAGCTGTCGTCGGCGGCGGGGGGCTCCAGCGCGGCGAGCTTCTCGGCCTGGCGCTCGAAGTCGATCCGCGCCCCCTTCACCGTCAGCTGCTCCCACACCAGGTCGAGGATGGCGCGCAGGCCCTGGGGGTCGCCGTGGCCGGCGGTCTGGGCGTAGAGGGCATAGTTGGGCAGCAACCGCTCGCACAGCGCCGCCATGAAGGCCTGCTGGCGACGCGGCTCGAGCCGCTGCAGGCGCTGGAAGAAGCCGCTCATGGACTCTCCTTGGTATGTCGTTGTCTCAGGGCCACATAAGCGAGGCCGGGGCCCGGCCGCGGGCATCCAGCAGCACCCCCTCGGCGGCGAGCCGTTCACGCTGCTCGGCGGCGCCGGGATGGTCGGCCAGCTTGCGCGAGGCGGTGATGATGCGGAACCACGGCAGGCCGTGGCCCGCGGGCAGTTCGCGCAGGGCGCGGGCCACCAGCCGCGGGGTACCGCCCTCGGTCATGGCGGCGATGCGCCCGTAGGTGGTCACCCGGCCGGGGGGAATCTCGGCGATGATGGTATGGATCTGTTCGCGCAATGCCGCCTTCATGTACCCTTCCGCTCCCTGCATCTCCCACTCCGCCGGGCCCGGTACCCGGCACTCCGCGACGGTGAGGTTTCCCCATGCATCTGCACCTGCTCCAGCACAGCCCCCATCAGGGCCCGGCTCGCCTGGCCGACTGGCTGACCAGCATGGGCCACAGCCACACGGTGTTCCACCTGGACGCAGGCGACCTGCCGCCACGGCTGACCGACTGCGACGCCCTGGTGGTGCTCGACGGCCCGGCCGGCGCCATCGACCCGGCCGACCAGCCCTGGCTGAAGCGCGAGCGCAAGCTGATCGAGCGCGCCCTGGACAGCCGCAAGCCGCTGCTGGGCATCGGCTTCGGCGCGCGACTGATCGCCGAGGGACTGGGCGCCGTGGCGGCCTGCGGCACCTTCGCGGAGACCGGCTGGCACCGGGTCACCCTGGCGCCGGAGAGCGGCCTCGACCTGCCGGAGAACTTCGACGCCTTCATGTGGCACCGCGAGGTGTTCACCCTGCCCGACGCCGCCCTGCCGCTGGGCGGCAGCGAGGCCAGCCCGCTGCAGGGCTTCAGCTGGGACGGCGGCCGGGTGGTGGGACTGCTCTGCCACCTGGAGGCGACCCGGGAGAGCGTGGCCACACTGCTCGAGTACGTCGCGCCGCCCAGCGGCAGCGCCGAGAGCCCCCATGCCCAGGGCGGCGAGACGATGCTCGCCGATCCCCGGCGCTTCGACCGCCTGGCCCCGCTGCTCGACCGGCTGCTCAGCCAGTGGCTGCGCTCGTCCGCGACCTGACGCAGCCGGCCTGCTCCGCCGACCACTGGCGGGCGGCCTCCAGGCAGCTCTCCCAGTCGCCCACGTGCAGGAAGCGCTGCTCCGGATGCTTCTCCAGCTGGTAGCGGTACATGGGGTCGTAGTACTCGGTGAGCAGCGGTGCCAGCCAGGCCTCGTGGGCCCGGGCATTGCCGCGCTCGTGCTCGCGGAAGGCGAGTTCCTGCAGGCGCTGCAGCCGCGCCAGGCGCGCGCCGCCCAGGCGCTTGCGGAGCCGGGCCAGCGACGAGGCCAGCTGCTTGCGCATCAGCGCCCAGCCCAGCCATTCGCCGCACTGCATCCGGTAGACCTCCCAGAGGTCCTCGATGTAGTCCCTGTGGATCTGCGCCAGCCGCCAGTCCAGGGGCATCTCCACGCGCAGTCGCGGGGCCCGCTCCATGGCCCGCCAGAAGGTCAGCGGCAGGTTGGCGGCACCGATGTGGCGCGACTCGTCCTCCACCGCCACGGGGCCCTCGATGTCCAGCAGGCGCCGCCCCATGGCGTGCTCGAAGTCGATCTGGCTGGGCGCCGGCAACGGGTGGCGACCGAAGGCGGAGCCCTTGTGGCGGGCGCAGCCCTCCAGGTCGAGGCCATTGTCGAGGGCCTGGATCAGCGCCGTCTTGGCGCAGCCGGTCAGCCCGCCCACCACCAGCAGCGGCTGTTCGGCGGCGACGTCGATGCGTGCGCAGAGCGCCTGGCGCATCGCCTTCCAGCCACCGCGGATGCGCGGCCGGGTGATGCCGGTCTCGGCCAGCCACTGCTGGGCGACCTGCGAGCGCAGCCCGCCGCGGAAGCAGTAGACGATGGCGTCCGGATGGGCCTCGAGCAGTTGCCGCCAGGCCGCCACCCGGGCCGCCTTGATCTCGCCGCTGACCAGCCGCTCGCCCAGCACGATGGCGGCCTGCTGGCCGCGGCGCTTGTACTCGATGCCGACCCGGTGGCGCTCCTCGTCGTCCATCAGCGGCAGGTTCACCGCCCCGGGCAGGCCACCCTGGGCGAACTCCACCGGGGCACGCACGTCGATCAGCACCCGCCCCTCGCGCAGCAGGGAGAGGTCCGGCTCGACCAGCGGCAGCTCGCTCATCCGCGCACCTCGATCAGGGCCGGGCCGCCGCCGGCCTTGACCACCTCGCCGAAGGGCACGAGCTCGATGCCATGCTCGCGGCCGATGCGCTCCACGTCGTCCTCCCAGGAGGGATGCACGGAGAGCAGCAGGCCGCCGGAGGTCTGGGGATCGCAGAGCCACTGCCAGTGCACCTCGTCCATCGCCGGCAGGCTCTCGCCCAGCGCCTGGCGATTGCGCTCGGTGCCGCCGGGCACGGCGCCCTGGCGGCGGTAGGCCTCGGCCTCGGCCAGGCGCGGCAGGCGCCGGAAGTCGATACGCGCGGCCACCTCGCTGGCCGCACACATCTCGACCAGGTGGCCGGCCAGGCCGAAGCCGGTGACGTCGGTCATGGCGTGCACGCCCTGCACCTGGGCCAGCTTGGCGCCGATGCGGTTGGAACGCAGCATGGTCTCCCGCGCCAGGCCCTGGTGGCCGGCCTCCAGCAGCCCCTTCTTCTCGGCGGTGGTGAGCATGCCCACGCCCAGCGGCTTGGTCAGGAACAGCAGGTCGCCCGGCTGGGCGCCCTTGTTGAGCTTGAGGTGCTCGAGGTCGACCAGGCCGTTCACCGCCAGGCCGAAGATCGGCTCCGGGGCGTCGATGGAGTGGCCACCGGCCAGGGCCAGGCCCAGCTCGCGGCACACCGCCTGGGCCCCGGCCAGGACGTCGCCGGCCACCTCGGCGGAAAGCTTGTCCAGTGGCCAGCCGAGGATGCCCAGCGCCATCACCGGGGTGCCGCCCATGGCATAGACGTCGCTGATCGCATTGGTGGCGGCGATGCGGCCGAAGTCGAAGGGGTCATCGACGATGGGCATGAAGAAATCGGTGGTGGCGATCATGCCGCGCCCGTCGCCCAGGTCGTAGACGGCGGCGTCCTCGCGCCCCTGGTTGCCGACGATCAACCGGGAATGGCTCGCCCCGGGGCCGGCCTTGGCCAGGATGCCGTCCAGCACGTCGGGGGCGATCTTGCAGCCGCAGCCGGCGCCGTGGCTGTACTGTGTCAAGCGGATGGCGCTCATGATGGTCTCCTTGGCATGGGTTACCGTCATTCTACAACAGTGTGGCGCGGGTACGCGGCCGACTACAGAGCCTCCAGGGCGTCGGCGAGCTTGTCCACGGCCACCACCTGCATGCCCTCGGGGGCGCGCTTGGGGGCGTTGGCCCGTGGCACGATGGCGCGGATGAAGCCGTGCTTGGCCGCCTCGACGATGCGCTCCTGGCCGCTGGGCACCGGACGGATCTCGCCGGACAGGCCCACCTCGCCGAACACCACCAGCTCGCGGGGCAACGGCCGGTTCTGCAGGCTGGAGACCACCGCCAGCAACACCGCCAGGTCGGCGCTGGTCTCCAGCACCTTGACGCCCCCCACCACGTTGAGGAAGACGTCCTGGTCGCCGGTGAACAGCCCGCCGTGGCGGTGCAGCACGGCGAGCAGCATGGCCAGGCGGTTGGGGTCGAGGCCCACGGCGACGCGGCGCGGGTTGCCCAGGGCCGAGTCGTCGAGCAGCGCCTGCACCTCGACGAGGATCGGCCGGGTGCCCTCCCAGACCACCATCACCAGGCTGCCCGGCGCCTGTTCCTCGGCCCGCGACAGGAAGATGGCGCTGGGGTTCTTCACCTCCTTGAGGCCGTGCTCGAGCATGGCGAAGACCCCCAGCTCGTTGACCGCACCGAAGCGGTTCTTCTGGCCGCGCAGGGTGCGGAAGCGCGAGTCGGCGCCGCCCTCCAGCAGCAGCGAGGCGTCGATCATGTGCTCGAGCACCTTGGGGCCGGCCAGGGTGCCGTCCTTGGTGACGTGCCCCACCAGCAGCAGCACGGTGTCGGACTGCTTGGCGAAGCGCGTCAGGGCCGCGGCGGACTCGCGCACCTGGGCCACCCCGCCCGGTGCCGAGGCGATGTCCTCCAGGTGCATGGTCTGGATGGAGTCGATGACCAGGATCTCGGGACGCTCGCGCTCGGCCACGCCGAGGATCGTCTCGACGCTGGTCTCGGCCAGCATCTTCAGGCCCGCCACGGGCAGCTGCAGGCGGTGGGCGCGCATCGCCACCTGGGAGAGCGACTCCTCGCCGGTGACGTAGAGCACCCGCCGCGACTGGGCCAGCTTGCCGGCCGTCTGCAGCAGCAGGGTCGACTTGCCGGCGCCGGGATGGCCGCCCAGCAGAACCGCCGAGCCCGGCACCAGGCCGCCGCCCAGCACCCGATCGAATTCCTCGAAGGTGGAGGAGAGCCGCGGCACTTCCGAGAGATCGACATTGGCCAGGTCGACCACCTCCCGCGACAGCGCCCCGGCGTAGCCGCCCCGGCCCGCGCCGCCCACCGCGGCACCGCTCCCGGCACCGGGCCGCGCCGCCGACAGCCGCACCTCGCTGAGGGTGTTCCACTCCCGGCAGCTTCCGCACTGCCCCTGCCACTTGCGGTATTCGGCACCGCACTCGGTGCAGACGAAGGCGCTCTTTGCCTTGGCCATGGCTCGCTCGTATCTCGACTCTCGTGAAAAGGGGGCAGCCGCCAGGCCACCCCCTTCGATGATCGCCCTCGGCCGCTCACAGGCGCTTGAGCTGCAGCATCTCGCTGTTCTGGAAGCGACGACGCTGGGGATCGATCAGCTCCAGGGTCTGGCCGTCGACGCGCAGGAAGTAGTAGATCTGGCCATCGCCGTCCGGGGTCAGCTCGTAGACGGTGGCATCCGGCTCGTTGGCGGTGCCCTCGAGCACCTCCCAGTTGCCGGCGTAGTTCTCGTCGGGCGGATCCTGCGGGTGCTCGCGGTAGGAGGCCTGGAGTTCGAAGGTGCGCTCCTCGGCCGCCGCCTGCTCATCGCCACGCAGCAGCACGTCGAGGTCGATGCCATCGCAGTTGCGGCACGGCAGGGTGCCCTGGTAGCGCGCCTCGGCGGCTTCCTCGGGGGCGTCGGGGGTGGTGCCGGGGCCAGCGGCACAACCGGCCAGCACGAGCAGGGCCGATCCGGCGAGCAAGGTCCTGATTTGCATGTGTGTCCTCCTTCCCAATGGGCGTTTCACCGTGATCCACGGCGGCCTGGACCACAGCATAACCTCTCATTCCGTCGGCGGACAGCCTGGCTGCGACGAGGGTTCCTCAGCCCACCCCGGGACCTTGTCGTCGTGGGTCGTGAAGTCGGCCAGCCTAGCACGAAGGCGGCTTGCGCGGCCCGGCCGCGCAGGTCACCATGACCGTCGTTTCCCGTCGAGAGCCCGAGCGAGATCCATGAGCAAGTTCTGGAGTCCCGAGGTGCGCGAGCTGACGCCCTACGTCCCCGGCGAGCAGCCCCGCGAACGCCTGATCAAGCTGAACACCAACGAGAACCCCTACCCGCCGGCGCCGGGCGTCGAGGCGGTGCTGCGCGACTTCCCCGCCGACCACCTGCGCCGCTACCCGGACCCCGAATCCCGCGCCCTGCGCGAGGCCCTGGCCGCGGAACTCGGCGTGACCCCGGAACAGGTGTTCGTGGGCAACGGCTCCGACGAGGTGCTGGCCCTGGCCTTCCAGGCCTTCTTCCGCCAGCCGCGTCCCCTGGAGATGCCCGAGATCACCTACAGCTTCTACCCGGTCTACTGCCGGCTCTACGGCATCGAACGCCGGGCGCTGCCGCTGACCCCGGCCCACGAGGTGGACCTCGACGCCTTCTCCCCCGACAGCGGCGGGGCCGTCTTCGCCAACCCCAATGCTCCCACCGGCCACGGCCATGGCCGCGAGGCGCTCGCCGGGCTGCTCGAGCGGGTCAGCGAGTCGGTGGTGCTGGTGGACGAGGCCTACGTCGACTTCGGCGGCGAGAGCGCCGTGCCGCTCGTCGAGCGCTTCCCCAACCTGCTGGTCACCGGCACCTTCTCCAAGTCGCGCAGCCTGGCCGGCCTGCGTCTGGGCTATGCGGTGGGCTCGCGGGAACTGATCGAGGGCCTGGAGCGGGTCAAGGACTCCTTCAACTCCTACCCCATCGACAGCCTGGCCAGCGCCGTGGCCATCGCCGCCCTGGCCGACCGCGAGCACTTCGAGGCGTGCCGCGAGAAGGTGATCACCACCCGCGAACGCACCCGCGACCGGCTCGAGCGGCTGGGCTTCACGGTGCTGCCCTCGCGGACCAACTTCCTGCTGGTGACCCACCCCGAACAGGACGCCGCCCAGCTGTTCGTGGGACTGCGCGAGCGCGGCATCCTGGTGCGCCACTTCAATACCGAGGCGCTACGCGACTACCTGCGTATCAGCGTGGGTACCGAGGACGAGATGGACAGCCTGGTGGAGACCCTGGAGACGCTCTGCCAGGCCGCGCCATGAGCGCGCTGCCGCTGGCCGGGGTGCACCATGTGGCGCTGATCACCGCCGACTACCCCCGGGCCCGGCGCTTCTACCTGGAGGTGCTCGGCGCCGAGGTGATCCAGGAGGCGTACCGCGAGGCCCGCGACAGCCACAAGCTCGACCTGCGCCTGCCCGGCGGCATCCAGCTGGAGCTGTTCTCCTTCCCCGACCCGCCGCCGCGGCCCAGCCACCCCGAGGCGTGCGGGCTGCGCCACCTGGCCCTGGCCACGCCGGACCTGGACGCCTGCGTGGCGACCCTGGAGGCGCGTGGCGCCCGGCCGGAGCCGGTCCGCGTCGACGAATTCACCGGCGCCCGCTTCACCTTCCTGGCCGACCCCGACGGCACCCCCATCGAGCTTTATGAAATCACCGATTAGAAATGCGGCGTGAGCTGCTGCACCAGGGCCTTGTAGAGGCGCGGGCCGGCGGCCATCAGCTGGCCCTCCGCCGCCACCGACGGCTTGCCGTCCGGCGTGCCCATCAATGCGCCGGCTTCCTTGAGCAGCAACGAGCCGACCTGCAGGTCCTGCTCCTCCAGGCCCAGTACGAAGGCCGCGTCGGCACGGCCGGCAGCCAGCTCGGCGAGATCCAGCAGGCCGCTGCCGGTGGCGCGCTGCACCTCGATCACCGGCCCCAGTTGCTGCACCAGGGTCAGGTAGGCGGGCAGGTGACGCGAGCGCAGCCAGCTCTCCGGCATGCCCATGGCCACGCGCGCCCCGCCCACCGCGGTGGTGCGCGGCACGCGGATGCGTTTGCCGTTGAGCTGGGCGCCCCGGCCGCGGCTGGCCAGGTACTCGTCGTCACTGAAGGGACAGATCACCACCGCATGCTCCGGACGGCCCTTGACCAGGCACACCAGCGACAGGGCGAAACCGGGGGCGGCCACGCCGAGGTTAGAGTAGCCGTGGAAGGGTTCGAGCCGCCACAGGGTGTCCCGGCCCTCGCCTTCACCGTCGCGGTGCGGGGTGAAGCGGCCGACGACGCCGTGCTGGGGGTAGCCGCGGGAGAGCTGACGGACAATCAGCGCCTCGGCGTTGCGGCCGGCGTCCTCCAGCAGGCGATCGAGGTTGTGCTCTTCGTGGGCATTCTCGATTCGCTCGCGAATGCGCAGGAACTGTTCGCCGGCGCTGCGCGCGGCGCGCAGCGCGAATTGGACCATCGGATGCATGATCGGGCCTTGGGGAGTCGGTGGTGTTAAAGAACGGGTCGGCGCGAATGCTAGCAGAAGCACGCGGGACGCGCCATTCGACTCGCCGCTGTGGCCAAAGCATATGCTGCTGCGATAGCGAGGGGCGCCGGGGGCAGGCCGAAGAGGAGGTCCTACGCCAGGGAAGGCGTCGGTAGCGCCCAGGGAGGGGTTTACAGCGCCTCATCGATGGTCCGACACTTCGGGGCCTGCCGCCGGATCAGCCCCGAGCGCGACACCGCTGACGCTAAGCAGGCGCTAGGCAACATGCTAGACTCCCCTACCCTTATTTCCTTTCAGCTGCCCAACGGTTCTCCCATGCTCGACCGCATCCGCATCGTCCTGATCGGCACCAGCCACCCCGGTAACATCGGCGCCACCGCCCGCGCCATGCACAACATGGGCCTGGCCGACCTGGCCCTGGTGGCGCCACGCTGCGAGCCGATCACCGCCGACAGCGTGTCGCGGGCCTCCGGCGCCGACCACCTGGTCCACAGCGCCCGGGTGGCCGACGGCCTGGAGGAGGCGGTGGCGGACTGCACCCTGGTGGTGGGCGCCAGCGCCCGTTCGCGCACCCTGCCCTGGCCGATGATCACCCCCCGCCAGCTGGGCAGCCGGCTGCCGACCGAACTCGCCGGCGAGGGCGCCCGGGTGGCCCTGGTGTTGGGTCGCGAGGACAGCGGCCTGACCAACGCCGAGCTGCAGCGCTGCCACGCCCATGTGCACATCCCCACCAACCCCGAGTTCAGCTCCCTGAACCTGGCCGCCGCGGTGCAGGTGCTGGCCTACGAATGCCGCCTGGCCTGGCTCGAAGCCGCCGGAAACCCGCAGGCAGATGACGCGGAGACGCCGCCGCTGGCCAGCCACGAGGAGCTGGAGCACTACTTCGCCCACCTGGAGCGCACCCTGATCGCCATCGGCTTCCACGACCCGGCCACGCCGCGCCAGCTGATGGCCCGCCTGCGCCGCCTCACCCTGCGCGCCCGCCCCGAACGCATGGAGCTCAACATCCTGCGCGGCATCCTCAGCGCCACCGAACGGCTCGCCCCACGCCGGAACGACGACCCCGCGCCTTGAAGGGGGCGCCCGGCGCCCCCACACTTAAGGAATCGAACCCGTCCAGCCCCGCCCTCATCCCCAAGGACCGCCGCATGTTTCAACACCTGCGCGAGGACATCAACAGCGTCTTCGACCGTGACCCGGCCGCACGCAACTTCCTGGAAGTGCTGACCAACTATCCGGGCCTGCACGCCCTGTTGATCCATCGCCTCAGCCACCGGCTGTGGCGGGCCAACCTCAAGTGGTTGGCGCGCAGCCTCTCCACCTTCGCGCGCTGGCTCACCGGCATCGAGATCCATCCCGGCGCCAGCATCGGCCGGCGCTTCTTCATCGACCACGGCATGGGCGTGGTGATCGGCGAGACCGCCGAGGTGGGCGACGACGTCACCCTCTACCAGGGCGTGACCCTGGGTGGCACCAGCTGGAACAAGGGCAAGCGCCACCCCACCCTGGAGGACGGGGTGATCGTCGGCGCCGGCGCCAAGATCCTCGGCCCCTTCAGCGTGGGCGCCGGGGCCAAGATCGGTTCCAACGCCGTGGTCACCAAGGAGGTACCCGCCGGCGCCACCGTGGTGGGAATTCCCGGCAAGGTCGTCAAGCGCGCCGAACCGGACGCCGCCGAGGTGCTGGAGGTGGACCCGAAGCGCCGCGAGGCCATGCGCCGCAAGTTCGGCTTCGACGCCTACGGTATCAGCGAGGACATGCCCGACCCGGTAGCCCGCTCCATCCAGGCGATGCTCGACCACATGCACGCCGTGGACGAGCGCATCGAGCGCATGTGCCAGACCCTGCGCAAGGTGGACGCCAGCTACCGCGACGGCCAGCTGCCGGAGCTCCGCGACGAGGACTTCGCCGACGTCCTCGAGGATGCCTGCGGCATGCCGGAGAAGTCGCCGGCAGCGAAGTCGGAGGCCACCGACGACGACGTCGAACCGCCGCGCCGCGAGTCGAATGGTTGACCCTCGCACTGGGTCTTTCACATAATGCGCAGTCAGTCCATGCCGCTCCCGCCGGGAGCCGACGACCATCCACCGCCGCCCGCCGCGGCGCCGAGGACGCCATGCGCCTGACCACCAAGGGACGCTACGCCGTCACCGCCATGCTCGACCTGGCCGTGCACGCCCAGGCGGGGCCGATCTGCCTGGCCGACATCTCGCGGCGCCAGGAGATCTCGCTCTCCTACCTGGAGCAGCTGTTCGCCCGCCTGCGCCGCGCGAGCCTGGTGGAGAGCGTGCGCGGCCCGGGCGGCGGCTACCTGCTGGCCATGGCGCCGGCGGCGATCTCGGTGGCGCGGGTGATCGACGCGGTCGACGAGTCGGTGGACGCCACCCGCTGCGGCGGGCTCTCCGACTGCCAGCACGGCAACACCTGCCTGACCCATCACCTGTGGTGCGAACTGTCGGAGCAGATCCACGGCTTCCTCGACGGCATCACCCTGGCTGAACTGGCCAGCCGCCAGGAGGTCCAGCGGATCGCCAGCCGCCAGCGTCGCCACCAGGGCGATGACGGCATCCTCGCCTCGGCGCCCTGAATCGCCAGGCAGCAACCGACGACATCCCGAGGCCATGACCACACCCGTCTATCTCGACTACGCCGCCACCACGCCGGTCGACCCGCGAGTCGCCGAGGCCATGGCGCGCCACCTGACCCTCGACGGCATCTTCGCCAACCCCGCCTCGCGCAGCCACATGCTGGGCTGGCAGGCGGAACAGGCGGTGGAGAGCGCGCGTCGCCAGGTGGCCGACCCGATCGGCGCCGACCCCCGCGAGATCGTCTGGACCAGCGGCGCCACCGAGGCCGACAACCTGGCGCTCACCGGCCTGCTGCGCGCCAACCGGGCGCGGGGGCGCCACCTGGTGACCTCGCTCATCGAGCACAAGGCGGTGGTGGACACGGCCAAGGCCCTGGAGACAGAGGGCTTCGAGGTCACCTGGCTCGCCCCCGGCCGCGATGGCCGCGTCACGCCGGACCAGTTGCGCGAGGCGCTGCGCCCCGACACCGTGCTGGTGTCGCTGATGGCGGTGAACAACGAGCTGGGCAGCATCCACGACCTGGCCTCGCTCGCCGAAGTGGCCCATGCCGGCGGCGCCCTGTTCCACGTCGACGCCGCCCAGGCGGTGGGCCGCCTCCCCCTGGACGTCGAGCGCCTCGGCATCGACCTGATGTCGCTCTCCGGCCACAAGGCCTACGGCCCCAAGGGCGTCGGCGCCCTCTATGTGCGCCGCCACCCGGACATCCGCCTGGAGGCGCTGATCCACGGCGGCGGCCACGAGCGCGGCATGCGCTCCGGCACCCTGCCCACCCACCAGATCGTCGGCATGGGCGAGGCCTTCGCCCTGGCCGCCGCCGAGGGCGAGGCCGATCAGACGCGCATCGCCGCACTGCGCGACCGCCTGCTGGCGGGCCTCGACGGGCTGGGCGGCATCCACCGCAATACCGACACCGCGGTCTCGGTACCCAACATCCTCAACCTCGCCTTCGAGGGCGTGGATGGCGAATCGCTGCTGATGGCGCTGCGCGACATCGCGCTTTCCACCGGCTCGGCCTGCAACTCGGCGAGCGTCGAGCCGTCTTATGTGTTGAAGGGCATCGGCTTGCCCCGCACACTGGCGCTGGCCTCGCTGCGCTTCAGCTTCGGGCGCTTCACCACCGAGGCCGACATCGACCGGGCCATCACCGCCCTGCGCCACGCCCTGGACGGGCTGCGCCGCCAGGCGATCTGACCACTGCCGACAGGAGACAGACCATGGCGCACCTCAACATCACCACCGCCGCCGCCGACCAGATCCGCCGGGTGCTCGACGAGCGCGGCCAGGGCCTGGGCCTGCGCGTCTCGGTCAAGCCCAGCGGCTGCTCCGGCTACAGCTACGTGCTCGACTTCGCCGACGAGGCGGCGAGCCACGACGCCTGCTTCGAGGAGCACGGGGTCAGGGTCTTCGTGGCCCCCGACGCCCTGGAAATGCTCGACGGCAGCGAGGTCGACTATGTCAACGAAGGGCTCAACCGCTACTTCCGCTTCAACAACCCCAACGTCAAGGATCAGTGTGGCTGCGGCGAAAGCTTCAGCGTCTGACCCGGCGACGATTGTTCAACGCCCGCCCGGGGCGCTATAATCGCGGCCCAGTCGGCGCACAGCCGAACCGCATCACCCGATTCGCCGCGCCGCCCTCTCCCCCGGGGAGCCAGGGGCGGCGCGGCGCTATCCATCGACACCACGTCAACCACGCTTCCACTGGAGACCCCAATGGCCAACCAGCGCACCCTGTCCATCATCAAGCCCGACGCCGTCGCCAAGAACGCCATCGGCGAGATCATCGCCCGCTTCGAGAGGGCCGGCCTCCAGGTCGTCGCCGCCAAGATGCAGCGCCTCTCCCAGGAGCAGGCCGAGGGCTTCTACGCCGAGCACAAGGAGCGCCCCTTCTTCAAGGACTTGGTGGGCTTCATGACCTCCGGCCCGGTGGTGGTGCAGGTGCTGGAAGGCGAGGACGCCATCGCCAGGAACCGCGACCTGATGGGCGCCACCAACCCCCAAGAAGCCGCGCCGGGCACCATCCGCGCGGACTTCGCCGAGACCATCGACGCCAACGCCGTGCACGGCTCCGACTCCCCCGAGTCCGCCGAGCGCGAAGTGGCCTACTTCTTTGGTGCCGACGAGATCTGCCCGCGCTGATCGGCCCAGGGGCGGGGAGTCTCCCCCGCCCTCCGGCCGCCGCCCTCCACTGCCCCACGACCCGCTGACCGCCATGACCGCTGATACCGCACCCCAACGCACCAACCTGCTCGGCATGACGCGCGAGGAGATGGAAGCCTTCTTCCTCTCCATCGGCGAGAAGAAGTTCCGTGCCGCCCAGGTGATGAAGTGGATCCACCACGAGGGCTGTGACGACTTCGCGGCCATGACCAACCTCTCCAAGGCGCTGCGCGCCAGGCTCGCCGAGGTGGCCGAGATCCGCGGCCCCGGCGTGGTCTACGAGGGCAGCTCCAGCGACGGCACCCGCAAATGGGTGCTGGAGGTGGAGGACGGCAGCTATGTCGAGACGGTGCTGATCCCTGCCGACAACGGCAAGCGCCGCACCCTGTGCGTCTCCTCCCAGGTGGGCTGCTCGCTGGACTGCAGCTTCTGCTCCACCGGCAAGCAGGGCTTCCAGCGCAACCTCACCGCCGCCGAGATCATCGGCCAGGTGTGGGTCGCCCAGCGCAGCGTGGGCCCGCGCCGCGATACCGCCAATCGCCCGGTCACCAATGTGGTGATGATGGGCATGGGCGAGCCGCTCTTGAATTACGACAACGTCGTGCCGGCCATGAAGCTGATGCTCGACGACGACGGCTACGGGCTCTCCAAGCGCCGCGTCACCCTCTCCACCTCCGGGGTGGTACCGATGCTCGACCGCCTCGGCGACGAACTCGACGTGAGCCTGGCCATCTCGCTGCATGCCGCCAACGACGAGCTGCGCAACGAGCTGGTGCCGCTCAACCGCAAGTACAACATCCGCACCCTGCTGGACGCCTGCCACCGCTACCTGGCCAAGTGCGACGACACCCGCATGGTCACCATCGAGTACACGGTGATCAAGGACGTCAACGACCAGCAGGAGCACGCCCGCCAGCTCGCCGAGCTGCTGCGCGAGCTGCCGTGCAAGATCAACCTGATCCCCTTCAACCCCTTCCCCCACTCGGGCTACGAGCAGCCGTCGCGCAACCAGGTGCGACGCTTCCAGCAGTGGCTCTTTGAACTGGGCTACACGGCGCCGATCCGCACCACCCGCGGCGACGACATCGACGCCGCCTGCGGCCAGCTGGTGGGTCGGGTGAAGGATCGCACCCGCCGTCACGAGCGCTACATCCAGTCCATCCAGATCGACGCCGACTGAGCGGGGGCCACCTTGACTTCGACCGGGCACAACGCTTTGATGGTCAGGCCCTGTTTCCCCCCGGCACTCGTCCGCGCGCGGCACGCCGCCGGAGGGAGGCTGTCGATCGTCCGGAGGAAACCATGACGCGCCGTTATCGCCTGCCCGCCGCCGTCCTGCTGGGGGCCCTGTGGCTCGCCGGCTGCGCCACCCAGCCCCAAGGCGTGGCCGGTGGCGAGCGCGACGAGGATCCCGCCGCCGCCTACACCCAGTTGGGCGTCGCCTATCTGGAACGCGACAACCTGAGGCGCGCCATGGGAGCCCTGGACCGCGCCCTGGAGATCGACCCCGACGACGCCGAGGCCCTGCAGGCCATGGCCATGGTCTACCAGCGCCAGGGGGAGCGCGACCTGGCCGACGAGACCTTCCGTCGCGCCCTGTCCGCCGACGCCGACTTCACCCGGGCGCGCAACAACTACGCGGCCTTCCTGTATGGCCAGGGGCGGGTCCGCGAGGCCTGCGAGCAGCTGGACCGGGCCTCCGGCGATGCCCAGTACCCCAACCGCGCCCAGCTGTTCGCCAACCTCGGCCAGTGCCGGCTCGAACTCGGCGAGACGAAGGCGGCCCGGCAGAGCCTGCAGCGCGCCCAGGATATCGACCCGCGGGCGGCGCGCAGCTACTACACCCTGGCCGAGCTGGAGTACGCCGAGAACAACCTGGCCCGGGCGCGGCAGCAGATCGAGGCCTTCATGCGCCTGGCCGGCCCGCGCCCAGAGGCCCTGCGGCTGGCCGAGGAGATCGCCCGCGCCCAGGGCGACGGCGAGACCGCCGCCGTCTATGCCGAACAGCTGGAGGGGAGCCCCTCGGCGCCCTGACCCACGACCACTGACGAAGGAATGCTCCGCCATGAGCGACACCCACGAACCGGATCTGACCGATGCTGACGTCTCGGCCTCGCCGGGCGAGCAGCTGAGGCGCGAGCGCGAGTCCCAGGGCCTCTCCGTCTCCGAGGTGGCCGGCGCGCTCAACCTCCGGCCAGCGGTGATTCGTGGCCTGGAGGAGGACAGCTACGACGAGGTGCCGATCGCCACCTACCGGCGCGGCTACCTGCGTGCCTATGCCCACCTGCTGGGCATCGACGACCGCCCCGTGCTGGACGCCTACCGCACCCGCTTCGGCCACGAGGACGCCGCCCAGCGCAAGGTCACCCCGGTGCACGTCACCAAGCCGCCGTCGCGCCTCGGCGCCTGGCTGTTCCGCCTGGTCACCCTGCTGGTGATCGCCGGCCTGGTCGGCCTGACGCTGCTGTGGTGGCAGAGCCGCGGTGGCAACGAGCCGCCCCGCATCGGCAATAGCGACCCGGTGTCGGTGGACAGCCTCGACGGCTCCACCACAGTCACCGAATCCAACGCCGCGGCCCCCGCCGAGCCCGAGAGCCTGCCGCCACTGCCCGAGGAGACGGTCGACGCCGCGCCCAGCGCAGACCTCGCCGCGGCCGACGGCCCGGCGAATGCGGCCGACGCCCCGGCGGGGGACACGGCGACGGTCGACGCGCCCCCCGCGGAGGGCAGCGAGCTGCCGGACGCGGAGGCCGCCGCCGCCCCGGACGAGGCCGAAGAGGCCAGCGAGAGCGCCGAGGACGAGTCCGAGGCCCCGGCCGTCGACCCGCGCCAGCTGGAGCTGACCTTCAACGAGCAGTCCTGGACCGAGATCTTCGACGCCGACAACCAGCGCATCTTCGTCGGCCTGCAGGAACCCGGCACCACGGCGAGCGTCGAAGGCGAACCGCCCTTCCGCCTGACCGTGGGCAACGCCACCGGCGTCGAACTGGTCTGGCAGGGCGAGAGTGTCGATCTCGGCGCGCGCGCCGGGGCCAACAACGTCGCCCGCTTCACCCTGGGAGAGTGATACCGTCGCCATGCACGCAGCATCCCCCATCGTTCGTCGCAAGTCACGCCAGATCCACGTCGGCCGGGTGCCGGTCGGGGGCGACGCCCCCATCTCCGTGCAGAGCATGACCAACACCGACACCCTGGACGTGGCCGCCACCGTGGCGCAGATCCGCCAGCTGGAAGCCGCCGGGGCCGATATCGTGCGCGTCTCGGTGCCCAGCATGGACGCCGCCGAGGCCTTCGGCCGGATCAAGCAGCACGTGGCCATCCCCCTGGTGGCCGACATCCACTTCGACTACCGGATCGCCCTGCGCGTCGCCGAGCTCGGCGTCGACTGCCTGCGCATCAACCCCGGCAATATCGGCCGGGAGGATCGTGTCCGGGCGGTGGTCGGCGCCGCCCGCGACAACGGCATCCCGATCCGCATCGGCGTCAACGCCGGCTCGCTGGAGAAGGACCTGCAGAAGAAGTACGGCGAGCCCACCCCGGCGGCGCTGGTCGAGTCGGCGATGCGCCACATCGACCACCTGGAGCGCCTCGACTTCCCCGACTTCAAGGTCAGCGTCAAGGCCTCCGACGTCTTCATGGCAGTGGCCGCCTACCGCGAGCTGGCCGGCCGCATCGAGCAGCCGCTGCACCTCGGCATCACCGAGGCGGGCGGGCTGCGCTCGGGCACCGTCAAGTCCTCCATCGGGCTGGGCATGCTGCTGATGGACGGCATCGGCGACACCATCCGGGTATCGCTGGCCGCCGACCCGGTCGAGGAGATCAAGGTCGGCTTCGACATGCTCAAGAGCCTGCGCCTGCGCAGCAAGGGCATCAACTTCGTCGCCTGTCCCAGCTGCTCGCGCCAGAACTTCGACGTCATCGGCACCATGAACGCCCTGGAGGAGCGCCTCGAGGACGTCATGACCCCGCTCGACGTCTCGGTGATCGGCTGCGTGGTCAACGGCCCCGGCGAGGCCAAGGAGAGCGACATCGGCCTGACCGGCGGCTCGCCGGCCAACCTCGTCTACATCGACGGCAAGCCGGCCAGCAAGCTGCGCAACGACCACCTGGTCGACGACCTGGAGCGGCTGATCCGCGACAAGGTGCGCGAGAAGGAGCAGGCCGAGAAGGACGTGATCGCCCGCGACGCCTGAGCCGCCGGCGACCCATCAAGGAGCAACCGTTGAGCAAGCCCGAAGCAAGCCAGAAACGAATCCAGGCCATCCGTGGCATGAACGACCTGCTGCCCGACCAGTCGGCCCTGTGGCAGTACTTCGAGGGCACGGTCCAGGCGCTGATGCAGCGCTACGGCTACGCCGAGATCCGCACCCCCATCGTCGAGCAGACCGCCCTGTTCGCCCGCTCCATCGGCGAGGTCACCGACATCGTCGAGAAGGAGATGTACACCTTCGACGACCGCAACGGTGACAGCCTGACCCTGCGTCCCGAGGGCACGGCCAGCTGCGTGCGCGCCGCCATGGAGCACGGCCTGCTGCACAACCAGACCCAGCGCCTCTGGTACCAGGGCCCGATGTTCCGCCACGAGCGTCCCCAGAAGGGCCGCTACCGCCAGTTCCACCAGGTCGGCGTGGAGACCTTCGGCCTCGACGGCCCCGACATCGACGCCGAGCTGATCCTGCTCTCGGCGCGGCTGTGGCGCGAGCTGGGCCTGATGGAGCACGTCACCCTGGAGCTCAACTCCCTGGGCTCCTCTGATGCCCGCGCCGCCTATCGCGACCGACTGGTGGCCTACTTCGAGGAACATCACGAGCTGCTCGACGAGGACTCCCGCCGGCGCCTGTCCAGTAACCCGCTGCGCATCCTCGACTCCAAGAACCCGGCGATGGCCGAGATGCTGGCCGGGGCCCCTCGACTGATCGACCACCTCGACGCCGAATCCCGCGAGCACTTCGAAGCGCTCACCGCCATGCTCGACGCCGCCGGCATCGACTACGTGATCAATCCACGGCTGGTGCGCGGCCTCGACTACTACTCGCGCACCGTCTTCGAATGGACCACCGCGGCGCTGGGCAGCCAGGGCACGGTGTGCGCCGGCGGCCGCTACGACGGCCTGGTGGAACAGCTGGGCGGCAAGCCGACCCCGGCGGTGGGCTTCGCCATGGGCATCGAGCGGCTGATCCTGCTGCTCGAGACCCTGGAGCTGGTGCCCGACGCGGCCCGCGGCGAACTCGACCTCTACCTGCTGCCCATGGAGGACGCCGCCATCGGCGCGGCCCTGCAGCTCGGCGAGCGCCTGCGCGGCGAGCTGCCCGGGCTGCGCGCCCAGCTGCACTGCGGCGGCGGCAGCTTCAAGAGCCGCATCAAGAAGGCCGACCGCAGCGGCGCCCACCTGGCCCTGCTGCTGGGCGAGGACGAGCTGGCCCGGGGCACGGCCACGCTGAAGTTCCTGCGCGAGGAGCGCGAGCAACTGAGCCTGTCCCAGGACGCGCTCGCCGCCACCCTGCGCGACCTGCTGCCCATCGCCTGACGGCGAACCGACACAGAGGAGACCGCCCGTGGCGGAGCTGAGAACCGAAGAAGAACAGGTCGAGGCGCTGAAGCGCTGGTGGAAGGAGAACGGGCTGGCGCTGGTGGCCGGGGTGGCCATCGCCGCCGCCGGCGTGATCGGCTGGAATGCCTGGCAGGGCTATCAGGAGAACCAGGCCACCGCCGCCTCCATGCGCTATCAACAGCTGATCAACCTGACCGGCGGCGAGACCCTCGACGAGGAGCGCCTGCCCGAGGCCCGCGCCCTGGTGACCGAGATCGTCGACGAGCACGGCACGACCCTCTACGCCGACCTGGCCCGGCTGATCGACGCCCGGCTGGCCGTGACCCAGGGCGACAACGCCACCGCCCGGGCCAGCCTGGAGGCGGTGATCGACGCCGGGCGTCGCGACTACGTGACCGGCCTGGCGCGGCTGCGCCTGGCCCGCCTGCAACTCGCCGACGGCGACGCCGAGGCGGCCCTGGCCACCCTCGAGGCGGGGGTACCCGAGGCCCTGGCCGCCCAGCGCGCCGAGGTGCGCGGCGACGCCCACCATGCCCTGGGCCGCGACGACAAGGCCGGCGAGGCCTGGCGCGAGGCCCTGGAGCTCGCCGAGGCCGACGACCAGCCGCTCTACGGCGTCCAGCTCAAGCTCGACAACTTAGGTCTTGACAACCAGGGACTCGACTCATGAAACCGACCCTCCTGATCGCCGCCCTGGCGGGCCTGACCCTGCTGGCCGGCTGTGCCGGCAACGACGTGGAACCGCAGTATCCGCCCAAGGAGCTCGGCGACTTCGACGCGCGCGTCAGCCTGGAGCGCGCCTGGCGCGAAGGCGCCGGTGACGGCCTCGGCCGCGCCGGCTACCCCATCGCCCCCGCCCGCGACGGCGACGCCGTCTTCGCCGCCGACGTGAACGGCGAGCTGTTCGCCTTCGATGCCGACGACGGCGAGACCCGCTGGGAGGTGGAGCTCGAGGTGCCGGTCTCCAGCGCCCTGACCGCCGTGGCCGGCGAGGTCTACCTGGGCACCCGCAACGGCGAGGTGCTGGCCATCGACCAGGACGACGGCAGCGTGCGCTGGCGCGCCCGGGTGCCCAGCGAGGTATTGGCCGCCCCTCAGCCCAACCAGCAGTTGCTGGTGGTGCAGGGCGTCGACGGCAGCGTCACCGCCCTGGATCGCACCAGCGGCGACCAGCGCTGGAGCTACAGCGCCAACCTGCCCTCACTGACCCTGCGCGGCACCGGCACGCCCACGGTGATCGATCCGGTCACCTTCGCCGGCTTCGCCAACGGCCGCCTGGTGACCCTCGACAACCGCAGCGGCCAGCCACTGTGGGAGCAGCGCATCGCCGTGGCCCAGGGCCGCAGCGACATCGAACGCCTGGTGGACCTGGCCGGCCAGCCGGTGCTGACCCCCGACGGCCGCCTCTTCGTGACCAGCTACAACGGTCGCCTGGTGGCGCTGGAGGCGACCCGCGGCGAACCCCTGTGGGCCCGGGAACTCTCCAGCTTCCACACCCCCATCGTGGTGGGCGACCTGCTGTTCGTGGTCGAGGAATCGGGCCGCATCCTGGCCCTGGACGTCGACAGCGGCGACGAAGTCTGGCGCAACGCGGCCCTGGAGGGTCGCCAGCCCACCTCGCCCGCCTTCGCCGACGGCCACCTGGTGTTCGGCGACTTCGAGGGCTACCTGCACCTGATCGACGCCCGCAGCGGCGAGCTGGTGGGCCGCGAGCGCATCGACGGCTCCGGCATCAGCGTACGCCCGGTCACCGATGGCAACCGCATCCACGTGCTGGCCAACGACGGCAGCCTCGAGACCCTGGACCTCCGATGACCCCAGTGATCGCCCTGGTCGGCCGCCCCAACGTGGGCAAGTCGACCCTGTTCAACCGCCTGACCCGCTCCCGCGACGCCCTGGTGGCCGACTTCCCGGGGCTGACCCGCGACCGCAAGTACGGCAACGGCGTGCTCGGCGGCAAGGCCTACACGGTGATCGACACCGGCGGCATCAGCGGCGACGAGGCGGGCATCAATGCGGTCATGGCCGAACAGTCGCTGCAGGCCATCGACGAGGCCGACATCGTGCTGTTCATGGTCGACGCCCGCGCCGGGCTCAACGTCGCCGACGAGGCCATCGCCAACCACCTGCGGGTCAACCAGAAGAAGACCTGGCTGGTGGTCAACAAGACCGACGGCCTGGAAGAGCATGCCGCCATGGCCGACTTCTGGCAGCTGGGGCTCGGCGACCCGCACCCCATCGCCGCCGCCCACGGCCGCAACGTCACCACCCTGATCGAGGAGGTGCTCGCGCCCTTCCCCGAGCGCGACGAGAGCATCCCCGCCGACACCGGCACCAAGGGCATCCGCATCGGCGTGATCGGCCGCCCCAACGTGGGCAAGTCGACCCTGGTCAACCGCCTGCTCGGCGAGGAGCGGGTGGTGGTGTTCGACGAGGCCGGCACCACCCGTGACGCCATCGAGATTCCCTTCGAGCGGCGCGGCAAGCCCTATGTGCTGGTGGACACCGCCGGCGTCCGACGACGCAAGAACGTCCGTGAGATCGCCGAGAAGTTCTCGATCATCAAGACCCTGGAAGCGATCAAGGAGTGCCATGTCGCCATCATGGTGCTCGACGCCCGCTCCGGCCTCGTCGAGCAGGACCTGCACCTGCTCGACTATGTGCTGACCAGCGGCCGCGCCCTGGTGCTGGCGGTCAACAAGTGGGACGGCCTGGAGCACGAGGCGAAGGACAGGATGCGCGCCGAGATCAAGCGCCGCCTGGGCTTCACCGACTACGCCGACCTGCACTTCATCTCGGCGCTGCACGGCACCGGGGTGGGCGACCTCTACCCCTCCCTCGAGCGCGCCTTCGCCTCGGCCAACGCCCACTGGTCCACCAACCGCCTGACCACCCTCCTCCAGGACGCCGTGGAGGCCCACCAGCCGCCCATGGTGCGCGGGCGGCGCATCAAGCTGCGCATGGCTCACCAGGGCGGCAGCAACCCGCCGATCATCGTGGTCCACGGCAACCAGACCGAGGCCCTGCCCGAGGCCTACCGCCGCTACCTCATCAACACCTTCCGCAAGGTGCTCAAGGTGCGCGGCACGCCGATGCGCTTCGAGTTCCGCTCCGGCAAGAACCCCTACGACAAGCTGGCCGGCGCCAGCGACCGGGAGAAGGCCAAGCAGCGCGAGCTCGGCCGCACCCGGGAGGCGCGCGGCGGTCGCCGCCGCTGACCCGCGCCAGACGGGAGTCGGATGCCCGGCCCTCGTCGTGGGCCGGCCTGGACGTCGGCGGCCTGCGACAGGGAGGATTCGAGGGTGTGCACCCGGGGCGGGGTGGCCATTGACAGCCGGGGCCCGGCGGCCTCAAATACGCTGCCTTGCGCTGCAGCAACGGCGCACAGGACCGTCGCCCCCACCACCGGAGCCCCTCCATGCCGCTCTCCCGAACCCTTCGCGCCCGGCGCTGGCGCCTGCTCGCTCCCCTCTGTCTCTCCGCCCTGCTCGCCGGCTGCCTGGCGCTGCCCTCGACCGGCCTGTTCGCCTTCCGCCTGGCGGTCACCTCCTTGGGGGTGGAGGAGGTGCGCATCGGCCCTTATACCCTCCAGGCCGGCCTCGACACCAGCGATGTCATGTCGCTGGCGCTGTCGAGCCTGGGCGCCGGCAGCCTGCCGGTGCAGGCGACCCTGGCCATGGGCCTGGGGCTGCCCACCGGCATGCCCGCGGTGGAGATGGCCGGCTTCCGCTGGACCCTGGACATGCCCGGCGTCGACCCGGTCAGCGGCGACTACGACGAGGACGTCACCCTGACCTCCGGCGACGACGCCAACCTGCGCCTACCGGTGGCCTTCGACCTGCTGGGCGGCGACCGCGAGCGGCTGGCGCCCATGGTGGAGCTGGCCACCCAGTTGGCCAACCGCGGGGAGCTGCCGCCCGGCAGCGAGCTGGCCATCACCCCCGGCGACCTGCGCGGCCTGGGCATGACCCTGCCCGCCGGCCTGCTCACGCCCACCCTCCGCCTGGGCGTGGGCGAGGACGGCACCCTGATCCCCCAGGGCTGAGCCCAAGGGAGCGGCAAGGGAGCTGGCCGCCGAGGATCTGCACCGAACATGCCGCTTACGTCACGGAAGTCGTGGTGGGGGCTGCCCCAAAGGCGCAGCCTCGGTCCTTGTCGCTACTCCCCGTGCAGGCGGCGCCTGCCCACCCACTGGCTGGCGAACTGCCAGGCGCCGCGACCGCTGCGCCCGCCGCGCAGGGTGGCGAAGCGGATCGCCTCGGCACGGGCCTCGGCGTTCCAGTCCTCGCGGCCACCCAACTGGGTCACCCAGTGGCAGCACGCCTCCAGGTAGACATCCTGGTTGAAGGGGTGGAAGCCCAGCCACAGCCCGAAGCGATCGGAGAGCGAGATCTTCTCCTCCACGGCGTCGCCGTGGTGCAGCTCATCGCCCACCAGGCGCGAGGCGTCGTTGTCGCTCATCGCCTCCGGCAGCAGGTGGCGACGATTGGAGGTGGCGTAGAGCAGCACGTTCTCTGGCGGCCCGGTCAGGGCGCCGTCGAGCACGCTCTTCAGCGCCTTGTAGGCATCGTCATGGCCCTCGAAGGAGAGGTCGTCGCAATAGACCACGAAGCGGTGCGGCGTGCGACGCAGCTGCTCCACCAGGGTCGGCAGGCCGGAGAGGTCGTGGCGGTCCACCTGCACCAGGCGCAGCCCCTCGGGGGCCAGGGCATTGAGCAGGGCACGGATCAGCGACGACTTGCCGCTGCCCCGCGAGCCCCACAGCAGGGCGTGGTTGGCCGGCAGGCCCTGGAGGAAGGCGCGGGTGTTGTCCACCAGCGCCAGCTTCTGGCGCTCGATGCCCAGCAGGTCGTCGAGGCCCAGGGCGTCCCGGGACGGGACCGGCACCAGGTGGCCGCCCAGGCTGTGGCGCTGCCACAGGGCGGCGATATCCCGGTACCAGTCCACCGGCTGGGGCGCCGGAGGCAGCCAGTGCTCCGCACGCTCCAGCAATTGGGTGAGGCGGCGGACGAGTTCGGCATCCATGTTTCCTTGTCTCCTCTGCGATACGGTTGACCCGGCGGGCATTCCGGGTATCTTGTGGCGAACCGCGCGGCCCCGTCCAGGGTCACAGGAGCCGGACCACAAGGAGGAACCCTTCCATGCGCTGGATCCATTGTCTCGCCATCGGTGCCCTGAGCCTTGCCCTGGCCGCCTGCACCACCTCGCCCACCGGCCGCCAGCAATTGACCCTGGCGTCCGACGCCCAGCTCGACCAGATGGGCGCCCAGGCCTACCAGCAGTACCAGCAGGAACTGCCCACCGTGGGCGGTGCCCCGCAACGCTACGTGCAGTGCGTGGCCAACGCCCTGGTGCAGGCCCTGCCCGCCGAACAGCGCCAGTCCCAGGACTGGCAGATCCGCGTCTTCGAGTCGGAGGATGCCAACGCCTTCGCCCTGCCCGGCGGCTACATGGGCGTCAACACCGGCCTGCTGGAGATCGCCGAGAACCAGGACCAGCTGGCCGCGGTGATCGGCCACGAGATCACCCACGTGCTGGCCCGCCACGCCAACGAGCGGGTCTCCACCCAGACCGCCACCCAGCTCGGCCTGTCGGTGCTCTCCTCGGCCGCCGGCCTGGAGGGCCAGGGCGGCCAGCAATTGATGGGGGCCCTGGGCCTGGGGGCCCAGTACGGCATCCTGATGCCCTTCTCGCGGCGCCATGAGAGCGAGGCCGACGAGCTGGGCCTGCGGCTGATGGCCGACGCCGGCTTCGATCCCCGCGCCAGCCTCGCGCTGTGGGAGAACATGAGCGCCCAGGGCGGCGCCCGGCCGCCGGCCTGGATGTCCAGCCACCCCAGCCACGGCCAGCGCGTGCAGGGCCTGCAGGCCCGCATGGACGACGCCCTGGGCCGCTACGAGCAGGCCCGTCAGGCCGGCCGGACGCCCAACTGCCCGAGGCCCTGACACCCAGGCAACCGCCGCAAGGGGAGTTGGTGAGGGGCGCCGGGGACAAGTCGTAGGGGAGGTCCTATTCCAGGGGTGAGGAGCACTGCTCCGAACGGGCTGGCCATGGATGGCCAGCACCGGCCCTGCAAGCGGAGCAGGATGCGAGAGCGAAGCAGGGAATCGGTAGCGCCCAGGGAGGGGTTCACAGCGCCTCCCCGAAGACTTGTCGCTGGGTCAGCCCCGTGCCGACTAATCCTTTAACGACCTTACTAACCGCCAGGAAGACGCATGTTGAGAGTGGGACTGCTGCTGTTGATCGCCCCCATGCTGCTGCTGATGGGAGGCTACCTCTGGGAGCTGTCGGCGGTGCGCGAGTGCACCCTCGGCGGCGGCCACTGGGACTACCTGGAGGGGGTGTGCCGCGACACGCCCCAGCCCTTCGTCTCCTGGCTCGAACGCTACCCCTGGCGGGTCAACGGCGGCATGCTGCTGTCGGTGATCGGGCTGGGGATGTGCATGGTGGGACTCTACACGAAACGGCGGTAATGCCTCACCTTTCTCGACGATGACGCCTTTTTGTCGCAGGCGGCGGCATGGCCCGCCGGCGCTGGAGATCAACCACATACCGCGTGGTAATTAGCCGCATGAAGTCCTACCCGCCAGTTACGCCTACAGCGCCCGCCTGAGCGCCTCGAGCACCGGGGCGGTGTCGGGGTGCTTGCCGCGCCACTGGAAGAAGGACTCGGCGGCCTGCTCCACCAGCATGCCCAGGCCGTCGACGCCACGCGCACCGCGTTCGGCGGCCCAACGCAGGAAGACCGTGGGCTGGGCACCGTACATCATGTCGTAGGCGCTGGCGGCCGCGGCGAAGAGGTCGTCGGGCAGCGGCGGCAGGTCCCCGGCCAGGCTCGCGCTGGTGCCATTGATCACCAGGTCGAAGGGGCCGGCCACGGCGTCGAAGCCGCCGCCGGCGATCGCCCCCAGGTCGCGAAAGTCCGCGGCCAGGGCGCAGGCCTTGGCCGCGGTGCGATTGGCCACGAACAGGCTCGCCGGCCGCTCGGCCAGCAGCGGCTCGAGCACGCCGCGCACCGCGCCGCCGGCGCCCAGCACCAGGATCCGCGCCCCCGCGAGGGTAACGCCATGCCGCCGGAGATCGCGCACCAGGCCGATGCCGTCGGTGGTGTCGCCATAGACCTTGCGATCAATGCTGGCGCCGTTGCCGCCCAGGATCAGGGTATTCACCGCCCCGGCGCGCCGGGCGCGCTCGCTCAGGGTATCGCAGAGCCGGAACGCCTCCTCCTTGAAGGGCACGGTGACGTTGGCGCCGCGTCCGCCCTCCGCCACGAAGCGCCGCCAGGCGCCGGCGAAGTCGTCCAGCGGCGCCTCGATGGCGGCGTAGTCGATGGCCTCGCCGGTCTGCTCGGCGAAGGCGGCGTGGATGGTCGGGGACTTCGAATGGCCCACGGGGTGGCCGAAGACACAGTAGCGGTCGATCATGGAACCTCCTCGGTCAGTCGCGCGGCTCGGCCTCGCCGAGCCAGTCGCGGGGACGCAGGTAATCGCGGTAGAGCGCCTCCTCGGGGCTGCCGGGCTCGGGCGTCCAGGCGTATTCCCAGCGCGCCAGCGGCGGCATCGACATCAGGATCGACTCGGTGCGCCCGCCGCTCTGCAGCCCGAACAGGGTGCCGCGGTCCCACACCAGGTTGAACTCCACGTAGCGGCCCCGGCGGTAGAGCTGGAAGTCACGCTCGCGCTCACCCCAGGGAGTGTCGCGGCGGCGCCGCACGATGGGCAGGTAGGCGTCGAGGAAGGCGTCGCCCACGGCGCGCTGGAAGGCGAAGCAGCGCTCGAAGTCCCAGGCGTTGAGGTCGTCGAAGAACAGCCCGCCCACGCCGCGGGTCTCGTCGCGGTGCCTGAGGTAGAAGTAGTCGTCGCACCAGGCCTTGAAGCGCGGGTAGACGTCGTCGCCGAAGGGCGCACAGGCGTCCCGGGCCACCCGGTGCCAGTGCAGCACGTCCTCGCGCACCGGGTAGTAGGGGGTGAGGTCGAAGCCGCCGCCGAACCACCATACCGGCGCCTCGCCGGCCTTCTCGGCGATCAGGAAGCGCACGTTGCCGTGGCTGGTGGGCACGTGGGGGTTCTCGGGGTGCAGCACCCAGGAAACGCCCACCGCATGGAAGCTGCGTCCGGCCAGTTCGGGCCGCGCGGCGGTGGCCGAGGGCGGCAGCCGCTCGCCGAAGACGTGGGAGAAGTTGACGCCGCCCTTCTCGAAGACGCGCCCGCCCTCGAGCACCCGGGAACGCCCGCCGCCGCCCTCGGGACGCTGCCAGGCGTCATCGCGGAAGCCGGGGCCGCCGTCCTCGGCGGCCAGGGCGTCGCACAGGCGCTCCTGGAGGTCGAGCAGGTAGGTCTTGACGTCGTCGAGTCGGGGGTGGGCCAAGGCGAACTCCTCGCGCAGCGATCGGTGTGGATAACGGGAATCAGGAACGCAGCACCCGGCCGGTGACCAGGTCGCGGATGACGCTGGGGCGCTCGAGGCCGCCGAGTTCGCCCTCGACGACGGCATCGAGGGCGTCGCCGAAGGCGGCACGCACCTGCTCGGCGCTCATGGCCGGCGGCTCGCCGGCCCGGTTGGCGGAGGTGGAGACGATCGGCCCGCCGAAGGCATCGCACAGGGCGACCACCAGCGGATGGGCACTGACCCGCAGCGCGACCCGCTCATGGCAGCCGCGCACCAGGGCGCGGGCGCGGCCGTTGTCGGGCACCAGCCAGGTGTGGGGGCCCGGCCAGCTGGCCGCCAACGGTGCATGCAGCTCCACGGGCAGCCCCTCGAGCCAGGGGGCGAACTGCTCGATGCGCCCCGCCACCAGGATCACCCCCTTAGCGGGGTCGCGGGCCTTGATCCGCAACAGGCGGGTCAGCGCCGCGTCGTCGTCGGGGTCGCAGCCGAGGCCCCAGACGGCCTCGGTAGGATAGGCGATCACGCCGCCGGCGCGCAGGGCGGCCACGGCGGCCTGGAGTGCATGGGCCTGGGTCATGGGCGATGGGCAGTCCTGGATCGTTCCGGATGGGCTGGGAGTCTATCACGGCCCCGACAGGCGCACCCAGCCACCGGCGACCTGGGCGACGCTGCCCTCCAGCTCCAGGCCCAGCAGGCGGCGCTGGCACTCGGCGATCCCCAGGCCGGTCAGGCCCACCAGGCTGTCCACCGGCGTGGGAGCCCCGCTCAGCCAGCGCAGCAGGGGGTCGTCCGTCGCCGGTGGCGCCGCGTCCGGGACCACCGGCACCAGCGCCGCCTGCCACTGGGTGAGCTCGGCGAGGATGTCGTCCACCCCGCGCACCAGCACGGCGCCGTCGCGGATCAGCCGCAGGCAGCCCCGGGCCTGGGGGTTGTGCAGCGAGCCGGGCAGGGCGAAGACCTCGCGCCCCTGTTCGGCGGCCAGCCGGGCGCTGACCAGCGAGCCGCTCTGCTCGGCGGCCTCGACCACCAGCACGCCCAGCGACAGGCCGGTGACGATGCGGTTGCGGCGGGGGAAGAAGCCAGCGCGCGCCGGGGTGCCCGGCGGATGCTCGGCGAGCAGCAGCCCGCCCGGCTCGCGCAGGCGGGCGTGCAGGCGGTGGTGGCGCGGCGGATAGACGACGTCGGCCCCGCAGCCGAGCACCGCCACGCTGGTCCCGCCGGCCTCCAGGGCGGCCCACTGGGCCGCGGCGTCGATGCCCAGGGCCATGCCGCTGACCACGCACCAGTCTCGGCCGGCCAGCTCCCGGGCGAAGGCGGCGGCGTTGGCCAGCCCCTCGCGGGTGGCGCGCCGCGCCCCTACCATGGCCAACCGCGGCGGCTCCAGGGCGGCGAGGTCGCCCCAGGCCCACAGCAGCGGGGGCGGGTCGGCGATCTGGGCGAGCAGGGCCGGCCAGGCCGGGTGATCGGCATGCAGCAGGTGGCGGCCGTCGCCCTCGACCTGCCAGGCCAATTGGGCCTCGACGACCGGAGTCAGCGAGCTGCGCGCGGGGTGGTCGAGCCACAGGCGCAGCGCCGTGGCGGCCTCCCGCGGCAGCAACGCCAGCCAGCCGTCGGGCCAGGCCGGTGCCCGGGCCGCCAGTCGCGCCAGCTGTCCGGCCCCCATCCCCGGCAGCCACGCCAGGGCCAGCCACTCCCGGGTTCCCAGCCTCCCTGCCGACATGCCGGGTGCCTCAGCGCAGGGCGGCGCTCAGTGCGCGCTGCGGGCTGTGCACGCGGTCGCCCACCGAGAGGGTACGGTTCGCCCGCATCACCAGGGCATAGCTCATCTTCTCGTAGGGCTTGAAGACCAGCACCAGGCCGGCCTCCTCGCCGGGCAGGCGCAGGACCTCGTCGGTACGCGGGTCGCTGACCAGCTCGCCCTGCTGCTCCACGCGCAGCACATGCCCGGGCTCCAGGCCGTCGCGGCGCCCGCGGTCGAGGGCCACCACCTCCAGGCGACCGATGAACTGCACGCCCCCGGGCACCGACAGGATGGTGCCCTCCACCTCGCGGTCGGGGGCACGGGGGATGAACTCGGTGACCAGCTCACGGCTCTCCAGGGGCAGCACGATGTCGTCGTTGCGCACCTCCTGTCTCGAGCGGGTCACCTCCAGCACCACGATGTCATCCTCCTGGCGCTCACGGCGCGCCTGGCCGACGCCTTCGAGTTCCAGGCCCAGCAGCTCGCCACTGACCGGGGCGTGGAAGCGCTCACCCACACGATAGAAGCCGACGCGGCCGCCGCCCGGCACCTCGCCGCGGGCGTAGAGTCGGTCGCCCTCGCCGCTGAGCAGCCGGCGGTCGTCGCCGCCCACCACATAGGCCAGCTCGTCGAGGGCCTCGGGGTCGTCGACGATGCGGTAATCGCGCAGGAAGTGACGGATCGCCTCCAGGGGGATCGGCTCGATCGCCTCGCGATGGGGGATGGTGCGCATCTCGGGCGAGAGCCGCACCTGTCCCTGACCGCGCTCGAGTCCCAGGCAGGGCCGCCCGCCGCAGTCGTAGAGGTAGATGACGTCACCCGGGTAGATCAGGTGAGGATTGTCGATCTGCGGGTTGACCTGCCACACCTCGGGCCACTGCCAGGGATGGCGCAGGAAGCGCCCCGAGATGTCCCACAGGGTGTCGCCGCGTACCACGGTGTAGCGCTCCGGCGCATCGCCGCGCAAGCCGTCATCCCAGGTGAGCCCCTGGGCCAGGGCATCGCCGGCCAGGGCCAGGGTCGCACCCAGCGCCATGGCCGTCCCGCCCAGCCAGCGGCGCCAGGCCTTGCCGTCTGTCGTCTGCTTCATCCCTGCTGTCCCCCGCGTTTGGCCTCTGCCGGTCCACGGAACGCGGCCGGCATGGTATAGTCTGACACTATCCAGATGATGCGCGGTCGGTGGTTTCTTCCCCCGGCGCGTCTCCCTAGAATAGTGTCATTGTGTAAATGACAGCATAACGGTGAATCCAACGCCATGGCCAAATTACCGATTCTCGAATATCCCGACGAGCGCCTGCGCACCAAGGCGGCGCCCGTCGAGACGGTCGACGACGAGGTGCGCCGGCTGGTCGACGACATGCTCGAGACCATGTACGACGCCCAGGGCATCGGGCTGGCCGCCACCCAGGTGGACGTGCACCGGCGGGTGATCGTCATGGACGTCAGCGACGAGCGCGCGAGCCCCCTGGTGCTGATCAACCCCGAGGTCACCCCGCTGGGCGACGAACGCGAGCCCATGCAGGAGGGCTGCCTGTCGATCCCCGACTACTATGCCGAGGTGCCGCGCGCCCTGCGGGTCCACCTCAAGGCCCTGAATCGCGACGGCGAGTCCTACGAGCTGGAGGCCGAGGGCCTGCTGGCCCACTGCATCCAGCACGAGCACGACCACTTGGAGGGGGTGCTGTTCGTCGACTACCTGTCGCCGCTCAAGCGCGACCGGGTGCTGAAGAAGATGCAGAAGCGCCACAAGCAGATGCAGGGCGCCTGAACCCGGGTTAGCGCACCGCCCCGTGAAGGCCGATGCGATCCGCGTCGGCCTTCGTCGTTCGGGCCCGGCTCCGTTATGATGGGGCAGATCCACTCACCGGCCAGGCCCCGAACCATGTCACGACCCCTCGACGTCATCTTCGCCGGCACCCCCGACTTCGCCGCCGGGAGCCTCAAGGCGCTGCTGGCCAGCCGCCATCGCGTGCGCGCCGTCTACACCCAGCCCGACCGGCCGGCTGGCCGCGGCCGCCGGCTGACGCCAAGTCCGGTCAAGGCGCTGGCCCTCGAGCACGGCCTGGCGGTCCATCAGCCGGCGACGCTCAAGTCCGCGGAGGTTCAGGCCGAGCTGGCGAGCCTCGGCGCCGATGTCATGGTGGTGGTGGCCTACGGCCTGATCCTGCCCGCGGCGGTGCTGGAGACGCCCCGGCTCGGCTGCCTCAACGTCCACGCCTCGCTGCTGCCGCGCTGGCGTGGCGCCGCCCCCATCCAGCGCGCCATCGAGGCCGGCGACCCCGAGAGCGGCGTGACCATCATGCAGATGGACGAGGGGCTCGACACCGGCGACATGCTGCTGGTCCGACGCACGCCGATCACCGCCACCACCACCGGCGGCGAGCTTCACGACACCCTGGCGGAGCTGGGCGGGGAGGCCCTCGTCGAGGCGCTGGACGCCCTGGCCGGCGAGGGCCTCGACGCCAGCCCGCAACCCGAGGCCGGCGTCACCTATGCCGCCAAGCTCTCCAAGGCCGAGGCCGAGCTCGACTTCCGCGAGCCCGCCGACGCCCTGGCGGCCCGGGTCCGCGCCTTCAACCCCTGGCCGGTGACCTGGTGCGCCCTGGGCGACGACCGCCTGCGCCTGTTGCTGGCCGAGGCCACCCCCCCGGCATCGGCGGAAGCCCCGCAGGCCCCGGGCACCCTACTGGCCGACGACGGCGAGGCGCTGCGCATCGCCGTCGGCCCCGCGGGCGACCAGGTACTGCGCGTGACTCGCGCCCAGCTCCCCGGTGGCAAGGCGCTGCCGGTAAGCGAGCTGCTGCGCGCCCGCGCCGACCGCTTCCCCCCCGGCCTGCGCCTGGGCCGCCACGATGAGGAGGCCCCGGCATGAGCCAGGAGACCCCTGACAACCGCCAGCACAAGAGTCCGCGCGGCCTGGAAAACGATGGTGGCCTGGCGGTGCGCGCCGCCGCCGCCCGCGCCCTGGTCCCGGTGATCACCGGCAAGGGCTCGCTGGCCGGGCTCGACGACCACCAGGTGGTGGCTCGCGACCGCGCCCTGTTCAAGGCGCTCTGCTACGGCACCTGCCGCACCCTGCCGCGGCTGGAGGCACTGGCCGCCAAGCTGCTGGTCAAGCCGTTCAAGGTCCGCGATGCCGACGTCCAGGCGCTGCTGCTGCTGGGCATCTACCAGCTGCTCTACCTGCGCGTGCCCGCCCATGCCGCCGTGGGCGAGACCGCCGGCGCCGCGCGCCTGCTGGGCAAGGAGTGGGCCACCCGGGTGCTCAACGGCTGCCTGCGCCGCCTGCAGCGCGAGTCCGCCGCCCTGCAGGCCGAGGCGGACCGCGACCCGGCGGTGGCCCTGCTGCACCCCAAGTGGCTGCTCAAGGAGCTGCGCCAGGCCTGGCCCGACGACTGGCGCACCATCGCCGAGGCCAATAACCGCCCCGGTCCCATGACCCTGCGGGTCAATCGCCGCCATGGCGACCGCGAGGCCTACCTCGACCGTTTGGACGCCGCCGGCCTGGAGGGCCGGCTGTGCCTGCACGCCCCGGACGGCATCACCCTGGAGGCGCCCTGCGACGTCCACGACCTGCCGGGCTTCGCCGCCGGCCACGTCAGCGTCCAGGACGAGGCCGCCCAGCTCGCCAGCGTGCTGCTGGGCCCGGTGCTGGCGCCACGCCCGGGGGCCCGGGTGCTGGACGCCTGCTGCGCCCCGGGCGGCAAGACCGCCCACCTGCTGGAGATCTTCGACATCGACTTGCACGCCCTGGACAGCGACGCCGAGCGCCTGGCCCGGGTCGAGGACACCCTCGAGCGCCTGGGCCTGGAGGCGAGCCTGGGCCACGGCGACGCCACCGGACGCGACTGGTGGGACGGCACCCCCTTCGACGCCATCCTGCTCGACGCCCCCTGCTCGGGCAGCGGTGTGATCCGCCGCCACCCCGACATCAAGCGGCTGCGCCGCCCCGCGGACATCCCGGCGCTGGCCGCTCTCCAGGCCGGCCTGCTCGACAACCTCTGGCCGCTGCTCGCCCCCGGCGGCACCCTGCTCTACGCCACCTGCTCGGTGCTGCCCGAGGAGAACCACGAGCAGGTGGCGGCCTTCCTGGCCCGCACCCCCGACGCCGAGTCGACCACGCCCGGCGACGTGGCCTGGGGGCGTCCGGCCGGGGCCGGCCGCCAGCTGCTGCCGGAGATCGACAGCCACGACGGCTTCTTCTATGCCAGACTGAGGAAGCGGTCCGACTGAGGGCCGCCATCCGCCAGGCAACCAGGGAGGCTGCATGAGCCATCACATCTACAAGCACATCGAGCTGACCGGCTCCTCCGAGCAGGGCATCCAGCCGGCCATCGAGAACGCCATCGCCAAGGCCGCCGAGAGCCTGCACGGCATGCGCTGGTTCGAGGTGATCGACACCCGGGGCCATGTCGAGCACGGCCGCGTCGCCCACTGGCAGGTCACCATCAAGGTGGGCTTCACCCTCGACTGACCCCGGTGGCCTGTCATTCTCGCCACGGCTGGTTTAGGCTGGCCGTCACGTGCTGCGGCGCACCAGGCTGCGCCGCTCCCGACCCAGCGGAACCCTCTACGCGATGAAGATCATCATTCTCGGCGCCGGCCAGGTCGGCGGCACCCTGGCCGAACACCTGGCCCGCGAGGAGAACGACATCACCGTCGTCGACACCAACGGCGACAAGCTGCGCGAGCTGCATACCCGGCTCGACATCCGCACCGTGACAGGGCCCGGCTCCTACCCCATGGTGCTGCGCCAGGCGGGCTGCGAGGACGCCGACATGCTGATCGCGGTGACCAGCGCCGACGAGGTCAACATGATCGCCTGCCAGGTCGCCCATACCCTGTTCCGCACCCCCACCAAGATCGCCCGGGTGCGCGCCACCGCCTACCTGACCCGCAAGGGGCTGTTCGCCCACGAGGCGGTGCCCATCGACGTGCTGATCAGCCCCGAACAGGTGGTCACCGACCATATCCGCCGGCTGATCGAGCACCCCGGCGCCCTGCAGGTGCTCGAGTTCGCCGGCGGCCTGGTGCAGCTCGTCGCGGTCAAGGCGATCTACGGCGGCCCCCTGGTCGGCCAGGACCTGGCCTTCCTGCGCCGCCACATGCCCAGCGTGGACACCCGGGTCGCCGCCATCTACCGCCGCAACCGGCCGATCATCCCGCGCGGCGACACCGTGATCGAGGCCGACGACGAGGTATTCTTCATCGCCGCCCGGCGCGACATCCGCGCGGTGATGAGCGAACTGCGGCGCCTCGACCGCGACTTCCGCCGGGTGATGATCGCCGGCGGCGGCAACATCGGCGAGCGCCTCGCCGAACACCTCGAGCACAGCCACCAGGTGAAGATCATCGAGCACAGCCTGGAGCGCTGCACCATCCTCTCCGAACGCCTCGACCGCACCGTGGTGCTGCATGGCAGCGCCACCAGCAAGCGGCTGCTGGAGGAGGAGAACATCGAGGAGTGCGACATCTTCTGCGCGCTGACCAACGACGACGAGGTCAACATCATGTCGTCGATGCTGGCCAAGCGCATGGGCGCCAAGAAGGTGCTGACGCTGATCAACAACGCCGCCTACGTGGACCTGGTGCAGGGCGGCGAGATCGACATCGCCATCTCGCCACAGCAGGCCACCATCGGCAGCCTGCTGACCCATGTGCGGCGCGGCGACATCGTCAACGTCCACTCGCTG
Source organism: Halomonas ramblicola (assembly GCF_030409215.1). Classification (GTDB taxonomy): domain Bacteria; phylum Pseudomonadota; class Gammaproteobacteria; order Pseudomonadales; family Halomonadaceae; genus Halomonas; species Halomonas ramblicola. Next base: position 22,362 of record NZ_JAUFPL010000018.1, on the reverse strand, counting down.
CGCCGCGGCGCCGCCGAGGCCATCGAGGCGATCGCCCACGGCGACACCCAGTCGTCGAAGGTGGTGGGACGCGCCATCGGCGAGATCGACCTGCCGCGGGGCAGCACCATCGGCGCCATCGTGCGCGGCAAGGAGGTGCTGATCGCCCACGACGACGTGGTGGTGGAGTCCGGCGACCACGTCATCCTGTTCGTCATCGACAAGCGCCGCATCCGCGACGTGGAGCGGCTGTTCCAGGTGGGGCTGACCTTCTTCTGATGGCCCGCGACGCAAGGAGAGCCGTCCGATGAGCCTGCGCATGATCCTGCGCATCCTGGGCCTGCTGCTGATGCTGTTCAGCCTGACCATGATGCCGCCGATCCTGATCTCGCTGCTGTTCGGCGACGGCCTGTGGCAGGCCTTCATCATCGCCATCGGCATCACCGTGGCCACCGGCGCGCTGATGTACCTGCCCAACCGCGGCTCGCGCAAGGAACTGCGTACCCGCGACGGCTTCCTGATCGCCGCCCTCTTCTGGAGCGTGCTGGGACTGTTCGGCTCGCTGCCGCTGATGCTCACCGGCGACGCGGCGCTCTCGCCCACCGACGCCGTCTTCGAGTCCTTCTCGGGGCTGACCACCACCGGTGCCACGGTGATCACCGGCATCGACCACCTGCCGGAGTCGATCCTCTACTACCGCCAGCAGCTGCAGTGGCTGGGCGGCATGGGGATCGTGGTGCTGGCGGTGGCCATCCTGCCGACCCTGGGCGTCGGCGGCATGGCCCTCTACCGCACCGAGATCCCGGGGCCGTTGAAGGACTCCAAGCTCACCCCACGCATCACCGAGACCGCCAAGGCGCTGTGGTACATCTACGCCACCCTGACGCTGACCTGCTTCGCCGCCTACTGGGCGGCGGGCATGGACTGGTTCGACGCCCTGGGCCACAGCTTCTCCACCGTGGCCATCGGCGGCTTCTCCACCCATGACGCCAGCATCGGCCACTTCGACAGCGCCATCATCGAGCTGATCTGCGTGTTCTTCCTGATCGTCTCGGCGATGAGCTTCAGCCTGCACTTCACCGCCTGGCGCGAGCGCCGCCTGACCCACTACTTCCAGGATCCCGAGGCACGCTTCCTGCTGCTGTTCCTGGCCGGCCTGATCACGATCACCGCCATCTCCCTGTGGCTCACCGGCACCTACGAGACCGAGCTCGGCCTGCGCCATGCGCTGTTCGAGGTGGTCTCGGTGGCCACCACCGCCGGCTTCGCGGTGGCCGACTTCTCGCTGTGGCCCGGCGCCCTGCCCTTCCTGCTGTTCATGGCCGCCTTCGTGGGCGGCTGCTCCGGCTCCACCGGCGGCGGCATGAAGGTGATCCGCATCATCCTGATCCTCAAGCAGGGCATGCGCGAGGTGATGCGCCTGATCCACCCCAGCGCGGTGATCACCGTGAAGATCGGCCGGGTCAGCGTGCCCGACGGCATCGCCCAGGCGGTGTGGGGCTTCTTCTCGGTCTACGTGATGCTGTTCTTCCTGATGCTGGTGGGGGTGATGGCCACCGGGGTCGACCAGGTCACCGCCTGGTCCACGGTGGGCTCGGCGCTCAACAACCTGGGCCCGGCCCTGGGCGAGGCCTCGGCCCACTACGGCGACATGCCGGCCCTGGCCAAGTGGATCCTGGTGATGGCCATGCTGCTCGGCCGCCTGGAGATCTTCACCGTGCTGGTACTCTTCACCCCGGCCTTCTGGCGGGGCTGAGACGCTGGCAGGCAAACCCGCTCGAGCCTGATCCGGCGGCAGGCCTCTCGCCCGACTTGGCAAGTCTTCTTCAACAGCACTGCTCGGGGTTTGGCCGCCCGGGGCCGTTCGTGGATAATCGACCTCTCACCCCTTCGAATCGAGCCTTCATGACCGAGTCCCAGGCCCCGACCCCCACCCGCCCGGATGACGCCGCCAGCGGCCCGTGCCGCGTGCTGCAACTGGGCGAGACCCGCTACACCCTGCTGGGCACGGCGCATGTCTCCGCCGAGAGCGCCGCGGACGTGCGCCGCCTGGTCCGCTCCGGCGAGTTCGACGCCGTGGCCATCGAGCTGTGCGACTCCCGCCACCAGAGCCTCGCCAACCCGGACGCCCTGCACGACCAGGACCTGTTCGCGATCTTCCGCCAGGGCAAGGCCGGCATGGTGGCCGCCAGCCTGGCGCTGGGCGCCTTTCAGCAGCGCGTGGCCGAGCAGTCGGGCATCGAGCCCGGCGCCGAGATGCGCGCCGCCCTGGAGGAGTCGAAGCGGGCCGAGCTGCCGCTGCTGCTGATCGACCGCGACGTGGGGGTGACCCTCAAGCGCATCTACCACAACGTGCCCTGGTGGCAGCGCCTGTCGCTGTTCTCGGGACTGCTGGGCAGCGTGCTGTCGCGCCAGGACGTCTCCGCCGAGGAGATCGAGCGGCTCAAGGAGGGCGACGTCCTGGAGTCCACCTTCAGCGAGTTCGCCGCCCAGTCGGAGTCCCTCTACGCGCCGCTGATCAGCGAGCGCGACCGCTACATGGTGCTGCGCCTGGCCGAGGAGGCCCCGCCGGGGCGCTATGCCAACGTGCTGGTGGTGATCGGCGCCGGCCACATGAAGGGCATGGTCGAGCACCTGGAGGCGCCGCTGCCGGAGGCCCCCACCCCGGAGCGCGAGCGGCTCGAGGCCACGCCGCCGCCGTCGCGGCTGTGGAAGGCGCTGCCCTGGCTGATCACCGCCCTGGTGCTGACCGGCTTCGTCATCGGCTTCTCGCGCAACACCGACCTGGGCTGGCAGTTGGTGGGCGAGTGGTTCCTGATCAACGGCGTCCTCTCGGGGCTGGCCACCCTGGTGGCCCTGGCCCACCCGCTCACCGTGCTGGCCACGGCGCTCGCCGCCCCGCTCACCTCGCTCAACCCCACCATCGGCGCCGGTTTCGTCGCCGCCGGGGTGGAGCTCTACCTGCGCAAGCCCAAGGTGCGCGACTTCTCGACCCTGCGCCACGACGTCACCGAGTTGAAGGGCTGGTGGCGCAACCGGGTGTCGCGCACCCTGCTGGTGTTCCTGATGGCCACCCTGGGCTCGGCCGCCGGCACCTGGATCGCCGGCTTCCGCATCGCCGGGGCGCTGTTCGGCGGCGCCGCCTAGCGCCTCTCCTTGCGCGCCAGCAGCCGCCGCATCGCCGCCGTCGGCGCCTCGATCCGCTCGAAGCGCCGGCTGGCGGCATAGCTGTCGTTGAAGGCATCGAAGTAGTCGTCCAGCACCCCGGCGGCCTCCCCGTCGCCCCCCTGACGCAGCAGCTCGGCGGCCACCTCGGCGGTGCACAGATGCGCCCGGGAGGCCGGCTTGCGCAGCCGATAGCGGGTCAGTCGCTCGCTGCGCAGCGGCAACACCGGCAGGGCGTCCAGGTAGGGGCTCTTGCGGAAGATGCGCCGCGCCTGGCGCCAGGTGCCGTCGAGCAGGATGAAGACCGGGATTCTGGCATCCCGCTGCACCTCGGCAACCGCCTCCATGCCCACCACCCGGTGGGCATAGTCGGGCTGGTCGTCGGGGAAGATCACGAAGGGGGCATAGGCCGGGTCGTCGAGCAACGCCAGCAGGGTCGCGTCGGGAGCGATGCGATACCAGGTGAAGACCCGGGTGCCGGGCAGCACGTCACGAATCAGCCGCCCGGTATTGGTGGGCTTGTGGTGCTCCAGGGGATGGGTGAGCAGCCACACCCGGGCCCGGCTCGCGGCTTCCACGCGATAGGGACAGAGGCAGTTGAGCGCCGGCAGGTGGCACCCGGAGCAGCGTTCGACGAAGCTGCCCCGCGCCTTGAACTCGCGGCGCGGCGGACGCGGGCGATGGGAGACGGGGTCACGGCTTTCCGCGACAGGGGCTTCGCGGCTAGGGTCATCCTGCATGGGCGGCTCCCGGATCGAGGGGGTGGCATTCTACCACCGCTCATGCGCGCTTCGCTCGGCGCGACCGCTACGCCAGCAGGGCCTCCGGCATCCACAGCCGTCCCTCGCGCTTCCAGTGGCGCACCAGGGCGGGCACCCCCTCGCCGGCCGGCCGGGCGAGCCGGGTGACGCCGGGCGGCGCCAGCGCCTCGGCCTCGGGGTCGACCAGTACGCAGGGGGCATCCAGGGGGGCGTGATGCAGCAACGAGGCCGCCGGCATCACCGCCAGCGAGGTGCCCACCACCAGCAGCAGGTCGGCCTCGGCGACCAGATCGCAGGCCTCGCCGAAGTGCGGCACCGCCTCGCCGAACCACACCACGTCGGGGCGCAGTTGGCTGCCCTTGTCGCACACATCGCCGAGTTCGATGCCGCCACGCGGCAGTGGGTAGTGCATGCGCCGGTCCACCGTGGAGCGCGCCTTGAGGATCTCGCCGTGCAGGTGCAGCACCCGGCGCGAGCCGGCCCGCTCATGGAGGTCGTCGATGTTCTGGGTGACGATGCTGACCCGGAGGCCCGCCTTCTCCAGGGCCGCCAGGGCCTGGTGGGCGGCGTTGGGCCGGGCACGGCGCACCTGGTCGCGGCGGGCGTTGTAGAAGGCCAGCACCCGGCCGGGGTCGCGCCGCCAGGCCTCGGGGGTGGCCACCTCCTCGATGGGATGGTCCGCCCACAGGCCGTCGTCGGCGCGGAAGGTCTGGATGCCGCTCTCGGCGCTGATGCCCGCCCCGGTGAGCACCACCAGGTGCGGCGGAATCGGCTCCGCCATGCGCTGCCTCGCTGGTCGCTACGGATGGCCCCGGCCATGCCACGCGTTGCCACAGTGGCCAGGTTCCCCGGGAAGGTAGCACCGGACCCCGGGAATACCAAGCGACGTCCGCAGGCGCCTACCAGGGCAGCGGCTCGCCGTTGCTGTGCCAGAAGCCGCCGCTGGTCTCGAGGGTCAAGGCCGCGATGCGCTCGGCGATGCCGGCCGCGGCCTCTTCCGGGGTGATCATCCCGCCGAAGTTGACCATGCGTGTCTTGACGAAGCCCGGGTGCAGCTGGGCCACGGCGATGCCGCGCGGCGCCAGGTCCACCGCCAGAGACTTGCCGAAGGCGTTGAGTGCGGCCTTGGAGGCGCGATAGCCGTAGCGGCCGCCGGAGTCGTTGTCGGCGATGGAGCCCATGCGGCTGGTGATATTGGCCACCTTGCCGCCCTCGACCAGGTGGTCGAGCAGCGCCTCGGTGACGCGCAGCGGCGCATAGGCGTTGATCTCCATCTGGCTGCGGATGGAGTCGAAGTCGATCTCGCCGAGCACCTCGTCGCGCAGCAGGCCGGCGTTGTTGATCAACAGGTCGAGGCGCTGCCCGGCGAGTTCGCCGGCCAGGCGGGCCACGTCCTCGGGCCGGGTGACATCGATGCCCTCGATCACCCGCTCGGCAACCTCGCGCAACTCGGCGGCCGCCTCGCCGCCGCTGCGGCAGACGCCGATGACACGCCAACCGGCATCGTGGTAGTGGCGGGCCAGCGCCAGGCCGACGCCGCGATTGGCGCCGGTGATCAATGCAGTCTGTGCCATGGGGATTCCGCTCTCGTCGCAGGGTTCAGGACGGGAGATGGGGGCCCGGAGAGGCGATTCAACCCATGACGCCCACGATGGGCTCCCGGGCCACGCCCGCCCCGGCGCCATCCTGCCCCCAGGAGGTGACGAATCGATGACGGTGGGACCGGACGATCCATGCTTGCCGAAATCCGTACCCCTTCGGTACCATTTAGCAGGCTAAGACCCTGCCCACGGTGTCAACCCGAGGTAGCGTTCCAGGATCCGCTATGCAAACGAACCCCGACAAGCATCAGGCCACCCGCCGCGTCACCTTCCTGTCGCTCGGGGTGAACACCCTGCTGGGCATCGTCAAGATCATCGTCGGCTGGATCGTGGGCTCCGCCGCCCTGGTGGCCGACGGGCTGCACTCTTTCTCCGACCTGGTCACCGACGGCTTCGTGCTGGCCGCCTCGCACTACGGCCACCAGGGGCCCGATCACGACCACCACTACGGCCACGGCCGCATCGAGACCCTGGCCACCCTCTTCCTGGGCAGCGTGCTGATCTTCGTGGCCGGCGCCATCGCCTGGTCCAGCCTGGAGCGCCTGCTCTCCGCCGCCGAGATCCCGCCGCCGGGCTACTGGGCCATCCTGCTGACCGCCTTCGCCCTGCTGACCAAGGAGTGGCTCTTCCATCTCACCCGTCGCGTGGCCCGGCGCATCGGCTCCAAGATGCTCGAGGCCAATGCCTGGCACCACCGCAGCGACGTGCTCTCCACCGGGGTGGTGATGGTGGCGCTGGTGGGCAGCCAGTTCGGGGCCGCCTGGATCGATACCCTGGCCGCGGTGGTGGTCGGCCTGCTGGTCGGCAAGGTGGGCTGGGACCTGCTGTGGGAGTCGGGCCGCGAGCTGGTGGACACGGCCCTGCCCGTGGCGACCCAGGAGGGCATGCGCGAGGTGGCGATGAGCGTGCCCGGGGTGGAGGGCATCCACGACCTGCGCACCCGTCAATCCGCCGGCCACACCATGCTCGACCTGCACGTGGTGGTCTCGCCGCGCATCAGCGTCTCCGAGGGCCACGAGATCGGCAACGAGGTGAGCCGGCGCCTGCGCCGCGCCTACCCGGCCCTGACCGACCTCACCTTCCACATCGACCCCGAGGACGACGCCGGCGAGGGGGATCCCAGCCGTTTCCCCGGGCTGCCGCTGCGTCCCGACGTGGAGGACGCCCTGGCCCGACGCTGGGCGACCCTGGACGTCTGGCAGGAGATCCGCGACCTGGAGCTGCACTACCTGGAGGGCGAGGTGATCGTGGTGGTCTGCCTGGAAGAGAAGTCCCCCTTCGACAGCGCCGAGGTCATCCGCCGCCTCGAGGCCCGCGCCAGCGACATCGACTGGTTCTCCCACGTGGAGGTGCGCCGCCTGGCCCACGCCACCGTCCCATCCGCCTCCTGACCCTCGCTCCCGCACGGGCGAAGCCGGCGACAGAACCCACCTCAGGCCGCTGGAAAACGGGCCTGGAAGGCCTCCACCACCGCGCATAGCTCCGGCGTCAGCCGCGTCAGGGTCTCGTGTCGAAGGTCCTCGGGCAGCCCGCCATGGAAGGCCTCGGCCATGGCCCCCGCCATGCACGCCTGGGTATCCGCGTCGCCACCCAGCGAGACGGCGTTGCGGATCGCCGCCTCGACGCTCTCCGCCTCCAGGAAGGCGATGATCGCCGGCGGCACCGAGCCCTGGCAGGAGACGTCGAAGCGGTACCCCGGGCGGATCTCGTCCAGGCGCCGGGAGAGGTCGTAGCCGAAGCGCGCCTCCACCTCCTCGCGCAGGCTCGCCTTGTCGGCGCCCTGGCGCGCCAGGAAGATCACCGCCGCCACGGCCTGGGCGCCGCGGATGCCCTCGGGGTGGTCGTGGGTGACCTCGGCGCTGCGCCGCGCCAGCCACAGGGTCTCGTCCAGCGTCTGGGCGGCGAAGCCCACTGGCGGCACCCGCATGGCCGAGCCGTTGCCCCAGCTGTGGTAGGGTCGCCGGTCACGGCTCGCCGCCCAGCGCATGAAGCCACCGCCGAAGCCGGCATCCGGGTAGCGGTGGAAGTAGTCGTGGAAGGCATCGACGAAGTCGCCGCCCGAGAGCAGCACCTCCGCCACCGCCACGCAGAGCACGCTGTCGTCGGTGAAGGTGCTGTGCGGCGTGAACAGGGGAAAGTCCCGGCGCTTGGTTCCCCGCCCCTCATGCACCGAGCCGATGATATCGCCGGCAATGGCGCCGAGCATGGTGACCTCCTGGGCTATCGATCACTCCTCATAGGGCTCATCCGAGCGTGGAGCCTGGGGCGCCTGCTCGTCCAGGGACTGGCGATACCTGATGCAGCCCCGCATGAACTCCGGCCATTCCGGCACCACCGGCAAGGGATCCGTTCTCTCGGGCAGCAGGCACCAGAGCGCCGGTTGATGCCAGCAGAGGTCGTGCCCGCTGCAGTCCCGGTGCTCGCGGATCGCCTGCCGCAACTTCTTGACCTCGCTCAGCAACTCCTCGCGCGTCATCTCGGCCAGATCTTCATCCACGACACCCTCCCGGGCTCACGCCCCGTGGTAGCCATCCTCCTCCGGCTCGTCGCTGGCGCCGCTGGGCAATTCGCCGACCCAGGCCATGGCGGCGTCGCGTTCGCGCCGGGGGAAGGTGCGGATCTCCAGGGTCCTGAACAGCCGCTCCTCCAGGTGGGCGATGTGCTTGATCCACTCCTTGTCGGTGATCACTGCGACACGGTAGTAGTGTTCGAGGTCGCCGAGCTGGGTCAGGCCATAGCCGATGTCCCTGATCAAGGCGGTCAGCGTCATCCAGCGCAGGTCGTCGAGCTCGGCCACCATGCTGACCCGTTGATGCGCCTGCTTGGCGGCCTCGAGGGCGTCGATGGCGCGCTGCAGCTCCTGCGCGGTCACGGTACCTCCGGCCTTCATCGCCACGACGTGGTCCGCCGGGTGGGGAATGAGTTCCAACATGGACGGTCTCCTGGGATCGAGGGAAACGAAACGCCTCGCTGACTTTCAGCATAGCGCGGCCACCCTGCCGGGGCCCACGGGACGGTTCACAATAGCGTCACCATCTGCGCGCTAGACTGTCATGGGAGCCGAGCACCATGTCACGACCGCGAAGTCGCCCATGAAGCATCTCTACCTGATCCGCCATGCCCGCGCGAAGCGGGCCGGCGACGTCGACGACCACGGGCGCCCGCTGAGCGGCCGCGGTCGGCGCCAGGTGGCCGCCATGGCGGAACCGCTGCAGCGCCTGGGCGCCTTCGACGGCGAGGTCCATGTCAGTACCGCCGTCCGCGCCAGAGAGACGCTGATGGGGCTGGATGCGGCACTGCCCGAGCTCGGCCTGGCCGGCCGGGCCCACTATCACGAGGCACTCTATGCCTTCGAGGAGAAGTCGCTGCGCCGGTGGCTCAAGGCCACCGCCCCCGACGCCGACCACCTGGCCCTGATCGGCCACAACCCGGCCCTGCTGGAGCTCGCCCGGCGACTATGCCCCCAGGCGGCGCAGTGCCTGCCCACCGGAGGCTTGCTGCACCTCGCCCTGCCCATCGCCACCTGGCAGGAGCTCGGCCGCCGGCACGGCGAGGTGCTCCACTGCCTCACGCCGCGGATGGCGAGCCATGCCCTCTTCCGGCGCCAGGCACCGGCGCCTCCCGCCCTCGACGGCCTGGGAACCCGGCATCGCGTCATTACCCAGCTCGAACACCAGTACCGCATGATCCGGGCCCTGGAGCAGGGCGTCGCCGCGGGCCAGGACCCCGAGTTCCTGCACCAGTACCGGGTCAACCTGCGTCGCAGCCGGGCCCTGGCCGAGACCCTGCTGGCCATCGTCGAGGTCGCGGGCCTGAATGGGGCCCTGAAGGGGCTCAGGCGACGCGCTCGGGCCACCAGCGAGCTGCGCGACCTCGACGTCTTCCTGGATGGCCTGGATCACCGCCCCCCACCTGAAGCCGGCCCCGCCCTCACGCCCCTGGTCGCCTGGCTCCACGAGCGAGCCCGTGAGGCCCGCCGCGAGCTCTGTCGCCAGCTGCGGCGCCGGGCCTATGCCCGGGACATGCTGGCATGGCGGGACGCCATCGCCTCCCAGGAGCTGGCCGGGGCGCTGTCCGGCCTGCAGGAGCACCAGATCGACGGAGTGCTCGAAGAGCGCCTGGCCCGGCACGATGCCCAGGCGCTCTCGCTGACCGAGGCCTCGACGGATGCGGCACTGCACAAACTGCGCAAGCGGGTGAAACGCATCCGCTACCTGGCGGAACTCTCGCCGGAGCGGCATCGGCACCTGCTCGAACGCCTCAAGGAGCGACAGGCGCTGCTCGACGACTTTCAGGACCTCTGCACCCAGCTCGACTGGCTCGACACCTTCGTCGCCTCGTCGGCGGGCCCGGAACTGCCGGACGCCTCGCACCAGGGGCTGGAGCACTGGCTCACCACGCTGCGCGTACGCAAGGCCGAGCTGCGCCTGGCGATCCTGGCCCTCCCGCCACTGGGCCAGGGGGCACGCTGAGGCCCCGGCGGGATGACAAGCCGGCGCCTGGCGGCGACAATGGCCGCCCTCCACGAGTGGATCGGATGGCATGATGGATGACCTGCGGATACTCCATGGCGACGAGCACCTGGTCGTCGTGCACAAGCCGGCGGGGCTGCTGGTGCATCGCACCGCCCTGGCCCGCGGCGAGCGCGACTTCCTGGTGCAGCGCCTGCGCGACCGGCTGGGTCGGCGGGTCTACCCGGTGCATCGCCTCGACCGCCCCACCTCCGGGGCCATGGTCTTCGCCCTGTCGCCGGAGATTGCCGCGTGCCTCGGCGAGGCCTTCAGCGGCCGCGGGGTGGCCAAGCGCTACCTGGCGGTGGTACGCGGCATCGGCCCCGAGGCCGAGCGTCTCGCCTACCCGCTGCGCGAGGAGGACGGCCGACGCCCCAAGGCGGAGATGCCGGCCCAGGAGGCCATCACCGAGGTGCGCCGCCTGGACAGCGTGGAGCTGCCGGTACGGGTGGATCGCTACCCCCAGGCCCGCTACTCGCTGATGGAGGCGCGCCCGCTCACCGGTCGCCGCCACCAGATCCGCCGCCACCTGTCGCGGCGCGGCTATCCGATCATCGGCGACGCCAAGCACGGCAAGGGCAACCACAACCGCTTCTTCGCCGAGCGCCTCGACGCCCCGCGCCTGCTGCTGGTCGCGGTGGGCCTGGCCTTCGAGCATCCGGTGACGGGCCGGCGCCTGGCCATCGACTGCGCCCCGGACGCCACCCTCGCGGCGCTGCTACAGCGCCTCGGCTGGGCCGGTCACCTGCCCGTGGATGCCATTCACCACGCCCCGCAAGTCTCGACCACTGCCGCCATTCCCTGAGCCCATGACCGACTCCATCGCCCCCTCCCCCGCCAGCTCCTTCCAGGACGACCATGCCCTGCGCTTCGGCGGCATCCGCCGGCTCTACGGCACCCGCGCCTATGAGCACTTCCGGCGCGCCCACGTGGTGGTGGTCGGCGTGGGCGGCGTGGGCAGCTGGGCGGTGGAGGCCCTGGCCCGCTCCGGGATCGGCAAGCTGACCCTGATTGACCTCGACGACGTCTGCGTATCGAACGTCAACCGCCAGTTGCACGCCCTGGACGGCACCGTGGGCCGCCCCAAGGTGGAGGTGCTGGCCGAGCGCTGCCGGGCGATCCAGCCGGGCATCGAGGCGGTGGCCGACACCGCCTTCGTGACCCCCGGGAACCTGGCCCAGCGCATCCCCGAGGACGCCGACCACCTCATCGACGCCATCGACAGCGTGGCGGCCAAGGCGGCGCTGATCGCCTGGTGCCGACGGCGCAAGTTGCCGCTCACCGTGACCGGCGCGGCGGGTGGCCAGACCGATCCCACCCGCATCCGGGTGGCGGACCTGGCGCGCACCGAGCACGACCCCCTGCTGGCCAAGGTGCGTGCCCGGCTGCGCCGCGACTACGGCTTCTCGCGCAATCCCAGGCGGCGCTTCGCGGTGGAGTGCGTCTACTCCGACGAGCAGCTGGTCTATCCGAGCGGCGACGGCGAGGTGTGCCTGCAGAAGCCCGGCCACGGCGAGGCGATGCGCCTCGACTGCGCCTCGGGCTTCGGCGCCGCCACCTTCGTCACCGGCGGCTTCGGCTTCGCGGCCGCCTCGCGGACCCTGGCCCGGCTGGCCAGGCAGGCCACCAGGGACCACACTGCCTCAGACCGGGGGTGACCCCCGCCATCGCCATCCGGGGCCGTCCCGGCCCCGCCGACCTGGAGCCCACCATGACCCAGCCGTTACCCGTCCCCGGTATCTACTACCACTACAAGGGCAACCGCTACGAGGTGCTCGGCGTGGCCCACCACAGCGAGACAGAGGAGCCGCTGGTGGTCTATCGCGCCCTGTACGGCGACTATGGCCTCTGGGTGCGGCCCCTCGACGACTTCACCGAGCTGGTGGAGGTGCAGGGCGAACCGGTACCCCGCTTCGACCTGGAGAAGGCCTTCTAGCCAACAACGCGACACCGGCGCCACGTGGGCGCCGGTGCGGAAAGGCATGCTGGCGGAATCGCCGGGCGGGAATCACTCCTCGCCGGCCTGCTGCATCTGCTTCTGCAGGTAGTTCTCGAGGCCAACCTTGTCGATGAGGCCGAGCTCGGTCTCGATGTGGTCGATGTGCTCTTCCTCGTCGGCCAGCAGGTCACGCAACAGATCGCGGGTCACATAGTCCTTGACCTGCTCGCAGTAGGTGATCGCCGCGATGTAGTCCTTGCGGCCGTCATGCTCGATCTGCAGGTCGCACTCCAGCATCTCGCGCACGTTCTCGCCGATGTGCAGCTTGCCGAGGTCCTGCAGGTTGGGGATGCCCTCGAGGAAGAGGATGCGCTCGATCAGCTTGTCGGCGTGGACCATCTCCTCGATCGACTCGTCGTACTCCCACTTGGCCAGCTTCTGCAGGCCCCAGTCCTTGTACATCTTGGCGTGCAGGAAGTACTGGTTGATGGCCACCAGCTCGTTGCCCAGGGCGCGGTTGAGATGTTCGATGACCTTGCTGTCGCCTTTCATGGATTCGCCTCTCGCAATCGTCGGGGGAGATGACTGAAAGCTTGGCACGCCGTGAGAAGCTTGCCAAACACTGAGTGACAGTCTAGACGAATCTCAGAAAAATCCAATGAAATCAGCGCCCTGATAACGCCAACAAGAATGATCGCGATTGCCGTCAAACGGCGTAGGCGAGCTCGTCGGCGGTCATCAGCAGTTCGTCCTTCACGGCCTCGCGGGTGATGTCCTTGCCCAGGCAGGCACACTTGCCGCACTGGGTGCCACAGCCGGTCTCGGCCTGGACCTCGCGCCAGTTGCGCGCGCCGTCCTCGACGGCCCGGCGGATGCGGTGGTCGGAGACCCCCTTGCAGATGCACACGTACATGCCTGTCACCTCGCGTTCGATTGCGAGGAATAATGTAAATGATTCGCAAAGGTCATTGCAAGCCACTTGCCGACCAAAGTCTGATGCCTACCATCCCCGCCGTGACTTCCCCGCCCGGGGCAGCACCACCACCCGGGTGCCGGAGGCGATGTCCGACCAACTGCGCCGCTCGCGATCGACCAGGATCCACAGGTAGCCGAGCCCCAGGGCCGCCACCGAGAGCCAGGCCACCAGGTAGCGGACCAGGCTCTGGCACAGGGTGATGGAGTAGCCGTCGCGGGTCTGCACCCGCAGGCGCCAGGCCTGCATGCCCAGGGTCATGCCCCCGCGGCACCAGCAGAAGGCGAAGAAGGCGAAGGCGGCGGCGAGCATGGCCAGGCGCAGCGACAGTACCTGAACGAGGCCGGTGCCCACCTGCTCTGCCGACAACCCGATCAACTGGCGCACCACCAGGAGGTGCAGGCCGGCCACCAGGATCCAGAGGGCGGCGACCAGGAAACCGTCGTAGAGCATGGCACCGAGCCGGCGGGCGAGTCCCGCCGGCCAGGCGTCGTCGAGATTGCCGAAGCGTCGCTGCATGGGAAGTCCTTGACTCAGGCGGTACGCCGCAACAGGTAGAGGCCCAGGGCGGCACAGATCAGGGTCGGCGCCAGCACCGCCCAGGCGGGGGAGAAGCCGAACACCGTGGAGGCCGGCGCCAGCAGGTCCTGCAGGTACTTGAACACCAGGCCGGTGACCACGCCGTAGAAGACCCGGGTGCCGGCCGCCACGCTGCGCAGCGGTCCGAACACGAAGGAAGCCGCCACCAGCACCAGCGAGGCCATGGTCAGCGGCATCAGTATCTTCTGCCAGAAGTGCAGCAGCGGCAGGGTCGCCTGCTGCCCCTGGCCCCGCAGGTAGTGCGCATAGGCCCACAGCTCGCTGGGTGCCTGGCTCTCGACGTCGCGCAGCAGGCGCGACAGCTGTGCCGGCGTCAGGGCGGTCTCCCAGGGCTGGCGATCGAGGCGCTCGGCCTCGGTCCGGCCCTCCTCGAAGCGCGTCACCGCCACGTCCTCGAGCTCCCAGCGCCCCTCCCGCCAGACGGCGCGCTCGGCGCTGGTCGCCTCGCGCAGCTGCTGCCCCTCGAAGCGGTAGCGGGTCAGGTCGAGCACGGTGTCGTCGGCGCGGATGGCGCCGAAGCGGTAGAAGCTGTCGCCCTCGCGTTGCCAGCCACCGCTCTGGGTGACCACGGCCCCCGTCCCCTGGATCTTCTCCAGCCGCCAGGCGTTGGCGAATTGCTCGGTGCGCGGGCTGACGAACTCGGCCACCAGCAGCAGCACTACCACCACCAGGATGATCGGCTTCATCGTCCCCCAGAGGATGCGCGCCAGCGAACGGCCTGCGGCGCGCATCACGGTGAGCTCGTTGCTCGAGGCCATGCTGCCCAGCCCCACCAGGGCACCGATCAGCACCGCCACCGGGGCGTACTGGTAGAGCCGCCAGGGCAGCCGCATGAGCAGGTAGAGCAGCACCTGGAAGGCGCCGTAGTCGCCCTCCACGTCGCCCAGGTCGTTGATGTAGGTGATGACCAGGTCGAGCCCCAGCAGCACCAGCTGCACCACGATGATGGCGGCCAGGACGTTGCGCGCCAGGTAGCGGTCGAAGCGATCGGCGATCATCCGGCCATCCCCCGGCGCTGGGCACGCACCGTCATGATCAGGCCCAGGGCCAGGAAGGCAGCGTGGATCGGCCACATGCCCAGCGCGGCCGGGAAGCGACCGCGACCGATGGCGTCCAGGGTCGCCAGTAGCAGGCTCAGGTAGGCCACGTGCAGGAAGATCGCCGGCAGCAGCTTGGCGAAGCGCCCCTGGCGCGGATTGACCCGGGACAGCGGCATGGCCAGCAGGGTGAGGATGAACACCATCAGCGGCATCCCCAACCGCCACTGCAGCTGGGCCTGGGCCCGCGGCGCGTCATCACCGAGCAGCGCCGCCGTGGTGGCATACTCGACGGCGTCCGGATCGCCGGCCACCTCGGCGCGGGAGAGGCGCACCGCATAGGTGTCGAACTCCAGGCGCTCGGCCTGGTGGCGACCGGGCTCGACGCTGTAGCGCTCGCCGTCGGCGAGCACCAGGAAGCGGCTGCCGGTCTCGGGGTCCAGGGTCTGGTAGCCGGCCTCGGCGCGGGTCACCACGCTCTCCGGCGTGCCATCGCTGCGGCGTTGGCGCTCGCTGATGAAGACTCCGCGCATCTCGCGGCCGTCCTCGCTGAAGCCCTCGGTGTAGGCCGTGCGCCCGCTGCCGAACTCCTGGAAGCGCCCCGGTCCCAGGGTCGTGAAGTCCACCCGGCTGCGCTGGTCCTCGAGCAGCCGCTCGGTCTGCAACGCCCCGGTCGGGGTCAGCCAGAGGCTGCACAGGCCCACCAGCAGCGCCACCAGGGTCGCCGGCACCAGGCTCACCTGCAGCAGCCGGTTGGGACTGGTGCCACAGGCCACCAGCACGGTGATCTCGCTGTTGAGGTAGAGCTGGCCGTAAGCGAGCAGGATCCCCAGGAAGAAGGCCAACGGCAGGATCAGTTCGAGGAATCCCGGCAGGTGGAGCAGCATCAGGGTACCCAGGATATCCACCGGGATCTCGCCCTCGGCGGCGTTGCTGAAGTAGCGGATGAAGCGGCTACCCATGATCACCAGCAGCAGCACGCCGGCGACGGCGGCCATGGTCAGCAGGATCTCGCGGGTCAGGTAACGAAAGATGATCATGTGGCGGCTGCCATGCAATGGGGCCATGCCTTGGGTACACTGGGGTGACACGGCGACGTGCCGGCATTATCCAGAATCCCTCTTCGACTTGTAACCCCAACGCTTGTCTTGTGGAGACGTCATGGAATTCCCAGTAAAGACGGGTAATCCCGCCAAGATCGAGACCGCCTGTCTCGTCATCCCGGTGTTCAAGGAGGCCGAGCTGCTGCCCACCGCCGCCCGCCTCGACGACGCCAGCGAGAAGCTGATCGGCCAGCTTCTGGAGCGCGGCGACTTCGACGCCAAGCTGGGCAACGTACAGCTGATCCCCTTCGCGCCGGGGCTGGGGACTGAACGCCTGCTGCTGGTGGGCCTGGGCGAGCGCGACAAGTGCCAGGAAGCGGGCTTCCGCAAGGCCCTGGACGCCGCCCTGGGCGCCCTGGCGGGCCTGCCCGTGGACGACTGCGTCATGGCCTTCACCGAGGTGCCGCTGGCCGAGCGTGACGTCGCCTGGAAGGCACGCATGGTGGCCGAGGCGACCCACCGCACCCTCTATCGCTTCGACGAGTTCAAGTCCGAGAAGGCCCCCACCCCACGCCTGGAGCGGGTCACCCTGCTGGTCAGCGAGGACGGCGACGCCGCGGCCGCCGGCGAGGGCGCCCGTATCGGCGATGCCGTGGGCGAGGGCATCGACTACACCCGCACCCTGGGCAACCTGCCGGCCAACGTCTGCACCCCGCGCTACCTGGCCGACCAGGCCGAGGCACTGGGCCAGGCCTCCGGCGGGGCGCTGGAGGTGGAGATCCTCGACGAGGAGGCCCTCGAGGCGCTGGGGGCCAATACCCTGCTCTCCGTGGGCCGCGGCAGTGCCGAACCCTCGCGGCTGATCGTCATGAAGTACCAGGGCGCCGAGGATCCCGACGAGGCGCCGCATGTGCTGATAGGCAAGGGCATCACCTTCGATACCGGCGGCATCTCGCTCAAGCCCGGCGAGGCCATGGACGAGATGAAGTTCGACATGTGCGGTGCGGCCAGCGTGTTCGGCACCGTCAAGGCCACCCTGGCGATCCGCCCGAGCATCAACCTGGTGGCCATTGTCGCCGCCGCCGAGAACATGCCCGACGGTCGCGCCACCAAGCCCGGCGACATCATCAAGACCCTCAAGGGCCTGTCGGTGGAGGTGCTCAACACCGACGCCGAGGGTCGCCTGGTGCTGTGCGACGCCCTGACCTACGCCGAGCGCTTCGAGCCGGCCAGCGTGGTGGACATCGCCACCCTCACCGGCGCCGCCATCATCGCCCTGGGCCACCACGCCTCCGGACTGCTGTCCAACGACGACGACCTGGCCCTCGACCTGCTCGAGGCCGGCGAGACCGCCTGGGACCGCGCCTGGCACCTGCCGCTGTGGGACGAGTACCAGGAGCAGCTCGACTCCAATTTCGCCGACCTGGCCAACATCGGCGGCCGCCCGGCGGGTACCATCACCGCCGCCTGCTTCCTCTCGCGCTTCGCCGACACCTTCCCCTGGGCGCACCTGGACATCGCCGGCACCGCCTGGGCCTCCGGCAAGCAGAAGGGCGCCAGCGGTCGTCCGGTGGGCCTGCTGACCCAGTATCTGCTCGACCGTGAGGCGGACGCCAGTGTGGAGACCGAGGCCTCCTGACCCCTGCTCCCCATGGAGGGGTTGCCTTTTTGCGGCGGCGACTTTCTCATGGGGACTGACCGACGAATCGATGTCCCGGGCCGGCCGATGCCGGCCCGTGGTTCCCTTACTACCCCGGGGCGGGGAGAGCGCCCCGGGTGCAGCGGAGACCCCTTGCCGTGTCGACAGACAGCTTCGAACTGCTACCCAATGCCCATCCCACGGCCGATGCCATCCGCGAGGACATCCTCGCCAATCCCGGCTTCGGCCGCCACTTCGCCGACCATATGGCCCACGTGCGCTGGACCCTGGACGCCGGCTGGCACGGCCGCGAGGTGCGCCCCTATGGCCCGCTGACCCTGGACCCGGCCGCCGCCGTGCTGCACTACGGCCAGGAGATCTTCGAAGGCATCAAGGCCTACCGTCACGCCGACGGTTCCGTCTGGACCTTCCGCCCCGAGAAGAACGCCGAGCGCTTCCGCCGCAGCGCGCGTCGCCTGGCGCTGCCGGAGCTCTCCGACGCCGACTTCATCGGCTCGCTCAAGGCGCTGCTCGCCCAGGACCACGCCTGGGTGCCGACCCCGGCCGGCGAGGCCGACGAATCGAGCCTCTACCTGCGCCCCTTCATGATCGCCAGCGAGAAGTTCCTCGGCGTGCGTCCGGCCCACGAGGTGGACTACTACGTGATCGCCTCGCCGGCGGCGGCCTATTTCAAGGGCGGCGTGGAGCCGGTGTCGATCTGGCTCTCCAGCCACTACAAGCGCGCCGCCCCCGGCGGCACCGGCTTCGCCAAGTGCGGCGGCAACTACGCCGCCTCGCTGGCCGCCCAGAAGGAGGCCGAGAAGCACGGCTGCGGCCAGGTGGCCTTCCTCGACGCCCGCGAGAACAAGTGGCTGGAAGAACTGGGCGGAATGAACCTGTTCTTCGTCTACCAGGACGGGCGCCTGGTCACCCCGCGCCTCACCGACACCATCCTCGAGGGCGTGACCCGCGACTCGGTACTGACCCTGGGCCGCGACGAGGGCCTGACCCCCGAGGAGCGCCCGATCAGCATCGACGAGTGGCATGAGGGTGCCGCCAGCGGTGAGATCACCGAGGTCTTCGCCTGCGGCACCGCCGCGGTGATCACCCCGGTCGGCGAGCTGGTCACCGAGGAGGACCGCATCCGGCTGGCCGGCGCGGACGGCAACCCCATCGCCAAGCGCCTGCGCACCAAGCTGCTCGACCTGCAGTACGGCCGCGCCGAGGACACCCACGGCTGGCTGACCCGGTTGACTTGATCCACTGGTAGCTTTCTTCCGTTCTCATACGCCGACGGGGCGCCGGGGACAGGGCGAAGAGGGGGTCCTATGCCAGGGATGGCATCGGTAGCGCCCAGGGAAGGGTTCACAGCGCCCCCTCGCAGCCCTGTCGCCGGATCAGCCCCGACTACCACTGTCTGGCGAGTGCCATGACCCAAGTCGATTTCTACGTCTTACCCGACACCACGCTGGAAGCGCGCCTCGACTTCGCCTGCCGGCTGGCCGAGACCATCCAGCGCAAGGGCTACCGGCTGCACCTGCACGCCGAGGACGAGGCCATGGCCAAAGAGCTCGACGAGCGGCTCTGGACCTTCCGTGGCGATGCCTACGTGCCCCATGCCCTGGCGAACAGCGAACATGCCGGGGCGGTACCGGTGACCCTGGGCTGGGAGGCTCCCCCCGATCCCGACGCGTCCGTCCAGGCCCTGCTCAACCTCTCGCCGGGCATCCCCGAGTGGTTCTCGCGCTTCGAGCGGGTCGCCGAGATCATCAACCAGCACCAGGACGTGCTGACCGCCAAGCGCGAATGCTGGCAGACCTACCGGAAGCGCGGCTACCCGGTGAAGGCCCACCAGTTACGCGGCCAGTCGAGCTGACGTTCGAGGCCCCGACAGGCTATAATCGGGGCCATTTTTCAGCATATCCTGACGCAATCCCGCCCCTCGGCCGGCGGCGCCCCCGGTGGGCCCGACGCCGAGTGCGCCCATTTCTGGACCCGGAACGCCCATGGACAAGACCTACCAACCCGAGCAGATCGAATCCCGCTGGTACGAGCGCTGGGAGGCCGACAACCGCTTCGCCCCCTCGGGCCAGGGCGAGCCCTACTCGATCATGATCCCGCCGCCCAACGTCACCGGTAGCCTGCACATGGGGCACGCCTTCCAGGACACCATCATGGACACCCTGATCCGCTGGCGGCGCATGCAGGGCCGCAACACCCTGTGGCAGGTGGGCACCGACCACGCCGGCATCGCCACCCAGATGCTGGTGGAGCGCAAGGTCGCCGCCGAGGAGGGCAAGAGTCGCCATGACCTGGGGCGCGAGACCTTCATCGACAAGGTGTGGGAGTGGAAGCACGAATCCGGTGACCATATCACCCGTCAACTGCGCCGCATGGGCGCCAGCGTCGACTGGAGCCGCGAGCGCTTCACCATGGACGACGGCTTCTACAAGGCGGTGCAGGAAGTCTTCGTGCGCCTCCATGAAGAGGACCTGATCTACCGCGGCAAGCGCCTGGTCAACTGGGACCCGACCCTGCACACCGCCATCTCCGACCTGGAGGTGGAGAACCGCGACCAGCAGGGCCAGTTCTGGCACTTCCGCTATCCGCTGACCGATGGCGTGAAGACGGAGGCGGGCCACGACCACCTGGTCGTCGCCACCACCCGCCCCGAGACCCTGCTGGGTGATACCGGGGTGGCGGTCAACCCCGAGGATCCACGCTATGCCTCCCTGGTGGGCAAGTTCGTGGAGCTCCCCCTGGTCGGCCGACGCATCCCCATCGTCGCCGACGAACACGCCGACATGGACAAGGGTTCCGGCTGCGTGAAGGTCACCCCGGCCCACGACTTCAACGACTACGAGGTCGGTCGCCGCCAGGACCTGCCGCTGATCAACGTCTTCACCCAGGACGCCGCGATCCTCGAACGCGCCGAGGCCTTCGATATCCAGGGCCGGCCACTGCCGGACATCGACCCGACGCTGCCCGAGGCCTACGCCGGGCTCGACCGCTTCGAGGCCCGCAAGCGGATCGTCGCCGACATGGAGGCGGCGGGACTGCTCGAGCAGGTCGAGACGGTCAGCAACACCCTGCCCTATGGCGACCGCTCCGGCGACGTCATCGAGCCGCTGCTCACCGACCAGTGGTTCGTCGCCGTGGAGAGCCTCGCCAAGCCGGCCATCGAGGCCGTGGAGAAGGGTGACATCCAGTTCGTGCCGAAGAACTACGAGAACATGTACTTCTCGTGGATGCGCGACCTCCAGGACTGGTGCATCTCCCGCCAGCTGTGGTGGGGCCACCGCATCCCCGCCTGGTACGACGCCGAGGGCAACGTCTTCGTGGCCCGCAGCGAGGCCGAGGCCCGTGACAAGTACGGCCTGCCCGAAGACCTCGAGCTGGCTCAGGACGAGGACGTGCTGGACACCTGGTTCAGCTCCGGGCTGTGGACCTTCGGCACCCTGGGCTGGCCGGAGCATACTGAGGAGCTGGCCACCTTCCACCCCTCGAGCGTTCTGGTCACCGGCTTCGACATCATCTTCTTCTGGGTCGCGCGGATGATCATGCTGACATGCAAGTTCACCGGCGAGGTGCCCTTCAAGCAGGTCTATGTCCACGGCCTGATCCGCGACGGCCAGGGTCAGAAGATGTCCAAGTCCAAGGGCAACGTCCTGGATCCCATCGACCTGATCGACGGCATCGACCTGGACAGCCTGGTCGAGAAGCGCACCGGCAGCCTGATGCAGCCGCAGAAGGCCCAGGCGATCGCCAAGGCCACCCGCGCCGAGTTCCCCGAGGGCATCGAGCCCCACGGCACCGATGCGCTGCGCTTCACCTTCCTCTCCCAGGCCACCACCGGGCGCGACATCAAGTTCGACATGGGCCGCCTGGATGGCTACCGCAACTTCTGCAACAAGCTGTGGAACGCCTCGCGCTATGTGCTGATGAATGCCGAGGGGCAGGACACCGGCCTGGGCGACGCCCCCGTGGAGCTGTCGCTCGCCGACCGCTGGATCGTCTCGCGCCTGCAACAGACCGAGGCCCAGGTGACCCGTGCGATGGAGGAGTTCCGCTTCGACCACGCCTCCCAGGCGCTCTACGAGTTCGTGTGGAACGAGTACTGCGACTGGTACCTGGAGCTCTCCAAGCCGGTACTCTGGGACGACAACGCCAGCGCGGAAGCCAAGCGCGGCACCCGCCGCACCCTGGTCCGCGTGCTGGAGGCGATCCTGCGCCTGGCCCACCCGATGATGCCCTACATCAGCGAGGAGATCTGGCAGCGCGTGGCGCCGCTGGCCGGCGTGGAAGGTGAGTCGATCATGGTCCAGCCCTGGCCGCAGGCCGAAGACGACAAGATCGACGCAACGGCCACCCACGATATCGAGTGGCTCAAGGGGGTGATCGTGGCGGTGCGCAACATCCGCGCCGAGATGAACATCGCCCCGGGCAAGCCATTGGATGTGCACCTGGCCAAATGTGATCAAGAGGATCTTAGGCGTTACATCCAGAATCATCGTTTCCTGATGAAGCTGGCGAAACTCAACTCGATCGCTCCTCTCGACGAGTCAAAAGAGGCGCCGCTGTCGGCGACGCAACTGGTCGGCGATATGGAAGTCCTGGTGCCCATGGCCGACCTGATCGACAAGGAAGCAGAGCTCCAACGCCTCGCCAAGGAGATCGACAAGCAGGAAAAATTGATCGGCGGCATCGAGAAGAAGCTCGGCAACGAGAACTTCGTGGCCAAGGCCCCCGAGGCGGTGGTGGAGAAGGAGCGCGGCAAGCTCCAGGAGTACCAGGCCGCCCGCAACCTGCTGGTGGAACAACGCGACAAGATCGCCGCGCTGTGAGGGGTTCCATCCCCCGATGATGCTTCCAGGCCCGGCCCATGCAGTCGGGCTTTTTCATGCGCCACCTCCGCGAAATATCGCGTCGCATGATGGTGGCTCGGAAACGACAAAACCCCAGCCTCTCTCGAAGCTGGGGTTTCTGAATTTGTGCCTGACGATGACTGGGCCGTAACCGCCCGGTGAACACACCTTACACGGAAGGCCCTGGCTGGCGACATTAGGTGCCCATCTATTGTTACGTGGGCACCTATTCATGACTCCCCCAAGCAC
>NZ_JAUFPL010000017.1:191137-462819 GCF_030409215.1 Halomonas ramblicola | reverse complement strand
CATGATGGCGGCTCGGTCTTCAGCAGAGAGATGGCGATAGCAGTAAGTCATGGCAACACCGTACCTGATGAGTTACGTGTTGCACTTGGTCATTGAGACCGCCATCCTGCGTTGCTGGGCAGTTACGTTGCTGCAGCGAAGAGCGCTCCACAAGTATTCCTTGGTATTTCTCGGCCAGATGGATTTTCAGGTCTACTTTTAGCGGGTATCACAGCTTTGAGGTATGTAATGCTCGCTTGCTTAGTTTCAATTCTCGTTAAACGATTTAGTCGCCGATAATGCATATATACGCCTTTGGATCAATCTGCCGTGGTGATATTTCTGTTGATTCAGATATCGATCTTCTCGCGCTTGTGGAAGGTCGAGATTCTCGAATCAATCCAGACAAGTTTTCGATTTATTCGTACGCTCGGATACGGGAACTTTGGGAGCTTGGTAACGCCTTCGCTTGGCATCTATCCCTTGAGAGCCGCCTAGTTTACAGTGCTGATGGAAGTGATTTCCTTAAAAGCCTCGGGGAGCCGTCCAATTACACCGAAGGAGCAGCCGACTGCTCAAAGTTTCGAAATATCTTTGATTCATCATTCCGGTCTATCAAAAAGGGTTCGCCGAGTCTAGTGTTTGAACTTTCAACGATTTTTCTAGCTTTGCGAAACATCTCCACCTGTTATTCACTTGCAAGGATGAATATCCCAACCTTTGGAAGAGATTCGGCGAGAAGGCTTGGGCCAAGGAGCCTGAATATTGACGATGACGTCTACTATTTATTGATGCAGGCTCGTCTATTATCGACAAGAGGTGTCGGTGAGAGTGTTAGTGAAATTGATTTGACTGTTGTAATTCCGGAGTTGGAGCGCTGCCGCTCTTGGATTGATGAAATATGCCATGAGGTGAATATTGATGGATGAGTTCGTAAGCCGAATGGCAACGCAGAGACAAGTTTTGGATATAGTTAACTCAAGACTAGAGCTTGATGAGAAGCTCTTAGGATTGTCATCCAGTGCGATTGATCGCTGGGCTGTGTCCAACCAGCTTGGCCCTTCTTCTGAAGTGGTTAAGTTGTTGAAAAACATTTCATCACAGCTGTTTTTTATGGCCACTCGTAGCCAAGAACCAGTGAGTAGTGAATACGAGTTGAGAAAAGAAAAGATTATTGAGGCGGTCACCGTATTGGAGAATACCGTATAACCAGTGGCTTTTGCCGGACGTATCTACGCTCCGCTCCGGTACGCCGCAAAGCCAAGCGTTATACGCAGGAGGAGAAAAGATGGACGCCAAAACAAGAAACATAATCGCTCTATTAGTAATCGGACTCTATTTGATTGTGGTGCTTTCCCTTCTCGTGTGGAATATGGTAAGTGAGGCTGGTGATATGGGGCTGTTCTTCGATCATTTAAACAAAGCTAACTTTCTTCTAGGGCCCGTTGGTTTTGTGATGGGATACTATTTCAAAAAGGACAAAGAAGAATGAAAATAATCCTTTGTGCGGTATTAGCGGTTATGCTTGCCGGCTGTGCATCTACAGCATCAAAGAATACAGACCCATTTTTGTTTGAATATACTCCTGTTGCACGAGCGTCAATAGATAATTCAGATGTTGCGCTTAATGAGGTGGTGAGCCTACTTGAGGCGGAAGGGTTCTTGGTGTCGCCAAATGCAATATTCGGCACAGCCACTACTGATCCAAAGGACGTCGGATACCAATACTGGCGAACGACCAATGAAAAATGGAAGATTTCTTACCAAATAGGAGTGCAGGTAATCGAAACGAGAAAGGGGATGCTTTACTGGAAACTATCCCATAAAATTATCGGTTCACGCACAGGGAAGCAAGATAGGCTGTTCGAACCCAGTGATTTTGAAGTGACAGAGTCAGAAATTAACAAATTAACTCGAAGGTTGACGAGGCTGTTAAGTGCAAGCGCATAACAAAGAAAATTCGCGCGGACGGCGAAAAGCGCCGCTCCTTTGTCGCTCTGCTTTTCGTCGCCGGTGATTTGTGGCGTTGAGGTTTTAGAAAAAGTCTAGGCATTGTAGAAGGATGTGCTCGTACGAAAAATCTGACCAAATCTTCTGTTGCAAGCTGGTATGGGTTTTACGAGAGAACGCGAAATGCAGTACAGAAATTGATCGATTCGTGGTTTTTGAAAGGCTCTTACCTTTTGCTACAGCCTCGTTAGGTGTCTGAGTTGCCAAAAAAGAAGTCTTCCCGCTCTCCGATTGCACCGGTAAAATGCCGTTATATGGCGAGAGTCGAAGCCGCTCCCCCCCAATCCCACCCATCATCTATACTCTCTATATCACTCACAACCTGATCGCTGGGTGTACACCGCTTGTCGCGTTGGGCGGCGAGGAGTCCCTGCATGGCCAAACCCAAGCAGCACGACAGTGACTTTCTACTACGCAAAGCTGATGACGCTGATATTCCTACCTTGGTCGAGTTTCTTTCCAAGCTGGCCATGCATGTGGCGGGGGCGCAGACGCAGCGATTGAAAACCAAGGAGCGTCAACGGCTGGTGGAGGCACTTTCTAGTGCACTGGCGGATACGGACAAGCTGATTATCGTGGCAGAGGTGCCGGATTACGGCCTCGTGGGCATGGGGGATGTGGCCGTATGGCGAAACGAGGGCATTTGGGAGCAGGCGAGCGCGGAGGTCGATAAATCCGGGTTTATCGATGATGTGTGGGTGGAGACGGAATTCAGGAAACGCGGTATTTTTACTGCCATGCTCTGTGAGTTGGTGGCTTTTGCCGAGCACCATGGCGCGCAGGAGCTGGTTCTGGAATATTCGCTCGCCAATGAAGAGGCCAAGGCGACCTGGAATACGTTGGGCTTTGAACCCACTGGCGTGCGTGCGGCGGCATTTACCGGAAATGTCAAAAAGATATTGACCGATCGGCCCTCCTGAGGGCTGCACTATAGCCTGTGCAGCTCTGGAGGGGGTCACTTCAGTGCCTCCGGTGTGTTGCCGAGGGCGGCGATGGCCTCCTTGATCACGCTGCCGGGGACGCCGCGGCGCACGGTGCGGATGAACTCGGCGCTGTCGTCGAAGACGGCGGGATCCAGGCCCCCGCGACGACCTCGCGCAGCTCGGCGGTGGACATGGCATCTCCTCCTGACGGGGCAACACCCTCACCATACGTCGTTTTGAAGATGCCGGCACATCGATATGATGCTGTACGGGGTGCCTGATCGGTGAATTTTTGTGCAATCCCGAGACGGGCGGCGCCAAAATCGGGATAATGGCGGGTTTTCCTCCATCGCTCTGCCGCCCACGCTCAACCGTTCGGTGCCGTCCCCATGGAAATCAAGGTCAACTATCTCGACAACCTCCGCCTGGAGGCCAGGTTCGACGACTTCACCGTCATCTCCGACCAGCCGATCCGCTACAAGGGCGACGGCTCGGCCCCCGGCCCCTTCGACTACTTCCTGGCCTCCTCGGCGATGTGCGCGGCCTACTTCGTCAAGGTCTACTGCAAGGCGCGGGACATCCCCACCGAGAACATCCGCCTGGCGCAGAACAACATCGTCGACCCGGAGAACCGCTACAAGCAGATCTTCAAGATCCAGGTCGAGCTGCCGGAGGACATCTCCGCCAAGGACCGCGAGGGCATCCTGCGCTCCATCGACCGCTGCACGGTCAAGAAGGTGGTGCAGACCGGCCCCGAGTTCGAGATCGAGGTGGTGGAGAACATCGACGAGGACGCCCAGGCCATGCTGATGGGCGTGCCGCAGGGCGAGGCGACGGCAGGGCAGGGCACCTGGATCGAGGGCAAGGACCTGCCGCTGGAGCAGACCATCGCCAACATGACCGGGATCCTCGCCGACCTGGGCATGAAGATCGAGATCGCCTCCTGGCGCAACATCGTGCCCCACGTCTGGTCGCTGCATATCCGCGACGCCGCCTCGCCGATGTGCTTCACCAACGGCAAGGGTGCCACCAAGGAGAGCGCGCTGTGCTCGGCGCTGGGCGAGTTCATCGAGCGCCTGAGCTGCAACTTCTTCTACAACGACCAGTTCTTCGGCGAGGAGATCGCGGGCAGCGCCTTCGTCCACTACCCGAACGAGGAGTGGTTCCAGCCGGGGCCGGGCGACGCGCTGCCGGCGGGCATCCTCGACGCCACCACCCGGGCGATCTACGACCCGGACGGCGAGCTGCGCGGCTCGCACCTGATCGATACCAACTCCGGCAAGACGGCCCGCGGCATCGTCGCCTTGCCCTTCGTGCGCCGGTCGGACGGCGAGACGGTCTACTTCCCCTCCAACCTGATCGAGAACCTCTACCTCAGCAACGGCATGAGCGCCGGCAACACCCTGGCCGAGGCCCAGGTGCAGTGCCTGTCGGAGATCTTCGAGCGGGCGGTGAAGCGGGAGATCATCGAGGGCGAGATCGCGCTGCCGGACGTGCCCATGGCAGTGCTCGAGAAGTACCCCGATATCCTCGAGGGCATCCAGGCGCTGGAGGCCCAGGGCTTCCCGGTGCTGGTCAAGGATGCCTCGCTCGGCGGGCAGTTCCCGGTGATGTGCGTCACCCTGATGAACCCCAAGACCGGCGGTGTCTTCGCCTCTTTCGGCGCCCACCCGAGCTTCGAGGTGGCGCTCGAGCGCAGCCTCACCGAGCTGATGCAGGGCCGCAGCTTCGAGGGCCTCAACGACTTCCTGCCGCCCACCTTCAACTCGCTTGCCGTCACCGAGCCCAACAACTTCGTCGAGCACTTCATCGACTCCTCCGGGGTGGTGTCCTGGCGCTTCTTCAGCAGCAAGGCGGACGTCGAGTTCGTCGAGTGGGACTTCTCGGGCAGCAACGAGGAGGAGGCCGCCGGCCTGTTCGGCATCCTCGAGGAGCTGGACCTGGAGGCGTATGTGGCCGTCCATGAGGACCTGGGCGCGCCGGTGTGCCGCATCCTGGTGCCGGGCTATTCCGAGGTCTACCCGGTGGAGGACCTGGTCTGGGACAACACCAACAAGGCCCTGCTGTTCCGCGAGGACATCCTCAACCTCCATGCGCTGGACGATGACCGGCTGGCGGCCCTGCTGGAGCGCCTGGAGGAGAGCCAGATCGATGATCACGAGGACATCATCACCCTGATCGGCATCGAGTTCGACGAGAACACCGTCTGGGGGCAGCTCACCATCCTCGAGCTGAAGCTGCTGATCCACCTGGCGCTGGGCCAGCACGAGGAGGCCCTGGACCGGGTCCAGATGTTCCTGCAGTACAACGACAACACCGTCGAGCGCGGCCTGTTCTACCAGGCGGTGAATGCGGTGCTGGAGATCGCCCTGGACGACGAACTGGAGCTTTCCGACTACCGCTACAACCTCGGCCGCCTGTTCGGCGAGGAGACCCTGGAGGCGGTGATCGGCTCGGTGAATGGCGAGGTGCGCTTCCACGGCCTGACCCCCACCAGCATGGCGCTGGAGGGCCTGGAGAGGCACCAGCGCCTGATCGAGAGCTACCGGAAGCTGCACGCGCACCGCGCCAAGCGGCATGCCGCTGCCGGTAGGACGCGGGTGACCCGACCCGAAGGGTTGCCGGGCTAACCGCGCTCAGCGTTAGCGCACCTGCACACGGCATGCGTGAGAGCGGTCAGGTCTTCCAGTTCACCGGTGCACGGGGATCCGGCTCGTAGGCGAAATAGGTACCGGTGCGTATCGTCCTGTCCAGGTGCTCGCCGAGGCTCGAATGGTGCCGGGCAATCCTATCCAGGGCGTAGCGTAGCGAACGGGTCGTGCTGGTGCGTGCGCGCTCTACGCCACCGCCGACGCTTCGGGCCCGACCGTTCAGGCCGACGCCGCGGCGGAGTTCGTCGATGAGAAACTGGCGATCGGCACGCGCGAGCTCCGCGCGGTGCAGGTCGTTGTTCGCCTCGGCCTCCGCGATGTCCTCTTCCGTCTCGGCGAGCCGCTGCCGATAGGCCTCGCGCGCCTTCGAATCGAACACCTCCAGTCCACACTGGGTACTGACGCCGAGATCCTCCGAAGGCTCGCCGACGGTGAGCGCCCCGCGCTCCACCGATACCAGGTCGAGGACGTGGAACTCCCGGCCGGGCTCCGTCAGCAGGCGTTCCAGGTAGCGCATGCCCTTGAGATCCCTCAAGTGAACAGTGGTGCCGCTGAAGGTCACCCTTCGCATATCGCCCTCGCGGCAGAAGACGCAAGGCTCGGAGCCGGCATCTTGCCGCGAGGGCGTCGCCGGCACCTGTTCGCGAGCCAGGTTCGCCCAGTGCCCGGCGTTGAGCTCCTCGAACGCTCGACAGGCGGCGTCGAGCTCAAGCTCAGCCGACCTGTCGTCGCCCGCCGCGCGGTGGGCCGCGGCGAGCTCGACGCGCAGAGTCGCCGCCTCGAATGGCATTCGCAGCGAGATCCATTCCATGACGGCTTCGCTTAGCAGCCGGATCGCTTCGCCTCCCAGCCCGTCGTGCAGCGCCAGGCGACCCTTCGCGGCGAGCGCCGAGTTGTGCAATGTGCGACTCTGATACGTCCGGGCGATCTCCGCAAGGTCGGCGGCGGCGTCTCGCGCCGCGTTATCGTCTCCGGCCGCCAGCGCGATCACGACCTGGGCTTCGCGCAGGGGCGCCCGTCTCAGGCCCCCCGTCGGCGGGCGCTCCTTCGAGGGGACGTCGAATGGGAACTCGAGGGCGCTCTCGATCATCGAGAAGGCGTCATCGACGCGTCCCTGGGCCAACCGCAACAACGCCAGCCCCGGCTGCGGGAGCCAGGCATTCTGGTGGGCCGCCAGGAATGCATCCTCGGCACCCGCGAAATCACCCTTGCGCAGCCGCGCGTTGCCGAGCTCGGTCAACGGCCAACCGAACTCCCGCCGCATCCAGGGGCGCAGCTCTTCGCAGGCCAGCAAGGCTTCCTGTTCGGCGGAGTCGCAAGGCCCGCGCAGGCGCATGATCTCCGCCTGGTGCACCCGGCAGCGGCCGTGGAGGCCCCCGAACGCCGCTCCCTGGCGCCAGCGCTCCATGGCTTCGGTCCACTCTTCGGCTCGGTCGTGCTGGCCGATCCACTGCATCGCGCAGATGAGCTCGCACCACATCTGTCCGGTGGTGAGGGGATCGAGGTTACCCGAGCTCAACTCCACGGCCACATCGTCCAGTGCGCGAAGTCCTTCATCGACCTCGCCGTCATGGATACGGACCCTGGCCAGGGCCACCTGGCCGATGATCGAAGGCGGCGCCAGGGCGTGCCTTTCCCCTCCTTCCATGGCCCGTCGGGCCCATTGCTCCGTCCCCGGCATGTCGCCACACATCAGGCGCTCGTAGGTGCGCACCGCGGCGAGCCACGCCCAGACCGGGCTCTCGGGCGCGTCTTCCACCAGGCGTTCCGCCCGCGACAGCCAGGCCCGCACGGTGGCCATCAGGCCCGTGTCCATCATCAGGTACATGCCCACCATGACCGCGGCGAACGCCGCCTCGTGGGTGCGGTGGTCTTCCAGGTGCAGGTGGTAGAGGTCGCCATAGGCGGCCAGCGTGCCTTCCAGATCGCCGGCCCCATACGCCGCCTGGGCGCGCAGCTCCAGCAGCTCGGCCGAGGGTGGCGCGGTCAGCCCGGCGAGCAGCTGCTGTGCCCGGACGAAGTCGCCGCTGTCGAGGGCAGCGCGAACAGGCGATAGCTCCGTTGCAGTCATCGCTTGGCCCTTCTTGTTTCGGTTGTCACAAGGATTGTCACGCTCTTTGGGGTAGGTGCCCAGTGCACCTGGCGAGCAACCATCCAAGAGAGGAGCAAGTGCCATGAGTGACACCCTGTATGACAGACTCGGCGGTTTCGCCGGTATCGACAAGCTCGTCAATCGCATTGTCGAGCTGCACCTCCAGAACGACGTCGCCGGACCCCGGTACCGAGCCCTCGATGAGGCGGCAATCGACCACGCCCGCGAGAAGGTCAAGGAGTTCCTCGCGGCCGGCTCCGGCGGACCGGTGGAGTACACGGGGCGCTCGATGATCGAGACGCACACCGGGATGAACGTCAGCGCGGCCGAATTCGTCGCCGTGGTCGACGACATCCTGCAGGCCATGCAGGAGATGGAGTATCCGCAGCCGGTCTGCAACGAGGTCCTGGGCGTTGCCTATTCGCTCAAGGAGGAGATCATTCATCGATAGGCCGAGGCCGTGCCAACCCACACCCGACGCTCATGGAGAATGGAAGAAGAACACGACAACGCAAGCGAGCTATCGCCTCGAGGGCACCATGCTGGAGATCTGCTCCTGTGCCGTGCCCTGTCCCTGCTTCATCGGGGAGGATCCGGACGGCACCACGGCCACGCTTCACGACAGCGCCTTCACCACCGTGAAGGGTCTGGGGCAGCCTGGCCCTCTTCCTGGTGGCCTGGCAGGTACATATTGCCGCCGGTGATCACCACCACATCGCCCGCTGGCGGCAGCGACATGGCCTCCTCCAGCAGGGCGGGGCGCGCCTAGGCAAGCCGCGCTACGGCTTGCTGAGGATCAGGGCGGCATTCACCCCGCCGAAGCCGAAGCCGTTGCACAGCACGTGCCGGGTGGGGTGTTCGCGTGCCGTGCCCGCCACGAAGTCCAGGTCGTGCAGGTCCTCGTCGGCATTCTCCAGGTTCCGGGTGGGGGGCAGGCGGTCGTGCATCGCCGCCAGGGTGGAGAAGATGCTCTCCACCCCGCCGGCGGCCCCCAGCAGGTGGCCGGTGCTCGCCTTGGTGGCGGAGATCGGGATGCCGGCGAGGGCGTCGCCGAAGACGTTGCGCAGCCCGGCGATCTCGGCACGGTCGCCGACCGGCGTCGAGGTGGCGTGGGCATTGATGTGGTCGATCGCCTCGGGCGTCAGCCCCGCCATCTTGAGTGCCGCGCGAACGGCCGCCGCGGCCCCCGCGCCGTCTTCCGGGCCGGCGGTGATGTGGTGGGCGTCGGCGCTGGTGCCATAGCCGCTGAGAACGGCCAGGGGCGTTGCCCCACGGGCCTCGGCGTGGGCCAGGCTTTCGATCACCAGCAGCCCCGCGCCTTCGCCCATGACGAAGCCGTTGCGTGCCTGGTCGAAGGGGCGCGACGCCCTGGCGGGGTCGTCCTGCTCGGTGGAGAGGGCCTTCATGGCGTGGAAGCTGGCCAGCGAGAGCGGGTCGATGCAGGCCTCGGCGCCGCCCACCAAGGCCACCTCGGCCTCGCCGCTGCGGATCAGGCGCATGCCATCGCCGATGGCCTGGATGCCTGCCGCACAGGCGGTCACCGGGCAGCCCAGCGGCCCCCGAAAGCCATGGCGAATCGAGACGTTGCCCGCCGCCAGGTTGGCCAGGAAGGCTGGCACGGTGAACGGGGAGAGCCGGCGATGGCCGCGTGTCATCAGGGTGTTCTGCGCCTGGGTGATGGTGGGGAAGCCGCCGATGCCGGAGCCCACGATGGTGGCGGTGGCCAGGCGGTCCGCATCGCTCGTCGGGAACCAGTTGGCCTGGGTCAGCGCCTCTTCGGCGGCGGCCATGGCGTAGAGGCTGAAGAGCTCCATCTTGCGACGCTCCTTGGCGTCGACCACCCGGTCCGGGTCGAGGCCGGCCTCGGGGTCGTCGGCGATGTCGGGCACCGAGCCCGCCACCTTGATCGGCAGGTCGCCGGTATCGAAGCGGGTGATCGTGGAGAGGCCGGAGCGGCCGGCGAGGAGGCGCTCCCAGCCCGCCTTGACGCCGCAACCCAGCGGGCTGACCATGCCCATGCCGGTGATAACGAGTGGTGATTGCATGGTAATGTCCTGAACAGCTTGGGGTTATGCCACGCTAGCACCGGGCTTGATATGATCAAGGTAATATTCAGCGTGAGAATGTGAGGTCGCCATGCCCTACTCGGCAAACCACAAGGCGAGATCCCGTGAGCGCATCCTCAAGTCGGCCATCGAGCTGTTCAGTCGCCAAGGCTTCGAGAAGGTCTCCATCGGGCAGATCATGAAGCTGGCCAAGATGACCCACGGGGCCTTCTACGCGCACTTTGCCTCGAAGGAAGCGCTCTATCATGCCTCGGTGCGGGAAACCCTGGAGAGCAGCCGCGCGGCCAGGCTGGTCAAGGGGCCTCTATCAGTGAAGCACCTGACGGAGCTGGTTGCCAACTGCTGGAACCTTCAGGAACTGGAACGCAAGCGGAAGCCGGGGCCGGAGGCGGTGCTGTTCAACGAGATCGGCAACGAGAACGCCGAGGTTCGCACGCTGTTCGAGGCCTCCTACCTGCGCATGAAGAAGATGCTGGAGACCCGGCTCATCGCCCTGGCCCGCCTGAAGAAACTGCCCTTCGAGCCCGATCGCGAGGTCATCGCCGAGAAGTCGCGTGCCATCCTCGCCTCGCTGGTGGGCGCCGTGGCCATCGCCAAGAGCCTGCCCGGCGAGCAGGAGCGTCAGCACATCCTGAACGCCGCCCAGCGCAACATCCTGCAGATGCTCGGTGTCGACGAACGCGAGCTGGACGGCATGCCGGGCGCCGTGTAGCGAACCTTTCCTTCCGGTCGCCGAGTTTCCCGACGAACGAGCCCCCGCGCCAGGCGACTGGCGCGGAGGCTCTTGCGTTTCGGGGGCGGTTATCGGGCGGCGAGGGCTACGCCGACCTTGGAGCGGTTGGGGCGGCCGATGGCCTGGGTGATCCAGGTACCGGTGGCGGCCAGGGCGTCGAGGTCGACGCCGCTGTCGATGCCCAGGCCGTCGAGCAGGTAGACCACGTCCTCGCTCGCCACGTTGCCCGAGGCGCCCTTGGCATAGGGACAGCCGCCCAGGCCGGCCACGGAGCTGTCGACCACCGCCACGCCTTCCTCCAGCACGGCGTAGAGGTTGGCCAGCGCCTGGCCGTAGGTGTCGTGGAAGTGGGCGGCGAGCTGGGCCATGGGAATGTCCTTGCTCACGGCTTCGAGCATGCGCTTGGCCTTGAGCGGGGTGCCGGTGCCGATGGTGTCGCCCAGCGAGACCTCGTAGCAGCCCATCTCATGCAGGGCCCTGGCCACCTCGGCGACCTTGGCGGGGGCGATCTCGCCCTCGTAGGGGCAGCCGAGCACGCAGGAGACGTAGCCGCGGACGCGGACATTGGCCTGCTGCGCGCGTTCCAGCACCGGGGCGAAGCGCTCCAGCGACTCGGCCACCGAGCAGTTGATGTTCTTCTGCGAGAAGGCCTCGGAGGCGGCGCCGAACACCGCGACCTCCTCGACGCCGCACTCCAGGGCGGCTTCCAGGCCCTTGAGGTTGGGGGTCAGCGCCGAGTAGGTGACGCCGTCCAGGCGGGCCAGGTTCAGCATCACCTCGCGGTGGTCGGCCATCTGCGGCACCCACTTGGGGGAGACGAAGCTGGCCGCCTCGATATAGGAGAGGCCGGCGGCGCCGAGGCGGTCGATCAGTTCGAGCTTGGTGGCCGTGGCGATCGGCTCGGGTTCGTTCTGCAGCCCGTCGCGGGGGCCGACCTCGACCAGGCGTACGTGTTGGGGGAAGGCCATTTGGGTCTCCAGCAGTCTGGGGGGCCGCTGTAGGAGGGCAACTTTGTTGCGCGATTGGCGCCGATAGGCGCCCGGAGGCGTTGCCTATGTCGTCGGCGTCGTCGGGAGGCCTGCGGCCTCCAGTCGCGCAGCGGAGCTGCCCTCCTACCGAGCGGCGTTGCCTGCGTTGTCGGTGTTGCCGGCGTCTTCGGGAGGCCTGCGGCCTCCAATCGCGCAGCGGAGCTGCCCTCCTACCATCTCTTCATGCGTTGGGGGTGAATTCGAGTAGGACGTCGCCCTGGCCCACGGTGTCGCCGGCGTTGAAGTGGAAGCTCTCCACGTGGCCGTCGGTGGGGGCGGTCATGGTGTGCTCCATCTTCATGGCTTCCATGACCATCAGCGGCATGCCTTTCTCGACCGACTGGTTGGGTTCCACCAGCAGCGCTACCACGGTGCCGTGCATGGGCGCGGTGAGGGTGGACTCGGCCTCGCGGTGGCCGTGGTCGATGGCGTCGATGCGCCGCCAGAACAGCCGGGTCTCGCCGCTGGGGTCGACCATGATCACCACATGGCCGTCGCGCCGCGCCTGCAGGCGGCGGCGGTGGCCGTTCAGCGTCACCGCCACGGCATCGCCTTCCAGGTGCTGGATGCGCGCGGTGAGGGTCTCCTCGCCGATCGTCAAATGCCAGGGGGCGGCGTCGCTGTCGCGGGTGCCCTCGACCACCACCACGGCCTCGCTGTCGTCGGGATCCTGGGCATGTGCCGGATCGCACAGGGCGATGCGGATGGTGTGGGGGGCGTTGAGGCGGAAGCCGTCATGGCGGTCCCAGGGGGAGTCGCTCTCGCACTCCCGGGCCAGCTGGCTGAGCCCGATCAGCGCCGCGCCGGCGTACTCCTCCACGCGATAGCGGCGCGGGGCGAAGAGGGTGGCCTCGTTCTTCTCGATGAAGCGCGTATCGAGTTCCACGGCCTTGAAGGCCGGATGCGTGGCCAGGCGCTGCAGGAAGGCGCGGTTGGTGATCACGCCCTGCACGTCGAGTGCCGCCAGCGCGCGGTTGAGGGTGGCCAGCGCCTGGTCGCGGTCGTCGCCGTGAACGATCAGCTTGGCGAGCATGGGATCGTAGTGCATGGAGACGGCGTCGCCGGTTTCCACGCCGCTGTCCAGGCGCACGCGCGACGGATCGAGGCCGGCACCGGCCAGGTCGAGGCCGAAGCGCTCGAGCCGCCCGGTGGCGGGCAGGAAGTCCTGCTCGGGGTCCTCGGCGTAGAGGCGCGCCTCGAAGCTATGGCCGGTAATCGTCAATTCCTCCTGGGCGAGAGGGAGCCGCTCGCCCATGGCCACGCGCAGCTGCCACTCGACCAGGTCCTGGCCGGTGATCATCTCGGTGACCGGGTGCTCCACCTGCAGGCGGGTGTTCATCTCCATGAAGTAGAAGCTGCCATCCGCATCCAGCAGGAACTCGACGGTGCCGGCGCCCACATAGCCGATCTCCTTGGCGGCGCGCACCGCGGCCTCGCCCATGTCGCGGCGCAGCTCGGGCGTCATGCCGGGAGCCGGGGCCTCCTCGAGCACCTTCTGGTGGCGGCGCTGCACGGAGCAGTCACGCTCGAAGAGGTAGACACCTGCCCCGTGGGCGTCGCAGAACACCTGGACCTCGACGTGGCGCGGTTGGGTCAGGTACTTCTCGATCAGCATGCGCTGGTCGCCGAAGGCGGCCTGGGACTCGCGGCGGCAGCCGTCCAGTGCGGCCTGGAAACCGGCGGCGGACTCCACCACCCGCATGCCCTTGCCGCCGCCGCCGGCGCTGGCCTTGAGCAGCACCGGGTAGCCGATCTTGTCGGCCTCGGCCTTGAGCAGGGCGTCGTCCTGGGCCTCGCCGTGGTAGCCCGGCACCAGCGGCACGCCGGCGTGGGCCATGCGCGCCTTGGCGGCGGACTTGTCGCCCATGGCGGCGATGGCCGAGGCGGGCGGGCCGACGAAGGTGATGCCGGCGGCGTCCAGGGCCTCGACGAAGGCACCGTTCTCGGAGAGGAAGCCGTAACCGGGGTGGATGGCGCCGGCGCCGGTGCGCCGGGCGGCTTCCACCACCGCCTCGATCTTGAGGTAGCTCTCGCGGGCCGCGGCGGGGCCCAGGCGCACGGCCTCGTCGGCCTCGCGCACGTGGCGGGCCTCCGCGTCGGCATCGGAGTAGACGGCCACGGTGCGCAGGCCCATGGCGCGGGCGGTGCGCATCACCCGGCAGGCGATCTCGCCGCGGTTGGCGACCAGCAGGGTATCGAACTTGTTCACGTCAGGGGTCATGAGCGGGGCTCCGCGGCGTTGTTCTCGGATGGGTGCCAGGCCGGGCGGCGCTTCTCGAAGAAGCTGGCCAGGCCCTCCTGGCCCTCGGCGCTCACGCGCAGTTCGCTGATCACCCGGCAGGTGTGCTCGCGGGTGGCCTCGGAATCGGGCTCGCGGGCCACCGCGGCCAGCAGCGCCTTGGTGGCGCGGCTGGCCTGGGGCGAGGTGGCCAGCAGGGTGTCGAGCATGGCGTCGACGGCATCGTCCAGGGCGTCGTGTTCCACCACCCGGTGGGCCAGGCCCAGCGCCAGGGCGGTGGGCGCATCGATCACCTCGGCGGTGAGCGCATAGCGGCGCATCTGACGCTCTCCCAGGGCGCGCTGCACATAGGGGCTGATCACCGCCGGCGACAGGCCGATCTTCACCTCGGAGAGGCAGAACCTGGCCTTCTCGGAGGCGACGACGATGTCGCAGCAGGCGGCCAGGCCCACGGCGCCGCCGAAGGCGGCCCCCTGCACGCGGCACACGCTGGGGCAGGGCAGGGTGTCGAGGCCGTGCATCAGTGCGGAGAGCTTGCGCGAGTCGGCGAGGTTGCCCTCGAAATCGTACTCCACCATGCGCTTCATCCAGCCGAGGTCGGCGCCGGCGGAGAAGCTCTTGCCCTCCGAGCCCAGCACCACCACGCGCACCTCGCCCTTCTCGGCGGCCTCATGCAACCGCGCCAGGTGGGCGTTGAGCTCGGCGATCAGGGCATCGTCGAAGGCGTTGTGCACCTCAGGGCGGTCCAGCGTCAGCCAGGCGACGCCGCGCTCGTCGATCTCGAGTCTTGAGTAGCTTGTCTGTGACATCTCGGACCTCTATCGAAAAGATTGAAGAGGGAAGAGCGGCGCTTCGCGCCTGGAAGAGGGAAGAAAACCCCTTGTTAAGCTGCGCAAGTTCTTCCTTCTTCCTTCTTCCTTCTTCCTTCTCGCGCTTAGCGCGCCTACATCCTGAACACGCCGAACGTGGTGTCTTCGATCTCGGCGTTCATGGCCGCGGCCAGCGACAGCCCCAGCACGTCGCGGGTCTGGGCGGGGTCGATGACGCCGTCGTCCCACAGCCGCGCGCTGGCGTAGTAGGGGTGACCCTGGTGCTCGTACTGCTCGCGGGTGGGCTGCTTGAAGGCCTCTTCCTCCGCCTTCGTCCACTCGCGGCCCTCGCGCTCGATCTGCTCGCGCTTGACCTGGGCCAGCACGCCGGCGGCCTGCTCGCCACCCATCACCGAGATCCGCGCGTTGGGCCACATGAACAGCATATTGGGCTCGTAGGCGCGGCCGCACATCCCGTAGTTGCCGGCGCCGAAGCTGCCGCCGATCAGCACGGTGTACTTGGGCACCTTGGCGCAGGCCACGGCGGTTACCAGCTTGGCACCGTGCTTGGCGATGCCCTCGTGCTCGTACTTCGAGCCGACCATGAAACCGGTGATGTTCTGCAGGAAGATCAGCGGGATCTTCCTCTTCGCACAGAGCTCGATGAAGTGTGCGCCCTTCACCGCGCTCTCGGAGAACAGCACGCCGTTGTTGGCGACGATGCCCACCGGGTAGCCGTGGATATGCGCGAAGCCGGTGACCAGGGTGTCGCCGTAGTAGCGCTTGAACTCGTCGAAGTCGGAGTCATCGACGATGCGCCCGATCACCTCGCGCACGTCGTAGGGCTTCTTGAGGTCGGTGCCGACGATGCCGTAGAGCTCGGCCGGATCCAGGCGCGGGGGCCTGGGGTCCTGGCGCTTGAGCCGGCCGCGCTGCTGCCAGTTGAGCCGCGAGACGCAGGCGCGGGCCAACTGCAGGGCGTGGGCGTCGTTCTCGGCGTAGTGGTCGGCCACGCCGCTCACGCGGGTGTGGACGTCGGCGCCGCCCAGGTCCTCGGCGCTGATGCTCTCGCCGGTGGCGGCCTTCACCAGCGGCGGGCCGCCCAGGAAGATGGTGCCCTGCTGCTTGACGATGATCGACTCGTCGGCCATGGCCGGCACATAGGCGCCGCCGGCGGTGCAGGAGCCCATCACCACGGCGATCTGCGGGATGCCCTCGGCGGAGAGCGTCGCCTGGTTGTAGAAGATGCGCCCGAAGTGGTCGCGGTCGGGGAACACCTCGTCCTGGCGGGGCAGGAAGGCGCCGCCGGAGTCGACCAGGTAGAGGCACGGCAGGCGATGCTTGCGGGCGATCTCCTGGGCGCGCAGGTGCTTCTTCACGGTCAGCGGGTAGTAGGTGCCGCCCTTGACGGTGGCGTCGTTGGCGACGATCACGCACTCCACGCCCGAGACGCGGCCGATGCCGGTGACGATGCTGGCGGCGGGCACCGTATCCTCGTAGACCTCATGGGCGGCCAGCGCCGAGAACTCCAGGAAGGGCGAGCCCTCGTCGAGCAGGTGGTCGATGCGGTCGCGCACGAACAGCTTGCCGCGGGACTCGTGGCGGGCGCGGGCCTTGTCGCCGCCGCCCTGGGTGATGGCCGCGGTCAGCTCGCGCAGCTTCATCACCTCGTGGCGCATGGCCTGCTCATTGGCCTGGAAGGTCTCGCTGCGCGGATTGATCTGGGATGTCAGGATGGACATGTTTCGGTTCCTGAACTGGCTCGCGTGGCTAGGCACACGAGGTGCTGGGACATGGCCAAGAAGAAAGAAGTAAGAGATAAGAGGGAAGAGATGAACCCGGTCTAATCTGGATGCTCTTCGCCTTTTCTTCCCTCTTCCTTCTTCACTCTTACGTCTTGTTTAGGCCGATTCGTTGAAGACCTCGCGGCCGATCAGCATGCGGCGGATCTCGCTGGTGCCGGCGCCGATCTCGTAGAGCTTGGCGTCGCGCAGCAGGCGGCCGGTGGGGTACTCGTTGATGTAGCCGTTACCGCCGAGCAACTGGATGGCGTCCAGCGCCACCTGGGTGGCCTTCTCGGCGCAGTAGAGAATCACCCCAGCGGCGTCCTTGCGCGACGTCTGGCCGCGGTCGCAGGCACCGGCCACGGCGTAGAGGTAGGCGCGGCAGGCGTTCAGGGTGGTGTACATGTCAGCGATCTTGCCCTGCACCAGCTGGAACTCGCCGATGGGGGTGTCGAACTGCTTGCGCTCGTGGATATAGGGCACCACCACGTCCAGCGCCGCCTGCATGATGCCGATGGGGCCGGCGGCGAGCACGGTGCGCTCGAAGTCCAGGCCGCTCATCAGCACCTTGGCGCCACGGTTGACCTCACCCAGCACGTTCTCGGCCGGCACCTCGCAGTCCTGGAACACCAGCTCGCAGGTGTTGGAGCCGCGCATGCCCAGCTTGTCGAGCTTCTGGGCGGTGGAGAAGCCGGGCATGCCCTTCTCGATGATGAAGGCGGTGATGCCCTTGGAGCCGGCCTCCGGGTCGGTCTTGGCGTAGACCACCAGGACATCGGCGTCGGGGCCGTTGGTGATCCACATCTTGTTGCCGTTGAGCACGTAGCCCTCGCCGCGCTTCTCGGCCTTGAGCTTCATGGAGACCACGTCGGAGCCGGCGCCTGGCTCGGACATGGCCAGCGCCCCGACGTGCTCGCCACTGATCAGCCGGGGCAGGTACTTGGCCTTCTGGGCGGCCGATCCATTGATCTTGAGCTGGTTGACGCAGAGGTTGGAGTGGGCGCCGTAGGACAGCCCCACCGAGGCGCTGGCCCGGGAGATCTCCTCCATGGCGATGCAGTGGGCGAGATACCCCATGCCGCTGCCGCCGTCCTCGTCCGGCACGGTGATGCCGAGCAGGCCCATGTCGCCGAACTTCTGCCACAGGTCGTTGGGGAATTCGTTCTTCTCGTCGATCTCGGCGGCGCGCGGGGCGATCTCGTCGCGGGCGAAGGCGTTGACCTGGTCGCGCAGCATGTTGAGCTCGTCGTCGAGGCCGAAGTCGAGGGGCTTGAAGGGCGTAAGCATGGCGTGGCTCCCGTGTCTTTCAGGAGTCGTGCCGCCTGCCGGTAAGGCGCGGGGCGGGCACGACGGGCAGTGTCAGGCGGTCGATGCCGGTGTAGGCCCAAGCCTAGAATAGGTTTACGTTAACGTAAAGTGCAGCTTTCAGGGGTTCGACGAATGTCGAATCCCCGATGAGGCACCCGGTCCCCTGAGGATAGCCGGTTCGACCGGCCATCCGGAGGGTGGCGCAGCGAGGGGAGCCGGGTGCCCCGTGGGAGCAGCGAACGGCCGTGGATGCGGGTCAGCTCGCCAACCAG
This sequence comes from Halomonas ramblicola, assembly GCF_030409215.1. GTDB lineage: Bacteria > Pseudomonadota > Gammaproteobacteria > Pseudomonadales > Halomonadaceae > Halomonas > Halomonas ramblicola. The sequence goes on along the minus strand of NZ_JAUFPL010000017.1, from coordinate 444,925 downwards.
CCTATCAACTGGTGATAGAGGGGGATCCCCAGCATCACGTTGAGCGGGAAGGTCAGGCCCAGGGCGGCGAGCATCGCCAGGCCGATGTTGGCCTCGGGGATGGCAGTGCGCATGGCGGCGGGCGCGGCGATATAGGAGGCGCTGGCGGCGAGCGCGGTGAGGATCAGCAGCGACCCGGCGGGCAGGCCCAGCGCCAGGCCCACGGCGAGGCCGCTGAGGGCCAGCAGCGGCGGGGTGAGCAGGGCGAAGGCGAGCAGCCGCCAGTGGCGCCAGGGCAGGGGGCGCAGGGTCTCGGCGGCGGTCAGGCCCATCTCCAGCAGGAACAGTGCCAGCACCGCATGGAAGGCACCGGTGAGCAGGTCGGTGACGTTGGCGCCCTGGGCCGGGCCGTACATGGCGCCGATCACCACGCCGCCGGCCAGCAGGATCACGCCGCGGTTGGTCAGGGTCTCGTGCCACAGGCCGCTCAATGCCTCGCCGGCCTCGGCGCCGCGATAGCGGCGATACAGGGCGATGGCCACCATGATCGCTGGCAGCTCCATCATCACCAGGTAGAGGGTGACCTCGGCGCCGATGGGCAGGCCGCGGCCCTCGGCGAAGGCCAGCGCCACGGCGAAGGTGCCGGCGCTCACCGAGCCGTAGTGGGCGGCCAGGCTGGCGCTGTCGGCGGCGGAGAGGCGCACCAGACGGCGCAGCACCGGCATCAGCGCCAGCGGGATCAGCGCGCCCAGCGCCGCCACCGCGGCCAGCTCCGGCACCAGCGACCAACCCAGGTTGCCGTAGAGCGCCATGCCGCCCTTGAGGCCGATGGTCAGCATCAGCAGCAGGCTCAGGGTGTCGTAGGCGGCCTTGGGAATGGTCAGGTCGGACTTCACCAGCCCGGCCAGCAGGCCGAGCAGGAAGAACATCACCACGATATCGGGCATCTGGGAATCTCGCGCAGCGGGGAAGGAATCGCCGCGCATTGTGCGAAGTCCGGGGCATTGATACCAATTAAGATTTCAGTAAGTCATCATAGATGATCATCTATGATGGAGGGGCCCATGAATATCCGACACCTGACCTTCCGGCTGCTGCAGGTCCATGTGGCGGTGGTGCGCGCCGGCTCGATCAGCGAGGCGGCGCGCCGGCTGCACCTCACCCAGCCCACCGTCTCGCTGCAGCTCAAGCGGCTGGCCGAGGCGGTGGGCGAGCCGCTGCTGGAGAGCCGCCAGGGACGCCTGGTGCCCACCGAGGCGGGTGGCGAGCTCTACCGGGCCAGCCGCGAGGTGCTGGGGTGCTTCGACGACTTCGCCGATTACCTCACCTCGCTGCGCGGTGGCGAGCGGGGACGCTTCTCCATTGCCTTGGTCAATACTGCCCAGTACGTGCTGCCACGGCTGCTGGGGCCCTACAGCCATGCCTTCCCCGAGGTGGACGTCACCCTGCACATCGGCAACCGCCGCCAGATGCTGACCCGCTTCGAGCGCCAGGAGGACGACCTCTACGTGTTCAGCCATCCGCCGTCGCTGGCCCACGCCCTGGCCGGGCGCTTCCTGCGCAACCCCCTGGTGGCGGTGGCGCCGCGCGGCCATCCCCTGGCGGGGTGTGAGCGGGTGGCGATGGGCGAGCTGCTCCGGGAGCGCTTCCTGTTGCGCGAGCCGGGCTCGGCCACGCGCATGCTGTTCGAGAGCTGGCTGCAGGAGCAGGGGCTCTCCCTGGGTCCGACCTTGCAGATGGCCAGCAACGAAGCGATCCGCGTCGGCGTGGCCTCGGGGATGGGGCTCGCCGTGCTCTCCGAGCACGTGCTGCCGCCGGAGCATCCGGACCTGGTGATCATGCCGGTGGCCGGGCTACCCATCGAGAGCCACTGGCAGTTCATCGTGCGCCGCGACCGCCGCCTGGCCCACGCGGCGCTGGGCTTCCTGCGCTTCGCCGCCGGCCACCTGGACGAGTGCGTCGAGCCGCGCTTCCTCAGCAACGAACTCGAGGGGCTGCTGGCGGGATTGGGGTCAGACCCTTAAGTATTCTGAAGGGTCCGACCCCAAGGTTTAGTTAGCGGCGTTGGGGAAGAACAGCTGCTCGCCGTTCACCTCGAAGTCGGCGATGGCCTGCTGGCCTTCGTCGGAGAGCAGCCACTCATGCCACTGCTCGGCGAGGTCGTGCTTGAGGTGGGGGTGGCGCTCGGGGTCGATCAGCAGGCTGCCGTACTGGTTGAACAGCCCCTCGTCGCCCTCGAAGAGCAGCTCGAGGTTCTGGGGGTTGTCGAAGGCGACCCAGGTGGCGCGGTCGGCCATCACGTAGGCGTCCATGCCGGCGGCGGTGTTCAGGGTCGGGCCCATGCCGCTGCCGAGTTCGCGGTACCACTCGCCGCCCGGCTCCACCCCGGCGGCCTCCCAGAGGCGCAGCTCGGCGCGGTTGGTGCCGCTGTCGTCGCCGCGGGAGGCGAAGGGCGCCTCGGCCTCGGCGATAGCGGCGAAGGCCTCGTCCGCCGATTCGGCGTCGGCGATCCCGGCCGGGTCGTCGCCGGGGCCGATCAGCACGAAGTCGTTGTACATGACGTCGGCGCGTTCGGTGCCGTAGCCCTCCTCGACGAAGCGCTCCTCGCCCGCCGTGTCGTGCACCAGCAGGCTGTCGGCATCGCCGCGGCGAGCGATCTCGAAGGCCTGGCCGGTGCCCACGGCCACCACGCGTACCGCGATGTCGGTGGCCTCGGTGAACTGGGGGATGATGGCGTCGAAGAGCCCCGAGTTCTCGGTGGAGGTGGTGGAGGCGAGGGTGATGTGGCGCTCCTCGTCCTGGGACACGGCGGTCATGGAGAGGCCCATGAGGCCGATGGCGGTCAGCGTGACTCCTGCCTTGTACATGGGATCTTCCTTATCGTGCTGGGTGCGTGTCGGGGCCGGGTCAGACGACCAGCTCGCCCCGGATGAAGGCCCTGGCCTCGGGCGAGGCGGGGGCCGTGAAGAAGGTCTCCGTGGGGGTGTGTTCCAGCAGGCGCCCGTCGTGGAGGAAGAGCACGTCGTCGGCCAGGCGTCGGGCCTGGTGGAGGTCGTGACAGCTCATCAGGATGCGCGTGCCGCGGGCATGGAATTCCCGTACGGCGTCCTCGACGGCCTGGATGGCCGCCGGGTCCAGCGCCGAGGTGGGCTCGTCGAGGAACAGCACCTCGGGCTCCAGCAGCCAGGCCCGGGCCAGGGCCAGGCGCTGCTGTTCGCCGCCGGAGAGCACCCGGGCCGGGCGCTTCTCCACGGCGGCGAGGCCGAAACGCTCCAGCGCCTCGCGGGCCAGTGACCGGCGGCGGGTGCGCGGCGTGCCCTGGACCGCCAGGGCATAGGTGAGGTTGGCCAGCGCCGAGCGCTTGAGCAGCACCGGGCGCTGGAAGACCATCGCCTGGCGCGGCACATGGCCCTGCCAGCGTACCCGGCCCTGACTGGGCGGCAGCAGGCCATGGGCGAGGCGCATCAACAGGCTCTTGCCGGCGCCGTTTGGGCCCATCAACAGGGTGCGGCGGCAGCCCGCCAACCGCAGGTCCACCGGGGCGAGCAGCCGCTGGCCGCGATGCATGAAACCGGCGCCCTCCAGCAGCAGGGTGGGAATATCGTCCAGCAGGGGGGCCGTCATGTCGTTCATCCCAGTCGTCTCCGCGCCGATTCGCCCACCAGGTAGGCGCCGGCGTTGATGAGTGCCACCAGTCCCAGCAGCACGATGCCCAGCCCCAGGGCGAGGGGCAGGTCGCCCTTGCTGGTCTCGAGCACGATGGCGGTGGTCATCACACGGGTCACGCCGTCGATGTTGCCGCCCACGATCATCACCGCCCCGACCTCGGCGCTGGCGCGGCCGAAGCCGGCGAGAATCACCGTGACCAGGCCGAAACGCGCATCCCACAGCAGGGTCGGGATCATGCGCAGCCGCGAGAGCCCCAGCGACTGCAGCTGCTCGCGGTATTCGTGATGGAGTTCCTCGACCTGCTGGCGGGTCAGGGCGGCGATGATCGGCAGTACCAGGATCACCTGGGCGACGACCATGGCGGTGGGCGTGAACAGCAGGCCGAGCTCGCCCAGCGGGCCGGCGCGCGAGAGCAGCAGGTAGACGCAGAGCCCGGCCACCACCGGGGGCAGGCCCATCAGGGCGTTCAGCGCCACCACCAGGATGCCATGGCCGGGGAAGTGCCACAGGGCCAGGGCCGCGCCCAGGGGCAGGCCGATCAGCGCGGCCAGCAGCACGGCGCTGCACGAGACCTGCAGCGAGAGCCGCACGATGTCGAGCAGGTCGGGGTCGAGACTGAGGATCAGCGCCAGGGCGGTCTGGAAGGCGTTGGCGTCCTGGGACATGGCGTTCTCCGACGGTTCTCCTGCATGATGTGCGTTGATGCTGGTATCCGCATCCAACGCAGTAATGGGTGCAGTATCCTGCAGGAAAACGACATGAAGGCCGGAGGGGAGGCCGCATGGAGACGCCGCCGTACGCCTACCTGACCACCGCCGAGGTGGCCGACTACCTGCGCCTCAAGGAGCGCAAGGTCTACGACCTGGTGCGCCAAGGCGCCATCCCCTGCGTGCGCGTGACCGGCAAGCTGCTGTTTCCGCGCCACAGCATCGACCTCTGGCTGATGAACCACCTGGAGGGCGACCAGGCGGCCAGCCGGCCGGTACCGCGGGTGCTGGCGGGCAGCCAGGACCCGTTGCTGGAGTGGGCCAGTCGCGAGAGCGGCGCGCAGCTGGCGCTGCTCTGCCAGGGCAGCGGCGATGGCGTGCGTCGCCTGCTGGCGGGGGAGGCGATGCTCGCCGGCCTGCACCTGCTGGATGCGCCGTCCGGCGAGTACAACCGCCCCGAGGCGCTGGGGCTCGGCGGCATGCGCGACCTGGTGGTCCTGCGCTGGGCGAGGCGACGCCAGGGGCTGCTGCTGGCGCCGGACAACCCGTTGGGCATCGCCTCGCTGGAGGACCTGCTGGACGCCGCGCCTCGCCTCGCCCATCGCCAGCCCGATGCCGGCGCCCAACGCCTGCTGCACTGGCTGCTGGCCAGGGCCGGCATCGATGCCGGTCGGCTGCGCTTCACGGCGCACCCCTCGCTCAGCGAGGACGACCTGGCGCTGGCGATCCGCCAGGGGGAGGCCGATGTCGGACTGGGCGTGGAGTCGGCGGCGCGGCGTCAGGGGCTGGCCTTCGTGCCCCTGCACGAGGAGGCCTTCGACCTGGCGCTGCGCCGGCGCAGCTATTTCGAACCGCCGGTGCAGCGGCTGCTGGCCTTCGCCCGCGAGACCCGCTTCGCCGAGCGTGCCCGGGCGCTCGGCGGCTATGACGTCGGCGAGCTGGGCGAGGTGCGCTATAACGCCTGATGGGGGGCACAGGACTCAGCCCCTGGGGCGGCGACCTTCACCTTGACCTGGTGAGGGTCCCTGAGGATCGGGATCTCGGCCGCTTCCACGCGAAGGTCCCTGGCCTCGTATCAGACCGCGGCTTTCATGGTGTCCTGACTCATGTCGGTACCTTTTCATGCTATCCATGACCTCCGGCACCCACCGGGTGCCGGAGGTCATGGGAGGTGGCATTGCTTCAGGAGAGGTGATGCACCTCCTGCAGGCCGTAGACGGGGGTGGGGATGCCTTCCATGCGCGCCTTGAGTTGCAATGCCAAGTAGCGCGAGTAGTGACGCGACTGGTGCAGGTTGCCGCCGTGGAACCACAGCGCCTCCTGCTGGGTGGGCTTCCACATGTTGCGCAGCTCGCCTTCCCAGGGACCGGGGTCCTTGGCGGTGTCGGAGCCCAGCCCCCAGCACTTGCCGACCTTGTCGGCGACCTCCTGGGAGATCAGCCGGGCCGCCCAGCCGTTCATGGAGCCATAGCCGGTGGCATAGACGATCAGGTCGGCGGGCAACTCGGAGCCGTCGGTGAGGGTCACCGAGCGCGGGTTGATCCGCTCGATGCCGACCCCACTGCGTAGCTTGATGTCGCCGTTGGCGACCAGGTCGCAGGCGCCCACGTCGATGTAGTAGCCGGAGCCCCGGCGCAGGTATTTCAGGAACAGGCCGGAGTCATCGGCGCCGAAGTCGAGCAGGAAACCGGCCTCTTCCAGCTTCCTGTAGAAGTCGGCATCCCGCTCGCGGATGGCGTCGAAGGCAGGACGCTGGAAGTCGGGCAGAACCTTGTAGGGAAGCGAGGCGAAGAGCAGGTCGGCGGTGTCGTGGTCAATGCCGTTCTGCACGGCTTCCTCGGAGTAGAGCGGGCCGAGGACCTCCTCCATCAGGGAGTCGGACTTCACCACATGGGTCGAGGAGCGCTGCAGCATGGTAACGTCGGCGTCGTGTTCCCACAGTGCTGCGCAGATGTCGTGCGCGGAGTTGTTGGAACCCACGATGAGGCACTTCTTGCCGCGATAGGCATCCGGTCCGGGGTGCTGGCTGGAGTGCTGTTGCTCGCCCTCGAAGGTCTCGGCGCCTGGGAACTTCGGGACGTTGGGCATGCCCGACATGCCGGTGGCGAGTACCAGCTGTTTGGGGCGCAGCGTCACTCGTTCGCCGTTGCGGTCGACCTCGACGATCCATTCGCCACTCGCCTCGTCGTAGCGGGCACTCTCGCATTCGGTGGAGCTCCAGTAGTTGAGTTCCATCACCTTGGTGTACATCTCCAGCCAGTCGCCGATCTTGTCCTTGGGGGCGAATACCGGCCAGTTTTCGGGGAAGGGGATGTAGGGGAGGTGGTCGTACCATACCGGGTCGTGCAGGCACAGTGACTTGTAGCGGTTGCGCCAGGAGTCGCCGGCTCGTGGATTGCGCTCGATGATCAGGGTCGGCACGCCCAGCTGCTTGAGGCGCGCACCCAGGCCAATCCCGCCCTGGCCACCGCCGATGATCACGCAGTAGGGCTGCCGAGTGTAGCCGAGCTCCTCCTGCTCGCGCTGGCGTGCCTCGAGCCAGGTCTCGCGCGCCTTGTTGGCACCATGCTCGGCGCCCTTGGGGCGGTAGTGGCCCTGCGGCTCGGGGTGGTCCTTGAGTTCCTGCATGGTGGTCAGCAGCGTCCAGCACTTGCCGTCCTTCAGCCGCAGGTAGCCCTTGCCGTGGGCCGCGACGGTCTCGAAGGTGATCCAGGCCTCGGTGACCCCGTTCGCCTCGCTGGCCTCGCCATCGAGACGCCAGTGGGTGGGGTGGGTCTCGGCCAGGGTGGCATTGAGCATGGACTGGATGGCGTCCTGGCCTTCCAGCGTCTTGAGGTTCCAGGTGAAGGCCACCAGATCCCGCCAGTAGCACTCCTCCCCGAACAGGTCCATGACCCGCTGGATGTCGCGCGTCGTGAGGGCGGACTCGAACTCGCTGAGCCACTGCCGGACATCCTGAGTTGGCGTGTGTGTTGTCATCATTGTTCTCCGCTCGTGGTGCGTGGGTAATCCCCTTCGCTCCACGCAGGATGCGTGCCAGCCTCGGTAGGACGGTGGGTGTGAATTTCTATCTCGATGATAGGAAAGGGATTTTCACGGAGATGCGCAAGGTGGAAGGGGCGGCCGGTGCCGCTTGGCAGCGGCCTCGGCGTGACAGTTGTCACGCCGGCGGGTGTCCGGGGGGTTACAGGTGTAACCCCCTCGACCAAGGGTGAAGACGCCCTCGATTGACACCCGGTCGGCACGGCATAGGCTGGAAGCAGGTCTTCCAGACCACCATGAAGGCCCGTCACCACCTGTGGTGGCGAAACAAGGTCTCCGGGAGGCAGTGACGTGACTCTGGGCATCCAGCAACGCCAGCATATCGAGACTCTGATCCGGCTCGGCGAGGGACGACTCGCGGAGCCGGCTTCATGCCGCGACGTGATTCGTCGCTCCTGGGAACGCTGCGTCGATGAGTATCGTCTCGACCCGAGCCGGCCGCGTCCCGTGCGGGTGCTGACTCAGCAGGCCTTGCGCGAGCACCGGGAGCCGGTGGACGAGCTGCTGCATGTGGCCCGGGCGGGTGTCGATCAGCTCTTCACTCAGGTGGCCCCCCTGGGGTACGTGCTGCTGCTGACCGACCGCCGCGGCATCACCGTGGAATTTCGCGGCTTCCGCGATCAGGATCGCGCCCTGCGGCGTGCCGGCCTCTATCTCGGTGCCGACTGGGACGAGCGCTATGCGGGAACCTGTGCCGTCGGCACCAGCATCCACGACACCCAAGCCCTCACCTGTCACCGGAGCGAGCATTTCGACGCGACCCATATCGCCCTGACCTGCACGGCGGCTCCCATCACCGACCCACAAGGGCGGGTCATGGCCGTGCTGGATATCTCGGCCCTCCAGTCGCCCCGTGCCCAGGAGAGCCAGAACTTCGGCCTGCACCTGGTGACGCTCTATGCACGGATGATCGAGGACGCCTACTTCCTGCATCGCTACCGAGACTGCCTGATCCTGCGCTATGACACGGCCCGCGAGTTCGTCCACCTCAATGGCCGAGGGCTGATCGCCATGGAGGAAGACGGCAGCATCATCGCCGCCAACGGTAATGGACGGGCCCTTATCGAGGAGCACCTTAGTCGCTGGCCTTCCTGGTCGCCGGAGCGGGCGCCCAAGGCGACCCAGCTGTTCGATGCCGAGATCGCCGATCTGCTGGGGATCCTGGTGTCCGGTCAGGACCAGATCCGGGCCTTCCGTGCCCGTGCCGGCGGCACGACCTGCTTCGTCACCCTGATCGAGCCTCGGGGGCGGCGTATCGCCGGGCAGGCCGCATCGGCATCGCCGACGCCGGTACCGGAACTGGACCGACTCGCTTCCGACGATCCGGCCATGCACCGAGTGCTCAAGCTGGCGCGGCGCCTGCGCAACGAGGACGTGAGCGTACTGATCACCGGAGAGACGGGCACCGGCAAGGAGGTGCTGGCCAGGGCCCTGCATGATGGCGGGGCACGGGGGAAGGGGCCCTTCGTGGCGGTGAACTGCGCCGCCATTCCCGAAGCGCTGATCGAGAGTGAACTCTTCGGTTACCTGCCCGGGGCCTTCACCGGTGGGCGTCGTAAGGGGATGCGCGGCCTGATCCAGCAGGCCGACGGCGGCACCCTGTTCCTGGACGAGATCGGCGACATGCCGTTGCCGCTGCAAACTCGCTTGCTGCGGGTCCTGGCCGAGCGTGAGGTCATGCCACTCGGTGCCGAGCAGCCCGTCCGGGTCGATATCCGGGTCATCACCGCCACACACCGCGACATGAGCGCGTGGATCGCGCAGGGCCGCTTCCGGGAGGACCTCTATTACCGCTTGAACGGGGCCCAGTTGCGGCTCCCGGCCTTGCGCGACCGGGCCGACCGGCACTTCGTGATTCGCAGCGTCTACCAGGCGCTGGCCAGGGAGCGTGAACGGGCCGTGCACCTGCGGGCCGATGCCATGAGTGCGCTGCTGGCCTACGCCTGGCCGGGCAATATCCGCCAGTTGAAGAACGCCCTGGCATTTGCCCTGGCCACCGTCGAAGGGGACGAGATCACGGTGCATGACCTGCCGGATGAGTGCCAGTGCGGGCAGGACGCCACGTCTCTCTTGCTTGAGCAGGTAGCGGATGAGAGTGGGCATGATGACGGACAGGCGTTACAGGCCTTGCTGCAACGCTGCGGCTGGAACGTGAGCCGGGTGGCGCGTCAGCTGGGCGTTTCCCGACCCACGGTCTACCGGCGCATGCGGCGCCATGGGCTGGTCTCACCGAATCAACGCGGGCTCACCCCTTGAGCTCGGCCGAGACCCGGGTCGAGCCGGCCGCCGAGACCATGCATGAATAAGGAGCCCCGACCATGTCGCCAGTCCAGCCCCTCGGCGATATCCAGCTTCGGCTGCAACGGCCCAGCGTGGAGGAGGGACTGGCCCTGGAGGAAGCCTTGCTGGAGTCGATCTGCCAGGGCGAGCGCCGCTTCGGGCTGCTGGCCTGGTCGCCCACGGACCGGGCCCTGGTGATGCCGCGGCGCCACGCACGCCTCGCGGGCTTCCCCGCGGCGAGTCGGGCGCTGCGCGACCGGGGCTGGCCGATCCTGTTCCGGGCCACCGGCGGCACCCCGGTCCCCCAGTGCGAGGCAGTGGTCAATGTCGCCCTGGCGCTGCGCCGCGAGGTCGGCAGTGCCGCGGCCCACCTGGAGTGGGGCTACCATCGCCTGGGGGAGCCCTGGTGCGACTGGCTCGCCTCGCTGGGCGTCGAGGCGGCGAACCTCGGTCCGGCCCCCGGTGCCTACTGCGACGGCCGCTTCAATGTGCGCATCGGTGAGCGCAAGCTGGTGGGCACCGCCCAGCGCTGGCGCCGGGTGCGCGGCAGTCGCGACATGGCGATGCTGGCGCACGGCGCCATGCAGGTGGGCGAGACCCCGGAGGCCCTGGTGGCCGTGGTCAACGCCTTCCAGGTCGCCATCGGCGACCCGCAGCGCTTCGCGGCCGCCAGCCATGTCGCCCTGACCCAGGTGCTGCCCGACCTCGATTCGCAGGCGGCGCTGCCGGGGTTGCTCGAACGCCTGGCGGAGGCCGGTTGACGGCCGGCTGCTACATCCATGTCCGGCATCGCCAAGGGGGGCGTTCGACGCCGAGTCGCCATCCTGGACAAGTGAGGAGGAAGGGGATGCTACCAATCGATAAGCGGCTACTCTGGGCGCTGGTACTGTGGCTGTTTTCTTCTACGGCGCTCGCCGCCGACCTCGAAGTCGAGAACCCACGCTTACGGTTACTGCCGGGGGACCTGCCTGCGGCAGGCTATTACGGCCTGCGCAATACCAGCGACGAAACGATGGTGCTGGTCGGGGCGCAAAGCCCGGCCTTTGCACGGGTCATGCTGCACCGGAGCGTCGAAGACGACGGGCAGGTGCAGATGAGGCATGTCCCGCGGCTCGTCATCGAGTCGGGCGACAGCGTCGACTTTGCCCCCGGTGGCTATCACCTCATGCTCATGGAGCGCAGTCGACCCCTGGCCGTGGGAGATGAGGTGACCGTCACGCTGGAGTTCGAGGATGGCCGGCGCCTGCCGGTGGCGTTTCGCGCCGTCTCGCCGGCCTCGCTGTAGGCGAGCAGCAGCCTGGCGACCAGGCGTGCTCCCTCAGTCTTCCGTCGAGGCTTCCTGGCGTTCTGCCGCTGGCTCGGGGCGGCGGAACGCCGCGCCTGCCAGCGTGCCGACCATCTGCCCCAACGCCACGATCAGCAGGCAAAAGATCACCGGCGCGATCACCACGAATCCCACCTCCCCGAATCTCGCGCTGATGGTGGCGAGCGCCGTGACGGCACTCCAGAGTGCGATGGCCACCAGGATGCGCTTGCCCAGGCCGCCGATGAACCCCAGCGCGAGCCCGATCACCAGCAGCCCTGCCGCGCCCACCGGCACGAGCCCGCCGGAGAAGCCCGCCACGCCCAGGTACAAGCCGCCGAAGGCCACGGTGGCGGCGATATGCGGGGGCCACGACACCGGCGCGTCGTGTCGGCGCGGCGCCTGAGGCGCGCTCGTCATCCGGGCTGTGCTCACCATGAGTCCGCGCTCGCTCGCTTGTTCAGGACGAAGGCGATACAGCCGGCGAAGGTCGGCTGGCCAGGCATCCGCATCACCCAGGCATGCGGGGCGAGCCGTTCCGCGGCGCCGTCGTCGAGCGCCCTGGCCCGGTAGAGCCAGGGCCAGGCCGTGGTGCCGGTGAGGGTCGCGCCGGCGGAGCCCAGCTGCTCCAGCGCGGTGGCGACAGGTCTATCGGGGGGGAAGACGACGACGAGACGATCTCCCGGTTGCGTCAGGAACGTCGCCTCGTGGAACAGGTAGCCGAGGGTGCCTGCGTATGCCAGGCCGAAGGCGCCCAGCAGCAGGATGGCGGCGAGCCAGTGTCTGAGGCGTCGACTGGCGGGCAGGCCGGGGCGCGATCCGGCGACCCGCCATTTACGACGCGAGAAGTAACCGTAGATCATGGGCGATCTCCTCGACCCCATCCTCGGGTCGGATGAGCAGGCGCGCACTCCCCTCACGATCGAACGCCAGCACGTTGCTGCCGTGAGTCACCAGGTAGTGCTCGCCCTCGTTCTCGGCGTCGTGGTGGAAGCTCGAGCCATAGCGGCTCGCCAGTTGCCTGAGGCGTTCCGGCTCGGCGGTGGCGCCTATGAATTGGGCACCGAAGGCGCCGGTATAGCTGGCCAGGCGTTGCGGATCGTCACGCTCGGGATCCACGCTGACGAAGAGCACCTTGACGTGATCGCGCTGCGCTTCCGGCAATTCCCGGAGGGCGGCGCCCAATCTCGCCAGGGTCGTGGGACACACGTCGGGGCAGTGCGTATAGCCGAAGAACAGCAGGGTCACGGCGTCTTCCAGTTGCGCTTCGGTTATCGTCTCGCCGTCCTCCACGATCAGTTCGAAATCGAGGCCGGGGAATCCCGGCTCCAGCGTCCGGGTCTGCCACTGGGGAGCCTCGGAGCAGGCCACGGCCAGCATCACAAGCAGTGCCGCTGCCACGCCGGCGAGTCCCTTCCGGGCGGCGAAGGATCTGCCGCGCTCCCCCGGCAGATGCCGGCACGCTGGCTTGCCGCTCGCGTGTGTCATGCGCCTCCCTCCCGTTCGAAGCGAATCGGTCAGTGGCCGGTCATGACCGCAGCATAGTGCAACGAGGCGGGGATGACGCGCCGCGGTCGACCAGGATGAGTCAGGAAATCGACCGTCTGCGACCTGGCAAGCATTTCCAGTGATGGTAATCATTTGAGTGAAGCGCCAATCGTGGGTAAAGGCGGGCTACGCTATACAGGAAGCGTTCTTCGAGGGCCATGAGATGGCCAAATGGGGCACCATGCCGAGCCGTCAGGGGCTGAGTCGCCGCCAGATACTGCGTTGTGCCGGGGTGGCCGCTGTCGCGTCACTCTGGGGCCGGGCGGGCGGCGTCACGGCGTCGGCCGGCGATGCCGGTGGGGCGCAGGCTAATGCGCCCTTCTGCGTGGCCAGGCCACGCCAGTCCGAGGGCCCCTACTTCGTGGATGCCCGGCTCGAGCGCAGCGACCTTCGTTCGGACCCCACCGATGGGACTCGCAAGCCGGGCGTGCCGGTGGCGCTGACGTTTCACGTCTCCCGGTTCGACGAAGACACCTGCACGCCGCTGGCCGGAGCCGTGGTCGATCTCTGGCAGTGCGACGCCCGGGGCGTCTATTCGGGAGTGCGGGACTTCGCGGGGCGCTTCGATACTCGTGAACAGCGCTTCCTGCGCGGCTATCAGGTAACGGATAGCCGTGGCATGGCCCGATTCACCACCCTCTACCCCGGCTGGTATTCGGGGCGGGCCGTGCATATCCACTTCAAGATTCGTACCGACCCCGAGGCCGAGCGTGGTCTGGAATTCACCTCGCAGCTGTACTTCGATGACGCCCTGACCGATCGCGTGCACCAGCAGCCCCCGTATGCCGAAAGGGGGCCACGCAATGTGCGCAATGACGGAGACGGCATCTACCGGCGCAGTGGCGGAGACGAGCTGGTGCTGGATTTGACCGAAAGCGGAGAGGGCTACACGGGGGACTTCCATCTAGCCCTGGCGATGAATTGAGAGCCGCCCTGGAGAGGCGTTGAGAGCGCAGCCGGTCGGCGGTGATGTCATTTGGGCGGCCCCTTGAGCTCGATGGTATTGCCCTCGGGGTCTTCGAGGTAGAGCGAGGGGCCCGTGCCCTGGGCCCCGGAGCGCGGCTTGGACTCGCCGGCTTCGATGCCGTGGGCGGCCAGGTGGCGGCGAATCGCCGCCTCGTCGAAGGGGGCGAGACGCAGGCAGAAGTGGTCGAGGTTATGGCCGTCCCGGCCGGGTGGCGGGCCACCGCGGCGGCCCAGGGGGCCGTCCACGGGGATCAGGTCGATCAGGGAGTCGCCCGCCCTCAGCTGGATCAGGCCGAGCTCGTCCTGGCGCTTCTCCAGGGTGCAGCCCAGCGCCTCGCAGTAGAAGGCGAGCATGCGGTGCTCGTCGCGGATGCGCAGCACCAGATGATCGATCCCGCGGATGGGTAGCATCACGGCACCTCGCCGGGCTCCGGTGGGTCGTCAAGGAGACTATGGCGCAGGGTGGTGCATTCCACCAGGGGAGCGTCTGGCCCGCCCCGGCCGTCCGCTCACAGCAGCAGGTCGTCCTCGAGGGGCACGAAGCGCGTGGCCGACCGGATCAGCGCCCCGGCGGTGAGCGCGGGCACGCCGTAGACTTCGACCTCCAAGCCGTGTTCGAGACGCAGGGTGTCGGCCAGCAGCGCGAAGTCACCGTCGCCGGAGGCCAGTACCACGACGTCGGCCCGCCCGGCGTGTTTCACCGCATCCAGGGTGATACCCACGTCCCAGTCGCCCTTGGCCGAGCCGTCGGCCCGCTGGATGAAGGGCTTGAGCTTCACCTCGAAGCCGATGGCCCGGAGGATGTTCTGGAACTGGCGCTGCCTCTCGTCGCCTCGCTCGATGGCGTAGGCGAACGCCCTGACCACCCGGCGTCCCCGGGTCGCCCGGGCCCAGAGGGCGTTGTAGTCGATATGCCGACCGTAGGCATGGCGAGCGGTGTAATACAGGTTCTGTACGTCCACCAGCAGCAGTACGTTCTGCATGACGAGGGGCCTTGGGTGAGGAGGCGGGGCCGGCTGCACCGTCCGGGGCAGCGGCGGGCGTCGCCCCGGGAAGTCGTCGGTCGACCGACGTGTCCTGCCCGGCGGTGGGGCATTGGGCAGGCCGGTGTATTCCACCATGGCAGCGTGGCAGTTGACCACCATACAGCAGCGTTACAGCTGTCACGCCGCGGTGCGGCAACGGCCGGGTAGCGCTCGAAGGATTCGGGCGCTACCCGGTCGGCGATTCCCGGCTCAGGCGCCGGGGGCCTGGGTCGGCGCGATGTTCTGATTCAGGCGGAACAGGTTGGTCGGGTCGAAGCGGCTCTTGAGTTCCACCAGGCGATCATGGTTCTGCCGGTAGTTGGCGGAGACCCGGTCGGCGTCGTCCGCGGACATGAAGTTCACATAGCCACCCTCCTGGGAGTGCGGCCGCAGCGCCTGGTAGTAGGCCCGTCCCCAGGCGATGTTGGCCTCGCCGTCGCGGGCGTCCGGCCAGCTCGGCCCGAGGGCCGTGGCAAAGGTCGCCTCCCGGTAGGCGAACGCCGTGGCCTCCGCGGCGACGCGCCGGCAGGCCCCGTCGATGGGGAACAGCAGGGTCGCGGTCTGCGGGCAGGGAATGCGGGCCCCGAAGTCGAGGTGCACGGCGATCGCGGCGTCGGTCAGTTCCCGGCTGAAGCAACCCTTCCAGTAGTGATGCAGCCCGGCGGGGAGCAGTTCGTCGAACAGGGTGTTGATCACCGGGTAGGGCATGCGCTGGACGGACTGTCCCAGCACGGGGCCGAGGCGGCCGAGCCGCTCGCGTATCGCTTCGTCCTCGTCGGCCGGCCCGCTCCAGCAGGTCAGCACCACGACCACCGGCCGGCCGTGCCACCCTTCGGGCACGAAGGGCAGCGGTGGCGCCAGGGTGATGCCGAGAATCGCCCCCAGTGCCTCGGGCGCCTCGGCGATCAGCTCCCGGTAGGCCTGGAGGACCCCGGCCTCGAGCGGATAGAAGGTCGGGCCGCCGAGAATGTCGGCCACCTCGTGCAGGCGGTATTCGAAGGAGGTGACCACGCCGAAGTTGCCGCCGCCGCCACGAATGGCCCAGAACAGGTCCTCGTGGTGGCCTTCGCTGCAGGTCAGGAAGCGGCCCTCGACGGTGACCAGGTCTGCCGCTACCAGGTTGTCGCAGGTCAGCCCGCAGCGCCGCGCCAGGTGGCCGAGGCCGCCGCCCAGCGTCAGGCCGGCGATGCCGGTGCTGGAGACGATACCGCCGGTGGTCGCCAGGCCGAAGGCGGCGGTGGCATGGTTGAGGTCGGCCCAGGTGCAGCCGCCCTCGGCGCGCACGCGGCGGTGCTCGGGGTCGACCCGGATGCCCCGCATGTGCTCGAGGGAGAGGACCAGGCCGTCGTCGCAGGTCCCGAAGCCGGGCACGCTGTGTCCGCCGCCGCGCACGGCCAGGGGGAGGTCGTGCTCGCCGGCGAAGGTGACGCCGGCCATCACGTCGGCGACATCCGCGGCCTGGACGATCAGGGCGGGGCGGCGATCGTGCTGGGCGTTGTAGACCCGGCGTGTCGCGTCGTAGCCCTCGTCACCCGGTCGGATCAGGGCGCCGTGCAGGCGCTGTTCCAGGGCGTGCAGGGCGTTTGCATCCAGGGCGCCATGCCCCGTCTCGATATCGGCAACTTTCATCTCGCACCTCCCGGTTTGGGGTTATCGGACCGCCCGGCGGGGTCGACGCCCCCGTGCGACGCCGGGACGTCGGCGATGTAGGGGGCGAACCGGCCCGGGCCGGCTCATCCCCAGGCATAGCAGGGTGACCGTCCCGGAAGCGTGACGACGGCGTGACGGGAGGAGGGAACGAAGTCGGGCAGCGATCCGCATCCGGGGATAGGCTTGAGTCAGGAGGACTGCTCATGATTCGTCTGCATGTCTCGTTGCTGGGCCCGTTCGCCTGCCATACGCCGGACGGGCAGGCGCTCGCCTTCCCCACCCGCAAGGTCGAGGCCCTGCTGGCCTACCTGGTGGCGAGCCCGTCCCGGCGGGAGACGCGGGACCGGCTCGCTGGCCTGCTGTGGGACGACATGGCGGAGTCACGGGCCCGGGCCAACCTGCGCCAGGTGCTGTCCCGCCTGCGGTATGCGCTGCCGCCGGAGGCGCGCGACGGCCTGGTCATCGGCGCCCGGGAGGTGGGCGTGGAGGCGCAGGCGTTCGAGGTCGACCTGGAGGCATTCGAGCGGCGGGTGGCCGACGGTACCCCGGAGACCCTGGAACGGGCGCTCGCCCAGTACCGTGGACCCTTCCTAGAGGGCATGGTCGACTGCGGCGACGCCTACGAGATGTGGCTGGCGGCCCAGCGCTGCCACCTGGAGGAGCAGCTGCAGCAGCTGATGCGCCGGTTGCTCGACCACTATGTCATCACCGGCGCCATCGACCCGGGGATCCAGCTCGCCCTGCGGCTGCTGGCGGAGGATCCGCTCGACGAGGGGGTGCTGCGCATCCTGATGCGCCTCTACCTCTACCAGGACCGGATCGGGGCGGCGCTCGCGCAGTATCGACGCTTCGGCGAACGGCTCGCCGATGAACTCGGCGCCACTCCCGCCCCGCAGACCGAACGCTTGCGGCAGGAATTGCTGGCGCTGCTGCCGGGCGATGCGACCGACCTGGCGTGGGAGATCGACGACCTGCCCGAGCGCCCCGATGTGATCGAGGCCGCCGCCGCGGCACGCCGGTGGCGCCGCGGTGAGCCCTCCGGGCTGCCGGCGCTGGCCGTGCTGGCCCTCGAGCCGGCCGAGGAGGGGCTGCGTCACCTGGGCGAGGGCCTGGCGGAGGACATCGCCACCGAGCTGGGTCGCTTCCGTGAGCTCGAGGTGATCGCCCCGGCGAGCGCCCTGGCCTATCGCCATAGTGGGGCCAGCCGGGAACGGATCGGTCGCGAACTCGGCGTCGATTATCTCCTCGACGGGCGGCTGCGCGGCTTCGGGAAGGGGCTGCGGCTCACCGCCCGCCTGCTGGCGACCGAGGGTGGGCACCAGGTCTGGGCGGAGCGCTACGACTGCCGGCGCGACGAGCTCTTCGCGGTACAGGACGAGATCGTCTCGCATATCGTCGGCCGCCTGGTCGGGCGGATCGAGGATGACCGCCTGACCCGGACCCGGCGGATCCCGCCCCGGGACTGGCAGGCCTATGACCTCTGGCTGCGCGGTTGGCACGCCCTGCGCCACCCGGACCTGCCGGCGATCCAGGAGGCGCGGCGCTGCTTCCGGGAGGCGCTGGCCCGGGACCCGCAGTTCGCCCGGGCCTACGTCGGGCTGGCCCTGGCGCACCTGGATGAATGGGCCTGCTACGCCTGGCAGCACTGGGCGTTCCTGCAGGACGAGGCCCTGGCGCTCGGCCGCCGGGCGGTCGCCCTGGACGAGCACGACCATCGCGCCCACTGCATGCTGGGCCTGGCCGAGCTCTACGCACGGCGCTACGAGGCCGCCGACCGGGAGCTGACGCTGGCCCTCGTCCTCAATCCCAACGATGCCGACGTGCTCGCCCATGCCGCCTTCGCCCTGGCCTTGATCGGCGACCCCGAGCGCGGGGTGGAGGCGGCGTGCAAGGCGCTACGCCTGGCCCCCTACCGGCCGGAGTGGTACGCCGGCATGGCCGGGATCGCTTTCTTCAGCGCCCGGCGCTATGGCGAGGCCATCGACACCCTGGCCTCGGCGCCCCAGGCCTTCTGCAACACGCCGGCCTTCCTCGCCGCGGCCCATGCCCATCTCGGGCAGCTCGAGCAGGGCCGGCATCACCGTGACACCGTCTATCGCCATTTCCGCTATCAACTGGCCCGCGGGACCTTCCCCGCGCACATCGGCTGTCTGGAATGGCTGGCCGCGCTCGATCCCTACCGGCGCGACGCCGATGCCGAGCACTATCTGGAGGGGTTGCGCCGGGCAGGGTTCGACTAGGGCCGCAGAAAGATGACCCAACTGCTAGAACTGATAGATAGGCGGCGGGGCGTGGAATCGAGATGCCCCGTCGCCGTCCTGCGGTGCCTCGGCGCCGCGACATCCATGGCCCCCATCCTGGAGGTACGCCATGCAGCAGACCACGCAACCCGCCAGCGAATACGTCGAGTTCTGGAACGACACCCTGGCCGAGAAGTTCGATAGCTTCCAGGACATCCTGATGAACGGTCTGAGCTACCACAGCCGGGTGCCGCTCGAGCGTCTCGAGATCGAACCGGGCAGCCGGATCGTCGATGTCGGCTGCGGCTGGGGCGACACCGCCATCGAGCTGGCGCGCCGGACCGGCCCCCGGGGCGAGGTCCTGGGCCTGGACTGTGTCGAGCAGTTCCTGGAGGACGCCTTGCGCCGCGCCGCGGAGGCGGACGTCGACAACGTGCGCTTCATCGCCGCCGACGTCGAGCACTACCCCTTCGAGCCGGAATACGACCTGTGCTTCTCGCGCTTCGGCATGATGTTCTTCGAGCATCCGGTGGTGGCCATGCGCAACGTCCACAAGGCGCTCAAGCCGGGCGGCGAGCTGATGTTCATCGTCTGGCGCGATATCGAGGACAACCCCTGGCTGGGCCTGCCCAGGCAGGTGGTGCTGGACTTCCTGCCCCCGCCCGGCGAGGACGCCCGCACCTGTGGTCCGGGGCCCTTCTCCATGGCCAATCCCGAGGTGGTCACCCAGCAGCTGGAGATCGCCGGCTTCGAGAACATCGCCTTCGAGCGCAACGACGGGCCGGTGGAGGTGGGCGACTCGGTGGAGAACGCCATGCGCTTCCAGCTCGCCCTGGGGCCGGCGGGGGAGGTATTCCGCGAGGCCGGCGAGGAGGCCGAGCGGCAGCGCCCCGAGATCGAGGAGGCGCTGCGCCAGGCCCTGGCGCCCTTCGAGCAGGACGGCAGGATCGTCATGGGCTCGAGCTCCTGGACCATCACCGCGCGCAAGCCGGAAAGCTGAGTTCGCGCCGCCCGAGCTGGCCAGCGCTACTGCGGGGGGTCGACCACCCAGGGCTCCAGGGCGACCTCGTCCTTGCAGCTGTCGTCGACGCGGGCGTGAGGGTCCGCCAGGAAGGCGTCGATCATGGTCGAGCGGCACTCGTTGACCGGGCTGTGGCCGAGGCCCTGGTACTCGACGAACTGCAGGTTGGGCATGCCCGGGCGCACGTGCTCGCTCCAGCGCGTGCCACAGCAGGGGTCCATCTGGCCGTGGATGGCGAGCGCCGGCGTTTCGGTGTCGGGCGGATCGTTGTGTTCGGCGGGCACGTCGCCATCCTCGCCCCACCAGGCACACAGCCAGGGCGGCTCGAAGCCGAGCACCGCGGGTTCGCGCTGCACGGCGGCGGTGGAGTCCGCCGGCGTGGGGCGGTTGCCGCCCATGTCGCCGCACACGTGGGCCAGGAAGTAGCCCAGCGCGTAGTTGGGCGCCGTCGGCTCGGGGTTGTAGTCGTCGATCAGGAAGAAGTCGTGAAGGCGCGAGTAGTCGCCGGCCTCGATATCGGCGAGCAGGCTCGGCAGTTCGGCGTAGGCGACGGGCAGCATCAGGTAGAGGGTGTCGAGGAAGGCGGCGCCGTCGAAATAGAGGCGCTTTTCGCTGCCGTCGCTCTCCTCGACGGTGGCCATGTAGGGGTGGCCATCCAGAGTGCGGCGGGCACGGTCGATGGCCAGCAGCCAGTCGGGCAGTAACTCCCGGCACGCCGGCTCGTCCGCCACGCAGCGCGACAGCACGTCGCTGAAGGTCTGCTTGGCGGTATAGAACTCGTCGACCGGCGGACGGTTGCGCAGGTGGGCGAACCAGGGCCAGCCGAGGATCGCTGCACGAACGCTCTCGGGGTGATACTGGATGAAGGAGAGCACCGTGCCGCTGCCGGTGGAGGAGCCGAAGGCGTCGAGGGTGTCGTAGTCGAGCAGACGGCGGATCTCGTCGACATCGCGCGACACGCTGTACTGGTTGTACTGGGTGACGTCGATGCCCTCGTCGGTGAGCTTGTCGTAGCACGCCGTGACCAGCGGTGCGATGGCGTCCAGCCGTTCCATGGGGTCGAGCGAGGCGGTGATCGCCGGCGTATGGATGATGTTGTGGTAGGGCGAGACGGTGGCATAGTCGGGGCACTCCAGCGCCGGCTCGGCATGGATGAAGCCGCGGTGGTCCATGGTCACCAGGGTGCGTTCGCCGACGTCCTTGAGCAGCTGCTCGAGATAATCGCGGTTGTCGAGCGACGAGTAGCCGGGGCCGCCGGGGAAGAAGAACACCGGCACCTCACCGGCCTCGGCATGCTCGGGCTGGAAGACGGCCACGGGCAGGGCCACGCCGTTGCCGTTGGGTGCGTCCCAGTTCTCCTCGCCATGGAAGGTGTAGCACTCCGCCTCCAGCGCGCTGAGCGTTTCGGTCGCGCACTCCGAGGGCTCGAGACGCGGCAGTTCATCGGCATCCGACGACTGCGCCTGGGCCGACAGCGACAGGGTGGAAAGGGTCAGCAGCAGGGTGCCGGGGAGAAGCCAGGCCCGGGGCACGCCGTTCAGCGAGGGAGAGGGGCGCATGGTGGTCACCAGGGGGTTGTTGGTGGTGGTGTGCCGGTATCGATTCAAGCTAGTGCCGGGCCGTGAGGGCGTCAAACGCTCGCTGAGCGGCGTGCCCCGGCGCAATGATGCGCCTGATTCAGCGACATTACTCTCGTCACCTACCCTGATCGGGGATGCGCCATGCACCAGCGGATCCGATACCTGACGATGCCGGACGGCATCCATCTGGCCTGGGCAGAGGCCGGCTGCGGGCCGATGCTCGCCAAGCCAGCGAACTGGTTGACCCATCTCGAATACGATTGGCAGAGTCCGGTCTGGCGGCACTGGATGCGTTTTTTCGCGCGACATTTTCGCTTCATCCGTTACGATGAACGGGGGAGCGGGATGACGGACTGGCATGTCGGTGACATGTTGTCTCCAGCCTGCTGGCTGGCGGATCTCACCGCGGTCATCGAAGAGGCCAGGGCCCGTGAGCCGGTGATCCTGCTTGGCATCTCGCAGGGAGCGGCTACCGCCATCGACTATGCCGCCAGCCATCCCGAGCGTGTTTCACGGCTGATCCTGTATGGTGGCTATGCCCGTGGTTGGGCGCGGCGCGACAGTCCGGACACGGAACGGTTCTACCACGCGATGCTGGAATTGATGCGCCACGGGTGGAACAGCGACAATCCGGCATTCCGCCAGGTCTTCACCTCTCGATTCATTCCGGGCGCGAGCGATGAACAGCTCGGCTGGTTCAACGACCTCTGTCGTCGGACCACCACTGCCGAAATCGCCGTGAAGTTGCTGGAAGCCCGAGGTGGCCTGGACGTCACCGCGCTGCTTCCGAAGATCCGGGCGCCGACACTCGTGCTCCATGCCCGTGACGACGAGGTGGTGCCGGCCGTTGAGGGCCGGCTGATCGCCTCGGAGATTCCCGACGCCACCTTTGTCGAGCTGGAGTCCCGCAACCACATCCTGCTCGAACACGAGCCCGCGTGGCAGGCCTTCCAGGAGCGGGTGCTCGAGTTCACCGGCTTGAAACACGCCCATGCCGCGGCATTCGCCGACCTGTCGCGACGCGAGCATGAGGTCCTCACGGGAATCACCGATGGACTGACCAACGTCCAGATCGCCGATCGCCTGAACATCAGTGAAAAGACCGTGCGTAATCACATATCCCACCTGTTCAGCAAGCTAGGCGTCCGAAGCCGTGCCCAAGCCATTGTTCTTGTACGTGATCAGGGGCTTGACGTCTGACCGGGACGCTTGTCCCGGACTCGGGCAGTGACGTGGACAATAAGGGACACTTTTCCCATTCCCCATTGCGACTCTGCGAGCCATGATAATACGAGTAAAGGCTGACATTCTGTCGAGGTGTATCATGGCAACGAAGCATGAGGTTTCGGGTGGCGGGAACCTTCGCTTGCACGTACGCGAATGGGGGAATACTGCCGGTATTCCCATACTATTCATCCATGGGTGGTCCGGAAGCCATCTGGCCTGGCGACACCAGTATGAAGGCTCCCTGGCGGACGAGTTTCGGCTGGTGGCCATGGACCTGCGTGGTCATGGAATGTCCGATGTCCCGCTGGAAGCGGATCACTATACCGATGCCCAACTCTGGGCAGATGACATTGCCGCCATCATTGGAGAGTTGCATCTTGATCGCCCAGTGCTGGTCGGCTGGTCGTATGGCGGTTTCGTCATTGGCGACTATCTACGCGCTTATGGAAGCTCGGCCATCTCGGGGGTTAACTATGTGGGAGGCGGGGTGAAGCTCACACAAGCTAGCTTGAATATGCTCTACGGGCCTGGCTTGCTGAGCTATATTGAGGCGGCGACGCAGCCGGATTTGCCGACCAATATCGAGGCAATGCGGCAGTTCGTTCGGGAGTTGGTCGCCCGCCCCATGGCGGAGGTGGATTTCGAGTATGCGCTGGCATATAACATCATCGTTCCTGCCGAGGTTCGGGCCGCTCTGCTGATGCGGGAGATCGATTCTGACGATGTCCTTCAGCACCTGGCAGTACCGGTACTGGTTTCACAGGGCAAGTTGGACCAACATGTTCTGCCTGCCATGGCCGAGCACATCCTGGGGGTTTGTCCAACCGCGAAAGCGTCCTGGTACGAAGCGGTGGCTCACATGCCGTTCCTGGAAGATCCCGAACGCTTCAATACGGAGCTGTCAGCATTCGCGCGCGCTACACGGAGCTGACTGGGCTGATTCACCCCCGCCGCCAGTGCGCCATCGTCCCGGCATGCCCGAGTGCCATTGGGCAAAAGCACCACGGCTCGGGCGGGGCTGCTGCGCCCCACCCGTTGGTTCAGGGTCGGCAGACGTACCAGTAGTTCTGGAAGTCGTGGTCGAGCTCGTGGATCGCGACGTCGGCGAAACCGGCCGTGTGGAAGTAGTCCAGCGCCTTCTCCCGGCCCCACATCGCGCCGAGCCCCTCGCCGCCGCGGGCCAGTGACACCGTCATGCAGTGCATGCAGGAGAGGGTGTAGAGCAGCGGGCCGATGGGGTGGCCGCGGTCGTCGTGGTGGTGCCCCGAGCCCTTGATGTCCTGGGCCAGGTAGACACCATCGTCGGCCAGGGCGCGGCGGATGCCGCGCAGCAGCGCCGGCGGGTCGGCCTGGTCGTGGACGGCGTCGAAGGTGGTGATGAGATCGAAGGCGGCCGGTTCGGCGGTGCGGTCGAAGTCGGTCAGGTCGCGGACCTCGAAGGTCGCATTGGTGTTGCCGAGGGCCTCGGCCTCCCGACGTGCCGCGGCGATGGCCTCTTCGGAGAGGTCGTAGCCGGTGAAGCGGCTCGCGGGGAAGCGGCTCGCCAGGGTGTTGATGGCCCGACCGCGGCCGCAGCCGGCGTCGAGCACGCGGATGCCGCGCTCGAGGCGCTCGGCCAGCCCCGTGACCAGCGGCAGGATGTGCGACTCCAGTGCCGGCACCACCGACTGGCCACTGTCCTCGGCCATGATCTCGTGGAAGCGGCCGTAGCGCTCGTAGGGGACGCCGCCGCCGTCGCGGAAGCAGCGCACGATGTCGTCCTCCACGGTACCCAGCAGCGGGATGTACTGGGCGAACACCGCGATATTGTCGGTCGGCGAGCGCCGACTCAGGCAGGCGGCGTGCTCCGCGGGCAGCTGGTAGGTGCCGGCGGTCGGGTCGTGCTCGATGAGATCGCCCACGGTCATGGCGCCCAGCCATTCGCGTACGTAGCGCTCCTGGAGGCCGGCACGGTCGGCGATCTCGCCGCTGGTGGCCGGGCCCATCTGCGCCAGGGTGTCGAACAGGCCGGTGCGATGGCCGAGCGAGGTCATCAGGCACAGGGCCCCATTGTTGAGGATCTCGACGAGCCGCTCGGCGAAGGCCTCGGCGCGTCGTTCATCGAAAGCGGCAGGGGCCACATCAGCGGGTGCCGTCATGATTCTTCCCCCCCTGTGGGTGAGTGGCAGCCGGGTAGTCCGGCTTCACTACCAGAGTGGGTGTGACCGGGGATCGTGGCTAGTGAACCCGTGGTCGGGTTCTCGAGGCGTCACCGGACTCGACTACAATCAGCCGTATACGCACCGTGCCGCCCCGGTTGTTGCATGGCCCCGCCCGGGGCGGGGCCGACAAACTGGACCTCCGGTACGGTCGCGACGGGGGAATGACCATGGGCAGGGGCGAAGCGACCCGCGAACGGATCCTGGCGATCACGGAAGCGGCGGTACTGGCGAAGGGGTTCGGCGCCACCTCCATCGAGGAGGTGATCGCCGAGGCCGGGCTCACCAAGAGCGGTTTCTTCTACCACTTCCGCGACAAGAACGAGCTGGCGCGGGCGCTGCTTCAGCGCTACATGGAGCGCGAGGACGTCCTGCTCGACGATGTCTTCGCCCGCGGTCGGGAGCTGGCCGGCGATCCGCTGTACGGTTTCCTCGCCGGCCTCAAGCTGCTGGCGGAGACGATGAGTGACCTGCCGGGCGACTATCCCGGCTGCCTCGTGGCGACCTATTGCTACCAGGAGCGCCTCTTCGATCGCGGCGTGCGCGAGCTCAACCGTCGCATCGTCCTGCACTGGCGGGCGCGCTTCAGTGCCATCCTGGCCGAGATCGTCGAACAGTATCCGTCTCGCGAGCCGGTGGACACCCAGGCCCTGGCCGACATGGTGTCGACGGTCATCGAGGGCGGCCTGGTGCTCGGCCGCGCCACCGGGGATCCGCAGATCCTGCCCACCCAGTTGATGCTGCTGCGACGCTACGTCCAGCTGTTGTTCGAGTCGACTGCCGAGACACTGCCTTGAGGGCCGGGCGTTGCCGTGGGTTCGCCCTCAGCCCAGCGCCTCCGCCACGGCCTCGATGGCCTGCGGGTCGGCGCCGGCGCTCGGTCCAGCGCACCAGGCGTCGTGTACCAGGGCGGTGAGCGCCGCGATGCCGCCCTCGGCGACCGGCAGGTGCCCGGAGAGCACCGTCGCCGGCGCCAGGCGCTCGAGGGCACGCAGCGAGCGCCCCAGGGCGATGCGATCGGTGGTGGCCAGCCAGGGGGCGTCGATCGCCGACCAGGTCACCAGGCCGTCGCGCAGGGTGCTCGCCTCGATCGCCGCCACGCTGTCAGCCGGCTCGGGGAGCAGGGCGCCGAAGCTGTCGACGGCGAACAGGGCGCGCGAGCGGGTGTCGAGGAAGCCGAGCGTCTCCGGTGCGTCGTAGTAGGGCGGGCGTAGCGGCACCAGTTCGCGGTCGCCGAGCGCCAGGCGGGCACCGGGCTCCAGCAGGTATACGCGATCGGTGTCGAGGCCGAGCAGGCCCATCTTGCCCATGCCGAGGAAGTTGGTGACCACTCGGGCCCGGGGCGCGCGCGCCAGCAGCCGGCTGAGGTTGCCGATATGGTCGGCATCGGTATGGCTCAGCCAGATCCAGCGCAGGTCGGCGAGGTCGATCTCGGCCTCCAGCGCCGCGGCGAAGGCGTCGCCGAGGGCGGCCAGGCCGGTGTCCACCAGCACGGGTTCAGCGCCCTTGTGGAGGAAGGCGTTCACCGCCAGGCCACCCATGCCCGGCAGGGGCAGGAAGGCGGGCAGCACGCGCCAGTCGCGTCCGGCATTCCGGGTCGGCAGCATCACGGGGTAGGGGTTGATGGTCATCGGGGTCTCCACTCTCTGGTCATGGGACGGTCTTGTTTTGGGTGAACACTAGTGTTCATAAGTTAAGTGATAGGCCCGCCAACGACCCTTGTCAAGAATTGAGTGAACAGTTATGTTTATCCAATGACCAGGACACGCCGTTACACCCAGCGCAAGCGCGCCGCCGCCCGGGAGGAGACCCACGAACGCATCGTCGAGGCGACGATGCAGCTCCACGAGGAGGTCGGCCCCCGCGCCACCACCATCAGCGCCATCGCCCAGCGGGCCGGCGTGCAGCGCCTGACCGTCTACCGTCACTTCCCCGACGAGACGGCGGTCTTCGAGGCCTGCACCGCGCGCTGGCTGGAACTGCACCCGCCGCCGGAGCCCGCCGGCTGGGCTTCCTGCGAGGCGGGCGAAGAGCGCGCCCGTGCCACCCTGCTGGCCTTCTACCGCTACTACCGCGGCACCCAGCGCATGTGGCGTGCCGCCCACCGCGACGAGCCCGAGGTCCCGGCACTGCAGGGGCCCATGGCGGCGTTCCGCGACTACTTGCGTGAAGTCGGCGAGGGGCTGTGCGAGGGTTTCGGGGCGGATCGGGACTCGCGCCTGGCGACTACCCTCCAGCACGGCCTGGCATTCACCACCTGGGCCTCGCTCGAGGCCCAGGGGCTCGACGACGCGGCCATGGCGGATCTCGTGGTGGCCTGGCTGGAGGGGCTCGTCGCCTGAGCGTAGCCGCCATGGACGGCAACGCTGCCGCCCCCGGGAGACGCGCCGTTCGTTGGCCTCCCTCAGCGGTGCGACACCATGTCGGCCAGGCGCACGGGCTGGCGGCGCCGGCCCCACCGGCCGGGCGGGCCGGCGAAGACGCCGGCGCAGGCGCTGCCGCAGGTGCGGCAGTGGCCGTCGTCGGTCAGATGCCAGCGCGAGAGGGTGTACCAGTCGCGCTCGATCAGCAACTCGCCGCAGCCGTGGCAGTAGGTACTGCTGCCGGTGGGGTCGTGGACGTTGCCGGTGAAGGCGTAGCGCACCCCGTTGGCCCGGGCGATCTCGCGTGCCCGGCTCAGGGTGGCAGGCGGGGTGGGTGGGGTGTCGCGCATCTTCCAGTCGGGGTGGAAGGCGGTGAAGTGCAGCGGCACGTCCGGGCCCAACTGGTCCACTACCCAGCGGCTCAGCGCCTCGATCTCCCGGGGCGAGTCGTTGTGATCCGGGATCAGCAGGGTGGTGATCTCGAACCAGACGTCGGTCTCGTGGCGCAGGTAGAGCAGGGTGTCGAGTACCGGGCTCAGGCTGCCGCCGCAGATCTTGCGATAGAAGCCCTCGGTGAAGGCCTTGAGGTCGACGTTGGCGGCGTCCATGTGGGCGAAGAACTCGCGGCGCGGGGCGTCGCAGACATACCCGGCGGTGACCGCCACCGAGCGCACCCCGCGTTCGCGGCAGGCGTCGGCCACGTCCATGGCGTACTCCAGGAAGATCACCGGGTCGTTGTAGGTGTAGGCGACGCTGTGGGCGCCCAGGCCCGCGGCGGCCTCGGCCAGGGTCTCGGGGCTGGCGGCGTCGGCCAGGGTGTCCATCTCCCGGGACTTGCTCATGTCCCAGTTCTGGCAGAACTTGCACGCCAGGTTGCAGCCGGCGGTGCCGAAGGAGAGCACGGCGGTGCCGGGCAGGAAGTGGTTGAGCGGCTTCTTCTCGATGGGGTCGAGGCAGAAGCCGCTGGAGCGCCCGTAGCTGGTGAGCACCACTTGGTCGCCCTGGCGGGCGCGCACGAAGCACAGCCCGCGCTGCCCCTCGCGTAGCTTGCAGGCGCGTGGGCAGACGTCGCACTGCACACGGCCGTCGTCCAGGCGGTGCCAGTGATGGGTGGGATGCACGCTGCGTTCGAGGGTGTTGTCCATGAGACCGTGGTGATGGGTGAGGCGGGAGAGGACCTGTTCCTGAGACTGCCCGCCTCCCGCCTCGTTCCGGGTCCCTGCCGTCAATGTGCCCCGCCGATGGGCAGATCGGGGCAGGGCAGGGAAGGGATTGCGCCGCAATCACGCCGGATCGGCCGGCGGGATGTTGTGGTTGTGGCGGAACAGGTTGTCCGGGTCGTAGCGCGCCTTGATGCGGGCCAGCCGGTCGTAGTTCTCGCCATAGGTCGCCCGTACCCGGTCGTGGCCCTCGTCCATCATGAAGTTCACGTAGGCCCCACCCGCCGAGCTGGGGTGCAGCGCCTCCCAGTAGCGCACCACCCAGTCGCGGATACGGTCGGCGTTGGCCGGGTCGGGATCGATGCCCAGGATGACCGCGTTCCAGGTCGCGTTGCGGTAGTGGAAGGCGGTGGCGTCCCGGCCCACTCGCTGGGCGGCCCCGTCGATGGGGTAGAGGTGCATGGTGGAGAGCGGCGTGGGTACCTCGGCGAAGCGCTCGTGGACGGCGATGGCTTCGTCGGGAATCTCGGCGAAGAAGTCGCCCCGCCAGTAGGAGTGCAGTCCCGGCGGGTAGAGCGGGTCGAAGACCGACTGCAGGGCCGGGAAGGGTACCTCGTGGATGCCGTCGAGCAGCGGTGTGCCGAACTGCCGGGCCGGGGCGAGGGCGGCATCGGCGGCGTCGCGCTCGCCGCTGTAGACCCAGACGATGCCGCAGACGTGTCGGCCGTGCAGGGCCTCCGGGAAGGGTGGGGCCGGCGGTACGGTGCCGACCATGAAGAAGCCATACAGCTCCTCGGGCGCCGAGGGCAGGAAGTCGCGGTACCAGCGCAGCACCTCGGCGGTGTCGGCCACGTCATAGAGGACCGGGCCGGCCATGACGTTGCGTACCGGATGGCAGCGGAACTGGAAGGCGGTGACCACCCCGAAGTTGCCGCCGCCGCCGCGCAGCGCCCAGAAGAGGTCGGGATGCGACTCGGCGCTGGCGGTCACGAAGCTGCCGTCGGCCAGCACCACGTCGGCGGCCAGCAGGTTGTCGATCGACAGGCCGTAGTGGCGGGAGAGGTAGCCGCTGCCGCCCCCCAGGGTGAGACCGCCGATGCCGCTCGTGGAGATGATGCCGAAGGGGGTCGCGAGGCCGAAGGCGTGGGTGGCGTGATCGACATCGCCCAGGGTGCAGCCGGCCTCGGCGGTGACCGTGCGGGCCACCGGGTCGACGCGCACGCCACGCATGGCCGACAGGTCGATCACCAGGCCGTCCTCGCACAGGGCCAGGCCGCTGGCGCTGTGGCCGCCGCCGCGCACGGCCAGGGGGACGCGGTGCTCGTGTGCCGTGCGTACCGCCGTCATCACGTCGGCGACGTCGGCGCAGCGTGCGATGGCACCGGGATGACGGTCGATCATGCCGTTCCATACGCCCCTGGCCGTCTCGTAGCCTTCCTGGCCGGGGCGGCTCAGCTTGCCACGCAGGCCGCCCTGCAGCGTCTCGAGTGCGGACTCTGGAATGTTGTCATTGCGGGTCATGGATGCCTCCTGAGGGTTCGTCCGGAGACTCGAGCATGGACTAGGCGGCGTTCGCTCAGCGTTCGGGAGGCGTTCGCGGGAGGGGGTGGCGTGTTTCAGGCGCGGGTACGCTCGAGCAGGGCGTCGAGGGCGGCCAGTTCGGCGGGGTTGCAGTCGGCGGCTCGCCCGCGCAGGGGGCCGAGCAGGTCGCGGGCTGCTTCGTGGCGCCCCGCGGTGAGGTGGCGGTGGGCCAGGTCGAGGGCGGCCCGCAGCTGCAACGCCAGGGCGCCCTGCTGGGTGGCGATCGCCAGGGCTCGCCGGAGGCGCTCCTCGGCCTCGCCCGACGGGCAGGAGGCGGCGTCGAGGCGCCAGAGTTCCGGAAGCCACCAGTAGTCGCCGTAGGTCTCGGCCCAGTCGCGTGCCTCGCCGAGGACCCGGCCCGCCTCGTCGGGGCGGTCGGTCTCGACCAGCACCTCGGCGAGCAGGGCGAGCCAGAACGGCATGCGCGCCCCGGCGTGTTGCTGGTGCAGTCGCTCGATGCCCTGGCGGATGAGGGCCTCGCCGGCCGCGCCGCCGGTCAGGCGACCGGCCAGGATCCGGCCCCACTCGCCGTAGTAGGCGAAGCCGTAGCGCGTGCAGTGGCGGCGCAGAGTGGCGGCGTGCTCGTCGGTGCGTTCGCGATCGCCGAGCAGGTGGTAGGTGATCGCCGCGTAGCCGTGGGCGATCGCCGCCTCGAAGGGCTGGCCGGAAGCGGCGGCCAGGCGCAGGGCGGAGGTCGCCGTCTCTGCCGCCTTGTCGGCCTGCCCCACCAGCCAGTGCAGGTGCGCCTCGGCGCCACGCACCAGCACCGTGGCGTGGAAACCGAACAGGTGGCGGTCATCGTCTTCCGCCTCCGGCTCGTCACCCTGGAGGCAATCCAGTGCCTCCTGGTGCCGGCCGAGGCCGAACAGCGGTAGCGACAGCGCCTGGCGGCGCCAGCCGGCGCGGGTCTGGGGAGCCGCCAGGCACTGCGCCAGGTCCGCGGCCTCCTGCATCCGCCCCTGAACGAAGCGGTGCCAGCACAGGGCGGCCCGGCCGCGGGCGGTTTCCGTGGTCTCGCCGAGGCGTTCGCCCAATGCGACGCTGCGCTCGATGGTGTCGCCGACCGGCGGGGCCGCATAGCCGCGCAGGGCGGCAAGGGGCGAGACCAGTGCCTCGCAGAGGGCCAGCTCGCGCCGGTCGCGCGTCGCACCGGGCGGCTGCTCGGCCAGCAGCGCGAGCGCCCGGTCGTAATGGCGGATGGCGTCGGCGAGGGCGAACACCGCGGTGGCGGCCTCGGCAGCGAGGGCGTGATAGTGGATCGCCCGCTCGGGCTGGCCCCCGGCCTCGAACTGTTCGGCGACCTGGGCCGCCAGCGTGGAGCCTTCGTCACTCAGGGTGCGTTCCAGGGCGATGGCCAGGCGGCGGTGCAGCAGCCGGCGGTGCGGCGGGGTGAGCCGGCGATAGGCGGCCTCGCGGAGCAGGTCGTGGGCGAAGTCATAGGTGGACGGGGCGTGTTCGCACAGCAGCCGTCGTTGCCACAGCTCGTCGATGGCGCCTCGCAGGCTGGCCTCGTCGAGCTCGCTGGCGGTGGCCAGCAGGTCGAGGGAGAAGTCCCGTCCCAGGGCGGCCGCCAGCCCGATCAACTCTTCCGCGGCGGGACCGAGTCGCGCGAGCCGCTGGTCCAGGATCGCCTCGATACGTGACGGTCGTGTCCCGCCTTCGCGCAGCGATTCGACCACGAACAAGGGGAAGCCGCCGGTGCGTGCCTGCAATCGACGCGCCTCCGAGGCGTCGAGCGGGGCTTCGTGCAGGGTGGCGGCGAGCTCGGCGGTCTGGCGTGCCTCGAGGGGCGCGAGCTCCAGGCGCTGGAGCAGCCCCTGGGCCTGGAGGCGTCGGCAGCAGGCCACCAGCTCGAGGTTGTCGTCGAACTCCTCGCTGCGCAGGGTGGCGACCAGCAGCAGGGGCGCGGCCGGTTCCAGGTGGAGCAGCACCTCGAGCCAGGCCAGGGTCTCACCGTCGCACCATTGCAGGTCGTCGAGCACCAGCAGCGTGGACCGTCCGGCGGCGAGGATCGCACGCGCCAGCCCTTCGAAGAACTGGCGGCGCTGCCAGGCATCGGCGAGGGGTGCCGGGGCCGAGGCCGGGCCGGTGCCCAGCTCGGGGACCAGCCGGCCGACCTCCTGGCGCCAGGTCGGCGCCAGCTGGTCGATGCCCGGTCGCAACGCCGCGCTGCGCAGCCATTCGACCACCGGGGCGAGCGCCAGACGGGCCTGGGAGGAGAAGCAGCGTGCCTGGGCCACCGGCGCGCCACGCTGCTGGATGGGGTGGGCGAGCTCCGCGGCCAGGCGCGACTTGCCCACCCCGGCCTCGCCGGCGATCACGATCAGGCGCGGCCCCTGGGCGACCCGGGCCCAGGCGGACTCGAGCACGTCCAGCTCGGTGTCGCGGCCGATCAGCGGCGGCGCCTGGCGCAGGGCCGGCGCCACGGCCAGACGCGGCTCGACGGGGTGGGAGAGTTCCTCGTAGAGGGCCAGGGTCTCGGCGGAGGGCTCGACGCCCAGGGTGCGTGCCAGGAGGGTGGCGCAGCGCTGACCGGTGCGCAGCGCCATGGCCCGGTCGCCGGCGAGTGCCTGCAGCCGCATCAGGGCCCGATAGCCGGACTCCTCGAGGGGCTCGAGTTCCACTCGGCGCCGGGCAGGCTCCAGCGCCGCCGGCAGCCGGCCCTGTCCGGCCAGGGTGGCGGCCAGGCGGTCGAGCAGGGCGATGCAGCGCTGGCGCAGGCGTTCGCGTTCCTCGAGTACCCAGTCGTCGTAGAGGCCGGGCAACAGGTCGCCGCCATAGGCATCCAGTGCCTGGCGTGCGGCGGTCAGGAAGGCGTCGTCGTCCGTCGCGGCTTCGGCCTCGGCGGCGGTCCGGCGGAAGGCGAGCAGGTCGAGGTGGCAGGGGGCATCCTCGCGCCAGCAGAGGCTGTGGGCCTCCACGGCGAGGCAGCGCCCGGCATCCGGCAGGGCGGCGCGCAGCTGGTGCAGTTCGCGGCGCAGGTTGGTGCGTGCCTGGGCCTCGCTGGAGTCGGGCCAGAAGACAGCGGCCAGATGCTGGCGGCCCTGCGGTGTCCCGGCATGGATCACCAGGTAGGCCAGCAGGGCCTGTAGCCGTGGCGAGCGCAGCGCGTCGATCGGCGTTCCGGCATCCACGACTCGCTGTTCGCCCAGCAGGCGAATGTCCAACATGGTCTGCCTCGTCGCTCGACAACCGGCAATCCCTGCAGGGATGGGGGAAGGCCGCCGCCCTGGCGCGACTCCCCGAGGGCCCGATGGCTCCTCGCCCAGCCAGTATAGTGGCCGGACGCCGCCGTCGTGCTGGGGAAGGCCAGGGACGCGCCGGCCGAACGGACCGGCGCGTAAGAGGGTGAGAGTCAGGCGGTGATCCCGGTGGGCAATCCCCGGGGCATCGGGCCATGGCGGTGGCCCCGGGCCAGCCAGGCGGCCAGGTGGTCGCCGAGCTCGCGGGCGTCGTCGGCGGCGCCGTAGAGACTGCCCGACTTGCGCCGGCGCAGGAACGGCAGGCCCATGACGTAGAGCCCCGGGGCCGCCACCACGCCGCCATGGTGACGCAGGCGGCCCCTGGCATCGAACACCGGCACCCGCAGCCAGGAGAAGTCGGGCCGGAAGCCGGTGGCCCAGAGCACCGTCTGGATCTCGCCGTCGGCCAGGTCGAGGCCCAGGCAGGGCCGCGAGGGCAGCCGCGTGGGTGGCGGGCGCTCGGGGGCGGGCAGGGCGTCGTGCCAGCCGTGGGCCAGCGCCCAGGCGTCGAGGTTGTCGAGCAGCCGGCCCAGCTTGAGGTCCGCCGAGGTGCAGTGCATCGCCAATGAGCCGGCGAACTGCAGCCGGGTGCCGGCCAGGCCCGCCAGGCGTCCCGCCAGGCGCACGCCCTTCGTGCTCAGGGTGTTGAGGTCCAGGTCGCGGGGCGTGGGGCCGCCCACCAGCTGGGGCGAGGGCAGGCGTCGCGCCCGGGCGATGTCCTCCACCTCGTCGAAGCGCTGGTCGAGCAGGCCGGCGGCATCCAGCCACCATTCGATGTCGCGGCCGCGGTAGCGGCGGGGCAGGCGCAGGTGCTCGCCCACCGCCAGGGTCACCGGCCGGCCGCTGCGCCGGAGCTCGTCGGCCAGCTGCACGCCGCTGGCCGAGGCGCCCACCACCAGCACCCCGCCCGGCGGGAGCCGGTCCGGACGGCGATAGGCCAGCGGCGTCAGGCTGGTGATCCAGGGCGGGAGGGCCTCGGCCAGAGCGGGCACCACCGGCACCTGGCAGGCGCCGGTGGCGATCACCACTGCCCGGCAGTGCCACATCCCGCGGTCGGTCTCCACCCGGTAGCCGTCTTCGTCGGCCCGCACCGCCGTCACCCGGGTGCCGGTGTGGATTGGCGAGGCCAGACGCCGGGCGTAGTCGTCCAGGAAGGCGATGAGCTCCGGCATGCCCATGTAGCCGTCGGGGTCCGGGCCCGCGTAGGCCCGCCCGGGCAGCCGGCACTCCCAGTTGGGGGTGAGCAGGTGCAGCGAGTCCCAGCGCTGGTGGCGCCAGGCGTTGGCCACCTCGCCGCGCTCGAGGAGCACATGGTCGATACCGCGCCGCGCCAGATGGTGGCCCATGGCGAGCCCGGCGTACCCCGCGCCGATGACCACGACGGTCACGGCGCGGGCCGGGCGACGCGGCGGGCGCGAGGCCGCGGGGATCATGCCACCTCCACTCGGACCTGGGTGGGATTGGTGAGCAGGTCGTAGACCGCCGAACGCTTCTGGGACTGGGCGACCAGCGCCTCGATCTCCGCGCGGCTGGCGTCGGCGTCGATCTCGTAGACCACGCGGACGTCGTCGAAGCCGTTGCGCACCTCGGGGTCCATGCCCAGGATCCCCTGGATGTCCATGCTGCCCTCTACCCTGGCCCTGACCGAGCGCAGCTGGATGCCGCGGTTCTGGGCCACGGCGGCGATGCCGGCGGTGAGGCAGCCGGCCAGGCCGACCAGCACGTATTCCACCGGGGTGGGGCCGTGATCCTCGGCGGCGAACACCTCGGGGTGGTCCACGTCGAAGGTGACGCCTGACTTGTGGTGCTGGGTCTCGCCGAGGCCGTGGAAGTCCTCCACGGCGATGTGGCTGTGGGTGCCGCTGACCCAGTCGCAGTGGGCGCGCCAGGTGAAGCGGGCGGCCTCGGGGGCCTGGGCCAGGGCCTCGCGGGCGTCGAGAAGGGCGGTGACGTTGACGCCGTTGTCGATGGTGGCAGTGGCGGTGTGCATGGGATCTCTCCTCGCCTCGTTGTCGGGATTCGTCGTGGGTGACCTCAGCGGTCAAGGACGAGACTGGGCCCGCCGCGTGGGACCCAGCGTGGGAGAGGACGTGGTATTTCACGCCGCGGGCGTGGAAGCGGGTGGCAGGATGCGCCGGCAGGCCCAGATACGCGTCACCGGCATGCCGGCCTGGCGCTGGGCCAGGCGCACCGACTCGGCATCCGGTGCCCGGTAGAGGCAGTGCATGCGCCGGCGGTCCGCGGCGAAGAAGGTGCACAGGAAACGCACCCGGTGGTTGTGCAGGCAGGCGGCGCCGGCATCCTCCAGGGCCTGGATCGCCGCCAGGCTGACCGGGGCGGCGAAGCGGCGCTCCACCACCACGTTGGGCTCGGCCGGGGGCGCCTCATGCGGCAGCGGGGCCGTATGGACGCTGCCGGCCCACAGGGTACGGATGTCTGCCCCGGCCTGGCGCAGGCCGAGGCGCGCCGATTCCAGGTCCGGGGACTGGAAGTGGCAGAGCAGGCGCTGGCCGTCCCGGGCCAGCAGGCTCTCCTGCCAGGCGACCCGGTGCCGGTCGAAGCAGTCCTGGGCGGCGAGGGTCAGCGACGTCACCAGCGCCGGTTCGAGGGGGCGGGCGAAGCGTCGCTCCAGGAAGAGATCGATCATCCCGTGTCCTCCGGGGCGGCCGCCAGGGCCCGGTGGCGGCGCCTCGCCCAGCCGGCCACCGGTCCCGGCAGCAGCGCGGCGGCGGCCTCGGCATGGCGGTGCCGGGCGTCCGCGTCGCCGCCGCGGCGTGCGGCCTCGGCCAGCAGCGTCAGGGCCAGCAGCTGTTCGCTATGGCGCTCCAGCACCCGGGCGTGCTCCAGGGCCTCGACGGCGCGGGCGCGGACGGCCTCGATCCGCCCGCGCTCCAGGTCGAGGCGCGCCGCCTGGAGCAGCAGCAGCGCCAGGCGGTGGCGAGCGTCGGCGTGGCGCAGGGTCACCAGGGCGACGTCGAAGGGGCCGGCGTCGTCCTCCAGGGCGTAGTGGCACAGCGCCTCGGCGGCGGCGGCGAAGGGGGCCTCGCTGCCGTCGCGCAGGCGCTCGCCGAGGGCCAGGAGTGCCCGGCAGCGTTCCCGGGCCTGGGGATAGTCGTCGCGCTCCAGGTCGATCAGCAGCAGCGACTCCTGGGCCTGGAACTCCCCCAGCCGGTCGCCGCTGGCCTTGCACAGGGTGCGGGCGTCCTGGAAGTGCCTTTCCGCCTCGTCGAAGCGGTCGGCGTGGAGGCAGAGCAGGCCCTGGGCCAGGGGAAGGGCCGGGTGGCTGAGGTGGCGTTGGTTGGCCAGGTCGCGGGCCTGGGCCAGCATCTCGGCGGCCTGGTCCAGGTCGCGCTCCAGCATGGCCAGGCAGCGGGCCGTCTCGGCCATGGCGATGACCTGCTCGCGGTCGTCGGCGCAGCGGGTCACGCGCTCGGCCTGCAGGGCCTCCTCGTGGGCCCCCGACCACTGGCCGTGGGCCCAGCAGATATGGCTGGCCAACTGGTAGCCGAGCCGGGCATGGGCCAGGGCGCCGTGTTCCAGGGCCTGCTCGGCCAGGGCCACCACCTCGCCGGCGCCGGCCTCCCAGTCCGCCAGGGGCGCCGCGCTGTAGAGGATGTCGTGGAGTTCCAGGGCCAGGCAGACGCCCCGGGTGCCGGCGAGGCGCTCGGCCATGGCCAGGCCGCGCTGGGCGAAGCGCTGGGCCTCGTCGTTGGCGAAGATGCGCAGGCAGAGCCGCCCGGCGGTGATCATCGCCCGGGCGGCCAGCTCGGGGTCGCCGCTGGCCTGGGCGTGGTGGGCCAGATCGGCGGCATGCTCCAGGTCGTAGAGGGGCGCCTCGGCCAGCCACTCGGCGATGCGCCGGTGCATCGCCTGGCGCCGGGTGGGGGAGATGCCGGCGTAGAAGGCATCGACCAGTTCTTGGCGGGGGAAGCGCGGCCCCTCGTCGCCGGTGACCAGCCACTGGCGGCGCTCGGCCGCCTCCAGGGCGGCGCCGATGCGGTTGGTGTCGAGCCCCGAGACCCGACCCAGGGTCGCCGGGTCGAGGCCGGGGGCGAGCAGGGCCGCCCAGCGCAGCACCTCCAGGGTCGCGTCGTCGGGGGGCTCGGTCACGGGACCCAGGGGGGCCGCCGGGGCCTCGGGCTCGCCGCCGGGCGGGGCGGCCCGGGGCGCGCGCCAGGCGCGTAGCAGCTCGCCGCCGGCCGACAGGCCCGCCTCGCGGAGCAGGCGCATGCCCAGCTGCAGCTGCTGCTCGGCCTCCCGGGGACGGTGCAGGGCCAGCAGCAGCCGCACCAGGTGTGCCCGCGCGGCCTCGTCGAAGGGGGCGAGGCGCACCCAGGCGTGGGCATGGGGCAGGGCGCGTTCGGGGGTCGCCAGCAGGCGCTCGACCAGGGCCGCGAGCAGTGCCGTTTGGGCGCGCATGGCCGACTCGCGCTCGGCCAGGCACCAGGCATGGAAGTCGTGGAAGGCGTCGAGCTCCAGGCCTTCCAGGAAGGGGCCGCGATAGCGCTGGGCGGCGGCCTCCAGGTCCCGGGTATCCGCCCGCTGCAGCCCCGCCGCCAGCAACCCGTGCAGGTCGCTGACATCGATATCCATATCGGAGGTATCCAGGGCGACGCCGGCGCGGTCGGCCCGCAGGCGCGTTCGGCCCGGCGTATCCACCAGGCGGCGCAGCTTGGAGAGGCTCCAGCGCAGCGAACCGCGCGGGTCGTCGGGCAGTTCCCAGAGCAGGTCGCAGAGGTGTTCGCGGCTCAGGGCGCGCGGATGCAGGGCGAGATAGGCGAGCAGGGCGCGGGTCTTCCTGGAGGGCGGCAGCACCACGGGCTGGCCGTCCCGAATCACTTCGAGCTCGCCGAGCAGATTGAGGGTCAGCGCCATCTTCGTATGCCCCTGGTGGGGACCCCTTGCAGTATAGCCCGCCGGGTCGGTGGCCCCGGCGTCGATTCTCACGCCCGGGGGGTGAAAAACCACGCTGGTTTCCACGCCCGCTTCCTCGACGTGGCGCCACGCTGCGAACAGGCCCCGAACCGAGGAGACACCTCATGACCCGTTATGCCAGCATCCTGGAGACCATCGGCCGCACCCCGCTGGTGCGCCTCGCCCGGCTCGCGCCGCCGGACGTCAACCTGCACGTGAAGGTGGAGGCCTTCAACCCCATGGGCTCGGTGAAGGACCGCATGGCGCTGGCGGTGATCGAGGCCGCCGAGCGCAGCGGGGCGCTGCGCCCCGGCCAGACGGTGATCGAGGCCACCAGCGGCAATACCGGCATCGGCCTGGCCATGGTGTGCGCCCGCAAGGGCTATCCGCTGGTGGTGACCATGGCCGAGAGCTTCAGCCTGGAGCGGCGCCGGCTGCTGCGCTTCCTGGGCGCGCGGGTGGTGCTGACCCCGGCGTCCGAGAAGGGCAGCGGCATGCTGGCCAAGGCGATCGAGCTGGCTCACGCCCATGGCTACTTCCTGTGTCGCCAGTTCGAGAACGAGGCCAATGCCGAGGTGCACAGCCGCACCACGGCCCGGGAGATCCTCGACGACTTCTGCGGCGTGCCGATTTACGCCTGGGTGACCGGCTTCGGCACCGGCGGGACCCTCAAGGGCGTGGCCCGGGTGCTGAAGGCGGCCGATTCGCACACCCGGGTGGTGGTCGCCGAGCCGGACAATGCCCCCTTGCTGGGCAGCGGCGAGGCCCAGCCGCCGGGGGCGAGCCATCCGCGCTTCCGTCCTCACCTGATGCAGGGCTGGAGTCCCGATTTCATCTCCCCGCTCACCCAGCAGGCGGTGGCCGACGGCCTGGTGGATGAGGTGGTGCCGGTGGCCGGCGAGCAGGCGCTGCGTCTGACCCGCGCTCTGGCGCGCCGGGAGGGCATCTTCGCCGGCATCTCCGGCGGTGCCACCCTGGCCGCGGCCCTGGCGGTGGCGCGTCGCGCGCCTCCCGGCAGCCATATCGTCTGCATGCTGCCCGACACCGGCGAACGCTACCAGACCACGCCGCTGTTCGCGGGCATCGACGACGAGATGAACGCGGAGGAGCTGGCCCTGTCGCGCTCCACGCCGGGCTATCGCTTCGATCGCCCCGCGGCCGTGCCGGTACCGGCGCCGGTGGCCGAGCCAGTGGCGACCCTGGATGCCGAGGCCGAACGCTTCGTCGGCGACGCCCTGGCTCGGGCACGGGTAGTGATGTTTGCCCTGGCCTGGTGCGAGTTCTGCTGGGCGGCACGTAAGCTCTTCGACCGGCTCGGCATCCCCTACCTGAGCGTCGAACTCGATGGGCCGGCCTGCCAGCATGACGACTTGGGGGGGCGGTTGCGCCCGGTGCTGGCCCGGCGAACCGGATCGGTGACCATCCCGCAGGTCTTCATCGGCGGCGAGCCGCTGGGCGGCTGCGGTGAGCTGTTCGCGGCCTGGCGGGACGGCAGCCTGGGCGAGCGGCTCACCGCCTGCGGTGTCGCCTACGACGCCGAGGCCGAGGTGGAACCGGAACGCCTGTTGCCGGCCTGGCTGCATCCCCGTCCCGCCACCGCCTGAGCGGCGGCCCTTCACCATCAGGAGTATCGACCATGAGTTATCTCGAGACCCTCGCCCCCGAGCGCGCCGAGGGAGACGTCGCGGCGATGTACCGGCGCCAGGAGGCCCATTTCGGCTATCTGCCCAACTACGCCCGGGCGTTCGGTCACCGCCCGGAGGTGATGTCGCGCTGGGCGGCCCTGCAGGCGACCATCCGCCGGCATGTCTCGCCGCGGCGCTTCGAGCTGGTGACCCTGGCCGCCGCCCGCGCCCTGGGCAACACCTACTGTGCGCTGGCCCATGCCCGGGCGCTGGCGCAGCTGCTGGGCATGGACGCGACCCTGGCGGTGGTGGCGGACGAGGAGGGTGTCCTAAGCGAGGCGGAGCGGGCGATCATGGCCTTCGCCGCCAAGGTGGCCCGGAGGGCGCCGGAGGTCGGCGCCGAGGATATCGCTACCCTTCGGGGTCACGGCCTCGGCGATGACGAGATCTTCGATATCGTCGCCGTGGTGGCGGCGCGGGCCTTCTTCACCCGCCTCCTCGACGGCCTGGGAGTCGAGGCGGATGCCGCCTTCCGCGAGCTGCCGGATGCACTGACCGGGCCGCTCACCGTGGGGCGGCCCATTGCGATGGACAGTGTCTGACCGGACCTCAGCGCTGGTGCGCCAGGCTCTGCTGCTCGTAGCTCTGCATCAGGTTGGCATAGGCCGGCAGATGACCGGCCAGCAGGCCGCCGAAGCCCTCGATGTCGTTGCGCCAGTCGCGGTGCAGCTCGCAACCGACCCCAAACCAGGTCATCAGCTGGGCCCCGGCCTGGGACATGCGGTCCCAGGCGGCGTCGCGGGTGGTCGGATTGAAGGTGCCGGAGGCGTCGGTGACCACGAACACCTCGAAGCCCTCCTCCAGGGCCGAGAGGGTGGGGAAGGCCACGCACACCTCGGTGACCACGCCGGCGATCAGCAGCTGCTTCTTGCCGGTGGCCTTGACCGCCGCCACGAACTCCTCGTTGTCCCAGGCGTTGATCTGACCGGGGCGGGCGAAGTAGGGGGCGTCGGGGAAGGTCGCCTTGAGTTCCGGCACCATGGGCCCGTTGGGGCCATCCTCGAAGCTGGTGGTGAGGATGGTCGGGATCTCGAAGAACCTGGCGATGTCGGCCAGGGCCAGGACGTTGTTCTTGAAGTCGTCCGGGCTGAAGTCGCGCACCAGCGAGAGCAGCCCGGCCTGGTGGTCGACCATCAGCAGGGCGACATCGTCCTTGTTCAGGCGGTGGTAGGTGTAGGACATCTCGTCTCTCCTTCGCTTTCTCGGATGAAGCGCCCGGCGCGGTTGCCGGGCGCGGGTGGCCGCGGCCATGCCGCTAGCCATGCAGGGTGCCGAACTTGCCTTGCTGGAAGTCGGCGAAGGCCTGGTGGATCTCCTCCTCGCTGTTCATGACGAAGGGGCCATGGCCCACCACCGGCTCGTCGAGGGGCTCGCCGCCGAGCAGCAGCAGCCTGGCGTCGTTGTTGGCCTCCAGGCGCAGCGCATCGCCCCGACGCTCGAAGGCCACCACCGCCTCGTCCCGTACCACGGCGTCGCCGTTGACCTGCACGGTGCCCTCGAGTACCACCAGCAGGCTGGTATGCCCCTCGGGCACCGCCAGCGAGACCTCGCCGCCTGCCTGCAGGCGCAGGTCCCAGACGTCGATCGGCGTGAAGGTATGGGCTGGCCCTCGATGGCCCCGATACTCGCCGGCGATCACGCGCAGCTCGCCGGCCCGTCCCGGCAGCGAGACTCGTGGGATCTCGGCGTCGAGCAGGGTCTGGTAGGCCGCGGGCGCCGACTTGTGTTCGGCCGGCAGGTTGACCCATAGCTGCACCATCTCCAGGGAGCCGCCTCGCTCGGTGAAGGCCGGGGAGTGAAACTCCTCGTGGACGATGCCCGCCCCAGCGGTCATCCACTGGACGTCGCCCTCGCCGATGCGCCCGCCGCCGCCGCTGGAGTCGCGATGCTCGAGCTCGCCGCGGTAGACCAGGGTCACGGTCTCGAAGCCGCGATGGGGGTGCGCCCCCACGCCGCGGGGCCGGCTCGCCGGCGTGAAGTCCTGGGGGCCGGCATGGTCGAGCAGCAGGAAGGGGCTCAGGTGGTCGGCGCCCAGGCGGTCATAGGAGAACAGCGAGCGGACGGGGAAGCCGTCGCCGACCCAGTGGCCGCGGGGGGCACCGTAGATGCCGAGAATCTTCTTCATGGTGTGGCTCCTGTTCGAGTGGGGGTGTTGGCCCGATGCGGAAAGCCTACGCTTTGTCTGAAAACTGCCTGCGCTCGTCCATACGACGTTAAAAATCGGCTCAAAGTACTCATTTACAGCTCGTAAACTCCGTCTTTTCGCCAATTTTTGCCTTGTCTGGCCATCGCTCGCCGACTTTTCAGACGAAGCTTAAATTGGGAACGTTGGCAGCGGTAGAGGCTATGATTCACACTCATCGTTCCATTTTCAGGACGATTGGGTGGGCAGTCCATGCAGGATCTCAACGACCTCTACTACTTCGCCCAGGTGGTGGAACACGGTGGCTTCGCCCCGGCCGGCCGGGCCCTGGGCCTGCCCAAGTCGAAGCTGAGTCGGCGTATCGCCCAACTGGAGGCGCGCCTGGGGGTACGATTGCTCAACCGCTCGACGCGCCACCTCTCGGTCACCGAACTGGGCCGGGCCTATCATCGCCACTGCGTGGCCATGCTGGTGGAGGCGGAGGCGGCCGATGAACTGATCGAGCGCAACCTGGCCAAGCCGCGAGGCACGGTGCGGCTGAGCTGCCCGCCCAGCCTGCTGCACTACCTGATCACGCCGCTGCTGGTGCGGTTCATGGCGCAGTGCCCCGATGTGGAGGTCCAGGTGGAGGCGACCAGTCGCCGGGTGGACGTGGTGCGGGAGGGCTTCGACATGGCCATCCGGGTACGCTTCCCGCCGCTGGAGGACAGCGACCTGGCCATGAAGGTGCTGTCGAGGAGCCCCCAGCGGCTGATGGCATCGCCCGGGCTGTTCGAGGAGCGAATGCGGCCGAGCGTGCCCGGGGAACTGGCGGGGCTACCGAGCCTGGACTTCGAGCAGGTCGACCGGCAGCACCTCTGGGCGCTGGACGGGCCGGATGGCGCGACCGCCCAGCTCCGCCATCGCCCGCGGTTGGTCACCGACAATGCCGAAACCCTGCACCAGGCCGCCCTGGCGGGCCTCGGTGTGGTCAAGCTGGCGCTGCTGGTGGCGGGCCAGGACCTGCAGGCGGGGCGCCTCGTCGACGTGCTGCCCGGCTGGGAACCGCGGGGCGGCATCCTGCATGCCGTCTTCCCCTCGCGGCGCGGCGTGTTGCCGGCGGTCCGGGCACTGCTGGACTTCCTGGGGGAGAACATCAACGAGGTCGATTTCACCACCCCGACGGGGCCGGACGCGGACGGTCAGGAAACGGGGGCGTGAGGAGCGGCTTCAGCGCGGCGGAGAGGATCGGCAGTCGACGGTGGTGCGACATGCCCGAGCCTGGCTACTGTCGCAACATGGATACGCCGGTGTCGTCGACCTGCCACATGGGTGGCGCCCGGCCAGTTCGCTAGAATGCGCACAGTGTTCTGAAACCCGAGTGCCCCCGGAGGATCCCATGAATCGACGCCTGCTGTTTCCCATCGCCCTGGTCGCGGCCACCCTGGTCATGGCCGGCTGCAGCTATACCCCCGCGCGTATCAGTTCCGAGCCGCTGATCGTCATCGACGACGACCGCGGTGGCCCGCCGGCGCGCCGTGGCGGTTTCTGTCCCCCCGGGCAAGCCAAGAAGGGACGTTGCTGAGACACGACGCTGTGCGTCGCGAGATTGCACCGTCTTTCCTTGCTGGTAACTGGCCGGCGAGCGGGGCGGGTGATTTACTTATAGAACGCTGTTCGATCCGCCCGCCCGCAGAGGCCTTCAGGAGGCGAGACGAACCGGGGACGAAGGGGGCTCATACACCGAATGCCTTGCGAGGACATCTCCATGAGGACTCCCGTGCGACTGCTGATGATGGTCCTGGTGGCCACGACCTTGACCCTGGCCGGCTGCAGCTATACTCCGGCGCGACTGGAGACCCGTCCGTTG
Source organism: Halomonas ramblicola (assembly GCF_030409215.1). Taxonomy (GTDB): domain Bacteria; phylum Pseudomonadota; class Gammaproteobacteria; order Pseudomonadales; family Halomonadaceae; genus Halomonas; species Halomonas ramblicola. The sequence continues at coordinate 401,553 of NZ_JAUFPL010000017.1, read as the reverse complement.
CTGGAGGTCGATGGTTACGACCGGCATCGCCACTATCGCGGCGACGATCGCCACTACCGTCATCGCCACCGCCACGAGCGGCGGCACTATCATGATCGTCGCGATCATCGCCGCGGCGGGTTCTGCCCGCCTGGGCTGCGGATGCAGGGCCGCTGCTGAGCCTCACCCCTCCTTCAGGGCCCGCTCCAGGATCGCCAGCCGGCCCGGCACCAGGGCATCCTCCACGGCGGTGATGCGCAGCACGTGACCCAGCGCCGGGTCGGCGGGCCGCGCGATCAGCTTGCCGTCGTCGAGCAGGGCCTGGTGCACCCGGCCGGCCAGCTCGGCGCCGGGCAGGCGCAGGCCGACGAAGTTGGTGGCGCTGGGCAGCACGTCGGCGCCCAGCTCGCGCAGATGGGCAGCCAGGCGTTCGCGGCGCTCGCGCACCGCCGCCACGTGGGCGCGGACCTCGTCGGGGTGGTCCAGCACCACCTCGGCGGCGGCCTGGGTCAAGGTCGAGACCGCGTAGTGGATCCGCACCTTCATCATCACCGCCAGCGTTTCCGGCTCGGCGATCGCGTAGCCGACCCTGAGCCCCGCCAGGCCATGGGCCTTGGAGAGGGTGCGCAGGCGTACCACCCCGGGCAGTATCCGCCGCCCGAACTCGCCATCGGCATCGTCGCGGAAGTCGTGATAGGCCTCGTCGAGCAGCAGCCAGCAGTCGTCCGGTAGCTCCCGGCGCAGGGCCTGCACGTCCGCGTCGGTGTGCAGGTGGCCACCGGGGTTATCGGGGTTGGCCAGATAGACCAGCCGCGCGCCTTCGTCCCGGGCGGTGGCGGCCAGCGCCTCCAGGTCGGGAGCCAGGCGGCTCGGCCCCTCGTCGTAGGGAACCTCCAGCAGCCGGCACCCCTGGCCGCGGGCGAAGTAGCCGAAGGTGGGGTAGGTGCCGGCGGTGCCGACCAGGGTGTCGCCCGGCTCGACCAGGGCACGCAGCGCCAGGGCGATCAGGCTGTCGGCGCCGGCGTCCACCAGCATGGCCTCGATGGGGATGCCCTGCTGCTCGGCGATACGCCGGCGGATGCCCAGCGCCTCGGCGTCCCCGTAGCTGTAGACATGGGCGGCCATGGCATCGCCGAAGTGGTCGCGCAGGGCGCGATGGGGCATGTCCAGCCCCTCGTTGGAGCCCAGCTGATGGGGGATCTCGCGGCCCAGCCGGCGCTCCAGCACGCGCACGCCGGGGAAGGGGTTGGTGGGACCGTCGCCGGTCAGGTAGTCGGGGAAGCGGGGCATCCTGTTCTCCAGTCGATGTGAACCATGAAGCCACCGCTTACCCTAGCAGGCTTTGTGCCGTGGATGGACCCGCGCGGGCGCGGGTCCAGGGCGATCGCGGACAGGCGCCTCGCCAGGGGCTGTCCCCGGTGCCGCTCGCTTCGAGTCACGGCGTTCGTCCCCTACCGTTCGGGCATGTTGCGCGTTCGTGGCACGCCCTTGAGGCGTCGGCGCAGGGCCGCCTTGGCCATCATATGGGCGCTGACCGGGGCGGTGGCGAACAGGAAGATCGTCACCAGGGCCTCCTGGACGGAGACGCCCTCCTGCTGGTGGCTGAAGAACAGCAGCGAGCCGATCAGCGTGCAGCCGACGCCCAGCGTGCTGGCCTTGGTCGGCCCGTGCAGGCGCATGTAGAAGTCGGGCAGCTTGGCCAGGCCCCAGGAACCGATCAGCGCCACGATGGCCCCGAACAGCAGGAAGCCGGCGACCACGAGCTGCATGAACCACGGCATGTCGATGCTGGTCATTCGATGACGTCCCCCCGCAGCAGGTACTTGCTCATGGCCACGGTGCCGACGAAGCCCATCAGGGCGATGAGCAGGGCCAGTTCGAACAGCACGCCCAGCCCCATCCAGATGTCCGACAGCACGATCAGGGCGATGCCGTTGATCATCAGGGTGTCCAGCGCCAGGATCCGATCGACGATATCCGGCCCGATGGCCAGGCGATAGAGGTTGAGCAGTGCGGCCGCGGCGAAGAGCGTCAGGGCGATCGGTATGACGACGGCAATCATCGGAAGATCTCCCTCAATGGCTGTTCGTAGCGTTGCTTGATCCCGGCGATGGCGTCGGCCTCGTCTTCCAGGTGCAGGGCGTGGACCAGCAGGGTGTTGGCCTTGGCATCGTAGTGGATCGATACCGTGCCCGGCGTCAGCGATATCGTGCTGGCCAGGATGGTGATGGCGAAGTCGTCGTCAAGCTCCACGGGGTAGACGAAGAAGCCCGGCTGCAGATGGCGCGCCGGTCGCAGGATACGCAGCGCCACCACCAGGTTGGAGCGCAGGATGTCCACCAGCAGTACCCCGGCATAGCGCAGCAGGGGCAGGGGGTGCTTGACCTTCGCCCGCTCGGGCCAGAAGTCGTGGGTAACGAAGGGAATCGCCACCCCCAGGGCCAGGCCCAGCAAGATATGCGACACGTTGAACCGGTTGACCATCAGCAGCCACAGCAGCGCCAGGAACAGCGAGAAGAGTGGATGCGGCAACCAGAACTGACGCGAGCGGAGCAAAGGACTCACGGTGCTACCTCCCTGTCCAGGTGGATGCCCTCCGGCAGCATGGCGGCGATATAGGCGTGCGGTGTCAGCAACTGCTCGGCGGTCAGCTCAAGATAGCGCATCACCGGCTCGCCCATGGCCGCCAGGGCGCCGTTGAGGGCGACCATCAGGCAGACCAGCGCGAGACAGCCACGGTCCAGCGTACGCGGCTCGGCCAGGCTTCCTGGCCGCCAGAACCAGCTGCTGCCGGTGCGGCTGACGGCGATGAGGGTCAGCAGGGCCGCGGCCAGCAGCACGCCCCACAGCCAGAGCCCCCGGGGCTGGAAGGTGGTCGCCTGCAGGATCCAGACCTTGCTGACGAAGCCGCTGAAGGGGGGCAGGCCCACCATGGCGATGGCGGCCACGAAGAAGACGCTGCCCAGCAGCCAGCGGTGGCCCATCGGCGCGACCACGGAGAAGCGGTCGTATCCCCGTTCGCGCTGCTGACCCAGCAGATCCGCCAGCAGGAAGAAGACGGCGGCCATGCTGGTGCTGTGGATCAGGTAGAGCAGGGCGGCACCGAGGGTCGCCGGGGTCACGAAGCTGATGGTCGCCAGCAGGGTGCCCACCGACAGGATGACCAGGTACGCCGTCAGCGTGCGCAGGCTGTCCGAGCCCAGCACGCCGATGCCGCCCAGCGCCAGGGTGAGCAGCGCCAGCGGCCACAGCCACTCCCAGGCGGTGGCATTGACCGGGTTCTCCCCCAACCCGAAGACCAGCAGGAAGACGCGCAGGATGGCGTAGACGCCGACCTTGGTCATGATGGCGAAGAGCGCCGCGACCGGGGCGCTGGAGGCCGAGTAGGCGCGCGGCAGCCAGAACAGCAGCGGCAGGATGGCGGCCTTGATGCCGAACACCACCAGCAGCACCATGCTGGCGGCGGAGAGCAGCGGCGCATCCGCCGACGGCGCGGCCGCGACCCTCAGCGCCAGGTCCGCCATGTTGAGGGTGCCGGTCAGGCCGTAGAGGGTGCCCAGCGCGATCAGGAACAGGGCGGAGCCCACCAGGTTGATGATCACGTAGTGCAGCCCGGCGCGGCTGCGCGCCCTGCCGCCGCCGTGCAGCAGCAGCGCGTAGGAGGCGATCAGCAGGATTTCGAAGAACACGAACAGGTTGAACAGATCGCCGGTCAGGAAGGCGCCATTGAGGCCGGCCAGCTGGAACTGGAACAGGGCGTGGAAATGGGCACCGCCGCGGTCGATGCCGCGACTGGCATAGAGGAGGCAGCACAGCCCGAGGACGGCGGTCAGCGTCAGCATGATGGCGGCGAGCCGGTCGAGGATCAGCACGATGCCGAAGGGGGCCGGCCAGTCGCCCACATGGTAGAGGTGATGGTCGCCCGTTCCGGCGGCGTGCAGGCCCCACAGGCCAAGCAGCGTCAGGCCGGCGGTGCTGGCGATGCCGACCAGGCGCTGCAGCCCGGTCGGGGTCCGGTAGAGCAGCAGCAGGCCGGCGCCGGTCAGCAGGGGCAGGAGGATCGGCAGAATCAACGCATGGCTCATGACCGGTCCTCGTCGGGGTCTTCCCCGTCCACGTGGTCGTTGCGCAGCTCGACCGCCGCCTTGAGGGCCAGCACCACCACGAAGGCCGTCATCGCGAAGCCGATCACGATCGCCGTGAGGACCAGCGCCTGGGGCAGCGGATCCGCCGGGTGCTCGGTGAGGCCGATGATGGCCGGGGCGCCGGTGGCCAGGCGTCCCGAGGCAAACAGGTAGAGGTTCACGGCGTGGGAGAGCAGGGTCAGCCCCAGGATGACCGTGAAGGTGCGGGCGCGGAGCAGCAGGTAGACGCCGCAGGTGGTGAGGATGCCGAGCGTGATCGCGTAGAGCAGCTCCATCAGCCGATCTCCTTGCCGGGGCCGGCGACCGTCATCAGCTTGCCGAGGTTGGCCAGTATCAGCAGGGTCGCCCCGACCACGGTGGCGTAGACGCCCAGGTCGAAGAGCATGGCGGTGGCCAGTTCGAGCTCGCCGACCAGCGGCCAGTGGACGTGGTCGTGGGCCGAGGTCAGGAAGGGATAGCCGAACGGCCAACTGCCCAGGCCGGTGAGGGTGGCGATCAGGATGCCGGCGCCGATCAAGGGGCGAAAGGCGGTCAGCATGCGCTCCTGGGCCCAGACCAGCCCGCCCGACATGTACTGCAGCGTCAGCGCCACGGCGGTGATCAAGCCGGCGATGAAGCCGCCGCCGGGCAGGTTGTGACCGCGCAGGAAGATATGGGCCGAGACCAGCAGGGCGATCGGCAGCACCAGCCTGGCCACGGTGCTGAGCATGATCGGATGGGGTTCGGCGACCCAGTGTCTCGGGTTGGTGTCGACCACCCGCTCCTTGAGGTGCAGGTCGCGGGTGAAGGCGAACACCGCGACCGCGGCGATGCCCAGCACGGTGATCTCGCCGAGCGTATCGAAGCCGCGGAAGTCCACCAGGATCACGTTGACCACGTTGGTGCCGCCACCGCCGGGCAGGCTGTTGGCCAGGAAGAAGGCGGAGATGCTGTCCGGGGGGCGTGTCAGGATGGCGAAGCTGAAGGCCGTGACGCCGCCGCCCATCAGGCCGGCGATCGCCAGGTCGCGGGTCATCCTCAGGGGTGAGGATTCCTTCGGCGATTGCTGGGGCAGGAAGGAGAGCGCCAGCATCATGATGACCACGGCCATCACCTCCACCATCAACTGGGTCAAGGCGAGGTCCGGGGCCGAGAAGCGGGCGAAGGCGACGGTGACGAACAGGCCGGTCACCCCCAGCAGCAGCAGGGCCGGCAGCCGGTGGTGGTGGAACACCGCGACACCGGTCGCCGCCAGGCAGAGCAGGGCAGCCGCCACAGCGGTCAGCGGGTCGAGCGGCGTCATGGGCACGCCGCCGTGCCATGTCGGCACCGCCAGCAGGTCCCAGCCGACCAGGACGATGACGGTGATCATGATGAACGTCAGGTAGCGCTGCAGGGAGCCGTTTTCCAGCTGGTAGACGCGCCGTTGCGAGAGCGCGATGGACCAGCGCATGATCCAGTCGAAGATCTCCTTGGCGTCGACCTCCGGCAGACGGGCGTGCAGGCGGAACAGGGGGTCACGGATCAGGTAGAACAGCGCCCCGCCTGTCATCGCCGTCAGGCTCATGGCCATGGGCAGGGCGCCGCCGAGCGCGTTGAAATCGACGGCGGGCATGGCGGCCTGCCGTGACGCCATGACCGCGGGGTGAACCAGCTCCCGGTAGATGCCCGCCGGCGCCAGGCCGACGTACAGCGAGGCCAGGGCGAGCAGCGCGATCGGCGTCAGGGCGGCCAGGCGCGGCTCCCGCGGCGGCCAGGTGGGCAGGTCGACGGGCCTGCCGTTGAAGTAGACGTTGTGGAAGATGCGGATGGAGTAGGCCATGGAGAACAGCCCGGCGAGCGTCACCCAGACGGGGATCACGGCGACCGCCCAGCCGGGCGTCGTCACCAGCAGGCTCTCGCTGAACAGCAGCTTCTTGCTCAGGTAGCCGCTCATCAGCGGCAGCCCGGCCATGGCCGCGGCCGGTATCGCGGACAGCGCCATCAGGGTGGGCATGAATCGCCACATGCCGTTGATACGCCGCATGTCGCGGGTGCCGGTGGCGTGATCCACGTAGCCGGCCATCATGAACAGCGGTGCCTTGAACAGGGCATGACACACCAGGTGGAACAGCGCCGCCGCCAGCGACAGGGGCGTGCCCAGGCCGAGCAGCAACATGATCAGGCCCAGGTGGGAGACGGTGGAGTAGGCCAGCAGCCCCTTCATGTCGTGCATGAACATGGCCACGAAGGCCCCGACCATCAGGGTCAGCATGCCGGTGACGGTGACCAGGTGGAACCACAGCTCGGATTCCGCCAGCGCCGGATGGAGGCGGACGAGCAGGAAGAGTCCGGCCTTGACCATGGTGGCGCTGTGCAGGTAGGCGGACACCGGGGTGGGAGCCGCCATGGCATGCGGCAGCCACAGATGGAAGGGAAACTGTGCCGACTTGGTGAAGGCGCCGAGCAGGATCAGGTTGAGGATCAGGCCGTAGTGCTCGTGCGCGCGCAGCCTGTCGCCGGCCTGCAGGACCTCGCTCAGCTGATAGCTGCCCACCACCTGTCCCAGCAGGACGATGCCGGCCAGCAGCACCAGCCCGCCGCCGCTGGTGATCACCAGTGACATCCGGGCACCCCGCCTGGCCGCCTGGCTGTCGGCATTGAAGCCGATCAGCAGGAAGGATACCAGGCTCGTCAGCTCCCAGAAGACCAGCATGAACAGCAGGTTCTCCGCCAGCACGATGCCCAGCATCGCGGCCATGAACATCAACACCAGACTATGGAAGCGGGCGGCGGAGGCGCTGCCTTCGAAATAGTAACGCGCATACAGGATGATCAGGCAGCCGATGCCGGTGATCAGCAGGGCGAACAGCAGGCCCACTCCATCGAGACGCAGGGCGACGTTCAGCCCCAGGGACGGGAGCCAGGTCAACTGCCGGACGATGACCTCTCCGTTCATCACCTGCGGCAGCCAGGCCAGCAGCAGGGCCAGGCTCGTGGCGGCGGGAAGGGCCGTCATCAGCGCCAGGTGGCGGGGCGCGCTGCCACGACAAAGCGCCGGAAGGCTTGCCCCTATCAGCGGTATCAGAATGATGAGTGCCAGCGCCATAGGGACTCTTCTGTCTATCCGTCATGAAAAGGAACGAACAGAAGGGGTCTATACCGATGCCCCGCATGAATCACTATAGCGGCGTCCCGTGCCGAGAGGCCGGCCGTCGTCAACGGGCGTTTAAACTGACCGGAGCGCCGGCCCGTCCCATGCTCAGATCCCCGGTGAAGGGGCCAGTACCTTAGTGCGTCTATGGGTTGTCCTTGCGTTGTCAGGTTTCCCCACGGCGCCATCGACTACCCTGACAGGATGGAAGGGGCCATGTGATTGAGAGGCGCATCGGGCAGGCACGGAGACGGATGATGATGCTACGCGACCATGAGCAACGAGTACTGGAGCGTTGCGATGCCCTGTTCGACCGCACCCTGGATCTGCTCCGGGAGCTGGTGGCCGAGTACAGCGTGCTGGGCGAGGAGGCCGGGGTGCTGGCGACCATGCAGCGCTGGTTCGAGCGACTGGAGCTGCCGGTGGAGCGGGTGCCCCTGGACGACCCCGGGCTCGCCGCTCACCCCTGCCACGCCCCGGTGGACTGGCCCTGTGCGGGCCGCTACAACCTGGTGTCGGCCCTCAACCGCGACGCCGGCGGCCCTCACCTGGTGTTCAACGGCCACCTCGACGTGGTACCGGCGGAGCCCATCGACACCTGGACGCGGCCCCCCTGGGAGCCCTGGGAGGAGGACGGTTGGCTCTACGGCCGCGGCGCCGGCGACATGAAGGCGGGCATCGCCGCCATGGTGATGGCGGTGGCCGCGGTACGCGAGGCCGGTGTCGCCCTCGACTTCCCGCTCACCCTGCAGACGGTGATCGAGGAGGAGTGCAGCGGCAACGGCGCCCTGGCCTGCATCCAGCGCGGCCACCACGGCGACTTCGTGCTGATTCCCGAGCCCTTCGGCGCGCGGCTCTACACCGGCCAGGTGGGCGTGGTGCGCTTCCGTATTCGCGTCGACGGGGTGCCGGCCCATGTGCTGGACACCGCCGCAGGCAGCGACGCTATCGACACCATGCTGCGGCTGCTGCCGGCACTCAAGGCCCTGGAGGAGGAGCTCAACGCTGAGCGCACGGCCCCCTACGATAGTCACGCGCATCCCTTCAACCTCAACGTCGGGCGCCTCGAGGGCGGCAACTGGGCCTCCAGCGTGCCGGCCCACGCCATCGTCGAGGGCCGGCTCGGCTTCGCCCCGGGCGTCTCCCCGGCGACGATCATGCAGCGGCTGCGCGATGGCGTGCGGCGCGCCCATGCCGAGCAGGGGCTGCCCGGGGGGCCACCGCGGGTGGACTTCCCCGGCTTCCGCTCCGAGGGCCACCTGGTGGACCTCGACAGCCCCGGCATCGCCCTGCTCGGCGACTGCCATCGGGCGCTGACCGGCAAGCCGATCGAGCCCTACCTCTCCACCTGCACCACCGACCTGCGCGCCTTCCACGTGGCCGGGGTGGCCGGCACCTGCTACGGGCCGGTGGCCGAGCGCATCCACGGCATCGACGAGCGGGTCGACATCGCCTCGATCCGCCACGTGCTCAAGGCCTATGCGCTCTTCCTGTGCCGCTGGCGTGACAGCGCTTGAGTTGCGCTCCACGCCGTGGCAGGCAAGCGGGCCCGGCGCTTTCGTCCTAGGCTCAGGGCAGGGTGGTACCTGTGTGCCGCCGTTCCCTCGAGCCAGACAACGACAAGTGATAAAGAGGCAAGCGTGATGCACAAGACGACCTTCCCCCGCCTGGCCGCCGTGGCGGCGCTACCCCTGGCCATGGCCGCCGCCCAGGCGCAGGCGCAGTCCACCGAGATGGCCATCTCTACATTGCTGCCCGAGGACATGACCAACAACGAGGTCTACCCGGCACTGGTGCACTTCAAGAACCTGGTCGAGACGCGCACCGGCGGCGAGGTGACGGTGAACATCTTCGGTGGCGGCCAGCTGGGGTCCGAGGTGGAGACGGCCTCCGAGGTGCAGGGTGGCCGGACCCTGCAGTCCACCATCATCACCACCGGGGCCATGTCCTCCTTCTACGACGACTACCAGCTGATGACCGCGCCCTTCCTGTTCGACAACTGGCGCCAGGCCTGGGCCTTCTTCGACAGCGAGTGGTTCGCCGACTTTATGTCGGGGACCATCGAGGAGGCCGACATGCGCTACCTCGGCACCTTCGACGACGGCGGCGGCTTCGTGGCCTTCACCAACAACGAGCGGCTGATCGAGACCGTCGAGGACCTCGAGGGGCTCAACATCCGCACCGAGGAGAACCCCGGCCACGTGGCGATCATGAAGGCGCTGGGGGCCTCGGCCACGCCGCTGCCCTGGGGCGAGCTGGTGACCGCCCTGGAGACCGGCCTGGCCGATGGCCAGTTCAATGCGCCGGTGCTCAACACCACCTTCAACTTCGACGAGGTGACCGACTACACCACCCTCACCGGCCACGTCTACAACAGTGCCGCCTGGCTGGTCAGCGAAGCCTGGTTCCAGGAGCTCACCGAGGAGCAGCAGGCGGCGATCGTCACCTCGGCCCGCGAGGCCATCGCGCTGAGCCACGGCATGTCCGGCGCCCTGGCCACCGCCGGCTGGGAGGAGTCCTGCGAGCGCTTCGAGGCATGCCACATCATGCCGCCCGAGGAGCGGGCCCGCATGGCGGAGATCGCACGGCCGGCATGGCGGGAGTGGATCGTCGAGGACTTCGGCATCGCCGCGGAGGACGTCGACGCCTTCCTGGCCGAGGTGGAGCGGGTTGGCGAGTCAGTCGCCGAGTCCGATGTGGCGGTCTACGGCCGCTGAGGCGGCGTCGGCCCCCTTCCTTCGACACGCGACCGGGCGGCTCCCGGCCGGTCGCCGACGCCCGCGAGGTTAGCCGATGCGCTTCCTGCAGCCCCTGCGCCGCCTGAGCGATGCGGTCAATCGGGTGGCAATCGTGACCTGCGTGGCCTGTGTGCTGATCATGCTGGGCATCTCCTTCACGGCCTTCCTCTACAAGCTGGCCACCGGCAGCACCCTGAGCTGGACCTACTCCCTGGCCCGGCTCTTTCTGCCGTGGATCGGCTTCCTGTCCATGACCATCTCGCTGCGCTACGGCGAGCACGTGGCCATGACGCTGCTGGTGCGCAGCCTGCCGCGGTTCCTGCTGCATCTTGCCGCCGGCGCCTGCCTGGCGGTGATCGCGCTGTTCGGGGCACTGCTGCTGTGGTACGGCTGGGACTACTTCCTGGGGGCCTCCCAGGTCTATATGGTCTCCGACCGCATCCAGGTCCCGGGCAAGTTCACCGCCATCGTGGTGCCGATCAGCGGCGCCATCATCCTGCTCCACCTGGTGCAGGGCTTCGACCTGCTGGAACACTTCATCGATGACCAGTCGGCCATCGACGAGCTGATCGAGACCGTGGATGCGGAGGAGCGCCCATGACGCCCGCCATCGTCGTCTTCGTCGTCCTGCTGCTGATCGGCGCCCCGGTGGCGGTGGTCATGGCGCTGTCCGGCCTGGCCGGCGGCTATGCCATGGGCGGCGAGCGCATGCTCGGCATCATCGCCGATCGCATGTTCTCCGGCGTTTCCGGTTTCCTGCTGATCGCCGTGCCCTACTTCATCTTCACCGCCGAACTGATGAACCAGGGCGGCCTGACCCACAGGCTGATCGCCTTCAACAACGCCATGTTCGGCCGGGTGCGCGGGGCGCTTTCCCATGTCAACGTCTCGGTGTCGGTATTCTTCGCCGGGCTCACCGGCGCGGCGATCACCGATACCGTGGCCATCGGCAAGATCATGATCCCCGAGATGAAGAAGCAGGGCTATGACGCCGAGTACGCCGCGGCGATCACCGCCTGCTCGTCGATCATCGGCCCGATCATCCCGCCCAGCGTGGTGATGGTGGTCTATGCGACCCTGCTGCGCGACATCTCGGTGATCGACCTCTTCGCCGGGGGCATTATCCCCGGGCTGCTGATGGCCGGCGCCCTGCTGGCGGTGAGCCTCTTCCTGGCCTGGCGACGCGGCTATCCCAAGCAGGCGCCGACGCCGTTCAGGGTCGCGGTGATGTCGTTCTTCCTTGCGCTGCCGGCGATGATCGTGCCGCTGATCATCCTCGGCGGCATCCTCTCGGGGCTGACCACCATCACCGAGGCCTCGGGCTTCGCTGCCGTCTATGCCATCGTCATCGGCGTGGTCTTCTATCGCAATCTCACCTGGCGCAAGGTGTGGCACTCCCTGGTGGTGACGGTGCGCTTCTCGGGGGTGGTGTTCTTCCTGCTGGCCACCTCGGCGGTGCTGGGCTGGTTCGTGACCCGTTCGGGCATCGCCCGGGAGGCGGCGGGCCTGATCACCACCTTCAGCGATTCGGCCTTCCTGCAGCTGATGGCGGTCTGCCTGCTGCTGATCCTGATCGGCACGGTGATGGACGTGCTGCCGGCGCTGGTGGTGGTGGCCCCGGTGCTGGTGCCGGCGATGATCCAGCTGGGTTTCGATCCGCTGCACTTCGCGATCCTGATGATCGTGGTGCTCAACATCTCCAACGTCACCCCGCCGGTGGGCATGACCCTGATGACCGCGGCACGCATCGCCCAGGTGCCCTACGAACGGGCGATCCTCGCCTCGTTGCCGTTCTATGTGGCCTTCCTGGTGGTGATCCTGCTGCTGGCCGCCTTCCCGGCGCTCTCCACCTGGATTCCCTCGCTGCTGGGCTGAACGAGGACGACCATGAAGCTCTACTACCACCCCGACCAGGAACGCCATGCGCCGCCCAGCTTCCTGCTGCGCGGCAGGCCGGTGGACTCTCCCGAGGGGCCGGTGCGCGCCGAGCTGCTGGCCCGGGGGCTGGCCGACGGCGGCCTGTCGCTGAGCGTGCCCATCGCCAGCGACGGTCCGCTGCTGCGCGATCGGCTGGCGCGGATCCATGCCGCTCGCTACCTCGAGTTCCTGGAGACCATCCACGCCCGCTGGCGGGCGCTACCGGATGCCGCCGAGATCGTGGCGCCCAACGTCCACCCCTGCGGCGGCGGCCATCACTATCCGCGCCACCCGGTGGGCCAGGTGGGTTGGCACATGCATGACATGGCCTGCCCGATGACCGCGGAGAGCTTCGCCGGCATCCTGGCCAGCGCCGCCACCGCCGAGGCGGCTGCGGAGAGTGTGGTGGGGGGCGAGCGCAGCGCCTACGCGCTGTGCCGGCCGCCCGGGCATCATGCCGGGCCGGAGCGCGCCGGCGGCTTCTGCTTCCTCAACAACTCGGCGCTGGCCGCCAGCGTACTGCGCGAGCATCATGCCCGGGTGGCGATCCTCGACGTGGACCTGCACCATGGCAATGGCACCCAGGACATCTTCTATGCCCGCGGCGACGTCTGGACCGGCTCGCTGCACGCCGACCCGGCGGACTTCTACCCCTTCTTCTGGGGCGGCGCCGACGAGACGGGCGACGGCGATGGACGGGGCGCCAACCGCAATGCCCCGCTGCCGCTGGGCAGTGACGGCGGCGCCTTCATGGCGGCGTTGGAGAGTCTCATCACCCAGCTCGAGGCCTTCCGGCCCGGGGCCCTGGTGGTGGCCCTGGGGCTGGATGCCCACCACGCCGATCCCCTGGCGGGACTGGCACTGGAGACCGACGACTTCGTCACCCTGGGCCGCCGCCTGGCGGCCATCGACCTGCCCACGGTGATCGTGCAGGAAGGGGGCTATCCCACCGAACACCTGGGAGCCAACTTGGCGGCCTTCCTGAAGGGCTACGGCGCCGCCTGACGCCCGTCATCCCGAACCCGGCGGGCCGAGGTCGGCGCCGCTCCGAGGAGAGAGACATGAGTATCCGCTACCACGACAGCAAGGCTCGCATGAGCCCAGCCACCCGCGGCGCTACCGGAGGCCTGAGATGCGAGTGATCACGGCCGAGGAGGTGGCGGCCTCGCTGCCCTGGGAAGCGCTGGTGGAGCGCCTGGCGACGACCTTCCGCAAGGGGGTGGAATCGCCGCCGCGCCATCACCATGCCATGCATCGTCCCGACGGCGAGGCCACCATGCTGCTGATGCCGGCCTGGGAACGGGCCGGCTACATCGGGGTGAAGATGGTCAACGTCTTCCCCCAGAACGCCGAGCACGGCGTGCCGGCGATCGCCGGGGTCTACCTGTTGAGCGAGGGTCGGCACGGCCGGCCGCTGGCCTGCCTCGACGGCAGCGAGCTGACGCGTCGGCGTACCGCGGCGGCCTCCGCCCTGGCCGCCCGCGAGCTGGCCCGCCGGGACGCCGAGACCCTGCTGGTGGTGGGCACCGGCAAGCTGGCGCCCATGATCATCGAGGCGCATGCGGCGGTGCGTCCCATCCGTCGCGTGCGCATCTGGGGCCGCCATCCGGAGAAGGCCGAGCGGTTGGCCGCCGACTATGCCGGGCGCTTCGACGCCGCGCCGGTCACCGACCTGGCGACGGCCACCCGCGAGGCGGATATCGTCAGCTGTGTGACCCTCTCCAGCGAGCCGCTGATTCGCGGCGAGTGGCTCGCGCCCGGCACCCACCTGGACCTGATCGGCGCCTTCCGCCCCAGCATGCGCGAGACCGACGCCGACTGCCTGGTGCGCAGCGAGGTGTTCGTGGATACCTACGCCGGGGCGAAAGGGGAGGCCGGCGATATCCTGCAGGCCATCGATGAGGGGGCCTTCACCTTCGACGCCATCCGTGCCGAGCTGGCCGAGCTGCTGCGCGGCGAGAAGGCCGGACGCTCCTCGGCGGAGGCGATTACCCTGTTCAAGTCGGTGGGGGCCTCACTGGAGGACCTGGCCGCGGCCGTCGAAGTGTGGGAGCAGTTGGAGGGCCCCGGGAAGGTATGGTGACAGCGTTGAGAGCGGGGGACGACGCTGCGTGCTAGCCTGGCGGCAGGCCGAAGGGAGTTCGCCCATGCCGTTTGCCCTCGACCTCGTCATGCGCCTGGCCCTGGGCCTGAGTACCCTCTGGGGGAGCCTGGCGTTGCTGTATCGGCTGCCCGTGTCGCGGCCCGGCCGCCGCCTGGCCGCCCTGGCCTGGCTGCTGGCCGGGACCGGCCTGCTGTGGCTGTATTGGCAGGGAACGCGTGCGGTGCCGGCGGCCGGCATGGCGACCGCGATGCTGGCGCTACTGGCCTGGTGGCGACGGATCCGTCCCGCCCGCGACCTGGACTGGGCCGACGACGTCGCCCATCAGGCCACCGGGCGGCGCCTCGGGGACCGGCTGGTGCTGGATCGGGTGCGTTGCTTCGACTGGCAGACCCGCGACCGGGCGCGGATCGCCTGGGAGGCGCGCGAGTACGACCTGTCGCGGCTGGCGTCCCTGGACCTCTTCGTCTCCCGCTGGGGGCGTCCCGGCATCGCCCATGTGCTGCTCTCCTTCGGCTTCGCCGATGCGCGCGGCGGCATCGGGGAGTTCGTGGCCTTCTCGGTGGAGGTGCGGCGCGAACGCCACGAGCCCTTCTCCGAGCTGGGCGGCTTCTTCAAGCGCTTCGAGCTGGCGATCATCGCCGCCGACGAGCGTGACCTAGTGCGCCTGCGCAGCAATGTGCGCGGCGAGTCGGTGACCCTCTATCGAGTCCTGCTGGGCAAGCGCGAGCGCCTGGCCCTGCTGCTGGCCCTGGTGGAGGAGGCCAACCGCCTGGAGCGGGAGCCGCGCTTCTATCACACCATCACCGCCAATTGCACCACCCAGGTGTTCGCCCTGATGCGTCGCATCATCGGCGGCCTGCCGGTGGATCATCGCCTGCTTCTCACCGGCCTGCTGCCGAGCTATGTGCGCGACCACGGGGGGCTGGTACCGGGGCATTCGCTGGTCGAGCTGAGACGGCTGGGGGACATCACCGAACGGGCGAGGCGGGCCGATGGCGATCCGGACTTCTCGAGGCGCATCCGCGAAGGGGTGCCGGGATGGGGCCGGGCCTGAGGGCCTGAACAAGAACGCCACGGCCAGCGGCCGTGGCGATATCGACATCCTCCTTGGGCACCCTCCCGGTGCCTTCCGCTTCCCTGGGGTGCTCCCTGCACCCTCGCGTCCCTGGCGTGGGTTGGCAGTGTCCCTTGCCTGGCGGGTCCTGCTCGCGACCCAGGGTCATCTTCGCGATTCCATGTGACGACCCGATCACCGTGGCGTGACCCTTCGATGACAGTCGAGGCCGGGCACTGGCCAGAGGAGTGGGTCGGCCGAAGCCCTGAAGTCTGGTAATATTCGCCGGCTTTTTCCCTCCAATCCTCCTCCCATTCGGATAATGGACATGAACGCAGTCATTCTTGCGGTGCTGGTGATGGTGGGCCTGTCGCTGGCACGGGTCTCGGTAGTCTTCGCCCTGGTGCTCGGGGCCCTGGCGGGTGGCCTGGTCGGCGGGCTCTCCCTCGAGGAGACGCTCGCCGCCTTCAACGACGGCGTGGGCGGCGGTGCCAAGGTGGCGCTGGCCTACGCGACCCTGGGCGCCTTCGCGGTGGCCATCTCCCGCTCGGGGTTGCCGGACCTGCTGGCGCATCGCCTGATCTCGCTGCTCGGTCAGGAGGCTTCCGCCAGCCGCCAGACCACGGTCAAGGCCCTGCTGCTGGTGGCGGTGCTGCTGGTCTCGGTCTCCTCCCAGAACCTGATCCCGGTGCACATCGCCTTCATCCCCATCCTGATCCCGCCACTGCTCAAGGTGATGAATCAGCTGCGCCTGGACCGGCGGGCCGTGGCCTGCGTGCTCACCTTCGGCCTCACCGCGCCCTACATGTTGCTGCCGGTGGGCTTCGGGGCGATCTTCCTCAACGATATCCTGCTGGCCAACATCAACCAGGCTGGCGAGGCACTGGGACTTACGATCGGGCGTGGCATGGTGCCGCTGGCGATGGGCGTGCCGGTGGCGGGCATGGCGCTGGGCCTCGCGGTGGCGGTCTTTGCGAGCTACCGCGGGCCGCGCGACTACGAGGCGCTGGACCTGGCCACCACCAATGTACCGCACCATCACCCCCAGTCCCGTGCCGAGCCCCATGCCCTGGGGCTGGCCATGTCGATCGCGGCAGTCGTCGCGGCGCTGGGTATCCAGCTCTACTCCGGCTCCATGGTGCTGGGCGGCCTGGTGGGCTTCGCGCTGCTCTCCCTGGGCGGCATCTTCAAGTGGCGCGAGGCCGATGACCTCTTCACCAGCGGCATGCGCATGATGGCGCTGATCGGCTTCATCATGATCTCTGCCTCCGGCTTCGCCGCGGTGATGAACGCCACCGGCCAGATCGAGACCCTGGTGGAGTCCAGCGTCGCGGTGATCGGCGACAACCGCGGCCTGGCGGCGCTGCTGATGCTGCTGGTGGGGCTCTTCATCACCCTGGGCATCGGCTCCTCCTTCTCCACCATCCCGATCATCGCGGCGATCTTCGTGCCGCTGGCGGTGCAGTTCGGCTTCTCGCCGCTGGCCACCGTGGCGCTGGTGGGGACCGCCGCGGCGCTGGGGGATGCCGGTTCGCCGGCCTCCGACTCCACCCTCGGCCCGACCTCGGGACTCAACGTGGACCGCCAGCACGACCATATCTGGGACAGCGTGGTGCCGACCTTCCTGCACTACAACATCCCGTTGATCGGCTTCGGCTGGGCGGCGGCCATGATGCTGTAACTGCGGGGGACCCCCGTGCCCGAACGATGACGGCGGCCACTTGGCCGCCGTCATTCGTCCTGAGGCATCACTCGTTCGGCAGCTGCCCCTCCAGGGAGGCCAGCAGGCCGCGCAGCAGCGAGAGCTCGCGCCGGGAGGGCTGGGCACGCGCGAACAGCGCCTGCAACTGTGCCTCGGTGCGCGCATGGGGCTGGGTCAGGAAGCCGCTGCGCCGCATCACCCGGGCCAGGTGGTCGTGGAAATGGCCCAACTGCTCGCGGCTGGGTTGGCGGTCCTCGGCCGGCAGGGCGGGGCGATAGCCGCTCTCGGGGCGCCGGCGCCACGCCCTGAAGGCCTCGTGGGCCAGCACCTGCACCGCCTGGGCGAGGTTCAACACGCCGTAGTCGGGGTTGGCGGGGATGCTCACCTGGTGGCTGCAGCAGCGGATCTCCTCGTTGGTGAGGCCGAAGCGTTCGCGGCCGAACACCAGGGCCACCGGATCCTGGGCGGCGTTCTCGACCAGTGCCCGGGCCATCTCGTCCGGTTCGTCGAAGTGGGGCAGGGGCAGGCTGCGCAGCCGGGCGCTGGCCCCCACCACCTGTACGCAGTCCGTCACCGCCGCCTCCAGGTTCTCCACCACCCGGGCATTGTCCACCAGGTCCTCGGCCCCGGCGGCCAGTCGCGTCGCTTCGCTATCCGGAAAGCAACGTGGGTTGACCAGTACCAGGTCGGAGAGGCCCATGGTCTTCATGGCCCGTGCCGAGGCGCCGATATTGCCGGGGTGGAAGGTCTGGACGAGGACGATGCGGATGTTGTGGAGCATGTGGCAGCTGCTGGTGGAGTGGGGCCTGTATTCTAGCGGTAGGACGGAAAGCTGTAAGCCGTAAGCTGTAAGCTCGAAGAAAATCCCCAAAGCCATAGAGTGGGGACTTACGACTTATAGCTTGCAGCTTAAAACTAAAAAACCCCCGCCGGTTGCCCGGCGGGGGTTCGATCAGGCGAATGCCTGGGAGGTCAGGAGGCGATCACATCATGCCTCCCATGCCACCCATGCCGCCCATGCCGCCCATGTCCGGAGCGGCTTCCTTCTCGTCCGGATCGTCGGCGATCATGCACTCGGTGGTGATCATCAGGCCAGCCACGGAACCGGCGGACTGCAGCGCAGTGCGGGTCACCTTGGCCGGGTCCAGCACGCCCATCTCGAACAGGTCGCCGAACTCGCCGGTCTGGGCGTTGTAACCGTAGTTGCCTTCGCCATCCTTGACCTTGTTGAGGATCACGGAGGCTTCTTCGCCGGCGTTGGTGACGATCTGACGCAGCGGTGTCTCCAGGGCGCGCACGGTCATCGCGATGCCGTGGTTCTGGTCCTCGTTGTCGCCCTTGGTGTCGGCGACCTTGGCCAGGATGCGCACCAGGGCGGTACCGCCCCCGGGCACCACGCCTTCCTCGACGGCGGCGCGGGTGGAGTGCAGGGCGTCCTCGACGCGGGCCTTCTTCTCCTTCATTTCCACTTCGGTGGCGGCACCGACGCGGATCACGGCCACGCCGCCGGCCAGTTTGGCGACACGCTCCTGGAGCTTCTCGCGATCGTAGTCGGAGGAGGTTTCCTCGATCTGGGCGCGGATCTGGTTGACGCGGGCCTCGATGTCGGCGTCGTTACCGGCGCCATCGATGATGGTGGTGTTCTCCTTGGACATGGTCACGCGCTTGGCGGAGCCCAGGTGATCCAGGGTGGCCTGCTCGAGGGTCAGACCTACTTCCTCGGAGATCACGGTGCCGTTGGTCAGGATGGCGATGTCCTGCAGCATGGCCTTGCGGCGGTCACCGAAACCGGGGGCCTTGGCGGCGGCGACCTTAACGATGCCGCGCATGGTGTTGACCACCAGGGTGGCCAGGGCCTCGCCCTCGATGTCCTCGGCGATGATCGCCAGTGGCTTGCCGGCCTTGGCGACGGCTTCCAGGGTCGGCAGCAGCTCGCGGATGTTGGAGATCTTCTTGTCGACCAGCAGGATGTAGGGGTCTTCCAGCTCGACCTGCATGGTGTCCTGGTTGGTCACGAAGTAGGGCGACAGGTAGCCGCGATCGAACTGCATGCCCTCGACGACATCCAGCTCGTCTTCCAGGCCGCGACCCTCGTCGACGGTGATCACGCCTTCCTTGCCGACCTTCTCCATGGCCTCGGCGATGATCTCACCGATGCGGGCGTCGCCATTGGCGGAGATGGTGCCGACCTGGGCGATGGCCTTGGAGTCGGTGCAAGGGACGGAGAGGTCACGGATCGCCTGGACGGCGGCGATGACGGCCTTGTCGATGCCGCGCTTGAGGTCCATGGGGTTCATGCCCGCGGTCACGCCCTTCATGCCCTCGGTGACGATGGCCTGGGCCAGCACGGTGGCGGTGGTGGTACCGTCGCCAGCGTCATCGGAGGTCTTGGAAGCGACTTCCTTGACCATCTGGGCGCCCATGTTCTCGAACTTGTCCTTCAGTTCGATCTCCTTGGCCACGGAGACGCCGTCCTTGGTGACGGTGGGCGCGCCAAAGGACTTCTCGAGCACCACGTTGCGGCCCTTCGGACCCAGGGTCGCCTTGACGGCATTGGCCAGCAGGTCGACACCGCGCACCATGCGCTTGCGGGCATCATCGGAGAACTTGACTTGTTTCGCTGCCATTTTCGCTATCTTCCTTTTGAGTCGTGAACGTCAGAATTCGCAGGGATGGCGGATCAGCCTTCCACCACGGCCAGGATGTCGGACTCGCTCATGATCAGGACCTCTTCGCCGTCGATCTTCTGCTTCTCAACGCCGAAGCCCTCCTTGAAGATCACGGTATCGCCGACCTTGACGTCCAGGGGACGCACATCGCCGCTGTCCAGAATCCGGCCGTTACCGACGGCGAGCACCTCGCCACGAGTCGGCTTTTCCTGGGCGTTGCCCGGGAGCACGATGCCGCCAGCGGTTTTCTGTTCTTCCTCGACGCGACGGATGACGACGCGATCGTGCAAGGGACGGATGTTCATTGCTCACGTTCTCCTGATGGTTTTCAGTGCCGGGAAAGGGCCCGGCGGTTTGCATCATGTCCTCGCAGCCCGGGCTGCAGAGGTGGGAGGCGACGAGCGCCTTCCGTGAAAAAGGTGCGGAGACCGCACCGAAACCTGTTGCTGACGTGTAAGTGGGGCTCGCCGGTGGGCTTTCAAGGGTCCTCGCGAAAAATTTTTTCCGCGCGCCGGCCCCTCAGCGGCGCCGTTCGTCGCGAGAGATGAAGTCGCCTTCCAGGGGCTCCTCGGCGTCGCTCTCGCGGTGGCGCTCCGAGGCCTGTTCGGCCTCGTCGCGGCGGGCCTCGTTGGCCTGCTGCCAGTCGTCCCGGGGGCGCGTGCCCCGTGTGTCGGAGAATCCCCCCGACTGCACATGGATGCCGCGGGCATGGAGCCCGAGCCAGGCCAGCAGCTTGCCGAGCAGGCGGCGGGCATCGGGGATCAGGCACATGAAGCCCAGGGCGTCGGAGAGGAAGCCGGGGGCCATCAGCAGGGCGCCGCCGAAGATCAGCGCCGCACCGGTGAGCAGCTCGCCGGAGGGGACCTCGCCGCGTTCCAGGCGCTCCCGGGCGCGGGCGAAGGTGGCGGCCCCCTCCCGGCGGATCAGGTGGATACCGATGAAGCCGGTGGCCAGCACCATCAGCAGGGTGGTCAACAGCCCGATCTGGCTGCCCACCGCGAAGAGGACGACGAAATCGAGCAGGGCGAACAGGGAGAAGACGAGAAGAAAGGGCATGACGCCTCCATGGTGGCAATGCCCATGGAGATGGGGGCGTCCCGGGTGAAATCAAGCGGGGCCACCGATGCCGCATCCGCGCCATCGGTGGCGGGGCGCTCAGAAGCTGACCTGGTCCTCGAGATTGGCCACGGTAGCCTCGCCGATGCCGCTGACGCGGGTGAGGTCCTGGGTGCCCTCGAAGGGCCCGTTGGCCTCGCGGTCCTCGATGATCGCCGTCGCCTTGCTGGGCCCGATGCCCGGCAGTTCGGCCAGCAGTTCGGCGTCGGCCTCGTTGACGTTGATGGGGGCCACGTCCTGGGCCGTGGCGGTCAGCGGGGCCAGTCCCAGCAGCAGTGCGATCAGCAGTGCCCCGAACCCGGTCCGGATCGATCCTTTCATGGTGGTTCTCCTCTGTGGTGGCGATGTGCCCCCGGCTGCCGGGGTGCCTGTTTCAAGCTAGTGTGACCTCGTCCTCTCGAGTGTCGGATTTCGGAGACGACTGGTGTGGGCCATGACGGCAATCGCGTGTCGTCGATCGCTGTCCCGCACCGGCGGATGTCGCCGGTGATCCTGATGGCATATCGCACCGCCCCCATGGGCTGCGGCTGATATACTCACCCGACGATCATCACTTGCCAGGAGCCAGGTTCGTGTCTACCGCTTCCCCCCTGATCATCGCCCTCGATTACGCTTCCCTGGATGCCGCGCTGTGCATGGCCGATCGCCTCGATCCGGCGCGTTGTCGGCTCAAGGTCGGCAAGGAGCTGTTCACGCGCAGCGGTCCGGACGTCCTGGAGGCCCTGCACGGGCGCGGCTTCGAAGTCTTCCTGGACCTCAAGTTCCACGACATCCCCAACACCGTGGCCGCCGCCGTGCAGGCCGCCGCCGAGCAGGGCGTGTGGATGGTCAATGTCCACGCCGGTGGCGGGCGCCGCATGATGGAGGCCGCCCGCCAGCGTCTGGATCGGCATGGCCTGGGCACCCGGTTGATCGCGGTGACGGTGCTCACCAGCATGGCGGCGGAGGACCTGGCCGAGGTGGGGGTCGCGGCATCGCCGGCGGAGCAGGTGGAGCGCCTGGCCGTACTGGCTCGCGACAGTGGCATGCATGGCGTGGTGTGCTCCGCGCAGGAGACGGCGCGGCTTCGCGAGCTGTGCGGCAATGACTTCCTCAAGGTGACGCCGGGGATTCGCCCGCGCTTCGCCGCCGCCGGCGACCAGCGTCGCATCATGGCCCCGGCGGATGCCATGGCGGCGGGCAGCACCCATCTGGTGGTGGGGCGGCCGGTGACCCAGGCCGAGGACCCCATGGCGGCCCTGGCCGCCGTCGAGGCCGAGCTCGAGGCCCGCTGAGGCCTATTCCCCCTCGATGCCGGTGATCGGCTTGGTGGTGCCCCAGCTGCGACAGCGCGGGCACTGCCAATGCAGCTGGTCGCCGGCGAAGCCGCAACGCCGGCAGCGGTGGCGGGGCAGTTTCCCGAGCAGGGTCCGGGTGTGTCGCTGCAGCAGCTCGAGCTGGGCCAGGGCCTCTCCCTGGCTGGACTGGCGGTAGAGGTCGATCAGGTAGTCGAGCGCGCCCAGGCTGGCCTCGCGATTGAGCTGTTCGCTGACCAGGTCGATGGCGTGCTCGATCCCCGCGCGGTGGCGGGTCGTCTCGGCCAGCAGGATGATCACGCTGGTGTAGGGCGACGCCTCGAGCAGGGCGTGCAGGTGGTCGACCAGCCCCTCCTCGTCGTCCAGCAGCCGGTAGGCCCGGCTCAGCGGCTCGAGGAGGGTGGGGGTGAAGGCCGGATCCTGGTCGGGGATCCGCGAGAGCAGGGCGATCTCCTGGCGATAGTGGGCGGTGTCGTGCTCCAGGTCGGCCAGCAACAGGTTGGCGCGTACGCAACGGGCGTCGACGTTGAGCGCCTGGCGCAGGTGGCGTCGGGCGAGTACCGGCGTGGCGTTGTGCCGCTCCTCCTCGGCCAGTTGGCAGAGCCAGTGGGCGGCGGCCCGACGGGTCTCCTCGCTCTGCCGCAGCAGCTGGGGATGGGCCACCTCGTAGGCCGCCGCCCACTCCCCCTCGCGTTCCAGCAGGTCGACCAGCAACCGCTTGGCCGCCAGGCGTATCTCGTCGTCCTGGCTCTCGCGGATCAGTCCCTTGAGCAGGCGTTCGGCACGATCGAGCAGGCCCAGCGACAGGAAGTCCCGGGCCAGCTCGAGCTGCACGCGATCTCCCTGGCCCGAGGTCAGGGTGGGGCGGGCCAGCAGGTTCTGGTGGATCTTCATGGCCCGGTCCGCCTCGCCGCGGGTGCGGAAGAGGTTGCCCAGGGTGATGTGGGTGTCGATGGTCTCGCTGTTGACCTCTAGCGCCCCGACGAAGGTCTCGATGGCGCGATCCTGCTGGTCGTTGAGCAGGTAGTTGAGGCCCACGAAATAATCCCGCGCCAGCCCTGGCGATGGCGCGGGATCGGGACGCTTGCTGCGTTCGCGGCGGCCGAGCCACCAGCCGATGGCGACCGCTGCCAACAACAGGGTCAGCAGCAGGACATCGGGCATCCTAGGGGAGTTCCTTCAGCTCCTGGACACGCAGGCGGTCGAGCTCCTTGCGCTGCTGCTGGTTATGGCGCTGGGCGCGAGTCAGCAGGGTGCGCAGGCGCAGGTAGACGCCACTCATGGCCAGCATGCCGAGCAGTACGCCCACGGCGAGGGCGGCCAGCAGCCAGACGGAGAGCGAGGCGGCGGGCAGCTCGATCCAGATCAGGTTCAGCGGCAGTGCCTGCTGGTTGTTGACGGCGAAGAGGATGCCGACCAGTAGAACCGCCAGCAGGATGATGGCCAGGATCAGGCCTTTGAGCCAACGCATGCATATGTCCCCTGTGAATGGATGGTGATGGCCTGGCAGGGACTCAGTAGCCGAGGGCGCGGCTGGCATCCACCTGCTCGCGCAGCTCCTTGCCGGGCTTGAAGTGTGGCACGAACTTGCCGTCCAGTGCGACCGGGTCGCCGGTCTTCGGGTTGCGCCCGATGCGCGGCTCGCGGTAGTGGAGCGAGAAGCTGCCGAAGCCTCGAATTTCGACGCGACCGCCTTCGGCCAGGGTCACGGTGATGTCATCGAGGATCAGCCGAACCGCCGCTTCGACTTCCTTGAGTGACAGCTCGGGCTGTCGCATGGCGATCTGTTCGATCAACTCTGACTTGGTCATCGAGGGTCTCCGTTGGCGGCACGCAACCGGGGTCTACCAACCCGCGCTCTTGTTTTCCCAAAGCATACTCGGCAAAGCGTGACAAAACAACGATATACGACCATTGGCGAGGAAGGGGCCGAACACCGCGGGTCGGCTGCCGTCGGCGCAGGCGTCGGGTATACTGGGCGCCCACCCCATCGGAATGGCGAGGTCGACATTGAACGAACCATCCACCCCGGAAGCGGCACGGCGCAAGCGACTCTACTGGCACTCCCGCCGCGGCATGTGGGAGCTGGACCTGCTGCTGGTGCCCTTCCTCGAGCAGCGCTACGACGGCCTGGACGAGGCCGAGCAGGCCGCCTTCCGTGAGCTGGTCGACGAGGAGGACCAGGACCTCTTCGCCTGGCTGATGCGCCGCGAGCTCCCCGAGGCGCCGGCCCGGCGCCGCATCGTGGAGATGATCATCGAGCATGCCGAGAGCGCCGATAGCGTTGCGCATCGTCCCGTCTAGGCTGGCGCTGCTGGCCCAGGCGCTGCCGGCCACTGCCGTGGCCGGCCTGCTCTTCTACTATCTTCCCCTCGGCATGGCGCTGTCGGCGGTGGCGACGCTGCTGGTCCTGCTGGGATGGCTGGCCGTTCGGCGGCCGCGCGGCGAGTTGCGCGCCACGCCGCTTCCCGGGCGCGGCCTGCAGTGGTACTGGCAGGCCGCGTCCGATGCCGAGCCCGGTGCGGTCTCGCTGGAGTGCGACTACCTCGGGACCTGGCTGCTCGGCCTGCGCGTCGACGGTCGCCGGCTGTGGCTATGGCCGGACAGCTGCGATGGGCCATCGCGGTGGCGGCTGAGGCGCTGGCTGGTGCAGGCCGCCCGGGGCTGATCGGGCCTCAGGCCGGCGGCAGGTCGGCCAGGCGGATTCGCGACGCGCGGGGGGCCGGGTCGGCGTGGTGCGGGCAGTCGGGGTTGTGGTGGAGCCCGCGCGATTCTCGCCGTGCCTGGGCGCTGGCGACGGTCAGGCGCGCCAGGCGCAGGGCGTGCCACAGGCCGGCCAGCGCCGCATCCGGAACGCCTGCCGCGACCCGTGGGGCGATGTCCCGTTCCAGCCGGGCCAGTTCGGTCGTCGCCTCCGCCAGGCCCGCATCATGTCGGACGATGGCCACGCGGGCGCTCATCACCCGGCGCATCGCCTCCCGCCATTCGGCGATCCCTGCCACCGATACGGCATGGCGTCCGGTGGCGTAGGTCGTCAGCGGGGCGGTCGATGGCCGGCGGGGCGCGATCTCCAGGGCGGCCGCGCAGCTGCGGGCGAACACCAGGCACTCCAGCAGCGAGTTGCTGGCCATGCGGTTGGCGCCGTGCAGCCCGGTGCAAGCCACTTCGCCGATCGCGTAGAGCCGCGGCACCGTGGTGGCGCCATCCAGGTCGGTGGCCACGCCGCCGCAGCTGTAGTGGGCGGCCGGCACCACCGGGATCGGTTCACGGGTGATGTCGAGGCCTCGGCTCGCGCAGTGGGCGTGAATGGTGGGGAAATGGTGGTGGATCGCCGCCTCGCCGAGGTGGCGGATGTCCAGGTAGACGTGGTCACTTCCGGTGCGCTGCATCTCGGCATCGATGGCGCGCGCCACCACGTCCCGTGGGGCCAGCTCGGCGCGCGGATCCAGGGCCGGCATGAAGCGCTCGCCCGCGGCATTGAGCAGGCGGCCGCCCTCGCCGCGTACTGCCTCGCTGATCAGGAAGGGCGTGCCCTGCGGGTCGTAGAGGCAGGTGGGATGGAACTGCTGGAATTCCAGGTTCATCAGCTCCGCGCCCAGTTCGGCGGCCATCATCATGCCCTCGCCGCTGGCCGGCTGGGGGCTGGTGGTGTGGCGGTAGAGGCCGCTGGCGCCGCCGGTCGCCAGCACGGTGTCCGCGGCGAGCAGGTCGTGGAGCCGGCCCGCGGCGTCCAGGCAGCGGGCCCCGCGGCAGTTGCCGGCGGTGTCGCCGATCAGGCCGATGGCGGTGAGGTCGTCGCGGATGTGGATCGCCGGGTGGGTGGCAACGTGGGCCTTGAGGGTGTCCATGACCGCCAGGCCGGTGGCGTCGGCGGCGTGGATGATGCGTCGTGCGCCGTGGCCACCCTCGCGCGTCAGGTGGTAGGGGTAGCCGGCATCGGGGCTGGGGTCCGGCGTGAAGGGCACGCCCAGGGTGAGCAGGCGCTCGATGGCGGAGGGGCCCTGCTCGACGGTGAAGCGCACCGCGCGTTCGTCGCACAGGCCGTCGCCGGCCACCAGGGTGTCCTGGACATGGGCCGTGAAGTCGTCCTGGGGGGAGAGCACCGCGGCGATGCCGCCCTGGGCCCAGCGGCTGGCACCCCGGTCGTCGCTGGCGGGACGCAGCAGGGTGACCCGCCGCCGCTCGGCGATCTCGAGCGCCAGCACCAGGCCGGCGACGCCGCCGCCGATGATCAGGACGTCATGATTGCCGGGAGTCATCTTGCGTTCCTCTGTCGGGCCTTCCTTTATCGAAGACGGCGGGGCCGGAGGGAGCCCATTTGCGTCCGGAAGCCCGGCGCAGGCGGTGGCTGGGAGGCGGGTCAGGTCGCCTAGCCGTTCTGCCAGGGCTTCCGTGAGGCGGGCAAGCTCACGATTGAGCCATAGATAGCCGCTGGGGCTGAACAGCGTGCGCCCGGTATCGTCGCGGGCATTGCTGGCCAGGTCGGCGTAGCGTTGCGGGTCGATGCGGCTCACCCGCACGTCGATGCTGCGCCCGGTACGCACCTGGAAGGCCAGGCTGCCGAGCTCACGGGCCAGGCGATGCTGCTCGTCGCGCAGCCCGGTCATCGCGGCGATGCGATCGTGGCCCGCGCGGGTAGTCCAGTGGGTCTCCAGCAGCAGTTCGATGGTGGAGAGCATGCGGCGCTGCAGGGAGATGAGGTCGTCGAGCTCGCCACGCTTCAGGCGCCGCTCGCGGTGGATGGCATCGACCAGGCCGCGCTGCTTGACCAGCAGGCTGCTGGTGGCCTTGAGGAGCGCGCGGGTGTCCAGGTCCACGGACTCGGTGGCCGAGGTGTGGGCATGGTAGAGGCGCGCCATGCGGTCGAGGTTCTCGGCGAGCATGAAGCGCATGGTGTCGGTGGCCTTCTGGGGCAGTACCAGCATGGTCACGGCGATGCCCACCAGGGTGCCCACCAGTACGTCGAAGGCCCGCCACAGTCCGATCCCGAGGTCGTGACTGCCGTCGCCGATCACCAGCAGCAGGCTGATGGCGAAGGTGATGGTCAGGGCCAGCAGCACCCTGAGCACATGCAGGCGGCGTCGATAGCGATGGGTGAAGTAGGGGTCGCGCAGGGGCGGCAGCTTCATCGGACGGTGCCCCATCGGTGGTCCGCGCGAAGCGGATACGGCGTCGGACGATGTGGTGCCCGGAGTCGGACTCGAACCGACACGGTGTCGCCACCGAGGGATTTTAAGTCCCTTGCGTCTACCAATTTCGCCATCCGGGCGGCGCGGTGTTCGAGCGGGCCGAAAAGGGGGAAAGTGGAGGCTGGAGTCGGAATCGAACCGGCGTACACGGAGTTGCAGTCCGCTGCATAACCACTCTGCCATCCAGCCTCATCGAGTCATTCCATTCGGGAATGAATGGAGCGGGAAACGAGATGCGATCGGACCGGCGCACCGGCTCGCGACCCTCTCGAGTCCGCTTCTCCCGTAGGAGAATCATGGAGCGGGAAACGAGATTCGAACTCGCGACCCTCGCCTTGGCAAGGCGATGCTCTACCACTGAGCTATTCCCGCTCGACTCGAGAGCGAATTATACGGATAAGTCGGTGACTGTCAAACGCTTTTGGGGCGCTTACATGGAATCGCTGAGGTGCGGCCAGGCCGCCCGCAGGTAGAGGATCATGGACCACAGGGTCAGCACGGCGGCCGCGTAGAGGGTGAGCACGGCCAGGATGGCGATCGGGGTGCCGGGGGCGAAGGCCAGCAGCAGGAGGATCGAGACCATCTGCAGGGTGGTCTTGACCTTGCCGATCCAGGACACCGCCACCTGGCCCCGCTTGCCCATCTCGGCCATCCACTCGCGCAGCGCCGAGATGACGATCTCGCGGCCGATGATCACCAGGGCCGGCAGGGTCAGCCAGATGGCCTCGTAGCGTTCGATCAGCAGTGCCAGGGCCACGGCCACCATCAGCTTGTCGGCCACCGGGTCGAGGAAGGCGCCGAAGGGGGTCGACTGGTCCCAGCGCCTGGCCAGGTAGCCGTCGAGCCAGTCGGTCACCGAGGCGAGGGCGAAGAAGGCGGCGGCCAGCGGCATGCTCCAGGCGAAGGGCAGGTAGAAGAGCACCACCAGCAGCGGGATGAAGGCGATACGGGCCAGGGTCAGGAGGTTGGGGATGTTCATCGCGCGAAGCTGTCCTTGCCGGTGGGAGGGGGCATCGAAAGTGCGGCCATTCTATCCACCTTCGTGGCCGTCATCCATGCAGGGCCCGATGAATCGTCTCGGCCAGGGTGGCGCTGATGCCCGGCACCCGGGCGAGCTCCTCGCGGCTGGCCTGCTTGACGCCCTGCAGGCCGCCGAAGAAGCGCAGCAATTCGCGACGGCGCCGCGGCCCGACCCCGGGGATGCCCTCCAGGGTGGAGGTGCGCCGCGCCTTGTCGCGCCGGGTGCGGTGGCCGGTGATGGCGAAGCGGTGCGATTCGTCGCGGATGTGCTGGATCAGGTGCAGGGCCGGGGAGGCGGCCTCCAGGTCCAGGGTGCGGTCCACGGTCTCCACGAACAGCGTCTCGAGGCCGGCCTTGCGCGTGCTGCCCTTGGCCACGCCGAGCAGCAGGATCCCGCGGATGCCGAGCTCGGCGAACACCTCGCGGGCCATGTTGAGCTGGCCTTTGCCGCCGTCGACGATCAGCACGTCGGGACGCTCGCCTTCGCCCTCGGCCAGGCGGCGGAAGCGACGCGTGAGCGCCTGCTGCATGGCCGCATAGTCGTCGCCGGCGGCGACCCCCTCGATGTTGAAGCGCCGATAGTCGGACTTGCGCGGGCCGTTCTCGTCGAACACCACGCAGGAGGCGACGGTGGCCTCGCCGTGGCTGTGACTGATGTCGAAGCACTCCAGGCGCGCGGGGGGCGTGTCGAGCCCCAGGGCCTCGCGCAGTGCCTCGAAGCGCCGCGAGAGCTGGGACTGGTTGGCCAACTGGCCGGCCAGTTGCTGCTCGGCATTGGTGCCGGCCAGCTCCTTCCACTGGGCACGGTGGCCGCGCACCTGGTGGGCGATGCGCACCTTGCGCCCGGCGCGTTCGGTCAGCGCCTGGCCGAGCAGCTCCGCGTCGGGTAGCGGGTGGCTGGTGATCACCTCGCGGGGGATCTCGCGGGCCTGGCCCAGGTAGTACTGACTGATGAAGTCGCCGAGCAGTGCCTCGGCCGGCAGGTCCAGGCCGTTGGCCGGGGCATGGTGGCGTGCGCCGAGCAGCCGGCCTCCGCGAATGGCCAGTACCGAGATGCAGAGGGCGCCGGGGCGGCTGGCCAGGGCGAAGACGTCGGCATCGCCGTCGCCGGTGTCGACGATCTGGCGCTGCTGCAACTGGCGCAACTGCTGGATCTGGTCGCGCAGGCGTGCCGCCTCCTCGAAGGCCAGCTCGCGGCTCGCCGCCTCCATCGCCTCGCTGAGCTCGCGGGTGACCTGCTCGCTCTTGCCCTCCAGGCACTGCACGGCGTGCTCCAGGTCGCGCCGGTAGGCCTCCTCCGAGATGTAGCCGACGCAGGGGGCGCTGCAGCGCCGGATCTGGTACTGCAGGCAGGGGCGGGTACGGTGGGCGAAGACGCTGTCCTCGCAGTTGCGGATGCGGAAGATCTTCTGCATCAGCGACAGGCTCTCGCGCACCGCGCCGCTGCTCGGGTAGGGACCCAGGTAGCGGCCGTCGTCGCGCCGCACCCGGGCCCGCTTGTACTCCAGCGCCGGGAAGGGGTGGCGGTCGGTGACGAAGACGAAAGGGTAGGACTTGTCGTCGCGCAGCAGGATGTTGTAGGGCGGACGCAGCTCCTTGATCAGCGTCTGCTCCAGCAGCAGCGCCTCGGTCTCGCTGTTGGTGACCGTCACCTGGATGTCGGCGATGCGCCCCACCAGGGCCTGGGTCTTGGCATTGAGGGCCCCCCGGAAGTAGCTGGCCAGGCGCGCCTTCAGGCGGCGCGCCTTGCCCACGTAGAGGGTGTCGCCTTGGGCGTCCAGCATGCGGTAGACGCCGGGTGCCTCGCTGACCGAGGCCAGGAAATGTCGAGGATCGAAGCTCATGGGCAGAGGCTACTGGACGCCGGCGAAGCCTTCCACCAGGCCGTGACGCAGCCCCAGGTGGGTGAGTTCGACGTCGGAGTGGACGCCGAGCTTCTCGAAGATTCGGTAGCGGTAGGTATTGACCGTCTTGGGGCTCAGGAACAGCCTGTCGGAGATGTCGGCCACCCTCTGGCAGTTGACGATCATCATCGCGACCTGCATCTCGCGGTGGGAGAGCTGGTCGAAGGGGTTGTCGGTCGAATCGATGCGCGACAGTACCAGCCGCTGGGCCACGTCGGGGCTGACATAGCGCTGGCCGCCGAAGACGTCGCGGATGGCGCCGACCATCTCGCCGTGCTGGGAGTCCTTGCTGATGAAGCCGTAGGCCCCGGCGTCGAGCAGGCGCTGGGCGAAGGTCTCCTCGAGCCAGGCGGTGAGGACCAGCACCCGGGTGTCGGGAAGGGAGCGGGTGATCTTGCGGGTCGCCTCCAGGCCGCCGATGCCCGGCATGCGGATGTCCATCAGCACCACGTCCGGACTCAGCCGCTTCGCCTCCAGGATCGCCTCCTCGCCGCAGGAGGCCTCGCCGATCACGCGCATGTCCTCCTCGTCGTTGAGCAGGTGGGCGATGCTGGTCCTTACCAGATGGTGGTCATCGGCAATCAGTACCTTGATCAAGGTGGGTGGCTCCTGGGCGTTTCGGGTGGTTCTCGGGATGCCGGTGCGGGGCAGGTCGCATCCAACTAAAGAGTGGCACAACTGCGTCCGAGGTGGAAAGACTTCTTAGGACCTCGAGGCGGCATCGAAAAAAGGCTTGACGCTGTCGTGTCTGCACCGTAAAATTTGCCCCGTTCTCGCGATGGCGAGACGACGTGGGGCCTTAGCTCAGCTGGGAGAGCGCAACACTGGCAGTGTTGAGGTCAGCGGTTCGATCCCGCTAGGCTCCACCAACGAGTTTTGACGAATCAGCCGCTTGGCGCAATCCGCCAGGCGGCTTTTTCGTGCGTGGGTAAAAAAACCGGGTAAACCTCCCGCACGTCCGCCGTCCCTGGCGGACAGTGGCATGCATGCTGTCAGCCCTTGGCGTGCCAGAAGGGTTGGCCCAGGGTCGGCGTGCTGGGGCTGGCGGTCTGGCGGCGCTCCATCAGGCCGGCCAGCCACGCCTGGCGACCGGCGTCGATCGCCGTGGCGAAGGCGGCGGCCATGCGCGCCGGCTCGCGGGCCTTGGCCACGGCGGTATTGAGCAGCACGCCGTCGTAGCCCATCTCCATGGCCTCGGCGGCCTGGGAGGGGGCGCCGAGGCCGGCGTCGATGATCAGTGGCACGTCGAGCCGGCTGCGCAGGGTGTGCAGGGCGTAGCGGTTCATCAGGCCGCGGCCGGTGCCGATCGGCGAGCCCCAGGGCATCAAAGCCTGGCAGCCCGCCTCGCGCAGCCGTTGGCAGAGCACCAGGTCGTCGGTGCAGTAGGGCAGCACCTTGAAGCCCTGGTCGACCAGCTCGCGGGCCGCCTCCAGCAGGCCGAAGGGATCGGGCTGGAGGTTGTAGTCGTCACCGATCACCTCGAGCTTGATCCAGGGCGTGTCGAACAGCTCCCGGGACATCTCGGCCAGGGTGATCGCCTCCCGGGCGGAGCGACAGCCGGCGGTATTGGGCAGCAGCCGGCAGCCGCTCTCGCGGAGGATCTGCCAGAAGGCGTCGCCGTCGCCGCCGGCAGGGTTCTGACGGCGCAGGCCCAGGGTGACCATGTCGCAACCGGCGGCGGCGATCGCTTCCTGCATCACCGTCGGCGAGGGATAGAGCGCGGTGCCGAGCAGGAAGCGGCTGGCGAAGGCCTCGTCGTAGAGGACCAGGGCGTCGTCGGGTGTCGGGTTCATCAGCCACCTCCTACGGGGGCCACGATATCGATGCGGTCGCCCTCGGCGAGCGGGCGCTCGACCCAGGTCGAGCGCGGTACGAAGGCGTCGTTGACGGCCACGGCGACCTTGCGGTCGGCGTAGCCCCAGAGTTCCAGGGCCCGTGACAGCGCCGTGCCTTCCGGCAGGCGTGCGGGCTCGCCGTTGAGGCTCAGGGTGATCTCGCTCATGGGGTGTGCTCCTGTGGCGGCGGTGCCGCCAGGACGTCGGCGAAGGGCTGGGCGCCTCGGCCGCGCACCACGGCCAGCAGGTGGCCGGCCACCGCGGGGGCCAGCAGGTAGCCGTGGCGGAACAGGCCGTTGGCGGTGATCAGCCCGTCGTGGCAGGTGACATGGGGGAGGTTGTCGCGGAAGGCCGGGCGCAGGTTGACGCCCTGCTCGAGGATGCGCGCCTCGGCGAAGGCCGGTGACAGGGTATAGAGGGCGCTGGAGAGCTCCAGGGAGGACTGCAGCGAGATCGGCGAGCGGTCCTCGCTCTCGATCTGGGTGGCGCCGATCACGAAGCGTCCGCCGGGCTTGGGCACCACGTAGAGCTGGTAGCGCGGGTGCATCAGGCGCACCGGGCGGGTGAAGTGGACCTCGTCGGTGTGCACGTGGAGGGTCTCGCCGCGCACCCCGCGCAGGCTGGGGTGGCGCGGCCGGGCGCCGGTGCCGCGGCAGTCGATCACTAGGTCGAAGGTGCGCCGCCCGGCGGGCGTCTCCAGCTCGCCGGGGAAGGTCTCCACCGGGCAGTGGCCGTGACACTCGCCGCCCAGGCGGCGGATCGCCTCGAGCAGTCGGGCGAGCAGCTCACGGTTGTCCAGGTGGGCCTCCTCCTCGAGGAACAGGCCGTGACGGAAACCGCCCGCCAGGTCGGGCTCGAGCTCATTGAGGCCGGCGGCATCCAGCTCGGCGTAGTGGGCGGAGGCGCCCAGGGCGCCGTCCAGGTCGCGGCGGAACTGGGCGAGTTCGCCCTCGTCCTGGGGGTGGGCGACCATCAGGCTGCCGCGGCGGTGCCACAGGGAGGGGGCCTCGAGCTCCTCGAGCCAGCGCGGCCACTGGGCCAGGGCGAGGCGGCCCATGTCGTAGACGCAGCGCTCGCTGACCACGGTCTCGCACAGCGGTGCGACCATGCCGGCGGCGGTCCAGGCGGCGGCGGGCGGGGTGTCCAGGTCCCCGGCATCGAAGAGGCTGACGGCATGGCCGTCGCGCAGCAGCTGCCAGGCGACCAGGCGCCCCAGGAGTCCGGCGCCGGCGACGGCGACGGTATGTCCGGCGTTGAGTGTCACGATAGCGGGCATCCAGCGGGTGAATGGTGACGAACAGGCCGGATGCGGGACAGCGGGCGGTAGTACACGTCCTTGTTCCCTCCGCAGGCATCAACCTGATCAGGTTCAACGGGTTCGGCCGTACCGATCTCAGCCCCCGTGCACGGCGTCGTGCGCGTGCCAGGGCTCCCCGACAAGTGCTTCCAACATAACGAAACCGGCCCGCCGACGCAATCTGGCGTCGGCGGGCCGGTCAGCGGCGAACCGGCCCTCAGGCGCAGTCGGCGGCGCCTTCCCCGAACATGTCGAACAACAGCTCGCGCCCCAGGCCGGTGAGGACGAAGCGTTGCTGGGCGTTCCAGGTGGCGGCCGCGCTGGACTCGAGGACGCGCTGGCAGGTGGACCACTCGCGGGACTCGCCGTCCAGGACCCGCAGGGCGGAGCGGTCCAGGCCGCGGTGGGGGATGGTGACGGTCTCGAGCACATGGCCCTGGCGGTAGAGCAGGGCGGCCATGTGGGAGAGGCACTGGCGCAGGCTGCGCTGCATGCCGAAGGTGTCGGGGGTAGGTGTCATGCGCCGCGTCATCCTTGCTGGAAGGTGCTGCAGCGCATTATACCACCAAGGTCGTATCAACCAAAGTCTAAGGGGGGCGGCAGCTGCGCAGGCCCTGGAGGCTGCGGTCTAGCTCTCCACGCGGCCCAGCAGCAGGAACTCGATCAGCGCCTTCTGGGCGTGCAGGCGATTGCCGGCCTCCTGCCAGACCACGGCGCGCGGGTCGTCGAGCAGGGTCTCGCTGATCTCCTCGCCGCGATGGGCGGGCAGGCAGTGCAGGAAGAGGGCGTCGGGGCTGGCGCGATCCAGCAGCGCCTCGCTGACCTGCAGGCCGGCGAAGGCGGCCTCGCGCTTGGCCTGCTCCTCCTCCTGGCCCATCGAGGCCCAGACGTCGGTGGTGACCAGGTCGGCGTCCGTTACCGCCTCGGCGGGGGCGCGGTGCAGGGTGACCCGGTCGCCGGCGGCCTCGAGGATGTCGCGGCGCGGCTCAAAGCCCTCGGGGCAGCAGATGCGCAGCCGGAAGTCGAACTGGCGGGCGGCATTGATCCAGGAGTGGCACATGTTGTTGCCGTCGCCGATCCATACCGCGGTCTTGCCCCTGGGGGTGCCGCGCAGCTCGGTCCAGGTCATGACGTCGGCGAGCAGCTGGCAGGGGTGGTAGTCGTCGGTGAGGGCGTTGATCACCGGCACCTCGCTGGCGGCGGCATACTCCTCCAGCCCGGCGTGGGAGAAGGTGCGGATCATCACGATGTCGACCATCTCGGCGAGCACCCGGGCGGTGTCGCCGATGGGTTCGCCGCGGCCCAGCTGG
This sequence comes from Halomonas ramblicola, assembly GCF_030409215.1. Lineage (GTDB taxonomy): Bacteria > Pseudomonadota > Gammaproteobacteria > Pseudomonadales > Halomonadaceae > Halomonas > Halomonas ramblicola. Next base: position 367,167 of record NZ_JAUFPL010000017.1, on the reverse strand, counting down.
GTGTCGCGGGGCGAGAGGAACAGGGCGTGGCCGCCGAAGTGCGCCATGGCGGTCTCGAAGGAGACCCGGGTGCGGGTCGAGGACTTCTCGAAGATCATCGCCAGGGTGCGGTTGCGGAAGGGCGCATAGCTCGGCCCCTGGGTCTTCAGCTCGTTCTTGATGGTGATGGCGCGCTGGATCAGGTAGTGCAGCTCGTCGGGACTGGCGTCCAGCAGGGTCAGGAAATGCCGTGTGGCCATGGCGGTCGCTCCGCGGGAAAAAACGTCCATCCTAGCCAGGCGCCGGGGGATGCGCAACGCGCCCGCTATCCGTACAATGGGTCATCACCAAGACCGACCGCCGGACTCGGGTATTGCCCAGGGCCCTGGCCCGCCGGCGGCATGCGACACGAACAGGGAGATGCCATGAGCACCACCGTCGAGAACATCCAGCGCCAGATCGGCGAGAACCCCATCCTGATCTACATGAAGGGCACCCCCCAGCTGCCGCAGTGCGGCTTCTCCGCCCAGACCGTCCAGGCGCTGATGGCCTGCGGCGAGCGCTTCGCCTTCGTCAACGTGCTGGACAATCCGGACATCCGCGCCGAGCTGCCCAAGGTGGCCAACTGGCCCACTTTCCCCCAGCTGTGGGTCGAGGGCGAGCTGGTCGGCGGCTGCGACATCGTGCTGGAGATGTACCAGAACGGCGAGCTGGAGAAGCTGGTCAAGGAAACTGCCGAGAAGCACAAGGACGATCAGCCCGAGGGCTGAAGGCTGAAGAGCGGCGCTTCGCGCCTGGAAGCTTGAAGAAGAACGCCCCCGCAGCGATTGAGCTGTGGGGGCGTTTGCTATTGGCGGAGGTGGGCTCATGCTGCTGGCCAGCTTCCAGCTTCCAGCTTCCAGCTTCCAGCTTCCAGCTTCCAGCTTACGCCTCCTCCATCCCCTGCTCGCGCTGGGCCTGGGCCCAGCCGCCGATCTCCTTGTAGCGGTTGACCATGGCGCAGAACAGCTCGGCGGTGCGCTCGGTGTCGTAGCGGGCGGAATGGGCCTCGTCGTTGCTGAATTCGATGCCGGCGGCGCGGCAGGCGCGGGCCAGCACCGTCTGGCCGTACATCAGTCCGGCCAGCGAGGCGGTGTCGAAGCTGGAGAAGGGGTGGAAGGGATTGCGCTTGAGGCCGCAGCGCGCCACGGCGGCGTTGAGGAAGCTGTGGTCGAAGGCGGCGTTGTGGCCGACGAGGATGGCGCGGGTACAGCCGTGGGCCTTGATGGCCTTGCGCACCGGGCGGAAGATCTCACCCAGTGCCTCGGATTCGCTGCACGCGACCTGCCGGCGCAGGGGGTCGTCGAGGCGGATGCCGGTGAAGTCCAGCGCCGACTGCTCGACGTTGGCGCCCTCGAAGGGCTCGACATGGAAGGCATAGGTGGCGTCGGGCAGGAGCCTGCCCTCGGCGTCCATGGTCAGGGTCACCGCGGCGATCTCGAGGATCGCATCGCGTTCGGCGTTGAAGCCGCCGGTCTCCAGGTCCATCACCACCGGCAGGTAGCTGCGGAATCGCTGTGCCATCAGGTCGCGGGCGATCGCCTCGCTCATGCACCCCTCCTCGATCGGGCCTGTGGGTCGACCGGCTGCCCGCGGGCCCGGCCTCGAATCCGCGCCAGTCTAGCAGCTCGGCCCGGCGGCGTCCCGTCGGCGGTATTCGCTGGCCGGCCGCCGCGCTATACTGGCGTTTTCAAGACGTTCACCAGAAAGGAGCCCCCGAATGTCCGATGTCAAGAAGGTCGTGCTGGCCTATTCCGGCGGCCTGGACACATCCGTCATCGTCAAGTGGTTGCAGGAGACCTATGACTGCGAGGTCGTGACCTTCACCGCCGACATCGGCCAGGGCGAGGAAGTCGAGCCGGCCCGTGCCAAGGCCCAGGCCCTGGGCGTCAAGGAGATCTACATCGAGGACCTGCGCGAGGAGTTCGTGCGCGACTACGTCTACCCGATGTTCCGCGCCAACACCATCTACGAGGGCGAGTACCTGCTGGGCACCTCCATCGCGCGCCCCCTGATCACCAAGCGGCTGGTCGAGATCGCCAACCAGACCGGCGCCGACGCCATCTCCCACGGCGCCACCGGCAAGGGCAACGACCAGGTGCGCTTCGAGCTGGGCGCCTATGCGCTCAAGCCCGGCGTCAAGGTGATCGCGCCCTGGCGCGAGTGGGACCTGACCTCCCGCGAGAAGCTGATGGCATACTGCCAGCAGCACGACATCCCGGTGGACTTCACCAGCCAGAAGAAGAAGTCGCCGTACTCCATGGACGCCAACCTGCTGCACATCTCCTACGAGGGCGGCATCCTCGAGGACCCCTGGGCCGAGGCCGAGGAGGACATGTGGCGTTGGAGCGTCTCGCCGGAGGCCGCCCCGGACGAGCCCACCTATGTCGAGCTGACCTATGACAAGGGCGACATCGTGGCCATCGACGGCACGCCGATGCGTCCCCACGAGGTGCTCGAGTCGCTCAACCAACTGGGCGGCGAAAACGGCATCGGGCGTCTCGACATCGTCGAGAACCGCTACGTGGGCATGAAGTCCCGCGGCTGCTACGAGACCCCCGGGGGCACCATCATGCTCAAGGCGCACCGCGCCATCGAGTCGATCACCCTGGACCGCGAGGAGGCTCACCTCAAGGACCAGCTGATGCCCAAGTACGCCGAGGTGATCTACAACGGCTACTGGTGGAGCCCGGAGCGGCGCATGCTGCAGGCCGCCATCGACGAGACCCAGAAGAACGTCTCCGGCGTGGTGCGCCTGAAACTCTACAAGGGCAACGTCATCGTCGCCGGCCGCCAGTCCAAGCAGTCGCTGTTCGACGAATCGGTGGCCACCTTCGAGGACGACGCCGGCGCCTACGACCAGAAGGATGCCGAGGGCTTCATCAAGCTCAACGCCCTGCGCCTGCGCATCGCCGCCGGCAAGGGCCGCAAGCAGGACTGAGCCGCCCCGGGCGCCCACGGGCGCCCGGCATGGGCCAAGGAGCCATGCCATGTTCAAGAAGCTGCTTTCCGGCCTGTTCGGCGGCGGTGAAGCCAGGTCCGGCAACGCCTCTGCCGCCGAGCCGGTGGAGTACCACGGCTACCTGATCATCTCCGAGCCCGCCGAGCAGGGTGGGCAGTACCGGGTCAGCGGCTGGATCCGCAAGCCATTGGCCGGCGACGGCGATGGTGAGGAGGGCGAGGTGCTGGAGCACCGCTTCGAGCGCTCCGACATGGTGCCCGGCCGCGAGGCCTGCGACCAGCTGATGATCAGCAAGGCGCAGCGCTTCATCGACGAGGTGGGCGACGACATGTTCGACGCCCGCTGAACACGCCGTGCGCCTGCTGCATCGCGCCTCGCCCTGGCGGGGGCTGTTCGCCGAGGAGTCCCTGCCCGATCCCGCCACCCTGCCTGCCCTGCTGTCACCCCTGCGCGACGCCCTCGAGGCCCTGGGTCCCGAGCCCGACCTTGCCGATGCCCACGCCTGGCAGCCGACCCTGGTCGATGCCCTGGTGCGCCTCGACCTGCCCGCCTGGCGTATCGCTCAGCTGATCAGCGACCACAACGCCTGGCTTTACCGCCGCACCATCCGGCTCGCCCTGGACGAAATGACGGGCCAGGGCTGGGGAGAGCCGCCGGCGGCCTTCTGCGTGCTGGTGATGGGCTCCGGCGGTCGACACGAGAGCCTGCTGGGGCCGGACCAGGACAACGCCATGGTGATCGCCGATTACCCGGACGCGCGGCACACCGCGATCGACGGCTACTTCCAGTCCCTGGGCGAGCGCTTCACGGCCCGCCTCGACGAAGCGGGCATTCCGCTGTGCAACGGCCAGGTGATGGCGCGCTGGCCGATGTGGCGCAAGCGGCTCTCGGAGTGGCGCGAGCAGCTGGCGATCTGGACCGCGGAGCGACGGGTCAAGCGCGTGCAGCAGGCCAATATCCTGTTCGACTTCAGCCCGGTCTACGGTGAAGCGGCCCTGGCCGAGGCCCTGGGCGAGGCGATCGCCGCTCTGATGCCGTCGGCGGCGCTGTTCCTCGACGAGATGGCCAGCCTGCTCGACGAGTCGCCGGTGGCCCTGGACCGCTTCGGCCGCCTGGCGGGTGGCGTGGAGGGCGCGCCCCACGAGCGTGCCCTCGACCTCAAGCGCCAGGGGTTGCTGCCGCTGGTCGGCGCCGTACGCCTGCTGGCGCTGCGCCACGGCGTGCGCGAGAGCGATACGCGGCGGCGCTTGGTGGCGCTGGTGGCTCGCGATGTGCTGTCGGCGGAGATGTGTCGTGCCCTGACCGCCGCCCTGGGACGGCTGCAGGGGCTGGTGCTGGCCGAGCAGCGCGACAACCTCGTCGCCGGCCGCGCCGCCGATGGCTGGGTGGACGTTGCGCGGCTCGGCGAGGACCAGCGCCTGCTGCTGCGCCACGATCTACAGCAGATTCGAGCACTGCAGCGATGGGCCCCGCGCCAGTAGCCAATAGCGGCGGCCTCCTGGCTTTTCAACCAGCCCCGGAAACCGGGTTGTAGGAGGGCAACTGCGTTGCGCGACTGGAGACCGTAGGCCTCCCGGCGAGGCCTTTACGCGTTGGCGACACCGCCAGGCGCCTGGCGGCGCCAGTCGCGATGCGGAGCATCCCTCCTACCACCTGTCCTCCGCATTCCGATTTACGACGCCGGCGCCTCCGGCAGCTCCATGACCAGGCAGGCGCCGCCCAGGTGGGGGGCCTCCTCCACCCAGAGGCGGCCGCCCAGGTGGGCGACGATGCCGCGGCTGATCGGCAGGCCCAGGCCGCTGCCGCTGGGGCGGCCGCGGCGCTTCTCGGGGCTCTCGCCCGGCCGCTGGATCTGGTGGAACTTCTCGAACACCCGCTCGCGCTCCTCGGCGGCGATGCCGGGGCCGTTGTCCTCCACCGCCAGGCGGTAGTGGTCCTTGTGCCGGACGAGGCTGAGCCGGACCCGGGGCTCGCCCTCGTCGGCGAACTTGCCGGCGTTGTCGAGCAGGTTGATGATCACCTGCTCCAGGCGGTCCGGGTCGCCCACCACCGGCGCCGCCTGCGGGGCGATCGCCACCTCCAGGGCCACGCCGCGATCCTCCTGCATATGGTGCACGGCATCGACGCTGTGACGGGCCAGGGCCACCAGGTCCAGGCGCTGCGGGTCCAGCGTCAGGCGCCCGCTCTCGAGTCGCGCCAGGTCGAGGATCTCCTCGATCAGCCGCGACAGCCGTTGGCTCTCCTTGACCACCACCTCGAGGAAGTGCGCGCGCTTCTCCTCGGGCAGCGCCTGGCTGTCGCGCAGGATCTCGGCGAAGGCGCGTATCGAGGTGAGCGGGGTACGCAGCTCGTGGCTGACCATGGCCACGAACTCGTCCTTGAGGCGGTCGAGCTCGCGCAGCCGCTCGTTGGCGGCGCGCAGTTCCTCGCTGGTGCGGGCCAGCTCCTGGGACTGCTGTTCCAGGCGTCGGTTGACCTCCAGGGTCTCGGAGGTGGTGTCGAGGATGCTGAGGATCGATTCCAGGTCGAGGGCCTCACCGCGGACCACCGAGTTGATCAGTACCCGCGCCGAGGCGTTGCCCAGGGCACCGGAGAGCGCCTGCTCGGCGCGGGCGATCAGTGCCGGGGCGGCGGGCCGCTCATCGCCCGGGGCCTCGCCGTCCTGGTCGGCGAAGATCCGGGCGGTGGCGGCGGCGCCCAGGTAGCGGTCGAGCAGGGCGCGCAGCTCGCCGCGGCTGGTCTGGCCGTGCCATAGCGAGGTCTGCAGCAGGTGGGGGTGCATCGCCTCGGTGAACAGCGCCGCCTGGGTCTGCTCCAGCGGCGACTGGCGGCTGAACAGCGATACGCCCACCAGCAGACCGACGTTGGCGGTCAGGCTCCACAGCAGGGCGTGGGTGTAGATGTCCCAGCCCTCCAGGCCGAACAGGGCGTAGGGACGTAGCCAGGCCAGGCCCCAGGGGCCCTGCTCGAGGAACCCGGCGTCGAGCCAGCCGGACTGGGCGAAGCCCGGGATCAGCAGGGTCCAGGCCCATACCAGGGTGCCGGCGATCAGCCCCAGGGCGGCGCCGTTGCGGGTGGCGCCCCGCCAGTACATGCCGATCAGCATGGCCGGGGCGAACTGGCAGGCGGCGGCGAAGGACACCAGGCCGATGGTCACCAGGCTGTAGGCGTCGCCGATCAGCGCGTGGTAGAGGTAGCCGAGCAGCAGGATCAGCACGATGGCCACGCGGCGGATGCCCAGCAGCCAGCCGGCCAGCTCGCCGCGCCCCCCGCGGTGCAGTCGCCGGGTGCGCAGCAGCAGCGGCATCACCAGCTGGTTGCTGACCATGGTGGACAGCGCGATGGTCTCGACGATCACCATGCTGGTGGCCGCCGAGAGCCCGCCGATGAACACCAGCAGCGGCAGGCCCTCCAGGTCCGCCGACAGCGGCAGGGTCAGCACGAAACTGTCGGGGTCCGCGGCATCGCCGGCGAGCAGCAGGCCGGCCATGGCGATGGGGATCACGAAGAGGTTGATGGCCACCAGGTAGAGGGGAAAGAGCCAGCTGGCCCGGGCCAGGTGACGCTCGTCGACGTTCTCCACCACCAGCACCTGGAACTGGCGGGGCAGGGCGAGGAAGGCGAGGAAGGCCAGCACCAGCATGCCCACCCAGCCGGTGGCGCCCCCCGGTACCGCGTCGAGCCCTAGCCGGCCGGCCAGTTCGGGGCTGGCGGCGACCCGGCCGAACAAGTCGCCGGGGCCGGCGAAGAGCACGAAGAGGGTGAACACGCCCACCGAGAGGAAGGCCGCCAGCTTGACCAGCGACTCGAAGGCGATGGCCGCCACCATGCCCTCGTGGCGCTCGCTGGCGTCCAGGTGGCGGGTGCCGAAGAGGATGATGAACACCGCCAGCACCAGCGCCACCCAGAACGACTTGTCGGCCCAGAAGGGTTCATCGGCCAGGCGCAGCTCGGCGGCCTCGGGGTAGTTGACCAGCACCGCGTGGCTGACGGTGATCGCCTTGAGCTGCAAGGCGATGTAGGGGGTGATGCCGATCAGCGCGATCAGCGCCACCAGGGCCCCGAGGCTCGAGCTCTTGCCATAGCGGGCGCTGATGAAATCGGCGATCGAGGTGATGCGCTGGGCGCTGGCGATGCGCACCATCTTGCGGATCAGGAAGGGCGCCAGGAGCATGGCGAGCGTCGGGCCCAGGTAGATCAGCAGGAAGCTGGGACCGAACTGGGTGGCGCGCCCCACGCTGCCGTAGAAGGTCCAGGCGGTGCAGTAGACGGCGATGGAGAGCGCATAGACGGTGGGCGAGCCGATCAGCGAGCGGCCCTGCTCGGCGCGGCGGTCGCCCCAGGCGGCGATCACGAAGAGCAGCGCCAGGTAGCCGAAGGCGACGGTGAGCACCACGGCGTCGCTGCGCATGCGTCACTCCCGCGGGCCCGAGGGGCCTTCCAGCAGCCAGGCCGCCAGGGCGATCACCAGCCCCCAGGCGGCGAACAGGTAGAGCGGCAGCCAGGAGGGACCCGTGGCCGGCCGGTCGAAGACCAGTACCAGCGGCGGTGAGAAGAGCACCGCGGCCAGCACGATCAGCGCCAGCAGTCGTTCGCCACGGCGAGGCGTGTTCAGCATGGGCGTGGGTCCCGGACGGCGAGTGGGGTCATGAGGCGCAGGCATCCTCCCTGTCCAGGGCGCTGGCCTGCAGGGCCAGTGCCTGCTCCAGGGTCTCGATGCCGCGGGCCTCAAGGCGCGGCAACAGGGCCAGCCACAACTCGGCGGTGACCCGGGCGTCCCCCAGGGCGGTGTGGCGGGTGCCGGGCGGGAAGCTCAGGGCATAGCGTTGCGCGAGGCTGTCCAGGTCGTGGCCGTCGAGGCTGGCATCCAGGGCGCGCGAAAGCAGCAGGGTATCGAGCACCGGCATGTCCAGGTTCACCTCGGCGCCCGACGGCTGCAGGGCGAGCAGGTCGAAGGCGGCGTTGTGGGCCAGGATCACCGCATCGCCGATATAGTCGCGGAAGCGTGGCAGCGCCACCGACAGCGGCGGGGCGCCGGCCACGTCGTCGTCGGTGATGCCATGGATGGCGGTGCTGGCCGGCGGGATCGGTCGACCCGGGTCGACGCGCACGTCGAAGGTGTCGCTGGCCAGCAGCCGGGCGTTGACGATCCGGCAGGCACCGAGGCTGATCACGGTGTCGCCGCGGCGCAGCTCCAGGCCGGTGGTCTCGGTGTCGAAGGCCACCACCTCCAGGGTGCGCAGCGGCCGGGCGGCGAGCTCGGCATCCGGCGGCGGCAGCTCGGCGATGCCGAAGTCGTGGAACTCGGGCCGCGGCGGGGTGGCCGGCCGTGGCGCACCCACCCGCTCGACGGCCGGCAGCGGCAGGCGCAGCCGGGCGTGCTCACCGTCCGCATCGGCCAGGCTCCAGGCGTCGCTGGCATGCTGGCGCAGCACGTCGGCGACCCGGGGCGAGAACGGCAGGTCGTCGAGACGCTGCGCTTGCCACTCGGCCAGGCGGCGTTCGCCGAGCGGTTGGCCACGCCAGATCAGGTCCAGGTAGACGCGCCGGTTGCCCAGGCACACCTCGCCCTCGAGTGCCATGTCGCCCAGGGCCAGGGAGGGCGCCTCCAGCAGCGATTCCAGCAGCACCAGCAGGGCGATGGCGTCGCCTCTGAGCCAGGCAGGCATGCCCACCGGGGTCACCCGGCGCGGCGCGGCGCGGCGCTCGTTGAGCGCGGCCCAAAGGTCGTTGGACCACAGCGGTACCAGGCGTTCGCCCTCCTGCTGCATGCGCTCCAGCAGCGTGGCGAGTCGCTCGATGTCCCGGCCCAGGGCCTGGCTCTCCTCTTCGATCACGCCCTCCAGGCGGTGGCGCAGTTCGCCGGACGCCTCGGGGAGGGCGCCCAGGGCATCGGCGGCGCTGGTCAGGCTGGCGCCGTGGCGGCGCAGGCGCGGCAGACCGTCGAGCAGCTCCGCCCGGGCGCCCATCTCGCTGGTCCAGGCCGCGGTGGTGTCGGTCAGGGTCAGCAGGGTCTCGCCGTGGCTGCCCGGCACGCGGCGCAGCATGGCGCGCAGCCAGCGTTCACCGTTGGGCACCAGGACCTCGCGGGGTGTGCCGTCGGCGGGTAGCTGCCCCAGGGCGTCCCGCAGGCTGGTGGTCGGCAGCAGGGACTCGAGCCGCTTGCCCAGCCCCAGGCCGGCCTGGCCCTCGAATAGCGTCTCGGCGGCCTGGTTGAAGAGCAGGATGCGGCGGTGGTGGTCGCACAGCAGCAGCGGGGTCTCGAGCACCTGCAGCAGGGCCTCGAGTTCCTGGCGGATGCGCGCCGCGCTGCGTGCGCCTTCGGCATGGGCGGTAGCCAGGCGCGTGCGGTCGCTGTGCCAGGCCTCGCGGATGCGCATCAGGTCGGGGCCCAGGCCGCGCAGCCAGCCCTCGGGGGGATAGTCGTCGCGGGCATCGGGGTTGGCCACCAGGCGGGCCAGCTGCACCTGGAGGTGACGCAGCGGCGTGAACAGCTGGCGCTCGAGCAGCAGGCCGACCAGGAAGATGGTGGCGCCACCGGAGAAGCAGCCCAGCCACAGCACCAGGCGGGCGACACCCTGGGGCGCGAGGAGGGAGTCGAGCCACAGGGCGAAGACGGCGCCGCCGAGCAGGCTGATGCCGCTGAGCAGCAGCCACAGCCCCACCAGCGGCTGGCGTCGGGGCAGGCCGGAGGCACGACGCGCCATCAGGGGACCTCGGCGAGCAACGTCTTGACCTTCTCGACCAGTGCTTGGGTGGAGAAGGGCTTGGTGACATAGTCGTCGGCGCCGAGCGCCATGCCCTTCTCGCGCTCGACCTCGCGGCCGTGGGCGGTGAGCATGATGATCGGCAGGCGGGCATTGGTGGGGTCGGCGCGCAGGCGCTCGAGCACGTCGAAGCCGCTGATGCCCGGCAGGCTGATATCGAGGAGCACCAGGTCAGGGGTGCCCTCGGCGACGCGTTCCAGGGCGCTTTCGCCGTCCTCGGCGGTCACTACCTCGAAGCCGGCCTGCTGCATGAGGAACTCCAGGGAGAGAACGATATTGGGCTCATCGTCCACTACCAGCACCTTGGCCATGGGCGCGCTCCTCGTTTTCCTTTGGATAATGCCATCTTACCGATCAGTCTAGCGGGACTGACCGGGACGGCATAGGCGACCTTGGCAGGACGGCCGGGAGTGCCGGCGTGCGGTGGTCGCTCAGCGGGTCAGGTCGGCCAGCCGTGAGCCGAGAGAGCGTGTGGCCCGTCCCAGCCACTCGTGCAGGGCCCGGGTGCTCTGGTGCAGGTGGTAGGCGCGTGGCAGCCAGCCGTGGAGTCCCGGTGGCGGGGCGCTGGCGAATTCGGTCGGGGCCGGGATGACCGTCAGGCCGGTATCCTCGAACTCGGCGCTGGCGCGGGGCAGGTGCCAGGCCTGGGAGACCAGGGCGATGCGTTCGATGTCGTCATGCGCCAGCATGGCGGCGCTGAGTCGGGCATTCTCGGCGGTGTTGCGGCTCTCGCCCTCCAGCCAGCGCACCGGTACCCCGAACACCTCGCGTAGTGCCGCGGCCATCAGGCTCGCCTCGGCACTGTGTTCGTCGTGGACGCGGCCGCCGCTGACCAGGATCGGCAGGCCGCTCTCGCGGTGCAGATGGGCGCCGTAGGCCAGGCGCCGCCAGGTGGCATTGGCGGGGGCGTCGCCCCAGCCGAACTCCGGGGCCCTGTAGTCGCGGCCCCCGCCCAGGATGACGATGGCCTGGGCGCGACCCAGGCTACCCGGCCCCGGCAGCGGCTCGGGTTCGAGTCCCTGGCGCAGGGCATGGCTGGCCCAGGGCGTGGCCAGCGCCAGCAGGCTGATGAGCCCCAGGGCGACCAGCAGGCCGCCGAGTATGCGCCGGGTACCGAGCAGCAGGCCTGCCAGCACCAGCAGGGCGTTGATCACGGGGGGCAGCAGCAGGTATTTGAGGATTTCCATCGCTCGGCCTCGGCAGATACTGGTGTTCCGCAGTCAAGCAGCCTCGCCATGGGCCTGCCACTGGGCCGCTACAGTTCGGTCTTCTCGGTGAACTCGCAGAGGTCCTCGATGATGCAGCTGCCGCAGTGCGGCCGGCGCGCCACGCAGGTGTAGCGGCCGTGGAGGATCAGCCAGTGGTGGGCGTCCTGGCGAAACTCCCGGGGTACATGGCGCAGCAGCTTCCGCTCGACCTCCACCACGTCCTTGCCCCTGGCCAGGCCGGTGCGGTTCGCCACCCGGAAGATATGGGTGTCCACGGCGATGGTCGGCTCGCCGAAGGCGGTGTTGAGGATGACGTTGGCGGTCTTGCGGCCCACGCCGGGCAGTGCTTCCAGGGCGGCGCGGGTGCGGGGGACCTCGCCGGCGTGCTTCTCGACCAGGAGCCGGCAGGTCTTCATCAGGTTCTCGGCCTTGGTGTTGTAGAGGCCGATGGTCTTGATGTGCTCCTTGAGGCCGTCGAGGCCCAGGTCGAGGATCGCCTGGGGGGTGTTGGCGACGGGGAAGAGGCGCGCGGTGGCCTTGTTGACGCCCACGTCGGTGGCCTGGGCGGAGAGCAGCACCGCGACGAGCAGCTCGAAGGGGGTCTCCCAGTGGAGCTCGGTGGTGGGCTCGGGATTGTGGTCGCGCAGCCGCGCGAAGATCTCGTAGCGTTTCTGGGCGTTCATGGCATTCCCTGGCGAGAGCGAGGGGCGCCGGGGGCAGGCCGAAGAGGAGGTCCTACGCCAGGGATGGCGTCGGTAGCGTACACGGAGGTATTCACAGCGCCTCCTCGCAGGCCTGCCACCGGATCAGCCCCGAGCGGTGAGTACGGTATGTTGTCTCGAGTCATTCGGCTGCGCTTGTCTGTTCCAGCGCCTGGCGGGCCTCGGCGAGCAGCCGCTCGGCCTCGGGCAGCTGCGCCCGGGCGGTGGCTTCCGCCTCGGCGTCGCCACGCCGGCGGGCGCTGTCGAGGTGCTGCTGCACGCGCTTCATGGCCTGCTCGGCGGCCTTGACCGCCATCCGGCGGCGGCGCGTCTCACCCGCCCCGCCACCGGCCTCACCGCGCTGGGCGCCCTGGCGCCGCTGCATCAGCCGGCGCTGGCGCTCGAGGCGTTTCTCGCGAGCCTCACGGGCCAGGCGTTGCTGGCGTGCCCGATGGCGACGGCGGCCGGTTTCGGCGCGTCGCGCCAGGTAGGCGTGACGCTCGGCGCCGGTCTCCGCGGCCTGCCAGCCGGGGTGGGGGAGCAGGTCGATGCAGTCCACCGGACAGGGCGCCACGCACAGCTCGCAGCCGGTGCATTCGTCGACGATCACGGTATGCATGCGCTTGGCGGCGCCGACGATGGCATCCACCGGGCAGGCCTGCAGGCATTTGGTGCAGCCGATGCATTCGTCCTCGCGGATCCAGGCCGCCAGCGGCGGCTGGGCGGGCTGCGCCAGCGGCTGGGCGGGCTGGCCGGTGAGCTCGGCGAGCCTGGCCAGGGTGGCCTCGCCGCCGGGTGGGCAGCGGTTGATCGCCTCGCCTCCGGCGATGGCCTCGGCGTAGGGGCGACAGCCGGGATGCCCGCACTTGCCGCACTGGGTCTGGGGCAGTTCGGCGTCAATGGCATCGATCAAGCGGGCGTCGGCGGTCACGGCATACCTCAGCGGACACGCTGTCCGGGCTCGGCGCCGCTGTCCGGGGACAGCAGGTAGATGCCGCCGTCGTCGCCGGCGGCCAGCACCATGCCCTCGGAGACGCCGAAACGCATCTTGCGCGGCGCCAGGTTGGCGACCATCACCGTCAGCCGGCCCTCCAGGGCCTCGGGGGCGTAGGCGGAGCGGATGCCGGCGAAGACGGTGCGGGTCTCGCCGCCCAGGTCGAGGGTCAACTGGAGCAGCTTGTCGGCCCCCTCGACGTATTCGGCCTTGGCGATGCGTGCGATCCGCAGGTCGACCCTGGCGAAGTCGTCGAAGGCGATCTCCTCGGCGATGGGGTCATCGGCCAGCGGCCCCTTCGGGGTTTCCTTGAGCTTCTGTTCTTCCACCAGGTCCTCCTTGGATGCCTCGATCATGGCATCGATCCTGTCCCGCTCCACGCGGGTCATCAGCGGCTTGAACTTGGCGATCTCGTGGCCCAGCAGCAGCTCGTGGCGGCTCTCCCAGTCGAGGTCGTCGAGCCTGAGGAAGTGGCGTGCCCCTTCGGCCATGGCCGGGACCACCGGTGCGAGGTAGACCATCAACTGGCGGAAGAGGTTGATGCCCACCGAGCAGATGTCGAGCACCTCCTGCTCCTTGCCCGCCTGCTTGGCCAGCACCCAGGGCTCGGCCTCGGCGATGTAGGTGTTGGCCTCGTCGGCCAGTTCCATGACCAGGCGCATGGCGCGGCCGAACTCGCGGGCCTCGAAGTGCTCGGCGATCTCGTCGCCGGCGGTGATGAAGCGCGCGACGAGATCGGGTTCCGTACAACGTTCCGACAGTGTCCCGCCTCCCAGCTTCTTGACGAAGCCGGCGCAGCGGCTGGCGATGTTGACCACCTTGCCCACCAGGTCGCTGTTGACCCGCTGGGCGAAGTCCTCGAGGTTGAGGTCGAGGTCGTCGACTCCCGAGGTGAGCTTGGCGGCGAAGTAGTAGCGCAGGTATTCGGGGTTGAGGTGCTCGGCGTAGGTGGCGGCCTTGATGAAGGTGCCGCGGGACTTGGACATCTTGGCGCCGTTCACTGTCACGAAGCCGTGGCAGTTCACCGCGGTGGGGGTACGCAGGCCTGCACCGTGCAGCATGGCAGGCCAGAACAGGGCGTGGAAGTAGACGATGTCCTTGCCGATGAAGTGGTAGACCTCGGCGTCGCTGTTCTTCTTCCAGTAGGTGTCGAAGTCGAGCCCCTCGCGCTCGCAGAGGTTCTTGAAGCTGGCCAGGTAGCCGATGGGAGCGTCCAGCCAGACGTAGAAGTACTTGCCCGGGGCATCGGGAATCTCGAAGCCGAAGTAGGGGGCATCGCGGGAGATGTCCCACTCGTTGAAACCGGCCTCGAACCACTCCATCAGCTTGTTGCGGATCTGCGGTTGGACGTGGCCGTGGTCGATCCAGCGTTTGAGGAAGTCGGCGAAGTCGGGCAGCTTGAAGAAGAAGTGGGTGGAGCTGCGCACCTCGGGGGTGGCCCCGGAGATCGCCGACACCGGGTCGATCAGCTCGGCCGGGGTGTAGGTGGCGCCGCACGCCTCGCAGTTGTCGCCGTACTGGTCGTCGGTCCGGCACTTGGGACAGGTGCCCTTGATGAAGCGGTCGGCCAGGAAGAGTCCCTTCACCGGGTCGTACATCTGCTCGATGTCGCGGGTGGCGATATGGCCGGCGTCACGCAGCCGGGTGTAGATCAGCTCGCTGAAATGGCGGTTCTCTTCGGAGTGGGTCGAATGGTAGTTGTCGAAGGCCACGCCGAAGGTGGCGAAGTCGGCCTGGTGCTCGCGGCTGACGCGGTCGATCAGCGCCTCGGAAGTGATGCCTTCCTGTTCGGCGCGCAGCATGATGGCGGTGCCGTGGGCGTCGTCGGCGCACACGTAGCGGCACTCATGACCACGACTCTTCTGGAAGCGGACCCAGATGTCGGTCTGGATGTACTCCAGCAAGTGGCCCAGGTGGATGGCCCCGTTGGCATAGGGAAGGGCGCTGGTGACCAGTATCTGGCGCGGGGCGGTGTTCGACATGGTGGCTCTGAGGTTCCCGTGGCGTGGTACATGGAGGCCGACTCGACGCCTGGGCGAAGTCGAGGCCGCCATGCGAAATGTCCGTGAAATCAGGCCTCGATTGTAGCATCTTCCGCGCCAGCTGCACCCGTACCCCCTCGCCTGGCGGTCCCGCGACGACTAAGCTGGCTAGAGCGGTTCCGCAAATCGCGCATCCCCCTCACCATACGGGGCCAGGGCGTTGCCAGGCGGTGAAGGCGACCCTCCTGCCGCCCCGGCGCTTCATGGAGGTAGACGCCATGTCCCGTCAACTACTTCTTCTGTGGCTTGGCCTGGCCGTGCTGCTGGCCGGTTGCACCGGCGGCGCCATCGCGCCGCGCTACACCAGCGAGGATCCCGACATCATGCGGATCGGTAACGAGCGTCCCGCCGATCCCCAGGTCACCATCGAGAATCTGGGGTCCTACTGCCTGGAGATCACCGAGACCTGGAGCGAACAGGGCGCGACGCCCGATGGCCAGAACCTGTGGGCCTTGAACACCCGGCGTGAGGTGGTGCCCTGTCAGTGAGGCAACGCGCTCAGGAGCTGCCGCCCCCTGGCGTGGAATCTGCCATCAGCATGTCCTGGCCGTCTGCCGGGCGGCAGCCGGTCCGGACGGCGGGGGGCAGATAGGGGGAGAGGATCGGCTCCATGCCCTTGAATGCCTGGACGGGCAGGGCCGAGGTGAACCGGAAGTCGTCCGACTCCTGGCCAGCCACGTAGGCGGTGAGGGTGCCGAAGTGGTCCTCGCCCAGATAGAAGACGAAGGTGGCGGTGCGGTTGCGTGCTTCGGAGTGGAGCACCTGGCCCGTGCGCGTCACCGTCTCGAAGCGGTTGTTGCCGGTTCCCGTCTTGCCGCCGAGGGCCACAGGCGTGCCGTCGTCGAGGGCGAAGCTGCCATGCAGACGGCGTGCGGTGCCGCCTTCCACCACCTGCTGCAGGGCCTCGTGCAGCACGGCGGCCACCTCGGGGGCCATCACGCGTCGTGCACGTTCGGCGTCGGGCAGGAAGCGGGTCTCGTAGGGCGTGCCCTCGGCGAAATGCAATTCGTCGATGCGCCGGGTAGGTAGGCGAACCCCGTCATTGAGAATGATGCCCATGAGTTCGGCCAGCGCCGCGGGGCGGTCGCCGGAACTGCCCAGGGCGGTGGCCAGCGATGGCACCAGGTGGTCGAAGGGGTAGCCCAGCCGGACCCAGCGCTGATGCAGGTCGAGGAAGGCCTCGACCTCGAGCATGGTGCGAATGCGTACGTCGCGGGCGTTGCGGTGGCGGGTCCGGAACAGCCAGCCGTAGACTTCCTGGCGAGCGTCGCGGCTGGCGAACTCGGCATCCGCGTAGCTGGCGTCGGGGCGGTCGGCCAGGAAGCCGACCAGCCACAGCTCCAGTGGGTGTACGCCGGCGATGTAGCCCTGGTCGGAGAGGCTCAGGTCCTGGGGCGCGGTGCCGTCGAACAGTGCCGTCGGCCGGGCGCTGTCAGGCAGTCCGCCAGGCAGCCGTTCGGCGAGGAAGGCGGTGAAGCCGATCAGGTCGGCCTCGGGATGGAGATAGCGGTAGACCGCGGCGATTCGTCGGGCGTCGGGTTTCAGGCCGCCGAGGAAGGCCTCCAGGCGGGCCTTGCTGTCCAGGTTCCGGTACTTGCGCCAGAAGCGCTGCAGGAAGACGCGTCCCTCGCGGTCGGCGAAGCTCTGCAGGTAGTCGAGGCGACGCGGGTCCCCGTCGTCCTCGAGGAGCCGACGGCGGTCGGCGTCCTGGTGGATGCTGTAGTTGACCAGGTCGCGCAGCAGGCGCACGAAGGGCAGGTTGAGCGATTCGCGCAGCGCCTCTGCGAGGGTCGGGTTGCGTCCATTGTCCTCGCGGCGGAAGTTGCTGAAGGTGTGGCGGCCGCCACCGGTGAAGAAGGCCTCGTGGGGGCTCGCCGAGTAACGCCGCTGCATGGCGGCGTCCAGCAGATCGCGCAGGGACCGCTGGGGGTCGTCGATCAGCCGGTCCAGCACCCAGCGCCGGATGGGGTCCTGGCGATCGACCGCGAGGCCGCGGAGCTCATCGGCCGGGCGGTGCGCATGGCGCGCGTGCAGTTCCGCGATGACCTCCAGGTAGGTGGCCAGCACCCGCAGCTTGGCGGTGGAGCCGAGCTCCAGCTTGCTGCCTGAGTTGATGTCGAAGGGCTGGTCGCCGTTGTCGGTCTGGACCCTGACCCGGAAGCCGTCCTCGCCGCGCTCGAAGAGGGTGAAGCTGTAGCGTACCTCGGTGGTCTTCTCGGGGGAGAGCAGGCGCTCGCCGATCAGGCCGACCTCGGCGGCGAACTCGGGGTCGGCCAGCCGATGGAGGTAGTCGGTGACCTCGCGCTGCAGTTCGCCGTGCAGGGTGGTCCGGGCGGAGAGGTCGAAGCGGTCGAGTTCGTAGAGGGATACGTCCAAGAGCCCGGCCAGCCGCGTGCGGGCGACGCGCAAGCCCTTGTCGTCCTCGACCCGTCGCCGCAGCGGGGCGGCCTCGAAGTCGCGGAAGGCGAGCGGCTGTTGCCGGGCGGTATCCCGTAACGCCGGACTCAGTATCCCTTCGGACGCCAGCAGATCCAGGTAGGTGTCGGTGAGTCGCTCCAGTTCGTTGCGGCCGCCGTCGAGGTACCAGGACGGGCGCCGCTGGGCGATCATCAAGGCGAGCGCTCGGCGTACCGCCCGCGCCTGATCGGGAGTGGGGGAGGTGGCGGCTCGGGCCGCGGACAGCAGGTGGTTGGTCGCCTCGAAATCGGCCCCGAACCAGACCCGGAGTCCGTCGCCCAGCCCGTGCACCTCGCCGTAACCCGGGGCGGCGGAGAGCGGCACGCTGTTGAGGTAGTCCAGGGCCACGTCCTGGCGGGCGCTGAGGGTCTCGGGGCCATTGCGGTAGCCGCGCACGCTGGCCGAAATCATCTGGCGCAGCTTCTCCATGGGGCCGACGGTGAGGCCGCCGGGGGAGTGGCGGTACTTCTCGATCTGGGTGGCCAGGGTGCTGCCGCCGGCCGACTGGCCGGGCATGTCCAGGGCCTGACCGACCTGGGAGAGGGCGGCGCGGGCGAAGCGGGGCCAGTCCACCGCGGGGTTGGCGTGGGGGGCGTCCTCGTTCAGCAGCTGGCGATTCTCGATGTAGAGCAGCATCTCCACCACCAGCGGCGGTATTTCCTCGAAGCGCACGTAGTGGCGCTGCGGATGGTGGAAGCGATAGAGGTCGTCGCCGGTGCAGGTGGCCAGGGACAGGCCGGCCCGGGTCTTCTCCCGATAGGGCGGGAAGAACCCCCGCTCGACGTAATCCAGCAGGGCGGGCGAGAAGCGCGCCTGGCGCTCGACGTGGAAGTCACGCTGCAGCAGGCGGGACTGGAAGTCGGGCAGCCGGGTGTAGCCCAGACGATCGTCGAAGGGGCCGTGATCCGGCACGTGCCAGCGGTCGCTGGGGCCCGGGGCCAGGGTATAGGTCAGGGTGCCGGCGTAGCGCGACAGCTCACGGGACTGGAAGTGCGAGGTGCGTGCCTCGGCCACCAGCAGGCCGGCGATGGCGAACGCCAGCAGCACGAGTACCAGCAGCACCCACGGCCAGAGCGGTCGCCGATGCGCGGCGGGTGGGGTGAGCCGGTTGCCCGGTGGCCGCGGCCAGCCGGGATCCAGCAACACCTCGCCGGTGCCGGGGTCACGCTCGGGAAGCCGCGCCTTGTGCCTGGCCATTTCCGCACTCCTCGGGGCCCTTCGTAACAGAAGGTATCTCCTTGTAGCGTAGAAGCTTCCGAGCGAGGCGGGGCAAGGGATTCGCTATTCGTCGCCGGGGACGCGATAGACGCCGAAATGGGTCAGGCCGCGGTCGTGGAGATGCAGTGCCTGCATGCGGCTCATCACGCCCTGGTCGCAGTAGAGGAAGTAACGCCTTTCCCTGGGCAGGCCGGGCGCGTGCTCCTGGAGTTCGTAGAAGGGGATCTCCAGGCATGGCACCTCGGGCAGCTCCAGCGGGGCGGCGTCGCGTTCCTGAGGGGGGCGGATATCGATGACGCTGACGTCCTGCCGACCGGCCAGCTCGGCGGAGGATTCCACGACCGGGACCTCGCCGGGAAGCTGCCGGCGTTCCGCCAGCCGGTCGGAGCGGGTGACCTCGGCGTCGGCGATGGCGGCCTCGAGCACCGCGAAGTCGAACTGCGACTCGGCTTCCTCGATCCGGTCGCGTCGGGCACGGGTATGCGGGCGCCGGGAGATGACGCCGCAATATTCGGGCATGGTTTCGGCGAAGCGTGCGGTGTCGATGACACGGGCCTGGGCGATGATCTCCTGCTTGTCCTCGGTGAGCAGCGGCCGCAGTACCGGCAGGTCGCTGGCGTCATCGATCAGCGCCAGGTTGGTGAGGGTCTGGCTGGACACCTGGGCGATGGCGTCACCGGTGACCAGTGCCGGCACCCGTGAGCGCCGTGCGATGCGCGAGGCGGCGCGCACCATCATGCGCTTGAGCACCACCCCCATCAGGCCGTCCGGCACCCGGCGCAGGATCTCGGCCACCACCGGCTCGAAGGGTACCGAGATGAAGTTGACCCGGTGGGAGAGGCTGTAGCGTCGCCAGAGGTGGTGGGTGACCTCGCGCACCCCGGCCTCGTGGGCCGGCCCGCCGAGATTGAAGAACAGGAAGTGGGTCTTGATGCCACGACGCATCATCCGCCAGGCCGCCACCGGCGAGTCGAAGCCCCCCGAGATCAGCGCCATTGCCTGGCCCTGCAAGCCCAGGGGATAGCCTCCCAGGCCCGGGAGACGGCGGTCGATGAGGCGCAGGCGACGGTCCACCACCTGGACGGGAACGTCGACCTCGGGACGGGTGAGATCGACCCTGGCATCTCCGCAGGCCGCCAGCAGCCGCGCCCCGAGGTGGCGCTCCATGTCGTGCGAGGAGAAGTCATGCTCGCCACGCCGCTTGGCCGAGACGCGGAAGCGTTTCCCCTCGATGCGTCCCTGCCACATGGGCACGATATGCCCGGCGATATCGTCCAGGGTCCGGAAGTCTACCTCGCGAACCACCTGAATCTCCTGGATGCCGGGGATGCGCCCGAGCCGCTGCTCGACCTCGCCGACGCCGTCGCTGCCCAGGTCCTCGGGGAGGATCACCTGCAGCAGGTCCCAGCGCTCCTTGACGCCGATGCGTTCGTCCAGCGGTTTCAGGGTGTTGCGTACGTTGGCCGTCAGGCACCGGGTCATGTGGCGCCGTACGGAGCGTGACTTGATGGTGATCTCGGGGAACAGCTTGAGCAGGTAGTACATCGTCAGGGTTCTGTATAATGTCTGTAGAAACAATTGCTTGTCATTCTACCAGAGCCCCCGGCCTGCTGTCCGGAACGACGACGCCCGGCGCGGGCCGGGCGTCGTCGATGCCTGAGGCGGGGCCGGGCTCAGTAGAGGGCCTGCTCCTCGTTGACCACTTCCTTGAGCAGCTCCAGGAAGAGGCGGTCGGCCTCGGAGTGCTCGGCCGGGTCGTCGGGGATGTGCACGCTGGTGGTGTCCGAGATCTCGTTGGCGATACGCGCCATCACCTCCGGGGTGCCGCCATCCCGCAGGTGACGACGGGCGATCTCCAGGGATTGCTCGAGGATCTTCGGGTCCTGGAGAAGCTTCTTGATGAACCCCCGTAACTCGTTGATGACCCGGGTCTTCTGGATTTCCGATGAGGACATGGCGTTCTCCTTGTGATGACGCAGCCGTGTCGTGGCAATCGCCGTGACCATAGCACGTTTGCCCGTCGTGGAAGAGAGGCTCACGCAGCGTAAGCCGAGGCTTACATAAGAAATGTAGAAAGTCTTCGTTGTGCCATGCCCATATCACTGGACAAACGACGCCCCTGCGTTACGCTTGGTTACAAATAGTATGAGGTTTGTCACCCGCCCAGGAGGCGGTTCTTGGGGCGATAGGCTGGCGAGCGCTCTCGGTCTCGGGGAGCAGGAAACGGTCCTCGAACTCCAGCAAGCCAAGAATAAACGCACACACCGACGCTAGTGACTCCGCCCGTCCGGGCGGGTTCATGACAAGGGAACGCATGATGAAACGCCCAACGAGAAGACGCCTCCGCCAATCTCGGTTGGCCGGCTTGGCCGCCCTGGGTGTCAGCCTGACACTCCTGCCCCTGCCCGCCGCCATCGCCCAGGACCTGCCCCAGGGGCTGGCCGCACCGGGGTCATCCGACCTGATCGAAGTGGTCCGACAGGCCCTGGAGACCAACCCCGAGGTGCATGCCGCCTGGAACGGCCTGCGTGCCGCCGGCCACGACGTGGGCGTCGCGCGCGGCAATTACCTGCCGAGCATCGAGGCGACCGCCGGTCTCGGTCGAGAGGACCGTCAGTACGATAGGCGGGGCAGCTACGACACCGACTTCTACGAGCTCAGCATCACCCAGATGATCTACGACGGCTTCGCCACGCGCAGCGAGGTGGAACGCCTCGATCGCGCCAAGCTGGTGGGCTACTACGAGTTGCTGGAGGCCAGCGAGAACGTGACCCTCGAGGCGGTGCGCGCCTACCTGGATGTGAAGCGCTATCGCGAACTGGTGCGGCTGGCCCAGCAGAATTACGCCGATCACATGCGGGTCTACAACCAGATCGAGGAGCGGGTGCAGTCCGGGACCGGTCGGGGGGTGGACCTGGAGCAGATCAGCGGGCGGCTGGCCCTGGCCGAGTCGAACCTGATGACCGAGGCGTCCAACCTGCACGACGTGACGGCGCGCTTCCAGCGTATCGTCGGGAAGCTGCCCGCCGAAACCCTGGCCCCCGCCCCCGAGCTCGATGATCGGCTGCCGCCCTCGGTGGTCGAGGCCGTCGACCTGGCCTTCCAGGGCAATCCGGAGTTCCACGCCGCCATCGAGAACATCGAGGCGAGCCGTGCCGAGCAGGAGAGGACCAGGGCCGCCTTCCATCCTCGCCTGGACCTCCAGGGGCGTACCGGCACCTACCGCAACGAGAGCGGCTTCGATGGCCTGGGCAGCCGCGACCGTCACCGCATCGAGCTGGTGGCGAGCATGAACCTCTACCGTGGGGGCAGCGACCTGGCCTCCTTCCATGCCGCCAGCGATCGCGTCGAGCAGGCGACCAACCAGCGCGACCAGGCCTGCACCAACGTCCGCCAGACGACCCAGATCGCCTACAACGACACCCAGCGGCTCCGCGAGCAGCTCCAGTACCTCAACGAGCATCGCCAGTCGATCGACCGGGTGCGGGGCGCCTACCAGCAGCAGTTCGATATCGGCCAGCGCACGCTGCTCGACGTCCTGGACAGCGAGAACGAGTACTTCGAGGCCAGCCGTGCCTACGTGAATGCCCAATACGACGTGGTCCTGGCCGATGCCCGCACCCTGGCCGCCACGGGGCAGCTGATGCAGGCCCTCCAGGTGCGGCGTGACGACATGCCGACCCTGGCCGAGCTGGGCAGTGACGGGGTGGCGCTCGACCCCGAGACGATCTGCCCCGTGGAGGCAGGCATGGGCTACACCCTCGCCGACTTCACCGGCGGGATCAGCGCGCCCGCCCCGACCCGGGCGCCGGACATCACCCTCTCCGCCGATGCCCTGTTCGCCGTCAACAGCGCGGAACTCTCCGCCGAGGCGCGCGGTGAGCTCTCGGAGCTGGTCGAGCAGATCCGTGGCCGTGATGACCTGGAGCGCATCTTCATTGCCGGTCACGCCGACAGCACCGGCAGCGACGCCATCAACGATCCCCTCTCGCAGCGGCGTGCCGACAGCGTGGCCGGCTACCTGGCGAGGCAGGGGGTCGAGCGCGACCTGATCCAGACCCGCGGTTATGGCTCACGCAGGCCGGTAGCCTCCAACGATAGCGTCGAGGAGCGCCGCCAGAACCGGCGTGTGGAAGTAACCCTGGAACGTGTCGGCGAGAACCTGGACCTGGGCTTCCGGCCCGCGCCGGGCTCGACTGAAGCGGGGTCGAGCGATGCATCTGCCAGCCGCCTCGCCGGGTGATCCCGGCGGGGCCCATCGACTTCAGAGGTGTTCGTGACCCATCGAGAGTCCCTGGACCCGGCGGACTCGCGCTCGGCCGTGCCTGACGAGCTGCTCGAGTGCCTGCAGACCATCGCGACCCTGCATGATCGCACCGCCACTGCCGAGTCGCTGACCGCCGGGCTGCCGCTGGAGGCGGGGCGCTTGACCCCCGGGGTCTTCCCCCGGGCGGCGAGCCGTGCCGGCCTGACGGCCCGGCTGGTCAAGAGTCGCCTGGTGCAGTTGAACCCGGCGCTGTTCCCGGTGGTGCTGCTGCTCGAGCCGGGGCGCGCCTGCGTGCTGCTGGGCCTCGACCTCGAGGCGCGCCGGGCGCGGGTGATCTTTCCCGAGCTGGGGGACGCCGAGACCGAGGTCGCCTTGGACGGCCTCCAGGCGAGCTATGGCGGCCAGGCGATCTATGTGCGGCCGCGCTTCCATTTCGACGCGCGGGGGCCGGAGGTCACCCGACAGCGCTCGCACCACTGGTTCTGGGGGGTGATCCGCGAGAATCGCAAGCTCTACCGGGACGTCCTCGCCGGCTCGGCGATGATCAACCTGTTCGCCGTGGCCATGCCGCTGTTCGTGCTCAACGTCTACGACCGGGTGGTGCCCAACCAGGCCACCGAGACCCTGTGGGTGCTGGCGGCGGGGATCTTCATCGTGCTCTGCTTCGACCTGGCGCTGCGCCTGATGCGCAATGCCTTCGTCGACCTGGCGGCGAGCCGCGCCGACGTCGAGCTCTCCGCGTCGATCATGTCGCGGGTGCTGGGCCTGCGCCTGGAGGCGAAGCCGGCCTCGACCGGTTCCTTCGCCGCGACCCTGCAATCCTTCGAGTCGGTGCGCACCTTCATCGGCTCGGCCACCGTGGTGGCGCTGGTCGACCTGCCGTTCGTGCTGCTGTTCGCCGGGATCATCGCCCTGATCGGTCCGCCGCTGGTGATTCCGGTGCTGGTGGGCATCCTCTGCGTGCTGCTCTATGCCATGGCGGCCCAGGGCAAGCTGCACGAGCTCTCCGAGACCACCTGGCGGGTCAGTGCCCAGCGCAACGCGACCCTGGTGGAGTCGGTGTCGCAGCTGGAAACGGTGAAGACGCTGCGCGCCGAGAGCCGCCTCCAGGGCAGCTGGGAGAAGGCCTCGGCCTATCTGTCGCGTACCGCGGCCCAGCTGCGCCTGGTGAGTTCCTCGGTCTCCAGCGTCGCGCTCTGGGCCCAGCACAGCGTGGCGGTCTGCGTGATCATCATCGGGGTCTACCTGATCATCGACGGCAGCCTGACCCAGGGGGGCTTGATCGCCGCCTACCTGCTCTCCTCGCGGGCGATGGCGCCGGTCAGCCAGGCGGCCGCCCTGCTGGCGCAGTACCACCAGTCGTCGACCGCGCTGCAGTCGCTCAACGGCGTCATGGAGCGCCCCGTGGAGCGCCCCGAGGGCAAGGCCTTCGTCAGCCGGCCGGTGATCCGCGGCGAGATCCGCTTCGACAGGGTCGCGATGCGCTATCCGGAGGAGGAGCGCGAGGCGTTGCGTGACGTCACGCTGAGCATCCAGCCCGGCGAGAAGGTCGCACTGCTGGGACGCATCGGGTGCGGCAAGACCACCCTAAACAAGCTGATCCTGGGGCTCTACCAGCCCACCGCGGGGGCGGTGATGATCGATGGCGTGGACCTGCGCCAGTTCGACCCCATCCAACTGCGTCGCCAGATCGGCTACGTCCCCCAGGACGTCAGCCTCTTCTACGGCACGCTGCGCGAGAACATCGTGGCCGGTGGCGGCAGCGAGGGCGTGGATGACGAGGCACTGCTGCGGGCCCTGGAGCTCAGCGGCCTCGACGCCCTGGTCAACGCCCATCCCCAGGGCGTCGATCTGCAGGTGGGTGAGCGTGGGCAGGCGCTCTCCGGGGGGCAGCGCCAGGCGGTGGCGATCGCCAGGGCGCTGGTCAACGACCCGCAGGTCCTGTTGCTTGACGAGCCCAGCAGCGCCATGGATCACGCCAGCGAGGAGGCCTTCAAGGCCCATCTCAAGGCCTATGCCCGGGTCAAGACGCTGGTGGTGGTGACCCACCGCACCTCGCTGCTGTCGCTGGTGGATCGGATCATCGTCATCGATGCCGGCAAGGTGGTCGCGGACGGCCCCCGCGACAAGGTGGTCGAGGCGCTGCGCCAGGGACAGATCGGGAGGGCCCGCTGATGGCCAGGTCGGATGACAGGAGCGCCGAGCAGCGTGGCTTCGAGGCGATCGGGCGTTTCTCCGAGGTGGGCGGCAGGCCGTTTCGCCCCTTCATGGACCGCCTCTTCGCGCGCCGGGTGAGTGCCGCCCACCTCAACCGCGACTGGGCCAGCGATGCCGACTGGGCGCGCCTGCGCCAGGATCCCATCCGCGCCCGCGCCTTCCTCTATATCGTGCTGCTGGCGTTGATCGGACTGCTGGCCTGGGCGTACTTCGCGCCCATCGACGAGGTGACCCGTGGCGCCGGCCGGGTCATCCCCTCCAGCCAGATGCAGCGGGTACAGACCTACGATGGCGGCGTGGTCCAGGAGATCCTGGTCAGTGAAGGGGAACGGGTCGAGCAGGGGGAAGTGCTGATGCGCCTCGACCCCACCCGTTACCTGTCCAACTTCCGGGAGAACCGGGCCCAGGCCCTGGCACTGCGCGCCAGGGCCGAACGCCTGCGGGCGCTGGTCACCGATACCCCCTTCCAACCCGATGAGCAGTTGCGTACCGAGGTCCCCGACATCGTCGCCCAGGAGCGCGAAGTCCATGAGAGCCGGCGTGAGGAGTTGCGCGAGCAGGAGAACGTGCTGCGGGATCGCATCCGCCAACGCGAGGAGGAGCTGCGCGAGGCGCAGGCCCGGGGCGCCACGGCGCAGCGGGAGCTCAACATGGCCTCACAGGAGCTCGACCTGACGCGGCCACTGCTCGACTCCGGGGCCGTCTCCGAGGTGGACGTGCTGCGCCTGGAGCGCGAGGTGTCGCGCGCTCGGGGGGAGCGCGACCAGGCCGCGGCCGCCGTGTCGCGCCTCGAGGCGGCCGTCGAGGAGGCCGAGGGGCAGCTCAGCGAACTGGGCAGTGAACGGCGCAGCGACTGGCGTAACGACCTGGCCCAGACGCTGGGCGATCTCAATGCGCTGAACGAATCGAGCACCGGCCTGCAGGATCGGGTGCGCCTCGCCGAGGTGCGCTCGCCGGTGGCCGGCGTCGTGCAGCGGCTGCATATCACCACGCTCGGCGGGGTGGCCCAGGCTGGACAGGAGGTGGTGGAGATCGTGCCCAGCGACGACCAACTGGTGGTGGAGGCGCGCATCGCCCCCCAGGACATCGCCTTCCTGCGCCCCGGTCAGCCCGCCACCATCAAGCTGACGGCCTACGACTTCGCCATCTACGGGGGGCTCGAGGCCGAGCTCGACCATATCAGCGCCGATACCATCACCGACGACAACGACAACACCTTCTACCTGGTGCGGGTGCGCTCCACGGAGGACGCCCAGGCCCATCCGGAGATGGAGGTGATTCCCGGCATGACCGCCGAGGTCGACATCATGACCGGCAAGCGCACCGTCATGCAGTACCTGCTCAAGCCGATCCTCAGGGCCTGGAGCAACGCATTGGGAGAGCGATAGATGGCGACCTATTTCGTCAGCCAGGGACGCGACGAGATACCCCGCTGGCGCGAGGCCTTCAGCGCGGCGCGCCTGGTCGCTCCCGCTCAGGCCAGGGCCTGGGTGACTCGGGAGGATTGCGTCTGGGTGATGGCCGATGTCGAGGCCTGGCCCGGGCTGGTCGAGGTGCTCCGGCGGTCCGGGGCGGCTCTCGCCGTGATGAGCTATGCACCGACGCCACGCGAGGCCTTCCAGGCCCTGGATGCGGGCGCCAGGGCCTATGTGCATGCGCTGTCGCCGCCCGAGGTGTTGCGCCAGGCGGCGCTGGTGATCACCCACCAGGGGATCTGGGTACCGCCGGACCTGATGGCCAGGGTGGTCGGCGGTGCCTTCCAGGCGCTGGGCGGCGCCGACCGGCTGAGGGAAGAAACGCTGCAGCGGCTCACCGAGCGCGAACGCAGCGTGGCGCTCGCCGTGGTGGAGGGGCTCAGCAACAAGGAGGTGGCACGACGCCTCGGTATCACCGAGCGGACCGTCAAGGCCCACCTGGGAGCCATTTTCCGCAAGCTTGGCGTGCGTGATCGCATGCAACTGGTCCTGCGCCTGTCACAACGCGAGCCCCAGGCGCTCGAAACCGGGCATTGAGGGACCGACCTCGGCTCCTCGCCGTGGCAAGGGCCCCTCCGTGCCCGTTCCCCGGCCTGTCCTTCGGTCCAATACCCGATGCGGCCCGCCTCGCCTAGCTTTGCAGTAACGACATAACCAGAACATGACCCAGGGAGTCAGATCATGGCCATCGCAACCGTCATCGCCATCACCGGCCAGGCCTGGGCCCGGGATGCCCAGGGCAACCTGCATGAACTGCGTGTGGGCGACACCCTGGCGGAGGGCGAAGTCCTCGTCACCGCGGACAATGCCCGGGTTGAGCTCGATTTCGGGGACGGCCTCGACCCCACGCTGATCCAGGGTGGCCAGGAAGTGGCCATGACGCCGGAGCTCAGTGCGGATGAAGCCGTGACGCAGGAAGAAGCCAGCGCACTGGACGAGGACCTGGAGGCCCTGCTCACCGCCATCGACGAGGGCGAGGGCGACCTCCTCGAGGAACTGGACGCCACCGCCGCCGGGGCCGGTCCGGGCGGTGCCGCGGGAGGTGGCCACAGCTTCGTGATGCTGGGGCACATTACCGAGCAGGTCTCGTCGCTCAGCTTCGACTACGGCCTGGGCCAGTTGGAGTCCGGGGACTTCCCCGAAAACGAGCTCACCGCCTTGGCTGTCGAAGAAGAAGCCGCCTTGGCTGTCGAAGAAGAGGAAGCGCCGAACTCGCTTCCCAGCGTCGCGACCGCCGATCTCGATGGCGACATGGTCTGGGAATCCGCCCTGGCGGGTGGCAGCGGCGGTGGCACCGATACCACCACCGGCAGCTTCCAGATCGACACCGGGGATGATGGCCTGGCGCTGATCGAGGTACAGGACAGGGACGGCAACTGGACCGCCATCACCGCCGACGGCACCGCGGTGGCCGGGGAATACGGCACCCTGACCGTGAATCCCGACGGCAGCTGGAGTTACACCCTCGACGCCAACACCCTCGAGCATGACGGGAACGATGCCACCGGTACCGCCGACCAGGTGCAGGACCTGTTCGGGGTACGGGTGACCGACGACGACGGCGACGTCTCGCCGGAGGTGACGCTGACCCTCGACGTCAACGACGACGGCCCGGTGGCCCGTGACGACAACCTGGCAGGCGAGGTGGCCGAGGACGGCAGCGTCGACATCGACGTCTTCGCCAATGACACGGCCGGTGCCGACGGCGTCGACCTGGCCGGCGGCATCGCCGTGGCCAGCGGACCGAGCCAGGGTAGCGTGGTCTACAACGGCGACGGCACCTTCACCTATACCGCCGCCCCGGGGGCCGAGGGCGCCGACAGCTTCACCTACACCCTCACCGACGCGGATGGCGACACCGCCATGGCGACGGTCGGCCTGACCATCGTCCCCGATTCCGTGCCGAGCCTCCCCGTGGTGGATGCCGAGGGCGGCAACCGGGTCGACGAGGCCGCGCTGGACGACGGTAGCAATCCGAGCAGCACCGCCGAGAGCACCTCCGGCACCTTCAACGTCACCCACAGTGGCGCCGATACCACCGCGTCCCTGGTGATCGCCGGGGTGGACGTGACCAGTGGCGGCACGGTAAACGGCACCTACGGCACCCTGGAAGTGAGGCTGAACGGCGGTGGTGTCTACGAGTGGGCCTACACCCTGACTGACAACACCACGGAACATCCGGATGACGCCAGCACCGGGACCAGCGAGGGCATCCAGGACGTCTTCGAAGTCACGGTGACCGACAGCGATGGCGATACGGCGGATACCCGCATGACCATCGATGTGCTCGACGACGGTCCGGTGGCCGTCGTCGAGCCGGCGTCGGCCCTGACCGAAGGGGATTCGGCCATCGGCGGCGACCTGCTGGCCAACGACACCGAGGGGGCGGACGGCGCGACGGTCACTCATGTGGACCTGGGCAGCGGCTTTGTCGCCCTCGGTTACGGTACGGATCTCGGTGGCGGCGACTTCGGCTTCAGTGTGGCGGGCATCGGTGACTATGTGTTCAACGCCGACGGCAGTTGGGGCTTCACCCCGGCGGACAGCGTCGACAACGGCGGGGGCGATGTCGATGCCTCGTTCAGCTATCGCATCATCGACGGCGATGGCGATGCCGACGAGGCCAGCAAGGCCATCAGCATTGCGGACGGTGGTGATCCGCAGGATGCCGCCGGCATCATGCCGACGGTCGATGAGGATGACCTGGCGGGCGGCTCGGACAGCACCAAGGAATCGCTTAGCCACAGCGGTACGCTGAGCTTCACGCTGGGCAGCGACGCCTTGGTGAGCATGGCGTTCAGTACCGACCTGTCGGGGCTGATCACCGATACCGACGGCATCGCCGGAGACGAGGTGGTCTGGGCGCGCAACGGCGATACCGAGATCGTCGGCCAGATCGGCGGCGTGACGGCGATCACGCTGAGCCTGTCGAGCGTCGACCTGGCGGCCGGTACGGCGCAGGTGACGGCGACGCTGGCGAACGACTTCAAGCACCTGGCGGGCAGTGGCGAGAACAACCTGGACCTGGGCTCGGTGAACGTCGTGGCGACTGATAGTGACGGCGATACTGCGGTGGGGGCAGTGACCCCGTCGGTCGTCGATGACGTGCCTAGCATTAACTCTGTACAGAATGCAGTGGTCGGCTTCACCAGGCCTGTAGGTGTCGGACAGATTGATTTTGTTGCTGGTGCCGATGGTTCAGGTGGTTTCGATCTGAGTGGTAATGGCGATGGCGATCCAGAAAACTCCGGATATGAATACAATTACAGTGAGGGCGGTAGTACGCTGACTGCCACTTGGGCGAGTGGTCCCGATTCAGGAGAAACCCACTTCACCTTGCATGTTGATGCTTCAGGGGCGTATCGGTTTGAAGTCATAAAGCCGCCTGCCGGAAAAGATATCACCTTGGATATCCAGGCAGTGGACTCGGGCAAGTTTCCCAATGGCGTTTGGTATGATGCCGATACGGGAGAGTGGGGCAGTGACAGGGGGGCTATCAATGGCGATGTAGACCTTGCCACTGAAGCTGAAGTGAAAGTGACGTCGTCTCACGGGATCAACTCAAGTGGCGCAGGTACCGGCTTCGGGAATAATCACCTGAATCCGGGGGAAGACGTGACGTTCGAGTTCCTGGATAACGGGCAGCAAACCACCACTTCGCATGCCACGCTCGGTACGATTCGTAATGCGGGTAACGGCGCCATGCTGGTCGCCTATACAGCGATCGGTGCAGGGGATGTTGAAGAGACGGGGTATATCTACTTCGATCATACGGCAGAGTATGAGAGTGCGACTATCGAGATCAACGATTTCGAGTTCCATACACTGGTTCTGGAAGCGCAGACTTCAACCGTTTCAGTGGACGCCTCCATGATTGATAATGTGGATGGGGCGGGGACGTACTCGTCAGATGCGACCGCGAAGATCACCCTCGGCCAGGTGAGCTACCATGTCGGCGAGACTCGCTCCGATCAGGGCTTTGACTTTGCGGTTGCCATGACGGATGGGGATGACGATGTCTCTAACGCCGGGCAGTTCAGTGTGCATGTTGAGGCGGATGACCCCACAGAAGGGGAGGGTTATCACCTCGACGGTACCGCTGGAGCGGATGTGCTGATTGGTACTGCCGGCGACGATATCATGTCCAGTGGCCTGGGCGCCGATACCTTTGCCTGGAATTTCGGTGATGAGGGTGCCGAGAACGACCCGGCCGAAGATACGGTGATGGACTTCACCCTCGGCGACTTCGGAACGGATGCCGATGCGGACAAGCTGGATATCAGCGATCTCCTGCAGGGGGCGGGCTTCGGCAGCGAAGACATCGATGACTATATCCTCGCCAGGGAATCGGGAAGCGACACCATGCTGCATATCAAGCATGATGGCGGCATCGACAACGGAGATGGCAGCAATGCGGATCAGACGATCCTGCTGAAGGATGTCGGCATGGACGGTAATGATTCTTCTACCTTCATCCAGTCCCTGATCGACAGCGGCCAGCTCGATATCGAGTGACCAGGTGTCGATCAGGATTTCTCAGGAGTACGCCCATGTACATCAAGCGCGACAATGAGGGTCGCATCGAGCTGATCAGCCGCGACGAGACGCCGGAGTGTGCGGAGTACCTCCCGGCGGATTCGCCCGAGCTGCTGGCCTTCCTGATGGAGGGCGAGGGCAGTCGTGGGCCAGCGCGCTTCCAGGCCTCGGACCTGGCCTTCGTGCGGGTGCTGGAGGACGTGATCGAACTGCTGATGGACAAGGGCGTGATCAGCTTCACCGAGCTGCCGGAGGCGGCCCAGCAGAAGGTCATGGAGCGTCAGACGCTGCGTCGTCGTCTCCATGGTCTTGACCTGGTGGGGGGAGGCGACGAGGAGAGCGGCGTGATCTGACGTCAAGTCGCCAACGCCAACGCCAACGCCAACGCCATCGCCCCGCCTGCAGGCGGGGCGATGGCGTTCTGGGTGCGTTTCCAGGGTCGACTGTCGATCAGCCGCCGGGGCGATCCAGCTGCCGGATGCCGGGCCCGGTGACGCCGTCCATGCCCAGTTCATGCAGCAGTTCGGCCTCCTGCAGGGTGTCGACGCCCTCGGCGATGGCGAGGATGCCGATGGAGTGGCAGAGGGTGGCCATGCCGCGCAGGATCGTCTGTTGTTCGCGACTGCCATCGATGCCCCTGATCAGGGAGGCGTCGATCTTGAGGTAGCTGAGGCCCAGGGCCTGCAGGTCGGAGATGCGGCGGAACTCGCGGCCCACGTGTTCCAGGCCCAGCCGGCAGCCGAAGGGCTGGAGTTCGCGGCACAGGCTGCGGAAGCTCTCCAGGTCGTGGATCACCATGGACTCGGGGACTTCCAGCCACAGTTTGGCGGCCGCATGGCGGTAGGATTGCATCAGGCCGCGCAGGTCGAGAACGAAGCGCGCATTACACACCGAGGCGGGTGAGAGGTTGATGCCCAGCGGCTTGCCGTGCCGGTCTATCTCGCGCAGCGTCTCGCGAGCTACCGCCATGTCCAGTTGGGTGTCGAGCTGCAGTCGGGAGATCCATGGCATGAAGACGCTGGCCTGGCGCCATTCGCCCTTGAGGCGCAGCCGCGAGGGGCATTCGAGGTGAAGCAGCTTGCCCTCGGCGTCCAGCACCGGGAAACGCCCGAGGTAGACGCCGTCCTGGAGCGATTGGGTGAGCGCCTGGCGCCAGTCGGCGTGGGTGTTGAACAGCGGCAGGCGCTGGGGACCCTCGGCGATCAACTGGGCCAGGTCGCCGCGGTTCTCGGCGGTGGCGAGCGCGCCGTCCAGGCTGGCCAGCAGGGCGGCAGGGCGGTCGCCCTGGGCGTAGGCGATCAGGGCGGAGGGCAGGCCCACGGCGACTTCCTCCAGTCCCTCTTGCAGGGTGCCCAGGCGATGGGTCAGTTCGCGCCCCAGTGGGGCAGGCTCCACGGTGCCGGGTACCAGCAGGGCGAAGTCGCTGCCGCTCAGGCGGCCGGCGACCCCCTCCCCACGGACATTGCCGAGCTGCTCCAGCTCCTGGGCGAGCGTCTTGAGCAGCCGGTCGGTCTCGGCGTGGCCGAGGTGCTCGCTGACCTCGCCCAGGCGCGAGATGCGCACCAGGGCCAGGCTGCCGGTGGCGCGCCGGTCATGGCTCTCGAGCATGATCGCCAGCTGTTCCAGGAAGGCCGACCGGTTGAGGATGCCGGTCACCGGATCATGCTGCAGCCGCTTGCGCAGCGCATCGAGGCGTTCGCTCTCGCGGCCGAGCATCTCGGCCACGGAAGTGGAGAGCTGGTTCATGGCCTGGACCACTTCCTTGAGCTCGCGGGTGCGGGGTTCCGGCGAGGTAGCGAAGCGCCGATAGCCGATGTCGCGGGCCTGTTCCACCACGCTGCGCAGCGGGCTGCGAATGCTGTGCACGATCCAGGCGGCCAGTGCCAGGCTGATCGCTCCGGCCAGCGCGAACCAGCCCAACAGGGCCAGGGTGCTGCGCCACAGGGAGCGGTAGGCGAAGCTGTGCTGGCTCTCCAGGGTGAGGGTGCCGTACTGGCGCCAGTCGTCCTGGATCACGGCGCTGCCGGGGCGGACGTCGAAGTGCACCAGGTCGACGAACCAGTTCGGCACGTCCTCCACCTGCTCCGGCCCCTCGCGCAAGTCGATGACCTCGCCGTCGGGATCGCGCAGCTCGATGCGGCGATAGTGGCCGGTATCGAACTGGGCGGCCATGAGCAGGCCGATGGTCACCGGGTCCTTCTCCATCTGGCTCATGGTCAGTGCCAGGGCATTGGCGTTATCGGCGTTCTTGATCTCCACTTCCTGCTCGATGTAGTGGCGACTGGTGGAGACGCCGATGAACAGGCTGCCGCCGAAGGCGAGCAGCAGCAGTACCGCGATGGTCAACCAGAGCTGCTTGATGAGCGACATGATGGATCTCCCTAGATGAATCCCTGCTCGCGCATGCGATCGAGCACCCGGCGCCACCGTGAGAGACGCGCCAGGGGATCGGCCCGCGACTCGCTGCTACCGCCGGCCCACAGCCCCTGGCTGTTGAAACTGAACAGCGGGTCGAGGTCGGTGCGCTGCGAGGCGGGGGTGATCGATGGCACCAGATTGTCGAGGACCAGTGGCTCGGCCGAGGGCGTCTCGTAGTAGCCCAGCACCATGTGCGCCTGGGCGTTCCGGCCGCGGCCGATGCGCGCTCGTACGTAGATCATGCGCAACTGGTCACCCGGAACGCCGAGTTGCTTGAGGGTCACGTACTTGGCGATGGAGTAGTCCTCGCAGTCGCCCTCTCCCTTGCCCAGGGCCTCCAGCGGGGTGGCCCAATAGTCCTCCTGGCCCCAGGCGCGGATGTCGTCGATCCAGCGCACCCGGCGGTTGAAGAAGTCGTTGACGCCTTCGAGGCGGCGGCGCAGGTCGGCATCCCTCAACCGTTCGAGAAGCTCGAACCACTCCTCCAGTACGGCCAGGCCGCGCTGGCCGTACTGGCGCTGCATGCTCTGGCGCAGTCGGGAAGGGTCGAAGCTGGCGTCGACGAGGGTAGGGCGAAGGCCCAGGCCGCCTGCCAGCGCCAGGGCGCCGAGCCCCGCCAGGAAGCGGCGACGCTCCGGCGATGGCAGCGGGCTAGGTGAAGCTGGCGGCATGGGCGACTCGCATCGATCAGCGTTGGCTAAAGTCTAGGTGCCGGGAAACGCTAATGCGAGCAGCAGGGGCGAGGCGTCGGCGGCACGCCCATCCTCTTACCGACACCGTCCGGCCTTGTTGCGCACGGGGTTGGCGTACTGGGCGAGCCACCAGGGGCGCAGCGCTTCCGGAACCTCTTGCAGGCGCGCCTTGAAGCGGGCCCGGTCGGCATCGCTGATGGCCGACCGATCGACCAGTTCTGGGGCGTCGCCCAGTGCCTCCAGTGCCAGGTAGTGGCTGGGAAACAGTTGATAGCCTTCCAGCACCTGGCGATCGATCTCGGCGGCCACCGCCTCGGGGCTGTCGAAGTCGGCGCCGAGCGGGGTGCCGAAGCTCAGCTTGACCCGCCCCTTGTGGCCGGTGATGCCGGCCACGATGGACTGGATGTCCTCGAATTGCCCCTTCTCGTAGTTGCCGTCGGCATGCATGGCGTGGAGTTCCCGGGCCTTCTGCAGGTCGCAGGGATCGTATTCGTAGCTGATGGCCACCGGTACCAGGCGCAGTTCGCGGATCGCCTCGCCGATGCCGATCTCACGGTCCTCGGCGCGGCGTGCCATGGTCATCATCTTGAGGATCGCCGGGTCGGTGCGATCGATGCCGTCCTTGGCGCGCCCCTCGCGCTGGGCCATCCAGATGGAGTGGTTATCCTCCGTGATGGAGTGGCGGATGTAGCCGGAGAGCTTCTGGTAGGCGGCCAGCATGGCGCGCTTGCCGCGGGCACTGCGGGGCACGATGAAGCTCTTGTTGAGGCGCATCAGGTCGTTGACGTAGGGCTTCTTGAGCAGGTTGTCGCCGATGGCGATGCGCACCGTGTCGCGACCGGCCAGGTAGAGGGCGTAGTTGACGAAGGCCGGGTCCAGGGAGATGTCGCGATGGTTGCCGATGAACAGGTAGGCGGTATCCGGATCCAGGGCGTCGAGCCCCTCGGTCTCGAAGTCGTCGGTGGTGGTGCGGATCATCCGCTCCATGTAGTCGGCGATGCGCCGCTGGAAGGCCTTGACGCTGGTTACCCCGCGCACCTCGCGGCGGATCGCCAGGCTGGCCAGGGTGCGCGACAGGCTCGGCATGAAGCGTGACAGGCGCGGCAGGCGATAGCGGGTCAGGGCGTCGAGCAGCTCGGGCTCGTGGGCCAGGTGCGACAGCACCTCGGCGACCTCGTCGTCATTGTAGGGACGGATCTCGGCCCAGGGGTCCGCGGCAGTGGTGTCGGGTCGAATCTCGCTCATGGCTCTCACGGCTTGCTCGTGGCACCAGACTCGCCGCCCAGCCAGGCGATCAGGCGCTCGATGTTGTCGCCCAGGGACTGGGCCATCAGCACGAAGTCGGTTTCCAGGCGCACCAGGGCGTCGTCGCCGTCGTCACTGGCATTGGCCTCGTCGATCAGGGCGTCGCCGAAGCGCAGCGATTTCAGGGCCAGGTCGTCGTGCAGCACGAAGCTTAGCCGGCCATCGATCTCCAGGGCCAGCTTGCTGGCCTGGCGGCCGCTCTCCAGCAATTGCTGGATCTCGTCGCTGTCGAGGTCCACCTGGCGGGCGCGCAGCACACCGTCGTCACCCTTGGCCTTCAGCTCCACCTGGTCGCCGAGCGTCATGTCAGCGGGGCGCGAGTCGGGTTCGACCAGCCACTGGGTCATGGCGCGCATCGGCAGCGTCTGGCTGGTGAGCGGGGTGACCTTGAGGCTGCCCAGGGTTTCGCGCAACAGGTCCAGCACTTCCTCGGCGCGGGAACGCGAGCTGGCAGCGATGCCGATCAGCTGCCGCCGGGTGTCCCACCACAGGTCGATCCGCTGGCTGCGCACGAAGGCTCGCGGCAGCAGTTCCTCGATCACCTGCTCCTTGAGGGTGCTTTTCTCCTGACGGCGCAGCTTGCGCCCCTCGCGGGCCTCCACCTCGGCGGCGCGCTCGTCCACCTCCTCGCGTACCACCGAGGCGGGCAGCAGGCGCTCCTGGCGCAGGGCGCTGAGCAGGCGCTGTCCCTGCAACTCGTGCAGGCGGTGAGTGCCGGCACGCCCGGCGGGCGGTGTCCAGCCCAGGCGACGCGGATCCTGACCGCCCAGCGGGCGGGCCGCCTGTTCGGCGAGGGCCTCCTCGAGGGTGGCGGCGTCCAGCTCGGGGGCATCGTGTAGCCGATAAAGGTGTAAGTGCTTGAACCACATGAAGCATTTTTCCCGGCGAAAAGGGGCGCCATTATCCCTGAAGGGGCGCCTGGGTGCCAGCGTCGATCGCCGGGATGTAGTAAAACGAGTGCTATCACCTCGACGGCTACGGCCATGTCAACAACGCCCGTTACCTGGAATTCCTCGAGGAGGGGCGCTGGGCCTGGTTCGACGAACGGCCCGAGCTGTTCCGGTGGCTGCAGGACGGGGGCCTGGCCTTCGTGGCGGTGAACCTGAACATCGACTACCACGAGGCGGCCCTCGCCGGCGATGACCTGGAGATCGACAGTCGCCTCTCGGCGCTGGGTGGGCGCAGTGCGAAGATGCATCAGCGGATTCGCCGGGTACGCGACGGTGCCCTGGTCAGCGCCGCCACCCTGACCTTCGTGCTGCTCGATACGACCGTCGGCCAGGCCATGCCCATCGAGGGCGAGCTGCGTACGCGGCTCGAGCCGCTGGTGATCGAATAGCGCGCTGCCTTTGCCCGCTCGGGGTGGTATGATGGGAGGCTGTTATTGGGCGCCCGCGGCAACGCCACTGAGGGCGGCCAACCTCTTGCAGTGCAAAGGATTCGACGACCCATGGGTGACATCGCCAGAGAGATTCTGCCAGTCAACATCGAGGACGAGCTGAAGCAGTCGTACCTCGATTACGCGATGAGCGTGATCATCGGCCGGGCGCTGCCCGACGTGCGCGATGGCCTCAAGCCGGTGCATCGGCGTGTGCTCTACGCCATGCACGAGCTCGGCAACGACTGGAACAAGCCTTACAAGAAGTCCGCCCGCGTGGTGGGCGATGTCATCGGTAAGTACCACCCCCACGGTGACAGCGCCGTCTACGACACCATCGTGCGCATGGCCCAGGATTTCTCCATGCGCCACGTGCTGGTCGACGGCCAGGGCAACTTCGGTTCCATCGACGGCGATAACGCCGCCGCCATGCGTTATACCGAGGTGCGCATGGCGCGGCTCGCCCACGAGCTGCTCGCCGACCTCGAGAAGGACACCGTCGACTGGGTCGACAACTACGACGGCACCGAGCGCATCCCCGACGTACTGCCCACCAAGGTGCCCAACCTGCTGATCAACGGCTCCTCGGGCATCGCCGTGGGCATGGCCACCAACATCCCGCCGCACAACATGATCGAGGTGATCGACGGCTGCCTGGCGCTGATCGACGACTACACCCTGTCCGTCGATGACCTGATGGAGTACATCCCCGGGCCGGACTTCCCCACCGGGGGCATCATCAACGGCCGCGCCGGCATCCTCGAGGCCTATCGCACCGGCCGCGGGCGCATCTACGTACGCGCCCGCCACACCATCGAGCACGACGACAAGACCGGCCGCGACCACATCATCGTCACCGAACTGCCCTACCAGGTGAACAAGGCGCGGCTGATCGAGAAGATCGCCGAGCTGGTCAAGGACAAGAAGATCGACGGCATCGCCGAACTGCGCGACGAGTCCGACAAGGATGGTCTGCGCGTGGTGATCGAGGTCAAGCGCGGCGAGTCCGGCGAGGTGGTGGTCAACAACCTCTTCGCCCAGACTCAGCTGCAGAACGTCTTCGGCATCAACATGGTGGCCCTGGAAGACGGCCAGCCGCGCACCCTCAACATCAAGGAGGTGCTCGAGGCCTTCATCCGCCATCGCCGCGAGGTGGTGACCCGGCGCACCCTCTATGAACTGAAGAAGGCCCGTGAGCGTGGCCATATCCTCGAGGGCCTGGCGGTCGCCATCTCCAACATCGACGAGGTGATCGAGCTGATCAAGGCCTCGCCGAATGCCAGCGAGGCCAGGGAGAAGCTGCTGGCCCGCCGTTGGCAGCCCGGCCAGGTCACCGGGATGCTGGAACGTGCCGGCGCCACCTCCTGCAAGCCGGAGGACCTGGAGGAGGGCTTCGGCCTCAACCCGACCGGTACCGACTATCGCCTGTCACCGGCCCAGGCGCAGGCCATCCTGGAGCTTCGCCTGCATCGCCTGACCGGACTGGAAACCGAGAAGCTGCTCGACGAGTACCTGGGCATCCTCGAGAAAATCGCCGAGCTCTCCGCCATCCTGGCCTCCGCCGAACGCCTGCTGGAGGTGATTCGCGAGGAGCTGATCGCGGTGCGCGACCAGTTCGGCAACCCGCGCAAGACCGAGATCCAGGCCAGCCACCTCGACCTGCGCCTCGAGGACC
This sequence comes from Halomonas ramblicola, assembly GCF_030409215.1. Taxonomy (GTDB): domain Bacteria; phylum Pseudomonadota; class Gammaproteobacteria; order Pseudomonadales; family Halomonadaceae; genus Halomonas; species Halomonas ramblicola. The sequence goes on along the minus strand of NZ_JAUFPL010000017.1, from coordinate 328,837 downwards.
TGATCGCCGAGGAGGACATGGTGGTCACGGTGTCGCGTTCGGGCTACGCCAAGACCCAGCCGCTCTCCGACTACCAGGCCCAGCGCCGTGGCGGCCGCGGCAAGTCGGCCACGACCATGAAGGACGAGGACGTCATCGAGCACCTGCTGGTGGCCTCGACTCACGACACCGTGCTGCTGTTCTCCAATCGCGGCAAGGTCTACTGGCTCAAGGTCTACGAGATGCCGGCGGCCAGTCGCGGCTCGCGGGGCAAGCCACTGGTCAACCTGCTGCCGCTCGACGAGGGCGAGGCGATCAACGCCATCCTGCCGGTGCACGACTACGACCCGAACAGCTACATCCTCTTTGCTACCGCCAAGGGCACGGTCAAGCGCACCAGCCTCGAGCAGTTCTCGCGCCCCCGCAGCGTGGGCCTGATCGCCATCGATCTGGAGGAGAGCGACCGCCTGGTGGGCGCCGCCATCACCAGTGGCTCCGACCATGTCATGCTGTTGTCGTCCAACGGCAAGGCGATTCGCTTCGAGGAAGGCAAGGTCCGCGCCATGGGCCGGACGGCCCGCGGCGTGCGTGGCATGCGCCTGCAGGGTGATGCCGAGGTGATCAGCCTGATCATCCCCCAGAGCCAGCAGATCGATGCCGAGGCCGACAGCGAGGTCGAGGGCGAGGAGGGCGCCACCCTGGAGAACGGCAATGGGGGGCAGATCTACATCCTCACCGCCTCCGAGAACGGTTACGGCAAGCGCTCCCGCCTCGAGGAATTCCCGCTGCGCGGCCGCGGCGGCCAGGGGGTGATCGCCATGCAGACCAGCAGTCGCAACGGCTCGCTGGTGGCCGCCATGCAGGTCTACTCCAGCGACGAGATGATGCTGATCACCGACCGCGGCACCCTGGTGCGCACCCGGGTCGAGGAGGTCTCGGTCACCTCGCGCAATACCCAGGGGGTGATGCTGATTCGCCTGGGCAACGACGAGAAGCTGGTCAAGACCGTGCGCATCGACGAGCCGGAAGAGTCGGAGACGCCTTCCGCTGACGATGCCGAGGAAGAACTCTGAAACGGAAAGACGACACCGATGACACGTCACTTCAACTTCTGCGCCGGTCCGGCGGCGCTGCCCACCGCGGTGCTGGAGCGGGCCCGCGACGAGCTGCTGGACTACCACGGCCGTGGGCTGTCGGTGATGGAGATGAGCCACCGTGCACCCGAGTATGTGGCCATCGCCGAGAAAGCCGAGGCCGACCTGCGCGAGTTGCTGGCCATTCCCGCCAACTACCGGGTGCTCTTCACCCAGGGCGGGGCCACCCAGCAGTTCGCCGCCGTGCCCTACAACCTGCTGGGGCAGGGGGGGAGCGCCAACTTCGTTCACACCGGCATCTGGGCGCAGAAGGCGATCAAGGAGGCGCGCCACCTGTTCGGTGGAGTTCACCTGGCCGCCAGTAGCGAGGCCAATCGCCACACCGCCGTGCCGCGGCCCGAGGAGATCGCGCTCTCCGCGGACGCCGCCTATCTGCACTACACCGCCAACGAGACCATCGGTGGGCTCGAGTTCGACTATATCCCCGGCAGTGAAGGGGGAGGGCCGCGCCGGCCGGATGGCAGTGAGGTGCCGCTGGTCTGCGATATGTCCTCGAGCATTCTTTGCGGGCCGCTGGATGTCTCGAAGTTCGGGGTGATCTACGCCGGGGCCCAGAAGAACATCGGACCCGCGGGCCTGGTGGTGGTGATCGTGCGCGACGACCTGCTGGATCGCGCGCGTGCCGACATGCCCACGCTGTTCGGCTACAAGGCGCTCAGCGAGGCGGGTTCGATGATCAACACCCCGGCCACCTACAGCTGGTACCTGGCGGGCCTGGTGTTCGAATGGCTCAAGGAAGAGGTCGGTGGCCTGGAAGCCATGGGCGAGATCAATGCACGCAAGGCGAGCAAGCTCTATGCGGCCATCGATGGCAGCGATCTCTACTCGAATCCCATCTCGGTGGCGAACCGGTCGCGGATGAACGTCCCCTTCGTGCTGGCCGACGATCGCCTCGACAAGGCGTTTCTCGAGGAGGCCGAGGCGATCGGGCTGCTCAACCTCAAGGGCCACCGTAGCGTCGGCGGCATGCGCGCGAGCCTCTACAACGCCGTGCCGGAGGTCGCCGTGGATACCCTGATCGACTTCATGGCCGACTTCGAGCAGCGGCATGGTTAAGCGCCGAGCGCCAGGCGCCGTAACACTGGACACATAACGGACATCAGGGGACAAGCATGAATGACACCCCCATCGATCTCGATGCGCTGCGAAGCCGCATCGACGAGCTGGATAGCGAGATCCTCCACCTGATCAACGAGCGGGCGGCCTGCGCTCAGCAGGTGGCCCAGGTCAAGACCGCCAGGGATCCCCAGGCGGTGTTCTATCGCCCGGAGCGCGAGGCCCAGGTGCTGCGTCGGATCATGGCCCTCAACAAGGGGCCGCTGGACAGCGAGGAGGTCGCCCGGCTGTTCCGCGAGATCATGTCCGCCTGCCTGGCGCTGGAGCAGCCGGTCAAGGTGGCCTACCTGGGGCCGGAGGGCACCTTCACCCAGCAGGCCACCCTCAAGCACTTCGGCGACAGCGCCATCAGCCTGCCCATGGCGGCCATCGACGAGGTGTTCCGCGAGGTGGAGGCCGGTGCCGCCAACTACGGCGTGGTGCCGGTGGAGAACTCCACCGAGGGGGTGATCAACCATACCCTGGATTCCTTCATGGATTCGGGGCTCGTCATCAGCGGCGAGGTGGTGCTGCGCATCCACCACCATCTGCTGGTGGGCGAGACCACCCGCCAGGACAAGGTGTCGCGGATCTACTCCCACCCGCAATCCTTCGCCCAGTGCCGCAAGTGGCTCGATGCCCACTTCCCCCATGCCGAGCGGGTGCCGGTGGCGTCCAACGCCGAGGCGGCGCGCCTGGTCAAGACCGAATGGCACAGCGCGGCCATCGCCGGTGACATGGCGGCCAAGCTGTATGGCCTGACCCGGCTCGCCGAGAAAATCGAGGATCGCCCCGACAACTCCACGCGCTTCCTGATCATCGGCCACCAGGACGTGCCCATGTCCGGCGAGGACAAGACCTCCATCGTGGTGGCCATGCGCAACCAGCCCGGTGCCCTGCACGACCTGCTGGAGCCCTTCCATCGCCACCAGATCGACATGACGCGCCTGGAGACCCGACCCTCGCGCAGCGGGGTCTGGAACTACGTGTTCTTCATCGACTTCAAGGGGCATCGCGACGAGCCGCGGGTGGCGGCGGTCCTCGAGGAGGTGAGGCTGCGCGCCTCCGAGGTGAAGGTGCTGGGCTCCTATCCGATCGGCGTGCTCTAGGCCATGCGGGTTCGTGAGTCTCGCATCCTGATCGTCGGCCTGGGGCTGATCGGCGGCTCGCTCGCCGCGGCCCTGCGCGCTGCCGGCCATCGCGGCGAGATCCTCGCCTGCGACCCGGATGCCGACGAGATCGCCCGGGGCATCGAGATGGGCCTGATCGACCGCGGCGATACCCGTCTCACGCCGTTGGTGGAAGGCACCTCCATGATCGTGCTGGCGGTGCCGGTGCTGGCCATGCGCGGCGTGATGACCGAGCTGGCCGCCTGCCTCGAACGCGCCGCTCCCGAGGCGGTGATCACCGATGTGGGCAGCACCAAGGCGACCATTCGCGACTGCGCCGTCGCCGCCTTCGGTCGGGTGCCGCCGTGCCTGGTGCTGGGCCACCCCATCGCCGGCTCCGAGAAGAGCGGCGTGGCGGCGGCCGACCCCGGGCTCTATGCGCGCCACAAGGTGATCCTCACCCCGGAGGCGGATACCGACCCCGCGGCAATCGCCCGGGTGCGCGACCTTTGGACGGCCTGCGGCGCCGAGGTGCTGGAGATGGAGGTGGCACGCCATGACCAGGTGCTGGCCCGTACCAGCCACCTGCCGCACCTGCTGGCCTTCTCCCTGGTGGACACCCTGGCGCGCCAGGACGAGCGCCTGGCCATCTTCCGCTACGCCGCCGGGGGCTTTCGCGACTTCACCCGCATCGCCGGCAGCGACCCGGTGATGTGGCGCGACATCTTCGCCGCCAATCGCGAGGCGGTGCTGGCCGCCCTGGACGACTTCGAGGCGGGCCTGGCGCGCCTGCGCCGGGCCGTGGAGGCCGGCGACGGCGATGCCATGCTGGCCACCTTCGATCGGGCCAGTCACGCGCGACACTATTTCGAATCCCTGCTCAACCAGACCAGCTATCAGGCGGAATACCAGATGCAACAAGACGGCAAGCAGCTGCGCTACCGGGTGGGTCCCGGCGGCGGCGTCAGCGGGCGCATCCGTGTGCCCGGCGACAAGTCGATCTCCCACCGCTCCATCATGCTCGGTGCCCTCGCCGAGGGCGTCACCGAGGTGAAGGGCTTCCTCGAGGGCGAGGACAGCCTGGCCACCCTGCAGGCCTTCCGCGAGATGGGCGTGGCCATCGAGGGCCCCCACCAGGGACGGGTGACCGTCCACGGGGTGGGCATGCACGGCCTCAAGCCCCCCGCGGGATCCCTCTACGTGGGCAACGCCGGCACCGCCATGCGCCTCTTCTCGGGGCTCCTGGCCGGCCAGGCCTTCGACACCGAGCTGACCGGCGACGCCTCGCTGACCAAGCGCCCCATGGGCCGGGTGGCCGATCCGCTGCGCCTGATGGGCGCCGAGATCGACACCGCCGAGGGTGGTCGTCCGCCTCTCCACATCCATGGTGGCAAGGCACTCAAGGGCATCACCTACGACATGCCCATGGCCAGTGCCCAAGTGAAGTCCTGCCTGCTGCTCGCCGGCCTCTACGCCGAGGGCGAGACCCGGGTGCGCGAGCCGGCGCCGACCCGCGACCACACCGAGCGCATGCTGGCCGGCTTCGGCTACGAGGTGCACCGTGAGGGCGACACCTGCTGGCTGTCGGGCGGCGGCAGGTTGACCGCGGCCCCCATCGACGTGCCCTCGGACATCTCGTCTGCCACCTTCTTCCTGGTGGCGGCGGCCATCACCCCGGGGTCCGACCTGGTGCTGGAGCACGTCGGCATCAACCCGACCCGCATCGGGGTGATCAATATCCTCGAGCTGATGGGCGCCGACCTGCGCCTGGAAAACGAGCGCGAGGTGGGCGGCGAGCCGGTGGCCGACCTGCATATCCGCTACGCGCCGCTTCACGGCATCGAGATCCCCGTGGACCAGGTGCCGCTGGCCATCGACGAGTTCCCGGCGCTGTTCATCGCCGCCGCGAATGCGGAAGGGACCACCCGGCTGCGGGGCGCCGAGGAGCTGCGGGTCAAGGAGTCCGATCGCCTGCAGGCCATGGCCGATGGCCTGACCGCGCTGGGCGTGGAGAACACCCTGCTGCCGGACGGTATCGATATCGTCGGGCGCGGCGGCGAGGGGCCGAACTATGGCGGTGGGCGCATCGACAGCCGGGGCGATCATCGCATCGCCATGGCCTTCACCATCGCCGCGCTGCGGGCCGGCGAGGAGATCGGCATCGACGACTGCGCCAACGTGGCTACCTCCTTCCCGGGGTTCGTGGACCTGGTGCGCCGGGTTGGCCTGTCGCTCAGGGAAGAACGGGACGAGGAGGGCGCATGACCGAGACTCCGGTACTCACCGTCGATGGTCCCGGCGGGGCCGGCAAGGGCACCATCAGTCGCCTGGTGGCCGAACGGCTGGGCTGGCACCTGCTCGACAGCGGGGCCCTCTACCGACTGACCGCGCTGGCGGCGGGCAGGCACGGCGTCGCCCTGGACGACGAGGTGGGCCTGGCCGGGGTGGCCGCCGGCCTCGATGTGGTCTTCCTGGCCGAGGGCGAGGCGACCCGGGTCCACCTGGAGGGCGAGGACGCCACCACGGCGATCCGCACCGAGCAGGTGGGGGATGCCGCCTCCCAGGTGGCGGCGCTGCCCCAGGTGCGCCAGGCACTGCTGCAGCGCCAGCGCGACTTCTGCCAGCCGCCCGGCCTGGTGGCCGACGGTCGCGACATGGGCACCGTGGTGTTCACCGATGCCCCGCTGAAGATCTTCCTCACCGCCAGCGCGGAGGAGCGGGCGCGACGCCGCCAGCTGCAGTTGCGGGAGAGCGGGGTGGATGCTAGTCTATCGAGTCTTTTAAAGGAGATTCAGGCGCGCGATGCACGCGACATGCAACGCAGCGTGGCCCCGCTCAAGCCGGCCAGTGATGCCATCATGCTTGACACCACGCGCCTGACGATACCGGAAGTGGTGGATCGGCTGACGGAACTGCTGACCGAGCGTGGTCTGGCACCCGCCACCTGAAACTCCCTTGCGGCGTTCCCGGCAGGATGTGATGACGTGGCCCGGCACCGATAGCCGAGAGCCGAGCCAGGTCGAACCAGCGCCAACATCCCCGGGGGCATGGTGAATAAGGCCCGCACTCGCTGGTGGTGCGGAGGAAGCGGTACCGCCGCACTCAACGTTGATCACGTAGGAACATCATGAGCGAAAGCTTTGCTGAACTTTTTGAACAGTCTCTCCAGGACATCAACATGGAGCCCGGCGCCATCGTCGCGGCTACCGTCGTCGACATCGAGGGTGACTGGGTCACCGTCAATGCCGGCCTGAAGTCCGAAGGTCAGATCCCCGCGGCCCAGTTCCGCGACGAGAACGGCGAGCTGACCATCGCCGTCGGCGACGAGGTCCACGTCGCCCTGGAAGCCGTCGAGGACGGTTTCGGCGAGACCCGCCTGTCCCGCGAGAAGGCCAAGCGCGCCGAAGCGTGGAAGGTCCTGGAAGCCGCCTTCGAGAAGGACGAGATCGTCAAGGGCGTGATCAACGGCAAGGTCAAGGGCGGTTTCACCGTCGACGTCGACTCCATCCGCGCCTTCCTGCCGGGTTCCCTGGTCGATGTGCGTCCGGTGCGCGACACCACGCACCTCGAGAACAAGGAACTCGACTTCAAGGTCATCAAGCTCGACCCGAAGCGCAACAACGTCGTCGTCTCCCGTCGCGCCGTGCTCGAGGCCGAGAACAGCGCCGAGCGTGAGGCTCTGCTCGCCACCCTGCAGGAAGGCCAGCAGATCGTGGGTATCGTCAAGAACCTTACCGACTACGGCGCCTTCGTCGACCTGGGCGGCGTCGATGGCCTGCTGCACATCACCGACATGGCCTGGAAGCGCATCAAGCATCCCAGCGAGATCGTGGCCGTGGGCGACGAGATCACCGTCAAGGTGCTCAAGTTCGACCGCGAGCGCAATCGCGTCTCCCTGGGCCTGAAGCAGCTGGGCGAGGATCCCTGGGTCAACATCAAGGATCGTTACCCGGAAGGCACCAAGGTGCACGCCAAGGTCACCAACCTCACCGACTACGGCTGCTTCGCCGAGCTGGAAGAGGGCGTCGAGGGCCTGGTCCACGTCTCCGAGATGGACTGGACCAACAAGAACATCCATCCGTCCAAGGTCGTCCAGGTAGGCGACGAGGTGGACGTCATGGTGCTGGACATCGACGAGGAGCGTCGTCGCATCTCGCTCGGCATCAAGCAGTGCACCGCGAACCCCTGGGAGACCTTCAGCGCCAGCTACAACAAGGGCGACCGTGTCTCCGGCACCATCAAGTCGATCACCGACTTCGGCATCTTCATCGGCCTGGAAGGCGGCATCGATGGCCTGGTGCACCTCTCCGATATCTCCTGGACCGAGACCGGCGAAGAGGCCGTGCGCCAGTTCAAGAAGGGCGACGAGGCCGAGGCGGTGATCCTCTCCATCGACCCGGAGCGTGAGCGCATCTCGCTGGGCATCAAGCAGCTCGATACCGATCCGGTCGCCGAGTTCCTGTCCGTCAACGACAAGGGCTCCATCGTCACCGGTCGCGTGGTCGAGGTGGATGCCAAGCAGGCCCAGGTCGAGCTGGCCACCGACGTGGTCGCGGTGCTCAAGGCCTCCGAGATCAGCGCCGATCGCGTCGAGGATGCGCGCAACGTGCTGACCGAGGGTGACAGCGTCGAGGCACGCATCATCGGCGTCGACCGCAAGAACCGCCAGATCAACCTCTCCATCAAGGCCAAGGAGCAGGACGACACTCGTCAGAACCTCAAGAAGCTGCGCGATCAGGATGTCGACAGCGGTGGCCCGACCACCATCGGCGATCTGATCAAGCAGCAGATGGGTCAGGACTGACCGGTACCCGGTGCCGCACGTCGAAGAACCGCCGCCCCACGGGGCGGCGGTTTTTTTTAGCCGACGTTTACCGAGTGCCGACTTTACATTGGCGATACTTGCTCTCGAGTCGTAGTCCAGTGAAACTCGGAACGGGTTTAACTCCGAGTTGCAGATAATCCGTGAGTCGTCCAGACTATTGCCAGCGTTTAGCCTGAAAGCGCATAATGCGTGTCCCGATACAACTTGCCAACCCGAGAAAAGGAAGACTATCCATGTCACTGCTTAGCGAATACATGCAGATGGAACAGCAGCTCAAGGAACTCCAGTCCAACCTGGACAAGCTGCAGAACGACAAGCGCCTCCAGGCGGAACTCGAGTTCAAGGAGAAGCTCGAGGCGCTGATGAAGGAGTTCGACAAGAGCGCCGCCGACGTCATCGCCCTGCTGGACCCCCAGCCCGCCGCAGCCGCCTCCAAGCCGGCCGCCAGCGCTTCCAGTGGGCGTCGCAAGCGCAAGCTGAAGATCTACAAGAACCCGAACACCGGTGAGGTCGTGGAAACTCGCGGTGGCAACCAGAAGACACTCAAGGCGTGGAAGGACGAGTTCGGCGCCGACACCGTCGAGTCCTGGTTGGTTCGCGTAGAGGAGTGATGCAAGGCGGGGCGGCGTCACAACAAGATGTCGCCCCGTTTTCTTTCCGGCCAATCAGCGTGAGACGGCAACTAGCGGGCACTGGAGTTCCCGCCCCGTTCGGGATCTTACCAGCCGGATCGCCTCGCCATTGTAGTATTCGCCCATCTCCGGAAGTCCAACGGCCAGCAGGCTCGTCACGGCCGCGTCCAGTGCCACCCGATCGTCGACGGTCACGCAGGCACAGCGCTCACTGGGCAGTTCGACCAGGCGCAACTCGGGGGGCATGGCCAGGGAATCGGCGGCACCGGGATCCACCAGCACTCCGGAGTCGAGCCTCGGCAGCCGGCTGTCGCGGGTGGGATCATGCAGCAGCACGATGGCAGTGGCGTCGCGCAGCGCGTCCGGCAGGACGTGTCGGCAACCGTCGAGACTCTCCTCCCAGTTCTCCGCCGACGCCAGGCCGGTGTCGGCCTCGTAGCGGCGTGCCACCACGGCGGCGCCTTCGTCCAGGCGGCGCACCTTGACCGCCAGCCCGTCCGCGGTGATCCCCAGGCGCCGGAAGCTGGTGCGTCGGCTCTGGCGGTAGTGACGCGGGCTCTGTTGGAAGCGGCGCTGAAAGGCGCGGCTGAAGGCCGAGTGGTTCGTGTACCCGCAGCGGGTGGCGATGTCACGAATGCCGTGGGGGGTGTGTACCAGCAGGCGTGCCGCCTTTTCCAGCCTCAGGCTCTCCCGGTAGGCACTGGGTGACATGCCGAAGCACTGCCGGAATCGGCGCCTGATCTGGGAGCTGGAGTAACCGAGACGCTCGGCCAGGTCGTCGATGGTCCGTTGGCTCTCCAGGGTGTCTTGCAGCCAGATCTCTGCTCGCATCATCTCGTTGAACATTCTCTGGCCTTGTTCCTTGCGCGATGTTCCCGGTCCGCTCGTCGCGAGGCGCCTCCCGGCGTCATGCCTCGCGGATTCATAGGATTTTTCCTCACTTTATGCGTCCTAGGCCACAGTAAAGGCAAGTTTGAAATACTTCTATGCGCGTTGGGGCATAGTCTTGCCACTCACGGGAGAAAGGCCGGCCCCTTCGCCGCAGGGGACAATGGCGGTATACTGCGACTTTCCCTTTGTGCGGGCGGTCACCCCCAGGCCTCCTCGTCGATCGCTCCCAGGTACGACCGGTAACGAATGAAACATCAGACGCAACGCAAGCCGATGGATGAGCGCGAGAAGCTGCGCAAGTTCCGAGAACTCGATGATGCCTTCGCCGAGGCCCTGCGCGAGCTGGAGCAGCCCGACGCTCGGCAGGAGATTCCCAGCGGGCCGCCGGTGCAGCCCACGGCAGCGCCGGAAGAGGATCCTGCCACTCGACAGCGGTACTTCGAGGAGCGCCTGAGGGCGCTGATGCGGGAGTATCATCAGCCCGCCGACAGCGTCAGCCACCTGCTCCAGACCCTCAAGTCGCTCGGTCGTATCGCCTGAGGCCGGGTCCGCGGTCCGGTTCGCCCGTGCCGGACGCCAGTTCCAGGGCGGCGATGCGCGCGAGGGCCTCGCCGCGGTCGTCGCCGCACAGTTCGTGATCGAAGTCGAAGCGCTCGCAGACCGCCGGGCGGCGAGGATCGCCGAACAGCCGGCAGAGGTTGCGTTCGTCGAGCTGAACGCAGCGCACGCCGGCCGGCTTGCCGTCGGGCATGCCGGGGATCGGCGAGCTGATCGAAGGTGCGATGCAGCAGGCGCCGCACCCGGGGCGACACTCACTCATGGCCGGGCCTCGGCGATGGCACCCTTGTCGATGCCCTCGAAGGCTTGCACCCGTGTTTCGCGCCCGGTTTCCCGGGCGATCCAATCGGCCAGCCATCCCGCGATGTGCTCCACCGTGGTGGGGGTGGACAGGGTATGGCAGCGGCTGGCGGGCAGGCACAGGGAGAAGTGGCCCTGCTCGGCCTGGTAGCGGGTGCTGAGCCGTGGCGGATAGCTCGGTTCCGCTTCCTCCACCACGTCTGCCGTGTCCACCAGGTAGCAGTCCGCCAGCCGTTCGGCCCATCGGGCCTCAAGCTCGGGTTGACGCTCGCCGCCCTGCCAGATGTGCAGCCGCGAGCGATGGCCGTGGGCGATGCGCTGGCAGTTGCCGGCGTGGCGCCTGAGGCCGTGGCTGTAGGTGTAGGCGGCTCCCTCGATGGCCTCCTCGCGCAGGTGCAGGCGGATGTCGCTGACCCGCGGCGGCGGGCGGCGCATCAGCTCGCCGGCCAGGTGTTCGGCCAGGCGCTCGGGGGTGATCTCCGCCCAGGGCAGGGGGGTGAGTGCCTGACGCGGGGCGCGCAGCTCCATGGCCCAGGGCCGCGAGGTTCGTACGCAAAGGCCTTCGCGGCACTCGGCGAGTTCCACGCCGGGGGCTCGGGAGGGCAGCAGCAGGGTGTGGTCGGCGCCGGCGTCGAGGCGCTGCTTGAGCCAGGGCTTCACCTCGCCGAAGTCGAACAGCATGCCGTCCTCGCCGAGCTCGCCGTCGAGTTCCACATCCACCTGCCAACTGGCGCCGACCAGGCCGCGGGTCGGACTCCAGAGGGAGACGTCGAGCTGGGTCAGGCGGTTGACGAATAGCGTCATCAGTCGATCCCCGTGATCTTGTGGGTCTGCAGCGAGAGCCGCCACTGCGGATGGGCGAGGCAGTAGGCCACGGCCCGGGACATGCTGTCGCCACCCCCACCGGTGGGGGTGGTGTCCAGGGGCTGCAGGAAGAAGTGGCTGAAGTCGAGTCGGGTGAAGCGCTCGGGCGGAGCGTCGGCCTGGGGGAAGACCAGCTTGAGCTCGTCCCCGGCGGTGATGGCGAGTGGCGCCTCGCCCTTGGGGCTGACGCACAGCCAGTCGATGCCGGCGGGGGCGGGCAGGGTGCCGTTGGTCTCCACCGCGACCTCGAAACCGCGTTCGTGCATGGCGCGAATCAGCGCCTCGTCGAGCTGCAGCAGGGGTTCGCCCCCGGTGAACACCACATAGGGGGTGGCCACCCCCTGCTGGTCGGGCCATAGCCGGGTCAGGTGGTCGGCGAGCGCGGCGGCAGCGGCGAAGCGCCCACCGTTCTGGCCGTCGGTGCCCACGAAGTCGGTGTCGCAGAAGCGGCAGACGGCGGCGCTGCGATCCCGTTCACGCCCGGACCAGAGGTTGCAGCCGGAAAAGCGGCAGAAGACGCTGGCGCGCCCGGTCTGGCCGCCTTCACCCTGTAGGGTATAGAAGGCCTCCTTGACGTGATACATCAGCGTTCCCCCTCGGGCGAGCTGGGCCGTGGGGCCGCAGCGGCGGCGGGGTCGGGCCGCTGTGAATAGTGCAGGGGGTCGACGGCGCCGTTGACGGCGAAGGCGGCCAGTCGCTCACGGCAGCTGCCGCAGTGGCCGCAGGCCAGGGCCTCGCCGCGATAGCAGGTCCAGGTGTCGGCATAGTCCAGCCCCATGGCCAGGCCGTCGGCGAGGATCTCGGCCTTGCCGGCGCGCAGGTAGGGTGCGTGGATCTCCACCGGCGCGAAGTTGGCGATGCCGGCCACGGCGTTCATGCGCTCGACGAACTCGGGGCGGCAGTCGGGGTAGAGCACGTGGTCGCCGCCATGGGCGCCGTAGTCGACCCGGCCGGCGCCGATGTTCACCGCCTTGGCGATGGCCAGTGAGAGCAGGATCATATTGCGGTTCGGCACTACGGTGGCGGTGAGGTTTTCTTCGCCATAGTCGCCCTCGGGCAGCTCGCGATCGGCATCGGTGAGCGCCGAGTCGTCGATCAGGCCGTGGATGGCGCGGATATCCACCACTTGGTGGGGCACGTGGAGCTCGCGGCAGACGCGGGCGGCCACCTCGAGTTCGCGGGCGTGGCGCTGGCCGTAGTCGAAGGAGAGGGCGTGGACCTCGCGTCCCTCGCGCAGGGCGCGATGCAGGACGGTGAAGGAGTCCATACCGCCGGAATAGATCACCACGCTGGCGCGGCCAGCCGCCGTGGAGGAAGCAGAAAGGGTCATAGCGGGTCTCGTATCGGAGAATTTGTCGTCCGTGCAAGCCTCTCGAGAAAAAAGCACGGGAGCCGGGATCCGGTCCGGCAGGCGACATAGTTTACTTGACCGGCGGGACAGGTGCACGGGGAATGGCGCTCGGCGCTCGGCGCTCGGCGCTCGGCGCTCGGCGCTGTTATAATGCAGCCCCCTCACTTCCTGCGCCTCCGGCGCCATCGTCCTGACAACGGTGACCCCATGAAAGCTCCCGAACTGCTCTCCCCGGCGGGGACGTTCAAGAACATGCGCTATGCCTTCGCCTACGGGGCGGATGCCGTCTATGCCGGCCAGCCGCGCTATTCGCTGCGCGTGCGCAACAACGACTTCAAGCTCGACAACCTGCACCGTGGCATCGCCTATGCCCACGAGCGAGGCAAGCAGTTCTACGTGGCCTCGAATATCGCGCCACACAACAGCAAGCTGAAGACCTACCTGCGCGACATGGAGCCGGTGATCGAGGCCGGCCCGGATGCGCTGATCATGTCCGACCCGGGGCTGATCATGATGATCCGCGAGCGTTGGCCCGATCAGGAGATCCACCTCTCGGTGCAGTCCAACGTGGTCAACTGGGCGGCCGCGAGGTTCTGGCAGCAGCAGGGCATCAGCCGGATCATCCTGTCGCGGGAGCTGTCGCTCGAGGAGATCGCCGAGATTCGCGCCGCCTGCCCCGACCTGGAGATCGAGACCTTCGTGCACGGCGCCCTGTGCATCGCCTATTCCGGGCGTTGCCTGCTCTCCGGCTATTTCAATCACCGCGATCCCAACCAGGGCACCTGCACCAACGCCTGCCGCTGGAAGTACAACACCGTGGCCGCGGCCCATGACGAGACCGGCGACCTGGTGCCGGCCAACTCGGCGGCGGCCCATGCGGGAAGCGGCGTCTGGACTCCCGAGCAGGGCGGGCTGATCGCCTCCGGGGGCGGCAGCAGCACCCTGGAGAGCACCGCTACCGCGGGTGGCGTGGAAGGCCAGGACGAGCTCTCGGCACTGATCGAGGATCGCTCCCGGCCCGGCGAGCTGATGCCGGTGTACGAGGACGAGCACGGCACCTACATCATGAACTCCAAGGACCTGCGCGCCGTGCAGCATGTGCCGCGGCTGACCGAGATGGGCGTGACCTCGCTGAAGATCGAGGGGCGCACCAAGTCTCACTACTACGTGGCGCGCACTGCCCAGGTCTATCGCCGGGCCATCGACGACGCCGTGGCCGGCCGGCCCTTCGACATGCGCCTGATGGACGAGCTCGACAATCTGGCCAACCGCGGCTATACGGAAGGCTTCTACCGTCGCCACGTCCACGACGAGTACCAGAACTACGAGCGGGGCAACTCGGTGGGCGTGCACCAGCAGTTCGTCGGCGAGGTGATCGGCTACGACCCCGACCGCGGCGGACTGGAGATCGACGTCAAGAACCGTTTCGAGGTGGGCGACGGCATGGAGCTGATGCTGCCCGGCGGCAATCGTCGCTTCACCCTGGAACACATCGAGAACCGGCGTGGCGAGTCCGTGAACGCAGCCCCCGGCTCCGGCCATCGGGTGCGCATCCCGGTGCCCGGCGAGGCCATCGCCCCCGAGCGCATCGAGTTCGCCCTGCTGATGCGGGACCTGCCGGGCTGAGCTTCTCCGGCGCCGTAAGGCGCAGGCGGATAGGCGTGCGCGGTGTGAATGGCTGGGCCGGGGCTCTGCGGCATGGCACCATGGGCCGAATGCCGACCGGATGCCTGCCATGATTCTCGACCGCCTGCTGGGCAGACCCTGGCTCCTGGCCACCCTGGGCGCCGCCTTCCTGATGGCGGCGTACCTGTGGGTATGGGACTCGCCCGACCTCGCCGAGCTGCAGCATTGGGCGGAGGAGGCCTCCCATCACCCCGCCGTGGTCATCGGGGTCGTCCTGGTGATGGGCGTCGCCCTGACCATCGGTCTGCCCGGCAGTCTCGGCCTGTGGTTGATCGCCCCCTTCTATCCCCCCCTGGCGGCGGCGCCGATGCTGGTCGTGGGCAGCGTCGGGGGCGCCATCGGTGCCTATCATCTCTCCGCGTACCTCGGCGATCGCCTACCCACCGGGGGGCATATCCGGCGCATGATGCGTCACCTGGAGCGGCGCAGCGATTTCCTGACCCAGTGTGCGCTACGCATACTCCCGGGCTTTCCCCATTCGGTGGTCAACTTCGCGGCGGGGCTGCTGCGCCTGCCGCTGGGGACCTTCGTGATCGCCGCCGTGGTGGGGTTGGGTATCAAGTGGGCGATCTATGCCAGCGCCATCTATGCCGCCCTGGGAGCCGTGGAGCGGGACGAGGCGCTGGGGGCCGACGTGATGCTGCCGCTGCTGGCGCTGGCCATGCTGCTGCTGATCGGCGGCTGGGTGCAGCGGCGGATCGCGGCGAACGCCCAGGCAGGCTCTTAGCAGGCCGCTGCGCCGTTCACCCCTTGCGCAGCGAGGTGTTGAGATGATCGACCACCTCGGCCCAGTCGGCGTCCTCCTCGATGGCCTCGCGCAGGAACTCGGCCTGACCCTCGTTCCAGCAGGGCGCATCGGGCAGGGCGACCGCCTCGGGGATCGGCGCATGGCGTTCGATGAAGCGCTTGATGGATTCGGGGTCCGAGGCCAGGCCCAACTGCTCGAAGAGTTCGGTGAAGGGGTGGTCGGGGTGTTCCATGGCGGCTCTCCTGCGCGGTCGCGGGTCGGGTGTCGTGCCGGCGACCGTCACGCGGCCGCCGGCACCTCCCAACATAGCCGTTTCGGCCTAGGCCTGCCCGGCTGCCGTCAACGCAGTGGCCGGCGATCAGCGCTCGCCGACCAGGGGGGTGAGGAAGCGTCGGCGGCGTTCGGCGTCGTCCAGCGGCTGGGCCAGCAGATGGACCAGCTTGGTCAAGGCGGCTTCCGGCGTCATCGCGTCGCCGGCGAGTACGCCGGCACCGGCCAGACCCTGCCCGGCGGCGTAGTGACCGAGGGTGATGTCGCCCACCGGGCACTGGCTGATGGCCGCCAGCAGCTTGCCCGCGCCGCTCGCCTCGGCCAGTGCCCCCAGCAGGGCCGGGTCCTGGGGCAGGTTGCCGCCGCCCCAGATCTCCAGCAGGGCGCCCCTGAGCGACGGCGCCGCGAGCCAGGCCGCGACCTGGTCGGCGTCGATGCCGGGCCAGAGCACGAGGCGCGCCACGCCGCCACGCGCCAGGGGAGCGTAGTCGGGGAGTTCGAAGCGCGGGGCGCCGCGTTGCTGGCGCTCCAGGCCGCGGCCGGGATAGAGCACGGGGTCGTCGCCCACCCATTCGCCCAGCGGCGGGTAGTTGGGGCTCTCGAAGGCCAGGGGGACGCGGGTATGCCACTTGCGCGAGCGCACCCCGCGCAGCAGCCGGCCGGCGAAGGCGATGGCCACCTCCTGCAGGGCGGGGGTGGCGGCGAAGCGCAGGGCCAGTTCGACGTTGGCCAGGGCGTCGCTGCCCTCGGCCTCCAGGGGGCGCATGGCACCGGTCACCACCACCGGGCGGTCGAGGCCCTGGAGCTGGTAGGCGAGGCTGGAGGCGGTCCAGGCCAGGGTGTCGGTGCCATGCAGCACGACTATGCCGGCGTAGTCGCGATAACGGGCGGCGATCTCCGCGGCCAGGCGTTGCCAGTCGCGCGGCGTGGCGGCGCTGGAGTCGATGGGGTCGGGAAAGGCCAGGATCTCGAAGCTGGGCAGGCTGGCGCGGCGCGTCGGCGGCAGGCCGTCGAGGGCCCGATACAGGCGGCGCTCGATATCCCCGCCGGGCTCGAGGCCCTGCGGGGTCTCGAGCATGCCCAGGGTGCCGCCGGTGTAGATCACCAGCAGGGGGAGCGGGGAGCGGGGAGCGGTCATGAAGGCGGTCTCCTCTTCCGGGCTAGCGCGTCGTCACCCGTCCTGCGGCGTCGATCTCGAGGCGGCGGTTGCGCCCGGCGAACAGGGCGAAGGTGGCCGCCAGGGCACAGATCGTCAGCAGGAAGGCGGTGATCAGCGTGAGCCCCAGGTCCAGTTGCAGCATCACCCCGACGCCCAGCGGTCCCAGGGCGGCCAGGGTGTAGCCGCCGCCTTGGGCCAGGCCCGAGAGCTTGCCGGCGAGCCGCGAGGTGCCGCTGCGCAGTACGATCAGTGTCAGGGCCAGGCTGAAGTTGGCGCCCTGGCCGAGACCCAGCAGCAGGGCGCCGGGCCAGCGCAGCGTCGTCGGCGCCTGGAGCAGCAGCCAGAGCCCGCTGGCGGTGACGCCCAGCGCCAGGCACAGGGCGGGGCGCTGGT
The DNA here is from genome assembly GCF_030409215.1 of Halomonas ramblicola. Lineage (GTDB taxonomy): Bacteria > Pseudomonadota > Gammaproteobacteria > Pseudomonadales > Halomonadaceae > Halomonas > Halomonas ramblicola. The sequence goes on along the minus strand of NZ_JAUFPL010000017.1, from coordinate 311,823 downwards.
CGCGGCCCAGGCGCGCCAGCCAGGGCGCCGAGAGTGCCGAGACCAGTTGCACCATCACCGAGGCACCCATTATCCAGCCGGCCTCGGCCTCGCTGTAGCCGCGCGCCACCAGCAGGGTGGGGAGCCAGCCGAAGACGATGTACGCCAGCGACGATTGCAGGCCCATCAGCAGCATCACCTGCCAGGCCAGCGGCTGGCCGAGGATCTCGCGCATGGAACCGCCCCCGCCGGGCAGCGCCGTCCGCTCGCGCCGGGGCGCGAGGGCACCCCAGGCCACCAGGGCCAGCAGCGCCAGTGTCGCCCAACTGGCCAGGCCCAACGGCCAGCCGCCCAGCCGGTCGGCCAGGGGGATGCTGAGCCCGGCGCCCAGGGCGCCGCCCAGGCAGAGGGCCATGGTGTAGACGCCGGTCATCAGGTCGGCCCCGGTCGGCAGTTCGCGCTTGACCAGGGCCGGTAGCAGGGTGCCGGCCACGCCGATGGCGGCGCCTACCATCAGGGTGCCCAGGAACAGGGCCGTGACGGCCGGTATCCCGCGCAGCAGCAGGCCGCCGGCCAGCAGCAACAGGGCGGCGGCCAGCGCCCGCTCGGGCCCCAGGCGCTTGGCCAGCCAGGGAGCCAGGGGTGCGAAGAGCCCCAGGCAGAGCACCGGCAGGGTGGTCAGGGCGCCGATGGCCACGGCCGGCAGGCCGGTATCCTGCTGGATGCGCGTCAGCACCGGTGCCAGGCTCGACAGGGCGGGGCGCAGGTTGAGTCCCACCAGGATCATCAGGCCGATGAAGACGGGCAGGGTGCGCTGGCCCCGTGTCGCGAGGTCACTCACCGTCACGCCGCCACTCCCGGCCGGTTCTCACCCGGCGTGTCCGTGGGGTGTCGTCCTCGATGGGTACCACCAGGGTGTGATCCTCGAGCTCATTCTCCGGCCGGAACTCGACCCGGTCAGGCGTGCGGGGCGGTTGCCGCTCCGCCTGGCGGCGGATCGCCGAGACGTCCTCGGCGCTGACCAGGGCGCCGGGGCCCCCCAGGGGATCGGCCTGGGCCACCAGGCGCCCCGGGAAGGTCCAGCAGCGTTGGGGAACCTGGGACAGCGGCCAGTCGCGGCCGTGCCAGCGTGCCCGGTCGTCGGGCAGCAGTTGCAGGGCCTCGACAGGCACCAGCGCCTGGAACAGCCGGGCGTTGAGCACCACGCCTGTGGCCATGCGCACCGGTCCCCGGTAGCGGTCCTGCTCGAGGTCGGTCTGCACCGCCCTGCGGTTGGGCTTGGCCGGCAGCGTCGCCCGGCCACAGAGGTGCAGCAGGTCGGCATCGACCTGCTTGATGACCCAGACCTCGAGGGGCTGTTTGCCCAGCAGTCGCTTCAGCATGGTGAGGGCTTATCCATCGCTAGTAGCGGACTACATTCGCATATTACGATTCAGCCTGCCAGCGCGGCGTCACGCCTGGTGCCGGCGCGGGCCACGGCGGCGGCGCCGTGGAGCGGCGTCGTCCCGGCGACCCTCCTGACGGCGCTGAGCGCCGGCGTCGTTGCGCTGGCCGCCGCGACCACCATGCCCGCTGCGCCGGCCGTTCTCGATGGGCTCGGGCCGGGCGTCGGGGTCGGGCTCGAAGCCCGGCTCGATGCGCTTCTCCAGGTCGCGCTTGATCAGTCGCTCGATGCCCTTGAGCAGGCCGTGTTCGTCGACGCAGACCAGCGAGACCGCCTGGCCCTCGCTGCCGGCCCGGCCGGTGCGGCCGATGCGGTGGACATAGTCCTCGGCGACGTTGGGCAGCTCGAAGTTGACCACGTGGGGCAGTTCGTTGATGTCCAGGCCGCGGGCGGCGATATCGGTCGCCACCAGCACCTGCAGATCCCCGCCCTTGAAGGCGGACAGCGCCCGGGTGCGCGCCGACTGGCTCTTGTTGCCGTGGATCGCCATGGCCGGGATGTCCTGCTTGCTGAGCTGCTCGGCCAGGCGGTTGGCGCCGTGCTTGGTGCGGGTGAAGACCAGCACCTGGTGCCAGCCATGCCGGCCGATCAGGTGGGCCAGCAGCTCGCGCTTCTTCTCACGGTCCACGCGGTAGATCGCCTGATCGACGGTCTCGGCGGTGGTGTTGCGACGTGCCACCTCGATCGTCTCGGGCGCGTCGAGCAGCTTGCCGGCCAGGGCCTGGATCTCGTTGGAGAAGGTGGCGGAGAACAGCAGGTTCTGGCGCTGCTCGGGCAGCAGTCGGAGGACTTTCTTGATGTCGTGGATGAAGCCCATGTCGAGCATGCGATCGGCCTCGTCCAGCACCAGGATCTCGACCTTCGACAGGTCCACATGGCCCTGCTGCTGCAGGTCGAGGAGGCGACCCGGGGTGGCCACCAGGACGTCGAGGCCGGGGCGGATGGCGTCCACCTGGGGCTGCTGGCCCACGCCGCCGAAGATGACGTGGCTCTTCAGGGTGAGATGGCGGCCGTAGTCGGCCACGCTCTCGCCCACCTGGGCGGCCAGCTCGCGGGTCGGCGCCAGCACCAGGGCGCGTACCCGGCGCTTGCCGGGGCGCGGGCCGTCGGCCAGGCGCTGCAGCATCGGCAGGGTGAAGCCGGCGGTCTTGCCGGTGCCGGTCTGGGCGCTGGCCAGCAGGTCACCGCCCTTGAGGACGGCGGGAATGGCCTGGCGCTGGATGGGGGTCGGGGTGGTGTAGCCCTGTGCCTCGACGGCACGCAGCAGTTCGGCCCGCAGGCCGAGGTCGGAAAAGGTCATGCGCTCTCCGCAGGAACGCCACGGCTGCGTCACGCGCTCTAGGCGTGACCGGTCCCGGCCGGGGCGTGGAATAATCGGGTCAAGGGCGGCAGAAGGGACGCAGTGTCAATGCCGCGCGGAGGATTATGCCAGATCCTGGGCAAAGTCGCAGCTATTCTTCCTGCCGCGCCGCGCGGATCGCTGCGGCGAGCCGCTCGGCGGCGCTGTCCAGGCCGCGTCCCAGGGCGCGCACCAGGGCCGGGTAGCCGTCGGCCGCCAGTTCGGTCTCCACCCGCAGGGCATCCTCGGCCAGCAGCCGGCCGTCGGGGGCGTGCAGCCGCCAGCGACCGCCGATCACTGCCAGGCCGTCATGGCGTCCCTGGAAGCGGTTGATCTCGAGCCCCAGGGTCAGCGCCTGCGCCTCGCGTCCCCCGGGCTCGTCGAGCTGCACCCGGGTCTCGGGCAGGGCGGTGGCCAGGCGGTCACGCAGGCCACGCTGCAGCTGGCGACCCAGGGCCTCGGCCCACTGGTGGCCGCGGGCCTCGACCAGGGTGATGTCGTCCATCTGCATGATCAGGCCGTCGACGTCCAGGTAGTCGGCCAGCCGCGGGGGGCGCAGCAGCAACCGGTGGGGCGCCTCGGCGCCCGCCGTCTCCCCGGCGGGGGCGTCCGGCAGGGTGTAGCGCTGCGGCGCCGGGGTGGTGCCGGCGCAAGCCGCCAGCAGCAGGGCCATCAGGGCGGCACTCATCCATCCGCTTGCCTTCATGGGGTTCCCTCCATCGTGATTCGCGTCACTCGCGCCGCGGCGCCCGCGGCGTCGGATCCTCGCTGTCCAGGCTGTCGAACAACAGGGCGCGCGGGTTGTCGGAGAGCGTCCTGGCCACCGGCTGGACGTCGCGCATCAGCCGTTCCAGGCGCCGCACCGCACCGAGCAGGTCCTGGTAGGCGGCGGACTCCGGCGACAGGCCCTCCAGGGTGGTGCGCAGCTCCTCCAGGGTAGCGTTGAGGTTGGCCGGCATCTCGCGGGTCTCCGGCGAGTCGAGCAGCCCCTGCAGCGAGTCGGACAGCTCGCGGACCTCGCCCAGCATCGCCTCGGAGGCGGCCAGGTTGCGGTCCAGGCCGGCCAGCAGCGGCTCGAGCTCCAGGTCGTTGAGCTTGGTCAGCAGCTCGGTGACCTGGGACTCGATGAGCGCGAAGCCGCTGGCGGTGGTGGGGAAGACGCGCCGCTCGGCGAAGGTCTGCGGCTCGTAGTCGCCGCGCAGGTCCCGGTCGAAGTTGAGGTCCACGTAGAGCGACCCGGTGAGCAGGTTGCCGCTCTTGAGGGTGGCCCGCAGCCCCAGGTCGAAGAAGCGCCGGTAGCGCTGGCGCCACTCGTCGAGGTCGATCTCCTGGTTCTCGATGCCCAGCCGCTGGGGCTCGATGCGGATCAGCACCGGGATCGAGAAGCCGTCGCGTCCCTGCGGCTGGGTGGCGGTGAAGTTCCAGGGTACCGCGGCCACGGTGCCGACGCGCACGCCGCGGAACTCCACCGGGGCACCACGCGACAGGCCGCGCACCGAATCTTCCACCAGCAGCACGTACTCCAGGTAGCGGTTGAAGGTGCCCTGGCGGGCGCTGTCCTCGTCGGGATAGAGGTTGAAGGTGGCGTCCGCCTCCACCGGCCGACCCAGCGGCAGGTCGTCGGGTACCCCGAAGGTGACCCCGCCGCCCAGCAGCGTCTCGAGGGATTCCACGTTGACCCGGAAGCCCTCGGAGTCGAGGCGCAGGTCGATGCCGCTGGCCGACCAGAAGCGGGTGCTGCCGGTGACCAGGCTGTCGTAGGGCGACTCGATGAAGACGCGATGCCGCATGCGACGCGACTCGGCGTCGAAGGTGGCCTCCTCGACCCGGCCCACGGTATAGCCCTGATAGGTCACGGGGTCGCCGGCCCCCAGCGAATTGCCGAGCTGGCTGATCAGGTTGATGCGCAGCCCCGCCGCCCCGGCCGGCGCCACCGGCGGCTGGTCGCTGACCTCGAACCGTCGCGCGGGTTCCGCGCTGGTGCCCGGCTCGAGCTGGATGTAGGCACCGGAGAGCACGGTGCCCAGCCCGCTGATGCCTTCGCGGCCGACGCGCGGCTTGACCACCCAGAAGCGACTGTCCTCGACCAGCATCGCGTCGGTGTCGGGACTCATGCGGGCGGTGATCACCGCCGTGGAGAGATCCTCGGACAGCTGCACGCTCTCGACCCGGCCCACCTCCACGTTGCGGGTCTTGATCAGGGTGCTGCCGGCCTCGATGCCTTCGGCGTTGCCCATCAGCAGGGTGATCTGGGGGCCACGGCTACGGTAGTTGTCGTAGACCAGCCAGGCGCCGATCAGGATCGCCACGATGGGCACGATCCAGATCGGCGAGAAGCGTGCCTGGGGCGAGGCCTTGGCGCGATGCAGCTCCTCGTCCGGCTTGGCGTCGGGGGGTGGGGTATCGCTCATCCGGAGTTTCCTTGTGGATGTCGGTCAGGAGTGGTCGGGGAGTGTCGCGGCGGGGAGCCGTCCCAGATCAGCCGCGGATCGAAGGTCATGGCCGACAGCATGGTGATCACCACCACGGCGCCGAAGGCCAGGGCGGCGGGACCGGGCTCGATGGACATCAGCGAGCCGGCGCGGATCAGTGCCACCAGGATGGCCACCACGAAGACGTCGATCATCGACCAGCGGCCGATGAATTCGGTGAGGCGGTAGAGGCGGGTGCGGGTGACGGCGTTGAGCTCGCTGCTGCGGTGCACGACCAGGCACAGCCAGGCGAGGGCCACCAGCTTGCCGACCGGCACCATCACGCTGGCCACGAAGATCACTGCCGCCACCGGCCAGGAGCCCATCTGGACCAGTTCCACCACGCCCCCGACGATGGTGGAGGGCGAGCGGTGGCCGAGGCTGGTGGTGGTCATGATCGGATAGACGTTGGCCGGCACGTACATCACTGCCGCGGCGACGAGCAGCGCCCAGGTGCGCTGCAGGCTGTGCGGCAGCCGGCTGCGCAGGCGATCGCCGCAGCGCCGGCAGCGGCCGCGACCGCCGGTGTCGAGGCGATTCACCAACCCGCAGGTATGACAGCCGGCCAGCCCCTGGGGCGCCGCCGCTTCGCCGGTGCGGGTCCCCTCCGGCGCCCTGGGCTCGCCGGCCAGCGAGAACCACATCCAGTCGGCGTCCAGCGACTGGCTGGTCATCAGCAGCAGGATGGCAAAGGCGCAGAAGGCCCAGAACGAGATCCCCAGCTCGACGCTGGCCATGCCGGCGATCTTGATCAGGCTGACCAGGGCGCCAATGATGAAGACGTCGGCCATCATCCAGGGCGTCAGCTGGGCCAGGGAACGCGCGATGGTGCGGCTGGCCGGCAACGGCGCCTCGCGCAGCAGCCCCAGTTGCAGCCAGATCACCCCCAGCAGGTAGACCGCCGGCAACACCATGATGGTGAGGATCACCGCGCCGGCCACCACCGGCTGATGGAAGCCGATCAGGGTGGTGGCCGTCTGCGGCAGCTCGATGCGATTGCCGATGCCGCCCACCGAGAAGCTGACGAAGGGAAAGGCCATTGCCAGGCCCAGCGCCAGCAGGGCGGCGAGCGCCAGGGCCATGCTGCGCTGGGCGGGACGGAAGTGGCGCTTGACCAGGGTATGGCCGCAGCGTGGGCAGTCGGCCTTCTCCCCGGGGCGCAAGGGGGGCAGCAGGACCACCCAGTCGCACTCCGCACAGGCGCGCAGGCGCCGCCGCGCCCGGGCCTCGGGCGGGGTGCGATCCACCCGCGGCGCCCCGTGGGGCAGCGTCGGCAGGCGGTCGAGAAGGCGCGAGGGCGGCTTGGCCAAGGTCGAATCACTCCCTGGGGCAACGACTTCACCGGGGCGTGGGCTCGGCGTACACTGCGCCACTGCCCGCGTCGCGGTCGATCATGCAAAGTGTGACACGTCGTCGCGGCGGGCACCATATACAAACATGCAAACTTGAATGTAATCGGGGCGAGACGATGATCCTTCCTGCGGTAGCGGTGGTGGCGGGCCTGATCCTGCTGGTGTGGAGCGCCGAGCGCTTCGTCGACGGGGCGGCGGCCACCTCGGCCCGCCTCGGGCTCTCGCCGCTGCTGATCGGCATGCTGGTGATCGGCTTCGGTACCTCGGCGCCCGAGCTGGTGGTGTCGGCGCTGGCGGCGGGGCAGGGCAATCCGGGCCTGGCCCTGGGCAATGCCTATGGCTCCAACATCGCCAACATCGGGTTGATCCTCGGCCTGGTGGCGCTGATCTCGCCGCTGGCGGTGCACTCGTCGGTGGTGCGTCGCGAGCTGCCGCTGCTGGGCGGGGCGACCCTGCTCTCGGCGCTGCTGATGTGGGGTGGGCTGATCGGCCGGCTCGAGGGCATCTTGCTGTTGCTGCTGCTGGCCGCCTTCATGGTGTTCAGCATCCTCCGCGCCCGGCGCGAGGGCGAGGACCCCTTGGCCGCCGATACCGAGGAGAGCCTCGCCGTCCATCCGCTGAGCCTCAGGGCCGGCCTGGTCTGGACCGGCGTCGGCCTGGTGCTGCTGGTGATCAGCTCGCGGATCCTGGTGTGGGGCGCCGTGGCCATCGCCCAGGGCTTCGGCGTCAGCGACCTGATCATCGGCCTGACGGTGGTGGCGGTGGGCACCTCGCTGCCGGAACTGGCCTCCTCCGTCAGCGCCCTGCGCCGCAACGAGCACGACCTGGTGCTGGGCAATGTGGTGGGCTCCAACCTCTTCAACACCCTGGGCGTGGTGGGCCTGGCGGCGGTGATCGCGCCGATCCAGGTGGGGACCGAGGTGCTGCTGCGCGACTGGAGCCTGATGACCGCCATGACCGCCCTGATGGCCGTCTTCGCCCTGGGCTGGCGCGGGCGGGCGGGGCGCATCAACCGCCTCGAGGGCGCCGCCCTGCTGGCGATGTTCCTGGCCTACACGAGCTGGATGGTGAACCTGGTGGTGACCGGCGGCGGGGCCTGAAGCGCCGCTGGCTGCGACACTGCGACACAGGTTCCCTGCGGCGAATTCGGGCATGCTGATGGGCGTGGCTGATACAAGCCCGATACAGCGACTCTCGTCTGGACAAGATCGCCCGGCGATCCGGTGCTAGGCTGTGGCTGTCGACCGCGTCCGTCGCGGCTCTCCCCGAACCCACCGCAGTCACGAGGCGTAGGCGTCATGGAACTGGATCCCTTGCTGCTGTCACGATTGCAGTTCGCTTTCGTGGTTTCCTTCCACGCCATCTTCCCGGTGTTCACCATCGGGCTGGCGTCCTATATCGCCGTGCTCAACGGCCTCTTCTACAAGACCGAGAACCCGGCCTGGGATCGCCTGGCCCTGTTCTGGACCAAGGTCTTCGCCGTGGTGTTCGGCATGGGCGTGGTTTCGGGCATCGTCATGTCCTTCCAGTTCGGTACCAACTGGAGCAACTTCTCCCAGGCGGCGGCCAACTTCCTGGGGCCGATGCTGAGCTACGAGGTGGTCACTGCCTTCTTTCTCGAGGCGGCCTTCCTCGGCGTGCTGTTGTTCGGCCGCGGCAAGGTGCCCCAGGGGGTGCACCTGCTGGCCGCCATCATGGTGGCCGTGGGGACCTTCATCTCCTCCTTCTGGATCCTCTCCGCCAACAGCTGGATGCAGACCCCGGCCGGGGTGGAGCTCGTCGACGGCAGCTTCCGGGTCACCGACTGGGGGGCGGCGATCTTCAACCCCTCCTTCCCGTGGCGCTTCGCGCACATGGTCATGGCCTCCTTCCTCACCGGGGGCTTCGTGGTGGCCGGCGTCAGCGCCTGGTACCTGCTGATCGGCCGCGACCCCGACGCCAATCGCCGGGCGCTCTCCATGTGCCTGTGGCTGCTGCTGGTGCTGGCGCCGGCCCAGGCGGTGATCGGTGATTTCCATGGCCTCAATACCCTGGAGCACCAGCCCGCCAAGGTGGCGGCCATGGAGGGCAACTGGGAGACCCGGGGCAACGTGCCGATGCTGATCGCCGCCTGGCCCGACCAGGAGACGCAGGGCAACCGCTTCGAGATCGGCATCCCCAACCTGGCCAGCCTGATCCTGACCCACCGTGCCGACGGCGAGGTGCCCGGGCTCGCCGACACCCCCCGGGACGAACAGCCCGAGGTGTGGCTGGTGTTCTGGGCCTTCCGCGTCATGGTGGGCCTGGGCGTGGCGATGATCGCCGTGGTCCTGGCCGGGCTCTGGCTGCGTCGCGGCGGGCGCCTCTACCGGCACCGCGGGTACCTGCAGGTGCTGAGGGGGATGAGCGTGACCCCCTTCGTCGCCGTGCTGGCCGGCTGGATCGTCACCGAGACCGGGCGTGCGCCCTGGCTGGTCTACGGCATGATGAGCCATGCCGAAGGGGTGACGCCCTCGCTGACCGGGGGCATGGCGCTGTTCACCCTGATCGGCTACGTGGCGGTCTATGCGGTGGTATTCGCCTCCGGGGTCTACTACCTGACCCGGGTGGTACGCCAGGGCATGCTGCCCGAGGACGAGGAGGACCACGGCGAGGTGCACCGGCCCATGCGACCGCTCTCCGCCGCGCACGCCAGCTTCGAACACGATGCGGCCCCGACCTGGAGGAAGTGAGCCATGGAACTCTTCGACCTGTCCCTGATCTGGGCGCTGATCATCGGCTTCGGGGTGATCATGTACGTGCTGATGGACGGTTTCGACCTGGGGCTGGGGATCCTCTATCCCTTCGCCCCGGACGAGGCGGCCCGGGACGTGATGATGAACTCCGTAGCCCCGGTGTGGGACGGCAACGAGACCTGGCTGGTGTTGGGCGGTGCCGGGCTGCTCGGCGCCTTCCCGCTGGTCTACTCGGTGTTCCTGCCGGCACTCTATATCGGCGTCTTCCTGATGCTGGCCGGGCTGATCTTCCGCGGCATCGCCTTCGAGTTCCGCTTCAAGGCGCGACGTAGCCGGCGCTGGTGGAACCGCGCCTTCTGCTGGGGCTCGGCGGTCGCCGCCTTCGCCCAGGGGGCCGTGGTGGGCGCCTACATCCAGGGCTTCGCCGTGGAGGACTTCGTCTACGTGGGCGGTGCCCTGGACTGGCTGACCCCCTTCACGGTGTTGACCGGCCTGGGGCTGATGGTGGGCTATGCGCTGCTCGGCGCCACCTGGCTGATCCTCAAGAGCGAGGGCCACGTCCAGGCCTGGGCCTATCGCATCGCCCCGGGCCTGCTCGCGGCGGTACTCGCGGTGTTCGCCGTGATCAGTGTCTGGACCCCCTTCGTCAACGAGGCGGTGCGCAGCCGCTGGTTCGACCACCTGCAGCTGATCTGGATCCTGCCGGCCCTGGCGCTGGCCTGCGCGGCTTGGCTGTGGAGCGCGCTGCGCCGCCGCCAGGAGGGCCAGCCCTTCGTCGCCACCCTGGGCCTGTTCGTCTTCACCTACCTGGGGCTGGTGGCCAGCAAGTGGCCGGTGATCGTGCCGCCGGACTACACCATCTGGGACGCCGCCTCGGCGCCCGAGTCGCAGCTCTTCCTGCTGCTCGGGGTGCTCTTCGTGATCCCCATCGTGCTGGCCTATACCGCCTGGACCTACTGGGTGTTCCGCGGCAAGGTCAAGGTCGGCGAGGGATACCACTAGGGCCGTGGTCGAGGGCAGGGAGGCGACCCGGCAGGCGGCCCGCTGGCTGGCGGGACTGGCCGCGGCGGAGCGCCGGCGCCTGGGCCTGGCGGTGGTCGCCGGTGGCCTGGCGACCCTGGCCACCCTGGGCCAGCTGGCGCTGCTGGCCCGCTTCGTCGACGCCCTGCTGGCCGATGGGAGGCCGCCGGCCGAGCTCCTCCTGCCGGCGCTGGGCATGCTGGCGCTACTGGCCTTGCGCGCCCTGGCGCTCTTCACCCAGGAGACCCTGGGCCAGGCGGCGAGCCTGCGGCTGCGCACCCGGGTGCGCAGCGCGCTGCTGGACCACCTGGCGCGGCTGGGGCCGGCGTGGCTGGGGGCCCGCCACTCGGCGTCGCTGGCCAGTCAGCTGGTGGAGCAGGTGGAGGCGCTGGACGGCTATATCGCCCGCTTCCGGCCCCAACTGGTCCTGGCGGTGATCCAGCCGCTGATGGTTCTCGCCACGGTGATCTGGCTGGACTGGCTGGCGGCGCTCTTCCTGCTGCTCTCCGCGCCGCTGATCCCGCTGTTCATGGCCCTGGTGGGCATGGGTGCCGAGCGCCTCAACCGCGAACAGTTCGCCGCCGTGGCGCGGCTCTCGGGCCACTTCATCGACCGGGTGCGCGCCGTGACCACCCTGCAGCTGTTCGGCCGCACCCGCGCGGCCACCGCCGAGGTGCACGCCGCCGCCGACGACTACCGCCGACGCAGCCTGCGCACCCTGCGCCTCGCCTTCCTCTCCTCGGCGGTGCTGGAGTTCTTCGCCTCGGTGGCCATCGCCGTGGTGGCCATCTACGTGGGCTTCGGCCTGCTCGGTTACGTCGACTTCGGTCCCGCCCCACAATTGACCCTGTTCAGCGGCCTGCTGGTGCTGCTGCTGGCCCCGGAGTTCTTCCAGCCGCTGCGTAGCCTCGCCCAGCACTACCACGACCGCGCCGCCGCCCTGGGGGCCGCCCGGGAGCTGGCGGTGCTGTTCGAGGCCGAGCCGGCGGCGGTGCGTGGCGAGACGCCGGTCGACGCGGTCTCCCAGGGGGGCCTGATGGAACTCGCGGCGGCGACGGTGACCCATCCCGGTCGTGGGCGGGTACTGGGCCCCCTGGACCTGCGCCTGGCACCCGGCGCGGTGATGGCGGTGACCGGCCCCTCCGGGGCCGGCAAGTCGACCCTGCTGCAGCTGCTGGCCGGCTTCGTCGGCCCCGGCGAGGGCAGCCGCCGCCCGGGCGAGGGCGTGCGCATCGCCTGGATGGACCAGCGGCCGCTGCTGATCCAGGGCAGCCTGGCGGACAACCTGCGCCTGGCCGCTCCGGCGGCCGACGACGCGGCCCTGAGCCGGGCGCTGGCGCGGGCCGGTCTGGGCGAGCTGCTGGCCGGTCTGCCCGCGGGGCTCGACACGCCCCTGGGGGAGCGGGGCGCCGGCCTCTCCGGCGGCCAGGCCCAACGCCTGGCGCTGGCCCGGGTGTTCCTCTCCGATGCGTCCCTGGTGCTGCTCGACGAGCCCACCGCCAGCCTCGACGCCGACACCCAGGCGCGGGTCGCCGAGGCCCTGGCGGCGCTGGCCGGCGAGGGGCGCTGCCTGGTGATCGCCACCCACCAGCCGGCGCTGATGGCCCTGGCCGACCGCCGCCTGGCGCTGCGGGACGGCGTGCCGGAGGCGATCCCATGAGGCATCGCGGTGAGCGGGCGCCCGGGCCGCTGGCGACGCTGCGGCCCTGGCTGAGGCTGCTGGCCCGGCGCCGCGGCCGCCTGGCCGCCGGCGCCGCGCTGATGGCGCTGACGCTGCTCTCGGCCATCGGCCTGCTGGCGCTGTCGGGCTGGTTTATCACCGCCTCGGCGCTGACGGGAGCCCTGCTGGCGGCGGGCATGGCGGCGAGCCTGGACGTCTATGTGCCGGGCGGCGGGATCCGCCTGTTCGCCGTGACCCGCACGGTGTCGCGCTACCTGGAGCGCCTCTACAACCACGATACCGTGCTGCGCCTGCTCGCCGACCTGCGCGCGCGGCTGTTCGCGGTGATCGCCGGCCTGGACGCCCAGGCCCTGATGCGTCACCGCGCCAGCGACTGGCTGAACCGCCTGACCGCCGACATCGACACCCTCGATGCCCTCTTCCTGCGCCTGCTGGCGCCGGCGGGGGTGGCGCTGCTGGCGATCCTGGGCCTGGTCGGCCTGCTGGCGGCCTGGGCCCCGCCGGTGGGGCTGGCGCTGGGCCTGCTGCTGCTCGCCGGCTGGCTATGGCTCACCCTGGGCCAGGCGCGGCTGGGGCTCGCCGCCGGCCGGCGCCAGGGGGCCGACCGGGAGGCGCTGCGCGGGCGGCTGATCGAGCAGCTGCAGGGGCTGGCCGAGCTGGAGACCTACGGCAGCCTGGGCCACCATCGGCGCGAGGTCGAGGCGCTGGAGGCGCGGTTCTACCGCGACCAGCGGCGCCTCGGCGCCTGGGTGGCCCTGGGCAACGCCCTGGTCACGCTGCTGGTGGGCACGGCCCTGGTGCTGGCGCTGTGGTTGGCCGCCCGGGCCTGGGCGGCGGGGGAGCTTTCGGGGCCGCTGGCGGTGATGATGCCGCTGGCGGCCCTGGCCATGAGCGAGGCGCTGGCCGGGCTGCCCGCGGCCTTCACCTGGCTGGGCGCCACCTGGGGCGCCGCCGAACGCCTCAATGGCCTGGCCGAGCGCTCCCGGCCGGCCGCCGAGGCTGCCCGCGGCGAGGAGGCGCCGGCCGGGGCCCTGGGCGTGGCGCTCGAGCGGGTCTCGCTGACCTATCCCGGCGCCCTGGCGCCGGCGCTGGACGACGTCTCCCTGCATCTGGCGCCGGGGGAGCGGCTGGCGCTGTGCGGCGCCTCCGGTGCCGGCAAGTCCAGCGTGGCGGCGCTGGTGTTGCGCCAGCTGGCGCCCTCCGGCGGCCGCATCCGCCTGGGCGGGGTGGCGCTCGCCGACTGGCCCGAGGCGGCACTGCGTCGGCGCGTCGCCGCCCTGACCCAGCGCGTCGACCTGCTCGACGACAGCCTGGCGGCCAACCTGCGCCTGGCCCGCCCCGACGCCACCGAGGGTGAGCTGTGGGCGGCGCTGGCCTGGGTGGACCTGGATGCCTGGGCCGAATCGCTGCCACAGGGACTGGCCACCCGGGTGGGCGAGGGCGGCCGCCGGCTCTCCGGCGGCCAGGCCCGGCGCCTGGCGCTGGCCCGCCTGCATCTCCTGGAGCCCGACCTGGTGCTGCTCGACGAGCCCTTCGCCGGCCTGGATGCCGACACCGTGGCCCGCCTCGCGCCGCGGCTCGACGCCTGGCTGGCGGGACGCGCGGTGATCTACCTGGTACACCAGCTGACGGGCGGCCCCTTCGATCCCCCCGGGGTCGATCGGGCGCTGCGGCTGGAGGAAGGGCGCCTCGGCGGCTATACCTGAGCGTGAATCCCTGACGAGGAAGCGCCGATGAGTGGCAAGGGACGTAGCCCGCGACGGAGGGCCCGGTTCGGCCGTCCGGGGCCGCTGGCGGCCATGGTCGGGCTGCTCGGCCTGGCGGCGTCGGGCCCGACAGAGGCGCAGCGCGTGGAAGCGGTGACCCTCTCCTCCGGTGGCCTGGCGGAGGTCCATCGCGTGGCGAGCCTGGAGGGGGACGGCACCCTCGAGCTCCGGGTTCCCCTGGAGCAGGTCAACGACATCCTCAAGAGCCTGGTGGTGCGCGATCCCGGCGGGCGGTTGCGGGGCATGCGCCTGGACGGCCTGGCGGCCCTGGAGGAGACCTTCCGCCGGCTGCCCTTCGGCCCGGACGACCTGGGATCGGTGGTCCGGTTGGCTGCCACCCTGCAGGGCGTGCCGGTGCGTGTCGCCTCCGGCGGGCGCCGTGTCGAGGGCCAGCTGCTGGGCGTGGACGCGGCGGGCCGGGACGACCAGGGCGCTACCCTGCACACCCTGGCGGTGCTCGACGCCGAGGGGGCCGTGGCCACCCTGCGGCTGCGCGACGATGCCCGGCTCGAGGTGCTCGACGCGGCCCTGGCCGAGCGACTGCGCCAGGCCGTCGCGGTGAGCGGGCGGGCGCGCAGCGAGGCGGTGCGGCGTATCGCCATCGAGCTGGAGGGCGAGGGCGAACGCCAGGTGACGCTCGCCTACGTGGTGGCCGCACCGGTCTGGAAGACCGCCTATCGCCTGCTGCTGGATGGCGACGGGGAGGCTCGGCTGCAGGCCTGGGCGGTGGTGGAGAATGCCAGCGGCAGCGACTGGGACGGGGTGACGCTGACCCTCGCCAGTGGTGCGCCGGTGTCGCTCTCCCAGCGGCTGCTGGAGCGCTACTGGCCGAGCCGGCCCGAGGTGCCGGTCAGGGCCGATACCACGGCGCCCGTGAGGCGCGACGAGGGGACCATGCGCGGGCACGCCCCGGCGCTGCTGGAGTCCGCCGCCACGGCCGACGCCTCCCGGGAGCATGCCGTCGCCGCCCCCGCGCGCCCGGCGCGGGCCATGGAGAGCGATACCGCGGCCACCTGGCGGTTGCCCTTCCCGGTTGACCTGGAGGCGGGACGCAGCCTGTCGCTGCCCTACGTGGATGCCGCGCTGCCCGCCGGTCGGGTGTCGCTCTTCCAGCCGGGGCGTGGTGAGCGTCATCCGGTGGCCGCCGTGCGACTCGAGAACGCCACCGAGACCTGGCTGCCACCGGGCCTGGTGACCGTCTACGAGGCGGGGGTGGGGCATCTGGGGGACGTCGACCTGCCGGGGGTCCCTGCCGGGGAGACGCGCCTGGCGAGCTTCGCCGCCGATCGCAAGCTGCGCGTCTCCAGCGAGTCGCGGCCGGAGGAGCGCCTCACCCGGGTCACCATCGTCGACGGCGCCCTGCGGGCCACGCACCTGTCGCGGGTCACCACGCGCTACACCGTCACCAGCGACGCCCGTCGCTCCCGGGAGCTGCTGATCGAGCATCCGATCCGGCAGGGCTGGCGCTTCGACTCGCCGGCCCTGGTGGCGTCCACGCCCACCCACCATCGCCTCGGGGTGACCCTGGCGCCCGGTGCCGGCCACGAGGTCGAGGCTCGGGAGGAACTGACTCGCAGTCGGACCCTGGCCCTGGTGGATGCCGGCATGCAGCAGTTGATGGAGTGGAGCGAGGCGGCCGACGAGGCGACCGCACGCCGGCTGGAGGACCTGCTCGAGCACCGTCGTGGCGTGGCCGAGGTGGAGCGCGAGCTGTCGCGCATCCGCGAGCGCCTGCAACGGGCCGCCGACCACCAGGCGCGCCTGCGCGACAACCTGGCCGCCGTGGGAACCGACAGCGACCTGGGGCAGCGCTACCTGACCGACCTCGAGGCCCAGGAGAACCGCGTCGGCGAGCTGGAGTCGGAGCGCGAGGCCGCCGAGGCACGGCTCGTCGAGCGCCGCGAGGCGCTGGCCGCCTTCCTGCGCGAGCTGGACTGAGCGGGGACTTTGCGCAAACGGTCAGTTTATATCAGGATGGGGAAAACCTGATGGAGTGGGACGAACCATGCGTGACTTCCTCGAGCGTCTGCCCAAGGTGGAGCTGCACCTGCACATCGAAGGCTCCCTGGAACCCGAACTGATGTTCGCGCTCGCCGAGCGCAACGGCGTCGCGCTGTCCTATGCCTCGGTGGAAGAGGTGCGGGCCGCCTACGACTTCAGCGACCTGCAGTCCTTCCTCGATCTCTACTATCAGGGCATGAGCGTGCTGCGCACCGCCGAGGACTTCTTTGAGCTGGCCATGGACTATTTTCGCCGCGCCCACGCCGAGGGCGTGGTGCACGTGGAGCTGCACTTCGATCCCCAGGCCCACCGGGTGCGCGGCGTCGAGCTGTCGGTGGTGATGGAGGGGCTCTCCCTGGCGCGGCGGCGTGCCGAGCGCGAGCTGGGGCTCTCAACGGCGCTGATCATGGCCTTCCTGCGCGACCGGCCGGCGGAGGAGGCGATGACGCTCCTCGAGGAGGCCGCCCCCTACTGGGAGATGCTCGACGCGGTGGGCCTCGACAGCGCCGAGCGCGGCAACCCGCCGGAGAAGTTCGTCGAGGTGTTCGAGCGTGCCGCCCGGCTGGGTATCGCCCGGGTCGCCCATGCCGGCGAGGAGGGCCCGCCGGACTACATCCGCGGGGCCCTGGATCGGCTGGGCGTCTGTCGCATCGACCACGGCGTGCGCTGCCTGGAGGACCCCGCGCTGGTGGCGCGGCTGCGCGACGAGCGCATGGTGCTCACCGTCTGCCCGCTCTCCAACGTGCGCCTGCGGGTCGTGGAACGCCTCGCGGACCACCCCTTGCCGCGGCTGCTGGCCGAGGGGCTCAACGTCACCCTCAACTCCGATGACCCCGCCTACTTCGGCGGCGGCATGCTCGACAACTTCCTGGCCTGCCACCAGGCCTTCGGTTGGGATCGGGCGACCTTCCGGACGCTGGCCGGCAACGCCATCGAGGCGGCCTTCATGGGCGAGGCGCGCCGCGCCGAGCTGCGCGAGCGGCTGGAGGCATGCGACTGAGGGATGCGGCCTGATCGGGCCGGCCAACCACCAGGCCGCTCGACGTCAGGCAGAGCCGATCCCGCCACGCGACACGGCAGCCCGAGGGCTGCCGTGTCGCGTTTCCGGGGGCGGGGGCTCAGGTGGTGGCCAGCAGCACCACGCAGAGCGCGGCGGAGACCCACATGGCCGGCTTGATCTCGCCGAACCTGCCGGTGAACAGCTTGATCAGCACGAAGGAGAGGAAGCCGAAGGCGATCCCCAGGGTGATGGAGTAGGTGAGCGGCATCAGGATGATCGCCAGGAAGGCCGGGAAGGCCTCGTCGTAGCGGCCCCAGTCGATCTTGGCGATCGGCGACAGCATGAACAGCCCCACCAGCACCAGCGCGGGGGCCGTGGCGATGCCCGGCACCAGCGAGAGCAGCGGCGACAGGAAGAGGAAGGGCAGGAACAGCAGGGCGATGGTCACCGCCACCAGGCCGGTGCGCCCGCCCTGGGCCACGCCGGCGCCGGACTCGATGAAGGTCTGGGCGGCGCTGGTGCCCAGCGGGGCGGCGATCATCGAGGCGAAGGCGTCCACCGTCATGGAGCGCTTGAGGTTGCGCGGGTTGCCGTCCTCGTCCTTGAGGTCGGCGGACTCCGAGAGCGCCATGAAGCAGGACAGCGCATCGAAGAAGTTGGTGAACAGCATCACGAAGATGAACGGCAGGTAGGCGACCTCGAGGGCCCCCCAGATGTCCACTTGCATCACCGCGCCGAAGTCGGGCCAGGCGGCCAGGCCGCTCCACTCCACCATCATCTCGTCGCCCCACAGTCGGCCCATGGGGGCGGCCAGCAGGGTGGTGAGGGCGATGCCCAGGATCAGCGCACCGTTCATGCGCAGGATCACCATGACGGCGGTGGCGATCAGGCCGATGAAGAAGGTCACCAGGCTGGGATCGAAGCTGCCCAGGGTAACCAGGGTGGCCTCGCTGCCGATGATGAAGCCGGCATTCTTCAGGCCGATGAAGGTGATGAACAGCCCGATGCCGCAGGTGATGGCATAGCGCAGCGAGGCGGGTATCGCCTCGATGATCGCCTTGCGCACGTTGAAGACGGCCAGGGTGGCGAACAGCACGCCGGACCAGAAGACGCAGCCCAGGGCCACCTCCCAGGAGAGGCCGGCGCCCAGCACCAGGGTGTAGGTGAACAGGGCGTTCATGCCCATGCCCGGGGCCACCAGGATGGGGTTGCGGGCGTAGAGGCCCATGGCCAGGCTGCTCATGAAGCTGATCAGCACGGTGGCGGAGAGCGCCGCCGAGAAGGGGATGCCGGCATCCGAGAGGATCGCCGGGTTGACCACGATGATGTACATCGAGGCCAGGAAGGTGGCGATGCCGGCCAGGATCTCGGTGCGCAGCGTGGAGCCGCGCCGGCTGACGCCGAAGTATCGATCCAGCCAGTGTCCTTCCGTTGACGACGACGTGCGAAGTGGCTCGCCTGACAGGGAGGAGGTATTGGAGTCCATGGGAAGTACCATTGTTGTTGGTGTGGAGGATGGAATCGTGATTCGCTGAGCAATGTCTTGACCAAATGGTCAATATCGCCTCGGGTACAGCATAGGCAAGAATTGACCGATCGGACAAGTAACGATTTCGTCGAATCGAGGCGCCCTTCGGAGGGGATAAGAGAGGATTCCGAGGCAGCAAAAAATGCCGGAGCCACCCTGTCTCAGGGCAGACTCCGGCCAAGATGCCAACCCCATCATCGGCATTCGGTGACGATCAGGTCGCGACGCGGCGATGCTGGAGGCGGCCGCCGGCCCAGGTCTCGAAGACGCTGCGGTCGTCGCCCATCATCATCAGGGCGAAGAGCGTCTCGGAAAGCGCACGGCAGCGTGCCGTGCGACGGGCCAGCAGCGGCGTGGCCGCCGGGTCGAGGACCACGAAGTCGGCGTCCATCCCCGGCGCCAGGCGGCCGATGCGGTCGTCCAGCGACAGGGCCCGGGCGTTGCCCAGGGTGAGGCCATAGAAGCCCTGCCAGGCGGTGAGGGGCTGGCCGCGCAGCTGGCCGACCTGGTAGGCGGCCTTCAGCGTCGCCAGGCCCGAGAGGTCGGTGCCGCCGCCCACGTCGCTGGCGTAGCTGACGTTCAGCGCCGTGTCGCGGGCCGCCAGGCGGTCGAACAGGCCGCTGCCCAGGAACATGTTGGAGCTGGGACAGAAGGCGAGATTCGCCCCGCGCTCGGCGAGGCGGCCACGCATCTCCTGGTCCAGGTGGATGCCGTGGGCGAAGGTGCTGCGCGGCCCGACGAGGCCGGACCGCTCATAGACCGCCAGGTAGTCGCGGCTGCCCGGGAACAGCTCGGCCACCCAGTCCAGTTCGCCGGTGTTCTCGGCGAGGTGAGTCTGCAGCCAGAGGCTCGCGTCGCTGCGCAGGATCGCGCCGGTGGCGTCGAGCTGCTCGCGGGTGGAGGTGGGGGCGAAGCGCGGGGTCAGGCTGTAGCCGAGCCGCCCCTTGCCGTGCCAGTCGCCGATCAACCGCTCGGTGTCGCGGATGCCGCCCCGGGTGTCGTCGCACAGGTCCTCGGGGGCGTGGCGGTCCATCAGTACCTTGCCGGCCAGCATGCACAGGCCGCGCTGGTGGCTGGCGGCAAGGAAGGCGTCCACCGAGGCGGGGTGGCTGGAGCAGAACACCTGGGCGGTGGTGGTGCCGACCCGCAGCAGTTCCTCGAGGAAGGCCTCGGAGAGCGTCGCGGCGTGCTCCGGGTCGGAGAAGCGCAACTCCTCGGGGAAGGTGTACTCGTTGAGCCAGTCGAGCAACTGGCGGCCATAGGAGGCGATGATCTCCAACTGCACGTAGTGGACGTGGCTGTCGATGAAGCCGGGAGTGATCAGCTTGCCGCGATGATCGATGACGCTGATGTCCTCGGGCAGTGCGGGGGCCAGGCGGGCGTAGTCGTCCACGGCGCGGATGCGGCCGTTCTCGATCCACAGGGCGCCATCCTCGTGGTGGCGAAGGCTGCCCGCGGCGGGAACGTCGCCCTCGCCGGGATCGGCATCGAAGCTCAGCAGTTCGGCGCGCAGCAGGCGCGAGTCGGTCTTGGTCATGGTCTCGGACTCGTCTCGATCTATGGCACCGGGGCTTTCCCGGCGACAGGCCTGCCTTCCCCTCTTCGGCCTGTCCCCGGGCCCCTGTGGCATTGGGAATTTTGGGGTCTATCCCCATAGGGAACTTAGGAAAACAGGCGGCGCAGTTCGGCCGGATCGAGGCCGCGCTGGTCGGGGCGCTGGTCGGCGGCCATCAGCGGCAGCAGCTCGGCGAGGGCGGCGATGGCGATGGCATAGGGCGTCTTGTCGCCCCCCGTTCCGCCGGCGGCCATGCCGATGGGACAGCGCACCCGGGCGAGTGCCTCCTCGTCGTGGCCGGCATCGCCCAGCCGCGAGCGGAAGCTGGCCCACTTGCTTTTCGAGCCGATCAGGCCCAGGGAGGCGATGTCGTCGCGCGCGAGCAGGGCATCCACCAGGGCCCGGTCCTCGGCGTGGTCATGGGTCAGCACCAGGGCGTGGACGCCGGCCGGCAGGGCCGCCACGGCGGCCTGGGGATCCGGGCTGTGGTGGCACGCCAGCCGCGGCTGGTCGCCGGCCCAGGCGGGGAAGGCGTCGTCCCGGCTGTCGTGCCACAGCACCCGCCAGGGCAGCGGGGCGGCCAGGCGCACGAGCTCGCGACCCACGTGGCCGGCGCCGAACAGCGCGAGCGCCGAGGTGCTGCCGGGAAAGACCTCGATCAGCACGTTGACGAAGCCGCCGCAGCACTGGCCGCTGCGCCCGCCCAGGGCGAAGGCCTCCAGGGCGATGCCGGTCTCGCCGCGGGCCAGCCGCTCGCGGGCCGCTTCGATGGTCTGCCACTCGAAGTTGCCGCCGCCCAGGGTGTCGAACACCGCGTCCTCGGTGATCACCATCCGCGCCCCGGGTTCCCGGGGCGTGGAGCCGGCGCTGGTCACCTGGGTGACCAGCGCATGGGGCACCCCGTCGCGTTGCAGGCGGTGCAGGGCGGCGTGCCAGCTCTCGGGGCGTGCGGTCATCATGCGTCTCCCGTATCCGTCGCCAGCGGCCAGGGGTTGTGCCGGGAACGCAGCGCCTCGGCGGCGAGCAGGACCCGCTCCGGGGTGGCCGGGGTGTCGAGCCGTGGCGCCTCGCGGTAGTCGGCGAGGCTGGCCAGGGCGTCGCGCAGCGCCGACCAGACGCTCATGCCGAGCATGAAGGGCGGCTCGCCCACCGCCTTGGAGCGGTAGATGCTGGCCATGGAGTTGGGGTGCCCCTCCAGCAGGGCGACATTGAACACCGGCGGCAGGTCGCCGTAGGTGGGGATCTTGTAGGTGGCCGGGCCGTCGGAGATCAGCCGCCCGGCGTCGTTCCACTTGAGCTCCTCGCTGGTCAGCCAGCCCACGCCCTGGATGAAGCCGCCCTCGACCTGGCCGAGGTCGATGGCCGGGTTCAGGGAGTCGCCCACGTCATGCAGGATGTCGACCCGGTCGACCTGGTACTCGCCGCTCAGGGTGTCGACGCTGACCTCGGCCACGGCGGCGCCGTGGGCGTAGTAGTAGAAGGGGCGCCCCTTGCCGGTCTCGCGGTCATAGTGGATCAGCGGGGTGGCGTAGAAACCCTTCTCGGAGAGCGAGATGCGGGAGAGATACGCCGCCTGCACCAGCTCGCCCCAGGGAATGCGCCGCTCGCTCTCGCCAACGCCTGCCACCAGGTGGCCGGCCTCCAGGCGCATGCCCTCGCGGTCGAGCCCGCCCAGCTCGGCGCCGAAGTGCTCACTGGCGAAGTCGAAGAGGCGCTCCTTGAGCCTCACGCAGGCGTCGCGGGCGGCCTGGCCGTTGAGGTCGGCGCCGCTGGAGGCGGCGGTGGGCGAGGTGTTGGGCACCTTGTCGGTGCGCGTGGCGGTGATGCGCACCGTCTCCAGGTCGAGGCCGAGCTCGCGGGCCACCACCTGGCAGATCTTGGTGTGCAGCCCCTGGCCCATCTCGGTGCCGCCGTGGTTGATCATCACGCTGCCGTCGGCATAGACGTGCAGCAGGGCGCCGGCCTGGTTGAGGTGCTTGGCGGTGAAGGAGATGCCGAACTTCACCGGGGTCAGCGCCAGGCCCTTGCGAACGATGGGGCTTCCCGCATTGAACTCGGTGATGGCCCGGCGGCGGGCCCAGTAGTCGCTGCTCCGTTCGAGGCGCTCGACCAGCTCGTGGAGCAGGGCGATCTGCTCCACCGTCTGGCCGTAGTGGGTGACGTTGCGGCCCTCACGGTAGAGGTTGCGCTTGCGGATGGTCAGCGGGTCCTCGCCGATCCGGCGGGCGATGTCGTCCATGGCCGCCTCGATCACCATCATGCCCTGGGGGCCGCCGAAGCCGCGGAAGGCGGTGTTGGAGGCGGTGTGGGTACGGGCGCGATGGCCGGTGACCCGGGCCGCGCCCAGCGAGTAGGCGTTGTCCGAGTGGAACATGGCGCGGTCGACGATGGCCTCGGAGAGGTCCGGCGAGTAGCCGCAGTCGCCGATCACGGTGATCTCGCCGCCGAGCAGCACGCCGCGGGCGTCCACGCCCAGCCGGTAGCGGTTATGGAAGGGATGGCGCTTGCCGGTGACGCGCATGTCCTCGGCGCGGGGCAGGCGGATGCGGGCGGCACGCCCGGTGCGCCGGGCCACCAGGGCGGCGATGCAGGCCCAGGGCGAGGCCTGGGTCTCCTTGCCGCCGAAGCCGCCGCCCATGCGGCGCATCTCCACGGTCACCGCGTGGAAGGGGATGCCCAGCACCTCGGCGACCAGCTTCTGGGTCTCGCTGGGGTGCTGGTTGGAGGTGTGGACCACCACGCCCTCGTCCTCGGTGGGAGTCACCAGGCAGGCCTGGCCCTCCAGGTAGAAGTGTTCCTGGCCGCCGACGAACTGCTCGCTCTCCACCACATGGGCGGCCTCGGCCAGCGCCCCCTCCCAGTCGCCGCTCTGCTGGACATGGGTGGGGCGCACGACCTCCCCGCGCTCGGCGGCGGCCACCGGATCGAGGCTCGCCGGCTGCTCGTCGATCTCGACCACGGCGGCCTGGATCGCCTCGCGGGCGGCGCGGTGGCTCTCGGCGGCCACCGCGAAGAGCACCTGGCCGACGTAGCTGATCTCGTCCTCGACGAAGATCGGGTCGCCGGGGAAGACCGGGCCGATATCGGTATGCCCCGGCACCTCCGTGATCGACACCACGTCCACCACTCCGGGCATGGCCCGCACCTTCTCCAGGTCGAGGCGGGTCAGCCGGCCGTAGGCCACCGGCGAGAGGCCCAGCGCCAGGTGCAGGCAGTCCGCCGGGGCCTTGAGGTCGTCGATATAGGCGGCACGGCCGGTGACGTGCTTGACGGCGCTCTCGTGGGCGCGTGCGCTGCCCGCGCCGCCCTGGCGCAGGTGCGCCGGCATGGCGCCGCTGGCCGTGTCGCGGGCCAGCGGCCCGTCACCCTGGATGCGGCCGCGCTGCTCCTCGCGGACGCGGGCCGATTCCGGGGCCACCTCGGGGGTCGCCTCGACGGCCTGGGCCGGCGCGGTGTCGGGTGCCTGAGCTGGCGCGGCTTCGGGCGCCTGGGAAAGCTTAGTGAGCGTACGCATGGAGCATCACCTCCCGATTAGTGTGGTCTGCCTGCTGTGCGATGACGAGACGCAGCCGCTCGAGCAGGTTGGCGGCGGAGAGCTGGCGATAGTGGGCGCTGCCGCGCACGTCGCTCATCGGCCGGAAGTCGCGGCCCAGGGCCAGGCGGGCGGCCTGGAAGGCGGCGGCGGAGGGGGTGCGTCCCTCCAGGGCGGCCTCCGCTTCCGCGGCCCGCTGGGGGGTGGCGGCCATGCCGCCGAAGGCCAGGCGCACGTCGCGCAGCACGCCGTCCTCCAGGCGCCAGACGAAGGCGCCGAGCACCGCGGAGATGTCGTCCTCACGACGCTTGGACAGCTTCCATACCTTGAGGTGTCGTCCCGCCTGGGAACGGGGCAGGAAGACGGCGCGGATCACCTCGCCCTCGCGCAGGGCGGTCTGCTTGTAGTCGAGGAAGAAGTCGTCGAGGGGCAGCTCGCGCTCGCCCTCCGGGCCGGCCAACCACAGCCGGGAGCCCAGGGCCAGCAGTACCGGCGGGGTGTCGCCGATGGGCGAGGCGTTGGCGATGTTGCCGCCCAGGGTGCCGCGGTTGCGCACCTGGGCCGAGCCCAGGCGGTGCAGCAGATGGGCGAAGGCCTCATGGTGCTCCTCGAGCAGTGGCTCCAGGCGCGAGTAGGTCACGGCGCCGCCGATCCACCAGCCCTCGCGGCCATCGTCCAGGGTGGCCGCCTCGATGGCCTGGAGTTCGGCGACGCGGGTGACGTCCACCACGCGCGCGAAGCGCGCCAGGCGCTGGGTGACCTCGAGCCACAGGTCGGTACCGCCGGCGACGATCGGCGCCTCGGGGTGACGGCGGCGCTCCTCGACCAGTTCGGCCAGGCTGTCGGGCTGGGCGAAGGCCGCCTCGCGGCTGTCGGCGGCCCTGGCCGATGGCTGGGGCGCGGCAGCGTCCAGCCACAGGGGACGCTGTGCGGGATGCTCGGCCATGGTCAGGGCGGCGTCGCGGATCGGCCGGTAGCCGGTGCAGCGGCACAGGTTGCCGCCCAGCGCGGCCTCCAGGCGCTGTGGCGTCAGCGGGGCCGGGGCCTGTCGTTGTTCCTCGTGCAGGGTGAATAGCGACATCACGATACCCGGGGTGCAGAAGCCGCACTGGCTGCCGTGGCACGCCACCATGGCCGCCTGGGCGGGATGCAGGGTCTCGCCCTGGGCCAGTCCCTCCACGGTGACCAGTTGGCAGCCGTGGAGCTGATGGGCGGGGGTGATGCAGGCGTTGGCACTGTGGTAGCGCACCCGGCCGTCGGGGCCGGCCTCGCCGATGGCCACGGTGCAGGCACCGCAGTCGCCGGAGGCACAGCCCTCCTTGGTGCCGGTCTGGCCGAGCGTGTCACGCAGCAACTCGAGCACGCTGGCGTCGGGCGTGACCTCGCAGTGGCGGGGCTGCCCGTTTAGCAGGAAGTCGATCATCGCCTTGTCTCTCTTGTTGGCCGAAGGCTCTTTCGTTGATCGTGTGTCGATCGTGTCGGGGGCTTATCTTGACCAATCGGTCAGGATTGATTTCAGCATGGTCCAGAATCCGTGACAATGCAAGCCCGATATCGAACGGGCGGTCGCGGCTCCCCAGGGCGAGGGGCGCCGGTAACGGGGCGTAGCAGGGGACCGCGGGCTCGGCTCGGGTTTGCACCGCTCAGGGGCGTGCGGCAAACTCCTGCCATCGTTCCATTCGGGCAGGAGTTAGGTTGATGACGCAGCGCGACGCACCCGTCAGGACCAGGGGAGACAGCGGCAACGGTGCCACGCGGGAGCGTAACGAGCGCGAGATCCTGGCCGCCGCCGAGCGGGTCTTCGCCCGCCACGGCTATCGTGGGGCCAGCCTGCAGGACATCGCCGAGCAGGCCGGGCTGCCCAAGTCCAACGTCCTCTATTACATGGGCAGCAAGCGCGGCCTCTACATTCGCCTGCTGGAGCGCATGATGGCGCGCTGGAACGCCCTGCTGGACGATATCAGCGTCGAGGATGATCCGGCCGAGGTGCTCGAGGCCTTCATCCGCAGCAAGATGGAGCTGTCGCGGCGCCATCCTGAGGGGTCGCGGCTGTTCGCCGCCGAGATTCTCGGCGGCGCCCCCTTCCTGCAGGAGTACCTCAGCGGCGAGCTGCGCGACTGGGTCCAGGCCCGGGCGCGGATCTTCGAGCAGTGGGCCGAGCGCGGCCTGATGGATCCGGTGGACCCGGTGTGGCTGATCTTCCTGATCTGGTCGGCGACCCAGCACTACGCCGACTTCGAGGCCCAGGTGCTGGGCATCACCGGCAAGGAGACGCTCAGCGACGCCGACGTGGAGCGGATCACCGCCTTCCTCACCCAGGTGATCCTCAAGGGCTGTGGAGTGCGCTCCCGGGATGACCGGGTCGCCTCCTGAGCCCGCCATGTCCCTGCCCATCGACGCGCACCTCGGCGCGATCCGCGAGGCCCTGGCCGGGCATCCCCGGGCGCTGCTGGTGGCCGAGCCCGGGGCGGGCAAGACCACCCGGGTGCCGCCGGCGCTGCTCGACGCGCCCTGGTGCGCGGACGGCAAGCTGCTGCTGCTGGAGCCCCGGCGCGTCGCCGCGCGGCTGGCCGCGGGCTTTATGGCGGATACCTTGGGCGAACGAGTCGGCGAGACGGTGGGCTATCGGATGCGCGGCGAGAGCCGGGTGGGGCCCGACACCCGCCTGGAGGTGGTCACCCAGGGGGTGCTGACGCGCATGCTCCAGGAGGACCCGCTGCTCGAGGGCGTGGCCGGGGTGATCTTCGACGAGTTCCATGAGCGCAGCCTGGAGGCGGACCTGGGGCTGGCGCTGACCCTGGACGCCCAGTCGGTGCGCGAGGACCTGCGCCTGCTGGTGATGTCGGCGACCCTGGACGTCGAGGCACTACTCGAGACGCTGGGCGGGGACACCCCGGTGGTCGACTGTCCGGGGCGCAGCTTCCCCGTGGAGACCCGCTACCGGGCTCTGAAGAGTCGCGAGGAGGCTACGCCCCAGCAGGCCCGGGCAATCCTCGAGGCTCTCGAGCAGCAGGCCGACGATGCCCTGGTGATCCTGCCCGGGGTGGCCGAGATCCGCCGCCTGGCCCGTGAACTGGCCTCACGGGCCCCCGAGCTGGCGGTGATGGAACTGCATGGTCGACTGCCCCTCGGGGCCCAGCGCCGGGCGCTGCGCCCCGACCCCGAGGGCCGGCGCCGGGTGGTGCTGGCCACGGCGATCGCCGAGTCCAGCGTCACCGTGGATGGCGTGCGCGTCGTCGTCGACGCGGGTCGGGAGCGGGTGCCGGTCTTCCAGCCGAAGAGCGGCCTGACCCGCCTGGAGACCCGCCGGGTCAATCGCGCCAGCGCCGACCAGCGCCGCGGCCGCGCCGGCCGCCAGGGACCCGGCCTCTGCGTGCGGCTGTGGGCCGAGGAGCAGCCGCTCGTGCCCCACGGCGAGCCGGAGATCCGCCAGGCGGACCTGGCGCCGCTGGGCTTCGAGCTGGCCCGCTGGGGCGTCACGGATCCGGCGAGCCTGCCCTGGGTGACCCCGCCGCCCGCCGCGGCGCTGGCCGCCGGGCGCGAGTTGCTGGGGCGGCTCGGCGTGCTGGACGACACCCACCACCTGACCGAGCTGGGCCGGGCGTGCGCGCGCTGGCCGACCCATCCGCGCCTTGCGATGATGCTGGAGCGTGCCGCGGAGTTCCGGGCCCGGCCCCTGGCCTGTGCCCTGGTGGCGCTGCTCGAGGGGCGCGAGCTCGATGCCGAGCGCGACTTGGAGCGGGCACTCGCGGCGCGCCTGGCCTCGCCCCGCGATGACCGCCAGTGGCAGCGCGACGCCCGGCGCCTGGCGGAGATCGCCGGTTGCCGCCTGGCGGCGGCGAGCCTCGAACCGCTCGGCGAGCTGCTGGCGCTGGCCTATCCGGAACGCATCGCCCAGTGCCTGGAGCCTGGCCGCTTTCGGTTGGCCGGTGGGGGGCTGGCGGTGCTGCCCGAATCCCATCCGCTGGCCCATGCCGAGCTGCTGGTGGCCGCCGAGCTCGATGGCCGGGCCGACGGCGCCAGGATCTTCCGCGCCGCCGCGCTCGACCGGGCACGCCTCGAGGCCCTCTATCCCGAGACCGCCGACTGGCGGGCCCGTCTCGAGTGGTCCGACGCCCAGGGGCGCCTGGTGGGCGAGGAGGTGCGCGGCCTGGGTGCCGTGGTGCTGGAACGTCGGTCGCTCGAGACGTTACCGCCCGAGGCGGTGTGCGAGGCGCTTCTCGAGGCGCTGCGGCGCCGCGAGCGGCTGCCCTTCGACGAGGCCGCCGACCAGCTGCGAGGCCGGGTGGCGCTGTTGCGCCACACGCTGGGCGACGCCTGGCCCGACTGGTCGCAGGAGGCGCTGCTCGACGGCCTGGAGACCTGGCTGGCGCCGCATCTCGATGGCGTGACGCGGCTCGACGCCATCGACAGGTTGCCGCTCGGACGCTTGCTGCTCGACGGCCTTGACTGGTCGCTGCGCCCGCGGCTCGACGACCTGGCTCCCGAGCGGCTGACGGTGCCCAGCGGCGCGGCGGTGCGGCTGGACTACACCCCCTGCCTGGAGGGCCGGCCGCCGGTGCTGGCGGTGAAGCTGCAGGAGTGCTTCGGCTGGCAGGCCTCGCCGCGCCTCGTCGACGGACGGGTGGCGGTGCTGCTGCACCTGCTCTCGCCGGCGCGGCGTCCCCTCCAGGTGACCGCCGACCTGGCGAGCTTCTGGGTCAACGGCTATCCGGAGGTGCGCCGCGAGATGCGCGGCCGCTACCCCAAGCACCCCTGGCCCGAGGACCCACTCACCGCCGAGGCCACCGCCCGGACCAAGCGCCGGGGGTGAGCCGTGTCGGCGGCATGCCACTCCAGAGTGCTTGTGAAACGGGAGAACCTTCCATGATGCGACCCACGACCTGTCCCTGCGGCAGCGGCCAGGCCTATGCCGCCTGCTGCGGCCGTTACCACGCCGGTGAGCCGGCGCCGACGCCAGAGGCGCTGATGCGCTCGCGCTATAGCGCCTTCGCAATGAACCTTACCGACTATCTGCTGGCGACCTGGCATCCGGATTTCCGTCCGACGAGCCTGCCGGATGACGACTCGACGGAACGGGTTCGTCTGGAGATCGTCGACACCGAGACGGAGGGGGCTTGGGGGCGCGTGCTTTTTCGCGCCATCTTCCGTGAAGGCCGCCGCTGGAGCGTGATGGAAGAAGACTCAGAATTCGCTCGCAGAGAGGGCAAGTGGATCTACGTCGATGGTGAACCGAGCATCATGCGGTTCAAGCCAGGCCGCAATGCCCCCTGCCCCTGCGGCAGCGGACGCAAGTTCAAGGCCTGCTGCGCGTATAGGCGGTGATAGCCGAACCGGGCCGGGACGGTTCCCGGCCCTTCGCGTGATGGGGGTGGCCTACAGCAGCATGGCGGCGGCCCAGCCGAAGGCGATCAGCGGGATGTTGTAGTGCAGGAAGGTGGGCACCACGCTGTCCCAGATATGGTCGTGCTGGCCGTCGGCATTGAGGCCGGCAGTGGGACCCAGCGTCGAGTCCGAGGCCGGCGAGCCGGCGTCGCCCAGGGCCGCGGCGGTACCCACCAGCGCCACGGTGGCCAGGGGCGAGAAGCCGAAGCCGAGCGCCAGCGGCACATAGAGGGAGGCGATGATCGGGATCGTCGAGAAGGACGAGCCGATGCCCATGGTGATAAAGAGCCCCACCAGCAGCATGACCAGGGCCGCGAGCCCCTTGTTGTCGCCGATCAGCTCGGCGGAGCCGGCCACCAGGCCTTCCACCTCGCCGCTGGCCTGCATCACGCTGGCGAAGCCCGCCGCCGAGATCATGATGAAGCCGACCAGGGCCATCATGCGCATGCCCTCGGTGAAGATGCCGTCCTGCTCGTGCCAGCGGAAGACGCCGCTCATCGACAGCAGGGCGAAGCCGAACAACCCGCCCAGCACCATGGAGCCGGTGATCAGCTGCAGGGCCACGGTGCCGCCCAGGGCCACGGCCAGGGCGCCGAGCTGCCTGGGTGCCAGGTGCGTCGCCGCCTCGGCGGGCGCCTCGTCGCCGTGGGCCAGGTCGCGATCCTGGTAATGACGCGGCTGGCGATAGCTCCACAGCACGGCGACGGCCAGCCCCAGCGCCATGCCGCCGATGGGGATCACCATGGCCAGGGGGACCATCTTGCGGGTCACCTCGAGGCCCAGGGCGGCGCCGCTCTCATTGAGGTTGGCCAGCAGGATGTCGTTGAGGAAGACGGCGCCGAAGCCCACCGGCAGCAGCATGTAGGGGGCGGTGATGCCGAAGGTGATCACGCAGGCCGCCAGGCGGCGGTCGAGCTGCAAGTGGTTCATCAGCTTGAGCAGCGGCGGCACCAGTACCGGGATGAAGGCGATATGCACCGGGATCAGGTTCTGGGAGCTCACCGCCGCGGCGAGCAGGGCCGCCAGCAGGGCGTAGAGGATCGTGCGACGGTTACCGCCCGCCTCATCCAGATGAAAGCGGCGGATCGCCCGGTCGGCCATCAGCTCGGTGAGGCCGGAGCGTGAGAGGGCCACGGCGAAGGCGCCGAGTACCGCATAGGAGAGGGCGACGGTGGCGCCGTCGCCCAGGCCGTCGTTGAAGGCGTCGAGGATATCGGCCAGCGGCATGCCGGCGTAGAGGCCGCCCACCAGGCTGGCGGCGATCAGGGCGAAGACCACGGAGACCCGGGCAAGACTCAGGCCGACCATCACCAGGATGGCGAGTACGATGGCATTCATGGAGGACGCTCTTGTCGTTGGATGCGAATGCGGGGGAGATGCCCCACGGCCCGACGGCCGTGGGGCGCAGGGCGCGTCAGTGGAGGCTCGGCAGCAGGCCGGCGGGCACTAGGTCGCCCAGGGTGCGCGCGGCCAGGAGCTCGGTGGCGGCCTCGATGTCCGGCGCGAAGAAGCGGTCCCGGTCGTAGTAGGCGACGCGCTCGCGCAGGCTGGCGCGGGCCCCTTCCAGGGCCTCGGTGGTCTTGAGTCCCTGGCGGAAGTCGAGCCCCTGGCAGGCGGCCAGCCACTCGATGGCCAGGATGCCGCGCACGTTGGCGGTCATCTCCCAGAGGCGCTTGCCGGCCGCCGGGGCCATGGAGACGTGGTCTTCCTGGTTGGCCGAGGTGGGCAGGCTGTCGACGCTGTGCGGATGGGCCAGCGCCTTGTTCTCGCTCGCCAGGGCGGCGGCTGTCACTTGGGCGATCATGAAGCCGGAATTGACCCCGCCGTGCTCCACCAGGAAGGGCGGCAGTTGGGACATGTGCTGGTCCATCATCAGCGAGACGCGCCGCTCGGTGAGCGAGCCGATCTCGGCGATGGCCAGCGCCAGGTTGTCGGCGGCCATGGCCACCGGCTCGGCGTGGAAGTTGCCACCGGAGATGATGTCGCCCTGCTCGGCGAACACCAGGGGGTTGTCCGACACCGCATTGACCTCCACTGCCAGCACCTCGGCGGCCTGGCGCAGCTGGGTCAGGGCGGCCCCCATGACCTGGGGCTGGCAGCGCAGGGAGTAGGGATCCTGCACCTTGCCGCAATGGGCATGGGAATCGCTGATCTCGCTGCGGCGGCCCAGCAGGTGGCGGTAGGCCGAGGCGGCATCGATCTGGCCCCGTTGTCCGCGCACCTCGTGGATACGCGCGTCGAAGGGGGCACGGGAGCTGAGCGTCGCCTCCACGGTCAGCGAGCCGCACACCGTGGCGGCGGCGTAGAGGTCTTCCGCCTCGAACAGGCCGCGCAGGGCGTAGGCGGTGGAGACCTGGGTGCCGTTGAGCAGCGCCAGGCCCTCCTTGGGGGCGAGCGACAGCGGCGCCAGGCCGGCGATCTCCAGGGCCTGGCGGGCGGGGAGCCATTCGCCCCGGTGGCGGGCCTTGCCCTCGCCGAGCAGTACCACGCTCATATGGGCCAGCGGTGCCAGGTCGCCGGAGGCGCCCACCGAGCCCTTGAGCGGGATATGCGGGTAGACCTCGGCGTTGATCAGCGCCACCAGGGCATCCAGCACCTCGCGGCGGATGCCGGAGAAGCCGCGGGCCAGGCTGTTGACCTTGAGCACCATGATCAGGCGCACCAGGGCATCGTCCATGGCCTCGCCCACGCCGGTGGCATGGGAGAGCACCAGGGAGCGCTGCAGGTCCTCCAGGCGGTCCTTGTCGATGCGGGTCTGGGCCAGCAGGCCGAAGCCGGTGTTGATGCCGTAGACGGTGCGGTCCTCGGCGACCACGCGGTTGACGCAGTCGACGCCGCGTTGGATGGCGGTGTCGGCACTGGCTGGCAGGCTGACCGGCAGATGCGCCTGGTAGACCCGGCGCGCCTGGGCCAGGGTCATCTTGCCGGGTTGGATTTCAATCTGGGACATGATGGAAGTTCCTTGTCGGGCCTCTCTTACTTATCGAGCATCGGCAGGTCCAGTCCGTTCTCACGGGCGCAGGTCTTGGCGATCTCGTAGCCGGCGTCGGCGTGGCGCATCACCCCGGTGCCCGGGTCGTTGCGCAGCACCCGGCCCAGGCGGGCGTGGGCGTCATCGGTGCCGTCGGCGACGATCACCACCCCGGCGTGCTGGGAGTAGCCCATGCCCACGCCGCCGCCGTGGTGCAGCGAGACCCAGGTGGCGCCGCCGGCGGTGTTGAGCAGGGCGTTGAGCAGCGGCCAGTCGGAGACGGCGTCGGAGCCGTCCCGCATCGCCTCGGTCTCGCGGTTGGGGCTGGCCACCGAGCCGGAGTCGAGGTGGTCGCGGCCGATGACCACCGGCGCCTTGAGTTCGCCGTTGGCGACCATCTCGTTGAAGGCCTGGCCGAGGCGGGCGCGGTCCTTGAGGCCCACCCAGCAGATCCTGGCGGGGAGTCCTTGGAACGAAATTCTCTCCCGGGCCATATCCAGCCAGCGGTGCAGGTGCGGGTCGTCGGGGATCAACTCCTTGACCTTCGCATCGGTCCGGTAGATGTCCTCCGGGTCGCCGGAGAGGGCCGCCCAGCGGAAGGGCCCGATGCCCTGGCAGAACAGCGGCCGGATATAGGCCGGCACGAAGCCGGGGAAGTCGAAGGCGTTGGCCACGCCCTCTTCCAGGGCCATCTGGCGGATATTGTTGCCGTAATCGAAGGTCGGCACGCCCATCGCCTGGAAGTCGAGCATGGCCTGGACGTGCACCGCCATGGAGCGCTTGGCGGCCCTGACCGTCGCTTCGGGCTCGGCCTGGCCGCGGGCCACGTAGTCGTCCCAGCTCCAGCCGGACGGCAGATAGCCGTGCAGCGGGTCGTGGGCACTGGTCTGGTCGGTGACCATGTCCGGCTTGACGCCGCGCTTGACCAACTCCGGCAGCACCTCGGCGGCATTGGCGCACAGGCCGATGGAGATCGCCTTGCCCTCGGCGGTGTAGCGCTCGATCCGGGCCAGGGCGTCGTCGAGGTCCTCGGCCTGCTCGTCCAGGTAGCGGGTGCGCAGGCGGAAGTCGAGGCGCGACTGCTGGCACTCGATGGTAAGCGAAGTCGCGCCGGCCAGGCTCGCCGCCAGCGGCTGGGCGCCACCCATGCCGCCCAGGCCGGCGGTGAGGATCCAGCGGCCGGCGAGCTTGCCGTCATAGTGCTGGCGACCGGCCTCGACGAAGGTCTCGTAGGTGCCCTGGACGATGCCCTGGGAGCCGATGTAGATCCAGGAGCCGGCGGTCATCTGGCCGTACATCATCAGGCCCTTGCGGTCGAGCTCGTTGAAGTGCTCCCAGTTGGCCCAGGCCGGCACCAGATTGGAGTTGGCGATCAGCACCCGGGGAGCGTCCTTGTGGGTCTCGAAGACGCCCACCGGCTTGCCGGACTGCACCAGCAGGGTCTGGGTCTCCTCCAGGCGCTGGAGGGTCTCGACGATGGTGTCGTAGCAGGCCCAGTCGCGGGCGGCGCGGCCGATGCCGCCGTAGACCACCAGGTCCTCGGGGCGCTCGGCGACGTCCGGGTGGAGGTTGTTCATCAGCATGCGCAACGGCGCTTCGGTGAGCCAGCTCCTGCAGGAGAGCTCGGGGCCGGTGGGGGCGCCGATCTTACGGCTGGAATCGTGACGCGGGTCGCGGTCGAGGGATTGATGACTGGTCATGGTCGTCTCCTGTGTCGTAGGGGCGGTATGGGTTCAGCGGACGTCCAGGGTCAGCTGGTGGATCAGGCGCGCCGCCGCGCGGGCGGTGCGGTTGTCGATATCGAAGTCGGGGTTGAGCTCGGCGAGGTCGGCCAGGCGCAACTTGCCGCTGTCGCGTACCGCCTCGATGAGCGGCTCGAGCAGGGCGAGCGGCACGCCGCGGGCGGCCGGGGCGCTGACCCCGGGGGCCTCGGCGGCCGGCAGCACGTCCAGGTCGAGGGTCAGGTAAAGGTGGTCGCAGCGCGCCATGAAGCGCTGCAGATCCCTGACGATGCCGTCGAGGCGCCGGGCGTCGATCTCGCGATCCTCGCGCACCAGGACGCCGAGCTCGGTCGCGCGGGCGAACAGCGCCCGGGTGTTGGCGGCGCGGCTCACCCCCAGGCAGGCGTAGCGGAAGGGCCAGCCGCGGTCCTGGCAGGCGTCGGCGATCTGGGCGAAGGGGGTGCCGGAGGAGCGCACATGCGCCGGATCGCGCAGATCGAAGTGGGCATCGAGGTTGATGATGCCGACCCTGGGGACCGTGTCGCCCCTGTTATCGGGATAACGCGCTTCCAGATGGCGGGCCAGCCCCGACCAGCTGCCGAAGGCCACCTCGTGGCCGCCGCCCAGGACGATGGGCAGGTGGCCGGCGCCGAGCAGGTCGGCGACGCGTTCGGCGAGCCGGGCCTGGGCGGTCTCCATGGCGTCGCCTTCGCAGGCGATATCGCCGGCGTCATAGGCCGGACCCTGACGGTGCCAGGCCAGTGGGGCCAGCGCCCGGCGCAGGGCCGCCGGGCCACCGGCGGCGCCGGGACGCCCCAGGTTGCGGGCCACGCCGGCATCGCAGGCGAAGCCGAGCAGGGCGGCGCCGGCGGGCCGGGCGAGGTCGTCCAGGGGGCGGATCGCCTGATGCCAGCGCAGGCTGTCCGGTTCGGGATCGGTGCGCCCGCTCCAGGCCGACATCTCGATGGTCGGCGCGGACTCGGTCATCGTCCTGTCAGTCATGGTCCGTCCCTCCCTGGCGTTCGCCCCGGCACCAGCGCTGACGTAGGCGGCCGGACTGCACCGCGTAGGCGAGTGCCGCCGGGGTGTCGGCATCCCACAGGCAGAGATCCGCCGCGGCGCCCTCGGCGATACGGCCCAGGCCCTGCTCGGCCAGCCCCAGGGCGCGGGCGCCGTGGGCGGTCATGCCGGCCAGCGCCTCCTGGGGCGTCAGGCGGAACAGGGTGCAGGCGAAGTTGAGCATCAGGGTCGGGTGGAAGATCGGCGAGCTGCCCGGGTTGGCGTCGGTGGCCACGGCCATGGGCACCCCGGCGTGGCGCAGTGCCGCGATGGGTGGCAGCCGGGTCTCGCGCAGGGTATGGAAGGCCCCGGGCAGCAGCACGGCGACGCTGCCGGCCTCGCGCAGGGCCGCCACGCCGGCCTCGTCCAGGTACTCGATATGGTCGGCGGAGAGCGCCCCGAAGCGGGCCGCCGCGGCGCTGCCGCCGAGGTTGGAGAGCTGCTCGGCATGGGCCTTGATGGGCAGGTCATGGGCACGGGCGGCCTCGAAGACCCGCTCGCACTGGGCTACCGAGAAGGCGATGCTCTCGCAGAAGACGTCCACCGCGTCGGCCAGGCCTTCGGCGGCCGCGGCGGGGATCATCTCCTCGCACACCAGGGCGATATAGCCGTCGCTGTCGTCCTTGAACTCCGGGGGCAGGGCATGGGCGCCGAGCAGGGTGGTGACCACCCGTACCGGCAGCGCCTCGCCCAGGCGGCGCGCCACGCGCAGCATCTTCAGCTCGTCGTCGACCGTCAGGCCGTAACCGGACTTGATCTCCACGGTGGTGACGCCTTCATTCATCAGCGCTTCCAGGCGTGGCCGGGCCTGGGCGAAGAGCTCGTCCTCGCTGGCCGCCCGGGTGGCCGCGACGGTGCTGAGGATGCCGCCGCCGCGACGGGCGATCTCCGCGTAGCTGATG
Source organism: Halomonas ramblicola (assembly GCF_030409215.1). Lineage (GTDB taxonomy): Bacteria > Pseudomonadota > Gammaproteobacteria > Pseudomonadales > Halomonadaceae > Halomonas > Halomonas ramblicola. Next base: position 276,403 of record NZ_JAUFPL010000017.1, on the reverse strand, counting down.
CCTTCGAGGCGCTGCTCGAACTCGTCGGCCCGGGAGCCGCCGAACACCAGGTGGGTGTGGCAGTCCACCAGGCCCGGGGTCAGCACGCCGCCGCGGGCCATCTCCGCGCCGTCGGCCAGCTCGGCCTCGTCGACCTGGGCCATGGGGATCATCCGGGCGATGCGGTCGCCCTCGACGATCACCGCCATGGGCTCGGGCAGGGTGCGCAGGCCGTCGAAGACGTGGACGTCGCGCCACAGGCGACGCTGCATGGTGCTCTGCATGGGGCCTCCTCCTGGGTCGATGTAATGTATATACAAATAGATTAGCCCCGATCAGGCGCCATGTCATCCCCTCGCGAGGGGGAGCGTTGAGGCCTCTGGATGTCGTCCCGTCATGGGTGTTGCGCCTTTTATCCTCGTAAAAACAGTGAGTAAGGAGAATATTGGACCGGCGGCATGGGGGCGGGGACGCATACGGGATTAGACCAAGGTCTAGGCAAGGGGCCTGGTCGGCGATGAGGTGTTGTGGCTATTATATTGTATATACATAACGAGGCGGGATGCCGTTCTCCACCACCAGCCACCACGACACGAGAGGCGTGCCCATGGACACCCCGACCACCAGTTCGACCCGGCCGCGGCCCTGCGCCGCCACCGTTCTCAAGCTGCTCCTGCCCAGCGCCCTGGGCGTCCTGATCTTCTTCGTCCCGCTGGAACTGGCCGGGCGTCGCACCATCCTGCTCGACCATATGGTCACCGGTGCCCGCGACCTGTTGGGCGACGCCAGTGGGCTCTATGCCCTGGCGCTGATCGTGGCGGGCGCCGCCTACCCGCTGCTCAGGGGCACCTGGCGGCGCAGCCCGACCGAGCGCATCTTCACGCTGCTCAAGCTCGGCGGGGTGGCCGCGGCGCTGATGGCACTGACCGGCTGGGGGCCGGCCTTCCTGCATCAACCGGACATGCTGCCCTTCCTGTTCGACAAGCTGGTGATCCCGGTGGGGCTGATCGTGCCCATCGGTGCCATCTTCCTGGCACTGCTGATCGGCTACGGCCTGCTGGAGCTGGTCGGGGTGCTGGTGCAGCCAGTGATGCGCCCCGTCTGGCGGACCCCGGGGCGCAGCGCCATCGATGCCGTGGCCTCCTTCGTGGGCAGCTACTCCATCGGCCTGCTGATCACCAACCGGGTCTACCAGGCGGGGCAGTACTCGGCCCGGGAAGCGGCGATCATCGCCACCGGCTTCTCCACGGTCTCGGCGACCTTCATGATCATCGTCGCCCGCACCCTGGACCTGATGGGCGTGTGGAACCTCTACTTCTGGCTGACCCTGCTGATCACCTTCGTCGTCACCGCCATCACCGTGCGGCTGCCGCCGCTCTCGCGCATGGATGATCGCAAGACCGACGGCGAGCCGGAGGCGCTGCCCGGCCGGCGACTGGTCACCGCCTGGCACACCGGCCTGGCGGTCGCCGCCAGGGCTCCCGGCCTGCACCGCAGCGTGGCGCTGAACTTCAGGGAGGGGCTGGTGATGGCCATCAGCATCCTGCCGTCGATCATGTCGGTGGGCCTGCTGGGGCTGCTCGCCGCCAAGTACACGCCGCTGTTCGAGTGGCTGGGCTGGTTCTTCTATCCCTTCGTGGCGGTGTGGGGGCTGGAGGATGCTGCGGCGCTGGCCCAGGCCGCCGCCTCGGGGCTGGCCGAGATGTTCCTGCCGGCCCTGCTGATGGGCGAGGCCGAGTTCGTGGCACGCTTCGCCGCCGGGGTGGTGTCGGTCTCCGCGGTGCTGTTCTTCTCTGCGTCGATTCCCTGCATCCTCGCCACCCGCATCCCGCTCACGGTGGGGCGCATGCTGGTGGTGTGGTTCATCCGGGTGGCGCTCAGCCTGACCCTGGCGGTGCCCACGGGGTACCTGGTGCAGGCCCTGGCCGGCTGAGCCAGGGTCGCGGCTCGGTCGACCGTCGCGAGGCCGGGGCACTCCCGGCCTCGCGGGCGTTTGCGGGGGACTCGCCGAGCGTGGGGGCGAGTGGCCTCAGGAGGCCCGGCGGTGCACCGAGGAACGCAGCTTGTAGCGGTCGCCGGGGTGTATCAACCGGGCATAGCTGATCAGGTGTTCCCCGGACCAGGTGCGGCGGACCATGCTCAGGCAGGGAGTGGCGGTGTCGATGGCCAGCCACTCGGCGGTGCGCGCATCCACCAACACCGCCTCGACGATATGCTCGATATCGGTGATCGGGCAGGCAGCCACCAGCACCTCGTTGGGGGTGTGGCGGCTGAAGTCGGTCTCCAGGTAATCCGGTACCCAGCGCGGATTGACGTAGCGGTTCTCCAGCTGGATCGGCACGCCGTCCTCGTGGTGCACCAGCAGGGTGTGGAAGACCCGGCTGCCCAGGCGCATGCCCAGGCGCAGCGCTACCTCGTCGTCGGCCTCGATGGCCTCGCGGGTCAAGACCTCGTTGCGGTAGTCGTGGCCCCGGCCACGCACCTCCTCGGCGATGTTGTGGACGTCGAGCAGCGGCGATTCCGCCTTGCGGTCGGTGACGAAGGTGCCGAGTCCCGGCTGGCGGGTCAGGTAGCCCTTCTGCACCAGGTCGCGAATCGCCTTGTTGGCGGTCATGCGGCTGACGCCGAAGTCCCGGGCCAGCTGCTCCTCCGGCGGGATCTGGTGGTGCGCCGGCCAGTCGCCGCCCTGGATCCTCTCCAGGAGATGCTGCTGGATCTGCAGGTAGAGAGGAGGAGAACTGCCCATGGTCTGCGTTGAGTCCTTTCGCCGGGAGTGGAGTGGGGGACGACGCATCCAGTTTACCCGCAGCGGGGCGCCCCGGCATCCCGTGCGATGCCTGGTCGAACTTGGGGCGACCCCGCGGGATACGGTTAAGCTAGGCTGACAAGATAAATAATCGTTCAGCTCTGCGAGCGACGTCATGCGGTGTCACCACTGTGGTTGGGTCAATCGTGAGGAGGCGGCGTTCTGTGACGAATGCGGCGCGGCCTTGGCAGGCCTCGCAGTGCCGCAGACTGGCTTCATCGGACGCCAGGCCGAGCTGGCCGCCCTCGATGCCGCGATGCAGCAGAGCTGCGCCGGGCAGGGGCGGATAGTGCTGCTCAGTGGTGACCCCGGCATCGGCAAGACGCACACCGCGCAGGAATTCGCCACTCGGGCCGAGCAGCAGGGGATGCGGGTGTTCTGGGGCCGCTGCTACGAGGAGCCGGGTGCACCGCTGTACTGGCCCTGGCTGCAGCTGCTGCGCGGCTGGCTGGAGGAGGCCGACGCGGCCCTGTCGGGTGAAATTCCGGATAGTGATGCCGGCGTGATCGCCGAACTGCTACCGGAACTCCGGCAGCGCCTGCCTGACCTGATAGAGCCGCCGCCCATCGAGGATCCTGCCCAGGCCCGCTTTCGGCTGCTCGATACCCTCACGCGGTTCTGGCAACGGGCCGCACGGCACCAGCCGCTGGTCCTGATTCTGGACGACCTGCACTGGGTCGATACCGCCTCGCTCAAGCTGCTGGAATTCCTGGCTCGGGAGATCGCGACCAGCCCCCTGCTGCTGCTCGGCAGCTTCCGTGATAACGAGCTGAGGCGTCAGCATCCGCTCTCCGACACCCTCGGTGAACTGTCCCGTCTGTCCCACTGCCAGCGCCTGCCGCTGAGCGGCATGTCGCGCGATGAAACCGAACGGTTCCTCGGCTCGCTGGCCGGGGACCTCCCGCTGACTGCCGTAGCGACAGCGATATACCAGCACAGCGAAGGCAATCCGCTGTTCATGCGTGAGCTGTCCCGCCACCTGTTGCAAGAAGGCCTGCCTGCTGACGGGGTGGTGCCACGCATCCCGGCGGGCATCCGCGAGATCATCGGGCAGCGTTTGAACCGGCTGTCGCGCGATTGTAATCGTTTGCTGGGCATGGCCGCGGTGATCGGCCGGCGCTTCGAACTCGAGCTGCTGGCCGGCCTGGCGCTGCCGGAAACCGAGTTACTGGACATACTGGACGAGGCGTTGGAGGCGCACATCGTCGAGGCGCTGCCACAACCGGGCCGCTTCCAGTTCAGTCATGCCCTGGTTCGGGAAACCCTATACGAGGAGCTATCGACCACCCGACGAATGCGCCTGCATCGACAGGCCGGTGAGCAGTTGGAAACGCTGCACCGACACGATCTACAGACCCGTCTGCCGGAGCTCGCCCACCACTTCGCCGAGGCCGCCCCCGCCGGCACGGCCGAAACGGCGATCGACTATGCCCAACGGGCCGGCGCCCGGGCCGATACGCTGCTGGCCTACGAGGAAGCGGTGCATTTCTACCATCTGGCCCTGCAACTGCAGGAGCAGTACCTGACACAGGACAGCGAACGTCGCTGCCGCTTGCTGCTGGCCCTGGCGGAAGCCCGCAACCGGGCCGGCGGGCGTGCCGATGAATCCCTGAATATCTTCGTGCAGGCCGCCGAACTGGCTCGCCACGCGGACCCGGTCGCTGACTGGGCCGTCGCCATGCTGGCCCGAGCCGCCCTCGGCTACGAGAGCGTCGGCTGGCGGATCGGTCGTCACGGCGATCAGGCGGTCGCCCTGCTGGAGGAAGCACTGGCGGCCCTGGAGCCATCGGCGGAGCGTCTTCGGGCCGAGCTGTTGGCAGCGCTGTGTCGGGCCAATATCTACTGCGACCGGCCCCAGGCTGCCCATGCGGCGCTCCAACAGGCGACCAGGCTGGCGCGCCGACTGGGTGATCCACTCACCCTGTTCGAGGCTCTCAGCGCCATCGTTCCGGCACGCTCGTGGCCGGAACACCTGGATGAGCGCCTGGCCGCAGCACGCGAGGCTCTCGAGCTGGTGTCCCAGGCGGGGCACCCGGAATGGGCGGTCGGCGACATGACCGGCTGGTACATCGGGGATCTGATGGAATACGGCGACATCGACAGTGCCCGGGCCGTGCTCGAACTGCACATGCGAGTGGCCAATGCCTGGCGACAGCCCTTTTTGCAGGCCGTCGGCCTGAGTGCCCAGTCTATGTTGACCACTCACCGGGGACGCTTCGCCGAGGCCGAGCAGCAAGCGCGGGAAAACCTGATCGTGGGCCGGCGCTTTTCCCCGGACCATGCCGAGGGAGTGTTCGGCATGCAGATGTTCACCTTGCGCCGGGAGCAGGGCCGGCTGGGCGAGCTGCAGCCGGCACTGCGTCATTTCGTGCGGAATACTCCCGAGGCGGCGGCATGGCGACCGGGGCTGGCCGTGCTGTACGCCGACCTGGAACTGGTGGAGGAGGCTCGCATCGAGTTCAAGTACCTCATGACCGATGAGCTCAAGGCCGTTGCCCGCGATGCCATGTGGTCGACCAGTATCACCTACCTGGCAGAGGTCTGTGCCCGTCTCGACGAGGCCGAGTATGCCCCCACCCTGTACCGCTTTCTGCTGCCCTATGTCGGCCGCAACATCGTCTCCGGCGCCCATACTGCCTGCTACGGATCGGCAGACCGGTTTCTCGGCATGCTGGCGGTCACCCTGAAGCAGTGGGACACCGCCGAGCGCCACTTCCAGACCGCACTGGCCATGGATGAACGCACCGGGGGATGGCCCTGGCTGGCCCACGATCGATACCACTACGCCCGTTTGCTGGCGCAACGCAAGCAACCCGAGCCGGCGCGGGCACTGGTGGAAGCGGCGTTGCTGACCGCCCACGAACTCGGTATGGGGGAGTTGGCACGGCGCTGTGACGCGTTACGGGAAACTCTCTCGACCCGACCGGTCTATCCGGACGGATTGAGCCGGCGGGAGGTACAGGTGCTGAAGTTACTCGCCGCAGGGCGCAGCAACCGTGCGGTGGCCGAACGGCTGTATGTCAGCCCCAATACCGTCGCCAATCATGTACGCAACATCCTGGCCAAGACCCACACCGCCAACCGCACCGAGGCGGCGGCCTACGCCATCCGGCATGGCCTGGTGGAAGAGTAGGTGGATATTTCCTTCACCTGAAGGCCGAGGGGTTGATCTGGTCGACCTCGACGATCACGTCGGCCGGTACCCCAGCTCGCCTTGCTGCCTCGCGGATGGCCTCGGGATCCGTGGCTTCATAGAGGCAGTAGGTCTTCTTCTTGTCGGAACTGAGAAAGGAGTATAGCCAGTGGACCCCGATCTCCTGATTGATCTCGGTGACTTCCCTTACCGAGTCGGTGGTGAATTCGAGCTGTTCGGCAAAATTCCGCTCGATAAGAAACAAGGGCATGGGTCATTCCTTCCTAGGGGAGATAAAGTGCGAATGGCTTTTTCACTATAGGCCAATCGAGGAGTAGGGAACTTGCAACATTCGCGCGGATAGACGTGAGACGGGTGAGCATTCGTCATGGCTCGACTCGATGGCCAACCCTGACCATTCGAGGTGTCGTAAATAGGACCGGAAAATGATCCGTCCTGTCGATGTCATGGAGATGGTCGCCCCCTAGGCTGATTGACACGTCGGTAAGCGACAGACGTGTCATCCAGTCTTAGGAGAATAATGCCATGAAAACTATTACTGTCATCTGTGCCATGGTTATTGCTTTGGTACTTGCCTCCGAGGTGGCCGCCGAGCAGATATTGAAGCCCATCCATGCCTATCGACTGGGAGGTGATGACCAACGTGCGGTGCTGTATTACGCCGAACGGGGAGGCGGGCATGAAGTTGTCACCACCTGGGTGGGTGAAGAGGAGGTGCAGATGCGCCATATCGCCTACCTCGAGCCCGGCCAGCGCTATACCCTGTCACTGATCGGTCTCGGACTGCCGGTGCAGTTCACCGTGCGCAACGATGCGGGCCAAGTGGTCATGGTGGGCACGCCTGAGACGCCGGCCTATGCACAGCGGTGCAGTGGGCCCGAGAATGCCTATCCGACCCCACTGCAGCGCCTGGTCCTCTGCCCGCGCGGCCAAAGGATAGAAAGTGATGGCCATCAAGCGCCTCAGCTTACTGCCAGTGGGCGAGGAAGCGCAGTCATCGGTGAATGATCGGGTCAAGAGTCTCCAGCGAAATACACGACCCCAGAAGGCCGTGTATTTCGCTGTCATTGCGTTGCGATAGTCGATTCTGACTATTTTTCCGATTGGGTGCCGGCTTGAGAATAGTCGACCTTGTCGATGTGGTCTCCCGACATTGCACTCTAGACTGCCCTTATAATGCATGATCGATCGATTGGATCGAAGGGGAGAGTGTCATGTGCCGATGGTTGACTTGTTCGTTAGTGATGGCTGCCCTGGCGCTTGCCGTGTCATCGGCCGCCTTGTCCGCCGAGCAGACCCGCACCGTCGAGGTCAACGGCGTCACCCTGCCCTATGTCGACGAGGGGAAAGGCAAACCTGTCGTGTTCGTGCCTTCTGCGATTGCCGATCACCGGGTCTGGGAACCGTACCGCGAGGCCATCGCCAGCGAGCACCGTTTCATCGCCTATACCAAGCGCTATTTCGGCACCGAGCCCTGGCCGGACGACGGCGAGCGGTTCTCCACCGAGACCCATGCCGCCGACCTGGCCGCCTTCATCCGGGCGCTGGATGCCGGGCCGGTCTATCTGGTCACCTGGTCATTTGGTGGCATGCTGGCCCCTCTGGTGGCTCTGGAGAATCCGGAACTGGTGCGTGGCATGGTGCACTACGAACCCTTTATCCCCTCACTGCTCGCCGAGCTGCCGGAGGAAATGCAAGCTGCAATCGCTGAAGATAACAACAAGTACGGTCCTGCCATGGAGGCCCTGGAGACCGGCGATGAAGTTGAGGCCACCAAGCTGTTCATCGAGGCCGTGTTCCAGCGTTCAGCGGGCGGCTTCGAGCAGGTACCCGAGTATATGCAGACCATATATCTGGACAACGCCCGCACGGTACCGCTCCAGATGAGTATGTCGCGGCCTGCCATCAGCTGCGATGATCTGGCGACCCTCGAGCAACCGACCCTGATCCTCAAGGGCGAGTACAGCGACCTCTTCTACGAGTCGGTTGCCGGCACCATGGCGCAGTGCCAGCCCCAGGCCGAGCTGGGGGTGATTCCCGGCGTCAATCATGACGGAACCTTCAATGCCGTCGAGGACTTCACCGCCGCCATTCTCGATTTTCTGGCCGAGCATTGAGAGGAGGGCACTGCCATGAGCACTGATATCGCACGGGATACCTTCCAGGCTACCTTGCGTGGCGCATTGCTCCAGGCCGGGGATCCCGACTACGAGCCGGCCCGCCGGCTCTACAACGGCATGATCGACAAGCGCCCGCGGCTGATCGCCCGTTGCGGGAACGTTGGCGACGTGATCCGTGCGGTCCACTTCGCCCGCGAGCAGGGGCTGCCCCTGGCGGTGCGCGGCGGCGGCCACAACGGCGCCGGGCTGGGCGGCTGCGACGACGGCCTGGTGATCGATCTCTCGGCCCTGCGGGGCATCCGCATCGATCCCGCCATGCGCACCGCCCGGGTCGAGGGGGGCTGCACCTGGGGCGATGTGGACCACGCCACCCACGCCTTCGGGCTGGCCACGGTCAGCGGTATCATCTCCACCACCGGGGTGGGCGGCCTCACCCTGGGCGGCGGCCATGGCCATCTGAGCCGTCGGTACGGGCTGACCATCGACAACCTGCTGGAGGCCGACCTGGTGCTGGCCGACGGGCGCTTCGTCACCGTGAGCGAGACCCAGCATCCGGCGCTGTTCTGGGCCATCCGCGGCGGCGGCGGCAACTTCGGCGTGGCGACCTCCTTCCTGTTCCAGCTGCATCCGGTGAACATCGTGAACGCCGGCCCGACGCTCTGGGAGCTGGAACACTCGGCCGCGGTACTGCGCTGGTACCGCGACTTCATCCCCAATGCCCCCGAATCGCTGAATGGCTTCTTCGCCTTCCTGAGCGTACCGCCGGGGCCGCCGTTCCCCGAGCACCTGCACAATAGACGGATGTGTGGCGTCGTCTGGTGCCATACCGGATCGGCAACCGAGGCCGATAAGCTGCTTGCAGCAGTGCACGAACCCGCCGCACCGGCACTGCACGGCGTCCAGCCCATGCCATACCCAATGTTGCAGGGCGCCTTCGATGAACTCTATCGACCCGGATTGCAATGGTACTGGCGTGGCGATTTCGTCACCGAGCTCAGCGATACGGTCATCGAACGCCATGTGGAGTTCGCCGAGGTACCGACGCCGCTGTCGACCATGCACCTGTATCCGGTCGACGGCGCGGTACACCGGGTTGGGCGTAACGATACCGCCTTCAGCTACCGCGAGGCGAAGTGGTCCGAAGTCATCGTCGGCGTCGATCCCGATCCCGCCAACAAGGAAAGGATCACCCAGTGGACCAGGGACTACTGGGACGCCTTGCACCCCTATTCCTCGGGTGGCGGCTATGTGAACTTCATCATGGACGACGAGGGCCAGGAGCGAGTTCGGGCCACTTACCGCGACAACTACGCGCGGTTGGCACGCATCAAGGCCGAGTACGATCCCGACAACCTGTTCAGGATCAATCACAACATACCGCCGGTGGGCTAACACGCACCGGCCGGAGCGCTTGTCGAGGGCGGGCTTTCCGGCGCTCCTTCATGCCGGACCCTGTTCGACACCCCCCGGGGGCTTTGCTAACGTCAAGTGAGGTCTGCGTGCCTCTCCTTCCGATCGCGACTGGAGCCGTTGCGGATGGCGACCACCCCCTCGGACGCAAGCGATACCGCCGATACCACCAGGCCGTTGCTGGAGGTGAGCCGCCTCATCATGGACTTCGGCGGCCTGCGTGCCCTGGACGGGGCCTCCCTCGACGTCCGGCCGGGGACCATCACCGGACTGATCGGGCCCAACGGGGCGGGCAAGACCACCCTCTTCAATGTCGTAGCCGGCGTCTACGAGCCGCGTGCCGGGCGCGTCTACCTCGACGGCGACGATATCACCGGCCTGCCGCCGCACCGCATCTTTGCCCGCGGCCTGTGCCGGACCTTCCAGATCCCCCGGGAGCACGCCAGTCTGTCGGTGCTGGAGAACCTGATGCTGGTACCGCGTCACCAGGCCGGCGAGAGCTTCCTCACCAGCCTGCTGCGGCCGGGGCGGGTGCGAGAGGAGGAGCAGGCCCACCGGCGCCACGCCGAGGAGGTGCTGGCCTTCCTCGACCTCTCGCATCTGGCCCAGGAGTATGCCCGCAACCTCTCCGGCGGCCAGAAGAAGCTGCTCGAGCTGGCCCGGACGCTGATGGCCGAGCCCAAGCTGGTGCTGCTCGACGAGCCGGGTGCCGGGGTCAACCCCACCCTCATGGGCCGCCTGGTGGAGAACATCGAACGCCTCAATCGCGAGCGGGACATCACCTTCCTGATCATCGAGCACGACATGGACCTGATCATGCGCCTTTGCGATCCGGTGATCGTGATGAGCGAGGGGCGCTACCTGATGGAGGGATCGCCCGCGGAGGTGCGCCGCGATCCCCGCGTCCTGGAGGCCTACCTGGGAGGCCAGTATGCCGCTGCTGGAGGCTGAGGGGATCACCGCCGGTTACGGCGACATGGAAATCCTGCATGACGTCGACCTGCGGGTGGAGGAGGGGGAGATCGTCTCGCTGATCGGCCCCAATGGGGCGGGGAAATCGACCCTCATGAAGACCGTCTTCGGTCTGCTCAGGCCCCGTGCCGGGACCATCCTCTACCGTGGGCGGCCGATCCACGGCCGCAAGCCCCACGAGATCGTCACCCTGGGCCTGTGCTACGTGCCCCAGGTCGCCAACGTCTTCGTCACCCTGACGGTGGAGGAGAACCTCGATATGGGGGGCTACCTGCTCGATGAGCGGGAACTCCCGCGGCGCCGCGAACGGGTCTACGACTTCTTCCCCAAGCTGCGCGAGCGCCGTCGCCAGCGGGCGGGCAAGATGTCCGGCGGCGAGCGCCAGATGGTGGCCATGGGCAGCGCCCTGATGCTGGAGCCGGACCTGCTGCTGCTGGACGAGCCGTCGGCCGGGCTGTCGCCCAGGCTGGTGGAGGAGATCTTCGACAACATTCGCCGTATCAATGCCGCCGGCCTGGCCGTGCTCATGGTCGAGCAGAACGCCCGCAAGTCGCTGGAGATGGCGCATCGCGGCTATGTGCTGGCCAACGGTGCGAATCGCCAGGACGGGACGGGGCAGGCGCTGCTCGCCGACCCCGACGTGGCACGCCTGTATCTGGGGGGATGAGCGATGGCCGTACCCGATATCCGGCGGGGAACCGCCGCCGACGACCAGCGTCGCCCCGGGGAGCGCCTGCGGGCGGTGATCCGCACCCGGGTCTTCCTGCTCGTCAGCCTGGTGGCGGTGCTGGTCGCCATGTACCTCGCCGGACTGGCCGCAGGGGCCGGGGGGCTGCGTCTGCTGGCGCTGACCGCCTGGGGGCTGATGCTCGGCGGCGTCATCGCCCTGGGCAGCATCGGCCTGTCGCTGGTCTATGGGGTGATGAAGTTCCCCAATTTCTCCCACGGCGCCCTGGTCACCCTGGGTGCCTACGTGAGCTTCTCGGTGATGCACCTGCTGCCCCCCGGGTCGACGTTGCGTCCCTTGTCCTTCGGCTACGAATTCCTGGTGGCGCTGGTCGTCGCCATGCCGGTGGTGGGGCTGGTGGCGCTGGCCATCGACCGGGTGGTGTACCGCCGCCTGAGGCGCACCGGCGCCCACCTGGTGTTCTTCGCCATGGCCTCCCTGGCGATGGCCTTCTTCCTGCGCAGCCTGATTTACCTGATCTGGGGGCCCGATTTCCACTTCTATTATCCGGGGCAGGCCAATCCCGCGCTCCAGCTGCCGTTGGGCATTCGCATCCGCGCCGACCAGCTGTTCATCCTGGCGCTAGCCTTCGTGCTGGTCGGCGCCGTCTATGGCCTGCTGGCTCGGACCCGCCTGGGCAAGGCGATGCGCGCCACCGCCGACAATCCCGACCTCGCCCAGATCCGCGGGATCGATACCGAGCGTGTCATCGCCTGGACCTGGATGCTCGGCGGCGGCCTCGCCGCCGCCGGTGGGGTCATGTATGGCCTCAGCTCGCAGCTTCGCCCGGAGATGGGCTTCTGGCTGCTGTTGCCGATGTTCGCGGCGTCCATCATGGGGGGGATCGGCAATCCCCAGGGGGCCCTGTTGGCGGCGCTGATCATCGGTATCGCCCATCAGGTGTCGACGTCCTTCCTCGATCCCACCTATGGCCCCGCGGTGGCCTTCGTGCTGATGGTGCTGACGCTGCTCATCCGCCCCCAGGGGCTGCTCGGTCGCACAGAGGGGTGATCCGCCATGTCTCAGGTGCTATTCCTCAAGGGGTTGATGCTGGGGATCGCCCTGGCCTTCCTGCTGCCCATCCTCCTGCCACCCGGGCCCAGGTGGCGGGTGCCCGGCGGGATCCTGCTGGGGCTCGCCGCCGGCCTGGGCATCGCGGCGAGCGTGCCGCCGGGGTATCTCTCCTACCTCGTCGGTTTCCTGACCATGGCGAGCCTCTATGGCCTGCTCGCCTTGGGCCTGAACACCCAGTGGGGCTACACCGGCCACCTGAACTTCGGGGTGGCGGGCTTCTTTGCGGTGGGCGCCTTCACCTCGGCGCTGGTTACCATCGAGGCGCCCAGCGGCCTGGCCGCCCAGTACACCCAGGTGCTGTTCGGTCTGGAGATGCCGTTCCTGGTCGGGGTGCTCGCCGCGGCGCTGGTCTCGGGGGTGGTGGCGCTGATCGTGGCAGTGCCGGTGCTGCGCCTGCGCCTGGACTTCCTGGCCATCGCCACCATCGGCGTGGCCGAGATCATCCGCCTGGTCTTCCAGAACGAGCGCTGGCTGGCCAACGGCCCCCAGCCGCTGCGCGGCATACCCCAGCCGGGGCGTTGCCTGTTCGAGTCCCGTCCCTGCGAATGGCTCCCCGACTCCCTGGCATGGGTCGTCGAGCCCTTGAGCACCCGGGACTATACCGCCTTCTACCTGATGGTCGTGGCGGCCTTCCTGGCGCTCGGCTATGCGCTGATCGAGCGCGCCTGCCGATCGCCCTGGGGACGCATGCTGAGGGCGGTGCGTGACGAGGAGGCCTCGGCGGCCATGAACGGCAAGAATGTCCCCTTCGCGAGGATCCAGGCGTTCGTGGTCGGTGCCATGGTCATGGGCGTCGCCGGGGCCCTGTACGCGCACTACACCGTGGCCATCGACTACAGCCATTTCCATGCGCTGTTCGGGACCTTCCTCGTCTGGATCATGCTGATGCTGGGCGGCAGCGGCAACCACCGCGGGGCCATCCTGGGGGCGATCCTGGTGTGGGGCGTGTGGGCGGGCACGGCCTTCCTGGCCAATGCCCTGGAGCCGGTGCTGGCGGCCATCCACCCGGAACTGCCGGGCCGTGCCCAGTACGTCCGTTGGCTGCTGGTGTCGCTGCTGCTGGCCGCCGTGGTGCTGTTCCGGCCCCAGGGACTGCTGCCCGAGGAGATGCGGGTCTCCAACTACCTGCGTGGGCCGCGCGGCCGGTGAGCCGATGCCGTGAACGCAAGGGCGGGGTCTGGGACGGACCCCGCCGGTCGTGGCGGTTTCGGGACGATCACTCCTCGGGGATCTCGTCCGGCGAGCGAATGACCAGGGTCTCGCTGCCGCCGTCGCGGAACTCCCAGATGGCGATGGGGGTGAGGACGTCGCCGTTGTCGTCGAAGTCCACCGGGCCGGCCGCGCCGCTGTACTGGACGTCCTCGCCGGCCATGATGGCCTCGATGCCGGCCACCAGGCTGTCGGCATCGCCCGCGGTGATGGTCGTGCCGGGGCCGTTGGCGACCTCGCGCAGGCGGTCGCGCAGCACCGGGCCGGTGATCTCCTCGGCGGTCTCGAAGCCGTCCGCATAGGCCTTCACCGCCGCCAGGCCGATGACGATCGCCGCGTCATAGGCGGACTCGGTGAACGGCGGGATGCGGTCGTGCCCGAACTCGGCCATGAACTGCTCGGAGAAGTTCTGGAAGCCCGGGATGCTGGGATCCTGGCCGGGGGCCGTGCCGATCATGCCCTCGACGGTGTCGGCGCCCAGTGCCTCGATGACCTCGTCGGAGCGGTTGCCGTCGACGAACTGCCAGGCCACGGGGTCGAAGAGGTCCCGGGCCTCGGCCAGGAAGGTGGCGGAATGCGCCGGATAGCTGGCCGCGAAGAGCAGGTCGGGCTCGTCCTGCAGCGCCGAGGCGAGCTGCGAGGTGTAGGTCGGCTGGACCTCCTCGGGATGCGGCACCTGGGCGTGGACCACCCCGCCGCGCAGCTGGAAGGAGCGGGCGAAGGCGTTGGAGAGGCCCTGGCCGTAGGGGTTGTTGATGAAGATGGTCGAGGCGCTGTCGAACTGGTAGTCGTCGAGGATCTCGCCGGCCACGAGCTGGGCGGCTACCACCCCCTGCAGGGCGTCGGAGGCCGTGGTCCGGAACAGCAGGTCGGCGTCGCGGTCCTCGGGGAGCACCGAGATCAGCGGCGACGTCGAGCCGTTGGAGACCTGCAGGACCTCCGAGGGAATGGTCACGGAGGTGGAGACGGCGACCGTCACGCCGCTGGACCAGCCGCCGATGATGGCCGGTACGCCGTGTACCTCGACCAGCCCGCGGGCGGCCTCGATGGCCGGGCTGGGCAGGGTCGCGCTGTCCTCGGCGATATGATCGCCGATGATGGCGCCGCCGAGCGCCGATTCGGTCGCGGCGTTGATGTGCTGGATGCCCAGGGCCGCGCCATCGCGGTAGTACTCGCCGAACTCGGCGCCCGCTCCCGTGAAGGGCGCGATCTGGCCCAGGGGGATCGATGGCGGTTGGGCGAGGGCGGCGGTGGCGACGCCGAGGGTCAAGGTCAGCACGCCGACCGTCCGGATGCCGGTGGCCGATGTGGCCGTGGAATGACGTTTCGTCATGACTGCTCCCTCCGTTGCGGCACGGTTGCTGGAATCGATGTTCCTGCCATCTGCACGAGGTGCGACGCCCGCCCGGGCGTTGCGGATCGCAACAGGATGCGACACTCAGGCTAGTTCGCCCCGGGGGTGCCCGCCACTTCGTGGCGCCGCCGGAGGTGGCCGCGGCGGATATTGGAACTTGCCGATACGACGATTATCGACAACCTTGAGGGAGAGCATATTCGACAGGGCGGCCAACGTCGGCGCCGCACCCTACACAGCCGAAGGGAAGTGGAGCACCGGGCACAGGGCAGTGCAAGGCTGCCCCATGGCGCCTGGTCGTCCCCCAGCGAACGGAGGGCGTGACATGCAGCGTCTCTACTTCCTGACCCCTGACCTGGACACCACGGTCAACATCGCCCACGAGCTGGATGAGCTCGGGCTGACCAAGCAGCAGGTGCACGTCACCGGCCGCGACTGGCAGGCGCTGGAGCAGCGCGGCGTCAACAACGCCACCCTGCGCCAGACCTCGGACGTGGTCCACGCCGCCTGGCGTGGCCTCAAGTTCGGACTGCCGCTCGGCTGCGTGCTGGGCGTCGCGGTCTACTATGGCCTCGGCGAGGAGTTCGGTCCCCTGGGCATCGTCGCCCTGATCGCGGGCATGGGGGTATTCGGCGGTCTCTTCGGCATCTGGACCAGCACCATGGTCGGCGTCTCGGTGCACGACGTGAAGGTCGACAAGTACGAGCATGAACTCCATGAGGGCGCCTTCCTGATGATGGTCGATGTCCCCAACGAGCGGGAGGAGGCTATCTACTCGATCATCCATCGCCACCATCCCGAGGTGGTGATCGACAAGGTGACCCGATCGGAGCTCAAGCACCATTGGGGAACGGGAGCCTGATCGCAGGAGATGACCGCCGGCCGGCGGGCCTGGCGGTGGCGTAAAAAGGAGGGAACGCCGATGGCGATTGCGATTGCGCTGATCGTGCTGGCGGGGGGGTCGGTGCTCTTCTACTTCCTGAGCCCGTGGCAACTGACCCCGCTGGCCTCCAACTGGGGAGCCATCGACCAGACCATCGTCATCTCCTTCTGGGTCACCGGGGCGGTGTTCGTGGCCGTGACGCTGTTCATGGTCGTGGCCCTGATCCGCTTCCGTGACCGGGGTCAGGGCCGGGCTTACTACGAGCCGGAGAACAAGCGGCTGGAACTCTGGCTGACGGGGATCACCACGGTGGGCATCGCGGCCCTGCTGGCGCCGGGGCTCTTCGTATGGGGCGCCTTCGTCAGCGTGCCGGACGACGCTCACGAGGTCGAGGTGGTCGGCCAGCAGTGGCACTGGAGCTTCCGTTTCCCCGGCGAGGACGGCGAGTTCGGCGCGGCACGCAACGGCCTGGTGGACACGGACAACCCTTACGGCATCGACCCCGAGGATCCCCACGGCGAGGACGACGTCCTGGTGAACGAGCCCCGCGTGTTGCTGCCCGTCGACCGTCCCGTGAAGATGCTGCTGCGCTCCAAGGACGTGCTGCACAACTTCAAGGTTGCTCCCTTCCGCGCCAAGATGGACGCCATCCCGGGGCAGCGCTCCTACTTCTGGTTCACCCCCACCCGCACCGGGGAGTTCGAGGCGGTTTGCGCGGAGCTGTGCGGCATCGCCCATTTCGCAATGCGCGGCCGGGTCGAGGTGGTGGAAGCCGAACGCTTCGAGGCCTGGCTCGCCGAACAGCCCACCCACGGCGAACTGGCCGAACGCGGCCCGGGCGACCCCGAGGCCGGCCAGCAACACTTCGCCGCCTGCGTGGCCTGCCACGGCCCCCAGGGCGGGGGCCAGCAGGCCACCAATGCCCCCCGCCTGGCCGGGCTGGATGCCGACTACCTGAGGCGCCAACTGCGCAACTTCCGCACCGGCGCCAGGGGCGAGCACGAGGCGGACCGCTTCGGGCAGCAGATGCGTCCCTTCGCCCAGTCGCTGGAGGACCCGGCGGCGATCGAGGACCTCGTCGCCCATATCGAGACGCTACCGGTCGAGCCCACGCGCTCCACCATCACCGGCGACGAGCGGCGCGGCGAGGTGCTCTATCGCAGCTGCGCCAGCTGCCACGGTGCCGACGGTCAGGGCCGGCAGGCCTTCAAGGCGCCGCGCCTGGCGGGCATGGACGACTGGTACCTGGTGCGCCAGCTCCACAACTTCCGCGAGGGCGTCCGCGGCCGCCATCCCCGGGATGCCTACGGCAGCCAGATGGTCGACATGGCCCAGGTCCTGGTGGACGACACCGCCATCCGCGACGTGGTGGCCTATATCGGCAGCCTGGCCGAGGGCGGGGCATCGGCAGCGAATGCCCCCGATGACACGGAGGAGTGAACCACATGGCCGAGCGCGAGTACGATGCCAGCCGCTATGCCCCGCCGGCCGAGGTGGGCGAGATGGAGCTGCCTCATCCCAAGGGGTTCATCGGCAAGTACGTGTGGAGCCAGGACGCCAAGGTCATCGCGGTCCAGTACGGCCTGACCGCCACGGCGATCGGCCTGGTGGCCCTGGTACTGTCGTTGCTGATGCGCCTGCAGCTGGGCTTCCCCAACAGCCTTTCGATCATCGATCCGGGCAGCTACCTGCAGTACGTGACCATGCACGGCATGATCATGGTGGTCTACCTGCTCACCGCCATCTTCCTCGGCGGCTTCGGTAACTACCTGATCCCGCTGATGTGCGGCGCCCGGGACATGGCCTTTCCCTACCTCAACATGCTCAGCTACTGGGTCTACCTGGCGTCGGTGCTGATCCTGGTGGCGGGCTTCTTCGTGGCCGGCGGCAACACCGGGGCCGGCTGGACCCTCTATCCGCCCCAGGCGATCAGTCCGGGCACCCCGGGGATCGATGCCGGCATCGTGCTGATGCTGGTGTCGCTGGCGGTGTTCATCGTCGGCTTCACCATGGGCGGGCTCAACTATGTGGTGACGGTGCTCCAGGCGCGCACCCGGGGCATGACGCTGATGCGCCTGCCGCTGACGGTGTGGGGCATCTTCATGGCCACGGTGATGGCGCTGCTGGCCTTTCCCGCCCTGTTCGTGGCGGTGCTGATGATGCTCATGGACCGCCTGCTCGGCACCAGCTTCTTCATGCCGGAGATGCTGTCCACGGGGGAGGGCGGCGACCACCAGGGGGGCAGCCCGCTGCTCTTCCAGCACCTGTTCTGGTTCTTCGGCCATCCCGAGGTCTATATCGTGGCACTGCCGGCCTTCGGCATCGTCTCCGACCTGATCGCCACCCATGCACGCAAGAACATCTTCGGCTACCGCATGATGGTCTGGGCGATCATCATCATCGGCTCGCTGAGCTTCGTGGTCTGGGCCCACCACATGTACGTCAGCGGCATGAGCCCCTACTTCGGCTTCCTGTTCGCCACCACCACCCTGATCATCGCCGTACCCACGGCGATCAAGGTCTACAACTGGGTGCTGACCCTGTGGCGGGGCAACATTCGCCTGACGGTGCCCATGCTGTTCTCCATCGGCTTCCTGTTCACCTTCGTCAACGGCGGGCTGAGTGGGCTCTTCCTGGGCAACGTCACCGTGGACGTGCCGCTCTCCGACACCTACTTCGTCGTCGGCCACTTCCACATGGTGATGGCCGTGGCGCCCATCCTGGTGATCTTCGGCGCCATCTACCACTGGTATCCCAAGATGACCGGGCGCCTGCTCAACGACACCCTGGGCAAGCTCCACTTCTGGATCACCTTCCTGGGCACCTACGCCATCTACTATCCCATGCACTTCATCGGACTGGAGGGAGTGCCGCGGCGCTACTACGCCTATGGCGAGACGACCTTCATCTCGGATTCCGTACAGGCCCTGAACGCCGGCATCAGCGTGGCCGCCTTCATCGTCGCCTTCGCCCAGTTGCTGTTCCTGTTCAACCTGGCCTGGAGCTACTCCCGTGGCCGCGAGGCGGGGCCCAATCCCTGGCAGGCCACTACCCTGGAGTGGCAGACGCCCCACACCCCGCCGCGCCACGGCAACTTCGGCGACGAACTCCCGGTGGTCTACCGCTGGCCCTACGACTACAGCGTGCCCGGGGTGAAGCAGGACTTCATTCCGCAGAACGTGCCGCCCCAGGCGGTGGAGCGTGAGCCCGACGCCGGGCGAGGAGGGACGGCATGACGGTAACCCTGATCCTGATCGCCCTGATGATGGCGGCCTTCGTCGGCTGGCTGCTGCGACAATCGATCGCCGTGCGCCCCTGGGTTGCGGATTCGGGGCAGCGACCGGCGAGCATCCCCGCCGCCTTCACCGCATCGCGGGTGGGGCTGGTGGCGTTCCTGGCGGTGGTGGTCTCGGTCTTCGCCCTGACCGTCAGCGCCTACCTGATGCGCATGGAGATGGGCGCGGACTGGCGCCCCGTGCCGCTGCCCGGCCTGCTGTGGGCGAACAGCGCGGCCCTGGTGCTGGCCAGCCTGGCCCTGCAGCTGGCCTGGCGCGCCGCCGCCCGCGGCCAGGCACGTCGGCTGCGTCAGGCGCTGGCCGCGGGCGGCGGCTTCACCCTGGCCTTCCTGATCGGCCAGCTGCTGGCCTGGCAACGCCTCGAGGCAGCCGGCTACTACCTGGCCGCCAATCCGGCCAATGCCTTCTTCTACCTGCTGACCGCCCTGCACGGGGCGCACCTGCTGGGCGGCCTGGTGGCCTGGGGGCGCGTCCTGGCGAGGCTTGGCGGCGGCGCCGATGCGACCAGCCTGCGTGCCGGCGTCGAACTGTGCGCGCTCTACTGGCATTTCCTGCTGCTGGTCTGGGCCCTGCTGTTCGGCCTCTTGCTGGCGACCTGAAGGGAGGACGACACCATGGCCAAGTCGACGCTACGCGACCCTTTCCTGGAGCCCGGCCTGAGGGGGATGGTCGGCGACCTGGCTTCCGATCAGCGGGCCTTCAAGGAGGTGCCCTGGAGCAAGGCGATGATGTGGGGCTTCCTGCTCAGCGACATCTTCATCTTCGCCTGCTTCCTGGTCGGCTACATGGCGGCGCGGATCACCGCCACCGCCCCCTGGCCCAACGCCAGCGAGGTGTTCGCCCTGGAGGTGGGCGGCCACCACGTGCCGCTGCTGCTGATCGCCATCATGACCTTCATCCTGATCAGCAGCAGCGGCACCATGGCGCTGGCGGTCAAGTGCGGCTACGAACGGCGGCGCCTGGCCACCGGGGGACTGCTGATCCTCACCGCCCTGCTGGGAGCCAGCTTCGTGGGGATGCAGGCCTTCGAGTGGACCAAGCTGATCCACGAGGGCGTGCGGCCCTGGGGCAATCCCTGGGGGGCGGAGCAGTTCGGCGCCACCTTCTTCCTGATCACCGGCTTCCACGGCACCCACGTGAGCTTCGGCGTGCTCTTCCTGGTGATCATGGCGGTCAAGGTGATGCGCGGCTCGCTGGAGGCGCAGCGACCGGGCTTCCTGACCGGTCGCCGGGGGCGCTACGAGATGGTCGAGACCCTGGGCCTCTACTGGCACTTCGTCGACCTGGTCTGGGTCTTCATCTTCGCATTCTTCTATCTCTGGTGAGGCGCGAGCCGGGAGGTCGAGATGGCAAAGGGCGAAGGCCAACAACATCCCCTCAGTACCTACCTCTGGGTATGGTTCATGCTCTTCGTGCTCAGCGTCCTCTCCTACCTGGTGGACGTGACGGGGTTCGAGGGCTACCTGAAGTGGTTCCTGATCACCCTGTTCATGCTGCTCAAGGCGGGCCTGATCATGGCGGTGTTCATGCACCTGGTTTGGGAACGCCTGGCGCTGATCTGTGCGGTGCTGGTGCCCCCCGGGGTGCTGCTGTTCCTGATGCTGCTGATGGCCATCGAGGGACAGCACGTGCTGTCGAACCGCCTGGCCGGCTTCCTGCAGTGACTGGCAGACAGGGCCTGGGCAGGCCGGTACCATCGCGGGTACGCCCATCGCCAGGTGACCCCACCATGCATGCCACCCGTCTCAGGAGCCCCGCCGCCGCCCGCAACCGCCGGCCGATCCTCGAGGTGCTGGCATCGGTGCTGCCGCCGCGGGCCCGGGTGCTGGAGCTGGCCAGCGGCAGCGGCGAGCACGCCCTGTACTGTGCCACCGCCATGCCCGGCTGGGCGTGGCAACCCAGCGACCCCGGCGACGCGGCGCTGGTTTCCATCGCCACCTGGCGCGAGCATGCCGGGCCGGCCAACCTGGCCGCGCCGATCCATCTGGATGCCACCGACGCCACCGCCTGGCCGGCGGGGCCCTTCGATGCCATCGTCGCCATCAACCTCCTCCATATCTCGCCCTGGGCGGTGACCGAGGCGCTGATGGCCCGCGCCGGCGAGCGCCTGGCACCGGACGGGGTACTCTACCTCTACGGTCCTTACCGGCGGGGCGGCGAGCACACCGCCCCGAGCAATGCCGCCTTCGATGCCGACCTCAGGCGTCGCGACCCGCGCTGGGGCGTGCGCGACCTGGAGGCGGTGGCGGCCGAGGCCGAGCGCCATGGCCTGGCGCTCACGCGGACGGTAGCGATGCCGGCCAACAACCTAAGCGTGGTGCTGCGCCGGCCCGAGCCCGCCGGCTAGCGAGTCTCGGGGAGTTCGCCGGGTTCGCGATAGCGGATCGGCTGTGCCTGGCGTTCTTCGGGAGTCAGGGTCTCGTCCTCGGCCGGCACGCCCCACACCGTCTCGCGATGGCCGTCTTCGAAGGTGTAGGTGGTGCAGCCGGCGAGCAGGGCCAGGGCGAGGCCGGCGATGGGCGTCAGGAGGTGTCGGGTCAGGCTCACGTCGGGTCTCCCGGGAGGTGCGGATGCCGGCCAGCGTGGCCGCTGGCCGGCGGGGCGTCAAGGCGTGGTCGGGCTGGCCCTACCACGCTGATGAGAGGGTCCTGCTCACAGCCGCCGGTACATGATATGGGCGTCCACGGGGCCGAGTTCGGGGTGGCGGAAGGCGTGGGGCAGGGTGCCGGCGATGGCGAAGCCGTGCCTCTGCCACAGTTTCACCGCCACCTCGTTGGTGGTCACCACTAGGTTGTATTGCATGGCGGTGAAGCCCAGCTCCCGGGCCAGGTCGAGGGAATGCTCGCACATCGCCCCGGCCAGGCCGCGGCCGCGTGCCGCCGGGGAGACGATATAGCCGCAGTTGGCGACGTGGTCGCCGGGGCCCGCCTGGTTGGGCTTGAGGTAGTAGGTACCCAGCACCCGGCCGTCCTCGACCTCGACCACGCGCACCGCACGGGGCAGCTCGATCCACAGGCGGTGGGCGTCCTGCTCGGTGATGTCGCGGGGCACGGCATAGGTCTCGCCGGCGCGGAACACCGGTTCGATGAAGGCCCAGAGGGCCGGCCAGTCCTCGGGGCGATAGGCACGGAGGGTGATCATGCGGCCTCCTCCTGGGCGCGCAGCCAGGCGATCTCGTCGGGCCAGATGGTCGGCTCGATGGTCTCCAGCACCATGGGGATGCCGTCGGTACGCGGGTCGCGCATCAGCGTCGTGAAGCATTCGAGGCCGATGTTGCCCCGCCCCAGGCTGTGGTGACGATCCACTCGGCTGCCCAGTTCGCTCTTGGCGTCGTTGAGGTGCATGCCGCGCAGGTACTCGATGCCCACCACCCGGTCGAGCTCGTCCAGCATGGCGGTGGTGGCTTCGGCCGTGCGCAGGTCGTAGCCGGCGGCGAAGGCGTGGCAGGTGTCGATGCACACCCCGACCCGGGCCTTGTCGTCGACCCGGGCGATGATCTCGGCCAGCTGCTCGAAGCGCCAGCCGAGGTTGCTGCCCTGGCCGGCGGTGTTCTCGATTACCGCAGTGACGCCTCGGGTCTCGGCCAGTGCCAGATCGATCGATTCGGCGATGCGCGCCAGGCAGTCGCCCTCGTCGATCTTCCTCAGGTGGCTACCGGGGTGGAAATTGAGCAGCGAGAGGCCCAACTGTTCGCAGCGCTGCATCTCGTCGAGGAAGGCCGCCCGCGATTTGGCGAGCCCCTCCGCCTCCGGATGGCCCAGGTTGATCAGGTAGCTGTCGTGGGGAAGGATCTGCCCCGAGCCGAAGCCGTGCCTCTCGCAGCTGGCGCGAAAGGCCTCGATGGTGGCGTCCTCGAGCGGCTTGGCCCGCCACTGGCGCTGGTTCTTGGTGAACAGCGCGAAGGCGTTGGCGCCGATCTCCACGGCGCGCGATACCGCCTGGTCGACGCCGCCCGCCGCGCTGACATGGGCTCCTAGATACTTCATGATGAACGAACCGCATCCTCGTGTTGTCAGGGAACTGTCTGGGGATTCTACCCCAGTCCGTTTTCAGGTGCGGTAATACCCCCTTCAACAGCAACGGAGTTTTCATGACCCGACTCAAGCCCCTCGCCCTCTCGATCCTCTCCCTGGCACTGGCCTCCCCGGCACTCGCCCAGCAGATGCCCCAGGGGCAGGCGCCCAGCGCCGAGGAGCAGGTCAGCCAGCTCGATCAGCTGGTCGAGCTCGACGAGAGCCAGGAGCAGGAACTGGTGGCCCTCCTCAACGACTCCCAGGGTCGCATCCAGGAACTCGAGAGCGAAGCCCAGACGGTCCAGACGCAGTTGCAGGAGAGCATCGGTCCCGACGTCGACGAGGCGACGGTGCGTCAGGATGCCGAGCGTCTCGGCCAGCTCACCGGTGACATGACCGCCGAGAGCATATTGATGCAGTCCCGCATCGAGTCGACCCTGACCCAGGAGCAGCGCGACGAGCTGGAGCGTCGTATGCAGGAGCGGCAGGAGCAGATGCGCCAGATGCAGCAGCAGATGCAACAGCAGCAACAGCAGCAGCCGGCCCAGTAAGCCGGCGCCTCCGGTGGCCGGTCAGATCTGGTCACCGCGATCCGAGGGCGGCATCCGATGCGGGTGCCGCCCTTCGTGTTTCTGGCCGCCGTCTGGCCGTGACGAGGGCGTGATCGCGTGCCTGGCTGACACCCAGTCGGCCATCAGCGGTGCCTGCCCAACCAGTAGCGATGCCCCCGGGAGGCGGGGCGCGAGATCACCAGCGGCTCGTCGGGGTGGGACGGACGGGGTTCCGGGCGCTGCGGCGACTGGTCGGCCAGCATTGCCAGTCGCCGCACCCGCTCCCGGGTGGACGGGTGCGTCTGCAGGTAGCAGAACCAGCCGGGCGTCTGGCGGCCGAAGACCGCCGTCAGCCACAGGCCTTGGCGGCGCTCCAGCGTCTCCAGGGCCGTGGCCAGCCCCAGCGGGTCGCGGGTCAGGCTGGCGGCCTCCAGGTCGGCGGCGAACTCGCGGTTGCGCGACAGTGCCAGCTGCAGCAGGGTGCTCAGCGTCGGGGCCAGTCCCACCATCAACAGCTCCAGCCACGGCATGCGGACCTCGCCGACCACGACCATGGGCAACATCAGCACCAGCGCCAGCTGGACCAGGAAGGCGCCCCAGATGGTCAGCCGGGTCATGGTCGCTGCCATCGACATCACCCGGGTATCGCCGTTGCGCAGGTGGCTCACCTCGTGGGCCAGCACCCCGGCCAGCTCGCGCAGCGACAGCGTCTGCAGCAGGCCCTCTGTGACGGCGATGCCGCCGTCGCGGGCGTCGCCCACCGCGAAGGCGTTGAGGTCCCGCGACGGTACGTAGAACAGCAGCGGGGCTCCCGGCAG
This sequence comes from Halomonas ramblicola, assembly GCF_030409215.1. GTDB lineage: Bacteria > Pseudomonadota > Gammaproteobacteria > Pseudomonadales > Halomonadaceae > Halomonas > Halomonas ramblicola. Next base: position 252,037 of record NZ_JAUFPL010000017.1, on the reverse strand, counting down.
CCCGGCGCGTCGATAGAGCTGCTCGAGTACCCGATAGACCCTGGGCGCCTGGTGGGGATGCAGCAGGCCGGCCGCCGAGTGCGCGAGCACCAGGCGCGCCGGGATGCGTGCCCCCAGGTAGAGGGTCATCAGCACCAGGCCGAAGACCCACAGTACCCCGATGCCGCCCGCCAGCAGCCAGGCCGGCACCGACAGCATCAGCCCCAGCCCCGCCAGGATCAGCAGGTGCTGGAGGGCGTTGTAAAGCCGCTGGGCGGTGAACCGATCGGGCATGGCATCACCTCGCGATGCCTCCTTTCCTACCGTCAATCTGGGGCCATGGCCGGCGTGGCGCAACCCGCTCGGCGGAGGTGACTGCCGGGGATCGCCCGATTGCGTTAGGATGGCGGCATCCTCAATGCTGACAGTGAGTTGGATAAGCTCGATGCCGATCTCGACCGATCTGCTGGTGACGGCCCTGGCCGCGCTGGCGCTGGGTATGCTGGCCACCGGCCTGTGGGCGCGAGCCGTCCTCGGTCGCGCGCGGGCCAACGCCGCGGAGGCGCTGAGTCGAGCCGAACGAGCCCGCGAAGCCATCGCCGGAGAGCTGCGCGAACAGCAGCTCTCCGCAGCACGTCTGAGCACTCGCCTGGAGCATGCCGAAGCGGATGGCCGGGCGAGTCGCGAGGAAGCCGAGGGCCAGCGGCAGCAGCTGGAATCGACCCGCGCCCGGCTCGGCGAGGTACGCGAGGCGTTCAAGGGGGCCGAGGCCCGGCTGGAAAGCCAGGCGCAGTCGCTGGCGGCCTACCGGGACAGCCTGCAGCGTGCGGAGGGCCGCCTGGAGGCGTTGCGCGAGCAGCATCAGGCCCTGGGGCAGGAGCACCAGGCGCTGACCACCACCCTGGAGCAGCGCGAGCGGCACTTCCGTGAACAACTGGAAATGGTGGAGGGGCATCGCCGGCAGCTCAGGCAGGAGTTCGAGAACCTGGCCAACGAGATCCTCGAGCAGAAGGGCAGGGCCTTCTCGGCGCTCTCCGAGAAGAACATCAATGGCCTGCTCCAGCCCATCCAGCAGGAGATGAAGGGCTTCCGCGAGAAGGTCGAGACGCTGCATACCCAGGAGACGGCCCAGCGGGCCAGCCTGCAGACGGAGCTCAAGCACCTGCAGGCGCTGAACCGCGAGATTACCGACCAGGCCAGCCGGCTGACCGAGGCGCTGCAGGGGCAGAAGAAGATCCAGGGCAACTGGGGCGAGCTGATGCTCGAGAACGTGCTGGAGGGCTCCGGCCTGCGCCCCGGCAAAGACTATCGCCGCGAGGAGAGCTTCGCTACCGAGGATGGGCGACGGCGTCCCGATGCCGTGGTCTACCTGCCCCAGAACAAGCACCTGGTGATCGACGCCAAGACCTCGCTCTCCGCCTACGTGCGCTACGTCAACGGCGAGGACGAGGTGGCGCGTGGCCAGGCCCTGGCCGAGCACGCCCGGGCGGTGGGCGAGCGCATCGAGGAGCTGGCCGACAAGCACTACTACGACCTGCCGGGGCTCAACTCGCCGGAGGTGGTGGTGATGTTCATCCCGGTGGAGTCGGCCTACGTGGAAGCGCTGCGTCACGACGACACCCTCTACCAGCGGGCCATCGAGCGCAACGTGCTGGTGGCCACGCCCACCACGCTGCTCACCAGCCTCAACATCGTGCGCCAGTTGTGGCGCTTCGAGGACCAGAGCCGTCACAGTGCCGAGCTGGCGCGCCGCGCCGAGCGCTTTCACGCCAAGCTGCGTGCCTTCCTGGAGAGCATGCAGGACGTGGGGCGCAAGCTGGATGGTGCCCGCGGAAGCTACGACAAGGCCATGGGCCAGCTGGTCAGTGGCAAGGGCAACCTGATCAAGCAGGTCGACGAGTTCGGCGAGCTGGGCGTGGCGGTGAAGAAGGAGCTGCCCGCCGAGCTGGTGGAGCGGGCCCGCATGGAACTGGGGGAGGGGGACGTTCCCAGACCGGGGGTCGAGACCCCGGCGACGCCCTCCGAATGAACGGCGTATCGGCGGGTGCTTCGAGTGGTCGACTCGCTGGGCGGATATCGCAGCGCTAGGTGAGTTGAATCAACTTCCAAGTGACGGCCTTGGACCAGGACGTTTTGATAACCCGTTGAGCGCATAGCAGAACAGCCGCCCGGCATGACCCGTAAGCGGCTGTTCTGGCAAGATTCAGTGGTCGGAGCGACAGGATTCGAACCTGCGACCTTTGCAACCCCATTGCAACGCGCTACCAAGCTGCGCCACGCTCCGACTCGAGTTTCGGATGGCTCGGCCGTGTCGGCTGGCCCCCGAGAACGAGGCGTATACTAGCGCGTTACCGGGTAAATGAAAAGCCCTTATAGCACTTTCTTTTCAACTGCTTGGGGATCTCGTGCGAACGGGGCATCATGCCTGGGGCCGGATGTCGGGGAGGCGCAGGAGAGAGGAGGGCGAGGGATGCCGCTGATCATGGGGATGAGCGTGCTGCTGGCTTGCCAGTTCGCCGGCGAACTGGTGGCGCGTGGGCTGACGCTGCCGATCCCGGGGCCGGTGATCGGCATGGTGATACTGCTGGCGGGGCTGATGGTGCGGGGGCGGGTGCCGGACAGCCTGCGCCTGACGGGGGAAGGCCTGCTGCGCTACTTGACGCTGCTGTTCGTGCCGGCGGGCGTGGGCCTGATGGCGCACTTCGAGCTGATCGGCCGCGACTTTTGGCCGATCCTCGCGGCCCTCGTCGTCTCCACGGCGCTGACGCTGGCCGTCACCGCCTGGGTGCTGGACCGCCTCAGTCGCCGGCGGGGAGGGCAGGGCGAATGAACGTGGCGAGCCTCGACCAGCTGTGGGTCTACCTGTCCGGGAATCCCCTGCTGTCGCTGTTGGCCACCCTGGTGGTCTTCGCCCTCGCGGTGCGCCTCAACAGGATGCTGGGCGGCACGCCCCTGGTGCATCCCGTGACCCTGTCCATCGCCATCTTGATCGGCCTGCTGCTGGCGGTGGACATGGACTACGCCACCTACTTCGAGGGCGCCCAGTTCATCCATTTCCTGCTGGGGCCGGCCACGGTGGCCCTGGCGATCCCGCTCTACGACCATCGCGAGCGGGTCCGTCGCCTGCTGGGCCCGCTCCTGCTGGCCTGCCTGGTGGGGATCGTCACCGCGGTGACCACCACCCTGGGCCTGGCCATGGCGCTGGGCGCCCGGCCGGAGACGCTGATGTCGCTGGCGCCACGCTCGGTCACTTCGCCCATCGCCATGGGTATCGCCGAACAGATCGGTGGCATTCCTTCCCTGGCCGCCGGCCTGGTGCTGCTCACCGGCTCCATCGGCTGCGCCTTGTCATCGGCGGTCTTCCGCCTGCTGGGGGTGCGCGATCCGGCGGTCAAGGGCTTCGCCCTGGGGCTATCCGCGCATGGTTTCGGCACAGCCCATGCCTTCGCGCGCATCGGGGCCGTGGCGGGCGCCTTCTCTGGCCTGGCCATGGGCCTGACCGGCCTGCTGACGGCCTTCCTGCTGCCGCTGATCACCCGGCTGTTCGGCTTCGGGGCCTGAATGAGATGAGGACGCCCCGGGAAGGGGCGTCGCGAGGGCTGCCAGGGCCTAGATCTCCTCCCAGAGCCGCTGGCGGAAGTCTTCGGTGAGCTGGGAGGCCTGCTCCAGGCGTTTCATCTGGGCATCGCTCACCTCCTTGACCAGCTTCTCGTAGCAGGCCTGCACCTCCTCGGGGGTAGTGGGGGCTTCGCCCTCGAAGCACTGGGCCATGCGCTCGCCGCTCTCGGCGATCGAGCGAATGAACTGGGCCTCGAACTGCATGGACTCGGCCAGGCTCTCCATCCAGGCGAGCTGTAGCCGGGCCATCGGCTGGGTGCCTTTCATCCACTGCTGTTGCCACCAGTCCAGCATGGGGTTGGCGAAGGGATTCGGGGTCATTCTGGGCCTCCTTTCGCCCCGCGGCGCGGAACGGGTTGCCGGAAACGGGTACACCCCATCTAGTATAGGGGAGTCACCGTACAGCGTGCCGGCAGAAGGGTGACAGCATGACGACAGTCAAGCCAGGAGGGGGTGTGGATGTGGAATGTGGTCAAGTCGGTGCTGGCCGCCTTCTTCGGGGTACAGAAGGAGGACCGTCGGCGCGAGGACTTCGAGCAGGGCAGGGCGGGCGCCTTCATCGCGGTCGGGATCCTGATGGCGCTGGTGCTGGTGCTGCTGGTGGCGCTGGTCGCCACGCTGGTGGCGCGTTGAATCCCGCGTTGGCTGTACGGCGCCCGGTGGGGAGTCTCCAGGGGGGTGGCTTCCTATACTGTTACTTGAGGCATGACTTATCTGTCCTGACGATCTTCGTGCGGCATGCCGCGCGGCAAGACAACGACAAGCAAGGAGGAGGCGCCGATGCGCACGTTCATCGTGTGGATGGCAGGTTGCCTGGTCGTCACCCTGATGGTGCCCGTGGCCATGGCCCAGGGCTGGAACATGCCGGTCGGGGTGACAGACGTCAGTCGCGAGGTGCATTCGCTGCACATGACCATCTTCTGGATCTGCGTGGTCATCGGCGTCGTGGTGTTCGGGGTGATGTTCTACTCCCTGTTCCGCTTCCGTCGCTCGCGGGGTGCCGAATCGGCCAACTTCCATGAGCACACCACGGTGGAGGTGATCTGGACCGCGATTCCACTGCTGATCCTCATCGGCATGGCCGTGCCGGCCACCGCCACCCTCAGCAAGATGTACGATCCTTCGGACGCCGACCTCGACGTGATGATCACCGGCCAGCAGTGGCGCTGGCGCTACGAGTACCTGGGCGAGGACGTCGCCTTCACCTCGAGCCTGGCCACCTCGCGGGAGCAGATCCGCGGCGCCGAGGCGCGCGACGAGAACTACCTGCTCGAGGTCGACGAGCCGCTGGTGCTGCCGGTCGATCGCAAGGTGCGCTTCCTGCTGACCTCCGATGACGTCATCCACGCCTGGTGGGTGCCGGAGCTGGCCGTGAAGCAGGACACCATTCCCGGCTTCGTCAACGAGAACTGGGTACGCATCAACGAGCCCGGCATCTACCGTGGCCAGTGTGCCGAGCTGTGTGGTCGGGATCATGGCTTCATGCCGGTGGTGGTGCACGCCATGGAGGAGGAGGAGTTCGACGCCTGGCTCGTCGAGCGCAAGGAGGCCGCCGCCCAGGAGGCCATGGGCGTCGACCGCGAGTGGGAGATGGACGAGCTGATGGAGCGCGGCGAGGGCGTCTACGGCAACATCTGCGCTTCCTGCCACCAGCCCGAGGGCCAGGGCTCGCCGCCCGCCTTCCCGGCGTTGGCCGGCAACCAGCAGCTGATCGAGGATGTGGAGTGGCACCTCGACAAGGTGATCAACGGGGTGTCCGGGGCGGCCATGCCGGCCTTCCGCAACACCCTCAACCCGGTGGAGATCGCCGCCGTGGTGACCTGGACCCGCAACGCCTGGGGCAACGACACCGGCGAGCTGGTGCAGCCCGCCGAGGTGGCCGAGCGGCTGGCCGACTAGTGCCGAACGTCCCGAGCCATTGCCACCCCGTGCCAGAACAACGAGAGATCAGGGAGATTCACGATGGCGCCGAAGCTGCCTCCGCATCACCCCGTCGAGCAGAGTACCTCCACCGCCGCCGGCGGACAGGCGGCCGAGCACCCGGCGCCGCCCCGCGGCCTGATGCGCTGGCTGCTCACCACCAACCACAAGGAGATCGGTAGCCTCTACTTGATCTTCTCGCTGACGATGTTCTTCATCGGCGGCATCTTCGCCCTGGTGGTGAGGGCCGAACTCTTCCAGCCCGGCCTGCAACTGGTGAACCCCGAGTTCTTCAACCAGATGACCACCATGCACGGCCTGATCATGGTGTTCGGGGCGATCATGCCCGCCTTCGTGGGCCTGGCCAACTGGATGGTGCCGCTGCAGATCGGCGCGCCGGACATGGCGCTGCCGCGGCTCAACAACTTCAGCTTCTGGCTGCTGCCGGTGGCCTTCACCCTGCTGCTGTCGACCCTGCTGATGCCGGGCGGCGGACCCGACTTCGGCTGGACCTTCTATGCGCCGCTCTCCACCACCTACGCGCCGCCGTCCACCACCTTCTTCATCCTGTCGATGCACATCGCCGGCATCAGCTCGATCCTCGGCGCCATCAACATCATCGCCACCATCCTCAACCTGCGGGCCCCGGGCATGCGCCTGATGGACATGCCGCTGTTCGTCTGGACCTGGCTGATCACCGCCTTCCTGCTGATCGCGGTGATGCCGGTGCTGGCCGGGGTGATCACCATGATGCTGCTGGACATCAACTTCGGCACCAGCTTCTTCAACGCCGCCGGCGGCGGGGACCCGGTGCTCTTCCAGCACCTGTTCTGGTTCTTCGGGCATCCCGAGGTGTACATCATGATCCTGCCGGCCTTCGGCATCGTCTCGGCGATCATCCCGACCTTCTCGCGCAAGCCGCTGTTCGGCTACGCCTCCATGGTCTACGCCACGGCCTCCATCGCCGTCCTCTCCTTCCTGGTCTGGGCGCACCACATGTTCACCGTGGGGCTGCCGCTGGTGGCCGAGCTGTTCTTCATGTACACCACCATGCTGATCGCGGTGCCCACCGGGGTGAAGGTGTTCAACTGGATCTCCACCATGTTCCGCGGTTCCATCAGCTTCGAGCCGCCGATGCTGTTCTCCCTGGCCTTCGTGGTGCAGTTCACCATCGGCGGCTTCTCCGGGCTGATGCTGGCCATCTCGCCGGCCGACTTCCAGTACCACGACACCTACTTCGTGGTGGCGCATTTCCACTATGTGCTGGTGCCCGGGGCGCTGTTCGCCATCCTCGCCGGCGTCTACTACTGGCTGCCCAAGTGGACCGGCCACTATCCCCACCTCAAGCTGTCCCAGTGGCACTTCTGGCTGTCGGTGATCGGCGTCAACCTGACCTTCTTCCCCATGCACTTCTCGGGGCTGGCGGGCATGCCGCGGCGGATCCCCGATTACGCCCTGCAGTTCGCCGACTTCAACCTGGCCTCGAGCCTGGGAGCCTTCCTGTTCGGTGCCTCCCAGCTGCTCTTCGTGTGGCTGGTCGTCAAGTGCGTGCGCGGCGGCGAGAAGGCGCCGGCCAGGGCCTGGGAGGGGGCCGAGGACCTGGAGTGGAGCGTGCCCAGCCCGGCGCCGCTGCACACCTTCGAGCATCCGCCGACCTTCCGTCCCGATACCCCCCACTGACCGGCAGGGAGGCGAGCCCATGCGCGAGAGTCGCACGACCGACAGCCCGGCGGATCGCGGCGTCAGGCGAACCGTGAGGCGCACCCTGGTGGCCCTGGCGGGCATGTTCGCCTTCGCCTTCGCCCTGGTGCCGCTGTACGACGTCTTCTGCCAGGTCACCGGGCTCAACGGCAAGGTGGACACCTCGGGCCAGGCCCTGGTCCACGAGGAGGTGGACGAGTCCCGTATGGTCACCGTACAGTTCGTGACCCGAGGCAGCGCCGGGCTGCCCTGGAACCTGGAGGTCGAGACCCGCCAGATGCGCGTGCATCCGGGGCAGAGCGCCGAGGTGTACTTCGCCTTCCACAACTCGGGGGCCACGGGCAGCTGGGCGCGGGCGGTGCCCAGCGTGTCGCCCTCCAATGCCAACCGGCACCTGCGCAAGGTCACCTGCTTCTGTTTCGACGAGCAGCACCTCGAGGCCGGCGAGCGGCTGGAACTGCCGCTGGTGTTCCAACTCGGCCGTGACCTGCCGCCCGAGGTCAACACCGTAACCCTGGTCTACACCCTGTATCCGGTCACCCGCGACGAGGCGCCGCTTCAGTCCCGGGCGACTGCCGGCAAAGGAGATGAGGCATGAGTGGTGGCAGCTACTACGTCCCCGCAACCAGCAAATGGCCGATCCTGGGGTCGCTGGCGGTGGGCACGATGATGGTCGGCACCGGCTCGGTGCTGGTGCACGGGCGTGGCACCCTGGTGATGGGGCTGGGGCTCGTCGGGGTGCTGGCGGTGATGGCGCTGTGGTTCCGCGACGTGATCAAGGAGTCCCGCCAGGGCCTCTACGACGCCCAGATGGATCGCTCCTTCCGCCAGGGCATGGGGTGGTTCATCTTCTCGGAGGTGATGTTCTTCGCCGCCTTCTTCGGCGCCCTGTTCTACGTGCGCACCTTCGCGCTGCCGTGGCTGGACGGCGAGGGCGCCAAGGGGGTAGCGGCGCTGCTGTGGCCCGACTTCACCGCCAGCTGGCCGCTGCTCGACCCGCCCGGCGACGTGGCCGGGCCGGTGGAGACCTTCAGCCCCTGGCAGCTGCCGCTGGTCAATACCCTGATCCTGGTGGGTTCGAGCATCACCCTGACCGTGGCCCACGAGGGGTTGAAGGAGGGCTATCGCGCCACCACCCGCAACTGGCTGTTCGTGACCCTGCTGCTGGGCATCTCCTTCATCATCATCCAGGGGGTCGAGTACTACGAGGCGTATCACCACTACGGCATCACCCTGCAGGCGGGGATCTACGGCGCCACCTTCTTCCTGCTGACCGGCTTCCACGGCGCCCACGTGATCATCGGCGCCACCATCCTGGCGATCATCTTCATTCGGGTCCTGCGCGGCCACTTCGCCGCCGAGAACCACTTCGGCTTCGAGGCGGCCTGCTGGTACTGGCACTTCGTGGACGTGGTGTGGATCGGCCTCTTCCTGTTCGTCTACGTGTTCTGAGAGGATCAGGCCAGGTTGCCGGCGTAGAAGCCGTAGAAGAGCAGCGCCAACAGGGTGGTCGCCAGGGTGACGCGCACCTTGAGCGAGACCAGTAGTCGCCGTGAGGCACTGCCGTCGTACAGCAGGAAGCCGGCGCCGGCGGCCAGGCTCGCGAGCATGGCCAGGAATACCAGGGCGATCAGGACCTTGAGCAGCATGCAACACTCCTTGGATGTCAGTCGTTATCAGCATGCCCGCCCTGGTCGGCGGCGGCAATGCCTGTGGTGGGGCTTGTGGAGCCTGCTGGTGGGGCTCGGGCTGGCCCTGGGCGCCTGGCAGTGGGAGCGTGCCGCCGACAAGCGCGACTACCTCGAGCGCCTGGCCGCGGCGCCCCGGCTCGAGGCCCCCCGCGAGACGCCCCCCGACGGCAGTCGCCTGACGCTGAGTGGCGAGTATCTCGCCGACCGGACCCTGTTCCTGGACAACCGGACCCGCGAGGGGCGCCTCGGCGTGGCCCCCCTCACCCCCTTCCGCGACGACCACGGGCGCCTGTGGCTGGTGCAGCGGGGCTTCCTGGAGACCGGGCCCTCCCGCGATACCCCGCGGGTCGACACGCCGTCCGGCCGAGTGACCCTGGAGGGGCGCTGGCAGGCGACAGGCGACGAGGCGCCCCTGTTCGGCCCCAACCGCGAGGGTCGGCGACTGCAGCGCATTCGCCAGGGCGCCTGGGACCTGGCCTTCGCCCATGCGGGCTGGCTGCATCTGGAGTCCGGGCCGGGAGGGCTGCCCGGCTGGTGGACGCCCAGCGTCATGCCGCCGAGCCGCCACCTGGGGTACGCTGTCCAGTGGTGGGGCCTGGCGCTGGCCGCCCTGGCGACCATGATCATCGGCGGCCGACGCCTGTCGCGTGCCGCCGCTACCCGGGAGTGATGACGATGACCCGATCTCGTGCCGACCGCCTGGCCAGGCTCAAGCTGGTGGGATTGCTGACCTTCCTCTCGCTGCCAGTGCTGGTGGCGACGGTGATGGCGGTATGGCGCATCGGCATACCCGAAGGGCGTACCGCCAACGGGGAGTTGGCGCCGGACGTCCCGCCGCTGGCGGAGTGGCCCCTGGCGGTGCCGGCGGGGGAGGGTGTGGCCGGCGACTGGGTGCTGGCCTTCGATTGCGGGGAGCGCTGCGCGGAGCTCAGCGACCAGTGGTGGCGGCTGCATCGGGCGCTGGGGCGAGAGGCGCCCAGGGTCAGTCGCCTGCGCATCGGCGGAGCGCAGGAGGCGCTGCCCGGCGAGGTGGTGACCAGCTGGGCCGCGCGTCCCGACTGGCGGGCGGACGATCATCTGTGGATCCTCGATCCGCGGGGCCTGCCGGTGCTCGGGTACGGTCCCGACAGCGAGGCGCGGGACGTGCTGGACGACCTGAACCGGTTGCTGAGGGCCAACCCCGAGGCGCCCTGGCAGGAAGGGCGCGAGCTGGCGGAAGGCTGAACGGAGGAGATTGGCCGAGTGACGACGCGCGAGGAGTGGCGCAGGCTTCGCCTGTTGCAGGCCCTGAGCCTGGTGGGGCTGGTGTTCACCATCGGGGTGATCCTGGTCGGTGCCTGGACGCGGCTGGTGGATGCGGGGCTCGGCTGCCCCGACTGGCCCGGCTGCTACGGTCGGCTGGTGGTCCCCGACGCGGCGGGGGCCCTGGCCCATACGCCCGGGGCGCCGCTGGAGACCGCCAAGGCCTGGGTGGAGATGGTCCACCGTTACGTCGCCTCGACCCTGGGCCTGCTGGTGATCGTCCTCGTCGTCCTGGGGGCACCGCTGCGTCGCCGACCGGACTATCCCTGGTGGGTCTCGCTGAGCCTGCTGGTGGTGATCCTGGTCCAGGGCGCCTTCGGGGCCTTCACCGTGACCCTCAGGCTATGGCCCCAGGTGGTGACCCTGCACCTGCTGGGGGGGCTGAGCGTGATGCTGATGTTCCTGTGGCTGCATCTGCGTCTGCGCCGCTGCAGCACCGGGCGCCTGACCCTGGGCGGGGTGGCCCCGCCGGGGCGCCGCTTGACCCCGCTCTGGGGCCTGGCCGCGGCCCTGCTGGTGCTGCAACTGGCGCTGGGCGGCTGGGTCTCCAGCAACTACGCGGGGATCGCCTGCCAGGGATTCCCCACCTGCAACGGCCAGTGGTGGCCGACCATGGACTGGAGCGAGGGCTTCCACCTGACCCAGGGCGTGGGGCCGAACTACCTCCACGGCCAGTTGCATGCCGATGCCCGTGCCGCCATCCAGGTCGGACACCGTCTGGGCGCCCTGGCCCTGGGGCTGGTGCTGCTGGTGCTGGCGGTGCGTCACTGGCGGGAGGCACGGCTGCGCCCCTGGCTCGGCGCCCTGCTGACGGCCTACGGGCTTCAGCTGGGCATCGGTATCGCCAACGTGCTGCTGTGGCTGCCGCTGTGGCTGGCTCTGCTGCACACCGCCGGTGCCGTGGCGCTGGCGGTCACGCTGGCGCTGGCCGCCTGGGCCTGGCGCAACGCCCCCGTGCATGATTCGACACAATCCCGGACACCGACGCAGAAGGAGTGGGCGCATGTCTGACGCCGTGACGACAGAGGTCCGTGTCACCGAGACGGCCCGTTGGGGCTGGCGGGACCTGGTGACCCTTGGCAAGCCGCGGGTGGTGGTGGTGATGCTGGTGTGCGCCCTGGTCGGCATGGCCCTGGCGCGTCCGGTGCTGCCGTCCCTGGCGGCGGTGTTCTACGGCCTGGCCGGGATCGGCCTGGCGGCCAGTGGGGCGGCCGCCTTCAACCATGTGGTGGACCGACGCCTGGATGCCATGATGCTGCGGACCTCGCGGCGACCGCTGGCGTCGCGGCGCATGCCCAATGCCGTGGCGCTGGCCTGGGCCACGCTGCTCTCGGTGGCCGGCATCGGCCTGCTGCTGTGGCAGGTCAACGCCCTGACGGCCTGGCTGACCCTGGGGTCGTTGATCGGCTACGCGCTGGTCTATACCGCCTTCCTCAAGCATGCTACGCCGCAGAACATCGTGATCGGCGGTGTCGCCGGGGCCGCGCCTCCGCTGCTCGGCTGGACCGCGGTGACCGGCCAGGTGGGGCCCGAGCCACTGCTGCTGGTGCTGATCATCTTCGCCTGGACGCCGCCGCACTTCTGGGCCCTGGCGCTGCATAAGCGCGACGACTACGCCCGGGCCGGGGTGCCGATGCTGCCGGTTACCCATGGTTCGGCCTTCACCCGGCTGCAGGTCTGGCTGTATGGCTGGCTCACCGTGGCGGTGACCCTGCTGCCCTTCACCATCGGCATGAGCGGCGCCGTCTACCTGGTCGGGGTCATGGCGCTGAATGCCCGCTTCATGTTCTGGAACTTCAAGGTGTGGCGAGGCCGGGACCCGGGGGCGCCCCTGGCGGCCTTCTGGTTCTCCATCCGCTATATCCTGGGCCTGTTCGGCGTGCTGCTGCTCGATCACTACGCCGCGGCCTGGATGCTGGCGGGCTGAGTCCGGCGATCCGGTATCCAGAGCGTCATCGCCTCTGCCGATGACGAGGGCCGTATGCCATCGAGGGTTTGGGGTGCATGTCGCCTGGCGGGTAGAATGTCGTCCCGTTCCCTTGATCCGATGCGAGTGCCGAACCCTGATGAGCACCACCACTGCCCTGATCCTCGTCGGCCTGGGCCTGGCGATCATCGCCGGCCTGGGTGCCTATGCCGCCACCCTGTGGCGAGAGGTCCGTCGGCGTCGTGCCTTCCGCGAGGAAGAGCAGCGTCGCGCCCACGACAATTGCCTGGAGAACCTCGAGCTGGTGGCCTCGGCCCTGCTTCAGGAACAGGTCGACGTCACCGAAGGGGCGTGGCGCTGCAAGACGCTGCTGGAGATCCTCGATCCACGCCTGATGGAGCGCGACAGCTTCCGCGCCTTCGGCACGGTGCATGCCCGAACCCACCACCTGCATACCCATTCGGCACGCCTGGCGCTGAGCCCCAAGGAGCGCTTCCGGGAAGACAAGGAGCGCCTGGCGGTGGAGGATGAACTGCGCCCGGCGGTGCTGGAAGCGGCGCGAGCCGTGCTGGCATTCCGTCGCGACTGGCCGGCCAGCCTCCACTGACGCGATATCGAACGCTGTGCGACATGGCCGTTATTCTGCTAATGTCAGCACATGACGATTGAAAGATGGGCCCGGCTACTGCAAGCTTGGCCCCGTGCCCTGGATGGCCGCCGAGGGATGGGGCATCCATCGTAAGCTGGGCACGCCGCCGCGGTTGCAGGACGGGACGCATCTTCGATCGTCGGGATCCCCGGGAGGCGGAGAAGCGGTTGCCTACCCTGGAGCGTAAGAAAGAAAAGAGAAGGAGTTTGAAAATGAACAAGTCCACGACTGGCTTGCTGCTCGGTTCTGCTCTGGTGGTCGGCCTGGCTGGCTGCGCCACCCCCAACACTGACCCCTCTTCCGATCGTCCCTGGTATCAACAGCCCGTGGTATGCGGCATCGCCGGTGGCCTGATCGGCGGTGGCATCGGCTACGCCACCAGCGGCGAGTCCGACCAAGATGAGGGCATCGGCATCGGCGCCGGTACCGGTGCCGCTATCGGGGCGCTGCTGTGCGCCGATCGCACCCCGGAGCCGCAACCCGAGCCCGAGCCGATGCCGGAGCCCGAGCCCGAGCCCGAGCCCGAGTTCGAGCCGGTGACCCTGCAGAGCGACGTCACCTTCGCATTCGACTCCGCCGAGCTGCGTCCGGGGGCCGAGGGCGAGCTGAATAGCGTCGCCGATACCCTCAACAACAACCCCGAGGTTCGCGTGACCATCGCCGGTCACACCGACTCCGTCGGCTCCAACGAGTATAACCTGGAGCTTTCCCAGGACCGCGCCGATTCCGTGGCGAGCTACCTGCAGAGCCAGGGCGTCGCCGCTAATCGCATGCGCACCGTGGGCTATGGCGAGGAGCGTCCGGTCGCCACCAACGACACCGATGCCGGGCGTGCCCAGAACCGTCGCGTGGAGATCAGCAGCCAGTAATCGGCACTGACGCGCGACTCATCGGGACGCCGGTCCCGATCCCAAGGGGCGCCTCCGGGCGCCCCTGTCGCGTCTGCGGGATGGCGCCCTCGCCGGCGCTTTGCTATGGTACGGCGTTTCCGCTACGGGCCGGCACCGTCTCGCCACCATCGCCATGCGCGATGCCTGGCGATGGCCGGAAAGCGGGCGGATTCCGTTCTCCATTCCCCGTTCAATGCGACATGTGGTCTTTCGTATGGGCCACCACTGCGCCAAAGGACCCCTGCATGCCCATCGTGACCCTGCCCGACGGCAGCCAGAGAAGCTTCGACGAACCGCTCAGCGTGATGCAACTGGCCGAGGAGATTGGCCCCGGCCTGGCCAAGGCGTGCGTGGCCGGCAAGATCGACGGTGTGGCGGTGGACGCCGCCGACGTCATCGACCGCGACGCCGAGGTGGCGATCCTCACCGCCAAGGACCCCGAGGGGCTGGAAGTGATCCGCCACTCCTGCGCCCACCTGATCGGCCATGCCGTCAAGCAACTCTATCCCGACGCCAAGATGGCCATCGGTCCGGTCATCGACGACGGCTTCTATTACGACATCGACTTCGGTCGCTCGGTGACCCCGGAGGATCTCGAGGCCATCGAGAAGCGCATGAAGCAGCTGATCGAGGCCGGCTATGACGTGGTGCGCGAGTACGTCGACCGCGACCAGGCCATGCTCACCTTCCTGCACCGCGACGAGCCCTACAAGCAGGAGATCGTCCGCGAGATTCCCGAGGGCGAGACGATCCGCCTCTATCACCATGAGGAGTACGTCGACATGTGTCGGGGCCCCCATGTGCCCAATACCCGACACCTGAAGGCGTTCAAGCTCACCAAGCTGGCCGGTGCCTACTGGCGCGGCGATGCCAGCAAGCCGATGCTGACCCGTATCTACGGCACCGCCTGGTCCGACAAGAAGCAGCTCAAGGCCTACCTGCAGCGCCTCGAGGAGGCCGAGAAGCGCGACCATCGCAAGCTGGCCAAGAAGATGGATCTCTTCCACCTCCAGGAGGAGGCGCCGGGCATGGTGTTCTGGCACCCCAACGGCTGGACCCTGTACCAGGCGCTGGAGCAGTACATGCGCCGGGTGCAGATCGAGAACGGCTACCAGGAGATCAAGACGCCGCAGATCGTCGACCTGTCGCTGTGGAAGAAGTCCGGCCACTGGGGCCACTACAGCGAGATGATGTTCACCACCGAGTCGGAGAAGCGCGACTACGCGGTCAAGCCGATGAACTGTCCCTGCCACGTCCAGGTGTTCAACCAGGGGCTGAAGAGCTACCGCGACCTGCCGCTGCGCCTCGCCGAATTCGGCAGCTGCCACCGCAACGAGCCATCCGGCGCCCTGCACGGCCTGATGCGGGTGCGCGGCTTCACCCAGGACGACGCCCATATCTTCTGCGCCGAAGGCCAGATCCAGGCCGAGGCCGAGGCCTTCATCGCCCTGACCATGCAGGTCTACCGCGACCTCGGCTTCGACGACGTGGAGCTCAAGCTCTCCACCCGCCCCGACGGTGAACTGATGGGGGACCCGGCGATGTGGGATCGTGCCGAGGCGGGCCTGGAGGCGGCGCTGAACGCCACCGGCCTCGATTGGGAGCTGCAGCCGGGGGAGGGCGCCTTCTACGGCCCCAAGATCGAGTTCGCCCTGCGCGACTGCCTCAATCGGGTCTGGCAGTGTGGTACCCTACAGCTGGATTTCAACCTGCCGGGGCGGCTGGGGGCCCAGTTCGTCGACGAGGATGGCGCCCGCAAGACGCCGGTGATGCTGCACCGGGCGATCCTCGGCTCCTTCGAGCGCTTCCTCGGCATCCTCATCGAGCACTACGCCGGGGCCATGCCGCTGTGGCTCGCTCCCCAGCAGGCGGCGATCCTCAACATCACCGATGCGCAGCGCGATTACGCCCTGGCGCTCGAGGGGCGGTTGCAGAAAATCGGCCTGCGCGTCAAGGCGGACTTGAGGAACGAGAAGATCGGCTTTAAAATCCGCGAGCATACGTTGCAGAAGGTTCCCTATCTCCTGGTGGTGGGAGATAAGGAAGTCGAAGCCGATTCGGTGGCCGTGCGCACGCGCAGCGGCGAGGATCTCGGCACTCTGACGGTGGATGCCCTCGTCGAGCGTCTGAGTGCCGAACTCGGCGGAAGACATTCGTCAATTGCCTAAGGAGACGGAACATCAAGCGTAGCAACCAGCGTGGACGCCCCCAGGATCGGCGTCCCCCGATGAACGAGCGCATTACCGAGGATCAGGTACGCCTGATCGACAGCGACGGCGAGCAGTTGGGCATCGTGCCCACCAGTGAGGCGCTGGAGCGTGCCGAGGCTGCCGGTATGGATCTCGTGCAGATCAGCAACGCCGACCCCGTGGTCTGCAAGATCATGGACTACGGCAAGTTCGTCTTCGAGCAGAAGAAGCAGAAGGCGGCACAGAAGAAGAAGCAGAAGCAGATCCAGGTCAAGGAAGTCAAGTTCCGGCCTGGCACCGACGAGGGCGACTATCAGGTCAAGCTCAGGAACCTGACGCGTTTCCTCGAAGGTGGCGACAAGGGCAAGGTCACACTGCGTTTCCGCGGTCGCGAGATGGCGCACCAGGACATCGGCCGCAAGCTGATGGAGCGGATCGCCACCGATCTCGAGGAGATCGGCACCGTGGAGTCCTTCCCCAAGATGGAAGGGCGCCAGATGATCATGATCATTGCCCCCAAGAAGAAGTGATCCGGCGGCCAGTCAAACGGGCGACGGGGTGATCCCCGTCGCCGGCCCCGGGTTTTCTTAACAACCTCGAGCGGAGTTTTCCTCATGCCGAAGATCAAGAGCAACAGCGGTGCTGCCAAGCGCTTCAAGAAGACGGCCAACGGCTTCAAGCACAAGCAGTCGTTCCGCAGCCATATCCTGACCAAGAAGTCCACCAAGCGTAAGCGTCAGCTGCGTGGGATGAAGCAGATCCACGACGCCGACAAGCAGCTCATCCAGCGGATGCTGCCCAACCTCTGAACCCTTGGTAGAACCCACTTTCGTCAGGAGTAAGCCATGACACGTGTCAAGCGGGGCGTCGTCGCCCGTCGCCGTCACAAGAAGATCCTCAAGCAGGCCAAGGGCTACTACGGTGCCCGCAGTCGCGTCTTCCGCGTTGCCAAGCAGGCCGTCATCAAGGCCGGCCAGTACGCCTATCGCGACCGTCGCCAGCGCAAGCGCCAGTTCCGCGCCCTGTGGATCCAGCGCATCAACGCCGGCGCCCGTCAGCACGGCCTGTCCTACAGCCGTTTCGTCGGCGGCCTGAAGAAGGCCGGTATCGAGATCGACCGCAAGGTCCTGGCGGACCTGGCCGTGAACGAGAAGGCGGCCTTCGCGGCCATCGTCGAGAAGGCCAAGGCTGCCCAGTAAGTGACAGCGTCGATCCCGGTCGTCCGGTACATGCCGGCCGACCGCTGACGCCGCAGGGGAAGAGCAGCCGCTCTTCCCCTGTTTTTTTTGGAGCATCGAATTCGGAGCGCAACGGATGGACCACCTTCCTACCCTGGTCACCGAGGCCCGCCAGGCGATCCAGGCCGCCGACACCATCCCGGCCCTGGACGAGCTTCGCGTGCGCTATCTCGGCAAGAAGGGCGAGATCACCGCACTGCTCAAGGGCCTCGGCAAGCTGCCACCCGCCGAGCGCCCGTCCGCCGGCGAACGCATCAACCAGGCCAAGCAGGAGCTCGCCGGTGAGTTGGAGGCACGCAAGGCCCAACTGGAGAAGGCGGCCCTGGAGGCGCGTCTGGCCGAGGAGCGCCTCGACGTGACCCTGCCCGGGCGCGGCCAGCCGAGCGGGGGGCTGCACCCGGTGACTCGTACCCTGGAACGCATCGAGGGCCTGTTCACGCGCATCGGCTACGACGTGGCGGTGGGCCCGGAGATCGAAGACGATTACCACAACTTCGAGGCGCTCAACATCCCGGCCCATCACCCCGCCCGGGGCATGGCCGACACCTTCTACTTCGACGCCACCCGGCTGCTGCGCACCCACACCTCGCCGGTGCAGGTGCGCACCATGAAGGCGAGCGAGCCGCCGATTCGCATCGTCTGCCCGGGCCGCGTCTACCGCAGCGATTCGGACCTGACCCATACCCCCATGTTCCACCAGGTGGAGGGGCTGCTGGTGGACGAGGATGTCAGCTTCGCCGACCTCAAGGGCACCATCGAGGACTTCCTGCACGCCTTCTTCGAGCGCGAAGACCTCTCGGTGCGTTTCCGTCCCTCCTACTTCCCCTTCACCGAGCCCTCGGCCGAGGTGGACATCCAGTGCGTGATGTGCAACGGCGACGGCTGCCGGGTGTGTGGCCACAGTGGCTGGCTGGAGGTGATGGGCTGCGGGATGGTGCACCCCGAGGTGTTCCACCACTCCGGCATCGACAGCGAGCGCTACAAGGGCTTCGCCTTCGGCATGGGCGCGGAGCGCCTGGCCATGCTGCGCTACGGGGTCAACGACCTGCGGCTGTTCTTCGACAACGACCTGCGCTTCCTGCGCCAGTTCGACTGATCGTCCACCGGATAAGCTGAACACAGGATTTGTCATGAAATTTTCCGAACAGTGGCTGCGCGACTGGGTCTCCCCGGCGCTGGCGACCCAGGCGCTGGCCGACCAGATCACCATGGCCGGCCTGGAAGTGGATGCCGTGGAGCCGGTGGCGGCCGCCTTCGAGGGCGTGGTGGTGGCCGAGGTGGTCGAGAAGCGCCAGCATCCGGATGCCGACAAGCTCAGCGTCTGCCGCGTCGACGACGGCTCCGGCGAGACGCCCCAGGTGGTGTGCGGCGCACCCAACGTGGCGGTGGGGCAGAGGGTGCCCTTCGCCCGGGTCGGTGCCGTGCTGCCCGGCGACTTCAAGATCAGGAAGGCCAAGCTGCGCGGCGTGGAATCGCGCGGCATGATCTGCTCCGCCTCCGAGCTGGGGCTCGAGGAGGAGACCTCGCCGGGCATCATGGAGCTGCCGGCGACTGCCCCGCTGGGGGAGGGCTTCCGCGACTGGCTGGGGCTCGACGACCACGCCATCGAGGTGGACCTGACCCCCAACCGCGGCGACTGCCTGAGCGTGAAGGGGCTGGCCCGCGAGGTGGGCGTGCTCAACCGCCTGCCGGTGGAGGGCCCCGCCCTGGCGCCGGTGGCCGCCACCCATGACGAGACCTTCCCGGTGCGGGTCGAGGATCCGTCGCGCTGCCCGCGCTACATCGGCCGGCTGATCAAGGGGGTCGACGTGGCCGCCGAGACGCCGCTGTGGATGGTCGAGCGCCTGCGTCGCGGTGGCATCCGCGCCATCGACCCGGTGGTCGATGTCACCAACTACGTGATGCTGGAGCTCGGCCAGCCCCTGCACGCCTTCGATCGAGCCAACCTCCAGGGAGCGGTGATCGTGCGCCTGGCGAGGGAAGGGGAGCGGCTGGTGCTGCTCGACGGCCAGGAAGTGCGCCTGGATGCCGCGACCCTGGTGATCGCCGACGAGCGTGGCCCGCTGGCCATCGCCGGGGTGATGGGCGGCGAGCATTCGGGCGTGAGTGCCGAGACCCGCGACATCTTCCTCGAGTCGGCCTTCTTCACGCCCCTGGCCGTGGCGGGCCAGGCGCGCACCTACGGCCTGCACACCGACGCCTCCCACCGCTTCGAGCGCGGCGTCGACTTCGAGCTGACCCGTCAGGCCACCGAGCGTGCCACGGCACTGCTGCTGGAGATCGTCGGCGGTGAACCCGGTCCCCTGGTGGAGGTGGCGAGTCGCGAGCAGTTGCCTTCCGAGCGGCGTGTCCCGCTGCGTGCGGCACGCCTCGAGCAGGCGCTGGGCAAGGCGCTGCCCACCGAGGAGGTGGTCGAGATCCTCGAGCGGCTGGGCATGGTGGTGGAGGGCCGTGCCGATGGCTGGAGCGCCCTGGCCCCCAGCTGGCGCTTCGATATCGCCATCGAGGAGGACCTCATCGAGGAGGTGGCGCGCATCCACGGTTACAACCGCCTGCCGGTGCGTCGTCCGGCGGCACGCCTGGCGCTGCGCCCCGACCGTGAGGCACGCACACCGCTGGCCCGGTTGCGTCGCCAGATGGTCGCCCGCGGCTACCAGGAGGCGGTGACCTACAGCTTCGTGTCCCCCGAGCTGCAGCAGGCGCTGCTGCCCGAGGCGGTGTCGCCGGCACTCGCCAACCCCATCTCCAGCGACCTCTCGGTGATGCGTGCCAGCCTCTTCCCGGGCCTGGTGCGGGCGCTCGAGTACAACCTCAACCGCCAGCAGACCCGGGTGCGCCTGTTCGAGACCGGCCTGGTGTTCCGCGGCGAGCTCGATGACCTCAGCCAGGTGCCGATGCTCGGCGCCCTGGTCTGCGGCACTCGAGAGCCCGAAGGCTGGGCGGGAAGCCAGGAGGAGGTGGACTTCTTCGACCTCAAGGGCGACCTGGAAAGCCTGCTGGCAATGGGCGGCGAGGCCGCTGCCTGGCGCTTCGAGCCCGCCGAGCACCCGGCACTGCATCCGGGGCAGTGCGCGCGCATCCTGCACCGTGGCGAGGAGGCCGGCTGGATCGGCACCCTGCACCCTGCGGTGCGTGCCGAGCTGGGGCTCAGGGTCGATGCGGTGCTCTTCGAGGTGCGCCTGGATGCCCTGACCCAGGGACAAGTGCCGGCCTTCACCCCGTTGTCGCGCTTCCCCGAGGTGCGTCGCGACCTGGCCTTCCTGGTGGATGAGGACCTGCCCGTGCAGGCCCTGCTGGACACCATCCGCGGCCGGGCCGGGGAGTGGCTGGTGGAGAGCCACCTGTTCGACGTCTACCGCGGCAAGGGGGTGCCGGAAGGGCGCAAGAGCGTGGCCCTGGGCTTGACCTGGCAGCATCCATCGCGCACGCTTAATGACGAGGAAATCAACGAGTTGGTCGATGCCATCGTCGGCGAGTCCCGTCAGCACCTGGGCGCCGAGCTGCGTGGGTGACGCCCTGCAAGCGACCGGGCAGGCGTCGACCATCATCCCGCCCCCAGACGAGGGAATGAAGATGGGTGCATTGACCAAGGCGGAGCTGGCCGAGCATCTGCACGCCGAGCTCGGCCTCTCCAAGCGCGAGGCCAAGTCCATGGTGGAGGCCTTCTTCGAGGAGATTCGTGCCTGCCTGCGCGAGAACGAGCAGGTGAAGCTCTCCGGATTCGGTAACTTCGATCTGCGCGACAAGCGCGAACGGCCCGGTCGTAACCCCAAGACGGGGGAAGAGATCCCCATCTCGGCACGACGGGTAGTGACCTTCCGGCCGGGGCAGAAGCTCAAGACTCAGGTGGAAGGCTATCGCGGCGAATCCCACTGAGCGCTGCCGCCATCGCGCAAGAGGCCACCCGTCGGGGTGGCCTCTTGCGTGAGCGGCCTAGACCCCGCCGCCGTTCTCCAGCATCCAGGTGATGACCACCTTGAGGACATAGCCGAGCATACCGGCGCCCAGCACGATGAACAGCATGATGGTGCCGAAGCGGCCGGCGTTGGACTTCTTCGCCAGGTCCCAGATGATGAAGCCCATGAAGAGGATCAGGCCGCCGATCATCAGCGGGGTGATCCAGGCCTCGAAGGTCTGCTGCATGATGCCCTCCGTACAGGGGAAACCCGGGCATTATACGGGGCCCCGGCCGGACGCGCAGGGGGGGCGGCGAATCGTCGAGGGCCATGGCGATCTGCGATGGCCCGAAGGCGCCGCGGATGCGCCGGAGGCGCGGGACATGTTAGTATCCGAGTAGAATTCTCAGGTAAATCCGTGACATGCCCATGCTCAAGATCTTCGTCGGAACCATGTACGGCGGCGCCCTGGACGTCGCCGAGCAGGTCAAGCCCGTGTTCGAGGAGGCCGGCTACGAGGTCGCCATCTTCGACCAGCCCACCCTGGAAGACCTGACCGATTCGCCCACCGACCTGGCGCTGTTCTGCGTCTCCACGACCGGCAGCGGTGACTTCCCGGGCAACTTCGTGCCCTTCGCCCGCGCCATCGAGGAGCAGAGTCCCGGGCTCGCCTCGCTGCGCTACGGCCTGATCGCCCTGGGCGACAGCTCCTACGGCGATACCTTCTGCGGCGCCGGTCGCCAACTGGACCGGCTGCTGGAGGAGCAGGGCGCCCAGCGCCTGGGCGAGCGCCTGGAAGTGGACGCCATGGAGACCTTCATGGCGGACGATGAGGCCCTGCCCTGGGTCGAGGAGTGGATCGAGTCCCAGCAGTTGAAGGTGGCCTGAGGTGGGCGCCCGGCCGACCCCCGAGCGGCTCAGCCTGCTGCTGGGACTGGCGCTGCTGATGCTGGCGACCGTGCCTCGCTATCTGGTGGGCGGCCACGGCACCCGGCTCAACCTGATCCTGATGGCCCTGGTCGCGGTGCTCGTCGTCGCCAGCCTGCAGTGGCGGTTGCTGGCCGCCGAGGCCCGGGCCCGGCTGCCGCGCCTGCTGGGACGCCTGGGGGCCTGCCTGGTCGCCGGCCTGGTCGGCATGGGTGCCTGGCATGCGCTGTTCACCGACTTCATCGGCTGGGAGCTGCTGATCTCCCACGCCACCACCCTGGGGCTGCTGCTGCATGCGCTGTGGCTATGGGTGAAGGTTCCTCGCTGAACTCGGTCAGTTACAAGCTTCAAGGAGCAAGCCCCAAGGCCCCCCTTGGCTAGCGCCTTTTGCTTCCTGGGACGCCTGCCGCCACGTAGGAGGGCAGCTCCGCTGCGCGACTGGCGCCGTCAGGCGCCCGGCGGGAATGCTGGCGTTGACGTACCCCGCCGGGTGGCCTGCGGCCTCCAATCGCCCAATGAATTGGCCTCCTGCACGCCACGCCTCCGAGGAAGTGGCTATCCTCCTGCGGCGCTCGGCGTTAGCCCAGCGTATAGCAGGGCTCGTATTCGCCGGTGAGCTTCATGCGGCCCTGGGCCACGAAGGAGGTCAGCAGGTCGTCCAGGCGCGCCATCAGTTCCGCCTCGGCGTGCAGGCGGAAGGGGCCGTGGGCCTTGATGGCGCGGATGCCCTGCTCCTTGACGTTGCCGGCGACGATCCCAGAGAAGGCGCGACGCAGGTTGGCCGCCAGCACATGGACCGGCTCTCGGTGATCCAGGGCCAGCGAGGCCATGGCCTGATGGGTGGGGGCGAAGGGTTCCTGGAAGTCGCGATCGATGGTCAGCCGCCAGTTGAAATAGAAGGCGTCCTGGCGAGCCCGGCGATAGGCGGTCACGCCGTCGACGCCCTGGCGCATGGTGCGGGCCACCTCGGTGGGGTCGTCGACGATGATCCGGTACAGGCGGCGGACCTCCTCGCCGAGGGTGTAGACCAGGAACTCATCGATACGCTTGAAGTAGTCGGCGCTGTCGGCCGGCCCGGTGAGAATCACCGGCAGCTGCATGTCGGCATTGCCCGGGTGCAGCAGGATGCCGAGCAGGTAGAGGATCTCCTCGGCGGTACCCACGCCGCCGGGGAAGACGATGATGCCGTGGCCGAGGCGCACGAAGGCCTCCAGGCGCTTCTCGATGTCGGGCATCACCACCAGCTCGTTGACGATGGGGTTGGGCGCCTCGGCGGCGATGATCCCTGGCTCGGAGACGCCCAGGTAGCGTCCCTGGCGGCGTCGCTGCTTGGCGTGGGCCACGTTGGCCCCCTTCATGGGGCCCTTCATGGCGCCGGGGCCACAGCCGGTGCAGATGTCCAGTTCGCGCAGTCCCAGGTGGTAGCCCACGTCCTTGCTGTACTCGTACTCTTCCCGGGAGATGGAGTGGCCGCCCCAGCACACCACCAGGCTGGGGTCGCGGCCCGGCTTGAGCGTGCCGGCCTTGCGCAGGATGTGGAACACCGCATTGGTGGTGCCCTCGGCGGTGGTCAGGTCGAAACGCTGGTGGCCTTGGATCTCGTTGTAGACGTAGACGATATCGCGCAGCACCGAGGAGAGGTGCTCGCGGATGCCGCGGATCATCTTGCCGTCGACGAAGGCCTCGGCGGGGGCATTGGTGAGCTTGAGACGGATTCCGCGGTCCTGGGGGATCACCTCGATGTCGAAGTCCGCGTAGGCCTCGAGCAGTGCCAGGCTGTCGTCGATGGGCGAGCCGCAGTTGAGCACCGCCAGGGCGCAGCGGCGCAGCAGGTCGTGCAGGCCCGCCTTCGAGGTGTCGTGCAGGCGACTCACCTCGTGCTGGGAGAGGATCTCGAGGCTTCCTTCCGGGGAAATGATGCTGGAGATGGTGTCGGGCATGGGAGCGTCCTTGGCGTCCGGTTCTCAGGCCGATGCTATCACGCCTGCGGCCGGTGGGGTGCTAGTATGGGGCTCCGTCCGCGACGGCCGCCTTGCCATGTTCAATGCCCTGTATTTCCGTACCTTCATCACCCTGGTCGAGACGGGAAGCTTCACCCGGACGGCACGCCGCCTGGAGATGACCCAGCCCGGCGTCAGTCAGCACGTGCGCAAGCTGGAGCAGTACCTGGACAGGCCGCTGCTGGAGCGCCACGGGCGGCGCTTCACGCTGACCGAGGCGGGGCGCCGCGCCTACGACTACGCCCTGAAGCTGTTCGCCGAGCACGAGCAGTTCCGCCACTCCCTGGACGCCGATTCCACCTACTCGGGCGATTGCCGCCTGGCCTCACCTGGCAGTGTCGGGGCGATGCTCTACCCCTTCCTGCTGGGGCAGCAGCAGATGCATCCGGGGCTGACGGTGAGCTACAGCTTCGCCTTCAACCACGAGATCGCCCAGGACGTGCTGGCCGGTCGCTACGACCTGGGCATCGTCACCGACCCGGTGCGTCACCCCGACCTGGAGGTGGCGCCCTGGCACCGCGAGCCGTTGTGCCTGGTGGTGCCCGCGGACTTCGCCGGCGCCGGCCTGACCGACCTGATGGGGATCGGCTTCGTCAGCTATTTCGACGGCCTCAACCACGCCAGCGCCTTGTTGCGCGGCAACTTCCCCGGGGAGTTCCGCTCCATGAGCCATTTCCGGCGCCAGGGGTTCACCAACGAGGTGGGCATGGTGCTGGATGCGGTGGCGCGTGGCCTGGGTTTCACGGTGGTGTCACGACCGGTACTGGAGACCTCGCCCTGGCAGCGGCAGGTGAAGGCGCTGGACCTGCCGGTGGCGGTCCACGAGAGTCTGCACCTGGTGCAGCGTCGCGGCGCCGAGATGCCGCGCCGCTACATTCGCCTGCTGGAGGACTTCCGCGAGCAGCGCCGTCAGGCGCTGCACGGCTACGGTGATCCGCTGCGCGCCGACTGAGGCGTCGGCGCTTCAGTCGCGATACTCGTCGATGCTCGGGCAGGAACAGACCAGTTGGCGGTCGCCGAAGACGTTGTCGACCCGGTTCACCGCGGGCCAGTACTTGGCCGCCTTGACCGCCTCGGTGGGGAAGGCGCCGAGCTCGCGGGAGTAGGGGCGCCGCCAGTTCTCGTCCATCAGGTCGGCCATGGTGTGCGGAGCGTTGACCAGGGGGTTGTCGTCCGCCGGCCAGTCGCCGCGCTCCACGCGGGCGATCTCCTCGCGGATGGCGATCATGGCGTCGCAGAAGCGGTCGATCTCGTAGCGCGACTCCGACTCGGTGGGCTCGATCATCAGGGTGCCGGGCACCGGGAAGGACATGGTCGGGGCATGGAAGCCGTAGTCCATCAGGCGCTTGGCGATGTCCTCCTCGCTGATGCCCGAGGCGGCCTTGAGCGGCCGGATGTCGATGATGCACTCGTGGGCCACGGTGCCGTTCTCGCCCCGGTAGAGCACCGGGTAATGCGCGGCGAGGCGCGCGGCGACGTAGTTGGCGTTGAGGATCGCCAGTTCGGTGGCACGCCTCAGGCCGGCGGCGCCCATCATCTTGATGTAGGCCCAGGAGATCGGCAGGATCGCCGCGCTGCCGAAGGGGGCGGCCGCCACCGCCCCGCAGTCGGGATTCACGCCGCCGATCGGGGTCACCACATGGTTGGAGACGAAGGGCGCCAGGTGCGCCTTGACGCCGATGGGGCCCATACCCGGGCCACCGCCGCCATGGGGGATGCAGAAGGTCTTGTGCAGGTTGAGGTGGCTGACGTCGCCGCCGAAGTCGCCGGGACGGGCCAGGCCCACCTGGGCGTTCATGTTGGCGCCGTCCACGTACACCTGGCCGCCGTGCTCGTGCACGATGGCGCACACCTCGCGCACATTGGTCTCGAAGACGCCATGGGTCGAGGGATAGGTGATCATGATCGCCGAGAGGTCATCGTGGTGTCGCTCGGCCTTGGCGCTCAGGTCGTCGGTGTCGATGTTGCCCTGGGCGTCGCACTCCACGACCACCACCCTCATGCCCACCATGGCCGCGGAGGCGGGGTTGGTGCCGTGGGCGGAACTGGGGATCAGGCAGACGTCGCGGTGGCCCTCGCCGATGGACGCCTGGTAGCGGCGGATCGCCACCAGGCCGGCGTACTCGCCTTGGGCGCCGGAGTTGGGCTGCATGGAGATGTGGTCGTAGCCGGTGAGCTCCACCAGGAAGGCGGCCAGCTCGTCGATCATCTGCCGGTAGCCGGCCACCTGGTCCTGGGGCACGAAGGGGTGCACCTCGGCGAACTCCGGCCAGGTGATGGGAATCATCTCGCTGGTGGCGTTGAGCTTCATGGTGCAGGAACCCAGCGGGATCATTGCATGGGTCAGCGAGAGGTCCTTGTTCTCCAGGCGCTTGAGGTAGCGCAGCATCTCGGTCTCGCTGCGATAGCGCTTGAAGGTCGGGTGGGTCAGGAAGTCGCTCTCGCGCCGGCAGGCCGCGGGGATGCCGGAAACGCCCTCGGCGACGACCCGTTCGTCGAGCTCGCGCACCGAGAGGCCGTGCTCCTCGCCGAGCAGCACGTCGAACAGCACGTCCAGGTCGTGGGCGGTGGTGGTCTCGTCCAGCGCCACCCCCACGTCGCCCCCCGCGAAGTAGCGCAGGTTGATCTGCTGGGTCAGGGCGCGGCCATGGATCTTGCCGGCATCGATGCCGGTCAGGCGCAGGGTGTCGAACCAGCTGTCGTGGGCCAGCCGCACGCCCTTCTCCCGGAGGCCCAGGGCCAGGATGGTGGCCAGGCGATGGATGCGACCGGCGATGGTGCGCAGGCCCTCGGCACCGTGGTAGACGGCATAGAAGCCGGCGATGTTGGCCAGCAGCGCCTGGGCGGTGCAGATGTTGGAGGTGGCCTTCTCGCGGCGGATGTGCTGCTCGCGGGTCTGCATGGCCATGCGCAGCGCCGGGTTGCCACGCCCATCCCGGGAGACGCCGATGATGCGCCCGGGGATCGAGCGCTTGAGCTTGTCGGTGGTGGCGAAGAAGGCGGCGTGGGGGCCGCCGTAGCCCATGGGTACGCCGAAGCGCTGGGAGCTGCCGACCACGATGTCGGCGCCCAGGGCCCCGGGCTCGGTGAGCAGCACCAGGCCCATGAGGTCGGCGGCCACGCAGGTCATGACGCCGCGCTCGCGGGCGCCGGCGATCAGCGGGGCCAGGTCGCGCACCCGGCCGCTCTCGCCCGGGTACTGCAGCAGGGCGCCGAAGGCCTCGGTCCGGGGGAGCTGGTCGGCCGGGGCCACCACCAGCTCGAAGCCGAAGTAGGCGGCGCGGGTGCGCACCACGTCCAGGGTCTGGGGCAGCACATCGTCGGCGACGAAGAAGACATCGCTCCTGGCCTTCTTGTTGGCCCGCCGGCACAGGGCCATGGCCTCGGCGGCGGCGGTGGCCTCGTCGAGCAGGGAGGCATTGGCCAGCTCCATGCCGGTCAGGTCCATGACCATCTGCTGGAAGTTGAGGAGGCCCTCCAGGCGTCCCTGGGCGATCTCCGGCTGGTAGGGCGTATAGGCGGTGTACCAGCCGGGGTTCTCCAGGACGTTGCGCTGGATCACCGTGGGCAGGTGGGTGCCGTGGTAGCCCTGGCCGAGATAGCTCCGGTAGGCGCGGTTCTGGGCGGCGAGGCGCTTGAGGTAGTCGAGGGCCTCTGCTTCGCTGCGAGGCGGATCCAGGTCGAGCCCACGCCCCAGGCGGATGTCCGCCGGCACGGTACGCTCGATCAGCGCTTCCAGGCTCTCCGCGTCGAGGCTGGCCAACATGGCCGACACGTCCTCCTCGCGGGGACCGTTATGGCGTTGGATGAAGGCATCGTGGGCGGCCAGGTCGGCCAGGCGGCGAGTGTCGAGAGCCATGGGGCATCCTGTCGATTGATCGGGACCGGTCGTGGACGACACGGATCGGTGAACGGAGGCACCCCGGCCCGGAAGCCGGGGGCGAAGCGGGAAACGCCGGGGCGACGTCAGTCGTCGGCGTCGGCCACGGCCTGGTAGCCGTCGGCGTCGAGCAGGTCGTCGAGCTGGGCGGCGTCGTCGAGACGCACCTTCATGATCCAGCCCTCCTCATAGGGGGAGTCGTTGACCGTCTCCGGGGCGTCCTCCAGTGCCTCGTTGACCTCGAGGATCTCGCCGGCCACCGGGGCGTAGAGATCGGAAGCGGCCTTGACCGACTCGATCACGCCGAACTCCTCCTTGAGCTCGAGGGCACGGCCCACCTCGGGCAGCTCGACGAAGACCACGTCGCCCAGGGCCTCCTGGGCATGGTCGGTGATGCCGATGGTCACGGTGCCGTCACCATTGTCCAGCACCCATTCATGGCTTTCGGCGTAACGCAGGTTGGCGGGAATTGAACTCATCGGAATTTCCTATAAGAAAATGGTTTTCGGGATAGCGCGAATGCTACCGCCATTGGCGGCGTTTGGCGAGTCCGGCGGCCCGCCCGCCTCTCAGGGTGGCCCGCGATCCCCGAGACGTCCAGCCTGCGGGCCGCGCAGTGGCCATGGGCGTCGCCGTTGGTGGGACGGGGAGCCGCGGGATGCCCGCGGGCCTGGACGGCGGCTCACCGCCGACTCCCGACCGATGGGCGCGACGCCCTCTGGCACGGCGTCTATGCTGGCAATAGTCGAGCTGGCCGGCAGGCCGGCAGGTTTCGTATAGGAAACAAATTTCCTTTCCCGCCATCCGGGTTGATTCTGCGTCGTTCGTCCGGGTGGTGCATCGGGCACGGATTCCGCTATGTTACGCGGGTCTGCGCTGCCGAAACCTCGCCGGTCGCGCCAGTAGGCAACAAGATCGCCTGGGCGTTCCCGGTACTCGGCAGTGCATAACAACAACCGCATAGGGAGATTCACGTGGAAACCTTGACCAATCTATTGTCAGCCATCGAAGGGGTCGTCTGGGGCCCGCTCATGCTGGTCCTGTTGCTCGGCGTTGGCCTCTACCTGCAGGCCGGCCTCAAGCTGTTGCCGATCCGCAAGCTGGGCATGGGGTTCAAGCTGCTGTGGCAGGGCCGTACCACCGCCAAGGGCGAAGAAGGCGAGGGTGAGGTATCGCCTTTCAACGCCCTGATGACCTCGCTGTCGGCCACCATCGGCACCGGCAACATCGCCGGGGTGGCGACCGCCATCTTCCTCGGTGGGCCCGGGGCGGTGTTCTGGATGTGGATCACCGCCCTGGTGGGCATGGCCACCAAGTTCGCCGAGGCCGTGCTGGCGGTGCGCTATCGCCAGGTCGACGAGGCCGGCGACCACGTCGGCGGCCCCATGTACTACATCCGCAACGGCCTCGGCAAGAAGTGGGGCTGGCTGGGCGGCGCCTTCGCGCTGTTCGGCGCCGTGGCGGCCTTCGGCATCGGCAACACCGTGCAGTCCAACTCCGTGGCCGACGGCCTCGGCCAGTCCATCAATCTGCCGCACTGGATCACCGGCCTGGTGATCATGGTGCTGGCCGGCATGGTGATTCTCGGCGGCATCAAGCGTATCGCCAAGGTGGCCGGGAAACTGGTGCCGATCATGGCCGTCGCCTACATCGGCTGCGGCCTGCTGGTGCTGATCATCAACGCCGACCAGGTAGGCAGCGCCCTGGGCCTGATCTTCGGGCATGCCTTCACCCCGATCTCGGCGGCAGGCGGCTTCGCCGGTGCGGCGGTGGCCAAGGCGATCCAGTTCGGCGTGGCGCGCGGCGTCTTCTCCAACGAGGCGGGCCTGGGCAGTGCGCCTATCGCCCACGCCGCCGCCCAGACCAGGAACCCGGTTCGCCAGGGCCTGATCGCCATGCTGGGCACCTTCATCGACACCATCGTGGTGTGTTCCATCACCGCCCTGGCCATCCTGACCACCACCTGGACCTCCGGCGAGACCGGGGCCTCCCTGACCTCCCTGGCCTTCAACGATGCGTTGCCCGGGGTCGGCCAATATGTGGTCTCCTTCGCCCTGGCGGTGTTTGCCTTCACCACCATCCTGGGCTGGGCCTTCT
Organism: Halomonas ramblicola; assembly: GCF_030409215.1. Classification (GTDB taxonomy): domain Bacteria; phylum Pseudomonadota; class Gammaproteobacteria; order Pseudomonadales; family Halomonadaceae; genus Halomonas; species Halomonas ramblicola. Next base: position 222,133 of record NZ_JAUFPL010000017.1, on the reverse strand, counting down.
ACGGCGAGAAGTGCTTCGAGTTCCTGTTCGGGGTGGGGGCCATCAAGTACTATCGGGTGATCTACATCCTGGCGATCTTCGCCGGCTCGGTATTGCCGCTCGGTTTCGTGTGGCTGCTCGCCAGCGTCTTCAACGCCATGATGGCCATTCCCAACCTGATCGCCCTGGCGTTGCTGTCGCCGGTGGTGTTCAAGCTGACCCGCGACTACTTCGAAGGCAAGGAGATCCTGCCGGGCGAGGAGCTGGACCACGACAAGTCCTGAGGCTGACCGCCCGTCGAGAGGTGCCCCCGTGGGCACCTCTCGTCGTTGCTGGCCTCGTTACCATGAGCGACGACGACATGAGCGAACTCAAGCAGACTCCCCTCCATTCCCTCCACCACGAGCTGGGGGCGAAGATGGTGCCCTTCGCGGGCTACGCGATGCCGGTCCAGTACCCACTCGGGGTCAAGAAGGAGCACGAGCACACCCGGGCCGCCTGCGGCCTGTTCGATGTGTCCCATATGGGCCAGCTGCTGCTGCGCGGCCCGCGGCCCGCCGAGGCTCTGGAGACCCTGGTGCCGGCCGATCTCCTCGGGCTTGCCGAGGGCATGCAGCGCTATGCGCTGTTCACCAGCGAGGAGGGCGGAATCCTCGACGACCTGATGGTGGTCAACGCCGGCGATCATCTCTATCTGGTGGTCAATGCGGCGTGCCGGGCCCAGGACGGCGCCCACCTGCGCCGCGGCCTGGGCGAGGGACATCGGATCGAGGAGCTGGACCGTGGCCTGCTGGCCCTGCAGGGGCCCCGGACGGCCGAGGTGATGGCGCGACTCTGTCCCGAGGCCTGCGAGCTGGTCTTTATGCAGCACGGCAAGTTCACCCTCGATGGGATCGAAGTGTGGATCAGCCGTAGCGGCTACACTGGCGAGGATGGCTTCGAGATCTCGGTACCGGCCGAGCGCAGCGAGGCCCTGGCGCGCCGCTTGCTCGAGGAGCCCGAGGTGGCGGCGATCGGCCTGGGCGCCCGCGACTCCCTGCGCCTGGAGGCGGGCCTGTGCCTCTATGGTCACGACATCGATACCACCACCACGCCGGTGGAAGCCTCGCTGATCTGGGCCATCGGCAAGTCGCGGCGCCGCGGCGGCGAGCGTGCCGGCGGCTTTCCCGGCGCCGACCTGGTCCTCCACCAGGTGGAGAAGAAGGACCACCGGCGCAAGCGGGTCGGCCTGCTGGGCGAGGGACGCGCCCCGGTACGCGAGGGCGCCGAGCTGTTCGATGCCGACGGCAACCCCATCGGCCGTGTCACCTCCGGTGGTTTCGGGCCCACCGTCGGCCAGCCGGTCGCGATGGGCTATGTGGCCATCGAGCAGGCCGAGATCGGCACCCGGGTGTTCGCCGAGGTGCGCGGCAAGCGCCTGCCCATGACCGTCGGCAAGCTGCCGTTCGTCACGCCGGGTTATCATCGTGGCTGACGGCGTTCCCACGGAGGGAGGGGCATGTACCGCATCGATACGCAGTCCCTGATCCAGCAGCTGGAGGCGATGCTGGCGATCCCGTCGCCCTCGCTGCATGGCGAGGCGCTGGCGGACTGGCTGACGCCCAGGCTCGAGGCTCAAGGCCTGGAAGTCATGCGCACCGCGCGGGGCGACCTGATCGCCCAGTGCCCCGGCGATCGTCCGAGCCGGGCGCTCACCGCCCACCTGGATACCCTGGCCGCCATGGTGGTGCGCCGGTTCCCCGATGGCCGCCTGGGCGTGCGCCCCGTCGGCAACTGGAACGCCCGCTTCGCCCCCGGGGCGCGGGTGCGGGTCCACGACTGGCAGGGCGAAGTCGCCGCCTTGGGCACCCTGCTGCCGGACAAGGCCTCGGGACACGTCTTCAACGAGGCGGTCGATGCCCAGCCCAGCGACTGGGAGCATGTCGCCCTGCGCCTGGACCTGGTCGAGACCGCCCCGGTGGAACTCGCGGCGCTCGGCATCGGCGTGGGCAGCCTGGTCAGCGTCGACCCCGGGATCGCGGTGACCGACACCGGCTTCATCAATGCCCGCCACCTGGACAACAAGGCGGCGATCGCCTGTGTGCTGGCGGCGCTGGAGGCGGGTGCGCAGCCACGCGATACCCGGTTGCTGTTCTCCTGTGCCGAGGAGCTGGGCCTAGGGCTCACCCGGCCGATGTTCGAGGGCATCCGGGAGATCCTCAACCTGGACATCGCCGCCCAGGGAGAGGGGCAGAACGTCTGCCTGCGCGGCGTCACCATCGCCATGATGGATTCCCTGGGGCCCCTGCATCCGCTCCCGACCCGCCGGCTGCTGGCGCTGTGCCGCGAGCATGCCATCCCCTTCGCCACCGACTGCTTCCCGTACTACTCGTGCGACGGCGACTCGGCCGCCCGGGCCGGTGCCGACGTGCGCAACGCCCTGGCCTGCTTCGGCGCCGACGCTTCCCACGGCTGGGAGCGCGTGCATCGTGACTCCCTCGAGGCCCTGGCCCGGCTGGTCGCGTTGTGGCTCGACGATCCGGCCCGCTGAGCGGGTCACTTCCGGATTGTGCTGCCTGGCCGCGTCGACCTCGAGGGACTGGCTAGGGCGGCGGGGGTGCCTGGCGTTGCCAGGCGCCCTCCACCGGGTAGTAGCAGGCCGCGGCATGCCGTTCCCGCCCGCTCAGCGGATCGAGGGGCGGCGGCGCCCCCCGGCAGTGCGCCCGGGCGCGGGGGCAGCGGGGCGCGAAGGCGCAGCCCGGCGGTGGCGCCAGGGGATCGGGTAGCTCGGCATCGCCCGATTCCGCCTGGATGGCAGGACCGCCCGGGACCGGAGCGCTGCCCAGCAGCAGGCGGGTGTAGGGATGGGCGGGCGTCCGGAACAGGGCGCGCGCCGGAGCCTGTTCGATCACCCGGCCGAAGTACATCACGGCGATCCGGTCGCTGATGGTCTCGACCACCGAGAGGTCGTGGCTGATGAACAGGTAGGTGAGGTCGAATTCCGCCTTGAGGCGGCGCAGCAGCTTCAACACCTGTGCCTGCACGGACACATCCAGCGCCGAGACGGGTTCGTCGAGTACCAGCAGCTCCGGTTCCGCCGCCAGGGCGCGGGCGATGCCGATGCGCTGGGCCTGGCCGCCGGAGAACTCGTGGGGGTAGCGGTCGATGAACTCCGGGCGCAGGTTGACGACCTCCAGCAGCTCCCCCAGGCGCCGCTCCAGCCCCTGGCCGCGCATGCCGCGCAGGTGGCGCAGCGGTGCCGCCAGGATGTCGCGGATGCGGCGGCGCGGGTTGAGCGAGCTCAGGGGATCCTGGAAGACGTACTGGATGCGGCGTGACAGGGCATGGCGGTCACGCCGGCGCAGCGCCTGGAGGTCCTCGCCGGCATAGCGGATACTGCCGGCGGTGGGGGCGTCCAGGCCCACCAGCAGGCGCGCCAGGGTCGACTTGCCACAGCCCGATTCGCCGACGATGCCCAGCGTCTCGCCCCGCAGCACGTCCAGATCGATGCCCTGCACCGCCTGCACGCCGGGACGCTGGGGACCAAACCAGCGGCGGCCGCCGCCGAAGGTGCGGGTCAGGCCACGGATCTCGAGGAGGGGCGCGGTCATCGGGACTCTCCCTGGGAGGCGGCAGTGGGGATGCCCAGCGGCTTGATGCAGCGCACCCGGCGCTCGGCATCGGTGGCGATCAGTTCGATCTCGCCCTGCCGGCAGGCGGGCTCGACCAGGTCGCAGCGGTCGGCGAAGGCGCAGCCCCGTGGCAGGGCATCGGCCGCCGGTGGCAGGCCGGGAATGGCCTCGGGCTCGTTGTCCGGCTCGCCCAGCCGGGGCACGCAGTCGATCAGGCGACGGGTGTAGGGGTGGCGAGGCGTCTCGAGGATCTCCGCCGTGGGACCGATCTCGACGATGCGGCCGGCGTACATCACCGCGACCCGGTCGCAGATCTGGGAGACCACGCCGAAGTCATGGGTGATGAACAGCACCGAGGTGCCCTTCTCCGTGCGCAGGCGCTGGATGAGGGCGAGGATCTGCGCCTGGACGGTGACGTCAAGCGCCGTCGTCGGTTCGTCGGCGATGATCAGTTCCGGATCATTGGCCAGGGCCATGGCGATGCCGACCCGCTGGCGCATGCCGCCGGAGAGCTCGTGGGGATACTGGTCGGCGCGACGCTGTGCATTGGGGATGCGCACCCGGTCGAGCAGGCTGACGGCCAGCTCCCGGGCCGCCGGCCGCGACAGGGGCTGATGCTGGCGAATGGCCTCGACGAGCTGGTCGCCGACCCGGATCAGCGGGTGCAGGGTCGAGAGCGGGTCCTGGAACACATAGGCCACCTCACGCCCGCGCAGGCGGCGGATGCCGCGGGGCGGGAGGGCGAGCAGGTCGCGTCCCCCGAGCCACACCCGGCCGCCGGTGATGACCCCCGGGGGCGATGCAACCAGGCCCATCAATGACAGGGCGGTCACCGACTTGCCCGACCCCGACTCGCCGACCAGGCCCAGGCACTCGTTGGCCCCGATGGCGAAGCTCACCCCATTGACGGCGTGGTAGGTGGTGCGGCCCACCTCGAAGTCGGTGCGCAGGTCGTCCACCGCCAGCAGGCCATCGGCCCGGCCCTGCCGTCCGTCCCCGGGGGGCGCTGCCCCGCGCCGGATCCGGGTGATGGGCGCCGGCCGGGAGAGGGCCCCTGACTTCAGGCGTGGGTCGAGGGCATCCCGCACCCCGTCGCCCAGCAGGTTGATGCTCATCACCAGGATGAAGATGGCCAGGCCGGGCAGCATGGCCACATGGGGGGCGTTGATCATCATGCGCCGGCCCTCGCCGAGCATCGAGCCGAGGTCTGCCTGGGGCGGCTGGGCACCCAGGCCCAGGAAGCTGAGTCCGGCGGTCTCCAGGATCATCCAGCCCACGGTGGTGGAGAGGGTGACCACGATGATGGGCAGGACGTTGGGGAGGATCTCGCTGGAGAGGATGCGCAGGTTACCCTTGCCGGAGAGGCGGGCGGCATCGATGAACTCCCGGTGGGCGATGCCCACCGTGACGCCTCGGATATTGCGGGCGAAGAAGGGGATGTTGACGATGGCGATGGCATAGAGGGCATTCATCAGCCCCGGGCCCAGCACCGCGACGATGGCCAGGGCCAGCAGGATGTAGGGGAAGGCCATCAGCATGTCGATGCCCCGCATCAGCAGGTTGTCGGTGCGCCCGCCGAAGTAGCCGGCGACGATGCCGATCAGCGAGCCGACCAGGGCGGCCACCAGGGAGGCGGCGATGCCCACCGCCAGGCTGACGCGGGTGCCCCACAGCAGCCGGGAGAGGATGTCGCGGCCCAGGGCGTCGGTGCCCAGCGGGTGACCTGCGCTGAAGGGCGTCTGGAGACGGTTGGCCGGGTCGGTGACGTCGGGGTCGAGCAGCGGCAGCCAGGGCGTGATCAGCGCCAGCAGCAGCAACAGCAGCAGCACGATGCCGCCGAAGGCCGCCAGGCGGTTGCGGGCGAGCAGCCTGAGGAAGGCCATCATGCCTTGATCCTCGGGTCGAGCCAGTGCTGGAGCAGGTCGGCGCAGAGGTTGAAGAACACGTAGCTGGCGGCGACGACCAGCACGCCGCCCTGGACCAGCAGGATGTCGCGGGTCGAGATGGCGTTGACCAGCATGCGGCCGATACCGGGCCACTGGAACACGGTCTCGATGTAGACGGCGCCGCCGATGACGAAGCCGGCCTGGACGCCGATCACCGGGATGAGGTTGACCAGGGCGACCTTGAAGGCGTGGCGCAGCACCACCCGCCCCTCGTCGAGGCCCTTGGCCCGGGCGGTGCGGATGTAGTCCTGGCGCAGCACCTCGAGCATGTTGGAGCGTGTCAGGCGCGCGATGACCCCCGCGGCCACCACCGCCAGGGCGATGGCCGGCAGCACCAGGTGGTGGAGGATGTCGAGCCAGCCGCCACCGCCATAGGCCGCCGTCATGCCGCTGGCCGGGAACCAGCGCAGGCCCACCGCGAAGGTCATGATCATCAGCATGCCCAGCCAGAAGGCCGGCACCGAGATGCCGATCAGCACCAGCAGGGTGATCAAACGATCCGACCAGCCGTACTGGCGCACCGCCGAGACGATGCCGGCGGCGACCCCGACCAGGACGCAGAGCACCAGGGAGGTGCCGGCGAGGATCAGGGTCGCCCCGAAGCGCTCCAGTACCTCGTCGAGCACCGGACGGTTGAGGGTGAAGGAGCGGCCGAGGTCCCCCTGCAGGATGTTGCCCAGCCAGACCAGGTACTGCTGGGGCAGTGGCAGGTCGAGTCCCAGGTCGGCCCGCAGCCGCTCGAGATTCTCGGGCGTGGCGTAGGAGCCCAGGATCGCCTGGGCCGGGTCGCCGGGAATCAGCGACATGATCAGGAAGACGATGACCGACAGGCCAAGCAGCACCGGGATGGTCATCAGCAGGCGACGCAGGGCATAGCGGGTCATGACGGCGGCTCCGGCGGCGGACGGGACGATGCCGGGGAAGGCGAATCGCCCTCCCCGGGCCCGGGATCAGCGCTTGGCGACGTCGTGCAGGAGCAGGAAGAAGGAGGGCTGCAGGCGGAAGCCTTCCACATCGGCGGTCGTCACGGCGTTCTGCTTCCAGTTGGCGACGAAGGCCCAGGGCGCCTCCTCGTGGACGATGACCTGCATGCGCCGGTAGAGCTCGGCACGCTCCGCCTGGTCCGTGCTGCGTCGGGCCTGCTCGAGGAGTTCGTCGACCTCGGCATTGCTGTAGTAGCCGGAGTTGAAGCCGCCCTGATCGGGCATGGCGTCGGTGCGCAGCGCCAGGAAGGGCAGGGTGTCCGGATCATTGGTCATCCACGCCATCTGGGCCATGTCGGCCTTGCCCTCGAGTCCCGGGTTCACCCGGTCGAGGAAGGTGTTCCATTCGTAGGTCTCGATCGACACGTCCAGGCCGACCTCGGCCAGGTCGGCCTGGATGGCGGCCCCCATGGGGATGGGGTCGAGCATCCCGGAGCCGCCATCGGTGACGTAGAAGGTCAATTCGGCGCCTTCGTGGCCGGCCTCGGCGATCAGCTCGCGGGCCCGCTCCGGGGCGTGGGGATAGGGCTCCAGCTCCGCGTTGTAGGCCCATTCGAAGGCCGGTGGAATGGGGCCGGCGGCGACCTCGGCGGTGCCCTGCAGGACGTCCTCGACCAGCGCCTGCTTGTCGATGGCGTAGTTGATCGCCTGGCGCATGCGTGGGTCGGTGAAGGGGCCTTCGCGCATGTTGAGGATCAGGAACCACAGATGAGGTCCGGCCTGCTCGTGGACCTCGAACATGGGATCCTCGGCGAACATCGCGACGTTGTCGGGTGGCACCTCGACCATCAGGTCGATGCCCCCGGCGAGCATCTCCGAGACCCGGGTGTTGGCATCGGTGATCGGGCGAAAGACCACGGCCTCGAGTTCGGGGGCCCCGTCCCAGTAGTCGGGGTTGCGGGTCACCACCACGCGGCGGTTGCTCTCCCACTCCTCGAACCGGAAGGGGCCGGTGCCGGAGGGGTGGCGACCGATCTCCTCGCCGTGTTCCTCCACCGCGGCCGGCGAGACGATCAGCCCGGTGGGGTAGGCGAGGTTGGAGAGGAAGGGCGCATAGGGCTCCTCGAGCGTGAAGGTCACCTCGTGCTCGCCGGTGGCCTCGACTTCCTCGATGGCGTCGAAGAAGAAGGCCAGCGGGAAGGGGCCGGTGTCATGGTAGGGATGCGCCTCGTCGAGCATGCGCTCGAAGTTGAACACCACCGCCTCGGCGTCGAAGGCGCTGCCGTCGTGGAAGCTGACGTCGTCGCGCAGGGTGAAGGTGTAGACGGTGCCGTCGTCGCTGATGGTCCAGTCGCTGGCCAGGGCGGGTTCCACCTCGAGGCTGCCGTCGGTGTAGCGCACCAGGCCGTCGTAGAGGTTCATCATGATGCGGAAATCGTTGACCGCGGTGACCTGGGCGGGGTCGAGGGCCTTGGGCTCGGCGATCTGGCCGACCACCAGTACCTCGGGGGGTGTCTGGGCGTGGAGCGTGCCGGCGGCCCCCAGGGCCGCGCCGGCCAGGGTGGGCAGCAGCCACCGGCGGGCCTGGGTATAGGGTGAAGTCATCATGCCTCTCCTTTGGGCTCGTGGAGTTGTCATTCGTCGGCGAGGGCGGCTAGGAGACTGCGTCGTTATTTATCATGATAAATCCCTTCCGTAACAGGTATGGCACAGCCTGGCGGTGCCCGCAAGTATCGGCGAGGAGTCCCCGATGGCCCTGGAGGCCGGGGGCCTGGAAGCATCGACGTGGCCCGTGCTCGGGGGCGGCGGGCGCCACCTGCCTGCGAGGCGATGCGCTCAGCGTGACGCCAGCACCAGGCGGAAGGTGAGGCTGATGCGCAGCCCCGGCAGGCGGCGCGGCAGCAGGGCATGCTGGAGGCGGCGCTGGGTCCCCGGCCCCATCACCAGCAGGCTGTCGTGGGGCAGCCAGACATTGAACGGCTCGGCCTGGCCATCCTTCCAGCGGAAGCGTAGCGGGCGCTCGGCGCCGAGGGAGACGCTGGCGATCAGCGGGTCGGGCCCCAGCTCCGGCTCGTCGTCGCTGTGCCAGCCCATGCGCTCGCGGCCGTCGGCGTAGCGATTGAGCAGCACGCCGTTGAAGCGGCCCGGCTGCCCCGCTGCCTCCAGGCGAGCCGTCACCGCATCCCGCAGGTCGCGCACCGCCGGATGCCAGGGCTCGGGAACGAAGGCCTGTCCCGAGTAGCGATAGCGGGCCTCGGGGTCGCCCATCCATACCTGGCTTCGGGGAACGGGGTGCTCGCGCCCGTACAGCCGCAGGCGGGGGCGCCGCCAGTCGAGTTCGGCGTCGAGCCGTTCGAGCAGGCGGCGGGCATGGGGCTCGCCCAGCAGGGGCGTCGCGAGCCACAGGGGCGGGTCGTCGAGCAGTGGCGTGGTCATCCCGGCCAGGATGCCAGGCCCCGGCTCAGCCGGCCAGCGCCAGGCTGGCGTGGGCGAACCCCAGTCCGATCACGGCCCCGGCCAGGACGTCGCTCAGGTAGTGCAGGCCCAGGGCGACCCGCGAGACGGCGATCAGCAAGGAGAGGGGCACCAGCAGCGGCAGCAGCCAGGGCGAGTGGGCCGTTGCGAGTACGCAGAACATCACGGCGTGCATGGTGTGGCCGCTGGGGAAGCTGTAGCGGTCGCGCGCGGGTTCCCGGCAATCGACGTTGCCGACGAAGGTGATGAAGGGGCGCTCGCGGCACAGGCGAGTCTTGACCAGCCGATAGACAACGATGGCCAGCAGGGCGGTCAGGGCATACTGCAGCAGCCGCGGCCAGCCCGCCGGGCCGTGCAGCAACGGCTGGCAGGCGATCAGCAGCACCCAGACCGGCCAGTCGCCGAGCCGGCTGGCCAGGCGCAGGATGGCCAGCCAGGGCCGGTAGAGGTTGTAGCGGCCGATGCGACGGCAGAGCTGCCATTCCAGCAGGTCCAGGCGGTCAAACACGGCAGGGGCGCGTGGCTTCATGGTAGGCCTCCCGGGCGTGGGTCAGGGCGGACAGGAAGTCATCGGCGATGGCCGGCCAGGTGTAGCGCAGGGCGCGCTCGCGGGCGGCGCGGCCCAGCCGAGCATAGCGGGCGGGCTGCTGGCAGAGGGTGACCGCCGCCTCGCGGAAGCCGGCCGCGTCGCCCACGGCGAGGGCGAGCCCCGTGCGATCATGGTCGATCAGCTCGGCGCCGGCGGCGTGGCGGAAGGCCACCACCCCGAGGCCGCTGGCCATGGCCTCGAGCACCACGTTGCCCCAGGTCTCCGATACCGAGGGGAAGAGGAAGAGTTCGGCACTGGCGTAGTGGCGCGCCAGCGCGTCCGGGGAGATGAAGCCGGTGAAGCGCGCGTCGGGCAGGCTGCGTTCCAGCTGGCGCCGACCCGGGCCGTCGCCGACGATCACGATGCGCATGTCGGGTCGCGACGCCTGCATGGCCAGGCAGGTGTCGCGCAGCAGGTCGAGGTTCTTCTCCGGGGCCAGGCGACCCACGTAGAGCGCCACCGGGGTATGGTCGTCGGCGCCCCAGTCGCGGCGCAGGGTGGCGTCGCGATGGCGCGGCGCGAAACGTTCGCCGTCGATGCCGCGGGCCATCAGGCGCAGATTGGCGAAGCCGTGCCCGGCGAGCGCCCGGGCCTGGGCATGGGTGGGCACCAGGGTGGTCGTGCAGCGGTTGTGGAAGGTGCGCAGGCGCCGCGTGACCAGCGCGGCCAGCCAGGCCACGCCGTAGTCGCGACAGTAGTGGTCGAAGTTGGTGTGCCAGCCGGCCACCACCGGGATCGCCAGGCGCCGCGCCGCGCCCAGGGCCGACCAGCCCAGCGGCCCCTGGGTGGCCAGGTAGACCACGTCCGGACGCTGGCGCCGCCACAGCTGGCGGATGGCGCGACCGGCGGGCAGGCCCAGCCGGACCTCTCGATACCCCGGCATGGAGAAGCCCGGGACCTGCAGTTCGGCCTCGACGCCCGGGCTGTGTCCACCGCCGCTGGGACGCGGACGCACCAGTTGCAGGCGGTGCCCCCGGGGTTCGAGTTCCCGGCTCAGGTGCCCCAGGGTGTGGGCGACGCCGTTGATCTCCGGCGCCCAGGTCTCGCTGACCAGACAGATGCGCATGACGTCCTCGTCGGTGGCCCCTTTCCAGACACGAGGATGCCGACACGGCATGACAGTCCGACGACACCGTCGTTAAGGGACGATGTCAGCGGCGGCCTCAGCGCAGCACGCGCCTGGGGTCGAGCGGCTTGCCGCCCCGGCGCAGGTCGAAGAGCAGGTCGTGGCGCTCGGTGGCGTTGCTGTAGCCCACCTCGCACAGCGGTGTGCCGCGGGCGACGCGCTCGCCGTCCTTCACCACCAGGCCGTCGCACAGGGCGTAGACGCTCTGCAGGTTGTCGGCGTGGTGCACGATGACCACCCGCCCCAGTTGGCGCATGCTGCCGGCGAAGCGCACCTCGCCGTCGGCCACCGCCCGGGCGCGGGCCCCGGCGTCGGTGGCCAGCAGCATGGGCTGCAGGGTGCCGCGGCCATCGGTGCCGTAGGCGCGTACCACGCGGTAGTCCTCCAGGGGCCAGGACCAGCCCCGGGCCGAGGCGGGCGGGTCGCCCGGATCGGGGCGGCTGGCGCCCGAGCCGTCCGGAGGCGCGGGGCTTGCGGGAGGGCTCGACGAGGCGCTTGCACCGCTGGCCGAGGCATTCACGCCGGCCAGCGGCACGCCGATCAGCTGGCCGACTCGCAGTTGCGTGGGTTCGATACCGGGATTGGCGGCCTGGATGCGTGCCGGGCGGGTCGCGAAGCGCCGGGCGATGCTCGAGTAGGTATCGCCCGGCCGCACCTGGTAGCGATAGGGACCGCCGGAGGGTGCGCGTTCGCGCTGGCTGGGCATCAGCAGGCGCTGACCCACGGCCAGGCCCCGGGGGTCGACGCCGGGGTTGAAGCGCTGCAGGCGTTCCAGGGGAATGCCGCCGCGTCGGGCGATCCGCCCCAGGGTGTCGCCGCGTTGCACGACGACCCAGCCGCCGCCCGCGGCGGCCGTGTCGCGTTCGGTTTCCCCGCCGGAGCGGGAGGCACAGCCGGTGACGAGCAGCGACACCAGGATCAGTAGCGCGAGAGGTAGGCGTCCTTTTCCTGCCACAGGGCGTTCAGCCATGAGTGGAAGCGTTCCTTGTAGTCGTCGTCATCGTGATAGTCGCCCTCGAGCATCCAGGCCGGCACCGGCAGGCGGCGCGCCTCCAGGTGCATGGTGCCCTCGCGGCCACTCAGGAAGCGCCAGAAGCTGGGGGAGGGGACGTCGTAGTAGAGGGTGACGTCGAGGATGCCGTCGAGGCGGCTGCCGAGCAGGCCGACCACCTGGGCGATGCCGCCGGCGCGTGGGCGCAGCAGGTGGCGGTAGGGGGAGGCCTGGGCGGCATGCTTGGCCGGGGTGAAGCGGGTGCCCTCGACGAAGTTGTAGATGGCGATGGGGCGCTCCCGGGCGTGGCGGCACATGCGCTCGGTGGCCTCCCGGTCGCGGCGGGCCAGTTGCGGATGGCGCTCGCGCTGCTCGCGGGTCAGGCGCCGCAACATGGGGAACTCCATGGCCCAGAAGGCGAGCCCGACGATGGGTACCCAGATCAGCTGGCGCTTGACGAAGAAGTGGGGCATGGGAATCCGCCGATGCAGGGCCAGGAACAGCAGGAAGATGTCGGTCCAGCTGCGATGGTTGGCGAGCACCAGCCACCAGCGATCGGCAGACAGGCCCTCGGGAAGCCGGATGTCGAGCCGCGGGCGCAGCCAGCGGCGCATCCACCAGAGGTTGCTGCCTACCCAGTTCAGGGCCACGGCGTTGAGGCCGCCCAGCACCAGCCGACGCAGTCGCCGCCCGGGGGTGACGATCTTGACCAGGGTCAACAGCACCAGGGGGATCCCCCACAGCAGGGTGGTCAGGCTGAGCAGCAGGATGCTGACGATCCCCTTGAGCAACGGCATGCACCCTCCTTCATGCGCCCCTGATGGTATGAGTCCGCCCCTACCCGCGGATGCGGGCCGACTCATGCTACTGCATGCCGCTTGGGCTGCCCAGCGCTTCCTCCCTCGTATCAGGGCTATCGCAGATAGCTTCCATCGCTCGGGGCTGATCCGGCGACAAGCCTGCGAGGAGGCGCTGTGAACCCCTCCTTGGGCGCTACCGACGCCATCCCTGGCGTAGGACCTCCTCTTCGGCTTGTCCCCGGCGCCCCTCGCTGTCGGAAACTGCGATAGCCCTATCCCTCGTATAGCGGACTATCGGACGCTGTCCCCGGCGCCTCTCGCCGCGGGGAACTGCGACGGATTATTCGCGGAGTTCCGGCAGATCCTCGAACTCGGCCAGGGCCGCGGGGTTGGCCAGCGATTCGGGATTGGTCACCGGGCGGCCGTGCACGACGTTGCGCACGGCCAGTTCCACCAGCTTGCCGGAGCGGGTGCGCGGCAGGTCCTGGACCTGGACGATTCGCGCCGGTACGTGGCGCGGGCTGGCATTCGCGCGGATGGTGTCGCGGATGCGCCGGCGCAGGGCGTCGTCGAGGGTCAGGCCGTCACGCAGGCGCACGAAGAGCACCACGCGCTCGTCGTCCTGCCACTGCTGGCCGATGCACAGCGACTCCAGTACCTCCTCGACCTTCTCCACTTGGCGGTAGATCTCGGCGGTGCCGATGCGTACGCCGCCGGGGTTGAGCACCGTATCGGCGCGGCCGTGGATGATCAGGCCGTCCTCGGCGGTGAGCTCGGCGTAGTCGCCATGCGCCCAGACGCCGGGGAAGCGGGCGAAGTAGGCGCCGTGGTAGCGCTCACCCTGCGGATCGTTCCAGAACCCCAGCGGCATGCAGGGGAAGGGCCGGGTGCAGACCAGCTCGCCCTTCTCCCCCACGTCGCACGGCTCGCCCGACTCGTCATGGACCGCCACCGCCATGCCCAGGCCCCGGCACTGCAGCTGGCCGCGGTAGACCGGGCGGATCGGGCAGCCCAGGGCGAAGCAGGAGACGATGTCGGTGCCGCCGGAGATGGAGGCCAGCAGCAGGTCCTCCTTGATTGCCCGGTAGACGTAGTCGAAGGTCTCATGGGGCAGGGCCGAGCCGGTGGAGAGCAGGGTGTCCAGGGCCGAGAGGTCGTGGTCGCGGCCCGGCTGCAGTTCCTCCTTGGCGCAGGCGGTGAGGTAGCGTGCGCTGGTGCCGAAGCAGGTCACCCCCTCGCGCTCGGCGATCCGCCACAGGCTGTGCGCGTCGGGGGCGAAGGGCGAGCCGTCGTAGAGCACCAGGGTGGCGCCCGCGGCGAGCCCCGAGACGAGCCAGTTCCACATCATCCAGCCACAGGTGGTGTAGTAGAAGAGTACGTCGCCCTCGCCCAGGTCGCAGTGCAGGCGGTGCTCCTTGAGGTGCTGCAACAGGGTGCCGCCGGCGCCGTGGACGATGCACTTGGGGCGGCCGGTGGTGCCGGAGGAGTAGAGGATGTAGAGCGGGTGGTCGAAGGGCAGTTCGACGAATTCCAGGGGCTCGGCGGCGCCGGCGAGGGCGTCGTCCCAGGCCACCGCCTTGTCGATGCCGCGGGTGTCGGGCGCCGCCTCGGGGGCGAGGAAGGGGAAGAGCACCAGCCGCGCGAGCCCCGGCAGGGCATCGACGAGTTCCCGCAGGCGCTCGTGGAGGGCGATGGCCTTGCCATTCCAGTGGTAGCCGTCGCAGGCGACCAGCACCCTGGGCTCGATCTGGCCGAAGCGGTCGAGCACCCCCTGGACGCCGAAGTCCGGCGAGCAGGAGGACCACACGGCGCCCAGGCTGGCGGCGGCCAGCATGGCGATCACGGCGTGCTCGCTGTTGGGCACCAGGCCCGCCACCCGGTCGCCGCGTTGCACGCCGCTGTCGCGCAGGGCGCGGGCCAGGCGCGACACCCGGTCGGCGAGCTCGGCGTGGCTGAGGGCCTGGCGCCGGCCCCGCTCGTCGCAGGCGATCAGCGCCGGGCCGTCGTCGCGGCGGCGCAGCAGGTTGGCGGCGAAGTTGAGGCGCGCCTCGGGGAACCAGCGCGCCCCGGGCATCGCCTCGGGGTTCTCCAGCACGCGTTGACCCGGCTCGCCGATCACGCCCAGCCCCCACACCCGCGACCAGAAGGCCTCTGGATGGTCCAGGCTCCAGGCGTGGAGGTCGGCGTAGTCGTGGAAGGGGGTGCCGGTCTCGGCCGCCAGCTCGCGCATCAGGGCGGCCAGCTGGGTGGCCTCGCGGCGCTCGGGGGACGGTTGCCAGAGGGGAGTGGTCATGCTCTTGCCTCGCTCGCTCGTGACGTTCTCCCTATAACGTAGCAGGCGGGTCTGCCGTCGGGACCAGGGTCCCGGCCAGCACCTCCTGCAGGGCCTGGGCCGCCACCGAAAGCTCCTGACCGGCGGGGCTCAGCACGCCCACGGGGCGGGCGATCACCGGGTCGATGAGCGTCACGCAGCGTCCGCCCACCTCGTGCATCTGCCGGCGACACAGGGCGGGCACCGCGCTGACCCCCAGGCCGCTGGCCACCATGCGCCCCACGGTGGCCAGCTGGTGACTCTCGAAGGCCACCGGCAGCTCGATGCCCTGGGCGGCCAGCTCCTGCTCCAGCAGCAGGCGCACCATGGAGGGGCGCTGCAGGGTGATAAAGTCGTGCATCAGCAGCTCGGCCCAGCGCACCGATCTCCTCTCGGCCAGCGGCGAGTCGCCGGGCACCACCGCCACGAAGCGGTCCTCGAACAGCGGCGTGAACGTCAGTCCCTCGCCGGCGGCGGGCTCGAAGGCGATGCCCAGCTCGACGTGTCGACGGCGTACCATGTCGATCACCTGCTCGTTGATCACGTCGTGGACCGTCACCTTGATGCGCGGGTGGCAGCGGCGGAAGGCCATCAGTGCCGACGGCAGCTGGTTGCAGGCGAAGGAGGGCATGGCGGCCAGCGCCACCCGGCCCAGCTGCAGGGTGAAGCGCTGGCGCATCTGCTCCTCGGCATTGTCCCAGTCGGCCAGCAGGCGCCTGGCCAGTGCCACCAGGGACTCGCCCTCGGGGGTGAGGCGCACGCTGCGGGTGGTGCGGATCAGCAGCCGCCCGCCCAGGCTCTCCTCCAGCCCCTTGATCGCCAGGCTCAGTGCCGGTTGCGACAGGTGCAGGCGCTCGCAGGCCTGGGTGAAGCTCAGGGTCTGGGCCACGGCGAGGAAGGCGCGGAGCTGCTTGAGGGTCATGGCAGGCCACCCGGGGTCAATTTATAGAAATAATAAATCAAATGATAAAAAAAACAAACTTAACAAATATATCGTCAGGCACAACACTGGCCTAGGTTCCCATCGACAACAAGACGAGGCGCTCCATGTCCGGATTCGATAAACGCGTGCACTCCTATGAAGAGGCCATGGCCGGCCTCGAGAGCGGCATGACGCTGGCCGCCGGTGGCTTCGGCCTGTGCGGCATCCCCGAGAACCTGATCGCCGAGATCAAGCACCGTGGCGTCAAGGACCTCACCGTGCTCTCCAACAACTGCGGCGTCGACGGCTTCGGCCTCGGCCTGCTGCTGGAGGACAAGCAGATCCGCCGCATCTACGCCTCCTACGTGGGCGAGAACGCGCTGTTCGAGCAGCAGATGCTCGACGAGGAGATCGAGGTGATCCTCACCCCCCAGGGCACCCTGGCCGAGAAGATGCGCGCCGGCGGCGCCGGCATCCCCGCCTTCTACACCGCCACCGGCTACGGCACGCCCATCGGCGAGGGCAAGGAGGTACGCGAGTTCAACGGTCGCCACTACATCCTCGAGGAGGCGTTCCACGCCGACTTCGCCATCGTCAAGGGCTGGAAGGCCGACCGCTACGGCAACGTCGTCTACCGCGACACCGCCCAGAACTTCAATCCGCTGGCGGCCGCCTGCGGCAGGATCACCGTGGTGGAGGTCGAGGAGATCGTCGAGCCGGGCGAACTCCAGCCGGACCAGATCCACACCCCGGGCATCTACGTCGACCGCATCATCCAGGGCAGCTTCGAGAAGCGTATCGAGAAGCGCACCGTGCGCGAGGGCTGAGGCGCCCGCTTCCCCGTTTCTCACCGAACACAAGAGGCAACAAGATGGCACTCACTCGCGAACAGATGGCAATGCGCGTGGCGCGCGAACTCGAGGACGGCTTCTACGTCAACCTGGGCATCGGCATCCCCACCCTGGTGGCCAACTACGTGCCCGAGGGCATCGACGTGATGCTGCAGTCCGAGAACGGCCTGCTGGGCATGGGGCGCTTCCCCACCGAGGCGGAGGTCGACCCGGACATGATCAATGCCGGCAAGCAGACCGTGACCGCCCGCCCGGGGGCGGCGATCTTCGACTCCGCGGAGTCCTTCGCCATGATCCGCGGTGGCCACGTGGACCTGACCGTGCTGGGCGCCTTCGAGGTGGACCAGCAAGGCAACATCGCCTCCTGGATGATTCCCGGCAAGCTGATCAAGGGCATGGGCGGCGCCATGGACCTGGTGGCCGGCGCCGAGAACATCATCTGCACCATGACCCACGCCTCCAAGCACGGCGAGTCCAAGCTGCTGGAGAGGTGCAACCTGCCGCTGACCGGTGCCGGCTGCATCAACCGGGTGCTCACCGACCTGGCCTACCTGGAGATCAAGGACGGCGCCTTCCACCTGGTTGAGCGCGCACCGGGGGTCTCCGTGGAGGAGATCGTCGAGAAGACCGCCGGCAAGCTGGTGGTGCCCGAGCACGTCCCGGAGATGACCTTCGACTGAGCCCTCAGGCCACCCGACGCCCGACGCGGCCCGGACGTACGACGTCCGGGCCGCGTCGCTCGTGGCGGTGACGATTTTCTGACCATTCCGTGGCAGGGCCCGTGGGAAGGCGGGTGGGATGTCCTATTGCACAGCGTTATCCACAGAATCTGTGGATGAAAGCGTCACGACAGCTCGCAACGAGTATGGTGGGGAAGCAGCAGTTCCACGGCCCGCTCCTGGTTGGCGCTGACCGATTTCTGCAGGAGTGCCAGGCCGCCCATCTCGATGCGGTGCTCGTCGCCCTCGGCGAAGGCCAGGCGTCGCGAGCAGGTGGGGTAGTAGCGATGGTCGAGCAGGGGCGAGACCGGAAAGATCCCGCGCTGGCGGTCCGGGCTGCCGTCCAGGCCGGCCCGGCGCAGGCGTTCGTCGAGTTCGTCCAGGCTGGTGGCCAGGCGCTGGCAGTCGTAGCCCACGTGGTGCATGCGCGGGCCGTTGACGGCCAGCAGGGCGGCCAGGGGATGGGCCTGCTGCAGCGTCTGGAAGGTGGCCCAGTCGGGCATCGGCCAGGGGCGACCCCGGCACAGCAGGTTCTGGCCGCGGCGGGCCTCGCGCGGGGCCTGGGTCACCAGCTTCTCGAGCAGGGCGCGGGGGCGCCTGGCCAGGGTGCCCAGCTGCAGCTCGCCGAGCACCAGCCAGGCGCCGGGCTCGGGCGGGGAGAGCAGGGTCACCAGCAGGCCGCGGTCGGCCATGGCGTGCCGATGGCGGATCCGGTAGCCGAAGTGGGCGAGGGTCGGCAGCAGGGCGTCCATGCCGTAGTCGCCGTGGTTGAGGGTGACGAGCGCCAGATACTCCACGGGCGCGTCGACCGGCCACAGGCGCAAGCCGCCGATCTCCGGGTGCTGGTGGATGAAGTCCAGCCACAGCTGCTGGACGAACTCTTCCCTCTGCATCGTGGCGCTTCCCTTGTCGAGTGATGCTGGCGGGAAGTATAGGCAGCGGGCTGGTCAGACCTTTCAACGCCCGGACCACGTTCGTTGCCCGCCATCGGGAAACGCCCGGCCCGGGACGGACGGCGGCTAGCGGGCCTCGACGGCGGCGAGCAGGTCGTGTTCGCGGACGTACTGGTCGAATTCGCTGAAGCCGCCGATGGGCGTCTGGTCGACGAAGATCTGCGGCACCGTGCGTACCGGCCTGCCGATGGTCTTCTCCAGGTCGGCCTTGGTGATGCCCTCGGCCTGGATGTCGACATAGCGGAAGCCCTCGATGGCGCCGGCGTCCTCGAGCCGCTGGGCGAGGTCGCGGGCGAAGACGCAGAACGGGCAGCCGGGACGACCGAAGATGACGACGAACATGCAAACTCCTCAGCGCTGGGCGCGTACATAACGGGGAATGAAAATGCCGCGCATTGTGCAGCATCCCCCGGTGTGGCGCCAATAGTCGCGGTCGAGGGGGGCCATTGCCTGGCGCTATCGTGGCGCTCAGCGCGGTTCGAATGCGCCGGCATCGGCGCGGCGCAACAGGTCGGCGAGTTCGGCATGGATGCCGGGGCTCGCGGCCAGCAGGTTCTCGCCGTAGAGCTCCTCGGGGATGCCGTCCGGGCAGGGGTAGAGGTGCCCGGTGCGGGCGCCCGCCTCGCGGGCAATCAGCCAGCCGGCGGCGAAGTCCCAGGGCGAGACGCTCTCGTAGTAGGCATCGAGGCGGCCGCAGGCCACGTCGCACAGGTCCAGGGCGGCCGAGCCGTTGCGCCGCACGTCCTGGCAGCGGTCGAGTACCGCGGCCAGGCGGCGCATCAGCGGCGGACGGCTGTCGCGGCGATAGGGAAAGCCGGTACCGACCAGGCTGCGCGCCCGGTCGCCGCTGCGGCTGGCGTGAAGCGCCTGGTCGTTCAGGAAGGCCCCCTGGCCGGCCAGGGCGGTGAAGGTCTCGTCGAGGAAGGGCGCATGGACCACCCCGAGGCGGATCCGCCCGTCCACCACCCAGGCGATGGACACCGCGACGTGACGCAGGCCATGGGCGAAGTTCACGGTGCCGTCGATGGGATCCACCACCCACAGCGGCCCCTCGCTGGCCAGGGCGCTGCGGTCCGGGGCCAGCTCTTCGCTGAGCCGTGCCTCGTCGGGGAACAGTGCGTCGAGTCGTGTGGAGATATGCCGATCCACGGCCACGTCGGTATCGGTGACCAGCTCCTGGCCCTGCTTGTAGCGGTACCCGAAGTCCTGGCCCTGGCGGGCGTCGCGGATCAGCGTGCCGGCCTCGTGGGCGATGTCGATGGTGTGCTGCAGGCGTTCGGCGTCGGTCATGACGGGGTCTCCCTGATGATCCCATGGGCGTGGCCTCGACAGCCTAGCAGGCGGGCTGCCCGCCGGCATCCGGGTGGGTATACTGGTGGCCATTTGGCGGAGAGCCCCATGCACGCCCTGACCCCGGAGCAGTATGCCCGCCTGCGCCGCCTCGCCGAGGCCTGGACCGCCGCCTACCTCCGCGAGGCCAAGACGCAGCCGACCTTCAATCCGCGCCTGGCCGCCGATGCCCTGTGCTTCCAGCGGGTCTCCCTGCCCGACCACGGCGAGCAACTGGTGGGGGCGCTGGTCACGCCGGTCTCGCTGTGGCTGGTGATGCTGCCGGCCGCGGAGCAGGCGCCGTGCCCCGAGCCGGGGCGGCGCTGTCGGGTCTCGCTGCCCGCCGGCGACTTTCCCCTGGAGGCGGTGGCGCTGGGCGACACGGAGCGCTGCTGGCGGCTGGTGCTGCTCGACGACCTCGCCGACCTGGAGAGTCGCCAGGCTGCCAGCCGCCTGGCCCAGCGGCTGATGGAGCGGGTCATGACGCCGGCGAGGTAGCGCCACACTGAGCCCGGCCTTATGCTGGAGGCGTTGCCTCATCCCGGACACAGACACGAGATCGAACGAGGAGTCGCCCATGACAGCTTCTGCCACGTCCACCCCGCGGGTCGCCCTGGTCACCGGTACCAGCAGCGGCATCGGCGAGGCGGTGGTGCAGCACTTCTGCGAGCTCGGCCACCAGGTCCTGGCGGTGGACTTCAACCCCGCGGGCCAGGCGGTGGCCGAACGCGCCGGGGCGGCCTTCTTCCAGGCCGACCTCACCGATGGCGAGGCATGCAAGGCGGCGGTGGCCGAGGCGCTCAAGCGCTTCGGCCGGGTGGACATCCTGGTCAACAACGCCGGCGTCCAGCACGTTGCGCCCATCGAGGAGTTCCCCGAGGCCAAGTGGCGGCAGATCCTCGACCTGATGCTCACCGCGCCCTTCCTGCTCAGCCAGGCGGCCTGGCCGTCCATGCGCGAGAATGGCTGGGGGCGCATCGTCAACATCGCCTCGGTGCACGCCCAGGTGGCCTCGCCGGGCAAGGCCGCCTACATCAGCGCCAAGCACGGCATGATCGGCCTGACCAAGACCGCGGCCCTGGAGGGCGGCGCCCAGGGCATCACCGCCAACGCCATCTGCCCGGCCTACGTGAAGACCCCGCTGGTGGACCACCAGATCGCCGACCAGGCCAGGCTGCACGGCATGGCGGAGCAGGAGGTGATCGAGCAGATCATGCTCAAGAATGCCGCCGTCAAGCGCCTGATCGAGCCCCGTGAGGTGGCCGAGCTGGTCGCCTACCTGGCCTCGGATGCCGCCGGCGCCGTCACCGGCGCCAGCTGGAACATCGACCTGGGGTGGACGGCTCAGTAAGACGCGGCTGCGCCGCTCGAAGAGTGAAGAGCGGCGCTACGCGCCTGGAAGCTGGAAGAAAAAACACCATCCCTTCTTCCCTCTTCATTCTTCCTTCTTACGTCTTGGATCAGCGCCGCACCGGCCGCTTCTGCAGCTTGCGCTGCAGGGTGCGGCGGTGCATGCCGAGCGCGCGGGCGGTGGCCGAGATGTTGCCGTCGTGCTCCTGCAGCACCTTCTGGATGTGCTCCCAGGCGATGCGGTTGATGGAGGGCGGCTGCTCGGCCACCTCGGTCTCCGGGTCGCCGGCCTCCTTGTGGAAGGCGGCCAGCACCTCGTCGGCGTCGGCGGGCTTGCACAGGTAGTTGACCGCCCCCAGCTTGATCGCCTCCACGGCGGTGGCGATGCTCGAGTAGCCGGTCAGCACCACCACCCGGCAGGTCGGCACGGCTTCCAGCAACTCCGGCAGCAGCTTGAGGCCCGACTCGTTCTCCAGCTTGAGGTCCAGGGTCGCCAGGGCCGGGCGGTGCCGGCGGGCCAGCGAGAGGGCCTGCTGGGCGTCATGGGCCACCAGCACCTCGAAGCCGCGTCGCGCCATGGCGCGGTCCAGGACGTGGCAGAACATCTCGTCGTCGTCGATGATCAGCAGGCGTTCGGGTGTCTCTTGCATGGCGTCCTCGCGTGCGGCGGGGCTCAGGCCCCGGGCGGGCCGAGCGGCAGGACCACTTCGGTCAGGGTGCCGCCCTCGGGATGATTGTACAGGCTGACCCCGCCGCCGAAACGGTTGATGGTGGCGTGGGTCAGGAAGAGGCCGATGCCCAGCCCCTTGCTCTTGGTGGAGACGAAGGTCTCGCCGAGCTGGTCGGCGATGGACAGTGCCACCCCGGGGCCGTGGTCGCGGATGTCGATGACCACCTCGGCGTCGTGCCAGTCGAGGCTGATCACGATGTCGTCGGGGTTGGCGTCGGCGGCGTTGTTGAGCAGGTTGGTCAGCGCCTGTTCCAGGGTGGTGTCCACCGACAGCCAGGGCCGGCCGCGGCGCTCGGCCACCTCGAGCCGATGACTGACGTCCGGGCGCAGTACCAGCCAGCGCTGCACCAGGGATCTCAGCCAGGCCTCGGCGTCGCGCACCTGGGGCTCGCCGATGCGCCGGCGGTCGGCGCTCTCCACCAGCTGCTGCAGGCGCGTCTTGCAGGTCTCCACCTGCTGGCGCAGCAGCGACAGGTCCTTCTCGAGCGTGGGGTTGCCCCTGGCCTCGTCGCGCATCTCGGCGAGCAGCACGGCCATGGTGGAGAGCGGCGTGCCCAGCTCGTGGGCGGTGCCGGCGGCCTGGGTGGCCACGGCCAGCACCTGCTCGTTGCGCAGCGCCGCCTCGCGGGTGCGCGACAGCGACTGTTCCCGGCTGCGCAGGGCGTGGGCCATCTTGTAGATGAAGAAGGTCACCAGGCCCGCCGAGAGCGCGAAGTTCAGCCACATGCCCAGCACGTGCAGGTTGAAGGGCAGGCCGGCCTGGTGGCCCTGGCCGAACTGCGGCACCGGGTGGTGGAACAGCATCAGGCCCGAGTAGGCGAGCATCGAGGTGCCGGCGATGATCCAGGCGTAGCGCCAGGGCAGGGTGGCGGCGGCGATGGTCACCGGTACCAGGTAGTAGGTGATGAAGGGGTTGCTGGCGCCGCCGGTGAAGTAGAACAGCAGCGTCAGGCCGGCCACGTCGGCCAGCAGGTGGGCCAGGTACTCCTCGTGGTTGACCGCGCGGTAGCGCCCCAGCCGCCACCAGGTACCCAGGTTGATCAGCGCCATGGCCAGGATGACGCCGATCACCGCGCCCACGGCCAGCTCGAAGTGCAGCAGCTCGACGCCGACGATGATGCCGACCAGGAAGCCGGTCCAGGTGATGCCGCGCACGATGGTCAGGCGCACCAGGTTGCGGTTGGGGGTGGAGAGCGGCAGGGGCTGGGTGATGGGCATGGAGACTCCTCGACACTGCGCCGACATGATACGCCCTACATTTCGCTCCCGCGACGGCGTAGAATGCCGGCCATCGCCGTTCCGGCCTCCATTCACGCACCTTCGCGGTGCCACGAAGACGAATCCTCCATCGATGTCAGACGCCACCCTGGCCCGCGAAGTCGGGCTGCGCAGGACCTTCGCGATCATTTCGCACCCCGACGCGGGCAAGACCACCATCACCGAGAAGATGCTGCTGTTCGGCAACGCCATCCAGCTGGCCGGCTCGGTGAAGAGCAAGCGCGACGACCGCCACGCCACTTCCGACTGGATGAAGATGGAGCAGGAGCGCGGCATCTCGGTGACCACCTCGGTGATGCAGTTCCCCTACGGCGGGCGTATCGTCAACCTGCTCGACACCCCCGGCCACGAGGACTTCTCCGAGGACACCTACCGCACCCTGACCGCGGTGGACTCGGCGTTGATGGTGATCGACGGTGCCAAGGGCGTCGAGGCGCGGACCATCAAGCTGATGGAGGTGTGCCGCCTGCGCACCACGCCGATCCTCACCTTCGTCAACAAGATGGACCGCGACATCCGCGATCCCATCGAGGTGATGGATGAGGTCGAGGAGGTGCTCGACATTCAGTGTGCGCCCATGACCTGGCCGATCGGCATGGGGCGTCACTTCAAGGGGGTCTACCACCTCTACAACGACACCGTCCACCTCTACACCCAGGGCCAGGGCAGCCGCATCCCCGAGGATCGCCGCATCGAGGGACTCGACAACCCCGAGGTGGACGCGGTGCTCGGCGATGAGCAGGCCGAGGAGCTGCGGATGGAGGTGGAACTGGTGCGCGGCGCCTCACACGAATTCGACCACGAGGCCTACCTGCGCGGTGAGCTGACCCCGGTCTACTTCGGCACCGCCATGGGCAACTTCGGGGTGCGCGAGATGCTCGACGGCTTCGTCGAATACGCCCCGCCGCCCCAGCCTCGCGAGACCGACACCCGCAGCGTCGAGGCCGCGGACGGCTGTTTCACCGGCTTCGTATTCAAGATCCAGGCCAATATGGATCCCAACCACCGCGACCGCATCGCCTTCCTCCGGGTCTGCTCGGGCAAGTACGAGAAGAACATGAAGATGCGTCACGTGCGCATCGGCAAGGACGTCAAGATCGCCGATGCCTTGACCTTCATGGCCTCGGATCGCGCCCACGTCGAGGAGGCCTGGCCCGGCGACATCATCGGCCTGCACAACCACGGCACTATCCAGATAGGCGACACCTTCACCCAGGGCGAGGACATGCGCTTCACCGGCATCCCGCACTTCGCCCCGGAGCTGTTCAAGCGCGTGCGCCTCAAGGATCCGCTGAGGATGAAGGCGCTGCAGAAGGGCCTGCAGCAGCTCTCCGAGGAGGGCGCCACCCAGGTGTTCATGCCCCTGGACAACAACGACCTGATCCTCGGCGCCGTGGGCACCCTGCAGTTCGACGTGGTGGCCCATCGCCTCAAGGAGGAATACAAGGTCGACGCCGTCTACGAGGGGGTGAACGTCCAGACCGCCCGCTGGGTCTACTGCGACGACGCCAAGAAACTCGACGAGTTCAAGCGCAAGGCCAGCGCCAACCTGGCCCTGGACGGCGGTGGCTACCTGACCTATATCGCCCCCACGCGTGTGAACCTGCAGATGACCCAGGAGCGCTGGCCGGAGGTCCGCTTCCAGCCGACCCGAGAGCATTAAGAGCGCCTAGCAGGATGGTGCCGCCCCAAGCGGCGCCGGGGATAGCCCGAAGCGGAGGTCCTATGCCAGGGATGGCATCGGTAGCGTCCAGGGAGGGATTCACAGCGCCTCCGCGAAGGGCTGTCGCCGGGAAAGCCGCGACTCGAAGCCTGCCAGCGGAGAAGCTGCCGATGTTGATCGACGCCCACTGCCATCTGGATTTACCTGACTTCGATGCCGACCGTGAGGCGGTGTTCGCGCGGGCCCGGGCGGCGGGCGTCGGGCATTTCGTGGTTCCCGGCACCACCCGGACCCGCTGGCCCGATGTGCTGGCGCTGGGCGAGCGGGAGGACGTCGCTATCTGCCTGGGCCTGCATCCCTGTTTCATGGATGCGCATGCCGAGGGGGATGTCGAGGCCCTGGCGCGGGCGCTGGACGCCCATCCCGAGGCGGTGGCGGTGGGGGAGTGCGGCATCGATGCGCGCTTCGCCGACACCCTGGACGCCCAGTGGTCCCTCTTCGACGCCCAGCTGAGGATCGCCAAGGCACGCCGCTTGCCGGTGGTGATCCACTGCGTGCGCGCCAATGACCGAGTGGCCAGGCGCCTGAGGGAGCTCGACCTGCCGGTGGGCGGGCTGATCCACGCCTTCGCCGGCTCCCCCGAGCAGGCGCGGAAGTTCCTCGACCTGGGCTTCGTCGTCGGCCTGGGCGGAGCGCCGACCCATGAGCGGGCCCGGCGCCTGCACCGGGCCGTGGCGAGCCTGCCCGACGAGGGCTATGTGCTGGAGACCGACAGCCCCGACATGCCACCGGCCGGCCACCGGGGCGAGCGCAACGAGCCGGCGCGGCTCATCGAGGTGTGTCGGGTGGTGGCGGCGCTGCGCGACCAGGGCGAGGCCGAGGTGGCGGCCTGCAGCAGCGCCACCGCACGCCGGCTCTTCCGGCTGGGCTGATCCGCGCCGCGGTCAGTCCCTGGCCGCCAGGCTCTCCGGATCCAGCCGCTCGACGGGGTAGGGCAGCTTCAGCTGCTTGAGTCGCTGGCCGGCCACCCGCAGCGGCCCGAGGTCCTCCTTGGTGCTGACCACGGCCAGGATCTCGGCCTCGTCGTAGGCATCCAGCTCGGCGGCCAGCACCTCGCCCACCGCCTTGCCGTTCTCGTCCTCCACGGGGCTGCCGAGCTCGGGCAGCAGGCCGCCGTCGAGCTGGGCACGCATCAGGCGCCGCTTCACCTGGCCGCGGAAGTGCGCCCGTGCGACGACTTCCTGGCCGGTGTAGCAGCCCTTCTTGAAGCTGATGCCGCCCAGGGCCTCCCAGTTGATCATCTGCGGCAGCAGGGCATCCCGGTGGGCCGGGGTCAGCCAGGCCAGGCCCGCCTGGATGTCGTGCAGGCCCCAGACGGCGTTGCCCACCGGGGTGGCCTGCTCGGCGAGCCGTGACCACAGGGCGGCGGCGCGCTCCGCCGGCAGGCAGGCCAGCAGCCGGGGGCGCGGCCCGGGGTGCGCCAGCAGCTGGGTATCGTCGTCGCCGGCCTGGTGCCAGGTCGCGGGCGGCTCGATGTCCAGCCGCACCTCTGCCAGCGCCGTCGCCTCGCGGCCGATCAGGCCGATCAGCGCCAGGTCGTCGCGGGGCGTCAGCTCGGCCTTGTAGAAGGCGGCGAACTTGCCCAGGTGCTCGGCCAGCCCTGCCACCAGGCCGCGATGCAGGATCAGGCGGAAGCGCTCGGGGGCGACCCGCAGCAGTTGGGCGTTGGCCAGCATGCGCCCCTTGGGGGTGCAGAAGACGGTGAGCGGGGCGAAGTGGCCATCGGCCAGGTTGGCCGGGGCACTCGCCTGCCCCTGCAGGAACTTCTCGGCATCGGGGCCGACCACGTCGAGCACGCCCATATGCACCAGCGGGGCCATGGCCGTGGCGTCGAGGGCCTGGCGGGCGGGGGAGGGGGTGTCGAAGGCGACCCGGTACTCGGCCTCCTGCCGTCCGCCCTGGGCGGTAATCCAGTCGTGCATGGGGGCTCCTCGTCGTATTCTGGGGGATAGTCGATCTAATGCGGGCGGTACGGCGGCATTGCAACCGCTGTGACCGGTGCGACGCCATGCTAGACTCGACGGCCAGTCCTGTCATGCCGCCGAGGGAACCGAGATGGCCCAGCAGTCGCTGCGTTTCAAGGGCGTCGAGAACGCCGATCAGATCAACCGTATCACCACGACACTGATGATGCTCGACGGAGTCGACAGCGTCGAGGTGGGGCGCCACGGCGCCGACGTGGAGGGGCGCGTGCGGCGCGAGACCCTGATCCAGGCCGTGCGGGCCCTGAAGCTGCCCATCGAGGTCGAGTGAGCGAGGAGTCGTCGTGAGGAAGACCATTGAAGTCACCAGTCTCCGCAACCATATCTATCGGCAACGGGTCGAACTGGATGGGTTCGAGGATCTCTTCGTCGACGTGCCCGAGGCCTTCGGCGGCGAGGACAGCGCCCCCGACCCCCACGACTACTTCGACCTCTCGCTGGGGGCCTGCAAGGCGATCACCGCCATGATGTACGCCCGCCGCAAGGCCTGGCCGCTGGAGCGGGTGAGCGTGCGGGTCCATCGCGACGACAGCGAGGAGCGCCGCGGCACCTATCGGCTGGAGGTGGAGATGACCTTCCACGGCATCGGGGATCCCGGGCAGCGGGCGCGCCTCGAGGAGATCAGCGACAGGTGCCCGATCCACCGCTTGATGACCGTCTCGACCGTCGAGATCACCACCCGGACCGTCGTCGAGGCCTGATACGGAGACGCCATGAGCAAGCCCTTCCGCCTCGCCGCCAAGTTCCAGCCGGCCGGGGACCAGCCCCAGGCCATCGATGGCCTGGTAACGGGGCTGGAGTCCGGCCTGGCCCACCAGACGCTGCTCGGCGTGACCGGCTCGGGCAAGACCTTCACCATGGCCAACGTGGTCGAGCGCCAGCAGCGGCCGACCATCGTCATGGCCCCCAACAAGACCCTGGCGGCGCAGCTCTACGGCGAGTTCAAGGCGTTCTTCCCCGACAACGCCGTGGAGTACTTCGTCTCCTACTACGACTACTACCAGCCCGAGGCGTACGTGCCGTCGTCGGACACCTTCATCGAGAAGGACGCCTCCATCAACGACCACATCGAGCAGATGCGCCTCTCCGCCACCAAGGCACTGCTCGAGCGGCGCGACGCCCTGATCGTGGTCTCGGTGTCGGCCATCTACGGCCTGGGCGACCCCGACCAGTACCTGAAGATGCGCCTGCACTTCAATCGCGGCGAACTGATCGACCAGCGCGCCCTGCTGCGGCGCCTGGCCGAGCTGCAGTACACCCGCAACGAGGCGGACTTCCGCCGCGGCACCTATCGCGTGCGCGGCGACGTCATCGACGTCTTCCCGGCGGATGCCGAGGACGAGGCGGTGCGCGTCGAGCTGTTCGACGACGAGATCGACTCCATCCGCCTCTTCGACCCGCTGACCGGCGAGGTGCGCGGCCAGGTGCCGCGCATGACCATCTACCCCAAGTCCCACTACGTCACGCCGCGCGGGACCATTCTCGAGGCCGCCGAGGCCATCAAGGGCGAGCTGGCCGAGCGGCTCGAGTGGCTGCGCAAGCACGACAAGCTGGTCGAGGCCCAGCGCCTCGAGCAGCGCACCCTCTACGACATCGAGATGATGTTCGAGCTGGGCTACTGCAACGGCATCGAGAACTACTCCCGCTACCTGTCGGGACGCAATCCCGGCGAGCCGCCGCCGACCTTCTTCGACTATCTCCCGGACGATGCCCTGCTGTTCATCGACGAGTCCCACGTCAGCGTGCCCCAGGTGGGCGGCATGTACCGCGGCGACCGCTCGCGCAAGGAGACCCTGGTGGAGTACGGCTTCCGGCTGCCCTCGGCGCTGGACAACCGCCCCATGACCTTCGAGGAGTGGGAGGCGATCAGCCCGCAGACCATCTTCGTCTCGGCCACCCCGGGGCCCTACGAGGCGGAGCACGCCGGGCAGGTGGTGGAGCAGGTGGTGCGCCCCACCGGCCTGGTGGATCCGGAGATCCAGGTGCGACCCGCCGGCACCCAGGTGGACGACCTGCTCTCCGAGATCCGCCTGCGTGCCGAGGTGGGGGAGCGGGTGCTGGTGACGACGCTCACCAAGCGCATGGCCGAGGATCTCACCGAATACCTCGACGAGCACGACGTGCGGGTGCGCTACCTGCACTCCGACATCGACACCGTGGAGCGGGTGGAGATCATCCGCGACCTGCGCCTGGGCAAGTTCGACGTCCTGGTGGGCATCAACCTGCTGCGCGAGGGGCTCGACATCCCCGAGGTGTCGCTGGTGGCCATCCTCGACGCCGACAAGGAGGGCTTCCTGCGCAACGAGCGGTCGTTGATCCAGACCATCGGCCGGGCCGCGCGCAACGCCCACGGCCGGGCCATCCTCTATGCCGATCGGGTCACCGACTCCATGCGCCGCGCCATCGACGAGACCGAGCGCCGGCGCGCCAAGCAGGTCGCCTTCAACGAGGAGCACGGCATCACCCCGCAGACGGTGAGCCGCTCGGTGGCCGACATCCTCGAGGCCGCCCAGGCCCCGGGGCGCAAGGGCAAGGGCCGCCGCGGCGAGCGCAAGGTGGCCGAACCCAAGGCCGTCTACGATCCGGCCGATCTGTCCCCCGAGGAGCTGCACAAGGAGCTGACCCGGGTCGAGGACGCCATGTTCGAGGCGGCCCAGAACCTGGAGTTCGAGGCGGCCGCGCGGCTGCGCGATCGGCTGCATGAGCTCAAGGAGCGGCAACTGGCGCTGGGCGAGGCCTAGGGAGTCTGGACTTCCGCCGACGTTTCCAGGACTTGGGAAGATTTATACCGTTATCTTTCTGCTGCAACCAAGCATCCCGATCCAACCCTCGGTGACGACAATGTCGACACCTGCGTGATCGGGTATAATGCCGGGCGTTCGAGCCCGCCGCCCCGTGCCAGGGGATAGTGCCAGAAGCGGGCATGCCGACAACGCCAAGGAGCCCCTTGCCCATGACCGTGATCCGCCAGGACGACCTGATCCAGAGCGTCGCCGATGCACTGCAGTACATCTCCTATTACCATCCGAAGGACTTCATCGACGCCATGGCCGAGGCCTACGAGCGCGAGGAGAACCCGGCGGCCAGGGATGCCATCGCCCAGATCCTCATCAACTCGCGGATGTGCGCCCTGGGTCATCGGCCGATCTGCCAGGACACGGGCATCGTCACGGTCTTCGTCCACGTCGGCATGAACGTGCGTTTCGAGGCGGACATGAGCCTCGACGACATGATCAACGAGGGGGTGCGTCGCGCCTACCAACTGCCGGACAACGTGCTGCGTGCCTCGGTGCTCGCCGACCCCGATGGTGCCCGCCAGAACACCGGCGACAACACCCCGGCGGTGATCCATCACAAGCTGGTGCCCGGCGACGACGTCGAGGTGCATGTCGCTGCCAAGGGCGGCGGCAGCGAGGCGAAGTCCAAGTTCGCCATGCTCAACCCCTCCGACAGCGTGGTCGACTGGGTGATGGAGCAGCTGCCCAGGATGGGCGCCGGCTGGTGCCCGCCCGGCATGCTGGGCATCGGCATCGGCGGCACCGCCGAGAAGGCCATGGAGCTGGCCAAGGAGGCGCTGCTCGACCCCATCGACATCCAGGAACTGCAGGCGCGTGGCGCTGACAATCGCGCCGAGGAACTGCGCCTCGAGCTGTTCGACAAGGTCAACTGTAGCGGCATCGGTGCCCAGGGCCTGGGCGGCCTGACCACGGTGCTCGACATCAAGGTCAAGGACTACCCGACCCACGCCGCCAACAAGCCGGTGGCCATCATCCCCAACTGTGCCGCCACCCGTCACGCCCACTTCACCCTCGATGGCACCGGCCCGGCCACGCTGCCGGCGCCCAGGCTCGAGGACTGGCCGGAGATCACTCGCGAGGCCGGCGACAACGCCAAGCGCGTCGATCTCGATAGCGTCACCCCGGAGGAGGTGCGCACCTGGCAACCCGGCGATACGCTGCTGCTCAACGGCAAGTTGCTCACCGGCCGCGACGCCGCCCACAAGCGCATGGTCGACATGATCGCCAAGGGCGAGCCGCTGCCGGTGGACCTGAAGGGGCGCTTCATCTACTACGTGGGGCCGGTGGATCCGGTGCGCGAGGAGGTGGTCGGCCCGGCCGGTCCCACCACGGCGACCCGCATGGACAAGTTCACCCGCACCATGCTCGAGGAGACCGGCCTGCTGGGCATGGTCGGCAAGGCCGAGCGCGGCGAGGCGGCCATCGAGGCGATCCGCGACAACCGGGCGGTCTACCTGATGGCGGTGGGCGGCTCCGCCTACCTGGTGGCCCAGGCGATCAAGAAGTCGCGTGTGGTGGGCTTCGAGGACCTGGGCATGGAGGCCATCTACGAGTTCGAGGTCGAGGACATGCCGGTGACCGTGGCGGTGGACAGCCAGGGCACCTCGGTG
>NZ_JAUFPL010000017.1:161062-191006 GCF_030409215.1 Halomonas ramblicola | reverse complement strand
GAAGGGCCGCGGCCCGACACGGCGCCCCCGCCATCTGGCGGGGGCGCTTGCCTTTGGAGTATGCTGCAGGTCGCTGTTTTGACAGGGAGTACGCATGACCTCCTGGCTGATCGGCATGGCGATCACCGTTACCTACCTGCTGGGCTTCGTCTCGGCGGTGATGGCCCTGCTGTCCAGCCGCACCTCCCAGGGCGCCATCGCCTGGATCATCTCGTTGGTCACCTTCCCCTACCTGGCGGTGCCCCTCTACTGGGTCTTCGGCCGGCCGCGCTTCTACGGCTACGTGTCGGCGCGGGGTGAACGTGACAGCGTGCTGCGTCGGGTGCTGGCCCGCTATCGCGAGCGCATCGACCCCTATGTCTCGGACCATCGCGATCCCGACGTGCGCGCCGTGGAGCAACTGGCACGGATGCCGATGACCGGCGGCAACCGCGCCTCGCTGCTGATCGACGGCGAGGCGACCTTCGACAGCCTGTTCACCGGCATCGAGCGGGCGGAGGAGTACGTGCTCGTGCAGTTCTTCATCGTGCGCCACGACGCCCTGGGCCTGGAGCTCAAGCACCGCCTTCAGCACGCTGCCGAGCGTGGCGTGCGGGTCTACTTCCTGTACGACGAGATCGGCAGCCACAAGCTCAACGAGGGCTACCTGCGCGACCTCGCCGAGGCCGGTATCGAGGTGAGCGCCTTCCGTTCGTCCCGAGGATTCCGCCATCGCTTCCAGCTCAACTTCCGCAACCACCGCAAGGTACTGGTGGTGGACGGCCGGGAGGGCTGGCTGGGCGGCTTCAACGTCGGCGTCGAGTATCTGGGCCAGCATCCCCGCCACGGCCCCTGGCGGGACACCCACCTCAAGCTCACCGGCCCCAGCGTGCTCGGCCTGCAGGAGGCCTTCTGGGAAGACTGGCACTGGGCCACCGGCGAGGTCCTGACCCTGGAGTGGACGCCGCGCCTGACCTGCGAGGAGTGCCAGGACGTGCTGATCGTGCCCTCCGGGCCGGCGGACGGCCAGGAGACCGCCAGCCTGCTGGTCCAGCACGCCATTCACAGCGCCCACCAGCGCTTCTGGGTGACCAGCCCCTACTTCGTGCCGGACCAGGGCGTCCAGGATGCCCTGCGGCTGGCGGCGATGCGCGGCGTCGACGTGCGCATCATGATGCCGGAGCGTCCCGACCACCTGCTGGTGTTCCTGTCGGCCTTCTCCTTCCTGCCCGACATGCTGCGCGCGGGGGTCAAGGTCTACCGCTACCAGCCGGGCTTCCTGCACCAGAAGGTGATGCTGATCGACGACGCCGCGGCCAGCGTGGGGACGGTGAACCTGGACAACCGCTCCTTCCGGCTCAATTTCGAGATCACCGCGGTGGTGGTGGATCCGCTCTTCGCCGCCGAGGCGCGAACGATGCTCGAGCGTGACTTCGCCGACTGCCGACGGGTCAGCCTGGAGGAGCTGACCTCGCGTCCGCTGTGGCGCCAGCTGGTCTCCCGGGCCGCCTACCTGCTGTCCCCCATCCAGTGATATATTACCGGGCTGCGATGGCCGCTGCGTCGGCCGACACGCCATCCTCGGATCGGGAGTTGCGGTGAACCTGGAGACCAAGTGGCTGGAGGACTTCGTCGCCCTGGCCAATACGCGCAGTTTTTCCGCCTCGGCACGCCAGCGCCACGTCACCCAGCCGGCCTTCAGCCGCCGCATTCGCTCCCTGGAGCAGGCGGTGGGCGTGACCCTGGTGGATCGCTCCACGACCCCCGTCGACCTGACCCCGGAAGGCCAGCTGTTCCTGGTCACCGCCCGCAACCTGGTAGAGCAGCTCAACGAGAGCCTCGGCCACCTGCGCGGCCTGGCCATGGCCAACGAGGCGCTGGACATCGTCGCCGCCCACTCCCTGGCGTTGAGCTTCTACCCGCCGTGGATCTCGCGCCTGCAGCAGGGGGTGGGGGAGCTGCCCACCCGCCTGGTGGCCATGAACGTGGGCGAGGCGATCCATGTGTTGCGCGAGGGCAACTGCGACCTGATGCTGGCCTATTACGATCCCTACGCCAGCATGCAACTCGACACCGAGGTGTTTCCCTCCTTCTCCATCGGCCAGGTCAAGATGATCCCCGTCAGCCTGCCCGATGAAGCCGGCCGACCGCGCTTCCCGCTCGAGGATCGCGGCTCGGTGCCCTACCTGGCCTACACCCAGGGCGCCTTCCTGGGACGCAGCGTGCGCATGCTGCTCAAGAACGACCCGCTGCGCCTGCGCCTCCGTACCGTCTACGAGACGGCCATGGCCGAGGGCCTCAAGGGCATGGTGCTGCAGGGGATGGGCATGGCCTGGATCCCCGACTTCTGCATCCGCGAGGAGCTCAGGAGCGGCCGCCTGGTGCGCGCCGGGGGCGAGCAGTGGGACGTGCCGCTGGAGATCCGCCTCTACCGCTGTTCGCTGGTGCACAAGCCCGGCGTCGAGAAACTCTGGAAGCAGATGATGAAGCTGCCCCGCGACTTCCTCCAGGCGTGATCCCCCGTCGGCTTCACGCTCCGCCGAAGTCGGCGGGCAGTCCCAGGAAGTCCTGGATGATGAAGAAGTGGTCCTCGAACAGGCTCTCCGGGTCCAGGTCGGCCAGCGCCACCCAGCGGGCATGGTCACCGCCCTTGACCGGCTTGAGCCGCGGCAGCTGCTGCTCGGGGCGCAGCGCGAAGTAGAAGGCCTCGGCCAGGGTGCGGCCCCGCCAGCTGCGGTGGGGCTCGTCGAACAGCCGCTGGCCGCGCAGCGAGCCCTTGAGGACGGGCTCCGGCACCTTGAGGCGCACCCGCTCGCGCAGCTCCCGCAGGCAGGCGTCCAGCAGTCGTTCATGGGGGTTGATGAAGCCCCCGGGCAGGGCGAGGAGCCCCTTGCCCGGTGCCGCCGTGCGACGCACCAGCAACACATGGCCGGATTGCACCACCACGGCGTTGACCGTGACGAAGATGGGCGGGTAGGGCGCCTGGGCCCAGGCACTGCGATACTGGTCGAGCAGCTGCTGCTCCTCGATCAACTGGCGATAGCTCTCCTCGTCGCAGAAGTCGCGGATCGCCCCGACGACCCCGGGCGGCAGGTCGTGGGCCGCCCCGGTGCTCAGGTAGTCGTTCGCCGAGGAGGCGGAGCGGAACAGGCGCTCGCGGATCTGGCTGGCCGAGATGCCTTCCACCAGCGGCACGCTGACCGATTCCCACTGGGGAAACAGCGACAGGTAGTAGCTGGACTGGCCGCGGCTGGCGCCGATCAGGCCGATGCGTGGCAGGCGGGCGCCGAGCGGGCTGGCGATGTCGCGGACCTTGCGCTGGACGTCGCGCACCCAGACGTCGTTGTTGTAGAGGGCATCGAGCAGTGGGACCACCGCCAGGCGGGCGTTGTCCTCGTCATCGAAGGCGCCGCGCAGCATGGCGCGGCGCTCCTCGAAGCGCCAGGGGTTGCGCAGCGAGCGCGCCTGCCAGGAGGAGCCCACCAGCACGATTACCTGACGGGCCCGCTTGAGCGCCTCGTGGATCACCGCCAGATGGCCCAGGTGGGGCGGCTGGAAACGCCCGATGAAGACCAGGCAATCGAAGTCGGGGCTGGCGGGGGCGGCATCCGGGCGGGAGCTCATGCAGGGGGCCTGGGTCGGGTGGATGGGCGGCGCCCATTATGGTCAGGCCTCCGGAGGCTTGCAACGCGTCGCTGGGGCAGGCTCGTCGATGGCCCCACCTCTGCGGTTGGCCCAGGAGGGCAGGGCGCCGCCGCATCCGGTATGCTGGCGTCACAAGGACGTACAGGGAGGCCCCATGCTCGATACCCGACGGCTCTCGCCCTCACGCCTCAAGGCGGCGCTGCGTTTCTGGTGGAACGTCGTTCACGGCGCGCTGCGACTCTGGCTGGAGCGCAACGCCTTCAGCTACGCCGGCTCGCTGGCCTTCTACACCCTCTTCTCTCTCGCGCCCACGATGATCATCGCCGTGACGGTGATCGGCCTGGTCCTCGGCGAGGAGGCCGCCCAGGGGCAGATCGTCGCCCAACTACAGGGCACCATGGGCCATGACGCCGCCGCCGCCATCGAGCAGGCGGTGGCCCAGTCGCGCCTCGAGGAATCCGGCCTGCTGCCGACCCTGTTGGGCATCGGCGCGCTGCTGGTGGGGGCCACCACCGTCTTCGCCCAGATGCAGTTCTCGCTGAACACCCTGTGGGGCGTCACCGCACGGCCCAGCGCCAACAGCGCCCTGGTGTTCATCAAGAACCGGGTGCTGTCGCTCACCGTGGTGCTCTCCATCGGCTTCATCCTGCTGGTGTCGCTGGTCACCGCGGTCATGCTTCGGGCGGCCCTGCAGGCCGCCGACGACCTGCTCCCCTTCATCGGCTTCCTGACCACCGGCGCCGAGTTCCTGGTCTCGCTGGCCGTGGTCGCGGCGCTCTTCGCCACCATCTTCAAGGTGCTGCCGGACGTGGTGCTGCGCTGGCGGGACGTGCTGGTGGGGGCCGTGGTGACGGCCGTGCTGTTCACGGTGGGGCGCACGGCGATCGCGGTCTATCTCTCCCATACCGCCACGGCGTCCACCTACGGTGCCGCGGGCTCGGTGGTGATGATCCTGCTGTGGGTCTACTACTCCTCGCTCATCCTGCTGTTCGGGGCCGCCTTCACTCGCTGCCACCTGGCGGAACGCGGGCGGCCGCTGATCCCGCGCAACACCGCCGTGGTGGTCCGGCGCGAGCTGCTCGACGACCGCGAGACGTCCGGGCCGGCATGATGCCGGCCTCGTCGTCGCGGTGTCAGCCGCGGCCGAAGCGCTCCCGGGCCATGGCATCGGCGATATGCGCCGGGCTCCGGCCCTCGCGCCCGGCGCGGGCGAAGAGTTCGTCCAGGGTGGCCCCGATGCCCTCGATGTGCGCCATCACCGCCCGGCGGTCGTAGTCGGCACGGCGCTGCCAGGCGATCTCGATCACCCCGCCGGCGTTGGCGACGTAGTCCGGGGTGTAGAGGATGCCGCGGGCGATCAGTCGCTCGGCCATCCGCGGGGTGGCGAGCTGGTTGTTGGCGGCGCCGCAGACCACCCGGGCCCGGAGCCTGTCCACTACCTCGGCGTCGAGTACCGCCCCCAGGGCGCAGGGGGCGAAGACGTCCACCTCGGCGTCGAAGATCGCCTCCGGCGCCACCGTCTCGGCACCCAGCTCCTCGGCCAGGTGGGCCAGTGCCTCGCGGTCGACATCGGTTAACACCAGGCGGGCGCCGGCGGCGTGCAGGTGCCGGGCGAGGTGTTCGCCGACGTGCCCGACGCCCTGGATGGCCACCTTGAGTCCCTCGAGGTCGCGGCGGCCGAGCCCGTGGCGCACGGCGCTCCTCAGCGCGCAGAACACGCCCCAGGCGGTGAAGGGTGACGGGTCGCCGGATTCGCCATCGGCGCGGCGCAGCCCGCCCACATGGGCGGTCTCCTCGGCGATCACCTGCATGTCCGCCTCGCTGGAGCCGGAGTCCTCGGCGGTGACGTAGCGGCCACCCAGGGAGTCCACCAGCCGGCCCATGGCGCGCAGCAGCTCGGGGGTCTTGTCGGTGCGCGGATCGGCGATGATCACCGCCTTGCCGCCGCCCAGCGGCAGGTCGGCCATGGCCGACTTGTAGCTCATGCCGCGCGACAGGCGCAGCACGTCGGTCAGGGCGTCCGCCTCGCTGGCGTAGGGATAGATGCGCAGGCCGCCCAGGGCGGGGCCGCGGGTGGTGTCATGGATGGCAATGATGGCACGCAGGCCGCTGGCGGCGTCGCAGCCGTGGACGATCTGCTGGTGATGGTCGAACTCCGGGTGGGTGAAGACCGGCATGGCGTGGAACTCCCTCGTGAGGATTGTGGTTGTGTCTGGGGTGCCCGGGTAGGGCGGGGCCGCCGGGGCCGGCTTGTGGCCGGCCTGCGGGGCTATCTTCAAGATTAGAGCATCGCCGTGGCGGAAGGAAGCGCTGCCGGGCTGGCTCGCCCGGCGCCCCGGCTGCTAGAAAGGAAGGGGAGCCTACCGGCCGTCAGCGGCCGGGGCGGCGGTCATCGACGACGGAGGAGCCCATGGAGAAGTGCTGCGTGAAGGCCCTGGTGACGGGCAAGGTGCAGGGCGTCTGGTATCGCGGGGCGACCCAGGAACAGGCGCTGAGGCACGGCCTGACCGGGCATGCCCTCAACCTGCCCGACGGTCGGGTGGAGGTGCTGCTGTGCGGCGGACGCGACGCCGTGCGGGAGGTCAGCCAGTGGCTGTGGAGGGGGCCGCCCAGCGCCCGGGTCACCCATGTGGAACTCGAGGTGGTCGAGCTGCGTGACCCGGACGATTTCCGCATCGGCTGATGGTCGGTGGCTCAGGCCAGGACGTCGGCGATCCAGTCGCTGACCGCCGCGCCGTCGACGCCCAGGCAGACGTCCACCAGCGGGCTCTGCGACCAGCGTGGCTCGATGAAGGCACGGCCCTCGGGGGCGAAGAGGGTCTGGCCCTCGGCCTCGCCGGAAGTGGCCACGCCGAGGTGGCCGCGGGCGGTGGTGAACAGCTCGGGGCGCAGCAGCCAGGCCAGGGCACAGCTGTCGTGGGGGCAGCAGCCGTCGATGCCCAGCGCCTCACGGTAGAAGTCCCGGTAGAAGGCGTAGCTGTCGGCCAGGACCCTGCCCAGCTCGCCCTGGCCGGCCTCGATGCGCGCCATGTGCTCGGGCGTCAGCACGCAGCGGTGGGTGACGTCGAGCCCCACCAGGATCAACGGCCAGCCGGCGGTCAGTGCCCGGGCGGCGGCATCGGGGTCGTTGAACATGTTGGCCTCGGCCACCGGCGTGACGTTGCCCCCCTCGCGAATCGAGCCGCCCATGATCACCACCCGCTTGACGCGCTCGGTGATCGACGGATCCAGTTGCAGTGCCGCCGCCAGATTGCCCACCGGGCCCACCGCCACCAGCGTCACCTCGCCGGGGCGGGCGTTGACGGTGTCGACGATAAACTGGGCGGCACTTCTGGGATCGGCCTTGCCCATGACCTCCGGCAGGGCAATGTTGCCCAGGCCGTTGGCGCCGTGGATGTGTGCCGGCGCCGGATGCCGTGGCTTGACCAGGGGGGCCGCGGCGCCCTGGGCCACCGGGATGTCGCGTCCGGCCAGTTCGGCCAGCAGCAGGGCATTGTGGGTCGCCGTCGCCACGTCCACGTTGCCGTAGGTGGTGGTCATGCCCAGCAGCTCGATCTCGGGGTGGCGCAGGGCGATGGCGATGGCCTGGGCATCGTCCACGCCTGGGTCGGTGTCGAAGATGATCGGGTGGGTCACGGGAAGCTCCAGTCGGGTCGATGGGTCAGCGGCTCGCCGCGTCCTGCAGGGCGCGCTCCACCTCGTCACGGTCGGGAATGCTCTCGGCGGCGCCGGGGCGCTGCACGCCGAGTGCCGCCGCCGTGGCGGCGCGCTCCAGGCAGTCACTCACGGGCATCTCTGCCTGCAAGGCGGCCATGAAGTAGCCGATAAAGGTGTCTCCTGCGGCGGTGGTGTCCACCGCCGTCACCGGCAACGCCGGCTGGTGGAGACGCTCGCTCCCGTGCTGGTACCAGGCGCCTTCGCCGCCCAGGGTCAGCACCAGTTCGCTGTCGGGCAGGCGGGTGGCCAGGGCGTCGAGCAGTGCCGAGGCAGTGGCTTCCACCGGCAGGTCGGCCAGTTGGGCCGCCTCGGTACGATTGACGAACAGCAGGCGGCAGTGGTGCAGGGGAAGCTCCAGCACCCCCGCGGCCATGGGCGCGGGGTTGAAGGCGATCGCCAGGCCGCGTTCGGCGGCCAGCGGGATCAGCGTCGCGAGTCCTCGACACTCGTTCTGCAGCAGCAGCCAGTCGCCGGGCTCGGCGGTGGCCACCAGGGTCTCGAGGTCGGCACGGGAGAAGCCGTGGTTGGCCCCGGGGAAGAGGATGATGGCGTTCTCGCCGGCGTCGTCCACCTGGATGATGGCGTGGCCGCTGGGCTCGTCCACCAGTGCCAGGTGGCCGACCTCGACGCCGGCCCGGGCCAGGATGTCGCCGGCCCAGGCGTCCTGGCGGCCGAGGCGGCCCCAGTGGCACAGCCGGCCGCCGGCCCGGGCCATGGCCAGCGACTGGTTGGCGCCCTTGCCGCCCAGGCCGACCCGGTAGTCGCGGCTGGCCAGGGTCTCGCCGGGGGCCACCAGGTGCGGCACGCGGTAGAAGTGATCGAGATTGATGGAACCGAAGTTGTGCAGCATTCGCGGGCGTCCTCAGTGGGCCTGCCAGGCGCGCAGGTTCTCGGCGGTCAGCGTCACCACGTTCTGGCGCGCCTCGGGCGTGATCCAGGCGCTGTGTGGGGTGACGATCAGGTTGAGCGGCTCCGCCAGGGCGTCGAGCAGGGGATGGCCGTCGCGGGGCGGCTCCACCGGCAGGACATCGACGCCGAGTCCGCCCAGCCGCTCCTCGCGCAGGGCGGCCAGTGCCGCCTGCTCGTCGATGATGCCGCCGCGGGCACAGTTGACCAGCAGGGCGCCGGGCTTGAGGCGGGCCAGCAGGTGGGTATCCACCAGGTGGCGGGTGGCCTCGTTGAGCGGACAGTGCAGGCTGATCACGTCGGCCTCGGGGGCCAGCTCGGCCAGGCCGGGGCGCGCGTCGTTCGCCTCGCTGCCGGGGCGGGCGGCGAAGGTCACGCGCATGCCGAAGGCCTCGGCCAGTCGGCCCACCTTGCCGCCCAGGGTGCCCTGGCCGACGATCGCCAGGTGCTTGCCCTCGAGCTGCAGGGTGGTGTGGTCCATCAGGCAGAAGAAGGGGCTCTCGCCCCAGCGGCCCGCGGCCACGTCGCGCTGGTAGAGGGGCAGGCGGTTGGCCAGGGCCAGCATCAGCATCAGGGTGTGCTGGGCGACGCTGGCGGTGCCGTAGG
Source organism: Halomonas ramblicola (assembly GCF_030409215.1). Classification (GTDB taxonomy): domain Bacteria; phylum Pseudomonadota; class Gammaproteobacteria; order Pseudomonadales; family Halomonadaceae; genus Halomonas; species Halomonas ramblicola. The sequence continues at coordinate 182,153 of NZ_JAUFPL010000017.1, read as the reverse complement.
CGGTGACGTTCCTCACCGCGATGCCCCGCCGCTCGGCGGCGGCCGTGTCGATGTTGTTGGTCCCCGTCGCCAGCACGCAGATCAGGCGCAGCTCGGGCAGGGCCTCCAGGGTGGCGGCGTCGAGCACCACCTTGTTGACGATGGCCACCGTGGCGCCGGCCAGGCGCTCGCGACTCTCGTCGGTGGTGCTCTGGGCATGCACCTCCAGGGTCTCGACCCGCTCGCGGATGGGGGTCAGGTCCACGTCGGGGCCGAGGCTGGCGGCATCGAGGATGACGGCTTTCATGGGATCGGGTTCCTTAGTGGTGCCTCGCGCGGCTCGCCTTGCCCGCAAGGGTAGTGGGCACGCTATAATAGACGGCTTTGGCAGGCTTGGAAGTCGTGCGGGCCGGCCATATATTCGCTCATCGGGGGTCGGGCCCTGCCCGGCACTCACTGTCCATCTGGGTTATGTCGTTTCCGGAGTGATCAAACCATGCCCATCTACGAATACGAGTGCAAGGCCTGCGGCCATCGCCTGGAAAAGCTTCAGAAACTCGGCGCCGAGCCGCTGAGCGACTGTCCGGCCTGCGACGCCGCGGCGCTCTCGCGCCTGGTCTCGGCGGCCGGTTTCCGCCTGGCCGGCGGTGGTTGGTACGAGACCGACTTCAAGTCCGGCAGCAAGAAGAACCTGGCCGGCGACGGCGGGGCCTCGAGCGACGCCCCGTCCTCGACGCCGACCAAGAAGGAGGGTGCGGCGGCCTGAGGGCCGCCTCGCCAGGTTGATTCCCCCACTACGCAACAGAACAGGATACGACATGCGCAGCCATTATTGCGGCCAGCTCAACGAGACCCTGGTGGACCAGACGGTCACCCTGTGCGGCTGGGTACACCGCCGCCGTGACCACGGGGGGGTGATCTTTCTCGACATGCGCGATCGCGATGGCATCGCCCAGGTCGTGGTGGACCCCGATACCGCCGAGGCCTTCGCGAACGCCGACCGCGCCCGCAGCGAGTATGTGCTGCGCATCGTCGGTCGCGTCAGGCTGCGCCCGGAGGGCACCCAGAACCCCGGCATGCCCACCGGCATGATCGAGGTGCTGGCCAAGGAGGTGGAGGTGCTCAACACCGCCGCCACGCCGCCCTTCCAGCTGGACGAACACGGCAAGGTGGGCGAGGAGGTGCGCCTCAAGCACCGCTACATCGACCTGCGTCGTCCCGAGATGATCGACAAGCTGCGCCTGCGCTCGCGGATCTCGCATAGCGTGCGAGCCTATCTCGAGGGCCAGGGCTTCCTGGACATCGAGACGCCGATCCTGACCCGCGCCACCCCCGAGGGCGCCCGCGACTACCTGGTACCGAGCCGCACCCATGCGGGCAGCTTCTTCGCGCTGCCCCAGTCCCCCCAGCTGTTCAAGCAGTTGCTGATGGTGTCCGGCTTCGATCGCTACTACCAGATCGCCAAGTGCTTCCGCGACGAGGACCTGCGCGCCGACCGCCAGCCGGAATTCACCCAGATCGACCTCGAGGCCTCCTTCGTCTCCGAGGACGACATCATGGCGATCACCGAGGGCATGGTGCGCCAGCTGTTCCAGGAGGTGTTGGCCGTCGAGCTGCCCGAGTTCCCGCGCATGCCCTACGGCGAGGCGATGAACCGTTACGGCTCCGACAAGCCGGACCTGCGCATCCCGCTGGAACTCACCGGCGTCGACGACCTGATGAAGGACGTGGACTTCAAGGTGTTCTCCGGTCCGGCCAACGCCGATGATGGCCGGGTGGCGGCGCTCAGGGTGCCGGGTGGGGCCAGGCTCACGCGCAAGGAGATCGACGACTACACCCGCTTCGTCGGCATCTATGGCGCCAAGGGCTTGGCCTGGATCAAGGTCAACGAGCGCGCCAAGGGGCTGGAGGGGCTGCAATCGCCCATCGTCAAGTTCATGGAGAACGTGATCGAGCCGCTGCTGGACCGCGTGGGTGCCGAGGACGACGACATCATCTTCTTCGGTGCCGACCAGGCGCGCATCGTCAACGAGGCGATCGGCGCGCTGCGCGTCAGGCTCGGCGAGGACCTCGACCTCTACACCCATGAGTGGGCGCCGCTCTGGGTGGTGGACTTTCCGATGTTCGAGGACGACGGCAGTGCCCGCCTGCAGGCCCTGCACCATCCCTTCACGGCGCCGTCCTGCGACGTGGAGACCCTCAAGACCCATCCGGCCGAGGCGCTGTCACGGGCCTACGACATGGTGCTCAACGGCACCGAGCTGGGCGGTGGTTCCATCCGTATCCACGACCACGCCATGCAACAGACGGTGCTCGAGGTGCTCGGCATCGACGCGGAGGAGGCCCGCGCGAAGTTCGGCTTCCTGCTCGACGCCCTGCAGTACGGCGCGCCGCCCCATGGTGGCCTGGCCTTCGGCCTCGACCGCCTGGTGATGCTGATGAGCGGGGCCCGCACCATCCGCGAGGTGATCGCCTTCCCGAAGACCCAGAGCGCGGCCTGCCTGATGACCGACGCCCCGGGCGAGGTCAGCGCCGAGCAGCTCCGCGAGCTCAACATCCGCCTGCGCCACAAGGCCAAGGCGGAAGGGCAGCAGTGAGCCGGTTCCCCGTCGCAGCCTGATGCACACCGGCGCCCCAGGGCGCCGGTGGCGTATCCTGTTCACTCAGCAGAACCAATCCGGCGGCAACGCTCGGGGCTGATCCGGCGGCAAGCCCCGAAGTGTCGGACCATCGAGGAGGCGCTGTGAACCCCTCCCTGGGCGCTACCGATGCCCTGCTTCGCTCCCGCGTCCTGCTCCGCTTGCAGGACCGGTGCTGGCCATCCATGGCCAGCCCGTTCGAAGCAGGGCTTCTCACCCCAGGCGTAGGACCTCCTCTACGGCTTGCCCCCGGCGCCCCTCGCTGTACGCGGTGATATCAACTCTGCTCCATTCGACCAGGAGGATGCCATGGCCGGCCACAGCAAGTGGTCCAATATCAAGCACCGCAAGGCGGCCCAGGACGCCAAGCGGGGCAAGATCTTCACCAAGCTGATTCGCGAGCTGACGGTGGCGGCGCGCCAGGGCGGGCCCGATGCCGCCGACAACCCGCGCCTGCGCACCGCCGTGGACAAGGCGCTCTCCAACAACATGCCCAAGGATACCATCCAGCGTGCCATCGACCGCGGCGCCGGCAACGCCGATGACGACGCCATGGAGGAGTGCGTCTACGAGGGCTACGGCCCCGAGGGCGTGGCAGTGATGGTGGAGTGTCTCACCGACAACCGCAATCGCACTGTCTCCGAGGTGCGACACGCCTTCAACAAGAGCGGCGGCAACCTGGGCACCAGCGGCTCGGTGGCCTTCATGTTCCACAAGCAGGGGCGCCTGGCGCTGCCCCGGGGGATCTCCGAGGAGGCGGTGATCGAGGCGACCCTGGAGGCGGAGCCCGAGGACGTCGTCGCCCTCGACGACGGCAGCCTGGAGGTGGTCACCGCTCCGGAAGCCTACCATGACGTCAAGGCGGCGCTGGTCGCGGCGGACATCACGCCGGAGCGCAGCGAGCTGGGGCTGTTTCCCGAGACCACCACCCCCGTCGCCGACGAGGAGCTGGCCCGCAAGGTGATCCGCCTGATCGACATGCTCGAGGACCTGGACGATGTCCAGAACGTCACCACCAATGCGGAGTTCGACGACGATGTCCTCGACCGGCTCGAGTGAGAAACGACGATGCTGATCCTGGGCATCGACCCCGGCTCGCGGATCACCGGCTATGGGGTGCTCGACGTGGCGGGCTCGGCGCCACGCTACGTGGCCAGCGGCTGCATCCGCATCCGGGCCGATGAGCTGGCCCAGAAGCTGGCCCAGGTCTATGCCGGCATCGGCGAGCTGATCGCGGTGCACCGCCCGGCGGAGTTCGCCATCGAGCAGGTGGTGATGTCGCGAAACGCCGACTCGGCGTTGAAGCTGGGTCAGGCGCGCGGTACGGCCATCGTCTGCGCCGCCAACCACGGCCTGCCGGTGAGCGAGTACGGCCCGCGGCAGATCAAGCAGGCGGTGACCGGCAGCGGGCGTGCCGACAAGGCCCAGGTCCAGCACATGGTCACGGCGGTCCTGGGGCTCTCGGGGGTGCCGCAGGCCGATGCCGCCGACGCCCTGGCCATCGCCCTGACCCACGCCCATGCCCGGGCGGGCTTGCTGACCGGCGGCAGCTTCGGCGGGCACCGCTCGCGCCGCAAGGGCACCTCGTGGCGCGATTTTCGCCCCTAAGCTGTCGCCTAGCGGCGACAGTCAGGGTTGTCGAACGCTGTTCTTGTCGGGCTGGTCAGGCGTCCGAGCGACCAGTATAGTGGCGGCATCGGCGGTCCCGGGCCGCCTCCATTGATGCGAAGGATACGGACTTTCCATGATCGGACGCCTGCGAGGCACCCTCCTCGAGAAGCAGCCGCCCTGGCTGGTGGTGGACGTGGCCGGGGTCGGCTACGAGCTGGAGGCTTCCATGACCACCCTGGTGGCCCTGCCCGCCGCCGGCGAGCCCGTCTCCCTCTACACCCACCTCAGCGTGCGCGAGGATGCGCACCTGCTCTACGGCTTCCTGCGCGAGCAGGAGCGTACCCTGTTCCGTGCCCTGATCAAGGTCAACGGCATCGGCCCCAAGCTGGCCCTGGCGATCCTCTCGGGCATGGACGAGGCGGCCTTCATGCGCTGCGTGCTGGACGACGACGTCAAGTCGCTGACCCGCCTGCCCGGCGTGGGCAAGAAGACCGCCGAACGGCTGATCATCGAGATGCGCGACCGTTTTCCCCACTGGGAGGCCCCCGGGCAGGAGCTCGCTGCCGTGGCGGGCGGCGCCGAGGCGCCCGCAGCGCGGCAGGCCCCCCTGGCCGACGCCGAGGCGGCCCTGGTCAGCCTGGGCTACAAGCCCGCCGAGGCGGCCAGGATGCTCTCCGGCCTGGAGGACGAGGGCAGCACCGAGGCGATCATCAAGGCGGCGCTTAGCCGTCGGATGGCGGGGTGACGGCCATGCTCGAGAACGATCGCCTGATCGCCGCCGACGCCCGGGAGGGGGAGGAGCCCGTCGACCGCGCCATCCGTCCCAAGCGGCTGGTCGACTACATCGGCCAGCCACGGGTGCGCGAGCAGTTGGAGATCTTCATCGGCGCGGCCCGCGGCCGCGGCGAGAGCCTCGATCACACCCTGGTGTTCGGCCCGCCGGGGCTGGGCAAGACCACGCTGGCCCACATCATCGCCGAGGAGATGGGAGTGGGGCTCAAGTCCACCTCCGGCCCGGTGCTGGAGCGGGCCGGCGACCTCGCCGCCATGCTCACCAACCTCGAGCCCGGCGACGTGCTGTTCATCGACGAGATCCATCGGCTGTCGCCGGTGGTGGAGGAGATCCTCTATCCCGCCATGGAGGACTTCCAGCTCGACATCGTGATCGGCGAGGGGCCCGCGGCGCGTTCCATCAAGCTCGACCTGCCGCCCTTCACCCTGGTCGGCGCCACCACCCGGGCGGGCCTGCTCACCTCGCCGTTGCGCGATCGCTTCGGCATCGTCCAGCGCCTGGAGTTCTACGCCATCGGCGAGCTCACCGAGATCGTCGCCCGCTCGGCGCGGCTGATGGGCGTCGAGGCGGAGCGCGAGGGGGCCCTGGAAGTGGCGCGGCGCTCCCGCGGCACGCCGCGCATCGCCAACCGGCTGCTGCGCCGGGTGCGCGACTACGCCGAGGTGCGCGGCACCGGGCGGGTCGATGCCACCATCGCCGATCTGGCCCTGAACATGCTGCACGTGGACCACCACGGCCTCGACCACATGGACCGCCGCCTGCTGCTGGCGATGATCGAGAAGTTCGACGGTGGCCCGGTGGGCGTCGACTCGCTGGCGGCGGCCATCGGCGAGGAACGCGACACCATCGAGGACGTCATCGAACCCTACCTGATCCAGCAGGGGTTGATGATGCGCACCGCCCGGGGTCGGGTGGTCACCCGCCAGGCGTGGCAGCACTTCGACCTGGCGCCGTCCGAGGGCGCCGAGGATGCCGCGGGGGAGACGCGCCCATGAGCGAGTTCCGGCTGCCGGTGCGGGTCTACATCGAGGACACCGATGCCGGCGGCATCGTCTACTACGTCAACTATCTCAAGTACATGGAGCGGGCCCGCAGCGAATGGCTGCGTGCGCAGGGCATCACCCAGCGCGAGCTGTTCGAGGACGGCATCCAGTTGGTGGTCCACCGCCTGGAGTGCCGCTATGCCAAGCCCGCCCGCCTGGACGACGCGCTCGAGGTGAGTGTCGCCGTCCTCTCTCACGGCCGCGCCCGGCTAAGCTTCGGCCAGGTCGTGAGCCACCGCGGGGAACCCCTGTGCGAGGCCAGGGTCGACATCGCCTGCATCGATGCCGAACGCCTGAGGCCGAAGCCCTGGCCGTCGGCGCTGGCCGACCTGCTGGCCCAATCCATCGCCCAACCGCAAGCCTGACGAGGATGCCCGTGAACGACTCCATGTCCATTCCCCATCTGATCATGAGCGCCAGCACCGTGGTGCAGCTGGTGATGCTGCTGCTCACGGTGGGTTCGATCCTCTCGTGGATCGTGATCTTCCAGCGCACCTTCGTGATGCGCCGTGCACACCGGGCCCACCGTAGCTTCGAGGACCGCTTCTGGTCCGGGGTCGACCTCAACGAACTCTACCGCGAGACGCCCACCGAGCAGGAGACCCAGGGCGCCGAGCACATCTTCCGCGCCGGTTTTCGCGAGTTCAATCGCCTGCTGGCCAAGACCCGAAGCCCCCAGGCGATCCTCGACGGCGTCCAGCGCAGCATGCGCGTGGCCTGGTCCCGGGAGGAAGACCGCCTCAACCTGCACCTGGTGTTTCTGGCCACCGTTGCCTCGGCCAGCCCCTACATCGGCCTGTTCGGCACCGTCTGGGGCATCATGGGCTCCTTCCAGTCGCTGTCCATGGCCCAGCAGGCGACGCTCGCCACCGTGGCTCCCTGGATCGCCGAGGCGCTGATCGCCACCGCCATGGGGCTGTTCGCCGCCATACCCGCGGTGATCTTCTACAACCGACTGTCGGCGGAATCCAGCCGCCTGCTGGGCAAGTACGAGGACTTCGCCGAGGAGTTCCACTCCATCCTGCACCGCAATCTGCAGGGCCGGGCCGAAGCCGGCGCCGCCTGAGGGAGTCACGCCATGCATGGACCCTTCCATCGCGGGGGATCCCGCAAGCCCATGGGCGAGATCAACGTCGTGCCCTTCATCGACGTCATGCTGGTGCTGCTGGTGATCTTCATGATCACCGCGCCCATGCTGACCCAGGGCGTCCAGGTGGACCTGCCCCAGGTCAGCTCCGAGCCCATCGACAACCCCGAGGACAACGATCCGATCATCGTCTCGGTGGATCGCGACGGCCAGTATTTCCTTTCGCTGGGCGGTGACGAGACCACCGTCGACCTCGACGAGCTGGCCGAGCGGGTGATCATCCTGCTGGAGCGCAATCCCCGTACGCCGGTGATGGTGCGCGGCGACCGCAACGTTTCCTACGGCCAGGTGGTCACCCTGATGAGCACCCTCCAGGTGGCCGGCGTCGCCAACGTCGGGTTGATCTCCGAGCCCCCGAGCGGGGAGGAGTGAGGGCGCCATGGCCAGACGACACGCCCGGGTGGGCTACGGCCTGCCGACCCTGCTGGCGGTAGGGCTGCACGTCCTGGTGCTGCTGGTCAGCATCGTCAGCCTGCCTGCCCGCGATACCGAGCCGGATTCCTCCATCGTCCAGGCGACCCTGGTCAGCACCGAGACGGTGACCGACCAGGCCCAGCGCGCCGAGGCGGCCCGCGCCCGTGCCCGGGAGCGCCAGGCCGAGGAGCAGCGCCAGGCCGAGGAGGAGGCCGCCCGCGAAGCCGAGGCGGCAGCCGCCGAGGAGCAGCGCGAGGCAGAGCGAGAGGCTCAGCGCCAGGCCGAAGAGCAGGCGCGCGAGGAGGCCCGTCAGGCCGCCGAGGCCGAGGCGGCGCGACGTGCCGAAGAGGCCGAGCAGGAGACCCGCCGGCGCGAGGAGCAGCGTCAGGAGGAAGAGGCCCGCCGCCAGCGGGAGGCCGAGGAGCAGCGCCAGCGCGAAGAGGAGGCCGAACGCCAGCGCCAGGCCGAGGAGGAGGCCGAACGCCAGCGCAAGGCCGAGGAGGAAGCCGAACGCCAGCGCCAGGCCGAGGAGGAAGCCGAACGCCAGCGCCAGGCCGAGGAGGAGGCCGAACGCCAGCGCCAGGCCGAGGAGGAGGCCGAACGCCAGCGCCAGGCCGAGGAGGAGGCCGAACGCCAGCGCCAGGCCGAAGAGGAAGCCGAACGCCAGCGCCAGGCCGAGGAGGAGGCCGAACGCCAGCGCCAGGCCGAAGAGGAGGCCGAACGCCAGCGTCAGGCCGAGGAGCAGCGCCAGCGCGAGGAGGCGGCCAGGCGCGCCGCCGAGGCGGCCGACCAGGGTCTGGATCGCGCCATCGAGGGCGAGAGCGAGGCTGTCGCCAATGCCCAACAGGGTCAGGAGGCCGCCAACGACTTCATCGCCCTGGTACGCCGCGCGGTGGAGCAGGCCTGGGTGATCCCGCCCAATGTGCCGTCCAATGCCACGGCGGTGGTGACGGTGCGCCTGGGGCCCTCCGGCGAGCTGTTCGCGGCCAGCATCTCGAACTCCAGCGGCGACAGCGCCTTCGACCGCTCGGCGATCCAGGCCGTGGAAGCGGCCGCTCCGTTCGCCGAACTGCGACAGTTGCCAGCCGCCGTGCAACGGGACTACCGTCAATTCAACCTGCGCTTCAGACCGGGAGACGTAAGCTCATGAAGCCCTTGATGACCGCCTGGCTCACCGCCTGCCTGCTGCTCCTGAGCCAACTGGCCCAGGCCCAGGCCAACCTGACCATCGAGATCACCCGCGGCAACGAGCGCGCCACGCCCATCGCGGTGGTGCCCTTCGCCGGTGGCGAGGACCTGCCCGAGGACGTGGCCCAGGTGATCCACGACGACCTGGAACGCAGCGGCTACTTCGATCCGTTGCCACGGCGCCAGATGATGGATACCCCCAGCGAGGGCGACCAGGTGCGCTACGGCGACTGGCGGGCCCTGGACGTCCGCTACCTGGTGGTGGGCACCGCCAGCCGCGACGGCGACGGCTATCGGTTGCGCTACGAGCTGCTGGACATCAGCGGCGAACGGCGCATGCTCGGCGAGGTGGTGACCGCCAGCGAGGGCGAGCTGCGCGGCGCCGCCCACTACGCCAGCGACCAGATCTTCGAGGCGATCACCGGCATTCGTGGCGCCTTCTCGACGCGTATCGCCTACGTGACCTCGCAAGGCGTCGGCGACGACATGCAGTTCGCCCTCTACGTGGCGGACGCCGACGGTCGCAACAGCCAGCAGGTGCTGAGCTCGCGTGAGCCGATCCTGTCGCCGGCCTGGTCCCCGGACGGCGGCAAGCTGGCCTATGTCTCCTTCGAGACCGAGCGCCCGGCCATCTACATCCAGGACCTGGCCTCCGGCCAGCGAGTGCGTGCCAGCTCCTTCGAGGGCATCAACGGCGCCCCGGCCTGGTCGCCGGACGGCCGGCGGCTGGCCATGTCGCTCTCCAAGGACGGCCAGCCGGAGATCTACGTGATGGACGTCGGCTCGCGCGACCTGCAGCGGATCACCAACGACTCGGCCATCGATACCGAGCCCTCCTGGTCCCCCGACGGCGGCAGCCTGGTGTTCACCTCCGATCGCAGCGGCGGGCCCCAGCTCTACCGCCACGATTTCGCCAGCGGCGAACAGGAGCGCCTCACCTTCACCGGCAACTACAACGCCCGCGGTCGCTTCGCGCCGGACGGCGAATCGCTGTTCCTGATCCACCGCTCGAACAACGGCTACCAGGTGGCCCGCCAGGACCTGGAGAGCGGGCGCCTGGTGACGCTGAGCGACTCGGGCTCGGAGGAATCCCCCAGTGTTGCGCCCAACGGGACCATGGTAATCTTCGCCACCCAGCAGGGAAACAGCGGGGTGTTGGGGGCAGTCACCGCCGATGGACGCGCGTCCTTCCGGCTGCCCTCTGCTCAGGGAGACGTGCGGGAACCCGCATGGTCGCCCTTTCTGAACTGACTTTTCAGGAGTGACACGATGCAATTCAAGCCCTATGCCCGAACCCTGGCAGCCGCCCTGTCGCTGGCCCTTGTGGCCGGCTGCTCGAGCACCGGCGGCACCCAGGACGGCTCCATGGACGGCTCCCGTGACGGCGCCGACGGCAGCGGCGTCAGCAGTGGCCAGGTGAGCGGTTCCGGGCTCGGCGGCACCGCCGGCTCCGACCAGCAGGCCGACGGCCGTATCCCGCAGCAGCGCACCATCTACTTCGAGTTCGACAGCGACCGCATCCGCAGCGAGTTCGAACCGGTGCTGGCCGCCAACGCGCGTTACCTACGCGACAACGGTGGCGCCCGTGTCGTGCTCCAGGGCCACACCGACGAGCGTGGCACCCGCGAGTACAACATGGCGCTCGGCGAGCGTCGTGCCGGGGCGGTGGAGGATTTCCTCTCCGTGCAGGGCGTCTCTCCCTCCCAGGTCGAGGTGGTCAGCTACGGCGAGGAGCGCCCGGCGGCCCGCGGCCAGAACGAGGACGCCTACGCCCAGAACCGTCGGGTCGTCTTCGCTTACTGAGGCACGCATCCCGCGTCGATGGAGACACGCATGAAACACGGTCTGAAGGGACTGTGCGGCGCGGGAGCCCTGGTGCTCCCGCTGTCCGTATGGCTCCCCGCCCAGGCGCAGCAGCCGGTGATCGAGGATCTCACCGACCAGCCGCGCACCTTCTACGAGCAGGCGGAGACCCGCGACGAGGCGGGGGGCAGCCTGGTGATCTTCAACCAGGTGCAACAGCACCAGGAGGAGATCCGCCGGCTGCGTGGCCAGGTGGAGGAGCTGCGCCACCAACTGGAGCAGTTGCGTCGCCAGACCCGCCAGCAGTACCTGGACCTCGAGGATCGTCTCGCCTCGGCATCCGCCGGAGTCGGCGTGGATGCCGCCGCCGAGGTCGATGACGAGGCCGCCCGCCAGGTCGCCGAGACGCCGTCGCCGAGCGGTACCGACGCCGATGCCCAGGCCGCCTACCAGCAGGCCTTCGCCCGGGTGCAGTCCCGCGAGTTCGGCGAGGCCATCGCCGCCTTCGAGCGCTTCGTGGCCGAGCATCCCGGCAGCGGCCTGACCGCCAATGCCTACTACTGGCTGGGCGAGCTGCACGCCGCCGAAGGTGACCTGGAGCCGGCAGAGGCGGCCTTCCGCACCGTGCTCGACGACCACCCGGAGAGCAACAAGGTGCCCGACGCCCTCTACAAGCTGGGCCTGCTCAAGGCGCGCCAGGGCGAGCCCGAGGCGAGCCGCGAGCTGCTCGAGCGGGTGCGCGACGACTACCCGGAGAGCACGGCGGCGGGGCTGGCCAACGATTTCCTGCGTCAGTCCGGCAACTGATCACCGAGGAGAGCCCATGACCACCTGCAAGATCGACTACCAGGCGCCGGGCGACCTGCTGCGGGAGCGCATCCTCCTGGTCACGGGGGCCGGCGACGGCATCGGCCGCGCCGCGGCCCTGACCTATGCCCGTCACGGTGCCACGGTGATCCTGCTGGGACGCACCATCGCCAAGCTGGAGAAGGTCTACGACGAGATCGAGGCTGCCGGCGGGCCCCAGCCGGCGATCTTCCCGCTGAATTTCGAGGGCGCCACCCTCAAGGACTATCACGACATGGCCGAGACCCTGGACAAGGAGTTCGGCCGCCTGGACGGCATCCTGCACAATGCCGGCCTGCTGGGCCGCATCATGCCCTTCGACCAGTACAATCCCGAGCTGTGGGAGCAGGTGATGCAGGTCAACCTCAACGGGCCGATCTGGATGACCCAGGCGCTGCTGCCGCTGCTCAGGGCCTCGGAGGATGCCTCGGTGATCTTCACCTCGTCCGGCGTGGGCCGCAAGGGGCGGGCCTACTGGGGCGCCTACTCGGTGTCGAAGTTCGCCACCGAGGGCTTCGTCGAGGTGCTGGCCGACGAGCTGGAGCACCTGGGCAGCATCCGCGTCAACAGCCTGAACCCCGGCGCCACCCGTACCCAGATGCGCCGCACCGCCTACCCGGGGGAGGATCCCGACACCCTGCGTACGCCGGAGCAGATCATGCCCACCTACCTGTGGCTGATGGGCCCGGAGAGCCGCGGCCACAACGGCGAGCGTTTCGACGCCCAGCCGCCGCGGTCGTGATACCCTCCGCCCCGTGGCGGTGACAGGGTGCCCCGATCAGTGGGGGTCGTCCTTCGAATGGCGGCGCACCCTGGCCTTCCAGGCGCTGATGGCCGGGTCCCCCCAATGGGTCCCCGGCTGGAAGGTCGCGGTCCCCGGGGGACAGGCATCGGGGTCGATGTTGTCGCGGATACCGGCCACGTCCTCGCCGCTGACCAGCCTCGCTTGACCACCGCCGGGCTCGGGGTGGGCAACCAGCCGTCCTTCGTACTGCCAACTGCGCTGCGGCACCCGGGAGACCTGCCAGTCACGTCCCTGCCAGCGCGCCTTTGCCGGCCCTTCCAGGTGCAGGGAGTCGAGCGGAATCAGCGCCGCGAAGAGCCGACTGTTGAGGACGATGCCGGTCTGCCCGAGGCGCACGCCACCGCAGTAGCGTCCCCGCTTCAGGTCCGTCAGCGCGCGCCAGGGGCGCTGCTCGGTGTGCAGGGTGCCGATGCCGCAGAGGTGCAGCACCTCGGTATCGATCTGCTTGATGACCCAGACCTCGATCGGGGCTATGCCGAGCCGTTGCCATAGCCCCGAGAAGGCGCCCGGCCCGAGGCGGGCGAGACGCAGGGCCATGAGCAGGCGCCGCGGAAGCCGGCGGGTACCGAATGGCCACCAGCGTCTCCGCCCAGGCCCGGTATCGGCAGGGGGGGGTGTCCTGGGCGTTGCGGTCGCCGGCTCGGGTGTCGAGGCGAGGGCCTCCTCCCGGGAGAAGGTGCGCCCGCAGTCGATGCAGCCGTAGGTATGCGGTCGCCTGGCCAGGCGCCTCCACCAGGCACGACGATGCTTGAGGATGCCGTAGCTCCGGCAGTGCGGACAACGTTTCAGCATGCGTGGCAACCCCCGGCATACCCGGATGGAACGGGCTGAGAACAAACGTCCCGGCTCCCGCGGCATGCGGGGGCGAGGTAGTGGTGACCATCTCTCAGTGTTGTTCCCGGCCGGCAGGGTCGCCAGGTTTTCCGCGCCTCGGGGGTGCCAAGCTCAGCGCTCGGTCAGTGCCGCCACCAGCGCCTCGCCGGTCTCGAACCACAGGTCGGCGGGCCAGCGCCGGAAGTCGTCTCCCTCCTCGATGTACCCATAGCCCACCGCCACGGCGGCCATGCCGGCGGCGCGTGCCGCCTCCATGTCGCGCAGGTGATCGCCGATGTACCAGCACGCCGCGGGGCTCACGGCCAGCCGCCGGGCGGCCTCCAGCAGCGGCGCCGGGTGGGGCTTTTTGACCGGCAGGTCGTCGGCGCAGAGCAGGGCGCCGGGGTGCAATCCCAGGGCCGCCACCAGCGGAGCGGCGTAGGCGCGCGGCTTGTTGGTGACGATCCCCCAGGGGCGCCCGTCGGCCTGCCAGTCGGCGAGCAGCGGTTCCAGCGGAGGGAAGACCCGGCTCTCGGCGGCGAGCGCCTCGCCGTAGGCCGTCAGCAGGAAGGTCCGGGCCGCGTCGTGGCCGGGAGCCGCCTTCTCCAGCCCCAGTGCCAGGGTCACCAGGGCGCTGCCGCCGTTGGAGACCTGGGCGCGGATGGTCGGATAGGGCAGGGGGGCGAGGCCGTGGTGGGCACGCAGGGCATTGGTGGCTCGCGCCAGGTCCGGGGCGGTATCCACCAGGGTGCCATCGAGGTCGAAGAGCAGGGCGGCGGGCACGGGCATGTGGCTCATGCCGCCTCCCGACGGCAGTGCATCAGGTAGTTCACCGAGACGTCGGTGGGCGAGAGCCGGTAGCGCCGGGTCAGCGGGTTGTAGGTCAGGCCGCTCTGTTCGCGCACCGCCAGGCCCGCTTCTCGGCACCAGCCGGCCAGCTCGGCGGGGCGGATGAACTTCGCGTAGTCGTGGGTGCCGCGGGGCAGCAGGCGCAGCACGTATTCGGCGCCCAGCACCGCCAGGGCATAGGCCTTGGGGTTGCGGTTGAGGGTCGAGAAGAACACCTGGCCGCCGGGCTTGACCAGGGTGGCGCAGGCGCGCACCACCGAGGCCGGGTCGGGCACGTGCTCGAGCATCTCCAGGCAGGTCACCGCGTCGAACTCGCCGGGGGCCTCCTCGGCGAGCTCCTCCACGCTGACCCGACGATACGCCACCGCCACGCCGCTCTCCTCGGCATGCAGCCGCGCCACGCCCAGCGGGGCCTCGCCCAGGTCGATGCCGGTGACGTCGGCCCCACGGTGGGCCATGGCCTCGGCGAGGATACCGCCGCCGCAGCCCACGTCCAGCACCCGCCGGCCGGCCAGGCCGGTCCTGGCATCGATGAAATCCAGGCGCAGGGGGTTGATGTCGTGCAACGGCTTGAACTCGCCGTGGGGATCCCACCAGCGGCCGGCCAGGGCCTCGAACTTGGCGATCTCGCCGGGATCCACGTTGCCCGCGTGCGTCTGCGTTTCGCCCATCTGCACTCTCCGTTCAGGAATCACTGTGGCTGTCTCGAAGTCGGGTTGTCGGTGCGCCGACACGGTGCCAGGTCGCGGCACGTCCGGTATCATGGGGCCATGATACCCGTTCCCGGACCGGCATTCCCACGGCCAGTCGCGGTAACGGGGTCGCGGCGACCCGCTCGGCACGATGGCCTGGCCCGCGCCGAGCCTTGGCGCCGACATCCACTAACGACGAGACTTTCGACAAGGACTGCCCCATGATCAACAAGGCCGTGCTTCCCGTCGCCGGCTTCGGCACCCGCTGCCTGCCGGCCTCCAAGGCGATTCCCAAGGAGATGATCACCATCGTCGACCGGCCGGTGATCCAGTACGTGGTGGAGGAGGCGGTGGCCGCCGGCATCCGCGACATCGTGCTGGTCACCCATGGCACCAAGGGCGCCATCGAGAACCACTTCGACAAGCACTTCGAGCTGGAGGCGAGCCTGGAGGCCAAGGGCAAGCACGAGCTGCTCGAGGAGCTGCGCTCGATCGTCCCCGGCGACGTCAACATCATCAGCGTGCGCCAGTCGGAGCCCCTGGGCCTGGGGCACGCCGTGCTCTGCGCCCGGCCGGTGGTGGGCGACGATGCGCCCTTCGCCGTGCTGCTGCCCGACGTCCTGGTGGACGGCGAGGGCCTGGAGCGCAACGACCTGGCCGGCATGCTCGATGCCCATGAGCGGAGCGGCCGCAGCCAGCTGATGGTGGAGGAGGTGCCCCACGAGCTGGTCTACAAGTACGGCATCGTCGACACCGGCGGCGAGACCCCGGCACCCGGGGAGTCGCGTCCCCTGGCCGGGGTGGTCGAGAAGCCGGCGGTGGCCGAGGCTCCCTCCGACCTGGCGGTGATCGGCCGCTATGCGCTGCCGGGCCGCATCTTCCCGCTGCTCGCCGAGACGCCTCCCGGCGCCGGCGGCGAGATCCAGCTCACCGACGCCATCGAGACCCTGCGGCGCCAGGAGGGCGTCGACGCCTGGCGGATGCGCGGCAAGACCTACGACTGCGGTCACCAGCTCGGCTACCTGGAGGCGATCCTCGCCTACGGCCGGCGCCACGCGCGCTACGGCGCGGGCTTCCGCGAGCTGCTCGCCCGCTACGCCGGCGAGGCCTGAGGCCATGCGCGTCCTGGTCCACGGCAGCGAACTGGCCGCGGCGACAGCCGCCGCGGCCCTCTCCTGGGTGGGGCACCGCGTCGTTTGGCTGCCCCACGCCGACTTCCCCTGGACGTCCCTGCGCCGGGCCGACTGGTTGCGCCGCGAGCCGCACCTGCTGGCCCAGCTCGAGGAGGGGTTGGCCAACGGCAGCCTGCGGCTGCTGGGGGCCGCGGCGGAGGCCGGCCCAGCCGCCCCCGAGGTGGTGTGGCTGTCGCTCTCGCCCGCTCAGCGCGGCGACCTTGCCCCGCTGCTCGGCGCCCTGGCCGCCGACGGCGAGACCGAGCGGGTGCTGGTCAACAATTCCACCTTCCCGGTGGGCGAGACCGACCGCCTGGAGGCCCAGCTGGCGGGGCGCGGCCACGCCGTGGCGCTGCCCGACCTGCTGGAGGAGGGGCGCGCCTGGGAGACCTTCACCCGCCCCGGCCGCTGGCTGCTGGGCTGCGACCACCCGGCGGCCGAGGCACGCATGCGCGAGCTGCTGCGCGCCTTCAACCGCCGCAGCGAGGTGATCCAGCGCATGCCGCGCCGCGCCGCCGAGCTCACCAAGCTGGCGATCAACGGCATGCTGGCCACCCGTATCAGCTACATGAACGAGATCGCCGGCCTGGCCGACAGCCTGGGCGTGGATGTGGAGTTCGTGCGTCGGGGGATGGGCGCCGATCCGCGCATCGGCTACGAGTACCTCTATCCCGGCTGCGGCTTCGGCGGGCCCAACTTCTCCCGCGACCTGATGCGGCTGGCCGACGTCCAGTCGGCCAGCGGGCGACGCTCGGCGCTGCTGGAGCAGGTCCTGGACATCAACGAGCACAAGAAGGAGACGCTGTTCCGCAAGCTCTGGGCGCACTTCCAGGGGCGGTTGGAGGGGCGCACCCTGGCGATCTGGGGGGCGGCCTTCAAGCCGGGCACGGCGCGCATCGACCATGCGCCGGTGCTGCCCCTGCTGCGTTCGCTGTGGGCCCAGGGGGTGAGGGTGCGGCTGCACGATCCGGCGGCCCTTCCGGCACTGCATGCCGAGGTGGGCGAGCATCCGCTGCTCGAGACCTTCGACGGCGACCCCTACGAGGCCTGCCGCGGGGCCGATGCGCTGATGCTGGTCACCGAGTGGAAGGCCTACTGGAGCCCGGACTGGCCTCGGCTCGCCGAGCTGCTCGGCGAGCGCCTGCTGCTGGATGGTCGCAATATCTACGACCCCACCTGGGTGGCCGGCCAGGGGCTGTATTACCGCGGCATCGGCCGGCGCGCCGACCCCTGAGTCGGTCCGCGCCACCGGGCCGACCGCTCAACGACCCGCCTCGCCGACCCGGTCGGCGAGGTTCTGGGCCATGAAGTCCCAGTTCACCACCCGCCAGAGCGCTGCCAGGTAGGCCTCGGGGGCCCCGGGATAGTCGTGCCCGTAGGCGCGTTCCCGGACCTCGACGCCCAGCAGCGGAATCACCCCGTGTACCAGCGGCGTGTCGAGCTCACGGATCACCAGGCCGCCATGCGCGTCCCTGACCAGCCAGGTCCAGCCGGCCCCGGCCAGGGCACGGGCCTCGAAGGCACGGCGAAACTCCTCGAGCGAGCCGAATCCGGCGACGATGGCGTCGGCCAGCCCCCCGCCGGGCTCGCCACCGCCCCGGGGCGACAGGCAGTGCCAGAAGAAGGTGAGGTTCCAGACCTCGGCGGCCTGCGCGAACGTCTCGCCCGAAGCGGCATGCAGGATCGCCTCCAGGCTGCGGCCCTCGTGCTCGGTGCCGGCCACCAGGGCATTGAGGCGTTCCACATGGGCCCGGTGGTCGCGGCCATAGCGACCCGCCACGGCTTCCCGCGAGAGGTGCGGCTCGAGGGCCCTGGTGTCGTAGGGCAGGGCGGGGAGTTCGAATGCCATGTGCTCGCTCCTTGCTGGACGGTTGACCCCTTGCGTTGGCCGGCTCCCGTGCGCCGGCGGTCGCAAACCCCTTACAATACGGGCCAGGCCGTGCGGGGCGCCGCGCATCATAGCAGCCACCCCGCGGGTCGGCATCCCACCCTACGCCGTACGAGGAGTCGAGCATGGCAGAGCGCCCGGAAGACCGCCGGTATTCCCGGCCGATCGTTCCGGATCCCGAGGCCAGCCTGGCGGGACATCGCCACCGCTACCCGGATCCCCCCAGGGTGTGGCCGCTGTGGTTGCTCGTCCTGGTGCTGGTCGCGGCCCTGGGAGCGCTCGGCTGGTTCGGCTGGCAGGAACGCCAGCGCTTCCAGGCCGAGCTGACGCGCCTCGGCGGAGAACTCTCCAACGTCCATGCCCGCTTCGACGCGACCATGGGGGAGGGGGACTCACTGGAGCAGCTCGAGGCGCGGCTCGACGACCTGGCGGCACGCGACCAGGCGCAAGGGGAGCAACTGGAAGCGCTCCAGGTGGAGCATGCGGATGGCCTCGACGACCTGGCCTCGCGCCAGCAGGCACAGGGCGAACGTCTCAGCCGCATCGGCGAAGCGGCGGCCGATCGGGAGGCCATGCTGGAGGCCTTTCAGGCGTCGCTGGATGCCCTCGAGCGCGCCGGCAACGAGGGCCGGGCGACCCTGGGCGAGCGCCTCGACGGCCTGGTGGAGGAGCATCGGCAGGACGAACGGCGTCTCGACGAGCGTCTCGCCGCCCTGGAGGCCGAGGCCGGCCAGGGCGAGGCCCTGGCGCGCCTCGAGGAGGCCCGGGACGAGCTCGTCCGGCGACTCGACCGGCATGAGCAGGAGGCCGAGAATGAGCGTGAGAGCCTGCAGGCTCGCCTGGACGAACTGGGCGAGACGCTTGAAGCCGGCAACGCGGCACGGGATGATGAGCAGGAACGAATGGAGGCCCTGGCGGAGCGGATGCGTTCCCTGGAGGCCGAACTCGGTGAGCTGCGCCGCGCCCAACTGGCCCTCAGTGCCCGACTCGAGGCGCTCAGGCCCTGAGCCGTCCGCGACCTCTCCCGGGAGTCGCAGTGGGGAAGGCGTTGGATATGGAGAATCGCTTGGCAACACGCCTCACGGCCGCGACCCTGCTGTCGGGCCTCGCCCTGCTGGCCCCCTCGGGTACGGCCTGGAGCCTGGAGGCCCGCATCGAGGGGCTTCCGGATGACGTGGCGGAGAATGTTCGCTTCTACCTCGATGGGCTCGACGAGTCCCAATACAGCCGTGCCCGCCTGGAGGGCGAGGCCCAGCGGCGAACCCGCGAGGCGATGCGCGTCTACGGCTACTATGAGCCCGAGATCGACCTGCAGCTCGACGACGGCGAGCCGCCGGCGTTCGTCGAACTGGTCATCGAACCCGGTCCCCGGGTGCGCATCGAGACGCTGGACTTCCGGCTGGAGGGCGAGGCGCAGGACGATCCCCCCTTCGGGGAGGCCATCGACGCCTTCCCGCTGAGCGTGGGGGATCCGCTGGTCCACGCCCCCTATGATCGCCTGCGGGGGCGGCTGGCCAACCTGGCCCTGGAGCGCGGCTACTTCGACTGGCGCTACCTCGACCGGCGCCTCGAGGTGCGTCCCTTCGCCGAGAGCGCCCGGCTCCACCTGGCATTCGACAGCGGTCCCCGCTACCGTTTCGGCGACGTCGCCATCACCGGCAGCCATATCGAGCCGGAACGGCTGCTGCGCATGCTGCCCTTCGCCCCCGGCGAGCCCTACCTGGCCGGCGAGCTGGCCCGCTACAACCAGCGACTCGGCCAGACCGAGTGGTTCGCCTCGGTCACCGTCCGGCCGCGACTGCAGGAGACCCGCCTGGACCTGGACGAGACACCGCTGGGGTGGTGGCACGAGCTGGACGTCGACGGATCCCGGGCTGCCACACCACGCCTGAGCGGGGCGGCCCTGGCCGCCGCCACGGCCTCCGTCGGACGGGACGATTCTCCCGAGGTGCCCCTCGACGTCGCCGTCACGCCCGCCGATCGCCACCAGTTCGAGGTGGGCGTCGGCTACGCCACCGACGTGGGCCCGCGCCTGCGGTTCTCCTGGGAGCAGCCGTGGATCAACCGCCTGGGCCATGGCCTCGACCACGAAGTCTATCTCTCGGGCCCCGAGCAGCGCCTGGGCGGCGTCTACACCCTGCCGCTCGACAACCCGCTGCGCGACAGCTATCGCTTCCAGTACGGGCTGCGCCACGAGGACGACGAGGACACCCGCTCCCTGGAGACCACCCTGGAGGGGGCCCGTCGCTGGGAGTTCGACAACGGCTGGATCCAGAGCCTCTACGTGCGCACCACCTTCGAGGACTTCACCCAGGGAGGCGACGCGCAGCAGGTGCTGCTGCTCTACCCGGGCATCAGCTGGTCGCGCACCCGCACGCGCAACCCCACCTTCCCCGACTGGGGGGATCGCCAGCGGGTCGCCTTCGAGGTCTCCGACGGGCTCTGGGGCTCGGACACCGACTTCCTGCGCCTGACCGCGGAGTCGCGCTGGATCCGCTCCTTCGGTGACGCCAACCGCCTGGTCACCGGCATCCACCTGGGGGCCATCGACACCGACGACTTCGCCGGGATCCCACCCTCGCTGCGCTTCTTCGCCGGCGGCGACAACAGCGTGCGAGGCTACGGCTACGAGAGCCTCTCGCCGCGCAACGAGGAGGGCCGCCTGACCGGCGGCCAGCAGCTGTTCACCTACAGCCTCGAGTGGCAGCGTCGCGTCACCGGCGACTGGTGGGGCGCGGCCTTCGTCGACACCGGGGATGCCTTCGACGCCTGGGGGCCGGACGACCTGAACACCGGCGCCGGCCTGGGCGTACGCTGGATCTCGCCGGTCGGTCCCATCCGTCTCGACATCGCTCACCCCTTCGACGACGAGGACAATTCGTGGCGCCTTCACTTCGCCATCGGTCCAGAGTTCTGAGCCTGCTCTGGGCGCTCATTCGCCTGCTGATCCTGCTGCCCCTGTGGTGCCTCGGCCTGGTGGTCCTGGTACTGGGCCTGGCCCTGTCGCCCTGGGGCACGGGCCTGCTCCTGGACGAGGGCGCCAAGCGCGGCCTCTATCGCCTGGAGGCCCACGAGGGGGCGCCGCTGGATCGCCTGGTGCTGGAGGGCCTGCGGCTGGAGGCCGGCCCCGCCAGCGTCGCCGTGGAGCGCCTGGAGCTGGCCTGGGCCGATGACTGCCTGCTCGCCGGTCGCTTGTGCCTGGAGCGCCTGGACGTGGAGGGCGCCCGGATCCGGCTTGCCGGCACCCAGGCCGAGGCAGGCGACGAGGACGCCCCCGCCGGCGCACCGCCGGAGGCCATCGAACTGCCTTTACCCATCGAGCTGCGCCGGCTGTTCCTCGACGACGTCGAGATCGCCCTCGCCGACGGTACCCGACTGCGCTGGGACCGCTTTACCAGCGGGGCGGTGG
>NZ_JAUFPL010000017.1:110565-160934 GCF_030409215.1 Halomonas ramblicola | reverse complement strand
CTGCGGTTACCGCTGTCGCCGGGGACCCGACTCGCCCTGGGCGAGTCGGACGTCGAGGGGCCACGGCTCGCCGCGGAGGCGATCGATGCGGCCATCGCCGCGCGCTCGCCACTACCCGAGGAGGTCGCCGCCGAGGCCCGGGGCCTGGCCGCCGTACCGCTCGCCGAGCGCCCCCGCCGGGAGCTGCCCGAGATCGCCCTGCCGCTGCGCGTCGAGGTGCCGGAGCTGCTGGTCGAGGACAGCGCCGTGGAGGGCGCCTTCGACTACGGCGTCGAACGCCTGGCGCTGGCCCTGTTCGCCGCCGGGCATCGGGTCGAGGTGCGCCCCCTGGAGGTGTCGAATCGCGATGCCGACGCGCGTCTCGAGGCCGAGGTGGCACTGCGCGACGACTATCCCCTGCGGATGCGCCTGGAGATGGCGCTGTGGCTGCCCGATCGCTTCCCCGAACTGGCCGGTCAGCGTCTCGACCTGGCCCTCGACGGCAGTCTGGCCGACCTGGTGGTGCGCCTGGATCTGGAGGGCCCGGTCACGGCGGGCCTCGATGCCCGCCTGGACGCCCTCGAGCCCGACCTGCCGTTCAGCGCCTCCCTGGCCAGCGACCTGGTGCAGTGGCCGCTGCCGGGCAGCCCGCCGACGCAAGGCGACGAGGGCGAAGAGGTCGCTGCAGGGCCCTGGCTGGTGGAGGACCTGGCGCTGCGCCTGGAGGGCAGCCTGGCGGACTATCGGGTCGCCGCCTCGTTGATGGCGGAGGGGCCCGAGCTGCCCTATGGTCGCGTGGCGCTGACTGGCGGCGGCGACCTGCGGCATTTCGCCTGGAACCCACTGGCGGTGACCCTCGGCGATGCTTCCGTCGTCACTCGGGGGCGCGTGGACTGGGCGGAGGCCCTGGAGGTCGAGGCCGCGGCACGCCTCGACCGGTTCGATCCCGGCCGTTTCGTGGAGGGCATCCGGGGACGACTGGAAGGCGATCTCGAGGCGCACTTCACCCAGGAGACGGGGGGTTGGTCGCTGGCGGTCCCCCGGCTGGCCATCGACGGCGAACTGCAGGACCTGCCGCTGTCGTTGCGGGCCCGCCTGACCGGCGACAGCGACATGCGCTGGAACATCGACGCACTGGATTTCCGCCAGGGCGAGAACCGCCTCGAGCTGGCGGGGACGGTCAGCGAGCCGACCATCGACCTGGAAGGGCGCCTCGACATGCCGGCCCTGGAGAGCCTGCACGAGGCCCTGGACGGCAACCTCTCGGGGCGCTTCGCGGCCGACGGCAGCCTGCAGGCGCCGCGCCTCGATCTGAGCCTCGCCGGGGATCGCCTGGCGTTCGCCGACAATCGCCTGGCCCGGCTGCGCCTGGCCGGCGAGGTCAGCGGCCTGGAGGACCCGAACCTCGACGCGCGCCTCGACCTGGAGGGACTGGTCGGCGGCGGCCAGCGCCTGGACAGCGTCGCCCTGGTGCTGGACGGGCGCCTCTCCGACCATCGCCTGACCCTCGAGGCGCAGGCCCCCGAGGCCATGCCGCTGAGCCGTGCCGCCCTGGCCCTGGAGGGTGGCCTGGATGCCGCCCGCGAGACCTATCGCGGGCGGTTGACGCCGCTGGAGGTCGACACCGAGTACGGCGACCTGCGCCTGGCCGAGGCGCTGGACTTCAGCGCCAACCTGCCCGCCGCCCGTCTGCGCCTGGCGCCGTTCTGCCTGCGCCGCCAGCAGGGGGGAACCCTGTGCCTGGAGGACGAGCTCCAGGCTTCCGCCGAGAGCGGCGAGGCCCGGCTGACCGTGCGCGACCTGCCCATGTCGCTGCTCGAGCCCTGGGTCCCCGAGGCGTGGTCGCTGGCCGGCGACACCCAGCTGGCGTTGCTCGCCTCCTGGCGACAGGGTGGCGCCGACTGGCGAGCCGAGCTGGACTTGGAGAGCCAGCTGGAACTGGCCGGGCAGGACGCCTATGGCCAGCCCTGGTCGTTGCCCGCGTCGCGCTTGACCGCCGAGGTCGTCGCCGACCCGGGCGCCGCCGATGTGGCGCTGCGCCTCGCCCTGGCCGAGGCCGGCGACCTGGCCCTGGCACTGCGCATCGACGATCCCGCCGGGGCCGGCCGCCTGGACGGCAACCTCACCCTCGACGGCTTCCGGCTCGATCGCTACCGCACCCTGGTTACCGGCATGGAGACCCTGGAAGGGCGGTTGGACGGCGACGTCGACATCGGCGGCGACATGGCGGTGCCGGCCCTCGATGGCCGGCTGACGCTGGGGGGGCTGCGGGTACGCGGGGCCGAGGTTCCCGTCGAGGTCCGCGACGGCGAGGTGAGCGTGAGCCTCGACGGCGACCGGGGCATCATCGATGGCTTCATCGCGGCCGAGGAGGGACGCCTGGACATTACCGGCGATGCCGCCTGGCCGAGCACCGACGACTGGCGCATCGCGGTGGACCTCGAGGGTCGCGAGCGGCCGTTGCTGGTGGTGATGCCCGAGTTCGGCCGGCTGCGGGTGGCGCCGGAGCTGGCGATCCGCATCAGTCCCGAGCGGCTGCGGGTGCGGGGCGACGTCCAGGTGCCCTGGGCCCGGCTCGAGATCGGCGAGCTCCCGCCCTCGGCGGTCGCTCCGAGTCCCGACGAGGTCATCATCACCCGCCGCGACGAGGAGCGTGCCCGCCGCGAGGCACAGCGCGCCGATGCCCGGGAAGAGGGCGCCGGCGAGGACACCGCCCAGGCGCTGGCCGAGGCGGGCATGGCCTTGGACGTGAGGATCGACCTGCGCCTGGGACCCGACATGCAGCTCACCGCCTATGGCCTGGAGTCCGGCCTGTCGGGCGGCCTGGAAGTGCGCCAGGGCGGCGGCCCGGTGCAGCTGTTCGGTGACGTCAGCCTGGTGGACGGACGCTTCCGCGCCTACGGCCAGGACCTGCTGATCCGCGAGGGGCAGCTGTTGTTCAGCGGTCCACCGGACCAGCCGCTGCTGAACTTCGAGGCGATACGCAACCCCGCCGCCACCCAGGATGAGGTGATCGCCGGCCTCCGGGTCACCGGCAGCGCCGCCGAACCCCGGCTGCGGGTCTTCTCCGAACCCGCCATGGAGGAGGCCCTGGCGCTCTCCTACCTGCTGCGCGGCCGCGCCCCCAATGACAGCGACGCCGACGGCGCCCTGACTTCGGCACTGATCGGCCTGACCCTGGGCCGCACCGGCGGGGCGGTGGGGGCCATCGGCGAGGCCTTCGGCGTCTCCGACCTGGCCCTGGAGACCGCCGGCAGCGGCGAGGACAGCCAGGTGGTGGTGAGCGGCCAGCTCACCGAGGACCTGGAGGTGAGCTACGGCGTCGGCGTGTTTTCGCCCATCGCCGAGCTGACCCTGCGCTACAACCTGTGGCGCAGCCTCTACCTGGAGGCGGTCTCAGGCGCCGCCCAGGCGGTGGACCTGGTCTACACCTTCAGCCGTTCCGGTAACCCGCGTATCATCGAGGATCGATAACCGCAGGAGGCCTGCCATGCGCCTGGATCCGTCACGCGCCCTGCCGGGGCGCGATACCCCCCTGACCATCAGCGGCGTGCACGCGGTCAACGGCCGCGCGATGCTGCCGCCCTTCCCGGAAGGCCTGGACGAGATCGTGCTGGGCCTGGGCTGCTTCTGGGGCGCCGAGCGCCTGTTCTGGCAGTTGCCCGGAGTACATGTCACCGCGGTGGGCTACGCCGGCGGCGTCACGCCCAACCCCACCTACGAGGAGTGCTGCACCGGCTTGACCGGCCATGCGGAGGTGGTGCGGGTCGTCTACGATCCGCAGGCGATCGACCCGGAGCGGCTGTTGCAGGCCTTCTGGGAGGCCCACGATCCCACCCAGGGTGACCGCCAGGGCAACGACATCGGCCCCCAGTACCGCTCGATCATCCTCGCCACCGACGACGACCAGCTGGCGATGGCGCGGCGTACCCGCGAGGCCTACCAGCAGGCCCTGTCGCGGGCCGGCGGCGGCACCATCACCACCGAGGTCGCGCCCCTGGAGGCCTTCTACTACGCCGAGGAGTATCACCAGCAGTACCTGCACAAGAACCCCGGCGGCTACTGCGGCCTGCGCGGCACCGGCGTCAGCTGCCCGATCGGCTGACGCGCCGCCGGTCCCGCCAGGCAGCCTCGCCGGCGGGGTGCAACCAGTCCTGCAGCTGGCGGGCGACGCGGCGCGACAGCCAGGAACCCAGCCGACCCCGGCGGCCCTCGACGAAGCCCACGTGCCCACCGTGGCGGGTGACCTCCACCCGCACCGCATCACTCGGCGCCGGCACGCGCTCGAAGAGATCGGGCGGCATGAAGGGATCGTCGGCGGCATGCAGGAGCAGGGTGGGCAACTCCAGGTCGCCAAGCCGCGGCCCCGCGGAGGCGCGTCGGTAGTAGTCGTCGGCCCCGTCGAAGCCGTGCAGCGGTGCGGTGACCGCCTCGTCGTAGTCGCGCAGGCTGGCGACCCGCGCCAGGTCCGCTCGGTCCAGGGCCAGGGGCAAGGTGGCCAGACGCGGCGCCACCCTGGCCTTCAGCGAGGCCAGCAGCTGCCGCTCGTAGAGTCGCGCGAAGCCGTGATGGATGCTGTCGGCGCTGGCCGCCAGGTCGAGGGGGGCGGCGATGGCGATGGCGCCGGCCAGGTCGAGCCCGTCGCCGCCCTGTTCGGCCACCAGCTTGAGCAGCATGTTGGCGCCCAGCGAGACGCCGGCGGCGACCTTGAGTGCCCGCGGATAGCGGTGGGCGAGTTGGCCGATCAGCCAGTAGGCGTCGGCGGTATCGCCGCTGTGGTAGGCCCGCGGCAGGCGGTTGGGCTGGCGTCCGCAGCCGCGGAAGTGCATCAGCACCGCCCGCCAGCCGAGACCGGCGGCCATGGCCAGCAGGGCCCGGGCATAGGGGGAATCGACGGACCCCTCGAGGCCGTGGAAGAGCACGAAGATGGGCGCATCGGCCGCGGCGGGGGCCGGCTTCGCCCAGGCCAGCTCGACGAAGTCACCGTCGGGCAGCTCGAGGATCTCGCGATGACAGGACAGTCGCCGCCTGGGCAGCAGGCGCGGCAGCAGCGTCTGGACATGGCGGTTGGCCAGGCCCGGCGGTGGCTGGAAATCGGCGAGATGCAACTGGCCACTCATGGGACGATCACGTCTCTTCCGGCGTCAGGTTGACGGGGCCGTCGGGGCCGATCAGGACATCGTCCTCGATGCGGAGCATCGGGATCATATACAACCCCGGCTCCATGGTGACCACCATACCGGCCTCCAGTTCCCGGGGCAGGCGTAGGGCAGGGCGCCCTCGCGTTGGGCAGCATCTGGCAATTGATCAGGGTGGTGCCCACCTCCTCCTCGAGCCGTCAGCCACCCGGCGGTGCCAATCCCTCGATGCGATAGAGGTCGGCCACCTCATCGAGTCCGGCGATGGTGCACTCGAGGTCCTTGACGCGACCGTCCGCCAGGCCGTAGACCCAGCCGTGGACCCACACCCGCTGGCCGCGCTGCCAGGCGTGCTGGAGGATCTTGGTGTGGCTGAGGTGGCGGACCTGGGCCTTGACGTTGATCTCGCACATCCGGTCGACCTGGTCCTCGAGCGGGAGGTCGGCGAGCTCCTGCCGGTGGCGATGGTAGAGTTCGCGCACCGAATGCAGCCAGATGTCGACCATGCCGTTGTCGCCGCCGGCCACGGCGGCACGCACCCCGCCGCAGCCGTAGTGGCCGACCACCATGATGTGGCGCACCTGGAGCACGTCCACGGCGTACTGCAGTACCGAGAGGGCGTTGAGGTCGTTGTGGTGGACCAGGTTGGCGACGTTGCGGTGCACGAACACCTCGCCGGGTGGCAACGCGATGATCTGGTTGGCGGGAACCCGGCTGTCGGAGCAGCCGATCCACAGGTAGTCGGGATTCTGCTGCCGCGAGAGCCGTTCGAAGAAGTCGGGGTCCTCACGGCAGATCCGTTCGGCCCAGGCGCGGTTGTTCTCGAGCAGGGATTCGATTTCCGTCTTCATCTGGCGGTCCCGTAGGTGGCTGGTGATGGGAGGCGGCCCTGGGGCCGGCCCTCCTTTTACCGCCGCGCCCTCCGGGGGTCAACCTGGCCTCCCGGCGCGGGGATGTGCCTGGTATCATCGCCGCACCGTCCCACGGGCCCCAGCGGCCCCCGACCAGGAGCGAACATCGTGTCCGACCAAGATCGCACCCCGCGTGACTGGGATCTCTTCGTCATCGGCGCCGGCTCGGGTGGCGTGCGCGCCGCCCGCACCGCGGCGGCCGCCGGCGCCCGGGTCGCCGTGGCCGAGGACCGCTACCTCGGTGGTACCTGCGTCAACGTGGGCTGCGTGCCCAAGAAGCTCTACTCCTATGCTGCCCACTTCCACGACGCCTTCGAGGACGCCGAGGGCTTCGGCTGGCAGCTGCCCGAGCCCCCGCGCTTCGACT
This sequence comes from Halomonas ramblicola, assembly GCF_030409215.1. Lineage (GTDB taxonomy): Bacteria > Pseudomonadota > Gammaproteobacteria > Pseudomonadales > Halomonadaceae > Halomonas > Halomonas ramblicola. The sequence continues at coordinate 154,539 of NZ_JAUFPL010000017.1, read as the reverse complement.
GGCCGACCCTGCGCGACAACAAGGTGGGGGAGATCAAGCGCCTCAACGACATCTACGCCCGCCTGCTGGACGGCGCCGACGTGCGCCTGATCAACGGCCGGGCACGGGTGCTGGACCCGCACCACGTGGAGGTGGCCGGCGAGGTGCACAGCGTCGAGAAGATCCTGGTGGCCGTGGGCGGCTGGCCCTGGATACCGGACTTCCCCGGCAGCGAACTGGCGGTGACCTCCAACGAGGTCTTCGATCTGGAACGCTTCCCGGAGCGCTTCCTGGTGCTGGGCGGCGGCTACATCGCCGTGGAGTTCGCCAGCATCTTCAACGGCCTGGGCAGCGATACCCACCTGGTCTACCGCGGCGAGCTGTTCCTGCGCGGCTTCGACCGGGAGGTGCGCGAGTTTGCCCGCGACCAGATGCGCGAGAAGGGCGTGGACCTGCGCTTCGACACCAACATCGAGTGCATCGAGCGGGTCGCGGGCGGGCTCGCCGTGACCCTGACCAGCGGCGAGACCCTGGAGGTGGACGCCGTGCTCGCCGCCACCGGGCGGCGCCCCCACCTGGCCGGCCTGGGGCTCGACGAACTGGATGTCCAGCTCACCGACGGCGGCCACCCGAAGGTCGACGAGCGCTTCGCGACCTCGGTGCCCTCGATCCTCGCCATCGGTGACGTCACCGGCGGACCCGAGCTGACCCCGGTGGCCCTGGCCGAGGCGATGCACCTGGTGCGCTGCCATTTCGGGGAGACGCCGCCGAAGGCGCCGCTGGCGTACGACAAGATCGCCACCACCGTCTTCTGCCACCCCAACATCGGCACCGTAGGGCTCACCGAGGAGCAGGCACGCGAGCGATACGGCGATATCCGCGTCTATACCGCCGATTTCCGGCCCCTCAAGCACACCCTCTCGGGGAGCCGCGAGCGCTGCCTGATGAAGCTCATCGTCGACGATGCCAGCGACGTGGTGGTGGGGGCCCACATGGTGGGCGAGGAGGCCGGCGAGGTGATCCAGGGTATCGCCGTGGCCGTCAAGGCCGGTCTCACCAAGGCCGATTTCGACGCCACCGTGGGCATCCATCCCACCGGGGCCGAGGAGTTCGTCACCATGCGCACGCCGACGCGGCGCTGAGTCTCGACGCCGTCGCAAGCGGGCCGCCTCCGGGCGGCCCGCTTGCGTCGTGGGCATGAACGGCCGCCGACCGTCCCGCGCTGGGCTAGACTGAACAGGGCAGGGTGGGCCCGGCGGTGGCGCTGGCGATCGGACGACGACAGGCGCCAGAAGATCCCACTGGCCGTGTTCGGTATTGCATAATTTTCTGTTATGGATAATGGCCCGCAAAATAATGGCAACTTTGAAATGCCGGTCGTCGCTGGTATAATCCCGTTCGACATCGCCGAAGCGAAACGCCCATGATGACAACAACCGAGCCCTTCACTCCCTCCGCCGACCTGGCCCGGCCCACCGTGGCCGACGACGTGGTCGGCCCGGACGCCACCCCGCTGTTCATCCGCAAGCCGAATCCCGATGACGGCTGGGGCGTCTACGAACTGGTCAAGTCCTGTCCGCCCCTGGACGTCAACTCCGCCTACGCCTACCTGCTGCTGGCCACCCAGTTCCGCGATACCTGTGCGGTGGCCACCAACGAGGAGGGCGAGATCGTCGGCTTCGTCTCGGGCTATGTGAAGAGCCACGCCCCCGACACCTACTTCCTGTGGCAGGTCGCGGTGGGCGAGAAGGCCCGCGGCACCGGCCTGGCGCGCCGCCTGGTCGAGGCCGTGATGTCCCGTCCCGAGCTCGTCGAGGTCCACCACCTCGAGACCACCATCACCCCCGACAACCAGGCCTCCTGGGGGCTGTTCCGCCGCCTGGCGGACCGCTGGCAGGCACCCCTCAACAGCCGCGAATACTTCTCCACCGACCAGCTCGGCGGCGAGCACGACCCCGAGAACCTGGTCAGGATCGGTCCCTTCCAGACCGACCGCATCTGAGCCCCATTCCTGCCGCACAGATCGCCCCGGCGATCTGCGCGGCCCGATGACTCCATTCATCTTCTTCATACCGACAGGAGGTCGCACGATGCAGACCCAGACCCTCGAACGCATGGAGTCCGACGTCCGGACCTATTCCCGCTCCTTTCCGGTGGTCTTCACCAAGGCGCAGAACGCTCGCCTGACCGACGAGGAAGGCCGCGAGTACATCGACTTCCTGGCCGGCGCCGGCACCCTCAACTACGGCCACAACAACCCGCACATCAAGCAGGCGCTGGTCGACTACCTGGCCTCCGACGGCATCGTCCACGGCCTGGACTTCTGGACCGCGGCCAAGCGTGATTACCTCGAGACCCTGGAGGAGCTGATCCTCAAGCCGCGGGGCCTGGAGTACAAGGTCCACTTCCCGGGGCCGACCGGTACCAACGCCGTCGAGGCGGCGATCCGCCTGGCCCGGGTGGCCACGGGCCGTCATAACATCGTGACCTTCACCAACGGCTTCCACGGCGTGACCATGGGGGCGCTGGCCACCACCGGCAATCGCAAGTTCCGCGAGGCCACCGGCGGCATCCCGACCCAGGGCGCGTCCTTCCTGCCCTTCGACGGCTACATGGGCGAGGGCATCGATACCCTGGACTACTTCGAGAAGCTGCTCGGCGACAAGTCCGGTGGCCTCGACGTGCCGGCCGCGGTCATCGTCGAGACGGTGCAGGGCGAGGGCGGCATCAACGTCTCCGGCCTGGAGTGGCTCAAGCGCCTGGAGGGCATCTGCCGGGACAACGACATCCTGCTGATCGTCGATGACATCCAGGCCGGTTGCGGCCGTACCGGCAAGTTCTTCAGCTTCGAGCATGCCGGCGTCACTCCGGACATCGTCACCAACTCCAAGTCGCTGTCCGGCTTCGGGCTGCCCTTTGCCCACGTGCTGATGCGCCCCGAGCTCGACAAGTGGAAGCCCGGCCAGTACAACGGCACCTTCCGCGGCTTCAACCTGGCCTTCACCACCGCCGCGGCCACCCTGCGCAAGTACTGGAGCGATGACAGTTTCGAGCGCGATGTCCAGCGCAAGGGACGCGTGGTCGCCGATCGCTTCCAGAAGCTCGCCACCTGGCTCACCGAGCAGGGCATCGAGGCATCCGAGCGGGGTCGCGGCCTGATGCGCGGCATCGACGTGGGCTCCGGCGACATCGCCGACAGGATCACCGCCAAGGCCTTCGAGAACGGCCTGGTCATCGAGACCAGCGGTCAGGATGGTGAGGTGGTCAAGTGCCTGTGCCCGCTGACCATCACCGATGAGGACCTCCTCGAGGGGCTCGACATCCTGGAGGCCAGCGCCAAGCAGGCCCTCAGCTGATATGCTGATGGGACACCGGGTCGGTTGCGCCGGTCCGGCGGCCCGCTCATCGGTCGGCCACGGCGGGGCCGTGGCCGACCCGCCATAGACACTACTGGAGAGCCTCCATGATCGTTCGCAACCTCGAAGTCGCCCGCGAGACCGACCGTCTGGTCAAGGCCGAGAACGGCAACTGGGACAGCACCCGGTTGTCGCTGGCCGATGACGGCGGCAACTGCTCCTTCCATATCACACGGATCTATGAGGGCACCGAGACCCATATCCACTACAAGCATCACTTCGAGGCGGTCTACTGCATCGAGGGCGATGGCGAGGTGGAGACCCTGGCCGACGGCAAGATCTGGCCGATCAAGCCGGGCGACATCTACATCCTCGACCAGCACGACGAGCACCTGCTGCGGGCGTTCAAGACCATGCACCTGGCCTGCGTGTTCACCCCGGGGCTGACCGGCAAGGAGATCCATCGCGAGGATGGCTCCTATGCGCCGGCCCACGAGGAAGCCGACGACGAGAAGCCGATCTGATCGGCGGTCCGTCGACGGCGATCTCCCGACACCCCCGGTTCCCGTGAGCCGGGGGTGTCGTCATGGGCAAAGCGGACCCGGACGATGGCGATGCCCAGAGTGGAGGGCATGGCGATGTTTCGCATAATGTATATTATGTTAAATGAAGCATGGGGCAAGGCCCGCTACGCCTCAGCGGCTGGCGTGCGCGTTGGACAAGCCTGCGGGCGAATCCTTATCATCTCGGCACCGCTCAAAGGAATGTTCCACCCCATGTCCCGATCTCTGCTGCCCGCCGGTGCCCTGTCTGCCGCCCTGCTGCTCGCGGGCTGCGTCACGCCCGTCGAGCCACCGCCGCCCACCCTCGGTCCCGACGAGTTCTCCCGGCGCATGGATGCCCTGGAGACATCGCTGTCGGCGAGCTGCGAGGCCCGGACACGCCGCCAGGCCGACCAGTTGCGCCGTCAGGACGCCCTGATCGCCGACGTGCGCGAGGTCGGCAGCCTGCTGCGCCACCTGCGCGCCGACGTCGAGCGCCTCCAGGGCGACGAGGCCGACCCCGTCGTCGTGACCCGAGAATGTGCCGCCGACGAGCTGGGCCTGGCCAACAAGGCGGTGCTGGGCAGCAGCGAATGGGTCGGCCTGCCCGACGTGGGTACCTACCTCAAGGCACGCATCGATTCCGGGGCCAACACCTCGTCGCTGTCGGCCCGGGAGATCACCCGCTTCGAGCGCGACGGCGAGGACTGGGTGCGCTTCAAACTGGGCCTCACCGACGACGACGTGGTGATCGATACGGTGCGCGACGAGTGGATCGAGGCGCCCATCGAGCGGCGCGTGCGTATCGTCCAGGCCAACGGCGAGCAATCGCGGCCGGTGGTGACCCTGATGATGACCCTGGGGCCACTGCGCGAGCCGGTGGAATTCACCCTCAGCGATCGCACCCACCTCGACTATCCGGCCTTGCTGGGCAGGCGCTTCCTGATGGATATTGCCGTGATCGACGTGGCGGAAAGCTACCTGCACGAGCGTCCCGAATATCCCGGCGGGCGGCCGGCGGACGAAGCCGAGCTCGACGAGAACGACGACGAACTCGACGACGAGCGCTGACGCCACCACCCGGCCGACCACTCCCGCAAGGAAGACCCATGTCACGACTGCCCTTCTATCTGCTCGTCGGCCTGCTGCTGCTGGTCGGCGTGGCCATGAGCCTGCACCGCCATTACCAGCTCGAGGTGCCCTGGACGCCGGGCGAACAGCGCCAGGTGTGGGAGGTGGAGGCCCTGGTCAACTTCACGGCCGAGGGCGACCCGGTCAAGGTTAACATGGCCCTGCCCTCCACCCAGGAAGGCTTCCGGCTGCTCACCGAGCATACCGCCTCGCCGGGCTATGGCCTCTCCTTCCAGGAGGAGAACGGCGGCCGGCGCGCCCAGTGGTCGACCCGCGAGGCCACCGGCAGCCAGCAGCTCTTCTACACCGCCCAACTGCTGGTCGCCCCCGACAGCCGCCCGCCGCGCATCGAGGCGCCGCCACTGCGCCGCGACATCGTCTGGGAGCGGCCCTATGACACTGCCGCCGCCCAGGTGATCGAGCGCGCCTGGTCGCGCAGCGCCGACGCCTTCACCTTCGCCCGGGAACTGATCCACGACTTCGGCGACGAGCGCCAGGGCGAGAACGCCCGCCTGCTGCTGACCCAGTTCGAGCGCAGCCCCCTGCTGGTGCGCCTGCTCAACCAGGCCGGGGTTCCGGCCCGCGAGGTCAGCGGCCTGGTACTGGAGGACGGCCGGCGTCGCCAGTCGCTGACCAGTTGGATCCAGGTCTTCGATGAGCAGCACTGGGCACTGTTCGATCCCACCACCGGCGAACAGGGGCGTCCGGACAACCTCCTGCTGTGGGAGTCCTCCGGCCAGGCCGTGCTCGAGGTCCAGGGCGGTACCAATTCGCAGGTCACCTTCTCCATGCTGAGCCGCAACCAGCCGGCTGCCGCCGCCGTGCGCAACCAGCTCAACGAGGATACGCTGCTCAACTTCTCGATCCACAGCCTGCCGCTGGAGGATCAGGCGTTGTTCCAGACCATCCTGCTGATCCCGATCGGGGCGCTGGTGGTGGTCGTGCTGCGCATCCTGGTGGGGATCAAGACCTCGGGCACCTTCATGCCGGTGCTGATCGCCCTGGCCTTCATTCAGACCACCCTGCTCACCGGCCTGGTCGGCTTCCTGCTGGTGGTGGCGGTGGGCCTGGTGATCCGCAACTACCTCTCCTACCTCAACCTGCTACTGGTGGCGCGAGTCACGGCGGTGATCATCACGGTGATCGGCATCATCTCGGTGTTCTCGGTACTCTCCTACCGCTTCGGCCTCAACGCCGGCCTGACCATCACCTTCTTCCCGATGATCATCCTCTCCTGGACCATCGAGCGGATGTCGATCCTGTGGGAGGAGGAAGGCCCCAAGGAGGTGCTGATCCAGGGCGGCGGCAGCCTGGTCACGGCGGTGCTGGCCTACCTGGCCATGAACAACCCTCTGGTGCGCCACGTCACCTTCAACTTCCTGGGCATCCAGTTGATCCTGATGGCGCTGATTCTGCTGATCGGCAACTATACCGGCTACCGGCTGCTGGAGCTGCGCCGCTTCAAGCCGGTCACCGAGGACTGAGGCCATGTGGACCACGCCAGGCAAGCTGCTCGCCAAGGGCATCATCGGCATGAACCGGCGCAATATCCGCTATATCGGCCGCTACAACAGCCGGCGGCTCTACCCGCTGGTGGACGACAAGCTCAAGACCAAGCTGCTCGCCGAGCAGTACGGCATCACCACCCCGGCACTGATCGGCACCGTGAGCACCCAGTTCGGCGTCAAGCACATCGGCGAGATGCTCGCCGGGCACACCGGCTTCGCCATCAAGCCCGCCAAGGGCAGCGGCGGCAAGGGCATCCTGGTGGTCGACCACGTCGAGGACGGCGGCTTCGTCAAGCCCAGCGGTGCACGACTCAGCCTCACCGACATCGAGCGCCACGCCTCCAACATCCTCTCGGGACTCTACTCCCTGGGCGGTGCCCCCGACGTGGCCCTGATCGAGGCGCTGATCAACTTCGACGAGCGGCTCTCGGAGTATACCTACGAGGGGGTGCCGGATATCCGCGTCATCGTCTTCCGCGGCTACCCGGTGATGGCGATGATGCGTCTCTCCACCGCGGCCTCGGACGGCAAGGCCAACCTCCACCAGGGCGCCGTGGGCGTCGGCCTGGACATCGCCAGCGGTACCGCCGTGCGCGGCGTGCAGTTCGACCGCACCCGCCATGATCACCCGGATACCGGCCACGAGCTGGCCAGCCTGCAGATCCCCGACTGGCCGACCCTGCTGGGGCTGGCCGCCGGCTGCTACGAGATGACTGGCCTCGGTTACCTGGGTACCGACATGGTGCTGGATCGCGACCGTGGGCCCATGCTGCTGGAGCTCAATGCGCGCCCGGGCCTGGCGATCCAGATGGCCAACGGCGAGGGGCTACGGCGGCGCCTCGACCTGGTGGAGAAGCAGCCCGAGGGGGTGTCGCCAGCGGAGCGGGTGGCCTTCGCTCGCCGGCATTTCGCGCGCCACAGCGAGCTGGAGAGCACCGAGGAGGTCGCGGCGGCCACGGCCGGCTGAGCCCCGCCCCGCTGGCTCGCCTTAGCCGGGGCGCGTAGAATGGAGGCGAATTCGCCAGCTCGTGGTCCCCATGCCCGATTCCCGCAATCTGTTGCACCAGGCGGAGCGGCAGTGCCAGCTGCGCGGCGTGCGCTTCACGCCCATCCGGCGCCGCGTGCTCGAGATGATCGCCGAGGCGCCCGGCGGCCTCAAGGCCTATGACCTGCTCGACCGCCTGGCCGCCGAGCATGCCGCCGCGCGGCCACCCACCATCTATCGTGCCCTGGAGTTCCTGATCGAACAGGGCCTGGTGCATCGCATCGAGTCGCTCAACGCCTACGTGGCCTGCCCCTGCCCCGAGCACGCCCATGGCTTCCAACTGCTGATCTGCCGCCTGTGCGGCCGCGTCGAGGAACTGCACCTCGACGACGTCGACGCCCAGCTTGCCGGTCGCGCCCGCGACCTCGGCTTCCGCGTCGAGCGCCAGACCATCGAGCTGCTCGGTCGCTGCGAGAGCTGCCACGCCGAACGCCTCGACGCCCCAGTTCCGGAAACGTCCCCATGACCGACACCTTCAAGGCCCTGGAGCGGGCCGCCCGCGACAGCCGCCACCCCCTCGACGAGGTCCTCGCCGCCGTGCGCTTTAACGACGACGGCCTGATCCCCGCCATCGCCCAGCAGCACGACAGCGGGGAGGTGCTGATGATGGCCTGGATGAACCGCGAGGCGCTGGAGGAGACCCTGCGTACCGGTCGGGTCTGCTACTGGTCCCGCTCCCGGGGCAAGCTGTGGCGCAAGGGCGAGAGCTCCGGCCAGCAGCAGCACCTGCGGGCCGCCGCCCTGGACTGTGACGGCGACACCCTGCTGCTGCGGGTCGACCAGACCGGACCGGCCTGCCATACCGGCCGCCGCAGCTGCTTCTACGTGGCCCTGGAGGCCGAGGCCGCGCGCATCAGCAGCGCTCCGCTGATCGATCCGGACGCCCTCTACGGCGGGTCCTGACATGGCCGCCCTCGCCCGCCGCCTGCGCCGCGTCCTGGGGGGCGCCCTCGGCCTGCTGCTGCTGGGCCTGGTGCGGACCTATCAGTTCACGCTGAGCCCGCTGCTCGGGCCGCGCTGCCGCTACTGGCCCAGCTGCTCCCACTACACCCGGGAGGCGATCCAGGTGCACGGGCCCGCCAAGGGCGGCTGGCTGGGGCTCAAGCGTATCCTGCGCTGCCGCCCCGGCGGCGGCAGCGGCCTCGACCCAGTGCCGGGCGGCCCCAGCGAGCGGCTGTGTCGCGAGGATCCCGAGCTCGACGAGCGCTTCCGCCCGCGTCCGGACGACGCCCCCTGATATGCCCCTCGACCGGCATGTGGTAGCGGGCTGTTACCCTGGCGCGGCGACTCCGTGCCAGACTGATAGCGGACACCCCAGCACAATCCGGCAAGAGGAGAGACGTCATGTCCGGCAAGCGACTCCTGATGCTCTGCGGCGACTTCGTCGAGGACTACGAGGCCATGGTGCCGTTCCAGGCCCTCCAGGCGGTGGGCCATCGCGTGGAGGCGGTCTGTCCCGACAAGGGCGCCGGCGACGCCATCGCCACGGCCATCCACGACTTCGAGGGCGACCAGACCTATACCGAGAAGCCGGGGCACCGCTTCGCCCTGAACGCCAGCTTCGCCGACGTCGATCCGACCGCCTACGACGGCCTGGTGGTGCCCGGCGGTCGGGCCCCGGAGTATCTACGGCTGGATCCGCGGGTCATCGAGATCGTGCGTCACTTCTTCGAAGCCGGCAAGCCGGTGGCCGCCATCTGCCACGGCGCCCAGCTGCTGGCCGCGGCGCGGGTGCTTGAGGGGCGCAGCTGTTCGGCCTACCCCGCCTGCCGCCCCGAGGTGGAGCTGGCCGGCGGCCGCTATGCCGACATCGCCGTGGACCAGGCGGTCACCGACGGCAACCTGGTGACCGCCCCCGCCTGGCCGGCCCATCCGGCCTGGATCGCCCAGTACCTGGAGGTGCTGGGCACGCGCATCGACCACGCCTGAGGTCCGACTTGCCGATCCCCCTGCCAGGCGGCATGCTGTCGCCTGGCACCTCGCGCGGTGCGCCTGACCATGCCGCAAAGGAAACCGGGACCATGTGCAAGCTATTCACCGGCGCCGACCCCGAGCTCTGGGCGCCCCAGACCCGCTCCATGCGCCTCGACGGCGCCTGCACCAGCGTGCGACTGGAGGGTTTCTACTGGGCGGTGCTGGAGGAGATTGGCCGGCGCGACGGGCTGACGCTCGCCCAGCTGGTCGGTCGCCTGTCGCGGGAGTGTCACGAGGCGGGGCACGATCGCGACAACTTCGCCTCCTTCCTGCGGGTCTGTTGCGGACGCTATCTCACCCTGCAGCTGGCGGGCGAGATCCCCGTGAATCGCGACGCCCCCATCGCCGACCTGGATGCCGAGGCCATCCTGGCCCGGGAACGGCATCACGGCCCCCGGCGAGCGGATCAGGCCGTGGCCGACTCCTGCTCCGCCACCGCGTAGATGCGCTGGAGCATGGCGTGCAGCCCGTTGCTGCGCGTGGGTGACAGGTGCTTGTCGAGCCCCAGGTCCTTGAGGAAGTGCGGGTCGGTGTCGCGGATCTCGTCCGCGGGGCGGTCACTGTAGATACGCATCAGCACGGCGATCAGCCCGGAGACGATGGCCGCATCGGAGATGGCGTCGAAGTGGATGCTTTCGCCGTCGTGGCGGTGGTGCATCCAGACGTTGGACTGGCAGCCCTGGATCTTGCGCTCCTCGGTCTTCCATTCGTCGGGGAACGCCGGCAGCGCCTTGCCCATGTCGATGATGTACTGGTAGCGATCCATCCAGTTGTCGAACATCTCGAACTCGTCCAGCAGCGCCTGCTGGGCCTGCTCGGCGGTGGCTTCTGTGATCATGGGAACTCCTCTAGCTCGATAACACCCATTATACCGGCTCGACGGGGGTGTCGTCCGCCCCCATCGCCAGTCGATGCCGCGACTGCTGGCGGTGCCAGGCCTCGGCCTCGGCGTGCAGGTAGCGGGCCGTGGTGTCCAGCCGCGTATGGCGAGCGCTGGCGGCCAGGTAGCGCAGCTCGACGCCGGCCTGGGCCTGGTGGGTCAGCGCGGTGTGGCGCAGCCAGTGGGGCGTGGCCCGGCGCAACCGCCTGGCGGCGAGCCGCGCGCCCTCCCCCTGGCTCGCCTCCAGGTCATCCGCCGCGGCCCGGAAGACGTCGCGGATCAAGCGGTAGAGGCGGTTGTCGCCCAGGCCGCGCCTGCCGTCCAGGGCACGCAGCAGCGGCGAGGCGTCATCGGGCAGCGGTTCGGCGGCCAACCCCAGGGCGAGGCGCCACTCCCTGAGCAGCGCCACCATGTCCGACGGCACCGGGATCTCCGCCGCCTTGTCGCCCTTCCCCACCACCCGCCACCACCAGCGCCCTTCGCGGCGGTGGAAGTCACCCATGCGCGCCGCGCTCATCTCGGCGAGGCGCGGGGCCAGCAGGTAGGCGAAACCGAACACGAAGCGCCGCCGCGCCCATTGGTAATGCGTTCGGCGCGAGGCGCCCTCCTCCGGCGGTCGATCGAGCCAGCCCCATAGCCAGTCCCACAGGGGTTTCTCCAGGTAGCGCTCGATGCGTCCCTGGCGGTTGTCGAGGCGGCGGCGCTTGTCGCGCATCAGCCGGAAGGGGTTGTGGACCACCCAGCCCGCCTCGGCGAGCCAGGCGAACATGCCCTGCAGGATCACCAGGCTCTGCCGGCGGCTGGAGGCCGACAGCGGGCCGCGAAACGGCCGCCAGTCCGGCGCGCCGCGCGGTCGCGTCGGCCCCACCCAACGCTCCCGTGGCCGCGGGTCGGCGAGGAAGGCCTCGAAGGCATCCAGATGGTCGCGGCGTAGCTCGCCGAGCGCCAGGCCCTGGGGCTCGAGCCACAGCAGCAGGCGCTCGGCCTCGCGGCGATAGGCGCGCCGGGTCTGTGCGCTGGCCCGATACTCGTCGAGCCATTGCCCCACCGCCTCGGCATCGCTGGCCGCGGCGATGTGAACCCCTGTCCCGCGGCCCGCCGCATCCGGCGGCAGCCCCCGGCCCTCGGGCACGGTGGCCCGTAGCATCTGACCGAGGGGGGCATGCCTGGCGTCGCTGTCCATCTCTCCTCCTCTCTTGCTTCTCGGCGCTAGGCGCCCAGTATCCCCGCCATCCGCCAGAAAAGCAAGATAAGCCGCGTAATCTTGATTTTTTATCCCTTCGAGTAATGTATATTACATAATACGTAAAACGTAAAAAGCTTCCCTTCCGGCCCGCTTCGGGCTATCCTGCGCCGACCAGGTCACCGGGAGCGCTCGAGAAGCGTCGCCGGCGGCCTCCCCCGAACCCAGGCAAGGAGAGGCGGATGGCACGCAGCGGCGTGACCTACGAGGACGTGCAGAGGGCGATCGACGATCTGCTGGCGCGGGACGAGTCGCCCAGCGTGCAGAAGGTGCGTGAGGTGCTGGGCACCGGCAGCTTCACTACCATCAGCGACCACCTGCGCGAATGGCGGCAGCGCCGCGAGGAGAACCGTGACGTACCGCCGCCGCGTGGCATGCCGGCGGCGCTGCAGGAACTCGCCGAAGCGCTGTGGCAGAAGGCCCAGGAAGGCGCCAATGAGGCGCTGGCCCACTACCGCGAGGAGGCGGATCGTCGCGTCGCGGAGGCTGGCGAGGCCCGGGCCGAGTCACGACGCCAGGCCGAGGACGCCGAGCAGCGCGAATCGGCCCTGGCCGCCCATCTGGCCGCTACCGAGCAGCGCCTCGAGGCGCGCAGCGCCGAGCTGGCCCGCCGCGAGGCGGAGCTCGAGGCCCACGCCGAGCAGGCGCGACGGCTGACCACCCGCCTCGACGAGCTCGAGGCACTGCAGGCGCGACAGCGCGAGGAGTCGGAGCGCCTGGCCCGGGAGCACCAGCAGGCCCTGGAGGCCCAGGAAGCGCAGCACCGCGAGCGCCTGACCCGCGAGGAGCAGCGCCACGAGAGCGCCGAGGCCCGGCTGATGGGGCTGCTGGACGAGGCCCGCCAGGAGCGCCAGGCCGCCGACAAGGCGGCGGCCAACCGCGAGGCGCAGCTGGAGAAGCGCCTGGCGCGCCTGGAGGAGCAGCTGCAGGAGGCGCGCGGCCGGCTCGCCGAGGAGGAGAAGCGCCATCGCGAGACCGACTGGGCGCGGCGCCAGGCCGAGTCGCTGGCCGATACCCGCCAGCATGAGCAGGCGCTGCTGCAGGCGCGGATCGACGAGCAGAAGCGCCTGCTGGAGGAGCAGGCCCGCCGCCTGCGCGAGCTCGAGGGGCAGCTCAACCGCCGGCTATGGCAGACCCCACCCCACCGCGGGGAGGAGGCAGGCTCCGGAGCCCCGGCCCCCGAAAACGACGAAGGCCCCGCCATGGCGGAGCCTTCGAGGGACCGATAGGGGCTCGGGAAATCCGGGCTAGCGGTAGTAGGCGTTGGTGGTGTCGGTATGGTCGGTGACGTCGCGGATGCCGGCCAGCTCGGGGATGCGCTCGACCAGGGTGCGCTCCACGCCCTCCTTGAGGGTCAGGTCCACCGCGGCACAGCCCTGGCAGCCGCCGCCGAAGGCCAGTACCGCCACCTTCTCCTCGGTGAGCTCGACCAGCTTGATCTCGCCACCGTGGGCGGCGAGGCCGGGGTTGATCTCGCTGTAGAGGATGTAGTTGACGCGATCCTCCAGCGGGCTGTCGGCATTGACCTTGGGCATCTTGGCGTTGGGCGCCTTGATGGTCAGCTGGCCACCCATGCGGTCGGCGTTGAAGTCGACCACCGCCTCCTCGAGGAAGGGCTCGCTGTGCTTGTCGATGTAGGCCTTGAGCTTGGGCAGCTCCAGCAACTGGTCGCTGGGCTCCTCCTCGCCGGGCCGGCAATAGGCCAGGCAGGTCTCGGCATAGGGCGTACCGGGCTGGGTGATGAAGATGCGCACGGCAATGCCCTCGACGTTCTGCTTCTCGAGCAGCTCGGCAAGATAGTCCTGGGCGCTGTCGGTGATCTGGATCGGTTCGCTCATGAGGGGTCTCGCTGGTTCGGGGCGCGGCGCGCCGCGTGCCGGTAATGTGATACCTCAATGGTAAGCCAGACGCCACGGCGAGACAATCCCGACCGATTTGCTGGGTCTTTGTGGTTCCGAGGAGGAGTACCGCCATCGGCGATGGCCTGCCGCCTGCCCCTGTGCCGGCGCTTTTGTTACCATGTACGGCCACGCTGGCCGCCCCGCACGAGAAGACGCCTCCAGGCGCCCCGGCGGCCGTGATCCCCGGACGTGACTTCGCTGGAGACAGACCCGACCCATGGCCGCCGTTCCCACCGCCCAGACCGCCACCCTGATCGCACGCCTCGACGAGCGCATCCTGATGCTCGACGGGGGCATGGGCACCATGCTCCAGAACGCCGACCTCTCCGAGGAGGAGTTCCGCGGCGAACGCTTCGCCGACTGGCACTCCGACCTCAAGGGCAACAACGACCTGCTGGCGCTGACCTGCCCCGACCTGGTGACCCGCATCCACCGCGACTACCTGGAGGCCGGCGCCGACATCGTCGAGACCAACACCTTCAACAGCACCCGCCTGTCCCAGGCCGACTACGGCATGGAGGCCCTGGTGCCCGAGCTCAACCGCGAGTCGGCGCGCCTGGCCCGGGCGGTATGCGACGCCGTGGCCGCCGAGACCGGGGTGCCGCGCTACGTGGCCGGGGTACTCGGCCCCACCTCGCGCACCGCCTCGTTGTCGCCGGACGTCAACGACCCGGCCAAGCGCAACGTCACCTTCGACGCGCTGCGCGACAACTACTACGAGGCCGCCGGGGCGCTGATCGAGGGCGGCAGCGACCTGATCCTGATCGAGACCATCTTCGACACCCTCAACGCCAAGGCCGCCATCTACGCCCTGGAGGAACTCTTCGAGGCCCGCGGTGAACGGCTGCCGGTGATGATCTCCGGCACCATCACCGACGCCTCCGGCCGCACCCTCTCCGGCCAGACCACCGAGGCGTTCTGGAACTCGGTGCGCCACGCCCGACCACTCTCCATCGGGCTCAACTGCGCCCTGGGGGCCGAGGAGTTGCGCCCCTACGTCGAGGAACTCGCGACCAAGGCCGACACCTTCGTCTCGGCCCACCCCAACGCCGGCCTGCCCAACGAGTTCGGCGAGTACGACCAGACGCCGGAGGAGATGGCCGCCATCGTCGCCGAGTTCGCCGAGAGCGGCCTGGTCAACATCATCGGCGGCTGCTGTGGCTCGACGCCCGAGCATATCGCGGCGATCCACCGCGCGATCCAGGACCTGCCCCCGCGCCGGGTGCCCGAGCGCCCCCGCGCCTGCCGGCTGTCGGGCCTGGAGCCCTTCAACATCGAGGCCGACTCGCTGTTCGTCAACGTCGGCGAGCGCACCAACGTCACCGGCTCGGCACGCTTCAAGCGGCTGATCGTCGAGGAGGACTTCACCACCGCCCTGGAGGTGGCCCTGGAGCAGGTCGAGAACGGCGCCCAGCTCATCGACATCAACATGGACGAGGGGATGCTGGAGTCCGAGGAGGCCATGGTGCGCTTCCTCAACCTGATCGCCGGCGAGCCGGACATCGCCCGAGTGCCGATCATGATCGACTCCTCCAAGTGGGAGATCATCGAGGCCGGGCTCAAGTGCGTCCAGGGCAAGGCGGTGGTCAACTCCATCTCGATGAAGGAGGGCGAGGACGCCTTCCGCGAGCAGGCCACCGTCTGCCGGCGGCATGGTGCCGCGGTGGTGGTGATGGCCTTCGACGAGGCCGGCCAGGCCGACACCTTCGCCCGCAAGACCGAAATCTGCGAGCGTGCCTACCGGATCCTCGTCGACGAGCTCGGCTTCCCGCCGGAAGATATCATCTTCGACCCCAACATCTTCGCCATCGCCACCGGCATCGAGGAGCACGACAACTACGCCGTCGACTTCATCGAGGCCACCCGCTGGATCCGCGAGCACCTGCCCCACGCCCTGGTCTCCGGCGGCGTCTCCAACGTGTCGTTCTCCTTCCGCGGCAACAACCCGGTACGCGAGGCGATCCACTCGGTGTTCCTCTACTACGCCATCCGTGCCGGCCTGACCATGGGCATCGTCAACGCCGGCCAGCTGGCGGTCTACGACGACCTGCCCGAGGAGCTGCGCGAGGCCGTCGAGGACGTGGTGCTCAACCGCCGCAGCGACAGCACCGAGCGCCTGGTGGACCTGGCCGAGACGTACAAGGGCGACGGCTCGGGCGGTGCCAGGAAGGAGGACCTGGAATGGCGCAGCTGGGAGGTGGAGAAGCGCATCGAGCACGCCCTGGTCAAGGGCATCACCGCCTACATCGAGGAGGACACCGAGCTGGCCCGGCAGCGGGCCAGCCGGCCCATCGAGGTCATCGAGGGGCCGCTGATGGACGGCATGAATGTGGTCGGCGACCTGTTCGGCGCCGGCAAGATGTTCCTGCCCCAGGTGGTCAAGTCGGCCCGGGTCATGAAGCAGGCGGTGGCCTACCTGATTCCCTACATCGAGGCGGAGAAGAGCGAACTCTCTACAGAAGATCAGCAGGCCAAGGGCAAGATCGTCATGGCCACGGTCAAGGGCGACGTCCACGACATCGGCAAGAACATCGTCGGCGTCGTCCTGCAGTGCAACAACTACGAGGTGATCGACCTGGGCGTGATGGTGCCCGCGGAGAAGATCCTGCAGACGGCGCGCGACGAGAAGGCCGATATCATCGGCCTCTCGGGGCTGATCACCCCGTCGCTTGACGAGATGGTCCACGTGGCCAAGGAGATGCAGCGCCAGGGCTTCGACCTGCCGCTGCTGATCGGCGGCGCCACCACCTCCAAGGCTCACACGGCGGTCAAGGTCGAACCCCAGTACGAGCGTCCGGTGATCTACGTGACCGACGCCTCCCGCGCCGTGGGGGTGGCCGGCAAGCTGCTCTCCCCGGGGCTCAAGGAGGCCTATGTGGCGGAGATCCGCGCCGAGTACGAGAAGGTCCGCGAGCGCAACGCCAAGCGCCGCCCCAAGGCCGCGGACCTCAGTTACGCCCAGGCCCGCGAGCGCAAGTGCAGTCTCGACTGGGCCGGTTACACGCCGCCGCGCCCCGCCGTGACGGGCCTGCAGGTGTTCGATGGCTACGACCTGGAGGAGCTGGTCGAGCGCATCGACTGGACGCCCTTCTTCATGAGCTGGCAGCTGGCCGGCAAGTACCCGAAGATCCTCGACGACGCCAAGGTCGGCGAGGCGGCGCGCAGCCTCTTCGCCGACGCCCAGGCGATGCTGCGCAAGCTGGTCGACGAGCGGCTGGTGCAGGCCCGCGGGGTGATCGGCCTGTGGCCCGCCAACAGCGTCGACGACGACGTCATCGAGGTCTATGCCGACGAGTCGCGCGACGCGGTGATCGAGCGGCTGCACCACATCCGCCAGCAGACCACCAAGAACCGTGAGGGGCTCTGCTACAGCCTGGCCGACTTCATCGCGCCCCGCGAGAGCGGCAAGCCCGACTGGATCGGCGGCTTCGCGGTGACCACCGGCCACGGCGTCGAGGAACTGGCCGCGCGCTACAAGGCCGCCGGCGACGACTACAACGCCATCCTGGTGCAGTCGCTGACCGACCGCCTGGCCGAGGCCTTCGCCGAGCGCCTGCACGAGCGGGTGCGCAAGGAGTTTTGGGGCTATGTGCCCCATGAGGCGCTGGACAACGAATCGCTGATCGCCGAGAAGTACCAGGGCATCCGCCCGGCCCCCGGCTATCCCGCCTGCCCCGACCACACCGAGAAGCCCGCCCTGTTCCGGCTGCTCGAGGCCGAGGCCAACGCCGGCCTCACGCTGACCGAGAACTTCGCCATGTGGCCGGCCGCGGCCGTCGCCGGCTGGTACTTCTCGCATCCCCAGTCGAAGTACTTCGCCACGGGCAAGATCAGCCGCGACCAGGTGGAGGCGCTCGCCGAACGCAAGGGCATGTCGCTGGCGGAGGTGGAGCGCTGGCTCGCGCCGGTGCTCTCCTACGACCCGGCCTGATCCCGGCGGGCCTGCCCGGCCCGCCGCCCCCTTCGCCGCTGCGGACGCCCATGCTGCCAGACGCCTCTCGACGCCAGACCATCCTGCGCCTCGCCCTGCCGATCATCGCCGGGATGCTCTCCCAGAGCCTGATCAACCTGATCGATGCCGCCATGGTGGGCTCGCTCGGCGAGGTGCCGCTGGCCGGCGTCGGCATCGGCGGCTACGCCATGTTCCTGATCACCGCCCTGGTGTTCGGTCTCTCCTCGGGGGTCCAGGCCCAGACCGCCCGGCGCCACGGCGAAGCGGCCTGGGGATGCCGCGCCGTGCCGCTCAATGCCGGCCTGGTGCTCGCTGCCCTCGCCGCCCTGCCGGTCACCGCGCTCTGCCTGTGGCAGGCGCCGGGCCTGATGGGCCTGATCAACCAGGACCCGACGGTCAACGCCGTGGCCGTGGAGTACTTCCGCTGGCGGGTGGTGTCGCTCACCGCCGTGGCGATGATCTTCTGCTTCCGCGGCTACTGGAACGGCATCCAGCAGACCGGTCTCTACCTGCGCATCATCCTGGTGATGCACGTCGTCAACGTGGCGGCCAGCCTGGCGCTGATCTTCGGCTACCTGGGCCTGCCCGCCATGGGCGCCGCCGGGGCCGGCGCCGGCACTACCCTGTCGCTGTTCGTGGGCCTGGCGATCTGGGCCGCGATGAGCCTGCGCCACGCCACCGCCAGCGGCTTCCTCGCCGGCTTGCCGCGACGCTTCACCTTCGTCACCACCCTGCGCCTGGCCACGCCCCACTCCTTCCAGCAGCTGTGGTTCGCCGCCGGCTATGCGGTGCTGTTCTGGATCCTCGGCCGCATCGACACCGCCAGCGTGGCCGTGGGCCATGTGCTGGTGAACCTCTCGCTGCTGCTGATCCTGCCCGGGGTGGGCCTGGGCATGGCGGCCATGAGCCTGGTGGGCGAGGCACTGGGGCGCGAGGCCCACCGCGACGCTCATCGCTGGGGCTGGGAGGTGGTCCGCGTGGCCTGGCTGTGCCTGGCCGCCCTCGCCCTGCCCATGGCGCTGCTGCCGGACGCCGTGCTGGCCCTGTTCCTCCACGACCCGGCGCTGATCGAGCTGGGCCGGTTGCCGCTGCGGCTGACCGCGCTCATGATCGTGCTGGACGCGGCCGCCCTGGTGCTCGCCCAGGCCCTGCTCGGTGCCGGTGCCAACCGCACCGTGATGACCGCGACCCTCGGCCTGCAGTGGCTGGTGTTCCTGCCGCTGGCCTGGGGCATCGGGGTCTGGCTGGGCTACGGGCTGGTCGGCATCTGGTGGGTGCAGCTCGCCTACCGCTGCCTCAACTCCGCCTGGTTCGCGGCCATCTGGCAGCGCCGGCGCTGGCAGCGGCTGGAGGTCTAGGGCCTCGATCGTTAATTACTTTTCGCATAAAAACTATAAATATTTATTCTTTCCAAGCATAAACCGAGACGCGTATGGTGCTCATCACGGGCACTGCCACTTTCACTGCAGCAGGATTGGCTGAATGTATCGCTACGACTCCCACGACCAGACACTCGTCAACGAACGCGTCGCCCAGTTCCGCGACCAGATGGAGCGCTATCTGGCCGGGCGCCTGAGCGAGGAGGAGTTCCTGCCGCTGCGGGTGCAGAATGGCCTCTATGTTCAGCGCTACGCCCCCATGCTGCGGATCGCCATCCCCTACGGCATGCTGGCCTCCTACCAGCTGCGCAAGCTGGGCGACCTGGCCCGCGACTATGACCGCGGCTATGGCCACTTCACCACGCGGACCAATCTGCAGCTGAACTGGCCGAAGCTGGAGACCGTGCCGGACATGCTCGCCGAACTGGCCAGCGTGCAGATGCACGCCATCCAGACCAGCGGCAACGACATCCGCAACACCACCACCGACCAGTTCTCCGGCGTGGCCGAGGACGAGGACGTGGATCCGCGGCCCTGGTGCGAGCTGATCCGCCAGTGGTCGACCTTCCACCCCGAGTTCGCCTACCTGCCGCGCAAGTTCAAGATCGCGGTGACCGGCGCCGCCGAGGACCGCGCCGCCATCCAGGTCCACGACGTGGGCCTGCGACTGTGGCGCGACGACCAGGGCGAGGTGCGCGTCCGGGTGCTGGCCGGCGGCGGCCTGGGCCGCACCCCGATGATCGGCGAGGTGGTGCGCGACGACCTGCCCTGGCAGCACCTGCTCACCTACCTCGAGGCCTTGGTGCGGGTCTACAACCAGTTCGGGCGCCGCGACAACAAGTTCAAGGCGCGCATCAAGATCCTGGTCAAGGCGCTGGGCATCGAGGAGTTCCGGCGTCGCGTCGACGCCGAGTGGGCCCATCTCAAGGACGGCGCCCAGACCCTCACCCACGAGACCGTCGAGCACGTGGCGGAGCACTTCGTCGATCCCGAGCGCCGCCCGGTCGACGAGGCGGCCATCGCCGAGGTCGAGGCGCTGCGCGCCGAGAACCGCGCCTTCGCCCGCTTCATGACCAACAACGTCCACGGCCACAAGGTGCCCGGCTACAAGGCGGTGACCCTGTCGCTCAAGCGCCGCGGCCACTCCCCGGGCGACGTCACCTGGGAGCAGATGCACCAGGTGGCCGACCTGGCCGACGAGTACAGCTTCGGCGAGCTGCGCGTCACCCACGAACAGAACCTGGTGCTCTCCGACGTGCCCATGGACCGTCTCGAGGCGCTCTGGCATGCCCTCGACGAGCTGGGCATGGCCAACCCCACGGTGGGCACCCTGGCCGACCTGATCTGCTGCCCGGGTGGCGACTACTGCGCCCTGGCCAACGCCAAGTCGATCCCCGTGGCGCAGTCGATCCAGGAGCGCTTCGACGACCTGGACTTCCTCTACGACCTGGGCCCGCTGGAGCTCAACATCTCCGGCTGCATGAACGCCTGCGGGCACCACCATGTGGGTCACATCGGCATCCTCGGCGTCGACAAGAAGGGCGAGGAGTGGTACCAGATCTCGCTGGGCGGCGCCCAGGGCGACGAGGCCTCGCTGGGCAAGATCCTCGGCCCCTCGTTCAGCCGCGAGAAGGTGCCGGACGTGATCGACACCCTGCTGCAGGTCTACGTCGGCGAGCGCAGTGACGGCGAGACCTTCCTGGACACCTATCGCCGTATCGGCCTCAAACCCTTCAAGGAGCGGGTCTATGCCTGAGCAAGCCACCCAAGCGCGCCCCTATATCCACGCCGGCCACCCGGCCACCGACGACTGGCAGCTGATCCGCGAGGACGAGGCGCCGACCGCGGGCAAGGCGATCCTGCCCCTGGCCGCCTGGCTCGACGGGGAGCGCGGCGCCGACCGCGCCCCCTGGCTGCCCGCCGACACCGAGCTGACGCCGGAGTTGGCCGAGGCGCTGCTGGAGGCGCCGCTGATCGCCATCGACTTCCCCAAGTTCACCGACGGCCGCGGCTACAGCCTGGCCCGCCTGCTGCGCGAGCGCTACGCCTACCGTGGCGAGATCCGCGCCATCGGCGACGTCCTGGTCGACCAGCTGTTCTTCATGACCCGCTGCGGCTTCGACGGCCTGTCGCTGCGCGAGGACCAGTGGCTGGAGGATGCCCTGCGCAACCTCAATATCTTCAGTCGCGCCTACCAGCCGGGCGTGGACCAGCCGGAGCCGCTGTTCCGGCGCCGCGAGCGCGAACGCGCCGGATTCCAAAGAGAGCCTGCCTTCGCTTGAGAGGCATTTGGAATAGCCCCGGCCTTGATGCTCGGGGCTGTTCCGGCGCTCCTCACCCGCACCATCTTGACGTTTCAGCCCAGCAACTTCTTATCCCCGCCGCTTCTGCTGGCGCTCGCGGTTGGCCGCCCGTGCCCGCTCGCTCTTGCGCAGCATCACCCAGGTGGCCCCCAGGCCGCCGTCGGAGGGCTGGGCCGAGACGAAGGCCTGGACCTCCTCGAACCGCGGCAGCCACTTGGCCAGGTAGGAACGCAGCACGTTGGGCGGGCTGTCGATGGCCTGGCCGCGGCCGTGGACGATCAGCAACGAGCGCAGGTCGTGGGCGTAGGCCTCCCGGATGAAGGGCGGCAGCGCCCGGCGGCACTCCTCCAGCGGACGACGCAGCAGGTGTAGCCGCGCCTGGGCGTCGTAGCCGCCGTGACGCAGGCGATCCACCACGCCCTGCTGGATGCCGTCGCGCCGGAATACCAGGGGATCGAAGGGCGGCACCAGGTCGACGAAGTCGTCGGAGAGGAAGCCGTGTCCCTCCACCTCGGCGCTGGCGCTCTCGCGGCGGGCCAGCTGGGCCTCGCTGGGGCCATGGCGGGTACGACCGGGATCGGCGCGGTTACGGGCCCGGGAGAGCGGACGCACCTCGCCACCCATCAGGGTCCGGAAGTCCAGGTCATCGCGTGCCGACTGGCTCATGGCAACCTCCCGTTCATGGTGGGAGCCTCCATCCTAGCAGAGCCGGGGTGGCGGCTTCACCGGACAGCGTCGTCTCGGCATGGCAGCATGGGGACGGCCACGGGGACGCGAGGGAGACGAGATGCGACGCCGCCACCTGCTGCTGACCACCCTGCTCGGCGCCCCCCTGACGCTGGCCGGCTGGCTGTGGCTGACGATGCTCAGCCCCTTCACCTACGAACGCCCCGACCACCTGCCCGACATCGCCCCCGGCCCCCATGAGGTGTTCGTCTACGGCACCCTGCGCTTCGATGTGGTGCGCTGGCTGGTCACCGGGCGCGCCGGCGAGTCCCGGCCGGCCGTCCTCGAGGGCTACCAGCGCAGCGGTCTCGACCTGGAAGAGGCGCCCGGCGAGCGGGTCGAGGGCGAGGTGATCCGCGTCGACGCCGAGGAATTGGTGCGCCTCGATCGCTACGAACGCCTGGGCATCCGCTACGAACGGGTGCGCCTGCGCCTCGCCGACGGCAGCGAGGCCTGGGTCTATCGGCGCCTGCCCGAGGCGGCGCCGGCCGAGTCGCGGTTGTGAGGCGACGACGCCGCCTTCTACAATGGGCACCGATTCCCACGCCCGCCCCCCAGCCAGGAGCCCCGATGAGCGCCGCCCTGCCCTATGTGCTGATCCTCTACTACTCCCGCTACGGCGCCACCCGCGCCCTGGCCGAACGGCTCGCCGCCGGCGTCGAGTCGGTGCGCGGCATCCAGGCACGCCTGCGTACCGTCCCCCCCGTCTCGCCCACCTGCGAGGCGGTCGATCCCGAGATCCCCGCCGAGGGCGCGATCTACGCCAGCCTCGACGACCTGCGTCACTGCGCGGGCCTGGCCATCGGCAGCCCCACCCGCTTCGGCAACATGGCCGCCCCGCTCAAGCACTTCCTGGACACCACCAGCGAGCTGTGGCTCGGCGGCGCCCTGATCGACCGGCCGGCGACCGCCTTCACCTCGACCTCGAGCCTGCACGGCGGCCAGGAGGCCACCCTGCTGACCATGCTGGTGCCCCTGCTGCACCACGGCATGGTCTACGCCGGGGTCCCCTACAGCGAGATCGAGCTGATGGAGACCACCCGCGGCGGCACCCCCTACGGCACCAGCCACCTGGCCGGCAAGCGCAGCGACCAACCGCTGGACGACCACGAACGCCGCCTGGCCTACGCCCAGGGGCGGCGCGTGGCGCGGCTGACCCTGGCACTGGACGCCATGGAGGACCCGGCATGAGGCGCTGGCTCGAAGACCTGGAGGCCCGCAAGGGACTCGCCCCCCTGACCGCCCGCATGCGCCGCCTGGTGCTGGCCAGCTACGGCCTGCTGGTGGCGCTGATGATCTATCGGGGACTGCAGATCGAGGGGGACACCGGCCCCCTGGTACCCCTGGTCGCCTTCGTGCTGCCGCTGGTGCTCTTCCTGCCCTCGCTGCTCGCCCGGCGTCCGCGCGGCCACGCCTGGCTGGCCTTCGTCAGCCTGCTCTATTTCGCCCAGGGGGTGATGGTGGCGACGCTGCCGGGCCAGGGCCTGCGCGGGGTGATCGAGGCCCTGGTGGCGCTGGCGCTGTTCACCGGCTGCACCGGCTATGCGCGCTTCCGCAGCCGCCAGTTGCAGACCGCGGCGCACGACTGAACCGCCTGCCCCGCTAAATTCATCCCGACGCCCATTCGGGTGTTGAGCTCTTCGCCCGCAACGGCGACCATGCACGAGACTCCCAGGAGAGCCCACGATGACACGCAACATCGCCGACATCCGACGCGACTACGAAGGCGGCCGACTCGACGAGTCCCAGGCCACCACCGATCCCATGGAACTGTTCGACGAGTGGTTCGCCCTGGCGCTGGAGAGCGAGGGCGAAGACGGCAACACCATGACCCTGGCTACCGTGGATAGCCAGGGCCTGCCCCACGCCCGGGTGGTGCTGCTCAAGGGCATCGACGAGCACGGACTGGTCTTCTATACCAACTACCACAGCCACAAGGGCAGCGAGCTGACCAACGTACCGCATGCCGCCCTGGTCTTCTGGTGGCCCTCGCTGTCCCGCCAGGTGCGCATCGAGGGCAGCGTGGAACAGGTCAGCGAGGAGGAATCGGACGCCTACTTCGCCAGCCGCCCACGGGCCAGCCAGCTGGGCGCCTGGATCGCCACCCAGAGCGTGGTGATCCCCGATCGCACCTGGATCGAGGAGCGCCAGAACCGTTTCGAGCAGGCCTACGAGGGGCAGGAGATCCCGCGCCCGGTGCACTGGGGCGGCTACCGCGTGATCCCGGAGATGATCGAGTTCTGGCAGGGCCAGCCGAGTCGCCTCCACGACCGCATCCGCTACGAGCGCCGCGACGACAGCTGGCACCACTTCCGCATGGCGCCCTGAACCGACGCCCCGAGGCCGGCCCCGTCAGTCGGGCTGGCTCTCCAGGCGGTGTCGCTGCCACTCGCTCTGCGGCTCGTTGAGGCGCAGCACCGCGTCCACCACCTGCTCCTCCATGTTGTAGCGCTGCTTGAAGCCGAGGTGCTTCATCAGCGCACGCATCGGCTGGTTGTCGACCATGATCTTGCCGATCATCTCCAGGGTGCCGATGCTGCGGCAGTAGTCGATCATCTTGGTCATCAGCAGGCTGCCGATGCCCAGGCCCTGGAGGTCGTCGCGGATGATGATCGAGAACTCGGTGCGGATGTTGTCGGGGTCGTTCCACACCCGCACCACCCCGAGCATCTCCTTGCCGCCGTCGTCTCGCAGGTGCTCGGCGATGAAGGCCATCTGCCGGTCGTAGTTGATGTGCGACAGCATCGACAGGTCGCGCTGGGTCAGGTCGGCCTTGTTGTGGAAGTAGCGGAAGCGGATGCTCTCTTCCGAAAGCTGCCGGTGGAAGTTGGTGATCAGCGGGGCATCCTCGGCGCGAATCGGCCGCACCTCCACCTCCCAGCCGTTGTTCAGGGTCACCCACTCGCGCAGCTCCTCGGGGTAGGGCATGATCGCGAAGCGCGCCGGCGGCCCCAGGTCCATGGCGAAGTCCACCGCCAGCATGTCGTCGCGATTGAGCAGCAGCGGGTTGATCTCCAGGCCGCGCAGCTCCAGCAGGTCGCTGGCCATCTGCGAGAGCTTGACCAGCAACTGACAGAGCCGCTCCAGGTCGCGCCCCGGATCGCTGGAGTGTTCATGGACCAGCCGCGCCACATGGGTGCGTTCCACCATGGCCTCGGCCAGGCGCATGTTGAGCGGCGGCAGGGCCACCTGGCGGTCGGCGAGGATGTTCACCTTGTAGCCGCCGATGCCGAACACGATCACCGGGCCGAACACCGGATCCCGGGTGATCCCGGCGCACACCTGCAGGGAGTGCTTGCCGCGCTGCATGGGCTGCAGGCAGTACTCGCGCACCTCGAAGGCGGGATACTTCTCCGCCACCTTGTCGCCGAGCAGGCGGACGCCCTCGGCCACCTGGTCGGGCGTCTCGAGGTCCTGGAGCAACCCGGCCGAGAGCCTGTGGGGATGCTTGCGATAACGGAAGGGCCGGCAGTTGCCCTCGTGCACCACCTTGAGCGCCATGGCGCCGTCGAACGCCCGGGCCGCGTCGCCGCCCTCCTCCGGGGTCCGCAGGTAGCGGCCCGGCGCCACGGGGATGCCGTAGGCCTCGAGCACCTGGGCGGTCTCGGAGTGCGACAGGGTCTCGCGTCCCCGGGCCCGGGCCTCGGCGATCAGCTTGCGGCAGCGCCCGCGGATCTCCGCCGTGGTGGTGAACGGCAGGCTCGGGGGCGTCTCCTGGAGCAGGGCCTGGACCCGCTGGTAATCCACCATGTGCATGAAGGCCTTGACCGCCTTCTCCGGGGAGACGTAGGTGGGGATGCCCGCCAGGTTGCACTCGTGACGCGCCGACAGCGCCTCCTCCAGCCCCATCCAGCTGGTCAGCAGGTTGCGCCGGAAGCGCTTGCGGTTGGCGATGAGCGCCTCGGCGGTCACCCTGGAGGGCGCCAGGCGCGTCGGTGCATGCACCACCAGCACGGCATCGACGCCCGGATCGCCGGCGACGATCTCCAGGGCGTCCACCAACCGCTCGGGCGTGGCGTTGCCGCCCAGGTCCACGGGGTTCTCCCCCGGCTTGCTCATGTCGAACCCGCCGCGCAGCGCCTCGCGGGTCGTCTCGCCGAAGTCGGCCAGGCGCCCGCCGGCATGGATCAGCTTGTCGATGGCCAGCATCGCCGGCCCCAGGCCGTTGGAGACGATGGCCAGGCGGTCGCCGCGCAGCGGTTTCATGCGCGACAGCGTCATCAAGGCGTCGAACAGCTCGTCGGAGTCGTGGACCCGCACCACCCCGGCCCGCGAGAAGGCGGCGTCGAAGACCCGGTCGCGGTTGGCGATGCCCGGGGTCGGCGGCAGGCCGGTGAGGTCCGACTGGGGGGTGCGACCGCTCTTGATGGCCAGCACCAGGCGATTGCGCGAGGCGTCGCGCAACGCCGTCATCAGGTGCTGGGCATCCAGCACCTTCTCCAGGTGCAGCAGCACGGCCTGGGTGGGCGAGTACTGGCTGATGTAGTCCAGCAGGTCGGGAAGCATGACGTCGACGCTGTCGCCCAGGGTGATCAGATGCGAGAAGCCCACCCCGCGCCCCGCCGCCCAGTCGATCATCGCCGAGCCGAGCATGCCGGACTGGCCCAGGTAGGCCACCCTGCCGGCCTTGATCGGCCGGTTGGCATAGGAGGCGTTGAGCCGGCGTCCCGGCACGATCAGGCCCATGCACTCCGGCCCCAGCACCCGGATGCCCGACTCCCGGGCGGCCTCGAGCATGCGGGCCCGGATCGACGCCTTGCCGTCGCGGGCCTCGTCCAACTGCGAGCCCCCGGAGAGCACCAGCGCCGCGCGCACCCCGAAGCGCCCCAGCCGGGCAATGCGTCCCGGCACCGTCTCCACCGGCGAGCAGATCACCGCCAGGTCGGGTACCTCGGGCAGCTGGCCGACCCGGGCGAAGGCCGGCTGACCGTGGACCCTGGCGTAGCCCTTGGGGTTGACCGCCCAGACGCTGCCCGGGAAGCCGGCCTCCAGCAGGTTGCGGATCACCAGCCCGCCCAGGGACTGGGGCCTTTCCGAGGCACCGACGACGGCGATGCTGCGGGGCTCGAAGAAATGGCGCAGGAAACGGGTGCTCAAGGCGGCTCTCCCGGAATCGTCGCGTGGCTTGGCTGCTCTACTGTGTACGACCTATTGTCACTGTCTGGCAAGGGCCTCGTCGACGTATGGTGATGCCAGCAGCCTGGAGGCCTCGATGATCACCGGTTATATCACCCATCCCGACTGCCGGCTCCATCACATGGGGCCGGACCACCCGGAGAGCCCGTTGCGCCTGGAGGCGATCCATGCCCGCCTGTCGCGCACCGGCGTCCTCCAGCAGACCATGCAGTCGGAGGCGCGCCCGGCCACCGAGGAGGAACTCGCCCGGGTCCACCCCCGCCGCCACCTGCAGGCCCTCGAGAAGTGCCTGCCCGAGTCCGGCCTCGTCGGCCTGGACGCCGATACCCTGATGAACCCGGACAGCCTCACGGCCGCGCGGGTCGCCGCCGGGGCGGTGATCCGTGGCGTCGACCAGGTATTCCGCGGCCAGGCCGACAACGTCTTCTGCGCGGTGCGCCCCCCCGGCCACCACGCCGAGGCGACCGACGCCATGGGCTTCTGCTTCTACAACAACGTGGCGGTGGGCGCCGCCCATGCCCGGGAGCGCTACGGCGCGCGGCGCATCGCCATCCTCGACTTCGACGTCCACCAGGGCAACGGTACCGTCGACATCTTCAGGGACGACCCGGACGTGCTGGTGTGCAGCAGCTTCCAGTACCCCTTCTACCCCTGGCGCTACCTGCGCAGCGAGTGGCAGAACATCATCAACACCCCGCTGCCGGCCGGTACCGACGGCCCCGCCTTCCGCCGGGCCATCGAGGACGACTGGCTCCCCGCCCTGCACCGCTTCAAGCCGGAACTGGTGCTGCTCTCGGCGGGCTTCGACGCCCACCGCGACGATCCCCTGGCGGAGCTCTGCCTGGAGGAGGCGGACTACCACTGGGTCACCCGCCTGGCGCTGGAGATCGCCGCCCTCTACGCCGACAACCGCCTGGTCTCGGTGCTCGAGGGGGGCTATCACCTGGCCTCCCTGGGGCGCAGCGTCGACGCCCACGTCAAGGCATTGCTGGGACTACCGTTCGATGACCGAGGTTTCCCGGGGTAACGAAACGCCCCGGATCCCTGGCCAGTCGCGATGCCGATCACCCGGTCACAGGGCCCTTTTCGTCGGGTATCGGGGCGTGGCCTATGGTAGGCTTGCAGGAAACAGGTTTCCTATAGTGAACGCACACCATGACCGCCACCACCGACCAGGATGCCGCCCTGCGCATCGCCTCGGGGCGTAAGCCCTTCGTCGAGCCGCTGCGCCTCGGCGACCGCCTGCGCGAGATCCGGCTCGCCAACCAGTGGACCCTGGAGGACGTCAGCCAGCGTACCGGCCTGGCCCGCTCCACCCTGTCGAAGATCGAGAACGACCAGATCTCGCCCACCTTCACCGCGGTGCAGAAGCTGATCGGCGGACTGGACATCGACCTGCCCCAGCTGCTCTCGCCGCCGCGGCAGAAGGCCCGCACCATGGGGCGTCGCGACCTGACCCGCCGCGGCCAGGGCCAGCAGCACCCCACCCCCACCTACGAGCACGAGCTGCTCAGCTGCGAACTGGCCCAGAAGCGCATGATTCCCTTCAAGACCATCGTGCGGGCACGGAGCTTCGAGGAGTTCAGCGAGTGGGTGCGCCACGACGGCGAGGAGTTCCTGATGGTGCTCGACGGCGAGATCCTGCTCTACACCGAGTTCTACGAGCCACTGCGCCTGGAGAGCGGCGACAGCATCTACTTCGACAGCGACATGGGCCATGCCCTGGTCTCGGTGAGCCACGAGGATGCGGTGGTGCTGTCGGTCTGCACCACCGCCGAGAACGCCTGAGCGTCAGCCGCGCCGGTCGCCGGGCCGGCGCGGCGGCATGGCGTCCAGCTCCAGCCGGCGGGCGGCGTGGATGGCCTGGAAGTGGCGTCCCTTGGCCCGGGCGATCAATAGCACGCCGAAGCGTTCGGCCAGCTCCACGCCCTTCTGGGTCACCCCGGAGCGCGACACCAGGATGCCGATGCCCATCTGGGCCACCTTGAGTACCATCTCCGAGGTCAGCCGTCCGGTGGTGTAGAAGATATCGGCCCGCGCACTGCGCGCCTCGCCGAGCCACTGGTGGCCCGCCAGGGTATCCACGGCGTTGTGGCGCCCCACGTCCTCGACGAAGTCCAGCACCTCGGCCTGGTGGCAGAGCGCACAGCCGTGCACGGCCCCGGCGCTCTTGTAGGTCTCGTTGTAGGCGCCCAGGTTCTCCAGCAGGCCGTAGAGTACCGACTGGCGCAGTGGCGTGTCCGGCAGCGTCTGTGTCGGCACCGCCTCCAGTAGCCGCCCGAACACCGTGCCCTGGCCACAGCCGGTGGTCACGGTGCGCCGTCCCAGGCGCTCCTCCAGGTCCTCGGGCAGATGGCGGGTGACGACCGCCGCCGACTCCACCTCCCAGTCCACGAACACCGCCTCCAGGTCCTCGCGGCGAGCCAGCAGGCCCTGATTGCGCAGGTAGCCCACCACCAGCGCCTCGGGATCGGCGCCCAGCGTCATCAGGGTGACGATCTCGCGCTTGTTGAGATAGACCGTCAGGGCGCGCTCGGCGGCGATGGCCTGGCGTCGGGGCTCGCCGTACTCGTCGAGGACCTCGATCTCCAGGGTGGCGGGCAGGCGAGCGCGGCTGCGGATGAAGGGCGACATGGTGGATCTCGCGTTGGCCGATGGTCTCTTGACCGCCATGGTATCGCCGTTCACTACTGTACGCATCAAGGCGGCATCCCACGGAGCCCTCCGATGCAACCCGACAACCTGCGACCGATCAGCTTTCACCTGAGCGCGGAACCCCGCGAGGCCAAGGGATTCCGGTTCACCGAGTGGCGTATCACCGACCTCGCCCCACACCCGGAGGGCCCCGAAACGCTGTGGCTGCAACTCGGCATGACCGAGCGCGCCGCCTACCGTTTCAACCTCTCGTCCGGCACCCCGCGGCTCTTCGTGCGCGCCGGCTTCGCCGGTGGCCCGGTCGAGCCGACCGCCATCACCGCCAGCCAGGAGGTGGCCGCCGCCTGGATGGATGGCGAACAGCAGGTCCTCGAGGCCGACATGCCGCTGACCATCCAGATGTGGCTCGAAGCCTATCTGGCCCGGCACGGCGAGGCACCGGTCGAGGGTCGCAAGCAGCGGCGCGAGGGCCCCGGTCGGACCCGGGAGGATATGGCATGAGTCGCCTGGAACGCTGGTCCCGCCGCAAGCGCGGCCTGGATGCCGAGTCGCCCGAGCCCCGGGAGGCGCCGGAGGCGGTCGATGTGACCGCCGAGTCTCCGGAAGGGCCGGCAGACGAACCGCTGCCGCCCGGCGCGCTGGACGACAGTCTGCCCGATCCCGAGACCCTGCCACCGGGCAGCGACTTCCGCCAGTACCTGCGCGACGGCGTCAGCCAGGCGCTGAAGCGACGTGCGCTACGCCGCCTCTGGCAGTCGGACGGCTACGGGGTGCGCGACGGCCTCGATGACTATGACCATGACTACACCCGACTCAAGCCGCTGGCTCGCGAGGCCGCGGAACGCCTGCGTCACTGGACGCGCAAGCTCGACGAGTCCCTCGCCGAGGCCACGGACGAGACGATGACGCCGGTGACCGATGCCCGGGCGGCACCCGAGGACGGCCGCGCCTCCCCCGACGCGCCGGCCGATGACGCCGGCGAGGCGCCGCCACCACGGGACCCGACGAAGGTGTAATGCGTAATATTAGTGAAAGTCGTCAAGACTGAGGGGGTAACCATAATCACAAGATCGCCCACCGTGACCCTGAGGACACCATGCCTACCCCCATCGCCACGCAGCCGCTGGACGATGCCGGCAATCGCCGGGCACGCCGGCTGGCTCGGGAACGGGTCTCCTGGCCCGTCAACCTGGCGCCGGAGACCGTCGACTTCGAGAGTCACGGCCACCTGCTGATCCTCGGCGGCGAGCTCGCCATCCGTCGGGCCGCCCATCGCCTCCAGGAGCGGATGGCCTCGGTGACCCTGCTGGTGGTCGAGCGCAGCGAGGCCAGCGACGTCGAAGGGCTCGAGACGCTATGGTCGGCGACCCAGGCACTGCCCTGCTTCACCGCCACAGACGCCAAGGCGATCGAGATCCGGGGCTACCTGGGCCGCTTCACCGTCACCCTGCCCCTGGAGGGCGAACGGGCCAGCCTGGCCATGGCCAGCCGGCAGCGCGAGCATTTCGACCTGGTGCTCGACCTGGGCGGCGAGCCGCGCCTCGACCTCGAGCTGCCGCCGCCGGGCTACCTCGCCGCCAGTTGGGGCAGCGAGGCCTGTGCCTCGGCCCTGGAGACCCTGCCCGAGCTGGTCGGCGGCTTCCAGTCGCCTCGCTCGATCAGGGTCAACGGCGATCTCTGTGCCCACCATCGGCGCGGCCAGCCGGGCTGCACCCGCTGCCTGGACGCCTGCCCGGCCGACGCCATCGCCAGCCACCAGGGTCGCATCGAGGCGTGGATCGAGGTGGATCCCCACCGCTGTCACGGCGCCGGCAGCTGCACGGCGGCCTGTCCCACCGGGGCCCTGGAGTACCGCGTCCCGCACCCGGCCCCCCTCGAGGCCCATATCGCCGAGACCCTCGTGGCCTATCGTCACGCCGGTGGCGATCACCCGGTGGTGCGCTTCGTCGACCGCCAGACCCTGGAGGCCGAGGCCAGCGAGGCGGCCGGGCATGTGCTGGACATGCCGCTGGAGGAGCTGGGGGCCGCGGGCCTCGACCACTGGCTGGCGGCGCTCGCCGCCGGCGCCGCCGAGGTGCGCCTGCAGGCCACCTCGGCGCTGCCGCCGAGCCTGCGGCATCAACTGGACGACCAGTTGGCCCAGGCCGGTGCCCTGCTCGGGGCGCTCGGTCACGACCCCGCGCGCCTGCAATGGGCCGAGGGCAGCGAGGCCCGCGATGCCCTGCCGCACCACCCCGCTCTCGAGGCGCCCACGACCGAGGACGTCGCCGCCCCTGCCGGCAAGCGCGACCGTCTCAACGCCACCCTCGAACGCCTGGCCGCGCTCGGTCGACCCAGCGGCGAGCGCCACGCCCTGCCGAAGGGCGCGCCCTTCGGCACCCTCGAGGTCGATACCGACGGCTGCACCCTGTGCATGAGCTGCGTGGCGGTCTGCCCCACCCCGGCGCTGGGCGGCGGCAGCGACACCCAGCCGCGATTGAGCTTCCGGGAAGCGGACTGCGTGCAGTGCGGCCTCTGCGAGGCCAGCTGCCCCGAACGGGTGATCCGCCTCGCCCCGGGCTTCCTGGCGGCGCCCGAGCGCACCGAGCGACGCACGCTCAAGGAGGAGGAGGCCTTCGCCTGCATCGCCTGCGGCAAGCCCTTCGCCACCGCCAGCACCATCGCCAGCATCAAGGCCAAGCTCGCCGATCACCCCTACTTCGCCGGCGAGGCCATGGCCCGCCTGGAGATGTGCGAGGACTGCCGGGTCAGGGACGTCTGGCACGAACTCGCCCGCAACCCCGAATCCCAACTCAAGGTATAAGGCCATGGTCCCCGATTCGCACCCGCCCATCGATTCGCCGGAGGAGGCCGCCCTGCGGGCCGACGTCTACCGCCTGCTGGGGCGCCTGCTGCTGGCGCCCCCCGACCGGCAGTTGCTCGATTTCCTGGCGGGTCTCGAGGTGGAGGAGGACGACAGCCCACTGGCAGCGGCCTGGCATGGGTTGGCAGACGCCGCCGGCACGACGCCGCCGGCGCAAGCCGAACGCGAGCACTTCCAGACGCTGGTCGGGGTGATCCAGGGCGAGGTGACGCCCTACGCCTCCTGGTACCTCAACGCCACCCTGATGGACGAACCCCTGGTCGTCCTGCGCCGCGACCTGCGCCGGCTGGGCATCGGCCGACGCGAGGACAGCCGCGACCCCGAGGACCACCTCGGCGCCCTCTGCGAGGTGATGGCCTTGCTGGTCGAGGGGCATTCCCCCGACCAGGCGACCTTCTTCCAGCGCCACCTGGCTAAGTGGGCGGAGCGTTGTCTGGGCGATCTGGCGGGGCTGAACGCCCCCTTCTACGCTGCTACGGGACGGCTCGGTGCCGGGTACCTGGCGCTGGAGCGGGAGCGGCTCGACGCCGCCTTCGCCCCGGATCGCCCGCAGCGGATCCCCGTCGGCGTCATCGACGCGGGACGCCCCGCCCCGAACCACGAATAACAAGACGACACCGTGACCGAGAGGAGAGCCTCCATGAAAGAGCCCAAGGATCCCAACCGTCGGCGCCTGCTCCGGGCGCTGGGCGCCGGTGGTGCCCTGGCCGGCACGGCCGCCGCCGTCGGCCAGGTCACCCTGGTCCAGGCGGAGTCCGAGACGGCCGGCGGGGAGCGGCCGCAAGGCGACTCGCCGCGCTACCGCGAGACCGACCATATCCGCCGCTACTACGCCACGCTGCGAGACTAATCCCGGCTCCGGAGGATCGCGACCATGCGCCTGACACGCCAGCCAGCCAGCCCGCGCCCTGCCGGGCTGGGCATTTCACGCCGCCAGTTCCTGCAACGCAGCGGCGCCGCCACCGGGGGCCTGGCCGCCGCCGGCTTCATGGGGGCACCGATGATGCAGCGCACCCAGGCCGCCGACGAGAAGACACCGGTGCTCGACTCGCCCGCCGAGGTGAAACGCACCGTCTGTTCCCACTGCTCGGTGGGCTGCGGCGTCTACGCCGAGGTCCAGGAGGGCATCTGGACCCGCCAGGAGCCGGCCTTCGACCACCCCTTCAACCGCGGTGCCCACTGCGCCAAGGGCGCCTCGCTGCGCTACCACGGCCACTCCAGCCGCCGGCTCAAGTACCCCATGAAACTGGTGGGCGGCGAATGGCAACGCCTCTCCTGGGAGGAGGCCATCGAGGAGATCGGCGACCGGGTGCTCGAGCTCACCGAGCAGCACGGCCCCGACAGCGTCTACTGGCTCGGCTCGGCCAAGTTCAGCAATGAGCAGGCCTACCTGATGCGCAAGTTCGCCGCCCTGGCCGGCACCAACAACACCGACCACCAGGCGCGTATCTGCCACTCCACCACCGTCGCCGGCGTCGCCAACACCTGGGGCTATGGGGCGATGACCAACTCGCTCAACGACCTCCAGAACGCCAGGTCGATCCTGTTCATCGGCTCCAATCCCGCCGAGGCCCATCCGGTGGCCATGCAGCACATCCTGCTGGCCAAGGAGCGCAACAACTGCGACATCATCGTCGCCGACCCGCGTTTCACCCGCACCGCCGCCAAGGCCAACAAGTACGTGCGCCTGCGCCCCGGCTCCGACGTGGCGCTGATCTGGGGCCTGCTGTGGCACATCTTCGAGAACGGCTGGGAGGACCGGGAGTACATCGACCAGCGCGTCTACGCCATGGACGAGGTGCGCGCCGAGGTCGCCAACTTCCCGCCCAGCGAGGTGGAGCGCATCACCGGCGTGCCCGAGGCCGAGGTCCGCGACACCGCCCGGCGCCTGGCCGAGAACCGCCCGGGCTGCGTGGTGTGGTGCATGGGCGGCACCCAGCACACCACCGGCAACAACAACACCCGCGCCTACTGCATCCTGGAACTGGCGCTGGGCAACATCGGCAAGTCCGGCGGCGGCGCCAACATCTTCCGCGGCCACGACAACGTCCAGGGCGCCACCGACCTGGGCCTGATGTCCCACTCCCTGCCCGGCTACTACGGCCTCGCCGAGGGCGCCTGGCGGCACTGGGCGCGCATCTGGGACCTCGACTACGAGTGGCTCAGGAACCGCTTCGACCAGACCGAGTATGCCGACGGCCAGCCGATGTACACCAACGGCATCACGGTGTCGCGCTGGGTCGATGGCGTGCTCGAGGACGACGAGGCGATCTCCCAGCGTACCCAGCTCAAGGCGATGTTCTACTGGGGCCATGCGGTCAACTCCCAGACCCGCGGCCCCGAGATGCAGAAGGCCATGCAGCGGCTCGAGATGATGGTCATCGTCGACCCCTACCCCACCGTCGCCGCCGTCATGCACGGCCGCAGCGACGGGGTCTACCTGCTGCCGGCGGCCACCCAGTTCGAGACCACCGGTAGCGTGACCGCCACCAACCGCGCCCTGCAGTGGCGCGACCGGGTCATCGAACCGATGTTCGAGTCCAGGCCGGACCACGAGATCATGTACCTGCTGGCGCGCAAGCTGGGCTTCGGCGAGGAACTGGTCAAGAACTACCAGATGAACGGCACCGAGCCCCTCGTCGAGGACATCACCCGCGAATTCAACCGCGGCATGTGGACGGTGGGCTACACCGGCCAGAGCCCGGAGCGTCTCAAGCAGCACCAGCAGCACTGGCACACCTTCAACTTCACGACCTGCCAGGCCGAGGGCGGCCCCGTCGACGGCGACTACTACGGCCTGCCCTGGCCCTGCTGGGGCACCGCCGAGCTGGGCCATCCGGGCACGCCCATCCTCTACGACACCAGCAAGAAGGTCTCCGAGGGCGGCCTGACCTTCCGCGCCCGCTTCGGGGTCGAACGCGACGGCGAGAACCTCCTCGCCGACGGCTCCTTCAGCCTGGGGTCCGAGCTCGAGGACGGTTATCCGGAGTTCACCGCCCAGATGCTCCAGGACCTGGGCTGGTGGGACGACCTCAGCGACGAGGAGAAGGCCGAGGCCGAGGGCAAGAACTGGAAGACCGACCTCTCCGGCGGCATCCAGCGAGTGGCCATCAAGCATGAGTGCGCCCCCTTCGGCAACGCCAAGGCGCGGTGCAACGTCTGGACCTTCCCGGACCCCATCCCCAAGCACCGCGAGCCGCTCTACACCAGCCGCCGCGACCTGGTGGCCGACTACCCGACCTGGGACGACGTGGCCTCCCACTACCGGCTGCCCACCCTCTACAAGAGCATCCAGGAACAGGACGTCACCGGCGACTACCCCTTGATCCTCACCTCGGGACGCCTGGTGGAGTACGAAGGGGGCGGCGAGGAGACCCGCTCCATGTCCTGGCTGGCCGAGCTGCAGCAGGAGATGTTCGTCGAGATCAACCCGGCCAACGCCAACGACCTGGGCATCGCCGACGGCGACACCGTCTGGGTCGAGGGCGCCGAGGGCGGCCGGGTCCGGGTCAAGGCCCTGGTGACGCCTCGCGTGGGCCGTGACGTGGTCTTCATGCCCTTCCACTTCGGCGGCATGTTCCAGGGCGAGAACCTGCATGACCGCTATCCGGAAGGGGCGGCCCCCTATGTGCTGGGTGAGGCGGCCAACACCGCCACCACCTACGGCTACGACAGCGTGACCCAGATGCAGGAAACCAAGTGCACCCTGTGTCGCATCGAGCGCGCCTGACCGCACGACACTGACGCCTGACCAGGCGGGGCGGGCGCGAGTCCGCTCCGCGACGAGGAGACCATCATGGCCCAGATGAAATTCATGTGCGACGCCGAACGCTGCATCGAGTGCAACGCCTGCGTCACCGCCTGCAAGAACGCCAACGAGGTCGAATGGGGCATCCAGCGCCGTCGCGTGGTGACCCTCAACGATGGCGAACCCGAGGAGGTCTCCATCTCGGTGGCCTGCATGCACTGCGACGACGCCCCCTGCATGGCGGTCTGCCCCACCGACTGCTTCTACAAGACCGACGACGGCATCGTGCTGCACGACAAGGACCTGTGCATCGGCTGCGGCTACTGCCTCTACGCCTGCCCCTTCGGGGCGCCCCAGTTCCCCAAGCAGAACGCCTTCGGCGAACGCGGCAAGATGGACAAGTGCACCTTCTGCGCCGGCGGCCCCGCCGACTCACCCGAGGAGGAGTATGCGAAGTACGGCGCCAACCGCATTGCCGAGGGCAAGCTGCCGCTGTGTGCCGAGATGTGCTCCACCAAGGCGCTGCTCGCCGGCGATGCCCAGACGGTCGCCGACATCTTCCGCCAGCGCGTGGTGCAGCGCGGCCACGAGGACGGCGCCTGGTCGGGCAACCCCCGGGCGGATGCCGACTCCCTGGCCTACGACGCCAGCCAGCAGGGGTGAGGAGACGCTGTCATGACCATGAGCATTCCCTGGCAATTCCTGTGGCGGCTACCGCTGCTCGCGCTGATGCTGGTCGTCGGCCTGGCGCTCGCCCCGGGGGTCGAGGCCCAGGCCGACCCCGACCGCGAGGCGGCCTTCGCGGTGCCGGCGGTGGATGCCGATACCTGGCGCCTGGTGCGCAGCGGCGAGACCGGCCCCAACTACCGGGACAGCCGCTTCGGATCCGACTACAACCTGGTCAACGCCGCCGGCCAGACCTGGCGCGAGATCCGCAACCGCTGGGTGAGCCCCTTCGGCCTGATCGCCATCGGCGCCATGCTGGTGATGATCGCCGTCTTCTACGCGATCTTCGGCCGCAAGAAGCTCGACGAGCCCCGCAGCGGCCGCAAGCTGCTGCGCTGGTCGGTGGTCGAACGCTCGCTGCACTGGAGCGTGGCCACGCTGTTCATCCTGCTGGCCCTGTCCGGCCTCAATATCCTCTACGGCAAGCACGTCTTCCACCCGCTGTTCGGCGACGGCGCCTGGGGGGCGATGATCGCCGCCTCCAAGCAGGTGCACAACTACCTGGGCCCGATCTTCGGCATCCTGCTGGTGATCATCCTGGCCAAGTTCTTCTTGCGTAACCTGCCCAGGCGGCACGACCTGACGTGGTTCAGGAAGGGCGGCGGGCTGATCGGCAAGGGGCACGTCGATGCCGGCTTCGCCAACGCCGGCGAGAAGGTGTGGTACTGGCTGCTGGTCACCGCCGGCCTCACCGTGGTGGTGAGCGGCTTCGTGCTCGACTTCCCCAACTACGGCCAGGGCCGCGACACCATGATGTGGGCCAACGTCATCCATGCCGTGGGGGCTCTGGGCCTGACCGCCGTGGCGCTAGGGCACATCTATATCGGCACCCTGGGCACCGAGGGCTCCCTGGAGGGCATGGCCACCGGCTACGTGGACGAGGCCTGGGCCAAGGAGCACCACAACCTCTGGTATGAGGAGGTCAAGGACCAGGCCGTTGCCGAGGAACAGATCGGTGACGAGGCGGAGGGCGACTCCCCCGCCCCGCGCTCCGGCTGACCCCGTGAGCCGCCCCTTCTCAACGTTCCGCGAAGCGAGAGGCGCCGGGGACAGGTCGAAGAGGGGGTCCTACGCCAGGGATGGCGTCGGTAGCGCCCAGGGAAGGGTTCACAGCGCCCCCTCGTAGGCCTGTCGCCGGAACAGCCTCGAGCCATATGGCTATCGGCGATTGCCCTGGCCCCGCCTTTTCGACACCGCCCGCGGGCGGTGTCTTTTGTTATGCTGGGCGTATCCCGAACCCTCAAGTCTGGCAAGGAGTTCCACCATGCAGCACCTCGACGAAGCCACCCGCACCGAGCTCGAGGCGGCCGCCTTCCGCCGCCTCCTCCGGCATCTCGACGAGCACAAGGAAGTGCAGAATATCGACCTGATGATCCTCGCCGATTTCTGCCGCAACTGCCTCTCCAAGTGGCTGGTGGCGGCGGCCGAGGAGCGCGGCGCCGAGCTGGACTACGACGGCGCGCGTGAGTACGTCTATGGCATGCCCTACCCCGAGTGGAAGGCGAAGTACCAGCAGGAAGCCACGCCCGAGCAGCAGGCCGCCCTGGAGACCCGCCAGCAGGCCAAGCAGAAGAATGAGCAGAAGGCGGACGAGGCATGAGCGAGGATCGCGACGCCTTCGTGCCGCTGCGCATCGCGGTACTCACCGTCTCGGACACCCGCACCGAGGAGACCGATCGCTCCGGCCAGGCGCTCGTCGAGCGGGTGACCGCCGGCGGGCACCGCCTGGTCGAGAAGCGCATCGTGCCGGACGACGTCTACCGCATTCGTGCCGTGGTCGCGCACTGGATCGCCGACCCCGAGGTTCAGGTGGTGCTGACCACCGGCGGCACCGGCTTCACCGGGCGCGACTCCACCCCCGAGGCGGTCGCGGTGCTGCTCGACAAGCCCATCGAAGGCTTCGGCGAGCTGTTCCGCCATCTCAGCTGGCAGGAGATCGGCAGCTCCACGGTGCAGAGCCGCTGCCTGGGGGGGCTCGCCAACGCCACCGTGGTGTTCTGCCTGCCCGGTTCCACCGGGGCCTGCCGCACCGCCTGGGACGGCATTCTCGTCGAGCAGCTGGATAGTCGGCACCAGCCATGTAACTTCGCAAATCTCGTCATCCCGGAGCGCGGCACCCATGGCTGAAATAACGACCCGCCGGCACAAGCCATGTAACTCTTTACAAGGTCAGGCCAATCTCGTCATTCCGGAGCGCGGCACCCATGGCTGAAATAACGACCCGTCGGCACAAGCCATGTAACTCTTTACAAGGTCAGGCCAATCTCGTCATTCCGGAGCGCGGCACCCATGGCTGAAATAACGACCCGTCGGCACAAGCCATGTAACTCTTTACAAGGTCAGGCCAATCTCGTCATCCCGGAGCGCGGCACCCATGGCTGAACTGAAACCCGAGGAGGCCGCCCTCGAGGCGTTGCTGGAGGGCGTCACCCCGCTGTCCGGTGAACGCATCGACCGCGACCGGGCGGCGGGCCGGGTGCTGGCCGAGGCGGTGACGGCACGCCTCGACGTACCGCCCTTCGACAACAGCGCCATGGACGGCTATGCCCTGCACCACGCCGACGCCGGGCGCTGGCTGCCGGTTGCCCAGCGCATCGCCGCCGGCGCGCCGGCTCGTCCGCTCGCCCGGGGCAGTTGTGCCAGGATCTTCACCGGTGGTGAGCTGCCACCCGGCGCCGACTGCGTGGTAATGCAGGAGCGGGTGGAGCTCGAAAGTGACCGGGCCCTGATCCCGGCCGACCTGCCCGAGGGCGACAATGTGCGGCGCCGCGGCCGCGACGTGGCGTTGGGCAGCGAGCTGCTGCCGGCCGGCGAGCGTCTGGAGGCCGCCGCCCTGGGCCACCTCGCCGGCCAGGGCATCACCGAGGTTCCGGTGCGTCGCCGCCCGCGGGTCGCGCTGCTGTCCACCGGCGACGAGATCGTCGAGCCCGGACAGCCCCTCGGGCCGGGCCAGCTCTACAACTCCAATCGCCCCATGCTGCGACGGCTGCTGGAGCGCTTCGGCGCCGAGGTGGTCCGGGTCGAGTCGGTGCCCGATACCGCCGATGCCACCCGTACCATCCTCGCCGAGGCTGCCGGGCAGGCGGATGTGGTGGTCACCACCGGCGGGGTCAGCGTCGGCGAGGAGGATCACGTGCGGGCCGCCGTGGAGGCCCTGGGCCGGCTGGATCTGTGGCGCCTGGCGATCCGTCCCGGCAAGCCACTGGCCCTGGGACGCCTGCCCGGAGCAGACGGGCAGGAGGCCCGTTTCGTGGGGCTGCCGGGCAACCCGGTGTCGGGCTTCGTGGGCGCCTGGTTGTTCCTGCGTCCGCTGATGGGCGCGCTGCTCGGCTGCCCCGCCCTGGCGACCCTGCCTCGTCTCTCTGCCCGGGCCGATTTCGCCACCTCCACCGGCCCACGGCGCCACTATATGCGCGTGGCACTCGAATTCGGCGAGGAAGGGATCGTGGCGAAGGCCTTTCGCGACCAGAATTCCGGGGTGCTTGCCTCCTGCATCGGTGCCGATGCCCTGGCGGTGATCCCGCCCCACTCCCGCGTCGAATCGGGCGAGCCGGTCGCCTGCCTGTGGCTCAGGGGCGACTGAGGGGGCCCGCGACCTCCAGGGCGGTGAGGACCTCGGGCCAGAGGCGTCGGAAGTCGGCCTCCAGGGCCGCATAGTCCGCCTCCAGCCAGGGCACCAGCTCGGCCAGGCGATTGGGGCCGGAGAGCCGCTGACCGAGCCCCTGGACCGCCCGGCAGGTGAAGGCGAAGTCGGCGTAGCGATGCAGCCAGTCCTGGGCCACCAAGGCGGGGGCCATCGCCGCCAGGCGGTCCGGGGCCGGACGCTCGGCGAGCAGCCGGTAGCTTCGCCGCACCAGCGGGGATTCACGGCTCGCCAGGCCCAGCTCCCGCGCCACGAAGTGGTCCCATACCAAGTCCAGGGCGATGCCGGCGTAGCGTCGGCGCTCCTGCGGGGCGCGCCGGCGCGCCTCGAGGCTGACGGGATGGGCATCCACGAAGGCATCGACGCGGCGATGGTGGCGGATCCCTTCGGCCACCGCGGCCGGCCAGGCGGAGAGATCGCGGCCCTTGACCCCATCGGCCACCAGGTTGCCGTAGAGGAAGTCGTCGCTGCCGCCCCGGGCCAGCCAGGCATGGGCGAGGAAGTTCATCGTCGCGTCACAGG
Organism: Halomonas ramblicola; assembly: GCF_030409215.1. Lineage (GTDB taxonomy): Bacteria > Pseudomonadota > Gammaproteobacteria > Pseudomonadales > Halomonadaceae > Halomonas > Halomonas ramblicola. Next base: position 113,327 of record NZ_JAUFPL010000017.1, on the reverse strand, counting down.
CAGTTGGCCGGCTTGGGCAGGCCGGCGATGCGTGCGCCCAGCTTGGCCGGGCTGCTCGGGAAGAGCCGCATCAGGTGGATGGAACGCCCCTTGTCGGGGCCCAGTGCCTGCCCCACCGCCTTCACCAGTGGACGCATGGCGGGAGACTGCTCGAAGCGAGCATAGAAGTCGCGCAGCACCTCGATCACCTCCCAATGCTCGTCCTCGAGACGAATCCCCTCCTCTGCAGCCAGGGCCTTCGCCACCTCGGGCGTCCAGTCCCCGAGGTCGATGAGATAACCTTCCGGATCCAGCGGGATCGAAGTGTTATCGAGAGAAAGATAACGGTATATTTCTGCACTCGCCATCAGTACCAGCTCACCGTGCGTTCGGCCTCCTCGGTCAGGGTCACGAAGTCAGCCACATCCACCAACCGCACGCGCTTATCGCAGCGCGACAGCAACCCGCGGGACGCCAGATCCTCGCGCAGCGCGAAGAGACGCCCCTCCAACCCATCGAAATGCACGGCCAGCGCCGGCAGCGCCCCCTGGACCCCATCCTCGATCAACAACAACCGGTCGTCGGGCCCCATGGATATCAGCGCCTGTTCGGGCACCCGGGAGTCCAGTGGCGAACGGTTCAGGATATGCAGCAACATGCGATGTCCCCTCGTCGGCCCGGAGTCGGCCATCAGAAGTTGAGTACCAGTTGGTGGGCGGCCAGCAGCCCGGGAATGGCCTCGCCCCCTACGCGGCGCACCGGCAGCATGAGATCGTCCTCGCCCAGCCCCAGGCGGCGCATGGCCTCGTCCTCCACCAGCAGGGCATCGATATCGTACATCTCCAGCATCGCCAGGGTCGGGGCGGTGCCCTTCTGCTCCAGTGCCCCGGCCTGCTGTCCGTCCAGGAGTGCGGTGACGCCCTCCCCCATGAACAGCAGCGATACGCGGCGTTCGAAGGCGGCGGCCACCAGGGCGGCGTCCAGCCCCTCGCGCAGCCAACTGCTGCCATGCGGCGCATGCCTCAGGATCACCAGCAACTCCCCGCCCGGCATGTCCTGCTCGCTCATCGTGTTCCTCCTCGCCGGTTCAGGGACCGAAGGCCACCAGGCGGTCGCAGCGCAGCCCGAGGTCCACCAGCTGCCCCAACCCGGTCAGTTCGAAGGGCGGCGCCACGCTGTGGCCCGACTTGCCATGGCGGCTCGCCTCGCGCTCGTCGAGCAGGCCCCGGCGCAGCGCGGCGGCGATGCACACCTGCAGCGGCACGCCATGCTCCGCATGCAGTGCCGTCCAGCCGTCCACCAGGTGTGGCTCGTCCTGGGGCGGCGCCGCCAACCGGGCGGCATTCTGCACGCCATCATGGTAGAAGAACACCCCCGCCACCTCATGGCCTCGCTCGACCAGGGCGCGGGTGAAGCGCAGCGCCGAATGGGCGGCCTGGTGGCTGTAGGGCGCGCCGAGCAGCAGGATGGCATAGCGCATGTCTGGGCTCTCCGCAAACAGGCTGGCCCCGCCGAGGCGGGGCCAGCCGTGGAACACCGCTCGCCGATGGCGTCAGTCGTTGCTCATGATGCCAAGCAGCGACAGCAGGCTGATGAACAGGTTGTAGATCGAGACGTAGAGGGTGATGGTGGCGAGGATGTAGTTGGTCTCGCCGGCGCGATGGATGATCTCGCTGGTCTGGTAGAGGATCGCCGCCGAGGCGAACAGCACGAAGCCGGCGGAGACCATCAGCATCAGGGCCGGGATCTGGAAGATCAGGCCCGCCACCATGGCCAGGATCAGCACGATGGCACCGGCCATCAGGAAGTTGCCCAGGAAGCTGAAGTCCTTCTTCGACACCAGCGCCACGGCGGACAGGCCGATGAAGGTCAAACCGGTCATGGCCAGGGCGTTCATCACCAGGGCCGCGCCGTTGGGCAACGCCAGGTAGGCATTGAGGATCGGCCCCAGGGTGAAGCCCATGAAGCCGGTGAAGGCGAAGGTGGACAACAGTCCAACGGCCGAATTGGCGGTCTTGTGCACCAGGAACATCAAGCCATAGGCGCCGATGAAGAACACCAGGATGTTCATGCGCTCGATGCCCATGGCCATGGCGGCGCCTGCGGTCACCGCGGAGAACAGCAGCGTCATGGCCAGCAGGCCATAGGTGTTGCGCAGCACCTTGTTGGTACTGACCGCCTGGGACTGCTGGCGGCTCAGCTGGGTATCATGGTAAGCCATTGATCCTGTGCTCCCTGTGTCGGTTGATCGTGGCAAGTAGACCTAGCATGCCGGCTCGGAGTTCGCGGCGCAAGACCTTGAGGCGCCGCCCCTCAACGCTGTTTCCTCAGTTCGGGGCGAGCAGTTCCCGTGCCACCCGGCCGGCACTGGCGCAGACGTCGTCGCCCGCCGCCTCCAGCCCGGCGAGATCCAGCCACCTCACCTCGCCGGCATCGTCGGCGGCGACCGCCTCCCCGTCCCGCCACACCATGCACAATACCACCACCACATAATGGGCGCGCAGGCGGCCGTCCGGGGCCCGGTCGATCACGTCGATGGCCGTGAGCACCTCCCCCGCCGTGGCCGATATCCCGGTCTCCTCGAACAGCTCCCGTTGCGCCGCGGCCTGCAGGCTCTCGCCGGGCTCCACCCTGCCCCCCGGCAGGGCCAGGCGCCCGCGGTTGGGCGGATGGATGCGGCGCACCATGAGCAGACAGCCATCGCGGACCAGGGCAGCGGAGACCGCGGGCACGGGGCGCAGGATAGAAGCCTGGGTGGTCGAGGACATCGGACGCAACGGTAT
>NZ_JAUFPL010000017.1:13410-110446 GCF_030409215.1 Halomonas ramblicola | reverse complement strand
CAGGCACTCACCTCATTATAAGAGTCCCGCAGGCCAGGCCTGCGGGACTCTTATAATGAGGTGAGTGGCGGAGGGACAGGGATCGCGCTCAACCACTCGTAAACCCTTTATAAATCAGTAGCTTGGCTGTGATGATCTGTCTCCAATGTAGCGCCTTCCTGTAACAGAATCAAGCCATATCCCGAACTGGCGGCCTGTCATCGCACGAAACTAGCCCCTTTATGATACTCTTGCTGGAACTGGCAGTGTGGGGACGACTGAGGTTTCTTATGTACATTGATGTCACAATCAATACTGATGATGAGCGAATTGGAGAGCTGGCGCGTCGGTATTGGGAACTCACAGATGAGGGTACGTTCGTATACTCAGTGGCCGAGCTGGCTAGTGAGTTCGGCATTAAGTCACATCAAGTCACCAAGGTCGTCAAAGAAAATGCTTCTGCTTATCGTACAGATATTACCTGCAGTAGCTGCGATGAGTGTTATCTTCTAACTAAGCGGACAGATGCTACTCAGCCCTTTTACCGGTTGGTGCCTCGGCATGAGGATTGGACTTGTGAAGATTGTTTAGAGGAAGAGGTTCAAGTACAGCGTGACTTTGAGCGATATAATGCTGAGAAGTCGAAGTCTCACTCTCTGGCGCAGAGGGTAATATGCTGGGAAGCTGATGTTCGACATCAGGTTTATCTCCTTGCTTTCCTCAAGCACTCTGGTGATGAGAGCTTGTCTCGCATTCTGCCGTTAGGTAATAACAGACTGGATCTATTAGCCCCTACAACTGAAATGACCTTTGAGGTTGTTAGGCAGTTATTGCATAACGATCTTATCTCAGTCGACCCCAACTCTCCGGAGGGGGCATACTTTGTTAACGATGACGTTGAGTTTCGCCTATACTTAGAACGATGTGCCTGGCTAATCACTACATTTTTCAACCAAGATAATGCAGAGCTGGGCGAGCAAGGCATAGACGGTCCCGCATTATACGCCGTCTTGGACAAACACCTCAGCAGTGATCAGTTCCTGAAAGACAACATTGATGACATTCAAGAGATTGCTTGGGAGGTTGTGGAACAAGAAGCTGTCGCATTTCTTGAATATGTACTGAAAGAGCGCGGCCTCCCTCAACGATTTGGTGAAATGACACATCATGTATTGCGCAAGGCTCTTGAAGAATACTCTCTCGCACAAGTTTATCGAATGATATGGCAAGCAGCCCGTAATGCCAGTGACTACTTAGTACGGAACAGAGTACCCAAGCAGCAAGCTGCCAATACTATTCCTCGCAGTATTGATGGTTACATGGAGCGTGCGAGAGCAAATGAGTGGGAGGTTTCACCATTCCGAAGAAATTTTAATCTACCTCAGTCTGTCCTGGCTCGTGTGGTTTTCAATCAGATATTAGGCACCGATGATGGTGGCTTCCATACTCCTCTTCACAGCCTCTTCGGTAAAGAGCAGCTTCAGGGATGTTCTCAGAGTGACTAAGTGTAGGTACAAGGTGCTTATCGGTTTTGACGAAAACACCCCTCAAATTGCGTAACTGGAAGGGAGGCGTCATGTGCCCGTTGCGGCTACCATCCGAAAGGTTAGTGGAAGTTCATGCAGCCACTAGCGGTCGCAAAGTGCGACTAGTCATCAAAGCTTGTAATGTTAACTACTACCGTGCATCTTTTAGAGGATCATCTATCTTAACTCCAACCTTGTTTTCAGCATAATCTTTAGCTTTTTTCAATTCTTTTAGCAACCCCATATCTGTATCGGGTTCTTCGTTATGATCGTCAATTTCTCCGAGCAATATGCTACATAAATAGTATGTATTAATAGCGCTCATATAAATTTCGAAGTTGTTTGTGGTGTTAAATCTAGGCCTTTGTTCGTGTAGACTAACTGATTGTTCATTGCGGAAAAAATTGATTTTCCCATTATATAAATAAGCTCCTTCTATTAAGTGTCCGAGGTCACGCCTGAATTTTCTAGGCACACCTGACTTTAATACAAGGTTCTTGTCTTCAATATATCGAGTATCGAGTAATTTGGGTAGGATAGGTTGTCTTTCCCCAACGCGAAAAGGGGTCGTTTTCTTTACGCTATTGAGTTTGGCGTTTTGATGACAGTCCTTCATTGTATCTTGAGCTAAATTCTGTATTCCTAGTATCTCGTCATACAAGAAGCTTTTTGCTTGGTTCTGATCTTTTCTTTCTTTTATTTTCTCTAGCTTATATGGAATGATTGTTGCTAAGAGCGCTCCAATTACGGCCCCAGCTAGCCCTGCAACTGCATCTCCAGAAATAAAGCCTTCATTGCTTGCCGTGTTGGAGGTTAGAAAAAGCAGAGAATGACTTGTGATTTCCGTGACATTGTTTGTCATCAGTTAGTCCAATCCAGTCCGTTGAGAGCATGAAATAATTTGTCTATTATGACAAATACAGCAAGGTTGGGCAACCAAATGATGTTCCACTTGGATGCCGAAATGGTGGAAGTTCTTTGTGGCGTGATAATTTAGATAAAGATTTTTCCTGCTTGCAGAAGAAGTGCATATCAGCTATTTTGATAGAGTTTAAATGCTGCTAATGTAGAAAACATACAGTGTCTCAAAGTCTTATTCAGCGGCAGACGAAAAAAGTCACCCCATCGTGAACATATGCCATAATAAAAGCTATCGAACTTTCACATATTAGAGTTTATTCCAATGCCTCTTAATGGTGGCAATCCCAAGACCAGTCTGAGCCGCCGCCTGTGACTGGCTGAGTCCCTGAGCCTTGAGCCGTTGGACCTTCTCAGTGGTGTCCTTGGCGACAGGCCGACCGAGCTTCTTACCTTGTCTCTTGGCTCTCTCCAATCCTTCCTGTGTCCTTTCCCTAATCCTGTTCCGCTCGAACTCGGCGAACGCAGCGAACATCTGTAGCAACAGCTTACCCTCACTGCTAGCCAAGTCCTGTGCTGGTAGGTCCAAAGAGACCACCTTGACGCCAGCTTCGGAGAGTTTCGTGATGGTCTGCTGTACGTCGATGTTATCCCTGCCCAGCCGGTCCAACTTCAAGACGACCAAGGTGTCTCCAGGCTCTAGCTTGTGCTCCACCATGGCCTTGAAGGCTGGCCTCTCCATTGCCTGAACTGACCCACTGATGGTTTCAGAGACGATCCTGTGCGGCTCTACAGGATGGCCGATGGCTGTCTCTATGGCAGTCACTTGGTTGTCGGTGGACTGCTCGACGGTGCTCACTCGGCAATAGGCGAAGGTGCGGCTCATGCTGGTTTCCCTCTTAACGCTGGTATCGTTTAACGTGGCATCAGGATAGGAGAGGTGGTATCAGTAGTCAACCCTGAATTGTTGATACCAGCCCAGTCGGCCAGTCACTAGGATCATCAGACGGATGATTGTTGAGACGAGGTTATTACCTACCAGACAGGCAGAAGGGGCCGGGCGCTTCATAAAGTACGCCATCTGTACCGATTACTCATCGGTCCGACTCATCCCCTGGTGCATTGGTTTCCACCAGATGCGAGGAGGCACAGGCGATTCCAGCTATCCCGTGCCGAATCACATAAAACAAGGGGTTAAATACTTTATAATCAATGCTTTACGCGTTATCGGTATGGCCTGTAGCGTGTCTATTGCTGGCGCTCAGAAGAGGGTGCCGAAGGACTACTACCAGACAGCAAGGAGTCGAAACAATGCGGATCGAGTTCACACGCCGTGGCATGGAACTGACCATCATGGGACTGGTCGTCCGGCTGGTCGCTGGCGATGTCTTCCTGCGGGTGCCGATGGTCGGACTACTGGCTTGGAATCAGTGTGGCCTGTTCATGGATCGGTGGGCGGACGCCAAGTATGACCCGGTACTGTAACCCTTGATGCTCAGTCTTGGGGGATGGGTGTACGTCCGTGTCGTTCATCCCCCCGTGACCATCCAAAAGTCGATCTCTTGGCCAGCCATGCGTCTAGCTCCAGGGGCACCGTGGGGTAAACGCGCTGCTCTATATACATCAATACCGGCTCAGATTTGTGCCACAAAATAGCCGGGGGGTGGTCAAGTCCCATTCCTCCTCATGGATGGTCACACGGAAGTCAGGGGAACACAGGTAGACCACATCCTGGCGTGTCTCCTGTACGCGCCATGGTGGTGCTCTTTCTGGCAGCCTCTGTCCCTCAAGGCGCTTGGTCGTACTCCCTCACTGACTGGCCTTCAGCACCAGCTACTGCCAGGGCATCCGCCAGTTCATTCTCCGGGTGACCGCTGTGGCCTCTCACCCAGTAAAAGCGGATGGAATGGACCGCCAGTAGCCCATTGAGTTGCTGCCAAAGGTCGGCATTCTTGACGGGCTTCTTGCTGGCCGTCTTCCAGCCCTTGCGCTTCCATCCGTTGAGCCACTTCGTGGCGCCGTTCATGACATATTCACTGTCGGTGGTCAGGTCCACAGATGAAGCCTTCTTCAGTGCGGACAGAGCTTCAATGACAGCGGTCAACTCGGCTCGATTGTTGGTCACCGGCTTACCCTGGAGCTTACCGGCGATCTTCAGGCGTTTCCCAGCCGATGGGCTCAACAGGACAGCCCCCCAGCCTCCCTGAGGATTACTCTGTCCGTTGCTGCTACAGGCCCCGTCTGTCCAGATGTGGACGATGGGTGACTCTACTGGATGATCCAGCGAGGGAGTCTCATGGCTCGTTCCTAGACGGGAACTCTCGCGTAGACTATCAGCAGCATCGGTGGGCGTGTGGGTCAGGGGAATCGTCGGGTTCGGTGTAGGCATAGTGATTCGTCCTCATTGTCGGAGACAGTCGGTTCCCTTCAGACAGACGGACCAGCAGACGGACGAAACCGCCAATCTGACCGACTGCCTTCGAGAATGTGCTGGTGATGATCGAAAAGGATGGCTCAAGGGACGAGCCTTCTGGATAGCCTGTAGCAGGTCTATCGGATTCGTTGGGCGTGCTGGAAGATGAACGGGAAGTTCATCGATGAGAGTGACCGGAAGTTCTCGGTAGCGTCTACGGCGAAGCCAAGGAAGTAGTGATGTCAGCCCGAGCGAAGCGAGTTATCGGGTTCAACTTCAGGACCAACTGTCAGTCCATCCATGGACATCAACGGCTCGTCTGACAGTCATCCTGAAGGCCCGTCTTACTGATGGTGCTGTATCGTGGTTTCCACCACGGTTGATTACTATCTACAGATGAATCTAACCGAAGGTAGAAGGCGGGACAAAACCGCCCACAGTATTATCTCTTTAAGGGCAAAAATGTCCCACTCTATCTACCACAAGCTGTGGCCCACCGTTGGACTGTCTTTCGGCTCTTCCCGATTTCCTGAGCTGCAGCCGTAACGGTCCATCCTCGGGATAGAAGCTCCAGGGCCTTCTCCTTCTTCTCCTGTTTGGCAGATCGCTTGGACTCCCTCCGGGCCTCCTTGGCGGGACTGTGAGAAGTCTTCTCGATAGACTTCGGAGGCTCTCTCAGGAGACTGGTGTCAACCTCCACATCTATCTCAAGGTTCTCTCGGATGTCATCGATCAGCCCCATGGTTGGGACCACCGTGACTGTCTGGTGGGTCTGACCTTGGACGTCCCTCATGCCAGTCCTCAACATCGCCTGTGAGATCGTCTCAATCAGACGTTCATGTCGGATGGCCTTGAGTCCTGCCTTGCGATCCACTCCCATCATCTCTAGCATTCGCTGGTTCATTTGGGAGTTCACCGGAGCAGCGTTCCCATGGATCAGGTGTGTAGTTCGATGATAGTCCCGATACCGATTCAGTCCCCGGCTGTCCAGCTTGATCACAACGACGTTCGGATAGGTGTGCTCGTTGAAGAATGGCTTCATCCAGTCATAGATGTGGACCAGCAGAGGTTCCCCCGCGTGGTAATCCAGACCATCCTTCAGCAGCTTCCAACCGACCGTGCTTGAGTCGAAAGCATCCGATTCCGTCCCATCTGGTCGGGTCAACATCATCCGCTTGGAGAACCTGTCCCCGGAGATCAGCGGGACCATCTTGGGAGGAACCTTGTAGCCTCGGAACTCCGGGGTGAACTCGGACACATCGAAGGAGAAGCCTTGCGCTTCAAGGTATAGGTAGAAGAGGGTCTTCCTGATCGCATTGCCCATTACATGGACTTCCTTGGCCGCCTTGAAGATCGGCGCATAGTCCACATACCCAGTCGACTTCAAGATGTACTTGTCGCCTGTCCGAGGTTCAGCCGTGACTTCGGACGTTGGGTGGAGTAATCCATCGTAGACCAACGCCTCATGGTGCAACTCAGCAGACCGTGCCTTGTGTAAACGCTCGGCAGCCTTGAACTCCATGCCATCTTCAAGAGACAGCTCGCCTGTCTTGGTGTCCATCTTCACGGTCTCATCGAACATCCTGTCGAACTGGTCGCTGTAGATGTTCTTGTAGAGGTTACTCTGGATGTCCGGCACCTCGTCAAGGATCACCGTCCAGTTCTCAAGGAGATGCGGCGGCAGGTTGGCCAAGGTGGTCTGTGTCAGGATCAGCACTCGTCCAGCACTGCCTTTCGTACTGAAACTCTCGGAGAACTCATACTCTTCGTTGGCCGTCTCGATGGTCTCGACGGCTTCGCTCAGGACAGTCCCGTCTGGACTTACCGAGTCAGCGTTGATGATCTCGACCTCAACATCAGGCCGGAGCGACTTGAATGCCGAGAAGATGTCCCGGCATAGGTCTCGCTTCGGTGCTGCCACAAGATACAGCGCTTCGTCGTCAATGCCCTTGACCATGGACCGTGTCTTGCCGGAGCCCATCAAGGCGGATGCCAGATTAATGGTGGTGTTGCTCATATCGTACTTTCCTCATGAGTAGAACCACGCACCAGCCGAGCCCACCACAAGCCCGTAGGCACAGAACTATCCAACCGGGCGTACGAAAGGCCCAGTCCTGTGCTTGGCTAGTGAGCGGCTCTACTGATGAGAGGTTGGATGGATGGTACGAGGCTTGTCCTCGCTATGCTGTGGTGAGAGGACGGAGGAAACACTTCTCCCCCCGAGGTGGGCACAAATGCCTCTACCCGATCAGGGGATGGCCTCTTCCTTGGGTGTCTGGTATTTACCCGAAATGGCGAGGCCCCCCCTTGGGTGCAGGGTAATCGCCTGGTGGAGGAGTCCCATTCCTCCCTGAGGTGCATACTAATTACCTGATACCGCCGAAGGCTCTCTCCCATAGGTCAGGGTCATTACCACCTGTGAACTCTCTGGGAGGTGGGAAGCGGCTCGATCTTGAGGAAGGCAGTAGCTCTCCCTGAAGTGAGGGAAAATTACTTGGAGGGGCTTGAAGCACTCCTCCTCCCTGAGGTGCACCATAGTATGTGGCCTATCGGTAGATTGAGGAGTGATAGGGCTGGGCTATCAGAGGCTTGCTAGACCTCGCTGAGGCTCGGCAGGGGCTTGACGGACAACTGATGGTGGGAGTAAGGGAGAGAGCGTTAGAGCTTCTCTGAGGCGTTCGCTGAAGCTCACAGTGTGCTTTCTGGCGCCACGCTACAGGGTGAAGCAGTAGGGTTGCCCAGGTGGAGAATGGAAGCCCTTAGAGAGCCGCACAGGGCGTATACGTAGACCAGTTCCTTGACGACGAAGGTTCCGCCATAGCGACCACGCTTGGCATTGACCGGGTAATTCTGCGCTTTCGCAGATTTAGCCAACTCGGAGACGAGTGCCTTGGCCTCATCCCGCTTGAAGAAGTCGGCGGGCTGATCGGCTTTCCGTCCACCGGCTGCCTTGTGGAGGTCGTTGAGGTTGTAGCGACCGACGTCGTCCTGGCGAACGGTCATGTCTGCGACGGTTAATCCTCTCCGTCCCCCTTCATCCTTTTTATCTTGTTTTTTTCTTCTAGGGTTTTTCTCTTTATATATAAGGCCATTAGGTTGTCTCCGCTGCCACTGGACCGAGCTATTGGTAAGAATATATAGAGCAAGTTGAGAGCAGGGGAAACTGTCATGAGCATAAATATCCAAAAGTCTCGGGGGTCGCTGGTGCCATAGCGTTGGATAAGGTGTAAAGCTGTCCCCACGAGAGCAACATTTGCTATGATTGCCGCTAGTTTCAATATTTGAGTCATTTTACCCTCGTTTTTTTATCGTATTCCAAACTGCCACGGCGGCTAATGTTTCTTTAAGACTTATTGTTTTGCGAGTGAAAAAGCCCACAGCATTATATCCCTTTTACAGCCAAGCCATCTTGGGATAGGGCATCTAGTAGGTCTTCTTGTGCTTTAAGCCTTTCATGATTTCCAGTTTTCACAGTGATCATCATATTGTTTGTTAGCTCAAGTGCGACTTTGTCTGGATTGTAGGATTTCAACTTGTCTGTTAAATCGTGGTAACTTCTTGTCGACCTGACTTCTTCATGGGTGATATTCGAAGACCGATTAACCTCGACGAATAAGCTGGTAAGTTTCGTAAGAGTCCTTCCTAGCTTCAATTCAGAGATGATCCCCATTGTGCTACTACCTCATTGCCCTGTGCGTTCACCCTCAACGTAGCTCACAGCTAGTCGGTATTTCAACACGTGTTGCTAATGTGCATCGGGATACAGGTGGTTCAGGACGAGGCCCCGGTGCTCAAGGCGACAGATGGCATCGTTCAAGGTTCTCAGCTCGTACCCGTTCCCATACCGTCCTGACATGCCTGACTCGGTATGGCCCTGAAGAGCATCCATGACTTCCTTGTCGATACCTGAGTTCCGACAGGCATCCTCGAAGTTGTGGCGTAGGGAGTGGAAGGCGTTCTTATCGTGTTTGATCTTGAGAGAGTCGAGGAGCGCCCTGAACCGCTTGGAGTAGACGGACGAGTAGTAGCCATCATTCCCCATGGGCATGTCAGGGAACAGCCGTTGGCTCCCCCGCTGGCGCATCTTCTGGACGTGATCGATGAATCCCAGCCGCCTCAGCTCGGGGTGGATGGGCGTCAGACGCTCGCTATTGGGGTTCTTCAGTCTCTTGTCATCGCCGTCACTGTTGATGTCGATGAAGTCGATACCGTGCTCGCGCTTCACATCTGAGACATAGAGCTGTAAGACTTCCCCCATCCTGGCCCCGGTGAACAGAGCGATCAGCGGAACCCAGTACATGCCTGAGTCCCGAGGAATCAGTGTGCCGGGTTGACGCCAGTGGTGGAGCGACTTGCAGCCCGTGAAGACTGGGGCTCGGAAGATGGCCCGCAACTCCTCCAGCGTGAAGGGATCGCGCTCATCACGAGCACGCTTCTTGATGGCCACCTTCAAGCCGTTCATTGGGTTGGGCGGACACTCGTCATAGTGCTTGGCTGCCCAGTTCCAGAAGGCAGCGGCGTAACCGATTAGCTTGTTCATGTTCTTGCCCGACATCGGCGCAATGCCCAGCTTATCGGCTCGCTCGGCAGCCTTGTCGATGGCCAGTCCCTGGAGCGGCTTCTGCTTCGTCCAGTTGCTGGGGAGCTTCATCAGGACCGACTTGAAGGCACGCCCATCGGCCTTCGCGTAGGCGTCCAGCGGCTTGTCTCCCACGACCGTGATGAAGTTGTCGAGGGTGGTTCGGTGATCGTTGGAGGTCTTCTGTGCCCAGCTCAGGGACTTCTCTGCTATCCACTCCTTGGCCACGGCAGAGAGCAGCGGGCCTTGTCCATCGTCAGACGCTGAGGCGATGGCCTGTGATGGCAGCTTGTCCACTGCGGGTGTCGGGACAATCTCGCCCTCATTGCGCGACTGCATGTCCTTCCCAGCGCGGATGTAGGCGGCTTGTAGTGCCCGAGCCAGCGGACGCCAGCTTGGGGAGTCTGGCGACAGGGCAAGCTCTACCCCATCCCAAGACAGGACATCCTCGGCCTCGTCCCTGAAGAAGGTATCCACCCGACCACGGGCATAGAGGTGACGGGTGTGGCCTACGCTATCTTCAAGCTCCTCGGCGTACTCATCGAAGTCCCAGCGTTCCCAGTCCGTACCGGGCTCGCCGGGTTCCTCCTCGAAGATGCCTTCCATCCTTATTTCCTCATCGGCATCCAACAGGGACGCATGATAGAGGGACGCAAGGTGCTCGATCTGTTCATCGGTGAGGGCGTCGAGGGGCTGGGCTTGGGCTGCCATCCAGCGGCGGTGCTGGTCGAACTTCCGATCCACCTCGACGGCTGCCTTGCGGACACAGCGTAGCGCCTCCTGATAGTCGGAGGTCTTGAGGGAGAAGGTCTCTTCAGCCTTGGGGTAGCTGGCCTGGATGTCCTGAGGGATGGCGGCCCGGTGGTAATAGCGAGCGCCACGGCGATACAGGCGAGGATGTCCGGTCACTTTCACGGTCTTCATGGCCTCCCAATGTAACACTTCAATGGGACAGCCAAGCAAGAAAAAGCCCCGAGGACAGTATGTTACTGATTCCTCAGGGCCTAGTATTCGAGTGGCGGAGGGACAGGGATTCGAACCCTGGGAAGGCTCTCACCTTCGCCGGTTTTCAAGACCGGTGCATTCAACCGCTCTGCCATCCCTCCGGCTCACGGCGGCAGATATTACCAGCTTTCCCGTCGGGGTCAAGAGCCAAGGCCGATCAAGACGTTAGCCACGACGCTCAATACAGCCTCAGGCCCACCTTGGTGACGGTGTTGCCGTCCATCTCGCTGACCACCCAGTGGATACCGTGCCAGTCCACGTCGTCGCCGACCACCGGATGCCCCCCCACCCGCAGCGAGACGAATTCGGCCAGCGTCATGTCGCGCTCGCCGGGGCTCAGGGTCAGGCCGTAGGCGTCGGCGATGTCCTGCATGCGCGCCTCGCCGTCGAAGGTGAAGGTGCCGAAGAAGGCACGCTCCCGCTTGAGCTTGGCCTCGCCGTTGAACAGCCGATTGAGCGCCGGCAGGTCATCGCTGCGGCCGATCACGCACAACACGTCGCCCAGTTGCAGGCGGGTGCTGCCCTTGGGGTGCAGCATGGCGTGCTCGCGGAACAGCGCCGAGATCAGCGCCCCGGAGGGGAAGCGCAGCAGGCGGATCGGCACGTCCTCCAGGTCCTCGTTGTCGACCCGGTAGACGAACAGTTCGTAGTCGTTCTCCGGCAGGATGCCCAGGGGACCGCGATGATTGGGGGTGACGGTGACCGGCACCTCCACTCGCATCCAGCGAGCCATCCACGACAGGGTCCCGCCCTGGATGAGCAGCGACAGCAGCACCACCGCGAAGGCCACGTTGAAGTAGAGCGAGGCATTCTCGACGCCGCCGATCACGGGGAAGATCGCCAGCACGATGGGCACCGCCCCACGCAGCCCCACCCAGGCGATGAAGCCGGTCTCCCGCCAGCGGAACTTGAAGAACGGCTTGATGGCGATCAGCACCGCCAGCGGGCGGGCGACGAAGATCAGCATCAACGCCACCAGGGCCGCCGGCACCGCGTAGTGAAGCATCTCGCTGGGGGTGACGAGCAGCCCCAGCACCAGGAACAGGCCGATCTGACTGAGCCAGGCCAGGCCGTCGTGCACCGGCAGGATGAAATTGAGGTGGCGTCCCGGCTGGTTGCCGATCATCAGGCCCGCCAGGTAGATGGCCAGGAAACCGCTGCCCCCCAGGGTGCTGGTCAAGCCGAAGACGCACAGTCCCAGCGACAGCGTCAGCATGGCGTAGAGCCCCGGCGCCAGGTCCACCCAGCGCAGCAGCTTGGCACTCAGCCAGCCCGCCCCCAGGCCGATCGCCAGGCCCAGCCCGAACTGCTTGACCAGGAACAGGGCGGTATCCAGCGGACCGCCGATCTCGCCGACCAGCACCTCCACCAGCACCAGGGTCAGGAAGATCGCCATGGGATCGTTGGTGCCGGACTCGATCTCCAGCGTCGCCCCGACGCGCTCGTTGAGGTTCACCCCGCGGCCGCTGAGCATCGAGAACACCGCCGCGGCGTCGGTGGAACCGACGATCGCCCCCACCAGCAGCCCCTGCACTGGCGTCAGGCCGAAGACCCACATGGCGAACAGCCCCACCAGGCCACTGGTGATGAACACGCCCAGGGTGGCCAGCGACAGCGCCGGCTTGAAGCCCACCCGGAAGGTCTTGAGCCGGGTGCGCAGGCCGCCGTCGAGGAGGATCAAGGCCAGCGCCAAATGGCCGATGATGAAGGCCAGGGGATAGTTGTCGAACTGGATCCCCAGCACGCCCTCCTCCCCGGCCAGCATCCCCAGGGCCAGGAAGATCAGCAACAGCGGCACCCCGACCAGGGTGGACAGGCGGCTACCCAGCACGCTCAGGGCGATCAGGAAACCGCTGAGCAGGAAAAGCGTGTTGATGGCGTCCATGGCATCCTCTCGACTGCAAGCCGGCATTATCGCATGGGGTCGGCGACATCGCGACGCAACCGCCTCGACTGGCCAGCCCTTCCCGGGGGCGGATACACTTGCCCGTCGGCCCAGCGCCGACGCCCTAGCCGTGGAGCCCCTGCATGCCCAACCTCGCCGGATCGCCACCCCGCACGCCACTCGCGCCGTGCCTGCTGCTACTGGTGACGCTGTTCCTGCCGGGGGCGGCCGCCCTGGCCGAGGACGCTCTCGAGGCCCCGCCGGCGCCCGTGCGTTATCCGCCGCTGAATACCGAGGTCCGGGTGCCGACGTTCACCGCCCCGCCTGACATCGACCGGCCGCGCCGGGAAACGCCCGCGATGGCCGACACCCCCGGCCCGGAGCCGGCCGCCGGCACGCGGCCCGGTCCCAGTGTCACCTCGGCACCGCCGGAACCGCTGGCGCCGCCACCGCTGGAAACCCTGGAGATCATGCTCGACTGGTATCCGGGGCCGCACCACGCCGCCCTGATCCTGGCCACGGCCAATGGCCTGCTGGAGCACGAGGGCCTGGACGTGACCCTGAGCACGCCCGCCGATCCCACGGTCCCCACCCGGCTGCTGGCCGCCGGGCGCATCGACCTGGCGGTGACGCGCCAGCCGCAGTTGCACCTGCAGGTGGATCGCGGCCAATCGCTGGTACGGGTCGCCACCCTGATCGACCTGCCCATGGCCGGCCTGGTGCTGCGCGAGGACCTGGACATCGACTCCCCCGCCGGCCTGGCGGGCCTGAGGATCGGCTATGCCGAGGAGGACGGCCGCGACCTGCTGCTGCCGGCGCTGACCGCGCCCCACGGCATCGCGCCCCGGGAGCTGTTGCTGAGCGATACCGGCTTCGGCCTGGCCACCACCCTGGTCGAACAGCGGCTCGATGCAGTGATCACGCCGCTGCGCCTGACCCTGCCACGCCAACTGGCCGACCAGGGCGTCCCCACCCGCCTGCTACGGGTGGAGGAGCACGGCATTCCCCTCCATGACGGCCTGATCCTGGTGGCCAACCGGGATCGCCTGGCTCGGCTCCGGGACCCCATCCGCGAGTTGCTGGACGCCCTTCAGGCGACCACCGCCTGGATCCTCGAACACCCGGACGAGGCCTGGTCGCGCCTCACCGAGCTCGAGCCCACCCTGGACACGCCCGCCAACCGCGACAGCTGGATGGCCACCCTGCTGCGTCTCAGCGCCCAACCCGCCGCCCTGGATACCGCCCGCTATGTGCGCCTCGAGGCCTTCCTCCATGAGCGGGGCCTGGTGGAGGAAGCGACCCCCGTCGAGAAGCTGGCCGTGGACCTGGGGGCGGCCACGCCTCGCTAGCGGGCGTCCAGAAAGGCGTCGACCTCCGCCCGGAAGGCCTCGGGCCGCTCCGCATGCAGCCAGTGGCCGGCATCCAGGGTGACCAGCTCGGCCTCGGGCAGCACATCGCGCAGCGCCGGCAGATGCTCGTCGGCCACATAGGGGGAGCGCGAGCCGCGCACCACCAGGGCAGGCCCCGGGTAGGCCCCCTGCCCCGCCGGTGCGCCCATGATCGATTGATAGTCCCCCTGGATCTCGTCCAGCCCCAGCCGCAGCACGAGACCGCCCGCCTCGCCGCGCACCAGGTTGGTGGCCAGGAAGAGCCGGACCGGTCGCTCGGCGACGTGCTCGGCCAGCAGCGCATCGGCCTCGCGGCGATTGGCCGGTTGCCCCGCCTCGACCCGGCGCAGCGCGGCGAAGACGCTGTCGTGGTCGTGACCGTAGGCCACCGGGGCGATGTCCGCCACGATCAACGAGGCCACCCGCTGGGGGACGAGGCGTGCCAGGCTGATCGCCACCTTGCCGCCCATGGAATGACCCAGCAGGTGGGCCTGGGACACATCGAGGCGATCCAGCACGGCGAGGACGTCGGCGGCCATGGCGTCGTACCCCATCCCCTCGACGTGGGGCGAACGGCCATGGTTGCGCAGGTCCAAGGCGATCACGCGGCGCCTGGACTCCCAGGCCTTGAGGTGGGAACGCCAGTTGTCGGCGCTGCCGAACAGGCCGTGGATCACCACCAGCGGCACGCCCTCGCCGCCACTGTCCAGGAAATTGAGCTCGATGGGCATGACACTCTCCTCGGTCAGGATTCAGGAACGGGCCCGGGCGGCCTCCGGCGGCAGGTCGGCGCTGCCGGTCACGGCCACCAGGCGACGGCTCAGCCAGGCCAACAGCACCCCGTAGAGGGGCAGGAAGAACAGCAGGCTGATGCCGAGCTTGATCACGTAGTCGACCCAGGCGATCTCCAGCCAGTGGGCGGCCATGAAGGCGTCCGGACTGGCGTGGAAGGCGATGGAGAAGAAGGCGAAGGTGTCCGCCAGGTTTCCCAGCACGGTGGAGATGGCCGGCGCCACCCACCAGGCGCGCAGCCGACGCAGGCGGTCGAAGACGTGCACGTCGAGCAGCTGGCCCAGCACGTAGGCCATGAAGCTGGCCACGGCGATGCGCGCCACGAAGAGGTTCCACTCGCCGAGCGCCGCGAAACCGGCGAAGCCGCCGCGCGGGAAGACCACGGAGACGACATAGGAGATCACCAGCGCCGGCAGCATCACCCGCATGACGATGGCCCTGGCAGGCTCCTTGCCGAACAGCCGCACGGTCAGGTCGGTGGCCAGGAAGATGAAGGGGAAACTGAAGGCGCCCCAGGTGGTGTGGTAGCCCAGCAGGGTGAAGGGCAGCTGAACCAGGTAGTTGCTGGCGGCGATCACCAGGATGTGGAAGCCCACCAGCAGGACGAGGCAACGGCGGTACTGGGCCTCGGACAGTACGAACATGCGGGAAGCCTTTTTTTGGTGAGGGGGTGAGGGAACCCTCGGGGATGAAGACGGAGGCGCATTATACGGGGCGCGGGCCATGCTGGCCATGGCCCGCCAGTCTCGCCTTCGTCCCCGCCCTGCCGCGACGTCGGCAAAGGAGTGCCGCCTGGTGGCCTGTCGGATTCGACCGATCGTCGCGGGAGATGCGGGTGTCGTCGAGTCCGACAGGCTCCTAGACCTGCCGCGCCTCCTGGGCCGCGCCCAGGTCGCGGGACTTCATGGCCTCGTGGATCTCCTCCAGGCTCGCCGGATCGTCGATGGTCGAGGGGATGCCGTACTCCTTGCCGTCGGCAATGTTGCGCAGCAGCTTGCGCAGGATCTTGCCGGAGCGGGTCTTGGGCAGGCGGTCGACCACCAGCACCTGCTTGAAGCAGGCCACCGGGCCGATCCTCTCGCGCACCAGGGCGATCAACTCCGCCTCGAGCTCCGCCTCGCGACCGTCGAAGCCGTCCTTGGGGATCACCAGGCCCACCGGCAGTTGCCCCTTGAGGGCGTCGTGGATGCCGATCACCGCGCACTCGGCCACCGCCGGATGGGCGCCGACGACCTCCTCCATCTCGCCGGTGGAGAGGCGATGGCCGGCCACATTGATGACGTCGTCGGTGCGACCCATGATGAACAGGTAGCCGTCCTCGTCGAAGTAGCCGCCGTCGCCGGTCAGGTAGTAGCCCGGGAAGGCCGCCATGTAGGCCGCGTGGAAGCGTTGCGGATCGCCCCACACCCCGATCAGGCAGCCGGGCGGCATGGGCTGCTTGATCACCACGCTGCCCTGCTCCAGGGGACCCACCGGCGCCCCGTCGCGATCGAGGATCCGCACGTCGAAGCCCGGCACCGGCACGGTGGCGCTGCCCGCCTTGGTGGGCATTGGCTCCAGGCCCTGGAGGTTCGCCGCAATGGGCCAGCCGGTCTCGGTCTGCCACCAGTGGTCGATCACCGGCACCTCGAGCAGGTCATCCAGCCAGTGGAAGGTGGGTGGGTCGAGGCGCTCGCCGGCCAGGAACAGCGCCTTCAGGCTGGAGATATCGTACTCGGCCAGCCGCTCGCCATCCGGATCCTCCTTCTTGATGGCTCGGAAGGCGGTGGGCGCGGTGAAGAAGCTCTTGACCCGGTACTCCTCGATCAGCCGCCAGAAGGCCCCGGCATCCGGGGTCCTCACCGGCTTGCCCTCGTAGACCACGCTGGTGCAACCGCGCAGCAGCGGCGCATAGACGATGTAGGAGTGGCCGACCACCCAGCCCACGTCGGAGGCGGAGAAGAAGACGTCGCCCGGGGCCACATCGTAGATGGCCTCCATGGAATAGTGCAGCGCCACGCCGTAGCCGCCGGTGTCGCGCACCACGCCCTTGGGCTTGCCGGTGGTGCCGGAGGTATAGAGCACGTAGAGCGGGTCGGTGGCCTTTACCGGCACGCACTCGGCCGGCTCGGCCCTGTCGACCAGCGCGGCCCAGTCGTGATCCCGCGGGCCCAGCTCGGCGGGCTGCTGCTCGCGCTGGAAGATCACGCAGGCGTCGGGCTTGTGGGCGCTCTGCTCGATGGCGGCGTCGACGATCGGCTGGTAGGGCAGTACCCGGTCGACCTCGACGCCGCAGGAGGCCGCCACCACCACCCTGGGGGCGGCGTCCTCGATGCGCACCGCCAGCTCATGGGGGGCGAAGCCGCCGAACACCACCGAATGCACCGCGCCCAGGCGCGCGCAGGCGTACATGGCCACCAGCGCCTCCGGGATCATGGGCATGTAGATCACCACGCGGTCACCCTTCGCGACGCCGAGCTCGCGCAGGGCACCGGCGAAACTCGCCACCCGGTCGCGCAGCTGTCGATAGCTCAGGGTCTGCTTGCTGTGGGTGACCGGGGAATCCCAGTGGATCGCCGGCTGGTCGCCGCGGCCCTGCTCCACCTGGTGGTCCAGGGCCGCGTGGCAGAGGTTGAGCTCGCCGTCCGGGTACCAGCGGGCATGGCCGGCCTCGTCGTAGGCGAGAATGGTGTCGGGGAAGGTGAACCAGGGAAGGCGCCGGGCCTGTTCGGCCCAGAAGTCCTGGGGGTGCTCGACGGAGCGGCGGAATTCGTCGTCGTAGGAGTCCATGGTCGTCCTGATGCGGTCGTGTGGCGGCATTGATTGTTGACACTGTAATCCAGAATGCCGCCGACTCCCTCATACGATAGGCTAATTTACGACGAAAGACGCACGTAACCCCCGACAATTGTCGACAACGGAAACGGAGAGCACCAGGGCCACCGGCGAATCGGCGCCACGCTACGCCCCGGGTGGACTATACTTGAGGAATAGTTAAATCAGGAAAGGCACGCTCACCAGGGAATGGCCCGGGACAGGACGCTCCGCCACGCGCGACGGCCTGTCATCATCGGCCAGCGCAGGGGATCGACATGGGCAGCTCCAGCAGCGTTGCATCTCGACTCATCGGTGGCGGCGATGCGGCCATCGACCAGGCCACCGCCCTCCTCAAGGCCATGGCCAACGACAACCGGCTGCGCATCCTCTGCCTGCTGGACGGTCAGGAGCTCTCGGTCACCGAACTCAACCGCCAGCTGGCACTCAGCCAGTCGGCTCTCTCCCAGCACCTGGCGATCCTGCGCCGCGAGAACCTGGTCACCACCCGACGCTCCTCCCAGACCATCTACTACTCGCTGCACGGCGACAGCGCACGGGCCATCATCGAGACGCTGGTGGGCCTGGGCCTGGCCAGGGGCTGAGCCTAGCGGCGCTGCCAGCCGCTGTTCTCCAGCAGTGCGGCACCGCGCAGCAGGGCGCGCTCGACGCCGGTGGCGACCGCCGTGCCCAGCCGTTCGCCGAGCCGGCGACGCGGCTCCAGTTTGACCCGGATCACCCGCGCCTCACGCATGCGCTCCACCAGGTAGGCCTCGCTGGTGCCCAGGGCGTCCACCAGGCCCTTCTCCAGTGCCTCGCGGCCGTACCAGGTCTCGCCAGTGGCCAGGGTCTCGATGTCGAGGTCGGGCCGGCGCTCGGCCACATGATGCTTGAACAGCTCATGGGTGGCGTCGAGCTCCTCGAGAAACTTCTCGCGGCCCTCCTCGGTGTTCTCGCCCAGCACCGTCAGGGTGCGCTTGTAGCGGCCGGCGGTCAGCACCTCCACGTCGATGTCGTGGCGCTTGAGCAGCCGATGGATGTTGGGCACCTGGGCCACCACGCCGATGGACCCCAGCACCGCCAGGGGGGCGGCACGCAGCCGGTCGGCGCCACAGGCCATCAGGTAGCCGCCGCTGGCCGCCACCTTGTCGATGCACACCGTGGTGGACAGCCCCGCCTCGCGCAGGCGGTCGAGCTCCGCCGCGGCCAGTCCGTAGGCGTGCACCAGGCCGCCGGCGGACTCCAGGCGGATCACCACCTCGTCGCCGTCTTCGGCGGCGTCGATCACCGCCGAGACCTCCTCGGCCAGCCGCCCGGTACCGCTGGCGCGGATGTCGCCGTGGAAATCGATGACCCAGACGCTCGTGCGACGCTCCCCGGCATCGCCCTTGCCGGCCCTGGCCCGCGCCTTGTCCTCGCGACGGAAGGCCTTGAGCAACCGCTTGCGTCCCCCCGGCTCGCTGGCCACCAGGGTCAGGCGACGGCGCCGCTCATCGCGCGTGCGGTTGAGCTCCTCGACCCTGAGTCGCGAACGCTCGCCGCCCTCGCCACGCAGCCGCGCCATGATCGCCACCACCAGGCCGACGATCACCGCCAGGCTCAGCAGTTGGGCCAGGAACATGCCGAAATCCGCCAGCCAGTCGCTCATCACTCTCCTCCTCGTACCGGATGCCGCTTGATCAAAACGATCGTTTAAAATAGCATCGCGTCTTCCCGCATCCACGCCCCAGGAGCCCTCATGAGCCTCTCGACCCTCGACAAACTGCACTCCCGCTTCGATCCTCAGGCCGCCAGCGGCATGGATGAGATCTTCCAGTTCCATTTCGACGATGCCGGCAGCCACTACCTGGCGATCCGCGACGGCGACCTGGACATCCAGGAGGGCGAGCACGACGCGCCCTCCGTGACCCTGAGCATGAGCACCACCACCCTGAAGGGCCTGATGAACGGCGAGGTCAACGGCATGACCGCCTTCATGACCGGCAAGGTCAAGGCCACCGGCGATGTCATGCTGGCCACCCGCCTGACCAGCCTGTTCCCCGCGGGCTGACCCGGAGCGGCCCCTTCAGCGCGCCGCCACCTCGCCCAGATGGGTCTCGATCAACGCCCGGGAGATCGAGTAGGGTGGCGGCAGCTGGGGCAGTTGCCGCGGCGAGAACCAGGCGGCATCGACGATCTCCTCCCCGTCGATGCGGATGCGCCGGCTGGCCGCCTCGGCGAAGAAACCCAGCATCAGCGAGTGGGGGAAGGGCCAGGCCTGGCTGCGATAGTAGCGGATGCGCCCCACCGGCAGGCCCACCTCCTCGAAGATCTCGCGCCGCACCGCCTCCTCGGCGGACTCGCCGGGCTCGATGAAGCCGGCTAGCGTCGAGTAGCGCCCCGGCGGGAAGCGCGGGCTGCGCGCCAGCAGCAGGGCATCGCCGTGGGTCACCAGGGTGATGATGCACGGCGAGATGCGCGGATAGTTGCGATGGCCGCACCCCCGGCAGTGCATGGCGAACTCGGCATCGAGGCGCTCGGCCGGCGTGCCACAGCGCCCGCAGAAGCGGTGGTTGCGCAACCAGGCGCCCACCTGCAGCGCCGTGGAGAGCAGCGCGAAACGCGACTCGGGCAGGCGCGTCAGCCATTCCCGGCCATCCGGCCAGCCTTCCCCCGGCGCCTCCTCCACGGAGAGCGCCACCGGCACGTCGTCCCAGTAGCACAGCGGCTGCATGGCCGGCGTCCAGGTCACGACCGGCTGCAGCAGGTCGCCGTCCGGCCCCGGGGCGATGCGCCCCTGGGCGAGGCGGATCACCCGCCCCGCCTCGGCCTCGACGGGCAGCTCGCGCCGCAGCATCAGGACGGCGCCTCGTCGAGGCGATCCCAGGCACACTCACCGGCCGCCTCGCGGATGCGGGACAGCTTGTCGCGATGGGCCGCCAGCTCCCGCTCGTCCGGCGCCACCACCCTGAGCCGACCGGGCTCGAGATCGAGGCGCCGGATCGCCAGGCCCGACTGCTGCCGGCCGTCGCCCTCGCTCGCCGCGGAAGGGTCCAGCGACAGCGCCGTCTGGCCCCCGGTCATGGCCAGGTAGACGTCGGCGAGGATCTCGGCGTCCAGCAGGGCCCCGTGCAGCACCCGGTGGCCGTTGTCGATCTCGTAGCGCTTGCACAGTGCATCGAGGTTGTTGCGCTGCCCGGGATGCTTGTCGCGGGCCAGCTGCAGGGTGTCGAGGATGCGGCAATGCTCGGCCACCGGGCCCAGCCGCGGTTCGCCGCGCCGGCGATTGAGCATCTCGAACTCGTGATCCATGAAGCCCACGTCGAAGGGGGCGTTGTGGATCACCAGCTCGGCCCCGGCGATGAAGGCCCAGAAGTCGTCGGCGACCCGGGCGAACACCGGCTCCTCGGCGACCCGCTCGTTGGTGATGCCGTGGACCGCCATGGCCTCGGCCTCGATGTCCCGCTCGGGGTTGATGTACTGGTGGTAGGTACGCCCGGTGAGGCGACGGTTGACCATCTCCACCGCCCCGATCTCGATCAGGCGGTGGCCCTCGCGGGGATCGATGCCGGTGGTCTCGGTATCCAGGATGATCTGGCGCATGGTTCTTCTCCGTCAGGCCCGCTGATGGCTCTTCCGTCAGGCCCGCTGGCGGTGCTCGTCGATGGCCTGGTTGGCCAGCTGGTCGGCGCGCTCGTTGCCGGGGTGGCCGCTGTGCCCCTTGACCCAGTGCCACTCGATGTCGTGGCGGTGGGTCTCCTCGAGCAGCTCCTGCCAGAGTTCGGCATTCTTGACCGGCTGGCGCGAGGCGGTCTTCCAGCCCCGTTTCATCCAGCCGTGGATCCACTCGGTGATGCCGCGGCGCAGGTACTCGGAGTCGGTCCATAGCGCCACCCGGCAGGGGCGCTTGAGGGTGCGCAGGGCCATGATGGCGGCCATCAGCTCCATGCGATTGTTGGTGGTCCGGGCCTCGAAGCCCTTGAGGGTCTTCTCGTGCTCGCCGCTGGCGAGCACGGCCCCCCAGCCACCGGGGCCGGGATTGCCGCGGCAAGCGCCGTCGGTATGGATGGTCACGTCCGGCTTGGGGCCGCTGCCTGTGTCATTCAACCTCGGTCATCCTTTCCTGTTCGGCCTCGAAGCGCTGTCCCAGCCGGGTGGCCCCGAGGGCGGAGCCGCCGAGCGGGCGGGAGAAGCTCAGCCGGGTCCCCTGGGGTTGCACGAGCTGCGGCCGGCGTCGTGCCTGGATCATGTAGCTGTCGCCCAGCGGCAGGTTGTGGCGACGCCCCAGGGTCTCGAGCAGGGCGTTGCGCGGCAGGCCGCCGGGCAGGTGGAAACCGCAGTAGTCTACCCGCTCGGTCTCGAAGTCCACAAATGCCAGCCAGTCGCGCAGCCGTGCCGGGGTGCGCCACTGCCCCCGCCACGGCAACGCCCGCCGCCGAGCGGGCCACAGCCGCGGCAGCCCGCCCGCGGAGAGCGGCATCCAGCCGAAGAGGATCAGGCGGCCGTCGTCGGCGGTCACCCGCGCCGCCTCCTGGAGCAGGTGGTGGGGATCCGGCACCACCTCGAGCAGGTGGTGGATCACCACCAGGCTCAGGCAGTCGTCGGGCAGCGGCAGTGCATCGGGGGGGCAGACCAGCGTGGAGGCCCGCTCGGCGAGCTCCCGACTGGGCGCCCAGCACAGCGGGTGACGTACCGGACACATGTCGGCCAGCGGGCGGGCCAGGCCCAGCTCGAGGCTATGGGCGCCGCACAGCCGCTCGCAGGCCGGCCCCAGGCAGGCACGCTCGGCCTGCCACAGGGCCCGGCCGGCGGGGCTGGTCCAGAAACGCCGGCCGTCCCGCACCAGGCCGGCGAGCCGATGGGTGGCAGGCGATGTTGACATCGTGCGCTAACCCCTCCATATTGGTCGGATTTTGCGACCCGTTCATGCCCATTCAGGACGCCTTGCCCATGTTGAGCGTGACACCGATTCCTGCGTTTAGCGACAACTATATATGGCTGTTGCGCCAGGACACGAGCCCCGAAGTCTGCGTGGTGGACCCGGGTGATGCCACCCCGGTGATCGAGCTCCTCGAGCGTGAGGGCCTGACGCTGTCGACGGTGCTGATCACGCACCACCACCCGGATCATACCGGCGGCCTGCGCGAGCTCATCGAGCGCTACTCGCCGCGGGTGGTGGGGCCGGCCAACCCCGATATCACCGGCATCGACGAGAGCGTCGCCGACGGCGACGAGCTGCGGGTCATGGGGCGGCTGTTCGAGGTGATCGAGGTGCCGGGGCATACCCTGGACCATATCGCCTTCTTCACCGCCGGCATACCGCCGCTGCTGTTCAGCGGCGATGCCATCTTCAGCGCCGGCTGCGGCCGGCTCTTCGAGGGCACCCCGGCCCAGATGCACGCCTCCCTGGCCCGGCTGGCGACCCTGCCGGAGGACACCCTGGTGTTCGCCGCCCACGAATACACCCTGGCCAACCTGCGCTTCGCGTTGGCCGCCGACCCTCACAATCCGGACGTGGTTCAGGCCATGGAAGAGTGCCAGCGTGCCCGCGAGCTCGATCGCCCCACGCTGCCCAGCACCCTGGCCCGGGAGAAGCGCATCAATCCTTTCCTGCGCGTGGCGGATGCCGGCGTCCGTGAGGCCGCCTCGGCCCACGGCGACACCGACACCGACGAGGCCACCTTCACCACCCTGCGCGCCTGGAAAGACAACTTCTGAGCCCGACCCGATGGACGCCCCGGCGAGCCGCCACGCGGCGGCTCGCCTGCGACCAGGAGAAACACGACCGGATGACCTACTACACGACTCGCCGCAGGCTGTATGCGCTTGCCAGCACCGCCGCCCTGTTCGGCTCCCTGATGGCCGCCGGCGCCCAGAGCCAGGCCGCCACCCTACCGCGAGCCGCAACCCCCGACGATGGTGCCACGAGCCGTGAGGTCGCCCAGCCGTCACCGAGCAGCCTGGTGCGTCACTTCTGGGACGCCCTGGCGCTCGAGCCTCGGGACGCCTGGAGCCGTCTCCGCGACAGCTTCCAGTGGCAGGACGACCTCCGGGATCCCCGGGTCCAGCACTGGATCGACCATTACCGCAGCGCCCCGCACAACATCGTCGAGATCACCGAGCGGGCACGCCCCTGGCTGGCCTGGATCGTCGAGCAAGTGGAGGAACGTGGCCTGCCCGGCGAGATCGCCCTGATCCCCTTCATCGAGAGCTCCTTCGATCCCGCCGCCCGCAGCCACCGTGGCGCCGCCGGCCTGTGGCAGTTCATGCCCGGCACCGGCGACGCCCTGGGCCTGCACCGTCAGGGTGGCTACGATGGCCGACTCGACGTGGTGGCCTCGACGCGTGCCGCCCTGGACTACATCGAATACCAGGCCGATCAGTGGTACGAGGGGGACATCCAGCTCTCGCTGGCGGCCTACAACGCCGGGGCCGGCACGGTGAACCGGGCCCGCAACGCCGCCATCTCGCGGGGCGAGAGCGGCGACTACTGGAGCCTGAAGCTGCCCCAGGAGACCATGCAGTACGTTCCCAAGCTGAAGGCCATCGCCGCCATCGTCGACAACCCCGATGAGTACCAGGTCGCCCTCCCCGAGATCGAGGACGCCCCGGCCTTCGCCGAGGTCCCCGTGGAGCGTCCCCTGCAGTTGGCCGAGGCGGCGCGCCTGGCGGGCGTCCCGCGTGGCGAACTGGCCGAACTCAATCCGGCGTTGAGCGGCGGCAGTGTCCACCCCAGCCAGGCCGAGGTCCTGCTGGTGCCCGCCGACAGTGCCGACACCCTGGTGGCGAGGCTCGATACGCCGGCAGGACCGACCACCCCGGCGGGAGCCGCCGATCATTACGTGGTCCAGCGCGGCGACAGCCTCTCGGCCATCGCCTCGGGCCAGGGGATCAGCGTCGACGAGATCCGCCAGGCCAACGGGCTGAGCGGCAACGTCATCCAGCCCGGCCAGCGGCTCGAGCTGCCCCGGCGCAGCCTGGCGGCGCGCTGAGCTCCCACCCCGCCGGGCCGGCGCTGAAACCGGCCCGCGCATCAGAGGTTTACAAGACCGCGCAGGCCTGACACCTTATGGGTCGGTAGTCG
Organism: Halomonas ramblicola; assembly: GCF_030409215.1. Taxonomy (GTDB): domain Bacteria; phylum Pseudomonadota; class Gammaproteobacteria; order Pseudomonadales; family Halomonadaceae; genus Halomonas; species Halomonas ramblicola. The sequence continues at coordinate 86,165 of NZ_JAUFPL010000017.1, read as the reverse complement.
CCGGCGTCAGCCGGCATCCCAGCCGACCCAGGATGTCACGATGTCGAACGCCCTGCGCCGCCGTGCCGGCGGTGGTCTCCTCGCCCTGCTCTGCCTGTTCGCTGCGCCGTTCGCGGTGGCGACATCCGCTACCGACGGGGACGACGCAGGCGTCCCCACCGTCCATGGCTTGGCGCTCTACGGCGATCCCGAGCTGCCTGCGGACTTCACCCACTTCCCCTACGTCGAGCCCGAGGCCCCCAAGGGCGGCAGCCTGACCCAGGCCGCGGTGGGCTCGAGCTTCGACTCCACCAACCCCTTCATCATCCGCGGCACCCCGGCGGCCGGCGTCTCGCAGATCTACGACACCCTGCTGGAGGGCAACCCGGACGAGCCCTTCTCGGCCTATGGCCTGCTGGCGTCGGGTATTCGCCTGGATCCGCAGCGCCTGTGGATCGAGTTCGACCTGCGCCCCGAGGCGCGCTTCCACGACGGCGAACCGCTCACCGCCGACGACGTGGTCTTCAGCTTCGAGCTGCTGACCGAGCAGGGCAATCCCTCCTACGGTGCCTACTACGCCGAGGTGGAGAGCGCCACCGCACTCGACGACCACACCGTGCGCTTCGAGTTCGCCTCCAACCACTCCCGTGAACTGCCGCTGATCGTCGGCCAGTTGCCGGTGCTGCCCGAGCACTACTGGGCGTCGCGCGACTTCACGTCGCCCACCCTGGCGAAGCACCCCGGCTCCGGCCCCTATCGCATCGCCGAGGTGGACCCGGGACGGCGCATCGTCTATGCACGCGTGGAGGACTACTGGGGGCGAGACCTGCCGGTGAAACGCGGTCGCCACAACATCGATCGGCTCGTCTACGACTACTACCGCGACCGCGAGATCGCCTGGGAAGCGTTCAAGGCCGGGGTGCTCGACTATCGCATCGACGCCCGCGCCGCCACCTGGGCCATCGGCTACGACTTCCCCGCCTACCACGACGGCCTGGTCGAGAAGCTCACCGTCCCGGACGGCCAGCCGGCGCGCATGCAGGCCTTCGTGTTCAACCTGCGTCGCGCCAAGTTCGACGACCCGCGCGTTCGCGAGGCCCTGTCGCTGACCTTCGACTTCCCCTGGCTGAATGCCAATATCTTCTATGATGCCTACCAGCGCACCGAGAGCTTCTTCCAGAACTCCGAGATGGCCGCCGAGGGGCTGCCCAGCGAGGCGGAACTCGAGGTGCTGGAGCCCTGGCGCGACGTCCTGCCGGAGCGCGTCTTCACCGAACCGGTGCCCATCGAGCATCCCGACGACCTCAGGGAACGCCTGCGCCTGGCCCTGGAGCTGCTGCGCGAGGCGGGCTACGAGGTGCGCGACGGCAGCCTGGTGGACGCCGAGAGCGGCCGCCCCCTGGAGCTGGAGGTGCTGCTCTACGACACCGGCCTCGAGCGCGTCGTCCAGCCCATGCTGCGCAACATGGCGCGCCTCGGCATCCAGGGCACCATCCGCATCGTCGACATCAACCAGTACCTCAACCGCCTGCGCAGCTTCGACTTCGACATGGTGATCGGCCAGTTTCCCCAGTCCAACAACCCGGGCAACGAGCAGCGCGAGTTCTGGACTAGCGACTACGCCGACACCCCCCAGAGCCGCAACCTGATGGGGCTGGCCAACCCGGCGGTGGACGACCTGGTCGACCGGCTGATCCGCGCCGAGAGTCGCGAGGAACTCAACACCCTCACCCGCGCCCTGGATCGGGTGCTGCTGCACAGCTTCATCGTGATCCCCCACTACCATTCCGGCGAGACGCGCATCGCCGTGTGGGACAAGTTCGCCTGGCCCGAGCCCTTCCCCGAATACGGCATGGACCTGGCGGCCTGGTGGGTGGATAGCGAGCGCGCGGCCGAGATCGAACAGCGCCTGCACGGCCGCTGACCCACGACATTCCGGATGACGAGGACGCCGCCCCCGTGAGCCGCTACATCCTGCGACGCCTGCTGTTGATGATCCCCACCCTGCTGGGCATCATGCTGCTCAACTTCATCATCGTGCAGGCCGCCCCGGGCGGGCCCATCGACCAGATGCTGGCCCGCTTCGAGGGGATCGACAGCATGGCCAGCACCCGCCTGGATACCGGCGGCGGCGAGGTGGTCGTGCAGGATGAATCCCGCGGAGCAAGGGGGATAGACCCGCGTTTCATCGAGCAGTTGGAGGCCCAGTTCGGCTTCGACCAGCCGGCCCACGAGCGTTTCCTGGGCATGCTCGCCGACTTCGCCACCTTCGACTTCGGGACCAGCTTCTTCCGCGACCGCCCGGTGGTGGCGCTGATGGTCGAGCGGTTGCCGGTGTCGATCTCGCTGGGTCTGTGGACGACGCTGCTGGTCTATCTGATCTCGATCCCGCTGGGCATCCGCAAGGCGCTCCACCACGGCACGCGCTTCGACGTCTGGACCTCGGGACTGGTGATCCTCGGCTACGCCATCCCCGGCTTCCTGTTCGCCATCCTGCTGATCGTGCTGTTCGCCGGCGGCAGCTACTGGGACCTCTTCCCGCTGCGCGGCCTGACCTCGCCGGACTTCGAGTCGCTCTCCGCCTGGGGCAAGGTCAAGGACTACTTCTGGCACATCACCCTGCCGGTGATCGCCATGACCGTGGGCAGCTTCGCCACCCTCACCATGCTCACCAAGAACAGCTTCCTCGACGAGATCCACAAGCAGTACGTGCTCACCGCGCGGGCCAAGGGCGCCAGCGACCGCCGGGTACTCTACGGCCACGTCTTCCGCAACGCCATGCTGATCATCATCGCCGGCCTGCCCGGCGCCCTGGTCACCATCTTCTTCACCGGCTCGCTGCTGATCGAGGTGATCTTCTCGCTGGAGGGGCTCGGCCTGCTGGGCTTCGAGGCGGTGATGCAGCGCGACTACCCGGTGATCTTCGGCACGCTCTACCTCTACACCCTGATCGGGCTGATCCTCAAGCTGATCTCCGACCTCACCTATGTGTGGGTCGATCCCCGCATCGACTTCGAGACACGGGAGTCCTGAGCCGATGGCCTTCACCGACCGCCTCTCGCCCATCACCCGACGCCGCATCGGCGTGTTCCGCGGCAACCGTCGCGCCTGGCTCTCGCTGTGGCTGTTCGCGGCCCTGTTCGCCGTGAGCCTGGTCGCCGAGCTGATCGCCAACGACAAGCCACTGGTCATGCAGTACGACGGCCAGTGGTACGTCCCCCTGCTGGTGGACTACCCGGAGACCGAATTCGGCGGTTTCCTGCCCACCACCACCGACTACCACGATCCCTTCGTGCGCGAGCAGATCGAGGCGCACGGCTGGGCCCTGTGGCCGCCGATCCCCTTCTCCTACCAGACCCTGGACACCCAGATGATGCGCCCCTCGCCGGCGCCCCCGGACGCTCGCCACTGGCTGGGCACCGACGACCAGGGCCGCGACGTCCTGGCCCGGGTGATCTACGGCTTCCGCCTGTCGGTGGCCTTCGCCCTGGTGCTCACCGCGGGGTCGCTGGTGATGGGGGTGGTCATCGGCGGCATCCAGGGCTACTTCGGCGGCAAGACCGACCTGATCGGCCAGCGCCTCACCGAGATCTGGTCGGGGCTGCCGGTGCTCTTCCTGCTGATCATCCTGGCCAGCTTCGTGCAGCCCGGCTTCTGGTGGCTGCTCGGCATCATGCTGCTGTTCTCCTGGCTGGGGCTGGTGGACGTGGTGCGTGCCGAGTTCCTGCGCGCCCGCAACCTGGAGTACGTGCGCGCCGCCAAGGCCATGGGCCTGACGCCACGGCTGATCATGTGGCGCCACGTGCTGCCCAACGCCATGGTGGCCACCCTGACCTTCATCCCCTTCCTGTTCACCGGCGCCATCACCACCCTGACCGCCCTGGACTTCCTGGGCTTCGGCCTGCCCCCCGGGTCGCCATCGCTGGGTGAGCTGGTGGCCCAGGGCAAGAACAACCTCCACGCCCCCTGGCTGGGCATCACCGCCTTCGTCAGCCTGTCGCTGATGCTGTCGCTGCTGGTGTTCATCGGCGAGGGGCTGCGCGACGCCTTCGACCCGCGCCACATCCAGCATGCCGCCCCCGCCCCTTCCGCCGAGAGGAGCGCCACCGATGCCTGACCTGCTACGCCTGGAGAACCTGTCCATCGCCTTCGACGGCGTCAACGTGGTCGATCGCCTCTCGCTGAGCGTCGGGCGCGGCGAGACCCTGGCCCTGGTGGGCGAATCCGGTTCCGGCAAGTCGGTCTCGGCACTCGGCGCCATGAACCTGCTGCCGGCCAACGCCCGGGTCGAGGGCGGCCGCCACCTGGGCGACACCGACCTCGACCGGCTGCGCTCCCGCGACTGGCAGGGCCTGCGCGGCGGCCGCGTGGGCTTCGTCTTCCAGGAGCCCATGACCTCGCTCAACCCCTTGCACACCGTGGGCAAGCAGATCGGCGAGGCCCTGCGCCTGCACCAGGGCCTCGCCGGTCGCGCCGCCCGGGCGCGGGCCCGGGAGCTGCTCACCCAGGTACGACTGCCGCGTCCCGACGAGCTGCTCGACGCCTGGCCCCACCAGCTCTCCGGCGGCCAGCGGCAGCGGGTGATGATCGCCATGGCCATCGCCAACGACCCGGCACTGTTGATCGCCGACGAGCCCACCACGGCGCTGGACGTCACCGTGCAGCAGGAGATCCTCGCCCTGCTCGCCGAGCTGCGCGACCGCCACGGCATGGGCATGCTGTTCATCACCCACGACCTCAACCTGGTACGCCGCCACGCCGACCGGGTGTGCGTGCTCTTCCAAGGCCGCGAGCAGGAGACCGGCCCGGTGGCCGAGGTGTTCGCCGCGCCGCGCAGCGCCTACACCCGCTCGCTGCTCGACGCCGAGCCCGAGGGGCAGCCGCTGCCTCCCCGTCACTCGGAACCACTGCTCCAGGCCACGGGGATCGCCGTCAGTTTCCAGCGCCCCAGGCGGCTGTTCATGCCCCGGCCACCGGCCTTCGAGGCGGTGAGGCCGCTCGCACTGACGCTGGCGCCGGGGGAGACCCTGGGCATCGTCGGCGAATCCGGCTCCGGCAAGACGACGCTGGCCATGGCACTGCTGCGCCTGATGGAGAGCCGCGGCGAGATCCGCTTCGCCGAGACGCGCCTGGACACCCTGACCGGCGGCGCCCTGCGCCGCATGCGCAGCCGCTTCCAGATCGTCTTCCAGGACCCCTACGGCTCGCTGTCGCCACGCCTGCCGGTTTCGGAGATCGTCAGCGAGGGCCTGCGCTTCCACCACCCCGAACTGGACGCGGCCGAGGTGTCGCGCCGGGTGGCCGCCACCCTCGAGGAGGTGGGACTGCCCCGCGACTGCGCCGATCGCTATCCCCACGAGTTCTCCGGCGGCCAGCGCCAGCGCATCGCCGTGGCCCGGGCGATCATCCTGGAACCCGAGCTGGTGGTGCTCGACGAGCCCACCTCGGCCCTGGACCGCACCGTGCAGAAACAGCTCGTCGAACTGCTGCGCGACCTCCAGGCACGGCGCGGGCTGAGCTACCTGTTCATCAGCCACGACCTGGCCGTGGTGCGCGCCCTCGCCCATCGGGTGATGGTGCTGCGGGACGGCGAGGTGGTGGAACAGGGCGAGTGTCGGGAACTGCTGGCGAATCCGCACACCGACTACACCCGCGCTCTGGTGGAGGCGGCGGGGCTGGTCGACCGATCGTCACCGGAGCCTGCGACACCCCGACAGGGGTGACCTATACTGGCGCCTATCGCACCCACGGATGGTCCGGCATGCATCGCCTCCTTCTCCGCCTGCTGACGGGGCTGCTTCTGGTCACCGTCCTGACGCCTGCCGGCCTGGCCGCCGAACCCCGGGACCTCGTCGACTGGGAATACCGCTGGGGAGACTCGCCCCTGGGCCCCGGGGGCACACCACTCTGGGTGCACGACGCCGAGGATGAAGCCTGGCGAGACATCGCCTTCCCGTCCAACCCGCCGGGACGGGCGGGCCATCAACACGCCTGGTTCCGCACGACCCTCCCGACAGGCGAATGGCGCGACCCGGTCGTCTACATCTACAGCATCGACCTGATCGGCCAGGCCTATCTCGACGACGAGCTCATCTACCAGTACGGCCGCTTCGACGCCCAGGGACGCGGCGACTTCGCCGGCTGGCCCTGGCACATGATCGAACTGCCCGAGGACTTCGCCGGCCGCACCCTGCACTTCCGGGTGTTCTCGGACTACACCGATATCGGCCTGTGGGGGGAGGTGATGTTGATGGAGCGAGTGGACCTGCTGACGCGGGTCATCCGCAGCTCCTCCCGCGACCTGGTGGTCAGCGCCTTCTCGTTGCTGCTGGCGGGGCTGGCCGGCAGCTTCGCCCTGCTGGGGCCGCGGCGCTGGAGCTTCGGCGCCATGGCGCTCTTCTCGCTGGCCTCGGGCGCCATGGTCCTCGCCGAGACCCAGGCCAGCCAGCTGCTGCTCGGTCGCCCGCTGCTGTGGGACACCCTGGCCGCCGCCGGCTACTACAGCCTGCCGGTGGCCATGGGCCTGCTGCTGGCCCACTGGCTCGCGGGCAGGCCCGGGCGCTGGATGCGCCGCCTGTGGCAGCTGCACCTGGCCTACCTGGTGGGTGCCATCGGCCTGGCCGGGACCGGGGGGGTGAGCCTGGCCAGCACCTTTCCGCCCTTCGACCTTCTGCTGGCGATCACCCTGCCGCTGATGTTGCTGCTGGCGCTGTGGCGGGTGCACCGCCTGGGGATGGAGCAGCGCCTGATCATCGCCAGCTACGCCTTGCTGGCGGCCCTGCTGCTGGCCGACATGGCGGTGGCCCACGGCCTGCTGGCATGGCGGCGCATCCCGGTGAGCCTGGGCACCCTGACCTTCTCGCTGGCCATCGTGGGCATCTCGCTGTGGCACTATCGCCAGACCCAGCGCGAACTCGCCCGGCTGAACCGTTCCCTCGAACAGCAGGTCGCCCACCGCACGGCCGAGCTGGACCGCCTGGTGCGCAAGCTGGAGGGCTTCTCCTACGAGGATCCGCTGACCGGCCTCAAGAACCGCCGCTACTTCGACGAGCTGTTACAGCACGAGGCGGCCCGGGCGAAACGCCAGGGGATACCGCTGTCGATGGTGATGATCGACCTGGACCACTTCAAGCAGATCAACGACCGCTTTGGCCACGAGGCGGGCGACGGCGTGCTGGTCGAGGTCGCTGCGCTGCTTCGCGAACACTTCCGCGGCTCGGACGTGGTCTGCCGGCTGGGCGGCGAGGAGTTCGTCGCCATCCTGCCCGGGGCCACCACCGGGCAGGCCGAGGCCCGCGCGGCAGCCCTGCTGGAGGCGGTCCGGGCCCTGAGGCTCGAGCATGCGAGGCGGGCGCTGGGCCCCATCACCTTCTCCTGCGGCGTGGCCACCTACCCCTGCCACTCCCGGAACCCCCTGGCGCTGCTCGGCCTGGCCGACAAGGCGCTGTACCACGCCAAGCACCATGGTCGCGACCGCAGCATCACCTGGTCCGAGGCGTGAACCTCAGAAGGCCGCGACCTCGGCCTCGCTGAGCGCCCGCCACTCCCCCTCGGGCAGGTCGCCCAGGGTCAGCGGGCCCACCGCCTCGCGGTGTAGCGCCACCACATGATTGCCGATGGCCGCGAACATCCGCCTGACCTGGTGGTACTTGCCTTCGTGGAGCGTCACTGCGGCCACCCGCGGCTCGCGCATGGCCAACTCCGCCGGGCGGGTCGGCTTGGCCTCACCGTCGAGCAGCAGGCCCTCCGCGAAGCACGCCTGCGCCGCCGCCAGCGCCGGACCCTCGAGGGGCTCGGCCAGGGTGACCCGATAGACCTTGCCGCAGCGCCGGCGTGGCGCGGTGACCCGGTGTGACCATTGGCCATCGTCGCTGAGCAGCACCAGGCCGGTGGTCTCCACGTCGAGGCGGCCCACCGGTTGCAGCCGCTCCGCCTTGGGGAGGTCGATCAGGTCGACGGCCCGGGGATAGAGGGTACGCCGCGACGTGCACTCGACACCCGCCGGCTTGTGCAGCATCACGTAGCGCAGCCCCACCAGGGCGAGCGGCTGCCCCCGCCAGCGCACCCGGTTCGCCTCGCCCAGCTGGATGGCGGGATTCTTGACCACCTCGCCGTCCACGCTCACCTCACCACGATGCAGGGCCTTCTTGGCCAGGCTGCGGGTCAGGTCGGTGGTTTCGGCCAGGAAACGATCGAGGCGCATCAGTAACCGACACCGTCGGCGAGAGTGAAGTGGTCGGCGTCGCGCCAGGCGGGAAACTTCTCACGGAAGGCGCGCAGTTCCTCCAGCGACAGGCTGGCGGTCTTCACGAAGGGCGTATCGCGTGGCTCGTCGATCAACGCCTCGCCCTTGAAGTCCACCAGCATGGAGTCGCCGGCGTAGGCCAGCCCCTTGGCATCCTCGCCGACCCGGTTGACGCCGATCACCGGGCAGAGGTTCTCGATGGCCCGGGCCTGGAGCAGGACCCGCCAGGGATGGCGACGCGGTGCCGGCCAGTTGGCCACGCACAGCAGGGCATCGTACTCGAAGTGCTCGTCGGGGGCCGGCTGCTGACGCAGCCACACCGGGAAGCGCAGGTCATAGCAGACGCTGAGCAGGATGCGGAAGCCCTTGAGCTCGACGATCACCCGCTCGTGGCCCATGGCGTAGCGCTCGTGCTCGCCGGCCATGCGGAACAGGTGGCGCTTGTCGTAGGTCACCAGGCTGCCGTCGGGGCGCGCCCACACCAGGCGATTGAAGCAATCGCCCTCCTCCTCCACGGCCACGCTGCCGGTCACCACGCAGCCGCGGCCTCGCGCCTGGTCCCGCAGCCAGGCGACGCTTCCGCTCTCCGTCATCGGCTCGGCCATCTCCCGGGAGTTCATGGTGAAGCCGGTGGCGAACATCTCCGGCAGCACGATCAGGTCGGTCTCCCGAGCGTCGAGGTCGCCGAGCGTCTCCTCGAGCATCCGGCGGTTGGCCTCGGGATCTTCCCAACGCAGATCGCACTGCACCAGGGTGGTTCTCAGCTCGCTCATGTCGGGGCTCCGTTGCCACTGGGTGAAGACTCCCCCAAGCCTAACCCAGGGCGCCCCTCGCGTCAGCCGGGGCCCATGGCGGGACGTCCGATAGCCTGCTAAGTTAGGGCTTTGCCGCTGCCCGAGGCCACGATGACCGTTTCCCATCTCACCGCTCCCGACCGCGAACCGGCCAAGGGCGTCGCCTTCGGCCTGGCCGCCTACGGTATGTGGGGCTGCTTCCCGCTGTTCTTCGCGCTCTTCGAGGGCGTCCCGGCCCACGAGGTACTGATCCACCGGATCCTCTGGTCCTGCGCCTTCCTGGTCGGCCTGGTCACCCTGCTGGGGCGCTGGACGCCGGTGCGCGAGGCGCTGTGCCGGCCGCGGCGGCTGGGGCGAGTGCTGGGCTGCGCCGTGCTGATCGCCTTCAACTGGGGGCTCTACATCTACTCGGTGGAGACCCGCCACGTGCTGCAGGCCAGCCTGGGCTACTTCATGACCCCACTGGTCAACGTGGCGCTGGGCCTGCTGGTGCTGCGCGAGACCATGCACCGCCTCCAGGCCGTGGCCGTCGGGCTGGCCACCCTGGCGATCCTGATCCAACTGGTGCTGCTGGGCGAGCTGCCCTGGATCAGCCTGGCGCTGGCCTTTTCCTTCGGCACCTATGGCCTGCTGCGCAAGCAGGTGCCCCTGGATGGCCTCTCGGGGCTCTTCGTGGAGACCCTGCTGCTGCTGCCGCTGGCCCTCCTGGCCCTGGGCGCCCTGACCCGGATGGGCCTCTCCCACTTCGCGGCGGACACCGGCACCACCCTGCTGCTGGTCGCCAGCGGGGTGATCACCGCCCTGCCGCTGCTGGCCTTCGCCGGCGCCGCACGCCGCCTGCGGCTGGCCACCCTGGGCTTCCTCATGTATCTCAACCCCAGCATCCAGTTCGCCATCGCCCTGCTGGTGTTCGGCGAACCCCTGTCCGGCGTGGAGCTGGCGACCTTCGCCCTGATCTGGACGGGGCTGGCCCTCTACTCCTGGTCGGCCTGGCAATCGCGCCGCCGCAGGGTCGCGACCGGGACCTGAGCCGGGATCCGGTTTAGTCTGTGGTGATATAGGCACGCACGCCCCACCGGAATGGGACGAAGGGATGCTCAAGCGCTATCTGCCGATCCTCACCTGGCTGCCCCACTACAATCGCCGGCTGTTCGGCGCCGACCTGCTGGCCGGGCTGATCGTCACCGTGATGGTGATTCCCCAGTCCCTGGCCTATGCCCTGCTGGCCGGGCTGCCCGCGGTGGTGGGCCTCTATGCCAGCCTGTTGCCGGCGGTGCTCTACGTCCTGCTGGGCACCAGCCGCACCCTGGCCGTGGGACCGGTGGCGATCATCGCGCTGATGACCGGGGCCGCCCTCTCCGAGGTGGCCGTCCCGGGCTCCCCGGCCTACCTCCAGGCCGCCCTGGCCCTCTCGCTGCTCTCGGGGCTGATGCTCACCGCCATGGGGCTGCTGCGCCTGGGCTTCTTCGCCAACTTCCTCAGCCACCCGGTGATCGCCGGCTTCCTCTCCGCCTCGGCCCTGCTGATCGCCATCAGCCAGGCCGCCCACCTGCTGGGCGTGACCGCCAGCGGCTATGCCGCCACCGGTCTGCTGACCAGCCTGCTGGGCAACCTCGGCGCCACCCACTGGCCGACGCTGGCCGTGGGCGCCGGCACCCTGCTGTTCCTGGTGACCCTGCGTCGCCGCGGCAAGGCATGGCTGATGCGCCTGGGGCTGGCCGACGCCACGGCCGGGCTGATCGCCCGGGCCGGGCCGGTGCTGGCGGTGGTCGCCACCACCCTGGCCAGCTGGCACTTCGACCTGGCGGCCCGGGGCGTCGCCGTGGTCGGCGCCGTGCCGGCCGGCCTGCCGCCGCTCACCCTGCCGGCGCTGGACCTCGAGCTGTGGCGCGCCCTGCTGGTCCCGGCGCTGTTGATCAGCGTGGTGGGCTTCGTCGAGTCGATCTCCATGGCGCAGATGCTGGCGGCACGGCGGCGCCAGCGCATCTCGCCCAACCAGGAGCTGCTGGGGCTGGGCGGCGCCAACCTGGCGGCCGCCTTCTCGGCGGGGATGCCGGTCACCGGCGGCCTGTCGCGCACGGTGATCAACGACCAGGCCGGCGCCCAGACCCCGCTGGCCGGGCTGTTCGCCGCCCTGGGCATCGGCCTGGCGACCCTGCTCTTCACGCCCCTGCTCCACCACCTGCCCATCGCCACCCTGGCCGCCACCATCACCGTGGCCATCCTCACCCTGGTGGACATCCCGCTGATCCGCCAGACCTGGCGCTACTCCCGCAGCGACTTCTCGGCCATGGCCGTGACCATCGCGCTCACCCTGCTCGAGGGGGTGGAAGCCGGCATCATCAGCGGCGTGCTGCTCTCGGTGATGCTCTTCCTCTACCGCACCAGCCGCCCCCACAGCGCCCTGGTGGGCCGCATTCCCGGCACCGAGCACTTCCGCAACTGCGAACGCCACGACACCGAAACCGTCGGCCACCTGGCCCTGCTGCGCATCGACGAGAGCCTCTACTTCGCCAACGCCCGCTACCTGGAGGATACCGTGCTCGATCTCGTCGCCCGCCGCCCCGAGCTGGAGCACCTGGTGCTGATCTGCTCGGCGGTGAACCTGATCGATGCCTCGGCGCTGGAGAGCCTCGACGCCATCAACGCCCGCCTCAAGGAGGCCGGGGTGACCCTGCACCTGGCCGAGGTCAAGGGGCCGGTGATGGATCGCCTCAAGCGCAGCGACTTCCTCGACGACCTCACCGGGCGGGTGTTCCTCAGCACCTATGCCGCCTGGCAGGCGCTGAGCCAGCCCCGGGAATGACCCGACTCCATCAGAATGACTATGTATATATCGAGTGACGATATTCGGCTACCATGACGAATATATTGAAAGAATGACGTCACTATGGACACCACGCCTCGACAGAACCTCGGCATCAGCGCCTACCACTGGCTGAAGCGCGACATCATCCGCAACGTCTTCAGGCCCGGCGAGAAGCTGCTGATGAGCCGCCTCAAGGAGCGCTACGACCTGGGCGTGGGCCCGCTGCGCGAGGCGCTCTCCCAGCTGGTGGCCGAGCGCCTGGTGGTGGCCATCAGCCAGCGCGGCTACCGGGTCGCGCCGATGTCACTGGCCGAGCTCGCCGACCTCTACGACGCCCGGGCCCAGCTGGAGGGACTGCTGCTGGGGCTGGCCATCGAGCGCGGCGACGACGCCTGGGAGGCCGAGATCCTGGCCCGCGCCCACACCCTGGCCAAGGTCATGGAGGTCAACACCCCCGAGGAGTTGCTGGACGTCTGGGACGCCCGCCACAAGGCCTTCCACACCGCCATCGTCGGCGGCTGCCGCTCTCCCCACCTGCTGCAGGTCCGCGACAAGCTGTTCGACCAGGTGGAGCGCTATCGCCACCTCTGGCTGCGCGAGACGGTGCTCTCCGAGGAGGCCCTGGAGCGCAAGCGCCAGGAGCATGCCGCCCTGGTGGAGGTGATCCTGGCGCGCGACGCCCCGCGCGCCACCCGCATGATGCGCGACCACCTGATGACGCCGGTACCGATCATCACCGAGGCCATGAAGCGCCAGGGCCTGGCGTGATCAGCCCGCCAGCTTGAGACCCACCAGCCCGGCCATGATCAGCGCCAGGCTCGCCAACCGCAGCGGCGAGGCGCCATCGCCGTAGACCAGGATGCCGAACAGCACCGTACCCACGGCGCCGATGCCCACCCAGACCGCATAGGCGGTGCCCACCGGCAGGGCCCGCATGGCCAGGCCGAGCAGATAGAAGCTGGCCAGCATGGTGACCAGGGTCAACAGGCTGGCCAACGGCCGGGTGAAGCCCTCGGAGGCCTTGAGCCCCAGGGCCCAGGCCACCTCCAGCAGGCCGGCGACGACGAGCAGAATCCAGGCCATACTCATGGGGAAAGGACATCCGGGTCGGTCGGGGTCGTCCCCGGCGATCGAGACGCGCACCGGGTCGTCCCGATGGCGAGATGAAGGGTGGCATTCTACGTCGCCGCCCGGCGCGGTCAAGCCGTCATCATCCCGTCACGCGCCCCTGCCAGGCTGTACCGTGACGCCACACCACCGGTGTTCCCATCCCGAGGAGACAGCGCCATGCCCCACCTGCTGAGAATGAACCGCGACCTCGACGCCCGCCTCGACCGGCTGGCCAGGACCACCGGCCTGGGCAAGGCGGCGCTCATCGAACGCTGCCTGGAAGAAGGCGCCGAGGCCCTGGAGACACGGTTGATGCTGGAGGAGACCCCAGTGCCTCGCGCCGATCGCAGCATCGACCAGCTGCTGCGGGAGAGCGGCCTGGGCGCCTGAGTCAGGCACCCAGGGCGATACGCAAGCGACGGTACGCGTCCAGCGCCCGCTCCGCCGTGGTCGGCGCCAGGCGTACGGCCTGTCCCGGCAGGCACTGGGCGAGTCGCGAGGCCGCAAGCGGCGTCAGCGCCCCCAGCCGCGGATAGCCGCCGATGGTCTGGCGGTCGTTGAGCAGGGCGATGGGCTGGCCGTCGGCGGGCACCTGCACCGCCCCCAGGCCGATGCCCTCCGAGATCAGGGTCTCGATGCGACAACGCAGCCTCGGCCCCAGCAGCCTCACCCCCATGCGGTCGGCGCGATCGTCGACCCGCCACTCGGCGTGGAACGCCTGAAAGAGGCTGCGGCCGTCGAAGGCCGCCACCTGGGCTCCGGGCAGCAAAGTGAGCCGCGCCGGCTCCCGGTAGTCGCGGCGCTCCTCCTCGGGCAGGCGCCGTCCCGCCTCGCGATGGCACGCCTCGGCCACGACGGCCAGGCGATCGCCGGCGGCCAGCTTGCCGCCCCGGCCATCCAGCCCGCCCAGGCCCTCGCGCACCACCGTGGCCACGCTGCCCAGCACCGGCTCCGCCGCGAAGCCCCCCGCCACCGCCAGGTAGGCGCGCAGACCGGCGACCGGGGTGGCGAACGCCAGGCGCTGGCCCTCGCGCATTCGGAACGCCGTCCAGGGGGCGACCGGCTCGCCGTCCAGGCTGGCCCCCAGATCGGCGCCGCCCAGCGCCAGGCAGAGGTCGCGTTCGGCGACCAGGCCGAGCCCGCCCAGGGTCACCTCCAGGGCGGCGGCACCCCAGGGGTTGCCCACCAGCCAGTTGGCCCAGCCCCAGCCGTGCAGGTCGGCGGGACCGCCCTGGGTCACCCCCAGGCGTCGCACGCCGAACCGTCCGGCATCCTGCAGCAGCGCCAGCGGGCCTGTATGCTCCACGCGAAGACCGATAACGGTATATTCCGTCATGCATTTGCCTCCATGGGCCGGGTATCGCCGCCCTGGCGCGCGAAGGTAGCGCGGTCCACGGCCACGAAGCGCACCCGGTCGCCCACGCGCAGCAGGCTGAAGCCCTCGCGGTCGCGATCGAAGAGCCGTGCCGAGGTGCGCCCGATCAGGTGCCAGCCACCCGGGGTCACGACGGGATAGGCCGCCGTCTGGCGCCCCGCCACCGCCACGCTGCCCGCCGGCACCCGCTGGCGCGGCGTCTCCAGGCGCGGACACTCCAGGCGCTCGTCCAGCAGGCCCATGAAGGCGAAGCCCGGGGCGAAGCCCAGGGCGAAGACCCGGTACTCGCGGGTGCTGTGGCAGTCGATCACCGCCTCGATGTCCATGCCGGCGCGTTCCGCCAGGCGTTCGAGGTCCGGCCCCACGCCGGGGTCGTACCAGGTGGGCAACTCGCGCACCTCGCCGCGGTCGCTCTCCTCATCGGGCGTCAGGTCGTGCAGCAGCTCGACCAGGCGGCGGCGCGTCGCCTCCGGGGGCAATCGCAGGGGGTCGAAGACCACCAGCAGGGTGGTGTAGGACGGCACCAGGTCCACCAGCGCCTCGCCCAGCGCCGCCTCGCAGCGCCGCGTCAGGGCCGTCAACCAGGGCAGGTTGGCCTCGTCGATGGTGGCGAAGAGGCGCACCATCCAGCCGTCCAGGCCCGCCGACTCGATGCGGGGCAATGCCTGGCCTCGGCTCATGACGGTGCCCCGTCGATCTCCGCCAGCGCCTGGCGGATGGCCTTCACCGCGGCGATGGACTCCGGATTGTCGCCGTGCACGCAGAGGGTGTCGGCCTCGAGCCGCAGCTCGCTGCCGTCGCTGGCGGTCAGGGGCAACCCGCTGGCGATGCGCCGGGCCTGGTCGACGATCGCCTCGGGGTCGTGGTGCACGGCCCCCGGCTCGCGGCGCGACACCAGTCGCCCCGCCCCGTCGTAGGCACGATCGGCGAAGGCCTCGAACCACGGGGTCACGCCCAGCTCGCCGGCCAGCCGGCGCACCGGCGCATCGTCGCGGGTGGCCATGGTCATCACCGGAAGTCCGGGGTCGTAGGCACGCACCGCGCGCATCACCGCGGCGAGCAGTTCGGGGTCGCGAGCCATATCGTTGTAGAGGGCGCCATGGGGCTTGACGTAGTGCAGCCGGGTGCCCTCGGCCTCGCAGATGCCCGCCAGCGCCCCCAACTGGTAGAGCACCAGGTCCTCCACCTCGGCGGGCGAGCAGGCCATCGAGCGACGCCCGAAGCCCATCAGGTCGGGATAGGCCGGGTGCGCCCCCACCCTCACCCCATGCGCCACGGCCAGGCGCACGGTGCGGCGCATGACGTGCGGGTCCGAGGCGTGGAAGCCGCAAGCCACGTTGGCCAGGTCCACGTGGGGCATCACCTGGTCATCCAGCCCCATCACCCAGGGGCCGAAGCTCTCGCCCATGTCGGCGTTCAACAGTGGAATGGTCATGGCGACTCCCGTGACTGTGCTGTAAAGGTAAGGGTAGCGGCCATCCGACTATAGGGAAGGGCCGCCGGGGCGCCAAGCCGGTCGCGACGCCCTCGCCCCGTCAACGCTCGGGGTCGCTACACTCTCCTGTAGCCGCAAGGCGAATTCCCGACAGAGGAGTCCTCCCATGCACAAGCGCGTCGTCCTGCCCATCCTGCTGGCCGGCCTGGCCACCGGCGCCCAGGCCGCCGAGTGGAACCTGGCCACTCCCTACGGGGACGCCAGCTTCCATACCCAGAACAACCGCCAGTTCGCCGAGGACGTGGCCGAGGCCACCGATGGCGAGCTGCGCATCAATGTCCACAGCGGCGGCTCCCTGGTCTCCCACGCCGAGATCAAGCCCTCGGTGCGTCGCGGCACCGTCGAGGCCGGCGAGATCTTCCTCTCGACCCTCTCCAACGAGGACCCCATCTACGAGATCGACACCCTGCCCGGCGTGGCGGGCAGCTACGAGGACGCCATGACGCTGTGGGAGACCACGCGCCCGATGATCACCGAGCTGTTCGCGGACGAGGGGCTGATGCCGCTGTATGCGGTGGCCTGGCCCGCCCAGGGCATCTACACCGGCGAGGCGCTGGAGGACCCCGCCCAGTTCGAGGGCCTGCGCGTGCGCGCGCCGAACATCAACACCCAGCGCTTCGTGGAGAACCTCGGCGGCAACCCCACCGAGACCGAGGAGTCCGATATCCCCACCGCCTTCAGCACCGGCCGGGTGGACGCCATGATCACCTCCAGCGCCACCGGCAATGCCATGACCGCCTGGGACTATGTCTCCCACTTCACCGACGCCAACCTCTGGCTGCCCAAGAATATCGTCTTCGTCAACCGGCGCGCCTTCGACGCCCTCGACGAGGCCACCCAGGAGACCCTGCTGGAGGCCGCCGCCCGCGCCGAGGAGCGCGGCTGGCAGATGAGCCGGGAAGACAACGAGGAGAGCCTGCAGGCCCTGCGCGACAACGGCATCAGCGTCTCCACACCCAACGAGGAGGTGGCGGCGGCGCTGCAGGAGGCCGGCGACCAGCTGTTCGCCGACTGGCAGTCACGCGCCAGCGAGACGGCCCTCGACCTGCTCGACCGCTACCGCGAGGAGGTCGATACCGCGGAGTGACCGGCAAGGCGCGGCGCCACGGCGTCGCGTCTCGAGGAGACGCCCATGACCTTCAAGCTCGCCCCGCTCTATCGCTTCGGCGCCTGGGGCGCCGCCGCCTGCATGGTGATCATCTGCGGCCTGGTCGCCCTGCAGGTCGGGTTCCGGATACTCGACGCCCTGCTCGCCCTGGCCGACCAGCGCCGCCTCGGCCTGGGCATCACCGGGCTCTCGGAGATCGCCGCCTACCTGCTGGTGGGGGCGACCTTCCTGGGGCTCGCCTATACCTTCGTCCATCACGCCCATATCCGCGTCACCCTGCTGGTCACGCGCCTGCCCGCGACGCTGCGGGTGTGGTTCGAGGCCTTCGCCCTGGGCGTGGCCCTGGCCATTTCCGGGGCGCTCGTCTACGGACTCATCGGGCTGATCCGCGAGAGCCTCGCCTACGACGACGTCTCTTCCGGCTTCCTGGCGATCCCGCTGTGGATCCCGCAGACGGTACTGACCATCGGCGTCGGCCTGCTCGTCCTGGCGCTGGCCGAGGCCCTGGTGATGACGCTGCGCATCGCCGTGCGGGATCCGGCGAGCTTCCGGGCGGAACCCGACGATGACCCGCGCCCCTGAGAGTCACATCGCCACCGGAGAAATGCCGTGCTCACCCTCAGCCTGACCACCCTGCTGATCCTGACGCTGCTGCTCGGCAGCGGCGTGTGGATCGCCTTCGCGCTGATCGGCACCGCCTGGCTCGCCCTGACGCTGTTCACCGGCTTCGCGCCGGGGCCCATCCTCGCCTCCGACTTCTGGGGTGCCAGCTACGGCTGGGACCTGACCGCCCTGCCGATGTTCATCTGGATGGGCGAGATCCTGTTCCGCTCGGGGCTTGCCGACAACATGTTCCGCGGCCTCTCGCCCTGGCTGCGGCGCATTCCCGGCCGCCTGCTGCACACCAACATCATCGGCAGCGGAATGTTCGCCGCCGTGTGTGGCTCGTCGGCGGCCACCTGCGCCACCGTGGGCAAGATGACCCTGCCCGAGCTGGAGCGCCGCGGCTACGACTCGCGCATGGCCATCGGCACCCTGGCCAGCGCCGCCACCCTGGGCCTGCTGATTCCGCCCTCGATCATGCTGATCGTCTACGGCGTGGTCACCGAGCAGTCCATCTCGCGGCTGTTCATCGCCGGCATCGGCCCCGGGCTGATGATCCTGACCCTGTTCATGGGCTACCTGATGCTCTGGGCCCTGCTCAAGGGCAACCGCGCCGGCCTGACCGGCGAGGCCGGGCCGCGCCTGGCGCTGGGCGAGAAGCTGCGCCACAGCCTGTCGCTGCTGCCCATCCTGGCGCTGATCGGCGGCATCATCGCGTCGATCTACGGGGGCCTGGCCTCGCCCACCGAGGCGGCCTCCATGGGGGTGGTGCTGTCCATGGCGATCGCCCGCCGGAACGGCCACTTCGACCGCACCATCTTCCGCGACTCGCTGTTCGCCGCGGTGCGCACCGCCTGCATGATCGCCTTCATCATCGCCGGGGCCTCCTTCCTCACCTCGGCCATGGGCTTCACCCAGCTCCCCATGCAGCTGGCCCGCACTATCGGCGAGATGGGGCTGTCGCCGGGCATGCTGCTGCTGGCGCTGACCCTGCTGTTGCTGGGCATGGGCTGCTTCCTCGACGGCATCTCGCTGATCCTGCTGGTCACCGCCATCATCATGCCCCTGGTCGAGGCCGCCGGCTTCGACCTGATCTGGTTCGGCATCTACCTGGTCGTGGTGGTGGAGATGTCGCAGATCACCCCGCCGGTGGGCTTTAACCTCTTCGTCATCCAGGGCCTCACCGGCAAGGACATCATGACCATCACCCGCGCCACTCTGCCCTTCTTCCTGCTGATGCTGCTGGCCATCGTCCTGCTGCACCGCTTCCCGGAGGTCGCCCTCTACCTGCCCCGGGCGATGAACTAGGCGTTCTGGCAGGCCTCACGCAGCACCGCCCGCGGATCGCGGGGATAGAAGCGATCGGGCTGGCGCTCCGCGTGGGGGAAGAAGCGGGTGTCCTTGTAGGGCATCTTCATGAAGCCCGAGACGCCCAGGCCCTCGATCAGCCCCACGGCGTCGAGGATGTCCTCCAGGCGGCGACGGAACTCCGCCTCGCGGGAGGGATCGAGGAGTCGGTAGTAGCTGTGGATCTTGAGGTGCGCCGGCAAGGCCTCGAAGATGATCATGCCGGTGTGGTGGATCTCGTTGAGGGCCTCGAGCGAGGTGATGATCGCCTCCGGCAGCATCAGGAACTCCTCCGGGTCGGGGCCGTCCTCGAAGTAGCTGTGCAATCGGCTGCGGTCCTCCAGCTCGGGCACGGCGCTGACCTCGTAGTGCAGGCGCATGCCGGGCTCGATGACGAAGGGCTGCTCCGGGCCCTCGCGGTCCAGGTGAAGGGTATCCCGGGCGTTGAACAGGCAGCTCTTGAAGATGCCCTGGCGATAGATGGCCCGGGCCAGGTGCACCATGTTGTTGACCGCCGCCACGAAGGCGGGCTTGAGCGCCGGGTCGTGGAGGTTGAGCGAGGTGTCGATGTAGACGCCGTCGGCCTCCCAGCGCACCGCCAGCCCGCCCACCACCGGGTAGCGGCCCAGGCGGCTCACCGCGGCCAGGAAGGCCTTCTCGGTCTCGCCCATGCCCTGCATGAAGTTCTTGTAATAGCGGTCGAGCTGGACGTCGTTGACGTCGCTCAGGGTCTCCGGGGCGCCCTCCTCGCGCAGGAAGGCCTTGCGCGAGCTGTACACCACGGTATCGATCTCGCGGCTGGCGGGGCGCGTCCAGACCGGCACCAGGGCGGCCTCGGGCGGCTCCGGCAGGTCGAGCATCACCACCCGGGCCAGTCGCGGCATCTCGCGGATGAAGTGATCCCCCGCCCGCATGCGGATGCGCGGGTCGGGATCGAGCATGCCGTCCAGCGTGCGCGCGAACTCGACGGGCAGCCCCAGGGAGGTGGCGGGAATGGCGCGATGGCCGAAGCGGCACGACTGGGCCGAGGCCAGGGCGTAGAGGGTGCCGGCGGCGCCCTGCTCGTCGAAGCGCGGTGAGGAGAGCGCGCCGTTCAGCTGCTCGTCGCCGATGAAGTAGACGTCGCCGAGCCGGGCGTTGGTCTGCTGCAGGTTGTCCGACATCAGCTCCATGACGCTGGCCGCCACGAACTGCTGGTTGGCGTCGAGCTGGGCGAACACCGAGGAGCCCCAGTCGATCAGCGCCACGCGCTCCTCCCGCGGGTCGAACACCAGGTTGGAGGGCTTGATGTCGCCATGCACGACGGGCTTGCCGGCGGGGCCCGCCTCGCGACGCAGCGCGCGCAGGATATCGGCCAGCTGGTCGGCGATGCGTACCACCAACCGCGGCGCCAGCCGCCCTTCCTGGAGCGATACCTCCTCCAGGTTCTGGCCCGGGGCGCGCTGCATCACCAGGATCGACTGGTGGCGCACCCGCTGGTAGGCGATCAGCCTGGGCACCAGCGGGTGGTCGACCTGCTCCAGCATGAAGGCCTCCTCCTCGAGGCGGTCCTGCAGCTGCTGGGGCAGGTTGACCCGGGTGAACTTGAAGACGTACTCGTCGCCCAGCGCCGTGACCCCGGCGAAGACGAAGCCGTAGGCGCCCTTGCCGATCAGCTCGATGTCCCGGTAGCCCAACTGCTCCAGTTGGGCCTGACACAGCGCCACCCACTCCTTGAGCTTGCGGGCATCGTCGTGGCTGAGCAGGTAGACCGACTGCTCTTCCGGGATATAGAACTGCTGCAGGGGGGCCTGGGTCATGTCACGGGATCGCTTGTGTGGCGGGCGGACTAGCCTCCGCCTCTACCTTGCAACAGGACCTGCAGGCCCGCAATGGATGGAGGTATCCAGCGCAATCGCAACCGGGCCTCCTCGAGGGGGGTCGAAGAGGATCAACCGCGATCGCCCCGCGCAGGCAGCTCAGGTGAGCAGCCGGTCGCGGATCCGCCGGACCACGGGGTCGGCATCGCTCAAGTCGGCCGTCTCCACGCGCAGGCAGTAGGCTCGCTCCGCCTCGGCCAGGGGCCGGGCATCGGCCTGTTGACGCTCCATGACCTGCTCGTCCGCCTCGGAGGGGTCTGCCGCCTGGGCCGCCCGAGTCCGCAGCCACTGGCGACGCTGGGGCTCGGGTGCGGTGCAGGCCAGCAACAGGTAAGGCAGGCCCCGGGACGCGGCGACGTCCACGAGCCGGTCACGCTCCTCCTGGTGCAGCGCCGTGGAGTCGACGATCACCGAGTAACCGGCCGCCAGGACGTCGGCGGCGAGCTCGGCGAGGCGCCGGTAGGTCTCGCGCGAGGCCTCGGGCGTATAGATCCCGGCATCGAGCCCGGCCTGGCTATCGGCGAGCGGCGACAGACCGAACAGACGCTTGCGCTCCACGTCCGAGCGCAGCCAGATCAGGTTCAGGGACTCGGCCAGCCGCTCGCTCAGCCAGCTCTTGCCGCTGCCGGACACGCCGGTGGTCGCCAGCAGGTAGCGGGGGCGCGGCAGCGCATAGCCTTCCGCCAGGTCCAGGTAGGACTCGTAGCTGGCAAACAGCGCCTGCTTGTCGGTATCGCTCAGGTCCGGGCTGCCCCGGGTCAGCAGCGCGATCTTGGCGCGCACCACTGCGCGGTAGGCCTTGTAGAAGTCGAGCAGCGGCAGGCAGTCGAAGTCGCCGGTGAGCTGCAGGTAGCGGTTCAGCACCCGGTTGGCGAACCGCGGGGCTTCCCGGTAGTCCAGGTCCATGAGCAGGAACGCCAGGTCGTTGCAGGTGTCGATCCAGCGCATGCGCTCGTTGAACTCGATGCAGTCGAACACCGTGATCCGGTCGCGGTAGAGGGTGACGTTGGACAGGTGCAGGTCACCGTGACACTCGCGCACGTGACCTTCCTCGTGACGTCGTGCCAAGTGGGGCTCCAGCCGCTCGAAGGTCTCGCGGCTCCAGGCGGCAAGGCGGTCGAGACGCTCGCGCTGCGCGTCCGTCTCCAGCAGCGGGCGGATCTGCTCGAAATTCTCCTCGGCGTCGTGCAGGACCGCCGCCGGCGTTCCCAGCTCGTCCCGCTGGGTGGCCGGGAGGTCGTCGTGGAACTCGGCGATCTGATCGGCCAGCTCGTCCATGTGGGCGGCCGAGAGGCGCCCCTCGTCGGAGAGCTTGTCCAGCATCTGCCCGGGGTCGAACTGGTGCATGCGGATGGCATACTCGAAGGGTTCACCCGCCCCGCCCAGTCGCGGCGCGGTGGGGCTGCCGGTGATGGGCACCACATCCAGGTAGAGGTCCGCTACCAGGCGGCGATTGAGGCGCACCTCTTCGGCGCAGAAGTGGCGGCGCTGTGCCAGGGTGGAGAAGTCGAGGAAGCCGAAGTCCATGGGCTTCTTGATCTTGTAGGCAAACTCGCCCGTCAGCACGACCCAGGAGATATGCGTCTCGTGCAGGGCGAAGTCACCGGTCGGATGGTCGTAGCATTGCGGGTCTTGCAGTGCCTCAATCAGTTCACGACTCATGCTGACGGTCTCCTTCATCTCCGGGCCCGAGTATCGTCATGGTTGGCACAGGAGCTGGCGATCGTCTCGAGCGCCTGCCCGGTGAGCGGAGCGCTGCCGCCCATGAGCGTCTGCGCCAGCCAGAGAGTGGTCGCCGCTGGGATGCGCCCGATCGGCGCCAGGTTGACGCCGAGCGGCCAGGGGGAACCGGCGGCGGCCGCGTGGCCGGCGATACGCGCCCAGGTGCCGCGGATATGCGTCAACGAGCGCTCGGTCACCGCCTCGGGGCCCGCGGCGCTGAGCCAGGCCTCCAGCTCGTCGGAGAGGCTCACCCCCAGCCAGCGCAGGAAGCGGATGTTGCGCTCGGAGCGCACCGGCGCCAGCGACAGCAGCAGCCCCGGGGCGCGGCCGCCGCCCGGGCGATCGCCGAGCGCATCGAGCAGTGCCGTGACCTCCTCGGCGTGGAACACCACCTGGGTGGTGAAGAAGTCGGCGCCGGCGTCGAGCTTGGCGCGCATGCGTGCGACCTCGCCACGGCGGGTGGGGATGCAGATGTTGCCGAGACGCAGCCCGGGAACGTCGACGCGCTCGCGCAGCAGGCGACAGGTCTCGGTGACCGAGGGCCCGGGATAGCGGCGGTCGCTGCGCTCGCCGCCAACCAGCACGAAGCGTCGCACCCCGTAGTCCTCCCAGGTCTCGCGGAACCAGTCGAGCTGGCGCTCCCGCTCGAGGTGGACCACCACCCGGTTGATGATGCAGGGCACGTCCAGGCGCTCCTGGATGCAGCGGGCCAGTTCGCGAGGCTCGACGCGCGGCGCGAAGGGCTTGCGGCGCTCGCCCTTGTCACTCTTGGCGCTCTCCTCGCGGATCTCGGGGATGTTCACGGCGTCCAGGCCGAGGGCGTGATGCAGGTCGGCGACCTTCTCCAGCGTCGCCTCGATGCCGCGCCGGCCCTGCTCGAGCTCCGGCGGCACGGCCTCCAGCACCAGCTCATGGGGCGGCGCCGGTCGGCTTGCCAAGCTGTCCATCGGGTCCCTTCCTCCTGCGTCGTGGGACGACCTCCGCCTCCGGCACACGGCGGGAGGCGGAGCCCTGGGCGGGGCCGGCCGTGGCGGCCCGCCCCGCGACCGCCTCAGTAGCGGTAGTACTCGGGCTTGAACGGCCCCACCGTCGGCACGCCGATGTAGTCCGCCTGCTCCTGGCTGAGGGCGGTGAGGTGGGCGCCGATCTTCTCCAGGTGCAGCCGGGCCACCTCCTCGTCCAGGTCCTTGGGCAGCACGTAGACCGCCTTGCCGTACTCGCCCCGGTTACGGTGCAGGGCCATCTGGGCCAGCACCTGGTTGGTGAAGCTCGCCGACATCACGAAGCTGGGGTGGCCGGTGGCGCAGCCCAGGTTGACCAGCCGCCCCTCGGCGAGCAGCAGCAGCCTCTTGCCGTCGGGGAAGGCGATGTGGTCGACCTGGGGCTTGACGTTCTCCCATTCGTACTGGCGCAGGCTGGCCACGTCGATCTCGTTGTCGAAGTGGCCGATGTTGCAGACGATGGCCTCGTGCTTCATGGCCGCCATGTGATCGTGGGTGATCACATGGTAGTTGCCGGTGGCGGTGACGAACAGGTCGGCCAGGCCGGCGGCCTCGTCCATGGTCACCACCCGATAGCCCTCCATGGCCGCCTGCAACGCGCAGATGGGGTCGATCTCGGTGACCCAGACGGTGGCGCCGAGGGCCTTGAGGCTCTGGGCGCAGCCCTTGCCCACGTCGCCGTAGCCGGCCACCACGGCGATCTTGCCGGCGATCATGACGTCGGTGGCGCGCTTGATGCCGTCTACCAGCGACTCGCGGCAGCCGTAGAGGTTGTCGAACTTGGACTTGGTCACCGAGTCGTTGACGTTGATCGCCGGGAAGGGCAGCGCGCCGTCACGCTCCATGGCGTAGAGGCGCTTGACGCCGGTGGTGGTCTCCTCGCTGACGCCGCCGAGCGCCTGCAGTACCCGGGCGTAGAAGCCGGGCTGGGTGTCCAGGCGCTTGCCGATGGCGGCGAACAGCGCGCGCTCCTCGTCGCTGCCGGGGTCGTCGAGCACCGAGGGGTCCTGCTCGGCCTTGGCGCCCAGGGTCACGGCGAGGGTGGCATCGCCGCCGTCGTCGAGGATCAGGCTGGGCTCGCCGTCGGGCCAGTCGAGGATACGGTGGGTGTAGTCCCAGTACTCCTCCAGGGTCTCGCCCTTGTAGGCGAACACCGGCACGCCGCGCGCGGCGATCGCCGCGGCGGCATGATCCTGGGTCGAGTAGATGTTGCAGGAGGCCCAGCGCACCTCGGCGCCGAGCTCGATCAGGGTCTCGATCAGCACCGCGGTCTGGATCGTCATGTGCAGCGAACCGGCGATACGCGCGCCGGCCAGCGGCCGTTCGGCGCCATACTTCTCGCGCATCGCCATGAGCCCGGGCATCTCGGTCTCGGCGATGGCGATCTCCTGACGCCCCCAGGGCGCCAGGGCGGGATCGGCGATGACGTGCTCCGTGGGGGGGTCGGCAACCTGGTTCATGGTCTCTCTCCCGTCGCAGGCGAGCGCCGTTGTTCGGGGTGGCCGCCCTCGTCGAGCCTCCCCCGCCCACCGCCAGCGGCGGATGACACGGGGTGCAGCGCTCCTCGACCAGGGCGGCGGCCGTGGTGGGGTCAGCGTGCGGTGGCGGCCTCGCGCAGCAGCTCGGCCTTGTCCGTGCGCTCCCAGGTGAAGGTCTCCTCGTCACGGCCGAAGTGGCCATAGACCGCGGAGGGACGGTAGATGGGGCGCACCAGGTCAAGCATCTTCAGGATGCCGTACGGCCGCAGGTCGAACAGCTCGCGGACCAGTTCCACCAACCGCGATTCGGCGACCTGGCCGGTGCCGAAGGTCTCGATGCTGATGGAGGTGGGCTGGTCCACGCCGATGGCGTAGGAGAGCTGGATCTCGCACTTGTCGGCAAGCCCCGCGGCCACGATGTTCTTGGCCACGTAGCGGCAGGCATAGGCCGCCGAGCGATCCACCTTGGAGGGGTCCTTGCCCGAGAAGGCGCCACCGCCGTGACGCGCCATGCCGCCATAGGTATCGACGATGATCTTGCGCCCGGTGAGACCGCAGTCGCCCACCGGCCCGCCGATGACGAAGTTGCCGGTGGGGTTGATGAAATAGCGGGTGTCCTCGTCGAGCCATTCGGCGGGCAGCACCGGCTTGATGATCTCCTCCATCACCGCCTCCTTGAGGTCGGCCTGGGAGATGCTCGCCGCGTGCTGGGTGGAGAGCACCACGGTATCCACCGCCACCGGCACGCCGTCGGCGTAGCGCAGCGTGACCTGGCTCTTGGCATCCGGGCGCAGCCACGGCAGGACGCCGCGCCGACGCACCTCGCTCTGGCGCTTCATCAAACGATGCGCATAGGTGATGGGGGCCGGCATCAGCACGTCGGTCTCGTTGCAGGCGTAGCCGAACATCATGCCCTGGTCGCCGGCACCCTGCGACTCCTCGGCGGTGCGGTCCACCCCCTGGGCGATATCGGCACTCTGCTTGCCGATGGCGTTGAGTACGGCACAGGTGGCGCCATCGAAGCCCACCTCGGCACTATCGTAGCCGATGTCGGTGACCGTGCGCCGGGTCAGCTCCTCCAGGTCGATCCAGGCCGAAGTGGTAATCTCGCCGGCGATGATCACCATACCCGTCTTGACCAGCGTCTCGCACGCTACCCGCGCCCGCGGGTCCTCGGCGATGATCGCATCGAGCACGGCGTCCGAAATCTGGTCGGCCACCTTGTCCGGGTGGCCCTCGCAAACCGATTCCGAGGTGAACAGGTATTCTCTGGTCATGGTGCCCTCTCCCTATGGTGGTCTGGTCGTGGCATCCGGCATGACGCCGCGTGGCGCGCGAGGGTTCCCACGCGGCGATGGCTTGGGCCTGCGTCAGGCGACGCCTCGGGGCTTGCGAAACAGGAAGATCCCCCAGCGCAGGTCGCCCCGGTGTCCGCCGTCGACCCAGTGCTGCAGCCCGCGCTTCATGCGCGTGATGTAGTCGCGGCTGACCGCCCGGGCCACCTCGTCCTCGTGCTCGACAAGCACATCGCGAATGCGCCCGTAGTGGAGGGCGATCATCTGCGAGGCGTCCTCGAAGACCAGTTCCTCGAGCCCCAGCGCGGTCAGGGTGTCGCGGTAGAACGCCGGCGAGCCCAGGGTCTCCAGGTGGATGCGGGCGAGGATCGGCTCCAGCGCCTCGGCCGGGCAACCGTCGTCCTGCATGGGGTCGGTAAAGATGAAGTGGCCGCCGGGCCGCAGCACGCGGACCGTCTCCTCCAGGACGCGGCGCCGATCGCCGCTGTGCAGGATGGCGTCCTGCGACCACACCACGTCGAACTCGGCGTCGTCGAAGGGCAGCGCCTCGAAGCTGCCGTCGATGATCGTCACCAGGCGCGCCACGCCCTGCTCGCGGTTCATCCGGCGGCCGCGCTCGTTCTCACGCTCGCTGATGTTGAGCGCCGTCACCAGGCAGCCGAACTCGTGAGCCAGGAAACGCGCCGAACCGCCGTAACCGGCGCCGATGTCGAGCACCCGGGTCTCGGCGGTCAGCCGTGGCAGGCGCCTGGCCATCTCGACGACGGTGCGCCGACTGGCATCGAAGACCGCCTCCCGGGGATGCTCGTAGAGGCCGACATGGATGTCCTCGCCGCCCCACACCAGGGAATAGAAGTTGTCGGCATCCTCGCTGTTGTAGTAGTCGCGCGCGGTCGCCACGGCCGGCGCATAGTCGTGCTCCATTACCTTGTTCATGATTTTGCCTCCCGGTAGCGCTTGTGGGCCACGTGAATGAAGAAATCCGGCTGCACCTCGCGGTAGGTCTCCTGGAAATCGCCGTAGGTGTCCACCCACTGAAATCCCACTTCCTCGAGCAGCCGCCGGGTATACGCCTTGCGCAGCGGGAACATGTTCAGGTGGTAGATGGCATCGTCCGGGAAGGCGTAGCGGAAACGGGCGAGGCCCGTGTCCACGTACTCCGGGCGGACCGAGACATGAGTGCCGCAGTAGTAGTAGGTGTGCTGCGAGGAATAGCCCACGTCGAGGATTGCGTCGTAGTTGCGTTGGTCGAGGATCAGCAGGCCATCGTGACGGAGGGTGGCATAGAACTCGGCCAGCGCCTTGCGACGGTCATGCTCGGCGAACAGGTGGGTGAAGGAGTTGCCGAGGCAGATGATGGCGTCGTAGTGGTCGTGGATGTCACGGGTGAGCCAGCGCCAGTCGACCTGCACGGTGCGCAGGATGTGGCCGCGGGCCCGTCCGTTCTCGAAGGCCTTGGCCAGCATATCGGGACTGCCGTCGGCACTGACGACCTCGAAGCCTGCCTCGAGCAATCGCACCGAGTGGAAGCCGGTACCGGTTGCCACGTCGAGCACGCGGCGAACGCCGTGCTCGCGAAGCATATCGATGAAGAAGGTCCCTTCGCTGTGCGCGCGACTCTCCCAGTCGATCAGCTCGTCCCACTTGTTGACGAAGCCCTCGATGTACTCGCGCTGGTAGTGGCCTGTCTCGCGACACGCCAGGGGATCCTCTCCAAAATCTTGGTTGTGTTGGAATGCTACCTTCATGCAACGCCCCTCCTGTGAACCGGAAAGGCCGGTGCTGCCCCGAAGACACAGACGTCCCGACCGTCCCGGCAAGCCGTGCCGTGGCGCGCGTGCTGGCGGCTTGGATGGTGGGTACAGATGCGCCCCTCATTCGCCGTCGGCAGAGCCTGTCATCTGTCCCACATCGGGTTTGAAACTGTCGCAAACAGAAAGATAGAAGTCGCTGCTAGATAAGCAAGGTAACTTATCTTCGGCTTCCAACAGCCACGGGGCGACAAGGGGGAGCGGTGGCCTGGCACCACGCATGCGGGGATTCGCGGCCATGGCGCTCGGCTGGTGCCATGGCCGCGGGAGCGACTCAGCCCAGATGCAGCAGCATCGTCTCCGGCGCCTCCAGGTAGCCCTTCCAGGCATTGCAGAAGCGCGCGATGGTGCCACCGTCGATGATGCGGTGGTCACCGGACCAGGTCACGGTCATGATCGCCCGCTTGACCACCCGGTCGTCTACGTCGAAGCGCGGCAGCCACTGGGTCTTGCCGATGGCGACGATGGCCACCTCCGGGGCGTTGATGATCGGCGCCGCATAGGTACCGCCCATGGCGCCGATGTTGGAGATGCTGATGGTGCCCCCCTTGAGGTCCGATGCCGCCACCTTGCCGGAGCGGGCATCCTCGGTGAGGCGCTGGATCTCGGCCGCCACGCCCAGCAGGCTGCGCCGCTCCACGCCCTTGACGTTGGGCACCAGCAGGCCGGCCCGGCTATCCACCGCCATGCCCACATTGACCGCGGGCAGGTAGTGGATCTCACTGGCATCGTCGTTCAAGCGGGCGTTGAGGATGGGCTCCTCGCGCACCGCCAGCGCCATCGCCTTCATGAAGAAGGGCATGAGAGTGAGACGTACGCTCTCCTGCTCGGCCCGGGGCTTGAGCCGCTCGCGCAGCGCCAGCAGCTCGGTGACGTCGATCTCCTCGCCATACTGGAAGTGCGGGATGGTGGTGGCGGCCTCCACCATGCGCCGCGCCATCACCGCGCGCACGCCGCGCAGCGGCTCGACCCGCACCTCCCCGGCTACCGGCTCGCCGGCGCCGGGCGCCCGCCCCTCGGCCGTCCGGGGAGCGGAGACGGCAGCCGCCGTCTCGTCGCCGCCGCGCTCCAGGTGACGCAGCACGTCCTCCTTGAGCACCCGCCCCTGCTTGCCGCTGCCGGGCACCTCCGAAAGCGCAAGGCCATGCTCGCGCAGCAGGCGACGCACCGCCGGTGCCGCGGGGATCCGCCCATAGGGGCCGCGGCCGCGGCGGGACTCGCCCTCCTCGGCACGCGGCGCCTCGGTCTCGGGCGGGGCCGGAGACGCCCGGCGTGGAACCGGCGTCTCGGCGACCGCCTCGCCCCCCTCCGGCAGGTAGGCGTAGAGGGGCGCATGGACCCGGGTGATCTCGCCCTGGGCCACGTGCAGCCTGTGCACCACGCCCGCCTCCGGGGCGGTGATCTCCACCCTGGCCTTGTCGGTCATGACGTCCACCACCGGCTGGTCCTCGGCGATGCGCTCGCCCTCGGCGACCCGCCACTCGACGATCTCGCACTCGACGATGCCCTCGCCGATATCCGGCAGAATGAAGTCCTTGCTGGCCCCCGCCGGTGCCGGCGCCACCGACGGAGCCGCTGGCCCCGGCTCGGCGTGTTCCTCTCTGGCCGGGCCGGCCTGCGGGGCCTCCGCCTCGGAAGACGCCTCACCCTCGGCCTCGTAGGCGAACAGCGGGGCGTGGACCTTGGCGATCTCGCCCTTGTCCACGTAGAGGCGGGTGATGCGGCCCGCCTCCGGTGCGGTGATCTCCACCAGCGCCTTGTCGGTCATCACCTCGACCACCGGCTGGTCCTCCTCGATCACGTCGCCCTCGGCGACGCGCCACTCCACCACCTCGCACTCCACGATACCTTCGCCGATATCGGGCAGCATGAAATCGCTCATCTCGTACACTCCTGTCCTGGCTCGCTTCTGTCCGGATATCGGGGCCTAGAAGGCCACGCTGGCCTTGACCGCCTCGAAGACCTTCAGGTGGTCCGGCAGATACTCCTTCTCCAGGGTCAGCGGGAAGGGCGTATCCAGGCCGGTCACCCGGGCGATGGGCGATTCCAGGTACAGGAAGCAGCGCTCGGTGACGGTGGCGGCGATCTCGCCGGCGAAGCCACCGGTCAGGGGTGCCTCGTGGGTGATCACCAGGCGGCCGGTCTTGAGCACCGACTCCACCACGGTGTCCTCGTCCCAGGGCAGGATGGAGCGCAGGTCGATGACCTCGCAGGAGATGCCCTCCTTCTCGGCCAGCTCCACGGCCTTGTCGATGACCTCCATCTGGGCCCCCCAGCCCAGCAGGGTGACGTCGCTGCCCTCGCGGGTCACCTCGGCCTCGCCGATGGGCAGTTGGTAGTCCTCCTCGGGCACCTCGCCGGTGGAGGCGCGATAGAGCCGCTTGGGCTCGAAGAACAGCACCGGGTCCGGATCGCGGATGGCCGACAGCAGCAGGCCCTTGGCCTGGTAGGGGTTGCGCGGCACCACGACCTTGAGCCCCGGGGTGTGCGCGAAGTAGGCCTCCGGCGACTGGGAGTGGTAGTGGCCGCCGGAGATGCCGCCACCGTAGGGCGCGCGGATGGTCAGGCCCCCGACGTTGAAGAGGTCGCCGGAACGGTAGCGGAACTTGGCGGTCTCGTTGACGATCTGGTCGAAGGCCGGAAAGATGTAGTCGGCGAACTGGATCTCCGCCACCGGCACCGAGCCCTGGGCGGCCAGGCCATTGGCGAAGCCGACGATGCCCTGCTCCACCAGCGGCGTATTGAAGCAGCGCGCGCGGCCATACTTCTCCTGCAGGTGGCTGGTGGCGCGGAAGACCCCGCCGAAGAAGCCCACGTCCTCGCCGAAGCAGACGACCTTCTCGTCCTCGGCCATGGCAATGTCCAGGGCGTTGTTGATCGCCTGCAGCATGTTCATGGTCGGCATCTCACTTCCCTCCCTGGCCGGCGTCGTCGTTGGCGCTCACGCTTGGATCCAGGGAGCGCGCCCCTCGGGGATAGGCGTCCGGATGGAGGCGGATATGCGCCTTGAGGCGATCCAGCTGGCGCTGCAGCGCCGGGGTGACGTCGGCGTAGACGTCGGTGACCAGGCTGTCGAGGGGTGGCGGCGGCCGTTTCTCGGCGCGCTTCATGGTCTCCAGCACCTCGCGGCGCAGCGACTCCTGCAGCGCCTTCTCCTCGTCGTCGTTCCACCACCCCTGGTCGCTGAGCCAGTGCTGCATGCGCAGGATGGGGTCCTTCTCGCGCCACGCCTCCTCCTCCTTGCGGGAGCGGTAGCCGGAGGGATCGTCGGAAGAGGAGTGGGCGGCCAGGCGGTAGGTCATGGCCTCGATGAGCACCGGCTTGTTCTGCTCCACGGCGATGCGGCGCGCCTTGCGGGTCGCCGCCAGCACCGCGAGGATGTCGTTGCCGTCGACGCGGATCACGTGCATGCGGTAGCCGAAGGCCCGCGGTGCCACGCCGTCGGCGGCAAACTGCTCGATGGCGGGCGTGGAGATCGCATAGCCGTTGTTGCGGCAGAAGAAGATCACCGGCGCCTCGTGCACCGCCGCCATGTTCAGGGCGGCATGGAAGTCGCCCTCGGAGGCCGCCCCCTCGCCGAAGAAGGTGATGGTGCAGTGCCCCTCGCCGGCCAGCTTCTGCCCATAGGCGTAGCCGGCCGCCTGGGGAATCTGGGTGGCCAGCGGCGAGGAGATGGTCATGTAGTGGAGCTTGCGCGACCCGTAGTGGATCGGCATCTGGCGCCCCTTGCCGTAGTCCTGCTCGTTGCCGAACAGCTGGTTCATGAACTCGTCGTAGCCGAAGCCGCGGTAGACCAGGGCCCCCTGCTCGCGATACTGGGCCATGATCATGTCGGCGTCGTCGAGCGCCGCCGTGGCGCCGATGACCGCCGCCTCCTCCCCGGTGCACTGCATGTAGAAGGAGAGCCGCCCCTGGCGCTGGGCCGCCATCATGCGCTCGTCCAGCACCCGGGTGGCGACCATCGCATGGTAGATCTTCAGCGCCTGCTCACGGGACAACTCCGGCGCCTCGGCGCCGTCGCACAGAGTGCCGTCCTGCCGGAGCAGGCGGAAGGTGGGTATGGTGAACTCGTCGCCGACCAGGAAGTCCGGCGAATGGATGTCTTGTGTGGTTGTCATCTCGGGATCCTCTACCACCCCTTTTGAGGGCAGTGTTGTCGCTTGTCTCGCCCATTGCCAGGAGGATTGCCCCTGGCGGGTCAACGCAACCCGATATGACGTTAACGTAAACTGAAGGACTTGGGTACCCCTGCCTTCGGCTGACCGGAAGAGGGCTCACCCTCGGGCGGGCGTCAATCGGGCGAAGGCGCTGTCCACGGTCAGCGCCAGCAGGCCGATCAGCACCGCCCCCTGCAGCACGTAGGCGGTGTTGCCGTTGACGATGCCCGAGATGATCGGCGCCCCCAGGTTGCTCGCGCCCACCGTGGCGCCCAGGGCCGCCGTGGCGATATTGACCGTCACCGAGGTGCGGATGCCGGCCAGGATCACCGGGGCCGCCAACGGCAGCTCGACCTGCCACAGGCGCTGGGCACCGCCCATGCCCATGCCGCGGGCCGCCTCCTGGACGCCGGGGTCGATGCCCTCCAGCCCCGCCAGGGTGTTGCGCACGATGGGCAGCAGGCCGTAGAGCAGCAGGGCCACGATGATCGGCCAGGTGCCGAAGCCCAGCACCGGCACGGCCAGGGCCAGCACCGCCACCGGCGGGAAGGTCTGCCCCATGGAGGCGAACTGGGCGACCAGCGGCAGGAAGTCGCGCCCCGCGGGGCGGGTCACCAGCACCGCCGCCCCCACGCCCAGCGCCACCGCCAAGAGCGAGGCGACCCCCACCACCAGCAGGTGATTGGCCAACAGGCTGGGCAGGCCGGCCTGGGCATAGACGACCTGGCGTGTGTCGGACTCGATCCCGCGCAGCACGGGCTCCAGGGTCGGCATGCCAAAGGCCAGCGCCAGCAGCAGCGCCAGCCACACCAGCGGCCCCCGCCAGGCGGCCAGCCGGACCGCGGCGGTCGGCGCCCGGTCACTCATCGCGGCCGGCCCCCACCAGACGCCGCAGCGACAACTCCCCCACCGCCATCGCCTCGTCGTCGACCACCGCCAGCCGGTCGGCATGCTCGCGGAACATCACCGACAGGGCCTGGCGCAGGGTGGCGTCGCGATGCACCCGCGCCTGGGGCAGCAAGCGCGGCGAGAGCGGCAGCATGCGCTCACCGACGCGGGTGATGGCCGCCTCCTTGAGGCCACGCTCGTCGCCGCCCAGCAGCGAGGCGACGAAGTCATCGGCCGGCTCGCGCAGCAGGGCCAGGGGCGTACCCTGCTGGACGATCCGCCCGGCCCGCATCACCGCCAGGCGGTCGGCCAGGGCCAGGGCCTCGTCCATGTCGTGGGTGACGAAGACGATGGTCTTGTGCAGGCGTGCCTGCAGCTCGCGCAGCTCGACCTGCAGGGTCTCGCGGGTGATGGGGTCCAGGGCGCCGAAGGGCTCGTCCATGAGCAGGATGTCGGGGTCGGCAGCCAGCGCCCGGGCCACCCCCACCCGCTGGGCCTGGCCACCGGAGAGTTGCTCCGGGTACTTGTCGGCGAACTGCTCGACGGGCAGGCCGAGCAGCGCCATCAGCTCCTCCACCCGGGCCCGGACGCGGGCCTTCGGCCACTTCAGCAGCCGCGGGACCAGGCCGATGTTGCGGGCCACCGTCCAGTGGGGGAACAGCCCGGTGCTCTGGATGGCGTAGCCGATGCGCCGGCGCAGCAGCCGGCCGTCGAACTCGCGGATCGGCTGCCCGTCGATGTGGATCTCGCCGCCGTCGTGCTCGATCAGGCGATTGATCATGCGCAGCGTGGTGGACTTGCCGCAGCCCGAGGTGCCCACCAGGGCACACAGCTCGCCCTTCTCCACCGTCAGCGAGATGGCGTCCACGGCGGTCTCCTCGCCGAAGCGCTTGGTGACTCCCAGCAGCTCGATCATGGCGTGACTCCCTGCCTGAGCGCGGTACGGTGATCGAGGCGACGCGTCAGGGCGCCCAGCAGCGCATCGGCCACCAGCGCCATGGCCAGGATCGGCAGGGCGCCGAGCAGCACCAGGTCCATGGCCGCCTGCCCCAGCCCCTGGAAGATGAAGGTCCCCAGGCCGCCGGCGCCGATCAGCGCCGCCACCGCCGTCAGGCCGATGGCCTGGACGGTGGTGATGCGCACGCCCTCCAGCACCACCGGCAGGGCCAGCGGCAGGCGCACCTGCCAGAACACCTGGCCAGGCCCCATGCCCATGCCGCGGGCCGATTCCAGCACCCCGGGATCGACCTCGGCCAGCGCCACGAAGGTGTTGCGCACCATGGGCAGCAGGCTGTAGCCCAGCAGGGCCAGGAAGGCCGGCGCCCAGCCGATGCCGCTGACCCCCAGGGCGGCGAGCCAGTCGAGCCGGGCCGAGAGCCAGGCCAGGGGCGCCAGCAGCAGGCCGAACAGTGCCAGGCTGGGAATGGTCTGCAGGAAGTTGAGCAGGGTGAACCCCAGTCGCTCCAGGCGGGCGTCGCGGCGCATCGCCAGGGCGATCGCCGCGCCCAGCACCAGGCTCGCCCCCACGGCGCTGCCCACCAGCAGCAGGTGGTCCAGCAGCGCCTCGGCGAACTGCCCGCTGCGCCCCCTGTACTCCTGCCACAGCGCCAGCGACCCCAGCCAGGGCGCGGCCAGCACCCAGGCCCCCAGGATCGGCACCGGCAGCAGCCAGCCGCTCCAGGCGGGCAGCGCCAGGCGGGTCCTCAGCTCGATGGTCAGCAGGACCAGGCAGAACAGCAACAGCCACACCGCCGGGCCGAGCCCCAGCCGCGCCTGGGGCTGGTCGGGATCGAGGCGCAGCGCGCCGGCGAGCGCCACCCAGGCCGGCAGCGCCATCAACAGCAGCAGGTTGAGCGCCAGCGCCAGGCGCAGCCGCCCACGATGGGGCCGCCAGGCCAGCGCCGCCAGGCCCAGCAGCGGCAGACAGGCCACCCCGGCCAACGGCCAGCCGAGCAGTTCGCTGGCTGCATAGGCGGTGCCCGGCACGATGCGGTTGGGCGCCACGCTCACCGAGGCCAGCGCCAGCCAGGCCGCCGCGGCGGCCAGCGACAGCGCCGGCACTACCCGATTGACCGGCAGCGCGTCCCTGCGCGTCACCGGCTCACTCCGGCAGGTCGGCCAGGAAGTCGGCGGCGACGTCGCGCGGGTCCCGCCCGTTCACCGCCACGTCGCCGTTGAGCCGCTGCAGGGTCGCGAGATCCAGTTCGGCGAAGATCGGCTCGAGCAGCGTCTCGATCTCCGGGTAGGTCTCCAGCACCTCGCGGCGCACCACCGGCGCCGGCTGGTAGACGGGCTGGACGCCCAGGGTATCCTCCAGCACCACCAGGTCCAGGGCGTTGAGCCCGCCGTCGGTGCCATAGGTCATGGCCGCATTGACGCCGCTGGTCTGCTGGGCCGCGGCGCGCATGGTGGAGGCGGTATTGCCGCCGGAGAGCACCAGCAGCTGGTCGTCGGAGAGCTCGAAGCCGTAGGCCTCCTGGAAGGCGGGCAGCGCCTGGGGCGACTCGACGAACTCGGCGCTGGCGGCGAACTTGAACTCGCCGCCCTCGGCCAGGTAATCGGCCAGATCCTCCAGGCTCGCCAGGTCGTGCTCGCGGGCCAGGTCACCGCGCACGCTCATCGCCCAGGTATTGTTGGCCGAGGCCGGCGCCAGCCAGGCCAGGCCGTTCTCCGCGTCCCGTTCGCGCACCGTCTCGAAGGCCGCCTCGGCGTCGTGCCACACATCGCTGTCGGCCATGTCGAAGAAGAAGGCGCCGTTGCCGGTGTACTCCGGGTAGAGGTCGATCTCGCCGGCCAGCAGCGCCTCGCGCACGATGCTGGTAGCGCCGAGTTGCAGGCGATCCTCGACCCGGATGCCGCCCGCCTCCAGGCGCTGCAGGATCAGCTGGCCGAGCACCGAGCCCTCGGTATCGATCTTGGAGGCCACCACCACGGGGTCCTGGGCCTGGGCCACCGCGAGGGTCAACAGGCTGCCGGCGGCCAGCGCCGCCACTCGGGAGAAGGTTGCGCTCATGGGAATATCGCCTGAGGGGGTCATGAATGTAAGCTTGAGTATAGAGATACGCCGGCTTGCCTGTCAGAGGCTTGCCACCAACGCACGGAAAGGTGTCCGATGCCCGACTCGTCGAGTCCCCGCCTCGACCACTGCCATCACCCGCTGGTCCGGGACCTGGCGTGGCTGCTCGAGGCCCCCGACCTGGTCAGCATGCCCTGGCCCGGTCGCCCCGCCCCGGCGACCCTGGGGTTCGGCGACCCGGCGTGCCTCGCCGCCTGGCTGGACGACCTGGAGGCCTATCCCGACCTGCTGGAGGCACGGATCGGCGACGCCCTGAGCGGACGCATGGGGCTCTATCACGAGCGACTCTGGCAGTTCCTGCTCGCCGAAGCGCCGGGCACCGAACTGCTCGCCCACAACCTGCGCATCCACCGCGACAAGCAGACCCTCGGCGAGCTCGACCTGCTCTACCGTCACACCGGCGAGGCCGAGGTGATCCACCTGGAAGTGGCCATCAAGTACTACCTGGGACTGGTCGAGGGGCCCGGCGAGACCGATGATCAGGCGCGCTGGATCGGTCCCGGCGGGGCCGACAGCCTGGCCGGCAAGCGCGAGCACCTGCACCGTCGCCAGTTGCGCCTCAGCGAGCTGCCCGAGGCGCGCGAGGTCATCCAGGCCCTGCGGCTGGCCGACGCCGTGGGCGCCGACCGGCCGCTGGCGATCCGCCGGCAGGTGGCCATCCCCGGCGTGCTCTTCTATCCCTGGCACGCCGACCTGCCGCGGCCCCGCGATGCCGGCGCCCACCACCTGCGCGGCATCTGGCTCGCCTGGTCGAGCTGGCGCGACTTCCGCGACGGCCTGGCCGCCGGCACCCGCGGCGCCTGGCTGAACAAGCCCCACTGGCTGGCCCTGCCGCGGGCCGAGGCCCTGCTGCCGCTGAGGGCGCTGGAGGCGCGTCTGGCGCAGCACTTCCTCCAGCCCGCCGCACCGGTCCAGGTCGTCCTGTGGCACGGCGACGCCGGCTGGCAACGGGTCTTCGTCGTCGCCGACGACTGGCCGCGGCAGATTCCCCTGCCGCCGTTCGGGCGTCAGCCGGAGGGGCCCGAGCCGGCCGGCGTCGTCCCGTGACGCTTCCTGCAGCCCCGGCCCCTGAAACAACACACCCGGCACCGCCAGCGGCGGGCCGGGTGTCGATTCGGCGACCTGCGGCGATCAGCCCTCGGGCTTCTCCACCACCCAGGAGGTGCCCTCGCGGGAGTCCTTGAGGACGATGCCCAGCGCGGCGAGCTCGTCGCGGATGGCATCGGCCCGGGCGAAGTCTCTCGCCTTCTTGGCCTCGGCGCGTTCGGCGATGCGCGACTCGATCTCGGCCTCGGGCAGCGGCAGCTCCCCCGCTCCGCCCTTGAGGAAGGCGGCGGGCTCCTGGGTGAGCAGCCCCAGCACGCCGCCCAGGCGTCGGAGCTCGGCGGCCAGGGCCGGCGCCTGCTCGGGTGCCTCCTTCCTGGCCCGGTTCAGTTCGCGGGCCAGGTCGAAGAGCACCGACAGCGCCTCGGCGGTATTGAAGTCGTCGTCCATGGCGGCGGTAAAGCGCTCGTGGAAGCGGTTATCGACCTGCCCTTCAGCGGGATCGATCCCGTCGAGCGCATTGTAGAAGCGCTCCAGCGACTTGCGGGCATCAAGCAGGGAGTCCGGCGCATAGTTGATCGGACTGCGGTAGTGGCTGGCCACCAGCAGGTAGCGCACCACCTCCGGGTCGTGGTACTCGAGCACCTCGCGGATGGTGAAGAAGTTGCCCAGTGACTTGGACATCTTCTCGTGGTTCACCCGCACCGCCCCGGCGTGCATCCAGGTGTTGACGAAGGGCTTGCCATTGGCCGCCTCGCTCTGGGCGATCTCGTTCTCGTGGTGCGGGAAGGTCAGGTCCGGCCCGCCACCGTGGATGTCGAAGGTCTCCCCCAGGCAGCACTTCGACATGGCCGAGCACTCGATGTGCCAGCCGGGGCGCCCCGCGCCCCAGGGCGAGGGCCAGCTGGCCTCGCCGGGCTTGGCCGCCTTCCACAGCACGAAGTCGAGCGGGTCCTCCTTGTGCTCGTCCACCTCGATGCGCGCGCCGGCGCGCATCTCGTCGGGGTCGCGATTGTTGAGCTTGCCGTAGCCCTCGAAGCGGCGCACCCGGT
Organism: Halomonas ramblicola; assembly: GCF_030409215.1. GTDB lineage: Bacteria > Pseudomonadota > Gammaproteobacteria > Pseudomonadales > Halomonadaceae > Halomonas > Halomonas ramblicola. The sequence continues at coordinate 47,917 of NZ_JAUFPL010000017.1, read as the reverse complement.
AGTAGACGTCGCCGTTGTCCGCCGCGTAGGCGTAGCCCTTGTCGATCAGGGTCGCGATCATGGCGACGATGTCGTCGACATGCCCGGTGGCACGGGGCTCCCGGTCCGGCGGCAGCACGGCGAGGCGCGCCTCGTCCTCGTGCATGGCGTCGATCATGCGCGCGGTGAGCGAGCCGATGGGCTCGCCGTTCTCCTCGGCGCGCCGGAGGATCTTGTCGTCGATGTCGGTGACGTTGCGCACATAGGTGACGTCATAGCCGCGGTGGCGCAGGTAGCGGGTGATGACGTCGAAGGCCACCATCACCCGGGCATGGCCCAGGTGGCAGTAGTCGTAGACGGTCATCCCGCACACGTACATGCGCACCCTACCCGGCTCGATGGGCGTGAAGGCTTCCTTGCGTCGGGTCAGGGTATTGTAGATCTGGATGTCGGCGCTCACGTTCACCCCTTCTTCTGCGCTTCTTTCTTCTGGACCTTGGCCCAGCTGTCCTTGAGCCCCACGGTGCGGTTGAACACCAGCCGCCCCTCGGCGCGGGCATGGCGGTCGACACAGAAGTAGCCGACGCGCTCGAACTGGAAGCGCGCCTCCGCCTCGACGTCGGCCAGGCTCGGCTCGCCGATGGCCTGGCAGGTGACCAGCGACTCGGGGTTCAGGTGCTCGAGGAAGTCGGCATCCCGGTCCTTGTCGGGCTGCTCCTCGAGGAAGAGGTTGTCGTAGAGGCGCACCTCCAGGGGCACGCCGTGGGCGGCACTGACCCAGTGGATCACGCCCTTGACCTTGCGCCCCTCCGGGTTCCTGCCCAGGGTGTCGAAGTCCACGCTACAGCGCAGCTCCTCGATCTCGCCGGACGCCCCCTTGACCACCTCGTCGCAGCGAATGACGTAGCTGTTGCGCAGCCGCACCTCCTTGCCCGGTGCCAGGCGGAAGAACTTCTTGGGCGGCTCCTCCATAAAGTCGTCGTGATCAATATAAATTTCACGAGTAAAGGGCACCTTGCGCACGCCCATATCCTCACGGGCCGGGTGACCGGGCACATCAAAGGCTTCCTCGTGGTCCTCGGGCACGTTGGTCAGCACCACCTTGAGGGGCCTCAGCACGCACATCGCCCGCGGCGCGTTGTCCTCCAGGTCGGAGCGGATGGCGTGGTAGAGCATGGCGATGTCCACCAGGCCGCCGTCGGCACGCGTCACGCCGATCATCTCGCAGAACCTGCGGATCGAGGCCGGCGTGTAGCCCCGCCGGCGCATGCCGGAGATGGTCGGCAGGCGCGGGTCGTCCCAGCCATCGACGATGCCCTGGTCCACCAGCAGCTTGAGCTTGCGCTTGGAGGTCAGGGTGTAGTTCATGTTGAGCCGCGCGAACTCGATCTGGCGCGGCTTGACCGGTACCGGCAGGTTGTCCAGGAACCAGTCGTAGAGCGGGCGATGGTCCTCGAACTCCAGGGTGCAGATGGAGTGGGTGACCCCCTCGATGGCGTCCGACTGGCCATGGGTGAAGTCGTAGGACGGATAGATCTTCCACTTGTCGCCGGTCTGGTGGTGATGGGCGTGGCGGATGCGATAGAGGATCGGGTCGCGCAGGTTGATGTTGGGCGAGGCCATGTCGATCTTGGCGCGCAGCACCTTCTCGCCCTCGGCGAACTCCCCGACCCGCATGCGCTCCAGCAGCTCGAGGTTCTCCTCGACGCCGCGCTCCCGATAGGGGCTCGGCCGGCCGGGCTTGGTGAGGGTGCCGCGGTACTCGCGGATCTCGTCCGGCGAGAGGTCGTCCACATAGGCCTTGCCCTCGCGCACCAGGTGCTGGGCCCAGGCGTAGAGCTGGTCGAAGTAGTCCGAGGCGAAGCGCACCTCGCCGGCCCAGGCGAATCCCAACCAGCTGACGTCGGCCTTGATGGCATCGATGTAGGCCTGCTCCTCCTTCGCCGGGTTGGTGTCGTCGAAGCGCAGGTGGCAGTCGCCACCGAACTGCTCGGCCAGCCCGAAGTTCAGGCAGATCGATTTGGCGTGCCCGATGTGCAGGAAGCCGTTGGGCTCCGGCGGGAAGCGCGTGACGATCTTGCCGGAGCGGCCGGCCTCGATCTCCTCGCGGATCTGGTTGCGGATGAAGTTCGGCGCGCTGATGGTCTCGGTGGACATGTTGGAAAAAACGACCTCTGATTGAAGGGTGCGAGCCTGGCGGCGTGAGCGCAGCTCCCCGGGTGATTCACTGAGCGAGGGGCGCCGGGGGGATTGGCGCAGCACCGCTCGAGGCTGATCCGGGGACAGGCCTCCGAGGAGGCGCTGTGAACCCCTCCCTGGGCGCTACCGACGCCATCCCTGGCGTAGGACCTCCTCTACGACCTGTCCCCGGCGCCTCTCGCTACAGCCATGCGAGCTTTCCCTCGAGTCTCGACGCTCGCTTCGCGCCTCGCAGCAAAACCGGTATTATAGCGTCACGCCCATGGGCAACGCCAAGGCAACGCCCCTTTATCGCACAGGAACTTATCGATGATCGTTCTGCAGACCAACTACGGCGACATCCACGTCGAGCTTGACCACGACAAGGCACCGAAGACCGCCGCCAACTTCGAGCAGTACGTGCGCGACGGCTTCTACGACGGCACCCTCTTCCACCGCGTGATCGACGGCTTCATGGTCCAGGGCGGCGGCTTCGACGAGAACTTCAACCAGAAGCCCACCCGCGACCCGATCGAGAACGAGGCCGACAACGGCCTGGAGAACGTCACCGGCACCCTGGCCATGGCGCGTACCCAGGACCCGCACTCCGCCACCGCCCAGTTCTTCATCAATGTGGCCGACAACGGCTTCCTGAATCACAGCGGCAAGTCGATCCAGGGCTGGGGCTACTGCGTCTTCGGCCGCGTGGTCGAGGGCATGGACGTGGTCGAGAAGATCAAGGGGGTGGCCACCACCCGCCGCGGCATGCACGCCGACGTGCCCGCCGAGGACGTGGTGATCCAGAAGGCCTACCTCGAGGAGGCCTGATCGCCCTCGCCTCGCCGACTGCGCCCGCCCTCGTGCGGGCGCTTTGCCATCGACCCGCCAGACAAGAAGCGACGCCCGTCATGACCACCCTGCTGATTTCCGACCTGCACCTGCACCCCGGCGCCCCCGAGATCACCGACGGCTTCCTGCGCTGGCTCGAGGAGCGTGCCCGCGGCTGCGAGGCCCTCTACATCCTCGGCGACTTCTTCGAGGCCTGGATCGGCGACGACCTGCTCGACCTGGCGGGCGTCGACCCCACCGGCAACGCCGATCTGGCGGCGCGTGTCGCCCGTGCGCTGAAGCGCCTCTCCGACGACGGCAGCGCCCTCTACCTGATGCACGGCAACCGTGACTTCCTGCTCGGCGAGCGTTTCGCCGCCGAGACCGGCGCCACCCTGCTCCCCGACCCCAGCGTGATCACCCTGGGGGGCAGGCGGGTCCTGCTGATGCATGGCGACAGCCTGTGCACCCGCGACACCGACTACCAGGCCTTCCGCGCCCAGGCCCGGGACCCCCAGTGGCAGGCCGGCATCCTGGCCATGCCGATCGCCGAGCGCATCGCCCTGGCCCGGCAGCTGCGCGAGCAGTCCGGCGAGGCCAGTTCCAACAAGGCCGAGGACATCATGGACGTCACCGCCGAGGAGGTCGAGAAGGCCATGGCCGATCACGGCGTGACCACCCTGATCCATGGCCATACCCACCGCCCCGCGGTGCATGAGCTGGAGGTCGCCGGCGAGCCCGCGCGGCGCATGGTGCTGGGCGACTGGCGCCCCGGCCAGGGCTGGGAGATCGCGGTCGAGGACGGTGGCGAGCCACGGCTGCGGGAGTTCCCGTTACGTTGAAGGCGACGAGAGCCGACAGGCCTCGAGCCGCGCCTCCAGCGCCTCCGCATCCGGCAGGCTACCCGCCTCGCCGATGAGCTCCAGGCGCGAATCCTGTCGCCAGGCGGCCTCCTCCAGGCTCACCGTGGCGTCGGCCCGGTTGTAGCGCTTCCAGCCGGCGTCGGTATGCAGCACCCCCTTGATGCGCAGCCGCGCCGGCAACTCGCCCAGCAGCACCGTGATGCGGTCCAGGTCGAAGGCATCATCCGGGTGCCAACGCCACCCCAGGGTGGCATAGCCCAGCGAGCCGCCTTGCTGGCGCACGGGATGCCCCGGCGTCGGCATGGCATCACCGAAGCCCTCCAGCACCAGGCCGCCGGCCGCGGCCTCGCGCAACCGGCGGTGCGCCTCGCTGTCGGCTGACGTCCGGGACGGCGCCTCGCCTTCGCCCACTCCCTCGACCAGCAGTGCCAGCGGCAGCTCGCCGTGAGGCGCCGGCCGGATCCACTTCTTGGCCGGCCAGCTCTCACCCAGCAGGGCCTCGGCGGCGTCGCGCTGGGCCGGCGTCGCCAGGTCGGTCATGGTCAGGGCCACGGCATCCGCCATGGCCAACTGGTCGCGGAAGGTCTCGTGCTCGCGGGAGCGGGGATCGTCGAGGCGCCGCGGATCCAGCACCGTGATGATGTCCTGCACCGCCAGCACCCCGGCGAAGGCCTCGCCCCGCAGCACCTCCAGCAGCCCCGCCGGATGCCCCAGGCCGGAGGGCTCGATGATCAGCCGGTCGGGGCGATGGCGGTGCAGCAGGTTGACCAGGGTCGCCTGCATCACGAAGGCCAGCTGGCAGCACAGGCAACCGCCGGGCAGGCCCTTGACCACCAGGTCGTCGCGCTCGGCGAACATCGCCTGGTCGATGCCCACCTGGCCGAACTCGTTGATCAGCACCGCCCAGCGCTCGCCCTCGGGCTTCTGGTCGATCAGCCGGTGGATCAGGGTGCTCTTGCCGCTGCCCAGGAAGCCGGTGATCAGATGGACGGGGACATCCCTCACCGCTCGATCTCCGCCTCGCTACGCAGGTGCTCGATCAGCCCCTGGATGGCGGCCTGGGCGCGCAGCCGCTCGGTCATGTTGGCGACATACTGCTCCACCTGCTCGTCGACCTCGCCCTCGCCCACGCTCTCCAGGGCGATGATCACGACGCGATCGCCGTCCACCGCCTGGCCGTAGACGGGCGCCTCGCCCTCGGGGGCCGGCAGGCGGAAGGCGGCGTCCACCAGTTCGCGCGGCAGGCCATGGTCGGCCTGGCGGCTCACCGCCTCGGCCCGTTGCCAGTCGAGCCCCGGCGACTCGCCGTCGCGCAATGCCGCGATACGTTCCTCGGCCAGGGCCTGCAGGCGCTCGCGGCGCAGCGATGCCTCGACGGCGGCCTCGACCCGGTCGCGCACCTCCTCCAGCGGCAGGGTGGTCGCCTCGCGATGCTCGGCCACCCGCAGCACCATGCGCCGATCGTCGTCGAGCTCGATCACCTCGCTGTTGTAACCCTCCTCGAGGACGTCGCCACTGAACGCCTGGCTCATCACGCCCGGCTCGGAGAGTACGCCCTCGCCGCCATCGCGGGAGACCCAGTCGCTGGTCTGCAGCTCGAGGCCGATGTCGTCGGCGACGCTCTCCAGGTCATCCGCGGCGAAGCTCTCGTCGATCAGGCGCTGCACCTTGTCGTTGAACTCCCCATCGACCTCGGACAGCGCCAGGTCCCGGCGCAGTTCGTCGCGCATCGACTCGAAGGACTCGCGCTCCAGGCCGGTGACCTTCAGCAGGTGCAGGCCGTTGTCGGTCTCGACGATATCCGATACCTCGCCTTCGCCGAGGGCGAAGGCCGCCTCGTCGAAGGCCTCGCCGAAGAAGCCGCGGCTCACCACCCCCAGGTCGCCGCCCTGCTCGGCGGAGACGGTGTCGTCGGAGACCTCGGCGGCAAGGTCGGCGAACGCCTCGCCATCGGCCAGGCGCTCCTGGACGGCCTCGAGCTCGGCCACGGCCTCCTCGCGGCTGCGCTCCTCGCCGTAGGTGAGCATGATGTGCGAGAGGCGGCGGTCGGCGTCGGCGGTCCGCTCCTGCCAGGCGTCACGCAGCGCCTCCTCGTCGATCTCCATTTCCTCGGCCATCGCCTGGCGGTCGATCAGCACGTACTTCAGGCGCACCTGCTCGGGACGCCGATAATCGTCCCGATGCTCGTCGTAGTAACGCTGGATCGCCTCGTCGCCGGCCTGCACCTCGTCGTCGATCATCGACTCGCTCAGGGCGGCATAGCGGAAGGTCCGGGTCTGGCGCTGCAGCGACGCCAGGGTCTCCCGCTCGTCGGGCAGGGTGAACTCACTGGACACGAGGCCCTGCTGAAGCTGTTGCTGCTTCATGTCGCCGCGCAGCTGCTCGCGGAACCCCACCGGCGTATAGCCGGCGCTGGCCAGGCGGCTGCGGAACAGCTCGCGGTCGAAGCGCCCCTCCTGATCCTGGAACTCCGGCAGGTTGACGATGACCTGGTCGAGCTGGTCCTCGGAGAGATGCAGGCCACCGTCGTCGACGAACTGGGTCAGCAGGCGCTCGGTGATCAGTTGGTCGAGCATCTCGGCACGCAACTGGCGCTCCTGCTCCGGCGGCACCTGGCCGCTGCGGATGGCCCGCTGCACCGACATCTCCAGCTGCTGGCGGGTGATCGGCTCGCCGTTGACCTCGGCGATATCGTCACCACCGCCTCCGAACAGTCCCACCAGCGACTCCACGCCGAACAGTGCCATGGCCACGACCACGGCCCCGACGATGATCTTGGCTCCCCAGCTCCGGGAGCGGTCACGAATACTTTGCAGCATGCAGGCCTCGGAAGAGTTGATAATAACGAAGACAGGCGCACCGCCGAGGGCGATGCGCCTGTAGAAAGATCAACCGTCAGCGGCGCGGGCGGCGCGCGTCTCTCAGTTGACGGAATCCTTGAGCGCCTTGCCGGCCTTGAAACTCGGCACCTTGGCAGCGCTGATCTCGATCGGCTGGCCGGTCTGCGGGTTGCGACCGGTGCGGGCGGCGCGCTCCTTGACCTGGAAGGTACCGAAGCCGACCAGGGAAACGCTGTCTCCCTTCTTCAGGCTGTCGGTCACGGCATCGACCATGGCATCCAATGCGCGGGCAGCGGCGGCCTTCGGAATGTCGGCAGACGCGGCGATGGCTTCGATCAGCTCGGATTTGTTCACACTTCACCCCTTGACGTTTTCGGAAATTGGCTCTAATCGACGCGGCTTTCTACCGACAGGCGCGATCACAGCATGCGCCAATTTATAGCAATGCGATGAAAGCACTGTCAAGCAAAGTACCGCGCGAAACCCCACCATACCGGGCTTTCACTACCGGGATGATGGGGAAAATATCGTCAGTGCGTGCTGATCATCGACTGGGGTGAGGCGGTATCCTCGGACCGGGATTCCCCCTCGGAGGTCTCAGTCCTTTTCTCTAATGCCACCTCCAGCACCTCATCGATCCAGCGAACCGGCCTGATGTCCAGAGCATCCTTGATGTTATCCGGTACCTCCTTGAGGTCCCGACGGTTCTCCTCTGGCACCAGCACGGTCTTTATACCACCGCGCCGGGCGGCCAGCAATTTCTCCTTCAGGCCGCCGATCGGCAGCACCTCGCCACGCAGGTTGACCTCGCCGGTCATGGCCACGTCGCAACGCACCGGACGCCCGGTGTAGGCCGACACCATGGCGGTCACCATGGCGATGCCGGCGCTGGGACCGTCCTTGGGCGTGGCCCCCTCGGGTACGTGGATGTGCAGGTCCTCCTTCTCGAAGCGCTCGGGGTCGATGTTGAACTTGAGCGCCCGGGCGCGGACCACCGTCTGGGCGGCGCTCACCGACTCCTTCATCACGTCGCCCAGCGAGCCGGTCTTGTTGATGCGCCCCTTGCCCGGAGTCACCACCGACTCGATATTGAGCAGCTCGCCACCCACCGAGGTCCAGGCCAGGCCGGTGACACGCCCCACCTGATCCTCCTGGTCGGCCAGGCCGTAGCTGTAGCGGCGCACCCCAGCATAGTCCTCGATGTCGGCCGCGGCCAGCAGCAGCGGCGCCTGGGCGCCCTCCTGGCTCTCCTTCTCGAGGCGCTCGCGCAGCACCTTGCGGCACACCTTGGCGATCTGGCGTTCCAGCTCACGCACCCCGGCCTCACGGCTGTAGTAGCGGATCAGTTCCAGCAGCGCCTCGTCGGAGAACGCCAGCTCCTCGTCCTTGAAGCCGTTGGCCTTGAGCTGCTTGGGCACCAGGTAACGCTTGGCGATGGCCAGCTTCTCGTCCTCGGTGTAGCCGGGCAGGCGGATCACCTCCATGCGATCGAGCAGCGGCCCCGGGATGTTCATCGAGTTGGCGGTGCAGATGAACAGCGTCTCGGAGAGATCGTAGTCCAGCTCCAGGTAGTGGTCGCTGAAGGTGTCGTTCTGCTCGGGATCCAGCACCTCGAGCAGCGCCGAGGCCGGATCGCCGCGGTAGTCCATGCCAATCTTGTCCACCTCGTCGAGCAGGAACAACGGGTTCTTGACCCCGGCCCTGGTCATGCGCTGGATCATCTTGCCGGGCAGCGAGCCGATGTAGGTGCGGCGATGACCGCGGATCTCGGACTCGTCGCGCACCCCGCCCAGCGCCAGGCGCACGTACTTGCGGTTGGTGGCCCGGGCGATGGACTGCCCCAGCGAGGTCTTGCCCACCCCCGGGGGGCCCACCAGGCACAGCACCGGCCCCTTGAGCTTCTTGACCCGCTTGTGCACGGCCAGGTACTCGAGGATGCGCGCCTTGACCTCATCGAGGCCGTAGTGGTCCTCATCGAGCACCTGCTGGGCGTGACGCAGGTCGTGGCGTATCCGGGTACGCTTCTTCCAGGGCACCGAGACCAGCCAGTCCAGGTAGGAGCGCACCACCGTGGCCTCGGCGGAGTTGGGCGACATCATCTTCAGCTTGCCCAGCTCCTGGACGGCCTTGTCATGGGCCTCCTTGGGCATGCCCGATTCCTCGATGGCCTTCTCGTACTTCTCGGCCTCGTTGGGCACGTTCTCGAGCTCGCCCATCTCCTTCTGGATGGCCTTCATCTGCTCGTTGAGATAGTACTCGCGCTGGGACTTCTCCATCTGGTCCTTGACCCGCGAGCGGATGCGCTTCTCCACCTGCAGCAGGTCGATCTCGGACTCGATCAGCGCCATCAGGTGCTCGATGCGATCGCGCACCCGGTCCATCTCCAGCAGTTGCTGCTTGTCGTCGATCTTCAGCGACAGGTGGGCGCAGATGGTGTCCACCAGGCGGCTCGGGTCCTCGATGCCGGAGAGCGAGTTGAGCACCTCGTTGGGCACCTTCTTCGACATCTTCACGTACTGCTCGAACTGGTTGAGCAGCACGCGCACCAGCGCCTCCTGCTCGCGCTCGGTGAGCGGCACGCTCTCGCGCAGCACGGCATCGGCGCGGGTGTAGGACTCGCCGGCATGGAGTTCGCCCAGGTCGGCACGCGACATGCCCTCGATCAGCACCTTGACGGTGCCGTCGGGCAGCTTGAGCAGCTGCATGATCTCGGCCACGGTGCCGATGGCGAAGAGGTCGCCGCGGTCGGGATCATCCTTGCTGGCCTCGCGCTGGGCGACCAGCAGCACCCGCTTGTCGGCGCTCATGGCCGCCTCGAGGGCCTCGATGGACTTCTCCCGGCCGACGAACAGCGGGATGACCATCTGCGGGTAGACGACCACGTCCCGCAGCGGCAAAAGGGGCAGACTCAGGGTCTGTTCGGCGTTCTGCTGCATCGCAGACGTTCCTCAAGACAAGTACGGTGGAATTACCTATGGGGGTGGGGGCACCCTGGCCACTTTGCAAGACATCAAAAAGGCGGGAGCGCCGCCGCGCCTCCGGCCGGCCACGCGGCCGACGCCTGGAGACGGGACGCTCCCGCCCGGGGCCCGAGGGCCCGACGGCTCAGCCGTCGGTGCCGTCGCTGGCGGCTTCCTGCTGCTGCGAGTAGATCAGCAACGGCTCACTCTCGCCGGCGATCACGGAGGCGTCGATCACTACCTTGCTCACCCCTTCCAGGGAAGGAATCTCGTACATGGTGTCGAGCAGCACCGACTCGAGGATGGAACGCAGGCCGCGGGCACCGGTCTTGCGGGCCATCGCCTTGCCCGCCACCGCCCGCAGGGCGTCCTCACGGAACTCCAGCTCCACGCCCTCCATCTCGAACAACTTGGCGTACTGCTTGATCAGCGAGTTCTTGGGCTCGGTGAGGATCTGGATCAGGGCATCCTCGGTGAGCTCGCTGAGGGTCGCGATGACCGGCAGGCGCCCCACGAACTCGGGAATCAGGCCGAACTTGACCAGGTCCTCGGGCTCGATGCTGGCCAGCACGTCGCCCACGCCCTTGGTCTCGTCCTTGCTCTTGACCTCGGCATTGAAGCCGATGCCGCCCTTCTCGGTGCGGTCGCGGATCACCTTGTCCAGGCCGGCGAAGGCGCCGCCGACGATGAACAGGATGTTGCCGGTGTTGACCTGCAGGAACTCCTGCTGGGGGTGCTTGCGCCCGCCCTGGGGCGGCACCGAGGCGGTGGTGCCCTCGATCAGCTTGAGCAGCGCCTGCTGCACGCCCTCGCCCGAGACGTCGCGGGTGATGGAGGGGTTGTCCGACTTGCGCGAGATCTTGTCGATCTCGTCGATGTAGACGATGCCGCGCTCGGCCTTCTCCACATCGTAGTCGCACTTCTGCAGCAGCTTCTGGATGATGTTCTCGACATCCTCGCCGACGTAACCCGCCTCGGTGAGGGTGGTGGCATCGGCGATGGTGAAGGGCACGTTGAGCAGCCGCGCCAGGGTCTCGGCCAGCAGCGTCTTGCCGCTGCCGGTGGGACCGATCAGCAGGATGTTCGACTTGCCCAGCTCCACGTCCTCGTTCTTCACCTCGGAACGCAGACGCTTGTAGTGGTTGTAGACCGCCACGGAGAGCACCATCTTGGCGCGGTCCTGGCCGATCACATAGTCATCGAGGGTGTGACGAATCTCGCGGGGAACGGGCAGCCGCTCCTCGTCGGTCTCGGCATCGGCATCGAGCACCTCCTCGCGAATGATGTCATTGCAGAGGTCGACACACTCATCGCAGATATACACGGACGGACCGGCAATCAGCTTGCGCACTTCGTTCTGGTTCTTGCCGCAGAACGAGCAGTACAGCAGCTTGCCGCCTTCGTCCTTGCCTTTGCCGTCGGCCATTCGCATACCTCATTTCATGGTGGTGGCGACCGCCTCGAGGGGTACCACCGGGCTCACAACGGCGGCCGCAGCCGCCGGGAACGATCAGGGCGTGATGGATTTCACGCTATCAGGATGTCGGCCGCTTATCCAGCATGGCATCGATCAGGCCGTATTCCGAGGCCTGCTTGCCATCCATGAAGTTGTCACGGTCGGTATCACGGGCGATTGTCTCGATGTCCTGGCCGGTGTGGTGGGCCAGGATATGGTTCAGGCGATCACGGATGCCGAGGATCTCCTTGGTGTGGATCTCGATGTCCGAGGCCTGGCCCTGGTAGCCGCCCAGCGGCTGGTGGATCATCATCCGCGAGTTGGGCAGGCAGAAACGCTTGCCCGCCGCACCGCCGGCCAACAGCAGCGCGCCCATGCTCGCCGCCTGGCCGATGCACACGGTGGAGACGTCGGGCTTGACGAACTGCATGGTGTCGTAGATCGACATGCCCGCGGTCACCGAACCGCCCGGCGAATTGATGTAGAGGTGGATGTCCTTGTCCGGATTCTCGGACTCCAGGAACAGCAGCTGCGCCACCACCAGGTTGGCCGTGTAGTCTTCCACCGGACCCACCAGGAAGATCACACGCTCCTTGAGCAGGCGGGAATAGATGTCGTAGGCCCGCTCGCCGCGGGCGCTCTGCTCGACCACCATCGGCACCAGGCCGCCGGCGTTCTGGATATCGAACTCGTTGCTCATCAGTGTGATGTCCTTGCATCCGATGTATGGAAGCGGGGAGTCGCCCGTGACCCGGCGCGGACCGGAGCACGGGCAGGATCGAGGAACCGGCTCAGGCGTTGCTCTCCTGCTCGCCGGCCTCGCTGCCCTCCTCCTCGTCGTCGGCCTCGGTCTGCTGCTGGGCGGCGGCCAGGACCTCCTGGTAGCTCATGGTCACGTCCTGGACGCTGGCCTGCTCGAGCAGCTTGTCGACCGCCTTCTCTTCGAGGATGGCCGACTTGACCTGAGTCTTCATCTGGTCATTGCTCATGTAGTACTCGACGACCTGCTCGGGCTCCTGATACTGATCGGCCAGTTCCTCGACCTTGGCGCGGATCTCGTCGTCGCCGGCCTCGAGCTCGCTCGACTTGATCACCTGGGCCAGCAGCAGGCCGATCTCGACGCGGCTCCTGGCCTGCTCGGCGAACAGCTCGTCGGGCAGCTGGGAGACATCGAAGTCCTCACCCAGGCCGAACTGCTGGGCCGCCTGGCGCTTGAGGCCGTCGGTCTCCTGCTGGATCAGCGCCTGGGGCACGGGAATCTCGTTGGCCTTCTGCAGGGCACCGAGCACCTGTTGCTTGACGCGGTTGTCGACGGCCTGGTCGGCCTCGCGGGTCATGTTCTTCTTGACCTCGGCGCGGAACTTGTCGAGATCGCCGTCCTCGACGCCGAAGCGCTCGACGAACTCGGCATCCACCTCGGGCAGGGCCTGGGCCTTCACCGCCTGGACCTTGACCTTGAAGGTCGCTTCCTGACCGGCCAGGTTCTCGGCCTGGTAGTCCTCGGGGAAGGTGACCTGGAGCTCCTTCTCCTCACCGGCCCTGACCCCCGCCAGCTGCTCCTCGAAGCCGGGGATGAAACTGTTGGAACCCAGCACCAGCTCATGACCCTCGGCACTGCCACCCTCGAACGGCTCGTCGCCGAGGAAGCCCTGGAAGTCGATGGTGACCTGGTCGCCATCCTCGGCGGCCCGCTCCACCTCCTCCCAGGAGGCATTCTGCTTGCGCAGGGTCTCGATCATCTCGTCGACGTCGGCGTCGGTCACCTCGACCACCGGCCGCTCCACCTCGGTGCCCTCGATGGAAGCCAACTCGATCTCCGGATAGACCTCCAGGGTGGCGACGAACTCCAGGTCCTTGCCCGCCTCGTTGACGGTGGCCTCGATCTGCGGGAAGCCCGCCGGGTTGAGCTCGTTCTCGGAGATGGCGCGCACGTAGCGCTCGCGCATCACTTCGCCCACCACTTCGTTGCGCACGTCGCTGCCGTAGCGCTGACGGATCACCGACATCGGCACCTTGCCCTTGCGGAAGCCGTCCAGGCGAACGTTCTTGGCGGCATCCTTGAGACGGGCGTTGACGGCCTCGTCGACCTCGGCGGCCGGCACCTGCACGGTGATGCGGCGTTCGATCTGGGAGGTCGTATCGACGGAAACTTGCATGAATGGTCCTCTACCGACTGGGGGCGTTGAATGCGTGGAAAGGGTCAAGGGGCTGATTTTAAGAAGCCCGCCCGGCACTGGCAAGCGCCGTGCCCCATGACATGGGGGCGCCGCGGCGTAATACAAGGCCCATCGCCGGGGCGTCGCCCTGCGGAAACGCCAACGGCGCCGACCCTGGGGGCCCGCGTCATATCGACAACAGCAACGGAAAAAAGATCGAGGGGAAGGTTCAAGGAGTGGGGTGGATGATGGGGATCGAACCCACGACCACCGGAGCCACAATCCGGGGCTCTACCACTGAGCTACATCCACCACTGCCTTGATACCGGTGGGCGATGTCGAGATGGGGTGGATGATGGGGATCGAACCCACGACCACCGGAGCCACAATCCGGGGCTCTACCACTGAGCTACATCCACCACTACGACATACCGCTCATAACCGGCCTGCCTGACCGCCATGCCTGCACCAGGATGGCGCGCCCAGCAGGACTCGAACCTGCAACCTACGGCTTAGAAGGCCGTTGCTCTATCCGGTTGAGCTATGGGCGCATTCTACGTTCCAGGTCGCCTGGCCGCAACCCCATGATTCAAATTTCATCAAATCAATCAAGGAGTTGTGGTCGGAGTGGAGGGATTCGAACCCCCGACATCCTGCTCCCAAAGCAGGCGCGCTACCAGGCTGCGCTACACTCCGCCGGCAAACTACTGGCTGGACGCCGCCGCAGGGGCCTCGTCGAGCGCTGCGTATTCTACGTGACTTTCCCGGGCGGTCAAGAGAGCGGGCCCCGGCGGCGCTTTGTTTCGGCGCCCCGGCATGCGAAAATCACGCCTCCATTCTCCCAGGCAGATCCAGAGGACCCTCGATGACCGCGCAACTGATCGATGGCAAAGCCATAGCCGCCCGTGTTCGCCAGCAGGTCGCCCGCCAGGTGCAGGCGCGCCGCGAGGCCGGAGGCAGGGCGCCGGGGCTTGCCGTCGTGCTGGTCGGCGAGGATCCCGCCTCCGCGGTCTACGTGCGCAACAAGCACAACGCCTGCCTCGAGGCCGGCATCGAGTCCTTCCGTCACCAGCTGCCCGTCGACACCAGCCAAGCGGACCTCGAGGCCCTGGTCGATCGCCTGAACGCGGACCCGAGGGTGGACGGCATCCTCGTCCAGCTCCCCCTGCCCGAGCATATGGACGCACGCCCGATCCTCGAGCGCATCCACCCCGACAAGGACGTGGACGGCTTCCACCCCTACAACCTCGGCCGGCTCGCCCAGCGCATGCCGCTGCTGCGCCCCTGCACCCCCAAGGGCGTGATGACGCTGCTCGAGCACAGTGGCCTGGCGGTGCGCGGGCTGGACGCCACCGTGGTCGGCGCCTCCAACATCGTCGGCCGTCCCATGGCCCTGGAGCTGATGCTGGCCGGCTGCACCACCACCGTCTGCCACCGCTTCACCCGCAACCTGGAAGCACAGGTGCGGCGTGCCGACCTGCTGGTGGTGGCCGTGGGCAAGCCGGGGCTGGTCAAGGGCGACTGGGTCAAGGAAGGCGCCATCGTCATCGACGTGGGCATCAATCGCCACGACGACGGCCGCCTGGTGGGCGACATGGACTTCGCTGCCGCGTCCCGCCGCGCCGGCTGGATCACCCCGGTGCCCGGTGGCGTCGGCCCCATGACCGTCGCCACCCTGCTGGAGAACACCCTGCAGGCCGCCGATATCCACGACGCCACGACCTAACCAGCCGTGCCGCCGCTCGTGCACCTTTCGTCGCACTCCGATAGAATATCCCGCTGTTTTTCCACCGACTCGCGAGGCCCGTCGATGAGCGACAAGATGAACGTCGAAAGCTTCAACCTGGATCACACCAAGGTGAAGGCGCCCTACGTGCGCCTCGCCGACATCAAGACCGGCGAGCACGGCGACACCATCCACAAGTACGACATGCGCATCTGCCAGCCCAACCGCGAGCACATGGAGATGCCCGCCCTGCACTCCCTCGAGCACCTGATGGCCGAGCTGTCGCGCAACCACTCCGACAAGGTGGTCGACATCAGCCCCATGGGCTGCCAGACCGGCTTCTACGTGGCGATGATCAACCACGACGACTACGCGGGCGTGCTCGAGTTGCTGGAAGGCACCCTGAAGGACGTGCTCGAGGCCACCGAGGTGCCGGCCTGCAACGAGATGCAGTGCGGCTGGGCGGCCAGCCACAGCCTGGAGGGCGCCCAGGCGATCGCCCGCGGCTTCCTGGCCAAGCGCGACGAGTGGACCCGGGTGTTCGCATGAAACGCATCGGCATCATCGGCGCCATGAGCCAGGAGGTCGAGCGCCTGGCCTCCCGGCTCGAGGGGCGCGAGACCCGCACCCATGTCGGCTCGACCTTCCACAGCGGCATGTTGCATGGCGTCGAGATGGTGATCCTGCAATCGGGGATCGGCAAGGTGAACGCCGCCGTGGGCACCACCCTGCTGCTGGACATGTACCGGCCCGAGGCGGTCATCAACACCGGTTCCGCCGGCGGCTTCGGCGAGGGGCTGGAGATCGGCGACGTGGTGGTCTCCAGCGAGGTCCGCCACCACGACGTGGACGCCGTGGTGTTCGGCTACGAGCACGGCCAGGTGCCGCAGATGCCGGCGGCCTACCACCCCGACCCGCGGCTGGTGGCCATCGCCCGCGAGAGCGTCGAGGCTCTCGGGGAAGTGAGGGTCGCCGAGGGCCTGATCGCCACCGGCGACGTCTTCATGGCCTGCCCCGAGCTGGTATCGAAGACCCGCGAGCGCTTCCCCACCATGCTCGCCGCCGAGATGGAGGCCGCGGCCATCGCCCAGACCTGCCACCTCTACGACTGCCCCTTCGTGGTGATCCGCGCCCTCTCCGACATCGCCGGCGGCGGCGACAACCATCTCTCCTTCGAGCAGTTCCTGGACAAGGCCGCCCGGCACTCCTCGCGCATGGTGGAAGCCATGGTGGCACGGCTGGCCCGGATCGAGACCGCCACGGAAATGGCGTAACCCCAGCGCTGGCGGTGCCCCAAAAAGGCTACCATGGTCGTCGACTCAGAGAATCCGCCACTCCCGGGGAAGCTGGCGCCAGTGCTCTTTCAACACCGCCTTGTGGGCGCCATCCATCGGCAATGCCTCGAGCTCTTCTGGCCAAGAAGCGCGGGCCAGTTCCAGGGTCTCATCGAGTACCTGCCGTATGGCCGGCCAGGCCATCCCCACCTTCCGCGACCAGTGCCGGAAGTCGTCCCGCTCGATCCGATACCATGACTTGCGGCCATTCAGGTTGAGTGCCGCCTGATGCTCGTCCGGGATATAGGCACGCGTCGTGACGATGTCATAGGCGGGTGCCAGGGAGGGGAGCTTCCCGTCCGGATAGTAGAGACTCCAGTTCTTCAGGTGGGCATCCCCGTTGGCCAACAGCAGGTTGACCAGCAGCCGCCTCGCCAGGGCGCATGCCGCGGCGTGGCCGTCGCCGGTGAACTCCCGCAGCAGACGCCCGATCTGCTCATAGCTTGGGCCATCATATTTCTCGTGGGGATAGCAGAACAGCACCTGCGCCATGTCCTCGGCATGGACCCGCTCCCCACCCTCGCGATCGAAGCGGCGGATGGCGTAGGCATGCGCTTCCCGTGGCAGGTTGAGGGCCGGCACGCCCTCCAGCCTCTCCAGGGGAATCAGCCGGATGTCGGGTATCTCGACCCCGGCCTTCTCGGCCAGCCGCATGGCGGTGTACTCGTTCTCGGGCACCTTTCTATGGCGAGCCGATGGCGGCTTGACGATCCAGTCCCCGGGGGCACCGTCGCCCATCCGGAACCGTCCATCGCGCTCCTGCATGGAGAACTTCATCTGTACCCCGGCCAGCGAAAAGCCTTCGCCGCCGGGCGCCTGGCGCGGCGAGGGGGTCACGCTGCGACGATGGGAGAGCACCCAATCCGGCATGTCCCCCGGAGCGACCGGCGTTGCCACCAGCGCTCCGGGCAGGTCGAGGCCGAGCCGAGCCAACAACGGGAACTCGTTATCGGGGTGAACCTTGAGCCTGGTGGCCAGCCATTCCCGGAGCGCCCCTTCGGGCAACAAGTTGGACAGCCAGGGATGCAACCGCTGGCGGCGAATCCAGGGCGACTGCATGAGCGCATTGGCCCGCGGAAACCCCGGCATCAATGTCAACGTCAGCGTCGCGCGTTCGGGATCGAGGCGCCAGGCATCATCGAATACCAGGACATTGCGCCCTCCCCGATAGCCGGCCAGATAGGCCACCCGCCGGCCATGCAGGGACAGCTCCAGCATCTCGACCGGCTCATCGACCATGGTCGCTATCCTCGTCGTCGAGCAGGCCCTGCCAGGGATCGACATCGAGCGGGGTACCGGCCGCGGGCTCTCCCTCGAGCAGCGCCTTGACGGCATGCCACTTCTCTATCGGGACCAACACCAGGCGGGTATTCAGGCCATCCGCCGCCTGGATCAAGGTATCCAGGCGCGGATTGCCGCCCCGCTCAAGGCGCTGGTACTGCTGACGGGTCATACCGATGCGACCGGCGAGCTGCTCCTGGGTCAGGGAAAGCGCCTGCCGCCGGCGCTTGAGCTCATCATGGATCGGCATGAAAGCACCATATAAGTTGCATTTACCCAAGTATAGCAACTTTTATGATGCATTTAACAATCCACGGGCCGAGCCGGTTCACCCCCCCTGTAGCCTCCACTCCAGCGTCTCGCCGGCCAGCAGCGGCACGATGCGCTGGCCATCGGCGTAGGGCAGCGACTC
The DNA here is from genome assembly GCF_030409215.1 of Halomonas ramblicola. Taxonomy (GTDB): domain Bacteria; phylum Pseudomonadota; class Gammaproteobacteria; order Pseudomonadales; family Halomonadaceae; genus Halomonas; species Halomonas ramblicola. The sequence goes on along the minus strand of NZ_JAUFPL010000017.1, from coordinate 29,904 downwards.
GGGCACCCGCCAGGGCTCGCGCACCAGGGTGACGCTGTCGGCGTTGCGCGGCAGGCGGTAGAAGTCCGGGCCATGGTGGCTGGCGAAGCCCTCCAGGCGATCCAGCGCCCCGGCCTGCTCGAAGGCGGTGGCGTAGAGCTCGATGGCCGCCGGGGCGGTATAGGCGCCGGCGCAGCCGCAGGCGCTCTCCTTGTCGCCCTGGGCATGCGGCGCGCTGTCGGTGCCGAGGAAGAACTTCGGGTTGCCCGAGGTGGCCGCGCCCAGCAGCGCCTCGCGATGGCGCTCGCGCTTGAGGATCGGCAGGCAGTAGTAGTGCGGACGGATGCCGCCCACCAGCATGTGGTTGCGGTTGAACAGCAGGTGGTGGGCGGTGATGGTGGCCCCCACGCTGCTCGGCGCGCTGGCCACGAACTCGGCGGCATCCGCCGTGGTGATGTGCTCGAACACCACCTTGAGGTCCGGGTGACGCTCCAGCAGCGGCTTCATCACCCGCTCGATGAACACCGCCTCGCGGTCGAAGATGTCGATCTCGGCACTGGTCACCTCGCCGTGCACCAGCAGCGGCATGCCCAGCCGTGCCATGGCGCCGATGGCGGCGTCGCAATGGGCCAGGTCGGTCACCCCGGACGCCGAGTTGGTGGTGGCCCCGGCCGGATAGAGCTTCACCGCCTGGACCAGGCCACTGGCGTGGGCCCGCTCGATCTCCTCGGCCGGGGTGTCGTCGGTGAGGTAGAGGGTCATCAGCGGCTCGAAGCGGCTGCCCTCGGGCAGCGCCGCCAGGATCCGCTGCCGATAGGCCCGCGCCTGCTCGGTGGTGGTCACCGGCGGCTTGAGGTTGGGCATGATGATGGCACGGCCCATCTGCCGGGCCGAGGCTCCCGTCACGGCGGCGAGCGCCTCGCCGTCGCGCAGGTGGAGATGCCAGTCGTCGGGGCGGGTCAGGGTCAGTGAGGTCACGGCGAATCCTGTATCGGCGGTTGGCGTTCGGAACTGGCGACCAGTATACCGGATGTGCAAGCTCGTCACCCGCCGCTGAAATCCGTATCATGCCGGCAATTCAAACGAGGGAGACGACATGCCCAAGGTACGCCACTACGCCGACCTGCTCGCTATCCTGGCCGGCTTCATGTGGCTGGTGGTGTACTGGTCGATCAGCCTGTCGGCCCGCATCGGAAGCGTCGAACCCACCCTGGCGTCCCTGCTGTTGTTGGGCACCATGGTGCTGGTCAGTTTCGTCCATCGGCCGATACGCGTGATGCTGCGGCGCTATCGCGTGCGCAAGCGGCGCACCGAGATGTGGATGCACATCCTCGCCCTGCCGCTCACCCTGGCCTTCCTGATGGCCGTCCTCATCGAGAACCTGATCGCCCCCATGAACGGCCAGCACAAGATGCTGCTGTTCAACATCGTGGCCACCGCCGGCTGGCTGGTCTTCGTGGTCACCCTGCTGATCAAGCTGGCCTTGCACCACATCCACTGCCGGCGCAAGGCCAGGGGTTGACCCCGTCAGAAGCGATCGACGCGAAAGGGCGTCATGTCCACCTCGGGCGTCTCGCCGGCCATCATCTGGCTCAGCAGCAGACCGGTCACCGGCCCCAGGGTGAAGCCCTGGTGGCCATGGCCGAAGGCCAGCCACAGGCCATCCTGGCCCGGCGCCGGCCCGATCACCGGCTTCATGTCCGGCAGGCAGGGCCGCGCGCCCTTCCAGGGCTCGGGGTCGCGGCGCTCGCCCAGCGGGTAGATCCCGCGGGCCGCCCGCTCCGCGGCCTTGAGCTGCTGGTACCTGGGAGGCGCATCCAGGTCGGCCAGCTCGGCGCCGGTGGTCAGGCGGATGCCGGCACGCATCGGCTCGAGCAGGAAGCCGGTTTCGGCATCCATGATCCAGTGGTTGAGTCTGGCGTTCTCGTCCGCGCTGGCGTAGTGCATGTGATAACCACGCTTGACGAACAGCGGCACGGAGATCCCCAGCCCGGACAACCAACTGCCGCTCCATGGGCCCATGGCCACCACCACCTGGTCGGCCTCGAGCGCCTCGGCGTCGGTGGCGATCTTCCAGCCCTTGCCGCCCTTCTCCACCCCCTGCACTCCGGCCTGGAGGAAACGCCCCCCCTGCTGCTGGAAGTGCTCGGCATAGGCCATGACCAGGGCGCCGGGATCCGCCACGGTCCAGGGCTGCGTCCAGTGGATCGCCCCCACCAGGCCCGGCTTGAGGTGCGGCTCCTTGGCGTAGAGCCCCGCCGCATCCAGCACCTCATACTCGACCCCGAAGCGCTCGGCGTTCTCCCTGGCGTCCACCAGGCGCTCTTCGAGGGGCTTGCGGGTGTGGTAGAGCTCCAGCCAGCCATCCCGGCGCACCAGGTGATCGGCCCCCGCCGCCTCGACCATCGGCGCATGGGTATCCAGGCAGCGCATGATCAGCGAGGCGTATTCCGGCACGATGCGCGAATAGCGTGACTTGCCCGAGTTCAGCCAGTACTGGAACAGCGGGCTGGCGGCACCGACCATCCCGGTGGGGCGATAGCGGATATCCACCTCGCGGTTGGGCAGCACCCGCATCAGGGTGCCGAGATCGCGCGGGAAAGGGTAAGGCCGCACCGCCTCGCGCTGGATGATCCCGGCGTTGCCGAAGGAGGTCTCGCGACCCGGTTCGCGGCGATCCACCAGGGTCACCGCATGGCCTTGGCGCACCAGATGCCAGGCCACCGACACGCCGACCATGCCGGCACCCAGAACGACGATCTCACGGGACATCACCACCACCTCCAGGGAACAGATAGATCTTCATGATATCCGCCAGAAGGCAGTCTTGTTTTCTGAATTCGCGCGCACAATAAAGATAAAGGACTAAATTGATACGCTTCGGCAGAGACTTATCTCGCCGCACGAGGGCGGGGCGCCCTCAGGCGTGCCCCTGCGCCTCCAGCTTGGCGCGAATGAAGTCGGCATGGCTGACGTGCAACAGGTCCGCCAGCTGGCGGATGCGATGCTCCTCCAGGTGATGGCCCTCGCCGTCGGCCAGGGCCAGCTGCCACATCATGCGCACCAGCTCGTAGCGCTGCGGATAGTCGTAGTGCTGCTTGATCAGGCTGACGAACTGGTAGTGGTCCACGGCGCTCTCGACCTCCTCCCGGGCCAGCGCCATCAGCCGGTCGATCTCCGCGTCATCCAGGGACAGATGATCGTGGAGCAACTGGTGCAACGCATTCAGCTCGGCTGAGGTCACCCGATAGTCGGCGCGCATCACCTCGCAGAGCAGCGCGGCGGCGGCCAGTGGCAGGCTCGGCGCCTGGCCCGATGCGCCCTCGGGCTCGGCCAGGGCCTGCTGGAAGAAACGTTGGATACTCGCTAGCACGGGCCCCTCCTCGTTGGCTATTCAGGCCTAGGCTTTGTCGGAAAAGTCGGCGAGCGAAGGCCAGACTAGGCAAAAATCGGTGAAAAGACGGAGTTTACCGGGTGTAAATGAGGCCTTTGAGCCGATTTTTAACGCCGTATGGCCGAGCGCAGCCAGTTTTCGGATAAAGCCTATGACTCGCTGTGCCGGCCGCGGTTCGCCCAGCCTCACTCCGCGCCATGGCAACGCCAACGCGCCAGCAGGTGCACCAGCGCCATTCCCAGCAGCACGGCCGCCCCCCAGCCCAGTCCCTCGACCAGCGCATGGAAACCCGCCGGCGCCTCCAGGGGGCGCCGGGTCATGCCGAAGGCGGCCAGGCGCGTGAAGGCATAGAGCAGCAGCGTCAGGCTGGCCAGCGGCAGTGCCGAGGTGCGGCCGGCCAGCCAGCGAGTCAGCCGCCAGGGCCGGCGCGGCGCGGGCCTGGCCCGCGCGGGCGCCTTGGCCTGCCGCTTGGGTGCCGCCTTGGGCTGGCGTGACCTGGGCTTGACCTTGGCCTTGCCACGCGCCTTCGGCCCTCCCGACAGCCACCCCAGCATCCAGCGCAGCAGGCGCCACAGCGCCCAGCCCAGGGTGAAACTCACGGACAGCGCCAACCCGCCCATCACCAGCACGTATGCCATCGACGCTCCTCATTCGTCTCGCCAAACCGATATTGTGCCATAAAGGGTGGACCAGGCTTTGTCCGAGAAGCCGGCGAGCGAAGGCCAGACAAGGCAAAGACGGATCATGCACTGGGACATCAAGCCAGTGAGTAGGAGGGCAGCTCCGCTGCGCGATTGGCGCCGCAGGCGCCCGGCGGCGTTTCCAGCGTTGGGTGGTTGCCGCCACAGGAGGCCTGCGGCCTCCATTCGCCCAGCAGAGCTGGCCTCCTACAGCAACTTTTCCCATTGATTGAGATAAGTCCCATAAAGCCTAGGCCCGACGGCGCCGCTCCTGCACCACCAGCACCGCCAGCGTCAGGGCCGTGAGGGGCAGCACGAAGTAGACCATCACCGCGCCGAAGCCCTGCAGGGCGTCGTGGTGGGTCACCTGCAGCACCAGGTAGGCGGTGTAGGCCAGGTAGTAGCCGAGCAGCACCCCGCCCTCCCAGCGGCTGATCGTCCCGCCGGTCAGGCAGATCGGCAGGCAGGCCAGCGCCACGGCGATCATCACCGGCATGTCGAAGCCCAGCATCGCCGCGGAGACGGCAATGCCGGACGGCGCCAGCAGCCCGGTGAGGCCCAGCACGCCCATGATATTGAAGACGTTGCTGCCCACCACGTTGCCCACCGCGATGTCGCGCTCGCCGCGCAGCGCCGCGATGATCGAGGTCACCACCTCGGGCATCGAGGTGCCCGCGGCGACGATCGTCAGCCCGACCACCTGCTCGCTGATGCCCAGCCGGACCGCCAGTTCCACCGCGGCGCCCACGAACCAGCGCGAACCCAGCACCAGCAGCGCCAGACCGCCGACCACCAGGGCCAGGTTGCGCGGCAGAGGCGGCGACTCCACCTCGAGGGCCGGCGCCGCCTCGCGGCGGTTGTGCAGGAACAGGAACACCAGGTAGGCCGCCAGGCCGGCCACCAGCAGCAGGCTGTCGAGGCGCCCCACCAGGCCATCGAGGGAGAGCACCAGCATCAGCACCGAGAGCACGATCATCAGCGGGATGTCCAGGCGGATCAGCTGGGGCGCCACCGCCAGCGGCACGATCAGCGCCGCAACGCCGAGGATGAACAACACGTTGAAGATGTTGCTGCCCACCACGTTACCCACGGCGATGGCGGCCTGATCGTCGAAGGCCGCCTTCAGGCTCACCGCCAGCTCCGGCGAGCTGGTGCCGAAGGCCACCACCGTCAGGCCGATGATCAACGGCGAGATGCCCACCCGCACCGCCAGCCGGGACGCCCCCCTCACCAGCGCCTCGGCGCCGACGATCAGCAACGCCAGGCCGGCGACGAACCCCAGAATCATCATCACGCTCTCTCCTGTCCCGGACGATCCACCCGGCCTGTCGGGCCGGTCACTGTATTAGCATCACAAGGACGTCACGGGTCAAGGCACCACCACCACCGGGATGGGCAATCGCGCCAGCAGCTCCGGCTCCTCGCCGATCAGGCGGCCCAGGGTGGCGCGGGTCAATACCAGGGCGCCGCTGCGGGCGTGGGCCAGGCTGCGCGCCAGGGCCGCGGCGCCGGTGGGGACGAGTTCCTCGCGGCCGCTGAACAGCGGATGCTGGCGCAGCGACTCGGCCGGGGCCTCGCCCCAGGGCAGCGCCGGGGCCTCGCCGCGCAGGTGGCGCAGCGGCCCCGGGGTCAGCGCATGACGCTCGTCCCAGATCATCACCGTGCAGGGGGCCTCGAACAGCAACCGGCGACTGGTGGAGCCGAGCCGCGCGCCCCAGCGCGCCGACGGCCCCGCCTTGCCCAGCACCAGCACGTCGCCGGGGGCGACCGCGGCCAACGCCTCGCTCACCACCCGCCCGCGGCTCACCTGCAGGCGATGGCGCAGCGTGCGCCCCGCCACGGCATGACGCAGCGCCCGGTCGATGTGCCGCGCCTGGCGGGTCAGGCGGGTCTCCAGCTCCGCCGCCGACAGCGGGCGGGCCAGGCCGGTACTGGCGCCCACCTCGCGGGAGAACGGGAAGGCCGCGCTGTGCAGCAGGTCGAGGTCCTCGACGAACAGCGCCACCAGCTCGACACGCGCCTGCTCGGCCAGCGCCGCCGCCGCCCCCAGGGCCGCGATCCCCGGGCGGGAGTCGTCCAGCAGGGCCAGCACCCGCTGCATGCCCGGCTCACTCATCGGCATCGTCCTTGCGCTCGGTGCGCGGCACACCGGCCCGCTTCACCGCCTTGCGGAAGCACGCCAGGCGCGCCTGCACCCGGCCATTGAGGCTCTCCGGCGGGAAGTTGCCGTCGTCGTCGGGCTCGCCCGGGGCCTCGCCGGCCAGCAGCGCCAGCGCCTCGTCGACATGGTGGATGGCGAAGAGCCGGAAGCGCCCCGCCGCGATGGCCTCGCGCACCTCGCCGTTGAGCATCAGGTGCGCCACGTTGGTCGCCGGCAGAATCACCGCCTGGCCATCAAGCTCGCCGCGGGCCCGGCAGACGTCGAAGAAGCCCTCGACCTTCTCGTTGACGCCGCCCACCGCCTGCACCCCGCCATACTGGTCGATCGAGCCGGTGACGGCGAAGGCCTGGTCGAGCCCCACCCGGGCGATGGCCGAGACCAGCGCACACGCCTCGGCCACCGAGGCGCTGTCGCCCTCGACGCCGCCGTAGGACTGCTCGAAGGCCAGGCTCGCCGACAACGACAGCGGCGCCTCCCGGGCATAGCGCCCCGCCAGGTAGCGCGCCAGGATCATCACCGCCTTGGAGTGGACGCGCCCGCCCAGGCGCGATTCGCGCTCGAGGTCGACCACCTGGCCGCCGCCGGGCCGGGCCGTGGCGGTGATGCGGATGGGCTGGCCGAAGGCGAAACCGCCCATCGCCAGCACCGTCAGGCCATTCACCTGCCCCACCACGCGGCCCTGGGTGGCGATCCTCAGGGTACCCCGGAGGATCTGCTCGTGGCTGCGCTCGCGAATCCGCCCGGCCCGCCACAGCTGCTGGGCCACCGCCTTCTCCACGTGGCCCCGGGCGATCACCGCCGCGTCCTCCACCGCCGCCCAGTGGTCGGCCTCCAGCAGCAGGTCATGGAGCTCGCGGTGGCGGGCGGTCAGCCGCTGCTGGTCTTCGGCCAGCCGGCCGGCCCGCTCGATCACCGCCGCCACGCCGCTGCGATCCAGCGGCCGCAGCGCCGCCTCCCGGGCCAGGGTGGCGATCATCCGGGCATAGAGCGCCAGGCGCTCGTCGCTGTACGGCAGGTCATCCTCCAGGTCCACCTGCACCTTGAACAGCTCCAGGAACTCCGGATCATGCTCGCACAGCAGGTAGTAGAACAGCCGCTCGCCCAGCAGCACGATCTTCACGTCCAGGGGGATCGGCCGGGGCTCCAGGGTCACGGTGCTGATCAGCCCGTAGGCCTGCTCCAGGGATTCGGTGCGGATCTCGCCGGCGCGCAACACCCGCTTCAGGGTCTCCCAGGCGCCGGGCTGGATGAGCAGGCTGTTGGCGTCCAGCACCAGGTAGCCGCCGTTGGCGCGATGCAGGGCACCGGGGCGGATCAGCGAGAAGTCGGTGACCAGGGTGCCGTTGTGCACATGGTGCTCGATGCGCCCCACCAGGTGCTGGTGCCCCGGCAGGTCCTGGTAGATCACCGGCGCGCCCTGGGTGTCGGCGTTGTCCACCAGCAGGTTGAGCGGGAAACGGCTGAAGATCGCCTCCGGCGGGATCTCCGGCTCGTCGCTGGCGAACGACTCGGCATGCTGCACGATGGCCTGCCGGATACCATCCAGGTGGTCCAGCACCCCCTGCTGCTCGCCGTAGCGCTCCTCCAGCTCGGCCAGGGGCGCCCCGATGACCGTCTGTAGCACCTCCTCGTTGAGCCGCTGGACCTGTTCGCGCAGCTCCTTGGCGAGCCTCGGCATGCGGCGTATCGCGCGGGCCAGCTTGCGCTGCAGGATCTCCACCGTATGCTCGATGCGCTCGCGCTCCTCCCGGGGCAGCCGCTCGTAGTCCTCCGGCGCCATCATCTGCTCGCCGTCGGCCGGGGCGAAGGTGAAGCCATTGGGGGTGGAGAGCAGCAGCACGCCCTGCTCGCGGGCCTCGCGACGCACCGCCTCGATGGCGTCGCGCTGGCGCTCGCCCATCGCCTGCTTCAACTCGTGCAGGCGGTTCTGGTACTCGTCGCCCTCGAACACCGCGGGGATGGCGGCGCGCAACTCCTCCACCAGCAGCTCCAGGTCGGCGCGCAACTCGCGGCCCATGCCCGGCGGCAACGACAGGTAGCGCGGCATCGAGGGGTCGGCGAAGTTGTGCAGATAGCACCAGTCGGAAGGAACGGCCTCGTTGCGGGAACGCTCGCCCAGGTAGCGGCCCACCAGGTTGTGCTTGCCGTGGCCCGGCTGGCCCAGCACGAAGAGGTTGAAGCCGTCGCTGCGGATGGCGGTACCGAAGGCCAGCGCCTCCCGCGCCCGCTCATGGCCGCTCAGCAGGTCCAGCGATTCCAGCTCGCTGGTCACCGCGAAGGCGAACGTCTCCTCCGGGCAGGGCCGGTACACCTCCGCTACCGTCAATGGCTCGGTCATCGCGCCCTCCCCCGGCGGTGGCATGTCCGCCTCATGAGCTAACCATAGCCCCCGTGGGAGCACTTGCCACGGGGCTCACTCAAGGGATTGCCGGATCCTCGCCCAGCAACCACCACAGCAGGGAGAGCGAACCGACGTAAGCGACCACGCCGACCGGGTAGGCGAACAGGGAGTAGCTGAGGCCGAAGGCGAAATAGCAGACGGGGATCAGGGTGCCGGCCAGGGCCAGGGCCCGACGCCCCGGCTCGCCGGCGCGCAGTGCGGGCACGAAACGCCGCAGCGGCGCCAGGTAGAGCGCGAACACCGCCAGCAGGCCCGGCAGGCCATAGCGCACCCAGGCATCGAGCAGGTCGTTGTGGGCATGCTCGTAACGGTGCGCCAATGAACGGATATGCCCCTCGGCCATCAGGCGCTGCATGCCCGGCCAGTAGTCCGCCGGCCCCTGTCCGGCCAGCGGCGCCTCGGCGATCAGCAGCAGACTGCCACGATAGATCTCCAGCCGCGTGCCTACCGATCCCCCCACCTCGCCGGCGACATAGCGCTGGGTCTCGTCGACCGCCCTGCCCAGCCGCTGCTGGACGCCACTGGAGGGCCACAGCAACATCCCCGCCAGCAGCAGCAACATCAGCCCCACGACCACTCCGCGCCGGTGCGGCGCCAACCCCCACCGGTGGCCGAGATAGAAGACCCAGGCCACCAGGGGTAGCGCCAGCCAGCCACCGCGGGCCCCGGAGAGTGCCGAGGCCAGTGCCCCGCCGACGGCACCGGCCAGCAGCAGGGCCATCCAGGGCTCGCGATGCGGAACGTGTCGTGCCCAGGCCAACCCGGCCAGGCAGCACACCCCCACCAGCAGCGACAGGTCACCGTAGAGAATGGAATCGACCCCCGGAAAGCCGTGGGCCCGCCCGTGGCCCTCCCACCCGCGCTGCCACACGGCACTGACCCCGGTGCCGACGCCGGTCGCGGCCAGGCCCGCCCAGTACCATGAAACGCCCGGCCGCAATACCGTCAGCGCCGGCAGGCAAGTCGCCCCCAGTAGGGCCGCCACGAGGACCGGCAATACCACCCGGAACCCATCGTGCAGGGCCACGGCGATTGCCCCGGCCAGCATCAGGCCGAGCGACGCCGCCGGCAGGACCCACGGCGCCGGAGAGAGCCGCAGGCTCGGCCGGCCACCGGGCCACGGCACCACCGCCAGGCAGCCCAGCAGGATGGGAGCCAACCAGTAGCCGTACGGCAGCAACAACGGCCCGGCCAGCAGCCCCACCACCGCCACTCCCCGACGCCAAGCGGTCATCGCCGTCCCCCCACCTCGTATCCCAGCGACACCTCCAGGGCATGCCCCTTCTCCCCGGCCCAGGCCAGCAGGGCCTCGCGCAGGGCGGCCTGGGCCTCGGGGTCGCCATGCACCAGGCGGATGTGCCCAGGCGGCCGGCGCATGCGGCGCACGAAATTGAGCAGGTCCTGGCGGTCGGCATGGGCCGAGTAGCCGGAGACCGTCTCCACCCGGGCGCGGATATCGATGCGCTGGCCGTCGAGCCTCACCCAGCCGCCCCGCGGGCCGTAGCGCTGGATGTCGCGCCCCGGCGTGCCCGCGCCCTGGTAGCCGATGAACAGCACGCAGTGACGCGGGTCGCCGAGCATGCGCTTGAGATAGTTCACCACCCGGCCGCCGCTCACCATGCCGCTGGCGGCGATCACCACCGCCGGTCGATGAGTGTCGGCCAGGTAGGCCAGGGTACGCTCGTGCTCCTCATGGGAGCTAACGGTATAAAGATTATCGAAGCTCAGCGGATGCCGCCCGCCGCGCAGCCGACGCCGCGCCTCGGCATCCCACCACGGTTTCAGCTCGCGGTACACCGTGGTGAAGCGTGCCGCCAGGGGTGAATCGACGACGATCTCCAGCTCCTGCCAGCGGCGGTCCTGTGCCCGGTGGATCAGCGTCTCCAGCTCGTAGAGCAGCTCCTGGGTGCGGCCGATGCTGAAGGCCGGGATCACCACGCTGCCGCCGTCCGCCAGGGCCCGGTCGATGGCCGCCTCGAGTCTCCTGCGGCGGTGCAGGCGGTCCTCGTGCAAGCGGTTGCCGTAGGTGCTCTCCAGTACCAGGGTGTCGCAGCCCCACGGCGCACGGGGAGCCGGCAGCAGCGGCGCATGGGGCGCCCCCAGGTCGCCGGAGAACAGGGTGCGCCGCGTCCGGCCGGTGTCGCGGTCCAGGCTGTCCAGCTCCACATAGGCGGAGCCCAGGATATGCCCGGCGCGCTGCAGCTTGACCCGCACCCGGTGGCACCCGTCGTCCACCAGGCTGTGCCAGCGGCGGTAATCCAGCGCCACCAGGCGCCCCTCCACCTCCCGCAGGAAGCGCTCGATCAGCGCCCGGTCGCGGGTGAAGCCGATCTTCAGGGCATCCTCGATCACCAGCGGCAGCAGGCGTGCCGAGGGCACCGAGCAGAGGATCGGCCCGCGGTAGCCCGCCGCCAGCAGGTAGGGCAGCCGGCCGATATGGTCGATGTGTACATGGGTGACCACCAGCGCCAGGACATCGTCGATCGGGAAGCTCACCCGGTGCTGCTCGAGGCTGTCCAGGTGGTCGGCGTCCTGGCCCTGGAAGAGGCCACAGTCGATCAGCACCGCCCGGTCGGGGGCCACTTGCAGGCGATGGCAGCTGCCGGTGACGCCGGCGGCGCCGCCGTGGTGGAGAATACGGGGAAAGTCATCCATGACACGGGCTCCTGGTGGCTTCCCCCTCAGCGTAGCCCGACCCCGCGAATACGCCGAAATAGGCGCCAAGCTAGCCACCATGGGGGCCTGGCGGTGTTGACAGCGTGGTGGCACGAGTCGTAGGAGGGCAGCTCCGCTGCGCGACTGGCACCGTCAGGCGCCCGGCGGTGTTGGCAGCGTAGTGGCTCGGCTCGTAGGAGGGCAGCTCCGCTGCGCGACTGGCGCCGTCAGGCGCCCGGCGGTGTTGGCAGCGCTCCTCCGAACGCTTCCTCACCATCTGGAGCCGCCCGGTGGCCCGCCTCGAAGACGATGCGCCCAAGGCGAAGCGCAAGCGCAAGGAATGGCTCCCCCAGCGCCGCATCCTGCCCTACGTCTGAGCCGCCTCAATCATGATGATGCTGCTCCGCGCGGCTCATCAGGTAGAGGGCGGCGGCCAGGGCCAGCACCGAGAGCGCCAGGTAGATCGCATCCAGCGGTGACTGGAAGCGGATATCCACCACGGCGCGGAAGAACTCGATGATCACCGCCAGGATTACCACCCGGGCGATCTTGTCCTTCAACTGGTCGAAGGAGCTGACGCTGAACGGGTTCGAGGCCGGGTGGGCCTCCGCCGCCTCGATCGGCGAGACGAACAGCCGATACACGCCCAGCCCGAAGATCAGCAGCACGATCGCCACCAGGTAGATGTCCACCGCCAGCACGATGCTCGGCACCACGGTGTCGTGGATGTCCCGGGTACCGCCCAGCAGGTAGTAGGTCACCGCATCCACGGCCACCCCGAGGATGTCCAGGGTGCCGATGATGAACAGCACCAGCGCCCCAAGCAGGCTCGGCACCACCGCCAGCATCACCAGCAGGCGGCTCTTCCACAGGAAGGCCTCGAAGGCACGCTCGCGGCGGCTCGGCCCCCTCTCCCTCGGCCCGTCACCGGGCGGCTGCGCATCCTTGTCCGGGGTCATGGCGACTCCTCGTGTCCGATAACCGCTCTCACGATACCGGAGGCGCCACTCGCAGAGGAAGCCGGATCCTCGGCTACGCGGGAAGCTCGGCGATCATCCCGCGGCTCGAGGCGGAGGTCCTCGCCCCGAGCCGATGCCCCATCGCGGCTTCACGCTGCCTGGCGATGATCCATAAAAAACCCGCCAGGGCGGCGGGCAGCGAAGCAAGGGGCTCAAGGCTGCGGGGGATGAGAGCGCCAAGAGCGATTCCCATGCTAGCGGCCCAGCGGCGCCTCCGATACAGGCGGAGGCTGAGCACGGCATAGGAAATTGGCTTGCCTACCCCGTCATCGATCTCCTACACGAAGGCCGGCATTTCGCTGCGTGAGCCTCATTCCGGGTGGCAACCGGAAAATACGAATGATTCCCAGGACCTTTCCTCCCGGCTTCCCGGCATGCTAGAGTCGCCCACTTCGTACATGGATGCCAGGCGGGCGCTCCCCCTCCGTCAAGCGCCCCTTCCAGGATCCCCTCATGCTGAAGCGCCTGTTTCGCAAGCAACGCCCGCGCTGCTGGATCATCAAGCAGGTCGACCCCGACCTGCTGCACCTCTGCGGCCAGGGCACCCTGGAAAGCGACCTCAAGGCCGACGAGGCCCTGACCCGGGCACGCGAGGGCCGCTACCGCGGTGGCGTGCGCATGGGCGACACCGGGCTGGTGCTCAACGGCGGGCTGTTCGAGTTGCTGGTCCCCGAGCACGAGCTGCGGCTGGACGCCGAATACCGCGCCCACTGGCACGGCAGATGGTGGGAGGTGGCCACGGTGCCGCAGCAGTGCTGGACCTGGACGGGCCGCCTGGTCACCCGACCCAACCCGCTGAACGCCCTGCCCCACCGAATCAGCGTGGAAGACGTCAGCGAGGTCAGCCGACGGCTGGATCCCCGGGCGGCCCCGCCGGGCCAGGTGGAATTCCGTCCCGTGAACGAGCTGGAAGCCCACACCCGGGTCCAGCAGCGCAAGCCCATCGACAAGCTCAGTCAGGAAGCCCGCCGCCACGGCGAACGCAAGGCCGACCGACGCAAGCACTGAAGAACGCCGCCCCCCGATCCCCACGGCTGTGCGATACTAATGGATGGTCCGGCCTTTCCCCATCGTCCATTCGTCCACGGTCGCCAGCTACCATTCCAAGGGCGCCGGCGCCCGTGGCATCGGGACACGTCACCATGCTAGGCGCGCTGTTCGGCAGAAGACGCCTTCGTTGCTGGGTCATCAAGCAGATCGACGACGGCCTGCTGCACCTCTGCGGGAAGGGCACGCTGGTCACCGACCTCAAGCCCCGCGAGGCCGAGGCGTTGCTGAGAAACGGCCAGTACCGCGGCGGGGTGCGCATGGGTGATACCGGCATCGTGCTCAACAGCCACCTCTTCGCCGCCCTGGTGCCCGAGAACACCCTGCAGCTCGACGACCTGCACCGCGCCCACTGGCGCACCCGCATCTGGGAGGTCTCCCGGGTGCCCCAGCGCTGCTGGACCTGGACCGGGCGGCTGACCTGCGAACCCAGCCTGCCGGACACCCTGCCCCACTTCACCAGCACCGAGGACCTGACGGCGGTGGTCAGGCACGTCGACCCCGACCGGCCACCGCCCGGCCAGGTGGTCTTCCGCCCCGAGGATGAACTGGAGTCCCCCGACGACCTGCGCGACAGCATCGACGAGGATCGCCGACTCCGCCGCAAGCGCGAGGACGACTGGAAGGACGACGACGAGTGATCGCGCCAGCCCATCCCCGACTCCCGCGATTCCCATTACCTATCGTCCGTGCAAATCATAACGCCATGCGTTAAAGTCGAAACATGACATAGCACCCGCCGGGGGCGGATGTGATCAAGCACTTCAAGGATCGACAGGCTGAAACCATCGCCCGAGGCAACGTATCTCGCAAGCTGCCTCAAGACATGCAGCGCCAAGCCTTGAAGAAGCTCCGCCTATTGGATGCCGCCGCCACCCTGGACGATCTACGCATCCCACCCGGTAATCGGCTGGAAGCACTGAGAGGCGATCGTGAGGGACGGTACAGCATCCGCATCAACGACCAATGGCGACTGTGCTTCCGCTTCTCGGATGGGGATGCCTACGAAGTCGAGATTGTCGACTATCACTGAGAGTGAGGTGCGACCATGCCTGACAAGCTACCGAACATCCATCCTGGCGAAATCCTCCAGGAGGAGTTCCTCGAACCCATGGGGCTGAGCAAGAATGCCCTGGCCAAGGCGATCGGTGTACCGGTGACACGCATCAGCCAGATCACGCTGGGCCGCCGACGCATCACCGGGGACACCGACCTGCGCCTGTCCCGCTACCTGGGCACCAGCGAAGGCTATTGGCTACGGCTGCAGAATGCCTACGACCTGGAAGAGGCCCGCCGTAACATGGCGGCATAATGGGGAAATGGGGCCGGATGACCCGCCGGGGGAGGCCGGGTTAGTGACCGCATACCGGTTTCGCCTACACGCCGCATGGCGAGAGGCGCCTGGCGCGACCGCCCGTCCTGGCCTAGCCTGGCGGCGTCTCGATCGACGGATACCTGCCGATGCCTCCTATCACCCTGGAAGTCTCCCCGCTGGGCAGCTACGTGATGGCCTGTCGCTGCGGCACCACCGAGATCGGCCGTGGCGAGAGCTGGCAGAGCTTCGAGGTCCAGCCCGGGGCCGACGACAGGGCCCGGGTGACCTGCACCCGGTGCCGCGAACGGGCCAGGATCCACCGCCCCGTGCCCCTTCCCCCCAAGACGCCGCGGCACGACTGAGACCATCGAAAAAGAGGGGACGATGATATCCGATAAAACGCCAGCGGCCGGCATCGCTGCCGGCCGCTGAACTTCAGGCTAGGTGGGAAATGGAAATGGGGGCCTATCCCCGATTGGCCCTAGGAACGAAAAAAACAAACCGCCGATCATGGATCGGCGGTTTGTTTGATCTTGCGCCATCGCGGCCCGCGGGGCGGGCCCAGGGCTTACTTGGCCTTGGGCGCGGCTTCCTTGACGGCCTTGGTGGCGGTCGCGGTGGCCTGCTGGGCGCTTTCCTGGGCCTGCTTGACGCTGCCCTCGGTCAGCTTCTGGCTTTCCTGGACGAACTCCTGCTGCAGGGCCACCACCTTCTCGGCATCGCCCTTCAGGCGCTCGGTCAGCTCCTTGGCGACCTCCGGCTGGCCTTCCAGATAGCCCTTCAGGCCCTCGGCGTCCTTGACCTCCACCAGGCGGCGCAGCTGCGCCAGGTTGATGTCGGCACAGGCCCTGGTGGCCTCGAGCTGGGTAGTGACCAGCTTCTCGGTGACGTCGACGGACAGGGCGGCGAAGGCGCGCGCCGGGCCGAAGAACAGGGACTCGAACTGGGCGGTGTCGAACGACTTGGCGTCGAATGCGAAGAAGGCGTTGGTCATGATGGGAACCTCCGGGGTTCTGGATGACATGGAACGGGAGAGTCCCGTTCTGATGCAAGCCATAGTAACAGGGATTTTTGTGCAGTGCAACATGGCCGGGAGGGCGCCGCCCGGCGCCTGTGAGGCCTGCATCGATGCGGGCAACCGCCTGATCGAGCTGGCATAGCCAGCGGGGAAATGGGGGCCTGTCCCCGAGATAGTCGCCCCTCAATAGTGATACCGACACTGAACGATCACGATCGCGCTGTCGGTCACCTTGTAGACGAGGCGATGCTCACGATCGATCCGCCGCGACCAGTAGCCTGACCACTGGTGCCGCAGCGGCTCCGGATCGCCCAGGCCATCGAACGGCTGGCGCTGAATGTCCTTGATCAGGGTGTTGATGCGCTTGAGCGTCTTCCGATCGCGTGACTGCCAGTAGAGGTAGTCCTGCCAGGCCTGGCTGGCCCAGGTCAGCATCACGGGTCGATCAGGTCATGCTCGGCACCGTCGCCGCGTTCCACCTCGGCGATGGCCTCGTTCAATCGCTGGGCGTTGCGCGGGCTGGCCATCAGATAAGCGGTCGCCTCGTAGGACTTGAAGTCCTCGACTGACATCAGGATGGCCGGCTTGCCGTTCTGGCGCGTGATCAGCACCGGCACGTGGTCATCGTTGACCCGGTCCAGCACCTTGGCCAGGTGGCTGCGAAAGTGGCTGTAGGTAACGGTATCCATGCTTTCCTCCTCGGCTCATTACTCATTGTACGTATTCTTGTACCTATTCGCCAGCACCCTGAGAAATGGGGTTCTGCGCAGATCAGCGTGAAGCCGCGCTGCAGGAGGCCGGGTCCCCCGGTCGACTGGCGCCGAC
>NZ_JAUFPL010000017.1:0-13400 GCF_030409215.1 Halomonas ramblicola | reverse complement strand
CTTGGCCTTGGGCGCGGCTTCCTTGACGGCCTTGGTGGCGGTCGCGGTGGCCTGCTGGGCGCTTTCCTGGGCCTGCTTGACGCTGCCCTCGGTCAGCTTCTGGCCTTCCTGGACGAACTCCTGCTGCAGGGCCACCACCTTCTCGGCATCGCCCTTCAGGCGCTCGGTCAGCTCCTTGGCGACCTCCGGCTGGCCTTCCAGGTAGCCCTTCAGGCCCTCGGCATCCTTGACCTCCACCAGGCGGCGCAGCTGCGCCAGGTTGATGTCGGCACAGGCCCTGGTGGCCTCGAGCTGGGTAGTGACCAGCTTTTCGGTGACGTCGACGGACAGGGCGGCGAAGGCGCGCGCCGGGCCGAAGAACAGGGACTCGAACTGGGCGGTGTCGAACTGCTTGGCGTCGAATGCGAAGAATGCGTTGGTCATGATGGGAACCTCCGGGGTTCTGATTGCCATGGAACGGGAGAGCCCCGCTCTGCTGCAGTGCACAATAGCAGGAAGATTTGTGCGATGCAACATCCAGCCTCGGATCCAGGAGCACCGCCCAGCGTCCACCACACCTCCAGTGCCGGGGCACCGCCCAGGCTGGCGCCATATAACGCCAGCGGCCGGCATCGCTGCCGGCCGCTGGAACTTCAGGCGTAGGTGGGAAATGGGGGTCTGGCCCCGATTAATCATAGACATCCTTGCGGTGAGCCACCCGGACTACCAACACCACCAGCCTGTCATCCTGAATCTGGCAGATAACCCGGTAATCCCCCACTCGATAACGCCAGAACTCCGTCAACTCTCCTTTCAAGGGTTTGCCCAGTTGGCTCGGGTGATCCAGAGCCATCACCCGCTCCTCAAGAAACGCACGTATACGCCGGCGCTGCTGGGGATCGATCTTCCTGAAGCTCTTTGCCACAGAAGCCAGATATTCAACCTTCCAGGTCACGCCAGAACTCCTCGGGGGTCATGACGCGATCCCGGCCCTGGCGAAGCTGCTCCAGTGCATGTTCGGCGAGATAGGCATCCTCGAGCTCATCGAGATGCTCCTCGATCAGCTTGCGCAGGTAGAACGTTTTCGAGCGGCCTGTCGCCTGGGCCAGATACGCCAGGCGAGCCTCGATGTCGGGATCCAGGCGTAGGCTGATAGGCATGACGCTCACCTCTTGCAATACGTGCGATCATTGTATCGCAAGAGGGCCCAAAACGCGAACTGCCGGCCGCTGGAGTCATCGCCCCCGCGCATCCTTGATATACACCACCTTGCCGTCGTGCCGGAACTCGAACAACTCACTGGCCTGGATCAACTCGCCGAGTTTCTTGTAGCCGTAGTTGATCGGGGAGAAGGAGCTGTTGTTGGAGATGTAGTGGCCCACCCTGGCCAGCGACGCCCAGCCATCGTCATCGGAGGTCTTCTCCACGGCCGTTCTGAGCAGCCTGACGAGCGCCGTATCGCCTCTCAACTCGTTGCGGGAACGCTTCTTGACCGGCTCCGCGCCCTCGCCCTTCTCCTCGCCCTGCTGCTGCAGGCTCTCCGTATAGATGAACTGCGAACAGGCATTCACGAAAGGCAGCGGCGTCTTGCGCTCGCCGAACCCATAGACCGGCATCCCGCTCTCGAGGATACGCATCACCAGCGGCGTGAAGTCGCTGTCACTGGTCATCAGGGCGAAGGCGTCGACCTCATTGCCGTAAAGCAGGTCCATGGCATCGATGATCATCGAGGCATCTGCTGACATTGTCGCAATCGATCAATAACGCGATCCGGGTCCCTGTCTTCATTGGCCCTCCGGGGCCTGCCTCATGCAACTCTGAACTCCGGGAATGCTCCCGTGCCAAGGATAGCCTGCCTTCCGCCTGCAACAAGCATCACCGAGCTACAAGGAAGTGGATGTGCTTTTCCTTTGTTTCTGTTTCATCAGGCATGAGGGCCGCCGAGGGCTCGCCACGCCGACGGTGCCAGTTCGCCGCCCGACGACTGAGGCCGGCAAACGCCAGCGGCCGGCATTTCTGCCGGCCGCTGGTGGGTTCAGGCTAGAGTGGGAAATGGGGGTCTGTTCCCGATTGTCCGTAGCCCGTTATGGCTGACACGATCCAGGCAGATATCTAACATCAATAGTCCCACCCCCGCAATCCCAACCAGTAATATCATTAGCAGCATTAACCCTAGGCGTAAAATTAAATGTTGCTCCTCGAATATCAGTAGCAACAGGAGCAGCATTCAGCATAGTCACTGTGATCACGCCATCGGTTTGAACATGGGTTACAGTATCAACGTATCGGCCTGCCGGAGTTGCTATGTTATGTGTTCCATCGGCTGGAAAAGCACCGGTTGATACAAGTTCTTCAGCAAGAGCTGTTTTCAAACCAGCTGCTAAAGTTACACCTTCACTAACCTGTGACCTAGCCACATAATCCTGATACCTCGGTATCGCAATCGCCGCCAGAATGCCGATAATCGCCACCACGATCATCAGCTCGATCAGGGTAAAGCCGCCCTGCCCGGTCTTCACGTACTTTTTTACGCCTTGGGTTTGCATGGTTCTGCCCCTCGCTCTCGTCGCCTCGTCCCGCCCGGGCCCGTCTGGCATGGCCTTCTTCTGGTACCCTGGCGGCTGATGGTGGTGACCCGAGTCGTCGGGTCGCCGTTCTGTCGTTGGCGAAGGCTTACGCACCGTCGCCTACCGCTTACATTAAGTTACGAATCGCAACCTTGCAAGGACAAGAATAGCCCGAGACGAGAAATTTGTGACCCCGGGCATCAATGCCCTGGTACGCAAAGGTTGAAAGGGCGTTCTCGAACGCTGGGCGACGGCGGGTGGCCGGGGCTAGAATGGGGATGCTAGCGGAGTCGCCAGGGACGGCGGACTCACATCGGCCAGCCTGCATCGCGAGAGCCTATGAACGACTACCGTACTCCTCCCCCCTCCCACTCGGCCCTGGAAGGCACCCGCCCGGACGCCGAGGCGGGCCTGCGCGGCCTGGCCAAGCGCCTGGTCACCGACGAGCGACTCTCCTACGCCGCGGCGGTGCGCGCCGAGCAGGAGGCCCGCGAGGAGGAGGTCTCGCTGCTCGAGCATGTGATCGAGACGGGGCAGGTGTCGGCCCGCCAGGCCACCCTCACCGCCGCCTGGGAGTACGGCCTGCCGCTCATCGACCTGGACGCGGTACGTCCGGACACCCTGCCCCGGGCGGAGCATTTCCCCGAGAAGATCCTGCGCAAGCTGAAGGTGCTGCCGCTGGTCCAGCACGGCCACCGCCTGACGGTGGCGGTGCCCTACCCCTCGACCCTGGCCCAGCTCGACGAGCTGCAGTTCGCCACCGGGTTGACCCCCGAGGGCATCCTGGCCCCGGTGGATCAGCTGGCCCCGGTGCTGGAGGGCTACCTGGCGCGCAGCGAGAAGAGCATGCTCGACGAGCTCAAGGGGGTGGACGATGCCATCGGCGAGCTGGGCGTCGAGGGCGGGGGGGAAAGCGACGAGGTGGACCTGCAGGCCGAGGCCCGCGCCGCCAGCGACGATGCGCCGATCATCAAGTTCGTCAACAAGATCCTGCTCGACGCCATCCATCGCAGCGCCTCGGACATCCACTTCGAGCCCTACGAGACCAGCTACCGGGTGCGCTTTCGCATCGACGGCATGCTCCACGATGTGGCCCACCCGCCCTTCGCCATGCGCACGCGCATCGCCGCGCGCCTCAAGGTGATGTCGCGGCTCGACATCTCCGAGCGGCGCCTGCCCCAGGACGGCGCCATCAAGCTCAGGCTGTCGAAGTCGCGCTCCATCGACTTCCGCGTCAACACCCTGCCCACGGTGTACGGCGAGAAGCTGGTGCTGCGCATCCTCGACCCCACCTCGGCGCAGATGGGCATCGAGCAGCTGGGTTTCACCGCGGAGCAGCGGGGGCTCTACGAGGAGACGCTGAGCCATCCCCAGGGCATGATCCTGGTCACCGGCCCCACCGGCAGCGGCAAGACCGTCAGCCTGTATACCGGCATCAATATCCTCAACCAGGTGGAGCGCAACATCTGCACCGCCGAGGACCCGGTGGAGATCAAGGTGCCCGGGGTCAACCAGGTGAACGTGCTGCCCAAGATCGGCCTGGACTTCGCCAGCGCCCTGCGCGCCTTCCTGCGCCAGGACCCGGACGTGGTGATGGTCGGCGAGATCCGCGACCTGGAGACCGCCGAGATCGCCGTCAAGGCCTCCCAGACCGGCCACCTGGTGCTCTCCACGGTGCACACCAACTCGGCGGCGGAGACGTTGACGCGCCTGGCCAACATGGGGGTGGCGCCCTTCAACATCGCCAGCTCGGTGAGCCTGATCATCGCCCAGCGCCTGGCCCGGCGGCTGTGCCCGCACTGCAAGCAGGCCGCCGACATCCCCCGCGAGGTGCTGGCCCAGCAGGGCTTCAACGAAGCGGAGATCGACGGCGCCACCATCTTCGAGCCGGTGGGCTGTCGCCGCTGCACCAAGGGCTTCAAGGGCCGGGTGGGCATCTACGAGGTGGTGCCGATCAGCGATACCATGAGCCAGTTGATCATGAAGAACGGCAACGCCATGGACTTCGACACCCAGGCCCGGCAGGAAGGCCACCCGGACCTGCGCCGCAGCGGCCTGCTCAAGGTGATGCAGGGCCTCACCAGCCTGACGGAGGTCAACCGGGTGACGAAGGATTAAAGCTGGAAGCTGGAAGCTGGAAGCTGGAAGCTGGAAGCTGGAAGCTGGAAGCTGGAAGCTGGAAGCTGGAAGCTGGAAGCTGGAAGGCAGCATGATGTCAACAGCCTTGGGGTCAAGGTTTTTCTTACAGCTTATGGCTTACGGCTCCCGGACGAAGTCCGGGCTCTTCCAGCTCCGGGCGTAGCCCGGCTCTTCCAGCCGCGAAGCGGCGCTCTTCAAGCTTCAAGCTCATTTAGCAGGGAACAAGGGACACGACACCATGGCTACTACCACGGCACGCAGAGTGCGCCCCAAAGAGAAGGTCAAGCTCTATCGCTGGAACTGGAGCGGCGTCGGCCCCCAGGGGCGCCGAGTCAGGGGCGAGGTCGTCGCCGCCAAGCGCTTCGAGGTCGAGAAGGTCCTCAACGGCCAGAACATCATCGTCAAGAGCATCAAGCGCAAGGGCGGCCTGGGCGGCGGCATGGGCACGATCAAGCCCCGCGACATCATGCTGTTCGCCCGCCAGATGTCCACCATGATCCGCGCCGGGGTACCCATCCTGCAGGCCTTCCAGGTGGTGGCCGAGAGCCTCAAGAAGCCGGCGATGAGCGCCCTGGTGCAGGAGCTGATGACCGACGTCTCGTCCGGCAGCAGCTTCTCCGAGGCCATGCGGCGCCACCCCCTGCATTTCGACAAGCTGTTCTGCAACCTGGTGGAGGCCGGCGAGCAGTCCGGCTCCCTGGACCGCATGCTCGACCGGGTGGCCACCTACAAGGAGAAGCTGGAAACCCTCAAGGGCAAGGTGAAGAAGGCGCTGTGGTACCCCGCGGCGGTGATCCTGGTGGGCTTCGCCGTCACCGCCCTGCTGCTGATCAAGGTGGTGCCGCAGTTCGAGAGCCTGTTCCACGGCTTCGGCGCCGAGCTGCCGGCCATGACCCGCATGACCATCGCGCTCTCCGAGTTCGCCCAGGCCTACTGGTGGTGGGGGGTGCTGGGCTTCGCCGCCGTGGTGTTCTTCATCCGCGGCGGCATGCAGCGCTCCGAGGCCTTTCGCTACCGCATGCACGCCTGGGCGCTGAAGATCCCGGTGATCGGCCAGATCCTGGACAAGTCCGCCGTGGCCCGCTACTCGCGCACCCTGGCCACCACCTTCGGCGCCGGCGTGCCGCTGGTGGAGGCGCTCGACACCGCCGCCGGCGCCACCGGCAGCATGGTCTACGAGCGCGCCGTGCACCAGATCCGCGAGGACGTCTCCACCGGCCAGCAGCTCGCCTTCGCCATGCGCATGACCGAGCAGTTCCCGGCCCTGGCGGTGCAGATGGTCGGCATCGGCGAGGAGGCCGGCTCGCTGGACGCCATGCTCAACCGCGTGGCCGACTACTACGAGGAGGAGGTCGACAACATGGTCGACACCCTGACCTCGCTGCTCGAACCCTTCATCATCGTGGTGCTGGGCGTGCTGGTCGGCGGCCTGGTGATCTCGATGTACCTGCCGATCTTCGAGCTGGGCAGCGTGATCTAGCGCCGAGCGCCGAGCGCCGAGCGCCGAGCGCCGAGCGCCGAGCGCCGAGCGCCGAGCGCCGAGCAGTATCGTAGGAGGGAAGCTCCGCTTCGCGACTGGAGGCCGCAGGCCTCCCGGCGGTAACCGCCACAAACCAGGGCAACACCGCCGGGCGCCGGGCGGCGCCAATCGCTGTAGGAGGGAAGCTCCGCTTCGCGACTGGAGGCCGCAGGCCTCCCGGCGGCAACAGAGGGATGTGTTGCCGATACCTTTACATGATATAGCCTGTAAGCTATATTGATGGAGCGAGCCCCATGTGGCGTGTCGTCACGGTCGAGCGGTTCGACCAATGGTTTATGCAGCTCGGCGATGCTGAGCAACAAGCGATCCTTGCCGGCATCTTCAAGCTGGAGACTCTCGGACCACACCTTGGCAGACCGGATGTCGATTCGCTGAAGGGCGCTCTCAAGGTAAGGAATCTGAAAGAACTCAGAATACAGTGCAAGGGCCGTCCCTATCGCATCCTGTTTGCCTTTGATCCCGTTCGTCAGGCCGTCATGCTGTGTGGTGGCGACAAGACAGGCGATAAACGCTTCTATGAAACCCTGATCCCGGTTGCCGAAAGGGAATTCCTGGATCATCTGGCCAGCCTGGAGGAATGATCATGGCAAAGCCGCTTTCCTCACTCGTCAAGCAAGTGAAACCAGAGGTCGTGGAGGCCGCCAGGGCCCAGGCCGAACAAGAGGTCTTCGAGTGGCGCCTGAGCCGGTTGCGTGAACAGCTCGAGGTGTCCCAGGTAGAGCTCGCTGAAATGATGGGTATCTCCCAGCCTTCGGTCGCCAACCTGGAAAAACGCGGCGCGGAAATCAAGCTCTCGTCCCTGAAGCGCTACGTGGAGGCGATGGGCGGTAAGCTAACCATCGATATCGAGTTACCCGACGGCCACCATATCGGCATGAACTGCTAGGAGCCCTTCTTGCTCGACCTTCCCCCTACCCTGCTCTGGCCGCTGGCGGCCTTTATCGGCCTGTGCCTGGGCAGCTTCCTCAACGTGGTGATCGTGCGCCTGCCGGTGATGCTGATGCAGGGCTGGCGCGCCGAGGCCCGCGAGGCGCTGGAGCTGCCCGAGGAGACCCACCAGCGATTCAACCTGGTCACCCCGCCTTCGATCTGCCCCAGTTGCGAGGCGCCCATCGCCTGGCACGACAACCTGCCGCTGGTCGGCTGGTTCAAGCGCCGCGGGCGCTGTGCCAGCTGCCAGGCGCGCATCAGCCCCCAGTACCCGCTGGTGGAGCTGGCCGGCGGGGCCATCGCCCTGGCCGTGGTGGCGCTCTACGGGCCGGGCTGGCAGGCGCTGTTCGTGCTGGGCGCCTGCCTGGCGCTGCTGGCCATGGCGGTGATCGACTTCCGCACCCAGCTGCTGCCGGACGCGCTCACCCTGCCTCTGCTGTGGGCGGGCCTGCTCTACCAGCTGCTGTTCCAGCCGCTGATGCTGCCCAGCGCGGTGATCGGCGCCATGGCGGGCTACCTGGTGCTGTGGGGCTTCTACTGGCTGTTCAAGCTGGTCACCGGCAAGGAGGGCATGGGCTACGGCGACTTCAAGCTGCTCGCCGCCCTGGGCGCCTGGGTGGGCTGGCAGTACCTGCCACTGCTGCTGATCCTCTCCGCCGGGGTCGGCGCCATCATCGGCATCGTCGTGCAGCTGGCGATGCCGCGCCTGCGCGGCGCGCCCATGCCGTTCGGCCCCTACCTGGCCATGGCCGGCTGGATCGCCCTGCTCGCCGGCGAGCCGCTGATGGCGGTGTATGGGCGGCTGTTCCTGGTGTGAGCGGCCTTGCCAATAGGTAACTTAAACGTTACCATCATGACTCATGAAGATCGCACTCCGCGAATTCGTACGCGATGACGGTACCAGCCCATACCGTGAGTGGTTCGATGGGCTGGATCCCCAAGCCGCGGCGAAGGTGGCTACCGCCGAATACCGTATGTCGATGGGCAATACGTCCAACATCAAGTGGTTCGACGGCATTGGCGAATATCGCATCGATTGGGGACCAGGCTATCGCATCTACCTGGCCCGGGATGGTGAGACCTTGTTTATCCTGTTCGGCGGGGGCACGAAGCGTCGCCAGCAGGCCGATATCGATAACGCCAAGGCGCTCCGTGACGAGTACAAGCGTCGCAAGCGCCAGGCGAAGAAAGGAGGGAAGTGACATGGCACTGACCCGAGATTTCAAGGCAACGATCGCTGCCCGCGCCGAGCGGGATCCGGCATTTGCGAAAGCCATGCTGGATGAAGCCGTGACACTGTTTCTCAACGGCGAGCCGGACACCGCCCGCCTGATCCTGCGTGACCTGGTCAATGCCACCGTGGGGTTCGAGGCACTGGCCGAGGACACCGGCCGGCCCAGCAAGAGCCTGCACCGCATGCTCTCGGCTTCCGGCAACCCCGGAATGGACAATCTCGCGGCCATTCTGGGTGCCGTGCGCAAGGCTCTGAAAGTCAAGCTGGAAGTCCATACGATCAGTGCGGCCTGAAGCCTGACGCGCCCGTGCCGTTCGGCCCCTACTTGGCCATGGCCGGCTGGATCGCCCTTCTCGCCGGCGAGCCGCTGATGGCGGTGTATGGGCGGCTGTTCCTGGTGTGAGCGCTGGGCGCTGCTTTCACGATACCGAAGCACTGCAATGGACCCCATCCGCGACGAACTCAAGGCCCTGGCCGGCGAACGCGAGGATATCGCCGCGCTGTGGCTGTACGGCTCCCGGGCCCGAGGGGACCATCATCCGGACAGCGACTACGACCTGGCCGTGGCCTTCACCGACTGGATCGATGCCCCCCTGGAACGGCGACTGCGTCCGGAACTCCTGGCCATGGAATGGCAGCGTGCCCTGGGCCTCGAAGAGGGGCGCCTGAGCCTGGTGGATATGGCGATCTGCCCGATTCCGCTGGGCTGGAGCATCCTCTGTGAAGGCCTGTTGCTGGTCGACCGCCACCCCGAGCAGCGCATGACCCAGGAATCACGCATCATGTCGCGCTGGGAACTGGATTACTGGCACAGGATACCAAGGAGCGAGACATGATCGTGGGTCTGATCGGCGGCATTGTCACACTCGGCATATCCCATTGACATATCCCGTCTCCACACTAGACTGCCAGGTGAACGACATTCGCGATCGAGGAGGCAGGCATGGAACAGGCATCCGTCTTCAGGAGCAACCGTAGCCAGGCCATCCGCCTGCCCAAGGCCGTGGCACTGCCCGACGATATCAAGCGGGTCGATGTCGTGGCCATCGGCCGCACCCGCATCATCGCGCCGGCGGGGGAAGCCTGGGACAGCTGGTTCGATGGCCAGGGCGTCTCGAGTGATTTCATGTCGGAGCGCGAGCAGCCGGCGGATCAGGGCCGAGAGGGGTTCTGAGTGCTCAAGTACATGCTCGATACCAATATCTGCATCTTCACCATCAAGAACCGCCCCGCCGGCGTGCGGCAGGCCTTCAAGCAGCATCACGCCCAGCTCTGTATCAGCACGGTAACGCTGATGGAGCTGATCTACGGGGCCGAGAAATCCGCCGCGCCGGAAAGGAACCTGGAGGTGGTGGAAGGCTTCGCCGCCCGCCTGGACGTGCTGGGCTATGACCAGGAGGCGGCGGCCCATAGCGGCCAACTGAGAGCCGAACTGGCCAGGAACGGGACACCCATCGGCCCCTACGACCAGATGATTGCCGGCCATGCCAGGTCGCGAGGCCTGATCCTGGTCACCAACAATCGGGGTGAGTTCAGCCGCGTACCCGGACTGCGTATCGAGGACTGGGCCTCATGATCGTGGGCCTGACCGGCGGCATCGCCTCGGGGAAGTCCACCGTGGCCCGGGCCTTCGCGGCACTCGGCGTGCCTTGGGTGGACGCCGACGACGTGGCCCGCGAGGTGGTCGAGCCCGGCGAGCCGGCGCTGGCCGAGATCGCCGCGCGCCACGGCACGAGGGTGCTCAACGACGACGGCGGCCTGAACCGCCGGGCGCTGCGCGAGATCGTCTTCAATGATCCCGACGAGCGACGCTGGCTGGAGTCGGTGACCCATCCGCGCATCCGCACGCGCCTGCTCGAACACCTCGCGCGCCTGCAGGCCGGCGGAGCGCCCTATGTGCTGCTGGTCTCGCCGCTGCTGTTCGAGTCCGGCCAGAGCGCCATGGTCGACCGCTGCCTGGTGATCGACGTGCCGGAAACCCTGCAGATCGAGCGCACCGCCGCCCGCGACGACGTCGACGCCGCCCAGGCCCGCGCCATCGTCGCCGCCCAGATGCCGCGCGAGGCGCGCCTGGCCTGGGCCGACGAGGTGTTGGACAATAGCGGCGACGAGGCCGCCATGCGCCGCCGGGTCGCCGAGCTCGACCGGCTCTATCGCGCCATGGCAAGCAAACCGTGACCTTTTAAAAGTCTTTTAACAGGTCTAGAATTGGCACCATTATTCCTCGATGAGGAGGTAGCCCATGCCTCACACCATCCTGGCCAACACCACGGCCAGCATCTCCGAGCTCAAGAAGAACCCCATGGCTACGGTGGCGGCTGGGGAAGGTTTCCCCGTTGCCGTTCTCAACCGAAACGAGCCTGCCTTCTATTGCATTCCGGCCGCTGCCTATGAAGAGCTCCTCGAGAAACTGGAGGACGCTGAACTGAACCGCCTCGCGGATGAGCGCAGCACTCAGCCCGAGATCACGGTTACGCTGGATGAGCTATGAGCTGCGCTTCCGCGCCGAGGCCCTCGAGGAGTGGCGGAAACTGGACGGCAGCGTGCGTGACCAGTTCAAGAAGAAGCTCCATGCGCTCCTGGAAGCGCCGGAAATACCCTCGGCTCGGCTGTCGGGCAGCCAGAACCGCTACAAGATCAAGCTACGCAGTGCCGGCTTCAGGCTCGTATATGAAGTACGCGACGGAGAGCTCGTGGTGCTGGTCATCGCCGTGGGTAAACGGGAAAGGAACGACGTTTACCTGAAAGCCGCTAAAAGACATTAGAGCGATACTCATGATACAGCAAAAGCCCCAACGCCCCCTGGAAGTCGCCTGCCCGCAGTGCCGCA
Organism: Halomonas ramblicola; assembly: GCF_030409215.1. Classification (GTDB taxonomy): domain Bacteria; phylum Pseudomonadota; class Gammaproteobacteria; order Pseudomonadales; family Halomonadaceae; genus Halomonas; species Halomonas ramblicola. The sequence continues at coordinate 2,181 of NZ_JAUFPL010000017.1, read as the reverse complement.
AGAAGGTCGAGTGGCGCGAGGACAACCCCTGTCGCCCCTTCTGCAGCGAGCGCTGCCGACTGCTCGACCTGGGTGCCTGGGCCGACGGCTCGCACGCCATCGCCGGCGAACCGGCCATGGACGAGACCGAGATCGACGAGATGATCCTGCGCGCCGAACGCGGGCTGGGTGAGCGGGACTGATGCCATGAACGAAGCGGCGCGCCCCGAGTACCGCCTGCTGGCCGAGCTGGAGGCCGCCTTCGACGTGCTGATCGAGCATTGCGAGGCCGTGGTGGCGCAATACCGGCATGCCCCCGGCGCCTGCTGGATCTTCGGCGAACCCGAGCCGGTGACGGCGCAGCGCGGTGCCGAGTGGCTGCACCGGGCGCTGCTCGACTTCTGGTACCAGGACGGCCAGGACGGCCGCGCCACCCGCGCCCATGTGGGCCTGGTGGCCGCCGGCGAGACGCTGATCGAGAGGGTCGCCGCGGCCAACGCCGCCAAGGCCGACTTCGCCGCCCTGCTCTCCCGCATCCGCGAGCAGGCTCCGGCACTGATCCCCGAGGCCAAGGCGGTACTGCCCTTCCGTCACCCGGCCCTCCACGATCACCTGCGCGGCCAGGGCCTGGCGCGGCTGCACCTCAAGCAGTGCTGGCGGGCGATTCCCGTGGCCGAGGCGCCGGTGGCCCGGGTGCGCCTGGCCTGGTACTCCAACGGGCGCTCCATCAAGCGCCTGACGGTACGCGAGGCCGAACAGAAGCTACTCAAGCTGGATGCCGATGCCGCCCATGTGCGCATCCAGATGAAGCGACTCGCCGGCATTCCCAGCGCCGAGCCGCTGGCCCAGGTGCAACGCCAGGCGCCGCTGATGCGCGCCAACCTCTTCTACCGCGCGCCGCTCGACGACGGCCGCACCCGCCGCGCCATGAACGTCGCCCTGCCGCTGTTCGTGCCCAACCCCGAAGGCCGCCTGCCGGACCACAACCTCCCGCCCCGGCAACCGCCCGAGGCCCGCACCCGCGCCCGCCGCCGCGACGAGAAACTCGAGGACGAGCCCTTCCTGCCCAGCCTCAGGGTCTACCGCTACCGCTGAGTCTTGAACCTGAAGCCTTGCCGAATGTCCCAAAATGGGACAAGCTGAGCCCATGCGGATCATCGCCATCAAGAACCTGCGCGACTTCTGGGAGCGGCATCCCGATGCCAAGGGCCCCTTGGAGGCCTGGATCGACGAGGTCAGACATGCCGACTGGCGCGACGCCCACGACATCAAGGCCAGGTACCGTAGCGCCAGCCCAGTCGGTAACAAGCGGGTGGTATTCAATATCAAGGGCAACGACTACCGATTGATCGTCGCCGTCGCCTATCGGTTCGGGGCCGTCTATATCAAGTTCATCGGCACCCACGCCGAATACGACAAGGTGGATGCCGAAACCGTAGAACTGGAGTGACCCATGGACATTCGCCCAATCCACACTGAAGCCGACTACCAGGCCGCCCTCCGCGAGGTATCGTCTTACTTCGACAACGAACCGGAGCCCGGCACCGAGGATGGCGACCGTTTCGAGATTCTCATGACCCTGGTCGAGGCCTACGAGGCAAGGCACTTCCCTGCGGACCTGCCTAACCCCATCGAGGCCATCAAGTTTCGCATGGACCAACAGGGCCTCACGCCCAAGGATCTGGAACCGGCGATCGGCAAGCGTAACCGCGTCTACGAGATCCTCAACGGCAAGCGTCGCCTGACACTGCCCATGATCTGGCGACTCCACGACATGTTCGGTATACCCGCTGAGAGCCTGATCAAGCCGCCCCACGAGGCTGCCTGACTGCCAAGCGGTATTAGGCAGGAGGGCAGCTTGTTGCCGGTTCGGCGACTCGACGATTGGCGCCGTCAGGCGCCCGGCGGGGTTGCCTGCGCCGGTGGATACCGCCGGGAGGCCTGCGGCCTCCATCGCCCAACGAGCCGAAACGTCGGACCGTGCCCTCCTACATTTCGGCGCCGCCCGGCGCTCGGTGGTGTCATCAACGACGGCAGTCTCGTCGTAGGAGGGCAGGTTCCCTGCGCGACTGGCGCCGACAGGCGCCCGGCGGGGTTGCCGGCGCCCCCGAGTTCGACACTTCCAGCTCGATTTTGGCCTGATTTCGGCACCTGTGGTCCGAGAATTCAGTGATTTAGCAAGTTACGGGCGAAATTGTTGTA
>NZ_JAUFPL010000016.1:54305-274139 GCF_030409215.1 Halomonas ramblicola | reverse complement strand
GGACTGGCGAACGCCGCTGGAAGTTTACGCCGAGGTGCTCAAGAAATCCGTCGGTGGACCGAGCACCCTTCAATAGCGTTGCGCTTGGAACTTGAGACCGCCGATCCTTGAGGAAGTAGAGTTCACCCAGTGCTATAGCAAATATAACTAAAAGTAGCGTTCTAAGCAGCTTGATAAAGCTTTCGCCATTCCCCCAGAACGCATCGAGCAATACAAACTCAAGCCACTCGATGAATGCCCCCACACGCTTCTTACCAGGATACTTTTTACGGTAATAGAACTCGCGAGATTTCCAAGCCTTATATAAGTGTACGCGACCTGCTTCCAATTCGACTTTAATTGCCTTATTAGCCGCTACCGAATCCCCAACTTGCTGGAAATTAACCCGAAGTGTTCTGGAAAATTTTTGCTGGAGGTTTTCCTGTCCAGGACATCCTGTATCTAGGATTTCAGGTTCAATCTGCGTTTGCGAAAACTCTGCGTAATCAAATACGCAGCCATCGAACTTACTGCCCCGCAAGTTTGAACTGGTAAACTTGCATCCAATGAATTTGCACGAATCAAAACTACAATTATGCAAGTACGCCGAATCAAACTGAGAGTAGCTAAAGTCACAATCAATGAAGCGCTTCTTTTTCGCAACCAAGCGTTCAAACTGCTTGTTTCGCAGGTTCACTCCTTTTAGGTCATGAGCAATAGCTTGGTCTGAGATAGCTTCTCTACCAGATGGGCGTAAATGGTCGTTCATATTGTTGAGATCATCCTCAATACCGTATAACGTTCGCCATCAGCCGCGCGAGGGACGAGCGTCGGTTGCATGGCATTGTTAGCGGGCGACGGAGCGTGCGAAATTTCGGTACTCATCGAAAACTACCCCAAGCTCATTGCAGCGATCCCGCACGAATTCATGGTCCCGGCGCGCACCCCGTCTATCATGGGTTTGGCCATTTCCATCAATCTTGGATAAGAGGTCCTCTATATCCTCCGCATCATATTTCGGTAGGAACGGCGAAATCGCCACACTAAACCTTTCATCTGCCTCATCGTACGACCAACTAGACCCATAGTACGAGTTAAGAATAAAGGTGACTTGCTTTTTCCATTCCGCCGAATCGCTTATATTCTGGAGGGATACAACAACTTCGTTTGACAGGCGCGGATGGTCGTCAGACCCAATCCACTCTACGAGTTTTTCCGAATGATCTTGTAGGGATCCGTCCAGGAACCACGCAAATACTCTTGCGTCGGCATCTCTTTCCGCAACATGCTGAACTATGACCTTTGCGGCGTCATTTAATCCATCATAGAGCGATGGATATTGGGATAAAAGCTGAATTAGCAACCTCGCCGACTCCCCCTCTTGGGCGATGTTGCTATAGTAATCTGATTCATTAGACACCGCGTCACGGACGTCGGATGGATTACGGCCCACGAACAGCCTGAGGGTGCGATAGTTTATGTCTCTATGTGCATCACAATCATCATTCTGCAATCGAAATACGAGCTTCCATAGCGAGCGAATGAGGCCTAGTTCCAACTTCAGGTCCGCTCTAGATAAGTATTTGCTCTCAATATAAGATCTGAGCTTTTCGTCAGTCACAAGAACGTTTTTAGATTCTGCAAGGTCATTGACAAGGGCATCAAAGACTCGATTTGTGTATATTGGGGGTTTAGTGAGCAATCCATCTAAGGTGTTACGAATTAGCGCACGGACTGAGTCTTTGTTCGGTTGATGCAGCTCTGAATTCCCAGAAAGGACCGGGTGCGCCGCCAAATGCCGTTGTCTCTGCAAATGCTTAAGATGGTCCAAGTCTGCCAAATCGAGAAGTCGGGTCCGCTCCTCAATTTCCTCAATTAAACGCCCTTCCCATTCGGACGATCTCGCATTGGCTTCTTGAAGTCGCTCAATCTCATCTAGTATTTCCTTCCCAATTTCGTCCCCTGAGATATCTCTGAGATACTGAAGCTTGTATATGATGTCGCAAACAGCTACTGACCACAGCATGACAGTCGCTGAGCGCCAATTTCCTAGTTGATAGGAACTGACCACCTCTCGAAAGTAATCTTTTGTACGGTGATCGAAGATCTCCGCGGCCCTTGTTTCAATCGAATATTCATCGCGAATCAAAATTCAATCTCCGTCATCGACGACGCCCCGCTAACGCCTCGCCTCAGCGGCGCGTGTCTTCGCGCGTCCGCTACAGGCGCTTGTTAGGGGTAATCTGTAGAATCTCAGCATGCGCCCATCGGACCGATTCATTGAACTCAAACTGAGCAGACTGGATGTGCCCCAAGTCACCTTGTTTGTTGCTCAACAAACGGCTTATTGAGCCAAACAGTTCTTCCTCCGTCTTTATTACATCATCTCCTTTTTGGGGAGCAAATTGAATGTAGATTCGTAGGTCCCACTGTAGTCGTCGCAGTCTCCAAACGCTCGAACTCACTTCCTGCTCTCTGCTCTTAAACTCTTCTTCCCAGCCGGGGAGCTTTTCAGTGCTAATTTGAGCCGCTTCGGATAGGGCTGCCACACAGCTCGTGGCAGCATCATTGTATTCATTAGCAACCTTGACGAATCCTGAGGCCCAATACTCTTGCCAGCCTCTCTCTCTGGAAATTGCCGACTTACCAGCCTCAAGTCTCTTGTTTAGCAAGATGCCTACCGCAAGCAAGACGAGCGGAGTAAGAAAGGAGGCTATGACCTTGAGTACTTCCATCGTGTCGTTCACGTTACGCTTGACCCCTAACGCCGCCAGCACGCGCGGCTTTGCAGTGAAGGCGAAGCCGCAACGGAAAAGCCGTCGCCGTGCCTGGCCTTGTTAATTTTCGCTGAGCGAGGACCGAATCTTCTCATTCGTTTTCTTGATCTTTTCCTTGGCCTTTTTGCGAGCAACCTCAAGGTCCTTTATTAGTTGATCAACGGCATAGTCGACTTCTTGATCTGATGCCAGTTGGGCAGTAATTGCTACCGAACCATCATTCAAGGTCCCATAGGAATTAAGGACGATATTGACCATCTGATTCCCGGGCAAATCTCCCTTCTTCCAGCCATCCATAATACCTACAACACCGAATTTTCCGCTCATGACTGATGCCCTCTGTAAAAATAACGCCGCAAATTACCGGCGGCAAAAATCATAGCGAAGCGCCGCTTTTTGTCGTCCGAGTGCATTTGCCTTGTTAGGTGCCTGCATTGCCATTCTTTGGATTATTAGGATCACCAGTGATTTGTCCAAACCACGCTCTTTCACGATCTAGGTTGACTTCACTACCAAATCCTAACTCTTTTCTGATCAAGTTCCGTAATTCATTAAGCTGATCTGTTGGCGGCACACGCTCCCCATCTACAGGACCACATAGAATCTCGGTGTAAAGCTCGATTATTCTGGAATTGTCACATGCCAGTATTAATTTGCTGTGCACCTCTCTAGCTTTTGCTGAGTCAGCTACTTGAGGAGTAGGTTTTGGGCTTGTAAAAAAGTGCGAGAAGAAAGCATCAATAACTGACAATGCTTCAAGGCATGCGTCGTGCTTCATTTGGCGCTTAGCCTGAGCTATAGATTCATTGTTACGGACGTCCTTCTTAACGCTTTCGACAAGAGAGGTTAACTCTTCAATATTCTCTCTTGTAGCTAAATCCTGTCCTTTTCGTTTTAAATATGCGCCGAATAGAAAGCTTATGCATACCGCAATTGCTGCTAGCAGATAATGCCACCAAATGAACCCAAGTCCTTCTTCGACGGCTGTTTCAACTATTTGCTTTATTTCTTCGGGAGTCATTTCTTGCTCACCTAACGACGAAGCACAGCGGCGACCTTGGAGTGGCGACGAAGGAGCCACGGAAAGGGCGTCCGGCGGCCATCGGCCGCGTACTGCTGCGACTTGTTATAACGTTTTGTAGTAGCCATTGTGCGAAAGTTGCAAAGTGCGTAAATGTGGATACTGCTCAGGTATGGCATTTTTCGCAACAATCCCACATTCAATTACTTTCTGGCGTATCTCAGACATAAGCTCGTCAATGGAAACTATTCGGCCACCTGCAAGCTCATCTCGACCTTTCGGGTGCGATATAAGCACAGCAATCTGCTCAATTTCCACGCTCGAATCGAGCCAAGTCAATATCTCACTGAAGATGTACTTTTTTGCCGCTGCGAACTTCTTCGTGAACCTTTGCTCACGTACCGTCCATGAATGGGCATCAATGGATGGTTCGATATGAACCAAGTGGCCTGTGTGCGGATCAAAGGCGATCACATCCAACTCCATTTCCCAGCCACCATGCCCAAGCTTACCGACCTTGATGTTTCGTTTTACCAGGTAGCCTTTCCAGTCGTAATATTCGGCAATAAGGTTCTCTAAATGCGACATAGTTTCCTTACGTTATAACGCCAAGCTCAGCCGAGGAAGGCCGCGTCGCGGCCTGACGTCGGCTGGAGCGACGTGTTAGATTTCATTCAGCTCGGCAATTATCTTCTTGACCGTGGGCTCGCCCCATTCCCTTGGGTGCTTAACCTGAACACGACCACCACTACCAATCTTCCCGGCGAGCTCAGACAGCTTCTTTGCGTGGCGCTCGGCCCAAGAATTTTCGACTGCAACCGAATAAACATCATCTGGATTTAGTGGAACCCCCTGCTTATGGAGAGCCTTGAACAGTTCCTTTGCCCTTGATTCATCAAGAGGATGCGCAAGCCCGGTTGAGACATTAACCACCTGGGATAGCGCTTCAATTGCTTTCCGAAGTATTGGATTCACTAGGCTCTCTCCTTCTGAAATCTAACGTCGGCTGAATGGCATGGTTAGGCACTTGGGCTATAATCCTTATCCGCATTCGCCTCGAAGCGCCTGAGATACTTCGTCATTATTTCCACATGGCGCGTTGCGCCTAGAGCTTTGGCCACGAGAATATGGGATATAAATGTTCTGTACATGTAGTTCCAAAGATCTCTTTGATGTTCCTCAATTCGAGGCGTGCCCAACATGCCTTTTATGTAAAATTTCGGTGGATTCCCACTATACCGATCCATAATGTGATGTGACGCGCCGTGTACAAAACCCGAATAGGCCTTATGGATTGTTCGGGCCAACTCGATGCCACGGCTTGGGTCCATCGGTGCTCCTTCCACATTTGCGATATACGCCCTGATCTTTCTTCTCGATACCATTGGGCGCTTCTGCTCGGATGTTAGCGGATCACCCGAGTCATCGAACTCTTCCTCCCAGAAAGCAGCCAGAAATTTTTGGTGCAAGTCCGTGATTCTGTCATTCGTGACGGCATAGACCAGAAAAAGAATGTCTTCATTAGACTCGTCTACAACTCGCTGAAGTGCAGCCTGTTCTTGGACATACCCATGTTCAAGCAAGACCTGCGCCGCTCTCACTGTGCTTTGAGCGTGCGCCAACTTCTGAATGATGGCTTGATAAATGTCCTGCTCTTCAAATCGGTATACTTCGCCAAAGGGTTTACGGACGAGCTTTGGCTTACTCGGCATCGCAGCCTCGAAATCTCTAAACGAGATCTCCATTAGCTGCAGCATCTTAGCGATATCGTCATCCATCGGTGAGTGCCTAACGGCACGGTTCAGGCGCCCGGGCAAGCAGCCGCGCTGCTTGCCCGGGTCGCCTGGAACCGTTTGTTATGCAAGTTCTCGATCAGTTCTTGCATCAGTTCTTACTGCACGTGATCCGTTCGGATGAATTTACCCAATGACTTGGATTCTCGCGCGTATTAAACCCGCAACCAGTCGTACTGCCTTTGGTTCCTTTGTGTACTTCGCCGGTGGGCGTGTGCTTTACAGCCATTTCACTCTCTCCTCATGGAGCTGGTTGGTTGCCCCATTTTCCACACCGGGCGCGATCAGCCGCGCCCTCTTCGTCAGCATCGCCTGGAATGCACTCTAATGCGCTGCAGTGCTACTCCTAGTCTTCGCTGATCTCTTGATACATATACATGCCCGTTTCATTCCACTTGCGGAACACGTGGCCTCATTCACAACGGGCATCATCTTTGTCCTTTAACGGAAGGCTTTGATACCGCACGCGGTATTGGCGCCCGCATTCGGGGCAATGCTCGTTGTCCAGCTCCGTAATTTCAAAGCTCCCCATGGCTCCTCCGCCCTATACGTCAACGTAGTTGTCACCCAAACGGATTGAGAGGTGATCAACGTGCGTTACCCCGCAGAGCGTAAGGAAGCCATCCTTCAGAAGATGGCGCCACCCATGAGCATGACCATCCCGGAACTGGCTGCGCAGGAAGGCATCACAGCGACAACCCTCTACAATTGGCGGAAACAGGCCAGAGCACGAGGACAGGTTTTGCCATCACGTTCCACCAAGCCCGATCAGTGGACCAGCCAGGAGAAGTTCCAGATCGTCCTGGAGACGGCCCCGATGACGAGGCCGAACTCAGCGCCTATTGCCGCGAGCGTGGGCTCTACCCCGAGCAGGTGGAGGCCTGGCGGGATGCCTGCATGAACGCCAACGATGATGCGGCAGCGCAGGCCAAGCAGCTTCGCCAGGCGCGCAAGTCGGAGCAGAAGCGGCTCCGCAAGCTGGAGCGAGAACTACACCGCAAGGACAAGGCCCTGGCTGAGACGGCGGCGCTGCTGGCCCTATCAAAAAAGGCAGAGGCGATCTGGGGCACGACCAACGACGAGGACGACTGACCAGCCTCCCGGATCGCCAGCGTATCGTGACCCTGGTGCAAGACGCCCAGAGTGACGGTGTTCGGCTGGCCAAGGCCTGTCAGGTGATGGGCATCAACGTGCGCACCTACTACCGCTGGGTCGCTGAGGGCGAGGTGACGGCTGATCGCCGTCCCGACGCCGGCCGGCCAGAGCCTGCCAACAAGCTGTCTCCCGAGGAGCGAGAGGCGGTCGTGGCGCTGTGCAACGCCCCGGAGTATCGAAGCCGTCCTCCAGCCTTCATCGTGGCCGATCAGGCAGACAAGGGACGCTACCTGGCCTCTGAGTCGACGATGTACCGAGTGCTTCATGAATACGACCAGCAACACCATCGGGGCCGACAGCAGGCCCCGCAGCGCAAGCGCTCGCCGACCACTCACCAAGCCACGGCGCCGAACCGCCTTTGGTGCTGGGACATTTCGTGGCTTCCCGGTCCCGCGCGTGGCACCTGGTGGTACCTGTACCTGATCATGGATGTCTTCAGCCGCAAGATCGTCGGGCACGAGGTCTACGAAAGCGAGACCGGCGAGCTGGCCGCCGAGCTGATCCAGAAAGCCTGCTGGCGAGAGCACCTTACGGATCGTCACAAGCCTCTGATTCTCCACTCGGATAACGGCAGCCCGATGAAAGCGGCGACCTTCCTGGAGAAGCTCTACGACCTGGGCATCACCCCGTCGTATAGCCGGCCAAGGGTCAGCAACGACAATGCCTTTGCCGAGTCCGCCTTCAAGACGCTGAAGTACCGGCCGGGCTTCCCCGTTGACGGCTTCGCGACATTGATCGAGGCGCAGGATTGGGTCCAGCAATTCATCGAGTGGTACAACCATGAGCACCGGCACAGTGCCCTTCGCTACGTCACCCCAGGCCAGCGTCATAGCGGCGAAGCCGAGGATATTCTGACGCAGCGCCGGGAGGTCTTCGAGGCAGCGAAGCAACGTCACCCAGAGCGCTGGTCGGGTGACATCCGGAAACTCAGCCTGCCAGAGGTAGTGCACTTGAATCCCGAGAGGGACCCGGTGCCACAGGCAGCAGGGTTTTAAAGAGCCAGAACACATTTCATGTGCCAACTATGTTGACAGACTCCGGGTACACCGGGTCATCCAGATCGGGGTTTAACCAGACCGTCTTGCGGGGTGCCCAGTTTCGAGTGGGCCCGCTCCAGCGGCCCGGGTGTTTGCGCTTCGCCTCAGCATAGATCGCATCGCGTTTGGCCAGTACGGCAGCATCTTGGCCGGCATGCCGCTCTGCCGGCTTTACGAAGCCGATAGCGCTGTGACGGTGCTCATGGTTATACCACTGCACGAAACCGACCACCCACTGCTGCGCCGCAGACAAGTCGGTATAGCCATCGACCGGGTAGTCCGGTCGGTACTTGCAGGTTCGGAACAGCGACTCCGAGATGGCGTTGTCATTGGAGACCTGGGGGTGGCTGTACGACGGCGTGATGTTCAGTCGCTGTAGCGTGGCCTGCAGCGTCGAGCCCTTCATCGCCGACCCATTGTCGGCGTGCAGCACCAGGGGCTGGTTGACACAGCCTTCGCGCAGCACGGCCCGCTGGATTACGGTGCTGCTGTTGGCCATCGACTCCTGCTCGAAGACCTCGGCGGTGATGATCTTGCGGCTGAAGACGTCGACGATCATGTACAGGTAGTAGAACTGGCCGCGTACCAGGCTCGGCAAATACGTTACGTCCCACGTCCAGCAGGCATTGGGCTGGGTGACCCGGTGCCGCTGGGGATCGCCCTTCGGGCGCGGAGCACGAGCGCGACCACGATGATGCTGTTCGCCGTGATCCCGCAGGATGCGGTAGTAACTGGATTCGGAGGCGACGTAGAGGCCTTCCTCGTCCAACAGGCGCGGCACGATCTGCCCCGGCGGCAGGCTGGCAAACTCGGATCGATGACAGATATCCAGCACCTGCTGACGCTCCTCCGGCGTCAGCGTATGGCGCGGCACAGGGCGCTCGGCCTCCGGCCGACGATCCTCATTACCACGTGCCCAGCGGCGGTAGGTGTTGGCGCCAATGCCCAGCTCGGCACAGGCAGTGTGAAGCCGTGCGCCCTCAGTGCGGGCCTCATCGATCAGCTGGACGGCCTGTTGACGATCTGAGGTGCTGATCATTCGTCCTCGTCCCCCCAGATCGCCCGGGCTTTTTTTCTTAGCGCCAACAGCGCCGCGGTCTCCGCGAGGGCTGCCTCCTTGCGACGAAGCTCACGCTTGAGCTCTCGGTTCTCTTGGCGTTCGGTCTTACGGGCTTCGCTCTGTTGGCGTGCAGCCCGATCACTCTGATCGTTGGCGCCTTCACAGCTGGCTCGCCAGCGCTGGATCTGCTCCGGGTACAGACCACGCTGCCGGCAGTATTCCGCCAGCTCGGCGTCACTCAGCGCGGCCGTTTCCAGCACGGCATGGAACTTGTCACGCGAGCTCCAGCCTTCGGGATCATCCGCCTGGTCGGGCAGCAAGCGACCCGCTTGCCGAGCCTGCTTCCGCCAGTTGTACAGCGTGGCCGCCGAGATGCCTTCTTCCTTGGCCACTTCCGCCACCGTGCGGTTATGTGGCGGGAGCAGCTTCTTGAGGATGGCTTCCCGGCGCTCGTCGGAGTACTTCATCGGAACCTCGTTTCGCCCCTCCTGGGTTCAGAGTCTAACAGCCGCTGAGGTTCCAACTAGCTTGACAGTGGGGGCGGCCTCCAGGCGACCCAGCGTGGCGATGACGCGTTGGCGCGGCTTGCCAGCCTCGTCGCGGTAGGACTCGACGAGCTTCACGTAGCGACGCGGGCCGGATTTGGTGACTTTGACGAACATGTCATCACATTAGACCGGACAAACCATGGATGGAAAGGCGCCGACAGAAAAACGTGTCACTACAACAATTTCGCCCGTGACTTGCTAAGTCACTGAATTCTCGGACCACAGGTGCCGAAATCAGGCCAAAATCGAGCTGGAAGTGTCGAACTCGGGTGCGCCACTTGTAGATGGTGGCAACGGAGATGCCTTCCTGCTCGGCGACCTCCTGAGCGGTCAGGTTATGAGGTGGCAGCAGCTTGGCGACCACGGCTTGTCGGCGTTCCTCGGAGTAGCGAGGCATGAGCAGCTCCTATCGCCCCCTGGGTTTTAAGAACAGGGTATCAGAGGACACGACACTCATCCTGACACTGGGGCCCCCTCAATGCTCAACCTCATTCCCAGATATCATGCTAAGCACATAATCAAGATATTTTTTGGCTTCATTGACATCAGTAGCTTTACGAATATATTCAGGCACGTACTCAACAAACTCAGTGCGATCGATCGGCTCATGCTCAACTAGCGCCTCTATCATCGCAGGCCGAAGTAGGCGATGTTCTTTGGGTGTGTCAGGAAAGTCTGCCAAAATCACTTTCTCAGCCACCTCTTCGAGCTGCTCTCTTAGAGAGAGCTCACCACTTTGAGAATACAGTTCAAATTGGGGCTCGTCTTCAATCGGCTCTATACCCTCTTTCCTAGTCTGAAGCTCCTCAAGGCCACCATCCCCTACTTTGTCATCAGTCGCCTCTATAGGAACGGACTTAAGCTCTTGCAGCTCGCGAATAATAGGATCGATTTCCCCTTGGGGGTTACTGAACCAATCTGTCGACCAGATGCGCCGGATTCGCCATCCAAGCCCTTCCAACACTTCTTGCCTTAGGCGATCTCTATCCCGTGCGCTTTTAGCCGAGTGGTAAGTGGCGCCGTCACATTCAATCCCCATCAAATAGCGGCCTGGCTGACCAGGGTCTTTAACAGCTATATCAATAAAAAATCCCGCAACGCCTACCTGAGGATCACACTGGAACCCCTCCGCAGCAAGCGCGTCAATAACAGCAACCTCAAAGTCACTATCCGGAGACTTTCCTGTATGGTAAGTAGCGCTATCTAATTTTCCATTTTCTGCGTAATTAAGAAAATCACGCAGTGCAACGACACCTTTCTTCGACCCTTCATTGGTCAGGATATCGCCATACTGCATAGAGCTAAACACATACATTCTTTTCTTTGAGCGAGTAAAGAGCACATTAAGTCGTCGCCAACCAACGTCTGAATTTATTGGGCCAAATCGTTGATATACACGCCCACCAACTTCAGACGGACCGTAGGTAAAGGAAATGTATATCACATCTCGCTCATCACCCTGAACATTCTCCAGATTCTTTATAAAAAGACCATCTTCTCTATCCCTCAAATGCTCGATAGCTTCTGCAACTCTATCACTAGACTTGCACTCCTCTTCTATAGCTCTTTCAATTTGCTCACGCTGCTTAGAGTTCATGGCAACAACACCAAGTGACTCATGCTGGTTATTAAAAGCATGGCTTACCACTGCTTTTGCAACAACACGAGACTCTTGAATGTTGTGCTGATTAACATAACGGCCAGAAACTACGTGATGAAACTTTATGCCATACTCATCCGAACGAGAGTTGGGAGATGGGAATATAACCAAGTCATTATGATAAAAATTTCGATTACTGAAGGCGATCAAGCTTTCATGCTGAGAGCGATAGTGCCAACGCAATCGGCGCATCTTAAATAATGGCAGCGCAGCATCCAATATGCTGTTTGTCGTAGCCACCTCTGCAATATCATCATCTTCATCTCCAATATCTTGGCGATCAAAGAAGCTTGTAGGAGGAAGCTGTTTGGGATCACCTACAACAACTAGCTGGCCACCTCTCGCAATAACGCCCAATGCATCTTCCGGCTTAACCTGAGATGCTTCATCCATCACCACGAGATCAAAACCAAGCTTCCCTGGCTTGATATATTGCGCCACAGACATTGGCCCCATCATGAAACAGGGTTTTAGTTCTTGAATAGTGACGCCAGCTCTATCCAGCAACTGTCGGATTGGTATATGCTTTGTTTTCTTCCCAGTCTCATTGTTGATTAGGGACATTTCAGTATATTCTGACTTTCTTCCGCCAGATATACCCGTTGGAGCTCGATGCATAGAGACTTGACTTGCTATTCGCTCACTTTGCAACTCTTTTAGTTTTTCATCATACTCTCGAAATGTTTTTTGTTTAGCCTTTTGCCCTTTACCTGACACTTTTGCCAAGTGAGGCCGCTCACCAATAATTTCACGCGAGAGCTGATCATAAACAGCAAGATAAAGTGCCTTCTCAGCAATTGAGACATCCAGCTCTCCGGAAGTTACCTTACCCCAAATACTTCCTAGGCCACTTTCGCTCATCTCAAACTTAATGTGAGCATAATTAACCCAATCATTAAGCCACTCTTTTTTACTCACTGCCTCTTTGTTTCTATCAAGAAGAGAAATGAATCCATCTCCACAACTACGAGTCCAGAGAGAAAAAACCAGACCAGCCTCTTCCTCCAAGATTTCCCTTGCACGATAAAAATCATTTAAATAGTTTATATATGACCTCCCACTCTCAGCCAGGAAGTTATACTCTTGATAATCGGAAACATCAAGAAGCGAGTCTCTCACTTTTTTATTTTTAACATTATTCCTAATATAAATGGCAAAATTTACGGTTGCATAAAGCCGAGAGACTTGAGCAACACTATCACTCTCGACTCCGAACTTAAGCTCAACGCCTCGGCAAAAGACCTCACTTATAACATTATTTTTTTCCAATGCCTTTTGCCTTTGACGTGTCTTTTTCAGCTCTTCGGCTGCATCGACAGCATCCCCAACAGGAACCTCTAGACTTTTAAAATACTCTTGGTACTTCTCTATCTCAACAGCAACACTATGCCCTATCTTGGATGCCGAGCACTCACCCTCAATCAAGTTTTGAGAGTTCTTCAGCTTTTCCCCGACCACAGGCAGAAATTCATTAGCTTCTGACAACAAATTTATAATTTTTTCCAGATTCCCTGCTACACCCAACTCCACAAGATGTTGCGCCCCTTTTATTATGCCGGCAGGCAACTCTAAAATTTCATCTGCTAATACAGCTTTTTTCCCAAAGCCATATCCATATTTTTTACGTATTGCTTTATACCACCGGCGCAAACTTGATAAAGATTTAACGTCTGTATCAATACCTCGAAAATGTGGCCCAATGACGTCTTCGTACCCACGACCTGAGAAATCCTCGTATGCTTCTTTAAAGCCTATGGCACCATCAATGCTGTTCATCAACGTACTAATACTGGGCTTCTTTAAAGATGACAGTGATGTAAGGCGTTTCCTGGCTGCCCACCAGTCACCGTCAAACCACTTTCCTAAACCAGGCCTATCAACATCATTCTTAATTTCTTTCAATTCACGGGAAAATGGCAACCGAGTGCTGCTAAAAACCCTATCAACCAATTCACGCTTAGGTGACAAATCACCGAGCCATAGAGCCATTTCATCGAGAGCAGAATCAATCTCATCATCGTCGAGATGACTAGATCTCAAAGAAAGAAGTTTTGTGTCAACTCCTGAAATCAAAGTTAGTAGGTCTAAGGTATGCTGCAATCCCTCTTTACTATAACCAACTTGTGAAGCCAGGTTAGGAGGCAAAGCTTCTTTGAAGTCATCTATACTCTGAGACAGCTCTTTGATTTCTCCTTCTACACTTGAAATTTTCTTTAGCTTTCTTGCTATCTCAGACACCAGCACAGAGCCTTCGGCACCTGTAACCGCAATAAGATCATTTAGATCAACCCCTTCTTCATTAGACACAACTTTATTAAGTATTAAATGATCCACTAACCTTGAGAGACGAGAATAAGAGTTCTGAATACTCTCAAATTCTTCAAGATAATACTCAACCGCCTTGCATGTATCTGCATCTAAGTTTGACAGAGCCACAAGGAGCTCATCTTCAGTCAGCTTAGGTAAGGCTTTGAAATCATGCTCTAACGCTTCTGCCTGCGAGACTGTTACGAGCTCTTCGTTATCAAGCCCAAAGGCATCACAAATTGCACGCGACTCTTCTAAGACATTGCTTAAAGTCTTCTGCCAATCTTCAATTAAAGCAACAACCCTTTCGGAGTCGAAAAAACTTATATTTTCACTTTCGATTCCATGCCACGGATGGGTTTCAATCTTTGCCCCGTCTCCGATTTGACGCTTCATCTCGGAGTGAATTTCTTTAAATTCTCGGACTTGATCTCGAAACTTTAGCCTTTCCACCTCACTGAAGCCATCACCATCAAGTCCATTTATCCATAGCTCTTTAGGTTGGAGTGGCACTTCCCTCCGAAAACGTGCTGCTGCAGAAAATATCTCATGTATCGTTTTTCCGGTGCTCTTCCAAGTTGAGTTTATCTCTTTAGCGTAAACATTAAGTTCATTCTTCAACTGCTCATATCTGGCAATTTCCGCATCAATTGACCTTGTGGAGCGTAATTTTTTTTGGAAAGTAAGCCTCTCCTGCAAGTCAGATATTACTTTTTTCTTTTGTGATTTATGACTGTGTAGTTCAAGGCAAAATACCCCTAGCCCTGCACGGTCTAACCTTTTTTTCACGACCTCTAGAGCAGCCATTTTCTCAGCTACAAAAAGCACCTTTTTGCCTTGATGCATTGCAGCAGCGATTAGGTTTGTTATAGTTTGTGACTTACCTGTGCCGGGTGGGCCTTCAATGACTAAGTTATCTCCCTTAAGCGCATCAATCATTGCGCTGTGCTGGGAACTGTCAGCGTCATCTATAATTGGGTATGACTCATGGATATCTGGGATTTCATCAATATTATGCTCGAAGCTAACGCCCAAGCCTCCTTCATTTTCTGAAGACTCCTGGCTCCTGAAGAACCTGTCAATAACAGGATGACTGATAATGTTCTTCTCGCCATCGGGCCATCGGCCTTTATCTAGATCAAGATACATCAGCATCTTGCCAAAATTCAGGAGCGTAAGAGCGGAAGTTTTATTCACCTTCCAGGCAGGCTTATTCTGCTTTATCTGACTTTCCACCAGGTCAAGATAAGCATAAGGACTATCTTCCTCGCTTATATCTGGCAAGGATATACCAAAATCCATAAACATCTTTTCCCTAAGGGAAAGATTGGAAATAATGTCTTGACCAGTGTAGTGGGCCGTGTACTTGTATACGCCTGTTTTTGAGTCTATCAGCCCGCGCTTCAAGAACACGGGAATATTGAACAATGGCGCCAACCTAGATTTTTTTGAGTCTTCACTTTCAAACCACTCTAGGAAGCCCATAGAAAAGTATAATATTCCGGCTCCCATTTCCTCTAAGGCTGTATTGGCCTTGCTTCTTATATTCCTGAGCCTTGCTTCCATTTCTGGCGCAAACAGCAGCACCTGAACTCCATCGCTGGCTGCCCCGCCTTTTCCTCCTCTGCTACCACTCTCTTCAAATTCATAACTTGTGGAAAATCCCAGCTCTTTTGCCCATGTTCTTGCATCAGGATCTGACTTAACTCTTTTCAGTTCGCCTGTTTCTTCATCCTCAGCCAGATACCCAAACTCAACAAGTTGCTCCATAGTGGGCTGCGGCACTGCATGAAACTTCAATGCCTTTTCCGAAACAAGGGTATCGTACAAGCTGTCAGGACTAGCCCCAACCACTCTTAGTGATGACCCTTTTTGCTGGATAGGGAAATTCAGAAGCCGGTTTCGGGAGGTCAAGTCAAGAAGTTTTTTACGCATCTCTTCCAATGCTTCAGTCGTAAAATCACTTCCATGATCTGAATCATTTTTATCTGCGTTATACTGAGTTGACATAAATTGAACCTCTCCCTTAAACCCTAACTGTCGGGTCCCGCATGATTGATAACACGTTTCTGGAATAGCGCCGGCCGCTTCGTCTGCCAGTCTTTCATCGCTGAGATGGGCGGCTGATGACCCAGTGCCTTTAGCGGGATGTGGTAATTGACAGTTAAATGCAGAGGCCAAGTAATCAGCTACATTCTCCCGCTGTTCATCAGGGATATCATCAGCTTTCATCATTGAGAGCTCTGCATTGATTTTTTCGCAATCTTGAGGAGACATCTCTCCTCCATTTTTAACTTGATAAAGCTTGCTAATCGCTGGATTCATCCCATGCCCTGTCATTCAGAACGGAATATCGTCATCAAAATTGTCAAATCTGTCACTTGCCGGAGCAGGATCAACAGCCTGCCAAGTGGCTCCGCCTTCAATATTTGCAACTGGAATTATCTCGGTTTCGCCAAAATAGTGATTTCCATTTCGATAAATTCCAGCATGAGCAAACATCATATGAACATTGTGATCTAGCATGACAGTTTTTGGGTGAAATCCATGTTCATTTTTATAGCCAGCTATATAGTTTTGAAGTGCTCGCAGAAGATTTTGAACACTAGGTACTTCATGGTGAGAATCAGAAGAAAGAAAACGGGACAGCTCAAAATAACTGATAACATTGTCCCAATCCATTACCTGGCACTCTTCAATTTTAGGAAGTACAAATTCTGAAAATGATGCATCGAATCGTTCGCGATTTTTGATTATTTGATAATCACATCGCGCATCCTCAATACATCTCGCCACCTCAAGCAGATCTCGATCTGGGGAGAGCAGGCCATTATTTTCCATATTGATTGCCCTCTGTGCCTTCGCTAACAACGCCTGTTCTTCACCAGTAAAAAGAAGCCTGCTTTTTTTAGCCCGCCTAGCTTTTAATACCCCCATTGGAATGACGAGCACAATAACAATTGGAATCATGATTATATTGATAATCAAGCCAATTAGTTTTCCTATCAATCTAGCCACTGTTTCTTCCGCTTAATAAGTTAACTTTTGAAGGTTCTATTCTTTTTCCATACAACCAGCTAGGGAAACAAATCGATCAAACAAAATCAGAAATTTATTCTTGGTTTTAATCAGTGTTGCCGCATTTTGGTTATCTGGGCACTGAACCATGAATTTAGCGCTACCCCCTGTTGACGCAAAATGTTGACCAGAGAATTGGTTAAAGTGATGCTTTCCCCACAAACGCAATCATATGGGGCACCATCATAAAGAGAGAAGTCTCGGTTTTGGAAAAGAGGCGTTCCAGCCGCCTTCTTGAATTCTTCCCTATTGAGTAATTTCATAATTTTCTCCAATGTCTCAAAAATGCATAACTGTTCAACTGTTCAACTGTTCAACTGTTCAACTGTTCAACTGTTCAACTGTTCAACTGTTCAACTGTTCAACTGTTCAACTGTTCAACTGTGATTAGACTGCACGCTCTGATATTGGATGAACACGCCTGCGCGTTCAATAATACTATCGAGCGCGCCTCTTCATACCTAACCTATTGATTTGACGAACCCCGAAGCATAGCTCGGCCACCTATACAGGATTCGCGCGCTTGCGCGTTTTTCTGGCACCAATAAAACGGTATGTATATCCTTGCATCGAGGGGGCGCCGTATGGATACGCTATTTTCATTCGCTTCCATGGCGTGCGACATCCCGCCAGCATGGGAGGCCTTCGGCCTCCAGTCGCGCAGCAAAGCTGCCCTCCTACAATGTGAGTTCATGGAAGGATGACTTCGGCCCCCAGTCGCGCAGCAAAGCTGCCCTCCTACAAGGTGAATTCATGGGATGGTGACTTCGGCCTTGGGCTACGGCGACCGGCGAAGCGTCGACTGGCTCACCGGGAATTCGTCGACTGAGGGTATCGCAGGCTCATGGGAAGAGCATCTCAAGGCATCGAAGGCACGCTACCGCCCCTACCCTGCACCCCGTGATGGCGCCCTGCCATCCATGCGGTAGTCCCTTCGTTCCTGATTTTCTGCGTTTCCACCGGCCGTCTTCAGCGGCCTTTGCTCCAGAGTAAGCAAGTGTTATTGCCGATGCAAAGCGGCCTGGGTCGATGGCGGCCACGGCATGGCCGGTGCTGCATCGCCGTGCCGCGGCCAGGGGCTCAGCCCTCGCCCTCTTCCTGCTCCAGCCCCAGCCGCTGGTGCCACTCGGCAATGCTCTCCTCGGGGTAGCCGGCGAAGCACTTGTCATCGTCGCGCGCCTCGACCTCCACCCAACTGGCCTTGCTGTCGAGCAGCAGGTGGACCCGCTCGGGCGGGATCGGCAGCTCGCTGTCGATGGCCGAGGCGAAGGGGTGGACCAGCTCCGGCCAGCGCGGGTCATAGACCCACAGCGCACTGGCGCAGTGGCGGCAGAAGTGGCGCTCGCCGGGGCTTGGCTCGCCGTCGACCACGGCGTGGTAGACGCCCTTGTGTTCGGCGCCCTCGACCTCGAGCGTCTCGGTGCGCCCGCTCAGGTTGATGGCGTAGCCGCCGCCCCCCGCGGTCTTGCGGCAGATGGAGCAGTAACAGCGCTGGTAGGGATAGGGGTGCGACGAGTCGACGCGGAAGCGCACCGCGCCGCAGTGGCAGGAACCTTCGAGCAGCATGACGTCTCCTCCCGGCTATGGTGGTGGCTTCCAGTCTAGTGCACCGTCATTGCGTTCAATGCCCGACTCGGCCCTGGCAGTGCTAGGCTACTCGGTAATTCGTATGAGACAGCGTCATACCCAATACATCTCAACCTCGCGCAAGCCTGCAATCGGCAGGCCAGACAACCACGAGCCCGCATGCTGGATATCAAGTCGCTTCAATACCGGGCGCCGCATTCTCTCAAACGCCCCCATCGTCTCGCCCTGGCGACACTGACGCCACGCGCCTTCGCCTTTGCTCATACCTTCGGGCTCACGGTGTGGATCGCCCTGGTGGAGGGCAGCGACTGGTCGCTGATCCTGCCGGGCCTGCTCCTGCTGCTGTGGCCGGGGGTGGCATACGCCCACGCCGCCCTGGCGCATGACTCCAAACGTGCCGAGTTCCGCAACCTGCTTTTCGACAGCCTGCTGTTCGGCGTCTGGTGCGGCGTGCTGGACTACTACGCCTGGGCCACCCTGGCCATCGGGCTCGCCTGCCTGATGAACAACATGGTTGTCGGCGGACTGCGCCGAATGGCCGTCTCGGCTGCGCTGTTCGCCGGCGGCGCCCTGGGCTGGGGGGCCTTGACGGGATTCGAGTTTCGTCCCTACGTCAGCACCGGGGTGGATATCTATCAGGCCGCCGGCGCGGTGGTCTACTTCCTGGCGCTGGCCAACGTGATGTACGGCCAGAACCGCAAGATCAGGCAGAGCATTGCCGAGACCAAATACAAGAACCGGGTCATCCACGCCCTGCTCGACCTCGGCGTCGTCGCCAATCGCGCCGCGAACATCAATACCCTGCTCGATGACTCCTTGAAGCACCTGCATGCCGACTTCCCCGAGTACGGGTTTGCCGTGTTCCTCCAGGAGCGCCAGCGCCCCGAAGTCACGCGTTACGCCGCCGTCGCCGGCCTGCGCCTGGGCCCCGAGGAGGAACGCCGCCTGGGCAGCCTGCTGGCCAGGCTCCACGAACCCTATGCCGGCACCATCAAGCTCAGCGAGAAGACCGAGGATGAGCAGCTGTATGCGACCTCCATGGCGGGGCGCCTGGGGCGATACGAGGGCTGGCTGATCGTGCGTGCCCCCCAGCTGGACGCCACCCTGGAAGGCATGCTGACCCTGTTCGTCGACCAGTTGGCGGCGGCCACCGAGAACAAGCTGCTGCAACTGGAACTGAAGAAGACCGCTGAGCGCGACGGGCTGACCGGGCTTTACAACCGCGGCTTCTTCGAGGCGGCGCTGCAGTTGAGCATCGAGGGCAAGACCCAGCCGCCGGGGCTGGATTTTGCCGTGCTGATGATGGACGTCGACGGGCTCAAGGAGGTGAACGATCGCTATGGGCACGTCGCGGGCGACCAGCTGATCACCGCGGTCGCCGAGCGCCTGAGCCTGCAGAGCCGGGAGGAGGACATCCTCGCGCGCTACGGCGGCGATGAATTCGTCATCCTGTTTCCGTCCGGGGACCTCTCGGCGCCCAACCGCATCGCCGACTCGATCCGGACCCACCTGGCGGGTCAGCGCTGCGTCATCACCTCCGCCGACGACGAGAACGTGGTGGTCGAGCTTCGCCTGAGCATGGGCAGCGCCTGCTCCACCGAGACGGACGCCCAGGAGGTCCTCAGCCTGGCGGACCACCGCATGTATGACGACAAGATCCAGCGCCGCAGGAGCCGGGCCCACGGCTGAGCGGGTCGCGCCAGAAACGGGGGGTGCTGGGGTCAGCCCATGGACGGGGCGAAGGCGCGGCGCATGATGGTCACCGCCTCGCCGCGGTACTCGCGCTCCTCCAGGTCACGCCAGCCCAGCCGCCGGTAGAGCGCCTGCTGGTCCGGCGTGTAGAGGTAGAAGTGGCCGTGACCATGCGCCCGGGCCTCTTCCTCCACGCGCCGCACCAGCCGCGAGGCGATGCCCCGTCCCCGCCATTCGGGCAGCACGTAGACCGAGGCCAGCCAGGGCGTCAGCTCGCGGCGATCGCTCATATCGTCGGCGACCAGGCTGGCCGTGCCCACCGGGATCTCGCCCTGCAGGGCGGCGAACACCGAGGGTACCCCGCCCGTGCCGCACTCGGCCCGGAAGGCCGCGATGGCGGCGTCCAGGCGCCTGCCGGGGTGCAGGTGCCCCCATTGGGCGTGGGTCCATTCGGCCAGGGTGGCGACGTGGGGCGAGTCGTCGCCGATGCGTTCGATCCGTATCGCGTTTTCCATGGCGATTTCCGCTCAGGGCGCCGGTCCCATCACCCCGGCATAGCGCACACCGCTGAGCAGGGCCATGTCCCGGTTCCAGGTGGCCAGGTCGTCGGGATTGAGCTTGGCCAGGCTGTCGTGGCCACAGGCCCGCGCCATCATCTGCATCAGCGTCAGCGAGGCGCGCAGGAAGGTGTCGAGCTGCCTGGCCGACTTGTCGACATCCAGCCGCCGGCGCAGGTCTTCACGCTGGGTCGTCACGCCGGCCGGGCAGTTATTGGTGTGACAGATGCGCGCGCTGACACAGCCAATGGACTGGATGGCACTGTTGGCCAGGGCCACGCCGTCGGCTCCCAGTGCCATGGCCTTGACGAAGTCGATGGGCAGGCGCAGGCCGCCGGTGACGATCAGGGTGACGCGCCCGCTCGCGCCCTGCTGGTCCAGGTAGCGCCGGGCGCGGGCCAGCGCCGGGATGGTCGGCACGCTGATGTGGTCGCGGAACATGGCGGGTGCCGCCCCGGTGGCGCCGCCGCGGCCGTCGAGGATCAGGTAGTCGGCGCCGGCGTCCAGGGCGAACTGGATGTCGCGCTCGATATGGTTGGCGCTGAGCTTGAAGCCGACCGGAATGCCGCCGGTGACCTCGCGAACGCGGTCGGCGAAGCGCCGGAAGTCCGCCACGCTGTGCATGTCTTCGAAGGTGGCCGGGGACTGGGCCGGCTCGCCTTCGGTCAGGCCGCGCACCTGGGCGATCTTGCCGACATTCTTGTGGCCCGGCAGGAAGCCGCCGGTGCCGGTCTTGGCGCCCTGCCCGCCCTTGAAGTGGAAGGCCTGCACCCTCTCGAGCAGCGCCTCGTCGTAGCCGTACTTGGCGCTGCCCAGTTCGAAGAAGTAGCGGGAGTTCGCCTCTTGCTCCTCCGGCAGCATGCCGCCCTCGCCAGAGCAGATGCCGGTGCCGGCCATCTCGGCGCCGCGGGCCAGGGCGATCTTGGCCTCCTCGGAGAGGGCGCCGAAGCTCATGTCGGAGACCAGCAGCGGCATCTCGAGTGTCAGCGGCTTCTTCGCCTCGGGGCCGACCACCAGGCGAGAGGCCACCTCGGCGTCGTCGCGCAGCGGCTGGGTGGCGAGCTGTGCCACCATCAGCTGCAGGTCGTCCCAGTGCGGCAGGGTGTGGCGCGGCACGCCCATGGCAGTAATGGGGCCATGGGGCCCCACACCCTCCAGGCCTTCCCGGGCCAACTGGTGGATGAACTCCACCGTGGGCTCCTCCTCGGTGTTCTTGGCCTTGGGTGGCTGATTCTTGGCCTGGGCATCTTCGGCCTTGGGAGCCTGATCCTTGGCCTGGGCATCCTCGGGCTCCGGCGCTTCCTTGCCCACCAGCTCCTTGCCGAACTGCTTGTGGGTCCCGTCGCAGAAGGGGGCATCGCCGGTCTGCTTGCACTGGCACAGCACGGCATCGCGATCCTCCTCGGCCACGAAGCGCTTGGGCGCGAAGCCGGTGCCCTTGTGGGAGCCGTCGCAGAAGGGTTGATTCTGCGAGCGGCCACAGACACACCAGAAGTACTCCTCGCCCTTCTTCAGTTCCACCTTCCTGGGCTTGTTATCGGCAATGACCGGCTGGCTCATGGCAGGCTCCTGAGTTCGGGGAGTGTCGTCATCCTCGTCAGTCTGGAAGAGGGCCCGCGGCCTCGCCAGTCGCGGCGCGGCGCCAGGCGGCCGTGGTTCAACGCTGGCCGGCCGCCACCCGCCGACTGGGGCCTCCCCTGCCGTGCGCGGCTCGGCTAGACTGGAAGGCTTGGTCAACAGGGAAGATGTCCATGTCCGCCGCCCTCGAACAGCGCACCCTCAAGCTCTCCATCGTCACCACCCTGGCAGTGTCGGCCCTCGGCGTGGCCTTCGGCCTGCTGGCCGGCTCGCAGTCGATCCTCTTCGACGGGGTCTTCTCCACCATCGATGCCGCCATGTCGGGCCTGGCGCTGCTGGTGGCGCGCCTGGCGGTGCGCGAGGCCAGCCAGCACTTCCAGCACGGCTACTGGCACCTGGAACCCATGGTGGCGGCCCTCAACGGCAGCATCCTGATGCTGCTGTGCTTCTACGCCTTCCTCAACGCCGTGCAGGGGCTGATGGAGGGTGGCCGCGAGCTGGCCTTCGACTACGCCATCGTCTATGCCGCGGTGGTGGCCGGCGTCTGCTTCGCCATGTACGGCTACGAGCGGCGCATCAACCGCCGGGTGGATTCGGAGTTCCTGCGCATCGACACCCAGAGCTGGCTGATGGCCGGCCTGATCACGCTGGCGCTGCTCGCGGCCTTCGCCGTCGCCCTGGGGCTGGAGGGCAGCGCCTATGCCCACCTCACGCCCTACATCGATTCGCTGCTGCTGATGGTGCTGACGGCCTGCTTCATGCCGGTGCCCATCGGCATCGTGCGTCGCGCGCTGAAGGAGATCTTCCTGATCGCCCCCAGCGCCCTGGATCGCCAGGTGCACGATGCCATGGCGCCGGTGATGGCGCGCGAGGGGCTGCTCGAGTACTACAGCCACGTGGCCAAGAGCGGGCGCGGCCACTTCATCGAGATCCACATCGTCACCGCGCCCGAGTTCGCCGCGGGCCAGGGCGTTGCCCTGATGGACGAGATCCGCGAGCAGATCGGCGCCGGGCTCTCCATCCCGCCGGAGCGACGCTGGTTCACGGTGGCCTTCACTGCCGACCGGCGCTGGGCCTAGGCTACTCGTCGATAATGACTTCGAAGCCGCCGTAGATCAGCCGCTTGCCGTCGAAGGGCATGGGGTTCACGTCGGGCTGCATACGCGGGTCCTCCATGGCCTTGGCCATGGCCTGGTCGCGCACCTCGCGGGAAGGCCAGGTGATCCAGCCGAAGACCACGGTCTC
Organism: Halomonas ramblicola; assembly: GCF_030409215.1. Lineage (GTDB taxonomy): Bacteria > Pseudomonadota > Gammaproteobacteria > Pseudomonadales > Halomonadaceae > Halomonas > Halomonas ramblicola. The sequence continues at coordinate 251,065 of NZ_JAUFPL010000016.1, read as the reverse complement.
CTCCGGCTGGCACTTCACCGCCATGGGGAAGGAGGTGACCTTGCCCTCCGGTACATCGTCCCCCCAGCCATCCACCACCTTCAGGGCGCCGAGCTCCTTGAACACCACCGCGGCAACGCGGGCGTGCTGGATATATTGCTCGCGGTTGGCCGTGGGAACCGCGGCAACGAATCCATCTACATAGCTCATGATCAGGCTCCTTCGTCTCTGGGCGGCAGTTCCCGCACCGGGCGCACCTCGATGGTGCCGAAGCGGGCGGGCGGAATCCGGCTGGCCAGCTGCAGGGCCTCGTCCAGGTCCCGGGCGTCGAGCAGGTAGAAGCCGGCCAGTTGCTCCTTGGTCTCGGCGAAGGGCCCGTCGGAGACCAGCACCTCGCCGTCGCGCACCCGCACGCTGGTGGCGCTGCCCACCGATTGCAGGGCCTGGCCGCCCAGGAACTGGCCCTGGTCGGTCAGGCGTTTCACGCCGGCCAGGCACTGCTGGTTGAGGTCATGCCACTCCCGCTCGGTCATGGCGTCGGTGATGCTCTCCTGGTAATAGACCAGTGCGGCGTACTTCATGCGGTTCTCTCCTCCAGGTGGATCGTCCTCACCCTCCTGGGTCGAACGACGACCGGAGGAATCGACACGCCGGCACGGTACCGACGACTCGCCGCCCGGGATTCCGGAGGAAGCTCAATGGCGATGCGGTGCCTCGCCGGTGGGCAGGCGTGCCAGGAAGGCCTGGAAGTCCTTGTCGTCCCGGATGCGCCGGTACAGCCCGCCCAGCGCCGCCACGGCATCGGCGGCATGGTCGATGCGCAGGTCGAGCGGCAGGCCGCCGGGGGCACGCACCTTGAGCGCCGCCGAGTAGACCCCGCGGTGGTCGCCCCCCGCGCGCTGCCCCGCCACCAGGGCCTCCAGCAGCGCCTCGGCCAGCGTCCGGCCCGCCGCTCGCCCCTGCTGGTAGGCCGCCACCATGGCGGGCACCACCTCACGACTCCCCAGCATGTTGCCCGCGACCGCCAGGCCGGGCACCAGGTGCATGTCGCAGACCGGCACGTTGCTCGCCCCGGTCCAGCCCGCCACCTGCCCGTGGCGATCCATCAGGGCCAGCTGCCGCCAGGCCTCGCCCCGATCGGCGTGGCGCAGCTCGTCCACCACCGAGCTCACCGCCTCACCGGCGGCCAGTCGCGCCAGGCCACGCTCGGCGGCCATCACATTGGTGCTGTACCCTTGGGTGATCGCGGCGCCGACACCGGGCTGCAGGTGCGGTACGAAGCCGCCCAGCGCGGGCCCTCCCGTCGCACAGGCAATCCCGAGGGTTCGGCGGTCGGCATCCAGGGCGATGAGGCTGAAGGTCATGGGGCACTCCGTAGGCAAGAGGCGACGAGGGTGGCACGACATTGGCGTTGCGCGGCACGCCATTTTATCATGATAAATAAAATCCCCATCAGCCCCCGCAGTAAGGAGAGTGATGAGCCAGTCACCACGCCACACCGCTCGCCGCACGCGCCCCGAGGTGATCGGCGAAGCCATCAAGGAGTACATCGCGCGTCATGGACTCGGCCCGGGCGATCGCCTGCCCCAGGAATCCCACCTGGTCGAGGCCCTGGATGCCTCGAAGGGCACCATCCGCGAGGCACTGCGTGGCCTGATGGCCCAGGGACTGATCCAGACCCGCACCGGCCCCGGCGGCGGCGCCTTCATCTGCGAGGTGAGCGACGACCGTGCCATGGAGCTGCTGGGCAACTACTTCTTCTTCCGTCCCCCGACCATCCACGACATCTACGAGGTGCGCAAGCAGCTCCAGCCGGCCATGGTGGCGAGTCTCGAGGGCAAGCTGGACGAGGCCGCCTTTCGGCGCCTGGAGGCGGTCATGGCCTACTACACGCATCCTCCCGCCTCCCTCGAGGAGGAGCGCACCCAGCGCATCAAGGAGCTGGAGTTCCACCTGGTACTCGTGGATTACTGCCCCAACCCCCTGCTGGCGCTGATGTGCCGTTTCATGATCCGGCTGCTGATGAGCCTGACCACCTGCCAGCGGATCTACGAGCAGCCCTATCCGGAGCTGCGCCAGCGCGGCTACCACTTCCAGCGCCGGCTGGTCGAGGCACTGCGCGACGAGGCCATGGACGAGGCGCAACGGATCATGACCGAGCACATGCAGGCCGCCCAGGCGCTGATGGAGGCGCGGGAGGCCACGCTCGACAAGGCCTTCTTCCGGGCCGACGGCACCGATGACGGGGCGCCGAGTCGCGAATACCTGGCGCTGCGCGACCTCTCCGCCGACGCATCCAACACTTAGACAATAGTCACAGGGTCGACCCTGCCGGCACCGGCCCTATTTATCATAACAAATTGTTTTTCGCCCGATTTTTGTTGCTATATCAGCTACTTCCGAATACCTGATGGCATGGCCGAGCGATTGACAGGCCAGGAAGGCCCCCGCTAGTCTCTATTTATCATGATAAATTCCAGTGTCAGGGGGTCTAATGAACGGTTCCTTCGAGCAGGCCGCCGAGCAGGCGTGGCAATGGCTGGAGACGGTGGCCCGCTTCAGTGAAACCCAGGACCCCCAGCACGACGGCGTCACCCGGCAGTGCGCCACCCCCGAGCACCGCGCCACGCTGGACGCCCTGACCGCCTGGATGCGGGAGCTGGGCATGTCGGTACGCGAGGACAACGGGGCCAACCTGATCGGTCGCCATGCCAGCGCGAATCCGGATGCCCGTACCCTGCTGCTCGGCTCCCACCAGGACACCGTGCCCAACGGTGGCAAGTATGACGGCATCATGGGCGTGATCCTGCCCCTGGCGCTGGTCAAGTACCTCAGGGACAACGGCATCGAGCTGCCCTTCCACCTCGATGTCGTGGCGTTCAGCGACGAGGAGGGCTCGCGCTTCAGCTCGACCCTGCTGGGCTCCAAGGTGCTCGCCGGCACCTTCGACAGCGCCATGCTGGACGCCACCGATGACGCCGGGGTGACGCTGAAACAGGCCCTCGAGGCATTCGGCTGTCGGCCGGAGCGCATCGCCGAGGATCGCTATGCCGCCGAGGAGGTCATCGCCTTCCTCGAGATCCATATCGAGCAGGGCCCCCAGCTCGAGCTCGCCGACCTGCCGGTCGGCGTGGTGAGCGCCATTACCGGCATCGAGCGCCACCAGTTGACCGTTCACGGCCTGGCCGGGCATGCCGGCACGGTGCCCATGCAGGTGCGCCAGGACGCCCTGGTCGGCGCCGCCGGGGTGATCCAGTTGGTGGATGCCCTCTGCCGGGAGACCGAGGAGCTGGTCGGGGTGGTGGGCAAGATCGACAACGCCCCCAATGGGGTCAACGTCATCCCCCAGACCACCACCCTCTCCATCGAGCTGCGCTCGCCCCGCGACGAGATCCGGCGCCGGGCCCGGGAGACGCTGCGCGAGCGGATCGAGGCGTCGCTGGCCGCCAGGCGGCTGACCTTCGACCAGACGCTGACCTACGAACAGTCGGCCGTGCGGTGTTCCGAGTGGCTCTGCGGCGAGCTGCAAGGGGCCGTGCGGGACAGCGGCATCTCCCCACGGGTGCTGTTCAGTGGCGCCGGCCACGATGGTCTGGCCATGCACTCGCTGTGCGATATCGGCATGCTCTTCCTGCGCTGCGAGGGGGGCGTCAGCCACCATCCCGGCGAGGCGATCAAGCCCCAGGACCTGACGGCCGCCGTCGAGGTCCTGACCCATGTCTGCCACCGTCTGGCCCGGCGCCACGACACGGCATGACGCCATTGCGTCCCATCCCCCACAAGTACCTCCAGCTCATCGACACCCTCGGGCGCCCCCACCCCGGCATTTGCCCTTCCTCACTGCAGGCGCAGCCGCATGGCGCGGAAGCGCCGCCGGTACTGGCTCGGCGTCAGGCCCACCCGGCGGCCGAACAGGCGGCGGAAGAAGCTGGGGTCGGCGTAGCCCACCTGCTCGGCCACCGCGTCGATGGGGTCGTCGCCGCTCTCCAGATACTGCTTGGCCTCCTCCAGGCGCAGGGTGTGCACGTACTCCATGGGCGTCATGCCGGTGGCGGCCTTGAAGCGGCGCTTGAAGGAGCGCTCGGTGAGGCCGCTCTCGCGCACCATGCCGGCCACCGGCGAGGGGGTGTCGTAGTGCCGGGCGACCCACACCTGGCAGCGACTGATGCAGGCGTCCGCCACCTGGCGCGAGCTGGTCAGGGCGGCGTAGGGCTGCTGGCCGTCCTGGTGCCAGTCGATCAGGTTGATGCGTGCCAGGCGCATGGCCTCGTCGACGCCCACCAGCCGCGCCACCAGGAACAGCGCCAGGTCCAGCCAGGTGGTGCCGCCGCCGGCCATGATCAGCCGCTGCCCCTCGCCGCTCACCACCAGGCTGCGGTGGGCGTGCACCCGCACCCGCGGGAAGCGCCGCGCCAGGGCGTCGCAGTAGGCCCAGTGGGTGGTGGCGTCCTGGTCGTCGAGCAGCCCCGCCTCGGCGAACAGCAGGGCGCCGGTGCAGGCCGCGGCGAGCAAGGCACCGCCCTGGTGGCAGTTCCTGAGCCAGGCGATCTCCGGGCCGTAGCCGGCCAGGCTGGCCTCGGGAGCGACGAAGAGCTCGGGCACGCACACCGCCTGCGGCGCGGGCAGCGCCTCCAGGGCGGCGTGGGGCTCGATCCAGGCGCCGTTGCCGGTGCGGAAGCCGCGCCCGTCGCGGGAGACGATGCGCGGCGCGAGCAGCGGCTGCCCCGCCCGGCCGTGCATCAGCAGCGACCAGTCGCGCCCCGCCGAGCCGAGGATGTCGTACATGCCGTAGAGGGTGGAGGCAGTGGCGTCGGGGCCGGCCAGCAGGGCGATGGTCGCCACCCCTCGGCGCTCGGGCTCACTCATGGCAGAAAACCCTCGTTTGCGTCGCGATACGCCTGCGTGGCGGCCTCGCACTGGACGTATCGTGCTCCCGTGGCCCCATCGCCATCCCACCACGACAAGAGGAGCATGATCATGTGCGATATCGCCGTCACGACGACATCCCGACCGGCCGAGGCCAGCGACTTCGAGTCGCGGATGGTACAGGCCCTCAACCACGGCGGCCTGCTGCTGCTGACCTCGCTCGGCCACCGTACCGGGCTGCTGAACGCCCTGGCCGGCCAAGCGCCGCTCACCAGCCACGCCCTGGCCGAACGCAGCGGTTTGCAGGAGCGCTACGTGCGCGAGTGGCTCGGCGGCATGGTGGCGGCCGAGGTGGTCGAGACCGATCCCGAGAGCGCCACCTACTGGCTGCCGGACGAGCGCGCCGAGCTGCTCACCGACCGAGGCGCAGTGAACCTGGCCGTCTATGCCCAGTTTATGCCCTTGCTGGGCAGCGTGGAGGATGACGTGGTGCGCTGCTTCCGTGAGGGCGGCGGCGTGCCCTACTCCCGCTATCCGCGTTTCCACGAGGTGATGGCCAGCGACAGCGGCCAGACGGTGCTGCCGGCGCTGTTCGACGCCATCCTGCCGCTGGCCCCGGGGCTGATCGCGCGGCTCGAGGCCGGCATCCGGGTGCTGGACTGTGCCTGCGGCCGCGGCCGGGCCCTGCTGGCCATGGCCGAGCGCTTCCCGAGAAGCCGCTTCGTCGGCTACGACCTCTCCGCGGAAGCCATCGGCTGGGCCCGCGATCAGGCCGAACGGGCCGGGCTCACCAACCTCAGCTTCGAGGTGCGCGACCTGAGCGACTTCGACGCCACCGCCACGCCCGCGGCCTTCGAGCTGGTCACCACCTTCGACGGCATCCACGACCAGGCCCAGCCGCGCCGGCTGCTGGCGGGCATCCACCGCACCCTGACCGCCGACGGCGTCTACCTGGTGCAGGACATCCATGCCTCGAGCCACCACCACCAGGACCGCGAGCACCCGCTGGGGGCGATGCTCTACGCCGTGTCGCTGAGCCACTGCATGACGGTGTCGCTGGCCCAGGGCGGCGAGGGGCTGGGCACCATGTGGGGCCGCGAGCGCGCCCTGGCCTACCTGGAGGAGGCCGGCTTCCGCGACATCCGCGTCCACCAGCTCGAGCACGATATCCAGAACGACTACTTCGTCTGCCGACCCTGAGCACGACGAAGGCCTCCTGTCACGGCAGGGGGCCTTCTCCTATTCGTAGTGACTCCAGAGCCGCAACACCTTGACGACCCCCTCATCCTCCAGCACCTGGTAGACCAGGCGATGCTGGATATTGATGCGTCTGGAGTAGGCTCCGGAGAGATCACCGACGAGCTTTTCGAAGGGAGGAGGTTTCTGGAAGGGATCGTCGGCCAGAAGGTTCAATAGTTCCTGGGCCTTGGGCTTCAAGCCGCTCGATGCCAGTTTCTTTGCATCCTTCTGGGCTTGCTTCGTATAGACCAGCCGCCACGTCACCAGTCCAGCTCCTCGCTGCACTCGTCAACGGACGCCGCCATGCCCTCGCGAATCGACTCGCGCATGCCGGGAACCGAGAGCAGGAACAGCGTTTCCTGAATCGCCTCCCAGTCTTCCTCGGAGATCAGTACCGCCTTGTTGCGTTTCCCCGAGATCAATAGCGGCTGGTGTGAGCTAGCCGCCTCGTCGATCAACCGATAGAGGTTGGCGCGGGCTTCGCTGGCTGTCATGGTCGGCATATTGGGCCCCCTGTTGATCATTCGAGTTGAGTGTACGCCGCCCCAAACGTACGTCAAACGGTACGACAAACAAATGCTCTGCGAGTTCACGAGATGATCGATCTGCCACGGATTCAGCAGGCGCAGGCGCGCCTCGCCGACACCCTCTCCCCCACGCCCCTGGTGCTCGACCACGCCTTGAGCGACCGACTGGGCCGGCGGGCCTGGCTCAAGGGCGAGCTCTTCCAGCGCACCGGTTCCTTCAAGGCACGGGGCGCCCTGAACTGGCTGCGCACCGCCGGGCCCGGGGAACTCGCAGGCGGGCTTGGCGCCGTCTCGGCCGGCAACCACGCCCTGGGGCTGGCCTGGGCGGCCCGCCAGGCCGAGGTGCCGGTGACCATCGTGATGCCCGAGAACGCCAGCCCCTTCAAGGTGGCAGGCAGCCGCGAGCTCGGCGCCGAGGTGATACTGCACGGCGACATCAATGCCGCCTGGGAGTTGATGCACCGCCTGGTGGAGGAGCGCGGCCTGACCCTGGTGCACCCCTACGACGACGAGCGCATCATGGCCGGCCAGGGCACGGTGGGGCTGGAGATCCTCGCGCAGGCCCCCGAGGCGCAGGCGATCCTTTGCCCCATCGGCGGCGGCGGGCTGATCGGCGGCATCGGCGTGGCCGCCGCCAGCCTGCGCCCGTCGCTTTCGCTGATCGGCGTGGAACCCACGGGCGCGGCCAGCATGGCCCACGCCTGGGCGGAAGACGGCCCAGCGCGGCTCGAGCGGGTCGACACCTGCGCCAAGAGCCTGGCCGCGGCCATCGTCGGCGAGCGCACCTATCCGCTCAGCAGGAAGAACGTCCAGGCGCTCGCCACCGTGGACGAGGCCGCCATCCACCACGCCGTGCGCCACCTGCTCTACCGGGCCAAGCTCGCCGCCGAACCCGGCGCCGCCGTGGGCGTGGCCGCCCTGCTGGAGGAGGCCGTGACGCTGCCGCCCGAGGGCGACATCGTGGTAGTGATCACCGGCGGCAATATGGGCCGCGAGGAGCTCGAGGCGTTCCTGTGATCCGGTGCCGGCTCGATCGGCCCGGGGTCCTCACCCCAGGATGAAGACCACGCAGGCGGCGGTGAGCACGCCCATCACGCCGTTGAAGATCCGCCAGGCGCGCGGGGTATCGAGCCAGCGGCCGATGGCCGTGCCGAAGCCGGCCCACAGCGCGATGCAGGGAAAGCCCACCAGTTCGGCGAAGCCGGCCAGCAGGATGGCATTGACCAGGACGTCGCCCTCCTCCGGCAGGAAGCCGGCCATCAGCGCCAGGCCCATCACCCAGGCCTTGGGGTTGGCGAACTGGAAGGCCGCCGCCTGCCAGAAGTTCAGCGGCCGCCCCTCGCCGCGCCGGCGCAGGTCCGGCGGCGGCGCCGTGGCGATGCGCCAGGCCAGGTAGAGGAGGTAGGCGCTGCCCACCAGGCGCAGCGTGGTCTGCACCAGCGGATAGCGCTCGAACAGCAGGCCGAGCCCCAGGGCGATGCCGGCGAACAGCAGGAAACAGCCCCCCAGGATGCCGAGCATGTGCGGCAGGGTCCGCAGGAAGCCGTAGTTGGCCCCGGAGGCGGTGAGCATCACGTTGTTGGGCCCCGGGGTGATGGTCATGGAGATCATGTAGAGGGCCGCCGGCCCCAGGAATGCCAAGGCTTCCATTGCATTGCACCCATACAATTCTGGATTTTTGGTGGTTTCTGGCGAGATCATTGCCTACAATTTCCAGCATAATCAGTGCAATCACGCCGTCAAAGGTTTTATTGTCACCATGACAATCTGGATTCCGACCCTCGACCACCAGGCGCCCCGCTACCGCGCCATCAGCGATGCCATCGCCCGGGCGATCCAGTCCGGCGAGCTGGCCCCGGGCCAGCGCCTGCCGCCCCAGCGCCGCCTGGCCGACGCCCTGAAGGTGACGGTGGGCACCGTGACCCGCGCCTACGCCGAGGCGGAGCGTCAGGGCTGGGTGGCCGCCCGGGTGGGCAGCGGCACCTATGTGCGCGGCACCGAGCGTGGCGAGCCAGCACCCTTCCTGGCCAGCCAGGAGGCGCCCGTCGACGGCCTGATCGACCTCAGCCTGAGCCTGCCGCCGCCCCATCCGCTGCGCGCCGCGGCCCTGGGGCGCGTCCTGGCAGAGATCGCCCGGGACGAGGCGGTGCTGAACCGCGCCGTGGAGTACCAGCCGGAGTGCGGCCTGGCGATCCACCGCGAGCGGCTCGCCGCCTGGCTGACCCGGCTCGGCATGCCGGCGGATCCGGCCGCCCTGGTGGTCACCCAGGGCGGCCAGCACGGCATCGACCTGACCCTGCGCGCCCTGGCCCGACCCGGCGAGCGGATCGCCGCCGACGCCCTCACCTACCCCGGCCTGGTCGGCGCTGCCCGCCAGGCCCACCTCAAGGCGCTCCCCGTGCCGCTGGAGGCCGACGGCATGGACCTGGACGCCCTGGCACGGCTCTGCGCCCAGCAGCCGCCGCGGCTGGTCTATGTCACCCCGGACCAGAACAATCCCACCGGGGCGGTACTCGGCGAGGCCAAGCGCGAGCGGCTGGCCGAGCTGGCCCGGCGCCACGAGTTCTGGATCCTGGAGGACGGGGTGCAGTACCTGCCGGAGGCGGAGCGCGGCATGCCGCTCTACCGGCTGGCGCCGGAGCGCACCCTGTTCGCCTTCAGCACCTCCAAGGTGCTGGCCGGCGGCCTGCGCATCGGCACCCTGCTGGTGCCGGAGGCCCTGCGCGAGCGACTGGGCGCGGCGCTGCGCGCCCAGAGCTGGATGGTGCCGCCGCTGATGGTGGAGGCGGTGTGCCGCTGGGTGGAGAACGAGGACGCCGAGCGGCTGCTGGCCTGGCAGACCGCGGAGCTGGCCGAGCGCCAGCGCCTGGCCCGGCAGCGCCTGGCCGACCATGCCCCCACCGGCCGCCCCCACGGCAACAACCTCTGGCTGCCGCTGCCCGAGGGGCTGCGCAGTGCCGAGCTGCTGGCGGCGCTGGAGGAGCGCGGGGTGCGCCTGACCGGCCCCGAGCCCTTCTGCGTGGGCAGCGAGCCGGCGCCCCAGGCGGTGCGCCTGTGCCTGGGCGCCGCCGCCTCCCGCGAGGCGCTGGCCACCGCCCTGGACACCCTGCGCGAGACGCTCGAGGCGCCGCCGCCCTCGCCCTGGCGAACGCTATAGGCCCCGCCGCGGCCCGCTATCGCTGCAGCAGGTCGTCCGCCGTATTGAAGCGGTCCTCGAGGAAGCGGCCGTGCGCGGACAGCTCACGGACCTTGCCCGCATGCATGTCCTCGAGGATGGACTCGGTCTCGGAGGCGAGCACGCCCAGCTGCTCCACCACCATGTCATGCGCGCTCCTGCCGTCGTCACCGAGCGGCGCATGCGCGACATCCTCGGGCAGCTGGAAATAGCGCTCCAGGGTATCCGGGAGGTAGCGGTGAACGGTGGCGGTGATGGTGTACTGCGCCTGGCGCCCGGCGGTATTGCCGAGGTCGCTGTCCAGCACGGCATGCACGGCCCGGTCGATGCGCTCCAGCGGCTCGAGCATGGACGCCGTCACCTGTCTGCCGGCGGTATCCAGGGTGTGGCGCAACGCCGCCCTCAGGTCGTCCGGTTCGTCACTGACATCCGGCAGACGCAGATCGACCTCGACGCCGAGCAGGCGTTCGATCAGGCCCGGGCGCGTGGTCCAGCTCAGGCGGACGCCGGCGTACAGCATGCCGCCGAGGGCAGCGGCCAGTACCAGGTCCAGCCCGGGAAGCTGCCAGTGCGGCAGGGGCATGCCGAAGTGAAGGACCAGCACGCCCAGCGCCCCGATCCCCCCGGCGACCAGTTCACGGACGATCTCGAACGGCTGCATCACTGAACGCTCCTGTCCGTTGCCTCGCCCTTCACCAGGTGGTCGGCGGTGTGAAGGCTTCACTTTCCGCCTCGATCTCCACCACGCGGAACACCACGCGCCGGTTGTCGGCGCGCTCCTCGGCGGTGGACACCGGGCAGGGTTCGCCATCGCAGAGCCCGGTCGCCGGATCGCTGATGCCGAGCCCCTCACTGACCAGCTGGCTGGCGTCCAGGCGGACGTCGTGGTCATCCGCGAAGGCGAGCACGGACTGCCGGACCGACGCGGCCCGGGCCTCGCTCAACGCTTGCAGGTTCTCGCGGTGCTGCTCCAACAACCGCTCGGGTATCCCGGCGGAGCGCCGCTGCAGGAAGAGGCTCGGATCGGCATGCCCTTCGATGGTCAACAGGGCACCGCCGTAGCGCTGGGCGGTGTCCATGACCTCGGCGAAGTCCTCGGCGTACTCGCGGGCCGGGAACCGATCCTGGTCGGGCCGGAAATGGATCTCGAACTTGACGAGGGTCTGCCCGTCGATATCGCCGGTCTGGCGCTGCTCGGACAGCAGCGCCCGGGCGGCCTCCGGGTCGAACGAGGAGAGTTCGGCACGGCGCTGGTCGAAGACCCCCTCGGCCAGGGCGCCGTAGTCCATCTCCGCCAATGCCAGCGACGGCCGATCCGACAGCAGGCCCACCGCCTGCAGTTCCCCGGCGATCTCCTCGTTGAGCCGCGGGAAAGAGCGCAGGCCCCCGTCCTGCCGGGACCAGTCCACGTTGCCCTGTACCCCGACGGTCTCCACCTGGCGCCACAGGGTCCTGGCGGTTTCGCCGGCCTCGGGATCGTCCAGCAGGTGGGCGGCCACGGTGGACCAGTCGACGATCTGGGTGGTGACGTCCTCGCGGACCTGCTCTTCGGCATTGAACAGCGCGGTCACCAGGCGCTCGATCTCGTCGCGGTGGGCCTCCAGGTAGTCCTGGCGCACCACATAGATCCCCGAAACGGCGCGGCTGGCGGATTGGGTGGACAGCAGGGCAGGTTCATCGCCGGACGCATCCGACGCCACCAGCGCGGCATCCACCTCCCCGTCGGCCGCGAGCCGCCGTTCCGGGGTATCGCCGGCCCCGCCCGAGGCGTCGTCGGTCATGACGATGGTCGGTGCTTCCCAGGCGTCACCGGCCTGCTCCCTGCCGGTGCGGGTCGCCTCGGCGAGCAGATCGAGCCCCGCCGCATGGGGGCCGACCGCCAGGGTCCCGCCGCTGAGGTCCGCCACGCCGTCGACGCCGTCACGGCCCCTCAGCTCGTCGGCGCCCACCGACCAGCCGTGCTGATAGAAGGCGACCATGGCGCTGCCAGCGTGCGCCTCGGTGGCCGCCGCAGCGAGCAGCGCCTGCCCCTGGCTCAAGCGCATGATGGGCGTCTCGCAGGCCAGATAGGCGTCCAACTGGGCGCGCAGGTCCTGCGGTTCGCGCAGACGAACATCGAGCTCCTGCTCATCGAAGGGGCTGCCGGCGACGGTCTGCGTCTCGTACCCATTGGCGTAGAGCGGCACGAGATCCAGGCCGGAACGGGCCAACGGCAGGATCAATGATGCCCTGTCACCGCATGCCTGGTAGCGGCCCGCCACGGCATCGGCGAGTTGCCGGTCGTCGGCCGCCTCGGCGACACCGATGGCACCGAGTGTCAGCCCGGCGAGCACAATGAGATGGCGCATATGAAACTCCCCTGATGGATATCCGCTTCCTGCGTGACCGGGCGCCCGTGTTTCACCGCGAGGAGGCATCGACACCGGAACGGGCGTCCCCGGAGTGTTGCAGACGCGCCCGGGCCTTGCCGATCTGGCCGTCCAGGGAAGCCACCGTCTGCTTCATGTTGTCCAGGGCCTTCGTCTTGAAGTCCGCCATGTCGTCCATAGTCGCGTAGATGTTGTTGAACGCGTTGGTGAGCTGATCCATGTCGATGGTGCTGCCCGCCGCCTGCTCATGGATCTGCGCGGACTGCTTCTGCATGATCTCGCTGGTCCCCTCGATGACGTTGCCGGTCGTCTCGTTGAGGGCCTGGATCTGCTCCAGCACCAGGCGCTGGTTGGTCAACGCCTGGGCCACGACGGTGGCGGTTCGCAGCGCGGAGATGGTGACGCTGGTGGCACGCTCGACGCCCTTGATGAGCTCCAGGTTGTTCTTGCGGATCATGTCCAGGGCCATGTAGCCCTGCACCGCCACCGCCAGCTGTTGCTGGAGGTCCTGTACCTTCTGGCGCACGTAGAAGAGCATCTCTTCACGCACCGCCCGGGCCTTGTGTTCGTTCTGTGCGGCGATCTCGTCGATGCGCCGTTCGAGCCGCTCGTCGATGGTCTTGGCCAGGTAGACGTACTCTTCGATGCTCTGCATCACGCCCCAGAGGTGGCGCTTCTCTTCGTCGATGTCGGCATTGTCGCGACGCAACTCGTCCTGGCCGGCGAAGAGGCTCTTGATGATGGCGTCGATGTGCGACTGGGCGGACTGGTACTCGCGGAAGTAGTCGTGGAGCTTGTTGCCCCAGGGGATGAACCCGAGCAGCTTGCGCGGCTGGAAGAGGTCGTCGCGACGGGACGGATCCAGCTTCTCCACGGTATGCCGCAGATCCAGCAGGGACCGGGAAACGTCGCTGTCACCGGACAGGGCCCCCTGGTCCATGGCCTTCACCGGCTTTTCCAGCAGGCGGTTGGAGACCTGCGCGGCCTCCTGCATCTGCTGGTTGCCCAACTGGTGGGCCTGCTGGACGTGCTCGCGAAACGGCTCGCTCTCCGGTTCGGCCTCGATCACGCCCGCCACGAAGGCGTCTGCCTGGGCACTCAGTGCCGTCTGGCGCTCGGCGGGCAGGGGTACCTTGCTCTCCGTTTCTTCCGGCGCCACTTCCGGTGCCGGCGGAGGCGGTGCCAGGGCGGTGTTCATCTCGTGATCGGCGGCGGTGGTGTCGTTGGTCATGTCGCGCTCCCCTGCTATGCCCTCGGAATGAAAAGCCCGTGCGTGATGGTGCTCTCCGGTTATTGCGTGCCATCCCCCTGGAGCCAGGCAGTCACCCGCTGCTGGTTGGCATTGAGCCAGTCGCGGATGGCCGTGCGGTGACCCTGTTCCGCGGCCGCCGCCATCAGCGCCTCCAGGTCGTCCAGTTCGAACTCCATGCGCCCGATGAACGCCGCCACCTGCGGCTGCTCCTCGCGAAGCCCCTGCCGGGCCATGGCGTGGACGGCTTCCTCCTCGGGAAAGATGCCGTCCGGATCCTCCAGGTAGCGCAGGTCATAGGCCGCCCACTTGCGGTGGGGTCGCCAGGCCGTGACGACGATGGGGCGCTCTTCCTCGAACGCCTCGCCCAGGGCCAGGGTCATGGCCGGCCCGGAGGATTCCGTCAGCTCGAACGCATCGAGGCCGTAGTGCTCCATGGCCTCGCGGGTGTCCGCCATGAGCCCGGCCTCCGGGTCGATGCCGGTGATGACGCCGTCGAACCGCTCCGCATGCTCGGCCAGGTCGGCGATGGTGCGAATGGAATCGTCCACGTAGTCGGGCACGGCCAGCCCCATGGAGGTGCCGTCGTAGAGTACCCCGAGGTCCTCCAGCTCATCCCCGTAGCGCTCCAGGTAGCTACCGTGGGTATGCGGCTGCCAGGACATCAGCATGAGATCCAGGTTCTGCTCGGCCAGGCCGCGGTACTGGGCCTGGATGTTCGCCAGCGTCAGCTCCACATCGAGCCCGACACCCCCCAGGGTCAGCGCGGTGAGCTTGGACACCGCCTCGGCGTCGCTCCAGGCGGTCCAGCCGATGCGCACGTCCGGGCGCCCCAGGTCCGCCGGCGCCAGGGACGAGAACATGGCCAGTGGCAAGGCGAACGCCAGGGCGATGCGGCGGCGTACGGGAGAGTGCTGTTTGGGGGTCATGGTGCTTTCCTCTGCTCTTCCATGCGATTGGGTCGACGTGGCGAGCTCCGCCGCTACCACTCATCGGGCGGGCTGAAGGCACTGCTTTCGGCTTCCATGCGGACGGCGCGAACCACGACCCGCATGTTGGACCGCCATTCGGCCTCGGTCTGCGGCGGGCAGGGTTCGCCGCTGCACAGGCCCGTGGCCGGCTCGTGCAGTCCCCTGCCTTCGGTCACGAACTGGCTCTCATCCAGGGCGACGCCCTCCCCGCCGGCATAGGCCACCAGGCTCTCGCGCACCTCGCGCGCCCGCGCCAGGCTCAGGTTATCCGCCGACTGCCGGATGGAACGCAGTTCCTCCGAGCCGGCCCCGTCGGAGCGGCGCTGCAGGTACTTCAGCGGGTCGGCATGGCCTTCGACGGTGAATACCGCACCGCCGTATCGGGTGGCGGCGGTGATCACCTCGTCGAAGTCATCGGCATACTGCTCGGCGGGGAAGTCCGTCTGGTTGGGCTCGAAGGTGATGGCGAAGCGTGTCACGGTGCGCTCTTCGAGATCGCCGGCGGCCCGGCTCTGGTCGATGGCGCGCGCCGCCTCGTCCCTGTCGAAGTCGGGCAGGTCCACGCGCCGCTGGTCGAAGATGCCATCGGCGATGCTGCCGTAATCCAGGGTCGCCACCGTCAGCGACCGGGGCTGGCGGATGAGCCCCAGGGCCTGCAGCCCCTGGCCCAGCTCCCGGTTGACGTTGGCGAAGCTGCGAGGGTGGTCCGGATTCGCCCAGTCGACATTGCCCTGCAGACCGACGGTCTCCACATTGGACCAGCGGGCCTCGGCGCGATCCGCCTCCCCGGCGTCACCCAGCAGGTGCTCCGCCACCGCCTCCCAGTCGACGACGGCGGTCGCCACCCGCTCGCGGACGACCTCCTCGGCGCGGAACAGCGCCGCGATGAAGCGCTCGACCTGGTCCCGATTGGCCTCGAGGTAATCCCGGCGGACCGCATAGACATGCGACACGACCCGACTCGCGGAGCGCGTGGACAGCGGGATATGCGCCCCGGCGACGGAGCCCTCCGCCCCGGTCCCGCGATCCCCGCCGCTGGTGAGCACGGAGGCGTCATCCCACTCCATCAGCGCCGCATCGATGCTGTCATCGTCGAAGAACCGCTCGCCGGGGGACTCGTCATACAGGCCGTGGGCATGCTCCGTGAGTACCAGCTCCATCGATTCCCAATCGTCGGTGTCGTCCCGGCGGCTCTGATTCCGTCCGGCATCCTCGAGGTGCGCGAGAAGGTCCAGCTGGGGACTGAACGCCCCGATCGCCAGGCGTTTGCCGGCGAAGTCCCGGGGGCTCTGCAGCCCCTCCCGCGCGACCAGGTGATCCGCCCCGGACGACCAGCCGTGCTGGTAGATCGCCACCATCTCGATGCCCGGGTCATTCGCGGTGAGTTCGGCCACCAGCTGCAACTGCCCCTGGGTCGCGCGCAGGATCGGAGCGTCACAGCGCAGGAACGCCTCGACCCGGCCGGGCAGGTCCTGCCCGGCGACCAGTTCCACCTCCAGGCCTTCCCGGTCGAAGTGGCTGTTGTCCGCCGTCTCCAGGGCGTAGCCGTTGGCAAACAACGGCACCAGGTCCACGCCGGAACGACCCAGGGGCACCTGCAGCGTGTCACTGGGCCGGCACGCCCGGGTCGGTGCCTCCACGGCGTCGTCCAGGGACGGCATGTCGGCGAACGCGGTCGTGGTCGTCAATGCGGCCGCCAACCACACGAGTCCGGTTGCCTTGCGCAATGCCATGGGATCCCTCATCGGTAGGCCAATTCGATCTCGACACGGGCGAGACGCTGCTGGTAACTGCGCTCGTCTTCATCATCCCGCCGTGTCAGGGGCTCGCCTCCGCCGACCGCATGGATCTCGATACGGTCGCCGTCGATGCCTTCGTCGCTCAATTGACGGCCGACGATCTCGGCACGCTCGCGGCTGAGCTCCAGGTTGGCGCTGCTGTCGCCACGCGTGCCCGAGTGGCCGACGACCAGCGCCGCGTAGCGTGGCTGGCGACTCATGAGGGTGGCGATACGAGCGATGACGACGTCACTCTCGTCCGCGAGAGTACGACCCTGCTGGAAATCGATGGTGAACGCGCGGGTCTGCTGGTCACGGCCCACGAAACCGAGACCAGCGGCGATGAGGATCGCGAGGATGACCAACGCGAGACCGAAGAATCGCTTTGCTTCCATTCGATGTAAACAATCCGTTATGTTCTGTTTTCTTTTGCGGCACAGGTCAGTCTATAGGACGAAGGAGCCGGGAACCAGCAACGACATCGCCCGGCTCGGCCACGCCAGGAGTCGGCCGCGATAAGTCCCTCATCTCCTCTCACCGCGGTATCGTGCGGGCGCGGGGCAGCGCGACGCTGACCCGGGTGCCCTCGCCCGGCCGGCTGTCGATGTCCAGGGGCGCGGCATGGCGCTCGCAGATCTCGCGCACGATCGCCAGCCCCAGCCCCGAGCCCTCGCCACGCTCCCGGCCGGCGCGGGTGCGATAGAAGCGCTGGGTGACCATCGGCAGGTCCTCGGCGTCGATGCCGACCCCGTCATCGTCGACCGTCAGGCGCAGCGTCGCCGGCCGGGCCTCGACCGCGACCCGCACCCGGCCCCCGGCCGAGGTGGCGTGCAGGGCGTTGTCGAGCAGGTTGGAGAGTACCCGGTCGATCAGCCCCAGGTCCGCATCGACCGGCGGCAGCGCCGGGTCGCAGGCCACCTCCAGGTGCACCCCGGCCTGCTGCGCCTGGGGCTGGAACTTGCCGACGATGTCATGGGCCAGCTCGCACAGCGAGAAGGGCTCGCGTTGCAGGGGGCGGTCGTCGGCGTCCAGCCGCGCCAGGGTCGAGAGTTGCTCGGCGAGGCGCGTCAGCCGCTCGACGTTGCCGAGGATCGCCGTCAGGGTGCGCGCGTCCGGCGGTGCGTCCCGGGCCTGCAGCCGCTCGGCGTGGCCGCGCAGCGAGGTCAGGGGGGTGCGGAAGTCGTGGGAGAGGTTGGCGATCAGCGCGCGGCGCTGGCGATCGGTCTCCTGCAGGGCCTGGAGCTGCGCCTCCAGGGTCCCCGCCATGTCGTTGAAGGCCCGGGCCAGGCGCCCCAGTTCGTCGTCCCCCGGGGCGGCGATGCGCTGCCCGTAGTCGCCGCCGGCGAAGCGCTGCACGGCCCCGGTCAGGTGCGAGAAGCGCCGCGTCAGCAGCGCGAACCACACCAGCCCGAGCACCCCGGCCACCAGCAGCGCCAGCAGGCCGGCGACCACCAGGGTGCGGGTGATGGAACTGGTGCGCAGCATGGCGAACATCGAGGCCTGGCCGGCGTTGTCCAGGTCGACGTAGAGGTAGCCGGGCTGCCCCTGCTCGCTGTGGCGGATGCGCGCCACGGAGAAGATGCCCGGGGCCTCGGCGCAGGGCGCCACGGCCATCACCGGCAGCATCGGCGCCTCGTCCATCAGGGTCTCCAGGGCCGCGGTGTCCACCCGCCGCCCCGTCGTGCAGGCGGGCTCGGCGTAGTCGGCGATCACCCGGCCCCGCTCGTCCAGCACGTAGAGCGACAGCGAGGGATTGATCGACAGGATGTGTCGGGCCCTGTCGCGGGCGGCCGGACTGTCGGCGCCGCGATGCAGGGCCGGCGCCATGACCCGGGCGAGATTCCCGGCGAGCCCGATCTCCTGGCGCTGCTGCAGCTCCTGGGCGAGCTGGTTGAACTGGCTGATGGCGATCCAGGCGGTGGCCACCGACAGCAGCAACAGGCCGGTGAGGTAGACCAGGGCGATACGCGCATAGAGGCTGCGCCCCAGGCGGCCGAGTCGGCGAAGCAGCCCCCTCATGGGCCCTCGTCACCGACGAAGCGATAGCCCACGCCCCACAGCGTCTGGATGAAGCGCGGCCGCGCCGGGTCGGCCTCGATCTTGTTGCGCAGGCGGTTGATGTGGGTGTTCACGGTGTGGTCGTAGCCGTCGAACTCCTCGCCCCAGACGCGATCGAGCAGCTCGCCGCGGGTGAAGCCGTGGCCGGGATGGCGGGCGAAGAGCGCGAGCAGGGCGAACTCCTTGCCGGTGAGCCGGACCGGGCGCCCCTCCAGGGTGACGCGGTGGCGGTCGATGTCGACCACCAGGGGGCCGAAGGCCAGGGGCGCGGCCTCGGTGATGCCGTCGTCGCCGGCCGGGCGCCGCCCGCCGCGACGCAGCAGGGCCTGGACCCGGGCCAGCAGGATGGGCATGGCGAATGGCTTGGTCACGTAGTCGTCGGCGCCGAGCTCCAGCCCCACCACCACGTCGCGGATCGCCGCCTTGGCGGTGACCATCAGCACCGGCGTCGGGTCGTCGCGCTCGCGCAGCCGGCGGCACACCTCCAGGCCATCGACCCCGGGCAGCATCAGGTCGAGCATCACCAGGTCGTAACGCGGCCGCTCGGCCCCGGCCGTCAGCAACGCCAGCGCCGCCTCGCCGTCGCGCACCCAGTCGCAGGCATGGCCCGCCCCGGCCAGGGCCTCGGTGAGCAGCCCGCCGATCTCGGGATTGTCTTCGACACACAGGATCCGGTTGGACATCTCGGTTTCTCGCCCTCCTCTGCCCCTACTCTAGGGCCGAACCCACCGGCGGTGTATCACGAAACCATCACGAAAGGGATCGTCGGCCGTGACGCTTTCGTGAGGAAAGCGCCCGCGGCGCCCGGCTAGCGTGGTCCTTGCCGTCGACCGACGGCCCGACCCCACGAGAAGCCACGCAAGGAGACGAGACGATGATCACCCTGCTGCACTCCCCCCGAACCGCCCTCTTCACCGCCCTGCTCGCCGGCGCCCTGCTGCTGCCGGGGACCGCCCTGGCCAGCGACCCCATGGCGGACGAAGGCACCACGGCCGAGGGCATGGAAGACGATGCCATGGCCGGCGAGGCGATGGGCGACGCCATGGCGGACGAAGGCACCACGGCCGAGGGCATGGAAGACGATGCCATGGCCGGCGAGGCGATGGGCGACGCCATGGAGGAAGAAGACGCCATGATGGACGAGGAGGCCATGGACGAGGACGACGCCATGATAGAGGAGGACGATGACATGATGGCCGACGACGACGCCATGTGAGGCTCGGTCCCCGCCGGCCGGTGCCGCTCGCGGGCGGTCACCGGCCGGTGCTCAGCGGGAGGTACCCCATGCGCTACCCGACCCTGGCCTTCGGCGCGGCCCGCCGCCGCCGCGCCCCACCGACGCTCGTCCACCGCCACAGCGGCATCACCCGCCTCTGGCACTGGGTCAACGCCCTCTGCCTGGCCGTGCTGCTGATGAGCGGCCTGCAGATCTTCAACGCCCATCCGGCCCTCTACTGGGGCCAGGACTCGACGTTCGACGCCCCGGCGCTGTCGATCCGTGCCGAGCGCGACGCCGACGGCGAATGGCGCGGCATCACCCGGATCGGCGCCCTGCGCCTCGACACCACCGGGGTGCTGGGCCTCTCCGGCCCCCGCGAGGCGCGTCAGCGCCGCGCCTTCCCGGCCTGGGCCACCCTGCCCGGCCCGCGCTCGCTGGCCCGGGGGCGAGACTGGCACTTCCTGGCCGGTTGGGTGTTCGCCCCCGGCCTGCTCGCCTACCTGACCTACCTGGTCCTCGGCGGCGGGCTGCGCCGGCGCCTGCTGCCGCGCCGCCACGAATGGCGCCGACTGGGCCACACCTTGATCGACCACCTGCGGCTGCGCTTCCCGCGGGGCGAGGCGGCACGCCACTACAACCTGCCACAGAAGCTCGCCTACCTGCTGGTGCTCTTCGTGATCGCCCCGCTGGCCGTGCTCAGCGGCCTGACCATGTCACCGACCCTGGACGCCGCCTGGCCCTGGCTGCTGGACCTGTTCGGCGGCCGCCAGAGCGCGCGCAGCGTCCACTTCCTGTGCGCCCTGGCGCTGGTCGGCTTCTTCGTCATCCACGTCATCCTGGTGCTGGTCTCCGGCGTCACCAACAACCTGCGCGCGATGATCACCGGACGCTACGCGCTGCCCCCCGAGGAGGATCCCCGAGATGAGTGACTCCACCGACCCCGCACGCCGCCGCTTCCTGGCCCGCGCCCTGCTGGGCACCGGCACCCTGCTGCTGGCCGGCTGCGACCGGCTGTCCCGCGGCGACGCCCTGCAGCGGCTGTTCGATGCCAGCGACGCCCTGAGCGCCCGGGCCCAGCGCCTGCTGGCCTCCCGCGAGGCGCTGGCCCGCGAATACGCTCCCGAGGCGATCGCCCCCAGCTTCCGCCCCAACGGCACCACCGCCCCCGACGACCCGACCTACCGGCGACTGGCCGCCGACGGTTTCCGCGACTGGCGGCTCGAGGTCGGCGGCCTGGTCGAGCGCCCCGCGACCTTCTCGCTGGCCGAGCTCAGGGCGCTGCCCGCGCGCACCCAGATCACCCGCCACGACTGCGTCGAGGGCTGGAGCTGCATCGGGCAGTGGACCGGGGTGGTGCTCGGCGAGCTGCTGGATCGGGTGGGCGTGCGCGACGAGGCACGCTTCGTGGTCTTCCACTGCGCCGACCGCTACCGTGGCGGGGATCGCTACTACGAGAGCCTGGACCTGCGCGAGGCCTACCACCCGCAGACGCTGCTGGCCTACGGCCTGAACGACGCCGAGCTGCCCATCGCCAACGGCGCACCGCTGCGACTGCGCGCCGAGCGCCGGCTCGGCTACAAGATGGCCAAGTACCTGATGCGCCTCGAGCTGGTGGCGGACTTCGCCCACCTCGGCCGCGGTCGAGGCGGCTACTGGGAGGATCGCGGGTATTCCTGGTGGGCCGGCATCTAGGCGTGCCGGCCCGGAGACGCTCCGGGAGAGCCCCGCTCAGGCCTCCCGGGCGACGCCGATGCGATGCCGACGCGGTCCGGCCACGCAGGCCGCCCCCAGGATCAGGCCGGCCAGGGTGGCGATCATCCCGGCGGCGCTGAGCGAGGCGTCGAAGCCCAGCCAGCCCGGCCCGTGGCCGGCCAGCAGGTAGCCCAGCACCGCCGATACCAGGGCGAACAGCTGGCTCCAGGCGACCTGGGCGGCCAGGCGGTTGGTCATCAGGCGGGCCGCCGCCGCGGGGCAGATGAACATGGCGATGACGATGATCGAGCCCACCGCCTCGAAGGCGGCGATGGCCGCCACCGCCACCATGGTCACCAGCAGCAGGTCGATCAGCGCCGGGCGGGCGCGCACGCTGGCGGCGAAGTCGGGGTCGAAGCTGCCCAGGATCAGGTGGCGACGGAACACCACCACGAAGACCACCACCGCCAGGCCCACCCAGGCGGCGCGGCCCAGCTGGGGCGGCAGGTCGGCCAGCGCCACCGGGTCGAAGAAGGCCGCGGGGCCGGTGCCTTCGAACCAGATCAGGCTCTCCAGGTTGCCGTAGAGGGCGTGTTCCACGTCGAGGTGCACGCCGGTGGCGCCATGCCACTCCAGCAGCAGCACCCCCACGGCGAACAGGCTGGTGAACACCACGCCCATGGCGGCGCTGCCCTCCACCCGGCCCAGGCGGCGAATCAGCTCGATCATCGCCACCGTGACCAGCGCCGAGGCCCCGGCACCCAGCATCATCGCCGAGGAGGCGAGCATGCCGGTGAGCAGGAAGCTGACCACGATGCCGGGCAGCGCCACATGGCTGATGGCGTCGCCGATCAGGCTCTGGCGGCGCAGCACCAGGAAGTTGCCGAGCAGCGCGCAGGTCATGGAGATGATCACCGCCACCGTGAGCGGCACCAGGCTGAAGGTCATGAAGTCAGTCATCGTGCCCCCTCCGTCGGTGCGAGCTGCATCTCGAGGGCCATGATGGCGTCCGCCGAGAGCACCTGGCCGATGGGCACCAGGCCGGCATGCTCGCGATGCAGGGCGTCGTCGGGATGGAGCTCGCGATACAGCGCCCAGAGCCGCTCCTCGTGCTCGGCATCACGCGCGGCCGCCAGTCCCAGCGGAGTGGCCACGCCATCGCGGCGCAGGTAGCCACGACGGCGCATCAGCTTGAGGGTCAGGCCGTCGAAGATCGGCTCCTCGTGGGCCACGGCCAGCAGTCCCTGGCGCAGGTGCACCCGACGGCGCAGGCGCCGGTAGGCGAGCAGCGAGGCCAGGGCACCGCGACGCGGCGAGAACAGGAAGGAGACCAGGAACAGCAGGAAGGCCGCCAGCACGATCAGCGGCCCGGTGGGCAGCCCCTCGCGCACGCTGGAGAGGGTCACGCCCAGGTAGCCGGCCAGGGCGCCGAGCAGGGCCGCCAACGCCACCATCATCAGCGGCTGGTCGGTCCAGAAACGCGCGGCCACCGGGGGGATGATGGTCAGCGCCACCACCAGGATCAGCCCGGTGACCTTGAGGCCGATCACCACCACCGCCATCAGCAGCATCAGCAACAGCAGATCGAGACGCCAGGTGTTGAGCCCCTGGGTACGGGCGAAGTCGGCGTCGAAGCACAGCAGCAGCAGGTCACGCCGCCACACCACCATGGCCAGCAGCAGGCCCAGGGCGCAGGCGGCGATCAGCTGCGCTTCGGAGATCAGCATGCCGGCGGTGGCCCCCACCAGGTAGCTGGTCAGTCCCGACTGTCCGGTCACCGCCATGGACTGGATCACGGTGATCAGTACCACGCCGAAGGCGAAGAAGGTGGAGAGCACGGCGCCGATGGCGGCATCCTCGCCGAGCCGCGTGTGGGCGCTGATCATCTGCACGGCCCACAGGCCGAGGGCGGCGCTGGCGGCGGCTCCCAGCAGCAGCGCGGGCAGCAGGCGCCCATCGCCCTGCACCAGGCCCACGACGATGAAGGCCAGCGCCAGCCCCGGCAGCGTCGAGTGGCTGATGGCGTCGCTGACCAGGGCGCGCTTGCGCAGCAGCACGAAGGTGCCGACCATGCCGGCGCCGGCGGCCAGCAGCATGGCGCCCAGGGTCACCACGCTGGTGTTGTAGCCCAGGGTGAAGGTCAGGGCGCGCCACCAGGTCTCCATCAGCGTGCCTCCGTGCCGATCTCGGCGGGCTCGGTGAGCCGCGCCAGCTGTACCCGGCTGAGCCGCCCGCCGTAGGTGGCCTGGAGGTGGCGTTCGCTGAACACCTCGTCCACCGGCCCGGCGGCGATGCGGCGTACGTTGAGCAGCAGCACGTGATCGAAGTAGTCGCGCACCGTGGCCAGGTCGTGGTGCACGCAGAGCAGGGTGCGGCCCTCGTCGCGCAGTGACTTGAGCACCTCGACGATGGCCGCCTCGGTGGCCGCATCCACCCCGGCGAAGGGCTCGTCGAGGATGGTCAGGTCGGCCTCCTGGATCAGCGCCCGGGCCAGGAAGACCCGTTGCTGCTGGCCGCCGGAGAGCTGGCCGATCTGGCGGTCGGCGAAGGCCTCCATGCCCACCCGGCCCAGGCTCTCCATGGCCCGGCGGCGCAGCGAGCGGGTGCCGAACTGCCACCAGTGCAGGTCGCGGAACAGCCCCATGGTCACCACGTCGATCACCCGCGCGGGGAAGTCCCAGTCGACGCTCGAGCGCTGGGGCACGTAGGCCAGGTGGCGGGCCTCGTGTTCCAGGGGGCGGCCGAAGACGCGCACGTCGCCGGAGAGCCGCGGGGTGATGCCCAGCGCCGCCTTGAGCAGGGTCGACTTGCCGGCGCCGTTGGGGCCGACGATGGCGGTCAAGCTGCCGGGCGGCGTGACGAAGTCCACCGAGTGCACCACCGGGCGGTGGTCATAGCTGACGGTCAGGCCGTGGATCGCCAGGGGGCTGGCGATCACCGCCTTGTCGAGCCGTGCATCGATCATCATTGCTCCTCCTTGGCCTCGCCGAGCCGGCCCAGCCGGCCGCCCTCCGGCACCTCGCCGCCCAGGGCCCCGGCGATGGTGGTGACGTTGTGGTCGAACATGCCCAGCCAGGTGCCCTCGTAGCTGCCCTCCGGCCCCATGGCATCGGAGTAGAGCTCGCCGCCGATGCGCACCTCGTGACCCTGGGAGTCGGCCCCCTCGATCAGGGCACGGATGTTGCGGTCGGAGACCGAGGTCTCCACGAAGATGGCACCGATCTGGCGCTCCACCAGCAGGTCGACCATCGACTCGATGCGCGCCAGGCCCGCCTCGCTCTCGGTGGAGAAGCCCTGGATGCCCAGCACCTCCAGGTCGTAGGCATCGCCGAAGTAGCCGAAGGCGTCGTGGGCGGTGACCAGCACCCGCGCCCCTCCGGGGATGCTCTGCAGGACCTCGTGGGCATAGGCGTCCAGCGCCTCGAGCTCCTCCAGGTAGGCCTCGGTGCGCTCGGCGAAGGCCGCTTCATGGTCCGGGTCGAGCTCGATCAGGCCGTCGCGGATCGCCTCCACCGCGTGGCGCCAGCGGGCCGGGTCCATCCAGATGTGCGGGTCGGGCTGGCCCTCGTACTCCTCGTCGGCCATGCGCGCCTCCCGGGGAACCGCCTCGCCCACGGCGAACACCGGGGTGCGCTTCTCCAGCCGCTCGAGGAAGTCCGCGAGCTGCACCTCCAGGTTCAGGCCATTCCAGAACACCGCATCGGCACGGGTCATGGCGGTGACGTCGCTACGCGTCTGGCGATAGAGGTGGGGATCGACGCCCGGCCCCATCAGCCCCTTGACCTCCACGCGATCGCCGCCCAACTCGTTCAGCACGTCGGTGACCATGCCGGTGGTGGCCACCAGTTGGAGCGGCTCCTGGGCCAGCACGGCCGGCGACAGCAGCAGGGAAAGGGACAGCGGGATCAGCGACAACTGGCGGCGGGATGGCGGCACGGCGAGACTCCTGGTCCGGGGATGATATGACCATAGCCTAACGCGATGCGCAGCAATTGAGAATCGATACGCCCTACTCGCCCGAGGGTTCCTGTCCATGCAGCGCCCCGACCTCGTGCAACGCCCGCCCGATAGCGCGCAGCAGGCCTTCGTTGCGGGCCTCGTCCGCCTCGCCGCGGGTACAGGCCACCACCGCCAGGCGCGGCCGACGTGGCACCCCCGGCAGCACCAGGCCGGCGTCGCAGGCACGCCGCCACTGGGTGCCGGTCTTGTGGGCGAAGGTCACGCCCGGCCCGAAGCCCGCCTCGAGTCGCGCCTCGCCACTGGTGGTGCGCGTCATGATCGCCAGCAGCTCGGCGGTGGCGGCGGGCCCCAGGGCCCGCCCCGTGCCGATGGCCTCGAGCAGCTCGCCCACGGCGTCCAGGCGCCCCGAGTTGAGTTCGCCGGCGTAGTAGTCGGCATAGGCCGCCTCCAGGCTGGGCATCTCCAGGCCCGTGCGGGTTACGCCCAGCCGCTCGCGGAGCCAGGCCAGGCGTACCGCGTCGTCGTCGCGCTTCTGCAGCTCGATGAAGTCGAGCCCACCCAGCCCCCGGGCCGCGGGATGCAAGCGCCCGTAGACCTGGCGCCGCACCTCGACCAGGGGCGTGATGGGGCCCAGGCCGTCCTTCCCGGCCAGCATGGCGGCGCGCCGATTGACCGCCTCGAGCCCCAGGCGCTCGATCAGCAGGTCGCTGGCGGTGTTGTCGCTGACGGTGAGCATCGCCTCGAGCAGCTCGCCGAGGCCGAGGCGCGCCCCGGGCGGCGCCCAGTTGGTGGGGCCGGCGCCGTCCACGTAGTCGCCGGCCTGGAGCATCAGGGTCTCGTCGAGCGACAGCGTGCCGCGCTCGACCCGCGCCAGCAGCTCCACGGCCACCGGCAGCTTGACCAGTGAGGCCAGGTACCAGGTCTCGGTGTCGCGCCAGCCAAAGCGCACGCCCCCGCCGAGTTCGCGCACGTGCAGCCCCAGCTCGCCGTCGAAGTCGCCCTCCAGGGCGGCCAGCCGTGCCTCCAGGGCCGGTGCCCAGGCGGGCGTCGCCGCCGCGGCCGGCAGGGCCAGCAGCAGCATGGTGAGGCCGGCCAGCAGGCGCGCCATCAGCGCCACTCCCGGAAGCGCTGAAGCAGTGCGATCCAGGCCGCGGTGGCCGGCACCAGCGCCACGCCGATGCCCAGCACCTGCGGGTAGGGATACGCCTGCCAGGCCTCCAACAGGAAGCGGAACACCAGGAAGATCGCCACGATATGGAAGATGAACGCCTGGAGGGCGTCGCCGCCGATCACGCCGATGGGACGCAGGCCGCGCGCCGCCGCCCGGCCACCCCACAGGCAGAACGCCAGGATCACCAGGGCGCCGCCCAGGCTGAACAGCGTGAAGCCGAGCCCCGGCGGGTGCTTGCCGTCGTTCCAGGCCACCGCCAGCAGCGCCGCGTAGGGGTCGCCCCGGGCCAGCCCGAAAAAACCCAGCAGCATGACGACGCCGAAGCCGGCGAGCCCCGCCACCAGCCGTCGCATGGAGGCCGGGCTAGCGTGGCAGCGCAGCAGCGCCTCGCCGATCAGCAGACCCAGCATCACCAGCGGCAGCCGCGACAGCTGGCCCCAGGTGTAGTGGTCGGCGTCCTCCACCAGGATCGCCTTGAGGGGTTCGAGGCCCCAGAAGCTGGCGTGGCGCTCCAGCCAGCCGGCCAGCAGCGCCGTCGCCACGGGCAGCAGCAGGCGCGAGGCGAGCGGCAGGCGTCGCCACAGCGGCAGGACCCAGGGCAGCCACAGCAAGGCGATGGCGTAGAAGCCGAGAATCTCGACCCAGATCGGGAAGCGCTGGTAGAGCAGGGTGTCGAGGATGTCCCGGGGAGTGTAGAGCGGCAGCATCTCCACCACCGTCAGCACCTTGTACCAGAACAGCACCTCGACGCCGCGCAGCAGCAGCCTGCGGCGGCGGCGCGGCCAGTCGGGGGTATCGGTCTTGGGCAGGAAGGCCACGGCCAGGGCGATGCCGAACACCATGATGAACAGCGACGAGGAGAACTTGGTGAGCAGGTGGATCGGCACCATGCCCCAGTCGGGCACCTGGCGAATGCCGAGCAGCCCGCTCACCGCATGGCTGACGATCATCAAGGCGATGGCGATGCCGCGGGCCAGGTCGATGGCATCGATGCGCCCTTCCGTCGCCGGCAACCGGGGGCGCTCGGCGAGCCACGCCCATCCCGCCTTCCCTTGCATCCGCGTCTCCTTTCCCGGTTCTCTCCTCCCGCGGCATCACCCGGCGACACCGCTCATCGGCGTGACCGCCTCACTCGGGCAGCGTCGCGCCGGAGCCACCGAGTTCGGCGGGCACGTCCCTCATCTTCGGGAGCCCATCGGCGATGCGCAACACCGACTCCTGGTAGTGCACGTGCAGGGCCGGCGTGAAGGCCACCTCCGGTGTCACGGCCGCATAGACGTCGATCAGCCCCATGGAGGGATGTTCGGTCAGCACATGGCCACCGCAGTGTCGGCACCACTTGCGGATGCTGTTGGGGGTCCGCTGGTAGCTCTCCAGGTGTTCGCCGCCCCGGGTGACCCGTACCGCATCCGGTCTCCAGAGGATGAAGGCGTTGACCGGTCCCGCCGACCAGTGGCGACAGTCCTCGCAGTGGCAGTAGCCCATGGCCTCCGGCACGCCGGTCACCTCCACCTGCACGGCACCGCAGAAGCAGGCGCCGCGATGTTGCTGGCTCATCTCGTACCTCCCGGGTCGTGACGACCTCGTCGAACAGGCGCCGCAGCCTCGGCGCCCTCCTCAGTCTAGTCCCGCCTTCGCCCCTGCCGCCTGCGCGCATCGGAGCTATCCTTGGAAACAGGACGAACGTATCGACAGGAAGGGAGAGACGAAGGCGAATTGCCGGCCCAGGCGGTCGGAGGAGTGCAGTGCCATGACCATGCCGATGACCCTCAAGGAGTACCTCAGGACGTGCGACATCGACTACGAGGAACTCCCCCACCAGCGCGAGACCACCACCAGCCGCATCGCCCAGCGGGCGCATGTCACCGGTGACCGCATGGCCAAGGCCGTGATGGTCCACGGCGACTCCGGCTATCGGGTCGCGGTGGTGCCCAGCAGTTGCGACGCCGACCTCGAGCAGCTATCGCGGCTGTTCCACGAGAAGGTCGAGCTGGCTTCCGAACAGCAGATCACCGACCACTTCCGGGATTGCGACGCCGGGGCCACCTCCCCCGTGGGGCAGGCCTACGGGCTGCAGGTCTACATCGATGACATGCTGCTCCACCAGCCGGACATCTACTTCGATGCCGGCGACCACGAGACCCTGGTGCACATGAGTGGCCGGGAGTTCGACCGCCTGATGGACGGCAGCCAGCACGGCCGCTTCAGTCGCCACTACTGAGGATTCGCAAGGCTTACCATGCCGGGCCGCGATCGCCCCGATCGCGGCCCGACACCGTCTGGGATAAGGTGACGGGCACTCCCCCTGCGTTTCCAGGAGTCGCCATGTCGCGCCGCAGCCCCGTCGCCGTGTTCCTGCTGGCCCTGCCATTGCCGACGACCCCGGCACTCGCCGACGGCTGTCCGCTCCCCGGCCAATGGCTGCATGCCGGCGAGGCGGTCGACACCGCCGAGCTGATGGCGGAACTCGCCGCCCGCGAGATCGTGCTGCTCGGCGAGCAGCACGAACGCCCGGCCCATCACCGCTGGCAGCTGCATACCCTGGCGGGCCTGCACGCCCACCAGCCCGACATGGCGATCGGCCTGGAGATGCTGCCCCGCGAGGCCCAGCCGGCCCTGGACGCCTGGGTGGCCGGCGAGCTCGACGAGGCAGGCTTCCTCGAGGCCAGCGACTGGCAGAGCGCCTGGGGTCTCGATCCCGACCTCTACCTGCCGATCCTGCACTTCGCCCGCATGCAGCGCATCCCGCTGGTGGCGCTCAACGTCGCTCCCGAGCTGCGCCGGCGCCTGAGCGCCGAGGACTGGGAGTCGATACCCGCCGGGGCACGCCACGGCATCACCCCGCCCGCGCCGGCCTCGGCCGCCTATCGCGAGACCCTGGAGGAGGCCTACGCCCACCACCCCGATCCCGTCGCGGACGGGCTCGAGCGCTTCATCGCCGCCCAACTGGTGTGGGACCGCGCCATGGCCCAGGGCCTGGCCGAGGCGACGCCCGACGCCGAGCTGGTGGTGGGCCTGATGGGTCAGGGCCACCTCACCTACGGTCACGGCGTGCCGCATCAGCTCGATGACCTGGCGATTCCCGACCACCGGGTGCTGCTGCCCTGGCCGGCGGAGCAGGCCTGCCCGCCGCCCGAGGACATCGCCGACGCCCTCTTCGTCCTGGAATCTCCCGCGGAGTGGACCTCGCGTCGCCTGGCGCCTACACCTTGAGGCATGGACACTCCCTCGACACTCGCTGTCCGCGGCCCCCTGGCGATGGTCCGCTTCCTGGGCCTGGTGCTGCTGGGCGCGGTCATCGGCGGCCTGGCGGCGCTCGCCGCGGCGGGCTTCGTCAACGCCGTGCTGTGGCTCAACGAGACGCTGCTGATCTCGCCGCGCAGCCGCATGATGTTCGAGCGCCCCGAACTGCTGGTGGTGACCACCCTGGCGGTGCCGGCGCTGGGCGGTCTGGTGGTGGGCGCCCTGCACCGCGCCATCCCCGAGCGGCGCCCCCACACGCCGGCCGACGTGATCGCCGCCGTGCAGACCCGGCGCGGGCGTCTGCCGGCCCGGGCCGGCGGCCTCTCGGCGCTCACCGCCCTGATCTCGTTGGGGGCCGGCGCCTCGGTGGGCCAGTACGGCCCACTGGTGCACCTGGGGGCCACCCTGGGCTCGCAGGGCGCGCGGCTGCTGCGCCTGGGCCGTTCGGAGGACAACATCACCATCGCCTGCGGCGTGGCGGCGGCCATCGCCACCGCCTTCAGCGCCCCGCTGGCGGGTATCGTCTTCGCCCACGAGGTGGTGCTGCGCCACTATGCGCTACGCGCCTTCGCGCCCATCGCCGCGGCGGCCCTCGTCGGCCACGTGATCGCCACCAGCGTGCTGGAGCGCGGCGCCCTCTTCCACGTGGGCAGCACCGCCATCCCCCAGGCCTGGGAATTCGCCGTCTTCGTCGCCATCGGCGGGCTCGGCGCCCTGGTGGCCGGGGCCTACATACGCGCCCTGCTGGGGATGGCGCGGCTCGCCGGTCACCTGCCCCTCCCGCCCGTGCTGCGCCCGGCCCTGGCCGGCCTGCTGCTGGGCCTCGTCGCCCTCTGGGTGCCGGATATCCTCGGCATCGGCCAGGAGACCCTGCGCTTCGCCACCATCGCCGGTGCCTTCACCGGCGGGGAGCTGCTGCTGGTGCTGGCGCTGAAGATCGCCGCCACCGCCCTGTGCCTGGGCCTGGGCTTCAGCGGCGGGGTGTTCAGCCCCGCCCTGGTGATCGGCACCCTGTTCGGGGCGCTGTGCGGCACCCTGGTCGGGGTGCTGAACGGCACCCCCCAGGAGACCTTCGTGTTCTATGCGGTGTGCGGCATGGTGGCGGTCACCGCCCCGGTGATCGGCGCGCCCCTGACCAGCCTGCTGATCGTCTTCGAGCTGACCGGCAACTATGCGCTGACCACCGCCGCCCTGGCCAGCGTGACCCTGGCCAGCCCCATCGCCGCTCAGCTGTTCGGCCGCTCGCTGTTCGACATCCAGTTGAACGCCCGCGGCCTGGATCTCTCCGCCGGGCGTGGGCGTGCCGTGCTGCAGGACACCCGCGTGGCCGAGCACCTGACCCGGGAATGCGTCAGCCTGGCGCCGACCACGACGGTCGAGGCGGCCATCCGCGCGCTGGGTGAGGCCCGCCACGGCGAGGCCTACCTGGTGGATGCCGATGGCCGCTACCGCGGCTGCGTCACCCTGCCCGAACTCGAGGCGACCCTGCAGGCAGGGGGGGCGCGGCGCCCGATCAGCGACCGTATCGAGGCCGAACGCCCCGTACTGTACCCCGACACCTCGCTGTGGGACGCCATGGCACGCCTCGAGGAGGTGACCGGCGAGGCCCTGGCGGTGATCGACGATGAGGGGATCTTCCAGGGCGTGGTCTACGAGGCACGCATCGCCCGCGCCTACCTGCGCCACAGCGACGAACTGCGACGGGAGGAACATGGCACCGGCTAGACGCATCCTCATCGCCCTGTGGCTGGCGCTGCTCGGCATGCCGGCCCCGGCGAGCGACGACGCCCTGGGCGTGCTGAGCTGGGGCGGCGCCTACGAGCGCGCCCAGCGCCAGGCGCTGTTCGAGCCCTTCACCGAGGCCACCGGCATGGCGGTCGAGGCGCACCGCTACGACGGCGGCCTCGAAGGGTTGCGCCGCGCCGTGGCCGCGGACGAGGTGCCCTGGGACGTCATCGACATGACCCGCAGCGAGGCCATGGCCGCCTGCGACGAGGGCCTGCTGGAGCCGCTGTCGCCCGACCTGCTGGCCCCGGCGCCGGACGGCACCCCGCCGGCCCAGGACTTCCTGCCCGACTCCTTCGGGCGCTGCGCCATCACCCATACCCTGTTCGCCACGGTGGTCGCCTACCGTCGCGACGCCTTCCCCGGCCGGCGCCCCACCTCCATCGCCGACCTCTTCGACCAGCAGCGCTTCCCCGGCCCCCGCGCCCTGCAGCGCACCCCGGCGGTGAACCTGGAGTGGGCGCTGCTCTCCTACCGGGTACCCGAGGAGGAGCTCTACCGCCTGCTCAGCACCCCGCGCGGCCTGCGCCTGGCGCTGGATCGCCTGGCCGAGCTGGACGAGATCCGCTGGTGGGAGGCCGGCGACACCCCGCCGCGGCTGCTCGCCGAAGGCGAGGTGGTGATGGCCTCGGGTTACAACGGCCGCTTCTTCGACGCCATGGTCAACCGCGGTGTACCCATCGAGATCCTCTGGGACGGCCAGGTCCAGGAGCACGAGACCTGGGCCATCCCCCGCGGCGCCCCCCATCCCGAGGCGGCCCGTGACTTCGTGCGCTTCGCCACCACCACCGAACGCCTCGCCGAGCTGGCGCGGCGCATCCCCTACGGCCCGGCGCGCCAATCGGCGGCCATGCAGGTCACCACCCATCCCGAGCACGGCCTGGACATGCGCCTGCACATCCCCACCCACCCGCTCAACGCCGAGCGCGCCATCGTCAAGGACGAGGCCTGGTACGCCCGCACCCTGTCGCGCATGCGCGACTACTTCGACGCCTGGTTGGCCGACACGGGCTGTGCGGCCTCCGCCGACACCGACTGCCCGGAACCCTGAGACGTGCGGCGCCCTGCTATGCTGAAACTGTTACGGCGAGGCGGGCACGACCCGCCGGACGGCATCTCATGACCCCATTCCGCTGGCTGCTGTGGCTGGCCATACTGCTGTCGCTGACGACGAGTGCGAGCTGGGCCCAGGACGCGCCCACCCTGGCGCGCCTGGATCCCGACGGGGTGCAGCGGCTGTCCATGGTGGGCAGCAACTACCGCTTCCAACCCGACCGACTCCAGGTGCGCGTCGGGGTGCCGGTGGAGCTGGAGATCCGCCGCTCCACTCGGCTGACGCCCCACGACCTGGTGATCCGCGATGCGCGAATGAGGCTCGACATCGAGGTCGACCTGCGACGCGAAGCGCGGATCGTCCGCTTCACCCCGGAGGTGACCGGCCGCGTCGTCTTCTACTGCGATGAACGGCTGTTATTTTTCCCCAGCCACCGTGACCGAGGAATGTGGGGCGTACTGGAGGTCGTCGAAGAGTAGTTGAACGAGAGTCGAGCAAGCCGAGTGAGCGGAGAGCGCCATGCTGGCCGAATTGCTGATCGCCCTGGCCCTGGCCCAGGGGCCCGACCCCATCGCCGAGGCCCTGGCCCGTTTCGAGGCGCTCGCCGCCTACCAGGCGACCCTGCACGGCCAGGGGCCCCGGGGCGAGGAGGTGATCCGCTACAGCTACCGCCATCCCGGCCATATCCGCCTCGACATGGTCACCCCCCAGCACGGTGCCGTGCTGGTCTACAGTCCCGAGACTCGCCGCGTGCGGGTCTGGCCCTTCGGCGCTCCGGGGCCCAACCTCAGCCTGCGCCCCACCCACCGCCTGGTACGCAGCGCCCGGGGCCACCGGGTCGACCAGTCGGACCTGGGCAGCCTGCTGCGCAACGTCCAGCGCCTGCAGTGGCACGGCGAGCTGCGCGACCTGGGCGAGGCCCGGATCGGCGAGCATGAGGTCCGCCATCTGGCGGTGCAGGGTGCCCCGGGCCATGCGGTGGACGACATCGCCCGCTACGAGCTGTGGCTCGATGCCGAGCATGGGTTACCGCGCCGGGTGGTCAGCCTCGATCGCCATGGCCGGGAGCTCGAGCGCGTACGCCTGGAGGACCTGGTGCTCGACCCGGAGCTGCCTCCCGACCACTTCTCGCCCTGAGCGGAAGGCGCCATGGCCGACTACCGCTTCGTCACCCGCTGGCACCTCGCCGCACCGATCGAGACCGTCTACGGGGCCCTGAGCGAGCCGCCGGCGTGGCCGCACTGGTGGCCGGGGCTGGTCGCCGTGGAGCTGCTCGCCACCGGCGATGGGGAAGGCCGGGGGCGGCGCTACCGCTACCTGTGGCGCAGCGCCCTGGGCTACCGGCTGCGCTTCGAGGTGAACGTGACCCGGGTCGAGCAGCCCCGGCTGATCGAGGCCCTGGCCAGCGGCGACCTGGAAGGGATCGGCCGCTGGGAGCTGGAGGGCAGCGCCACCGGCACCCGGGTGACCCACCTGTGGCGGGTGCGGACCACCCCGCCCTGGATGAACCTCTCCGCCCCGCTGACCCGCCCCTTCTTCGCCTGGAGCCACCACCGCCTGATGCGTCGCGGCGCCCTGGGCCTGGCCCGCCACCTGGCGGCGCCGCTGGTCGGGCCGGTGGAGATGAGCGGCTGAGTCGCTGCCCAGCGGCCGACGTCGGCATGCCTCCTCGGCGGCGCGAGGGGCCGGTGCCTGCGGAGACTCAGTCCACGGTCAACGAGTCGACCAACACGATCTCGCAGGCTCCCCGCCCCGTGTCGGTGCGGCTGGTGCTGGTCCGCCAGCGCCAGCCGCCCTCCTCGACATCCACCAGGTGGCCACGCAGGGTCACCCGGTCGCCGGCCTCCAGGCTCTCCAGTCGCTTCAGGGTCATGGCATCGCCGGCCAGCATGTGCATGTTGCCGCTGTGGCGGCTGATCTCCCGTGGCGGGATGGGGGGCGCCGCCTCGCTGCGCCAGTAATACCAGCGGTTGCGCTGGGATATCTCCAGTGCCGCCAGCACCCGCTCCTCGGCCATGGGTCCCCAGCCCAAAGCCAGGTCCAGCGGCGAGATGCGCGACTCGCGGCCGAGTCGATACGCGCGGCTCGACAGCACCCGGGCCTGGAGTTCGAAGGTGGCGCGGGGCACCACGACGAGGTCGAGCCCCTCGACCGTCAGCCGTCGCTGCCCGGCCGGCAGGTCGTTCTGGCGGGGGGCCTCCTCGAGGGAAGGCAGTGGCCGATCCGCGGGCAGGGGGTGGTGCTCGCCGATATCCGTGGCCACCACCTCGGCGGGTGGCGCAATCACGAAGTGGAACAGGCCCCAGCCGAGCGCCACCAGTACCAGCATCCGCTTCCAGGGCATCGAGACTACCTCCGAGCAGGTTCCAGCGAACTCTCGTCAGGATGGCACAGCCCGCCCGGGCACTGCCCGTAGCAGCAGGTTGCGCGGGGTGAGCCCCCGGTCGCAGAAGGTGCCGAGCTCCACGGTGTAGCCGGCCTCCTCGAGGAAGCGCAGGCGGTCCAGCACCAGCCACACCTCCAGCGGACGGCGGAACAGGTGGCGGACCAGCTCGAGGCGCGCCACCTCCGACTGGCGGCGCCAGCCGGCCGCCTCGAAGTCGGCCCAGCGGACGACAGGCGGCAGGGTCACGCCCTTGCGCTCGGCCGCCCAGCGACAGAAGCCCTCGAAGGTCTCGGGCATCTGGCCGTAGGCCAGGCTGGGCACCGGCAGGTAGGCGTCCACGCCACGCGCCTCGCGCTGCAGCAGGTCGAACCCCAGCCGCCAGACGGAGGCCCGCTCACGGTGTCGCCGCACCCCTCGTGGGGCGGTCACCGTCTCCCGCACCGCCAGGGCCAGGTCGTCGCGGTCGAGCGCCAGGTCATGGGCGGCCATCAGCTCGCCGCCCAGTCGCGAGAGCGGCCGATAGGCCTCCGCGGTGGTGCGCTGGTAGCAGCAGGGGGCCAGGGTGACGGCGGCGCCTGCCGCGACGGCCTCTTCCAGCAGCCGCCGGTGCAGGTCGCCGCAGGCATGTAGCGCGGCCGCATGGCGGTCGGGGCCGAGCCAGCGGCCGACATCGGGAGCCATGACGTCCTGGACCCGGAGGCGTACCCGGGCGCCCTGCCGCCCGGCCAGGGCATGACCGGCCTCGCAGAGCTCGGGCCGCCACTCCAGGGCGGTGACCTCGGTGGCGTGCCAGCGCGCCAGGGCGCGGGCCAGGTGTCCCTTGCCGGCGCACCATTCCAGCGGCGCCTCGCCGGGCGCGAGCCTCACCCGGGGCAGGAAGGCCTGGACCTGCCGCCACTTGCGCCCGCCGACGTGCTCCCCCCAGGCCTCCGGCGGCGCCGCCCCGGCCGCCAGCCGCGGCAGCTCGACCAGTGCCGCCAGCTCGGCAACCGGCAGCCAGGCGGCCAGCGGCGAGTCCGCGAAGGGCGCGGCCTCCAGGCGCGCCAGCTCGGCTTCGGGCAGGGCCAACAACGCCTCGGCCATCTCGGGCAAGTCGGCCTGCCAGGGCACCACCGGGTGCCGGAACGGCAGGCGGCGCCACAGCGGCCGCCACTCGGCCAGCAGCGCGGTCAGGCGCATGAAACGTTGCGCATGGGACGGGGCATCGGGCATGACGAAGGCGCCTGGGAGCGAAGGTCGGGGCATTGTAGGCGCTACCCGCTCGACTTGCATGATCGACCGTCGGCGACCAGAGTGCGGGGCTGGTCCGTCACCCTGCCGAGGAGCCCCTTGCATGTCCCACGCCCCATCCACGACGACGCGCAGCGTGCTGATCACCGGCTGCTCCAGCGGCATCGGCGAGGCCGCCGCCCATGCGCTGAAGGCGCGGGGCTGGCGGGTCTTCGCCACCGCCCGGCGCGAGGCGGACCTGGCGCGCCTGGCCGCGGAAGGCCTCGAGGCCGTGGCGCTGGAGCTCGCCGACAGCGCCTCCATCGCGGCCTGCGTGGCGACGGTGCTCGAACGCACCGACGGGCGGCTCGATGCGCTCTTCAACAACGCCGCCTATGGCCAACCCGGCGCCGTGGAGGACCTGAGCCGTGCGGTGCTGCGCGCCCAGCTCGAGACCAACCTGCTGGGCACCCACGAGCTCACCTGCCGGGTGCTGCCGGCGATGCGTCGCCAGGGCCGGGGGCGCATCGTGCAGAACAGCTCGGTGCTGGGCCTGGCCGCCCTGCCCTATCGCGGCGCCTATGTCTGCTCGAAGTTCGCCCTCGAGGGGCTCACCGACACCCTGCGCCAGGAACTCACCGGCACCGGCATCCACGTCAGCCTGATCGAGCCCGGCCCCATCACCAGCCGCTTCCGCGAGAACGCCTATCGCGCCTACCAGGCCAACATCGATGCCGCGCACAGCGCCCACGCCACGACCTACCGGGCCGTGGAGGCCCGCCTGGCGGGCAGCGACGGCGGCGGCGCCTTCACCCTGGGGCCCGAAGCGGTGGTCGACAAGTTGATCCACGCCCTGGAGAGCCCGCGGCCGCGGGCCCGCTACTACGTGACCCTGCCGACCCACCTGTTCGGCACCCTGAAGCGACTGCTGGGCACGCGGTGGCTGGACCGGGTGCTGCTGGGCTCGACGCGCAGCGAACGCCGGCCCTGAGCCTCAGATGGCGTTGCGCAGCCCCAGCTCGTAGGGGTGCGGGTCGAGGTAGGTCTGGCGACGGATGTACTCCGAGCCATGACGCTTCAGGTAGTGGTTGAGCAGGCGCATGGGCACCGCCAGTTGCACGTGGCCCCGGCGATAGTCCTCGATGGCCGCCAGCAGGTCGCGGCGGGTCTCGCCGTCGAGCTCCTGCTTCAGGTAGCCCAGTACGTGCATCAGGGCATTGGCGTGGGTCTTGCGGGTCGCTGGCCGGGCCAGCGCCGCCATGAAGCGCTGCAGGTAGTGGTCCATGGCCTCCGTCAGGGGGCGCTTGCTGGCCTCGGCCAGGTAGCGGCCCAGTTCGCGATAGGCCTCCACATGGTGCGCCATCAGCAGGTACTTCTGGCGGCTGTGGAACTGCAGCAGCTGGTGGTAGCCGGGGTCGGCCTCCACATGGCGCTTCCAGTCGTCGTAGGCGTAGACCCGGGTGATGAAGTTCTCGCGCAGCACGGCGTCGTTCATGCGCGCCTCCTCCTCCAGGGGCAGCTCCGGGAAGTGGCGGCGCAGGGCGCGCACGAAGGCGCCGGAATCGGCGTGACTGGGCATGCCGTTGGGGTGGTAGACCTTGACCCGCTCCAGGCCGCAGCTGGGCGAGCCCTTCATCAGGATGAAGCCGCGCAGGTGGCGATGGCCCTCGGCGAAGTCACGGCTCACCACCTCCAGGCGCTCGGTGACATCCAGCTCCGGATCCGCCGTGCCCACCACCCGCGGCTCCTCGCCGGGCCGCCCCATCAGCCGGATGGGCTCGCGCGGCACGCCGAGGCCGGCGGCCAGCTCCGGGCAGAAGGGTTCCAGGCGGAAGCGCTCGGCGAGCACCTCCAGGCAGTAGCGGGAGCGCTTGTGCCCGCCGTTGTAGCGCACCTGCTCGCCCATCAGGCAGGCGCTGATACCCACCGGGACCCCCTCGTCGGGGGTGTGACATGTCGCCATCGCAGCCTCCTCGATGCGGGGTGTCATCATGCCATTGTGCCTCAGGATGCCCCCTGCCGGCGCCCCGCCAACTGGCGCAGGTAGCCGGCCGGAGCCGAGCCCCAGCCCAGGCGCTCGAGGCCCGCCCACAGCGTGACCTGGTTGGCGGTGAGCAGCGGGCGACCGGCGGCGCTCGCCATCGCCTCCAGTCGGCGCAGGGTATTCACCGCCGTGTCGGGCACCAGCAGGGGGCGGTCGCCGGCGGGATGCGCCCTGGCGAACTCGGCCACGGCGGCGACGATATCCAGCCGGTTGGAGTCCGCCGCGAAGGGGCAGTCCAGCGCCTCGACCCGGATCACCTCCGCCCCGCCGTCCTCGCCGAGGAAGCGCACCAGGCGGTCGGTCACGTCCTGCGGGTAGGGGCTGAGCAGGTCCACCCGCCGCTCGCCCAAGGCCTCGAGTGCCTCGCGGAAGGCCAGGGCGGTGCTGGTGACCGGTACGCCCAGCCGGGCCTCCAGGCCGGCCGCCTGGGCCCGGGCCCACGCCAGCCCGCCGATGAAGCTGCCGCTGGTGCAGGCCCATACCACCGCCCGGGCGCCCCGTTCCCGCACCAGGCGCCCGCCCACCGGGGCCAGGCGCTCCACCGCCCCCAGCGCGGTGAGCGCCCCCGGCTCGTGGTGGCCATCGCTGGCCACCTTGCCCACGGCGATGGCGGGCAATGCCCCCGCGTCGGGCACCGCCTCCCCGCTGAGCTCGTGCCACTCGTAGTCATCCGGCCCATCATCGGGCAGCAGGATGCCCAGGCAAGGCGTCGTCATCGTCTCCTCCTCTCGACGCTGATCCGCGGCCGGGCGCGCCGGCCGTCTCTGGTAGAATGGCAGCCTGGTAATCGCCCCCCGTTCCCGTCAAGCCAACCTCAGGAGGCCAGGTCATGCCATCCCCCGTCGTCGCCATCCAGCGCACGCCGCTGGTCGCCGTCTACGGCACCCTGAAGCGCGGGCTGCGCAACCACCACTGGCTGGAAGGCGCCGACTTCCTGGGCACCGATCGTCTCACCACCGCCACCCTCTACGACCTCGGCCCCTACCCCGGTGCCAAGCCCGAACCCTCGCGGGGCATCGAGGTGGAGGTATTCCGGGTCGACGCCCGGCTGCTGGCCGGCCTCGACCGCCTCGAGGACTACCGGGTACGCACCCCCAGGCACGGCGACTTCGACCGCGTCATCCACACCACCGCCTTCGGTCCCGCCTGGCTCTACCTCTACAACCACGCGGTCGACGGCTGCCCGATGATCCGCGAGGGCGGCTGGCGCCCCGTTCGCCGCTGAACCGTGCTATAACCGCGGGGACAGGAAGGAACCGTCCCCACCATCCCAGGAGATACCATGGGCCGCTTCGTCTTCTATCTCGTCCTGCTCGCCGGTCTCGCCTACGGAGGCCTCTACTTCTACTACGGCATCGCCATCGAGCAGAGTATCCAGCAACAGCTCGACGACAGCGGCATGACCGCCGTGGACGTGAAGCACATCGACTACGGTCCCCTGGCACCCATCAGCCAGCAGGCCGAGATCGCCGCCACCGTCGGGTATCGCGGCGCCGAGGCCAGCCTGGACATCCGCCTGGACGGCCACCCGCTGTTCAGCGACGAACTCCGGGTCCGCCTGGACGGCCTGCAGGCGCTGCGCCTGACGATCGGCGGCGGCGACTAGGCTAGCCGTCGGCGAGCAGGTTGCGTCCGGCATGCTTGGCGGAGTAGAGCGCGGCGTCGGCACGCTGGAAGAGCCGCTCTGGGGTATCGCCGGGCCGATAGCCGGAGAGGCCGATACTGACCGTGACCTCCACCTCGTTCCAGACATGCTCGGCGATGGACTGGCGCAACCGCTCCATGGCGTGGCGCGCGGCCTCGGGGGTGGTATGAAGCATCAGTAGCGCGAACTCCTCGCCGCCGATGCGTGCCACCAGGTCATGGGCGCGCAGGGTGGCCGAGAGCAGCGCGGCGAGGCGCTCGAGCACGCGATCCCCGGCCGTATGGCCGAGGCGGTCGTTGATCGCCTTGAAATGGTCGACGTCGAGTAGCGCCAGGGCGAAGGTCGATACCGCCTCGTTCTCCTTCCCCGCCTGACGCATCAACTCATTCAGGACCCGCTCGAAGCAGCGCCGGTTGGGCAGCCCGGTCAGGGGGTCGGTGATCGCCTCGGCCCCCAATCGGCCGTTCACCGTCTCGAGCTCCTCGCGACGCGCCAGCAACACGGCCTGCAGCTCCTCCAGTTCGGCGATCACCGCATCCTTCTCGGCCAGGGCACGCTGGGTCGCCTCGCGGGCGTCGAGCAACTCGCGCTCCAGGCGGTCCTTGCGCGGGATCGGCAGCAACGAGAGCAACGCCAGGCGAGCGCCCCGGTGCTCCACCTGCCGACCGCTGCACAGCACCGGCATGGAGGTGTCGTCGGGCAACCGCAGGGCCAGATGCACCTCGTCCACCTGGCCGCGTTCGGCCAGTCGATAGGCCAGCAACCCCAGGTAGAGCATGCGCGATGCGGGCGTGAAGAGCTCGCTGGCGGACCGGTCGACGAGGGCGCGGGCGGGACGCTCCAGCCAGTCGCTCAGGGTCCGGTTGACGAAGAGGATGACGCCCTGCTCATCGATGACCACCTGTCCGGTCGGGGCGCTGTTCCACCACTGGGCCAGGTCGGCGGCACTGATCGGCATGGCGCCTCCTCAATGGCCTCGCACCGCCAAGCGGCCCTGCAGGGCCCGGGCGAGGGTCTCGGGGTCGGTGAGTTGGGGATAGTGCCCGGCGGCCTCCATCACCACCAGCTCGCCGCATGGCAGGTGGCGCTGCAGGTACTCGGCGGCGCTGAGCGGCACGATGGCATCTCGGGCGGTCTGCAGGATCAGGCAGGGCACGCGGACCTCGGCCAGCAGGTGGCGCGTATCGCCGAGGAAGATGCTGTGCGCCAGCGGACGCAGCACCTCGGGGGCCACGGCGAGGAAGCGCTCGCGGAGGTCGTGCTCGCGGCTGCGGGTGGCGGCATCGCCCAGCGCCACCCGCGACAGCGTCCCCGCCCAGTCGAGGTAGTTCTGCTCCATCAACTGCATCAGCCCGTCGAGCTGCGCTTGCGTGTAGCCACCGAAGTAGTCCGGCGGGTCATCCAGGTAGCGCGCGGAGCTGCAGATCAGGCAGAGCCGGTCGAAGGCGTGGGGACGCGCGATGGAGGCCATCATGCCGATGGTGCCACCGATGGAGTGGCCCATCATCACCGCGTTTCGCAGGCTCAAGGCATCGCAGAGCTCGGCGATGTCCTCGGCATAGCCGGCCGGCGTGGCATGACGCGCGGGGTCGAAGGCCTCGGGAGCGGCGCAGCCGAAGCCCGGCAGATCCAGCAGGATCAGGTGGTAGGCATCTTCCAGCAGTGGCAGCAGGCGGCTCCAGGCGGTCTGGTCGCAGCCGAAACCATGGATCAGCAGCAGCGGGGTGGCGCCACGCCCGTGCTCGGTGACATTCAGCAAGTTGCGGATATCGCGGCCCATGACACCCTCCTTGTATCGCCAATAGTGACAACTCAGCGCGCGCTTAGCTAGGCCCCGGGGCCGCGATGTAGCGAGAGGGCGTCACCCTCCAAGGCTGATGAGCGCCTCCCCCTGTGGCATCATCGAGGCTTTCCCCCAGGCAGGAGGAGTCAGCCGTGAGCCAGATCGTGACCCCCGACATCTGTGACGCCTATCCCGAGGTACGGGTCCTCGACCCGATCTTCGTCAATTTCGGCGCCCGGGACGCCTTCTGCGGCCCGATCCGTACCGTGAAGTGCTTCGAGGACAACTCCCTGGTCAAGCAGGCGGTGGCCGAGCCCGGCGAGGGCGCGGTGCTGGTGGTGGACGCCGGTGGCTCCCAGCGCTGCGCCATGCTCGGCGACATGCTGGCCGCCCAGGCCGCCGGCAATGGCTGGAACGGCGTGGTGATGTACGGCTGCGTCCGCGACGTGGACGACCTGGCCGAGACCGACCTGGGCATCCAGGCGCTGGGCGCCCATCCGCGCCGGAGCGAGAAGCGCGGCGAGGGCCAGCGCGACATTCCGCTGACCTTCGCCGGCGTGACCCTCAGCCCGGGGGAGTGGCTCTACGCCGACGACAACGGCATCGTCGTCGCCGAGCGGCACCTGCCATTGGAGGGCTAGGGCAACCAGAGGTGTTACCCTGAGAGCATGCTCTCGACACGGATCCTGTCATGCTGGCCCTCTCCCAGCTGAGCGGCGACGTGCTGCGCAGCCTCAGGGAGCACCTGCGCCCGCTGATCGCCTACCACCTGTTCTTCACGCTACTGGCCTCCAGCCTGTTGCTGCCGGCAGTGGCCTGGAGCCTGACGGCGCTGCTCGACCGCTTCGGCCGTACCGTCCTCACCAACGCCGAGCTCATCGATCTGATGGTGAGCCCTGCTGGCGGGCTCTGGCTGTTGGCGGCCATCGGCCTGACCTTCCTGGTGCTCTACCTGCAGCAGGCCGGCATGATCCTGGTGGCCGCCTGGCCCCGCGACAACCACCTGCACCTGGCCTTCGAGGCGCTGTGGTGGACGCTGCACCGCTTGCCCGCCCTGGCCGGCCTGGTGGTGCTCCAGGTGGGGGCCCACCTGTTACTGGCCCTCCCCGTGGCCTTCGCCCTGACCTGGCTACATGGGGTCCTGCTGGGCGGCCTGGACCCCTACTACATCCAGCGGGTGCGGCCCCCGGCACTGTGGCAGTTCATCGCCATCGGCCTGCCGCTGGTGGTCGTCTGGGCCTCGATCGCCGCCACCCTCTACTTCCGCTGGATCCTGGCCCTGCCGCTGGTGGCCCTGGAAGCGCTCTCGCCCCGCGCGGCCCTGGCGCGCAGCCATCGCCTCACCCATGGACGGCGCCGCCACATCGCCGTGGCGGTGGTCGCCCTGCTGGTGGTGATCGTGGCGCTGCCCATTCTGGCCACCCTGCTCTTCGACCGCCTCTTCACCCCGCTGCTGTGGTGGCTGCCGGAGCGCAACGCGGTGCTGGTGCCCGCCACCTTCGCCTACCTCACCACCTATGTGCTGGTGACGCTGGCCCTCACCTTCGCCGGTATCGCCGCCAACGCCCTGCTCTCGGCCTGCCTCTACCTGCGCCTGGCCCATCGTGAGCCGCGGCCCGCGCCGCCGCCGGCGGGCGCCCACCCGGGAGGACTCGCCTGGGCCGTGGAGCTCGGTGTGGTGGCCTTCGCCCTGTGGCAGGCCTGGTTGATCATCAACAGCTTCGAGCTGCGCGACGAGGTGAGCGTCATCGCCCACCGCGGCAGCTCCCTGGTCGCCCCGGAGAACACCCTGCCGGCCATCCGCCACGCCCTGGGCGACGGCGCCGACTACGTGGAGCTGGACGTGCGCCTGACCGCCGACGACCAAGTGGTGCTCTACCATGACCGCAGCCTGCAGCGCCTGACCGGGGATCCGCGCAACCTCGGCGACCTGAGCCGCGAGGCACTGGGTGAATTCGACGTGGGCAGCTGGTTCGGCGACGCCTATGTGGGCGAGCGGATCCCCGGCCTCGACGAGGCGCTGGTGGCGGTGCGCGGTCGCAGCGGGCTGATGATCGACCTCAAGCCGGACCCGGGACGCGAGGTGGCCCTGGTGGAGGCGGTGATCGCCACTCTGGAGGCGGAGCAGGGCCGGCGGCGCGACTGCCTGGCGGAGGCGGTGACCGACCGGGACGTGCGCGCCTGCGGGGAGCCGGACGTGTTCGGCGAGACGCGGCTGGCCACCACCTCTCCGGCGCTGGTCCGCGAGATCGAGTCTCGCCATCCCGGGCTGCGCACCACCCTGCTGGCCCAGTTGATCCTGCCCGGCACCCTGGATCGGCGCGGCTTCGATGCCCTGGGGCTGCGCCACAACCGCATCACCGAGGACGAAGTGCGCCTGGCCCGCGTCTACGACTACGAGATCCACGCCTGGACCATCAACGACCGGGCGCGGATGTCGCAGCTCATCGACCTGGGGGTGGACGCCATCATCACCGACCGCCCGCGCCTGCTGACCGAGCTGATCGCCGATCGCCGCGCACTCGGTGACGGCGCCCTGCTGCTGGTCAAGCTGCGCAACTGGCTGAGGACTTAATCCCCCATCACCACCCCTTCGCGTCGCGGGTCGGCGCCGCCGAAGAAGCCGTCGTCGGTGACCCGCAGGGCCTGCAGACCGCTGACCAGTTCACGCTCGCTGGCATCGTGGCCGCGAGCGTTGAGGGCCTCGAGGGTCGCCGCGGGATAGCCTCCCGCCTCGAGGAAGGCCGGCCCCCCCAGGGTGATGGCGTGGGGCAGCTCGAGTGCCTCCTGGGCATCGAGCCCCCAGTCGAGCATCGCCACCAGGGACTTGGCGGTGTAGTGGATGATCGCCGCACCGCCGGGGGAGCCGAGGCTGGCCACCAGGTCGCCGCTGTCGCGGTCGAACACCAGGGTCGGGCTCATGCTGGAGCGCGGGCGCTTGCCCGGCTCGACCCGGTTGGCGATGGGATTGCCCTCGGCGTCCTGCGGGGTGAACGAGAAGTCGGTGAGCTCGTTGTTGAGCAGGTAGCCGCCGGCCAGCCCGGTGCCGCCGTCGGCCATGATCCGCGAACCGAAGGCCTGCTCGATGGTGGTGGTCATGGCCAGGGCGTTACCCTGCTCGTCGATGATGCTGATATGGCTGGTGCCGTACTCCGGCTGGGCGGGGTGCAGGCCCCAGGCGGTAGACAACTCGCCGGGATTGCCCGGCTCGGCGCCGCCGTTGCCCAGGCTCTGCTCGCCGATCAGCTCGGCACGCTTGGCCAGGTAGTCGGGCTCGAGCATCGACGTCCAGTCGCCACCGGGCGCCTCGACGAAGGCCGGGTCGCCGATGTACTTGCCGCGGTCGGCGAAGGCCAGGCGCGAGGCATCGAGGAACCCGTGCAGCCAGGCCTCGCTGGGCACGCCGTCCTCCAGCGGGGCCTCCACCGCCG
The DNA here is from genome assembly GCF_030409215.1 of Halomonas ramblicola. Taxonomy (GTDB): domain Bacteria; phylum Pseudomonadota; class Gammaproteobacteria; order Pseudomonadales; family Halomonadaceae; genus Halomonas; species Halomonas ramblicola. The sequence continues at coordinate 206,232 of NZ_JAUFPL010000016.1, read as the reverse complement.
GCAGGTGTTCCAGGATCCCCAGGATCTGCATGACGGTGAGGTGGCCGGAAGATGGCGGCGGGAACCCGCACACCTCGAAGGTCCGCCAGGGGGTGCAGATCGGGGCACGCTGCTTGGCCTCGTGGCTCGCCAGGTCCTCCAGGGAGAGCGTGCCGCCGCGTTCTTGGTGGCCCTGGACCCGGATCACCAGGTCGTTGGCGATGTCGCCGGTGTGCAGCGCCGAACTGCCGTTCTCGGCGATCTCGCGCAGGATGGCGGCCAGCGCCGGATTGCGCAGGGTCTCGCCGGCCTCCAGGGGCTCGTCGTCCGGGTAATAGAAGGGGCCGGCCTGGGGATCCTGGCGCAGTCGCTCCTCGCCGGCCAGGCTGGTGGCGAGCCGCGGACTGACCGTGAACCCCTCCTCCGCCAGTTGGATGGCGGGGGCGAAGAGCTCGGCCCAGGGCAGCTCGCCGTGCTGCTTGTGGGCCATCTCGAGCATCCGCAGCGTGCCCGGCACGCCCACCGAGAGGCCGCTGGCAGCGGCATCCAGGAAGTCGAGCGGCTCGCCCTGCTCGTCGAGGAAGAGCTCACCGTCCACGGCAGCGGGCGCCACCTCGCGGCCGTCGAAGGTCACCACCTCCTCGCCGTCGAAATACACCAGGAAGGCCCCGCCGCCGATGCCGCTGGACTGCGGCTCCACCAGGTTCAGCACCATCTGCACGGCGATGGCGGCATCGATGGCGCTGCCGCCGGCCTTGAGCACCTGATAGCCGGCATCCGTGGCCAGGGGGTTGGCGGCGGCGACGGCGAAGCGCTGGGTCGCCCAGCCGGGCTTCTCCTCGGTCTCGGAGGCCACCTCGGGGGCGATGGCCGGCAGGTCGTACTGGAAGGCGGTATCCGCCTGGCCGGCGAACGGCAGGCCGAGCATCAGGGCGGCGGTGAACGGCGCCAGCAGGCGGCCGCGGAAGGGAACGGCGAGCAGGGTCATGAGACAGGCTCCTTGTCGCATTGAAATCTGCGTGAGGGGGAGACTGTCAGCATAGACGAAAGACGCCCGGCCGACGGAGGTCGACCGGGCGCTTGGTGGCGCAGAACCCGATTTAGCCCAGCGTTTCGCCGGCGAGCATGAACCAGGTCTCCAGCACCGCGTCGGGGTTCAGCGAGACCGAGTCGATGCCCTGCTCCATCAGCCACTTGGCCAGCTCCGGATGGTCGGAGGGCCCCTGGCCGCAGATGCCCACGTACTTGCCCTGGGACCGGCAAGCCTGGATGGCCATGGAGAGCAGCTTCTTGACCGCCGGGTTCCGCTCGTCGAAGAGGTGAGCGACGATGCCGGAGTCACGGTCCAGGCCGAGGGTCAGCTGGGTCAGGTCGTTGGAGCCGATGGAGAAACCGTCGAAGTACTCCAGGAACTCCTCGGCGAGCAGGGCATTGGCCGGCAGCTCGCACATCATGATCACCCGCAGGCCGTTGTCGCCGCGCGACAGGCCGTTGGCGGCCAGCAGGTCGACCACCTCGCGGGCCTCGTCGGTGGTGCGCACGAAGGGCACCATGATCTCGATGTTGTCGAGCCCCATCTCCTCGCGGACCCGCTTGAGCGCCCGGCACTCCAGCTCGAAACAGTCGCGGAAGGCCTCCGAGACGTAGCGCGAGGCCCCCCGGAAGCCGAGCATGGGGTTCTCCTCGCCCGGCTCGTAGAGCTTGCCGCCGATCAGGTTCTCGTACTCGTTGGACTTGAAGTCCGACAGCCGCACGATGACCCGCTGGGGATGGAAGGCGGCGGCCAGGGTACTGATCCCCTCCACCAGCTTGTCGACGTAGAAGCTCACCGGGTCGGCATAGCCGGCGGTGCGCAGGTCGATGGTCTGCTGCAGGTCCTCGGGCAGGTCGTCGTACTCGATCAGCGCCTTGGGGTGCACGCCGATCATGCGGTTGATGATGAATTCCAGGCGCGCCAGGCCGACCCCGGCGTTGGGTAGGGCGGAAAAGCCGAAGGCACGATCCGGGTTGCCCACGTTCATCATGATCTTGAAGGGGATCTCGGGCATGGCGTCGACGCTGGTCACCCGGCGGTCGAACTCCAGCAGCCCCTCGTAGACGTTGCCGGTGTCGCCCTCGGCGCAGGAGACGGTAACCTCGCGGCCGTCGGCCAGCGCCTCGGTGGCGTCGCCACACCCCACCACCGCGGGGATGCCCAGCTCGCGAGCGATGATCGCCGCATGGCAGGTACGCCCGCCGCGATTGGTGACGATGGCCGAGGCGCGCTTCATGATCGGTTCCCAGTCGGGATCGGTCATGTCGGTGACCAGGACGTCGCCGGCCCCCACCTTGTCCATGTCCTCGGGGGAGAGGACCACCTTCACCGCGCCCTGGCCGATGCGCTGGCCGATGGCGCGCCCATGTACCAGGGTGCGGCCCTTCTCCTTGAGCTGGAAGCGCTCCAGCTTGCCGCCCTCCTGCTGGGAGACCACGGTCTCGGGACGCGCCTGGACGATGTAGAGCGCCCCGTCATCGCCATCCAGCGCCCACTCGATATCCATGGGGCGGCCGTAGTGCTGCTCGATGGTCACCGCCTGGTGGGCCAGGGCCATCACCTGCTCATCATTGATGCAGAAGCGGCCACGCTCCTTGAGTGGCACGTCGACGGTCTCCACCGACCTGCCGGCACTGGCATCCTGGCCGTAGACCATCTTGATCAGCTTGGAGCCCAGGTTGCGGCGCAGCACCGCCGGGCGGCCGGCGGCCAGGGTCGGCTTGTGGACGTAGAACTCGTCGGGGTTCACCGCGCCCTGCACCACCGTCTCGCCGAGCCCCCAGGAGGCGGTGACGAAGACCGCATCGCGGTAGCCGGATTCGGTGTCCAGGGTGAACATCACCCCGGAGGCGCCGGTCTCGGAACGCACCATCTTCTGGATGCCCGCGGAGAGCGCCACGTTCTCGTGGGCGTAGCCGCGATGCACCCGGTAGGAGATGGCACGGTCGTTGAACAGCGAGGCGAACACCTCGTGCACGGCACGCTTGATGTTGTCGAAGCCCTCGATGTTGAGGAAGGTCTCCTGCTGGCCAGCGAAGGAGGCATCCGGCAGGTCCTCGGCGGTGGCCGAGCTGCGTACCGCCACCTTGAGATTGGCATGCCGGGCGGCCAGGGTCTCGTAGGCCTCGCGCAGCTGCTTCTCGAAGGTGGGCGGCAACGGGGTGTCGATCACCCACTGGCGAATCTGGGCACCGACGCGGGCCAGCTCGGCGACGTCATCGACGTCCAGGCGAGCCAGCGCCTGGTTGATGCGCTCGTTGAGGCCTTCGTGGGAGAGGAACTCGCGATAGGCGTGGGCGGTGGTCGCGAAGCCGCCGGGCACGGTGACCCCGGCGCCGGCCAGGTTGGAGATCATCTCGCCGAGAGAGGCGTTCTTGCCACCCACCCGGTCGACATCGTCCATGCCCAGTTCATCGAACCACAGAATGTAATCGTCCACGGGACCCCCTTGGCTATCGACGACAGGTGGTCATGCCGGCGAGGCATGACGGGATGCTGGCGACTCTACCAATCGGGGGGCATATTCGCCATTGGTCTAATAGCGAAGTCGCTGGAGGATTTTTACAACAGCGCGGCGTTTCGGTGGATTCCTGTAGTCGGCGAACGGCGAGGCGGCTTGTCGCGCGGCCAAGGGACATCGACAATGGGGCTCTTTTCCCCTGCCACAGCGATATCGCCATGACCCGCACCGCCTTCTTCATCTCCGACGGCACCGGCATCACCGCCGAGAGCCTGGGCCGTAGCCTGCTGGCCCAGTTCGAGAAAGTCGAGATCCGCATGATCACCAAGCCCTACATCGACAGTGTCGAGAAGGCGCGCAACCTGGTGGAAGTGATCAACGGCGCCGCGGTGCGCGACGGCGAGCAGCCGATCATCATCGACACCATCGTCGACAGCGAGATCCGCAGCGTGATCCGCGAGGCCGAGGGCTTCAAGATCGACATCTTCTCGACCTTCCTGGAGCCGCTGGAGCAGGAACTGGCCACCCACTCCACCTACACCGTCGGCCGCACCCACTCGATCGGCAAGGATGAGGTCTACATGGACCGCATCCACTCGGTGCACTTCGCGCTGGACAACGACGACGGCGCCCGTACCCACCAGTACGACCAGGCCGATGTCATCCTGATCGGCGTGTCGCGCTGCGGCAAGACGCCCACCTCGCTCTACCTGGCGCTGCAGTTCGGCATCCGCGCGGCCAACTATCCGCTCACCGAGGACGACCAGGACGAGGACGGCATCCTCAAGCTCCCCTCCGCCCTGGCCCGACACCGCCACAAGCTGTTCGGCCTGACCATCGACCCGCGGCGGCTGGCGGCGATCCGCCACGAGCGCCGCCCCAACAGCCGCTACAGCTCCATGGACCAGTGCATGCAGGAGGTGGGGCAGGCCGAGGGCCTCTACCGCCAGCTGCACGTCCCCTTCATCGACACCACGCGCTTTTCGGTGGAGGAGATCTCCACGCGGATGATCGCCGAGATGGGGCTGACCCGGCGCTTCTCGCCGAGATAAATACCCAGCACGACGTTGTAGGAGGCCGACTCTGTCGGGCGATTGGAGGCCGCAGGCCTCCCCGGCGGCGACTACCCAAGCATCGACAACACCGCTGGGCGCCGCGAAGACGCCAGGAAGTCGAGGCACTCATTGCTGACCGTGAAGCAACCAGAGACCACTTCAAGTGCGGGGGAAGCGCGCTTCCAGTTCGGCAACTTGCTCGGTGGTCAGGCAACGCGGGTTCTGTCCGCGCAGCAGCAGGTACAGCTTGGCGGTTTCCTCGAGTTCCTCGGTGGCGTAGAGCGCGGCTTCCAGCGTCTTTCCCGCGACCACCGGGCCGTGATTGGCCAGCAGCACCGCGCTGTGCCGGCCGGCCAGGGCGCCCACCGCATCGCCCAGGGTGGTGTCGCCGGGGATATGGTAGGGCACCAGCGGCAGCTTGCCGACGCGCATCACGTAGTAGGCCGTCAACGGTGGGATGCAGTCGTGCGGGTCGATCTCCGGCAGGCAGGACACCGCCACCGAGTGGGTCGAGTGCAGGTGCACGATGGCCGCGGACTGGGGACGCTCGTGGTACATCGACATGTGCAGGAAGCTCTCCTTGGTCGGCTTGTCGCCGTCCAGCAGGCAGCCATCGCGATCCAAGCGCGAGATGCGCGCCGGGTCCAGCCGCCCCAGGCAGGCGTTGGTCGGCGTCATCAGCCAGCCACCGTCCTCGGTGCGCACGCTGATGTTGCCGCTGGAGCCCATGGTCAAACCACGCTCGAACAGCGACTTGCCGTACACCACGATCTGCTCGCGCAGGCGATTCTCGTCATGTTGGGTCATGCCAGCACCTCGAAAGCCCGGGTGAAGAAGTCGACGTCCCCGAAGTTGCCCGATTTCAGCGCCAGCGACAGCGGCGCGGCGCGCCCGGCCAGCGGTGCCTGGGTCCAGGGCACGCCGGGGTCGATCTGATGGCCGATGCGCAGCTGCTGGATGTCCAGTGCCGAGACCACCGCCCCAGAGGTTTCGCCGCCGGCGACCACCAGGCGCCCCACGCCCTCGCCCACCAGGGTGCGGGCCAGGCTGGCCATGGCCTCCTCGACGACCCGCCCCGCGGCCTCGGCACCCAGGACCTGCTGGGCCTGCTTGACGCGCTCCGGCGCCGCCGAGGCATAGATCAGCACCGGCTCGTCCCGTCGCTCACCCTGCAGATGCGCGCGGGCGAAGGCCTGCGCCTCCGCCAGCTGATCGCCGCTCTCGGCCAGCGTCAGGGGGTCGAGGCCGAAGCCCGAGTGACGCTCGAGGAAATGCTCCACCTGGCCCAGGGTGGCCCGCGAACAGCTGCCGGACAGCACCAGGGCGGCCCCCTCAGCGGGCGCCAGCCGACCGGCATCGGTCACCTCCTCGAGCCAGCCCAGGCGCCGGTACTCCGCCGGCAGCGACTGGCCCAGGCCGGAGCCGCCGGTAACCAACGGATACTCCGCCACGGCGCCGGCCAGCACCGCTAGGTCCGCCTCATCCAGGGTGTCGCAGATCACATGGCGCACGCCCTCGTCGGCCAGGCGCGCCAGATGATCGCGCAGCGCCTCGACGCCTTGCACCAGCACCTCGCGCGATGCCAGGCCGACCCGATTCGGGGTCTGGCGAGACAGCACGCGCACCAGGTCGGCGTCACGCATGGGATTGAGCGGATGGTGCTCCATGCCACTGTCGTTGAGCAGCCGATCGCCGACGAACAGGTGCCCCTGATAGACGGTGCGGCGATTGGTCGGGAAGGCCGGCACCATCACGGTCTGGCGGCTGCCCAGCCGTTCTTCCGATGTCGCCCGAATCCGCTCCAGCAGGGCATCGCTCACCGGGCCGATATTGCCCGCGTCGGTGGAATCGAAGGTGGAGCAATACTTGAAGAAGATCTGCCGCGCGCCCTGCCCCTGCAGCCATTCCAACGCGGCCAGCGAATCCTCGATGGCCTGGTCGACGGGACAGGAGCGCGACTTGAGCGCCACCACCACCGCGTCGACATCCTCCAGCGCCAGCGTCTGCGGGGGAACCCCGATCACCTGCACGCAGCGCATGCCGGCACGCACCAGATTGTTGGCCAGGTCCGTCGCACCGGTGAAGTCATCGGCGATCGCCCCTAGGATAATGCTCATGCGGGTACCTCCCGAGTTGCCGTGCATGCGTGGTTGTCGTTGCCTCACTCAGCGGGGTGGGCTGTGCCGCGCTTCACCCGTGAAAACAGCTCCTCGCCGCCGATCTGGCCGCCCTTGAGCACCACCTCCAGCCCGTCGATCGGCGAACCACTGGCGATCAGGCGACACAGATGGCCGCCCTGGGCCTCGTCGAAGGCCACCAGTTCCAGGGCCTCGGCGCCGACTTGGCGCATGGCATGGCTCGAGGTATCGCCACCGGCGAAGACCACTCGGTGAAGGTCGCCGGCCTCCCGCAGCGCGCGGGTCAGGCGAGCGAAGACCTCGCCCACGGCGGTCGCCAGGCGCTCGGTGGAGAGGCCGGCGACCAGGTCCCCCTCATGGCGTGTGGTCGCCACGGCAACATCACGGCCCTCGCCGAACAGCGCCGACACCTGGCCTGCCAACCGCCTGGCCACGCCCGGCGCATCGCGTAGCGCCTCCTCGGGCGGCAGCGACAGGATCGCCCCGCCCCGGGACTCGAAATGCGCCAGTTGGTCGCGCGTCTGGGGAGAACAGCTGCCGGACAGCACCAACAGACGTGCCACGCCGGAGTAGGTGGTCGGCAACGGCTGTCGCTCCGCCGTCTCGCGGGTGACGACGCGCCCCACGGCATCGGCCAACCCCTGGGCGGCCACCGCCAGCGTGGGGCGCCGGTCGGCCAGGCGCAGGATCAACTCGGCAGCATGCTGCAGTTCGGCCTGGTCGGTGGCGTCGAGGACCGCGAAACGTTCCGTCTCGGTGGCCGACTGCAACGCCTGCCAGCCACCGTCCGGCGCACGATAGTCGAGCAGCGTCACCGCCGCCGGCGCGATCGTCGTCTGCGCGGCCAGATGGCGGCGTAGGTCCGCCTCGGTCATGGGGGTCGAGGGGTGATGGGCCATTGCCGGATTCTGGTCCAGCCGGCAGATCTCGCCCCGGTAGCGCGTGAACAGGTGGGAGAACGCCGTGAATCGCCCGAAGGCCGGCGTGGCGGGCAACACCGGCAGGGCACAGCCCGGCCAGCGCTGCCGCGCCAGCTCCATCACGTGGCCGATGCTGCCTGCCGTCGGCGACGAGTCGAAGGTCGAGCAGACCTTGAACTGCATGAGCCGCGGAGCCAGCGCCTGAAGTACCGCCAGGGCCGGCTCGACCTCTTTGGTCATCGCCGCCGGGGCCAGTCCGCGGGCCGTGCCCGCCAGCCCCACCACGTCCAGTTCCGGCGCCATGTCGAGAATCGCCTCGTGCCCGGCACTGGAGAAGAACAGCCGGCCCCGCAACCCATGGCGGCTGAACTGCGCCAGGTTTTCCGTCGAACCGGTGAAATCGTCGCCATAGAAGGCCGCCAGCAGTCGCGCCATGGGTTATTTCCTTCCGGGCAGGGGTTCAGGTGCTCTCGCGCACGGTCAATTCATAGCCGATGTCGACCCGCGGCAAGGCGGGCAACCGGCCCTCCAGCCTCGCCAGCAGCAGCTTGGCCGCCTCGACGCCCATCTCGAAGCGTGGCACCGTCACGGTGGTCAGGCGAGGGGTCAGATGCTCCCCCAACGACAGGCCCAGATAGCCGCCGATGGCGATATCCTCCGGCACCCGCATCCCGCGGCGGTTGGCTGCCAGGATCGCGCCGGTGGCCAGGTTGTCGTTGGCGAAGTGCATCGCCTCGAGATCGGGACGCGCCTCCAGCGCCTCGAGGAACAGCTGTCGGCCCACTTCATACGAGGAGGGCTCGTCATGCTGGAACAGCAGCTCGCTCTCCACGCCGGCCGCGGCCAGCACCTCGCGATGTCCTTCGTAACGCTCACGGGCCCGATAGTCCCGCGCCATGCCCATGCCGGTCCCCAGGAAGGCGATGCGCCGATAGCCCCGCTCCAGCAGGTGGCGGGCCATGCAGGCCCCGACGCCGGCGTTATCGATCCCCACGTTCATGTCGATGCACGACTCGCCCAGTTCCATGATCTCGACCACCGGGCGCCCCCAGGCCTTCAGGCGACGCACGGTGCTCTCGCGATGCCGCAGCCCGGTCATGATCACCCCCGAGGGTGAATAGCCCAGTACCGAGTCGAGCAACGCCGCCTCACGATCCAGGTCGAAATCGGTCGAGCCCAGCAGCACCTGATAGCCGGCACCCTCCAGGGTCTGCTGGATGCCGTGGATCACCTCGATGAAGGTCAGGATCGACAGCGACGGCACCACCACTGGAATCACCCGGGTGCCCGCCGAGGCCAGCCCGCCGGCGATCAGGTTGGGCACATAGCCCAGCGTCTCCACTGCCTGGTCGATGCGTTCGCGCAGGCGGGCCGAGACCCTCTCCGGGGTGTTCAAGGCGCGCGACACCGTGATCGGGGCAACTCCCGCCTGCCTGGCCACGTCCTCGATGGTCACACGGTTGTCGCCGCGATGACGGCGCCGTTCCCGAACGCCCGCCTTGTCGATCGCCATGCCCTCGTCCTCTACCAGCCCGGTTGCGTGCCTTTCAGTCTATCCTAGAATGAAAAATATGGTAGCGCTACCAAAAAACCCATGCTAGCTTTCTCTACATAATGACAACAACCCGCACCGTTCGCTGAGGAGCACGCAAATGGCGTCACCCCCCATGCCCCGCTTCAGCGCCAGCTATCGTATCGAAACGCCGCTTGACCCCGAGCGCGCCGCCGCGGCCATGGCCGGCGAGCAGTCCTCCGGCACCTTTCTCAAACTCGCCGGGGAAACCGACGCCCTGCGCGAACGCCATGCCGCCCGGGTCGAAGCGGTGACGCCGCTGGAAAGGCGGCAGGCCCCCTCACTGCCCGGCGCCCTGCCCGGCGAGACCTACCACCGGGCCGAGGTCACCCTGTCATGGCCGCTCGAGAGCATCGGCGCCAGCCTGCCCAACCTGCTCGCCACGGTGTTGGGCAACCTCACCGAATTGCGCGAACTCTCCGGTATCCGCCTGACGGATATTGCCCTGCCCGACGACTTCATCGAGGCCTTCCCGGGGCCGCAGTTCTCCGTTGGTGGCACCCGACAGCTCGCCGGGGTCGATGATGGCCCGTTGATCGGCACCATTATCAAGCCCAGCGTCGGGCTCTCGCCCGAGGAAACCGCGGCCTTGGTGAGGCAACTCGTGGAAGCCGGCATCGACTTCATCAAGGACGACGAGCTGATTGCCGATCCCCCCTACTCGCCGCTGGCCGAGCGTGTCCCGGCGGTCATGCGCGTGATCGAGGAGCACGCCCAGCGCACCGGGCGCAAGCCGATGTATGCCTTCAACATCACCGGCGACATCGACGAGATGCGCCAGCGCCACGACCTGGTCCGCGACCATGGCGGCACCTGCATCATGGTCAGCGTCAACTGGATCGGCATGAGTTCACTGGTAGCGCTGCGTCGCCATGCGCAACTGCCGATCCACGGCCATCGCAATGGCTGGGGGTTGTTCTACCGTCACCCGCAGATCGGCATCAGCTACTGCGCCTACCAGGCCCTGCTGCGCCTGGCGGGTGCCGACCATCTGCATGTCAACGGGCTGGGCAGCAAGTTCGCCGAAGCCGACACCTCGGTGATCGACTCGGCCCGCGCCTGTCTCACCCCATTACTCGAGGCACCGGGCCGCGACGACCGCGCCATGCCGGTGTTCTCCTCGGCACAGACCGTCCACCAGGCGCCCGCCACCTACGCAGCACTGCGTTCCACCGACCTCATCTACACTTGCGGCGGCGGCATCATGGGCCATCCCGACGGCGTGGCCGCCGGCTGCCGCAGCATTCGCGCCGCCTGGGAGGCCACCGCCAGCGACACCACCCTGGAGGAACACGCCAGACAGGAACCCGACCTCGCGGTCGCGTTGCGGGCCTATCCAAGCCCGTTTTCAGGATGAAACTTCGCTCATGCCAACCAAGCTCAACAACCGCATAGGGGTAACCAGCATGAAGACAATAAAAGCAAGCGGCATCGTCCTCGCCGGCCTCGTCACCCTGGGAGCCGCGGCCAACGCCTCGGCCAAGGAACTGGCGATCGCCATCCACGTCGAGCCGTCGCACGCCATGTTCAAGGTCGGCGAGCGGCTCAAGGAAAGCATCGAGGAGCAGACCAACGGCGAATTCTCGATCACCCTGCTGGGCACCGAGGTGGGGGGCGAACGCGACCACCTCGAAGGCGCCAGCTACGGCGAATACCATATCGCCCTGGGGGGCTCGATGCCGATGACGCTGTATGCCGAGGAGTTCGCCGCCGCCGACCTGCCCTTCGTTTACAGTTCCAGCGAGCAGGCCCGCGAGGTCTACACCGGCGAGACCGGCGAGCTGCTCAACGAACAGCTGGTCGCCAACGGCAACATGCGCCTGGTCGGGCTGTCCGCGCGTAACCCGCGCAACCTGACCTCCAACTTCCCCGTCAACACCCCGGAGGACATCCAGGACGTGCGCATGCGGGTGCCCGAGATCGCCCCCTGGATCCAGATCTGGGAACAGATTGGCGCCCTGCCGAGCCCCATCGCCTGGCCCGAGGTCTACACCTCGCTGCAGACCGGGGTCATCGAGATGCAGGAAAACCCGGTCGACCTGATCCATGCCGGCAAACTCTATGAGGTGCAGAGCCACATCAACCGCACCGAGCACGTCTACTCCTTCTTCCACTGGCTGATGAACGAGGACTTCTACCAGGGGCTGTCCGACGAGGAGCGCGAGATCGTCATCGGCGCCATCGAGGAGGCCACCAGTTGGGGCGACGACATGGTCGCCAACGGCCAGGCCGACCTCTACGAGGAGCTCCAGGAACTCGACATGACCGTCGTCGAGCCGGACGTGGCCGCCTTCCGCAGCGCCGCCGAACCCGCCATTCGCGACATCGCCGATAGCTACCACCCCGCGGTACGCGACTACGTGCTGTCACTGGTCGAATGAACGGCAGGGCGATCCGCCGCCACCGGCGGATCGCCCCCTCCTCACCACTGCGAACCTCATCCCTCGGAGGCGCCCGTGAAAACTGCGGAACGCATTACCCGTGCCCTCGACCTGTTCTGGCGATTGCTGACCGGTGTCGTCATGACCGCCTTCGCCCTGATGCTGGTCATCATGGCGATCCAGGTCATCTCGCGCTACGTCCTGGGCATTGCCGTGTCCTGGACCGACGAGGCCTCGCGCTACCTCTTCCTCGCCGAGATCTTCCTGGGCTCGGTGCTCGCGCTGCGCTATCAGGAGCATATCCGCATCACCATCGTCACCGACCTCCTGGGTCCGTCGCTGCGCAACATCGCCGCCAGCGTGGCGGACGTGATCTGCGTGCTGGTGCTGCTGATGCTGGTGGTCGGCGCCTGGAACATGATGGACCGCACGGCCGGCATCATGGCCAGCACATTCCGGATGAGCTTTTCCTACATCTACCTCATCCAGCTGATTTCCGCGCTGCTGATGATCGGGCTGCTGCTCGGTGACCTCTACCGGCGCGCCGTCAGCCGCCAGCCCTCCACCGAACACGGCAGGAGTGATTGACCATGGAAGTATTCGTCATCATGTTCGTCGGCCTGATCATCCTGCTGATGATCGGCGTCCCCGTGGCCTTCGCCATGATCGCCTCCTCGGCCCTGGTGCTGGGCTATACCCGCGGCTTCGACGCCATCCCCATGGAGATGATCTCCCAGCGCACGCTCTACGGGGTCAACAGCTTCACCCTGCTGGCCATTCCCGCCTTCCTGCTCATCGGCCGGCTGATGAACAGTGCCGGCATCTCGGACCGCGTGTTCGATGTCGCCCGCACCATGGTCGGCCACCTCAAGGGCGGCCTGGGCCACGTCAACGTCGTCGCCAGCATGCTGTTCGCCGGCATGTCGGGCTCGGCGGTCGCCGACGCCGGCGGGCTCGGCGCGCTCGAGATCAAGGCCATGGAAGACGACGGCTACCCCACCGGCTTCAGTGCCGCGGTCACCGCCAGCTCGGCCACTATCGGCCCGATCATCCCACCCAGCATCCCCGCAGTCATCTACGGGGCCCTGGCCAATGCCTCGATCGCCGCGATCTTCCTGGCCTCGATCATTCCCGGGCTGTTCATGGGCCTGGGGCTGATGGCGATGGTGGCGATCATCTCCCATCGTCGCGGTTTCCCCACCCGGGCCAGGGCGCGTCTGAGCGAGTTCACCCTCGCCATCACGCGCGGCCTGCTGCCGATGCTGACGCCGCTGATCATCATCGTCGGCATCCTCTCGGGCGTGTTCACCCCCACCGAGGCCTCGGTGGTGGCACTGCTCTACTGCCTGATCATCTCGTTTCTGGTCTATCGCTCGATCAGCTTCCGGGAGTTCCTGGAGATCCTGCGCGCCACCGCCATCGACACCGCGGCGCTGCTGTTCATCATCGCCGGCAGCGCGCTGTACAGCTGGGTCCTGGCGCGCTACCAGGTCACCGCCCTGGTAGCCGATTTCCTGCTCGCCACCGTGACCGACCCGCTCTCGCTGCTGCTGTTGCTGGCCCTGTTCATCCTGTTGATCGGGCTGTTCATCGACTCGGTGCCGGCGCTGTTCCTGCTCACCCCGCTGCTGGTCCCGGTGGTGGTGCAGTACGGCATCGATCCGGTGCATTTCGGGGTGATCATGATCTTCACCCTGATGATCGGCCTGATCACGCCGCCGGTCGGCACCGTGCTGTTCACCATACAGAAGATCACCGGCATGTCCTTCGCCGGGCTGGTGCGCGAGACGCTGCCCTTCTACATCCCGCTGCTGCTGGTACTGCTGGTCATCATCAGCTTCCCGGCGGTGGTGATGTTCCTGCCCAACCTGGTCCTCAACTGAGCCAACTGCCGTTCGGCGCTGACGCACAACAACGGCAAACTGCAACCACTAGGAGACTCACATCATGTCAGTACTGATCACGGGGGGGCTCGGCCACGTCGGCTCCTGGGTAGCCTACCAACTGGCCAAGCAAGGCAAGCAAGTCATCATCGCCGACATGGCCGCCGGCCACTTCGACCGGCTGGGGCTCGACTACCTGGAGGAGGTGCGCGACCAGCTGGTGCTGGAAAGCGTCGACGTGCTCGACTACCACAGCATGTTCGAGCTGATGCTGCGCCATCGCGACGACCTCGAGGGTGTGATCCACGGCGTCTCGGTGATCGCCGGGCCGCACTTCCAGCAGCGTCCCTTCAAGCACATCTCGATCAATGCCACCGGCACCCTGAACGTGCTCGAGATCTGTCGCATCCTGGGCATCGACAAGGTCGTCAACATGAGCTCCGGCGCCGTCTACGGTGACGCCCCGGGGCCGCAGAACGAAGCAACCCCCTACAAGGCCACCGATCTCTACGGCGCTACCAAGATCGCCGGCGAGCTCTATGGGCTGCAATACAGCGACACCTACGGCATGGACGTGCGCAACGCACGGCTGTTCTTCGTCTACGGCCCGGGCAAGCGCCCCTCGCACATGCACCTGGTCTACCAGGCACTGTTCGGCCCGCTGGAAAGGCTCGACGACATCCAGGCGCCCAACGGCTCCGAGCAAGCCCTGGACTGGACTCATGTTCACGACACGGCGGCCGGGATCGTCAAGCTGTTCGAGAAGGACAGCGTCACCCAGCGCAACTTCAACATCTCCAGCGGCGTCACCGTCGACCACCTACAGATCGTCGACCACGTCGCCGACATCATCGGCAAGCGCTCCAACATCACGCTCGGTCCCGGTCCCTTCGTGGTCAGGGGCGCCCCGCTGGACATCACCCTGGCCCAACAGGAACTCGGCTTTACCCCCCGATACACGGATATTCGTGAAGGCATCGAGGATTATTGGCAATGGCTCAAGGGGCAATGCCACCAACCGTAAACAGTAACCGTAAAAAGGCGTAGAGTTGCCGTGCCAACACACCGACTGAACTCCCTCAGCTCACCACCCCCGCCCGTCTCAGCCGGGCGATATCGTCCGCGGTGAGGCCCATCTCGGCGAGGATGGCGTCGCTGTCCTGGCCGAGGCGCGGTGGCGCCAGCTCGCTGGTGGCGGACTCGCCGTCGAAGCGCAGCGGATTGGCCACCTGGGGCACGTCCAGTTCGCCGCGGCGCAGGGTGCGACGCATGCCGCGATGGCGTACCTGGGGATCGTCGAACACCTCGGTCAGGGTATTGATGGGCCCGGCGGGGATGCCGCTGGCCTCCAGGTCGGCGAGCCAGGCGTCGCGGTCGCGGGTGGCGAGGATCGCCTGGATCCGCGGCACCAGCGCCTCGCGGTTGCTCACCCGGGCGGCGTTGGTGGCGTAGGCGGGATCCTCGGCCCACTCCGAATGGCCGAGCAGTGCGGCGAAGCGGGCGAACTGGGCGTCGTTGCCCACGGTGAGTACCAGGTGGCCGTCGGCGCAGGCGAAGGCCTGGTAGGGCACGATATTGGGATGGGCGTTGCCGTGGCGCACAGGCGAGCGCCCGGTGACCAGGGCGTTGAGGGCCTGGTTGGCCAGGGTGGCCACCTGGACGTCGAGCAGCGCCAGGTCCACGTGGCGTCCCCTCCCCGTGCGCTGCCGCTCCTGCAGCGCCGCCAGCACCCCGATGGTGGCGTAGAGGCCGGTCATCACGTCGGTGATCGCCACGCCGGTCTTCATGGGCATGCCGTCGGGCTCGCCGGAGAGGCTCATCAGCCCGCCCATGGCCTGGATCATGAAGTCGTAGCCGGCGCGATGGGCATAGGGGCCGTCCTGGCCGAAGCCGGTGATGGAGCAACCGATCAGCCGCGGGTTCTCCGCCCGCAGGCTGGCGTAGTCCAGGCCGTACCTGGCCAGGCCGCCGACCTTGAAGTTCTCCAGCAGGATATCGGCGCCCTCGGCGAGCCGCCTCACCAGCGCCTGCCCCCGTTCGCTGGCGATATCCACGGCCAGCGACTGCTTGCCTCGGTTGGCGCACAGGTAGTAGGCGGCGGCCCGCTCCAGGGCGTCGTGCTCGGCTAGCCAGGGGGGCCCCCAGCCGCGGGTGTCGTCGCCGCGCTCGGGGTGTTCGACCTTGATCACCCGGGCGCCCAGGTCGGCGAGCAGCTGGCCGGCCCAGGGGCCGGCCAGTACCCGCGACATATCGAGTACCGTGATACCGTCCAGCGGTCGGCTCATACTGACTCCTTGCTCACTCGGGGCTGATCCGGCAACAAGCCTCACATCCTTCGGCTTGTCCCCGGCGCCCCTCGTTACAGGCAACTTCTTGAATGTGGAAGATCAGCCGGTAAAGGCCTGCAGGCCGGTCTGGGCGCGGCCCAGGATCAGCGCATGCACGTCGTGGGTGCCCTCGTAGGTGTTGACCGCCTCCAGGTTCATCACGTGGCGGATCACGTGGTACTCGTCGCTGATGCCGTTGCCGCCGTGCATGTCGCGGGCCACCCGGGCGATGTCCAGGGCCTTGCCGCAGTTGTTGCGCTTGATCAGCGAGATCGCCTCGGGCACCAGCTGGCCGTCGTCGATCATGCGCCCGACCCGTAGCGAGGCCTGCAGGCCCAGGGCGATCTCGGTCTGCATATCGGCGAGCTTCTTCTGGATCAGCTGGTTGGCGGCCAGCGGGCGGCCGAACTGCTGGCGCTCCAGGGTGTAGTCGCGGGCGGCGTGCCAGCACGCCTCGGCGGCGCCCATGGCCCCCCAGCTGATACCGTAGCGGGCCCGGTTGAGGCAGGAGAAGGGCCCCTTGAGACCGGTCACGCCGGGCAGGCGCTGGTCATCGGAGACCTCCACGTCCTGGATGGCGATCTGGCCGGTAACCGAGGCGCGCAGGCTGAACTTGCCCTCGATCTTGGGGGCGCTGAGCCCCTTCATGCCCTTCTCGAGGATGAAACCGTTGACCACGCCTTCGTCGTCGCGCGCCCAGACCACGAAGACGTCGGCGATGGGGGAGTTGGTGATCCAGGTCTTGGTGCCGTTGAGGCGCCAACCGCTCTCGGTGCGGGTGGCGCGGGTGCTCATGCCGCCCGGGTCGGAGCCGTGATCCGGCTCGGTGAGGCCGAAGGCGCCCACCCACTCGCCGCTGGCCAGCTTCGGCAGGTACTTCTCGCGCTGGGCCTCGCTGCCGAAGGCATGGATGGGGTACATGACCAGGCTGGACTGGACGCTCATGGCGCTGCGATAGCCGGAGTCGACCCGCTCCACCTCGCGGGCGACCAAGCCGTAGCTGACGTAGTTGAGGCCGGCGCAGCCATAGCCGTCGATGGTGGCGCCGAGCAGGCCCAGCTCGCCCATCTCGTTCATGATCTCGCGGTGAAAGATCTCGTGGCGGTTGGCCTCCAGGACCCGCGGCAGCAGCTTCTCCTGACAGTAGTCGTGGGCGGTCTGCTGGACCATGCGCTCGTCTTCGGAGAGCTGGTCGGCGAGGCGGAAGGGGTCGTCCCAGGTAATGGGGGTGATCTGGCTCATGGCGGGCTCCTCGAGGCGATCGGGATAATTTCTACATTTTTGATAAATGTAGACCAATTATCCCTTCCTGCCAAGCCGGAGCCGTGAGATGACTGCTAGCGATAACGCGCCAGCACCCGCCGGGTCTGCCACCAGGCGATCGCAGCCATCAGCAGGTTGGCAGTGAGCATCCCGGCGAACACGCCGGTGGTACCGGCCAGCCGGCCGCCCAGCCAGGCCAGCGGCACGGTGAGCACGAACAGCCGTATCACCGACAGGCGCATGGCCCGGGCCGGGCGATGCAGGGCATTGCAGGAAGACACCGCCAGGATCACCACGCCCTGGGCCCCTAGCCCCAGCGGCACCAGCCACAGGAAGGCGCGCAGCGCCTCCCCCACCGCCTCGCGTTCGGCGTAACCGGTCACCAGCCAGGGGGCGATTCCCTGCAGCGCCGCCCAGACCAGCAGCTGCCAGGCCAGCACGAAGACGAAGCAGCCCAGGATGGCCCGACGCACTCGATCGTACTGGCCGGCACCGGCGTTCTGGCTGACCAGCGGCGAGAGCGTCATGGAGAGCCCCAGCACGACGATCTGGGCGATGGCATCGATGCGGGTGCCGACGCCGAAGGCGGCCACGGCATCGTGCCCGTGGCCGGCGACGATGCGCGTCAGCAGGCCCACCGCGAGCGGTGTGAAGACGCTGGTGATGGCGGCCGGCCCGGCGATGCGCCCGAGTTCCCGCCACGAGTCCAGCAGCCCGCGGGGCGTCAGCCCGGCCAGGTCGAAGAGCTGGCGCAGCTCGCGGTGCAGCACCAGCACGGCCGCCATCAGCGTCCAGCTCAGCACGGTGGCCAGCGCCGCCCCGGCCACGCCCAGCGCCGGGAAGGGTCCCACGCCGAAGATCAGCCACCAGTCCAGCACCACGTTGACGCCGGCGGCCAGCGCCATCATCAGCCCCTGGGTGACGGTGTTGCCGTGGGCCCGCAGGACGCTGTTGAGCACTCGCGGCACGATCATCGCCGCCGCCCCGAAGTACCAGATCCCCATGTAGTCGCGGATGTGCGGCATCAGGGCGGCATCGGCCCCCAGCAGGCGGAACAGCGGATCCAGGGTGGCCAGGCCCAGTGCCGTCATGGCCAGCCCCACCGCCAGCCCCAGCAGGGCGGCATCGGTGGCCCGCCGGCGCACCCGGGCATGGTCGCCCTGCCCCAGCCGCCGCCCCACCACCGCCGAGGTGCCGATGCCCAGGCCGATGGCCAGGCTGATCACGGTGAACACCACCGGGAAGGTGAAGGAGACCGCCGCCAGGGGTTCGGTACCCAGCCGCGAGATGAACCAGGTGTCCACCAGGTTGAAGCTCATCATGGCGGCCATGCCGGCGATGACCGGCAGGGTCTTGCGCAGCAGGGTCACCCCGATGGGCGCCTCGAGGAGGTCGCGGCGCACGGGGCGACGAGTCACGCCGGGGGCAGTCAACCTATCACTTGTCGCTTCGGTACTCGAGGCTCGGAATTACGCTTCCCCGGCCCGATAGAGCCGCTGGATGCTGGAGAAGTCCAGGCCACCGTTGCCCTGGGCGCTGTGCAGGGCGAAGAGATTGCGCGCCTGGGAGCCCATGGGCACCGTGGACTTCGAACCCAGCGCCAGCTCCCAGGCCAGGCCCAGGTCCTTGGCCATCAGGTCGGTGAGGAAGCCGCCCTGGTAGTCGCGGGAGGCGGCGGAGCCCTCCATCACGCCGGGCCAGGGGTTGTAGACGTTGAGCGCCCAGTTGCCGCCGCTGCTCTGCTTCATGATCTCGGAGAGCACCGTCGGGTCCATGCCGTTCCGGACGCCCAGCGCCAGCGCCTCGGCGGTGCCGGACATCAGGATGCCGAGCAGCATGTTGTTGCAGATCTTGGCCACCTGGCCCGAGCCGTTGTCGCCGGCGTGGAAGATGTTCTTGCCCATGGCCTCCAGCACCGGCCGGGCCTGGGCGAAGCCCTCCTCCGAGCCACCGACGATGAAGGTCAGGGTGCCGGCCTTGGCGCCGCCCACGCCGCCGGAGACCGGGGCGTCCAGCCAGGTCAGGCCGCGCTCGGTGGCGGCCGCGGCCACGTAGCGGGCATCGTCCGGGGAGATGGTCGAGGCGTCGATGATCAGCGGCGCGTCCGGCAGGGCGTCAAGCAGCCCGGAGGCGCCGTCGCGGCCCAGGTAGAGCCCCTTGATGTGGGTGCCGGCGGGCAGCATGGAGATGACCACCTCGGCGCCGCGGGCGGCGGCCTCGGCGCTCTCCCCGCGGCTGGCGCCCTCGGCCTCCAGGGCCTGGATGGCACTCTCCACCAGGTCGAAGACGGTGACCTCGTGGCCGGCCTTGACCAGGTTGCTGGCCATGGGGGCGCCCATGTTACCCAGTCCGATAAAGGCGATCTTCATGGCGGTGCTCCTGTGATGGTGCGTGATTGTCAGGATAGGAGGCCGGGGTTCAGCCGACACGGTGGCCGACGCCCAAGTCGCGCAGCGGGTGCTCCTCGGCGTGCCAGGGAGCGACGAACATCGCCTGCAGGAACGCCTCGGGCACGCTGTCGACGTCGGCGTGGCGCCAGCGCGGCGCCTTGTCCTTGTCGATCAGCAGGGCACGCACGCCCTCGACGAAGTCGCCCTGGCGGCAGCACTGCACCGAGAGCACCAGCTCGTCGCGGAAGGCATCGGCCAGGCTGGTGTGGGCATGGCGTTCGAGCATGCGCCACACCAGTTGGGCGGTGAGCGGACAGCCCGCGGCCAGGCGACCGCGGTTGGCGGCCAGCCACCCGTCGTCGTTGTCGTCGGCCAGGATACGCCGCACGGCAGTGGCGGCGTCGACGCTTCCCACCAGGGCCTGGATATGGTCCAGGCGCGGCATCACCTGCCCGGCCGGGGCCTGGTCACGGGCCTCGAAGGGGTCGAGTACGGCCTGGACGGCACCGCGCAGGCCCGCTTCGCTGCGGTCGCCGAAGTCGGCCTCGGCCAGGGCCTCCAGCACGGCGTCGCGGCACTCGTGGGGAATGAAGCGGTCGGCCAGCCCCAGGTCGATGGCGTCGCGGGCGTTGAGCTGGGCGCCGGTCAACCCCAGGTAGGCGCCAACCCGCGCCGGCATGCGGTTGAGGAACCAGCTGGCGCCGATATCGGGATAGAGGCCGATGGTGATCTCGGGCATGGCGATGCGGGTGGTCTCGGTGACCAGGCGCTGGAAGCCGCCGGCCATCAGCCCCAGGCCGCCGCCCATGACGATGCCATCGCCCCACACCAGCAACGGCTTGGGGTAGGTGTGGATGCGGTAGTCGAGATGGTACTCCTGGGCGAAGTAGGTCTCGGCCAGCAGGCTGTCGCGACCGGCCCCACGGTTCTCGCCCTCTTCGGTCAGCGACCGGTAGAGGGCCACCACATCGCCACCGGCACAGAAGGCCTTGTCGCCACTGCCTTCGAGCCATACCGCCACGATGCTGCGATCCACGGCCCAGGCGTCGAGCTTGGCCTCGAGCTGGCGCGCCATCTCCAGGGAGAGCGAGTTGAGGGAGCGCGGGGCGTTGAGGGTCGCCACGCCGATCCGCCCACCATCGGCGGTGGGCAGCTCGTCGAAGAGCACGGGAAGGTCCGACATCGGTGTTGGTCTCCTATTGCAGCGATTCGATGACGCCGTCGGCCAGCAGGCGGCGGGCGACGATCAGGCGCATGATCTCGTTGGTGCCCTCGAGGATCTGGTGGACCCGGGTATCGCGAACCATGCGCTCCAGGGGAAACTCCCTGAGGTAACCGTACCCCCCGTGGATCTGCAATGCCTCGTTGCAGACATTGAAGCCCATGTCGGTGGCGATGCGCTTGGCCATGGCGCAGTGGGCGGTGGCCTCCGGGTCGCCCCGATCGAGGCGCCAGGCGGCGTGGCGCACCATCAGGCGGGCCGCCAGCAGGTCGCTGGCCATGTCGGCGAGCTTGAACTGCAACGCCTGGAAGCTCGACAGCTCGCGGCCGAACTGCTTGCGCTCGCCCATGTAGTCGCGAGCCAGGGTCAGCGCCCGCTGGGCCGCCCCCAGGGAGCAGCTGGCGATATTGAGACGCCCGCCGTCGAGGCCCTTCATGGCCAGCTTGAAGCCCTCGCCCTCCGCACCCAGCCGGTTGGCGACGGGCACGCGCACGCCGTCGAAGCTGACCAGCCGGGTCGGCTGGCTCTTCCAGCCCATCTTCTGCTCGTTCTTGCCGTACTCGATGCCCGCGGCATCGGCCGGCACCAGGATCGCCGACACCCCGCCGGCACCGCTGTCCGGCGCGCCGGTGCGGGCCATCACCACCAGCACGTCGTTGGCGCCGGCGCCGGAGATAAACATCTTCGAGCCGCTGATCACATAATCATCACCGTCACGCACCGCCTTGGTGCGCAGGCTGGCGGCGTCCGAGCCGGCACCCGGCTCGGTCAGGCAGTAGCAGCCCAGGCACTCCCCGCTGATCAGGCGCTCCACCCAGGCCTCGCGCAACGCCTCGTCGCCCCAGCTGGCGACCATCCAGGCCACCATGTTGTGGATGGTAAGATAGGCGGTGGTAGAGATGCAGCCCTGGGAGAGCTGCTCGAAGATCAGCGAGGCATCCAGGCGGGACAGCCCCAGACCTCCCCGCTCCTCGGGGATATAGATCCCCAGGAAGCCGGCCTCGCCGGCACGGCGGATCACGTCGACCGGGAAATGCGACTCGGCATCCCACTGCGCGGCGTGGTCGGCCAGCTCGGCCCGGGAGAAGTCGGCGGCGGCCTGGACCAGCGCCTTCTGGTCGTCGCTCAAGGAAAAGTCCATGGCGGTATCCTCGTCTCACGTGTCATTGCACTTGTCGTGTATCGCGTCGTACCGGAAGCCGGCAGCGTGGCTGGCTCCCAACCTAGCACTTGCTAGGTTTATCCCATATCACCCCATGGTCGAACAAGCACTTTACGTTAACGTAAACCTAGGCTAGTGTTGCCGTCAGGTGGACGGCCCCGTGTCGCCCGCCCCCAAAAAGGAAGACGCCCATGACCCAGCGCACATCGAACGCCTCGCCCACCGGCAACAACGGCGGCGCCCTGCCCCGCCAGCGTCGTACCTATACGATCGGCGAACTGTCGAAGATGTTCGAGGTGACGCCGCGGACGATCCGGTTCTACGAACAGGAGGGGCTGCTGGCCCCCGAGCGGCGCGGCCAGACCCGCATCTATCACGAGAAGGACCGGGTGCGCCTCAAGCTCACCCTGCGCGGCAAGCGGCTGGGCTTCTCGCTGGCCGAGATCCGCGAGGTGGTGGAGATGTACGACGCCATGCCCGACGGCAATACGCGCCAGCTCGAGCGTCTTCTGGAGATCCTGGCCGACAAGCGGGCCAACCTGGAACGCCAGTTGGAGGACATCCGGTTGATGCAGCGCGAGCTCGACGACGTGGAGGCCCGCGCCCGCGAGGTGCTGACCCGCCTCGGCGCCCAGCCACCGGCGACCTGAACAGTAACAACTGCGAGACGCACACCATGACACGCCAACACACTCCGATCAGCTACGTCAGCGGCATCAGCGACACCCCCCTCAAGGGCCAGACCATCGGCGACTGCTTCGACGATACCGTGGCCCGCTTCCCCGACCGCGACGCCCTGCTGAGCCTCCACCAGGGGCTGCGCTACACCTGGCAGGAGCTGCAGGCCGCGGTGGACGAGGCCGCCCGCGCCCTGATGGCGCTGGGGGTGAAGAAGGGTGACCGGGTCGGCATCTGGTCACCCAACTGCGCCGAGTGGACCATCACCCAGTTCGCCACCGCCAAGATCGGCGCCATCCTGGTCAACATCAATCCCAGCTACCGCACTCACGAACTCGAGTACGCCCTCAAGCAGTCCGGCACCACCACCCTGATACTACAGGGCGCCTTCAAGACCTCCGACTATGTGGCGACGCTCGCCGAGCTGGCACCGGAGCTCAATAAAGGGCAGGCACCGGAGCATAAAGGGCAGGCCCCGGAGCGGCGCGACGGTCCCCCCGATGCCTTGGCCTGCCAGCGCCTGCCGGAGCTCGAGCGGGTTATCTGCCTGGACGCCGATCGGGCCCTGGCCGGCATGCTCAGCTGGCAGGGCATGCTGGCCCATGCCGACGAGGTCGCCGCCGAGCACCTGGCCGAGGTGCAGGCCACCCTGCAGTTCGATGACCCGATCAACATCCAGTACACCTCGGGCACCACCGGGGCGCCCAAGGGGGCGACCCTCTCCCACCACAACATCCTCAACAACGGCTTCTTCGTGGCGCGCACCATGAACTTCACCGAGGCCGACCGCCTGGTGATCCCGGTGCCCCTCTATCATTGCTTCGGCATGGTGATGGGCAACCTGGGCTGCGTGACCCACGGCGCCACCATGATCTATCCCGGCGACGGCTTCGAGCCCGAGGCCACCCTGCGTGCCGTGGCCGAGGAGCGCGCCACCGCCCTCTACGGCGTCCCCACCATGTTCATCGCCGAGCTCGAGCACCCCGAGTTCGAACGCTTCGACCTCTCCAGCCTGCGCACCGGCATCATGGCTGGCTCCATCTGCCCCATCGAGGTGATGCGCAAGGTCATCGAGCGCATGCACATGCAGGACGTCACCATCTGCTACGGCATGACCGAGACCAGCCCGGTGAGCTTCCAGACCCAGACCGACGCCCCGCTGGAGAAGCGCGTGACCACCGTGGGCACCATCCACCCCCACCTGGAGGTCAAGCTGGTCAGCCCCGAGACCGGCGCCGTGGTGCCCCGCGGCGAGACCGGCGAGCTGTGCACCCGCGGCTACAGCGTGATGCTCGGCTACTGGAACAACCCGGAAGCCACCGCCAAGGCCATCGACGCGGCCGGCTGGATGCACACCGGCGACCTGGCCACCATGGACGACGAGGGCTACGTGGCCATCGTGGGGCGCATCAAGGACATGATCATCCGCGGCGGCGAGAACATCTATCCCCGCGAGATCGAGGACTTCCTCTATACCCACCCGGCGATCTCCGACGTCCAGGTGATCGGCGTGCCCGACGAGAAGTACGGCGAGGAGGTGATGGCCTGGGTCAAGCTCTCCGACGGCGAGTCCCTCACCGAGGAGGAGCTCAAGGCGTTCTGCAAGGGCCAGATCGCCCACTACAAGATCCCGCGCTACGTGAAGTTCGTCGACGAGTTCCCGATGACCGTCACCGGCAAGATCCAGAAGTTCAAGATGCGTGAGGAAGCCACCCACGAGTTGGGGCTGGACTAGGCGACGGCCGCCCGGCGAGGACTGGCGAGTATCCGCCTCAGCACCCCCCAGGCGGCCAGGCCGGCCAGCAGGTTGCCCAGCGCCGCCCCCGCGGCCAGCCCGGTCAGGCCACCGAACCAGGCGCCTGCCCCCAGGCAGGGCAGGTAGAAGAGGAACAGCCGGGCGCCCGACATCAGCATGGCGCGCAGCGGCCAGCCCAGGGCATTGCCCGCCGAGACCACCAGCATGCACACGCCCAACGCAGCATAGCTGGGCAGCAGGAAGCGGATCAGCATGGCCAGGTCGTCGCGCACCTCGGGGTTGCCGGACAGCCCCTGCGCCACCCAGGGCGCGGCCAGGGCCATGGCCAGGCCCAGCGCCAGTTGCCAGGCCACCACCGCCCTGAGCGCCAGGCGCATCAGGCGGTGCACCTGCTCCCAGTCGCCGGCGCCGTAGCAACGTCCCAGCCAGGGCGGCAGCGACATGGTCATGGCCAGCACCACCATCAACGATAGGGTCTCCAGGCGGCTGGCCAGTCCCCAGGCCGCTACCTGGGCCTCGCCCAGGGTCGCCACCACCGCGATCGCCAGCATGGCCGCCAGGGGCGGCATCAGCTGACTGACCATGGCCGGCCCGGCGATGCCGATGAAGGGGCGTGCCGAGGCGCGCAGCTCGGCCCCCAGGCCCTCCCCCGTCAGCCAGTCGGTGCCCCGCAGGCGGTCGCCCAGCACGGCCAGCCCCGCCGCGAAGGCGAGGGTCGTGGCCCAGGCGGCGCCGGGCAGGCCGAGTCCCTCCCAGCCCCCCACCCCGAAGATTAGCAGCGGATCCAGTACCAGGTTGACCAGGCTGGTGACCACCATCAGGATCCCCGGCAGTCGGGTATTGCCATGGGCGCGAAACAGGCTGTAGCCGAAGTAGAGCGCCGCCCCGAACCAGGCGGCCAGCAGTTGGGGCGCCCAGTAGCCACGAATCAGCTCGCGGGTGGCGGCGTCGGCGCCGAGCCGGGCGAAGACCGGCGTCTGCACGGCCCACAGCACCACCACCAGGACGGCGATGACGCTGGCCCCGAGCAGCAGCACCAGGCTCCCCAGGCGTCTGGCACGGGCCAGCTGCTCGGCGCCCAGGGCGCGGGAGATGAGCGCGGCGATGGCGATGCCCATCCCCACCTGGATGCCGATGATCAGGAAAGACAGCGGGAAGGTGAAGGACTGGGCCGCCAGCGGCGCGGTGCCGAGACGCGCGATGAAGGCACTGTCCACCAGTTGGAAGCCGAGCAGCGCCAATACGCCGATGGCCATGGGCCAGGTCTGGCGCCACAGGGTCGGGCCCAGGGAGTCACGGGATCGGGACACGACAGCTCCTGATGGGAAGGGAGGCGCCGCATTCTACGCCAGATCGCTCAGCTCGACAGTCCCGGATGGCCGGTGAGCATGCCGGCCAGCAGGCGCTCGACCTCGGGCGCTCCCAGCGGGGCGAAGAAGTAGAACCCCTGCACCAGGTCGCAGCGCATCTCGCGGAGCAGCGTGAGCTGCTCGGCATTCTCGACCCCCTCGGCCACCACCTCGAGACCGAGACGGTGGCCGATGAACACGGTGGCCTCCATGATCGCCCGGTCCTCGGGCTGGGAGGGGGCATCACGCACGAAGGAGCGATCGATCTTGAGGGCCGTGACCGGGAAGCGCTTGAGATAGCTGAGCGACGAGTAGCCGGTACCGAAGTCGTCGATGGCGATCCGGAAGCCGCGATGGTAGAGGCGCCTGAGGCCATCCAGGACGCGCTCGTCCGCTTCGATCAGCACGTTCTCGGTGAGTTCGATGCCGATGTCCCGGGGCCCTAGCCCATGAAGCTCGAGGCAGGTGTCGAGGCGCTCGAAGAGATCGGCCCGGTTCATCTGGCTACCCGAGAAGTTGATGTCGATGCGCTCCAGGGGCAGCCCGGCCTCCCGCCATACGGCCCGCTGCCGGCACGCCTCCTCCATCACCCAGTCGCCGATGCGGTGGATGAGGCCCGAGCGTTCGGCCAGGGGGATGAACTCGGCCGGCGATACCGGGTCGCCTTCCCTGGGGAACCAGCGCAGCAGCGCCTCCAGGTTCTCGACCCGGCCGCTGGCCGCCGACACCTGGGGCTGATAGTAGAGCGTCAGCTCGCCCGCCTCCAACCCCTGCTCCAGGCGGTCCGAGAGGCGGTGCTGGTAGAGCAGCTCGTCGTGGAGCTTCTGGTCGAAGTAGAGGACCTGGCCGCGACCGTTGAGCTTGGCACGATTCTTGGCTACGTCGGCATTGCGGATCAGCTCGCCGGCCGACTCACCGTTGGCGGGGAAGACGCTGACGCCCAGGCAGGCGGTCACCTTGCGCGACTTGCCGTCGAGGGGGAAAGGCGAGCGCAGCACCTCCTGGACCTTGAGCACCAGGCGCGAAATGTCTTCCTGGTGGTGCACGCCGGGGAAGGCCATCAGGAACTCGTCGCTGGAGGCCCGCGACATGATATCGGAGGCGCGTAGCCGGGCGCCGAGCCGGGTGGCCAGCTGGATCAGCAACTGGTCGCCCTGCTGATAGCCCAGCGCATCGTTGATGTCCACGAAGTGGTCGATATCCAGATAGACCAGCACCAGGGCGGCGCCCTGCTGGCGACTGTCCTCCATCGCCATGGCGAGCTGCTGCTCGAAGGTCTCGCGGTTGGGGAGGTGGGTCAAGCGGTCGAAACGCTTGGCGAAGTCGAGCTCACGATGGGCACGCTTCTGGTCCGAGAGGTCGACGTCGACGCAGAACATCAGCGGCTCGTCGGTGTGCTCGTTGAGCATCACGTGATGGGAGAACACCGGGACCAGTTCGCCGCTGCGGTGCCTGAGCTCGAGCTCCTCCGCGGGAATCTCCCGGCCCTCCTCGACCCAGGCCCGGTGGGCACCGATCACCCCTTCGCGCATGAAGTCGGGGATAATCAGGTCCTCGAGCTGACGCCCCTGCGCCTCCTCGGCGCTGTAACCGTAGAGACGGGCGCTCGCCTCGTTCCAGTAGATCACCCTGCGATCCCGGTCGTAGCCCTGTACGGCCACCTTGGGCAGGCTCTCGAGCAGGGCCCGGAAGCGCAGTTCGCTCTCCAGGTACTGGCGGCGGACGCGCTCCACCTCTCCCGGCTGGCCCGACACGGCCTCCCTCTCCCCTTGCCTCGGGGACGCCAGGGGTCGGCTACGCCTCAGCCAACGCATGAGGCGGGATTCACGTCCACTCATTCCAGCTCTCGCCATGGGTTCTGATCGGGACAGGGCGCGATGTCACCTTGAGTGTGGCAATTATCCTACACAGTGAGGGGATTATTTCATACGCACCCTCATGCCTAAGCCTCACGTCGCCATCCGTCGAAATCTCCACCTAAACTGCTACCTCATCGCAAGGAATTGCAACGTAATGTCACAGAAGCGTTACAGAACCTTGCGTTGACGCGTTGTTGATCGGCCAACGGCCGACAACGCATGGGCAATCCCGCCCGACTCGAAGGAGAAAGACCATGAAACTCGATACCCTCAAGCATGGCTATGATGTTACCTCTCTGCCCGTCAATCCGCTGGCCGACTACTGGGGCCGCGATGTGCGCCAGCGGCTGGAACACCAGGACTGGAGTCTCGCAGACGTACGCGAGCGCATCGACCTGCCCGCCTGGCAGGCCTTCCTGGATGACCTGCCCCGCGATCCCTACGTCAACCGCCGCTGGAAGCGCATGTCCTGGCTCAACCTGACCCCGGACGGCCGGGTGGAGAGCATGGGCGAGTGCCCCATGGCCCAGGGTGGCGCCTTCAACGATGCCGAGAGCATGGCCGATCGGCTGCGCTATTACGAGCCCCTCACCCCGGAGTTCCTGGGACGCCCCGACGTCAAGGCCTTCGTGCGTGCCTGGGCCCAGCTCTGGAACATCGGCCCGCGCGAGCCGATCCTGATGCAGATCACCGGCGTGCGCGGCGAGGGACTGGTGGACCCCCTGCAGGGACAGGGCATCCACGCCGACGGCTGCAAGGCGCTCAGCATCATGGTGGTCAACCGCGAGAACGTCACCGGTGCGGAGAACCATCTCTACATCGACAAGGCCGGCACCCGGCCCGTGGCCGACGCCACCCTGGCTCCCGGCGAGATCCTCCACCTGCGCGACGATCGCCTCTACCACAGCGTGGACGGCATCGGCCAGCTGGATGAGACGCAGCCGTTCGAGCGCTTCATCATCATCATCAACACCCGCTTCGTCGATGAGTTCCAGAATCGCATCCTGCGGCGCCACTTCCCGGACGCGGTGCTCAACGAGGCGTACTGACCCGCCGACCGGCCACCCCGTTGGCCGGCTTCATCCTGCCTATTGAACAAAGAACCGCCCTCCGGCCGATGCCGGGGGCGGTTCGTCGTGCCGTGCCGCGGGAGGGCCATGCATGGCCCTCCTGCGGCGTCCGCCAGATTACTGGCGGATGCCCTCGAAGGTGACGTATAGCTCGAGTTCGTGCATCACCTCGGGGAAGTCGCCCATGTCGATGCCGTAGTCGGCCAGGGTCAGGGTGGTGGAGCCCTCGAAGCCGGCGCGATAGCCGCCCCAGGGATCCTCGCCCTCGCCCAGCAGGGTCACCGGCATCTCGATCTCGTTGGTCTCGCCGTGCAGGGTCAGCTCGCCGGTCAGGACGCCCTCGTCCTCGCCGGTGGGTTCGAAGCCGGTGGACTCGAAGGTGGCCGTCGGAAACTCGCCGGCATCCAGGAAGTCGTCGCTGAGGAAGTGCTTGTCACGCTCGGCGTTGTTGGTGTTCAGGCTCGACACCTGCACCTCGACGCTGGCGGAGGATGCCTCGAGGTTCTCCGGGTCATACTGGAAGCCGCCGGCGAATTCCTCGAAGCTGCCGAGGATATAGGAGTAGCCGAGATGGTTGATCTTGAACTGCACGAAGGCGTGCTGGCCTTCGGTGTCGATGACATACTCGGCGGCCTGGGCCTGGCTTACGCCGACCAGGGCGCTGGCGCTCAGGGCGGCGGCGATGGCGGTCTTCTTGAACATGCTACGTCTCCTTGTGGTTCGTCGGGGAAGGCCGTCGCCTCAGCGGCGACTCACTCTCGGATCGATCATCCGCTTGAGGACGTCGTTACGATCGACCAGATGATGCTTGAGGGCCGCCAGCGCATGGCCGGCGGCCAGGAGGACCAGCGCCAGCGCACTGTACCAGTGGATCTCGCCGGCCAGGGTCGCCTGGTTGGGCAGGTCGCTGACCAGCGCCGGCACCTCGAAGAGGTCGAAGACGCCGATGCCATGGCCGTCGGCGGTGGAGATCAGGTAGCCGCTGACCAGCACCACCAGCATCAGCACGTAGAGGCCGATGTGTCCGAGGTGGGCGGCGAGCCGCTCCAGGCGGTGTCCCAGGGCCCGCGGCGCGGGGTTGGCCAGCCGCCACACCAGGCGCAGCAGGGTGGCGAACAGCACCAGCATGCCGACGGAGCGGTGCCACCAGGGGGCCAGGTTGTACCAGCTGTCGTAGTAGCCCAGGCCGGTCATCCACCAGCCCAGGGCGAACAGGCCGACGATGGCGATCGCCAGGACCCAGTGCAGCAGGATGCTGACGAGCCCCCAGCCACTCTCCGTGTTGCGCCACATGGTCTCGCTCCTCGGGTGCCTCGATGATGACGGGGAGCATACCGCAGCGCATCATCGTCATCCGCTGAAAAAACCCGAATGCATCATTCGGAAAAACCGTTACCTCCCGCCAGGCAACGACGCCCGCCCACCACCGGGTGAGACGGGCGTCGCTGGCTACCGCCAAATCCGTTCAGGCCAGGGCGTCGAGGCCGCAGGCCAGGTCGGCACGGATGTCGTCGAGGGCCTCGAGGCCCACCGCCACGCGGATCAGCCCCTCCGCAATGCCCGCCGCGGCCCGCTGCTCGTCGGACAGGCGGCCGTGGGTGGTGGTGGCGGGATGGGTGATGGTGCTCTTGACGTCGCCCAGGTTGCCGGTGATGGAGAGCAGCCGGGTGGCGTCGATCACCGACCAGGCGGCCTCGCGCCCGCCCGCCACCTCGAAGCCCAGCACCGCGCCGCAGCCCTGCTGCTGACGCCTGGCCAGGACGTGCTGGGGATGGCTGGCGAGCCCGCTGTAGTGGACCCGCACCACCGCGGGGTGGGCCTCGAGCCACTCGGCCAGGGCCTGGGCATTGTCGCAGTGGGCGCGCATGCGCAGGTTGAGGGTCTCCAGACCCTTGGTGAAGACCCAGGCGTTGAAGGGGCTCAGGCAGGGCCCGCAGGTGCGCACCACCCCGAACAACTCCTCGAGCTCGCGTTCGCGCCCCACCACGGCGCCGCCGATCGCCCGGCCCTGGCCATCCAGGTACTTGGTGGCGGAGTGGATCACCAGATCGGCGCCCAGTTCGATGGGCTTCTGCAGCGCCGGGGTCAGGAAGCAGTTGTCGATGGCCAACAGGGCCCCGTGGCGATGGGCGATCTCGGCCAGCGCGGCGATGTCCACCACCTCGGAGAGCGGGTTCGAGGGCGTCTCGGCGAACAGCAGCTTGGTCGCCGGGGTGATGGCCGCCTCCCAGGCCGCCAGGTCGGAGAGCTCCACGTAGCGGGTGGTGATGCCCAGCTTGCCCAGGTACTTGTCGAACAGGCTCACCGTGGAGCCGAACAGGGAGCGGGAGGCGACGATCTCGTCGCCGGCGGAGAGCAGCGCCAGCGCCGTGGAGAGGATGGCCGACATGCCGGAGCTGGTGGCGACGCAACGCTCGCCACCCTCCATGGCCGCCAGGCGGCGCTCGAAGGTATGCACGGTGGGGTTGGTGAAGCGCGAGTAGACGTTCCCCGGCTCCTCGCCCTTGAACTTGCGCGCCGCCTCGGCGGCGCTGGCGTAGACGAAGCTGGAGGTGGGGAAGATCGGCTCGCTGTGCTCCTGCTCGGCCGTGCGGTGGTGACCGGCGCGGATGGCCAGGGTCTCCAGCGCCCAGGCGTCCTCTCTCGATTGATCCTGTTCCATGACGGGCCCCTTAGTCGTCGATGTCGTCGTCCTGATTATGCACGCCCACCAGGGCGTGGTCCCCGGCGCTCTGCTGCTTGGCGTCGTCGCTGCGGGTGGCCTCCAGGGCCGACAGATAGGCGTCGTCGATATCGCCGGTCACGTAGTTGCCATCGAACACCGAGCAGTCGAAGGCGTCCAGGCTGGGGTTGACCTCGCGGCAGGCGGCCTTCAGGTCCTCCAGGTCCTGGTAGAAGATGCGATCGGCGCCGATCAGTTCGCCCACCTCGGCCTCGCTGCGGCCGTGAGCGATCAGCTCGCTGGCCGCCGGCATGTCGATACCGTAGACGTTGGGATAGCGCACCGGCGGCGCGGCGGAGGCGAAGTAGACCTTGCCCGCGCCGGCCTCGCGGGCCATCTGGATGATCTGCTTGCAGGTGGTGCCGCGCACGATGGAGTCGTCCACCAGCAGCACGTTCTTGCCCTTGAACTCGATGTCGATGGCGTTGAGCTTCTGGCGCACCGACTTCTTGCGCTGGGTCTGCCCCGGCATGATGAAGGTCCGCCCGATGTAGCGGTTCTTCATG
Organism: Halomonas ramblicola; assembly: GCF_030409215.1. Taxonomy (GTDB): domain Bacteria; phylum Pseudomonadota; class Gammaproteobacteria; order Pseudomonadales; family Halomonadaceae; genus Halomonas; species Halomonas ramblicola. The sequence continues at coordinate 174,505 of NZ_JAUFPL010000016.1, read as the reverse complement.
AAGCCTTCCCGGTAGGTCACTCCCAGGTGCTGGGCCAGCTCGAGGGCCGAGGTGCGGGAGGTGTCGGGGATGGGGATCACCACGTCGATGTCGTGCTCCGGCCACTCGCTCTGGATGCGGTCGCCGAGCTTGCGGCCCATCTGCATGCGGGTGCCGTAGACATAGGCGCCGTCGAGGATGGAGTCGGGGCGCGCCAGGTAGACGTGCTCGAAGATACACGGCACCAGCCGCGGCGTGTCGGCACACTCCTGGGTGTGGATCTGGCCGTCCATGTCGACGAAGATCGCCTCGCCCGGGGCCAGGTCGCGGTGCAGGTCGAAGCCGCCCACGTCCAGCGCCACGGACTCGGAGGCGATCATCACCTCCTGGCCGGCGCCCTCGTCGCGGGTACCGAACACCACCGGGCGGATGCCGTGGGGATCGCGGAAGGCCACCAGGCCCACCCCATTGATGATCGCCACCGCCGCATAGCCGCCCTGGCAGCGGCGGTGCACCCGGCGCACGGCATCGAAGACGTCACCGGGCGCCAGGTACAGGCCCTGCTTGCCGAGTTCGTGGGCGAAGACGTTGAGCAGCACCTCGGAGTCGGAGCTGGTGTTGATATGGCGCAGGTCCGAGGAGAACAGCTCCTGCTTGAGCTGGTCGGAATTGGTCAGGTTGCCGTTGTGCGCCAGGCAGATGCCGTAGGGCGAGTTGACGTAGAAGGGCTGGGACTCCGCCTCGCTGGAGGAGCCGGCGGTGGGATAGCGCACGTGGCCGATACCCAGGTTGCCCCTGAGACGCTGCATGTGGCGGGTATGGAAGACGTCCCGCACCAGCCCGTTGCTCTTGCGCAGCAGGAAGCGGCCCTCATGCCAGGTCATCATGCCGGCGGCGTCCTGTCCGCGATGCTGGAGCACCGTCAGGGCGTCGTAGATGCCCTGGTTCACCGCCTGCTTGGCCATCAGGCCCACGATACCGCACATTCCACCTTACCTCGCTTGCCTAGAGCTTGCTTTGAAGAGTCGGAACGGCCGGGCAGCCGGCGCGCTCGGAAATCATCTGTCAGGGGTTGTCGTCGTCTCGTCACCGGCCGGTTCGTCGCCCGGCAGGGAGATATCGCGCAGCGAATCGGGCGCCTCGGGAATGCGTCCCTCCCAGGCCTCGAGCTGGCTCACCGCCCAGTCGCGCAGCTGCTCGAAGGTGGGCCGCAGCTGGGCGTCCTGCCAGGCCTCGAGTCGGGCCAGCGGCGTCAGGCTGATCAGGATGGTGACCAGCACCAGGATGGCGGCGCCCTTGGCGGCGCCGAAGGCCGCGCCCAGTAAACGGTTGACCATGCCCATGCCGACCCATTCCACCGCGGCCTGCACCAGCCGGATGACGATGCCGCACAGCAGCACCACGCCCAGGACCACCAGCACGAAGGCCAGTACCAGACGACCGTCGGCGCTGTCGATCAGGCCAGCCAGCAGGTCGGCCACCGGCTGGGCCAGCACCCGCGCGGCCAGCAGGGCGATGATCCAGGCGGCCAGCCCCAGGGCCTCGCGCACCAGGCCGCGCAGCAACCCGGTGATGGCGGTGACCGCCAGCAACGCCACGAAGATCCAGTCGAGCCAGGTCAGGGTCATCTCAGTTCCTCGCCTTCACCACCAGGCCCTGGAGGTTGACCCGCTCCTTGATCTCGGTCACGGCCCGCTCCCCCGCGCCGGAGCTGTCGAAGGGCCCCACGTAGACGGTGGTCAGGTCGTTGTCCCGCGGGCGGCTGTAGGCCGCGAAGCCCTCCTCGGTGAGCCGCTCCACCAGGCGTTCGGCATTGGCCGACTCGCCGAAGCTGCCCACCTGGACGGCCCATTCGCCCGAGGGCGAGGCCTCGGGGATGGCCTGCGGCGCCTCGGGGTCGGCGTCCTCGGGGTCGGCGTCCTCGGCGAGCCGCTCATCGGCGGCGCGCGCCAGTTCGGCGATGGGGTCGGCCGCCGGCGCGTCGGCTGGCTCGTCCGCCGTCTCGGGGGCGGCCTCCAGGTCCACGGGCTCGACCTCCTGCGCCTCGTCATCCGGGGACAGGTCGGGCGATGGCCGGGGGACCTCGGCCGTCGTCGGCGTCTCGGCGCCCTCCGCATCCGGTCTCGGCGACTCGTCATCGGTCAGGCTCGAGGGCGGCACGGGATCGGGGACGTCGCGACGCGGCACCTCGATGGGCTGTTCGATGGTCAGTACCGGCTCGGGACGCTCGCTCCGTGGCGCGGGCTCATCGAACAGCATGGGCACGAAGATCACCGCCAGGGCGATCAGGATCACCGCGCCGCTCAGGCGCTCGCGCATGCCATATTTCACGGGGCTTCCTCCCAGGGCCTGTCGTCAGTCTCAGTCTGCACCGCGTCCGGGCGGCTCGCCAGCCAGGCCAGCACCTCGGCCACGGTATAGAAGGAGCCGCACACCAGCACCCGATCCTCGGGGGCCAGCCGTCCCGCCAGCCAGGCGGCCCCGGCGGCCGGCGAAGTGGTGCGCGCCAGCACCCGGGCCCCCTGCGCCTCCAGGCGTGCGGCCAGGTCGTCAGCGTCGCGGGCCCGTTCGCCGTCGAGGCCGGCGGTCACCCAGGCGTCGACGACCGGCGCCAGGGCGGCGATCACGCCGTCGGCGTCCTTGTCGCCGAGCATGGCCAGCAACGCCAGGGTGCGGCCCCCATCGGGTCGCTCGGTCAGGCGACCCGCCAGGTAGGTGGCGGCGTGGGGATTGTGCCCCACGTCCAGGCACCACCGCCCGAGCCACTGCATGCGCCCTGGCAGCCGGACCGAGCCCAGTGCCGTGCGGCAGGCCTCGGCGTCGAGCGCCACGCCGGCCAGCGCCAGGGCCTGCAGCGCCGTGGCGGCGTTGTCCAACGGCAGGCCCGGGTCGGGAAGATGGGGGATCGGGAACTGACCCCAAAAGCTCCAGCCCTCGCCCTCCCCTTCGCGGTGGAAGGCCTCGCCGAGGGCGTACACCGCCGCGCCGAGCCCGTCGGCCACCTGGCGCACGCTGGCCGGCAGTACGGTGCTGCCCAGCACCGCCGGGCGACCGCCGCGCAGGATGCCGGCCTTCTCGCGGCCGATCTGCTCCAGGTCGGTGCCGAGGAAGGCGGCGTGGTCCTGGGCCACGGTGGTGATCACCGCCACGTCGGGGTCGAGCACGTTGACGGCGTCCAGCCGGCCCCCCAGCCCCACCTCGAGGATGGCCAGGTCGGGCGGGCGCCGGGCCATGGCCCACAGCGCCCCCAGGGTACCGACCTCGAAATAGGTCAGGCTGACCGGCGCGCCGTCCAGGCGTGCGCGCTCCACGGCCGCGAAGCCATCGATCAGGGTGGCGTCGTCGGCATCGCGGCCATCCAGGCGCAGACGCTCGTTGTAGCGCAGCAGATGGGGCGAGGTGTAGGTGGCGGTGGCCAGGCCGTGGGCCCGGGCCAGCGCCTCGAGCAGGGCCACGGTGGAGCCCTTGCCGTTGGTGCCGGCCACGGTGATCACCCGGCCGGCGATGGGACGCGCCAGCAGCCCCATGCGACGGGCGACCTCGGCCACGCGTTCGAGGCCGAGATCGATACCCACCGGGTGGGCGGCTTCGAGCCGGGCCAGCCAGGCGTCCAGGGTGGTGGGCAGGGCCGCGTCGCTCATGGAACGGTCAGCGACGGGTGTCGTCTTGGGCGTCGTCGGCCCGACCCTCGGGTCTCTCGCCGACCTCGGCGGGAGCCTCAGCCCGGGGCTCCGCCGGCGCCTCCTCGGGGGACGCCTCGACCCGCTCGCTCTGCTCGGCCTGCTCGGCGGCGTCCACCAGATCGGGTTCGCCGAGGGTGTCGTCGGCCAGGCCCATGGCGGGCTGGTGGGTCAGCTTGCGCAGCACCCGCCCCAGGCGGTCACGCACCTCGCGGCGATGCACGATCATGTCGACGGTGCCGTGCTCGAGCAGGAACTCGCTGCGCTGGAAGCCCTCGGGGAGCTGCTCGCGCACGGTCTGCTCGATGACCCGCGGGCCGGCGAAACCGATCAGCGCGTTGGGCTCGGCGACGTTGAGGTCGCCGAGCATGGCCAGCGACGCCGAGACGCCGCCGAACACCGGGTCGGTGAGCACGGAGATGTAGGGGATGCCGGCCTGCTTGAGCTTCTCCAGCGCGGCCGAGGTCTTGGCCATCTGCATCAGCGAGAACAGCGCCTCCTGCATGCGCGCCCCGCCGGAGGCGGAGAAGCAGATCAGCGGGATGCCCTCCTCCCGGGCGACGCTGGCGGCGCGCACGAACTTCTCGCCCACCACGGCCCCCATGGAGCCGCCCATGAAGGTGAACTCGAAGGCCACCACCACCACCGGCAGGCCGTCGAGGCGGCCGCGCATGGCGATCAGGGCGTCCTTCTCGCCGGTCTCCTTCTGGGCCGCGCCCAGGCGGTCCTTGTACTTCTTGGAGTCGCGGAACTTGAGGCGGTCGACCGGCTCGACCTCCGCGGCCAGCTCCTCGCGTCCTTCCTTGTCGAGGAACCAGTCGAGGCGCTTGCGCGCGGTGAGGCGCAGGTGGTGGTCGCACTTGGGGCAGACGTTGTGATGCTTCTCGAGCTCGGGAAGGTAGAGCACCGCCTCGCACTTGGGGCACTTGCGCCACAGGCCGTCGGGCACGCTCGCGCGGCGGTCCTTGCGCTGGATACGCCCGATGGAGGGCACGATCTTGTCTAGCCAGCTCATGTCAGAAGGGTTCCGTCATCTGGTCGGCGCCCGGATCGCCCCGGGCGCATGGATCGATTCGTGTGGCGAGGCTCAGGCGGCACTCATGGCGTCCAGGGCCTGGCGCATCTCCCCCAGCACCGCCTTGAGCTCGCCGGGAATGGCCTCGGGCCGCTCGGCATTCTCGGCGATGCGGTTGACCAGCGCCGAGCCGACGATCACCCCGTCGGCGACCTTGCCCACCTCGGCGGCGGAGGCGCCGTCACGGATGCCGAAGCCCACGCACAGCGGCAGCGTCGTCATCCGGCGCAACGGGGCCAGGTGATCGGCGACGTCCGCGGCGTTGAGCGAGGCGGCGCCGGTCACGCCCTTGAGCGACACATAGTAGAGATAGCCCTCGCCGTGGGCGCATATTGTAGCGGCCCGGGCCTCGGAAGTGGTAGGGGCCACCAGGAAGATCGAGGCCAGGCCGCGGGCCTTGAGCAGCGGGCCGAGTTCCTCGGCCTCCTCGGGGGGCATGTCCACGGCCAGCACGCCGTCGATGCCTGCCGCCGCGGCCTGGTCGGCGAAGGCCTCGAGGCCGATGCGCTCCATGGGATTGAGATAGCCCATCAGCACCACCGGCGTGGTGGCGTCGCGGCTGCGGAACTCGCGCACCATCTCGAACAGGTGGCTGAGGCGCACGTCGTGCTTGAGGGCCCGCTCGCAGGCCTTCTGGATCACCGGGCCGTCGGCCATGGGATCGGAGAAGGGTACGCCCAGTTCGATGACGTCGGCGCCGGCCTCCACCAGGGCATGCAGGAAACCGACGGTGTACTCCGGCGCCGGGTCACCGGCGGTGATGTAGGGGATCAGCGCACGGCGTCCCTGGGCCTTGAGCTCGGCGAAGCGTTGGTCGATACGGTTCATGTCTGCCCTCAGAATTCGATGCCGTCGAGCCTGGCGACGGTCATGATGTCCTTGTCGCCGCGTCCCGAGAGGTTGACCACGATGTGCTGGTCGGGTCGCATCGTGGGGGCCAGCACCTTGGCATGGGCCAGGGCATGGGCCGACTCCAGCGCCGGCATGATGCCCTCCACATGGGTCAGCTCGCGGAACGCCTCGAGCACGGCGTCATCGTTGGCGGCCACGTACTGGACCCGGCCCACGTCCTTCCACAGGGCGTGCTCGGGGCCGACGCCCGGGTAGTCGAGGCCCGCCGAGATGGAGTGGGTGTCGGAGACCTGGCCGCCCTCGTCGGACATCAGGTAGGTGCGGTTGCCGTGCAGCACGCCGCGCGGCGCCCCGGAGGCCAGCGGCGCGGCGTGGCGACCGGTCTCGACGCCGTGGCCGCCGGCCTCGACGCCGTACATGGCCACCTCGTCGTCCTCGACGAAGGGGTAGAAGAGCCCCATGGCGTTGGAGCCGCCGCCGACGCAGGCGATCAGCGCATCGGGCAGCTTGCCGAATTCCTCCAGCGACTGGCGGCGCGCCTCGCGGCCGACCACGGCGTTGAAGTCGCGCACCAGCATCGGATAGGGGTGCGGGCCGGCCACGGTGCCGATGATGTAGAAGGTGTCATCGACGTTGGTGACCCAGTCGCGCAGCGCCTCGTTCATGGCGTCCTTGAGGGTGCGGGTGCCGGACTCCACGGGAATGACGTTGGCCCCCAGCAGGTGCATGCGATAGACGTTGAGCTTCTGGCGCTCCACGTCCTCGGCGCCCATGTAGACGTCGCACGACAGCCCCAGGCGCGCCGCCACGGTGGCGGTGGCCACGCCGTGCTGGCCGGCGCCGGTCTCGGCAATCACCCGCGGCTTGCCGCCCTTCTTGGCGAGCAGCGCCTGGCCGATGGTGTTGTTCACCTTGTGGGCGCCGGTGTGGTTGAGGTCCTCGCGCTTGAGCCAGACCTGGGCGCCGCCGAGCCGCTTCGACCACCGCTCGGCATGGTAGAGCGGCGAGGGCCGCCCTACGTAGTGGGCCAGGTCGTAGTCGAATTCCGCCTGGAAGGCCGGGTCGTCGCGAAGACTCAGGTAGGTCTTCTCCAGCTCGTCCAGGGCGAAGCTCAGGGTCTCCGAGACGAACCGGCCGCCGTAGGGGCCGAAGTGGCCGCGGGCATCCGGCAGTCGGGTCAGGTCACTGAACTTGCTCACGAAAGACACCTCACAGGTCGCCATTGGGGCTTGGGGATGGAATGCATGGACACCGGGGGCACGAATCGCCGGCGCGCTTCAGCGCCCGAGGCGGCGGGCATCGCCCTGGCGCACGGCCGCCATGAAGGCGGCCATCCGCCGGACATCCTTGATGCCCGGCGCGGCCTCGATGCCGCCGGAGACGTCCACCGCGAAGGGCCGGACCCTGGCGATGGCCTCGGCCACGTTGTCCGCGCTCAGGCCTCCGGCGAGGATAACAGGTTTTGCCAGGTTTGCGGGCACCCGCGACCAGTCGAAGGCCGCGCCGGTGCCGCCCGGCACGCCGGGACGGTAGGCATCCAGCAGCAGCGCCTGGGCCCCCCGGTAGGCCGCGGCGACGGCGTGCGGATCGACATCGTCGCGCATGCGCAGCGCCTTGAACCAGGGCCGGCCGAAGCCCTCACAGGCCTCGGGCGCCTCGTCGCCGTGGAACTGCAGCAGGTCGAGGTGGGGGGCGCAGCGTGCGATGAGCGCCGGGTCGGCATCGACGAAGAGCCCCACCCGGGTGACGAAGGCCGGCACCCGGGCGGCCAGCTCGGCCAGCCGCGCCTCATCGAGGGCCCGCTTGCTGCCGGGCCAGAGCACGAAACCCAGGGCGTCGGCGCCGGCGGCCACGGCGGCGTCGACGTCCTCGGGGCGGGTCAGGCCGCAGAACTTGACGCGGGTGCGTTGCATCATGGTGTCTTGCTCTCGACGGGGGTGGAGGAGGCCACCGGCCGGCCGCGGCGGAACTCGACCCAGGGGCAGTCGGGCAGCGCCCGCTCGCCGGTCCACTCGCCGAGGAAGGCCAGCAGGTTGGGGCCCAGCGGCTCCCGCGGCAGGCCCCAGTGCCCATCATACAGGGAATCGACGAAGTGCAGGCCACAGGCCGGGGCGGTAACGTCGGCCCGGGTGCGGTCCTTGAGGGCCAGCAAGTCGGCCAGGTAGTCGTCGCCGACCTCACCGCGCCCCACCGTCACCAGCGCGCCGACGATATTGCGAATCATATGGTGCAGGAAGGCGTTGCCCTGGACGTCCACCACCACCAGGGGACCGTGGCGATGCACCTCGATGAAGTGCAGGTGCCGCCAGGGGGTCTTCGACTGGCAGCCAGCGGCGCGGAAGCTCGAGAAATCGTGCTCGCCGACCACGGCCTGGGCGGCGCGATGCATGGCCTCGGCGTCCAGGGGGTCGCGACACCAGGTAACGTTGGCCCGCTCCAGCACCGGGCGACTGGGCTGGTTGAGCAGCACGTAGCGGTAGCGCCTGGCCAGGGCCTTGAAGCGGGCATGGAAGTCGTCGGGCACTTCGGTGATCCAGCGCACGGCGATGTCGCGCGGCAGGTTGGCGTTCACGCCGAACACCCAGGCCTTCTCGGCGCGCGGCGCCGGCGCATCGAAATGGATGATCTGGCGGGTGGCGTGCACGCCGGAGTCGGTACGCCCGCTGGCGTGGACCTTCACCGGTTGGCTGGCCACCCGGGACAGCGCCGCCTCCAGCGACGCCTGCACCGAGGCGGCGTGCTTGAGGCGTTGCCATCCACAGTAGGCACTGCCGTCGTATTCCACCCCCATGGCCAGGCGGCCGGTCATGGGGGTGCGGTCATCGAGAGGTTGGAAGAGAGTCATGCGGCGGTCAGCTGTCCAGGCGTCGGCGCAGCGCTATCGCCTCGTCACGGACGGCCGGGTCGTCGCTCTGGCACAGGTCGTTCAGCAGGTCGCGCGCCCTGCCGCCCTCTCCTGCCTCGACCAGGCGACGCGCCTCGGCCAGCCGATCCGGGGAAGCGCTGGAGGCAAAGGCACCATTATCCGGATCCAGGGGCGGGAAGGCCACCTCCTCGACCTCCCAGTCGTCCGGCAGGGGCCGCTGGGACGAGGGCGGCTCGTCGGGTTTGTCGGGCGCCGCGGAGGGCGTGAAGTCGACGCTGGGCTGCATGGGCGTCTCCTCGCGGGGGGCCGGGGCGGGGTCGAGGCTCGGCGGACGGTAGTCGATGATTTCGCTGCCGTCGTCGCGCCGGTGGGTGGTCACCGGGGGCAGCTCATCGGCCTCTTCGGGCAACGGCGGAACGTCGTCGCCCGGGCTCGGCATCGCCGGCACCTCGTCCTCCCCGGCCGGTCCCGCCTCGGCGGGCGAGGCTTCGGCTGGTGCCGAGCCCGGGCGACGGAAGCGCTCGGGATCCGGCGCCGGTGGCGCGGCGTCGGGCGCCTCATCGGGCGTCGAGTCTGACGAGGCGGCGTATTCAGGGCGCGTCGAGTCGGTAGCGGCGCCCTGCGCCTCCTCATCCTCCTCGTCGAAACGCCGCGGGGGCATGGCGGCTGCGGTGAAGATGGCCCGATCCTCGGCCGTCCCGCTGGCGGGTGCGGCAGGAGGCGCCTCGCTCGCCACGGGCCCGGCGGCGCCGAGCCCGTGGCGAGCCAAGAGGCGCTCGACCTCCTCCGCCACCGCCGGGTTGCCGCCATCGCGCAGGCGTGCCGCCTCGCGTTCGGCCTCGTCGCGGCTGCCCTGCTCCAGATGCACGGTCAGCAGCTTGAGGCGCAGGTCGTCGCGCTCGGGCTCCCGGGCCAGGCTGGCCTCGAGCAGCTCGCGGGCCTGGTCGTAGCGGCCGTAGGCGATGAAGATGTCGGCCTCGTTGATCGCCTCCGCCTGGGGCAGGCTGGACTGCACCGACTCGCGCGGTGCGGCCGGGGCACTGGGGCGCTGTGGCGAGACCGGCGACTCCCCGCCCGGCGTGGCCACCCGCACCTCGCCGAAGCCGCCCCCTGCGTCCTCCTCGCGGCGACGCCGCACCCTCATCGCCAGCCACAGCGCCAGCAGTGCCGCCAGGCCGGCGCCCCCCAGCATCAGCTTGCGGTCCAGCTCCGCCGGGTAGAAGGCGCCCCACCAGGGGGCCTCCTCCGGGGTGGCGTCGTCGGCCGTGACCAGGCCGCCGGCACCGGGCCCGTCGACGCCGGCGCCACCGGCGGTCAGGGCGGCCAACTGGTCGCGCATTGCCGCCAGCTCGTCGCGCATCTCGCTGACCTCTTCCTGGAGGCGATCACGCTCCTCCTGTACCTCGCTCAGCTGTGCCTGGCTCTCCCGCCAACGATCCTCCAGACGCAGCAGGCGCTCGTCGCTGGTGAGCTCGCCGCCTCCGCCACCATGCAAGGCCTCAAGCAGCTCGGGGTCCACGTTGACCCGCGGTTCGCCCCCCTGCCCGGTCCCCGGGGCGGCGCCAGTATCTTCGGTATCCGCTTCCGCCAGGGCCTGCTCGGCGGCCACCTCGGCATCGGTCAGCAGCGTCAGGCGCGGGGCCGGTTCCTCGCCGGCCGGCGCCTCGACGCCCTCGGGCGGCTCGGCAGCCTGGGCGGCACCCTGCTCTTCCGGCGCCGCCCCTGCCGTCGACGACCCGACATCGGCCACCCGCTCTGCGGGCGCCGTGGCCACCGCCACGTCCGTCTCGCCGTCGCTCGCCCCGCCGTCCAGGGGAACCCGGGCGGGGGCGCCGCTGCCGCGGTTGGCCCAGGCCTGGTTCATGGCGGCGACGAGACGCTCGGCCTCGGTATCGGGCCGCGCGGCGATCGCCTCGCGACCGGGCACCACCAGGGTGAAGCCGGCGCGCATGGCGTTGATGTTTCCCGAGGGGAAGGCATCGGGGTTGGCCTCGACCAGGGCCACCATCATCTGGTTCATGCTGATGCCGCTGTCCGGCCGCAGGCGACCGGCCACGGCCCACAGGGTATCGCCGCTGCGCACCCAGGCGGGGTCGTCGGGGGTCGCTGGCGACGAGGGGCGCGCCACCGGGCGGGTCGACTCGCGGTCGCTGGGGGCGGCCGAGGTCCCGGTGCTCGCGCGGCGCGAGCCGCCGGCCACCAGCACCGGCATCTCGTCGTAGTTGGGCGGATCGAGCAGTAGGGTCACCTCGCGCAGCTGCTGGCCGCCCGGCCAGTCGAAGCGCAGCATCAGATCGAGCCAGGGCTCGCGCACCGGCCGGTCGGTGGTCAGGTCCACCACCAGGCGTCCCTGACGCCGCTCCACGGCCAGCCGAACGCTGGCCGCGAGCGGCGTGCGCGCCAGCCCCGCCGCACCATAGGCATTCTCGTCGGCCACCGAGACATTGAGCAGGCCGGCCTGGATCCCGACGGTATCGGTCAGCGGGATGCTCGCGCGCAGCGGCGCGTTGAGGGTCGAGCGCACTTCCGCCTCGCCCAGCCCCAGGGCCAACGCCATCGGACTGGTGGCGGAAAGCGATAGCAGCATGGCAACAGTCAGCTTGCGGTTCATGGAACTCCCTTGCGTACGTCGGCAAAGCCTGGCAGTTCTCGTCAGCCGATGCGGTGCCGTGGCGTCGTCTTGTTCTGGTATCTGTGTACCATAATTCTCAGCCGATCGCGCCCACCCCGGATCATCCTCGGCCCCATGACTTCAACGTAAGCCATTGATCCGAGGGTTGGCGAATTCGGCTTCCACGCAAATGCAACGGGGCGCCCCTCGAAAGGAAGCGCCCCGTTGGTTACCGAGCCGGCGTGTCACGCCGAGGGAGACATTACTGCTCCCGGAGGATCTGGAGCATCCGCTTGAGCGGCTCGGCGGCCCCCCAGAGCAGCTGATCGCCGACGCTGAAGGCGGAGAGGTACTCGCCGCCCATGGCCAGCTTGCGCAGGCGGCCCACGGGGACGCCCAGGGTGCCGGTGACGGCCGCCGGGGTGAGGCCGGCGATGGTGGCATCCTTGTCGTTGGGGATCACCTTGACCCAATCGTTGTGCTTGGCCAGGCGATCCTCGATCTCATCGATCGGGACATCCTTCTTGAGCTTGATGGTGAAGGCCTGGCTGTGGGAACGCATGGCGCCGATGCGCACGCAGAGGCCGTCGATGGGGATGGGGTTGTCCTGGAGGCCGAGGATCTTGTTGGTCTCCACGGAGCCCTTCCACTCCTCCTTGCTCTGGCCGTTGTCGCGCTTGACGTCGATCCAGGGCAGCAGGCTGCCGGCCAGGGGCGCACCGAAGTTGTCGGTGGGGAAGTCACCACCGCGCATGGCCGCCGTCACCTTGTGGTCGATATCGAGAATCGCACTGGACGGGTCGGCCAGCTCGGCAGCCGAGCTGTCGCGCAGGGCGCCCATCTGGTTGAGCAGCTCGCGCATGTGCTTGGCACCGGAGCCGGAGGCGGCCTGATAGGTCATGGAGGTCATCCACTCGATCAGGTCCGCTTCGAACAGGCCGCCCAGCCCCATCAGCATCAGGCTGACGGTGCAGTTGCCGCCGACGAAGGTCTTGGCGCCCTTCGCCAGCTGGGCATCGATGACGTGACGGTTGACCGGGTCGAGGACGATGGTGCCCTCGTCGGCCATGCGCAGGGTGCTGGCGGCATCGACCCAGTAGCCCTTCCAGCCGCCGTTGCGCAGGTCGCCATAGACCTTCTCGGTGTAGTCGCCGCCCTGGCAGGTAACGACGACGTCGAGCGCCTTGAGCGCGTCCAGGTCGAAGGCGTCCTTGAGCGGGGGCACGTCCACGCCGACGTCGGGACCGGCCTGGCCGACCTGGGAGGTGGTGAAGAAGACCGGCTCGATGCCCTTGAAGTCGCCGTCTTCCACCATGCGCTGCATGAGCACGGAGCCCACCATGCCGCGCCAACCGACGAAACCGACTTTCAACATGTGAAGTCCTCCAGTAATCGAGTGTGGGGCCCATTATACACGAGCCTGCCGCCTCGGGCAGATGGCACCAGGCTCGATCCTCTCCTGATGCAGGCTGCCTCCGCACCGGCGCAAGCCGCCCCGCCGTTAACATAAATTGACAAAAAATACAGTACGGAAATATACTGTAACAGTATCGGCACTCACGGATACCGGTACTCAGGCGCCGCATCGGTCTGCGCTGCGTTCCTGGACACCAGACCACCACTCGCGGGTGGAAGGGGATCTCGGGAGATGTACCACGTCAACGGCTGTTCGGCCTATCGCACGGGAACGGCGCCCATTGAGCGGCGCGGACACCCCAGCCCCACCGATTCGCCCCATTACTACGCCACCTGCGGGCTCCGACTCGCCTCGCAACTCGAGTTTCCGGAATTGCGACCTCTCCTGGCCGGCATGCCAGCGGATGTGGAGATCGTCGCCGAGGACCTTCCCGACTGGCTCGAGGATCCCGATGGGAGCGAGCACGGCTTGCAGTACTCGGGAGACCGCTGCCAGTTCAACTTCGAGGGCATCGCACGCTACCGGGTCGAGCAGGGCCACCGCATCCGGGTCGACAGGCGGGTACGGCCGAAACCGGGGGCCAGCACACCCGACGGCGACCCGCGCCTCTACCCGCTCGGCACCGCTCTCGGCGCCCTGCTGCATCAGAAACACTGGTTTCCCCTCAACCTCAGTGCCCTGGAGACGCCATCCGGCATATGGGGCTTCACCGGTGCTTCCGGCGCCGGCAAGTCGACCCTGGTCGCCTGGCTGCACTACTGTCAGGGCTGGCCCCTGGTGTGCGACGACGTCGGGGTGATCAGGCCAGGCGAAGTACCCCCCTACCTGTATCCGGGTCCGCCTCGCCTCAAACTCTGCGAGGATGCCCTGGCCACTCTGGGAGTCGAGACTCGCGGCCTGGTCAGGAAACCGGCGCGAGCTGGCAAGTACCACCTCATTCAGCACCAGGGTTTTCGCAGCTATGCTCAACCCCTGCGGGCATTGGTCACGCTGGAACCTGCCGAAGAGGGAGAGAGCGCCACTCTCGAACCGCTGAACGGCCGGGAGGCGTTCAAGGTGGTCACGGCCTCTCTCTATCACCCGGAATGGGCAAAGATACTCAATGGTTCGGCACGCCTGATGACCCATGCCGCCGACCTGGCCCGGCGCATCAGGGTCTACCGGTATCGGCGCCACTGGTCACTCGACGACATGGAACAGAGCCTGGCCCCACTGGTGGCGCACATCCATGAGGCCGCGAGACACGAGGCCTGACACCGCGCCGCAGACTCACGCCGCCTCGAAGGCTGCCAGCACGGCGTCGCCCATCTCGGTGGTGGAGACGGTGCGAGTGCCCTCGGCGGCGATATCCGCGGTGCGCAGGCCGTCGTCCAGCACCCGGCCCACGGCATCCTCGATGCGGCGGGCCAGCGCCGGTTCGTCCAGGGAATAGCGCAGCATCATGGCCACCGAGAGGATGGTCGCCAGCGGGTTGGCGACGTCCTGGCCGGCGATGTCCGGGGCGCTGCCGTGGCACGGCTCGTACATGCCCTGGCCGGACTCGTTGAGTGAGGCCGAGGGCAGCATGCCGATGGACCCCGTCAGCATCGCCGCCGCGTCTGAAAGAATATCCCCGAACATATTGCCGGTAACCATGACGTCGAACTGCTTGGGCGCGCGCACCAGCTGCATGGCGGCGTTGTCGACGTACATGTGCGAGAGCTCGACGTCCGGGTACTCCGGCGCCAGGCGCTCCATCACCTCGCGCCAAAGGATGGTGACCTCGAGGACGTTGGCCTTGTCGACGCTGCACAGCTTCTTGCCGCGCTTCTGCGCCATCTCGAAGGCCACCCGGCCGATGCGCTCGATCTCGCTCTCCGAGTAGACGTAGGTATTGAAGCCCACCCGCTCGCCGTCGCGCTCCTCGATGCCGCGCGGCTGGCCGAAGTAGATGCCCCCGGTGAGCTCGCGCACGATCATGATGTCCAGGCCCGCCACCAGCTCGGGCTTGAGGCTGGAGGCGGAAGCCAGCTGTGGGTAGGTGATCGCCGGGCGCAGGTTGCCGAACAGCCCCAACTGCTTGCGCACGCCGAGCAGGCCCTTCTCGGGGCGCTTGGCGAGGTCCTCGATACTGTCCCACTGGGGTCCGCCCACGGCTCCGAGCAGGATGGCGCGGGCGGCCCTGGCCTTCTCCAGGGTCTCGGCGGGCAGCGGCTCGCCGTGCGCGTCGTAGGCGGCACCGCCCAGCAGGCCCTCCTCCACCTCGACGTCGAGGCCACGCGCCTGGCAGGCCGCCAGGATGCGGCTGGCCTGGGCGGTGATCTCGGGACCGATGCCGTCGCCCGGCAATACCAGAATCTTCTGCGTCATGATGTCGTCCTTGCTGGATCAGCGGTGCCTGCTGGTAAGACTCCGCTGAGAGATTGCTTGCGTGACTTATGCATCGCTGCTCGGTGCGTGGCGCTGACCTGCAGGAGGGAGACTTTGTCTCGCGACTGGAGGCCAACGGCCTCCTCCGCCAAATTCCCATGCCGAGGCAACGCCGCGAGGCGCCTGCCGGCGCCAGTCGCGCAGCAAAGCTGCCCTCCTACCTTACGCTCAGCACCAGGCCCGCCGGGTCAGGCCTGGGCGGAATCGCGGAACAGCCAGGGCCGTGCGGCGCGATGCTTCTCCTCGAAGGCGCGGATGGCATCCTCGTCCTTCAGCGTGAGACCGATGTCGTCGAGGCCCTCCAGCAGGCACTGCTTGCGGAACTCATCCACCTCGAACTCGAGGATCTCGCCGGCCGGCGTGGTGATGCGCTGGTTCTCCAGGTCCACGTCGAGGCGATAGCCCTCGCTGGCCTCCACCTCGGCGAACAGCCGGTCCACGGTCTCCTCGGGCAGGGTCACCAGCAGCAGGCCGTTCTTGAAGGCGTTGTTGTAGAAGATGTCGGCGAAACTCGGCGCGATGATCACCCGGAAGCCGAAGTCCTCCAGTGCCCAGGGGGCGTGCTCCCGGGAGCTGCCGCAGCCGAAGTTGCGCCGCGCGAGCAGCACGCTGGCGCCCTGGTAGCGCGGCTGGTTGAGCACGAAGTCGGGATTCAGCGGTCGGCTTGCCACGTCCTGCCCCGGCTGCCCCTCGTCGAGATAGCGCAGCTCGTCGAACAGGTTGACCCCGAAGCCGGTGCGCTTGATCGACTTGAGGAACTGCTTGGGAATGATCAGGTCGGTGTCGACGTTGGCCCGGTCGAGCGGCGCGACGAGCCCTTCGGTACGTTCGAACTTCTTCATGGTTCAGGCCTCCTGTACCTGGGCATCATCGTTGGCGGCAAACTGCCGGACATCCACGAAGTGGCCGGCGATGGCGGCGGCGGCGGCCATCGCCGGGCTCACCAGGTGGGTGCGTCCGCCGAAACCCTGGCGACCCTCGAAGTTGCGGTTGGAGGTGGAGGCGCAGTGCTCGCCGGCACCGAGCTTGTCGGCGTTCATGGCCAGGCACATGGAGCAGCCCGGCTCGCGCCACTCGAAGCCCGCCTCGATGAAGACCTTGTCGAGCCCCTCGGCCTCGGCCTGGCGCTTCACCAGGCCGGAGCCGGGCACCACCATCGCCAGCTTGATGGAGTCGGCCACCTTCTTGCCCTTGGCCACCCTGGCGGCCTCGCGCAGGTCCTCGATGCGCGAGTTGGTGCAGGAGCCGATGAACACCTTGTCGAGCCGGATGTCGGTGATCTTCTGGCGGGCGGAGAGCCCCATGTATTCCAGGGCCCGCACGTAGCCGCGCTGCACCGTCTCGTCAGGCGCCTCGGCCGGGTCCGGCACCTCGCCGGAAACGCCGGTGACCATCTCCGGGCTGGTCCCCCAGCTGACCTGCGGCTCGATCTCGGCGGCGTCGAGGGTCACGACCTTGTCGAAGGCGGCGTCGGCATCGGAAACCAGGTGACGCCAGTCGGCCACCGCAGCTTCCCACTGCTCGCCTCGGGGCGCATAGTGGCGATCGCGCAGGTAGTCGATGGTGGTGTCGTCCACGGCGATCAGGCCGACGCGGGCACCGGCCTCGATGGCCATGTTGCACACCGTCATGCGGCCTTCCATGGAGAGATTCTGGATGGCGCTGCCGGCGAACTCGATGGCGTAGCCGGTCCCTCCGGCGGTGCCGATCCGGCCGATGATGGCCAGCACCACGTCCTTGGCGGTGACGCCGGTGCCGAGTTCGCCTTCGACGCGCACCTGCATGTTCTTCATCTTCTGCGCCAGCAGGCACTGGGTGGCCAGCACGTGCTCCACCTCGGAGGTGCCGATGCCGTGGGCCAGGGCGGCGAAGGCGCCATGGGTGGCGGTATGAGAGTCGCCACACACCACGGTCATGCCCGGCAGGGTGGCCCCCTGCTCGGGTCCCACCACGTGGACGATGCCCTGGCGCGGGTCGTTGATGCGGAACTCCTCGATACCGAACTCGTTGCAGTTGTCGTCGAGGGTCTGCACCTGGATCAGCGACACCGGATCCTTGATGCCGGCGTTGCCCTCGGCGCGCTCCTTGAGGGTGGTGGGCACGTTGTGGTCGGGGGTCGCCAGGTTGGCGTCGAGGCGCCACGGCCGACGTCCCGCCAGGCGCAGGCCCTCGAAGGCCTGGGGCGAGGTCACCTCGTGGAGCAGCTGGCGGTCGATGTAGATGAGGGCGGTACCGTCGTCGCGCTCCTTGACGAGGTGCTGCGACCACAACTTGTCGTAGAGTGTCTGGCCTGCCATGTCGTGTCTCCCGGGCCCGGGGCCCTTCATTTCGTGTCCGGTCTCCTGCAGTGTCCGGCGACTCGCCCATAAAAGCAATTCATGTTATTTATGGATTGCATTCCTTACTGGAATCCTTGACGGCATTGGAGGCGCCATGGACACCCAGAGCCTGCAGGCCTTCCTGGCCGTGGCCGAGAGCGGCAGCTTCTCGCGGGCCGCCGACCAGCTCCACCTGACCCAGCCGGCCATCAGCAAGCGCATCGCCACCCTGGAGGGCCAGATCGACGCCCGCCTCTTCGACCGCATCGGCCGGCGGGTGTCGCTGACCGAGGCCGGCCGGGTGCTGCTGCCCCGCGCCCGCCAGATCCTGGTGATGGTCGACGACAGCCGCCGCGCCCTGGGCAACCTGGAGGGCGAGGTCAGCGGCAGCCTGACGCTGGCCACCAGCCATCATATCGGTCTGCACCGCCTGCCCCCGCTGCTCAAGGCCTATACCCGCGACCACCCCGAGGTCCGCCTCGACCTGCACTTCCTGGACTCCGAGGAGGCCTACCAGGGGGTGCTCGACGGCAACCTGGAGATCGCCGTGGTGACCCTGGCGCCCTCCCCCGATCCCCAGCTCACCGTGGTACCGGTATGGATCGACCGGTTGTGCTTCGTCTGCGCCCACGACCATCCCCTGGCCGGCCAGGCGCAGCCGACCCTGCAGGCACTGTGCGAGCACGACGCCGTGCTGCCTGGCCCGCTGACCTTCACCCGCGGGCTGATCGAGGCCCGCTTCGCCGCCGCCGGCCTGCGCCTGCCGGTGACGCTCTCCACCAACTACCTGGAGACGCTGAAGATGATGGCCGCCATCGGCCTGGGCTGGAGCCTGCTGCCGGAGCGCCTGGTGGCCGGCGAACTGCACGAGATCGCGGTGGACCATCCGTCCATCCATCGTCCGCTGGGCTACATCGTGCACCGCAGCCGCACCCTCTCCAACGCCGCCCGGGCCATGCTGGCCCTGCTCGACGCCGCCCGGGAAACCGACGGCGATATCGGTTAGGCTGCTTATTTTGCCAGGAGCCGCCGCGCATGTCCGAGCCCAGCCCCGAGACGCCGTCGCCGCACCATGCCATCGCCGGGGTAGCGATCCTCGTCGGCCTGCTGCTGCAGGTGCTGGGCTTCGCCGGCCTGTCGCCATCCCCCCACCTGGTCGGCTACGCCCTGTGGCTGGCCACGCTGCTGCTGTGGCGGGACATCCCGCGGCGCACCCGCTGGCAGGCCGGCGCCCTGGTGGTGATCGGCCTGGGGATGCTGCTCACGGCCCGATGGCGCTACGACGCCTCGCTCGACTGGCCGGCGCTGCTCGACGGCAACACCTATGTGGTGGCGATGCTGGTGGGGGTGAGCTTCATCGGCCTGATCGGCAACCGCCGCCAGGGGCGCCCCCTGGGGCGAGCCGTCACCGGCGCCCCCGGCACCGCCGGCACCTGGCTGGGCGTGCACCTGCTCGGCACCATCCTCAACCTGTCGACGGTGTTCATGATCGGCGACCGCCTGGCCAGGCGCGGTCCCCTGACGCTGCCGCAGCTGCTGGCCCTGAACCGCGGCCTCTCGAGTGCCGCCCTCTGGTCGCCGTTCTTCGCCTCCATGGGCGTGGTGATGACCCTGGCACCGGGCATGGATTATCTCCACGTCCTGGCGGTGGGACTGCCCCTGGCGTTGGCGGCCGGCCTGCTCACCGTCACCGAGCTGTCACGGCGCTTCGACCTGGCGACGGTGGCGGGCTTCTCGCTGTCGCCACGCAACCTGCTGATGCCGGTGACCATGGCGGCCCTGGTGATGCTCTTCCACTACGTCCTGACGCCGGCGCTCTCCATCGTCAGCATCATCACCTTCCTGCTGCCCGCGGCGGCCCTGGTGACCAACCTGCCGGCGGGGACGCGCTGGACGCTGGGGCGGGTGCGCCAGCACACCCTGACGCGCCTGCCGGCCATGCGCGGGGAGATCGCCCTGTTCCTGTGCGCCGGCCTGCTCACCCTGGGGCTCTCGACGCTGATCGCCGCGGCCACCGGCAGCGAATGGACGCTCTTCGCGCGGTTCGGCGCCGGCGAGGCCATCCTCAGCTTCCTGGGCATCGTGGCCAGCGCCATCGCCGGGCTGCATCCGATCATCGGGGTCTCGGTGCTGGCCTCGATGCTCGACCTGGAGGGTAGCCGGCAGACGCTGTTCGCCTTCGTCGCCCTGGCCTCCTGGGCAGTGGGCACCTCGGTGGGGCCGCTCTCCGGGATCAATCTCTCGTTGCAGGGCCGCTACGGGGTCAGCGGCTACCGCATGATGAAGCACAACCTGGGCTATGCGATCGTCATGGCCGGCCTGGTGACGGGGGGCATCCTGATCCTCGACGCCTGGCTGTGACTACTCCGACACCCGCCGGAAATAGCGGTGCCCACAGCCATGACAGGGCTCGATGCGGGCGACGCCGTCGAGATCGACCTCGGCGCCGCAGTGCACGCAGGCCAGGCGACCGGCCACGGCCATCTCCCCCTCGCAGTAGTCGGCGCGGGCCGCCTCGAGATCCTCCTCGAAGCGCTCGCGCTCGATCACGCTGCGATCGGCGATGGAGAGCAGCGACTCGCTGATCTTGCGCGACAGCGCCGAGAGGTCGATCCCCAGCCAGGTGGCCACGCCCTCGCCCCCGGCGCTGAGGTAACGACGCATGTCCTTGAGATCGCGCTCCACCCAGGCGCGCAGCAGCGACAGCTCGTCCTTGGTGAACTCCTCCAGTTCGGCCTCGAACTCCACCGCCTCGTCGAGTTCCTGCTGCAGGTTCTCCCAGGTCAGCTCCTGGGCCCCCTCGCGCAGGCGGTCGAGCATACGCTCGTAGCCCTCGCGCAGGCGACGCTCCTGGTGCGGTTTGTGCGGCTCGCTCATGGCACTCTCCTTCTGCTGCGATGGGGTCACGGCGGCCGGGGCATAGCCTGACCCTGCCGTGCTGGGGTATCCTTGCCTACCATTTAGACGACTTCCTGCCGGCAGTTCAACGTCTTGTCGCCACCTTGCGCCAGGATCACGACGCCGGACAAGCCATTCGAGCCCGCGGCGCCTCGAGGCGGCGCGCCGACTTCCAAGGTATCCGTAAACAGCGATGGACGCACAGTACAAGCCCTTCGAGATCGAACGCGACGCCCAGCAGTTCTGGGAAAAGAACCAGTGCTTCAAGGCGGTGGAGGACGCCGACCGCGAGAAGTTCTACTGCCTGTCGATGTTCCCCTATCCCAGCGGCAAGCTGCACATGGGGCATGTGCGCAACTACACCATCGGCGACGTGGTCTCCCGCTACCAGCGCATGCAGGGCAGGAATGTCATGCAGCCCATGGGCTGGGACGCCTTCGGCATGCCCGCCGAGAACGCCGCCATCCAGAACCGGGTACCGCCGGCCCAGTGGACCTACGACAACATCGCCACCATGCGCGGCCAGCTCAAGGCGCTGGGCTTCGCCTACGACTGGAGCCGCGAGTTCGCCACCTGCGACGCCGACTACTACCGCTGGGAACAGTGGTTCTTCACCAAGCTGGTGGAGAAGGGACTGGTCTACAAGAAGATGGCCACGGTGAACTGGGATCCGGTGGACCAGACGGTGCTGGCCAACGAGCAGGTGATCGAGGGGCGCGGCTGGCGCTCCGGCGCCCTGGTGGAGCGCAAGGAGATCCCGCTGTGGTTCCTCAAGATCACCGACTACGCCGAGGAACTGCTCGCCGACCTGGACAGGATCGACTGGCCCGAGCAGGTCAAGACCATGCAGCGCAACTGGATCGGCAAGTCGCGCGGCGTCGAGCTGACCTTCGACATCCAGGGCAACGGCGAGCCGCTCTCCGTCTATACCACCCGCCCCGATACCCTGATGGGCGTCACCTACATGGCGGTGGCTGCCGACCACCCCCTGGCCAGGCAGGCCGCCGAGGGCGACGCCGAACTGGCCGCCTTCTGCGAGGAGTGCGCCCGGGGCGGCACCTCCGAGGCGGAACTGGCGACCCGCGAGAAGAAGGGCATGCCCACCGGCCAGGTGGCCGTGCATCCCCTCAGCGGCCGCGAGATACCGGTCTACGTGGCCAACTTCGTGCTGATGGAGTTCGGCACCGGCGCCGTCATGGCGGTCCCCGGCCATGACCAGCGCGACTGGGAGTTCGCCACCAAGTACGACTTGCCCATCGAGGCGGTGATTGCCACCGAGGACGGGGAGGCACCGGACCTCAGCCAGGGGGCCTTCGATGACTACGGCACCCTGATCCACTCCGGGGAGTTCGACGGCCTGGACTTCGATCAGGCCTTTGCGGCGATCGCGGCCAAACTGGCCGAGCTGGGCCGCGGTGAGGTCAAGACGAACTTCCGCCTGCGTGACTGGGGCGTGGCACGCCAGCGCTACTGGGGTGCGCCCATCCCGGTCAAGTATGGCCCCGCGGGCGAGACCGTGCCGCTCTCCGACGAGGAGCTGCCGGTGGCCCTGCCCATGGAGGTCACCGTCGACGCCACCGGCTCGCCGCTCAAGCGCATGCCGGAGTTCTCCGACCTGGGCGACGGCTGGGTGCGCGAGACCGACACCTTCGACACCTTCATGGAGTCCTCCTGGTACTTCGCACGCTTCTGCTGCGCCGACAACCACACGGCGATGCTCGACGAACGCGCCGACTACTGGCTGCCGGTGGACCTCTACATCGGCGGCATCGAGCACGCCATCCTGCATCTGCTGTATGCGCGCTTCTTCACCAAGCTGATGCGCGACTTCGGCCTGGTGAAGGCCGACGAGCCCTTCCAGCGCCTGCTCACCCAAGGCATGGTGATCGCCGAGACCTTCTACCGCGAGACCGCCAACGGCGGCAAGCAGTGGTTCAACCCCGCCGACGTCGAGGTCAGGCGCGACGACAAGGGGCGGCCGATCAGCGCCATCCTGCTCGACGATGGCCAGCCGGTGGCGATGGGCGGCATCGAGAAGATGTCCAAGTCGAAGAACAACGGCGTCGACCCCCAGTCGATGATCGACCGCTTCGGGGCCGACACCGTGCGCCTGTTCATGATGTTCGCCGCCCCGCCGGAGCAGTCCCTGGAGTGGTCCGACTCCGGCGTCGAGGGTGCCCACCGCTTCCTCAAGCGCCTATGGCGCCTGGTGGCGGAACACCTCGAGGCCGGCACGCCCGGCGCGCTGGATGTCGACGCGCTCGATGAGCCCCTGCGTGAGCTGCGCCGCAAGACCCACGAGACCATCGCCAAGGCCGGCGACGACATCGGCCGGCGCACCACCTTCAACACCGCCATCGCCGCGGTGATGGAGCTGACCAATGCGCTCGGCAGGTTCGACGACGCCAGCCCCCAGGGCCTGGCCGTGGTCCGCGAGGCGGTGGAGGCCTGCGTGCTGCTGCTCGCGCCCATCGTGCCCCACGCCTGCCACGCCCTGTGGCGTGAGCTGGGCCATGAGAGCCCGGTGATCGACGCCCCCTGGCCGACGGTGGATGAATCGGCGCTGGCCCGCGACAGCATCGAGCTGGTGGTGCAGGTCAACGGCAAGCTGCGTGCCCGCATCCAGGTCGCCGCCGACGCCGACAAGGCGGCCATCGAGGCCGAGGCCTTCGCCGCCGAGAACGTCCAGCGCCACACCGAGGGCAAGACGATCCGCAAGGTGATCGTGGTGCCGGGCAAGCTGGTCAACATCGTGGTGGGCTGAGCCCGCCACGGCACAGACGGCACAGGGAGTCACCCATGCAGCGTCGCACCCTCCTTTCGCTCGCCCTGGCCGGCACCGCCGGCCTGGCCCTGACCGGCTGCGGCTTCCGCCTGCGCGGCCTCGATGCCCCGAGCCTGAGCCTGGACGAACTCGCCGTGGCCGGCGGCGACGACGCCTTGTCGGGCCGGGTGGCGGACCGCCTCGAGGCCGCCGGCACACGCGTCCACGATGCCGCCCCCCTGGTGCTCAACCTGGGACCGGAGGCCGTGGATCGCCGCCGACTGGGCGTGCTCGACGCGGGCCCGCGCGACGAGGAGCTGACGCTCTCGGCCCCCTTCTCGGTGCAGCGCCGCGAGGACGGTGCCTACCTCCTCGACCAGCAGCGCCTGAAGGTCGCGACCCACTACACCGTCAGCGACGACGACCTGCTCAATCGCGAGACCCTGCGCGACGAGGCGCTGGACGAGCTGCGCGAGGCCGCGGCACGCCAACTGCTCGACCGCCTGCGCGGCCTATGAAAATCTTCCCCGACAAGCTCCCCGAGGCCCTGGCCAGGAAGCTGCCGCCGGTGGTAATCGTCGCCGGCGAGGAGCCGCTGCAGCACATCGAGGCCTGCGACGCGGTGCGCGAGGCCGCCCGCCAGGCGGGGATCGAGGAACGCGAAATCCTGCACGTGGAGGCCAACTTCGCCTGGGGGCGCCTTCACGAGGCGAGCGCCAGTCTGTCGCTGTTCGCCTCGCGCAAGCTGATCGAGCTGCGCCTGGCCGGCAACAACCTGGGCCAGGACGGCAGCAAGGCCCTCAAGGCCTACGCCGACGGCCTCAAGGGCAGCGACAACGTCCTGCTGCTCAGCATGGGCAAGCTGGACTTCCGCCAGCAGAAGAGTGCCTGGTTCCAGGCCCTGGACAAGGCCGGCCTGTTCGTGCCGGTGTGGCCGGTGGACGTCTCGCGGCTGGGCTTCTGGCTGCGCGACCGTGCCGGACGCCATGGCCTCAACCTCGACCTCGACGCCGCCCGCCTGCTGGGCGAGCGCACCGAGGGCAACCTGCTGGCCGCCGACCAGGAGCTCCAGAAGCTCGCCCTGCTGCTGCCCCAGGGCGCCCGGGTCTCCCCACGCGAGGTGGCCGGCGGCGTGGAGGACAGCGCCCGCTTCGACGTCTTCACCCTGGTGGATGCCTGCCTCAAGGGGGAACGCTCGAGGGTCGCCCGCATCATGGCCGGTCTGCAAGGGGAAGGTGTGGAGCCCCCTATCGTGCTCTGGGCGCTGACCCGGGAGCTGCGCACCCTGCTCTCGCTGCACCAGCACCTGGATCAGGGACAGAGCTTCGAGCACGCCTGCAAGGCCCAGAAACCGTCGATCTTCGAGAAGCGCCGCCCCGCCTACCAGCAGGCCCTGCAGCGCCTGCCGGTGAGGCGCCTGCACAAGCTGCTGCTGTTCGCCCAGCGCCTGGACCTGGCCATCAAGGGTGCCGCGGCCCTGCCGGTCCAGGACGGCCTGCACGACCTGGCACTGACCCTGGCCGGGGGCCGCGGCCTGCTGGCCGAGCTGCCTTCCTCCTACCGCATCGCCTGAACTGTCCCAGCGTTGACTGCCAAGGGCATGAAATCTCTCACCCTTTCGTCCATACTGGATGGCACTCATCGCACTGCCACACCCTGTCGCCGGGACGCGACGCGTGGATCATCAAGGAGCCGGAAGCCCAGCCGAAGAAGAAGGAAGCCTGACATGATGAAGACGATCTGCCGTTACCTCAGCCCCCTGCTCATCGCCGCCCTGGTGCTGGGCAGTCTCCCGGCCATGGCGGCCCCCGCCGGCAGTGGCCTGGTTTCCACCCAGGACGCCCTGAGCGCCGAGCAGGTCCGCTCCGATCGCGAACGCATCCACGAGGTGCTGGCCCGCGATGACATCCGCGACCAGCTCGTCGCCCAGGGAGTGGACCCTGCCGAGGTGGAGGCCCGCGTGGCGGCGCTCTCCGACGCCGAGGCGGCCCAGATGGCCGACCAGCTCGACCAGCTCCCCGCCGGAGCGAGCGTGGTCGGCGCCCTGTTCGCGGTCTTCGTGATCCTGCTGGTCACCGATATCCTCGGCCTGACCAACGTCTACCCCTTCACCCGCTGAGGGAAGGGCCATGACCTCGAGCCCGTTACGGCATCCTGCCCGTCGCGGCCTCCGGAACGCCCGCCCAGCGGGCGTTCTTGCGTTGGCGCTGTCGCTGTTGCTGATGGCCGGCTGCGCCGCCACGCCGCAGATCGACGAGGCCACCCTGGCCAGCGTGCCCCGCCAGGCCCTGCTCGACGACGTCCCCTTCCACGGCCAGCGCGACTACCAGTGCGGCCCGGCCTCCCTGGCCATGGCCCTAGAGCACGCCGGCGTCGATGCCGAGGTGGATGCCCTGATCCCCCAGGTCTTTCTCCCCGACCGGGAGGGCAGCGTGCAACCCGAGATGCTGGCCACGGTGCGCCGTCATGCACGCATCCCCTTCCGCATCGAGGGGGACATGGACGCCCTGCTCACCGAGATCGCGGCCGGCCACCCGGTGGTGGTGATGCAGAACCTGTCGCTGCCCGCCTGGCCGCTGTGGCACTACGCCGTGGCCATCGGCTATGACCTCGACGCGGAAGAGATGATCCTGCACAGTGGCGAGGAGCCACGGCGGCGCGAGTCGTTCCGCGCCTTCGATGCCACCTGGGCGCGCAGCGACCGCTGGGCTTTCGTGGCCTTGCCAGCCGGGGAACTTCCCGCGGGCGCCCGCCCCGGGCCGGCCACGGAGGCGATCAGCGACTTCGAGCGGGTGCAGGGCCCGGCCGCCGCCCTGCCGGCCTGGGAGGCCCTGGCGGAACGCTTCCCGGATGCCGGCATGGTGCACTTCGCCCTGGGTAACGCCCGCCATGCCGCGGGCGACGAGGCGGCGGCCATCGACGCCTTCGAGCGGGCCGTCGCCCGGCAACCCGACCTGGCCGCGGCCTGGCTCAACCTGGGGCTCGCCCAGGAGGCCCGGGGCAGGTCGGACGCCGCCGCCCAGGCCCTGCGCCGTGCCGCCGCCCTGTCGGGCCGCTGGCAGGCGCAGGCCGAGGCGGCCCTGGAGTCACTGGAGGAACGCCATGACCCATGACATCCGCCTCAAGCGCATCTACGCCGCCCCCGCCGAAGAGGACGGCGCCCGGGTGCTGGTCGATCGCCTCTGGCCCCGCGGCAAGCGCCGCGAGGGCCTGGCGCTGACCGACTGGTACCGCGACGCCTCGCCGTCTCCCACCCTGCGACGCCAGTATCGTCAGGCCGAGATCAGCGCCGGGGTGTTCGCCGTCCGCTACCGCGGGGAGTTGCGCGACCGCCCCGAGGTCCTGGTGCCGCTGATGCGACTCGCCCGACGGGGCCCGCTGACCCTGCTGTCGGCCGTCCGCGACCTCGAGGCCTCCCACCTGCCGCTGCTGCGCGAGGCGCTACTCCGGGCCCTTCACGAGGAGGACATCCAGGACATGGAACCTGCCTCGCCGCCCTGCTTCGCCCACCAGCTGCGCAACCCACCGACCCCCTGACACACCACGGCCCCGCCGGATCCGGCGGGGCCAGAACACGCGATCCACCCCGTTCCGGGCCACCACCCGATGAGGCGCCCGCCACCCGCCGAATGGCCCTGGTGGTAGCTTGCGGCTGCCCGCCTCAGCGCCGCGTGGCGTCGTAGCCGAGATCGGCGCCGCGGCTCTCGTCGCTGCGGCGGCGGGCGCTGACGTTGCGCTTGCGGTTCTCTTCCTCGCACACCTCGTCCTTGCCGCCGCACACCTCGCAGCCTTCCTTGAGGCCCAGCTTGTTGAGGCCGCCGCAGGAGCCGGCGATGGGCTTGCGCCCCATGATCACGCCGATGGCCATGGCGGCCATGATCAGCAGCATGAAGGCGAAGGCGATGAGCCAGATGGTCATGTAATCTCTCCTTCGGCTAGCGCTCCAGCAGGGGCAGGAGCGCGGCGCCGTAGCGTATGTCGATGCCCCGTGGCTTGAGGACAATAAGGCGGATGGCCCGTTCCACGGTCCGGGGCGGGTCGCCGGCCAGCAGCTCGCGGGCCAGGCGGTCGGCCTCGAGCGCGCTGGGCGCCACCGCGCTGACCGCGAGGATACGCGCCTGGTCGGCGGCGTCAACGGTATCGGGCGCCTGGCGCGTGACCACGGTCAGGTCTTCCAACTGCAGGACGTCGTCCCGTCCCGCCTCCAGGCCGGGGCGCGCCAGGGACACCCGCCAGGGTTGGCGATTGGCGCGACCCAGGCCGTGCTGCATGCCGCCGAGCTCAACCAGGGCATCGCGCACGCCGGCCTGGCCGAGGCGTTCCACCAGGCGGTCGAGGGCGCGCAACCGGTAGTGGCGGGCGAGCGCCTCCAACAGCCGGTGGTTGGCGGCCGGCCCGAGGGGCGGCCGAGCCATCTGGAAGGGGCGCGCCTGGCGGTCGTGGGCGTGCTGCAGGGCGTCCAGTTCACCCTGGATGACGGCCTCCAGGCGGCGGCGCGCCGCGGACGTGAGGTCGTCATTCAGGGTGATGTGGTAGCCGGTGCCGAGGACGGTGCCCTCGAGCGGGGGGTCGCCCGCCGCCGGCCGGCAGCCCGCGAGCAGGGCCAGCGCCATGGGCAGGGCGAACGCAAAGAGGGCCGGCCGCCAGGCCAGCCCCCGATGTCGCCACTTGGCGAGCGAGATCATCCGCCGAAGTCGTCCAGCATGATGTTCTCGGGCTCGACGCCCATGTCGATCAGCATCTTGATGACGGAGGCGTTCATCATGGGCGGCCCGCACATGTAATACTCGCAGTCCTCCGGTGCCGGATGGTCCTTGAGGTACATGTCGTAGAGGACGTTGTGGATGAAGCCGGTGGGGCCCTCCCAGTTGTCCTCGGGCTGCGGGTCGGAGAGCGCCAGGTGCCACTCGAAGTTGTCGTGCTCCTCGGCCAGCTTGTCGTACTCCTCGTTGTAGAAGGTCTCACGCCAGGAGCGTGCGCCGTACCAGAAGGTGATCTTGCGCTTGGTATCCAGGCGCTTGAGCTGGTCGAAGATGTGGCTGCGCATCGGCGCCATGCCGGCACCGCCACCGACGAACACCATCTCGGCATCGGTGTCCTTGGCGAAGAACTCGCCGAAGGGCCCCATCACGGTGACCTTGTCGCCCGGCTTCAGGTTGAAGACGTAGGTGGACATCAGACCCGGCGGGTGGTTGGTGTTGGGCGGCGGCGTGGCGATGCGGATGTTGAACTTGAGGATGCCCTTCTCTTCCGGGTAGTTCGCCATGGAGTAGGCGCGGATGACTTCTTCGGTGCTCTTGTGGCGGATCTTGAAGAGGTCGAACTTCTCCCAGTCGCCGCGGTACTCCTCCTCGATGTCGAAGTCGGAGAAGGAGATGTCGTAGGGCGGCGCCACCAGCTGCACGTAGCCGCCAGCGCGGAAGGCCACTTCCTCGCCCTCGGGGAGCTTGAGGTTGAGCTCCTTGATGAAGGTGGCGACGTTGGGGTTGTCGATGACCTCGCACTCCCACTTCTGGACGCCGAAGACCTCCTCCGGGACCTCGATCTTCATGTCCTGCTTGACCGGGACCTGGCAGGAGAGGCGCCAGCCCTCCTTCTTCTCGCGCAGGGTGAAGTGCTGCTCCTCGGTGGGCAGGATGGCGCCCCCACCCTCCTCGACGCGGCACTTGCACTGGGCGCAGGAGCCGCCGCCGCCGCACGCCGAGGAGAGGAAGATGCCGTTGGCGGCCAGGGTGTTGAGCAGCTTGCCCCCGGCCTGGGTGGTGATGGTGTGCTCGGGATCGGCGTTGATCTCGATGGACACGTCACCGGTGCTGACGAGCCTGCTGCGGGCGGCCAGGATGATCAGTACCAGGCCGATGACGACCAGGGTGAACATGACCACACCGAGCAAGATGAGCGTTGTATCAACCATGTCGGTTTCCTATTGCTTGACGTTGCCTGGTACCCGACGGCGCCGCGCGCCGCCGGGTGAACACGACCTGCTTCAGAGCTGGATGCCGGAGAAGGACATGAAGCCCAGCGACATCAGGCCCACCGTGATGAAGGTGATGCCCAGCCCCTGCAGGGAGGCGGGAACGTCGCTGTACTTGAGCTTCTCGCGGATGCCGGCCAGGGCGGTGATGGCCAACGCCCAGCCAACGCCGGAGCCGAAGCCGTAGACCACGGACTCGCCGAAGTTGTAGTTACGCTCGACCATGAACAGCACGCCACCCAGGATGGCGCAGTTCACGGTGATCAGCGGCAGGAAGACGCCCAGCGCGTTGTAGAGCACCGGCACGTACTTGTCGAGGAACATCTCCAGGATCTGCACCAGGGCGGCGATGACGCCGATGTAGCTGAGCAGGCCCAGGAAGGAGAGGTCGATGTTCTCGGCGCCGTTGATGCCGGTCCAGGCCAGGGCCCCTTCCGAGAGCAGCAGGCCGTAGACCAGGTTGTTGACCGGCACGGCGATGGTCAGCACCACGATGACCGCGATGCCCAGGCCGAAGGCCGCGGAGACCTTCTTGGACACCGCCAGGAAGGTGCACATGCCCAGGAAGAACGCCAGGGCCAGGTTCTCGACGAAGACCGAGGCGACGAACAGGCTGATGTAGTGTTCCATGTTACACGGCCTCCTTCGGCTGGGTGTTTTCCTTCATCTTGAACTCGTTCTCCTCGACCTGCTCCGGGTTGATGGAACGCAGCACCCAGATGATCAGGCCGATGATGAAGAACGCCGAGGGCGGCAGCAGCAGCAGGCCATTGGGCACGTACCAGCCGCCGTCCTGCACCGGCTGCAGCACGGTGAAGCCGAACACGCTGCCCGAGCCGAACAGCTCGCGGAAGAAGCCCACGGTCATCAGGATGAAGCCGTAGCCCAGGCCGTTGCCGATGCCGTCCAGGAACGACAGATGGGGGCTGTTCTGCATGGCGAAGCCTTCGGCACGGCCCATCACGATGCAGTTGGTGATGATCAGGCCGACGAACACCGAGAGCTGCTTGGACATCTCGTAGGCGAAGGCCTTGAGGATCTGGTCCACCACGATCACCAGGGAGGCGATGATGGTCATCTGCACGATGATGCGGATGGACGAGGGGATGTGGTGACGGATCAGCGACACGAAGAGGTTCGAGAAGGCCGTCACGAAGATCACCGCGCAGGTCATGACCAGCGAGACGCTCATGCTGGTCGTCACCGCCAGGGCCGAGCAGATGCCCAGCACCTGGAGCGCGATGGGGTTGTTCTTGAACACCGGCGTCGTCAGGACGCCCTTGGGGGTCATTTCCGCCATGGTCAGGCTCCTTCCGCTTCGAGTTCGACGTCGGCTGACTGGGTCTCGCCCGGGTCCACCTCGCTGCGGAACCGGGCCAGGTAGTCACCGAAGCCTTCCGGGCTCAGCCAGAACTGCAGCATGTTAGTCACGCCGTTGCTGGTCAGGGTGGCGCCGGAGAGAGCATCGACCTCGTTCTCGCCGCTGGCGCCGCCCTTGGTCAGGTGGATGGCGGGAGACAGGGAGTCGTCGTCACCGAAGATCTCCTTGCCTTCCCACTGGGCCTGCCAGCGCGGGTTGTTGACCTCGGCACCCAGGCCGGGAGTCTCGGCGTGCTCGTAGTAGGTGATGCCGACGATGGTGTTGCCGTCCCCCTCCACGGCGAGGAAGCCACGCATCAGGCCCCACAGGCCCTGGCCGCGGATCGGCAGGATGATCTGCTCGGGGTCGTCCGGGTCGTCGCCGACCAGGTAGACGGTGGCATAGTTCTCGACACGGGTCAGGCCGGCCGGGTCCCTCTCGCCGGACAGGGTGCGGGAGGCGGCCGGGTCGCGACGCGCCTCGAAACCGTCGTAGGTGGACGGGTCGAACTCGTCGGTGTACTCGCCGCTGCGCATGTCCACCACCCGCGGGATGATGGCCGACTCGAACGTCTCGTTCACGTCCATGCCGGGCTCGTAGAGGTTGGCCACCTCGAGGATGTTGGTCTTGCGATCCAGTTCCTGGTTGAACTGCTGCTTGGCGCGCAGCGCCACCGCCGCGGTGGAGACGATGACCGAACACACGATGCAGAGTGCGAACGCCACCGTCAGGATCTTCTTGATGGAGTTGTTGCTCTGTGCCATCAGGCGGTCTCCTCGGCCGAAGCACCGGTGCGCTGCTGACGGCGCTTGATGTTGGCCTGAACAAAGATGTGGTCGATGAGCGGCGCGAACAGGTTGGCGAACAGGATCGCCAGCATGATGCCTTCGGGGAAGGCGGGGTTCACGACGCGGATCAGCACGGTCATGACACCGATCAGGACACCGAAGATCAGGCGGCCCGGATTGGTCATGGAGGCGGAGACCGGGTCGGTGGCCATGAACACCATGCCGAAGGCGAAGCCGCCGATCACCAGGTGCCAGTACCAGGACATGGCGAACATCGGGTTGGAGTCGGAACCGACCAGGTTGAACAGCGCGCTGGTGGCCACCATGCCCAGGAAGCAACCCAACATGATGCGCCAGGAGGCGATCTTGGTCCACAGCAGTACCGCGGCGCCGATCAGGATGGCCAGTGTCGAGGTCTCACCCACCGAGCCGGGGATGAAGCCGAGGAAGGCGTCCCACCAACTGTACTGGCTGGACAGCGCCGCCATGCCGTCCTGGAAGGCGATGGACAGCGGCGTGGCGCCGGTGAAGCCATCGGCCGCCACCCAGACCGCGTCACCGGAGATCTGCGCCGGATAGGCGAAGTAGAGGAAGGCGCGGCCGGTGAGCGCCGGGTTGAGGAAGTTCTTGCCGGTGCCGCCGAAGATCTCCTTGCCGATCACCACGCCGAAGGTGATGCCCAGCGCCACCTGCCACAGCGGGATGGTGGCCGGCAGGACCAGGGCGTAGAGCACGGAGGTGACGAAGAAGCCCTCGTTGACCTCGTGGCCGCGCTTGATGGCGAACAGTACCTCCCAGAAGCCGCCGACCACGAAGGTCACCAGGTAGATCGGCAGGAAGTAGGTGGCGCCGAGCACGAAGTTGGACCACAGGCTGTCGGCGGCATGGCCGCTGGAGAGCAGCATCATGATCGCCTCGCGCCAGCCGTCCATGGAGGCGTAGCCGTCGGCGATGGCCATGTTGGCCTGCCAGCCGGCGTTCCACATGCCGAAGAACATGGCCGGGAAGGTGCACAGCCAGACGGTGATCATGATGCGCTTGAGGTCGATGCCGTCACGCACGTGGGCAGTGGTCTTGGCCACGCTGGGGGGCGAATAGAAGATGGTGTCCACCGCTTCGAAGAGCGGGTAGAACTTCTCGTACTTGCCGCCCTTGTGGAAATGCGGCTCGAGATTTTCGAGTGTCTGTCGAATAGCCATCATCAGGCCTCTTTCTCGATCGTGGTCAGGTTGTCGCGCAGGATGGGACCGTACTCGTACTTGCCGGGACACACATAGGTGCACAGCGCGAGGTCCTCCTCATCCAGCTCCAGACACCCGAGCTGCATGGCGGTCTCGATGTCCCCGACGATCAGCGTGCGCAGCAACTGCGTGGGCAGGATGTCCAGCGGCATCACCTCCTCGTAGGTGCCCACCGGCACCATGGCACGCTCGGAGCCGTTGGTGGAGGTGGTCGGCGCGTAGTCCTTGAGGCCGGTGATCTTCGACAGGTAGATGCCCAACACCGAGTGACGGTGCTTGCCCGGCGACATCCAGCCCATGAAGGTGCGCTTGTTGCCCTCCTCGAGCAGGCTCACCTGGTTGTGGAAGCGCCCCAGGTAACGCAGGCTGCCCTCGCAGGTGAAGCCGGAGAAGACCGAGCCCGAGATCACGCGGGTATCGTCCGGCTCGACCACTTCCCCTGACAGCAGCTCCTCGGTGCTGGCACCCAGGCGGGTACGCAGCAGGCGCGGCTGCTCGGCGCGCGGGCCGCCCACGGCGATCACGCGGGTGGTGTCCAGCTTGCCCTCGGCGAACAGCTTGCCGAAGGCGATGACGTCCTGGTAGCCGATGTGCCAGACCCGCTTGTGCAGACCCACGGGCGAGAGATAAT
Source organism: Halomonas ramblicola (assembly GCF_030409215.1). Lineage (GTDB taxonomy): Bacteria > Pseudomonadota > Gammaproteobacteria > Pseudomonadales > Halomonadaceae > Halomonas > Halomonas ramblicola. The sequence goes on along the minus strand of NZ_JAUFPL010000016.1, from coordinate 141,642 downwards.
GGATATGGGTCCCCACCAGGCCTGCGGGGTGCGGGCCGGCGAAGGTCTGGGCCTGGACGCCGTCGATGTTGCCACCGGGGATGCTGTTGTCCGGGGCGGTGCAGAGGTAGACCTTGCCCTCGGTCAGGCGGGCGAGCACCTTGAGACCGTCTTCGAAGGCCTGGACCTGCTCATGGATCACCTTGGCGGGATCGGCGGCCAGCGGATGCGTATCGATGGCGGTGACGAAGATGTCGGTGGGCACGCCGTCGATGGCCGGGGTGCGCGAGTAGGGGCGCGTGCGCAGGGCGGTCCACAGGCCGGACTCGACCAGCTGGTCGACCACGGCCTGGCGTTCCAGGCTCTCCAGCCTGTCGCGACCGTGGGCGGTGAACTCGACGGCCTCCTCGGTGTCGGCGACCTGGATCACCACCGAGAGCAGGCGGCGCCTCTCGCCACGGTTGATGGCCACCACCTCGCCGGCGGCCGGCGCGGTGAAGCGCACACCATCGATCTTCTTGTCGGTGAACAGCAGCTGGCCAAGCTTGACGGTATCTCCCTCCTTGACCTCCATGGTCGGCTTCATGCCGACGTAGTCGGTGCCCAGGACCGCCACGTGGCGCACGGGCCGCGCATCCTCGATGCGCTGCTCGGGCGCTCCCGCGATGGGGAGATCCAGGCCTTTCTTGACTTCGATCATAGTCTCGCCCAGTTGATGGATCGGGTAGATGAAGGAAAGGGGTGCGAATGGATTCGAATAGTTGTGATGTCGGTACGTTACCAGTCCGGCCCGAGGCTAGCCCGGACCACCCCGAAAAATCCTCGGTATTATAAAGACAAGGCAAGGGGATGACTACCTGAGCGAAGGTCGCACACGCCCGCCGGCCGGTCCGCAAGCGGCCGCCAGCAGCGTGATTCAGGCGTGAAAAAGCCGCCATCCCGAAGGGTTGGCGGCTCGTTCACATGAGCGCCGAGTGCCACCGAAATGTAGGAGACCAACTCGTTGGGCGATGGAGGCCGGAGGCTTCCCGGCGGTGGCCACCCAACCGTCGGTGGTACCCGCCGGGCGCCTGACGGCGCCGGTCGCGCAGCGAAACTGCCGTCCTACGACAAGATCGCCAACGTTGGTGGTACCGCCGTCAGGCGCTGACGTGCGGTAGCTTGAGGAAGCGCACGTTGGAGATGTGCTGGAGGATGCGTACCAGCTGGCAGCTGTAGCCGAACTCGTTGTCGTACCAGACGTAGAGCACCACATTCTTGCCATTGGCGATGGTCGCCTGGGCGTCCACGATGCCGGCGTGGCGGTTGCCGACGAAGTCGGTGGAGACGATCTCCGGCGAGTCCACGTAGTCGATCTGCTTCTGGTAGAGGGAATCGATGGACATGCGGCGCAGGAAGTCATTGAGCGCCTTGACATCGGTCTCCTTCTCCAGGCGCAGGTTGAGGATCGCCATGGAAACGTTGGGCGTCGGCACGCGGATGGCGTTGCCGGTGAGCTTGCCGGCGAACTCCGGCAGTGCCTTGGCCACCGCCTTGGCGGCCCCGGTTTCGGTGAGCACCATGTTGAGCGGCGCGCTGCGCCCGCGACGATCGCCCTTGTGGTAGTTGTCGATCAGGTTCTGGTCGTTGGTGTAGGAGTGCACCGTCTCGACATGGCCGTGCTCGACGCCGAACTCGTCGTTGAGCACCTTGAGTACCGGCACGATGGCGTTGGTGGTACAGGAGGCGGCGGAGAGGATGCGGTCGTCGTTGCCGATGTCATCGTGGTTGATGCCGAAGACGATGTTCTTGACGTCGCCCTTGCCCGGCGCGGTGAGCAGCGCCTTGGCCACGCCCTTGCACTCCAGGTGCTGGCCGAGGCCGGCCTCGTCGCGCCAGATGCCGGTGTTGTCGACCACCACGGCGTTGTCGATGCCGTAGGCGGTATAGTCGATCTCGGCGGGCGAGTCGGCGTAGATCACCCGGATGACGTTGCCGTTGGCGGTGATGGTGCGGGCCTCGGCGTCGACCTGGACGGTGCCGTTGAAGGGGCCGTGCACGGAGTCGCGACGCAGCAGGCTGGCACGCTTCTCGAGGTCCTTGGCGATGTCGCCGCGGCCACGCACCACGATGGCACGCAGGCGCAGCAGGTTGCCGCCGCCGGCCTTCTCGATCAGCACCCGGGCGAGGATGCGGCCTATGCGGCCGAAGCCGTAGAGCACCACGTCCTTGGGCTCGCCGTTGCCATCGTCGGGGTCGTGCCGGTCGACGATCTCGGCCAGTTCCTCGCGCAGGAAGGCCACGGGGTCACCGCCGCCGCGCCGCTTGAAGGCCACGCCCAGCTTGCCCACGTCGACGTGGGCCGGCCCCAGGTTGAGCTGCCCCATCGCCTCGACCAGCGGAAAGGTATCCTGCACGGAGAGCTCGGTCCCCTCGATCTTGCGCACGTAGCGGTGATCCTTGAGGATGCGGATCACCGAGCAGTTGAACAGCGAGCGTCCGTAGAGGGTGGTGACCACGTTGTGGTGCCGGTAGAGCCTGCCGATCATCGGGATCATCTGCTCGGCGAGCGCCTGGTTGTCGTGCCATGCCTGGAAGACGGAATCGGAGGGTTGCTGACTCACGTGCGGCCTCACTGCTGGGGTTGAAGGGTTCACTATCATTATCCCGGCCCCCTCCCCCACCGGCAATCACTGGATGGTCGCAGGCGCTGTAGGGGGATTACAGGAATCGCCGTTTGACTACAAGACGTTGGCGGCCTGGTATGATGGGCGTTCCTTGTCAGCCACCCCCGGGATCCCGTCGGGCCCCGCCCGTCGACAGCCTAACGACGTGACCATGCCGACTTTCTCCCCGCTCGACCCGCCGCGCCCCCAGGGGCTGCGCGACACCCTCTACTGGCAGATGCCCCAGGGCAGCGCCGCCGCCCTGGCCCTGGCGCACCTGGCCGACGACGCCCCGCTGCTGGTGATCACCGCCGACACCGCCCAGGCACTACGCCTGGAGAACGAGCTGCGCTTCTTCAGCCGGGTACCGGTACTGCCCTTCCCCGACTGGGAAACGCTGCCCTACGACAGCTTCTCGCCCCACCAGGACATCGTCTCGGCCCGGCTGCGAACCCTGCGCCGGCTGCAGGACGGCGAGCACGGCATCGTGCTGGTGCCCATCAATACCCTGATGCAGCGCCTGCCGCCGGTGGACTACATCGCCGGGCGGGTGATGACCCTGGAAGTGGGCCAGACCCTGGATCGCGAAGGCTTTCGCGACGCCCTGTCGCGGGCCGGCTACCGCGCCGTGGAGACCGTCTACGAGCACGGCGAGTACGCCCTGCGCGGCGCCCTGATCGACCTCTTCCCCATGGGCAGCGAGGCGCCGCTGCGCATCGACCTGTTCGACGACGAGATCGATACCCTGCGCCACTTCGACCCCGACACCCAGCGCTCGCGCGACAAGGTGGAGCGGGTGGAGCTGCTGCCGGCCCACGAGTACTCGCTGTCGCGCTCGGCCATCGCCTGCTTCCGCGAGGGCTTCGAGACGCTGTTCGACGTCGACCCGCGCCAGTGCCCGCTCTATGTGGACGCCCTGAAGGGCATCCCCTCCCCCGGCCTCGAGCAGTACCTGCCGCTGTTCTTCGAGGAGACGGCGACGCTCTTCGAGCACCTGGCCGAGGGTACCCGGGTCGCCCTGCTGCCCGGCGTCCACCAGGCCGCCGAGCACCATTGGACGGCCATCGAGAGCCGCTATGAGAACCTCGGCGTGGACCCCACCCGGCCGCTGCTGCCGCCGGCCCGGGCCTTCGTGCCGGTGGCCGAGGTGTTCGGCGCCGTCAAGCGCCACCCGCGGGTGGCACTCACCGAGGATGTCGAGCATCGCCATGCGCTGACGCCGGCCACCCAGGCGCCACCGCGGGTCGGCATCAACGCCCGGGCCAGGGAGCCGCTGGGCGAGCTGGCGACCTTCCTCGCCGACCACCCCGCCACTCGGGTGCTGTTCGTGGCCGAGTCCCGTGGGCGCCGCGAGGCCCTGGAGGAGACCCTGGCGCCGCTGCGCCTCGACCTGCCCCATGTGGAGGACTTCGCCGCCTTCCTGGAGAGCGGGGCGGCCACGGCGATCACCGAGGGCGAGATCGACACCGGCCTGTGGCTCGAGGCCCCCGACCTGGCGGTGATCGGCGAGTCGGAGCTGTACGGGGACGTGGTGCGCCAGAGCCGGCGCCGCGAGAAGGCCACCGACGCCGACGAGCTGGCGATCCGCCACCTCTCGGAGCTGCGCCCCGGCGCCCCCGTGGTGCACCAGGCCCACGGCGTGGGCCGCTACAAGGGCCTGGAGACCCTGGAGGCCGGCGGCCAGGCCGCCGAGTTCGTGACCCTGGAATACGCCGACGGTGCGCGCCTCTACGTGCCGGTGGAGAGCCTGCACCTGATCTCGCGCTACGCCGGCGCCGACGACGAGCTGGCCCCGCTGCACCGGCTGGGCTCCGAGCAGTGGGAGAAGGCCCGGAGGAAGGCCGCCGAGAAGATCCGCGACACCGCCGCCGAGCTGCTCGACATCTACGCCCGCCGCGAGGCCCGGGAGGGCTTCGCCTGCGAGCTGCCGGACATCGAGTACGCGCGCTTCGCCGCCGCCTTCCCCTTCGAGGAGACCCCCGACCAACGCGCCGCCATCGAGGCGGTGACCCGCGACATGACCGCGCCGCGCCCCATGGACCGGGTGGTGTGCGGTGACGTGGGCTTCGGCAAGACCGAGGTGGCCATGCGCGCCGCCTTCCTCGCCGTGCACTCGGGCCGCCAGGTCGTGGTGCTGGTGCCCACCACCCTGCTGGCCCGCCAGCACTACGAGAACTTCCGCGACCGCTTCGCCGATACCGCGGTGAACATCGAACTGGTGTCGCGCTTCACCGCCGGCAAGGGCCAGGCGGCGGCCATGAAACGTATCGAGGAGGGCCGGGCGGACATCGTCATCGGCACCCACAAGCTGCTGTCGAAGTCCACTCGGCTGCCGAAGATGGGGCTGTTGATCATCGACGAGGAACACCGCTTCGGGGTGACCCAGAAGGAACGCCTCAAGGCACTGCGCGCCGAGGTGGACATCCTGACCATGACCGCCACGCCCATCCCGCGGACCCTGAACATGGCCATGAGCGGCATCCGCGACCTGTCGATCATCGCCACGCCCCCGGCACGGCGCCTGTCGGTGAAGACCTTCGTGCAGCAGCGCGACGAGGCCATCCTCAAGGAGGCGATCCTGCGCGAGATCCTGCGCGGGGGCCAGGTCTACTTCCTGCACAACGAGGTCAAGACCATCGAGACCGCCGCCGGGAAGGTCCGCGAGCTGGTGCCCGAGGCCCGGGTCGGCGTGGCCCACGGCCAGCTGCCCGAGCGCTCCCTGGAGCGAGTGATGTCGGACTTCTACCACAAGCGCTTCAACGTGCTGGTGTGCTCGACCATCATCGAGACCGGCATCGACGTGCCCAGCGCCAACACCATCGTCATCGAGCGCGCCGACAAGTTCGGCCTGGCCCAGTTGCACCAGCTGCGCGGCCGGGTCGGGCGCAGCCACCACCAGGCCTACGCCTACCTGCTGACCCCGCCCCCCCGCGTGATGACCAAGGACGCGGTGAAGCGCCTGGAGGCAATCGGCGAGGCCGAGGACCTGGGCGCCGGCTTCACCCTGGCCAGCCACGACATGGAGATCCGCGGCGCCGGCGAGCTGCTCGGCGAGGAGCAGAGCGGCCAGATGGAGGCGATCGGCTACGGCCTCTACATGGAGATGCTCGACCGCGCGGTGGCGGCGATCCGCGCCGGCAAGACGCCCAACATCGAGGCGCCGCTGGACGAGGGCGTGGAGGTCAACCTCAACCTGCCGGCGCTGATCCCCGACGACTACCTGCACGACGTCCAGCAGCGGCTGGTGATGTACAAGCGAATCGCCAGCGCCGCCAGCGAGGCCGAGCTCAAGGAGCTCCGGGTGGAGATGATCGACCGCTTCGGCCTGCTGCCGGCGCCGGTCAAGACGCTGTTGCGCCAGACCAGGCTGCGCCAGCGCGCCGAGGCGCTGGGCATCACCCGCCTGGAGGCCGGCCCCGAACGCGGCCGGGTGATCTTCGCCGGCCACACCCGGGTCGATCCCCTGACCCTGGTCAACCTGATCCAGCAGGCGCCGGAACGCTACCGCCTCGACGGTGCCGACACCCTGCGCTTCGAGGCGGACATGGAGCAGGAGGAGACGCGCTTCGAGACCGTCGAGCAGCTGCTGGAGACGCTGAACCGCAAGACCGAGGCGGCGTGAAAGACTGGCGAACCACCGCTTTTCCCGGCACTCTATACTATCGGCCGAGCGTCTCATCGCCCTGACCCCCGGCACCGGCCCCAGGATGGTCCGGTGCCCTCATGATGCCACCAGGAGTCGAATGCCCCTGATGAACACCGCAACACTGGCTCGGCGCGGCCTACGCTGCGTCTGGATACTGGGCCTCGGCGCTCTGCTCTCGACGAACGCACTGGCCGCGGAGCCCGAGCGTGACGAGGTGCGCGAGCTGCCGCGCGGCCACTATGCGCTACCCGAGGAGGGTAACGTGATCGGCGAGAACTACACGGTGACCGTCGAAGAGGGCGACACCCTCGTCGATATCGCTCGCGAGCACAACGTGGGCTACGAGGAGATCCGCATGGCCAACCCCGAGGTCAGCATCTGGGCGCCCTACGAGGGCACCGAGGTGAAGATCCCGGGCCGGCGCCTGCTGCCCGAGGCCCCCCGCGAGGGCATCGTGGTCAACCTCTCCGAGTTGCGCCTCTACTACTACTCCGAGGAGGGCATCGTCGAGACCTACCCGATCAGCGTCGGCCGCGAGGAATTCTCCACCCCCGTCGGCGTCACCAAGACCACCGTCAAGGTCAAGGATCCCGCCTGGTCGCCGCCCGCCTCGATGCGTCGCGAGGCCGCCGAACGCGGCGAGCCGGCCCCCGAGGTGGTGCCGCCGGGCCCCGACAACCCCCTGGGGAGCCACGCCATCCTGCTGGGGATCCCCAGCTACCTGATCCACGGCACCAACAAGCCCGAGGGCGTGGGCATGCGCGTCAGCCGCGGCTGCATCCGCATGTTCCCGGAGGACATCGAGTCGCTCTACGAGCGCGTGCCCAGCGGCACCAAGGTGAACATCATCGACCAGCCGTTCAAGGCCGGCTGGTCCGATGAGGGCGTGCTCTATGCCCAGTCCTACCCGCAGCTGGAGGAGAACCAGGGCAGCTTCGAGCCGCTGATCAACGCCATCGAGACGGTGACCCGCGCCTTCGGCGAGGAGCAGCCGCCGGTGGACTACGCCCGACTGCGCGAACTGGTGGAGGCCCCCGACGGCCAGATCGTCTCGCTGCTGCAGGCCGCCAGCGAGGAGCCCACGCCGGCCGAGCCCGAGCCGCCGGAGCTGTTCGAGGAGCTCCAGGTCAGCGAGCGATGAGCGCCTAGCGCTGGGCGCTGCCCGTAGGACCTGCGCTGACTAACGAGAAAACCCCGCCGAGGCGGGGTTTTCTTTTACGGCAGAACCGCCATCACCCCAGGGTGATGCCGGCGCTCCTGCTTACTTCTGCATGGAGCGCTGGAACATGCGGTTCATCTCGTCACGGTTCTGCTCGGACATCTGCAGAGCCGCCTGGGCGTCACGCTGTGCCTGGTTGGCGGTGTTCTGCGCCTGAACCGCGATGCTGCGGGCCTCGGCGGCGTCAGCCTGAGCGGTCTCGGCGGTCTGACGGACCTCTTCCAGGGCGCTGTTGGAGGCACAGCCAGCCAGAACGGCCAGAGAGGCAGCGGCGGCGGTCAGCTTCAGGGTGGTCTTCAGAGTCATGGTGTTCTCCTCGGTCTTCCTTGGTACTGCGTTGGTGAGTGCCTGACTTCAGGCTTCCTTCCTGCGGATGCAGGCTATTCTGCAGCGACTTGTGCTGACAAGCACAGGAGTCAAACGCTGTTTTATTATACGCAACGGCGCTTGTCCATCGCTTTCAACGTCCCTTGCGCATGTAACAGCCTAGCGGATCACGACGCGCGTGCCAATGCCGATCACGTCGGCCAGGCGCTCGATCTGGGCATCGGTCACCGCCACGCACCCCTGGGTCCAGTGGAACTGGCGATGGATATCAGGATCGCCCTTGCCGACACCGTGCAGGCCGATGAACCCGCCCAGTGCGGTGTCCTGGGGCGGATAACCGTGGCGGCGATAGTAGCTGAAGTAATCGTCGTAGTCCTGCTGGGTATAGACGCCCTCGTCGAGCGCCACCCGGGCATGGGTGGGCGTCGGGTAATCGAGACCGATGAAGATGTGCCAGTCGCTCTCGTGGTTGAAGCGATTGACCCGGAACTCGCCCATGGGCGTCGCATTACTGCCACGCCGACGGGTGAGGCGAGCGCCGCCGCGCCCCAGGGAGATCGGCGCGAAGCGCTCCAGCTCGCGGTTGCCGTTATAGACGGTCAGGGTCGCCTGACGGTCGTCGATCAGCACCCAGCGCTCGCCGGCATGCCGCGGCAGGTGGGCACGCTCCAGCTGGGTCTCGATCAGGTTGGCCCGGGCCGGGTCGGCGCCGAGCACCACCAGGGGGGCGCCCAGGGCCAACTGGGCGAAGCGGCGTCGCGAGAGGGATGTCATCTTGGTCCGGTTCACAAGGTTAGGGTCACCCCGCCGCCGAGTACGGCGACGGGCGTCGAAAATCCGCTGACGTTTATAGCGCAAAAGCCCCTCTCTTGTCAGCTGTTCCCTCGAGCCGACAGCTATCCCAAGGGACGCCTCAGGCCGGCAGGATCGCCCCCATGCGCAACACCTCGCGCAGGGAGGTGATCCCCTGCTCGGCCTTGGCCAGGCCTTCCTGCAGCATCAGGGTCTCACCGCGTTCCACCAAGGCACGGCGCAACCGGGACTCGTCGGCATGGCGCATGATCAGGCTGTGGTCCTCGGCGGTGGGCTGCCACGCCTCGAACACCCCCGTGCGCCCGCGGAAGCCCAGGCCGTCGCAGTGGTCGCAGCCGACCGGCTGCCATGCCTCCTCGGGCAAGTGCATGTCCATGGCGTCGAGCCATACGGCTTCCCGCTCGGGCAAGGGGCGACGCTCCCGGCAGTGCGTGCAGAGCCGCCTGACCAGCCGCTGCGATACCACCAGGCCCAGGTTGGCGCCGATCTCAGCATCCCTCAGCCCCAGCTGTCGCAGCGAGGAGACGACCCCCACCGCATCGCGGCTATGCAGGGTGCCCATCAGCGAGCGACCACTGCCCGCGACGTTGAGGGCAGCGCGCGCGGACTCCGGATCACGAATCTCACCCAGCAGCACATAGTCCGGATCGAGGCGCAGCAACGACCGCGCGCCGGAGGGGAAGTCCAGCCCCTTGGCCTCGTCCACCTGCACCTGGTTGATGCCGGGAATCTCGTACTCCACCGGGTCCTCGAGGGTGACCACGTGCCCCTCCTCGAGACGCAGCTGGTTGAGCAGGGTATAGAGGGTGGTGGTCTTGCCGGCGCCCGTGGGGCCGGCCACCAGCAGCATGCCCCCGGTGGCATCCATCCAGCGCCGGATGCCGTGGGCCCCCTCCTCGCCGATGCCCAGCGACAGGGTATCGTGGAAGGTGGCCGGCGGCGCCAGGAAGCGGATCGCCAGTTTCTCCCCCGCCACGCAGCCCACCGCCGTGACGCGCAGGAAGGCTTCCTCGCGTCCCTCCTCGCCCGGCGGCCAACTGAAGCTGCCGTCCACCGCTGTCATGGAAGGCACCGGGTCGAGGCCCGCCAGCACCTTGAACTGGTTGGTGAGGCGGGCTCCCAGCCCGGCATCGACGCGCAGCGCCTCGATCACTCGGCCATCGATCCGCAGACGAATGCGCAGGCTCTCTTGAAGGGGATCGAGGTGGATGTCGGTGGCCCGGGTTCGCAGGGCGTCCTCGAGCAGGGCATGGGCTTCCAGTACCTCCTCGCCGGACCCGGCGGGGGCCTCGATCAGGGGCAGCAGGCGGGGCAGTAGGCGCTGCCCCAGTAACGGATCATCGGGCATGGAGTCCTCCGGCGTACGAGCCCCGTCGGGAGCGGCCCCCTACAGCCCAGGTGCAAGGCGCCCATCCTGCCCGCCGGGATGATGCCACCGGGTCAGCCGGCAGCATACGTGGCCTCGTCTTCAGTCCTGGCGCATCACGGTGAAGATACTCTGCAGCATGTCCTTCTTGCCGTAGAGGTGGACGGTAGTCTCGTCGAAGGGGAAACGCTCCAGGAAGGGGCTGTGACCGTTGAAGCGCGGCTTGTGGGAGTTGATCATCGCCGCCATCAGCCGCTCGCGGTTGGCCTTGCCGCACAGCCCCACCGAGTACCAGAGCTCCTCGCCGGGCCGCAGGAAGGCGTGCCAGCGCTCACGCGTCTCGTCGTTCTGGATGCCGAAGCGGGCGCTGCGGTGCTCGCCCACGCGGAGCAGCTCCTGGACCGCCATCTCCTCGCTTTCGGGATCCCGGGCGGCACGCAGCACACAATAGATGCCCGATTCGTCCGGGGCCTCCTTGAGGTTGGCATCCGTCCAGTAACCGAGCATCTTGGGCGACAGGATCTGTTCGGTCATGTTCGTCTCCTTGGTCGTCGAGGGCCCGTCGCCGGGCGCCTGTCTTCATCCTAGCCAAGGCGACGGCGAGCCGCTCGACGCCTGTCAACGACCGGAGGGCGCTACCACTCCTCGCTGGTCTGGCGCAGGGCCGCGATCTCGGCCTTGGCCTCGCCCAGGCACCACGCCAGCTCCTCGGCCAGTGCCGCCCCGCTGCCCACGGCGATCAATCCCTGGGCGGCACCGCTGCGGCGGCGGGCCACGCCGTCACTCTCGTGCAACGCCGCGAGCCTGGCGAGTAGCCAGGCGAGCCAGCTGTCCTCGCGGGTGGCCAGCTCGCGCAGGCGATGCAGCTCGGCGATGCCGGCGCCCTGGGGGCCCAGCAGCTCGCGCCAGTCGTGGCGCTCGAGGGCGGCATGCTCGGTTACCTCGCGCAGCAGCGATTCCAGCGCCAGCTCGGTGAGCGCGAGCGCTCCCTCCTCGCCGGCCATGCGCCGCGCCTCGGCGTGCTCGTCGTCGCCGGCGGGCGTCTGGAGCAACAGTTCGGCCTGGTAGAGCAGTTGGTTGGTACGGGCTCTCGGGGTCACTTGCGCTTGTCCTCCACCTGCCACTTGCCGCCATCGAAGGTCGCCTTCCAGCCGGTGGCCTTGCCGTCCTCGTCGGTCATCACGAACTGCTCCTTGGCCTTGCGCGAGAAGCGGATCTGGGCGGGGCGGCCGTCCGGGTCCTCGCTGGGGGCATCCAGCAGGTAGCGATACTTGTCGGGCAGCTCCTCGGCATGGGCCTTGAGCTCGCGCACCAGCGGCGGGCGGGTCTCGCGGTTCTTGGGGAACTTGCTCGCCGCCAGGAACAGGCCGCTGGCCCCGTCGCGCAGCACATAGTGATCGTCGACCTTCTGGCAGGCCAGCTCCGGCATGGGGATGGGGTCCATCTTGGGCGGCGCCACCTCGCCGTTGCGCAGCAGCTTGCGGGTGTTCTTGCACGCCTCGTTGGTGCAGCCGAAGTACTTGCCGAAGCGCCCGCTCTTGAGCTGCATCTCGCTGCCGCACTTGTCGCACTCGATGGTGGGCCCGTCATAGCCCTTGATGCGAAACTTGCCCTTCTCCACCTCGTGGCCGTCGCAGTCCGGGCTGTCGCCGCAGATGTGCAGCTTGCGCATCTCGTCGATCAGGTAGCTGTCCATGGCCGTGCCGCACTTGGGGCAGCGGTGCTTGGCACGCAGCGCATCGGTCTCGGCCTCCTCGTCGGCATCGGCGGCCACCGCCTCCTCGCCCGGCAACAGGTCGATGGTGGTCTTGCAGCGCTCCTTGGGCGGCAGGTTATAGCCCGAGCAGCCCAGGAAGACCCCGGTGGAGGCGGTGCGGATCTGCATCTTGCGCCCGCAGCTGGGGCAATCGACGTCGGTGGGCACCGGCTGGTTGGGGCGCATGCCCTCCTCGCTCTCGGCCTCGGCGAGCTCCTTCTTGAACTCGGCGTAGAAGGCGTCGAGCAGCCCACGCCAGTTGCGCTCGCCCTCGGCCACCTCGTCGAGGCTGTCCTCCATGCGCGCGGTGAAGGAGTAGTCCATCAGGTCGGGGAAGGACTCCTTGAGGCGCTCGGTGACGATGTCGCCGAGCTTCTCGGCATAGAAGCGGCGGTTCTCGAGCCTGACATAGCCGCGATCCTGGATGGTGGAGATGATCGAGGCGTAGGTGGAGGGCCGGCCGATGCCGCGCTTCTCCAGCTCCTTGACCAGACTCGCCTCGGTGTAGCGAGCCGGCGGCTTGGTGAAGTGCTGCTGCGGATCCAGCGCCTCGAGGCGCATCGGCGTGCCCTCGGCCAGGTCGGGCAGCGCCTGGTCCTCGTTCCGGCCGGCGGGCTTCATCACCCGGGTATAGCCGTCGAACTTGAGCACCCGACCCTTGGCCTTCAGCTCGTAGCCATCGGCCTCCACGGTCAGGGTGGAGGACAGGTACTCCGCCGGGGTCATCTGGCAGGCCACGAACTGGCGCCAGATCAACTCGTAGAGACGCTCGGCATCGCGTTCCATGCCGGCCAGGTCGGTGGCGCGACGGGCGACGTCGGAGGGACGGATCGCCTCGTGGGCCTCCTGGGCGCCCTCCTTGCTGGAGTAGCGGTTGGGGGCCTCGGGCAGGTAGCGGCCGCCGTACTCGTCCCCGATGAAGTCGCGCACGCTCTCCACCGCGTCCCGCGAGAGGTTGGTGGAGTCGGTACGCATGTAGGTGATATAGCCCGCCTCGTAGAGCCGCTGGGCGAGCGTCATGGTCTTCTTGACCGAGAAGCCCAGCCGGCCGCTGGCGGCCTGCTGCAGCGTCGAGGTGATAAAGGGCGCGCCCGGCTTCGAGCGGGTCGGCTTGTCTTCACGCGCGGTGATCGCAAGCGCGGCCTGGCGCAGGGCCGCGATACGCTCCAGGGTCTCGGCCTCGGAGGTGGGCCGGAAGGCCCGGCCGTCCTGGCGCACCAGCTCGAAGCGGATCGGTTCCCCGCCTGACTCACCGGATCGCGCGACCAGGTCGGCGTGGACGTCCCAGAACTCCTCGGGCACGAAGGCGTGGATCTCGCGCTCGCGCTCGACGATCAGGCGCATGGCCACCGACTGCACGCGGCCGGCGGAGAGGCCGCGGGCGACCTTGGCCCACAGCAGCGGCGAGAGCATGAAGCCCACCACCCGGTCGAGGAAGCGCCGCGCCTGCTGCGCCTCGACCCGCGGGATGTTGAGGTTGCCGGGATCCTGGAAGGCCTCACGGATGGCGTTCTTGGTGATCTCGTTGAACACCACGCGCCGGTAGCGCGCCTCGTCGCCGCCGATGGTCTCGCGCAGGTGCCAGGCGATGGCCTCCCCCTCGCGGTCGAGGTCGGTAGCGAGATAGACGGCATCGGCCTTGTCGGCGAGCCTCTTGAGATCGGCGACCACCTTCTCCTTGCCGGGCAGGATCTCGTAGGTGGCCTGCCAGCCGTGCTCGGGGTCGATGCCCATGCGGCGGATCAACTGGTCCTGGGCCTTCTGCTTCTTGTACTCCGCCTTCTCCTCCGGCGACATCCTGCGCGTGGCCGCGGCCTGGCGGGCGCGCTCCTTGGGGTCGGAGGCCGCCTTGCCCGAGCCGCTGGTCGGCAGGTCACGGATATGACCCACGCTCGACTTCACGATGAAGTCGCTGCCGAGATACTTGTTGATCGTCTTGGCCTTGGCCGGCGACTCGACGATGACCAGTGACTTGCCCATAGTGCTCCACAAAGTGTCGATGACACGGGCCCGCAGCCCTTGCCTGGAGATTGCGTACCGTCCTGTCGGGCGGCGAAAAATGCGCTTACCCTACCCCAGCGCTCGGCGTCACGCCAGTCGTGAGCGCCCGCCGGCCCTCTGACCCTAGACCGCCGACTCCGCCCGGGCAAGACCGGCGCTTACGACGACGCCCCCGCCGCACGGGGCGACGGGGGCGTCGAAGACACGAGTCACGGGGCGGCGCTCAACGCCGGCCGCCGCCCTCCGGCTTGCGACGCGTGGGGTTGCGCTTGCGCGGGGAACGGGGGGTCGCCGCCCCGCCCTTGCCGTCGGCGGCCGCGCCGCCCTTGGCACGGGATGAGCGGTCGGGCTTCGACTCAACGTTCTCTGTGGTATCGGCGTCGCCATCCGCCTCGGACGCGACCGGCTTCACGGGCTCCTCCGCCGGGCGTGACTCCATCAACTCCTCCACGCTGCTGAAGGCCAGCGACTGGGCCTGGGCCTGATGGCCGACCCAGTCCTCGGCCTCGGCACGCGCCTCGGCCTCGAGCAGCGGCGCCTGGTCGATGGCCTGTTCGAAAAGCGACCGCACCCGGACCAGGCGATCGGCCGAATGCGCCGTGAGTTCGCCGCTCGCCGCCAGCACGTGCTCGATATGCTCGAGGTGCGCGGCGATCTGCTCGGCCGTCTGGCCGTCGAGCAGCGCGGGCAGCGCCTCGACGGCCGCCTCGCGATCCAGCTTGAGGATGAAGAACTGCTCGCGCATGAGGCACTTGAAGTCGGCCAGCGACAGCTGGGGCTCCAGCTCGGCATGCGAGGCCCGGAGCCGCTTGAAGTTACGCTCGTCGGTGGAGGGGGCCCCGCCCAGCACGTAGATCAGGGCACGGATCACCGCCTCGTGGCTACCGCCGGCAGCGATCTTGGCGCGAAGCTCGTCGCGGCGCCGCTCGATGAAGCGTCGATGCTCCGGCTCGGCCCCCGGGCGGCGGTGATGCGCATGGGCGTCGCCGCCCAGCCCCACCAGGGACTGCAGCAGCGGCTGGCCGTAGACGTCCAGGAACAGCCGCTCCGCACTGCCATCGCGCAGGTCGCGCCAGGCATCGAGGCCGCGGGTGATCTGGCCGGAGACGATGTGCTCGAGCACTCGGAAGAGGTTGTCCTCGTCCACCGGGTGGCGATCGGCGCGGATTCGATCGGCCAGCACCGGGATCGCCGTCATCAGCGGATTGCGATCCGAGAGCAGCCGATAGCCCAGGCGATTGGGATGCATGCGACGCATCCAGCGCGCCGACTCGGGGGTGGCCAGGGCGCGTATCCAGGGCTGCACGAAGAGCCGGTAGAGCCCCAGGTTGATCTCGGAGAGCCGCGCCACCGTGGCGAAGCGCCGGTCATCCTCGGCCAGGGGCTGGACTTCCGCATCGAGCTCCTCGACGCTGCGCGGGGTGAATTCCAGCAGGTAGTCGCGATCGATCAGCTCGGCGTCGTCGCGCTGGGCGGCCTCGGAGATGGAGGTCTCGTAGAGGCCCGGCGGCAGCACGTCGATGTAGTCCATGTTGGCGGTGAACTCGACGTGCTCCTTGCGCGACACGCTGCCGGACACGAAGATCCCCAGGTGGCCGGTGGTATCGTGGACGCAGTAGACGATGGTCTGCTCGTTGGCGACGATGTCCTCGGTACCTTCGTAGAGGTCGCGCACCCAGCCCAGCGCCTGGGGCGGCGGGGTGATGTCGTCGCCCCGGGAGCAGAACACCACCACCGGCGAGCGCACGTTGCGCAGGTCGATGCGCCGGCCGTCGGAGGTCACCAGCTGGGCGGTCGAGAGGCGATTGCCGACGAAGAGATTGTCGACGATGTACTGGATCTCGTCGCCGCCCAGCACCACGTGGCCGCCCCACCAGCGTTCGAACTCCAGGTAGCGCTCCGCCTCGGTGTCGATGTTGGCGTAGAGCCGGTACTGCTTGGTCCACCAGGTATTGGCCGGATTGAGGCGCTCGAAGTTCTGCACCAGCCAGGCGCCGTCGAACTTGCCATCGCCCAGATCGCTGAGCATCGCGGTCGTCCAGCTGCCGCTAGTCATGCCACCGGTGTAGCGCATGGGCGCGCCACCCCGTTCGCCGGCCCAGTAGGAGAGCGGGGCGCCGGCGATGAGGATGGGGCCGAACAGGTGGGGCTCCAGGGAGGCGGCCATCATGACCTGCCAGCCGGCCTGGCAATTGCCTACCACCATCGGCCTCTCGGAGAGCTCGGCATGGCGCTCGTTGACGTGACGCAGGAAGGCGACCTCGGCC
Source organism: Halomonas ramblicola (assembly GCF_030409215.1). Lineage (GTDB taxonomy): Bacteria > Pseudomonadota > Gammaproteobacteria > Pseudomonadales > Halomonadaceae > Halomonas > Halomonas ramblicola. Next base: position 125,623 of record NZ_JAUFPL010000016.1, on the reverse strand, counting down.
TCCACCACGTCCTCCACGGTCTGCCCCGGCTCGGGAAACGGCAGGAAGCCGATGAAGTAGCAGGGATGGCCGGCGCGCAGCGCCACGCCGATCTCGCTGTCAGGCTTGAAGCCGCCGATCCCCGGGCCGTGACCGGCACGGGGATCGACCACCACGAAGGGGCGCATCTGCGGGTCGGTGGGCTGCCCCTCGGGGGGCCGGATGCGCAGCAGTTCGTAGTTCACCGGCCGCGGCAGGTCGCGACCGTCGAGCAGCACCTCGGTGTCAAAGCCCAGCACGCTGGGCTTTGTCTGCTCGAGGTGTTCCAGGTATTGATTGCCGCGCACACGCATCACGTCCATGAACAGCACGCTGCGCTCGACGGCATCCAGCCAGTAGCGGCCGGCGGCACGCCCGAACCCGAACGGGTCCAGCAAGGAGAGCGCGTCGGCCGGAGGGGTCGGCATCGGAAGGTTCATCACGGGCTCCTGGCGTTGGCGGTCAGGGAAAGGGAGATCACATGGCGATTCGCCAACGCGCTTTGCTGCGTTGCAATATAGCGCATATCCGATCACACGACGAGTCTTGTAGAACTATCGCCAGGGCAAATGCAGATGCCCATAGCGAGGAGCGCCGGGGACAAGCCGAAGAGGAGATTACCGTCTCCCCCGAGCGATGCCGATATCTGCGATTGTCCTGATGAGTCCTGTCTCTTCCATGCCGAAATGTGCCAGCTGTGGTAGATTAGGCAGCGATTTCCAGAAACCATCAGCAGCGCGCCACGCGGGCCCGGCCGGGTGATCCCCGGCGACGATCGTCGTATCGGCCGTCACGGCCCGGGCAGACGCCGAGCGGAGGGGCTCACACACGCTATGAGCGACAGGACCTCGAAACACGTCTCCAGCGGCGAGAAGTTCCGTACCGAGCACGGCTTCGCCGCCATCAAGGACGGTATCAAGCAGAGCAGGCAACAGGCCGAGGGCGGCGACCCGGGCCGCAAGCCCAAGTGGCTACGCGCCCAGATCCCCGGCGGCGAGCGCTTCGAGGCGGTCAAGCGCAACGTCAAGGAGCATCGCCTGAGCACCGTCTGTGCCGAATCGCACTGCCCCAACATGGGCGAGTGCTGGAGCAACGGCACGGCGACCATCATGCTGATGGGCTCGGTGTGCACCCGCGCCTGCCGCTTCTGCGCAGTAGACACCGGCAACCCCGGGGGCTGGCTGGATCCCGAGGAGCCGACCAACACCGCCGAGTCGGTGGAGCTGATGGGGCTGCGCTACGTGGTGCTGACCTCGGTGGACCGCGACGACCTGGACGACGGCGGTGCCGGCCACTACGCCGACTGCATCCGCGCCATCAAGGCCAACACGCCCGAGGTGGTGGTCGAGGCGTTGACCCCCGACTTCGACGGCACCCATTCGGCCATCGAGCGGGTGGTGGACTCCGGCCTGGAGGTATTCGCCCAGAACGTCGAGACCGTGGAACGCCTCACCCGGCGGGTGCGCGATCCCCGCGCCGGCTACCGTAAGACCCTCGACGTGCTGGCCCACGCCAAGGCCTACAAGCCCGCGGTGCTGACCAAGACCAGCCTGATGCTGGGCCTGGGCGAGACCGACGAGGAGATCCTCGCCACCTTCGACGACCTGCGTGCCATCGGCGTGGACATCGTCACCCTGGGCCAGTACCTGCGCCCGACCCGCAACCACCTGCCGGTGGAGCGCTGGGTCAGCCCCGAGGAGTTCGAGCGCTATCGCCGGCTCGGCCTGGAGAAGGGCTTCATGGAGGTGGCCTCCGGCCCCCTGGTGCGTTCCAGCTATCGCGCCGACCGGGTGTTCGAGAAGAACAACCTGGGCCTGGCCGCCCCCGCCGAGGTACCCGGCCAGGAGCCCGACGCGAGCCGCATTCCCGCCATCAACGTCGGTTGAGCGCCGAGCACTCGGCGCTGCCCAACTCCCGCCCCAGCTCCAGGGCCAGGCACTCGGCCAGCGCCTCCCCCACCGCCTCGACGCCGGGGCGGTCGTCCACCAGGTCGGACAGGCGGGTCATGGCCATGCCGGCATGGCCACAGGGGTTGATGCGCTGGAAGGGCGCGAGGTCGCCGTCGACGTTGAGCGCCACGCCATGGAAGCTGCCGCCGCGGCGGATGCGCAGGCCCAGCGAGGCGATCTTGGCCTCGCCCACGTAGACGCCCGGGGCATCCGGGCGCGCCCGGGCCTCGACACCATGCCGGGCCAGCAGGGCGATCACCGCGTTCTCCAGACCGCTGACCAGGTCGCGCACGCCGAGCCGGGCGCGGCGCACGTCGATCAACGGGTAGAGCACCACCTGCCCGGGCCCGTGGTAGGTCACCTGGCCGCCGCGGTCGGTCTGTACCACCGGGATGTCACCCGGCATCAGCAGGTGCTCCGGCCTGCCGGCCTGGCCCTGGGTGAACACCGGATCGTGCTCCACCAGCCAGAACTGGTCGGGCGTGTCGGCGCCGCGGCTGTCGGTGAGCTCGCGCATCGCCTGCCAGACGGGCTGGTAGGGACGCCGGCCGAGACGATGCAGCTCGACCGGCGGCAGGACGTTCGGCGCCATCCTCAGACCACCATGTGCACGCGGCCGGTGGCCTTGAGTTCCTGGAAGAGCGCCTGCAACTGCGCCTCGCCGGTGGCCCGAATGGTCACGCGCACCGACTGGAAGCGACCGTTGCGGCTCGCCACCACCTCCAGGCGGGCCGGATCGAAGTCGGGATCGTGGCGGCTGACGATCTGGCAGACCTCCGCCGCGAAGTCCTCGGCGGCATCCCCCACCACCTTGAGCGGATAGCGGCAGGGGAAGGTGATCTTCGGCGGCTTGCCGGAGGCCGGGCGGCTGGGACGGCGCAGGTCGCGCAGCGACTTGTCGTTCATCGCGGGGCTCGTGATTCGAGGATTCACGGCCATTTTACGCAAGCCAGCGCCTGGGGGCGAGGGCACATTGTAGGAGGCCAGCTCTGCTGGGCGATGGAGGCCGCAGGCCTCCCGGCAGCGGCCATCCCGCGTCGGGCAACGTCTCCGGGCGCCTGACGGCGCCAGTCGCGCAGCGGAGCTGCCCTCCTACCAACGCGACTGGAGGCCGCCGGACTCTTAATCGAACCAGCCGTCGATCAGGTTGCTGAAGAAGCGCTGCACCTGGTCGATCAGCTTCTTGAAGAAGCCGCCCTCCTCGACCGCCTCCAGGGCCACCAGGGGCTGCTCGCCGACCACCTCCTCGCCGAGGCGCACCTCCAGGGTGCCGACGCGCTGGCCCTGCCCGATCGGCGCCTCCAGGTCGCCCTGGATGTCCAGGCGGGCGGTGAGCTCCTCGTTGCGGGCCCGCGGCACCGTCATCACCACGTCCTGGTCGACCCCCACGCGCAGCTCGTTGATCTCGCCGCCCCACACCCGCGGGGTGTTGAGCACCGAGCCGCGGTCATAGAGCTTGAGGGTCTCGTAGTAGCGGAAGCCAAAGCTGAGCAGCTTCTGGGTCTCCTGGGCGCGCGCTTCCTCGGAACTCGTGCCCATCACCACCGAGATCAGGCGCATGTCATCGCGCTTGGCCGAGGCCACCAGGCAGTAGCCCGCCGCCTCGGTATGGCCGGTCTTGAGGCCGTCCACGCTGGCATCCCGCCACAACAGGCGGTTGCGGTTGGGCTGGCGGATGTCGTTGTAGGTGAAGTACTTCTCGGCGTAGGTGGCGTAGTGCTCGGGATAATCGTTGATGATATGGCGCGACAGCAGCGCCATGTCACGCGCCGAGGAGTAATGCTCGTCATCCGGCAGGCCGGTGGCGTTGCGGAAGTTGGTGTTGCTCAGCCCCAGACGGGTGGCGTGCTGATTCATCAGGTCGGCGAAGGGCTCCTCGCCGCCGGCCAGGTGCTCGGCCACGGCGACGCTGGCGTCGTTGCCCGACTGGATGATGATGCCGTAGAGCAGGTCGCGGATGGACACCTGGGCCCCCACCTCGATGAACATCTTGGAACCACCGGTACGCCACGCCTTCTCGCTCACTTCCACCATGTCGTCCATGGTGATGTTGCCGCGATCCAGCTCCCGCTCCACCAGGTAGGCGGTCATCAGCTTGGTCAGGCTGGCCGGCGGCAAGCGCTCGTCGGCGTTGTGCTCCACCAACACCTTGCCGCTGTCGGCGTCCAGCAGGATCCAGGAACTCGCCGCCAGTTGTGGCGGCGACGGGATCAGGGTCTGTGGCTGGGGAACCGGGACTTCCTGGGCCATGGCCGCTGGCGGGACCACCAGCATCAGACAGGCCACCAACACCGTCAGGAACCGGAAGGGGCGAAGGGAAAACAGCTCTCTCATGGGGCGAATCTCGTCAGGACCATCGAAGGGAAGCGGGCGGCGGCCGATCATTCGGCCTCCTTGACTATGAAGCTCTGTTCGAAGCCGGCGCGACGCAGCGCCTCGCGTACCGGCTCCACCTGGTCGGTGCGGGCGATGGGGCCGACCTGGACGCGGTGCATGCCCGGCTCCGTGGCCACGCGCACCGGATGCGACAGCTCACCCTGCAGGCGCGACTTTAGCGCCTGGGCATTCCGGGCGGAGCCCAGGGCCGCCACCTGCAGGTAGACCGGAGCGCCCCGGCTGTTGGCCACGGTAGGCGACTGCGTGGCGGCAGGCGGCGAATGGTGCTCGGCCGAGGCAGCCGCCACCTGCCCCGCCGCCTCCCGGGCGGGCTCGGCCATGGGTGCCGGGCGACCTGCTTCGCCGCCGCTGCCGTCGCCGTTCTCGGCGAGCCAGCGCTCGACGTCGATCGCCTCGACCCTCACCCGGCCGGTGCCGCGATCGAGGATGTCGAGGCGCGCCGCGGCGGCGTAGGAGAGGTCGATCTCGCGATCGTTGTGGAAGGGACCACGGTCGTTGACCCGCACGATCACCGAGCGGCCGTTGTCCAGGCTGGTGATCCGGGCATAGGTCGGCAGCGGCAGCGAGCGGTGGGCGGCGGACATCTTGTACATGTCGTAGATCTCGCCGTTGGAGGTGGCGTAGCCGTGGAACTTCTCGCCGTACCAGGAGGCCGTGCCCTGCTTGGCATAGCCGCGGGCATCGTCCATCACCCGGTAGGTCTTGCCCCACACCTGGTAGGTGGAGCGGTTGCCGGCACGCGAGGGGGCCTCGCGGCGCGGCACGGCATCGGGCACCTCGCTGACGTCGGGGGGCTCCTCGGGATAGGCGTCGCCGGACAGCGCGTAGCGGCCGCCGCCCGACGAGGCAGCGCTCGACGCCGCGGCACGCTCCTCGGAGGGTACCTGCCCTCCTCCACCGGCACAGCCGGCCAGCAGGATCACCAAGAGCAACGGGATGCAACGATGGGTCATGGCGCCTCCTTCCCGTCGGTATCCACCGCCTCCAGCCAGTGACTGCCGAGCTCCCGGGCCGCCTCGATGGCCTCGGCCAGCTCGGTCACCGCCATGGCATAGAGGTGACTGTGGTTGTAACGGGTGATGACGTAGAAGTTGTACTCGCCCAGCACATAGCGCCAGCGATCCGCGCCGTCCTCCAGCGCCACGGGCAGCAGGCGGTGGTCGTCGGCGAGTGCCTCCGGCACCGTGATGCCGGCCGCCCGGAGCGCGCCGGCCGCCACGCCGGGCGGACGCGCCGCCCGGTTGAAGACGATGTCGTCCGGCGGCGCCCCCGGCCCCTCGGCATCATGATAGAGGGGCTCGTCCGGGCGCCAGCCGTGCTCGGCGAAGTAGTTGGCCACGCTGCCGATGGCATCCACCGGATTGGTCCAGAGATCGCGCAGGCCGTCGTCGTCGAAGTCCACGGCATAGGCGCGGTAGCTGGTGGGGATGAACTGCGGGTAGCCCATGGCACCGGCGTAGGAGCCCTGCGGCTCGCCGGGAGCGACCTCCTGCTCGTGGGCGATCTCCAGGAAGGCGCCGAGCTCGCCGCGGAAGAAATCGCCACGGGACGGATGGTGGAACGCCAGGGTGGCCAGGGAATCGATCACCCGGTGGTCGCCGGTGATGCGTCCGTAGCGGGTTTCCACGCCAAGGATGGCGGCGACGATCTCCTCGGGCACGCCGTACTCGGCCTCCGCCCGCCGGAAGGCGTCGCGATGGGTCTCGAGGAAGGCGACGCCGGCGTGGATGCGTTCGGCGTCGAGGAAGATGTCGCGATACTCGTCCCAGCGCAGGCGCCGCTCGGCGGCCCCGGACATGGCCTCGAGCACCGCCGGGCGCAGGCGCGCCTCGCGCAGTGCAGCCTCCAGCCAGGCCCGGTCGATGCCGGCCTCGGCCAGCTCACTGACCAGCGCACGGGCACCGGCATGGCGCTGGGGATCGAACTCCGCCGCACCTGCCATCGGCACGAGCAGCGACAACCCGAGCCCGGCCGTCGCGACCAACGCCTTCGCTCCATGAATGCGGGACACCGCCATGCGCTGCCTCTCCCTGATGCTGTGTCTGGATGCCTAGCGGGGCAGCAGCCGCCGGTGGGCATTGATGGCCATGAGAATACCGAAACCGGCCATCAAGGTCACGCTGGAGGTACCGCCATAGCTGACCAGGGGCAGCGGCACGCCGACCACCGGCAGGATACCGCTGACCATGCCCACGTTGACGAAGACATAGATGAAGAAGGTCAGGATGATGCTGCCCGCCACCAGCCGTCCGAAGGTGTCCTGGGCCTCGGCGGCCAGCCACAGGCCGCGGCTGACGATCATCAGGTAGAGCAGCAGGAAGGCGAGCATGCCCACCAGGCCGAATTCCTCGCCCAGCACGGCGACGATGAAGTCGGTATGGCGCTCGGGCAGGAACTCCAGCTGGGACTGGGTACCCTCCAGCCAGCCCTTGCCGAACACCCCGCCGCTGCCGATGGCGGTGGTCGACTGGATGATGTTCCAGCCGGAGCCCAGGGGGTCGCTGTTGGGGTCGAGGAAGGTCAGCACCCGCTGACGCTGGTAATCGTGCAGGTTCATCCACAGCAACGGCAGCGCCGCCGCCGCCAGGGCGGCGAGCACGCCGATGACCCGCCAGGAGAGCCCCGCCAGCAGCACCACGAAGACCGCCGCGGCCGCCACCAGCAGGGAGGTACCGAGATCCGGCTGCTTGGCGATCAGCACCACCGGCACGCCGATGATCACCGCACAGGCGAGCAGATCCTTGAGACGCGGCGGCAACTCCCGGCGGCTGAGGTAGGCCGCCACCATCAGCGGCATGGCCAGCTTCATCATCTCCGAGGGCTGGAAGCGGATGACGCCGGGGATCGTCAGCCAGCGCCGGGCCCCCATGCCCATGTCGCCCACCAGTTCCACCGCCACCAGCAACATCACGCCGACCAGGTAGGCCGGCAGGGCCCAGCGCAGCAGCGTGGCCGGAGAGAACTGGGCGATCACCACCATCACGCCGAGCGCCACGCCGAAACGGATCCCCTGGGCCATCACCGTCTCGATGCGCTGACCGCTGGCGCTGTAGAGCACCACCAGCCCCGCCGCCATCAACAGCAACAGCATGCCGAACAGCCAGGGATCCAGGTGCACGCGCTCCCAGAGCCCCCGGCGGCGGCTCATGCCACTGGCCGGCGGCCTCACGGGATGGGGGCGCCAGGCCCGGGTCAGATCGTTCAGGGCCATGGTTCAGTTCCCCGCCACGCTGCCATCGTCTTCCTCCATCGCCTCACGCAACTCCTCCACGTCGGGCTCCTCCTCTTCCAGTAGCCAGGCATCGGTCATCGCCCTGGCCAGATGGGCGGCATGGGTGCTGCCACCGCCGGCGTTCTCGACGATCACCGCCACGGCGATCTGCGGGTCCTCCAGCGGCGCGAAGGCCATGAACAGGGCGTGGTCGCGCAGCCGTTCGGCCAGTTCCTCGGCGTTGTACTTCTGGTCCTGGCCCAGGGAGAACACCTGGGCGGTACCCGACTTGCCCCCCATGCGGTACTCGAGTCCCACCCCGGTACGGCGCGCCGTGCCCTCGTTGCCGGATATCACCTTCTCCATGCCCGAGAACACGCGATCCCACCAGGCCTCGTTCTCCAGGCGAATATCCTCCGGGGTATCGGGCAACGCCACCGGCACCTCCTCCTCGCCCAGGCGGCGGGCCAGGCGTGGCCTGACCCAGTCGCCGCGGTTGGCCAGCACCGCCGTGGCGGTGGCGAGCTGCAGCGGGGTGACCTGCCAGTAGCCCTGGCCGATGCCCACCGAGAGGGTCTCGCCGGGGTACCAGGGCTGGTTGTAGCGCTCGCGCTTCCAGTCGCGGGACGGCATCAGGGCGGCGCTCTCGCCGAAGACGTCGTGGCCCACCCGGGTGCCGAAGCCGAAGGCCGTCATGTTCGTGTGCAGGCGGTCGATGCCCAGCTCGTGGGCCAGGTTGTAGTAGTAGGTGTTGTTGGATACCGCGATCGAGCGCTCCAGGTCGACCCGGCCATGCCCCCAGCGCAGCCAGTTGCGGTAGCGCCGGCTGTCGTTGGGCAGCTGGAAGTAGCCGGGGTCGTAGATGGTCTCGCCGGGGGTGATGACCCCCTCGGCCAGGCCGGCCAGGGCCAGGAAGGGCTTGATGGTCGACCCCGGCGGATAGTGGCCACGGATGGCGCGGTTGTAGAGTGGCAGGTCGAGGTCCTCCTGCAGCCCCCGGTAGGAGGCGACGTCGATGCCGGTGACGAACTGGTTGCTGTCGAAGCCGGGGGCCGAGACCATCGCCAGGATCTCGCCGGTCCTGGGCGCGATGGCGACGATGGAGCCGCGCCGCCCGTCGAGCAGCTCATAGGCCAGCGCCTGCATCTCCTTGTCCAGGGTCAGGGTCAGGTCCTTGCCGGGCACCGGATCGTTGCGCCCCAGTTCGCGCAGCACGCGCCCGCGGGCGTTGGTCTCCACCTTGCGCAGCCCCGCCTGGCCATGCAGCGCCTCCTCGTAGAAGCGTTCCACGCCGGACTTGCCGATGAAGTGGGTGCCGGCATAGCGCCCCGGGTCCAGGCGCCCCAGCTCCTCGGCGTTGATCCGGCCCACGTAGCCCAGGGCATGGGCCATCACTTCGGCATCCGGATAGTAGCGCAACAGCTGGGCCTCCACCTCGACGCCGGGCAGCAGGTGGCGGTTGACCGCCAGGCGGGCAATCTGCCCCTCGTCCAGGTCGCTCATCAGCAGGGCCGGCTGGAAGGGCCGCTGGCGCTGCCGGGAACGCACGCGGAAGGCCGCCGCCTCCTCCTCGGGCAGTTCGAGGATCTCCACCAGCCGCGTCAGGGTGGCATCCAGGTCCTCGACCCGCTCACGCACCAGGGTGAGGTTGTAGGTAGGGCGATTCTCGGCCAGCAGCACGCCGTTGCGGTCGTAGATCAGCCCGCGGGTGGGCGGCAGTGGCTCGACCCGCACGCGGTTCTTCTCCGAGCGGGTGGTGAAGACCTCGTGCTGGACCACCTGCAGGTAGGCGAGGCGGCCCATCAGCAGGCCGGTGAGGGCGAACACGATCACCGCGGCCAGCAGGGCACGCACCCGGAAGATCCGCAGCTCCTGCTCGGGGCTCTTGAGGTTGTGGCGTGGGTTGCGCATGGGGGTCCCGGTCAGGCGAATGGCGGCTCAACGGTGGTAGGGATGGCCGACCAGCAGGGTCCAGGCGCGATAGAGCTGCTCGGCGAGCAGGATGCGCACCAACGGGTGAGGCAGGGTCAGCGGCGACAGCGACCAGCGCTGATCGGCCCGGGCGGAGAGGTCGGGGGCCAGGCCATCGGGGCCACCGACCAGCAACGCCACGTCGCGCCCGTCCAGGCGCCACGTCTCGGCCTGCTCGGCCAGTTGCTCGGTGCTCCAGGCCTTGCCCCCCACCTCCAGGGCCACCACTCGCTCGTCGCCACGCAGCCGCGCCTGGAGACGTTCGGCCTCCAGGGCGACGGCACGGCCCACATCGGCGTTCTTGCCACGCTGCCCGGGGGCGATCTCCTCCACCTCCAGGGCGAAGTCGCGAGGCAGGCGCTTGCGGTACTCCTCGACGCCCTCGGTGACCCAGGCCGGCATGCGGGTCCCCACCGCCAGCAGGCGGATCCTCATGCGCCGGACAGCTCGCTTTCGCGCTCCAGGTCGCTGGGCAGGTCGGCCCACAGGCGCTCGAGGTCGTAGAGCTGGCGCGTCTCGGGCATCATCACATGCACCACCAGGTCGCCCAGGTCGACCAACACCCAGTCGGCACCATTCTCGCCCTCGACGCCACGCGGCTGCACGCCCTCCTCCTTGGCCTTCTGCACCAGATTGCTGGCCAGCGCCGCCACGTGCCGCGACGAGGTACCGCTGGCAATCACCATCAGGTCGGTCACGCTGGTCAACCGGGAGACGTCCAGCTGGACGATGTCCCGGGCCTTGAGTTCCTCCAGCGCGTCCAGCGCTAGAGTCTTGAGTGCGTCGATATGCATAGGTTCTTCGTCATCAGCCCTTCGTTGATGGCCATTGTACCGGGTTGACCCTGCGCTGGCAGCGTCCGTTCCCGTCCCTGTCAGGCTATTGCGGATGGCGACACCGCTCGGGGCTGAGCCCCGATCGACGTCAGCGACGGTAGAGGCCATGGGTCAGGATATGACGCTCCACCGCCTCGGGCAGCAGGTAGCGCACGCTCCTGCCCTCCTCGAGGCGGCGTCGCACCTCGGTGGCCGAGATGGCCATGCGCGAGGGAAGCCGCAGGCGCAGCAGCCCCCCGGCCGGACGGGCCATCAGCGAAGCAACGTCGGCCACCTCGCGCCCCTCGATCAAGCGTGCCAGGGGAGCCGCCAGGGGCGCCGCGTGGTCGGGTCGGTCGACCACCACCAGGTGGGCCAGCGCGAAGAGACGCTCGGGGGCATGCCAGTCGGCCAGGCGCAGGAAGGCGTCATGGCCGAGCGCCATCACCAGCCGCGCACCGGCGCCGAACTCGGCACGCAGCGAGGCCAGGGTGTCGGCGCTGTAGGAGGGCCCCTCGCGGGCCAGCTCGCGGTCGTCGGCCACCAGGCCCGGGGTGTCGCCGATGCCCAGACGCAGCAGCGCCAGGCGCTGCTCCCCCGTCACCCGCGGCGCGCCGCGCAGCGGCGGCGCCTTGGCGGGCATCAAGTGCACCCGGTCCAGCCCCAACGCCTCGTGGAGCTCCACGGCACTGCGCAGGTGACCGAGATGCACCGGGTCGAAGGTGCCGCCGAACATGGCGATATGCGGCGGGCGCTCACCGCCATGCCGCGTCCCCCGCAGGCCCGTCTGGGTCACTGGCGCACCTGGCCATCGCCCAGCACCACGTACTTGCGGGTGGTCAGGCCCTCGAGGCCCACCGGACCGCGGGCGTGGAGCTTGTCGGTGGAGATGCCGATCTCGGCCCCCAGGCCATACTCGAAGCCGTCGGCGAAGCGGGTGGAGGCATTGACCATCACCGAGCTGGAGTCCACCTCGGCCATGAAGCGCCGCGCCAGGGTCCAGGACTCGGTGACGATGGCATCGGTGTGGTGGGAACCGTAGCGCTCGATGTGGTCGATGGCCGTGTCGATGCCGTCCACCACGCGGATCGCCAGCACCGGGGCCAGGTACTCGGCGTGCCAGTCCTCCTCGGAGGCCTCGGCCGCCTCGGCCAGGATCGCCCGGGTGCGCTCGCAGCCGCGCAGCTCGACGCCCTTCTCGGCATAGGCCGCCGCCAGCCGGGGCAACAGCGCCTCGGCCAGCGGGGCATCGACCAGCAGGGTCTCCATGGTATTGCAGGTGCCGTAGCGGTGAGTCTTGGCATTCAATGCGATGGCGAAGGCCTTCTCCAGGTCCGCGGTGGCGTCCAGGTAGACGTGGCAGACGCCGTCGAGATGCTTGATCACCGGCACCCGCGCCTCGCGGGAGATGCGCTCGATCAGCGACTTGCCCCCGCGCGGGATGATCACGTCGACGTATTCCGGCATGGCGATCAGCCGCCCCACGGCGGCCCGATCGGTGGTGGCCATTACCTGCACCGCGGCCTCCGGAAGGCCCGCGTCGGCCAGGCCGGCACGAATGCAGTCGGCGATCGCCGCATTGGACTCCCGCGCCTCCGAGCCGCCGCGCAGGATCGCTGCATTGCTCGACTTCAGGCACAGGCTGGCCGCCTCAAGGGTGACGTTGGGGCGCGATTCGTAGATGATGCCGATCACCCCCAGGGGCACCCGCATCTGGCCCACCTGGATGCCGCTGGGCCGGGCGCGCAACCCGTCGATCTCGCCCACCGGATCCGGCAGGGCCGCCACCTGGCGCAGGCCCTCGAGCATGGCGTCCAGGCGGGCGTCGTCCAGGGCCAGGCGATCGAGCAACGCCGCGTCGAGCCCGCCCTCGCGACCGCGTTCCAGGTCGCGGGCATTGGCGGCCAGCACCTCCGCCCGCGCGCCCTGCAACCGCTCGGCCATGGCCAGCAGGGCGGCGTTCTTGGCGGCGGTCGAGGTACGTCGCATGATGGCGGCGGCAGCCCGGGCCGCCTGGCCCAGCCCGGTCATGTAGGTCTCGATGTCGCGGATCTCGTCGGCGCCGACCGAGGCGGCGCCGTCGCGGGTGACTTGAGCTGTCATGCCGAAGGGTGTCTCCTGTAGACGTGGCCAAGACGGCCGGCCGCGGGAGTATACTGGCGCGGTCGGACGAGCGATTCGGGAAGGAGTCATAGTAAGCCACCATGCAGAACAAGTACAAAGTCGGACTGTTGCGCGGGAACCTGATACTGGCTGCCCTGCTCCCGGCGCTGATGGCACCCACCGCACAGGATGTCTCGGAGGCCCTGCTACTGTGGCTGGCGGCCGGATGGCTGGGCATCACTGCGCTGCTGGTGGAGTTCAGCCACCGGCGCCCCGCCCTGGTGCCCTGGCAGCTACTGCCCAGCCTGCTGCTGGCCGCCCTGCTGTGGATCGCCCCGGAACGCCACCCGCTCTGGCTGTGGGCCTGGGCGGCCCTGATCATGCTGCCCCAACCGACCTGGATGGTGGTCATGAACGTCCTGCTCGCGGGCATGTCCTGGAGTTGGGTGGCCCGGCAGCTGCCACCCGAGCAGGCGCTGACCGCCGGCCTGGTGCTGGCACTGCTGCTGTCGCTGGGCCTGAGCCGCTCGCACCACCTGGCGCCGCTGCACGGACAGGCCCGCCGCCGGGTGAGCCTGGTACCTGGGCTGCGGCTCTGGACGGGCATCCAGCTCGGCACCGACCTGCCCCTTGAGTACAGCCGCTCCCAGCGCGACGGCAACCACTGTGAACTATTGCTGGTTCGTACCCGGCGCCGCCACTTCTGGTCGGTGGCCCAACGCCTCTGCCAGCTGACACGCAGCTTCGAGCACTGCTATCGCCTCGATGGCCGGACCCTGGCGACGCTACTGCTGAGCCGCGACCTCGACCAGGCCGAGCAGCGTCGCAAGGCGCTGCTCGAACGCCTGACGCCCGTCGAGCGGCTGCGGGCGGTACCCCTCGAGCACATCGATTCCCTGGGCGATGAGTGCCTTGCCCTGGATCGGCAGGCGGCACCGGTGACGATCACGAGGCGGCCTGCCGATGACTGACCACCCCCGACTGCATGCGGCGCTCTACACCCTGGCGGCCCTGCTGCTGCTGGGGCAAGCGCTGTGGCTCTACCTGATCGGCGACTATGCGCGGATCCTGATGCCTGCCCTGCTGGCCCCGCTGCTGCTCACCGCTGCGCTGATGCGGCTGGGGCAGCAGGAGACCGCACGCCTCTCGGCCTATCTCGCCCTGATCTGCGGCTACCTGCTGGTCGCCGTGGCACTGCCCGGCGAGGCCAGCCTGTCGCCGCTATGGCTGGGGCTGCCACCGGTACTGACGCTGCTGTTGCTGCCGCTGGGGCCGGCGACGCTGCTCAACCTGACCCTGACCCCGATCTGGCTGCTGCTGGCCGACAACCATATCGATGCCGACCTGGTGCTGGCCTACCTGGCCCTGGTGGCGGCCGCCAGCCTGGCACCCTGGGAGCTGCGCCACCACCGCGCCCTGCTGCAGGCTACCGACCCCCGGGACGAGGAGTGCGCAGCCATGAAGCGCCAGCCTCTCATCGACCGACTGCACAGCGAGCACGAGCGCGCTGAACTGCTGAATCAGCGGCTGGCGATACTGGTCTTCCACCTCCCCCAGTTGGAGATGGCCGGCGAGCAGTTCGGTCCTGCCACCCGGCAGACCCTGCTCGACAACTTCTGCGAGGTGGTGCTCAGGTACAGCCGCGACCATGACATCCTGGGACGCAGCGGTGACGCCGACTTCTGGCTGGTGCTGCCGGTCACCACCGAAAGCGGTGCCCTGCTGGTGCGCCAGCGCATCGAGGAGGGCCTGCAGCAAAATGTCCTGCTGGACATCGGCCAGTTGGAAGTGCGCACGTCGGTCTGCCACGAACAGCCCAGGGAGACCTTCGCCCACCTGCTGCAGCGCCTCGACGCCATCTCGCGACGCCTCGTCGATGCCTGACGCCAACCGGTCCAGGAGCACCCCGTGAACCTCGCCGATGCCCTCTACCAGTTGACGCCCTCGCCCGGCCTGCTGCTGCTGATCATCGCGGCCATTTCGCTGGTCGAGTCACTGGCCCTGGTGGGCGTGCTGGTACCGGGCGTGCTGCTGATCACCGTCGCGGCCTCCATGGCCGGCCATCAGGAGCTGGCCCTGCCGGCGACCCTGATAGCGGCCTTCGCCGGCGCGGTGATCGGCGACGGTGCCAGCTTCCTGCTCGGCTATACCCAGCACGAGCGGGTCACCCGGCGCTGGCCGCTGTCGCGCCACCCTGAGTGGCTGGCCCGCGGTGCCCGCTTCTTCCAGCGCTACGGGACGCTGTCGGTGTTCCTGGGACGCTTCGTCGGCCCGGTACGCCCCATCGTGCCGCTCATCGCCGGCATGCTGCGCATGTCGCCCCGCGACTTCACCTGGGCCAATCTGGCCTCCGCCGCCCTGTGGGCCCCGGCCTACGTCCTGCCCGGCTACCTGCTGGGACGCACCTGGCAGCAGCTGCTGGACGTACCGCCCGAGCTGCAGCAGCTCCTCGCCATGCTGGTGATGGGCCTGCTGGCCCTGGCGGTGACCTTCTCCTGGCTGCGTCACCACGTCGGCCGCGGCGGGCGCGTCTATCGGCAGATGGCCGGCCTGGCCCGGCGCCACCCGCTGCTGCGCAACGCCTGGCTGCGCCAGAGCGGCAACGGCGAGGTGCCCCTGGCCAGCCTGCTGCTGCTGATCCTCTCCCTGGGCGGCCTGTCGGGCTGGACGCTGCTGGTGATGCAGCACGGCGCCGAGGGTCCCCTGCGCCTCGACCGGCAGGTCCACACACTCCTCGCCGCCTGGTCGTTCCCCGGGCTGGACGCCTTGGGCCAGGCCCTGGCCCGCGCCGGCGACCTGCTCGGCGTGCTGGCCCTGAGCCTGCCCTGGGCGGCCTGGCTGCTGTGGCGGCAACGGCACGACGCCCTCTTCCACCTGGGCGCCGGCCTGGGCGGCATCGCGCTGCTCAACACCCTGGGCAAGGCGCTGTTCGGCCGCCCGCGTCCCGATACACCGGCCTACCTGGCGGACTCGCTCGCCTATCCCAGTGCCCACACCTCCACCGCGGTGGTCGTGTTCGGCCTGGCGGCCGCCTTCACCGCCCGCGAGCTCTCTCCCGGCCATCGCCACTGGGTCTTCTGGCTGGCCATCCTGGCCGCCACCCTGATGGCCCTGTCGCGGCTGACCCTCGGCGTCCACTGGTTCAGCGATCTGGTCGGTGGCGCCCTGCTGGGGCTGGTGGTGTGCGCCCTGGTGCTGCTCGCCTGGCAGCAGAAGGATCGCGCCTCCCTGGCGCCCTGCCCCTGGCCCTGGCTGGGACTGGCTTCGCTGGCCCTGGTGGCGACACGTGTCGCCTGGCTGCCGCCCGTCTAGCCCAGCGCCAACCACAGCCCGACGCCGATCATCAGGGTGCCGGCGATACGGTTGAGCAGGCGCACGCTGCCGCCCTTGCCCAGCAGGCGACGCAGCCGGCTGCCGCCGGTGGCGTAGAGCAGCAGGCAGACGAGCTCGATGGACAGGATCACCAGGATCAAGGCGACGAGCTGACCCGCCAGGGGGCGCGTGCCGTCCAGGAAGGGCGGCAGCAGGGCCACGAAGAAGGCCCAGCCCTTGGGATTGGCCACCGCGGTGACGAAGCCCTGCACGGCCAGCTGAACCCGGCCGGCGGGAGGCATTTCCAACCCCTCCTCGGGGATGGCCATGCGCCCCCGGGAGCGCCACATCATCACCCCCAGGTAGGCCAGGTAGGCGCCACCCACCCACTTGAACAGCGCGAACAGCTCCGGCTGGCGCAGCATCAGGGCGGCCACCCCGGCCCCGGCGGCGGCCGCCACCAACCCCACCCCGACCAGCTCACCGGCCATCATCCACAGGCTGCGCCGTACGCCCTGGGTCATGCCCAGCACCATGGCCAGGGTCATGCACATGCCCGGAGTCAGGGAGACCAGGAAGAAGGTCGGCACGAACACCGACAGCAGGGCGGGACTGATCATCGAGGGAACCTCCATGTTTGAGACACGGGCTACTCTCTACTCCTCGCCCTTTACGCCTTGTTTACTGCCTGCCCTTTCCCCTGGCGCCTTGCCGCTGGGTGCTGTTTCTCCCCAGCGCGGCACCAGTCGATGCTCGATGCCCAGCTGGTTGAGGATGCGCGCCACGATGAAGTCGACCAGATCCTCGATGCGCTGCGGCTGGTGGTAGAAGCCCGGCGCCGCGGGCAGCATCACCGCGCCCATGCGGGTCAGGGCGAGCATGTGCTCGAGGTGGATCGCCGAGAGGGGGGTCTCACGGGGCACCAGGATCAGTCGGCGACGCTCCTTGAGGGCCACGTCGGCGGCACGTTCGATGAGGTTGTTGCTGGCCCCGGTGGCCACCGCCGAGAGGGTGCCGGTGGAGCACGGGCAGATCACCATCGCGGAGGGGGCCCCGGAACCCGAGGCCACCGGGGCCATCCAGTCCTCGCGGCCGAAGCAGCGGATCTGGCCGGGCCGAGCGCCGCTTCGTTCGGCAAGCGCCTCGGCCAGACGCTGCGGCCGCGCCGGCAGTTCGGCCTCGGTCTCGGTGGCGATCACCAGGTGGGCCGCCTTGGAGATCAGCACCCACACCTCATGGTTCGCCGCCACCAGGGCCTCGATCAGCCGCAGGCCGTACTGGGCCCCGGAGGCACCGGTCAACGCCACGGTCACCGGGGGAGCGAAGGCGCTCTCTTCCATCGGACCGACACTCGCCTCAGTCATGGGCCGCCTCCAGGGCCGCCAGCAGCTTCTCGTGGATGCCGCCGAAGCCACCGTTGGACATCACCACGATGCGGTCATAGGGGCGCGCCTCGGCCACCAGCGACGCCACCAGGGCGTCCAGGTCCTCCTCCAGGCGGGCCGGCACCGGGCTCGCCTCGATGACCGGAGCCAGCGACCAGTCGAGTTCCGCCGGCCGGTACCAATAGGCCTGGTCGGCGGCGGCCACACTTGCCGCCAGGCGGTCGCTCAGGGTGCCCAGGCGCATGGTGTTGGAGCGCGGCTCGATCACCGCCAGCAGCCGCCCGCGGGTGGTGGCGGCGCGGAGCCCCTCCAGGGTGGCGGCGATGGCGGTGGGATGGTGGGCGAAGTCGTCGATCACCTGGATGCCGGCCACCTCACCGCGCAGCTCCTGGCGCCGCCGCGGGGTCGCGAAGCGTGCCAGGGCCGCGGCGCCCCGCGCCGGATCGACCCCGCAGGCATGGGCGGCGGCCAGCGCGGCCAGGGCGTTGCGGGCGTTGTAGGCGCCGGTGAGCGGCCAGTCGACCACCGCATCCTCGTTCGCCTCGCCTTCCTGATGGATCACCCGGAAGCGCGAGGCGTCTTCACGCTCCAGCTCGAGGCGCCAGGCGCTGTGGGCGGCGTCGCCGAAATGTACCACCGGGGTCCAGGCGCCCATGTCGAGCACCCGCTCGAGGGCCGGCTCGCCGTCGGCCACCAGCAACCGCCCCTTGCCGGGCACGGTACGCACCAGGTGGTGGAACTGCCGTTCGATGGCGGCCAGGTCGGGAAAGATGTCGGCGTGATCGAACTCCAGGTTGCCCAGGATGGCGATCTCGGGGCGATAGTGGACGAACTTGGAGCGCTTGTCGAAGAAGGCGGTGTCGTACTCGTCGGCCTCCACCACGAAGGGGGCCCCCGCGCCGCCCAACCGTGCCGAAACGCCGAAGTTACGCGGCACGCCGCCGATCAGGAAACCGGGATCCAGCCCCGCCGACTCGAGCAGCCAGGCGGTGAGGCTCGCCGTGGTGGTCTTGCCGTGGGTGCCGGCCACGGCGATCACCCGCCGCCCGGGCAGGACGTGCTCGGCCAGCCACTGGGGGCCGGAGACGTAGGCCAGGCCGGCGTCGAGCACCGCCTCCACCTCGGGGTTGCCGCGGGACAGGGCGTTGCCGATCACCACCAGGTCGGGGCGCGACGCCAGGTTGGCGGCGGCATAGCCCTCGCACAGGGTGATGCCCGCCTCCTCGAGCTGGGTGCTCATGGGCGGATAGACCCCCGCATCCGAGCCGCTGACGGTATGGCCCAGCTCCCGGGCCAGCAGCGCCAGGCTGCCCATGAAGGTGCCGCAGATACCGAGGATATGAAGGTGCATGGGGCTCGCTCCGCCGTGGATCCGGGCGCCGCGCATCCGGCGCGGCGCAGGGTGTGGCGAGACTAGCATGCCCGCGGTGAAGGGCTCCAGCGCATCGGGCCGCCGGGTGCAGCGTCCGGGACTTTGGGCTAGAATCGGGGCCTTCCCCTCTCCCCGACAACGCGACCAGGAGCACAACCGCCCCATGGCCCAGCACAACGCCTTCTACGCCCAGTCCGGCGGCGTCACCGCCGTGATCAATGCCAGCGCCTGCGGCGTGATCGAGGCCTGCCGCCGCCATCCGGACCGCATCGGCAAGGTCTATGCCGGCCACAACGGCATCATCGGCGCCCTCACCGAGGACCTGATCGACGTCAGCCGCGAGTCGGACGATGCCATCGCCGCGCTGCGCCACACTCCGGGCGGCGCCTTCGGTTCCTGCCGCTACAAGCTCAAGGACATCGAGAGCCACCGCGCCCAGTACGAGCGCCTGATCGAGGTCTTCAAGGCCCACGATATCCGCTACTTCTTCTACAATGGCGGCGGCGACAGTGCCGACACCTGCCTCAAGGTTTCGCAGCTCTCCGAGCGGCTGGGCTATCCGCTCACCGCCATCCATGTGCCCAAGACCATCGACAACGACCTGCCGATCACCGACAACTGCCCGGGCTTCGGCAGCGTGGCCAAGTACATCGCCACCTCCACCCTGGAGGCCTCGCTGGACATCGAGTCGATGTGCGCCACCTCCACCAAGGTCTTCGTGCTCGAGGTGATGGGACGCCATGCCGGCTGGATCGCCGCCGCCGGCGCCCTGGCCGGCAACGGCGAGGGCGAGCCGCCCCACCTGGTGATCTTCCCCGAGGTGCCCTTCGACCGCGCCGCGGTGATGGCCCGGGTCGAGGAGGCCGTCAGGAAGTACGGCTACTGCGTGATCGTGGTCTCCGAGGGCGCCCGCTACGAGGACGGCACCTTCCTCGCCGACTCCGGCAACACCGATGTCTTCGGCCACCGCCAGCTGGGCGGCGTGGCCCCGACGCTGGCCGGCATGGTCAAGCAGGACCTGGGCTACAAGTACCACTGGGCAGTGGCCGACTATCTGCAGCGCGCCGCCCGTCACCTGGCGGCGAAGACCGACGTGGAGCAGGCCTATGCCGTCGGCGAGAAGGCCGTGGAACTGGCGCTGGACGGCAAGAATTCGATGATGCCGGCGATCAAGCGAGTCTCCGACACCCCCTATGAATGGCGCGTCGAGGCCGCCCCGCTGGCCGAGATCGCCAACCGTGAGAAGTTCATGCCCCGCGACTTCATTCGCGAGGACGGCTTCGGCATCACCGAGGCGTGTCGCACCTACCTGGCACCGCTGATCCAGGGCGAGGAGTTCCCGCCCTTCGAGAACGGCCTGCCGAAGGTGGCCAAACTCGCCAAGCACCGCGTCGAGCGCAAGCTGCCGGAGTTCAAGATCTAGGCGCCTGGCGCTACCGCAACAGCCAGGACATCACCAGCAGCAGCAGCAACACGGCCGCCACGCCCTGCCAGAAGTGGCTGGGGTCGCGCAGCAGGCGCGGGCCGGTGGACGGGTCGCCTCGGCGTTCGGCGGAGAGCGGTCGACGCAGGGAGCGCAGGAACTCCGACATGCGGCGGAAACGCAACGCCCGCTGGGGGTCCAGGGCACGGCGCAGGGCCTCGTCCAGGGCCACCGGCACCTCGGGGTTGCGCTGGCGAGCACTGCGGTAGACCAGCTGCTCCAGGTCGGTGTGACGCAGCAGCCGGTTGGGCGGCAGTTCGTAGGGCAGCTCGCCGGTCAGCAGCCAGTAGACCGTGGAGGCGAAGGAGTACTGGTCGCTGCGCCGGCCGATCTCGTCGTCCAGGGCATACTCCGGGGCGCTGTGTTCGGTGAGCCCTACCTGGCGCAGCAGTTCCCGGGCGTCCTTGAGCCCGTTGCCCTCGCGCATGCGACAGGCGCTGAAGTCGGTGAGCACCACCTGGCCGTGGCTGTCGATCATGATGTTGCCGGGATGGATCTGCTGATGCAGCAGCTCACGGTGATGCAGCGCCTGCACCGCCTTGCCCAGCTGGTTGGCGATGTCCAGGCGCTGGGCCAGGCTGGCCTGGGGGTGGCGGCGCGCCCAGTCGGCGAGCGTCTCGCCCTCCACGTAGGCCATCAGGTAGTAGAGGTAGCGGCGTGGCCGGGAGGGCTCCATGATGCGCACCACGAAGGGCGACTTGACGCGCTCCACCACCCACTGCTGGAGCAGGAAGTGCTCCAGGTAGACGTTGCGGTTGGAGAGTTCGGGGCTCGGCGCCTTCATCACCATCTCACGCTCCGTGCGCAGGTCGCGCACCCGGTAGACCCGGGACTGGGCGGTGCGCGACAGCACCGCCTGGACCTCCATGCCGTCCAGCCTGTCGCCCGGGGAGAGCTCCGGGGGAATGGGCAGGTCGCCGTAGGCGCGGCTGGGGTGATCCGGCAGCTCGTCGGGAAGCTGGTCGATGCGCACCAACTGGAAGCAGAACTGGTCGGCACCATAGCCCCGCGACTGGGCGCGGCTCACCGCGGCGTCGGCCAGGCGGTCGCAGGCGGCATTGAGGTCACTGGCGTCCTGGCGGATCAGCTGAACGTACTCCGAGGGCATCAGGGTGCCGCCCACCGCCTGGGTGGTGAACAGGAAGAGGTCGCCCTGCTTGATGGGAAAACGGGCGTAATCGATGTCGATGCTGTTGTCCATGCCCATGGCACGGGAGGGATAGCGGTAGCCGCCCAGGTCGGTGACATGGTCGCGGGTCAACTGCTCGAACTCGGCCCCGCGCAGCCGGAACACCAGGGTGTCGCCCATGTGGAAGAGGTGCCCCTCGCGGCCGTGGAGCACCAGGGCCGACAGCGAGGCCACGAAGCTACCGTCGGGGGCCTGCTGACTCTGGCTGTAGCACCAGGCGTTGAGGGCCCGCAGCACCCGGGTCGCCGAGGTCTTGATGTCCCAGTGGTCGGGCGTGGAGTAGTAGTCGCTGAGGTAACCGCGCACACTGAGGTCCCCGGCCTGCTTGGCCATGGTGTTGCGCAGGGTGGCATCGCTGATCAGGGCGCAGGCGCCCTTGGCATTGAGTTGCCCGGTCTCGGGCAGGCGCACCGACATGGAGCTGCGGTGGTGGCGGCGATCCGGGGCCACGAAGGCCTGGCCGTAACTCAGGGACAGCTGCGCAGGTGCCAAGTCGCTCTCCTCGCATGAAACGATTCATCCTTACTCGCCCGCCCCTCGTCGGGCGAGCGGATCCGACGGCGCCCATCATACACGGCGGAGGCGTGCAGCGTGTGTCCCACCTAAAGACAAGGACGTTGGCCCCGGCACCTAGGTCGAATTGGTAATCGGCGGGCCGGCTTCGTATAATTCCGCGGATTTTTCGCCCATGCGTTTCGCCAACCCGAAGGAAGCGACGAGATGAACTTCGACAACATCCCCGCCGGCAAGGAACTTCCCAACGACGTCTACGTGGCGATCGAGATCCCGGCCAACCATGCTCCGGTCAAGTACGAGATCGACAAGGACATGGGCGCCCTGCTGGTCGACCGCTTCATGGCCACCCCGATGTTCTACCCGGCCAACTACGGCTTCATCCCGCACACCCTGGCCGATGACGGCGATCCCCTGGACGCCCTGGTGGTCACCCCCTACCCGGTCCAGCCCGGCAGCGTGATCCGCGCCCGCCCGGTGGGCATCCTCAACATGACCGACGAGGCCGGCGAGGACGCCAAGCTGGTCTGCGTACCGCATCCCAAGCTCTCCAGCCTCTACGACGACGTCCAGGAGGTGACCGACCTGCCCGAGCTGCTGCGCCAGCAGATCGCCCACTTCTTCGAGAACTACAAGGACCTCGAGAAGGGCAAGTGGGTCAAGGTGGAGTCCTGGGAAGGCGTCGAGGCCGCCCGCAAGGCCATCGAGAAGGCCGTCGCCGCCTACGGCAAGGCCTGATAGACCGCCCCTTGCCCGTCACTCCGGGACGGGCACCGCTCACGCAACGGGCCGCCCCCATGAGGGCGGCCCGTCGCCGTTCCGGCAGCTTACTCCTGGGTGGCGCCCGATGCAGCGGCTTCTTCCGCCTCGGCGTCGTCGCCCTCCCCGGTGCCCTCCTCCCGCTCGTCATAGGTTTGCTCGGCGGTCGGTTCGGCCTGGGCATCGCCGGCTTCCTCGGCGGTCGGTTCGGCGTCGTCATCCACGGCCTCGGCATCCGCCGCCTCGGGGCTCGGGGCCGCCTCGGGCGTCGCCGCGCCGGCGGCATCGGTGGCACGCTCGACCTCCTCCACCTCGGGCTCCACCGCCGGGGCCTCGTCGACCCCGGCCCCGGATGGGGTGGCGTCGGAGGCCGTGGCCAGCGACTCGGCGAGTTCCGCAGCGAGATCCCGTGCCCGACTCATGTGCAGCGCCATCACCAGGGAGTGGTTGGCGAAGGGGCCGAAGCCGGAGCCGCTGAGGATCACCGGGCTCCACAGCCGGCGCTGGGTCATGGCGAGCTCCGCGCGCAGGCGTTCCCACTGCTCGGTCACGCCGGCCGCCTCCAGCACGTCGGCCTGGTCGCGCTGCACGCCCTCCAGCAGCTGCACCAGCGCCCAGCCGGTGCCGCGCGCCTCGAAGAAGACGTCGTCGACCCGGTACCAGGGGGTGCGCGGCGGCAGCGCCTCGGTGTCGATGGCCAGCTCGCGCAGCCAGCGCTGGCTGCCCACCCCGGCCGCCAGGCGCAATGCGAGGTCGTCCAGGCGCGCGGTGACATCGGCCAGCCAGCGCGGCAGCCCGGCGCCCGGCGTATAGCCCTCGGCCGGGTCCTCGCCCAGTCGCCGCAGCTCGCGGTCGAGCGCCGCCACCGCCTGGGCCAGGTGGTCCTCGGTGGCCGGCCGGTACCAGTCGAGCCCATCGCCGGCCAGACCACGGATCGCCGCCTCCAGCTCCTCGACCTCGCCCGGCGTCATGGACGGCAGGGCCCGCGCCAGGTCCTTGGCCTGGCGCAGCACGCCCAGCTCCCAGTGCGGCATGTTGTCGAGCCACAGCCCCGGCGGGAAGAGATCGTTGCGCAGGTAGCCGCCCGGCTTGGCATAGAGGGTCTCGACGATGGAGGCCAGGGTGGCCACGGTGACCGTGCCCCGGGCCGACGGGTCGAAGGCGGCCTCGCCGCGTCGCTCCATGGGAATCTGCTCCACGCTGTGCGGCGCCGGGGTACGGCTCCACCAGATGCCCAGCGCCAGGGTGACCACCAGGTAGAGCACCAGCAGCGTCAGCAGCGGCTTCCAGATCCAGCCGTACTCGGGGCGCTCCAGCACCTCCGTGCGTCTGCGGCGCCCGGCGCCGCCCTTGCCCTTCCAAGCCATGTGCAGGTTCCTTTCCGTTGCGAACGTGGCAACGTGCGACAACGTGGCGCAGCGAACTCCGCCGGCGTCGGTGAACGCACGTTCTCCCTGCGTTATCCTAGCACCCGTCTGCCGGCTTCGGTCAGGCCGGGCCCGCCGAGGCCCGGAACCGCCCCCGCCGGCCGCAGTCTGATAGCGAGCCCTCTCGCCACACCGCCCAGGAAAGGACCCCAAGTGTTGACCCTCCGACGCCTCGCCCTCTCGCTGCTCCTCCTCCTGCCACTGGCCGCCCAGGCCCAGTGGTTCTCGGGTAACGACGCCGAGGAGTTCCTGCCGGTGCTCGAGGCCTTCCAGCCCAGCGCCTGGCACGACGGCGAGACGCTCTACGTGGGCGTGGAGGCGGCCGAGGGCTACTACCTCTACCGCCACCGCTTCAGCGTGGAATCGGACCAGGTGGACCTGGGCGAACCCGAGCTACCCGCCGGGGAATTCACCAGCGACGAGTTCCTCGGCGACGTCTACGTCTTCCGCGACAGGGTGGTCTTCGGGGTTCCCCTCGATAAGGAGGCCAGTGGCGCCTTCCCCCTCGCCCTGACCTTCCAGGGCTGTGCCGACGCCGGCCTCTGCTACCCGCCGGAGCGCGTCGCGCTCGAGGCCGGCGAACGCGAGGCCCCGGCCGCCTTCGCCGGCTGGCGCGACGCCGGAGACGAGCGCAGCGGGGCTGACGGAAGCGGCGCGGAGGCCACCACCGCCACCCAAGGCGAGGCAGCGAGCGCACCGCAGAGCGAGGACGGTCGTTTCCGGGCGCTGATGAGCGAGGCGAGCCTGCCGCTGGCCCTGGGCCTGTTCTTCCTGGCCGGCCTGGGCCTCACCTTCACGCCCTGCGTGCTGCCCATGGTGCCGATCCTGTCGTCGATCATCGTCGGCCAGAATCCCGGCCGCCCACGGGCCTTCGCCCTCTCCGCCAGCTACGTGGCGGGCATGTCGGTCACCTATGCCGTGGTCGGCGTGCTGATGGGCCTGTTCGGTGCCGGCCTCAACCTCCAGGCCCGGCTGCAGTCGGCCCCGGTGCTGATTGCCTTCGCCGTCCTCTTCACCCTCTTCGCCTTGACCATGTTCGGCGCTTTCAGGCTGCGCCTCCCGACGCGCCTGGCCGGGCGCGTCGATGCCTGGCAGGCCCGCGCCCAGCGCAGCGGCCCGGCCGGCCTGGCACTGGCCGGGGCACTCTCGGTGCTGGTGGTCTCCCCCTGCGTCTCGGCGCCCCTGGCCGGTGCCCTGGTGTTCATTTCCACCACCGGCGACGCCCTGCTGGGCGGCGCCGCCCTGCTCGCCCTGGGCCTGGGCATGGGCGTGCCGCTGCTCGCGGTGGGCACCTTCGGCACCACGGCGCTGCCGCGCAGCGGCGCCTGGATGACCGGCGTCAAGGCCGCCTTCGGCATCCTGCTGCTGGGGGTCGCCATCTGGCTGGTGGAACGCCTGCTGCCGGCCGGCGTGGTACTGCTGCTGTGGGCGGGGCTGGCCATCGGCAGCGCCCTGGCGCTGGGCGCCCTGTCGTTCGACCGGCCCCAGGGCTGGCCCCGGGTGCGCCAGGCCGCCGGCTTGCTGCTGCTGGCCTGGGGCCTGGCCCTGGTGGTGGGGGCGGCCAGCGGCGGCCGCGACCCGCTGCGCCCGCTGGCGCCCCTGGCCGGTGATGGCGCCCCCACGACGGAGGCCAGGGAGGTCACCACCGTGGCCGGGCTCGACGGCCTGCGCCGCGCCCTGGCCGAGGTGCCCGAGGGCCGTGCCGCCTTCGTGCATCTGACCGCCGACTGGTGCATCTCCTGCAAGCAGCTCGAGCGCCGGGTCTACCCGAATCCGCGGGTCGCCGAGCCGCTCTCGGCCTTCACCCGCATCGACGTCGACGTCACCGAGACCGATGCGGCCAGCCGCGAGTTGCTCGATCACTTCGGCCTCTTCGGCCCGCCCAGCCTGCTGTTCTTCCACGCCGGCGAGGAGATCCGCGAGGCACGCATCCAGGGCGAGATGCGCGCCCCGCAGTTGGCCGACCACCTGGAGGGAGTGCTGAGCCGTGTCGCCGAACGCCCCTCGGCCTGACCCTCGAACAGCGTTCTCCACGATGCTGGACATCCCCGGGGATTTTCGGCAAACTCCGGCGTCATCCCTTATTCAAGGCCAATAGGGGCGGAAAGAGACGCTATCTTGCCGCGATCTATTGCAAGTTGGCCGAGGTTGACAGCGCCGCGTCACCGGGGCCGACCGCCATCCACCGAACCCAATCGACCGGGACAACGTCATGGATATCCGCAAGGTCAAGAAGCTGATCGAGCTGCTCGAAGAGTCCAACATCAGCGAAATCGAGATCCAGGAAGGCGAGGAGTCGGTGCGCATCAGCCGCCACCCCAACGGGACGAACTGGCAGCCCGCCATGCCCCAGCAGGGCTACCCGGCACCGGCCCAACCCGCCGCGCCGGCCCCCGCCGAGAGCCCCGAGCCCGCCGCCGACGAGGCCCCGGTCTTCCAGGGCCAGGCCGTCACCTCGCCGATGGTGGGCACCTTCTACCGCTCGCCGGCCCCCGGCGCCAAGCCGTTCGTCGAGGTGGGCTCCAGCATCAAGAAGGGCGACACCGTGTGCATCGTCGAGGCCATGAAGATGATGAACCAGATCGAGGCCGACCGCGATGGCGTGATCGAGGCCATCCTGGTCGAGGACGGCGAACCGGTCGAGTTCGACCAGCCGCTGGTCGTGATCGCCTGATCGCGCCCTGTCCCATCATTCACCCGACACTGGCGGACCCATCATGCTGGACAAGGTTCTCATCGCCAACCGTGGCGAGATCGCCCTGCGCATCCTGCGCGCCTGCAAGGAACTGGGCATCAAGACGGTGGCGGTCCACTCCAAGGCCGACCGCGAGCTGATGCACGTGCGCCTGGCCGACGAGGCCGTGTGCATCGGGCCGGCACCCTCGGCCCAGTCCTACCTCAACATCCCGTCGCTGATCAGCGCCGCGGAGGTCACCGACACCAGCGCCATCCACCCCGGCTACGGCTTCCTCTCCGAGAACGCCAACTTCGCCGAGCAGGTCGAGCGCTCCGGCTTCACCTTCATCGGCCCGCGGGCCGAGACCATCCGCCTGATGGGCGACAAGGTCAGCGCCATCGCGTCGATGAAGAAGGCCGGCGTCCCCACGGTGCCCGGTTCCGACGGTCCGCTGCCCGAGGACGACGAAGGGGAGATCGTCGCCACCGCCCGGCGCATCGGCTATCCGGTGATCATCAAGGCCGCCGCCGGTGGCGGCGGACGCGGCATGCGCGTGGTACACACCGAGGCCCACCTGCTCTCCGCGGTCACCGTGACCCGGACCGAGGCCCACTCGTCCTTCGGCGACGGCACCGTGTACATGGAGAAGTTCCTCGAGAATCCGCGCCACGTCGAGGTCCAGGTGCTGGCCGACGGCCAGGGCAACGCCATCCACCTCTATGACCGCGACTGCTCCCTGCAGCGCCGTCACCAGAAGGTGATCGAGGAGGCTCCCGCGCCGATGCTCGACCAGGCGGCACGCGCCGAGGTGCTCGAGGCGTGCCGCGAGGCCTGCCTCACCATCGGCTACCGCGGCGCCGGCACCTTCGAGTTCCTCTACGAGGACGGCCAGTTCTTCTTCATCGAGATGAACACCCGGGTCCAGGTGGAGCATCCGGTCACCGAGATGGTCACCGGGGTGGACATCGTCAAGGAGCAGCTGCGCATCGCCTCGGGCCTGCCGCTGTCGATCTCCCAGGAAGAGGTCGAACTCCACGGCCACGCCTTCGAGTGCCGGATCAACGCCGAGGACCCCCGCACCTTCATGCCCTCTCCCGGCAAGGTGACCCTCTACCACCCGCCGGGTGGCCTGGGGGTACGCATGGATTCCCACGTCTATACCGGCTATACGGTACCGCCCCACTACGACTCGCTGATCGGCAAGCTGATCACTTGGGGCGACGACCGCGAGACCGCGCTGACCCGCATGCGCAACGCCCTGGACGAGCTGCTGGTGGAAGGCATCAAGACCAACACCGACCTGCACAAGGATCTGGTGCGCGACGGCTACTTCCAGCAGGGTGGCGTCAACATCCACTATCTGGAGAAGAAGCTGGGCCTGTAGGCTGCCCCACCTCCGGGCGAGAGGCATGTTTCAGCCCCGGGCACCGGTATGCTCGGGGCTGATCCGGCCCACCACCTCCCCGATCGACCACGGAACGCCCCTATGCCCTGGCTGCAACTCAAGGCCCATATCGCCCCCGAACAGGCCGAGCCCCTGGAGGAGCTGCTGCTCGCCGAGGGCGCCACCGCCATCACCCTGCAGGACGCCCACGACGACCCGGTGTTCGAGCCGGAACGCGGCACTGCCCCGCTGTGGCAGGAGACGGTGCTCACCGGCCTCTACGATGATCTCGAGGGCGTCAACGCCATGCTCGAGCGGGTGCGCCAGGCCTGGGCCGCCGAGCAGCCCGAGGAGCCCTGCCCGGAGATCGAGGTGGAACTGCTCGCCGACCGCGACTGGGAGCGCGAGTGGATGGACGACTTCCAGCCGCTGCAGATGGGCGAACGGCTGTGGATCGTGCCCAGCTGGCACCAGCCCCCCCAGCCGAACGCGGTGAACCTGCACCTGGACCCGGGGCTCGCCTTCGGCACCGGCTCCCACGCCACCACGGCGCTCTGCCTGGCCTGGCTGGACGGCCTGGCGGTGACCGAGGCCCTGGACGGCCAGGCGGTGCTCGACGTCGGCACCGGCTCCGGCATCCTGGCCATCGCCGCGCTCAAGCTGGGGGCCAGCCGGGCCGTGGGCACCGATATCGACCCCCAGGCGCTGACCGCCAGCCGCGACAACGCCGAGCGCAACGGCATCGAGGAGGCCCGCCTGCGGCTCTGCTATCCCGAGCGACTCGACGACGCCGAGGCCTTCCCCATCGTGGTGGCCAACATCCTCGCCGGGCCGCTGGTCGAGCTCGCCACGATGATCGCCGGCCACGTCGCCCCGGGCGGGCGCCTGGCGCTCTCCGGCGTACTGGCGAACCAGGCCGAGGAGGTGCTGGCGGCCTACCGCGACCAGGGCCTGATCATGGACGAGCCGGTGACCAGCGAGGGCTGGGCGCGCCTCACCGGCCGTCGGCCGGGCTGAACCCCGCCGCCACTTCACCCTGACCACCCGGGGGCGTATGATATGCCCCCCTTTCCGACACCAGCCAACGCCATGTCCGAGAGCTCGCCCTCCCTGCCCCGCATCGGTCCCTATGCCCTGCCCAACCGGGTGATCCTGGCACCGATGGCCGGCGTGACCGATCGTCCCTTCCGCCGGCTCTGCCGGCGGCTGGGCGCCGGCCTGGTGGTGGGCGAGATGGTGACCTCGGACCCGGCGCTGTGGCACACCCGCAAGTCGCGGCTGCGCATGGATCACCGCGGCGAACCCGGGCCGCGCAGCGTGCAGATCGCCGGCGGCGACGCCATGATGCTCGCCGAGGCGGCGCGCCTCAACGTCGACCAGGGCGCCCAGATCATCGACATCAACATGGGCTGCCCGGCCAAGAAGGTCTGCAACAAGGCCGCCGGCTCGGCGCTGCTGCGCGACGAGGCCCTGGTGGCCGAAATCCTCGAGGCGGTGGTCGCCGCCGTGGATGTCCCGGTGACCCTGAAGATCCGCACCGGCTGGTGCGCCGACAGCAACAACGGCGTGCGCGTGGCGCGCCTGGCCGAGGCCGCCGGCATCCAGGCGCTGGCCGTACACGGCCGCCACCGCCAGCAGCGCTACGGCGGCGAGGCCGAGTACGACACCATCGCCGCCATCAAGGCCGCGGTCTCCCTCCCGGTCTTCGCCAACGGCGATATCGATTCTCCCGGGAAGGCCGCCGCCGTCCTCGACTATACTGGAGCGGATGCGGTGATGGTCGGCCGCGGCGCCCAGGGCAACCCCTGGATCTTCCGCGAGATCGACCACTACCTGCGTCACGGGGAGCCGCTGATGCCCCCGAGCGACGCCGAGCGCGCCGGGGTCCTGCGCGACCACCTGGCGGCGCTCCACGACTTCTACGGCGACTACATGGGCGTGCGCATCGCGCGCAAGCATCTCGGCTGGTACCTGGCCGGCGACCCACGCCTGGCGGCGACCCGCCAGCGCGAACTGCGGGCCGCCTTCAATGGCCTGGAGTGCCCCGACGCCCAGCAGCGCTTCATCGATGACCTCTTTCTCGAGCAGCCGTTCTCGAAAGGAACCCGAGCCGCATGACCAGCCAAGCCTTCCCCCCGAACCCCGACCTATCGGGACGTCATCACGAATCGTCCGGGCTGGCCGGTGAAGGCCAGTCGGCCGAACCCATCGGGCAGCAGCCACTGCGTGAGGCCGTGGACCTCGCCATGCGACGCTACTTCGCCCACCTGGACGGCGGCGAGGTCACCGGGCTCCACGCCATGGTGATGGCCGAGGTGGAGGCCCCGCTGCTCGCCGCCGTGCTCGACCACACCCAGGGCAACCAGACCCGCGCCGCCGAGATGCTCGGCCTCAACCGCGGCACCCTGCGCAAGAAGCTCAAGCAGTACGACCTGATCTGACCAAGGGAGCCGAGGCTCCCTTCGGCGTGTCCCCGGGCACGCCGCTTTTCCATCGCCCCAGACGTCAAGAGAGTGACCCCATGGCCCAAGCCTCCCCCACCCCGGTTCGCCGCGCCCTGATCAGCGTCTCCGACAAGACCGGCATCGTCGACTTCGCCCGCGGCTTGGCCGAGCGCGGCGTCGAGCTGCTCTCCACCGGCGGCACCTTCCGCCTGCTGCAGGAGAACGGCATCGCCGTCACCGAGGTCTCCGAGCACACCGGCTTCCCCGAGATCATGGACGGCCGGGTCAAGACCCTGCATCCCAGGATCCACGGCGGCATCCTGGGGCGCCGCGGCCAGGACGAGGCGGTGATGGCCGAACACGACATCGCGCCCATCGACATGGTGGTGGTCAACCTCTACCCCTTCGCCCAGACCGTGGCCAGGCCGGACTGCACCCTCGAGGACGCCATCGAGAACATCGACATTGGCGGCCCCACCATGGTGCGCGCCTGCGCCAAGAACCATGCCTACACCACCATCGTGGTGGACGCCGGCGACTACGCCCGGGTGCTGGGCGAGATCGCCGCCCAGGACGGTGCGGTGTCCGAGGCCACCCGCTTCGACCTGGCGGTCAAGGCCTTCGAACACACCGCCGGCTATGATGCCGCCATCGCCGACTACCTGGGCCAGCGGGTGCCCGGCGGCGAGAACGGCTTCCCGCGCACCTACAACCAGCAGTTCGTCAAGAAGCAGGCCATGCGCTACGGCGAGAACCCGCACCAGGGCGCCGCCTTCTACGTCGAGGCCGACGCCAGCGAGGCCGGCGTGGCCACCGCCACCCAACGGCAGGGCAAGGCGCTGTCGTTCAACAACGTGGCCGACACCGACGCCGCCTTCGAGTGCGTCAAGGCCTTCACCGAGACCGCCTGCGTGATCGTCAAGCACGCCAACCCCTGCGGCGTGGCGGTGGGCGGCAGCCCGAGGGAGGCCTACGACAAGGCCTTCGCCACCGATCCCACCAGCGCCTTCGGCGGCATCATCGCCTTCAACGTGCCGCTGGACGCCGAGACCGCCCGCGCCATCATCGACCGCCAGTTCGTCGAGGTGATCATCGCCCCCGGGGTCGAGAAGGCAGCCGCCGAGATCGTCGCCGAGAAGCAGAACGTGCGCCTGCTCGACGTGGGCGAGCACTGGCCCGGCAGCCGGGAACCTGCCCACGACGTCAAGCGCGTCACCGGCGGCCTGCTGGTCCAGGACCGCGACCTGGGCATGGTCGGCCGCGACGAGCTCACCGTGGTCAGCGAGCGAGTGCCCAGCGAGCAGGAGCTGCGCGACCTGGCCTTCGCCTGGAAGGTCGCCAAGTACGTCAAGTCCAACGCCATCGTCTATGCCAAGGACGGTCAGACCATCGGCGTGGGCGCCGGCCAGATGAGCCGCGTCTACTCGGCCAAGATCGCCGGCATCAAGGCCGCCGACGAAGGCCTCTCGGTGCCCGGCTCGGTGATGGCCAGCGATGCCTTCTTCCCCTTCCGCGACGGCATCGACGCCGCGGCGGCGGCCGGCATCACCGCGGTGATCCAGCCCGGCGGCTCCATGCGCGACCAGGAGGTGATCGACGCCGCCAACGAGGCCGGCATCGCCATGGTCTTCACCGGCATGCGGCACTTCAGGCACTGACGCCGACGGCGAGCTGGAAGCTGGAAGCTGGAAGCTGGAAGGCAGCCTGAGCTCAGTCAGTAGAGGAAACACCCCTGCCGGTAGCCCCGGCAGGGGTGTTTTTGTGGCTCATCGCCAATCGGCTTGATTTCACACTGTAGGAGGCCAACTCTGTTGGGCGATTGGAGGCCGCAGGCCTCCCGGCGGCAACCAATGACACGTCGACAACACCGCCAGGCGCCTGACGGCGCCGGTCGCGCAGCGGAGCTGCCCTCCTATCTCATCACGACCGGCGTGTTGGTTACCCGAGGTCGATGCACAGGTACTTGGTCTCGAGGAACTCCTCCAGTCCCTGATGGCCACCCTCGCGGCCCAGGCCGGACTCCTTGACCCCGCCGAAGGGTGCCGCGGCGTTGGAGATCAGGCCGGTGTTGATGCCCACCATGCCGTACTCCAGGGCATCGGCGACGCGCCACACGCGGCCCAGGTCGCGGGAATAGAAGTAGGCGGCCAGGCCGTACTGGGTGTCGTTGGCCAGGCGTACCGCATCCTCCTCGTCCTCGAAGGGGAATACCGCCGCCAGGGGACCGAAGGTCTCCTCGTGGGCCACCTTCATGTCGGCGGTGGCGAAGCTGATCAGGGTGGGGGTGAAGAAGTTGCCGCCCAAGGGATGCGGGTGGCCGCCCAGCAGCAGCTCGGCGCCCTTGTCGACGGCATCGTGCACGTGTTCGCTGACCTTGGACACCGCCCGGTCGTCGATCAACGGCCCGATGTTGATGTTCGGCTGGGTGCCGTCGCCCACCTTGAGCTCGCTGTTCATGGCCACGGCGAGCTTCTCGCAGAAGGCGTTGACCACGCTGGACTGCACCAGGAAGCGGTTGGTGCAGACGCAGGTCTGGCCGGCGTTGCGGAACTTGGCGGCCATGGCGCCCTCCACCGCGGCGTCCAGGTCGGCGTCCTCGAAGACGATGAAGGGGGCGTTGCCGCCCAGTTCCAGGGAGATCTTCTGGATATGGCGAGAGGCGTTGGCCATCAGCTCGCGGCCCACCTCGGTGGAGCCGGTGAAGGTGATCTTGCGCACCAGCGACGACTCGGTCATGGCGGCGGCGATCTCGCTGGCGCGCCCCGGCACCACGTTGAACACCCCGCGCGGCACGCCGGCGCGCTCGGCCAGCAATGCCAGGGCGGTGGCGGAGAACGGCGTCTGGCTGGCCGGCTTGGCCACCACGGTGCAGCCGGTGGCCAGGGCGGCGCCGGCCTTGCGGGTGATCATGGCGGCGGGGAAGTTCCAGGGGGTGATGGCCCCCACCACGCCCACCGGCTGCTTGGTCACCATGATGCGCTGGTTGGGCTTGGCGGCGGGGACGGTCTCGCCGTAGACGCGCCGCGCCTCCTCGGCGAACCAGCGCAGGAAGCTCGCCGCATAGGCGATCTCGCCGGCGGCCTCCTTGAGCGGCTTGCCCTGTTCGTGGGTCATGATCATGGCCAGATCGTCCTGGTGCTCGAGCATCAGGTCGTGCCACTTCATCAGGACATCGGCGCGCTCCTGGGCGGTGAGCGCCTTCCAGGCCGGCAGGGCGGCGTCGGCGGCCTCGATGGCGCGCTCGGTCTCGGCACGCCCCAGGCGCGGCACGTTGCCCATCACCTCGCCGGTGGCCGGGTTGACCACCTCGATCTGTTCGCCGCTGTCGGCGGCCACCCAACTGCCGTCGATGTAGGCGAAGGGACAGTAGAGCTGCGTTTCCTTGAGGGATTCCATTTCGGTCTCCTGCCGCGGACGCGGCATATGGTCGGTTTATCCCTCATGCTAAGCGTAAAGGCCCCGGCACTCCAAGCGCCGGGACCCACCTTTTACGCACCGACCTCAACGCGGCTGGCGGGATTCGGAGAGGGTGATGGAGACGGAGTCGGCGAAGCGCAGGGCGTGGGGCTTGTCGATCTCCACCTGGGCGGTCAGCACCTCGGGATGCGCCATGATCAGGTCGAGCACCTCGCGGGTCATGCGCTCGAGCAGCAGGAAGCGGTTCTCCTCCACATGGGCGATCACCTCCTTGGTGATGGTGCGGTAGTCGAGCGCCTGCTCGATGTGGTTGAAGGCCACCGCCTTGTCGGCCCGGTAACGGATCACCGCGTTGACCACCACGTCCTGGCGATTGTTGATCTCCTCCGCCTTGATGCCGATATGGGTGCGCAGGCGGAGGTTCTTGATGCGGATGGTCGCCAGGTCGTGGTCGAAATGCTGGTCGTCGATGGCGTGCAGCGGCATGGCCGATCTCCTGGTTGGCTGGCCTCAGCGCCCGTTGATCAGGGTCAGGAACTCCTGGCGGGTCGACTGGTTCTGGCGGAAGGCGCCGAGCATCACCGAGGAGGTCATGCTCGAGTTCTGCTTCTCGACGCCACGCATCATCATGCACAGGTGCTGGGCCTCGATGACCACCGCTACGCCGCGGGCATTGGTGACCTCCTGGATCGCCTCGGCGATCTGGCGGGTCAGGTTCTCCTGGATCTGCATGCGCCGGGCGTACATGTCGACGACGCGGGCGAACTTGGAGAGCCCCAGCACCCTGCCGTTGGGCAGGTAGGCGATATGGCACTTGCCGATGAAGGGCAGCAGGTGGTGCTCGCACATCGAATAGAGCTCGATGTTCTTCACCAGCACCATCTCGTCGGTCTCGGACTCGAAGACGGCGCCGTTGACGATCTCCTCGAGGCTCTGCAGGTAGCCGCGATTGAGGAATTGCATCGCCTTGGCGGCGCGCTTGGGGGTGTCACGCAGGCCCTCCCGCTCGGGATCCTCGCCCAGGCCAAGGATGATCTGCCGGTAGTGGTTGGCGAGTTCTTCTGTCATCGTCGGGCCCTGTCCGGTGGTCTCTATTCATGTACAAAAGATAGACAAGTCAACATTCTTGTACAAGATTGGTTCGCGTAAACGCCCATTCTAGCGCAAGACCTTCCCCGCCGCAGTCGCCCGGCGCGACACGCTGCCGCACTGCCGCCTGGGTCGCCGCCCGGCCTGTGCTATCATGCCGGCTCTCATGCTGAGCACGTCATCCCTCGAGAGCCCGTCATGACCAAGACTCGTCCCCTACTGCTGGCCGCCCTGCTGGCCCCTTCCCTGGCCCTCGGCGCCACCCTGGAACTGCCCGCCGACGCCCGCCTGGAGGTCCAGGTGATCGACCGCCTGGCCCTGGATGCCGACAACCCGCGCCAGGACGACATCCTGATGCGCCCGGTGGCCGAGGGCAGCGGCACCCACCAGTTGCCGGACCACTGCGTGATGGTCGGCGACGCCCGCCTGGACGGCGAACGCATCCGCCTGACCACCAAGACGGTCACCTGCGTCGCCACCCAGGGCGCCGACAGCGAGATCTACAGCGGCGAGATGTCCGCCGCGGCCTATGACGCCGACGGCGCCTTCGGTATCGCCGCCTGCGACGGCGGGCGCTGCGAGCTCTCCCCGGAGCAGGGCTTCTTGCTGCAGCTGGCCAGCGAGCTGGTCATCGAGGAGCAGGAGAACCCCGCCGAGCAGATCAACATCGAGCGCCGCCAGGCCGAGGGCGAGGGCGTCGCCAATCCGATTCCCGCCGAACAGCCCGACCCCGACCAGTAGGCCCGCCCCGGGCGCCCCACCGGGGCGCCCGCCTCGCCTCAGGCCAACCAGCGGGGTCCTTCCTCCAGCAGCTGACGCTGCCGCTCCAGGGTGCGGATGTGCTGCTCCCAGTAGCCCGCATCGGCGAGCCAGGGAAAGGCCGCCGGGAAGGCCGGATCCTCCCAGCGGGCCACCAGCCAGGCACTGTGGCGCAGCAGCCGCAGGGTGCGCAGCGGCTCCGCCAGGGCCAGCTCGGTGCGGTCGAGGTCGCGATGCTGCTCGTAGCCTTCGATCACCTCGGAGAGCTGCATGTGGCGCTCCTCGTCGTGTTCGGCGGTGATCAGCATCCACAGGTCCTGTACCGCCGGCGCCATCAGGCAGTCGTCGAAGTCCACCAGGGCGAAGGCCTCGTCGCGTCCCAGGATGTTGCCCACATGGCAGTCGCCTTGCACCCGGATCGCCCGCTCCGGTGACCAGGCGTGCCCCGCCAGGCTGTGGTGCAGGGCCGCGGTGACCCGCTCGTAGGCCCGGCGCTGGTGGCGATCCAGCCAGGGGCTGGCGAGCACCCGCTCGCGGGCCTCGACCACCATGCCGTCCAGGTCCAGGGCACCACGATGCCGAAAGGCACCGCGCTCGCCCACCGCATGCACGGCGCCGATCAGCTCGCCCAGGGCGAACAGGTGGGCGGGGTCCTCCAGCTCCGGGGCCTGGCCCGGCAGTTGGGGGAAGAGGGCGAAGCGGAAGTCCTCGGCCAGGTGCAGACTCCGCCCCTCGGCGTCGCGCCAGGGGGCGGCCACCGCCACGCCAGCGTCCGCCAGCTCGGCCAGGAAGTCGTGCTCCTCCTGGATGCGCGCATCGCTCCAGCGCTCGGGGCGGTAGAACTTCACCACCCAGCGGCGACGCTCCTCGTCGTGGACCAGATAGACGCGGTTCTCGTAGCTGTTCAGCGCGAAAGGCTCGCCGGGCAACCAGAAGCCCAGCGACTCCACCGCCGCCACGACCCGCGCCGGCGACAGCGTGGCGAAGGGGTGTTCCTGCATGGGGCGCTCCCGAAAAATGCCTACTCTATCAGGATCAGGCCTCGGCCAGGGGCGTGCGTGCCACCGCCCAGGCCTCGACCTCCTCGGCGCCCGCCGCGCGGCAGGCACGGCCCAGGGCGTCCAGCGTCGCCCCGGTGGTCATGACATCGTCGAGCAGCGCGACCCGCCGCGGCAAGGGCCCCGTGACCCGGAAGCCGTGGCGCAGGTTGGCACGCCGCTCGGCCCGATCGAGCCCGCGCTGGCTGGGCGTGTCGCGGCGCCGTTCGCCATGCCGCAGCGGCACCTCGAGCCGTCGGGCCAGGCGCCGGGCCAGCCACTCGGCCTGGTCGAAGCCCCGCGTCCGCGAACGCCGTGGATGCAGCGGTACCGGCACGATCGCCTGCGGCCAGGCCAGCGCCTCGTCCGCCAGCCCCCTCTCGAGCAGCGCCAGCAACACCGCCCCGGCCCGCGGCGAGGCCTGGAACTTGAAGCGCCGCACCAGCCAGGCCACCTCGTCGGCATAGCGCAACGGCGCGCGGGCCCGAGCGAAGGCCGGCGGCCGGCGCAGGCAGGCGCCACACAGGCGCCCCGAGAAGCGATCGGGCTGCGGCTCGGCGCAGCGCGGGCAGGCCGGCAGGTTCCAGGGCAGCGCCTCGAAACACGCCGGGCACCAGGGCCTCTCGCCACTGCGCGGCGAGAGGCAGAAGGCGCAGCGTCCCGGCAGCGCCCGGCGCAGTGCCGCGTCAACCATTGGTATCCCACGGGTTGACAAGATCCCCCGCGGCCGTAAGCTGTCCGTCAACTTCTTCCATCCCGACCAGTTGACCATAGGCGAGCCACCATGCCCCAAGCGCCGCAGTCTCCCGCAGCCGATACCCAGACCCTAGCCACCCGGGCCGGGGTGCGCCACGACTGGACCCTCGACGAGATCGAGGCGCTCTTCGCCCTGCCCTTCAACGACCTGCTGTTCCGCGCCCAGCAGGTGCACCGCGCCCACTTCGACCCCAACGCCGTGCAGGTCTCCACCCTGCTCTCCATCAAGACCGGCGCCTGCCCCGAGGACTGCAAGTACTGCCCGCAGTCGGGCCACTACAACACCGGGCTCGGCCGCGAGAAGCTGCTGGAGGTCGAGAAGGTGGTGGAGCAGGCCCGGGCGGCGAAGGAGGCCGGCGCCAGCCGCTTCTGCATGGGCGCGGCCTGGAAGAGCCCGCGCGAGCGCGACCTCGAGGTGGTGCTGGAGATGGTGCGCCGGGTCAAGGCGCTGGGGCTCGAGACCTGCATGACCCTGGGCATGGTCGACGGCGACCAGGCCGGCCGCCTGGCCGAGGCCGGGCTCGACTACTACAACCACAATCTGGACACCTCGCCGGAGTACTACGGCGAGATCATCACCACCCGCACCTACGCCGACCGCCTGGCGACCCTGGGGCACGTGCGCGAGGCGGGCATGAAGGTGTGCGCCGGCGGCATCCTGGGCATGGGCGAGGCGCCCCGCGACCGTGCCGCCCTGCTCCAGCAGCTGGCACGCCTCGAGCCGCACCCGGAGTCGGTGCCGATCAACATGCTGGTCAAGGTCCCCGGCACGCCGCTGGAGGACGTCGAGGACCTTGATCCCATCGAATTCATCCGCGCCATCGCCGTGGCCCGCATCCTGATGCCACGCAGCCATGTGCGCCTCTCCGCCGGCCGCGAGCAGATGGACGAGTCCACCCAGGCGCTGGCCTTTCTGGCCGGGGCCAACTCCATCTTCTACGGTGACAAGCTGCTGACCACGTCCAATCCCCAGGTGGAACGCGACCGGGCGCTGTTCGGCAAGCTGGGCCTGCACCCGGAGCAGCGCGAGACCTGCGCCGACGATGATCGCACCGCGGCCGGCCTGGCCGCCGAACTGGCCCGCCAGGCCGCCGTCCGGGCCAGTGACCTCGCCTACGACGCCGCCGGGGCCTGAAGGTGTCCGCCGACTGGCCGACCCGACTCGCCGAGCGCGCCGCGGCACGCCGTGCCGCCGGGCTCTGGCGTCTGCGCCGCACCCGGGTCGAAGGGTCCGCGCCACGCGACTTCGCCGGCAACGACTACCTGGGCCTGGCTCGGGATCCGCGCCTGGCGGAGGCCATGGCGGCAGGCGCCAGGCGCTTCGGCGCCGGCGCGCGGGCCTCGCACCTGGTGAGCGGCCACCTCGAGGTGCACGAGGCCCTCGAGCACCGTCTGGCCGAGCTCACCGGCCGCCCCCGGGCGCTGCTCTTCTCCACCGGCTACATGGCCAACCTGGGCACCCTCCAGGCGCTCGGCGAGGCCGACACCCGGCTCTTCCAGGACCGCCTCAACCACGCCTCGCTGCTCGACGGCGCCACGCTGGCCAAGTGCGCCTCGCGGCGCTTCCACCACCGCGACCTCGATGACCTCGAGCGGCTGCTGACCCGTGCCCCGGCGGAGTCGCCCAGGCTGGTGGTCAGCGACGGGGTGTTCAGCATGGACGGCGACGTCGCCGATATCGCCGGGCTGGCCGCCACCACTCACCGTCACGGCGCCTGGCTGATGGTCGACGACGCCCACGGCCTGGGCGTGCTGGGTGACCAGGGCGACGGCTGCGTGGGCCGCGCCCACGGGGTCGAGGCGGTGCCGGTGCTGGTCGGCACCCTGGGCAAGGCGCTGGGCACCGGCGGCGCCTTCGTGGCCGGCAGCGAGGCGCTGATCGAGCACCTGATCCAGTTCGCCCGTCCCTACGTCTACACCACCGCCCAGCCCCCCGGGGTGGCGGCGGCGACCCTGGCGGCGCTGGACATCCTTGCCGCGGAGCCGGAGCGGCGGGAGCGGCTGCGCACCCTGATCGCCCGCTTCCGCGCCGCGGCCACCGGCCTGGGGCTGCCGCTGATGGACAGCCCCACGCCGATCCAGCCGCTGGTGCTGGGCGACGGCCAGCGTGTGCTGGCCTGGGCCGCACGGCTCGCCGAGCGCGGCCTGGCGGTGGGTGCCATCCGCGAGCCCACGGTGCCCCACGGCAAGGCACGGCTGCGCATCACCCTCTCCGCCGCCCACAGCGACGCCGACCTGGACGCCCTGCTCGACGCCCTGGCCGAGTGCCGGGCCAAGGACGCAGGCCAGCCGCAGGAGATCGCCCCATGACCCGCCTGGTGCTGCTCTCCGGCTGGGGCTGCGATGCCCGCATCTGGCAGCCGCTCGCCACCCACTGGCCGGTGGGAATCCGGGTCGAAACGCCCGACTGGCCGGGCTACGCCGGGCGCCCGGCGCCGACGGACCCCGCCGCTCTCGATGCCGTGGCCTGCGCCATGGCCGCCGAGCTGCCGGCCGATGCCGTCTGGGTGGGCTGGTCGCTAGGCGGGTTGCTGGCGGCCGCCCTGCTCGAGCGCCTGCCGGCGCCGCGGGGACTGATCATGATCGGCATGGGCCCGCGCTTCTGCCACCCCCAGGGGGTGCCGACCCGGGAACTGGCCGCCTTCCGCCGCGCCTTCGCCCGGGACCCCGACGCCACCCTGGCCCACTTCCGGCGCTGGCAGCTCTCCGGCGAGCCCGCCCCACGCAGCGTCCATCGCCGGCTGCGCGACCTGCTCGGCGATGCCCCGGGGGCCGATACGCCCACCCTGGCCGCCGGCCTCGACTGGCTGGCCGAGCTCGATGTGAGTGCCGCCCTGGCCGCGCCACCCTGCCCGGTGCACACCCTGGCCGGCGCCGACGACCCCCTGCTGGCCCCGTCCCGGGTCGCGGCCGCCGACCGGCGGCTCGACGGCGCCGGCCACTGCCCGATGCTCTCGCGCCCCGACACCCTGGCCGCGGCCCTGGTCGAGCTGGCCCGGGAATGCCCCCGGGACGGCGCCACATTCCGTCGCCCGGAGGCATGCCCCCTATGAGCACCGCCCTGCAGCCCCACCCCAGGGTGCCGGCCGACTGGCAGCGCCGCGTGGCCCACGCCTTCTCGCGCGCCGCCGACGACTACGAGCGCCTGGCGAGCGCCCAGCAGGCCATGGGCGAGCGGCTCTGGAGCCGGCTGCCGGCCCGGGCGGAGCGCGTGCTCGACCTGGGCTGCGGCCCCGGCCACTGGAGCGCCCGGCTCGCCGCGCGCTACGGGCCCGACGCCGACCTCGTCGGCCTGGATCTCGCCCCGGGAATGCTGGAGGTCGCCCGGCGACGGCACGGCACCCCTCTCTGGCTGTGCGGCGACGCCGGCGCCCTGCCGCTGGCCGATGCCGGCCTCGACCTGGTCTTTTCCAACCTGGCCATCCAGTGGTGCCCGGACCTCGGCCAGGTATTCGCCGAGCTTCACCGGGTGCTGCGCCCCGGCGGCCGCGCGCTGCTCAATACCCTGGGCCCGGGCACCCTGGCCGAGGTCGGCCGCGCCTGGGCGCGTCCCGGCCGCCCCGCGGCACTGCTCGACTTCCGCAGCCGCGAGCGGCACCTGGCCGCGGCCCGCCTGGCGGGCTTCCGCCGCGTGGCGGTCGAGGCCAGCCGGCCACGCTTCCACTACCCCGACCTGGCCGCGGTGATGGCCTCCATCAAGGGCGTCGGCGCCCAGACCGCGCGCCCCGATGCCCGCCTGACCCGCGCCGACCTGGCCCGCGCCCGGCGCCGCTTCGAGGCGCTGCGCGAGCCCGAGGGACTGCCGGTCACCTACCACCTGCTGACGCTGGAGCTGGAACGCTGAGATGCCCGCCTGTTTCGTTACCGGCACCGATACCGACGCCGGCAAGACCCTGGTCACCGCCGGCCTGCTGGCCCTGGCCTGCCGTCGGGGCCTGACCACCCTGGGGCTCAAGCCCATCGCCTCGGGCAGCGAGACGACGCCCGACGGCCTGTGCAACGCCGATGCCCTGGCCCTGCAGGCCCAGTGTCATCCCCCCGTGCCCTATGCCACGGTGAACCCCTACGCCTTCGCCCCGGCCATCGCCCCGCACCTGGCCGCCCGGCGCGACGGCGTGACGCTGACGCTCGAGGCCCTGGGCGAGCGAGTCCGCGACGGGCTGGCCCTGGGCCGCGACCTGACCCTGGTGGAAGGCGCCGGCGGCTGGCGGGTGCCGCTGAACGATACTGAGGACCTGGCCGGCCTGGCGGGTCGGCTCGAGCTGCCGGTGATCCTGGTGGTGGGCCTGCGACTCGGCTGTATCAGCCATGCGCGCCTCACCCGTGAGGCGATCCGCGCCGACGGGCTGCGCCTGGCCGGCTGGGCCGGCAGCCTGGTGGACCCGGCGTTCGCCGCCGACGACGACCTCTACCGCGACAACCTGGCGACCCTGGCGCACACCCTCGACGCCCCCTGCCTAGGCATCGTGCCCCGCCTGCCGGCCGGCGACCCGCGCGCCATGGCCGCGGCCGCCGCCGATCACCTGGAGCTGCCCGATGTTGATTGACTTGCCGGGGGGCGTCCGTAAAATATGGTCGCCTGCCTGTCCGTGCGGATGTGGTGGAATTGGTAGACACGCCAGGTTTAGGTCCTGGTGCCTTCGGGCGTGGGAGTTCAAGTCTCCCCATCCGCACCACTCGATCTCTTCCGTATCGACCTCGACCGATCGCCCTCTTCCCGAGACGCGCAGCGCCTTCGCGTGCCCGGCATTTCGCCTGCCCCCGCTTATTGACCTCTTCACCGCTCGGCATAGAACGAGGCGTGTCGTAGGAGGGCAGCTCCGCTGCGCGACCGGAGACCGCAGGCCTCCTGGCGGCACCCCTCCATCGGGCAAGCTTCTCTCCAGCCATTCTCACGGCACCGACCACCCCGTCCTCACCGGAGGTCTCCGATGAATTCTTCTGCCTGGAATCCCTCTTCCATGAGGAATCCCTCCCCCATCTGGCACCCCTATGCCCATCTCAAGACCCAGCGGCCGGCGCCCAAGGTGGTCGGCGGCGAGGGCCCACGCTTCACCCTGGAGGGCGGCGAGACCCTGCTCGACGCCACCTGCTCCTGGTGGTGCATGATCCACGGCTACCGCCATCCCCGCCTGGTGCGCGCCATCCAGCAGCAGGCCGACGAACTGTGCCACGTGATGCTCGGCGGGCTGACCCATGAGCCCGCCGACCGCCTGGCCCGGGAGCTTACGCGCGTCACGCCCGAGGGGCTCAACCACGTCTTCTACTCCGACAGCGGCTCGGTGGGCATGGAGGTCGCCATGAAGATGGCGGTGCAGTACCACCAGCTGCGCGGCAGGCCCGGCAAGCATCGCCTGCTGTCGCTGATGAAGGCCTACCACGGCGATACCGCCGGCTGCATGGCGGTATGCGACCCCGAGGAGGGCATGCACTCGCTGTTCGCCGGCTACCTGCCCCGGCACCACTTCGCCCCGGCGCCCACCGCGCCCTTCGACGCCGAGCCCGCGGCGGTGGAGGCCGACCTGGCCGCCCTGCGCGGGGTGCTGGAGGCGCACCATGAGGAGATCGCCGCGCTGCTGATGGAGCCGCTGCTGCAGGCCGCCGGCGGGCTCAACATGACCTCGCCCCACTACCTGCGCGGCGCCCGCGAACTCTGCGACGAGTTCGACGTGCTGCTGGTGTTCGACGAGGTGGCCACCGGCTTCGGCCGCACCGGGCGGATGTTCGCCGCCGACCACGCCGACGTCACGCCCGACATCATGGTGCTCTCCAAGGGGCTCACCGGGGGCTATCTGGGCCACGCCGCGACACTGGCCACCGACCGGGTGCACGACGCTTTCGTAGGTGACAGCGAGATGCACGCCTTCATGCACGGCCCCACCTTCATGGGCAATCCGCTGGCCTGCCGGGTGGCCCTGGAGAGCCTCGCCGTGTTCGAGGACGAGGACTACCTCGGCAAGATCGCCGCCCTCAACCGCGTGCTGTGCCGGGAGCTGCTGGAGGATGCGGCCCTGCACGACCACCCGGCGGTGCAAGACGTGCGCGTGCTGGGCGCCACCGCGGTGATCGAGACCCGCCGGGGCGCGGACCTCGCCGGGGTCGGCGACTGGGCCCGCGAGCAGGGCGTCTGGCTGCGCCCCATCGGCCGCTGGCTCTACACCATGCCGGCCTACGTCACCGGCGCGGCCGACATGCGGCGCATCACCCAGGTCATGAAGGGCTGGTTTCGCCGCTCGGGGCCGATAGGATAGGGGCAAAGACTCGCCATCGGGCCCCATGACCGTCACGCCGCGTCGCCACCACCTCGTCGCTCTGCTCACCGGGCTGCTGCTGGCCGGTTGCGGCCAGACCACCCTGCAACAGCCGGGCCCCGGGGCTGAGCGAGCCCGGCTCGAACCCGACCGGGTGATCGCCGAGGACGGCTACCGGCTCCCCCTGCGCCACTGGCCCACCGGGGAGACGCCCCGAGCCGTGGTGCTAGCGGTCCACGGCTTCAACGACCATGGCGGCAGCTTCGAGATCATGGCCGAGGCCCTGACGCCCCACGGCATCGCCGTCTACGCCCATGACCAGCGCGGCTTCGGCCTGACCGAGCAGCGCCGCCTCTGGCCCGGCCACCGGCGCCTGGTGGCCGATGTTGAACTGCTCGCCGAACTGCTGCGCGAGCGCCACCCCGAGACGCCGCTCTATCTGGTGGGCAAGAGCATGGGAGCGGCCGTGGTACTGCTCGCCCTGGCGGGCGAGACGCCGCCTCCGGTGGACGGCAGTGTGCTGATCTCCCCGGCGGTCTGGGGGCTCGACGCCATGCCCTGGTACCAGCGCCTGAGCCTGTGGCTCGGCATACGCCTGATCCCCTCGGTGAGCTTCTCCGCCAATGCGGCACGCCGGCTCGGCATCCAGCCCACCGACGATCCGGAGATCCGCCGGCGACTCGCCCAGGACCCGCTGATCCTGCGCCGCGCCCGGGTGGACACCCTGTACGGCGTGACCGAGACCATGAGCCTCGCCCTGGAGGCTGCCGAGGGCCTGACCGGCCCGGCGCTGATCCTCTATGGGGACGAGGACCAGGTGATTCCCCCGGAGGCGATGTGTGCCCTGTTCGAGCG
The DNA here is from genome assembly GCF_030409215.1 of Halomonas ramblicola. Taxonomy (GTDB): domain Bacteria; phylum Pseudomonadota; class Gammaproteobacteria; order Pseudomonadales; family Halomonadaceae; genus Halomonas; species Halomonas ramblicola. Next base: position 81,050 of record NZ_JAUFPL010000016.1, on the reverse strand, counting down.
GCTGCCCGAGGCGGGCGCCGACGAGCCGATATGGCAGTTCGCCCTCTATCCGGACGGCTACCATATGCTCACCCGCTATACCCGGCGCGATCGCACCGAGGCCGACCTCGCCGCCTGGCTGCTGGACCCCGGAACCGCCCTGCCCTCCGGCCATGAGCGCGACCGCGACTCGGCCACCCGGCGGCTGTGTGCCACCTCGTCGCCCCGAAGCTGACGGGATAAGGTGAACGGCCGCCGCTTCATCGACAAGGTGACCCTGTGACGCTTTCCAAGACCAAGGCGAGTTTCTATCGCCGCCTCTACGTCGCCCACCTGGTGGCCAGCGGCATCGCCAGCGTGCCCGCGGTGATGGCCGCTACCGGCATGCCGCGGCGCACCGCCCAGGACACCCTCACCGCCCTGGGCGAGCTGGACATCGTCTGCGAGTTCGAACCCGCGCCCGGCGAGCGCCACAACATCGGCGCCTACGTGATCCGTGACTGGGGGCCCATCGACCCCGACTGGGTGGCGGCGAACGCCGAGCGGCTGCGTGACGCCCTGGGCTACCCGCCCCGGCCGTGAGGATAGCGGAGACGGCCTGGGCTGGGGTGACGGCATGGATCGCCACGAGGGCGACACAACGGTGGCTTGCCATGCGGCTCGTGCCGCTGGGCCTGCTGCTCCTGCTGGCCGGCTGCGGCGAGGGGGTCATCCGCCAGTCGCCGGGGCCCGGCAGCGACGAGGTCCGGCTGGCGGAGGGCCAGGTGATTGCCGAGGACGGCTACCGACTGCCGCTTCGCCACTGGCCGGCCGAGGACGAGCCGCGGGCCATCGTGCTCGGGATCCACGGTTTCAACGAACACGGCGGCACCTTCCAGGTCCTCGCCGAGGCCCTGGCCCCCCGCGGCATCACCCTCTATGCTCACGACCAGCGCGGCTTCGGCACCACCGCCCAGCGACGCCTCTGGCCCGGCCACGAGCGCTTGGCCGCCGACGTCACTCTGCTTGCCGGCCTGCTGAGCGAGCGCCATCCCGAGCCCCCGCTCTACCTGGTCGGTCACAGCATGGGCGGCGCCGTGGCGATCCTCGCCCTGAGCGGCGACGATCCGCCCCCGGTGGACGGCAGCGTACTGATCGCGCCCGCCGTGTGGGGCTTCGAGGCCATGCCCTTACACCAAGCGCGATCGCACCGAGGCGGACATCGCGGCCTGGCTGGCCGCCCCCAGTGCGGGTCTGCCCTCCGGGCACGAGGTCGACCGCCGGGAAGCGCGCCGGGCCCTCTGCGATCATCCCTCCGTGTGATATACCCCAAGGCATGCCGTTCTCCATGGATCCGGTCCTTGACCGCCCCTCGACGGGCATCAGGTCACGGACGCCACTACCGGGTAGCGCCAGGGCGCCGAAGGCCACGTGATCGACCACCAGCGGCTCGCTACAGTGCCTGGTGCCCCATGGAACCATGCTCACGACTGCCTCTCCCAGCCTCTTGCCGCACCGCAAGGCGCCGGGAGGCCAGTAGCTGTTTTTCCGGTGCTAATCTTAGGGTAACGGACAGTGTCCGCCGGATTCGCCGTTGCGACACCTGCTGAGGGTGCAGAATGTCCTGCGCGTGGCCTATCCAAAGGTGATTGACATGTCACGAGATTGGACGAACCCTGGGCCGATGAGCATGGATATTCACGAGTCCGCCCGCCATGACGACGGCACGTCAGGCGAGCTGGTGAAGCCGCTCGACGCCGCCATCGAGCGGCTTTGCGCCGCAAATGCCGTTGCAGGAGCCTCTCCCGTATTCGAGGTGATCGATGCGGCACGCCCCTTGATGTTCGATGCCAGGGGGCTGGAAGCACTCTACGCGCGGGTACCGGCGCTCGAGGCCGCCGGGTTCTTCGGTGGTAGTGACTGGGATTATCCCCAGACGCTGGTGCCTTCGCTCGCCGTACGTACCATACGTCATGGCGACCCGGTCGCCACCCTGGTCGAAAGCCTGAGCCAGATTCGCCTGCTGGCTGTTGCCAAGGGCGACTATTCGCACCCTTCGCTCTCGGCGGAGCACGCTCATCACTTTCTCGCTCAGGTGATGGCCATGAACCTCGATCTCGTGGTCAGCGACCTGCACGAGGGCGACCGGCTGCGGCCTGACCGGCTCGGGTACGCCGTCCAGAATCTGTATCACTACCTGCTTGAGCATCTGGGCTACGAGAATCTTCTGGAGCATCTGGTGGCCGAGGTCTGGCGGATTCTCGAGCAGCGCCCGGTACAGGTCGATGGTGTCAAGCAGATGGTGACCCAGATCGCCGCCTGCCTGAACACGCCGGACACCATAGTGGGAGAGGCCGGGGAGGATGCCCGCAAACTCGTCAATGCCGTCTTCGGTCCCACCGAAGGCTGCCGCGAAGATCCCGGCTTTGACGTGTACGCCGAGCGGCTGGCGGGCATGGACGACGCGACCCTGCTGCAGGAGGCCATTGCCTTTGCCCAGGCCATGCACAGCACCGGCCTAGTCTCGCCCTACATGCCAGGGTTCATACGTTACCTGAGGAATCGATGGAACGCGCTGATCCCCACGGCACTGGGCCTGAGCCATACGGGGGCAGACGCCTTTCACTGTTACCCGGCGTTGATTCACACGCTGATCGATGAGGCCCTGTTTGCCGAAACCAGCCAGGCCGCCTATGGCCTTGCCATGATGCTCGAGCGAGGCATTCTGTACTCGCCTCCGGTGGCCCCGTCGCTGTGGCGGCAGCTAAGACTGTCGTTGTGCGATGCCGCGGCACAGAAGATCGTGGCTGTCTTTGGTAACCGCCGCTCGCCAGAATGCTTTCTGCTCGCCGACGTGCTCAATGTGCTCGGCCGCCCGCTGGGCGTGGGACAGGGGAATTACCCCACCTGCCAGTCCACGCGCGCCCTGTCCATGTGGGCCTTCAATACGCCGGCTGACCTGCTCCGCGTCGTCGCCTGGGCGGCGCGGGACGACGAGATCGTGATGCGCTTCGAGGGCTACAGCATTTCTTCCCGCGAGCTCGGGGCTGGCCTGGCAGCCGAGCCACCCGTGGATGTGGACGCCGTGTCCCTGCTCACCGTCCCACACCTGGATCGCATCTACTTCGAGATGGGACGCCGCAGTGCCGGACGCGGAGAGGACCCGCACAAGTGGGTCAACGCCGAGTTCCATGGCGATCATGTGGGCCATGGGTTCCGCATCGCGGTCGATGTCTTTACCGGCGGCCTGAAGGACTTCGAGGGGTTCATTCGTGACTTTTATGCGGCGTATCACCCCTTCTACAACGGCAACATTCCGGTGATCAATCCGCAACCCGCGGGCATTGCGGTGACCGATAGCGCCACGCGCTTTCTCGGCTGGCACGCGATCACCATCCAGCGCCTTGCACTCGATCCGAGCCAGGTCATGCGGGTGTACTTCTTCAATCCCAACAACGACAGTGGGCAAGACTGGGGACAGGGAATCGTCACCTCGACCCAGGGCAACGGCGAACGCTACGGTGAGGCCTCGCTGCCGGTTGTCGAGTTCGCCTCGCGATTATACGTCTTTCACTACGACCCGCTCGAGAAGGGCGAGCCGGCGGATATTCCAGCCGGCGAAGTAGATCGGGCCATGCGTCTGGCCCGGCAGAGCTGGGCGTCGGGGCGATAGTCCGACGATGCTTGGCACTCAAGCTCGACAAGACCGCTCGAAACCGAGCGTCAATACCCTGCCCCAGGCAGAAGGAGAGCAGCACATGTCGACCGTATCAGAAACCCCGGCCGCCAAGGACATCTCTAGCTGGACCGACCCGACACTGGATTCGGTCAAGGGAACTGAAACTCCCAAGGACCCCAACAAGGGCTACATCGCACTGCTGGGCTGGAGCGTCAATGCCATCAAGGCCGCGCAGAAGTTTGACCGCCGCTACGTGGTGGTTGCACCCGATTGGGCCGCCGACTTCTGCGAAGCCAACAAGATCCCGTACATTCAATGGGATTTCGTGCGCCTGAATGATCGATCCATGGAAATTGCCGAACGGCTCAAGGCGGAAGGCGTTGATGTGGCCATACCGCTGTTCGAGGAGACCGTCGAATGGTCCGGCGCGATCAACTCCGTCCTCATGGACAACCCCCGCATGTACGGGCAGTCCATCCTGTTTCGGGACAAGGCCCTGATGAAGCGCCGCGCCCAGCTTGGCGGTATTCGCGTAGGGATCTTCGAGGAAGCACATGAGAAAGATGACATCATCCGCTTCATGAAACGAGTCAACCAGACGCTGCTCAAGCTCGACGGCGACCCCGATGACCCGATTCATGTCAAGGCCTTCGACAAGGCCGGTTGTCTGGGACACCGCATGATCCGCAAGATAGACGAGATCGACAGCATACCGGTCGAAGAGTATCCATTGCTGATGGAGAGTCACCTTGATGGCTGGGAGTTTGCCATCGAGGCCTGGATCCACGATGGTGAGATCAAGTTCCTCAATATCTCCGAGTACGTGACCCTGGGCTATTCGGTGTTCGTGCCCGCCACACGGGAGCTCGAGAGCTGGCGCGATGCCATCACCAAGCAGATCAAGAAATTGATCAAGACATTCGATATCCAGTTCGGTCTGATCCATCCCGAGTATTTCGTGGCGGCGGACGGCGAGATGTACTTCGGTGAGATCGCCTATCGCCCACCCGGCTTCAAGGCCTTCGAGCTCATCGAGCGCGCCTATGGATTCAATGCCTATCAGGCATCAATGCTGGTCTTCGATCCCAAGAGCACCAAGGAGGAGGTGGATGCCTTCTTTCCCCGCGAAGTGGTCGACGCGAAAGGCTATGCGGGTTGCTTTGGCGTGTATCCACGGCGTCGTGTCGTCAGCAAGCTGGAGATGCCCAAGGAAACCGTCGAGCACCCGTACTTCGAGTATCACGAGCTGGTCGCGCCGGCCGAAGAGACGGTTCCGGACCGGTCGGCTTTCGGCACGCACTGGGGCCTGGTGTTCTTCTTCGGTGACGATCCGATCAAGATGCGGGACCTGCTCAAGGCCCAAGAGGAGCTGGACTTCTACGTCTAGACTCGTTCAAGGTCGTCTCGATTCCAGGCTGAATGTGACCAAGGGCAGGGCTTATGCCCTGCCTTTTGCGGGCAGATTCATTCATCAGCTTTTAAACGAGCACCATTCGCTGTCTGCACGACCGCCGCAGAAGGGCTCACCCGCCGTGTTCATCGCATCACCTCTAATCGCGGCCCTGTTATGCTGAAGGGAGTCAGCACCGAAATGAGGAGGCTTGCCATGACCCTGACCCCTTCCAACATGATCGAGCTGGGCAGCCTGCTGCCCGCCTTCCGCCTGCCCGACCCCGACGGTCGCCAGGTCGCCAGCGACGACTTCGCCGGCCAGCCGCTGCTGGTGGTCTTCATGTGCAACCACTGCCCCTTCGTCAAGCACATCGCCGACGCCCTGGCCGAGTTCGCCCGGGAGTACCAGGCCAAGGGGCTCGCCGTGGTCGGCATCAACAGCAACGACTACGCCAGCCACCCCGACGACAGCCCCGAGAAGATGCGCGAGGAGATCGCCGAGCGCGGCTACGCCTTCCCCTACCTGGTGGACGAGAGCCAGGACGTGGCCCGCGCCTTCGAGGCCGCCTGCACGCCGGACTTCTTCCTCTTCGACGCCGACCACCGGCTCGCCTACCGCGGCCAGTTCGACGACAGCCGCCCCAGCAAGGAAGAGACGCCGGTGACCGGCGAGGACCTGCGTGCCGCGGCCGACGCCGTGCTGGCCGGCCAGGCCCCCAGCGAGCGCCAGAAGCCCTCCATGGGCTGCAACATCAAGTGGCGGGAGTGAACCGCCCCGCGGGTCACGTCGCCAGGCCGTACTCCCGCTCCACCCGGGCGATGCGCACCCGATAATCGGCATACCAGCGCTCGCGGCCCAGCGCCCTGGGGCCGAGGAAAGGCAAGAGCGCCAATGCAACGCCGCTCCGTCACTCATATGCTGGAGAGGTATCGGAATGCCCACGGGAGAAAAGGCGATGATCGATGCCAAGGACATGGAGTATCTGGAACGCTGCGTGGCGCTGGCGGAGCAAGCGCTGGAGGCCGGCGACGAGCCGTTCGGCTCGGTGCTGGTGAGCGGTGACGGCGAGGTACTGGCGGAGGACCACAACCACGTGGCCGGGGGCGACAGCACCCAGCATCCGGAGTTCTTCCTGGCGCGCTGGGCGGCGCAGCACCTGACGCCGGAGCAGCGGGCGCGGGCCACGGTCTACACCTCCGGGGAACACTGCCCGATGTGTGCGGCGGCCCACGGCTGGGTAAGGCTGGGACGCATCGTCTACGCCAGCTCGTCGGCGCAGCTGATGGACTGGCTGGAGGAGTTGGGCGTCGGTCCGGCGCCGGTGGCGCCGCTGCCGATCCGGGAGGTGGTGCCGGAAGCGGTCGTCGAGGGGCCAGTGCCGGAGTTCGCCGAACGCCTCCGCGGCCTGCACCGCCGCCTGCACGGCCTGTGAGGCGCCCTACTCGTCCCGCCGGCCGAGGATCCGGTAGGTCTCGGGCGTCTGGACCTCCTCGGGGGAGGCCGCACGGGCCAACCGCTCCTCCAGGGCCCGGGCCGCGCCGGCGGTAGAGGCCTCCAGCGTCAGGGCCATCGCGGCCCGGGTGCGGGCGAGCTCCTCCTGCAGCTGGGCCTGCATGGCCGGACGCTGAAGGGCCTTCTGCGCCTTGAGCAGGGCGAATTCGCTGCCGGCGATGCCGGCCAGGGTCGCCGCGGTGGTGACGGTACCCGCCACCAGGGCGCCCGGGCCGGTGGGGGCGCTGGCCGCCGCCGCCGCGCCGCCGCCCAGCAGCGCCCGCGCGGTGCCGGCCCCCAGGCGCGCCGTTAGGCTGCGCACTACCATGCGGCTGCCCTGTACCGCCGTCGTACTCCCCAGGCGAGCCGCCATGGCCCGGCCGGCCAGCAACCCCGCACCGCCGCCGCCCACGGCGGCGACGTTCCAGCGCGACCGGTCGAGGCCGTCGTGCAGCGAGCGCTGCAGCACCCCGTCCAGGTCGAGGGCGGCGAGCGCCCCGTCGCCCTCCTCCGCATCCGCCTGGCGCGGGGCATAGCGTGCCTGCAGCGTGGTGGCCAGTGCATCGGTCAGCCTTTGCTGTTCACGGGCCAGGCGCCGGGGGTAGTCCGCCTGGAGCTCGGCCAGGGCCGCCTCGATGCCGCTCGGCTCCACCAGGCGTGAGTGCAGCTGCTCGTCCAGCCAGCCGTCCAGGTCGCCGACCAGGGCCACGCCGAGGCGGGTGTAGCTGCCGGTCGCGGAGAAGTACCAGTCCAGGTAACCGGGTACCGCCGCCTCCAGCGGGGCGAAGGCCGCCGCGAGGCGCGCCTCGACCCATGGCGTCATGCGCGCCGCGAGCCGACCCCGGGCATCGTCGGTGAGCGCGGCCAGGTCCCGGGAGAAGGCGGCATGGGTCTCGGCATCCAGGGTCAGCGACTCGCCCGCCACGATCACCCGGAACAGCGGTGCCTGGCTGCGCGACTCGAGCCAGCGATGGCCGCCCTCGAGCAGCAACAGCAGCGGCGCGACCACCAGCAGCGTCGGCATCCAGCGGCGCCAGCCACCCGGCAGGCAGCGCCGCTCTCGGGAATCCGGGAGCGAAGCGCGCGACGCCGTCATGGCGACTCCTCCCGATGCCGGCGGGTCACCGCCGGTCGCTCCCTTCGCAGGGCATCGACCCCCACCAGCAGGCGGACATAGGCCCAGGCGACGACGCCCTGGGTCAGCAGTAACAGCAACCAGCCCAGCAGCGTCATGAGAGGGCCGAGCAGGAGCCGCTCCATGGCGTTCTGCATGGCCCAGTACTGGGTGACCTCGGCGCTGGCGGCCAGCCGCTCGAAGAAGGCCAGCAGCGAACCGCCTTCGTCGCCCGGCAGGTGGTCAGCGATCGCCTCCTCCCAGCCCAGGCCGACCAGCCAGGGCTGCGGCAGCCAGAACGCCGCGACCACCAGCACCAGGGCCAGCAGGCCAGCCACGGGTGGCACCAGCAGGCGCCGGGTCACCGCCGGCAGCCGCTCGCCGATCACGTGGCGCGCCAGGCGACGACGCATCCATTGGCGCGCCAGCACCAGGCCGGCCGCCCCCGCCAGCAGCAGCGGCCAGGCGACGAGCGGCAGCAGGCGCAGCTTGACCAGCAACACCAGCGCCAGCAGGGCCCCTACCAGCTGGTGGCGCAGCACCATCACCAGGCCGCCACGCAGCCAACGATGCCAGGGCGAGTCGTCGAAGAGGTACTGGTCGAGCCAGGCCCGGCGCTGCAGCCGAGCCGCCTCCAGGCTACCGGCCACGATCAGCTGGGTGGCCACTACCCACACCGGCAGGAACAACGCATCAGCCAGCCCCCGGCCTGCCAGCGACCACAGCAGCAGCATCAGCAGCACCAGGGCGAGAGGCCAGTGGCGCGAGAGCCGCGGGAGCATGCTGCGTTTCGCCATCAGGCCTGCTGGGCCAGGGCCTGCTGGACGAACGCCTCACACTGCTGGCGCGCCGGCCGGTCCTTCAGTCCCGCCCAGTAGGCCTCGAACTCGGGGCGCCGGGGAAGGGTGCCGAACTGCATGCCCCAGCCGATGTGGGAGCCGACGTAGACGTCGGCGGCGCTGAAGGCATCACCCGCGATGTAGCGGCGTCCCTCCACGGCGGCGGCCAGGGTGTCGATCACCGCCGCATAGTCACCCGAACCCAGCCGCATCCGCTGCTCCACGCTGGGCCGGAAGCCCAGACTGTCCAGCGAGATGGCGGCCTCCAGCGGCCCGGCGGCGAAGAACAACCAGCGGTAGTAGTCGCCTCTCGCCGGGGGCGGCGGCACCAGGTCGGCCTCGGGGAAGGCATCGGCGAGGTAGGCGCAGATGGCGGCGGCCTCGGTGACCACCCGCTCGCCGTGGCGAATGGCCGGCACCTTGCCCATGGGGTTGATGGCCAGGTAGTCGGGCGACTTCATCGTGGCGCCGTACTCCAGGGTCACCAGGCGATAGGGCACGCCGAGCTCCTCGAGCATCCAGTGCACGATGCCGCCCCGCGAGAGGGGGTGGGTGTAGAAGACCAGTTCGGCCGGCTGCGCGGCGGCGGGCTCCCGCAGCGCCAGGGGCGGCAGCAGGACATCGGGCGGCAGTACATACCCCTGGCCGGGTTCGCTGACCACCTCGACTCCCACCGCCCTGAGCGCGGCGATGTCCTGGTAGAGGGTGCGCAGCGGCACACCCAGCGCCTCGGCGAGGTCCGGTCCGCTGACGGGGCCATCGTGGTGTCGCAGCCTCCTGAGGAGTTCATGCAGGCGGTTCGTTCGGGACATGCTGGCCTCCTGGCGCACAAGACGCGTTTTCCTGTCTCAACCTACGCTGGCATCATGCCTCCACCACCGTCCGAGCACCAGAGCCCCCAGCGGCCAGACGTAAAAAAGCGGCGGGATTGCCCCGCCGCCAAGCCACCGATCGTCGACCGATCGAGAGAGAGCTCGCTGGTCCGTCCGTGCCTCAGACCTCGAAGCCGCGGCCGAAGTCCTCGGCGGAGAGCGCCATCAGCGACTCGGCGCCGGCCTCGATGGCCTGCTTGTGGGCGCGGGTACGCGGCAGCAGGCGCTGGAAGTAGAAACGGGCGGTGTCGAGCTTGGCCGAATAGAAGGCGCCGTCATCGGTGCTCTCAGTCAGCGCCGCCTTCGCCTGCTTCGCGGCCCGGGCGAAGAGGTAGGCCAGGGTCACGTAGCCGGCGTACATCAGGTAGTCGACGCTGGCGGCACCCACCTCCTCGCGATCGGCCATGGCCTTCATGCCGATGCCCAGGGTCAGCTCGCCCCACTCGGCGTTGAGCTTGGCCAGCGGGCGGATGAACTCGGCGATCTCGGCATTGCCCTCCTCGGCCCGGCAGAACTTGTGGATCTCCCGAGTGAAGACCTTGAGCGTCTCGCCCTGGCTCATCAGCACCTTGCGTCCCAGCAGATCGAGGGCCTGGATGCCGGTGGTGCCCTCGTAGAGGCGGGTGATGCGCGCGTCGCGCACCAGCTGCTCCATGCCCCACTCCTGGATAAAGCCGTGCCCACCAAAGACTTGAACACCTTCATTCGTCGCCTCGCAACCGGTCTCGGTGAGGAAGGCCTTGACGATGGGGGTCAGCAGGCCCAGCAGGGTCTCGGCGCGCTCGCGCTCGGCGGCGTCCTGGCCGTGCTCGACGATGTCGATCATCTGGGCGGTATAGAGCGTCAGCATCCGGCCACCCTCGGCGAAGGCCTTCTGGGTCAGCAGCATACGCCGCACGTCCGGGTGGACGATGATCGGATCGGCGGCCTTCTCCGGCGCCCGGGGGCCCGCCAGGCCGCGCATCTGCAGGCGATCGCGGGCATAGGCCAGGGCGTTCTGGAAGCTCGCCTCGGCGACGCCCAGGCCCTGGATGCCCACACCGATGCGCGCGGCGTTCATCATGGTGAACATGCAGGCCAGGCCCTTGTGGGGCTCGCCCACCAGGAAGCCGCGGGCGCCGTCGAAGTTCATCACGCAGGTGGCGTTGCCGTGGATGCCCATCTTGTGCTCCAGCGAGCCGCATGCCACGGCGTTGCGCTCGCCGGGATTGCCGTCGGCATCGGGCAGGAACTTCGGCACCACGAATAGCGAGATGCCCCTGGAGCCCTCCGGGGCGTCGGGCAGCTTGGCCAGCACCAGGTGGACGATGTTCTCGGCCAGGTCGTGCTCGCCGGCGGAGATAAAGATCTTGGTGCCGGTGATGTCGAAAGCGCCGTCATCGGTGGGCGCGGCACGGGTCTTGATCAGCCCCAGGTCGGTACCGCAGTGGGGCTCGGTCAGGCACATGGTGCCGGTCCAGGCCCCCGCCACCAGCCGGGTCAGGTAGGTGGCCTTCTGCTCGGCGCTGCCGTGGTGGCGCAGGGCGTCGGCGGCGCCGTGGGAGAGCCCCGGGTACATGCCCCAGGCCAGGTTGGTGGCGCAGATCATCTCGCTGAGCACCATGGCGAGCGAAGGCGGCAGGCCCTGGCCACCATGCTCGGGGTCGGCGGCCAGGCTCGGCCAGCCGCCCTCCACGTACCGGGCATAGGCCTGCTTGAACCCCTTCGGCGTCTTGACTTCACCACCCTCCAGCAGGCAGCCCTCGCGATCGCCACTCTGGTTCAGCGGCAGCAGCACCTCGCGAGCGAAGCGCGCGCCCTCCTCCAGGATGGCGGCCACCACGTCGGGACTGGCGTCCTCGCCGCCGGGCAGGCGCGCATAGTGGGCCGGGTAGTCCAGCATCTCGTCCATCACGAAGCGCAGGTCGCGCAGGGGGGCCTGATAGTCGGGCATCCGGGTCTCTCCTGGTGTCGGGCGCACGAGAGCGGCGGGAACCGCTTTCAAACATGTGTTTGAAATTACGCCTGCCAGCAAAGAGAGTCAAGCGTTCGTTTCACTCCCGACACAACAGTGGGAAGAGAAAAGAGCGCGGCTTCGCCGCTCGAAGAGGGAAGACAAACATCTCTTCCCTCTCAAAGCTTGCAGCTTAAGGCTTATAGCTCCGGGCGAAGCCCGGCTATTGCATGCGAATGCCGCCGTCCAGGCGGATCACCTCGCCATTGAGCATGGGATTGGCGAGGATCTGTTCGGCCAGGCGGGCGAACTCGTCGGGCCTGCCGAGGCGCTTGGGGAAGGGCACGGATGCCGCCAGGGCCTGGGCGGCCTCGTCGGGGATCTCGCTCATCATTGGCGTCTCGAAGACGCCGGGGGCGATGGCCATCACCCGCACGCCGTGACGCGAGAGCTCCCGGGCCGCCGGCAGGCTCATGCCCACCACCCCGGCCTTGGAGGCGCTGTAGGCGCACTGCCCCACCTGGCCGTCGAAGGCGGCGACCGAGGCGGTGTTGACGATCACCCCGCGCTCGCCGTCCTCGCCCGCGGGGTTCTTCGCCATGGCCGCGGCGGCCAGGCGCATCACGTTGAAGGTACCCACCAGGTTGATCTGGATGGTGCGCTGGTAGGCGTCGAGGTCGGCGGGATTGCCCTCGCGGTCGACCAGCTTGGCCACGCTGACCACGCCGGCGCAGTGCACCACCCCGGCCAGGCCGCGGCCGGCACTGAGCTCGACGGCGGCGTCAATGGCGGCCTGGATGTCACTGCCTGCGGTGACATCGCCGCGCACCGCGCGGGCGGCGTCACCGAGGGTCTCGGCGTGGGTCTCCACGGCCTCGCTGAGGTCGCAGAGCACCACCCGGCCACCGGCGGCCACCAGGCGTTCGGCGGTGGCCGCCCCCAGCCCGGAGGCGGCACCGGTGATCAGGAAGGTGTTGTCCTTTACTTGCATGGAAAATTCCTCGATGTCATGTGGCCGGCGAGGCGTCCGCCTTCTCGGCGGCATCGGCGCGCAGCTTGAAGCGCTGGATCTTGCCGCTGGGCGTCTTGGGCAGCGTCTCCACGAACTCGATGACCCGCGGGAAGGCGTGGGTGGAGAGCCGCTCGCGCACCAGCTGGCGGATCTCGTCGGCGAGTGCATCGCCGGGCTCGAAGCCCTCGCGCAGCACGATGTAGGACTTGATGATCTCGCCGCGGATCTCGTCAGGCTGGCCCACGGCGGCGGATTCCGCCACCGCCGGGTGGGTCATCACCGAGTTCTCCACGTCGGTGGGCCCGACCCGATAGCCCGCGGTGGTGATGATGTCGTCGTCGCGACCGGCGTACTGGAAGGTGCCGTCCTCGTTGCGCACCACCACGTCGCCGGTCAGGTAGTAGCCCTCGGCGAAGGGGTGCTTCTCCTGCCAGGTGTAGCCGGGGAAGAAGAAGGCCGGCGAACGCGCGATGTCCACCGCCAGTACCCCTGGCTCGCCCGGCGGCAACTCGCGGTATTCGGCGTCGAGGATCGCCAGGCGATGCCCGGGCATCGGCACGCCCATGCCGCCCACGTGCTTGGGGTGGGCCAGGGCATGGTGGTTGTTGCAGGTCATGCCGGTCTCGGTCTGGCCATAGTGGTCCATGACCGGGCACCCCAGCGCGCGTTCCACCCAGGCGACGACCTCGGTATTGAGCGGCTCGCCGGCGGAGCTGGCGGCGCGCAGCTCGAGGGTCTGGTGGGCGTCGTCGAACAGCCCCGAGGCCTTCATCAGACGGTAGGCGGTGGGCGCGGCGGCGAAGTTGGTGATGCGGTGGCGCTGCATGAAGGCGAGCGCCCCCTCGGCACTGAAGCCCGCCTCGCAGAAATGGGTGGTCACGCCCAGCAGCAGCGGCCCGGCGATGGCGTAGTAGAGGCCGTAGGCCCAGCCCGGATCGGCCATGTTCCAGAAGCGATCGCTGTCGCGCAGGTCGATAGCCAACTCCATGTAGAGGGCGAAGGCGGTCATGGCGGCGAGCGGCACCGCCACGCCCTTGGGCTTGCCCACGGTGCCGGAGGTGAACATCTGCAGGAAGGGGGCATCGCGGCCCAGGCGCGGCGGCGCGGCCTGGATCGGGCCGTGGGCCAGGGCCTCCTGCCAGTCCCGGTCCTCGGCGTGCTCGGCGGTGGGACCGCCCACGGCCAGCACCGGCGGGCACTGGGCGAGGCCCTCGAACTTGTGGCGGTTGGCATGATCGGTGATCACCAGCCGGGTGTCGGCGCGGCCCAGGCGGTAGTCCACGGCGTCCGGCCCGAAGGCGGTGAACAGCGGCTGGTAGACGGCGCCGATGCGCCAGGTGGCCAGCGCCGCCACCAGCAGTTGGGGCGAGCGCGGCAGCATGCAGGCGATGCGGTCGCCCACGCCCAGGCCCTGCTCGGCGAACCAGCCGGCGAGCCGGGCGCTCTCGGCCTCCAGCTCGGCATAGGTCAGCCGGTTGACGTTGCCCTGGGTGTCCTCGTGCACCAGGGCCGGCACCTCGCCGCGGCCGGCGCGCAGGTGGCGTCCGCAGCAGGACTCGAAGGCGTTGGCCTTGCCGTCCCGATGGTCGTCGAGCCGGGCGATCATGTCGTCGACGGAGAAGCTCTCGAGGTAGGCCCGATACTCGGGGAGTCTCGCTTGCGTGCTCATGAAGTGTCCTCTTCTGCCGGGTTGTGCTTGTTGTAGCTCTTCAGTTAACGTAAGCGTCAACCTATCAAGCGCTAGGTCCAAGCTAGCGAGTCACGGACCGCAGGGCAAGGGTGGAGAGCGGTGGAAACGACTAGACGTTGGTCGAGCGAGCCGCCGGGGCGCGGCTCGCCGGCATCAGGCGGGAGCGCGGGTGATCATGGCGACCAGCTCGTCGGCCAGGTCGTCCGGGGTGCGGGGGCCGTCGGGGTCGTACCAGCGCACCGTCCAGTTGAGCGCCCCCATCACGAAGCGCGAAACCAGGAAGCGGTCGCCGCGGATCAACCCGGCCGCCAGGGCCTCGTCGATGACCTGCTCCCACAGCGCCTCGTAGGCGTCGCGCAGGTGGCTGAGGTGGTCGCGGGCCTCGGGCGACAGGCGGCGCCACTCGTAGAGCGCCACCACATGGGCGTTGCGGTCGGTGAGCAGCGTCTCGAGGTGCGCCCGAGCCATGGCATGCAACCGTGTCCCCGCCTCGTTGTCGCAACGGGAGAGGGCCTTGCGGGCGATGACCAGGGCGTTCTGGGTACCCTCCTCGATCACCGCGGCGAGGATCTCCTGCTTGTCGCGGAAGTGGTGGAAGAGGCTGCCGGACTTGATACCCATCTCCTGGGCCAGCATGCGCACCGTGGTGCGGTCGAACCCTTCCTGGACGAACAGCTGGGCGGCCAGGCGGGTGAGTTCCTTGCGGCGCGGGGAGTCGTTCATTACATTCATCGACGTTTACACTAGCGCTTGCTTGGTTGACCCTGAGAAAACCACAGCCCCGCGGACGGGTCAACGCACGGCGGCCAACACCACCATCACAACGCGGCCCGGGCGACCGGCCCGGGCCCCATCGGGAGCCACACCATGAGCCACGCCAACGACATCGTCTTCCTCTCCGCCACCCGCACGCCCATGGGCGGCATGCTGGGCAGCCTCGCCAGCCTCACCGCACCCGAGCTGGGTGCCGCCGCCGTGCGTGCCGCCATCGAGCGGGCCGGCATCCAGGCGCCGGACATCGACGAGGGCATCCTGGGCTGCGTGCTGCCCGCCGGGGTCAAGCAGGGCCCCGCCCGCCAGGCCATGCGCCAGGCGGGCATCCCCGACGCCGTCGGCGCCACCACCGTCAACAAGCTGTGCGGCTCGGGCATGAAGGCCACCATGCTGGCCCATGACCTGATCCGTGCCGGCAGCGGCGAGGTGGTGCTGGCCGGCGGCATGGAGTCCATGTCCAACGCACCGCATGTGCTGACCAAGGCGCGCACGGGCTACCGCCTGGGTCATGGGGAGCTCAAGGACCATATGTTCCTGGATGGCCTCGAGGACGCCGAGACCGGCAAGCTGATGGGCGGCTTCGCCCAGGAGATCGCCAGCGAGCGCGAGTATTCCCGCGAGCGCCTGGACGACTTCGCCATCGCCTCCCTGGAACGCGCCATGGCGGCCACCGAGGCCGGCCAGCTGGATGCCGAGATGGTGCCGGTCACCGTCTCCAGCCGCCAGGGCGAGAGCGTCGTCGAGCACGACGAGCAGCCCTTCCAGGCCAGGCTCGACAAGATCCGCTCGCTGCGCCCGGCCTTCGCCAAGGACGGCACCATCACCGCGGCCAACTCCAGCTCGATCTCCGACGGTGCCTCGGCGCTGATCCTGGCCAGCCAGGCCGCGGCCGACCGCCTCGGCGCCAGGCCCATCGCACGGATGCTGGGCCACAGCACCCACTCGCGCCACCCCAGCGAGTTCACCATCGCCCCGGTGGGTGCCATCGAAAAGCTGATGAAGACGCTCGACTGGAGCGTCGACGACGTCGACCTCTTCGAGATCAACGAGGCCTTCGCCGTGGTCACCCTGATGGCCATGGACGACCTGGGCCTGCCCCACGACAGGGTCAACGTCTTCGGCGGCGCCTGCGCCCAGGGCCATCCCATCGGCTCCACCGGCTCGCGGATCATCGCCACCCTGATCCATGCCCTGCGCACCAGGGGCGGCAGGCGCGGCATCGCCAGCCTGTGCATCGGCGGCGGCGAGGCCACCGCCGTGGCCGTGGAACTCATCGACTGAGGCCGGCGACATGGCAGGGAGGCCCGAGATGCAGGAGTCACGGATCGCCTCGCCCCGGGGCGAGCTGCACGCCGTGTGCTGGTCGCCGGAGATCGGCGCAGCGCCACGCAGCCCCATCGTACTGATGCACGATTCGCTGGGCTGCGTGGCGCTGTGGCGGGATTTCCCCGAGCGCCTGGCCCGGACCACGGGGCGCGCGGTGATCGCCTATGACCGGCTGGGCTACGGCCGGTCGGATCCGTTTCCGGGACGCCAGCCGACGAGCTTTATCGCCGACGAGGCGGAGCGCGACTTCGCCGCCGTGCGGGCGCGGCTGGGGCTCGAGCGCTGCGTGCTGCTGGGCCATAGCGTGGGCGGCTGCATGGCCGTGGCCAGCGCCGGCTACCATCCCGAGGCCTGCGAGGCGCTGGTCACGGTGGCGGCTCAGGCCTTCACCGAGGCGCGCACCCTGGCCGGCATCCGCGATGCCGAACGGGCCTTCGACGCGCCCGGCGGACTCTCGCGTCTCGAAAAGTACCATGGCGACAAGGCCGCCTGGGTGCTGCGCTCCTGGGTCGAGACCTGGCACTCCGAGGCCTTCCGCGACTGGCGCCTGGACGACGCCCTGGCCGCGGTGCACTGCCCGACGCTGGCCATCCACGGCGAGCGGGACGAGTACGGCTCCCGGGCCCAGCCCGAGCGCATCGCCGCCCTGACCCCCGGGCCCGCGGCGCCCCACCTCCTGCCAGACTGCGGCCATGTGCCCCATCGCGAGTGCCCCGAGCGGCTGATCGCCGCCGTCGAAGGCTTCCTGGCCGAACCGCCAGGGCGATAGATCCGGCGCACGACCGGCTATCCCCTTGGGGTCGCCAGGCGATCCAGACGCAGTCGCTCACGGCCGTCGAACAGCCGCCGGCTGCCCGCGGCCACCGCGGCGAGGGTGCCGAAGCCGGTGCCCAGGGTGATGGTGAACATCACCAGGATCTGGTACTTCACCGCCAGCGCCGGCGGGCTGCCGGCGAGTATCTGGCCGGTCATCATGCCCGGCAGGCTGACCACCCCGGCGGCGGCCATGGCGTTGATGGTGGGCATCAGGCCGCTGCGCATCGCCTCGCGACGGATGTCGCCGACCGCCTCCTGCCAGCGCTGGCCGAGCATCAGGCGATTCTCGATCACCGCCCGCTGGCGCCAGGCGGTGTCGGTGAGGCGATCCAGCGCCAGGGCGACCCCGGTCATGGTATTGCCGAGCATCATGCCCAGCAGCGGGATGGCATACTGCGGCCGGTACCAGGGCTCCGGGCCGATGATCACGGTCAGCGTCAGCACGGTCACGGTGAACGACGACAGGAACATCGCCACGGTGCCGATGCCGAAGGCCCAGCCGCCCAACAGGCGGCGCTGCTGACGCGCCATCACCTCGCGCCCGGCGATCAGCAGCATGCCCAGCGCCATCAACGCCACCCAGTGCAGCCTAGAGGCCGCGAACAGTACCTCCAGCACCAGCCCCACCAGGGCCAGCTGGATCACGGTGCGCGCCGCGGCGACCAGCAGGCTCCTGGCCATGCCCAGCCGCGCGACGACCGAGCAGCCGGCCAGGGCCACCACCAGCAGCGCCGCCAGGGCCAGCTGCCACCAGGCCAGCTCGATCACGTCCATGCGCCCTCCTCTCGCTCCTCCAGCCGGCCATCGAGGATACGCCGGTGGCGATCCGCCACCCGCTCGATCTGGGCGGGGTCGTGGGCCACCCAGAGCGTCGGCCAGCCTCGCGCTCGGATCCACGCCGTCAGCCACGCCTCCACTCGACGGGTCGTCGCCTCGTCGAGGTTGGCGGTGGGCTCGTCGAGCAGCAACGCCGCCGGCTCGCGGCCAACCGCCCGCAACAGGGCCAGGCGCTGCTTCTCCCCGGAGGAGAGCCGCGATACCTGCCAATCGAGCACCTCCGGCATGAAGCCCAGCGCCTCGAGGTCGGCGGGCTCGGCCCCGGCCAGGTGTTCGCCCACCCGATCCGCCCACCAGTGGCTCTCCGCCGGCACCAGCATCACCCGGGCCCGCCATTCGTGGGCCGGGGTGGCCGACTGCGCCAGCTCGCCCAGCCACGCCTCGCCGCCGTGGGGCTCGAGGTCGGCCACGGCGCGCAACAGCCGGCTCTTGCCGGAGCCGCTGGCCCCGGAGAGACAGAGGATCTCGCCGGGGGCGAGGGTCAGGTCGACGCCGGCCAACTCGCCGATGGCAAGCCGCTCGAGGCGCAGGGCATCGTGGGCAGACAAGGGCACCTCCTGATGGCCAGGGTACGGCGCGATCATAGCAGGTCGCACGACCGGGGACGGGGACCGGAGGCTCGCCCCGGATAAGCCTGTGTCCGACTACCTCTCCTATATTTCAATATTGCATGAAATATAGAGTTCAACTAATCTTGAAATATGAGCCACGACAACGACGATATCGTCGCCAGAAAACTGACCGCCCTCGCCCATCCCGTCCGCCTGGCGGCGATTCGTCAGCTGGCGGCGGCGGGCCCCACCGGCCTGGCGGCAGGCAGGCTCGGCGAGCGCCTCGACGTGGCGCCGAATGCGCTGACCTTCCACCTGCAGAAGCTGGCCGCCGCCGGCCTGGTCGAATCGCGCCGCGAGGGCCAGTTCGTCTATTACCGGGCGGTGTTCGATGCCCTGCTGGCATTGACGGACCACCTGGTCGGTGCCTGCTGCAGCGAGGCCGAGGAAAGCTGCGGGCCCCGCTGCCCCACGTCTCGCGACCGGTGACCCTCCGCCTCTCCCGAGGGTTCATCCGCACCGCCCATGACAAGGGAGCCCAAGATGATCCAGACAGCCCCCAACAGACCCTCCTGGCCCAGGGCGATCGGCATCGGGATCGCGGTGTCGGTGCTCACCGCCATCGTCATGGTGACCTTGTTGAAGGCCGGCATATCGCCCTTCCCGAAGCCCCCTTCCCTGGCCTTCGCCGAGACTCTGCTGGGACGGACCCTGCCGATGCCGGTCGGCCTGCTCTTCCACACGGCCTATGTGACCTTCTGGTCGGTGGTGTTCGTGCGCTATTTCCCGCGCAAGACCCTGCCGACCGCGCTGGGACTGGCCGCCGTGCTATGGGGGGTGATCCTGGTGGTGTTCTTCCCCGTGGTGGGCTGGGGACCCGCCGGCCTGGCGATCGGTCCCCAGCTGATCCCCGCTTCCGCCCTGCCGCACCTGCTGTTCGGCCTGCTGCTGTGGGGGCTGGACCGCTATTTCGGCAGGCCGTGACACCTCATCGACGCAGCCCGGCGAGCGGTGCCGTCGACGTGAAGGAGGCGCCATGACAACGATCGATACCGCCACCCTGCGGGACTGGCAGAAGCGACACCCGGACATCACCCTGGTGGATACCCTGCCGGCCGCTGCCTTCGCCAAGGGGCACCTGCCGGGGGCCATCAACATCGTTTCCGACGACGTCCTGGACGAGGCCCCCCGCCGGCTTCCCGACAAGCAGGCAACCATCGTCGTGTATTGCGCCAGCGAGAACTGCAAGCGGGCCGGTCGTGCCGCCGAACGACTGGCCCGCCTCGGCTACACCGAGGTCTACCACTATGTGGGTGGAAAGAAGGCCTGGTTGGCCGAAGGCTTGACACTGGAACACTGAGAAGGACCCTCTCCCGTGCACGACTGGATGGAACGGTGGCAATCCTGGATCTATCTGATCGGTATCCTGGCGGGCCTGGCCATCGGGCTGGGCCTGCCGGACGTCACCTCACACCTTGAAGCCTTCCTCTGGCCGCTGCTCGGCGGACTGCTCTATGCCACCTTCACCCAGGTTCCGCTGACGCGGCTCGGCCAGGGCCTCAAGGACTGGCGCTTCCTGGCGGCCCTGCTGCTCGGCAACTTCGTGGTGATTCCCGGCGTTCTGGGTGGGCTGATGACCCTCCTGCCCGTGTCGCCGGTCGTGCAGGCCGGCGTGCTGCTGGTGCTGCTGGTCCCCTGTACCGACTGGTTCATCAGCTTCACCCACCTCGGCAAGGGCGATGCCGGCCGAGCCATCGCCGCCGCACCGGTACTCCTGCTCGTGCAGTTGCTGGCCCTGCCCTTCTATCTCTGGCTCTTCCTGGGTGCGGAGTGGCTTCAGGCCGCGATCAGCACCCACCTGCTCGGTGCCTTTGCGGGATTGATCCTCACCCCCCTCGCCCTGGCCTGGGTGACCGAGCGTCTGGCCGAGCGTAGCCTCAATGCCAGGCGGCTGGTGCATGGCCTGGGCATGCTGCCCGTGCCACTGCTGGCGCTGGTGGTCTTCGTCATCGCGGCCTCGCAGGTGGCGACCGTCACCGGCCTCGGCGGGGTGTTGCTGCAGGTACTGCTGATCTTCGTCGCCTACCTGGTCTTCGCCGCCTTCCTGGGCAAGACCCTGGGCCGGCTGTTCCGGCTCCCCGTGCCGGCGGCCAGGACCCTGACCTTCAGCTTCGGCACCCGCAACTCCTTCGTGATGCTGCCCATCGCCCTGGCGCTGCCCGAGGCCTGGCAGGCCGCCGTGGTGGTCATCGTCTTCCAGTCGCTGGTCGAGCTGTTCGGCATGGTGGCCTACCTGAGCTGGGTGCCGACCAGGTTGATCCCCGAGCCCGCTCACTCCTAGCCGCATGGCCAACGGCAGACCGCTCAGCACAGGGCGGCGCGGCGCTCGGGGCGATTGCCCATGCGGCCGAGCCGCGCCTGGAGCGCGTCGAGACGCGCGGCCTCGCCTTCCGCCCCGGCCGCCAGGATCCGTGATGCCCAGCCGGGCAGGTCGGGGGCGATGGCGTAGTAGACCCACTGGCCCTCGCGGCGGTCCTCGAGCAGGCCGCACTGGCGCAGCTGGGCCAGGTGACGCGACACCTTGGGCTGCGACTCCTCCAGGGCGTGGGTCATCTCGCAGACGCACAACTCCCGCTCGCGCAGGATGAGTAATGTCAGCAACAGGCGGGTCTCGTCGGCGAGGCACTTGAAGAGGCGGAGGGGATCCAGCGACATGGGACGCTTCCTGCAAGGATTCGAATTCGATTCTACGCCAGCCGGCCGGGGGCGCGAAGCTCACGGCCGGCTGGCGAATCAGCGCACAGCGGCCTCCCGCGGCAACGCCAGGGCCATCGAGGCGCTGGCCGCCACCAGGGCCGCCGAGATCCACAGGCAGGCGGCCAACCCGTAGACCTGATAGACCCAACCCGACAGCAGCGTGCCCAATAGGCGCCCCATGGCGTTGGCCATGTAGTAGAAGCCCACGTCCATGGACACCCCGTCCGCTCGGGCGTAATGCACGATCAGGTAGCTGTGCCAGCTGGAGTTGACGGCGAACAGCACGCCGAAGGCCAGCAGGCCCACCACCAGCCAGCCCACCTCGGCCAGGGGCAGCAGGGCCAGCAGCGCCGGCAGCCCGGCCAGTGCCAGGGCCCAGAAGGCGGTGATCCCGCGCGCCCCGCCCTTGACCAGGCCGGTGAGGCGCGGTGCCTGGGTCTGCACCCCGCCGTAACCGATCACCCAGACGGCCAGCAGGCCGCCCACCGTCCAGTGGCTCCAGCCGTGCTGGTCGTAGAGGAACACCGGCAGCGCCACCACGAACCACACGTCGCGGGAGGCGAACAGGCAGAGCCTGGCCGCCGACAGCACGTTGACCGCACGTGACTTGGAGAACGCCTCGGTGAACTTCGGCTTGCGCTTCTGACGGCCCAGGTCGGCCGTGAGCCGCGAAAGCGACAGCGCGAGCACCGCGGCGAGCATCACCGCCATGGCGATGACGGCGCCCCGGAAGCCGATCAGCGTCAGCAGCGCCCCGCCGAGGAAGAAGCCGGCCCCCTTCAGCGCGTTCTTGGAGCCGGTGAGGATCGCCACCCAGCGGTAGAGGGCGCTGCCCGCGTTGGGGCTGTCCCTGGGCACCAGCACCTTGACCGCGCTCTTGGCGCTCATCTTGTTGAGGTCCTTGGCGATCCCCGACAACGCCTGGGCGGCCATCACCCAGGGCACGGTCAGCGCCGCGGCGGGCACCATCAGCATCGCCAGCGCCACGATCTGCAGGGCGAGGCCGACGTTCATGGTGCGATTGAGCCCCAGGCGCGCGCCCAGCCAGCCCCCCACCAGGTTGGTGACCACGCCGAAGGCCTCGTAGAAGAGGAACAGCAGCGCCACCTCCAGCGGCGTATAGCCCAGCTGGTGGAAATGCAGCACCACCAGCATGCGCAGGGCGCCGTCGGTGAGGGTGAAGGCCCAGTAGTTGCCGGTGATCAGCAGGTACTGGCGTACCTCGAAGGGCAGCGACTTCAGGCGTCTCGTGAGCCCCCCCGTATCAGGCATTGCCCACCTGCCCATTCCCTACCTTCAGGGCCAGTTCGGCGGTGCGGTTGGCGTAGCCCCACTCGTTGTCGTACCAGGCGTAGAGCTTGAGCTGGGTGCCGTTGATCACCATGGTGGAGAGCGCATCGATGATGGCGCTGCTAGGGTCGGTGCGGTAGTCGATGGAGACCAGTGGGCGCTCCTCATAGCCCAGGATGCCGGCAAGCTCGCCCTCGGCGGCGGCCTGGAGCGCCGCGTTGACCTCCTCCACCGTGACCTCGCGCTCGAGCTCGAAGACCATGTCGGTGAGCGAGGCATTGGCCAGGGGCACGCGCACGGCGTGGCCATTCAGCTTGCCCTCGAGTTCGGGAAAGATCGCCGTGATCGCCTTGGCCGAGCCGGTGGTGGTGGGGATCAGGCTCATGCCGCAGGCCCGGGAACGACGCAGGTCGGGTTTGCTGGGAGAACTCGGCGCATCCAGGATGACCTGGGTATTGGTGATGTCGTGCACCGTGGTTATCGAGCCGTGGCGGATGCCGAAGGTCTCGTGGATCACCTTGACTGCCGGTGCCAGGCAGTTGGTGGTGCAGCTCGCCGCGGTGACGATGCGATGGACCTCCGGGTCGTAGCGGTCGTCGTTGACGCCCATGACCACGTTGAGTACGCCCTCCTCCTTGACCGGCGCGCTCACCACCACCCGCGCGACGCCCTGATCCAGGTAGGCCTGGAACCTGTCGCGGGTCTTGATCCTGCCGGAGCATTCGATGGCCACGTCGCAGGCCGACCAGTCGCTGTCGGTCAGCTCGCGATTGGCACTGAAGGCGACCCGCCGGCCATCGACGAGGATGGCCTCGGTCTCGGCCTGGATCCCCTGCCCCGGCGCCCAGCGGCCGTGCACCGAGTCGAACTCCAGCAGATGGGCGAAGGTCGCCGCGTCGCCCCCCGGGTCGTTGATGCGCACGAGTTCGACCTCGCCGGCCTCGACCCGGGGCCACAGGCCGCGCAGGGTCAGGCGGCCGATGCGGCCGAAGCCGTTGATACCGATGCGTAGGGTCATGACGTTCTCCTGTCAGGCGTTTTCTATATCTGGAATTCCATATATGACAGGACGGGATGTCAAACCCGTGACTACCGCACACGACGACGGGAAGGCCGAGGCCTCCCCGTCGAGTTCGTCTGCCGGCAGCGGTGCCGTTAGCCGTAGCGCCCGGTGATGTAGTCCTCGGCCTTCTTGGTGGCGGGATTGGCGAACATGGTGTTGGTGTCGTTGTACTCGATGATCTCGCCCAAGTGGAAGAAGGCGGTGTAGTCCGCCACCCGAGCCGCCTGCTGCATGTTGTGGGTCACCGTGATGATGGTGAACTGCTGCTTGAGGCGATCCATCAGGTCCTCGATGGTGGCGGTGGAGATGGGGTCCAGCGCCGACGTCGGCTCGTCCATCAGGATGACGTCGGGCTGCACGGCGATGGCCCGGGCGATGCAGAGTCGCTGCTGCTGGCCGCCGGAGAGCGAGGTGCCGGGCTGGTGCAGCTTGTCCTTGACCTCCTCCCAGAGGCCGGCGTCGCGCAGGGCCTTCTCCACCAGGTCGTCCTGCTCGGGCTTGCGGCTCACCAGGTCGTGCATGCGCGGCGCATAGGCGACGTTCTCGTAGATCGACTTGGGAAAGGGATTGGGCTTCTGGAACACCATCCCCACCCGGCGACGCAGCGCCACCTCGTCCATCTTGACGGCATTGACGTCGTGGCCGTCCATCTCCACCAGGCCCTCGATGCGCACGCCGGGGATCAGGTCGTTCATGCGGTTGAGGCAGCGCAGGAAGGTGGACTTGCCGCAGCCGGAGGGGCCGATCAGGGCGGTGACGTTCTTCTGGAAGAGGTCGATGTTGAGCCCCTTCAGTGCCTGGGCCTGGCCGTACCAGAGGCTGAGATCGCGGATGCGGATGCTCAGGTCGTGGCACGCCTTGTCGTTGCGGGTGTGGGGCTGGCCCACCGCCGGCGTGGCCTGGTCGGTCTGTCGGGGAGCGGTTTGCATGTTCATGACGGTATCCTCTATGGCGCGCCGGGGCTACCAGCGGCGCTCGAATTTCTTGCGCAGGATGACGGCGGTGGCGTTCAGGAAGATCAGGATCGCCAGCAGCACCAGGATCCCCCCGGCGGTCTTCTCCACGAAGGCCTTCTCCGGTTCCCCCGCCCAGGTGAAGACCTGTGCCGGCAGCACGGTGGCAGCCTCGGTGAAGGAGGCCGAGACGTCGGGAATGAAGGCCACCATGCCGACGATGATCAGCGGCGCCGTCTCGCCCATGGCCTGGGCCAGGCCGATGATTGAGCCGGTCATGATGCCGGGCATGGCCAGCGGCAGCACATGGTCGCGCACCACCTGCCAGCGCGAGCAGCCCACGCCGAAGGCGGCGTGGCGGATGGAGTCGGGCACGCTGCGCAGCGCCGTACGGGTGGCGATGATGATCACCGGCAGGGTCATCAGCGCCAGCGTCATGCCGCCCACCAGGGGCGAGGAGCGCGGCACGCCGAAGAAGTTGATGAAGATCGCCAGGCCCAGCAGGCCGAACAGGATCGAGGGGATGGCCGCCAGGTTGTTGATGTTGATCTCGATGATCTGGGTCAGGCGGTTGTCCGGCGCGAACTCCTCCAGGTAGATCGCCGTCATCACCCCGATGGGGAAGGCGATGGCGAGCGTCACCAGCATGGTCATCACCGTCCCCACGGCGGCGGAGAGGATCCCCGAGGCCTCGGGCATCTTGGAGTCGCCGGTGGTGAAGAAGGTGGTGTTGAACTTCAGTTCCACCCGGCCCTGCTCCACCAGCTCGTCGACGGTGGCCTGCTGGGAGTCATTGAGCTTGTGGCGATGCCCCTTGAGGTACTGGTCGACTTCGCCGTCGGCCAGTACCCAGCGGGTCTCGCTGGTGCCCAGCAGGTCGGGATTGTCACGGATCATGCCCGGAATCAGGCGCTCGAAGGTGCGGCTGACCAGGCGCGACACTTCGGGCTCCAGGGCGGCCCGCCCCATGCGTTGGGCATCCTCGTTGTAGTCGATCTCCACCTGGATCTGGGCCTGCTGGAAGGCCGGCAGGCCCTTGCCCAGCATATCGGCGAAGAACAGCACCAGGAACAGGCCGGCCAGCCCCAGGGCCCCCATGGAGATCCACTTGAGTCGCGCCGACCGGCGGTGGCGCTTCCGCAGCTGGGCGCTGATGTCGTCGAAGGATTGACTCATCTCGGCGATTCCTCGGCGTTAGAGGTTGTTGACGCGATACTTCTCGCGGAAGCGGCGGATCATCAGCACCGACGCCAGGTTCAGGCTCAGCGTGACGGCAAAGAGCACCAGGCCCAGGGCGAAGGCGGAGAGGGTCTCGGCGCTCTCGAACTCCAGGTCGCCGGTCAGTGCGGCGACGATGCGCACCGTCACGGTGGTCATGTCCTCCAGCGGGTTGGCGGTGAGGTTGGGCCGCATGCCCGCCGCCATCACCACGATCATGGTCTCGCCCAGGGCCCGGGAGACCGCCAGCAGCGAGGCGGAGATGATCCCCGGCAGCGCCGCGGGAATGACCACGTCGCGGATCGTCTCGCCCTTGGTCATGCCCAGTGCCAGCGAACCCTGGCGCATGCTGTCGGGCACCGAGTTGATCACGTCGTCGGAGAGCGAGGAGATGAAGGGGATGATCATGATGCCCATCACCACGCCCGGCGCCACGGCGTTGTTGAAGGAGGCATCCAGGCCGAAGACCCCGGCGATATCGACGATGATCGGCGCCACCGTGATGGCGGCGAAGAAGCCGTAGACCACGGTGGGAATGCCGGCCAGGACCTCCAGGGTCGGCTTGGCCAGGGTGCGCACCCGCTGGGGCGCGAACTCGGCCATGTAGATGGCCGCCAGCAGGCCGATGGGAATCGCCACCAGCATGGCGATGGCGGTGATCATGAAGGTGCCGGCGAACAGCGGCACCGAGCCGAACTGGGCGGCACTGGCGCCCTCTTCGGCGCGACCGGCGGCGGCCAGGAAGCTCGCACCGGGGTTCCACACCGTACCGGTGATGAACTCCCAGAAACTGTGCATCCGGAAGAAGCGCAGCGCCTCGAAGACGATCGAGAAGAGGATGCCGAAGGTGGTGAAGATGGAGATCAGCGCCGCCCCCACCAGGAGCCAGCGAATTGTCCGTTCGATGGCCTTGCGTGCATGGAAATCGGGTCGCACCTGCTGGATACCCACCAGCAGGCCGGCGGCGGCCACTGCCAGGCTGGCCGCGAGCAGGTAGAGCGGCGGGATCTCGGCCCCCAGCAACAGCATGAGCAAGGCCCCTGCGGCTCCCACGAGCAACGCCGGCCCGGCGGTGGCCAGCACCGCGAACCAGGCGTACTGGTCGGGCTGCGCATACATGGCCGTGCCGCCGGCGCGTACCCGCGCGGCCTTGGCACGACCGGTGAAGAAGGCTATCAG
>NZ_JAUFPL010000016.1:0-54157 GCF_030409215.1 Halomonas ramblicola | reverse complement strand
CAGCCCGGCTGCCGTAACGTGCGACGGCCGGCAGCCTGGGCTGCCGGCCGGGTCAGGCATCCATGCCCGAAAGGCGCGTCTTACAGATCGGACGTCTGCAGCTGGGCGCGATCGGCGACCTTCTCACGGGTCTGCTCGCGCTCGGCCTCCGGCAGCGGGATCAGGCCGATGTCCGCCAGGTAGCCCCCCTCGCCGATCATGGTCTCGGAGACGAACATGTCGACGTACTCATACAGCGGCGGCACGTCCTCGGCGTGCTGGTTCTTGACGTAGAAGAACAGCGAGCGGGCGATCGGGTAGTCGCCGGCGCTGATGGCCTCGGCTTCGGGCTCGACGCCGCCGATGCTGGAGGCGACCAACGAATCCGGATTTTCCACCAGGAAAGAGTAGCCGAAGATGCCGAAGGCGTCGGTGTCCTCGGTGAGGCGCTGGACGATCAGGTTGTCGTTCTCGCCGGCGTCGATGTAGGCGCCGTCGGCACGGATCTCGGTATAGGCCTCGCCGTAGGCGTCCAGCTCCTCGGAGGCGCTTTCCATCACCAGCTCCTCGAAGGCGTCACGGGTGCCGGAGGTGCTGGGCGGGCCGTAGATGGAGATCTCGCGATCCGGCAGCGCGGAATCGATGTCGCTCCAGTTGGTGTAGGGGTTGTCGACCAGCTCGCCGTCCACCGGCACCTGGGCGGCCACGGCCAGGAACAGCTGCTCGAGGGTCAGGTCCAGGGCCTCGTTCTGGCTGGACTGGGCGAAGACGATGCCGTCGGAGCCGATCTTGACCTCGGTGACGTCGGTCACGCCGTTCTCTTCGCAGCGCTCCAGTTCGGAGGCCTTGATGCGACGCGAGGCGTTGGAGATGTCGGGCGTGCCCTCACCCACGCCGTTGCAGAACAGGCGGATGCCGCCGCCGGAACCGGTGGACTCGATGACCGGGGTCGGGTACTCGGTCACCGCACCGAACTCCTCGGTCACGTAGCTGGCGAACGGATAGACGGTGCTGGAACCCACGATGCGGATCTGGTCGCGCGCCTGGGCAACGCCGGCGACGCCCATCACGGCGGCGGCGATCACGGTGGTCTTGAAAGCGCGGCTCTTGAGGATGCGATTCATGGAGCGATCTCCTGTTGAGGACAGTGTGCAACCTTCGCGAGTCACACCTTGCCCCAGGGAGATGACAGCTTCGTGACAACCATGACGCCCGAGCGCATCGGCGTCTCAGGCCGGCGCCACCCGGCCCGCCAGCACGCGGATGCCCAGGTTGGCCAGCAGCGAGGCACCGAGCATGGTGCCAACCATGGGCCAGGCGCTGTCCACCTCGAAGGCCCCCACCAGCACCCCGGCCAGCGCCCCACAGGAGAACTGCACGCTGCCCTGCAGCGCCGCGGCGGTGGCGCTCATGTGATGGAAGCGGTCGAGCAGCGAGGTGATGGCGTTGGGGGCGATCAGCCCGATGGTGCCGGCGAAGGCCATGATCAGCGGCACCATGGTGGCGAGCGATTCCAGCCCGGTGACCACCATCAGCCCCAGGCCCACCGCCGCGGCCAGCTGGATGGCCAGTCCCAGACGCAGGTTCTGCTGGGGGCTGCGCCATCTCAGCAGGCGGATGTTGAGGCGGTTGGAGGCCACCATGGTCAGGACGTTGACCCCGAACACCAGCGGATACAGCGACGGGGTCAGGCCGAAGTGCTCCAGGTAGAGAAACGGCGAGGCGGTGACGAAGGCGAACAGGCCGGCGAAGGACATGGCGGCGGCCGAGACGTAACCCATGGCCTGGCGGTCGCCCAGCACGGAGGCGTAGTTCGCCAATACCTGGCGCAGCGTGGTCGCCGACTCGCCGGGTGCCCGGGTCTCCGGCAAGCGGGTGCCCATCAGCCAGATCAGGAAGGCGGCATAGGTGGCCAGGAAGACGAAGATCAGCCACCAGTCGGCCAGGTAGAGCAATCCACTGCCCACCACCGGCGCTACCAGCGGCGCCATCAGCATGATGATTGCCATGGTCGACATCACCCTGGCCGCCTCACGCCCGTGGAAGCAGTCGCGCACGATGGCCGCCGAGTTGACCACCGTGGCGCCGCCGCCCAGCGCCTGGACGAAGCGCCAGCCCAGCAGTTCGGGAAGCGAGTCCACGCCGGTGATCACCAGGCTGGCCAGCAGGAAGACCACCAGGCCGCCGAGCAGCACCGGCTTGCGCCCCACCCGGTCGGAGACCGGGCCGAACACCAGCTGGC
This sequence comes from Halomonas ramblicola, assembly GCF_030409215.1. GTDB lineage: Bacteria > Pseudomonadota > Gammaproteobacteria > Pseudomonadales > Halomonadaceae > Halomonas > Halomonas ramblicola. Next base: position 51,936 of record NZ_JAUFPL010000016.1, on the reverse strand, counting down.
CCAGGGCGAAGCCGGCCAGGAAGCTGGAGAGCGACAGCTCGGTGTGGTGAATGCTGGCGCCGACGGCATCCGCCAGGGCGGCCATGGCCGGCAGGTAGGCGTCGATGGCGAAGGGGGCCAGGGCGGTGTTGGCGGCGACCAGCAGGGCCAGGCGACGGGCGTCGAGAGTCAAGGCGGCTCCCCGGTTGAGGTGGATGACGAATTGAATAGGACGCTAATTATACCCCAGGATCGCCGCGCCTGCCGGCGCCTGTTCGCTATCGGGCAGGCTTGCTAGAGTGGAGGGCTCGATACACGAGGAGCCCAGATCCATGCCCGACGACCTGCTTTCGCAACTCAAGGCGATGACCACGGTGGTCGCCGATACCGGCGACATCGAGGCGATCCGCCGCTTCCAGCCCACCGACGCCACCACCAATCCCTCGCTGATCCTGCAGGCCGCCCAGCAGGAGGCGCGGCGCGACCGCCTGGCCGAACTCGCCCGTCGGGCCATCGACATGGACGACGCCCTGGATGCCGTGGCGGTGGAGATCGGCAGCGAGATCAGCGAACTGGTGCCTGGCTACGTCTCCACCGAGGTCAGCGCCCGGCTCTCCTTCGACACCGAGGCCACCCTGGCCCGCGCCCGCTCGCTGATCGAGCGCTACGGTCGGCACGGCGTCGGCCCCGAGCGCATCCTGATCAAGGTGGCCTCCACCTGGGAAGGCATTTGCGCCGCCCGCCAGCTGGAACGCGAAGGCATCCATACCAACCTCACCCTGCTGTTCAGCTTCGCCCAGGCCCAGGCCTGCGCCGACGCCGGCGTCACCCTGGTCTCGCCCTTCGTGGGCCGCATCCTCGACTGGCACAAGGCCCAGGAACCCGACGCCGACTTCGACGGCGATCGCGACCCGGGCGTGCAGTCGGTGAAGCGGATCTACGACCACTACAAGGGGCATGGCTACCACACCGTGGTGATGGGCGCCAGCTTCCGCAACAGCGGCGAGATCCTCTCCCTGGCCGGCTGCGACCGGCTGACCATCTCGCCGAAGCTGCTCGAGGAACTGGCCGAGACCCGGGGCAGCCTGACGCCTCGCCTCACCCCCCAGGACGCCGAAACCCACCCGCCGGAGCCGCTGGACGAGGCGGAGTTCCGCTGGGCGCTCAACGAGGACGCCATGGCCACCGAGAAGCTGGCCGAGGGGATCCGGAAGTTCATGGCCGACCAGCGCAAGCTGGAAAGCCTGCTGGCCGAGCTGAGGAAGGGCTGAGCCAAGAGATCAGGTTCTTGGCGCTTTGGCGTGGTACCGCCCGGTAGGAGGCCAATTCATTGGGCGATGGAGGCCGAAGGCCTCCCCGGCGGTAGCCACCCCAACGATACCGACACCACCGGGGCGCCTGACGGCGCCAGTCGCGATGCATAGCCGGAACGCCGGACCGTTCCCTCCTACAGGCATGTATCAGGCCAACGCGCGATAGCCCTTTCCATCCGGCGGCTCAGTGATGGTGCGAGGTGGCCTCCTGGGCCTCGAGCATCTCCACCAGGGGCTGGAACTCCTCGCGGTTGTGCTCGTTCATGCGCATCAGGATGCGGTGTGCCTCGAGGATCCGCTGGCGGGTCTCCTCAACGTCGCAGGGGACCTCGGGCAGCTCATGGAGCTCACGGGTCTCGGTGATGGGGGCATCCATCAAGGTGAAGTAGCCGGAGAAGCCCATGACATCCAGCATGCGCCGGATATCGGGATTGTCGGCGACGATGGTGGGACGTTCGGCGAGGCGCCCCTGCACCGCCATGGCCACCTTGGCCAGGAAACCCAGCGCGGTGGAGTCGATGTTGGTGGCGTCTCGCAGGTCGACGATCAACGTCTCCAGCCCAGGCGTCTCGGCGAGTTGCCGGGCCTGACGGTCCAGGGTGGCACACAGGGTCAGGCGAACATCGCCACAGAGCTTCAGCACGAAGACTCCGGCGTCGAATGCCGCCTTGATGCGTCCTTCATGAGTCAACATTGGCCAAATCCGCTCAACATCATGATCGTCAGGTCATCGGGCAGCGCTTCGTGCTCCTCGTCGCCATCGGCGGCATCGCCGTCCGGCAAGCCGAGGGCCAGGCTACCCCGCAGGTCCTCCAGTGTGGCGCTGGCCAGGACCCGCCGCTCAAGCTCCCTGAGCCGCATGTCGAGCGTATCGCCCGGCAGGCACTCCAATACTCCATCCGAACACAGGCATAAGCGGAAGTTCTCCGGTAGCTCGTAGCCGAGCACCGGGTAATCCGCCCCGGGAAACAGCCCCACCGGCATGCCCTCGCCGGCCAGCGGATGGACTTCGCCGTCGGCCACCAGCAGCGGCATGGGGAGCTGTGCGCCCAGCGAATAGTGAAGATAGCGACGCTCCAGGTCAATGATACCGACGAACAAAGTGGCGTGCTTGCCGATGCCGGTATCCAGCAGTTCGCGGTTGAGGTCGGCCAGCCAGCGCGGTGGCACGCCCTCGGGATTCGTCCCATCCCATTCCGCCTGCCAGCGATTGGCCAGGTACTTGAGCAGCACGGTGACGAAGGCCGAGGAGGCGCCGTGGCCGGAGACGTCGGCGAAGTAGAACAGCAGGTGACGCTCGTCGAGGCGCTGGAAGTCGAGGAAGTCGCCGGAGAGGTAGAGCGAGGGAGCGAACCAATAATCGCAGGTGACGCCGCCCAGCGTCTGGGGGCGGGCCGGCAGCATCTTGCGCTGGATCTGCCCTCCCGCCTGCTGGTCGAGGCGCAGCATGGCCAGGTGGGTTTCCAGCGTCTCGTTGAGCTCCTCCAGTTGGGCCTGGTCGCGGCGCCGGGCATCCTCCAGGTCGCGCAGCTCGATCACCTTGCGGATCATGCGGCGCAGCAGCTGGCCGTGTCGCCGAGGCTCGACGATGTAGTCCACCAGGCCGGCATCCACGGCGGTGAGCAGTTCCGGGGCCTGTCGGCTGTCGCTGACCACCAGGGTGGGCAACCGTTCGCTCAAGGCAGACCAGGCGGCGGGCGGTACCGCCCGGACATGGGCTACCACCAGCGACACCTCGGGTGGCAGTTCCTCGGGGCTGTCCACGGCCATCACCGCCAGGCCGTCGCGGGCGATGGTCTCGGCGAGGTCGTCCCGGGCCTGGCCCGGGAAGTCGATCACGCCGATCAGCTGCTTAAGACGATCCATGCCAGGGCCTCAGTCGGAAAAGGCGTCATCGAAATCGGCGTCGTCGAACTCGAACTCGTCGCTGGCGAAGGGGTCGTCGCCGAGTTCGCCGTCGCTGACCTCATAGCGGCGCTGCTGCAGCCAGGCGTCGCGGATGAAGCTGTAGCGATCGCCGCGAATCAGTTCCTCCCGGTCCAGCAGGCCGGCCCGGATATCCACCACCCGCAGCGCCGTGAGGCCGAGGCGCACGGCGTCGTCTTCCACGTAGGTGGTGGGATAGGTGTACCCGTCCACCGGCAGGCCGCCGGTGTCGCGCACCGTACTCGGCCCCAGCAACGGCAGCACCAGGTAGGGCCCTTCGCCGACCCCCCAGGCCCCCAGGGTCTGGCCGAAGTCCTCCTCGCGACCGGTGATCTCCATGTGGGTGGCGAAGTCCCACAGGCCGCCGATGCCCACCGTGGTGTTGATCAGGAAGCGCGCCGTGGCGACGCCGGCGTTGCCCGGCTTGCCCTGCAACAGGCTGTTAAGCGCGGTGCGCGGCTCGCCCAGATTGGCGAAGAAGTTTCCCACCCCAGTCTGCACCGGATCCGGGGTGACGAAGCGATAGCCGCGTGCCACCGGCTTGAGGGCGTAACGATCGACCACCTCGTTGAAGGCGAACACCTTGCGGTTGAAGTCCTCCCAGGGATCGTCGGGGTGGCGCTCCTCCGGCGTGCCGGTGCTGGCACAGCCGCCCAGCAGCACCACCGCCATCAACGCCACCATGACTACGCCGGCGCGCCCGCCGTCCCTGTCTCCTTGCCTCATGCCTGCCTCCCTGTGGTTGTCCATGTCATCCCGCCGCACCGACCCGTGCACGCCGCACCACCACGCTGCCGGCGCTGTAGCCGGCGCCGAAGGAGCAGATGACGCCGAGCTCGCCGTCCTCGAGGTCGGCGTGATGCAGGTGGAAGGCAATGATCGAGCCCGCCGAGCTGGTGTTGGCGTAGCGGTCGAGGATCACCGGTGCCTCGCGCTCCTCGGGGTCGCGACCCAGCACCCGGCGGGCGATCAGGTCGTTCATGTGGCAGTTGGCCTGGTGCAGCCAGAGCCGCGCCAGGTCGCCGCCCGACAGCGACAGGCTCGCCAGGTGCTCGCCGATCAGCGCCGCCACCAGGGGGCACACCTCCTTGAAGACACGACGCCCCTCCTGGACGAACAGCTTGTCCAGGGCCTGGGGGTCGCTGTCGGTGACCCGATTGAGGAAGCCGGCGTTGTTGCGGATGGCGTTGGAGAAGCGGGTGACGAGCCGGGTGCCGAGGACCTCGAAGCGCACCTCGGCGACGGCCAGGTCGTCGCGCTCCAGCACGATGGCGGTGCAGGCGTCGCCGAAGATGAAGTGGCTGTCGCGGTCTCGAAAGTTGAGGTGCGCCGAGCAGATCTCGGGGTTGACCACCAGGGCGCGTCCGGCGCTGCCGGCGCGGATGGCGTTGGCCGCGGTCTCGATGGCGAAGGTGGCCGAGCTGCAGGCCACGTTCATGTCGAAGGCGTAGCCGCCGGCGCCGAGGGCGGCCTGGAGTTCCACGGCCACCGCCGGGTAGGGCCGCTCCAGGTTGGAGCAACCGACGATCACCAGGTCGATATCGGCGGCTGCCACCCCCGCCCCGTCGAGGGCCTCGCGCGCCGCGGAGAGTCCCATCTCGCACTGGATGGAGGGCTCGTCGTCGCTGCGCTCGCGCAGGCGCGGGCGCATGCGCCCGGGATCGAGGATGCCCTCGGCGTCCAGCACGTAGCGGCTATGGATGCCCGAGGCCTTGACGATGAAATCGCTGCTGGAAGGCTCCAGGCGTTCCTCGACGCCCGCCTCGGCTCGCCGCGCATTCTCGGCATCCACCCAGGCATTGAAGGTGGCCACCAGGGCGTCGTTGTCGATGGCGTGCGCCGGCGTGAAGAGTCCCGTACCGGTGATCACCACTTGGGTCATGCTGTTCTCCCTTGCTGCGGCCCCTGGGCCGCGCCTCAGCCGCGTCCGGTGATCTCCGCCCAGCGCTTCTCGAGGCGCTTCGCGGAGACCGGGAATCGGGTGCCCAGCTGCTGGGCGAAGAGCGACACGCGCAACTCCTCGATCCACCAGCCGAACTCGACGAGTGCCGGGTCCTCGACCCCGCCGCGCCGTTCGCTCTCGCGTCGGGCGGCCAGCCGGGACTCGAACTCCTGCACTTCCTGCATATGCATCTGGTCACGCATGCGCTCCCTGGGTGCCTTCTCCAGGCGGATCCGGGCGGCCTCCATGTAGCGAGGATATTCCGCCAGCCATTGCCCCGCCTCGGCGACGAATCCCGGATGCACCAACCGCGCCATCTGGGCCTTGAGGTCACTGTAGACCAGCGCCAGGGCCAGATTGAGGTTGCCTTTCAGCGCCTTGGTCACGGCCAGGTGACCCTCCAGGGCGTTCTTCAGGGTGGCCACCAGGTTCTCGGCATGGGGCACCAGGTCGGCCCGGGTCACGGCGAGCCGCGCCTCCAGCTCGGCCGCCGAACGTGGCAGCGGGTCCACGGCAATCACTTGCTGGAAGACCGCCGTCACCACGTCGTCGACCAGTTGTCGCTTGCTGCCCACCTTGGCGAACAGCAGCGCACAGGTGTCGAGTCCCTCGAGCCGTTCGATCGCACGCACCGGGTCGGGCAGGCGCCTCCTGGCCAGGCGTACCACGCCGTCGCGATGGGCCTCACGCGCCTTGTCGACGTGATCGAAGAGCTCCACCCGGAAGGCCTCGCCGTCGGCGACCAGGGCCGGATAGGCCTCGACCCGGATACCGGCCTGGGTGGTCACCCGCGACTCGGGCAGCGCCTGCTCGGGCAGCCCCTCCACCGGGGCCTCGAGGCTGGCCTCGGCGGTCAGGGCGCGGGCCCCCTGCCCCGCCGCCTCCTCGAAGCGCCGCTCCAGCTCGCGGGCGTCACGCCCCTGCCCCAGCACCCGGCCGTCGTGGTCGACCACGCGCAGGTTCATCACCAGGTGGGGCTCCAACTGGTCGAGATGCCAGTCGTCGGGATGGACGCGTACCCCGGTCTTGCGGCGCAGGAACTCGCCCAGCGCCTCGCTGAGCGGCACGTCGTCCGGCGCCATGGCCTCCAGGGCGGCATCCACCCAGTCGGGAATCGGCACCACCTGGCGGCGGATCGCCTTGGGCAGCGACTTCATCAGGGCGATGCACTTCTCGCGCAGCAGCCCCGGCACCAGCCACTCCAGGCGCGCCAGGGGGAGCTGCGGCAGCATGGCCGCCGGCACGGTCAGGGTCACGCCGTCGTCGGGCGCCCCGGGTTCGAAATGATAGGCGAGCGGATAGCGCACCCCGTTCAGCACGAGCTCGTCCGGGTAGTCCGCCTGGGTGACCTCGCTGGCCTCGCGGGCCAGCAGCGCTGAGCGGTCGAACTTGAGGATGTCGGGATCGTCGGCCTCGGCCTTCCGGCGCCACGCCTCGAAGCCCTTGCCGTTGACGATATCCGCGGGAATGCGCTCGTCGTAGAAGGCGAACAGCGTCTCCTCGTCCACCAGGATGTCACGCTTGCGGGCGCGGTCCTCCAGGTCCTCGACCTCCTCGACCAGCGCCCGGTTGTGGGCGAAGAACTCGCCGCGGGTCCTGAACTCGCCTTCCACCAGGGCGCGACGGATGAACAGCTCCCGGGACTCCTGTGGGGCAATGGGGCCATAGTGCACCTTGCGGCCGCTGACGATGGGCAGGCCGAACAGGGTCACCTGCTCCTTCGCCACCACCTGGGCGCGCTTCATCTCCCAGTGGGGTTCCGCGTAGCTGCGCTTGACCAGGTGCCCGGCCAGCGGCTCGATCCACTGCGGATCGATCTTCGCCACGGTGCGCGCGAAGAGCCGCGAGGTCTCCACCAGCTCGAAGGCCATCAGCCACTTGGGCGACTTCTTCGCCAGCCCCGAACCGGGGTGGATGACGAACTTGCGGTTACGGGCACCGAGGTACTCGCGGTTCTCGTTGAGCAGGCCCAGGTGCGAGAGCAGCCCGGGCAGCAGCGCCTGGTGCAGGGCCACGGCGGCGCGGCGGCGTGCCTGGGCGCGGACCTCGTCGCGCTCCTCTCTTCCTGCTGGGGGTTCGGGCAGCGGCGCGGGCGGCGGCACCTCGATCTCCATGTCGCGCAGCAGCTGGCGCAGCTGGCGGAAGGTGTCGTGCCACTCGCGCATCCGCAGGTAGTTGATGTAGTGCTCCTTGCACCAGCGCCGCAGCTGGTTGCCGGAGAGCGCCTCGCGGGCCGCCTCGAAACCGTGCCAGAGGTTGAGCAGGGCCACGAAGTCGGAGTCCGGGTCCTGCCAGCGGCGGTGGGCCTGGTCGGCGGCCTCGCGCTTCTCCGCCGGGCGGTCGCGGGGGTCCTGCACGGCCAGGCCGGCGACCACGATCAGCACCTCGCGCAGGCAGCCCTGCTCGGCCCCGGCCAGCACCATGCGCGCCAGGCGCGGGTCGATGGGCAGCCGGGCCAGCTTGCGCCCGATGGGCGACAGACGCTTGGCGTCGTCCACCGCGCCCAGCTCGAAGAGCAGCCGGAAGCCGTCGTTGACGAAGCGCGAGTCGGGCGGGTCGACGAAGGGGAAGGCCTCGATGTCATCGGGTTTCAATGACAGCAGCGACAGCATCGACAGGATCACCGAGGCCAGGTTGGTGCGGCGGATCTCGGGGTCGGTGAACTCGGGCCGGGAGAGGAAGTCCTCTTCGTCGTAGAGGCGGATGCACACGCCTTCGGCGATCCGGCCACAGCGCCCCTTGCGCTGGTCGGCGCTGGCCTGGCTGACCGGTTCCACCGGCAGGCGCTGAATCTTGGCGCGATAGCTGTAGCGACTGATGCGGACCAGCCCCGGGTCGATGACGTAGCGGATGCCCGGCACGGTGAGCGAGGTTTCCGCCACGTTGGTGGCCAGCACGATGCGCCGCCCGGCGTGGGGCGCGAAGACGCGGTTCTGCTCGGCGTTGGAGAGCCGCGCATAGAGCGGCAGGATCTCGGTGCCGCGCAGGTCGGCGCGGCGCAGGGTATCGGCGGTCTCGCGGATCTCGCGCTCGCCGGGCAGGAACACCAGGATGTCGCGGGGGCCGTGGAACCAGCGCTTGTCGCGCTCGATCCCCTCGATCTCCTCCACGGCCTGCAGGATGCCCTCCTGCAGGGTGCGATCGGCCTCGTCGTCGGCCTCGCGCACCAGCGGACGGTAGCGCACCTCCACCGGATAGGTGCGTCCGGAGACCTCCACCACCGGGGCCGGGCGCCCCGGCTCGCCGAAGTGCTCGGCGAAGCGCTCCACGTCGATGGTCGCCGAGGTGATGATCACCTTGAGGTCGGGGCGCCGGGCGGTGAGCCGCTTGAGGTAGCCGAGCAGGAAGTCGATGTTGAGGCTGCGTTCGTGGGCCTCGTCGATGATGATCGCCTCGTAGCGGCGCAGGTCGGGGTCGTGGCGGGTCTCGGCCAGCAGGATGCCGTCGGTCATCAGCTTGACCTGGGTGTCGTCGCCGCTCTGGTCGGTGAAGCGCACCTGATAGCCCACCTGCTCGCCCAGCGGGGTCTCGAGCTCCTCGGCCAGGCGCGCCGCCACCGAGCGGGCGGCCAGGCGCCGCGGCTGGGTGTGGCCGACCAGGCCGCGCCGCCCCAGCCCCAGTTCCAGGCACAGCTTGGGCAGCTGGGTGGTCTTGCCGGAACCGGTCTCGCCGGCCACCACCACCACCTGGTGGTCGGAAAGCGCACGGAGGATCTCCTCACGGCGCTCGGCCACCGGCAGTGCGGGGGGATAGTTCAGGGTCACCGGCCGTGCGCTGCGCCGCGCCACCCGCGCCCGGGACGCCTCGACCGCCTCGGCTACCCGGGGCAGGCCGCGATCCACCGGCTTGCCCTCCTCGAGCCGGCGCGCCAGGCCGCCCAGGCGCTTCTCCAGGGCCGGCCGGTCGCGCAGCATGACGTCGTCCAGCCGACGGCGCAGGTCACGCAGCCGGTCGGCGTCCGAGATGGCGTCTGAAGGGGGAGAAACGGCGGTGGTCACGTCGGACACGGCGACTCCGGTGGCAGGCTGACGGGAAACCGCCCGCAGCGGCAAAGCGCTACGGGCGATTCATTGTAACGCCGCGAGCCTGGCGGCGCCTAATCGCGACCATTGCCGCTGTCTATCGCGGCCCAAGGGCCCGGCTATCGATCGGGGTGGGGCTATTCGCCGGCCTGGGTCTTGCCTTGCTCCTCGTCGCGTAGCTGGCGGCGCAGGACCTTGCCCACGTTGGTTTTCGGCAGCTCGTCGCGCAGTTCGATGGTCTTGGGCACCTTGTAGGCGGTCAGCTCCTTCTTGCACCAGGCGCGCAACTCCTCGGGGTCGAGGCCGTCGCCGCGGGGCACCACGAACAGCTTGATCGCCTCGCCGCTGGCCTCGTCCGGCACCCCCACGGCGGCGGACTCCAGCACGTCGGGATGGGTGGCGACCACGTCCTCCACCTCGTTGGGATAGACGTTGAAGCCGGAGACCAGGATCATGTCCTTCTTGCGGTCGACGATACGAATGTAGCCGTCCTCCTGGAGCACGGCGATGTCGCCGGTGTGGAACCAGCCGCCGGCATCGATCGCCCCGGCGGTCTCGTCGTCACGGTTCCAGTAGCCCTTCATCACCTGGGGCCCCTGCACGCAGAGTTCGCCGGGCTCGCCGAACGGCAGGTCGTTGCCGTCGGCATCCACCACCTTGACCCGGGTGCCGGCCACCGGCTTGCCGATGGTGCCGAGCTGGATGGCGTCCACCGGGTTGAAGCTGACCACCGGGGAGGTCTCGGTGAGCCCGTAGCCCTCGGCGATGTCGCAGCCGGTCACCGCCTTCCAGCGCTCGGCCACGGCGCGGGTCAGCGCCATGCCGCCCGAGATGGTCAGGTGCAGCCCCGAGAAGTCCAGCGCACGGAAGTCCTCGCGGTTGCACAGGGCGTTGAACAGGGTGTTGAGGCCGATGAAGGCGGTGAAGCGCCGCTTCTGCAGTTCCTTGACGAAGGCCGGCAGGTCGCGGGGATTGGTGATCAGCACGGAGTGGTTGCCGGTCTCCATCAGGAACAGGCAGTTCACCGTGAAGGTGTAGATGTGGTAGACCGGCAGCGGCGCGATCACCTCCTCCTCGCCATTGTGCAGTCCCGGGCCGATGGCCTGCCCGGCCTGGAGCATGTTGGCCACCAGGTTGCGATGGGTGAGCATGGTGCCCTTGGCCAGGCCGGTGGTGCCGCCGGTGTACTGCAGCGCCGCGATGTCGTCGAGCTCCCGCTGGACCTCGCGGTGCTCCCGCGAGGCGCCCTGCTTCAGGGCCTGCCGGAAGGCCACGGCACCGGGCAGCGAGTACCTCGGCACCAGCTTCTTGACGTGCCTGACCACGGCGTTGATCAGCTGCCGCCTGGGGAAGCCGTGGAGGTCGGCCAGCTCGGTGACCACCACGTGCCGGATATCGGTGCGCTCGAGGATCCGCTCCAGCTTGTCGGCCATGTTGGCCAGGATGACGATCGCCCTGGCGCCGGAATCCTTGAACTGGTGGGCCATCTCGCGCTCGGTGTAGAGCGGGTTGGTGTTGACCACCACCAGGCCGGCGCGCATGGCGCCGAACACCGTCACCGGGAACTGCAGCAGGTTGGGCAGCTGGATGGCGATGCGATCGCCCGGCTCCAGGTCGGTCTCATGCTGCAGCCAGGCGGCGAAGTCGCCGGACAGGCGCTCCAGCTCGGCAAAGCTCAGCGTCTGGCCCATGCAGGAGAAGGCCGGCTTGTCGGCGTAGTTGCCCACCGCGGCGTGGAAGACGTCGGTGACCGAGCGATAGTCATCCACCCCCTGGAGTTCGGGGCCGGTCAGGATGGGGGCGTTGGCATGCTCACTCATGGGCGTAGTCTCCGCGATATCGCCGATGACAGGGGCACATCGGCCTTGTTGTTTTCCCGGGGCCTACCTTATACCGGGCGGGATGCACTGTAAAACAGCCAATTGAAACAGTTGTTTCTATTCGTCGGGCCGTGTCGCCCGCGCCTCACCCACGGCATCCGAGGACGCAGGACGCCGGCCATAACTCGCCTGGATGATGCCGTCCCGCCACACCAGCAGCTCGCCGGGGGACATGCGCTCCCAGTCCTCGTTGTCGGTGAGCGGCTCGGTGGCGATCACCGAGACGATATCGTCCGGCGTGGTGTGCTCGGCGAAGTTCACGGCGAGTTCGGCATCCGAGAGGCTTGCCTTGCCGAAGGGCGCCCGGCGGGTGATATGGGCCAGCTTGGTGGAACAGAAGGTATAGAGGTAGTCGCCGTCGGCGAGCAGCAGGTTGAAGACGCCGAGGCCGCGCAGGCGCTCGCAGAGCTGGTGCAGCAGGCGCCACAGCTGCTCCCGTTCGGCCGGCGCCTCGGGCCGTTCGGGGAAGCGCCGGCGCAGCTCGCCCAGCAGCCAGCAGAAGGCGTGCTCGCTGTCGGTATCGCCCACCGGCCGATAGAAGGAGAGCGGCAGCGACGACCAGCCGGTGAGCTGGCCGTTGTGGGCATAGCACCAGGGCTGGCCCCACATCTCGCGAACGAAGGGATGGGTGTTGGCCAGCCGCACCTGCCCCACGTTGGCCTGGCGGATATGGCTGATGACGATGTTCGACTTGATGGGATAGTCGCAGATCAGCCGGGCGATGGGCGAGCGCACCGAGGGATGGGGGTCGCGGAAGTCGCGGTAGCCGCCCTCCTCGTAGAAGGCGATGCCCCAGCCGTCGCGGTGGGGCCCGGTGCCGCCGCCGCGATGCAGGAAGCCGGTGAAGCTGAAGCAGATGTCGGTGGGAACGTTGGCACTCATGCCCAGCAGCTCACACATGGGGCTCCTCCCGATGCGGGATGCGACGGTGGCGGCGGCGCCGGCGGCGCAGCGCCGCCAGCAGGACCAGGACGGCGAAGATGGCGAGGCCGGCCAGCGCCCAGGCACGCGGGTCTTCGCGGTAGGCCTCGAGACGCCGCCGCGTCTCGGGCCAGCTCGACCGCCAGAGTGTCACGCCACGCGCGACCAGGTCGTTGACGGCGGTAACGAAGCGCTCCACCGCCCCTTCCGGCGCCTCGCCACCCGGCCGGCCGGTGCTCAGGTCCTCGTGGAAGCGGTCGCCGGAGAGGCGTCCGCCCTCCCCGGCCAGGTCGAGGCCGGTGGCCGCCTGGTCGAAGAGCAGCAGGCGCGGCAGGCGCAGCTCGCGCTCCTCGCCGTCCAGGCGGACCCGTGCGCGGAGCAGCAGCGGCCGGCTGACGCTGTCGTCGAGTTCCGGCAGGGGGATCTGCCAGCGCCGCGCGTCGATGGCCTCGGCCTCGAGACGCTCGCCGCCCAGTTCCCCCCAGGGAAAGGCGTTGTCGCGATCCAGCTCGGGATGCACCGCCTCCAGCACCACGCGCTGGCGCTCCGGCTCGTGGCGTCCGCGGATGGCCGGCAGCACATTGACCGCCTGGAGTCGCTGGCGCACCAGACCCTCGGCCTCGGCGCGCACCCGCAATCGGGCGCTGCCGGCCAGCGCCGGTGCCGGCAGCTCGCCGCGGAAGCGTTCGCCATCGCGCTCGAGGCGCAGGGCGGCCTGGACCTCGTCGTCGGCGTCGAGCAGCTCGACCCGCACGCTCAGGCCCTCCAGTGCCTCCCCGTAGGGGCGGCCGTTGCGCTCCAGCCAGGCCTCCACCGGCACCGGGAAGCCCAGGTAGAGGGTGGCCGGCAGCTCGCCGGTGCGCAGCGACAGGGTCGAGGTCACCCCGATACGGCTGTCGTCCTCGATCTCCCCCTCCAGGCGCCACTCGCCGGGCATGGGATCGGGTACCCGGATAAGGTCGAAGCGCGGCTCCACCTGCCAGCGCCCCCCGGGCGGCGGCGATTCGGCACGATAGACGCTGCCGTCGGGGGCCACCAGGCCCAGGGGCTCGGCATCGGGGGCGTGGAAGAGCAGTGCCGAGAAGGCCTCGACGCCGGGCTCGATGGCGAAGCGCCCCTCGCGCAGGGGAATCTGGTCGGCGGGGAAGATGCGCTCGACGATGTCCAGAAAGGCGCCGAGCAGGCTCTCGGGGGACTCCACCAGGGCCGGCAGACCGCCGGTGCGCCGCGCCAGGCGCTCCACCAGCGCCATGTCGGCCTGATCGGAGAAGGCGATGGCATGCACCACCGTGCCCTGCTCGGCCAGGTGCGGGGCCAGTTCCTCGAGCAGTGCCCGTCGCGAGGCCTCGTCCACCGCCGGCTTGTCGCCGCGGGTCGGTGACAGGTCGATCACGCCGTCGGTGAGCAGCACCAGGTGGCGCGGACCATTGGCCTCGGCATCGGCCGCCCGGCGCACCGCGGCCTCGATGTCGGTGAAGGGCTGGACGCCTTCGAACTCGGGCCGGAGCTCGCGGGCCCGGGTCCGCCACTGTGCATCCACCTCGCTGAGCGGCAGGGGATTGTCGACCCGCTCGCCGAAGGTCCAGACCCCGGCGGAGGTGCCCTCGGGCAGCAGTGATACCAGCAGCTCCAGGGCGCTGGCGCTGAGCCGCTCCGGGTCGTTGTCGCGCATGCTGCCCGAGACGTCGATGATCACGCGCACGTCCGGGCGCCCCTCGACCGGCTGGGCCGACACGGTTGCCACACTCGGCCAGGCCAGGGCGATCAGCAGAAGGCCCCCGCCGATGCCGCGACATCCGGCCTTGACCACACGCCACCAGGCCATCCCGGGCTCCTTAGCCGATCATCGGCTCCCGACGCTGCGCACCGCCACGGCGTGGGGTGGCCGGCGTCTCATCCTCGTCGTCGTCCCTGTCGACGTAGTCGCCACGATGCCGGCCGCGCCACCACAGCAGCAGACCGAAGGCGGCACCCAGCGCCGCCCCCAGCACCGTCAGCACCAGGGCAAACGTCATCACCCCCGCGTTGCGCTCCAGGAAGGCCACCACGGCCACCACCACGGCCGGGGCGAAGCCGGTATAGAATTCCCCCTCCTCGAGCAACGGCAGCCGGAAGCGAGCCGGCATCCACATCACGCCGGCCACCAGCCAGGTGATCGGCAGCCGCAGCAGTCGCGGCAGGAAAGCCAGGCCCAGGTAGCCGGTCAGCAGCACCACCAGCGACAAGAGGCCATAGCTCAGCCATAGTAGGGTCATCGAATCGGTAATCGGCATTGCCACCTCGCTTTTTCACAATCCTGAGTATGGTACATCCCACGCCATGAAAGCACAGCCGCCCCATCATCCGGTGCCGGCCGACACGGCAGCGCCGGTCGTCCGTTTCCGTCGCCCCGCCGACCCCGCCTGGCACTGGCTCGAGAATCGCGACGACCCCGAGGTCACCGCCTTCCTGGAGGCGGCCAACGCCGAGTCCGACGCGTGGTTCGCGCCGTTCGAGGCACTCGTCGAGCGCCTCTACCATGGCCACCTGGCGCGCCGGGAGCTCGCCGTGCACGGCCTGCGCACCCCGCTGGACCACTATACCTACTGGAGCGAGACGGCCGCCGACGCCGACTACCCGGTGTGGTGGCGCCACCCCAACGGCAAGCCCGACCGCGCCGTGGCCTTCCTCGACCTGGAGGCCCGCGCCGCGTCCCACGACTTCCTGGAGCTCGGCGACATGGCGCTCTCCCCGGACGAGCGCTGGCTGGCCTGGACCGAGGACACGCGCGGCGACGAGATGTTCGACCTCTTCCTCATGTGCCTACCCGACGGCACGCCGGTGCGGCTGCTGGGGGGCATCGGCCCGGAGCTGACCTGGGCCGAGGACAACGCCACCCTGCTGTTCACCCGTTACGACGCCACCCAGCGCCCCGACAGCATCTGGCGCCTGCCGCTCGCCGAGGGGCAAGCCGGCGAGCCCGTGCTGGTGCTGCGCGAGGAGGACCCGGAGTTCTGGCTGGGCCTGGGCAAGACCCGCTCCCGGGAGTGGCTGGTGCTGGAGAGCGCCTCCAAGGACACCAGCGAGTGCCACCTGGTACCCGCCCGTGAGCCGGCAACGCCACCGCACCGCTTCCGCGAACGGGAGAGCGGCGTCGAGCTCGGCCTGGACCACCGCCCCGGCCACTTCTATCTGCTGCACAACCGCCAGGCACCCCACTTCCGGCTCGACACCCTCGACGAGGCGGACCTCGACCTTGGCACCGACGCCGCCCACTGGCGGCCGCTGCTCGATCACCGCGAGCACGCCACCCTGGAAGGCGTGGACGCCTTCGCCTGGGGCCTGGTGATCACCGAGCGCGACCATCAGGAGGCCCAGGTACACCTGCGAGTGATCGAGCTCGATGCGGCACACGCCATCACCCGCGACACGCGCCTGCCGCTGCCGGAGACGCCCTGCAGCCTGGCGCTGGGCGACGCGCCCCATTTCGACAGCCGCCGGCTGCGGCTGCGCGAGGAGTCCTTCGTGATGCCGGTGAGCTGGATCGAGCACGACCTGGACAGCGGGGCACGCGCCCTGCTCAAGCGCCAGCCGATCCATGGTGACCTGCCGCCCGAGGAACTCGCCTGCGAGCGGCTCTGGGCCACTGCCCACGACGGCGAGCGGATTCCCGTCTCGGTGGTGATGCGCGCCGACCTGGCGGGCCATCCACTGCCCACCCTGCTCTACGGCTACGGCGCCTACGGCGAGGTACTCGACCCCTGGTTCTCGGTGGCGCGCCTGGAACTGCTGGCCCGCGGAGTGGCCTTCGCCGTGGCCCACGTGCGCGGCGGCGGCGACCGCGGCGAGCCCTGGTACCTGGCCGGCAAGCTGGAGCACAAGGAGAACAGCTTCCGCGACTTCCTGGCCGCCCGAGACGCCCTGGTCACGCACGGCCTCTCCGACCCCGAACGCATCGCCGCCTATGGCGCCAGCGCCGGGGGACTGCTGGTGGGCGCCAGCCTCAACCTGGCCCCCGAGGCGTTCTGCGCGGCGGTGCTCGACGTGCCCTTCGTGGACGTGTTGCGCACCATGGAGAACCCGGACCTGCCACTGACCACCGCCGAATACACCGAATGGGGCAACCCCAACGAACCGGACGCCCGCAAACGCATCCGCGCCTACTCGCCGCTGGACAACCTGGCCTCCCAGCCCTGGCCCACGGTGTTCCTGCAGGGCAGCTGGCACGACACCCGGGTGCCCTACTGGGAGCCCGCCAAGCTCTATGCGCGGCTCACCGAGCTGGGTACCGCCCACGGTTCAGCGGAACGCCGGCCCGTCCTGCTGCGCACCGCCATGGCCGCCGGCCACGGCGGCGCCTCGGGGCGCTTCAAGGCATGGCACGACAACGCCCGCCAGGACGCCTTCATCCTCTGGGCGCTGGGGGTCGAGCCGCGCTCGACTTGACCCCGGACGCTGGACGTGATCGGTCCCGGTCAGGTCGAGCCTGGCCGGGACCGATCATCATACCCGGAACGTGACGGGGCAATCAGCTGCCGCCACCCGCTCCGCCCAGGGCACCACCCCCGGTGCCGCTGCCGGTACCCCCGTCGCCGCCGCTGCCGCCATTGCTGCCGCCATTGCCACCGGCACCGGAGCCACCGCCATCGTTACCGCCGCCGGAGCCGCCACTGCCACCGCCGCCATTGCCGCTGCCGGTGCCACCGTTGCCGCCACTACCGCCGCCGGAACCGCCGTTCCCTCCGCCGGTATTACCGCCACCGGGACCGTTACCGCCACCGTCGTCGCCGCCGCCGGAACCGCCGCCATTGTCGCCGCCGCCGGAACCGCCGCCATTGTCGCCGCCGCCGGAACCACCGCCATTGTCGCCGCCGCCGGAACCGCCGCCATTATCGCCGCCACCGGAACCACCGCCATTGTCGCCGCCGCCGGAACCGCCGCCATTGTCGCCACCGGAACCACCGTCATTGCCACCGTTGTCCCCGGAGCCGTCGTCACTACCGTTATCGGCACCGTCATCGCCCGAGCCGGGAGCGACGGTATCACCCAGGGCGACGCTGGCCAGGAAGCCGCCGCCGCAGCCCCCATCGTCGGGACCGCCACCGGGGCCACAGCCGCCGCCACTACCACCGCCGCTACCACCGGCGGCCGTCGGCGGCAGGACGTCCAGCAAGTCATCTTCCGACTCGTCGGTGATGACGTCATTCATGACCTCGGAAAGCTCCTCATCGGAGAGGTCGCTGCGCCAACTGCTGTCCTGGGCCCAGGCGGGCGTGGCCAACAGAGCCGTCACTGCCAGAGTCAACACCGTGTAACGTTTCATGATCCGTTCCCCCGAAACTCCCGATGGCCGATGGCGTATCCGCCCCCATAACGGATACAAATTGTTACCATGGGTTGAGCATCGCGGTTACGCGGGAATCATGCCATCGGTCAAAAGACCGAAACTGGCGTACTAGCTGGTTGATGCCATCTCGATCATTCAGAATGAGTATTCTCACCCCTATGGGAACGGCGGCAACTCAGTCGTCGATGGGAATGACCGCGATGATATGGTCCTCGTAGGCCTCCTCGGGCACGCCCCGGCTGGAGACGGCGAAGCCGCGCACGCTGACTCCCTTGCGGTGCATGCGTCGTGAATCGCCGGAGAGCAGCGGGTGCCAGCGAGCCAGCTTGCGACCCTCCGCCACCCGCCGGTAGGCGCAGGAGTAGGGCAGCCAGCGGAACTCGTCGACCCGTTCCGGGGTGAGCCGGGTGCAGTCCGGCACCCGGTCGAAGCGGTTGGCATAGTCGCTGCAGCGGCAGCTGCCGATGTCCAGCAGCTCGCAGGCCAGGTCGAGCACCGCCAGTTCGCCGCTGTCATCGTCCTGGAACTTGAGCAGGCAGCATTGGCCGCAGCCATCGCACAACGCCTCCCACTCCTCGGCGGTCAGCTCCGCCAACGGGAAGCGCTCCCAGAACCGCTCCCTCATCAATAACGCGCCTCGGTGGGGGCCCGATAGAGGTCGAGCAGGTACTCGTCCCTGGCCGGGGGCATCTGCAGGTAGAAGCCCTGGTCGCGGATGGCGGCCATGACGTCGGCGGCCTTCGTCCGGGCCAGGGGCTTGTCGGGGGTCAGCATCAGCATCAGGGCCGGCAGTGGCTTGCCGAAGCGCTCGAGCAGCGCCTCGGGCACCCGCTCGAGTCCCTCGCGCTTGTCCACGTAGAGGTACATCTCGTCCCGGCGCGGGCTCTTGAACACCTGGCACAGCAGGCGGTCCGCGGTCTTTCTCGCGTCACTCATCGGGGCAGCTCCTCCAGGGCCTTCGCCAGGCCCGCGTTCAGTCGCTCGCCGCGCCAGCCGCCGGGCAGTGGCAGCGCCTCGCCGTCCAGCTCGGCGGTCACCAGCGCCTCCAGGTCGCGGCGGCGCATCAGCACCTCCGGCGCCAGCCCCAGCGATTCGGCCTCGGCGTTGACCACCTTCTTCAGCGCCTTGAGACACCGCTTGAAATCGGGCGCCGTGGGTGGCGGCAGGACCGGTGGCAACGCCGCCTCGTCCTGGTGACGCGCCTCGGCCACCAGGGCCAGCAGGGTATCGCCCTCGCGCTTGACCAGCCCCGGCTTGACGCCGTCGATACGCGCCAGTTCGTAGCGGTTCGCGGGCATCGCCTCGGCGATGGCATACAGCACCCGGTCGTGCACCACCCAGCCCCGCGGCAGGTCGCGGGCCCGCGCCTCACCCTCGCGCCAGGTGGTGAGCCGCCGGTAGGCCTCGACCTGGCG
Organism: Halomonas ramblicola; assembly: GCF_030409215.1. Classification (GTDB taxonomy): domain Bacteria; phylum Pseudomonadota; class Gammaproteobacteria; order Pseudomonadales; family Halomonadaceae; genus Halomonas; species Halomonas ramblicola. The sequence continues at coordinate 33,212 of NZ_JAUFPL010000016.1, read as the reverse complement.
CGGCGCCAACCGCCACAACTGGCGCTGGCGGAGGTACCACTGGCCATCGGCTTCCTCGCTGCGCCCCGCCTGGGCGAGCAGCTCGGTGCTGTCGTCCTGCAGCCAGTCCAGGCGTCCGTGACGCTCCAGCGCCTCGCGCTGCTGGCACCACACCTCCACCAGGTAGACGACATCCAGGGCCGCATACTGCACCTGGGTCTCGCTCAGGGGGCGCGCCAGCCAGTCCGAGCGGGTCTCGTCCTTGGGCAGGGTCTCCCCGGTCCAGTATTCGACCAGCTTCTGGTAGCCCATGGCCGGGTTCTCGCCCAGCAGGCCCTGGGCCACCTGGGTATCCACCAGGGGGGCGGGGGTGACGCCGGCCCAGCGGGCGAACACCTCCAGGTCCTCGCTGGCGGCGTGCAGCAGCTTGAGCGGGCCCTCCGCGAGCAGCCGGCGGAAGGCGGGGGTGCACTCGACGACCAGGGGGTCGACCAACCAGGCCGGCCCTCCGGCGGAGAACTGGATCAGCGCCGGCACCGGGAAGAAGGTGTTTTCGCGGAAGAACTCGGTATCCAGGGCGACGACATCGGCGTCGGCCACCTCGGCGCAGGCAGCGTCGAGGGCCTCGGGGGTGTCGATCCAGTGAATCGCGGGGGTCAGGGACATGCGGGATTCCGACAGGACAGGGGTGGGACGGGGCTCACTCGCCGCGGAACGGCAGGCGGCCGTTGAAGGCGCGGCTCAGGGTGCCACCGTCGACGTACTCGAGTTCGCCGCCCATGGGTACGCCGTAGGCCAGCCGCGACAGGCGCACGCCGTGGGCGTCCAGCTGGGCGGCGATGTAGTGGGCGGTGGCCTCTCCCTCCACGGTGGGATTGGTCGCCAGGATCACCTCCTCCACGGCGCCCTCGGCGATGCGCGCCTCGAGCCGGTCGAGGCCGATGTCCTCGGGCCCGATGCCATCCAGCGGCGAGAGATGACCGTGCAGCACGAAATAGCGGCCACGGTAGCCGCCCGCCTCCTCGATGGCCAGTTGGTCGGCAGGCGACTCCACCACGCAGAGCAGGGCATCGTCGCGCCGAGGGCTCTCGCACAGCGCACAGACCTCCTCCTCGGTGAGGGTGCGGCAGCGCCGACAGTAGCCGACCCGCTCGAGCGCCACGTCGAGCACCTCGGCCAGGCGCCGGCCACCGTCGCGGTCGCGCTCCAGCAGGTGCATGGCCATGCGCTGGGCGGTCTTGGGGCCGACGCCGGGCAGCACCCGTAGCGACTCCATCAACCGCTCCACCAGGGGAGAAAAGCTCATAGAGATTCAGGGTTCTCCGCAGATCGGCGTGAAACTGTTGCCGGTGGCATACTTCACGGCAAGGGGCGATGAACCGGATCTAGAACGGCATCTTGAAGCCGGGGGGCAGGTTCAGCCCCTCGGTGGCTTCCTCCATCCGGGCCTTGGAGTTGGCCTCCACCTTGCGCACGGCATCGTTCACCGCGGCGGCCAGCAGATCCTCCAGGAGCTCCTTGTCTTCCTCCATGACGCTCGGGTCGATGTCGACCTTGCTGACGTCGTGGCGGCCGTTCATGGTGACCCTGACCATGCCCGCGCCCGCTTCGCCCAGCACCTCGGCCTTGGCGATCTCCTCCTGGACGCGCTGCATCTTCTCCTGCATCTCCTGGGCCTGCTTCATGATGTTGCCCATTCCACCCTTCATCATGGGGATTCCTCTCTGTCTGAACACTAGGGTTGTGACCGGGATGGCGTCCCGCCGTTCAGCCGCGCGCCGCGGCGTCGACGGGCTTCACCGTGGATTCTATCAGCCGGGCGCCGAAGGCCTGCTGCAGCTTCTGTATATGGGGGTCGCGGCTGAGCGCCTCCACCGCCTCGGCATGGCGCTGGGCCGCCAGGCGTTCGGCCTGCTGGCGCGGCGTCTCGACGCCCTCGGGCAGCGGCCCCTCCTCCACCACCAGGCGGCGGGGGACGCCATGCTCGGCCAGCGCCTGCTGCATGCGCTGCACATGGACCTCGGCCTGCATGGCCGAGAGCGACGGGTCGAGGCGTAGCCGCAGGCACTCACCGTCGTCGGCCTCGACCACGCAGTTGGCGGCCAGGTTACGGGTCAGCCCGCCCAGCCCCAGGGATTCGAAGCCGGCCAGCCAGTCGGCGTGACCGAAGCGGTCGCGCCCGCCCGCGCCCTCGGCCGGGGCAAGCTGCGACGCCTCCCGCGGTGCCGGCTCGGTATCGGCGGCGGGCGGTTCCGGAGCGGGCGGCGGTGCGTCGGCCGCGCCCGGCACGGGGGGAGCGCTGGTGCTCGCGGTACCGGTCGTGGCGCTTGGCGCCGCCTCCTGCGTTGCCACGGGCTCGGGGGCCTCGACCCAGGGCGGCGGTGGAGCCGGCGCTGGCTCGGGCTCGGCAGGAGCCTCGCTGGCCGAGACCGCCTCGGGAGCCGGCACCTCCTGGGCCTCGCTGGCAGGCCGCTGCGGGGCGGAGGGAGCCTCGGCCAGCGTCGGGCCGCCGGACGCCGCCGGCGCGGCGTCCGCCTGGCTCGCGACGGCCCCGCCGCTCGGCCCCTCGGCGCCGTCGTCCGGCGTCTGGCCGCGCAACGGCAGCGGCGTCTTCGCCGGCCTGGGTACCCCCTGGGGGCGGAAGGCGAGCATGCGCAGCAGGGTCATCTCCAGCGCCATGCGCAGGTCCGGGGCATGCTCCATGTCGCCACGCCCCTGGATGCCGATCTGGTAGTAGAGTTGCACGTCCTCGGCGGTGAAGCGCGAGGCCAGCTGCAACAGCGCCTCGCGGTCGCCCTGGCCGTTGTCCAGGGCCTCGGGCACCATCTGGGCGATGGCCAGGCGGTGCAGCAGCCCGGTGAGCTCGTCGAGCACGCCGGCGAAGTCCGGGCCGCGCTCGGCCAGCGCCGCCACCTCGGCGAGCAGCCGAGCGGCATCCACCTCGGCCAGGGCCTCGACCAGCGTCAGCACGTGGCGTTGATCCAGGGTACCCAGCATGGCGGCCACGTCGGCATGCTCGACGCGTCCCTGGCCGAAGGCGATGGCCTGGTCGGTGAGGCTCATGGCGTCGCGCATGGAGCCCTCGGCGGCACGGCCCAACAGCCACAGGGCGCTTGCCTCGAAGGGCACCGCCTCGGCCTCGAGCACCCGGCCGAGGTGCTCGACGATGCGCTCCGGCGGCATGTGCTTGAGGGTGAACTGCAGGCAGCGCGACAGCACCGTGGCGGGCAGCTTCTGCGGATCGGTGGTAGCGAGCAGGAACTTCACGTGGGGCGGCGGCTCTTCCAGGGTCTTGAGCAGCGCATTGAAGCTGCTGGTGGAGAGCATGTGCACCTCGTCGATCAGGTACACCTTGTAGCGCCCCTGGGTCGGCGCGTACTGGACGTTGTCGAGCAGCTCGCGGGTGTCCTCGACCTTGGTGCGCGAGGCGGCGTCCACCTCGATGAGGTCGACGAAGCGCCCCTCGTCGATGGCGTGGCAGCTGTCGCACTCCCCGCAGGGGGTCGAGGTGATGCCCTCGTCGCCGCGGCCGCCGGCGGTGCAGTTCAGGCACTTGGCCAGGATCCGCGCCAGGGTCGTCTTGCCCACCCCGCGGGTGCCGGTGAACAGGTAGGCGTGGTGCAGCCGGCCCTGGTCCAGGGCATTGACCAGCGCGCGCTGGACGTGCTCCTGGCCGACCAGTTCATGGAAGGTACGCGGTCGCCACTTGCGGGCCAGAACCTGATAGCTCATGCAGCGCGGTGTCCTTGCGTGGAAGCGGGGGCCGGGCGAGCCGGCATGAATCGTTCATTCTAGCGTCCGGGGCCAGCCGCGGAAAGCGACGCCGCCGAGCGGGACGCTCGGCCTCAGCCCCGGCAGACGCGGTTGCGCCCCGCCGCCTTGGCCCGGTACAGGGCGCGGTCGGCCCGCGCCCAGAGGTGATGAAGGCGCTCGTCGGTCTCGATCGCCTCGGTTACCCCGGCGCTCAGGGTCACCCGGAAGGGCCCCTTCTCCTCGCTGCAGAACGGCTCGTCGACCATCACCGCACAGAGGTCCTCGGCGATCCGTTCGCCTCCCGACGCCTCGGTCCCCGGCAGCAACAGCAGGAACTCCTCGCCGCCGGTGCGGCCGGCGATATCGGTCTCACGCAGGCGTTCCTCCAGGATGGCGGCGAGACGTTTCAGTACCGCGTCGCCGGCGGCATGACCATGCCGGTCGTTGATTCTCTTGAAGTTATCGAGGTCGAACATCACCACCGAGAAGGGCGTGCCGTAACGGCGGAAGCGCGACATCTCCTCCTCCATGCAGGCCAGCAGGTGACGACGGTTGTAGAGCCCGGTGAGGGCGTCGGTCACCGAGAGGTGACGCAGCCGCGCCTCGAGTTCCTTGCGCTGGTCGATCAGGAAGATCAGGCCGTGCCAGATGGTACTGCCATCCGGCTGGCGCTCGGGGCTCGACCGTCCCTCCACCCAGTGCCAGTCTTCACCGGCCCGGGCCCGGTACTCGCACTGCCAGTCCTCCAGGGTGCGGGCCGAGAGTTCGATGCTCTCCATGACCCGCGACAGGTCCTCGGGATGGATGGCGTCGAAGACCAGGGAGGGGTCGCGCTGCACCTGCTCGGGTGTCACGCCATAGAAGTCCTTGACCCGATCGCTGGTGTAGGGAAAGGAGGGACGCCCCTCGGCATCGAGCACGAAGGTGTAGATCACGCCGGGTATGCTGCGCGCCAGACGCACCCAGCGCCGCCGTTCCTCCTGGCGTTGGGTGACGTCCTCCAGCACTCCGACCAGGCGGACGGGACGGCCCCCGGCATCGTGATAGAACACGCCGCTGCGATCGTGGACCCAGATCCAGTGGCCGTCCCCACGGCGCAAACGGTAGACGGCGTCGAAACCGGCGCCCCGCTCCGCCCTGGCGGCCTCGGCATCGAAACGCGGCCGATCCTCGTCATGCACGCGCTCCGCCCAGCGCTCGATGGAGAGCCGCCGCCACTCCGCGTCGGGCAGCGCCAGTATCGCCTCCAGACGCGCATCGCCACCTATCCAGCCATCGATGAGGTCCCACTCCCAGAGCCCCACACCGGTCAGCGCCAGCACCGACTCGAGGGTCCGGTGGGCCTGTTCCCGGGTGGCCAGTCGCATCCTGTCCATCCGCTCACTCCCCGCCTGGGGACATGGTTTCCGGATAGTGTGGCCCGTCGGCGACCGGGCTCCAAGGAAACCGCTTTCCACGCAAGGCGAGCGGCCGGGCCCGGTCGCCGGCCGACCGGATCAGGTGGCGCACGCGCGCTCGAAACCGCTCAGGACATTGGCCACGTTGACGCCGATCTCCTCCACGGCGTAGCCGCCCTCCATGAGGAAGACGGCCGGCAGGCCCACCCCGGCCAGGCGCTCGCCTACCTCGAGGAAGTCCTCGCTGGCCAGGCGGAAGGCGCTGATCGGATCGCCCGCGAAGGTGTCCACACCCAGCGAGACGATGAGCAGCTCGCAGTCCGTCTCGGCGATGCGCGCCTTGGCGGCCTCCAGCACGTTCAGCCACACCTCCGGCCCCGTCCCCGGCGGCAGCGGGTAGTTGACGTTGTAGCCGGCCCCGTCGCCCTCGCCCACCTCATCGGCATGGCCCAGGAAGTACGGGAAACACTCCAGGGGATCGCCGTGGATCGACAGGAAGAGCACGTCGTCGCAGGAGTAGAAGATCTGCTGGGTGCCGTTGCCGTGATGGAAGTCGATATCGAGGATCGCCACCCGCCGCTTGCCGGCCTCCAGCGCACGCCGGGCGGCGATGGCGGCGTTATTGAAGAAGCAGTAGCCGCCGAACTGGTCGACCGCGGCGTGATGGCCCGGCGGCCGGCACAGGCCGAAGGCCGGCCCGCCGTCGGCCAGCACGTGCTCCAGCGCCGACAGCGCCACGTCCTTGCTGGCCATGGCCGCCTCGAAGGTGCCCGCGCAGATGGAGGTATCAGCGCCTAACGCGTAGTGCCCCAGCCGGCCATCGACGCAGCGCGGAATGCGCCGCGCCGGCATGGTACGGGTGGGCCAGATCCAGGCGATCGCCTCGCCCTTGCGGCCCAGCGCGCGCCAGTCGTCCCAGCAGGTCGCCAGGAAGTCGACGTAGTCGGCGTCGTGCACCGCCAGCACCGGCTCGAGTCCGTGCTCCCGAGGCGCCTGCACGTCATCGAGGCCGGCCGATCTCAGCCCCTCCAGGATCATATCGACCCGCTCGGGACACTCCCAGGGGGGCACCAACTGCCCGCCGTCGAGTTCCGTTTTCGCGCGGCGCGCCTTGGTGGTCTCGGAATGGACGATGATCATGGCGCTATCTCCTGTGCGGCTCTCCCGTACGACCAGGCCATGACCATGCCATGGTCGAGGGAACGCGGCCAGCAGCAGCAGATGATTCGGAGCGGGTGACAGAAAACCGGGGGGAGGGGCACAAATGGAGGCGGCCCCGACAGCCGCATCCCGGCACACGCGGCCACCGCTACCGTTGCTCCCTTCCGGGCCTGGCGGGGTTCGCGGCTTGGCGTTGCGGGAGGACCGACGGGGCCACCACAGCGCGGCATCCACTGACGATGCCGAAGGCCACTCGGCAGCGCTTGGCGTTGTCGATCAACGCCTTGCCGAGTGCGGGCGCACTATATCAGCGTGCCGGCGGGCGAGCAAGGGCAGCCGTGTGACGCGGCGATAAATGTGAAGCCTGGTGGAAGATGATATAGGATGAGGACAATCCCATTCACCAAGCGTTTCTCCTCCCCGCACGTCATGCGCAGGGAGCATCTACCCACCGCCGACATCTGGAGGCGCCCCATGAAGAAGGATCCGAACAAGGGCTACATCGCCCTGCTGGGCTGGAGCCTGAATGCCATCGAAGCCGCCGAGAACTTCGATCGACGCTACGTGGTGGTCGCCCCGGACTGGGCGGAGGAATACTGCCAGAAGCACGACATCCCCTACGTCTCCTGGAACTTCGAGCGGCTCAATGACCGCTCCATGGAGATCGCCGAGACCCTGCAGGAGATGGGCGTCAATGTGGCGATCCCGCTGTTCGAGGAGACCGTGGAGTGGGCCGGGGCCATCAACTCGGTACTGCTCGACAGTCCACGCCTCTACGGCCAGTCGCTGCTGCTGCGTGACAAGGCACTGATGAAGCGCCGCGCCCAGTTGGGCGGCATCCGCGTGGGCATCTTCGAGGAGGCCCACGACAAGGAGGACGTCGTGCGCTTCCTCAAGCGGGTCAACCAGACCTTGCTCAAGCTCGACGGCGACCCCAACGATCCCATCCACCTCAAGGCCTTCGACAAGGCCGGCTGCCTGGGCCATCGGGTGATCCGCACCCCGGACGAGGTCGATACCATTCCCGAGGAGGAGTTCCCGGTGCTGATGGAGTCGCACCTGGATGGCTGGGAATTCGCCGTGGAGGCCTGGATCCACGACGGCAAGATCGCCTTCCTCAACATCTCGGAATACGTGACCCTGGGCTATTCGGTGTTCGTGCCGGCCTCACCGGAGCTGGAACACTACCGGGCCCAAATCACCACCCAGATCGAGAAGTTGATCAAGGCCTTCGACATCGAGTTCGGCCTGATCCACCCCGAGTACTTCGTCACCAGCGACGGCGAGATGTACTTCGGCGAGGTCGCCTACCGGCCGCCGGGCTTCAAGGTCTTCGAACTGCTCGAGCGGGTCTACGGCTTCAACGCCTACCAGGCCAGCATGCTGGTCTTCGACCCCAAGTCCACGCCAGAAGAAGTCAGCGCCTTCTTCCCGAAAGAAGTGGTCGATGCCGACGGCTACGCCGGCTGCTTCGGCGTCTATCCGCGCCGCCGGGTGGTCAGCCGCCTGGAGATTCCCGAGGAGGTCGAGGACGACCCCTACTTCGAGTCCCACGAGCTGACCCCGCCCATGGAGGAGACGGTCACCAAGCGCACCGCCTTCGGCACCCACTGGGGCCTGGTCTACTTCAAAGGCGACGAGGCCGCGCGCATGAAGGAGCTGCTCAAGCATATGGAAGAGCTTGATTTCTATGTCTGATCAAGGCGTCATGGGGACATGACAGCCTGACGACAAGGAGTCGGCGTGACGACGCATGATGAGATGAACCCGGGTGGTGACGCGCCTGCCGACGATGCCAAGCTGCGCGGCCTGCTCGAGAAGCTCGACGAGTCGATCGCCCTGCTGGCTCAGGCCCGCGAGTTCGCCAAGCCCGGCAAGCTGCCCCGTGTGCTGGATACCGCCCGACGGGTGATGTTGCAGGAGGGAGGCTGTGCCGCGGTCGAACGGCGGGCCCAGGCCCTCGAGGAGGCCGGGGTCTTCCTCGGCTCCGACTGGGAGACGCCCCAGTACCTGGTCCCCACCCTGACCACTCCTGCGCTGAAGAGCCCCGACCCCAACAGCGTGGTGATCGAGGCGCTCAGCGAGCTGCGCCTGCTGGCGGTGGCCAAGGGGGACTACCTGCACCCCCAGGTCTCGGAGGAGCAGGCGCATCACTACCTGACCCAGACCATGGCCATCAACCTCTGGCTGCTGTTCGGCGCACCCACCGAGGCCGAACGCGAGACCCAGGGGCGGCTGGCCCAGTTGCCGCGCAACCTCTTCCGCCACCTGGCCGAGCGCATCGGCTACGAGCACGTGATCGACCAGTTGATCGAGGAGATCTGGCGGATCCTCGAGCAACGGCCGATCCAGGTGGAGCCGGTCAAGCAGATGATCACCCAGATCGCCATCTGCCAGGCCAACCCCGAGATCGACCTGGGCGCCAGCGGCCAGGGTGCCGACCGCCTGGTGAGCTCACTGTTCGGCCCCACCCGGGCCTGCCGCGAGGACCCGGGCCTGGAGGTCTACCGCGAGCGCCTGTCCAGCATGGACGCCGCCGCCCTGCAGGGGGAAGCCACCGGCTTCGCCCGCGCCATGCACGACACCGGCCTGGTCTCCGCCTACCATCCGGTACTGTTGCGCCACCTGCTGGACCACAGTGATCACCTGCTGTCCGAGGCGCTGGGGCTCTCCTCCACCGGCCGCGACTGCCTGATGTGCTACCGCGAGCTGGTCCACGCGCTGATACGCAGCGGCGTGCACCCGGCCACGCCCCAGGCGGTCTACGGCCTGGCACTGATGCTCGAGCGCGGCATCCTCTACCAGCCGCCGGTGGCCCCGGCCATGTGGCGCCAGCTGGGCTTGACCCTCTCGGAGTGGTCGCAGGCCAGGCTCAACCTGGCCTTCGGCGATGGCATCTCGCCCCGCGCCCGCCTGCTGGAGGGGGTGCTATGCATGCTGGGACTGCCGCTGGGCGTCGGCCAGGGCAACAACCCCACCTGCCAGTCGGCCCGGGCGCTCTCCATGTGGGCCTACAACGACCCGGACTACCTGCTGCAGATGGTCGCCTGGGCGGCGCGTGACGACGAGATCATCATGCACTTCGAGGGCATGCCGCTCTCCTCCATGGCCAGCCTGTCCGGCGTCGCCCAGACCCTGCCCATGGACCTCGACTCGGTCTCGCTGATCGTGGTCCCGCACCTGGATCGCATCTACGCCGAGATGGGACGACGCTGCATCGGCCGCGAAGGCGACCCTCACCGCTGGGTCAATCCGGAGTTCCACGGCTGGTGGGCCGGTCGTGGCTTTCGCATCAACGTCGACGTGGCCACCGGCCAGCTGGAGGACCTGGACACCTTCCTGCGCCACTTCTATGCCAGCTACCACCCCTACTACAACGGCAACCAGCCGCTGATCCATCCCCAGCCGGCGGGCATCGCCGTCACCGACAACGCGTCCCGCTTCATCGGCTGGCATGCCATCACGCTGCTGCGGGTCAACCTCGACCCCCACGACGTGATGCGGGTCTACTTCTTCAACCCCAACAACGACAGCGGCCAGGACTGGGGAGACGGCATCAAGGTCAGCACCTCCGACCACGGTGAACGTTTCGGCGAATCCTCGCTGCCCTTCGAGCAGCTCGCCTCACGGCTCTACATCTTCCATTACGACCCCCTGGAGCGTGGCGAACTGGCCCAGGTCACCCAGGAGGAGCTGGACCGCGTGATCGGCTACATCCACCGCAGCTGGGGCGCCGACAGGCTTCCCCCCGCCGGCCTGCAGGCCGACGGGGGGCCCGGTGCGCACTGAGGTGCCATCGGGCCTCGCGTCAGGAGGTCTTCCGCCCCAGCCAGCGGGCCCAGAACGGCGCCACCAGCATCAGGGCCACCATGCGCAGCAGGTGGTGGAAGGCCACGAACACCGGGTCCAGGTCCAGCGCCACGGCGAGGATCGCCATCTCGCCGATGCCGCCCGGCGCCAGTGCCAGCAGGGCCACGTCCCGTGGCACCCCGACCCAGCGGTGGATCAGTTCGGCGAAGGCGGCCAGCACCGCCAGGGCCAGCAGGGTGGCCACGGCAGCCTCGGCCAGGTAGCGCCCCAGCTTCGCCGAGGAGAGCCCCCGGAAGCGTGCCCCGATGGCGCTGCCCAGCACCCAGAGCATCAGCGCCATCCCCCAGTCGGGCAGCTGCAGGCGGGTGACGCCGAAGCCGGAGAGCAGCGCGGCGCACAGCAAGGGAGTCAGCAGCGCCGGGGTGGGCAGGCGCACCCAGCGCCCCAGCGGGATCACCAGCGGCAGCAGTAGCAGCAGCCCGAGCCCGCCGACGGCCGGGGAAGCCGCCTCCGCGGCGGACGCCGGCTCCTCCAGGGCCCAGAACAGCGGCGGCAGGAAGAGCACCACCAGCACCACGCGCAGCGACTGGGCGATGGCGATGCGTCGCGGGTCGCCGCCACACTGCTCGCCCATCAGGATCATCGCCGTCATCGCCCCCGGCGCCGAGGCGAACCAGGCACTCACCGAGTCGAAGCCGCAATGCCGGTACCAGGCCGCCGCCGCCGCGGTGGAGGCCGCCACCCCGACCAGCAGCAGCGCCATGGAGAGCGGCCACTCCAGCACCCGCGAGGCCAGCTCCGGGGTCACCTGGCTGCCCAGCACCAGTCCCAGCACGCCGAGGAAGGCCTCGCGCAGGCGCTCCGGTACCCGCACGTCGGCGCCGCGCGCCGAGGCGATCAGGTTGGCGCTGAGCGGCCCCAGCATCCAGGCCAGGGGCAAGCCGATGAAATGGAACACCACCCCGCCCAGGACGCCGATGCCCAGGGCGCGTGCCAATGCCTTGCCTGCCGCCTGATCCACTCCGGCTCCTTGTTATCCGGCTAACGAGTTGCCCATTATCGCACGCCCCGGCCGGGCGGCTATAATGCTGGCCCACTGCCCACGCTCCGGTGTTGCCCATGCCGCGTCTCGACCAGCTCCTCGTCACCCAGGGCCTGGCCCGCTCCCGCACCCGTGCCCAGCGGCTGATCCGCCACGGCCGGGTGCGCCTGGCCGACTCCGGCCGGGTGCTCGCCAAGCCGGGAGAGAAACTGGCCGACGCGACGCGCCTGAGGGTGGAGGACGACCCAGAGGAGCGCTACGTCTCGCGGGCCGGGCTCAAGCTGGAGGCGCTGATCGAGGCCCTGGGCCTGGATCTCACCGGCCGGCTGGTGCTGGACGTGGGCCAGTCCAGCGGCGGCTTCACCGACTGCGCCCTGCGCGCCGGCGCCCGCCACGTGATCGGCGTGGAGGTGGGCCACGACCAGCTCGACCCGACACTGCGCCATGACCCGCGGGTGACCTGCCTGGAGGGGCTCAACGCCCGGGCCATGGCCGGCGAGGCACGACTACGCGCGGCCCTGGCCGCCCAGGGAGCCGGCGGCGGCCCGGAACTCGCCGTGATGGACGTCTCCTTCATCTCCCAGACGCTGATCCTGCCCGAACTGGCCGCCCTGCTGGCGCCAGGCGCCGAGCTGGCCAGCCTGGTCAAGCCGCAGTTCGAGGTGGGGCCGGGCGGGGTCAACGCCCGGGGCCTGGTGACCGATCCGGCCCGCTACGCCGAGGTGAAGGCGCGAATCCGCACCTGCTGCGCCGGCCTGGGCCTGCGCATCCTGCACTGGCAGGCAAGCCCGCTGCTGGGTGGCGACGGCAACCGCGAGTTCCTGCTCCACGCCGTGCGCGAAGACGGCTGAGCGGCGCCTCAGCGCCCGTCGCCACCGTCGCCCTCATGGAAGTCGCCCGGGTCGCCACGGCTGCCCGGCGGCGGGAAGGCCGGGTCGGTCACCCGGCCGGGCGTAGCGCTCTGCACCTGCTTCCTGACCCCGTCGGATCGATGCAGCCAGACATCGAGCTGGTTGAAGGCGATATCGACCTCGTGCTCGGCGAACAGCTCGCCCACCCGGCAGTTGATCTCGTCGGTGGCGAACAGCCGGTCGCCGAGGCTGTTGACGAAGATGCGCAGCTCGAAGTTGAGCGTGCTATCGCCGTAGGCCATGAAGAACACCTGGGGCTCGGGGTCGGCCAGGACGCGTGGGTTCTCGTCGGCGGCCTGGCGCAGCAGCCGATGCACCAGGCGATGGTCCGAGCCGTAGGCGACCCCGTAGCCGAGCACCACCCGGGTGATCGTATCCGACAACGACCAGTTGATCAGTTGGTCGGTGACGAAGGTCTTGTTGGGGATGATGATCTCCTTGCGGTCGAAGTCGGTGACCGTGGTGGCGCGGATGCGGATCTTGCTCACCGTGCCGGTCAGGTTGCCCAGGGTCACGGTGTCGCCGATGCGCACCGGCCGCTCGAAGAGGATGATCAGCCCCGAGACGAAGTTGGCGAAGATCTCCTGCAGGCCGAAGCCCAGGCCCACGCCCAGCGCCGCCACCAGCCACTGCAGCTGGCTCCAGGCCACGCCCAGGGCACCCAGTGCCGTCACCACACCGGTCCCGACGATGGTGTAGGAGAGCAGCGAGGTGATGGCATAGCTGCTGCCCTGCTTGAGCGCCAGGCGCGACAGCACCATTACCTCCAGCAGGCCCGGCAGGTTGCGGGCCATCATCAGGGTCAGGGCGACGATCAGTAGCGCCGCGAAGAAGTCCGCCACCGACAGGGCATCGGTCACCAGGTCGTCGGCGCCATCGCCCTCGCCTCCCCAGATCGCCACCTCCTCCAGGTAGCCGAGTACGGTCAGCAGGTCGGCCCACACCAGGTAGAGCAGCAGCACGAAGCCGATCAGCAGGATCAGCTTGGAGAGCCGCAGCGACTGCTGGTTGATCTGCTCCATGTCCAGCGGCGGTTCCTCGACCACCTCCAGTCCCCCCTCGGCGCTCTCCCTGGCCTCGGCACGGCGCCGCGCCAGGGCCCGTCGGAAGGCGAGCCGCCGCGCCGCCACGGCCAGGCCGCGCACCACCGTGGCCTCCACCAGGATCCACAGCCCCAGCAGGTAGAGGGTGATGGCGAAGCGCGCCACCAGGCTCAGGGCGGTGTACTCGTAGCCGGCGAGGATCAGGCCGACCAGTCCCAGGGGCACCGCCGCCATGGCCAGCCCCAGTATCAGCCGGAACAGCTTGACCCCGAAGAAGGGCGTGTGGGACAGGATCAGCCGCGCCAGGACCAGGCTCATGGCGAGCAGGCCCAGCAGCAGCAGCCCCAGCGCCAGGGGGCGATGACTGAGGCCGAACTCGGCGCCCCGCGCCAGGGTGGCGATGCCCAGCACCGGCACCAGCGCCAGCCCCAGCCCGCCCAACAGGCGACGCAGGCGGGTCGCATAGGCCGTCGGCCAGTGGAAGTGCTGGGTGGCCACGCCGTCCGCCACCAGTAGCCGTCGCGCCCAGGCGATCACCCCCCAGGCCAGCGCCAGCTGCAACCCGGCCAGGCCCACTGCCTGGCCGAGGGTCGCGGTGCCCAACAGCAGTGCCAGGCCCAGGCCGGCGAGGGTCAGGGGGCCCGGCGCCGCCAGCAGGACGTTGAGCAACACGGCCTGGGGCGTGTGCAACTGGGTGTCGCTGCGCAGCCGGCCGATCTGCTCGTGGAGCCGGGCCAGCCGCGCCTGGATGCGCCGTCGGCAGGCCAGCAGCCCCAGCGCCAGCAACAGCGCCGGCAGGCCCACCAGGGCCCTGGTGGAAGGCACCGCCCAGCCTGTCGGCAGCGCCAGGCGCCATTCGCCCTCGCGCCACTCCAGCGCCAGGTTGGCGGGCAGCTGGCGCAGCCAGGCCAGGTCCAGGGGGCGGGTGTTGGCCACCCAGAAGAGCTGCTCGTCGATGGTGGTACGCAGCTCACGCGAGGTCTCCAGCAGCTGCTGCTGGTTGAGCTGCAGCTCGATGGCCGAGCTGAGCAGGCTGCCATAGGTCTGCTCCAGGCGGTCCACCAGCTCGCGGCGCGACTGGTAGAGACGCTGCAAGGAGTCGACCAGGGCGTCGTTGGCCTCGACCCCCGCCTCGCGCAGGCGCTGGTTGGCCAGGCGCTCGCCCTCGCGCAGGCCGTCGCGCTGGCGCACCAGGTCGAACTGGCGCAGGCGCAGGTCGGCGATCTCGTCCTGCAGGTCGCGGCGCGGGGCCACCTGGGGCAGGGAGCGGCGCTGCTCGCGCAGGATCCGCGACAGCAATATGGAGCCGCGAATCGCCTCGATCTGCTCGTTGAGGCTGCGCTGCAGCTGGCGCACCTGGTCGAGCTGACTGCGCACCGAGAGGCTCTCGCGGACCAGGGCGTTGCTGCGGTCATTGGCGCGCAACAGCTCCAGGCTGAGGTCACGATTGATCTGCTGGGCCCGCTCCAGCACCGGATGGCCCGCCTCCAGCAGCGGATCGTCGCGCACGGCATCGGCGATCGCCTGCTCGGAGGCCAGGCGTCGCTTGCGCTCGATGACGCTCTGCAGCAACACCAGCTCCGATTCCTGGCGGGCCAGTTGCTGGCTCAGCAGGTCGCGGCGCTGCTGGTCCAGCTCGCGCAACCGGGTATTGGTGCCCAGTTCGCGCTGGTGGTAGAGCAGGGTCGCCTCGGCCAGGCGACGCTCCACCTGGCGTTGCCAGCGCCGGGGGTCATCGGCGGCGGCACCCTGGGTGTCGAGCTCGTCCAGCGCCCGCCGGGCCTGTTCCACCTCCTGCATGGCCTCGGCGATCGTCTGCTGGGCACGCTCCGGCAGCGTCTGGGCGGTGATCAACTGGGCATTCACCTCGGCGAGGCGATCCTGCAGGCGCTGCAGATCCACCACCGCCTCCTGCTGGCGCCCCTGCAGCTCGTCCAGGGAGAGGTCGTCCAGGTCGGTGGCCGAGAGCTCCGCGGCCGCCTCCTCCTCGGCCCTGAGCTCACGCTCCAGGCGCAGCAACTCCGTCGGCGCCTCCTCGACCCGCGTCTCCAGGGACTCCTGGCGCTCCTCCAGCTCCGCCAGCGCCTCCAGGTCGGCGAGCACCTCGGAGAGCACCTCGATGGTCTGCTGCCGCTGCTCCGAGGGTTCGCCCTCCTCCGCCTCGGCCTGCAACGATGCCAGGCGCTCCTCGACGGCCGCTCGCTCCGGCAACGACGGCCGCTCAGCCGCCTGCTCCGGCTGCTGGGCCAGCGCCGGCAACCAGGCCAGCAGCGACAGCACGGCCATGACCAGCCGGCGCCAGCGCCACCCTTCCCACCGGGGCGACTTCGTCACCACCATTCCCTTCGCCGCCATGTCCTCTCGCCCCTCGCTCTGCCATCGGTGCATCCGCCGCCGATTCTCGGTCCACGGTGTCGGCAAGGCAATCTTCCCCGCGGCGAAAAGTCGCCGGGTGTTGACTTGCCCCACGGGAGTGGTAGAACGACGGTCTGCCCTTTTCGTTCCCGGATACCCCCATGCGCCCGCCGCTGCGTTCCCTGCTCACCACCGCGACTGCCCTGATCCTGCTAGCCGGCGGAGGCGTGCTCCAGGCCCAGGAGACGACCGAGGCCGAACGCGCCGTGCTGGAATCGCGCATCGATGACCTGCGCGCCAAGCTAGAATCGCTCCAGCAACAGCTGCAGGCCCTGCCGCCTGCCGATGAGGATGCCACCCCGCACCGCCTCGAGCCCGACGAGGTCGTGGCGGTGGAGGCCGCCGAGCGTCGCCAGCTGGAACAGGAGTCCGAACGCAACCCCTTCGCCATCACCACCTACCGGCGCAACTACCTGCTGCCGGTCAGCTACAACACCAACCCCAACGGTGCCGCGGATGACGCCACCGACCTGGACAACGCCGAACTCAAGTTCCAATTCAGCGCCAAGGTGTCGCTCGCCGAGGGGCTGTTCGGCGATACCGGCGACCTCTACTTCGGCTATACCCAGCGCAGCTGGTGGCAGGCCTACAACTCCGAGGCCTCCTCACCGTTCCGCGAGACCAACTACGAACCCGAGGTCTTCGTCGACTTCGACAACGACTGGGGCTTGCTGGGCTGGACCAACGTGCTCAATCGCGTCTCGGTCAACCATCAGTCCAACGGCCGCTCCGACCCGGAGTCGCGCAGCTGGAACCGCCTCTACCTGGAGAGCGTCTTCCAGCGCGGCGACTGGGCCGTCAGCCTGGCCCCCCACTGGCGCCTGCCGGATACCACGGGGGAGGACGACAATCCCGATATCGAGCGCTACATGGGCTATGGCGACGTGACCCTGGCCAGGCGCTTCGGCGACAACGAACTGAGCCTGCTGTGGCGTGGCAACCCCTCCGCCGGCAACATGGGCACCCAGCTCGACTACTCCTGGCCGCTGTTCGACAGCAAGGTGCGCGGCCACATCCAGTACTATCACGGCTACGGCGAGAGCCTGATCGACTACGATCATCGCAGCCACCGCCTCAGCCTGGGCTTCAGCCTCAACCCGCTGTTCACCGGCGGCACCATGACACGTTGAGGCGCCCCGCCCCGGCCCCGCTGTCAGGCGGGCCGGTGACTGCTATGCTGTGCCTGTCATTCACCGTCAGAGGAAGACCCGATGGCAAACCGTGCCCCGCATACCCAGGAAACCACCCGGCAGCTCAAGGAGGACCTGCATCACCTCACCCAGACCATCGAAGAGCTGGTGAGCGCCACCGCCGACGACTCCCGCAGCAACATCAAGGAGCTGCGCGAGCGTGCCGAGCAGCGCCTCAAGGAGACCCGCGACCGCCTGGAGTCGCGTGGCGAGCGCCTCTACGGCGAGGCCCGCGAGAGCCTCGACCACCAGGTCGACGCCTGTGACCGCTACGTGCACGATAACCCCTGGACCAGCATTGGCATCGGCACCGCCGTGGGGGTCGTGGTCGGCATGCTGATCGGACGGCGCTGATGATCGACGGCCAGGGACCGGCACAACGGCTGTTCACCGCCACCCGGCGCCTGCTCGGCAGCCTGCTGGCGACCGGCGAGACGCGCCTGCGCCTCGCCGTCCTCGAGCTCGAGGAGGAGCGCGCCCGGCTGATGGGCCTGCTGCTGCTGGCCGGGCTCGCGCTGATCCTGTTGTTGCTGGGTATCGGCGTGCTCACCACCCTGGTGATCGTCGCCTTCTGGGATACCCATCGCCTCACCGCCATCGCCGCGAGCGCCGGCGTGCTGCTGGTCAGCGGCCTGCTGCTGTGCCTGTGGGTGATGCGCCTGGCCCGCCGACGCACCCTGCTGGTCAGTACCCTCAAGCACCTGGCCACCGACCGCGACCTGGCGGAGCGCGAGCGTCGGGAGGCGCGCCATGACGACTAGGTCGCCGGTATGTCGTGAAACGCCCGATCGGGCCGAACGCAAGGCCGACCTGGAAGCGCAGATCGAGCAGCAGCGCGTCGACATCCTGGTCGAGGCGAGCCGCTGGCACGAGGCCAGTCGCCCCCTCGACGACGGCTGGCGCGCCCTGATGCGCTTCCGGCTTCCCCTCGCCCTGGGCGGCGTGTTGCTGCTGCGCAACCGGCGCGCGCGTCATCTGCTGCGCTACGCCAGGCGCCTGGGCACTACCGCCCTGCTGTTCCGCCGCGTTCGCCGCCTGCTGCGCTAGCGCCACGACCCGGGGGCACCGTCCCGCGACGCCCGCCCACACCCACTTCCTGCCAGGAGCCATCGCCATGCCACTCGCCATCGCCCTGCACGTGCTCGCCGCCACCCTCTGGGTCGGCGGCATGTTCTTCGCCTGGATGGTGCTGCGTCCGGTGGCCGCCGCCCGGCTCGAACCCCCGCAGCGCCTGGCCCTGTGGCGCGGGGTGTTCGCGCGCTTCTTCCCCTGGGTGTGGGCCGCGGTGGCGGTGCTGCTGGGTACCGGCCTGTGGATGCTGTTCGCGGTGTTCGGGGGCATGGCCGGCGCCGGCTGGCACGTCCACCTGATGCTGGCGATCGGCCTGGCCATGATGGCGATCTACCTGCACCTGTGGTTCGCCCCCTGGCGCCGCCTGCAACGCGCGGTGAACGCCGAGGAATGGCCCGAAGGTGGCCGTCAGCTGGCCCGGATCCGCCGCCTGGTGGGCATCAATCTCATCCTCGGCCTGGTCACCGTGGCCATCGCCTCGGGCGGACGCTTCCTGTGACCCGCCTCACAGCCGGTGGGCGGCCGCGTCCCGGCGCGAGCGCTCGCCGCCCGGTACCCAGCGCATGCAGCGCGCTCCGCAGGCCAGGCGCTGCTCCAGGAAGCGGTGGGTACGCGCCTGGCCGTCGCTGGCATCGCCGGCCCATACCGACAGGGTCGCCAGGAAGAGCCCAGTGAGGGCGATCTCCTCGGCCCGGGCACGGCGCGTCCCGTAACGCGCCTCCAGGCGGGCCGCCTCCCGCCACCACTGCACGGTACGCGACAGGTCGAAGAGCATCGGCACCCAGGTGTGCGGGTGCGGTGGGTGCGCCTTGGTGCGCAGCATCTCCACGGTGACGCGACGATGCCCGGCCAGGGCGTCCAGCCAGGCCGCCAGGCAGTGCGCCAGGCGCCGCTCCGGCGGCCAGTGATCGAAGCCATCCGGCTTCTCCGCCAGCATCGCCTCCCAGCCGTGCCGGAACCAGGCATCGGCCACCGCGTCCAGGTCGCGGAACTCGGCCAGCACCGCCCCCATGGGCAGCTCCAGCCGGGCCGCCACCTCGCTGAGCCGCACCCCCTGCCAGCCGTGGATCTCCGCCAGGTACAGCGCCTCCCGCATCACTCGCTCGCGCAACGACATCTCGTCGCTGCCCGGTGTCTGGTGAATGGCCGTCATGCTCATCGCCCGCACTCCTCTCGCAATGCCCCTGACTGGAGGATAGCGCGTCCGCCACCGTCACCGGATTGTCATCGTTCCGTCACGCTCCCCCCGGCACCAGGCCGGGGGCACTGCCGATCGGCGGCAGGCGGCTAGAGCGTCATGAAGGGAGCGGCTTCCTGCTCCGTGAACCGGTAGACGTCCCACGCCTCCTGCTTGGGGCCGGGCATGCCGGGGGTGCCGATGGGCATGCCGGCCAGGCCGATGCCGTCGACCTCCGGACGCGACTCGAAGAGGGCCTCCAGCGCTTCCATGGGCACATGCCCCTCGATCCAGTACTCGCCCAGCTCGATGGTGTGGCAGGCACCGAGGCCGTAGGGCACCCCGGCGGCCTGCTTGACCTCGCCCAGCTCGACATCGTCGACGATGCTCACCTCGACCCCCAGTTCCTCCAGGTGGCGGGCATACTCGTCGCAGCAGCCACACTGCGGGTTCTTGTAGAGGGTCGCCGTATCCGGCAGGTCGGCATGGGCGATACCGGCACCCAGCAGCAGGACACCGGAGAGCAGCAGGGAAGTGGCTTGGCGGTTCATGAGCGATCCCCCTTGTGGGAAGTGAAGAGGTACTTGGCGAGCGAGGCGATACCCAGGCCCAGCAGCAGCAGGAAGGCCAGCGGCATCAGCCAGCCCAACCAGCCCATGGAGCCCATCAGGGCGAAGCAATCGGCGTTCATCATCGTATCACTCCTGGCGAACGAATCTTGGCAGGCGGCGCGAGGCGCACAGCCTCGGCCGCATGGGGCGGGAGGATTCGCTCAGGCTCTGGGAGGTCGACGTGGCGGCAAGGGGACATGCTCGACGGTGGCACAGTGCCCTGTTCGCGGATCTGATCATGCAGTGCCTTCCCCCGGTGTGGCATCACCCTATCCCGCCCAACGACATCCGACCTTGACCCAGGGCAGGTCTGTCGACGATCTTCCCATGTCGCGGACGGTGTAGGATAGGCGCACAACAACGGTACCATCCTACAACCCATGGGTAGCACCCAGGTCAAGCCACTCACGCCGACGCGACCGTCCCGGCCTGCAGACCCATGACATCACTGTGGAACGCGTTCAGTGTCGTTTCAGGTTCTTCGGTTATAAACGAGTCTCCCCAGACACCACTCAAGAGGTGACATGATGCGCAAGACACTGCTGGCCTTGGCCCTGGGCCTGACCACGACGACGACATTCGCCGCCGGTGAGCACGGGGGTTCCCACGGTTCCGAGAGCGAGGCCGACATCGATCGCACCATCCGCTTCGAGGCGGGTGACATGTGGTTCGACCCGGAAAGGCTCGACATCGTCCCCGGTGAAACCATCCGGTTCGAGATCGTCAACACCGGCAACCTTGAGCACGAGTTCGTCATCGGGGATGCCGCCGCCCAGGAAGAGCACCGCAAGATGATGCTGGAGATGGGGGGCAGCCATGGCGATGGTGGGCATGGCAGCCACGCTGGCCATGACATGGCTGAGGGGGAGCATGGCAGCAGCATGCCGGCGGTCACCATCGCACCGGGGGAGACTGCAGAACTCGTGTGGACCGCTCCCGAGAACGTCGACGACCTGGAATACGCCTGCAACATCCCGGGACACTATGAGGCCGGCATGTACGGTGACATTGACTTCCAGGGGTGACCCGGACGCATGAAACTGCTGCTGCTCGAGGATGATGACCTGCTCGCGGAGAGCCTGATCGAGTGCCTGGAGGACAACGGTTACCGCGTCGACCTGGCCACTTCGTTGCAGGAGGCCGGGTCACTCATGGCGACCGAGGACTATGTCCTGGCGATTCTCGACCTCGGCTTGCCGGATGGCTGCGGTCTGGAGTCGCTCTCCAGGTGGCGCAAGGAAGGACGCAGCCTCCCGGTGATGATCCTCACCGCCCGGGACACCTGGGAGGACAAGGTCATCGGCCTGGAGGGCGGTGCCGATGACTACCTCACCAAGCCATTTCATGAAGCCGAGTTGCTCGCTCGCATCAAGGCGCTGTTGCGCCGTCGCACGGGCAACGTATCGCAGGAGCTGTCGCTGAATGGTGTATCCCTGGATGAGGCCAATCAGTGTGTCAGCATCGGGGGCGGTCCCCGGCATTCGTTGACGGGTACCGAATTCCGACTGCTGCGTTACCTCATGCACCACCCCGACCGGGTCCTCTCCAAGGAGCATCTACTCGACCAGCTCTACGCCCTCGATCAGGATGCCGCGGCCCCCAATCTGGTGGAAGTCTACATCGGCCGCCTGCGACGCTATCTCGGCAAGTCGATCATTCAGACGCGGCGTGGGCAAGGATATGTCTTTGTTTCGCGTCGATAGCCGAAGCCTGCGCGTTCGCCTCCTCGCCTGGCTGTCGTGCACGGCCTTGCTGGTGACAGGCACCACCTGGCTGCTGCACGGCATCCTGCTGCAGGACCTGGCCCGGGACTTCCTCGGGGAACGCCTCGAGCGCGAGGCAGACCATGCGTTAGAACAGCTGCAGCAGGATCCCGTCACCACGCCCCCCACCCTGGACTCGGTGAGTCGGGGCTACCAGATCTTTCACCATCTTTATGTCCTTCGCCTGGGTGACGACACCAGCGCCTCGGACAATCGCTGGCGCGATGTCCTGGCACCCCTGCTCGATGAGACCGACGATGCTCTCATCGAGGTCAACGAGGATGGCCTGCATCTTCTCGTCTTCCGGCGCCACTTCTTCCTGGACGGGGAAGCCGGCGTACTGCTGGTAGGCGAGGATTTCTCCCGGGTCGAGGAGGGCCTGGCCACCCTGCACTGGTGGGTGGCCAGCATCGCCGGAGGTGTGCTCCTGTTGCTGGTGACCCTGAACCTGCTGGCGGTCAAGCGTGGCCTCGTCCCCCTCCAGGATCTGCGCAACCAGTTGAGCGAGTTGCAGTCTGGAGTACGTGAGCGCTTCTCCCTGGAGGCACCCTCGGAACTGGATGGCCTGGTCACCCAGCTCAACCATTTCATGGACGAGATCGATGGCCGCCTGAAACGTTCCCGCGACTCGGTAGCAAACCTGTCACATGCCCTCAAGACTCCCTTGGCGGCGGTAACCCAGGTCCTGCGTGGCTCGCGCCCCATCGATGATGCGCGCCGCCGCCGGCTGGTGGAGCGTCTGGAAGAGGTTCATGCCCTGTTGGATGCCGAGCTGCGACGTTCGAGAATCGCCGGTCCTCACGCCGGGCGCATGTCAGAGCTGCACCGCGACGGCTCTCGGTTGGTCGAGATGTTCCGCGTACTCCATCCCGACAAGCGTTTCCACCTGAGCCTTCCGGACCGGCAGGACCTGCGTATCCCAGTCGAGTCGCAGGACCTCGCCGAGATGCTGGGCATCGTGCTGGATAACGCCGGCAAATGGGCGGCCAGCGAGGTGATCTGCCGGATTGAGGTGGATGAAGTGCTCAGGATTACCGTCGAGGATGATGGGCCAGGTGTCGCAGAGGAAGACCTGCCTAGCCTTGGCCAACGAGGCATGCGTCTCGATGAGCGCCACCCCGGATACGGACTGGGGCTCTCCATCCTGGCGCAACTCATACCTCGGTATTCCGGACAAGTGAGGTTCGACATCAGTCCTCTCGGTGGCTTGGGGGTCGAGCTGACGATTCCCATCAAAGAATGTTTGAGGTAATCGCACTTTTTCAGCCGTGATTCAGCTTCTCCCGTCAACATAGGCTTCACCAGACATGGGCGGGAGTCACACATGGCAAGATCCAGAGTCATCACGCATCCGCTGTCACGCCGTCAGATCCTGAAAGGCGGTGCGGCACTCGGGCTGGGGTCAGCGGCAGCACTTGGCTTGCGTCCAAGCTGGGCCAATCCCTGGGGGCAGACCAATGCGTATGCCAAGGGTGTCGAGGAAGGTCCCGAGGTGGCGCTGGCCATTCGTCGTGAGTCAATCCCGATAGATGGCAAGGAAGCCCATCCGATCAGTATCAACGGCACCAGCCCGGGCCCGATGATCCGCCTCAAGGAGGGCCAGGATGCCGTCCTGCGGGTCACCAACCTGCTCGACGAGCCGACCTCCATTCACTGGCATGGCTTAATCCTTCCGCCAGGAATGGACGGGGTACCCGGGGTCAGCTTCCCCGGCATCGCGCCCGGTGAGAGCTTCACCTATCGCTTCCCGGTGCGTCAGAACGGCACCTACTGGTACCACAGCCACTCCGGCTTGCAGGAGCAGCTCGGCCATGCCGGGCCGCTGATCATCGATGCCGCCGAGCGCGAGCCCTTCCGCTACGACCGCGAGCACGTGCTGCTGCTCACCGACTGGACCTTCGAAGACCCCATGGCGGTCTTTCGCAACCTCAAGACCGCCGAGGGCTACTACAACTTCCAGGAGCGCACCGTCGCCGACTTCTTCGCCGACGTGCGCGACAAGGGCTTCGCGGCAACGGCCGAGATGCGCGGCATGTGGGCGAAGATGCGCATGAGTTCACGCGACATCGCCGACGTCACCGGTAGCACCTATACCTACCTGATCAACGGCCACTCGCCCGGGGAGAACTGGACGGCGCTGTTCAAGGCCGGCGAGCGGGTGCGCCTGCGGGTGATCAACGGCTCGGCGATGTCCTACTTCGACGTGCGCATTCCCGGGTTGAAGATGACAGTGGTGGCGGCTGACGGCCAGCCGGTGCAACCGATCCCCGTCGACGAGTTCCGCATCGCAGTGGCCGAGACCTATGACGTCCTGGTCACGCCCGAGGACGACACTGCCTATACCCTCTTCGCCGAATCCATGGATCGCAGCGGCTATGCACTCGCCACCCTGGCGCCGCGCGAAGGCATGGTCGCAGCAATCCCCGAGCGTCGCCGGATCACCGACCGCGGCATGGAGGCCATGGGGGCCCATAGCATGGGAGGGATGGATCACTCCGGCATGGCCGGGGTGGATCACTCCAACATGCCGGGCATGGATCACTCCGGCATGGCCGGGATGGATCACTCCAACATGCAGGGCATGGATCATTCCGGCATGGCCGGGATGGACCATTCCAACATGCAGGACATGTCGGATGAGCAGCGCAGAATGAATGCCACCGGCATGCTGGCGGCGGGGACGGCTCAGCCGGGCTCCCGCTACGACCAGGCCGGCATCGGCATCGATCCCGACGCGCGTCGGATGCTGGTCTACCGTGATCTCAAGGCCTTTACCCCCTGGCCGGACCGTCGTGAGCCCGGCCGCGAGCTGGAGCTGCGCCTGACCGGCAACATGGAGCGTTACATGTGGTCCTTCGACGGCAAGAAGTTCAGCGAGGTGACCGGCCCCATCCACTTCGAGAAGGACGAGCGGCTGCGCCTGATCCTGGTCAACGAGACGATGATGGAGCACCCCATCCACCTGCACGGCATGTGGATGGAGCTGGAGAACGGCCAGGGCGAGCTGATCCCCCGCAAGCACACCCTGAACGTCAAGCCCGGCGAGCGCGTCTCGGCATTGATCACCGCCGACGCCGCAGGCAGCTGGGCCTTCCACTGCCACCTGCTCTACCACATGGATGCCGGCATGTTCCGAGTCGTCAAGGTTTCCTAAGGAGAAGGCATGTCTAACCGAATTTCGATGATCGCGAGCGGTGTCCTGCTGGCCATGGCAACGCTTTCCGTGGCCCAGGCGGAGGATGGCTACGACGCACCGGACGACTGGCCTGCCCCCATGGCCGAGCACAACATGGCCATGGCGCTGTTCGATCGCCTCGAGTATGCCGTGCCTGACGAGGGTGAAGACGCCCTGGTCTGGGATTTCCAGGCCTGGTATGGCGGCGACATCAACCGCATCTACCTGAAGTCGGAGGGCGAGAACGTTCAGGGCGATGGCGAGGACGCCGAGTTCGAATCGCTGGAGCTGCTCTACAGCCGGCTCATCGCCGACTTCTGGGAACTGCAGGGCGGTGTGGGCTACCAGGGCGGCGTGTTCTCCGACGACCATGCCGAGCGCACCTATGGGGTGATTGGCCTGCAGGGAGTGATGCCCTACGGGATCGAGACCGACGTGGCGCTCCAGGTCAGCGACGAAGGCGATATCTCGGCGAGCCTCGAGGGCGAGTATGACCTGCGTATCACCCAGCGTCTCTACCTACAGCCGCGCACCGAGATCACCGTGGCCGGCAGCGAGGTCGAGGAATTCGGCGTCGGCGAGGGGCTCAATTCGGTGCGAATCGGCATGCGCCTGGGCTACGAGGTGACCCGTCGCATCGCTCCCTATGTCGGGGCCTACTGGGAAAAGCCGTACGGCGATACCGCCGATCTTGCGCGAGCCAGCGGCGATGCCACAGAAGACACCGGCGTCGTCGCCGGCGTCAGGCTGATGTTCTGAAGCACCATGGCTTCACCAACGTGCGGGTAGTAGACGAGGCAGTCACCGGCACCGACGAGCAACGTTCGATCGACTGGATGACCTTCCAATCGCTAGCCGACTTCCTCGATCCGAATGATCCGAGCAAGCCCCGCGAAGGCCATTCGGCCCCGCAACGGGCGGTGGTAATGGCCGAGAGACCGGGTGAATACGCCACAACGCAAGAGCGAAGGCCCCCACACTCAACCGACCATCGCCAGGACGATCCCTCCCGGTGACTGCCTTATAGGGTAAGCTCGGCATCCAGCTCGACACTCTCTGCGGCCAGATCCCCCAGGATCGGGCAATCGGGGCGTGCGTCCCCATGGCAGTGCTTCACCAGATGCTCCAGGGTCTCCCGCATGTCCTGCAGTTTCTTGATCTTGCCGTCCAGCTCTTCGATATGGGCCAGGGCGACAGCCTTAACGTCCGAACTGGCCCGATGGCGATCCTGCCACAGGGCGAGCAGATTGCTCATCTGCTCCACAGAGAACCCCAGGCTCCGTGCCCGGGCGATGAAGCGCAGCGCGTGGATGTCCTTCTCATGGAATGCCCGATACCCCGCCTCCGTCCGGTGGGCCGGGGGCATCAGGCCAATGCTTTCGTAATAGCGAATCATCTTTGCCGAGATGCCGGAAGCCTTCGCCGCTTGCCCGATATTCATCAGATACCTCCCGTTTTCAGACCATCGCCGCGCATGGGTACCCCATTGCTCCATGGAACCATGGGCTGCCTGCCTCACGCCCCTTGGATGACGAGGCATTTCACTTTCCAATAATAGGAAACTTCAGACCAGAAGTCCCAGCCCCTTGCCCGGCACCACCGCTGCAGGTGCGCCGGTATCCACGGCACTGCACAGGCACCATAGCCAGTGCGATGTCGCTCGTGGCAGTTGGCAAGTATATTGTCTACAGAATACTTTCTGCAACATCTCGACCCGACTGGAAGCCTGGCCGTGTCCTGCCAGTGACGGCGCGGCCCCCGTCACACTCAAGGCCGGCGACGCCGCGGTGATCCCGAAGGGGACCCCCGTACGCTGGCAGCAGCGTGGCCAGGTAAAGCGTACCTTCATGGTATTTGCCGACGAGGGGGCCGGAGGAAAACGCGCCGCGCACAGTCATCTGGATCGACACCCAGGCCGAGCTCGCGCCTTCCGCGCCACCGCTTGCGGAACTGGTCAGCAGCACCCCCGCCCCCGAGGCCTCCAATCGCAACGTCTTCCTGGCCCGCAACGGAAAGCTGCGGATCGGTCTCTGGGAATGCACGGCCTACGCCCGCACGGAAACCAAGCCCGCCTATAGCGAACTGATGCAGATACTCTCCGGGTCGGTCACCCTTTCGCAGCCCGATCATGCCTGGTGCGCCAAGGCCGGTGAGACCCTGGTAGTCCCCGCCGGCGCAGAATGCCGCTGGACCAGCAACGAGACCGTGCGCAAGATTTTCTGCATCGTCGGATGAGGCGTCTCCAGCCACCCAAGCGGGTGGCTGGAATTTTTTGATTCCCCCTTGACCTTCCAATACTGGGAAGCTTCACGCTGACAATGCCCCACCTCAAAGGAGAAGGATCATGATGAAACTCAAGGTACCCAAGATGACCTGCGGCCACTGCGCCTCGACCGTCACCACCGCGATCAAGACCGTGGATGCCGATGCCAACGTGGAGATCGATCTTGCGGAGCAGCAGGTGACGATTGAGAGTCACGCTGATGCCGACACCCTGGCCGCCGTCCTCGTGGAAGCCGGCTACCCCAACGAATCGGTATAGCGATAAGTACAGGGCCGGAGGCACGCTCGCGCCTACGGCCCTGCCTCCTCTGATCTTCCCTACCTCCGTTCATACCGGCAACGAGGGCCACCTCAGCGCCTCACCCACGGCTCAGCTCCTTCTTGACGTCGGCATCCGCATCCAAGGCGCTTGACAAGTATATTGTCTACAGTTTACCTTCTGCATAATGATGGGTATGCATGCCGCCGCCCTTCCTATCACCCAGCTTTGCTGGATCGCCCGACACTGCCAACAAAGGGCGCAACGACAATCAGGAATGGAGAAAAGAAAAATGACCGCCATCGACTTCCGCCCCAAGTACATCACCTTCGACTGCTACGGCACGCTGACCCATTTCCAGATGGGGCAGATGGCTCGTGACATGTTCGCCGACCGCATCGCCCCCGAAGCCATGAGTGCCTTCGTCAAGGATTTCGAGAACTTCCGCTTCGACGAGGTCGGCTGCTACAAGCCTTATGCCGAAGTCATCGGCAACGCCTTATCCCGTACCTGCAAGCTCTGGTCGCTGGAATACAAGGATGAGTACGGACAGCGGATGTTTGACGCAGTACCGACCTGGGGGCCCCATGCCGACGTGCCCGAGGGGCTTACCAAGGTGGCCAGGGAATACCCGCTGGTGATCCTCACCAATGCGGACGACAGCCAGATCCAGCACAACGTCGACAAGCTGGGCGCCCCCTTCCACGCGGTTTACACCGCGCAGCAGGCGCAGGCCTACAAGCCACGCTTTCAAGCCTTCGAATACATGTTCGACCAGCTCGGTTGCGGCCCGGACGACATCCTGCATGTGTCATCGAGCATGCGTTACGACCTTATGCCCGCCCATGACCTGCGTGTGAAGCACAAAGTCTACGTCAACCGGGGTTACGAACCCGCCGTCCCCTTCTACCGTTGCCACGAAATCAAGGATATCTCCGGCCTGCCGGGGCTTCTGGGCCTCTGATCCACTGCCGCGCCCACAACGATCCTCGTCCGCAACAAGGAGACATCGACATGAAGTTCATTCCCTACTGGCTGGATACAGCCCCCACCTTGCCGGATGAGCCCAACCCAAGGGTCGACGCCAAGGCGGACGTGGCGATCATCGGCGGCGGGCTGACCGGCCTTTCCGCCGCTCTGGCCCTGGCCGCGAAAGGCGCCAGCGTCACCCTGCTGGAGCAGGGCGAGGTCGGCAGCAGCGCCTCCGGCCGTAACGGCGGGATGTGCACGCCAGGTCTTGCCATCAGCTTCTCCCAGGGAGTCGCACAGTTCGGCCCCGAGCGTGCCGCCCGCTACCTGAAGGCCTACAACGATGCCATCGATACGGTGGAACGCCTGGTCAACGAGGAGGGCATCGATTGCGATTTCAAGCGTGTCGGCAAGCTCAATCTTGCCTACAAGCCATCGCATTACGAACGGCTAGCCCGCAATCACGAGCTCATGGCGAAGCACGCGGGCCAGGAAACTATCCTGGTACCCAAGGCGGAGATTCGTAACGAAGTCGGCTCCGACTACTATCATGGCGCCATGGTCGACCCGTTGGGCGCAGGCTTGCACGTCGGGCGCTTCGTGCGCGGCCTGGCGGCGAGTGCCCGCGCACGCGGTGCGCGGATACACCAGAACACGCCCGTCACCAATATCCGTCGACTGGATGGCCACAAGCATGAACTGGAGACCCCCAACGGCACGATCCGGGCGGATCAGGTGCTGCTGGCCACCGGCAGCAAGACCGGCCGGCCCTTCCCGTTCTTCCGCCAGCGAATCGTGCCGGTCGGCAGCTACATCATCGCCACCGAACCGCTGAGCGAGGAGGTCTGCAACGAGCTGATGCCGACCCGTCGCATGGCCTCGGACAGCAAGAACCTGCTGTTCTACTTCCGCATCACGCCGGATAACCGACTGCTGTTCGGTGGACGCGCCCGCTTCACGTCCGCGGACCCTCAAGCAGACCAGACCAGCGGCCGTATTCTGGAAAAGGCCATGAGGGAGGTATTCCCGCAACTGGCCAGAACCCGCATCGACTATTGCTGGGGCGGCCTGGTGGACGCCACGGCGGACAAGATGCCCCGGGCGGGGGTCCGCGAAGGCCTCTACTACACCATGGGCTACAGCGGCCACGGCGTGCAGATGTCGACCCACATGGGAGCGCAGATGGCACGCGTCATGTCGGGAGAGCACGAAGCCAACGTCTGGCATGACATGGACTGGCCCGGTATCCCGGGGCACGCCACCCTGCCTATCACGCTGCCCATCGTCGGCGCCTACTACCGCTTCAAGGACATGGTGTCGTGATGACTCGGTAAGGCCATCGATCCATGCGGGGTGCCGATGCCACCCCGCCGGCTCGAGTCTCTCGGTCGTCCACCAATCGCCCCTTGGGCCAACCGGTGACGTCTCATGCCAGTGCGCTCCCCAATAGCTGCAGCAGCGGAAAAAACATCCCTGACGCCTGGGCAATACCTGGCTATGTGCATGCCCCTGGTATTGGCGGCGTTGTCGACGCCTCTCCTGGGGGCCGTCGATACGGCGGTGGTGGGACGGCTTCCGGAACCGGTATACATCGGTGGCGTCGCTGTCGCCAGCATGACCTTCAATACCCTGTACTGGGTACTGGGGTTCCTGCGCATGAGTACATCGGGATTTAGCGCTCAGGCGTTTGGCTCCAGGGACCAGTCGGAAATGGTGATGACACTGGCCCGACCGGTTGTTCTCGCCATCCTTTTCGGCCTCCTGTTCATCGTTTTCCAAACTGCTATAAAGGAAGCCTCCCTGCAGCTTATCCAGCCGTCTGCGGCGGTGGGACAACAAGCCACGCTCTACTTCGACATACGGATATGGGGCGCCCCCTTCGTACTCGTGAATTATGCCATCCTTGGCTGGATGATCGGCTCATCCAATGTTCGAATGGCCCTGTTTCTGCAGGTTTTCATGAATCTATTGAACGTCTGCCTGAGCGTCCTTTTCGTGCTGGGCCTAGGGCTGGGAGTCCAGGGGGTGGCAGGCGCCAGCCTCATTGCTGAAATCATGACCTTGTGCCTGGGCTTGATCGTGGTCTACAGACGCCTTCCGACCTCCATCGGGCAATTAGACTGGCGACAACTCATGGATAGAACACCCATTGCAAGAATGGCAATATTGAATCGCGACTTGCTTATCCGGACTCTCTGCATACTGGCCATGTATCTCTTGTTCACAGCCTATGGAGCGAGGATGGGCGAAACGAACCTTGCCGCCAATGCCATCCTGCTGCAAATCCACTTGTTGATGGCCTGCGCTTTTGACGGAATGGGAAATGCCAACAGTGCACTGGTGGGGCGAGCCATAGGAGAGCGAAATTCGAGGCTTTATAATGACACAATCAAGTCTTCAGCCATCTTTTCCTCTGGAATTTCGGTATCCTTCGGGACACTGTTCTTCCTTTACGGCGACAACATCCTGTTCCTGTTCACGGGCCTTCCAGAAGTCATCCTCGAGGCAAGCCGATACAAGCCATGGCTCAGCCTGTTTCCAGTCATCGCATGCATTGGGTTATCCCTCAATGGCGTATTTTCGGGCGCGACGCGAGCAGGCCCACTCAGAGACTCACTGATCATTGCCTTAATTCTTTATGTGGCTGCCAATTGGATACTGATTCCCATCTGGGGGAATCACGGGCTATGGGCCTCGTTCACCCTGTTCTACCTGTTTCGCTCTCTGTACCTGCGGCTGAGTTTACCTGGCCTGAAGAAAATGATAGTTGCCGGCAGCGAGTCGCCTGCACATGCGGCGGGGTCTGCTCGGTGCGCCGCGCGATGACGCGCGTTTTGCGCGCCGGAAAGCGATAGCTCAAGGCCGCCTCCAGTACCCAGCGCACATGGGCGTTACCGGTCTTGGTGATTGCCCCCTGGGAACGGCTTGGACCGCTAGAGTGCTCACTGGGCTCAGAAAAGCGCGTGGCTGACGATGGCAAACTGGTGCATACCGGGGTCCGCTTGTGGGGCCTCGCCCCGCACCATGACGATCTGGGTATCATCGACGACCTGCGCCAGCCCCAGCTCGCTCAGCAAGGAATCCAATTCGCTCTCATCGCGCACGTCGATACGCATGAAGGAGCCAGTGCGCGCCGCAGCCAGGTGGCTGACCAGCGCCCTGGCGTGCCCTGGATCGGGAGCGACCACCGGTCCAATGGCGTCGCCGTGCCCGAAGCGGCGCAGGATGGCGAAGCCGACCGGATTGCTGTTACCGTCCTCGATGACGACACCTTCGGCGATGCGCAGCAGCTCGTCCATGACGCTCGCACGCGGCATGCCGGCGGCGCTGCTGGCCAGCTCCACCAGCGCGGTGCCATCCCTCGCCTCGATCGCTCGCAGACGCGTGCCCGGCGGCGGCACGACAGGCGCGTGGGGAGCGACCGTACCCTGATGCTTGTGCGCCTTACCGATCACCCTGAAGCCGAGCCGTTCGTAGAGCGGCTGCCCGCGCGGTGTGGCGTTGAGCAGGGTGTTGCGCTCGCCGATCTCCTCGAGCAGCCGGTTCATCAACTCGCTCCCGATGCCCCGCCCCTGGGCCTCCGGCAATACGATGACCATGCCTAGCGACGCAAGGTCGTCGCCATGAGCCCACCACAACGCGGTACCGATCACGCCGCGGTCGCACTCGGCAACGAAGCCGCGGCCGAGGCGGTACAGGAGCTCACAGTCTTCCCGCCGGTGCGGCCAGCACACCACCTGGGTAAGGAGGTGCACTGCTCGCAAGTCGCTTTCCAGCATGCGTCGATAGTGGATTTGAACTGCTGTGCTAGCGGATGACATTACGGCCTCCTTCCTACTGCGAGCATGTTGTTGCTAATTCAGTGGATCAGATCCTGAAATCGGTCATAGGCACCCACGAGCGAGAGGAGCTTTTTCCGAGCTGCCCGTTATGAGTCGGCACTACCTCCTCGCCACACTTGGCGGCGAGCTCAGCTGGCAAAGTCGATCAGCACATTCTTGAAGCGTAGATTGGCCGCGACGGCTTGCCATCCCAGATCCTTGCCGATCCCCGAGCTGTTGTAACCACTCGCCGGAACGATATGCACCGGGAACCGCTTTCTGACATGCTCCAGGATCGCGGCAACGCCCTCGAATCTGGCCGCGGGATCGAGCACACGGATGCGCTACGACTAGCCCGGATATTGCACCGGACAGAAAAAGGCGGCTGAAAATCGGTTATGATTCAAGCTCCTACACCAGAATCAACCGCCTCAGCCGCCATGACAAAATGTACCACGCCGTCCGCCTCCTTTCCACGCTGCAAAGGCCGTCAGCTCATCGCCCGCTTCGATGGCGGCGATGTCACCTCTGACGGCGGTATCCTGCTGCTGCGGCAGCTGGATCGTGAGATGGGCCTGACCCGCGCCGTCGCTCGCCGGCTGAGCGATGAACGCGACCCTCAGCGCTACCTGCACCGCACGGAAACTCTGGTTCGACAGCGCGTGTTCGGCCTGGCGCTGGGCTACGAGGATCTCAATGACCATCATGCGCTGCGTCACGACATCGCCCTGCAGACCGCGGTCGACACCGACGGCGTGTTGGCCAGCCAGTCCACCCTGTGTCGTTTCGAGCAGCAAGCCGACCGGGACTGGGCGGTCGCGATCCACGAGGAGATGATCGAGCAATTCATTCGCTCGTTCCGGCGGCCACCCAAAAAGCCGCTCTATCTCGACTTCGATGCCACCGATGACCGGGTCCATGGCCAGCAGCTCGGACGCCACTTCAACGGCTACTACGACCACTACATCTTCCTGCCACTGTTCGTGTTCTGTGGCGATCAGCTGCTGGTCAGCTACCTGCGCCCGGCCTCGCGGGATGCCGCCCACCACGCCGGCGCCATCCTCGCTCTGCTGGTCCGGCGGCTGCGCCAGGCGTGGCCTGAGGTGAAGATCGTGTTCCGGGGCGACAGCGGCTTCTGCCGCCCGCTGATCCTCAACTGGTGCGACCGCCACGGCGTCGACTACATCATCGGCCTCGCCGGCAACAAGCGGCTGGCCAAGCTGGCCCTGGACATCGACTACGAGTCGGCCATCCGCTTCGAGGCGACCTGGGAGAAGCGTAAGCGACCGGGCAACACCGCTTGTCAGTGATCAGTCGGTGTGCTGCCAGTTCTGAGGCAGGAGTTCGTGGAGCTGGCTGGCCTTCTGGGTCGGCAGTCGCTC
>NZ_JAUFPL010000015.1:52464-70743 GCF_030409215.1 Halomonas ramblicola | reverse complement strand
GACTTCTTTATTCCCTTCGTGGACCTCAGGGATCGGAAGAAGGGCTATGCCGTCAGCCTGATCAAGGCCGGCGCCGAGCTCATCGGTCGTCCGGCGGGTAGCGTACGTGCGCCCCTGACCATGCCCACTTCCGAGGAGCGCCAGCAGCTCGAGAAGCTGGTGGGTATCGCCAAGCAACTATAAATCGACAACCAGCAGAAAGAGGTGAAAGCATGACCGTATCCAAGAAGACCCTGGCAGGCCTGGGCTCCGCTGTCGCCCTGGCGTCCATGACCCTCGGCGCCGGCGTCGCCATGGCTCAGGAAGGCGAGCTGCGGGGCAACGTTCGGGTCGTGATCGGCTCCACGTCGACCGGGGGTGACACCTACCAGAACTCCACCATCGTCGTGGACAAGCTGGCCGAGCACCTCGACCTCAACATGAAGGTCGATGCCGTCGGCGCGAGTTCCGCCTTCCGTACCCTGGATCGCGATTCCCGCGGCAACACCCTGATGATCTTCCACGACCAGTCCTACCTGGGCTACCTCTACGGGGTGGAGGGCTACGAGAACATCTTCGAGAAGTACACCGTCGGGCCGACCGTGGCGATCAACCCGGGCAATGCCTACCTGGTGCCCAAGGACTCGCCCTACGAGACCCTCGACGACATCATCGCCGCGGTAGGTGATGGTGAGGAGGTGCGCGTGGCGATCCAGCCGGGCGGCGTCTCCGAAATCGGCTTCAGCGCCCTGAAGAATGCCATCTCCATCGAGCACCCGGGGATGGAGGATAACCTGGTCGCGGTGAACACCGGCTCCCAGGCGGACAAGAACCAGCAGCTGTTCGACGACCAGGCGGACCTGATCAATGGCACCGTGCAGGCCAACGAGCAGTACACCCGCTTGCCGGAGGACGACCAGAAGGCCATGCGCTTCGTCTGGCTGACTGCGCGCCAGGGCACCATCGAGCAGGCACCCGAGGATGGC
Source organism: Halomonas ramblicola (assembly GCF_030409215.1). Lineage (GTDB taxonomy): Bacteria > Pseudomonadota > Gammaproteobacteria > Pseudomonadales > Halomonadaceae > Halomonas > Halomonas ramblicola. The sequence goes on along the minus strand of NZ_JAUFPL010000015.1, from coordinate 69,778 downwards.
CTGGGTCAGACCACCCGCGAGCAGCTGCTCGAGTACGTCGAGCCCAACGTCCACGTCACCATGGGGGACGACGAGACCTTCACCTTCGATAAGGAATTCTTCTTCCTCTACAACAAGGACATGGATCCGGGCATCGTCGAGCAGATCGATGAGGCCCTCACCGAGATCTATGCCGAGGGCGAGATCCAGGAGGTCCAGAAGAACTCCTTCTTCATTCCCAACTTCAAGCCCTCGGAAGAGGCCTCGGAGTACCTGCACGAGAAGATGTCTCGCTACGAAGGCATCATCGAAAACATCAAGTAAGCGATCCGGGCACCGGTGGCGCCATGCCGCCGGTGCCTCCGCCATATGGCGTGAACCGCTATAGAACAATGATAGGCAGGGGTGTCCTCCTGCCTATCGCCGGAGCTGCTATGGAATCAGGTCTGTCAAGTCTGCTCAGCGTCTCGATAGATTTCGAGACCTCCCACCTGTTCTTCCCGACGATCATCCACTGGGTCATGGCGGGGCTTTTCGTCTTGATCCTGGTCACGAAGGTGGTCCCCTTTCTGGCCGCGGTGAAACGGGGGGAGCGCACCATGCCCATCCTGGGTGAGCCAATGGATGGTTTCCGCTTCTTCGGCACCCTCGTCCTGATCGTGGCGTATTTCTACCTGATGGCAGTGGTGGGTAATCTATTCCCCTATACGGGCTACGGTTTCCTGTTCGTCTCGATGGCCTTCGTCCTGCTGATGTCGCTGATGTACATGCATGAGTGGACGAAGAAGGCCGTGACCATCGTGGTGATCAACGCCGTCGTCGCGCCCAGCCTGGCCTGGTTTATCCTGGCCAAGCTGTTCAACATCACCCTGCCGTGACTGAAGCGAGTGTCGCCATGGAATTCCTGTCACTTCTCGACTTTACCTTCTTTCTTCTCGCCGCGTTCGGGGCCCTGGTAGGCATTATCTTCGGCGCCATCCCCGGCATGACCGCCACCATGGCGGTGGCGGTCTGCCTGCCGCTGACCTATGCCCTGGGTCTGCACCACGGCCTGGCACTGCTGCTGGGCCTCTACGTGGGCGGCATCTCGGGCGGCATGGTGCCGGCGGTCCTGCTCAACATTCCCGGTACACCGTCCTCGATCACCACCACCTTCGATGGCTATCCCATGGCCCAGAAGGGCCAGGGCGAGAAGGCCTTGCGGGTCAGTGTCATCGCCTCCGTCGTCGGGGGGCTGATCAGTGCCGCCGTGCTCTTCCTGTTCGCCCCCATGCTGGCCGACTTCTCGATCAAGTTCTCCTACGTGGAGAAGTTCCTGATCATCCTGCTGGCCCTGAGTGTCATTGCCTCGCTGTCGAGCAGCATGCTGGTGGGCATCTTCAGTGGGGTGATCGGCATCTGGCTGAGCCTGATCGGCGACTACAGCATCTCCGATGGCGGCAACGGCAAGACCCGACTGATGTTCGACTTCATGGAGCCCTACCTGTTCGAGGGCTTCTCCCTGCTGCCGGTGCTGATCGGTATCTTCGGTATCTCCACCATCCTGCTCGAGGCCGAGAAGGGGGTGAAGAGCGAGCTGAGCAACGAGCGTATCCAGTTCGGCAAGGGAGGCGGTTTCTCGCTGTCGCTCTTCAAGGGGCGCCTGACCAACCTGGTGCGCTCGTCCTTCATCGGGACCTTCGTCGGCATGCTGCCGGGGGTTGGCGGCAGTGCCGCCTCGGTGCTGGCCTATACCCAGGAGAAGAACCTCTCGAAGGATTCATCGCAGATGGGCAAGGGCGCTCCCCAGGGGCTCATCGCCTCGGAGTCGGCCAACAATGCGCTGACCGGCGGCGCCTTGATCCCGCTGCTCTCCCTGGGGATTCCCGGCGACTCCACCACCGCCGTGCTGATCGGGGCCTTCACCCTCCAGGGTATCCAGGTGGGGCCGCTGTTCATTCCCGAGAACGCCGAGACCTGGTACATCATGATGACGGCGCTCGTGTTCGCCAACATCGTGATGTTCTTCCTGATGTTCTATGCCATCAAGCATATCGCCAAGGTGGTCATGGTGCCCAAGCACATCCTCTATCCGATCATCGTGATGATGTGCGTGGTGGGGGCCTATGCCATCAACTACGGCATCATGTTCGACGTCTGGACCCTGCTGATCTTCGGCATCCTCGGCTATCTGGTGCAGAAGATCGGCCTGGAGGTGGCGCCGCTGATCATCGGCTTCATCCTGGGCAGCCAGGCGGAGGTCTACTTCGTCAAGAGCCTCGAGTCGTTCGGCACTTTCTCGATCTTCTTCACCAAGAGCCCCATCGCCGTGGTGCTGTGGCTGCTGATCCTGGCCTCGGTGGCGTTCTCGATCGTGATGAGCCTGAAGAGCCGCGCCAAGCGACGCCAGGAACTGCTCAGCTGAAGATCGCCCCTTGGCGTATTGAAGAGGAACCCTATGAGCGCTTTCGAAGGCAAGATCATCAAGGTCCACCCCGACGACAACGTCGCCATCGTGGTGGAGGCCGGCGGCCTCGCCGAGGGCCAGGCGCTGGGCGAGGGCCTGGTCGCGGCTGGCCGGATCCCCCAGGGCCACAAGCTGGCCCTCACGGACATCGCCGTGGAGGAGCCCATCGTTCGCTACGGCGAGGTCATCGGCAACGCCGTGGTGGCGATCGCCCGGGGCGAGCACGTCGACGAAGCCAGGGTTCGGCTGCCCCAGGCGCCGGCCCTGGGCGACCTGCCGCTCGCCACGCGGCCGGCCCTGGCTGCCGAACCGCTCGAGGGCTATACCTTCGAGGGTTTCCGCAACCCGGACGGTAGCGTGGGCACCAAGAACGTGCTGGGCATCACCACCAGCGTGCAGTGCGTGGCCGGTACGGTGGATTACGTGGTGGGGCGCATCAAGCGCGAGCTGCTGCCCCGCTACCCCAATGTCGACGACGTGGTGGGGCTCAACCACAGCTATGGTTGCGGGGTCGCCATCAATGCGCCTGCCGCCATCGTGCCGATCCGCACCCTCAAGAACATCGCCCTGAACCCCAACTTCGGCAACGAGGTGATGGTCATCGGCCTGGGCTGCGAGAAGCTGCAGCCCTCCACCCTGCTCGACGACCGGCCCGTGAAGATCTACGAGAACAGCGAGGCGGCGGATCCCGACGCCAACGTGCTGAGCCTGCAGGACGATTCCTTTCAGGGCTTCGGCGAGATGGTCGAGGGCATCATGGCCATGGCCGAGCGCCACCTCGAGCGCCTGAATCGTCGCCGCCGCGAGACCTGCCCGGCGTCCGAACTGAGGGTGGGCATGCAGTGCGGCGGCAGCGACGCCTTCTCGGGGGTCACCGCCAACCCCGCCGTGGGCTTCGCCACCGACCTGATCGTGCGCGCCGGGGGCAGCGTGATGTTCTCCGAGGTCACCGAGGTGCGTGATGCCATCCATCTGCTGACGCCCCGCGCCATCGATGAGGAAGTGGGCAGGGCGCTTATCGAGCAGATGGCGTGGTACGACGACTATCTCTCCCAGGGGCAGGCCGATCGCAGCGCCAATCCTTCCCCCGGCAACAAGAAAGGGGGCCTCTCCAACGTCGTCGAGAAGGCGCTGGGGTCGGTCATCAAGTCCGGTAACTCGCCCATCGTGGACGTCATCGGCCCCGGCGAACGGTTGCGTCGCAAGGGGCTGACCTTCGCCGCCACCCCGGCCAGCGACTTCATCTGCGGCACCCTGCAGCTGGCGGCCGGCATGAACCTGCAGGTGTTCACCACCGGCCGTGGCACGCCCTACGGCCTGCCGATGGTGCCGGTGCTCAAGGTGTCCACCAACTCGCAACTGGGGCGCCGCTGGCACGACATCATCGACCTGGATGCGGGGCGCATCGCCACCGGCGACGCCAGCATCGAGGAGGTGGGCTGGGAGCTGTTCCACCTGATCCTCGATGTGGCGAGTGGACGCCAGCAGGCCGCGGCCGACCGGCTCGGCATCCACAACGACCTGGTGCTGTTCAATCCGGCACCCGTGACCTGAGCCCGGCAGGAACGCATCCCGACTGGGCCGATAATTCAAGAGGCAAGAGACTGATGTTTCCGAAGATCAAGAGCATGCGCGTCGTTCCCGTGGCCGGCTATGACGGCTTCCTGTTGAACCTCAGCGGTGGGCACGCGCCCTGGTTCATCCGCTGCGTGGTGATCCTCGAGGACGACGCCGGCAACAAGGGGGTCGGGGAGATTCCCTCCAGTGCCGGCATCCTCAAGGGGCTGGAGCAGTGCCGCGAACTGGTGGAAGGCTCGCGGATCAACGATATCAAGCAAACGCTGAATCAAGTCCGCCTGTTGCTGGCGCAGAACGGACGCGAGGAGCGTGGCCGCCAGACCTTCGACCTGCGCGTGGCGGTGCACGTGATCACCGGCCTCGAGTCGGCCCTGTTCGACCTCTTTGGTCAGGCGCTGGGCATGCCGGTGGCCGACCTGCTGGGCCAGTACGGCCGCCAGCGCGACGAGGTCGAGGCCCTGGGCTACCTGTTCCTGCTCGGCGACCCGACCAAGACGGACCTGCCCTATCCCCAGGCGAGCGATCCCCAGGATGCCTGGGACGAGGTGCGCTGCCGCGAGGCGTTGACCCCGGAGGCGGTAGCCAACCTGGCCAAGGCGGCCTATGAGCGCTACGGCTTCAAGGACTTCAAGCTCAAGGGCGGCGTGCTGAGCGGCGAGGAGGAGGCCGACTGCATCCGGGCACTGTACGAGGCCTTCCCCGAGGCGCGCCTGACCCTCGACCCCAACGGCGCCTGGAAGCTCGACGAGGCGGTGCGGGTGCTGACGCCGATCCGCGACCTGCTGAGCTATGCCGAGGATCCCTGCGGCCAGGAGGAGAGCTATTCGGGCCGCGAGACCATGGCCGAGTTCAAGAAGCGCACCGGCCTGCCCACCGCGACCAACATGATCGCCACCGACTTCAAGCAGCTGCAGTACGCCGTGCAGCTCAACTCGGTGGATATCCCGCTGGCGGACTGCCACTTCTGGACCATGCAGGGCGCCGTGGCAGTGGGCGAGCTGTGCAACGAGTGGGGCATGACCTGGGGCTCCCACAGCAACAACCACTTCGATATCTCGCTGGCGATGATGACTCATGTGGCCGCGGCCTGCCCCGGTGAGATCACCGCCATCGACACCCACTGGATCTGGCAGGACGGCCAGCGCATCACCAAGAACCCGTTCCCGATCCGCGACGGCAAGCTCAAGGTGCCTTCGGCGCCGGGCCTGGGCGTCGAGCTGGACGAGGAAAAGCTGATGGAGGCCCATCGTCTCTACCAGAGCCTCGATGTGACCCAGCGCAACGACGCCATGGCCATGCAGTACCTGATTCCCGGCTGGGAATTCGATCCCAAGCGGCCGGCGCTGGTGCGTTGAGGGCGCCCCGGCTGCTAGACTAAAAGTCATACTTTTGGTCGGGGCATTTTTTCATGGCAGAGGGGATGGACATGTCGGCAGAAACCGCGCGGTTCAATCTGCAGAAAGTGGCGAGGCAGGGCAGCCTCTCCGCCCATGTCGCCGACCAGCTCGAGGCGTTGATCCTCCAGGAGCAGGTCAAGGTGGGCGAGAAGCTGCCCACCGAGAACCGCCTGTGCGATTCCTTCGGCGTCAGCCGTACCGTGATCCGCGAGGCGATCACCCATCTCAAGTCACTGGGGCTGGTGGAAACGCGTCGCGGGGTGGGCACCACCGTGCTGCGCTCGACGGCCGTCGAGGCGCGGCCGGCGGAGCGCATCAACCCGACCACGGTGGAGGATATCCTGCATGTCCTCGAGTTGCGCCTGGCCCTGGAACCGGCGGCGGCGGAACTGGCCGCCCTGCGGCACGACGCCGAGGATCGTCGCCGCATCGAGGCGAAGCATGCCGCCTTCATCAAGGCCCAGGCGGAGAAGTCCCTGGCCAGGGTGGAGGACTTCGAGTTCCACCACGCCATTGCCCGGGCCACCCATAACCCCTTCTTCGAACAGTTCTACGAGCAGCTCAGCCCCAGCGGCATTCCCCGCGCCAAGCTGCTCAGCATCGATATCAACCCGGCCGCCTCCGAGCGCTATCTGTTGCGGGTCCAGGAGGAGCACGCCTATATCCTCGAGGCGATCCTTTCCCGCGACGGCGAGGCGGCCAAGGAGACCATGTTCCAGCACCTCAAGCGGGCCCGGAACATGTACGCGCAGTATCAGGAATCCTGAACCCCGCAACCCAAGGGAGACAGCATGACTCCACAAGGCACTTCCCTGATCGGCCAGCAGGCCGTCACCGGCGACCAGGCCGTCATCCGCGCCATCGACCCTTCCAGCGGCGAGGCCCTGGCCCCGGAGTATCCCGGCCTGGACCGCCAGGCGGTCGCTCGGGCCTGCGAGCTCGCCGAGACCGCCTACGCCACGTATCGCGAGAGCTCGCTGGAAGACCGCGCGGCCTTCCTCGAGGCCATCGCCGCCGAGATCGAGGCCCTGGGCGATGACCTGATCACCCGTGGCATGGCCGAGACCGGCCTGCCCCGGGCCCGCCTGGAAGGCGAGCGCGGCCGCACCTGCGGCCAGCTGCGGCTGTTCGCCTCGGTGGTGCGCGCCGGCGAGTGGCTCGACGTGCGCCTCGACCCGGCACTGCCCGAGCGTCAACCGATGCCGCGGGTCGACCTGCGCCAGCGCCACGTGGCCCTGGGCCCCGTCGCCGTGTTCGGCGCCTCGAACTTCCCGCTGGCGTTTTCCGTGGCCGGCGGCGACAGCGCCTCGGCGCTGGCCGCCGGCTGCCCGGTGGTGGTCAAGGCGCATTCCGCCCACCCCGGCACCTCCGAGCTGGTGGGCCGCGCCGTGCAGAAGGCCGTGGCCGACTGCGGCCTGCCCGAGGGCGTCTTCTCGGTGCTGTTCGGCGCCGGCCGCGAGGTGGGCCAGGCGCTGGTCGCCGACCCGCATATCCAGGCGGTGGGCTTCACCGGCTCGCGTAGCGGTGGCCTGGCGCTGCAGCAGACGGCCCGGAATCGTCCCCAGCCGATCCCGGTCTACGCCGAGATGAGCTCCATCAACCCGGTATTCCTGCTGCCCGAGGCGCTCAAGGCGCGCGGCCGTGAGATCGCCGAGGGCTTCGTCGGTTCGGTCAACATGGGGGCCGGGCAGTTCTGCACCAACCCGGGCCTGGTGATCGGCGTCAAGGGCGAGGCGCTGGACGCCTTCCTCAAGGCCGCCGGCGAGGCGATCCAGGGCAGCGCCGCCCAGACCATGCTCACCCCGGGCATTCACGCCGCCTATCAGGACGGCGTCGGCGCGCTGGCCGGCGAGGCCCGCGAGATCGCCCGCGGCCCGGTGGGCGAGGGGCCCCACCAGTGCCAGACCGCGCTGTTCGCCGCCCGTGGCGCCGACTTCCTGAAGAGCGAGGCGCTGCAGGCCGAGGTGTTCGGTGCGGCCTCGCTGGTCATTGAGTGCGATGACCTCGCGGAAGTGAAGGCCGTGGCCGAGCATCTCGAGGGCCAGCTCACCGCCACCCTGCAGCTGGACGACGGCGACCTCGGGGCCGCCCGCACGCTGCTGCCGGTGCTCGAGCGCAAGGCCGGGCGGGTGCTGGCCAACGGCTGGCCCACCGGCGTCGAGGTCTGCCACGCCATGGTCCACGGCGGGCCCTTCCCGGCCACCTCCGACTCGCGCAGCACCTCGGTGGGCAGCGCCGCCATCCAGCGCTTCCTGCGCCCGGTGTGCTACCAGAACCTGCCCCAGGGCCTGCTGCCCGAGGCACTCCAGGACGGCAACCCGCTGGGCGTGACCCGGCTGGTGGACGGCAAGCGCGAGTGATTCCCGAAGCGAGCGAGTAATGGGAGTTTTTGGCGGCCTGCGGGCCGCCTTTTTTGTGACGTTGCGACCTTAGTTTCATCGACCATAGTCTCTGTTGTCATACATCTTATCATTGCCTAGTTTGTATGATGTATGGCAAATCTCTGGACACAACATCAACAACGGAAGAGGGTCGAATGAAGTTTTCCAAAGATGAAGTGAAGCAAGCCTTGGGCGATGGGCTGCTGTCGTTCCCCATCACCGACTTCGACCAGGAGGGCCGTTTCGACGCCGAGAGCTATCGCCGGCGGCTGGAGTGGTTCATCAGCCACGACATCTCCGCGGTCTTCGTGGCCGGCGGCACCGGCGAGTTCTTCAACCTGTCGCTCGACGAGTTCCGCGCGATCGTGCGCGTCGCCGTGGAGGCGGTGGACGGCAAGCTGCCGGTGATCGCCAGCGCCGGGCTGAGCGTCGAGAGCGGCAAGGCCTTCGCCGAGGCGGCCGAGGAGGCCGGTGCCGACGGTATCCTGCTGATGCCGCCCTACCTGACCGAGTGCCCCCAGGACGGCCTGGTCGACTACGCCCGGCAGATCTGCGACGCGACCCGGCTCAACGTCATCTACTACAACCGCGGCAATGGCATCCTCGAGGCCGAGTCCGTCAAGGCGCTGGCCGAGGCCTGCCCCAACCTGGTCGGCCTCAAGGACGGCAAGGGCGACATCCAGGCGCTAAACAAGATCGTCAAGACCGTGGGCGATCGCCTGGTCTACGTGGGTGGCGTGCCCACCGCCGAGATCTTCGCCGAGGCCTATCTGTCCATCGGCGTCAACACCTACTCCTCGGCCGTGTTCAACTTCGTGCCGGACATGGCCGTGACCTTCTACAAGGAACTCCGCAAGGGCAACCGCGAGGTCGTCAAGCAGATCACCAACGACTTCTTCATTCCCTTCGTGGACCTCAGGGATCGGAAGAAGGGCTATGCCGTCAGCTTGATCAAGGCCGGCGCCGAGATCATCGGCCGTCCGGCGGGTAGCGTGCGCGCACCCCTGGCCATGCCCACTTCCGAGGAGCGCCAGCAGCTCGAGACGCTGGTAGGTGTCGCGGGCAAGCTTTAACGAGTACCAATAAGCCGTTGTGGGAGGAAAATAATGATCAGACTTGCAAAAGGCGAATCGATGGGAGTGCCAGGGAGAAAGACTATGACAATACCGATGACTCAGTCGATCTGTGGAACGAGCTATCAGCCTGTGGTGTTTCAGAAGAAGTGGATCATTGCGGCGCTAGTCGGCTTGATGGGTGTGGGCAGTGCGACGGCGCAAGCGCAAGAGGGCGAAGACACCCTGCGAATCGCCGTACCGGAACATGAGAGCCCGGATTTGTCAGCCGAGTGGGCATACGCCAATACACGTGCCATCGTGCTAGGGAACATCTTCGAGCGACTGGTGACCCGCAATCCCGACACGAATGAACTGGCGCCGATGCTGGCCGCCGACTGGGAACAAATCGACGACACGACCTGGCATTTCCAGCTGCGTGAAGGGGTTCGCTTCCATGACGGCTCGGAGTTCAACGCGGAAACCGCAGCCGAGTCACTGAACTATGTCACCCGAGAGGGTGGGCGGCTCAATGAGTTCGGTGTCAAGGGGTTCAGTTTCAAGGCTATTGGGGAACATCTGCTCGAAGTCACTACTGACAGGCCGAACCCACTGGTGCTGGAGCGGTTGTACCAGGTGCAGATCCCTTCGGCCCAGCAACTGGAGGAGAATCCCGACGCGTACAAGTCGCAGCCCGTCGGAACCGGACCGTACGTGTTTAAATCCTACTCGAGGGGAGACCAGTGGGAGATTGAACGGTACGACGGCTGGTGGGGGGAAGACCATCCCGAGGCAGTATTCGGCATCCCGGAGTGGGAGAATGTCATTTACGATGTCCGACCTGAACTATCGACCCGTGTGACCGCCCTTCAGGCCGGTGAGGTGGACTTCGCCTTCAACGTGGGTATCGAAGGCTGCTCCACCGTCGGTGAGGAGCAATGCATCACATGGACGGGTAACGAAATCGTTGATATCCGCTATGACGCACCCAGTTCGATCATGGGCGATCCTCGAGTGCGGCGTGCCCTTGATCTCGCCTTCAATCGAGAGGAGATCGCAACGCAACTCTATGGCAAGGATGTGGAGACCACGGGACAGGTCCTCTCCCAGGGGGCAACCGGCTACAACCCGAACATCGAGCCATGGCCTTACGATCCCGAAAAGGCGCGGAGCCTGATCGAAGAAGCCCGGGCGGATGGGGTGACATTTGACGCCCCGATCCGCCTCGTGTCGCAACAAGGGCGTTTCGAGCGCAATGGCGAAGTCCTACAGGCGATACAGTACGCGTGGCAGCAGAATCTGGGCCTCGACGTGACCATCAGCATCCTGAACCCCGATCAATATGACGAGGTCTACCGCCGTCAGGATGCGCCCATGCATGAGAGCGTTTCCCCCGACCGCAACGTCGTGATCGTCACGACCGGCTCCGACACGGACCTCTTTGACCTGGCCGGGTACGGGGGGTCTCGATATCTCTGCGGTGGCGATCTCAGCGTCTACTGTGATGAGGATTTCGATCAGCGGTGGGCGGAGGCAATCAAGCTCACTGGCGAGGAGCGTGGTCAAGCCCTCGCGGAGCTCAATGCCGAGCAGGTCGAGCGCAACGTGTGGAGTGGGATCCTTCGCTTCCCGACATATCACGCCGTGGCGGAAACGGTTGAGTTCCGCCGTCGTCCGGATGGATGGGTGATGGCCAACGATTTCACGAGACAGTGACAGGAGTGGGGCGGTCTCAGGTGGCCGCCCGTCACCTCCCATCATGTCGTGAACATCATGCCGGGACAGTAAGTATCAGGGGAGTAAAACCCGTATGAAACGTTATTTGTTAAGGCGACTCGGACAGTCGGTGCTTGTCATAGTCGCCGCGATGATCGCCATATTCATAATCGGACACGTGTTAGGCGATCCCGTTAATGCCGTCGTGTCCGAGTTCGCCTCCATCGAGGAGCGTGAGGCGGTTCGTGACAAACTCGGCTTCAACGACCCGATTCTGGTTCAGTTCGGCCGCTTCGCCATGGGAGTTATCCAACTCGATTTCGGGACGTCGCCCGTAACGGGAGAAGATGCGCTTGGCATGGTCATGTCCGCATTGCCGAACACTGCGATGCTGGGTGGTGCGATCCTTCTGCTGGCGCTTCCCATCGGCTTTGTCATGGGCGCCTGGGGCGCATTCCGTCCCGGCTCATTCGTCGACCGTGCTGCCAATGTCATGTCCCTGGCTGGGATCTCTGTCGTCGAGTTCTGGCTTGGTCTGACACTCATCACCCTCATCGCGGTCCCGATAGGAGTGATTCCGACCGGGGGAACCTCGGGTGCCTTGGCCATACTGCTGCCCGCCATGACGGGTGCCTTTCGGATTATCGGTCGCGTCGCACAGTTCAGCAGGTCGGCGCTTCTGGAGGAGTACAGCAAGCCCTACGTCGAGATGGCGCGGGCCAAGGGGCTATCCGACCGTCGAATCTTCCTGCACGTGAGCAAGAACGCAGCAACGGCCATTATCACCGTGTCTACGGACGAAATTCTCGGTCTGGTCAACGGGGTCGTGGTCATCGAGACGGTCTTCGCCTGGCCCGGGGTCGGTCGCCTGGTCATCGACGCGCTGGGCAACACGGACCTGTTCGTGTTGCAAGCGGCCGTCTTCACGTTCGTGGTCTTGGTAATGGTTATAACCTTTATCATCGACCTCACCTATATGCTGTTCAATCCCAGGGTGCGCTATGAGTAACCCAGCCATCGACGTTCAAGCGCGACGCACTACCAAGCGTGCTGTTTACCTCCGTGCCTTCCTTCGGGAGCCGGTTACGGTCGCTGCCTGGTGTGTGTTCATTCTGATGATACTGTCTGCGCTCGTGGGGCCCGAACTCTACCCCCACGATCCGTACGCGCAGAATCTGTCCAATCGCCTCCTACCCCCCGGATCCGAGGCTGCCGAGGGGCTGCTGCCCCACTACCTGGGCACTGACGCACTCGGTCGAGACGTTGTCGCCCGACTGCTCAGCGGCGCCCGGGTTTCCATCGCGGTTGGTTTCGCCGGTGTCGTGGTATCCGGACTCCTGGGGATCACGGTAGGTCTCGTGGCCGGATACTTCCGAGGCCGTGTAGAGGACGTCCTCATGCGGCTTTCCGACCTGCAGGAGTCGTTCCCGGCGTTGATCCTTGCCCTGTTCATCCTGTATGCGCTCGGGCCGGGTCTTGCCAACCTGCTGCTGGTGATGGCGATTGCGCGTTGGCCTACCTACGCCCGCGTTTCACGCAGCCTGGCCCTCGGCCTGCGAGACAATCAGTATATCGAGGCAGCACGTGCATTGGGGGCGTCCCCGGCTCGCATTATTCGCGAGCACGTCCTGGTCAATGCTCGGTCTCCGCTGGTGATCCTGGCGACGCTGGAGCTGGCGCGCGTCATCCTGTTCGAGTCCACGCTGAGCTTCCTCGGGTTCGGCATACAGCCACCTGACACCTCGTGGGGGCTGATGATCTCCGAGGGGCGCGAATACCTGGGCCGAGCCCCATGGCTGATCATCGTCCCTGGACTGGCCATCTTTGCCACCGCACTGAGCGCTAACCTGATCGCCAGTTGGGGCCAGAACGTCACAGATCCAATCCGCCGTGCCGAGTGGCTGAGGCGCGGACTGGTCAAAGAGAAGGCCTAATATCATGAATGACTTTAACATGAATAAAGGCGCACCCATGTCTCGAGTGCTTGAGCTCAACAGTGACCCTAACGACAGCGATGTGCTGCTGGAAGTCGATGACCTGCACATCAGCTTCGACACTCCGACGGGCCCGTTGTACGCCGTCAATGGCGTCAGCCTGAAGCTACGACGCGGCGAAATGTTCAGCATTCTCGGCGAGTCGGGCTGCGGTAAGAGCGCCACGGCGAAGTCCATCATGGGCATCCTGCCGATGCCGCCGGGGCGCATCCGCAGGGGGAGTATTCGCTTTGCTGGGCAGGAGTTGACCGAGCTTAGTCATCGTGAGCGCCGTGCCATGATGGGCGCGGATATCGCCTGGGTTCCTCAGGATCCCTTGAGCTCGCTCAATCCCAGCTTCAAGATCGGCTGGCAGGTGATCGAGGCGATCAGAACCCATAAGGATGTCAGTCGTAGTGCCGCCCGCGAGCGGGCGGCAGAACTCCTCGACGCGGTCGGCCTGCAGAATCCCCGCGAGCAGCTGGACAAGTACCCCTTCGAGCTCTCTGGAGGCATGCGTCAGCGGGTTCTCATCGCCATGGCGATCGCCACGGAGCCTCAACTTCTGATCGCCGACGAGCCGACCACCGCACTGGATGTAACGATCCAAGCGGAGATCCTGCAGGTTCTGAAAGAGATTCAGATCAAGAATAACATGGCCGTGCTGATGATCACTCACGACTGCGCTCTCGCGGCTGCCGTCGCGGATCGGGTCGCGGTCATGTACGCCGGTCGCGTCATTGAGTCGGGACCGACGGCGGAGATCTTTCATCAGCCTGCGCATCCCTATACGCGAGGGTTGATGCAGTCGACGCCGTCACTAGCCATGGATGAGAAACTCGAACCCGTTCCCGGGACGCCTCCGAAGCTCATGGATCCCCCGTCGGGCTGCTCGTTCGCGCCTCGCTGTTCTTACTGCATCGAAAGGTGCAAGGAAGCCGTGCCGCCTCAGGCTGCCGTCAGCCCATCTCATCAGGCCGCTTGTATCCGAACGGAGGCGGTTATTGCGGAACCGAGTTTGATCGACCGCTTCCTGTCGGCTGAATCACTGCCCGCGTCGGAGAATGAAAAGGTGACTGGCCCCCCCTTGATGATGGGCCGCGGACTCGTGAAAACTTTCGACGGGTTTCGTGCGGTCGATGGTATCGATTTCGATCTCCACGAGGGAGAGACGCTGTGCATTGTTGGTGAGTCAGGCTCGGGGAAGTCAACCCTTGCCAGGCTTATTCTCGGGCTGGAGAGTCCGACGGAAGGAACGGTCGAATACCGGGGCAAGCCGATCATTACCCCCGGAACCACCATGCAGCGTGAGCTGCGTAGGGAAATACAGTTCGTCGCCCAGGATCCCTACTCAAGCCTGGACCCGAGGATGAAGGTCGGAAAGATCATCTCGGAAGGTTGGCGTATCCACCGTGGTCTGGTTCCGGAGTCCGAATGGGACGAGGAAGCGGAACGCCTTCTCGCACGCGTCGGCATTCAGGGGGAACAGATCCTCGACCGCTACCCACACGAGTTCTCGGGCGGTCAGCGCCAGCGGATCGCGATTGCACGTGCGCTGGCGGTGCGTCCATCGATCGTGGTCCTGGACGAACCGATCTCGTCGCTTGACGTCAGTGTTCAAGCGCAGGTGATCCGCTTGTTGCAAGATCTCCAGGATGAACATGGGCTCGCCTATATCTTCATCGCCCACGATCTTTCGGTTGTCGAGTATCTCGCCAAGAACATCATCGTCATGTATCAAGGCAAGGTCATGGAGCGCGGACCGGGTAAGCGTGTGTTCAACGAGCCCGAGGATCCCTACACCGCTCGTCTTGCAAGTGCCAATCCGAAATGGGAAGCCAGCGGAAGAGCTGTCATCCAGGCAGCGGTCTGAGTGACTTTGCATGGTTTGATGATGCATTTAAGTCAACGAAAGACATTTGGCGTCCAGCGTGGAAGCCACCGAACTGTTCCCCATCTCTCGGCATGCCACTCGTAGCCTGATCGGTGTCGATGGATGGGGGCGATGACCAAGGAGTAACTCATGAGTGGTGATGTACAACTTTTGCAAATCGGCAGCTTTACCGAGGAATTCAACAAGAGGTTGACGGAAACCTACAAGGTTCATCGGTTATGGGAGCAGGAGTCGCCCGATGACTATCTTAAGGAGGTGGGGCCTGAGGTCGATATCGTCGTCACATCGGGACGCTATGGATGTAGTGCCGACATCATGCGTGCGGCGCCCAAGCTCAAGGCCATCGTGAGCTTCGGGGTAGGCTATGATCCCATCGATATCGATACGGCGCGTGAACTGAATATCGCTGTCAGCAACACGCCGGACGTCCTCAACGACTGCGTGGCAGATCTGGCCATGGGGTTGCTGATCTCATCCGCTCGACGGATTGCCGAAGGCGACCGGTTCGTGCGCGCCGGCAAGTGGGGTTCTGAACCCTTTCCGCTGGGGGCCAAGGTCAGTGGCAAGCGACTGGGCATCCTGGGACTGGGCCGCATCGGTAAATGTATCGCCCAACGGGCCAACGGTTTCGGCATGGAGATTCATTATCATAACCGTCGCCAGGACCCTTCAGTCGATTATGGTTATGAGGAAACGCCTGCCGATCTGGCCACCTGGGCCGACTTTTTGATCGTGACCTGTGTTGGGGGACCTAGCACGCAAGGATTGGTATCTCGGGAAGTGATGGAAGCACTCGGTCCCCAGGGTACCTTGATCAACGTCTCGAGAGGTTCAGTGGTGGATCAGCCCGCCATGGTCGAGTTACTTGAGTCTGGCCGGCTGGGAAGTGCCGCCCTGGATGTTTTTGCCGATGAGCCCAATGTGCCTTCGGCGCTCTTGGAGATGCCTCAGGTCGTGCTGGTGCCACATATTGCTAGCGGGACACACGAGACGCGAAAACAAATGCAGGATCTCGTGTTCGATAACCTGGATTCATTCATTGCATCGGGAAAGCTGGTTACGCCCGTGTTGTGATCTCTCCATATGCTAAGGAGCTTCTGATCTAAAACCTCTCTCATTGATCAGAGGCTCATTGTGTTTCAGGGAAAAAATGAGGTGTTCTGCCATGGGTTGTCGTGGCAGTCAGTCTTGCTCTGCCTTATTGTCGCCCGTGCCTTTATGACATTTCATTGCCCTTCAAGGTGGAAGGATGATTTTACCCGTAATCGCGGTGTTGGCGGGCCTTGCTCTATTAGTGTGGAGTGCCGATCGCTTCGTCGATGGCGCAGTAGGCTTGTCTCGATGCCTGGGGCTTTCCCCACTCCTCATCGGGATGCTCGTGATGGGGTTTGGGACCTCAGCGCCTGAGCTGATGGTATCGGCATTGGCGGCCGGTCAGGGGAACCCCGGGCTGGCACTGGGCAATGCCTATGGCTCGAACATTTCCAATATAGGCTTGATCCTTGGCCTGGTAGCACTCGTATCTCCCTTGACCGTCCATTCCGGATTGATCCGCAAAGAGTTGCCGGTTCTTCTGGCCGTCACTCTCCTTTCGCTCCTTCTAATGAGGGGAGGGAACATTGACCATGCCGAGGGAGGCATGATGCTAGCGATGTTGCTGGGCTTTATCGGGGCTAGCGTATACATGGCAAGGAGATCAGGTGGAGACGTTCTGGCTAGCGAGACAAGCGAGAGTCTCGAAGAGCCTCCACTACCCATGATCTCCAGCCTGGGCTGGACCCTCTGTGGCCTCGTCTTGCTGGTAGTCAGCTCTCGTGTCCTCGTCTGGGGGGCCATCGAAATCGCCCAGGGAATTGGTGTCAGCGACTTGATAATCGGCCTGACAGTGGTAGCCATCGGAACATCGCTTCCTGAACTCGCCTCTTCGGTTAGTGCCTTGCGCCGTGGAAAACATGATCTGGTCCTCGGCAATGTAGTAGGGTCGAATTTGTTCAATACCCTGGGGGTCGTGGGGTTGGCTGCTGTGATCTCCCCCATTGAAATCAGTAGTGAAGTACTTGTTCGCGACTGGCCGCTGATGGCCTTCATGACGCTATTGATGATCGTGTTTGCCATCGGTTGGCGGGGGCGGCAGGGACGGATCAATCGTATCGAGGGAGGCGTGCTGGTATTATTGTTCTTCTCCTATACGGGGTATCTCGTAAACTCGGTAGTCCAGACTGCCACCCTATGAATGACCCTTGGATAAAGTGGCGGCACGCCACCGAGCCTATGCGACCCGCACAGCGCGCTACCCCCCGCGCCCCTGATCAGGTTCTCAGAAGACCTGTAGCGCAACACTCAACCACTCTGTCAGAGTCAGACCCTGGAGAAGCCATGTCCCGTATCGCATCTGTCGTCGTCACCCCGATCGCCTTCCGCGATCCTCCCCTGCTCAACGTGAGCGGTATTCATGAGCCCTGGGCACTTCGCTCGATCATCGAGGTGGTCACCGAGGACGGGCGCTCCGGCCTCTCCGAGTCCTATGGTGACGAGCAGACCCTTTCGCAGCTGCAGAAGGTGGCATCCCGACTGGAAGGCGTCGATGTCTTCCATCTCAACGAGCTGAAGGCCATCATCGAACAGTCCGCCGATAGTGAGCCGCAACAGGGCGGTATCGAATTGGCGCCAGGAACCAACCAGGCCACCACGCTGCCGCGCATCTTCGCCGCCTTCGAAGTCGCTTTCCTGGATCTAATCGGCAAGATTACCGGTCGCAGCGTCTGCGACCTGTTGGGTGGCAAGGTGCGCGATGCCGTCCCCTACAGTGCCTACCTGTTCTACAAGTACGGCCGTCACCAGTTCAGCCAGGACGGCTGGGTCGACGACTGGGGAGAGGTACTGACTCCCGAAGACGTC
>NZ_JAUFPL010000015.1:28656-52290 GCF_030409215.1 Halomonas ramblicola | reverse complement strand
CTGCGCGAGGCCTTCCCCGAGCACCCGCTGCGCATCGACCCCAACGGTGGCTGGACGCCCGAGACCACCAGGCGCCTGATGCCGCAGATGGAAGGCTTGCTGCAATACCTCGAGGACCCCGCCCCCGGCAAGGACGGCATGGCCGAGGTCCATCGGTCGGCCACCATGCCATTGGCCACCAACATGTGCGTGATCGGCTTCTTCGATTTCCCCGAGGCGATAACCAAGCGGTCCGTGGATGTGATCCTCTCCGATCACCACTATTGGGGCGGACTGCAGGCGACCCGGGACCTGTCCCGTGTATGCGAGACCTGGGGGCTGGGACTGTCCATGCACTCCAACTCCCACCTCGGCATCAGCCTGATGGCCATGACCCATGCCGCCGCGGCGATCGGCAACCTCTCCTATGCCTGCGACACCCATTATCCCTGGCAGGAGGAAGAGGTCATCGTCGGCGGCAAGATCGCCTTCGAGGACGGCAGCGTGCGCGTCCCCGATGCGCCCGGTCTGGGCGTCGAGCTGGATCGCGACGCCTTGAAGGAACTAGCGCGCAACTTTCAGGAGTGTGGCATTCGTTCGCGTAACGATGTGAAGGAGATGCAGAAGTACGACCCTGCTTGGACAGGGAAGGTACCTCGCTTCTGACGCATCCTGTGAGGCATTGCGATGTGGAGCCGGCGCTGGGCCATTGGGAGGAGCCATGACCAAGGACAAGATTTCTCGTATCGAGCTTTCCCGGGTGATTCTCCCGCTGTCGCGACCGATCAGCGATGCCAAGGTGATGACCGGCAGGCAGACGCCAATGAAGGAGATGTCGCTTCTGTTCGCGGAACTCGAGTCGCGGGATGGGCACAGCGGCATGGGGTTCGGCTATGTGCTGCGCAGCGGCGGCAAGGCGCAATATGCTCATGCCCAGGAGTTGGCGCCCTTCCTGATCGGCGAGGATCCGAACGATATTCCACGACTCTGGGAGCGGCTTGCCTGGCAGGGGGCGTCGGTGGGAAGGAGTGGCGTGGCCGTTCAGGCCATCGCCGCCTTCGATACCGCCCTGTGGGACATGAAGGCGAGGAGGGCCGGACTCTCTCTGGCCAAGCTGCTGGGAAGCCATCGGGAGGCGGTGCCTTGCTACAACACCTCCGGCGGCTATTACGGCACCTCGATCGATGAGGTCTGCGCCAATGCCGATCGCTCGCTCGACGATGGAATCGGTGGCGTGAAGATGAAGGTGGGGCAGCCGGATGTCCGGGAAGACATCGAGCGCGTCACGGCCCTGCGCAAGCATCTGGGCGCTGAGGTACCGATCATGATCGATGCCAATCAGCAGTGGGATCGACCAACGGCGCTGCGTTTCGGGCGTGCGGTCGATGAGCTGGGATTGACATGGATCGAGGAGCCGCTCGATGCCCAGGACGTCGAGGGCCATGCGGAGCTGAACGCGAGCCTCGATACGCCGATCGCTACCGGCGAGATGCTGACCAGCGCGGCCGAACACCAGCGGTTGATCGATGTCCGTGCCGTCTCCTTCGTGCAGCCCGATGCCCCCCGCATCGGGGGTGTCACCCCCTTCCTGAAAGTCGCGACCCTGGCCGATCAGGCCGGCCTGCAGCTCGCGCCCCACTTCGTCATGGAGATCCACCTGCACCTGTGCGCTGCCTACCCCACCCAGACCTGGGTGGAGCACTTCGAATGGCTGGAACCCCTCTTCGAGGAGAGGTTGGAGATTCGCGAGGGCCACATGATCGTGCCCGACCGCCCCGGGCTGGGCCTGACCTTGAGCGAGCAGGCTCGGCATTGGACCCGGGCCTCCGAAGAGTTCCGCTAGCGACGGGCCGATTCCCGTAAGGTGGGACTCATCCTGCCGCGTCGTCTGGGGAGTCATCGCGGGCCAGCAGCCAGTCGCGGAAAGTGGCCAGGGGAGGGAAATCGGCCTTCTCCGGCGGATAGAGCAGGTAGTACCGACGCCGGCTGTCGAGCCCGGCGTCCAGCGGGATGGTCAGGCGGCCATCCCGCAACTCCTCCTCGACCAGGCAGCGGGCGACCAGTGCAATGCCGATGCCCGCGGTGACCGCCTGGATCATGTGCGTCGTGAACTCGAACTGCGGGCCGAGCCGCATGTAGCCCAGCGGCAGTCCCTGTGCCGTGAACCACTGGTGCCAGGCCTCGGAGCGCACGGCGATTTGCAGCAGCAGGTGGCCGACGACGTCGGCCGGCTCGCGGATCGGCCGGTGTGACAGGGCAGCGGGGCTGGCGACCAGCACCACCTCCTCGTCCACCAGGGGGTGGGCGATCAGGCCCGGCCAGGGCTCGACGCCGACGTTGATGGCGGCGTCCATGCCCGACTCGGTGATGTCGTACTCGCCGATGCGCGTGTGCAGGTGCAGCATCACGCCGGGATGACGGCGATAGAACGCCTCCAGGCCGGGCATCAGCCAGCGTTCGCCGAAGGTCGGCAGAATCGCCAGGTTCAGGGAGCTGACCCCCTTGCGGAAGGCGCCGACCCGGGCGCTGGCACCGCTGATCCGGGCCAGCGCCGGGGCGATATCCTGGGCATACATGGCGCCGACCTCGGTCAGCCGGATGTGGCGTCCCTCGCGTTCGAACAGATCGACCTCCAGGAGCCGCTCGAGGGCCTGGATCTGCCGGCTGACGGCACTCTGGGTCAGGCTGAGCTCACTGGCGGCGCGGGTGAAGCTGTGATGGCGGGCGGCCGCATCGAAGGCGAGCAGCATCGACATGGAAGGCGCGAGCCGGTGGATATTCATTCGCAAACCTCATGCAAGGACCGAATAATCATCGATTGTGACGGTGCTTCGGTGTCGTCAGACTTCCTTTACATCATCCATGATCAGGAGGAAGCACGCGATGGCCACCGCGGCACACTCATCGAACCCGCCGGCGCAACGCCCGCAACCCAGGGCCTCCTGGCTGGCGGCGCGGCGACTGGCGCGGATCTTCTGCCTCGACGACTTCGAGCCGGCGGCCCGGCGACACCTGCCGCGGCCGCTTTACGGCTATGTCGCCGGGGCGGCGGAGAGCAATGCGTCGTATCGCGACAACCGCGCCGTGTTCGACGAGTACGGCTTCCGGCACCGGGTGCTGCGTGACGTCAGTGGGCGGGAGTCGTCGCTCGAGCTGCTGGGGCGTCGCTATGCGGCCCCCTTCGGCATCGCTCCCATGGGCATCTCGTCACTGACCGGCTACCGCGGTGACCTGGCCCAGGCCCGGGCGGCCGAGCGGGCAGGCATCCCGATGATCCTCAGCGGCTCGTCGCTGATCCGCCTCGAGGAGGTGGTCGAGGCGGCGCCCGGCACCTGGTTCCAGGCCTACCTGCCCGCCGACTCGTCACGCATCGCCGCCCTGGTCGATCGGGTGGCGCAGGCGGGGGTGGAGACCCTGGTGGTGACGGTGGATTCGGCGGTCGTCCCCAACCGCGAGAACAACCTGCGCAACGGCTTCAGGACGCCGCTGCGCCCGGACCTCCGGCTGCTCCGGGACGGGCTGACGCATCCGACCTGGAGCCTGGGCACCTTCCTGCGCACGCTGCTGCGCCATGGCATGCCCCACTTCGAGAACAATGCCGCCGAGCGTGGCGCCGCCCTCCTGTCGCGGCACGCCACGCGCGACTTCTCGGGGCGGGAACACCTCGACTGGTCGGAATTGTGCCGCATCCGGCGCCAGTGGCGGGGGCACCTGGTGATCAAGGGGCTGTTGCATCCCGAGGATGTCGCCATCGCGCGTGAGCAGGGCGCCGACGGCGTCATCCTCTCCAACCACGGTGGGCGCCAGCTCGACGGCGCCGTCTCGCCGATGCGGGCCCTGCCGCAGGCCATGGAGGTCGCCGGCAACATGGCGGTGATGATCGACAGCGGTTTCCGGCGCGGCACCGACGTGATCAAGGCGCTGGCTCTGGGGGTGCGCTGTGCCTTCATCGGGCGCCCCTTCAACTATGCCGCCGCCATCGGCGGAGAGGCCGGCGTGGACCACGCCATTCGCCTGCTGGTGTCGGAGATCCGCGCCGACATGGGCATGCTGGGGATCACCCGGCTGGCGGAGCTCGATCCCGCGATGCTGGTGGATCTGGCGCGGCGCGGATGATCGCCGGGCGCGGCAGATAACGGCGGCGCCTCAGATGGCGCCGACGATCTTGAGGGCGAAGACGCCGAGGCTGATGGTCAGCATGGAACCGAAGGTGGTCAGCATGATGATGCTGGCCGTCATCCGCTCGTTGGCGCCGTAGGCCTTGGCCATGACGAAGGCCACGGCGGCGGTGGGGCTGGCCAGGAAGAGGAACAGGATGCCCAGCTCGGCGTCGCGATAGCCGAGCAGGAAGGCGCCGGCCGTGCCGGCCAGCGGCAGCCAGACGAGCTTCCACAGCCCGGCATCCAGGGCCTGGCGGCCGTCGTGCCGGATGGCGGTGCCGCCGAGGGTGCCGCCGATGCAGATCAGCGCCAACGGCAGCGAGAGGGAGCCCAGGTACTCGCCCGAAGTCACCAGCCAGGCGGGCAGGGGCAGGGCGAGATAGGCCACCGGCAGGGCGACCATGACGCTGAGGATCAGGGGATTGCGCAGCAGTCCCAGCAGCAGGGAGCGCAGGTCGGAGTCGGCGCTCGGGCTATAGAGGGCGAGGACGATCGAGGAGAACACGTTGTAGACGACGATGACCGATCCCGCCATGATGCCGCCCAGCGACAGGCCGTGGTCGCCGTACATGCTGGCGGCCAGCGCCAGGCCGACGATGCCGGCGTTGCCGCGGAAGGCGCCCTGGACGAAGACGCCGACCTCCTCCCGGGGGTAGCGGAGCCGCGCCCAGCCCCAGGCGGCGAAGAAGCCGAGCACGGAGACGGCCAGGAAGTAACCGATCAGGCCGGGCTGCAGGGCGTAGGCCAGGTCGGCCTTGACGATGCTCAGGAACAGCAGCACCGGCATGGTGACCTTGAAGACCAGGCTGGAGGCGGTGGTGATGAAGGCGGCGTCGATCCAGCCCAGGCGCTTGAGGCCGAGGCCGATGAACACCATGGCGAAGACCGGCAGGGTGATCTCCAGGGTCGACAGGAAGATCTCGAGCATCCCCATCAACGTGCCAGCCACAGGCCGACCACGACGGCGGCCAGCACGGTGGCGAAGAAGATCCGGTTGCGAGTGCGGGTGTCGCGCGGGGGCCTGGAGGTACTCACGGGGGCTCCATGGGGTCGGGAATGGCCGGGGATGACTTGGCGGGACATGGTAATCCCGTTAGCCTGCTACCGCCAGACGGGCACTTGTCGCCCCATACAGGATTTCCCCATGAGCCCCGCCGAAACCCCGAGACCCACGCTGCTCTTCGCCCACGCCAACGGCTTCCCCGGCGTGTGCTATCGCAGCTTCCTGACACCGCTGGCGTCGCGTTACGACGTCCACCCCCTGGACCGCCTCGGGCACCATCCCGACTTCCCGGTAGGCCACAACTGGCTGGCGCTGCGCGACGAGTTACTCCACCACCTGGAGGAGCACGAAGCGCCGGTGGTCGGGGTGGGCCATTCCATGGGCGGCGTGCTGATGGCCATGGCCGCCCAGGCGGCCCCGGAGCGCTTCCGCTGCGTGGTGATGCTGGACCCGCCGCTGATGCTGGGGCTGGATGCCTGGGCCATGAAGGCGGCCAAGCGCCTGGGCGTCGTGGATCGCCTCACCCCGGCGGGCAAGAGTCTGGGCCGGCGCACCCTGTGGCCCGATCGCGAGGCCATGCGCCACTACCTGCGTCGACGCGGGCTGTTCCGGCGCTTCACCGAGCAGGCCCTGGACGACTACGTGGAGGGCGGTACGCGGCTGCTGGACGACGGCCAGGCGGTGCTGGTCTACGACCCGCAGATCGAGGTGGAGATCTTCCGCCATCTGCCCGACCATCTGGGCGACCTGCCGCGTTGCCTGCCGGTGCCGGTGGCGGTGCTGGCCGGGCGCGATTCCGACCTGCTCACCCGGCGCCGGCGGCGCCGTCTCGTGCGTCACGGCGTGCCGCTACGCCTGGTGCCGGGCACCCACATGTTCCCCATGGAGCATCCCGATGAGGCGCGCGACGTCCTGCAGGCGACCCTGGATGACCTGCTGGAGGCCGAGGCATGACGGCGCCACGCGAGCTCAGCCTGGCCGGCGGGCGCCTGGCGGCCCTGGCCTGGGGCGACGAGGACGCCGCCACCTGGCTGGCGCTGCACGGCTGGCTGGACAACGCCGCCAGCTTCGCGCGCCTGGCCCCGCGGCTGGTCGAACGGCTGGGCGTGCGGGTGGTGGCCATCGACTTCGCCGGCCACGGCCACTCCGCCCATCGTGAGGGCGACTATGCCCTGTGGGACTACTGCCACGACCTGCTGGATGCCGCCGACGCCCTGGGCCTGGACCGCCTGAACCTGCTGGCCCACTCCATGGGGGCCGGTGTCGCCGGCCTGGCGGCCGCCGCCCTGCCCGAACGCCTCGAGCGCCTGGTGCTGCTCGACGGGCTCGGCGCGGTGACCACCCCCGCCGACCAGGTGCCGGCCCAGCTGCGCCGTGGGCTGCTGGCCCACCGCCGCCCGCCCTCGCGCGCGCCGCACTATCCTGATAGCGAGACCGCCGTGGCGGCGCGGGTGGCCGGCGGGGCGACCCCCATCGATGCCGAGACGGCCGAGCCGCTGGTGGTACGCAACCTGGCGGCGCTGCCCGGTGGTCGCGTCGGGCTGCGTACCGACCCCCGACTGGTCAGACCCTCGCCGGTGCGCCTCGACCCGGCGCAGGTCCGGGCGCTGCTGGGCGCCGTCCGCTGCCCGACCCTGCTGGTGGAAGGGGCGCAGGGCATCCTCGGCGACACCGAGCGCGCTCGCCACGCCCGCGAGGCGTTGCCCGGCCTGGTGCGGCGGGTGCTGCCGGGCGGTCACCACCTGCACCTGGAGCCGCGGGCGGTGGAGGCGGTCGCCGAAACCATCATCGCCTGGTGGCGTGACACCCGGGCGCTGGAGAAGGAGTCGATGGCATGAGCAGGCAGGCCAGGAATTCCCGCGAGACCGGCAAGCGGGTGGCGCTGGTACTGGGCAGCGGCGGGGCACGTGGCTATGCTCACATCGGCGTGATCGAGGAGCTCGAGGCGCGTGGTTACGAGATCGTGGCGATCTCGGGCTGCTCCATGGGCGCGCTGGTGGGGGGCGTCTACGCCGCGGGCCAGCTCGCGGGCTATCGCGAGTGGGTCTGCCGGCTCGACTACTTCGACGTGCTCAGGCTGGTGGACGTCACCTGGAGCCCCATGGGCGCCATGCGCGCCAGCAAGGTGATGGGCAAGCTGGAGCGGCTGATCGGCGATACGCGCATCGAGGACCTGCCGATCCCGGTCACCACCGTGGCCACCGACCTCAACCGCCAGCGCGAGGTGTGGTTCCAGAGCGGCTCCCTGCTGGAGGCGATCCGTGCCTCCATCGCCGTGCCCGGGGTGATCACCCCGGTACACCGCGGCGACCAGGTGCTGGTGGACGGCGGCCTGCTCAATCCCCTGCCGATCATCCCCACCGTCTCGGCCGACGCCGACCTGGTGATGGCGGTCAACGTCACCGCCCACAGCCCGCGCCCGGTCACCCTGGAGGAGCTGCTGCCCCCCGACCAGGCGGAGCAGGAGCGCAAGCGCGAGCAGGCCCGCGACGCCTCGGGCATCGATTTCGGCGGCTGGATCGAGGAAGTGCGCAGCGCGGCCGGGCGCTGGATCGACGGCCTGGGGGTCAGTGGTGGCAAGGAGGTCGAGGAGAGCAGGGAGGCCGAGGAGGACGAGGCCGGTAATCGCCGGCGCCAGTGGGGGCGCCTGGACCTGATGCTGGCCTCCTTCGATATCACCCAGGCGGCGCTGGCCAAGTACAAGGTGGCGGGCTATCCGCCGGACGTGCTGATCGAGGTGCCCAAGACGGTGTGCGGTGCCTATGAGTTCCACCGGGCCGAGTCGCTGATCCTGCTGGGGCGCCAGCTGGCGGTGGAGGCCCTGGACCGCTTCGAGGGCCACAGCCATCCGGGCTGGGGCGGTCGCGGCATCGTCGTCGACCCGGGGATGCCCGACGAGCCGCTGCCGGGCAAGGGCGAGTGAGCCGCCCTCAGCGCTCGCCGCGACGCCGCAGCAGCACGTAGACGGCGCCGGTGCCGCCGTCGGCCTCGGTGGCCGAGCAGAAGGCCAGCACCCCGGGCCACTCGCGCAGCCAGGCGTTCACGTGACTCTTGATCACCGGGTAATCGCTGGTGGTGCCCCAGGCCTTGCCGTGGACCACCAGTACGCAGCGCTGGCGTGCCGTGCCGGCGTCGCGCAGGAAGCTCTCCAGTTCCTCGCGGGCCTCCTCCAGGGTATGGCCGTGCAGGTCGAGGCCCGCCTCCCAGGCCAGCTGGCCGCGCTTGAGCCGGCTGCGCGTGCGGTAGGGCAGGTCGGGCAGGGCGAAGTCCAGGTACTCCGAGGGGCGTACCGCCTCCACCCGGCCGTCGGAGGTGCGGCCGCTGCCGGCATCGTCGCCCGCCGCCTGGGCCGCGGCGCGGCGCTCGGCGGCCGCGGGGTCGGCCCGCCGCGGGCGACCGGGATCGGCGCGGTTGCGCTCGATCCGCCGCACGCCGGCCTCGCGCAGGGCCTGGCGGAAGGCGTTGATATCGTCATCGTCCGGGCGGTGGCGGTTTCGGCTCATGGCGGGGCGTCGGGTGGCGTCGGGGGCGGACAGTATACCCAGCGTGGCGTGGCTGTGAACCGCCGTGGCGGTTACAATCGGCAGCGGTTCCAACCGATGGTTGCCGTGCCAACCGCCGGTTGACACTTTGCCCCGCCGATTCCTCGACTCGCAGGTGCCCCGTGGCCGAACACCCCGTCCCGCGCTCGACCTCCACCCTAACGCTCTCCGATGATGAGCTCGCCACCGAGCTGCTCACCCTGCGCGACTGCCTGCGCTGGGCGTCCAGCGAGTTCCACCTGGCCGGACTCTTCTACGGCCACGGTACCGACTCGCCCTGGGACGAGGCGGTGGCCCTGACCCTCGGGGCCCTGCACCTGCCCTGGAGCGTCGACCCGGCGGTGCTCGACGCCCGCCTGCTGACCATGGAGCGCCTGCGCATCGTGGCCCTGGTGCGCGCCCGCATCGAGAGCCGTCGCCCGCTACCCTACCTGCTCGGCGAGGCCTTCTTCGCCGGGCTGCCCTTCGACGTCGACGAGCGGGTGCTGATCCCCCGTTCGCCCATCGCCGAGCTGGTCGAGCAGGGCTTCGCCACCTGGTTCCCCGAGGAGCCGCCGGCGCGGGTGCTCGACCTGTGCACCGGCTCCGGCTGCATCGGCATCGCCACGGCACTGCATCTGCCCACCTGCGAGGTGGACCTCGCCGACGTTAGCCAGGATGCCCTGGCGGTGGCCCGCCGGAACATCACCCGCCACGACGTGGGCGACCGGGTCCGCGCCGTGGCCGCGGATCTCTTCGCTGGCCTGGCCGGCCGCCGCTACGACCTGATCGTTGCCAACCCGCCCTATGTGGACGCCCGGGACCTGGCTACCATGCCCGCCGAGTTTCGCCACGAGCCGACGCTGGCGCTGGGCGCGGGACGCGACGGCCTGGACATCGTGCGGCGCATCCTGCGCGAGGCCCGCGAGCACCTCTCCGATGGTGGCGTGCTGATCGTCGAGGTGGGCAATTCCGACCGCCACCTGGAGGCCGCCTTCCCCGAGGTGCCCTTCCTGTGGCTCGACTTCGAGCGCGGCGGCCAGGGCGTCTTCGCCCTCACCGCCGACGAACTCGACGCCCATGCGGCGTCCTTCGCCTGATCTTCGAACCCCACCGGGAGGAGCGCCCATGTCCGGCAACACCTTCGGCAAGCTGTTCACCCTCACCACCTTCGGCGAGAGCCACGGCCCGGCCCTGGGCGCCATCGTCGACGGCTGCCCGCCGGGGTTGCCGCTCACCGAGGCTGACCTGCAGGCCGATCTCGACCGCCGCCGGCCGGGCTCCTCGCGCCACACCACCCAGCGTCGCGAGCCTGACCAGGTGCGCATCCTCTCCGGGGTCTTCGAGGGGGTCACCACCGGCACCCCCATCGGCCTGTTGATCGAGAACACCGACCAGCGCTCCAAGGACTACTCGAAGATCAAGGATCGCTTCCGTCCCGCCCATGCCGACTACAGCTACCACCACAAGTACGGCATCCGCGACTACCGCGGCGGCGGTCGCTCCAGCGCCCGCGAGACCGCCATGCGCGTGGCGGCCGGCGCCATCGCCAAGAAGTATCTCGCTTCCCGGGGCATCCGGGTCCGCGGCTACATGAGCCAGCTGGGACCGATCTCCATCGAGTTCCGCGAGTGGGAGGCGGTGGGCGCCAATCCCTTCTTCTGCCCCGACCCGACCCGGGTGCCCGAACTCGAGGCCTACATGGACCAGCTGCGCCGCGACCAGGACTCGGTGGGCGCGAAGATCACCGTGGTGGCCGAGGGCGTGCCGCCGGGCCTCGGCGAGCCGGTGTTCGACCGCCTGGACGCCGAGCTGGCCCACGGCCTGATGAGCATCAATGCGGTCAAGGGCGTGGAGATCGGCGACGGCTTCTCTTGCGTGGCAAGCCGCGGCAGCGAGCATCGCGACGAGATGGCCCCCGAGGGCTTCCTCTCCAACCACGCCGGCGGGGTGCTCGGCGGTATCTCCAGCGGCCAGGCGATCATCGCCCACCTGGCGCTCAAGCCCACCTCCAGCATCACCCTCCCCGGACGCTCCATCGATGTGCACGGCAACCCGGTGGAGGTGGTCACCAAGGGCCGCCACGACCCCTGCGTGGGCATCCGCGCCACGCCCATCGCCGAGGCGATGATGGCGCTGACCCTGATGGACCACCTGCTGCGCCATCGCGCCCAGAACGCCGAGGTGAGCGTGGACACCCCCGTGCTGCGCTAAGCCCGGCGCCGGCGCATTCGCTGCTACACTGCGGGTCAGACCCACGGACAGGACCATGCTATGAAGATCAACGTCGAGTTCGACCTGACTCCCGAGGAGTTCCGCCAGGCGCTGGGCCTGCCCGACGTGGCCGGCTTCCAGCAGGAACTGCTGGACCAGATCCAGAAGCAGATGGAATCGGGCGTCGAGGGCTACGACCCGATGAGCCTGATGCAGCCCTTCCTGCAGCAGTCCGGCATGGGCCAGGGCCTGTCGCAGGGCCTCTCCCAGGGGCTGGCGAGCTTCGGCAACTACCAGCAGATGATGCTCGACATGCTGCGCCAGGCCGGCCAGTCGGCGGCCCAGGCCAAGCCGACGGAAGGGCAGGGCAAGGCGGGTACGGAGAGTGCTGCCTCGGGCTCCGACACGGCGAAGAAGGGCACCGCCAGCGCTCGTTCCCGGAGCAAGCGCGAGAGCTGAGTCGCCGGGGCGTCATCGTCTTGCAACTTCGGCCGTGTCAGACTAGGATTTGATGCAGCGCAACATGGCGGGCGCGGCGTCCGCCATGCACCACCTACCGAGAGGAATTCCTCATGCAGGACAAGATGTTCGACACCTTCAACGAGCAGACCCGCCAGTTCTTCGAGCCGATGCGCAAGCTCAACTCCCTGATGCTGGACAACATGGAGAAGCTGACCCAGTACCAGATGGAGTCGATGAAGCGCTACAGCCAGATGGGCACCGAGCGCCTGCGCGACGCCAGCGATGTCGGCGACGCCGAGGGGATGCGCGACTTTGGCACCCGCCAGGCCGAGATGATGAACCAGCTCTCCCAGCAGATGCTGGAGGACGCCAAGGCGCTCTCCGAGATGAGCCTGGAGTTCAAGGCCGAGCTGGAGAAGCTGTTCGCCGAGCAGGCCCAGGCGGTGGAGCAGGCCCAACAGCAGGCCCAACAGCAGGCTGCTCCCGCCGAGAAGTCCGGTCCGGCCAAGGCCCAGTCTTCACGGGGCGGTAACAGCAAGGGCTGAGCGCCTTGCCGCGGCTTTTCATCCGGCCCCGGCGGGGCCACTGACCAGGCCGCCACCCTCCACGGGGAGGGTGGCGGGTCGTGCTATCCAACGCCGGCATTTCCGGACCGGCGCCTCAGGAGGGTTCAATGCAGCCAGGGGTTCAAGCACCGACACAGGCCGAGCTGGAGGCGTGGGACGCCCAGCTTCAGCAGATCGGCGAGGAGTATCGCGCCCTGATGGGCGACCTGCTGGAGCGGATGGTGCCCAGCGACGCCGCCGATTCCATCTACGAAGACATGCGCGAGAGCTTCCGTGCCGGCGCCGAGTCGCTGATGCGCAATCCCCCGCTGCTGTGGCAGGCCCAGGCCCGCCTGATGCAGGACCAGTTCGAGCTGTGGCAACACGGCCTGCGCGCCATGGCCGGCGAGTCGGTGGAGCCGCTGGTGACCCCGGAGCGGACGGACCGCCGCTTCAAGGACGAGGCCTGGACCAACGACCCCTACTACCTGGCGATCATGCAGCAGTACCTGCTGTTCTCGCGGATGGTGGAGGAACTGATCGACGACCTCGAGGGGCTCGACCCTGACCAGAAGCGCAGCCTGGCCTTCTATGCCCGCCAGCTGCTCAACGCCATGGCCCCCACCAACTTCGTCACCACCAACCCCGAGGTGATGCGCCGGACGTTCGAGACCCGCGGCCAGAACCTGGTCGACGGCCTGGCGCGGCTGCGCGAGGACCTGGCCAACTCCGCCGAGGGGCTCAACGTCACCATGACCGACCGCAGCGCCTTCGAGGTGGGCGAGAACATCGCGGTGACGCCGGGGTCGGTGGTCTACGAGAACGAGCTCATCCAACTGATCCAGTACGCCCCCACCACCGAGCAGGTCTACAAGACCCCGCTGCTGGTCATCCCGCCCTGGATCAACAAGTACTACATCCTCGACCTGCGCGAGGACAACTCCCTGGTCAAGTGGCTGGTGGAGCAGGGCCACACGGTGTTCCTGATCTCCTGGCGCAATCCCGGGCCCGAGCAGCGCGACCTGACCTGGGCCGACTACATGCAGCTGGGCCCCATCGCCGCCATGGGCGCCATCGAGCAGGCCACCGGCGAGAAGTCGGTGAACCTGATGAGCTACTGCGTGGGCGGCACCCTGGCCGCCTCCACCGTGGCCTACCTGACCAGCACCCGGCGCGGCCGCAAGGTGAAATCGGTCACCTACATGACCACCCTGCAGGACTTCCGCGACCCGGGCGAGATCGGCGTCTTCCTCAACGAGTCGGTGCTGCAGGGCATCGAGGCCAAGATGGAGCGCGACGGCTACCTGGACGGCCGGGTCATGGCCTACAGCTTCAACTTGCTGCGCGAGAACGACCTTTTCTGGTCCTTCTACATCAGCAACTACCTCAAGGGCGACATGCCGGCGCCCTTCGACCTGCTCTACTGGAACACCGACGGCACCAACCTGACGGCCGCCACCCACGCCTGGTACCTGCGTCACCTCTACCTGGAGAACCGCCTGGTGGAGCCCGGCGGCATCGAGTTGGACGGCGTCAAGATCGACCTGCGCAAGGTCTCCGCCCCGAGCTACTTCATCTCCACTCGCGATGACCACATCGCCAAGTGGAACAGCAGCTACTATGGCGCCCTGCTGCCCAAGGGGCCGGTCAAGTTCGTGCTGGGCGGCTCCGGCCATATCGCCGGCATCGTCAACCCCCCCCACAAGAACAAGTACGGCTACTGGACCAACGACGAGCTGCCGCCGACCCCGGAGGAGTGGCTCGAGGGCGCCGAGCAGCACGAGGGCTCCTGGTGGCCCCACTGGCAGGCCTGGATCACCGAGAACGGCTACGCCGACCCGGAGAAGCTGGTCCCTGCCCGTCAGCCCGGCGAGGGCGAACTCGATATCCTCGAGCCGGCCCCGGGTCGCTACGTCAAGACGACCATTCCCGAAGTGCTAGGCGAAACCCCGACTTCGTCGGAAGCTTGAAGCCCTAAGCTTGGAGCTGGAAGAGAATCGCCCCCGTGGCCTTTGCCACGGGGGCGATTCGTTTGGTACTTCGCAGATCCGCGTGAACGACACGTTGTAGGAGGGATGCTCCGCATCGCGACCGGCGCCGTCAGGCGCCCGGCGATGCCTCCATCGCCTGGATGCCCTCCGCAGGGAGGCCTGCGGCCTCCATCGCCCAATGAATTGGCCTCCTACCCAGTGGGGCGACGGCGCAGCCCGGGCAGCACCATCAGCGCGGCGAGCAGCCAGGCGGGCCAGCTGCCGGTGCGGGTGTAGGGGGTGAGGCCCGCCATGGGCACTGCCTCGCCACTGAGGCTCGCCGTCTCGAACTGCGGGGCGCGGGCGGTGACGCGGCCCTGGGGGTCGACGATGGCGGTGACGCCGTTGCTGGTGGCGCGGATCAGGTAGCGGCCGTTCTCCAGGGCGCGCAGCCGGGCCATCTGCAGGTGCTGCAGCGGGCCGATAGAGCGCCCGAACCAGGTGTCGTTGGAGACCGTCAGCAGCAACTCGGCGCCACGCGCCTGCTCGGCGACCCGGTCGGCGTAGATGATCTCGTAGCAGATGGCGTTGCCGATGGTGGTGCCGGCGGCGTGGATTGGCCCCTGACCCTCCGCCCCGGGGGTCATGGTCGGCATGGGCAGGTCGAAGAAGGCGATGGTGCCGGCAAGCAGGCTCTCCAGCGGCAGGTACTCGCCGAAGGGCACCAGGTGCGCCTTGCGGTACTCGCCCTCGGCGTTGCCCAGGCCGATCACGCTGTTGTAGTAGAGGCCGCTGCCGTCGCGCTGCAGGATGCCGGTGAGCAGGGCGGTGTCGGGGGCGAGGTTCGACTGCACCCGCTCGAGGATCGGCCGGGCCTCCTCCTCGAGCATCGGCAGGGCCGCCTCGGGCCAGACGATCAGGTCGACGTCGTCGGGCTGCGCCAGGGTCAGCGTCCGGTAGGTGCGGGCGGCCTCGCGTTGGCCCTCGGGGGTCCACTTGATCAGTTGCGGCAGGTTGCCCTGCAGCAGGGCGACCCGCAGCGGGTCGCCGGCCGGGGTGGTCCACTGGGCGGGAAGCGCCAGCGGCGCCAGCCACAAGACGGCGATGGGGGCGGCGGCCCACCAGCGCCGACGCAGGCACTCCACGCCCAGGGTGCCGGTCAGGGCGGTGATCAGCGACAGCAGGTAGACGCCGCCGATGGGCGCCCAGGGGGCCAGCGGCGAATCCACGTGGGCAGAGCCCAGCAGCAGCCAGGGAAAGCCGGTGAACAGCCAGGTGCGCAGCCACTCTCCCAGCACCCAGGCCCCGGCGAAGCTGAGGAAGGCCAGGCGCGGTCCGGTGACGAGGCGATAGAGCCACAGGGTGGCGGCGAGGAACAGCGCCAGGCCGGCCACGAACAGGCCGGTGAGGAAGAGTGCCAGGGGGACCCCGGTGTAGCCGTAGTCGTGGATCGAGACGTAGACCCAGGAGGCGCCGGAGCCGAACAGCCCGACCCCGTAGCACCAGCCGCGCAGGGCGGCCTGGCCGGGCGTCAGGCCGTGCAGGCCCAGGTAGACCAGGCCGACCGCCACCGGGCCGAGCCACCACAGCTCGAAGGGGGAGGCGGTGAGGGTGGTGAGCACCCCGGCGGCCAGCGCCAGCAGGCAACCGAGGGCCGGGGAGAAGCGTTGCAGGGTCATCGTGGCCATCCTTGGGCGGGGCGGGTCAGGCGTCGTAATCCTCCGAGTCCTCGCAGGGCTCGGCCTCCAGCAGGCGGATGCGGCGGTTGTCGGCGTTGAGCACGATGAAGCGCCAGCCGCCGATTTCGGTATGCTCGCCGCGGGCCGGCAGGTGGCCGAAGCGCTGCATCACCAGGCCGCCGAGGGTGTCGAACTCCTCGTCGGAGAAGCGGGTGTCGAAGCGCTCGTTGAAGTCCTCGATGGGGGTCAGGGCGCGAATGGCGTAGCGGCCCTCGCCCAGGTCGCGGATGTCCTCCTCCTCGTCGGCGTCGTGCTCGTCCTCGATCTCGCCGACGATCTCCTCGAGGATGTCCTCGATGGTGACGATGCCGGCGGTGCCGCCGTACTCGTCGACCACGATCGCCATGTGGTTGTGGGTGTCCTGGAACTCCTTGAGCAGGCTGTTGAGGCGCTTGGATTCCGGGATGAAGAGTGCCGGACGCACCACCTCCTCCAGGCGAAACGGCTTGCCGTTCTCCTGGCCGCTGCGCAGCAGGGGCAGCAGGTCCTTGGCCAGCAGGATACCCTTCACCTCGTCGAGGTTCTCGCCGATCACCGGGTAACGCGAGTGACCGGTCTCGAGGATCACCGGCAGGTACTCCTCGAGCGGCTGGTCCAGGGCGATGGCGGTGACCTGGGAGCGCGGGATCAGCACCTCGCGAACCTGCTGGTCGCTGATCTGCAGGGCGCCCTCGATGATCATCATGGCGTCCTGCTCGAGCCTCAGGCGGCTGGACGCCTGGCGCAGGAACTCCAGCAGCTCGTCCCGCGAACTGGGCTCGTCACTGTCGCTGGAGAGGGCATTGAACAGCTTGTCGAGCCAGGACCTGTTGCCCTGGCTACTCGATCGGTCTTCGCTCATGCGTCGCGTCTCTCGTCCTCGCTGTCAGGCGCCGTCCGGTAGGGATCGGCGATGCCGAGGCCGGCCAGGATCTCGCGCTCCAGGGCCTCCATGGTCTCGGCCTCGTCATCCTCGATATGGTCGTATCCGAGCAGGTGCAGGGTGCCGTGCACCACCATATGAGCGTAGTGATCGTGCAGTGACTTGTCCTGTTCGGCGGCCTCCTGGGCCACTACCGGGTGGCAGACCACCAGGTCACCGAGCAGCGCCAGCGTGACGCCGGGCGGGCACTCGAAGGGGAAGGAGAGCACGTTGGTGGGCCTGTCCTTGCCCCGATAGTCGCGGTTCAGCGCCCGGCTCTCGGGCGTGTCCACCAGGCGCACGGTGAGCTCGGCGTCGGGGGCGACGTCGTGGCGGGCCAGGACGGCGCCCGCCCAGGCCGCGAGCTCGTTCCGGGTGGGCAGCCCCTCGGCCTCCAGGGCCGCCTGACGGTCGACGACGGGGCCGCTCATGAGCCGCCGGACTCCCCGTTGCCGTTGTTGCCCTGCTGGGCACGGTCGAGGCGCTCCTGGCGCAGTGCCTCGCGCTCCTGATCGCGGGCCTCCTTGCGGGCGCGCTCGGCGGCCTCCTGCTCGGCCTCGAAGTGGTCGTAGGCCTCGATGATGCGCTGCACCAGGGGGTGGCGCACCACGTCCTTGGCGGCGAAATGCGTGACGCCGATGCCGGGGGTGTCCTTGAGCACCTCCAGCACCTGGATCAGCCCGGAGGTCTGGCCGCGGGGCAGGTCGACCTGGGTGATGTCGCCGGTGATCACCGCCGTGGAGCCGAAACCGATGCGGGTCAGGAACATCTTCATCTGCTCGCGGGTGGTGTTCTGGCTCTCGTCGAGGATGATGAAGGCGTTGTTCAGGGTGCGTCCGCGCATGTAGGCCAGCGGGGCGATCTCGATCACCTGGCGCTCGATCAGCTTGGCCACCTGCTCGAAGCCGATCATCTCGTAGAGGGCATCGTAGAGGGGGCGCAGGTAGGGGTCGATCTTCTGGGCCAGGTCGCCGGGCAGGAAGCCGAGCTTCTCGCCGGCCTCCACCGCCGGACGCACCAGCAGGATGCGCCGCACCTCCTGCTGGTTGAGCGCCTCCACCGCCGCGGCGACCGCCAGGTAGGTCTTGCCGGTGCCCGCCGGACCGATGCCGAAGTTGATGTCGTGGGCGCGGATGCTCTGGACGTAGCCCTGCTGATTGAGCCCCCGGGGCTTGATCAGCGCGCGGGGCGTGCGCAGCAGCACCTCGTCGTCGTCGCTGCCGCCTTCCTCCTCCTCGAGGGCCTCCAGCCCGGATTCCTGCAGGAAGAGGTGCACGGTGTCGGGCGACAGGTCGCTGGCCTCGGCCTCGCGGTAGAGATGCTCCAGCACATTGGCGGCCGCCTTGACCCGATGGGTGGGACCGGCCAGCTGGAAGGTGTTGCCGCGGTTGCGCAGGGTGATGCCCAGGCGTGACTCCACCAGCTTGAGGTGCTCGTCGCGCTGGCCGCACAGGCTGGCCAGGCGGCGCGGGTCATTGGGCTCGAGATTCAGGGTGATGATGCGGTTGGCCTGGGAGGCTGGCTGGGTCAAGTCGGGGCGGTCCATGGGTAGTGGATGTAGGGTCAGCTTACTGCCCCGGCGGTGGCCGGGGCAACGCGGAAGGGGGTCAGTAGCACTCCGGCGAGGCGAGTTCGCCGCGCAGCGAGTTGGGCAGTGCCTCGCTGATCTCCACGTCGACGAAGTAGCCGATCAGCTCGGTGGGATTGGCGGCACGGAAGTTGACCACGCGGTTGTTCTCGGTGCGCCCGGAGAGCTGGCCCGGATCGCGCGGGGCGAAACCGGTGACCAGGATGCGCTGGGTGGTGCCCACCATGCGCCGGCTGATCTGCATCGTCTGCTGGTTGATGCGCTCCTGGAGGATCGCCAGGCGCCGCTTCTTGACCGCCTCCGGGGTCTCGTCCTCGAGGCTCGCCGCCGGGGTGCCGGGGCGTGCCGAATAGACGAAGCTGAAGGAGTGGTCGAAGCCGATGCGGCCGATCAGGTCCATGGTGGCCGCGAAGTCCTCCTCGGTCTCGCCGGGGAAGCCGACGATGAAGTCGGAGGAGAAGCTGATGTCGGGGCGCAGCTCACGGATGCGCTCCATCTTCTCGACGTACTCCTCAACGCTGTGGCCGCGCTTCATGGCCGCGAGGATGCGGTCGGAGCCGGCCTGTACCGGCAGGTGCAGGTGGCTGACCAGCTCGGGGATCTCGCCGTAGGCCTCGATCAGGCTGTCGGAGAACTCCACCGGGTGGGAGGTGGTGAAGCGGATGCGGTCGATGCCCTCCACCGCCGCCACGCAGGCGATCAGTTCGGCCAGGTCGATCTCGTCGCCCAGCTGGTTGAGCCCGCGGTAGGCGTTGACGTTCTGGCCCAGCAGGTTGATCTCGCGCACGCCCTGGTCGGCCAGGTGGATCACCTCGTCCATCACCGCCTCGAAGGGCCGCGAGACCTCCTCGCCGCGGGTGTAGGGCACCACGCAGAAGGTGCAGTACTTGGAGCAGCCCTCCATCACCGAGACGAAGGCGGTGGCGCCGTCGGAACTCGGCTTGGGCAGGTGGTCGAACTTCTCGATCTCGGGAAAGGTGACGTCGACCACCGAGATCTGGTCGTCGCGGCGGGCGTCGAGCATCGACGGCACCCGGTGCAGGGTCTGGGGGCCGAACACCATGTCCACGTAGGGAGCGCGCTTGCGCAGCGCCTCGCCCTCCTGGCTGGCCACGCAGCCACCGACCCCGATCACCAGGTCGGGGTTGGCTTCCTTGAGCTTCTTCCAGCGGCCCAGCTGGTGGAAGACCTTTTCCTGGGCCTTCTCGCGGATCGAGCAGGTGTTGAGCAGGATGACGTCGGCCTCGCGCTCGTCGTCGGTGAGCTCGAGCCGGTGGGATTCGCCGAGCAGATCCGCCATGCGGGCGGAATCGTACTCGTTCATCTGGCAGCCGTGCGTCTTGATGAAGAGTTTCTTCGCCATAAGAATAGGGTCGTGGCGTCAGGCGCCCGACGTCTGTCACCGGTGGATTCAGGAATGCGCGACGCCCGCGGCGAGTCGGCTCGACGGCGGGGCGGTGCGTGGCTGTGGCCGCCATGGGCCTGTGAAAAGCCATCATTATACGCGCCGCCCCGGGGTGGGGCCAGCCTGGGCGCTCGTCGCACGGGAGTATGCTACCCTTGCGCCTTCAGTCGGGCATGCAGGTCGAGGAGCGGGCAGCGACATGGCGGCGAAGCCGATCTATCGAGTGGTGGTGCATCAGCAGGGGGAGGTCTGGGAGCTCTATGCCCGCGAGATCTACCAGAGCGACCTGTGGGGCTTCATCGAGATCGAGGAGCTGGTCTTCGAGGACGCCTCGAAGCTGGTGGTCGACCCGTCGGCGGATCGCCTGCGCCGCACCTTCGAGGGCGTCAGCCGCAGCTACCTGCCGCTGAACGCCATCCTGCGCATCGACGAGGTGGAGCGGGAGGGGCCGCCGCGGGCGGTGAAGAGCGACGGCCGGGTCGCCGAGTTCCCGCGCCCCTTCACGCCGCCCCCCGGGAAGGAACGCTGAGCGCCGCCCTGGTCAGGATCTGACCAGGATTACCGCGGGGCAGGGGAGGCGCCGTCGGCGGGCACCTTTCCAGCAGTTTTCCCGACGGTTGTCCACAGAAGCTGTGGACAACGCACCGCCGTCTCATCGTAGCGCCGCCGGCAGGACGCCGGCGGGGTCACGGAACGCGTCAGAGTGGACTACCACCAGCCTTGAGCCAGGACGATGGCATGACGAAACACGACATCAAGCGACTCGGAGCGGGTTTGGCCCTGGGGCTGCTGGCCCTGCCGCTCCATGCCCAGGAGGAGGCCGACGACACCACCCGCTGGGTCTCCGACTCCCTGACAACCTACGTACGCAGCGGCCCTACCGACGGCTACCGCATCGTCGGTACCCTCACCGCCGGCGAGCCGGTGGAGCTGCTCGAGACCAGCGGCGACTACAGCCGGGTGCAAGGCCCGGGGGGCGATGCCGTCTGGGTGCTGAGCAGCGAACTGCAGGAGGTGCCCAGCGCCCAGGTGCGCCTGCCCGAACTCGAGCAGCGGGTGGCCGAGCTCAGCGCCGAACTCGAGGGCATCGACGAGGAGTGGGAGAGCCGTACGGCCTCGCTGCGCGAGACCCTGGAGGTTCGCGAGGCGCGCATCGCCGAGCTGGAAGCCCGCAACCAGGAACTCGACAGTGAGACGGAGCAGTCGCGCCAGACCATCCGCGAGCTGCAGGCGCGCCTGGATACCCAGGAGGAGGACCTGCTGCTGCGCTACTTCATGTATGGCGGTGGGGTGGCGGGGGCCGGCCTGCTGGTGGGCCTGATCGTACCCCACCTGCCGCGCCGCAAGCGCAAGCGCGACCGCTGGTTCTGAGGCGAGCCGATGGCGAACGAGTGGCTGACCCGCTGGCGCGAGGGGCGCATCGGTTTCCATCGCGACCAGCCGCATCCCGCCCTGCTGCGTCACTGGCCGTTGCTGGGCGTGCGGCCCGGCACCAAGGTGCTGTTGCCGCTGTGCGGCAAGAGCCTCGACATGCGCTGGCTCGGCCAGCATGATCACCCGGTGCTGGGCATCGAGCTGGCCCCGGAGGCCATCGAGCAGTTCGTCGCCGAGGGACCGGGGCCGGTGTCGCGCTACCACCAGGCCGGATTCGACGTCTGTCGCCAGGGTAACGTCGAGCTCTGGTGTGGCGACTTCTTCCACTTCCATATCGACCAGGCGGCGGAGATTGGGGCCTTCTACGATCGCGCCGCACTGATTGCCCTGCCGCCGGCCACCCGCCAACGCTACGCCTTCCACCTGGCCCAGCTGATTCCCCCCGGTGTGCGGGGGCTGTTGATCGGCCTGACCCGGGCGCCGGGCGATGCGGGCGGCCCGCCCTTCGAGGTGACCACCGCGGAGTTGCGTGAATTGTTCGAGCCCAACTTCCGGGTCACCCTGCTGGAGGAGGGCGACCCGGAGCCGGGTAGCGGCTTTCGCGAGAGCGTCTGGGCCCTGGTGCGCCGCGGCCCGCCGGACGACGGCTAACCCGCTTCAGCGCGCCAGCAGGCGCCCCAGTTCCGGATCCCGGAAGGCGCGATCCAGGCCGTCGGAGAGCAGCTCGTTGACCATGCGGGTGTTGGCGTCCTGGTCGGGGCGCAGGGCGTAGCTCTGGGTGCGGCGCGAGGTGTAGGTCCCGGTGTAGGTGTTGCCGCCGTTGACCGCCTCGGCGACGAACACCGCCTCGATGCGTGCCTCGTCGATCACCGGGCGGCTCTCGCCGCGCCCGTAGCCCAGGTGGTCGAGGGTCAGGGTGAGGCTGGGGCGGCCCTCCGCCCGCTCGGTGGTGGGCTCGAAGCCCATCTCGCGTACCGCCCGCTCGGCCTCGCGCTGCAGCTTCGGCACCAGCTCGTGGGCATGCACGGTGATGGTGGCGGTGGACATGGCGCTGCCGGTTCGGGTGCCGATCACCTCGCCGTCGCGACCGTCCACGGCGGTGACCGTCACTGCCTGGCCGTTGCCGGTGGCCGGGACCTCGGCGCTGCGCCTGGGGTCGAGCTGCAGGGTCTGCGGGGCGGCGCAGCCGGCCAGCCAGCCGGCGGCGAGGAGGGCGGCGGAGAGGCGAAGGAAGCGTCGGCGCTGCATGGCGGATTCCCGTTCCGATGACAATAGTAGAGGCGCCAGTATAGCGGCCCCCGCGGGGCTTCGGTATGCCTCGACCACTCGGCCGTCGGGAGCGGTTACACTGACGGGACACTCCGCAGGAGTCGCGTCATGATCCGCACCGCCACCCCGGAGGACATCCCGAGCCTCGTCGACATCTGGCTGCGCGCCTCGCGCCGCGCCCACGACTTCATCCCCGCCGAGTTCAGGGAGGCCCAGGCCGCGGCCATGGCCGAGCAGCACCTGCCCCGTGCCGAGGTGCAGGTGCTGGAGGTCGAGGGGCGGCTGATCGGCTTCGCCGCCCTCGAGGGGGACCACCTCGAGGCGCTGTTCATCGACCCCGAGGTCCAGAGCTACGGCCACGGCTCGCAATTGATGGCCCACGCCATGAGCCGTCGCGAGCGGCTGACCCTGTGCGTCTACTCGCGCAACGTCCGGGCGGTCTCCTTCTACCATCGCCTGGGCTTCCAGGCCGTAGAGGAGCGCCCCGAACCGCGCACCGGCGAAACCGAGACGCTGATGGCCTGGGCTCGCTAGCACCCGGTGCGCCGGGCTCTGCTAGAATGCGCCCTTTGCCGCGACTGCTGGAGCCTGCCATGACCGACACCGCCCGCGACTTCCTCATCGCCCCCTCGATCCTCTCCGCCGACTTCGCGCGCCTGGGCGAGGAGGTGGATGACGTCCTGGCGTCGGGCGCCGACATCGTCCATTTCGACGTGATGGACAACCACTACGTGCCCAACCTGACCATCGGGCCCCTGGTCTGCGAGGCGCTGCGCAAGCACGGGGTGACAGCACCCATCGACGTGCACCTGATGGTGCGTCCGGTGGATCGGCTGATCGGCGACTTCATCGAGGCAGGGGCCAGCTACATCACCTTCCACCCCGAGGCCTCCGACCACATCGACCGCTCCCTGCAGCTGATCCGCGACGGCGGCTGCCGGTCGGGCCTGGTGTTCAACCCGGCCACGCCGCTCGCCTACCTCGACCACGTCATGGACAAGGTCGACATGGTGCTGCTGATGAGCGTCAACCCCGGTTTCGGCGGTCAGAAGTTCCTGCCCGGTACCCTGGACAAGCTGCGCGAGGCGCGCCGGCGTATCGACGCCTCCGGCTACGACATCCGCCTGGAGATCGACGGCGGGGTCAAGGTGGAGAACATCGCCGAGATCGCCCGGGCCGGTGCCGACACCTTCGTGGCCGGCTCGGCGGTGTTCAAGGGGCGCAACGCGGCGGACCCGCACCGCTACGACGGCGTGATCGGCGAGTTCCGCGAGCAGCTGGCCGGTGTGCGCTGAGCGCGAGCGCCGCTGGTACCTCTACCTGATCGAGACCGCTGGCGGTGCTCTCTACACGGGGATCACCACCGACGTGACACGGCGCCTGGCCGAGCATGCCGCCGGCCGGGGCGCCAAGGCGCTACGCGGTCGTGGACCGCTGCGCCTGGTGTATCAGCAGGCGGTGGGCAGTCGTGGCGAGGCGCTGCGGCTCGAGGCCGAGATCAAGC
>NZ_JAUFPL010000015.1:11519-28506 GCF_030409215.1 Halomonas ramblicola | reverse complement strand
GCCGGGCAGTCGCCCGGCGGCCTCTGCGTTGGGGAATGGCCGGCGCGCCTCAGTGCAGCTTCATCCGCGGACGGATGAAGCGGTTGAGGCCGGCCACCACCATGGTCACGGCGGTCTTGACGCTGCCGTGGATGGCACGCTGGTGCATGCGGTAGAGCGAGGCGTAGAAGAACTTCGCCAGGTGCCCCTCGATGAACAGGCTGCGTGCCGAGGCGCCGCGCATCAGGCTGCCGATCGCCTCGAAGTGGGCCAGCGAGATCAGCGAGCCGCGGTCGCGGAACACGAAGTCCTTGAGCGGCCGGTCGTCGAGCCGGGCGCGCAGGTTGCGATACAGCAGCGAGGCCTGCTGGTGGGCCGCCTGGGCGCGCGGCGGCACCGGCTTGTCGTCCTCCTGGGGGCAGCTGGCGCAGTCGCCGAAGGCGAAGATGGACGGGTCGTCGAGGCTCTGCAGGCTGGGGTGCACCTTGATCTGGTGGTTGCGCTCGGTGGTCAGCCCCAGCTCGGAGAGGAAGGGCGGAGCCTTGATGCCCGCGGCCCAGACACTGAGGTCGGTGGCGATGCGCGTGCCGTCGGCGGTGGTGAAGCCGGTGGCGTCCACGTCGGTGACCCGGGTGTCGAGGTGGACCCGCACGCCGAGCTTCTCGAGTTCCTTGTGCACCGCCGCGGAGATGCGCTCCGGCAGCGCCGGCAGGATCTTGGGCGCCGCCTCGAGCAGGTGCACCGAGAGCTGCTCGCTGTCGAGGCGGGTGAAGCCATAGCTGTGCAGCATGCGCGAGGCGTCGTAGAGCTCGGCGGCCAGCTCCACCCCGGTGGCCCCGGCGCCGACGATGCCCACGGTGAGGTGGGAGTGGTCGCGCCGCTGGGGGTCGCTGTAGCGCAGGAAGGTGTTGAGCATGTCGCGCCGGAAGGCCTCGGCCTGGGCCGGGCTGTCCAGGAAGTGGCAGTGCTCGGCGACCCCCGGGGTGCCGAAGTCGTTGCTCACGCTGCCCAGCGCCAGTACCAGCAGGTCGTACTCGAGGCGTCGCGGCGGCAGCACTTCGTTACCGTCGTCGTCGAGCACGGCGGCCAGCTCCAGGTACTTGTGTTCGCGATCCAGGTCGCACAGGGTGCCGCGCTGGAAGTGATAGCCATTGGCGCGGGCGTGGCCCTGGTAGGAGATCTCGTCGAGGCCCGAGTCCAGGGCACCGGTGGCGACCTCGTGGAGCAGGGGCTTCCAGATGTGGGTGGGGTTGCGGTCGACGAGCACGACGTCTGCGCGGCCACGCTTGCCGAGTCGTCGGCCGAGGCGGGTGACCAGTTCGAGGCCACCGGCCCCGCCGCCGACCACCACGATGCGGGGTGGTGTCATGGGAGACTCCTGAGTGAAAGTGATAGGGAAGGGTGACGAAAACGCTCCCAGCATAGCGGCCCCCACGGCGGCTGCCTATGATCCGGGGGCGTCGTGGCGCATATTTTTTCGTAATATTACATGCATGAGGCCCGGCGGCCGGGTAGAGTGCCGTGACAACCATGCGGAGAGGAGTGGCGATGCATCGCTTGCTGGAGGGGATTGCCCTGGTGGCCTTCGACCTGGATGGTACCCTGATCGACTCGGTACCGGACCTGGCCCTGGCAGTGGACGCCGCCCTGGCCGATCTGGCGCTGCCTACCGCGGGCGAGGCCAGGGTGCGCGACTGGGTGGGCAACGGCTCGCTGGTGCTGATGGAACGCGCCCTGCGTCATGCGCTGAGTCACTCCGGGAAAGCCTCGCTGGATATCGCAGTCGAAGTTGATTGTGTCTTACTGGAGCGCGCCCATGCCGCCTTCCTGGCGCACTATGGCCGCGACCCCGGCGCCCATACCCGGCTCTACCCCGGCGTGCGCGAGTGTCTCGACGGCCTGCGCGCACAGGGCCTGACGCTGGCGCTGGTGACCAACAAGCCGCATGCCTTCATCGCCCCGATTCTCGAGGGATTCGGGCTGGAGGCACACTTCGCCCTCTGCCTGGGCGGCGACAGCCTGCCGCAGAAGAAACCCGACCCCGCGCCGCTGCGCTACCTGGCGGCCCATTTCGGCCTGCCCCCGTCGGCCTGCCTGATGGTGGGCGACTCGCGCCACGACATCGCCGCGGGCCGGGCGGCCGGCTTCCGTACCCTGGCGGTGCCCTACGGCTACAATCACGGCGAACCGGTACGCGACAGCGGGCCCGACGGCGTGGTTGAATCGCTGGGGGAACTCGTTTAGGGTGACCTTGGCGATTGCTATAACGTCAAGCCTTATCAATATGTTTTTGCTATAACGCCCGACACCACCCACAGCTTGCGGAACACGCTCGATGACCAGCCGCATGATGCCGGAACTTCCTTCGCCCTCCGGCGGCGCCGTCCCCGGCCCCGCCCGTCGCACGCTCCCGCTGCCGTTCCATGGCGGCTGGCGATGGTGACGCTCGACCGCCGAGCCTGATCCCCGGCGCCAGCGCGCCGACCATCGTCACATCCGCTACATCGAGGAACCGGGCATGATGACTCCCGAACGCTTCCGCGAGCTGGCCGACGCCGGCTACAACCGCATTCCGGTCACCCGCGAGGTGCTGGCCGACCTGGATACCCCGCTCTCCACCTACCTCAAGCTGGCCAACGCGCCCTGGACCTTCCTGCTCGAATCGGTGCAAGGCGGCGAAAAGTGGGGACGCTACTCCATCATCGGCTTGCCGTGCCGCGAGCGCATCGAGGTGCGCGGCTTCACCGTGACCCACTACGCGGACGGCGAGCGCCAGGGCGCCACCCAGGTGGAGGATCCGCTCGAGTGGATCGAGCAGTTCCAGGCGCGCTTCAAGGTGCCGCGCCTGGATGACCAGCCGCGCTTCGACGGCGGCCTCGTGGGCTACTTCGGCTACGACACCATCCGCTACATCGAGCCGCGCCTGCGCGGCGTCGAGAAGCCCGACCCGCTAGGGGTGCCGGACATCCTGCTGATGGTCTGCGACGAGCTGGTGGTGTTCGACAATCTCTCCGGGCGCCTGACCCTGTGGACCCACGCCGACCCCGCCGACGACGACGCCTATGCCCGGGCGGTCGAGCGCCTCGAGGAACTGGAGATCCGCCTGCGCAGCGCCACCCTCAACACCGCCAGTCCGGGCAGCGGGGCCCCTGCGGTGGAAGAGGGCGACTTCGACTCGGGCTTCACCGAGGCGGGCTTCAAGGCCGCGGTGGAGCGGATCAAGGAGTACGTGCTGGCCGGCGACGTCATGCAGTGCGTGCCCTCCCAGCGCATGTCGATCCCCTACCGCGCCGCGCCGCTCGACCTCTACCGGGCGCTGCGCAGCCTCAATCCCTCGCCCTACATGTTCTTCCTCGACCTGGGCGATCACCAGGTGGCCGGCTCCTCGCCGGAGATCCTCACCCGCCTGGAGGAGGACGAGGTGACCGTGCGGCCCATCGCCGGCACCCGCAAGCGCGGGCGCAACGAGGCCGAGGACCGCGAGCTGGAGGCCGACCTGCTGGACGACCCCAAGGAGCTCGCCGAGCACCTGATGCTCATCGACCTGGGGCGCAACGACGTGGGGCGCATCAGCGAGACCGGCTCGGTGGCGGTCACCGAGCGCATGGTGGTGGAGCGCTACTCCCACGTGATGCACATCGTCTCCAACGTCACCGGGCGCCTATCGCCGGGGCTCACCGCCATGGATGCCCTGCGCGCCACCTTCCCGGCGGGCACCGTCTCCGGCGCGCCCAAGATCCGCGCGCTGGAGATCATCGAC
Organism: Halomonas ramblicola; assembly: GCF_030409215.1. GTDB lineage: Bacteria > Pseudomonadota > Gammaproteobacteria > Pseudomonadales > Halomonadaceae > Halomonas > Halomonas ramblicola. Next base: position 24,767 of record NZ_JAUFPL010000015.1, on the reverse strand, counting down.
GAACTGGAGCCGGTCAAGCGCGGCATCTACTCCGGCGCCGTGGGCTACCTCTCCTGGCACGGCAACCTGGACACCGCCATCGCCATCCGCACCGCGGTGATCAAGGACGGCCAGCTCCACGTCCAGGCCGGTGCCGGCATCGTTGCCGACTCGGTGCCCGAGATGGAGTGGCAGGAGACGCTCAACAAGGGGCGCGCCCTGTTCCGCGCCGTGGCCATGGCCGAGCGCGGCCTGGACAACCTCGAGTAGGCGACCCGCCACCCCCCGAATTCCCTGCGTCCGGCCACGGCCGGACGAGCGCCGGAGAGCGAATCATGAAAGTCTGCATGATCGATAACTACGACAGCTTCACCTTCAACGTGGTGCAGTACCTCGGCGAGCTGGGCGCCGAGGTGGAGACCCACCGCAACGATACCATCACCCTGGACGAGATCGAGGCCATGGCGCCCAGCCACCTGGTGATCTCGCCGGGGCCCTGCACCCCCAACGAGGCGGGCATCTCCATGGCGGCCATCGAGCGCTTCGCCGGGCGGCTGCCGATACTGGGCATCTGCCTGGGACACCAGGCCATCGGCCAGGTCTACGGCGGCCGGGTGGTGCGCGCGCCGCAGGTGATGCACGGCAAGACCTCGCGGGTCCGCCATGGCAGCCAGGGCGTCTTCGCCGGGTTGGAGGAACCGCTGGAGGTAACGCGCTACCATTCCCTGGTGGTGGCCCGCGACGGCCTGCCCGACTGCCTGGAGCTGACCGCCTGGACCGATGACGACGACGTCACCCCGGGGCTGGTCATGGGTCTGCGCCATCGCGCGCTGGACGTCGAGGGCGTACAGTTCCATCCGGAATCGATCCTGACCCGCCAGGGCCACGAGCTGCTGGCCAACTTCCTGAAGCGCCGCTAAGCCGCCAAGCGAGAGGAGAGCCTACATGCAGATGCGAGATGCCATCGCCGCGGTGATGCGCCGAGACGACCTGAGCTTTGCCGAGACCCACGAGGTGCTGCGCCAGATCATGACCGGCGAGGCCAGCGACGCCCAGGTCGCCGCCTTCCTGATGGGCATGGCCATGAAGGGCGAGACCGCCGAGGAGATCAGCGCCGCCGCCCAGGTGATGCGCGAGCTGATGAAGCCGGTGCAGATCGACGCCGAGAACGTGGTCGACATCGTCGGCACCGGCGGTGACGGCGCCAACCTCTTCAACGTCTCCACCGCGGCCAGCTTCGTGGTGGCGGCGGCCGGTGGCCACGTGGCCAAGCACGGCAACCGCGGCGTCTCCTCGTCGTCGGGCAGCGCCGACCTGTTCGCCGTGGCCGGCATCCACCTGGACCTCGAGGCCGAGCAGGTGGCGCGCTGCATCGAGCAGGTGGGCGTGGGCTTCATGTTCGCCCCCAACCACCATCCGGCCATGCGCCACGCCGTGGGGCCGCGCCGCGAGATGGGCGTGCGCACCCTGTTCAACATCCTCGGGCCGCTGACCAACCCCGCCGGCGCCCCCAACCAGGTGCTGGGCGTCTATGCCCAGCACCTGGTGCCACTGATGGCCGAGGTGCTGCGTCGCCTGGGCAGCCGCCACGTGCTGGTGGTGCACGCCGAGGATGGCCTCGACGAGATCTCGCTGGCCGCCCCGACCCGGGTCGCCGAGCTTCGGGACGGCGAGATCCACGAATACACCATCACCCCCGAGGAGCTGGGCATCCAGCGCCAGGCGCTGGACCCGCTGCGCGTGCAGACCGCCGAGGACAGCCTGCGCCTGGTCCAGCAGGCGCTGGTGGGCGAGGGGCCGGCGGCCGACATCGTCGCCCTGAACGCCGGTGCCGCGCTCTACGTCTCGGGCATCTCCGACAGCCTCCAGGAGGGCGTGACCATGGCCGAGGACGCCCAGGCCTCCAAGATGCCGCTGGAGAAGCTCAAGGAGCTGACCAACTTCACCCGGGTCTTCCTGCAGTAGCCCGACGCACAAGGAGCTTGCCATGACGCCTTCCCAGGGGACGACCCCGACCATCCTGACCCGGATCCTCGCCCGCAAGGACGAGGAGGTCGCCGAGCGCCGCCGAGCCGTCTCCGAACGGGAGCTGCTGCGCCTGGCCGCCGAACAGGGCGCCCCGCGCGGCTTCGTGGCCGCGCTGGACCGGTGCATCGCCGAGGGCGACCCGGCGGTGATCGCCGAGATCAAGAAGGCCTCGCCCTCCAGGGGGGTGATCCGCGAGGACTTCCACCCCGGGGAGATCGCCGCCAGCTACGCCGCCGGCGGCGCGGTCTGCCTCTCGGTGCTCACCGACGCCGACCACTTCCAGGGCCACGAGGACTTCCTGATCGAGGCCCGCGACGCCTGCGACCTGCCGGTAATCCGCAAGGACTTCATCACCCACGGCTACCAGGTCAGCGAGGCCCGGGCCATCGGCGCCGACTGCATCCTGCTGATCGTCGCCGCCCTGGACGACGCCCGCCTGGCCGACCTGCACCGCCAGGCGGTGGAACTGGGCATGGACGTGCTGGTGGAGGTCCACGACGTCCACGAGCTGGAGCGCGCACTGGCGCTGGATCTCGCCCTGGTGGGCATCAACAACCGCGACCTGCACACCTTCGACACCCGCCTCGAGACCACCCTGGAACTGCTGCCGCGCATCCCCGAGGGCGTCACCGTGGTCACCGAGTCGGGCATCCACACCCCCAACGACGTGCTGCGCATGCGCGAGCATGACGTCAACGCCTTCCTGGTCGGCGAAGCCTTCATGCGCGAGGACCAGCCCGGTGAGGCCCTGCGCCGACTGTTCTTCTAGCCGCCGACACACGCCACCGGCACGGGCCGGCACCATGCCGGCTCGTGGCCTCCCGCAACACTCAGCAGGACGAACTTGGAGAAGGGGATGCGCAAGCTCATCGTGGCCGAACACCTCAGCCTGGATGGCGTGATTCAATCCCCCGGCGGGCCGAAAGAGGATCCCGGCGGCGATTTCCGCATCGGCGGCTGGATAGTGCCCTACGCAGACGATGCCATCGGCCAGGAGTTGCAGGACCTGTTCTCGCAGTCGTTCGAGTTGCTGTTGGGGCGTCACACCTATGACATATTTGCGGCGTACTGGCCGCGCGTACCGGTCGATTCAGGCAGCCGCGCCATCGCGGACCTGTTCAATGGCGTGCCCAAGCACGTGGCCACGCATCGACCCGATACGCTTGACTGGCAGAACAGTCATGCGCTGGAAGGCGACCTGGCCGACGCGATACGCGCGCTTAAGCAGCAGGGCGGTGCCAACCTAGTGACGTGGGGTAGTGCCGATATGGTGCGCCAACTGCTTGCCGCCGGCCTGGTGGACGAGCTTCGGCTCATGATCTATCCCGTCGTACTCGGGCGCGGCAAGCGCTTGTTCGGCAGCAATGCACGGCCGTCGGCCTTCACCCTGGTACACTCGACCAGCACGCCTGACGGCGTGCTGCTCACCCGCTACGCGCACGGCGGCGAGGTACGCACAGGGGAGTTCGAAGAGGCTGGGTAGGAAGACCAGGGAGGCTTAGCAAGGAGCGCCCCATGCCGCTACAGGATTTCCCGATCTGGCGCCGCCCGCGCCATCACATGGATGTCGAGGGGGCCAGCGATCACGTCCATTGGGTCGAGCTGTTCTTCGACCTGATCCATGTGGTCACCATCTTCATCCTCGGGAACTACCTGTCCCACCATCTCGACTGGCACGGGGTCCTGGTCTTCACGGGGCTCTTCCTGGCCATCTTCTTCGCCTGGGCCGACAGCTCGGTCTACAACTCCCTTTACATCTCGACCGACATACCGCACCGAGCGATCATGGCCGTCCAGATCGTGACGATGATGGTGATCGCCGCGTCCATCCCGCAGGTGGCCGGGGGCGGCTGGCCCTATTTCGCGGTCGGCTACGCCCTGAACCGGGCCTTGACCGCCTATGTCTACTGGCGGGCGCGGCATGTCGGCGCCGAGGAGAGTTCGCTCGCCCAGGAGCAGGGCCGCAACTTCTTCCTCCTCGCCGGCCTGTTCGCCGTGGCGGCCTTCCTGCCGCGGCCGCTCGCCTATTGGGTCTTCGGTGCGGGCGTGGTGCTGATCCAGCTGCAATACGTGCTGCCCATCGTGGGCACGCTCCGCTTCGAGCGGTTCGTCCCCCGGCTTGGCCATCTTTCCGAGCGGTTCGCCCTCCTGATGCTCATCCTCCTGGGCGAGGGGTTCTTCAAGCTCGTGGTGACGCTCGCCGACAAGGGGATCGACGAGGTCGGCGCCGGCACGCTGTTCAACCTCGTCATGGGGGGACTGTCGCTGTTCGCGCTGGCCTGGATCTATTTCGACAGCGCCGGGAACGCCAAGCCGAGGAGCCGGGCCACTGCCGTTCTCCTGGCCTACTGGTTCGCGCATATCACGATCCTGTGGAGCGCGATACTGGTCGGGGTGGCCCTGGCCGGCGAGGTCTACGTCGGGTTCTGGGAGCCTTATCCGACGGGCTATGGCGCCATCGGCAGCGTCGGGCTCGCCGTCTTCCTGGCATCGCTCTGGGTGCTGCAGCTGCTCGTCGAGGGCCGGGACATCACTTGTCGCTACCACAGCGGCGGCGTGCGCCTCTTCGGGATCGCGGGGGCATTGATCGTGCTCGTCATCCATCCGTTCGTGCCGTCGGCCGTGGGCAACCTCGTCTGGGGCCTGGCGCTCTTCTCGCAGATCGGCGTGCCGCTCTACCGGGCCGTGCGTGACATGCGCCGGGGCCATGGCGCCTGAGCGGATGGCCGTGCTCGGCCTTTTCGGCTCAGCGATTGAACAGCCACAGGATCGCCGACAGCGCGAGGCTCACCAGGATCATGGTGGTGATGGGGAAGTAGAAGGAGAAGTTTTCGCGGCGGATGACGATGTCGCCGGGCAGCTGGCCGAGCGGCAGCTTGGAGAGCCAGGGCCAGAGCAGGCCGATGACGGCGATGAGCAGGCCGATCAGGATCAGGGTGCGGTTCATGGGGTCGCCTCCTGTCGCGATGGTCTCACGCATGGGGCAGGGCACCCACCGGTGGTGTTGCCGGTGGGCGCCCTGCGTTTCAGCCGCGCCGCTTGAGTTCGGTGAGCAGGGCCTGCAGCGGATGGGGCAGGGCCCGATCGGAGAGGCGCCTGACCTGGCTGCGGCAGGAATAGCCGGTGGCCAGCAGCTGGCCGGCGTGGGCGTCGTCCTCGACGACCCGTTGCCAGGACTGGGCGTAGATGGTCTTCGAGGTGTCGCGGTTGCGTGCCTCGTGGCCGTAGGTGCCGGACATGCCGCAGCAGCCGGTATTGACCAGCTCCAGCTCCAGGCCGAAGGCGGCGAACACCTGCTGCCAGGCGCCGGGCGAGCCCGGGGCGGTGGTCTTCTCGGTGCAGTGGGCGAGCAGCCTGTAACCCGCCGGCGGCGCGTCGTCGTCGCGGCGTGCCGGGGCGAGGCGCGCGGCCAGGGTCACAAGCCACTCCTGCAGCATCAGCACCTCGGGCACGGCGTCCGGGCCCAGCGCCTGCACGTACTCCTGGCGATAGGTCAGGGTCATGGCCGGGTCGATGCCCACCAAAGGCACGCCGAACTCGGCCAGCGTCCTGAGGCGCCTGGCCTGCTTCTCGGCGGTGCGCTCGAAGGCACCCAGGAAGCCCTGGACGTTGAGCGGCTTGCCGTTGGGCGCGAAGGGTGCGACGAACACCTTGACGTCGAGCCGGCTGAGCAGCTCGACGACGTCCATCACCAGCCTGGCCTCGAAGTAGCTGGTGAAGGCGTCCTGGACGAGCACCACGCTGCGCGCCTTCTGGGCCTCGGTGAGCAGGCCCAGTGAGGTGGGCGTGGCCTCGGCGACGCCCCAGGCGGTGAGCTGTTTCTTGAGGCTCGCTCGTGACAGCCGCGGGCTGTCGACCATGCCGATGGGACCGGCCAGCAGGCGGTCCACCAGGCGGTTGCCCAGACCGGCGTTATAGAGCGGCGCCACCCTGGAGAGCGTCGGCACCAGGAACTCCAGGCCACCGATCAGGTAGTCGCGCAGCGGGCGCAGGTAGCGGCCGTGGTAGACCTCCAGGAAGCGCGAGCGGGAGTCGGGCACGTTGACCTTGACCGGGCACTGGCCGGCGCAGGACTTGCAGGCCAGGCAGCCGGCCATGGCCTCATACACCTCGTGGGAGAAGTCCGCCTCGCCGCGCCGCCTGGCCAGGGTGTTCCTGAGCCGTAGGGGGAAGTCCTTGACGAAGCCCCAGGCGCCCTCGGCCTTCTTCTTGCGCGACTCCTCGACCAGGTCAACGCCGGCCGCGCCCTGCAGGCGCAGCCACTCGCGGATCAGGCTGGCGCGGCCCTTGGGCGAGTGGCGGCGGTCGCGGGTGGCCTTCCACGACGGGCACATGGCGTCGTCGGGATCGTAGTTGTAGCAGGCGCCGTTGCCGTTGCAGTAGACGGTGGCGGCGTGGGCCCGCCATGCCTCCGCGTCGATGGTGCGGTCGTACTGGCCGCGGGTGGGTACGCCGTCGATGGTCAGCAGGCCCGGATCGACCAGCGTGACGCTCTCGTCCTGGGCGGCGGCGCCTGTCGCCAGCGGTGTGGCGATCTTGCCGGGATTCAACTGGTTGTGGGGGTCGAAGACGGCCTTGACCCGCTGCAGGCTGGGGTAGAGTGCGCCGAAGAACTTCGGCGCGTACTCCGAGCGCACGCCCTTGCCGTGCTCGCCCCACAGCAGACCGTGGTACTTCTGCGTCAGATCGGCCACCTCGTCGGAGACCTCGCGGATCAGTCGCTCCTGCTCGGGGTCCTTCATGTCGATGGCCGGGCGCACGTGCAGCACCCCGGCGTCGACGTGGCCGAACATGCCGTACTCGAGGCCGCGGGCATCCAGGGCGGCGCGGAACTCACCGATGAAGTCGGCCAGGTGCTCCGGGGGCACCGCGGTGTCCTCGACGAAGGGGATGGGGCGCTTCTCGCCCTTGGCGTTGCCGAGCAGGCCCACGGCGCGCTTGCGCATGCCGTAGACCCGCTTGATGGCGTCGCGGCCGGAGGCCAGGGTGTAGCCCAGCCGCGCGACACCGGCGTCCTCCTGCAGGTGGCGACAGAAGGCCGCGACCCGGTCGGCCAGGCGCTCGGGGTCGTCGTCGTTGAACTCCACCAGGTTGATGCCGCGTACCGGCGTCTCACCGGCCGTCGGGTCGCCGGCCGGAAAGAACTCCCCCACGCTTTCCCAGACGAAGTCCTCCATGGCCAGCAGCAGCACGGTGTCGTCCACCGTCTCGATGGAGGTGGGAGACGCGTCGCTCGCCATCAGCGCCTTGGCGTCGCGCAGGGCGTCCATGAAACCGGCATAGCGCACGTTGACCAGCGTCGAATGCCTGGGAATCGGCAGCACCTTGAGCACCGCCTCGTTGGTGAAGGCCAGCGACCCCTCGGCGCCGCACAGCAGGCTGTTCATATCGAGACGGCCTTCCGCGTCCCTGAGGTGCGCCAGGTCGTAGCCGGTCAGGCAGCGGTTGAGCGGCGGGAAGGTGGCGCGGATGCGCTCGCCCTGGGTGTCGATGATCTCGCGGGCGGTGCGGTAGGCGCGGCCGGTGACGTCGTCGCGTGCGCACAGCGTCTCCAGTTCGGCATCGCCCACCGGGCGGCTCACCAGGCGCTCGCCGCCCAGCAGCACGCAGTCGAGCTCCAGCACGTGGTCGCGGGTCTTGCCGTACTCGCAGCTGCCCTGGCCGCTGGCGTCGGTGGCGATCATGCCGCCGATGGTGGCGCGGTTGGAGGTGGAGAGCTCCGGAGCGAAGAACAACCCGTGGGGCTTCAAGGCGGCATTGAGCTGGTCCTTGACCACCCCGGCCTGGACCCGCACCCGGCGGTTCTCCACGTCGATATCGAGAATGCGGTTCATGTGCCGGGAGACGTCGACCACCAGGCCGTCGGTGAGCGATTGGCCGTTGGTGCCGGTGCCGCCGCCGCGCGGGGCGAGCACCACCCGGCGGTGTTCCACCTGACCGGCGAGGTGGGCGATGCGTTGGAGGTCCTCGCCGTGGCGGGGATAGAGCACCGCTTGGGGCAGGCGCTGGTAGATGGAGTTGTCGGTGGCCAGCACCGTGCGGTCGGCGTAGTCGGGGGCGATCTCCCCCTCGAAGCCGGCCGCCCTGAGGGCCTCGAGGAAGCGCAGGTAGGGGGCCTCGAGGCCCGGAGTGGTGCCGGCGTCGGCGGTATCCAGTCGTGCGATCATGGTGTCGGTATCGGTCCTGACGCCGCCCGGACGGGCCGGGCGGGGAGAAGGGATGCCCCTACTCTACCGCGAGGGGGCAGGGCGCGCATCCCGCGGGCGGCTGCGCATGGCGCCCCTGCGGGCTTTTGCCTACAATGGTCGGCCTGATTTTACCGCCGTCGCCGACGGCCGATCCCCCTTCCACCGACTGCAACGGACCGGATTCCATGCTCGATCCCAAACTGCTGCGCAGCGACCTCGATGCGGTCGCCCAACGACTCGCCAAGCGGGGCTATGCCCTCGACACCGACCAGCTGACGGCGCTGGAGTCCCGGCGTCGCGAGTTGCAGGCCGAGACCGAGTCGCTGCAGAACGAGCGCAACACCCGCTCCAAGGCGATCGGCAAGGCCAAGGCGGCGGGCGAGGACATCCAGCCGCTGCTCGACGAGGTGAGCGACCTGGGCGATCGCCTGGATGCCGCCAAGGCAGCCCTGGCGGAGGTCCAGGCGGAGTGGGACACGCTGGCCAGCGGCATTCCCAACCTGCCCCACGACAGCGTGCCCGTGGGCGACAGCGAGGAGGAGAACGTCGAGCTGCACCGCTGGGGCACGCCGCGCGACTTCGACTTCGAGGTCCTGGATCACGTCGACCTGGGGGCCAAGCGGGGCGAGCTGGACTTCGACCTGGCGGCCAAGCTGACCGGGGCGCGCTTCGCGGTGATGCGCCGCCAAGTCGCCCGCCTGCATCGCGCGCTCACCCAGTTCATGCTCGACAAGCAGACCCTCGAGCACGGTTACGAGGAGTGCTACGTCCCCTACATGGTCAACGCCGACTCCCTGTTCGGGACCGGGCAGTTGCCCAAGTTCGGCGAGGACCTGTTTCGCCTGGAGGACGAGCGCGGCTACCACCTGATCCCCACCGCCGAGGTGCCGCTGACCAACTTCGCGCGGGACGAGATCCTCGACTACAAGGCGCTGCCGGTACGCCTCACCGCCCACACCCCGTGCTTCCGCAGCGAGGCGGGCTCCCACGGCCGCGACACCCGCGGCATGATCCGCCAGCATCAGTTCGACAAGGTGGAGATGGTGCAGATGGTGGAGCCCGAGCGCAGCTACGAGGCGCTGGAGGAGATGCGCGGCCACGCCGAGGCGATCCTCCAGACACTCGAGTTACCGTACCGTGTCGTCACACTGTGTACCGGCGACATGGGTTTCGGCGCCGCCAAGACCTATGACCTGGAGGTGTGGCTGCCCAGCCAGCAGACCTACCGCGAGATCTCCTCGGTCTCCAACTGCGAGGACTTCCAGGCGCGGCGCATGCAGGCGCGCTTCCGCCATCCCGAGCAGAAGAAACCGCAACTGCTGCACACCCTGAATGGCTCCGGCCTGGCGGTGGGCCGCTGCCTGATCGCGGTGATGGAGAACCACCAGAACGCCGACGGCTCGATCACCGTGCCCGAGGCGCTGCGATCCTATATGGGGGGGATCGAAACCATTAACGCTTGATCTCCCAGCTGACGCTGACGCCGGCCTCGATGTCGAGGGTGCCGGGGCGGTACTCGGTGCGCTGGGCGCTCTCCATGGCGGCGTCGCTCATGGCCATCATGCGGGGCTGGAACACCGGGGGGAGGTTCTCGCCGATGGCGATCACCTCGCCGAGGCTGACGCCCAGGGTGTCGGCCATCAGCTCGGCCTTATGGCGGGCCTTCTCCAGGGCCTTGACCATGGCCTCGTCGGTGGCGGCGTCGCGGTCGGCGAGGTCGTAGGTCACGCCGTCCAGGGTGTCGACCCCGGCCTCGGTGAGGGCGTCCAGCAGCACGGGCAGCCGCTCCAGGTCATCCACCTGGATGCGGAAGGGGCGCTCCAGGCGGGTGCGCACCAGCATCTCGCGCTCGGCGTCACCACCCTGGGGGGCGGCGATATGCTCGGGCTGGACGTTGAGCGAGCCGGCACTGATGGCGTCGCGCTCCAGGCCGGCGGCCTCCAGGGCCTGGATCAGCTTGGTGGCGCGGGTCTCGAGGCGATCGCGGGCCTCGCGCAGGGCGTCGGGGTCGCCGCCGTTCTCGTCGCGCTGGGCGATGGGCGGGGTGCGCTCCCAGAGCCGGGCGTTCAGCGTGGCCTGGTCGGGGACCACCTCGATGCGTGCCTCGGCCTGGACGTCGAGACGCGGGCGTGGCTCGTCGGCCAGGGTGGTGGCGGCCAGCAGCGGGGCGACCAGCAGGACGCCGCCCAGCAGCAGGCGTCGGGGGAGTGGGGAGAGGGTCATGGCGGCCTCCTTGCAGCGGTAATGGGAGAGGGCGGGGCGGCATGGGTGCCGCGCCCCCTCTTCGAAGGGCTGGCGTGCGAAAGGTTCCCAGCCGCGATTGTGGTGATCCCCGTCTGGTTGCATGATGGGGCCTGGGAACGCCACGGGAGGGCAGGATGACGCAGGGCAACGACGAGACGACGGGCATCATTCCGTTGAACCTGGTGCTGGGACTGGCGGCGCTGGTGGTGATCGTGGCCGGCATGCGCGCCGGCGCCAGCCTGCTGGTGCCGCTGCTGCTGGCTGCCTTCATCGCCGTGATCTGCACCGCCCCCGTGCTGTGGCTCAACCGCAAGGGGCTCGGCCTGCGTTCGGCGGTGTGGCTGACCCTGGTGGTGATCGGTGGCTTGCTCTCGCTGCTGGGCCTGCTGCTGGTCAACAGCTTCGGTACCTTCGTCGACGCCCTGCCGGGCATCGAGCAGAAGCTCTACGACTACTACCTGGGGCTGCTCGACGGCATGGCGCGCATGGGGCTGGCCATCGACCCGGATCGCCTGGGGGGCTTGCTGGATGAGGAACAGATCGGCAGCCAGATCCCCGCCCTCCTGGGGGAACTCGGCAACCTGCTGATGCAGAGCGTCATCGTTGGCCTGCTGGCGGTGTTCATGCTCTTCGAGACCCTGAACTTCCGCGACAAGCTGTCCCGGGCGCTGGCCAATCCGGCGCCCAGCCTGGAACGCTTCAGCGAGTTCAGCCTGACGCTGAAGCGCTACCTGGCGGTGAAGACCGTGATCAGCCTGGTGACCGGCGCCCTGGTCTGGATATCCTGCCTGCTGGTCGGGGTCGACTTCCCGTTGCTGTGGGCCGTGCTGGCCTTCGCCCTCAACTACATCCCCAACATCGGCTCGGTCATCGCCGCGGTGCCGCCAGTGCTGCTGCTGCTGGTCTCGCCGGACGGCGGCCTGTTCGAGGCGCTGCTGCTCTCCGGGGCCTACCTGGGCATCAACTTCCTGCTCGGCAACATCGTCGAGCCGCGCATGATGGGGCGGGCGCTGGGGCTCTCCACCTTCATCGCCTTCCTCTCGCTGGTGGTCTGGGGCTGGATCTTCGGGGCGGTCGGCATGCTGCTCTCGGTGGTGCTCACGATGACCCTCAAGATCGCCTTGGACAGCCACCCTCAGACCCGCTGGATCGCCCATCTGCTGGGCCCCTCCGATGGTGCCCCCATCGCCCAGGCCGACCGGCCGATCTCGCAGCGCGAGCCCGATGACGAGGGCGAGCCGCACGACGACCAGCAGTGAAGAGGGCCCCAAACGACATCGCCCCGGCCGATGCCGGGGCGATGGGGGGCAAGGAGCGCGGATTCAGGCGTTCTGGTCGATGAACTGGCTCAGCTGGGACTTGGACTGGGCACCGACCAGGGAGGCAACCTTGGTGCCGGACTTGAAAAGCATCACGGTGGGCACGCCGCGTACGCCCTGCTCGGCGGCGATCTCGGGGGCATCGTCGACGTTGATGCTCACGACCTTGAGGTTGCCGGTGCGCTCCTCGGCGACCTCGTCGACCACCGGTGCCATCACCTTGCAGGGACCGCACCAGGGTGCCCAGAACTTGAGCAGTACCGGCGTGTCGGCCTTGAGGACTTCCTGCTCGAAGTTGGCGTTGGTGACATCGACGTTGTTGGCCATGGGGTTCTCCAGTTTTGTTGCGCTGCATCGAGCGTATCGGGATGACATGCGGAGCATGGATGCACCGCGCATGATCGGTCGGACGATGGTAGCGGTCGGCCGGGGTGCTGGCAAATCCGCGGCGGTGCCGCGACGCTTGCACAGCCCCTCGGATGATATGCTATAAGGTCATCATATCCATATTTCTTATTTCTATTGGGTCTTTTAGCGGCACTCAATCGCGCCGTGGAGAGTGGGCATGAAACTGCAGCAGCTGCGCTACATCTGGGAAGTCACCCGCCACAACCTCAACGTCTCGGCCACCGCCCAGAGCCTCTACACTTCCCAGCCCGGCATCTCCAAGCAGATCCGCCTGCTCGAGGACGAGCTCGGCGTGGAGATCTTCGCTCGCAGCGGCAAGCATCTGACGCGGGTGACCCCGGCGGGCCAGGCCATCGTCGAGCTGGCCGGCCAGGTGCTGCGGCTCACCGAGAACATCAAGGAGGTGGCCCAGGAGTTCAGCGACGAGCGCCGCGGCAGCCTGGCCATCGCCACCACCCATACCCAGGCCCGCTATGCCCTGCCCCCGGTGATCCGCGAGTTCACCCGCGACTACCCCGAGGTGGCCCTGCACATGCAGCAGGGCACGCCCAAGCAGATCGCCCAGATGGTCAGCGACGGCCAGGCCGACTTCGCCATCTGCACCGAGTCCCTGGAGCTGTTCAACGACCTGGTGCTGCTGCCCTGCTACCGCTGGAACCGCTGTATCCTGGTGCCCAGCGGGCATCCGCTGGCCGAGGCGGGGGAGCTGACCCTGGAGGCGCTCGCCGAACACCCCCTGGTGACCTATGTGTTCGGCTTCACCGGCCGCTCGCAGCTCGACGACGCCTTCCGCGCCAGGGGGCTCGAGCCCAATGTGGTGCTCACCGCCGCCGACGCCGACGTGATCAAGACCTATGTTCGCCTGGGCATGGGGGTCGGCATCGTCGCCCATATGGCGGTGGACCCGGAACTGGATACCGACCTGGTGGCGCTGGACGCCGGTCACCTCTTCGAGAGCTCCACGACCAAGATCGGTATCCGCCGCGGCACCTTCATGCGCGGCTACATGTACGACTTCCTGCGCGGGTTCGCCCCGCACCTGGAGCGCGACCTGGTGGATGCCGCCCTGGAGGCGGGGCCGC
>NZ_JAUFPL010000015.1:0-11380 GCF_030409215.1 Halomonas ramblicola | reverse complement strand
CGCCACGGGAAAGCCCGTGGCGGCCGTCCTGCGTGGGGGCTCAGTGCTGCAGGTGCAGCCCGCACTCCCGCTTCTCCTCCACCTTGGTGGGATCGAAGTAGTCGAACTCGTTGGGCAGGTCGTGTTCCTGCAGGTAGCGGTAGAGGTCCCGAGCGGTCCAGTGGAGCAGCGGGGCCACCTTGAGCAGGCCGTTGGCGTTGCGGCTCGCCGGCGCCATGCGCGCTCGTTCCGGGGTGTCCTCGGCGCGCAGGGCGGTGAACCAGACGTCCGGGGCCATCTCGCGCAGGGCTCGCTCGAAGGGCTCGATCTTCACCTCCTGGGTGAAGGCCGCGTGGCGCGGGTCGTCGATGCCGGGGAAGGGACCTTCCAGGGCCTCGCGATGCGCCCGGGAGCGCTTCGGCAGATAGGTGATCAGGTTGAGGTCGAGCCGCTTCACCAGGTCGTCGGCGAAGCGGTAGGTGGCCTCGGTATTGTAGCCACTGTCCATCCAGACCACGGGGATGTCCGGCCGCTGGCGGCTCACCATGTGCAGGATGACCGCCTCGAAGGGGCGGAAGTTGGTGGTGCAGATCGGTCGGCTGCCCTGGTCGAGGGCCCAGCGAATCAGGGCCTCGGGATCCTGACCGAGGTCGCGGTTGATGATGTCGAGTGGCTGTGACATGGGGCAACTCCTGGGGGTCTGCGTGTCTGGGGCTACCCTAGCGGAGCCGCGGAGCCTCTGCCCAATACCGTTTTCTTGGATATCTATGCATCAAATGGAATAAGCGCACTTCCTCTTATTCCATGTCCTTCGTTTCATCGGCCAGGGCCGCCATCAGGTGGCGGATCTTGTCCAGGGTTTCCTGGTACTCCGCCTCGCCTTCGGAGTCGGCCACCAGGCCGCCGCCGCCCCACAGGTGCAGGTGGCCGGCATCGGCCACGGCGCTGCGGATGGCGATGGAGGTGTCCATCCGGCCGCGCCGGTCCACGTAGCCGAGGCTGCCGCAGTAGGCGCTGCGTGCCGAGGGCTCCAGTTCGTCGATGATCTGCATGGCCCGCACCTTGGGGGCGCCGGTGATCGAGCCGCCGGGGAAGGCCGCCGCCAGCAGGTCGAGCGGGGTGCGGTCGGGCGTCAGTTCGCCGGTGATCACGCTGACCAGGTGGTGCACGTTGGCGTAGCTCTCCAGGCCGCAGAGCTGCGGCACCCGCACGCTGCCCGGCCGACACACCCGGCCCAGGTCGTTGCGCAGCAGGTCGACGATCATCACGTTCTCGGCGCGGTCCTTGAGGCTGGCGGCGAGCTCCTCGGCCAGGCGGCGATCCGCCTCGGGGGTGTCGCCCCGTGGGCGGGTGCCCTTGATGGGGCGGGTCTCCACGCGCCCCTGACGACACTCGACGAAGCGCTCCGGCGACAGCGAGAGGATCGCCTGCTCCCCCCGTTCCGTGGCCCAGGCCAGGTAGCCGGCGAAGGGGGTGGGGGTGGCCCGGCGCAGGCGCCGGTAGGCCGCCCAGAGGTCGCCCTCGAAGGGCGCGCTGAAGCGCTGGGCGAGGTTGATCTGGTAGCAGTCGCCGGCGCGTATGTAGCGCTGTACGGCGTCGAAGCGGGCCAGGTAGGCGTCCCGTTCCAGCTCGGCGGCGAAGGGCGCGGTGAGCCGGAAGGGGGCCTCCGGGGCGGGGGCCTGGCCCAGCCAGCCGAGTGCCTGGCGGCGTCGCTCGGGCGTGGCCACCAGCCAGGCCTCGCGGCGCGCGTGGTCGACGATCAGCGCCCAGTCGTAGAGGCCGACGCGGCTGGCGGGCAGGCTCACGGCGGGGCGCGCGCGGTCGCCCACCGGCTCCAGGTGGCGGCCGAGGTCGTAGCTCCAGTAGCCGATCAGCCCGCCGAGGAAGGGCAGGTCGCTGTCGGTCAGGGGCTCCGGCAGGCGCTCCAGCAGCGCCTGCTGGGCGGCGAAGGGCGACAGGCCGGCCAGTTCGGGCGCGCCGGAGACGCCGCTCCGGGCATCGACCTCCAGCACCGCCAGGGGGTCGCTGGAGAGGATGTCGTAGCGTCCGCCGGGGGCCACGGGCCGGCCGCTGTCCAGCAGCACGGCGCCCGGGCGGCGCCGCAGCCGGGCGAAGTCGTCCAGGGGGTCGTCGCGATAGGGCAGGGGGGTGATCTGGAGTCTTGCAGTCATCGGGGCGCCTGTGTTGTCAGGCGCCCCATTCTAGGCGCCGTGCGCCGGCTTGTCCTCGCCCGATGGCCGGGCGGGCCTCAACGCTTGACGAGGCATGGTCGACATTGGCTCGCCAGGTGGGTAGGTTGTCTACAACCAAAGGCGAACGAACCCGGCGATGGTGGGTTATTGACCCGTATCACGGCAGTCGCTACTCTTCCTTCACTCCTTAATTGTCGACAATGACCATGAAGCCAGTCGCAGCCGAACCATCCAGCCCCGAGGTCCGCACCCTCGCCGAGCGAGTCTTCCAGCAGTTGCAGGATGCCATCGTCCGCGGCGAGCTGGCACCGGGCAGCAAGATCACCGAGCCGGGGCTCTCGCGCACCTACGGGATCTCCCGGGGGCCGCTGCGCGAGGCGATGCGCCGCCTCGAGGCGCATCGCCTGATCGAGCGGGTGCCCCATGTGGGGGCCCGGGTCGTCAAGCTCTCCATCAAGGAGTTGCTCGAGCTGTTCGACGTGCGCGAGGCCTTGGAGAGCATGGCTGCGCGGCTCGCCGCCCAGCACATGAACGCCGAGGAGATCGCCGGCCTGCGCGAGGTGCTGGCGGTGCACGAGCGCCAGAGCGACCTCAAGCGCGGCGAGGCCTACTACCAGCGCGAGGGCGACCTCGACTTCCACTACCGCATCGTCCAGGGCAGTCACAACAAGATGCTGATGGGCATGCTGTGTGACGACCTCTACTACCTGGTGCGGCTCTATCGTACCCAGTTCAGTGCCAGCGGCACCCGGCCCCAGCGCGCCTTCGTCGAGCACCACCGCATCGTCGACGCCATCGAGGCCGGCGACGCCGAGCTCGCCGAACTGTTGATGCGGCGCCACGTCAGCGCCTCGCGCGACAATGTCGTCGACCGCTACGCCGCCGTCCTCGAGGAGGAGGCCGAGGCGACCCCCTGAGCGTCCGGCTGCCGAACATCACAAGGAGACATCCATGACCCAGCAGACTCCCGGCGCGCGCTTCCGCGCCGCCCTGGAAGCCAACCGCCCGCTGCCCATCGTCGGCACCATCAACGCCTACACCGCGATGATGGCCGAGCGCGTGGGCCACCAGGCCATCTACCTGTCCGGTGGCGGCGTCGCCAACGCCTCCTTCGGCCTGCCGGACCTGGGCATGACCACCATGAACGACGTGGTCGAGGACGCCCATCGCATCTGCGGCGCCACCGAGCTGCCGCTGCTGGTGGACATCGATACCGGCTGGGGCGGGGCCTTCAACATCGCCCGCACCGTCAAGGAGATGCAGCGCGCCGGCGTGGCCGCCGTGCACCTCGAGGACCAGGTGGCCCAGAAGCGCTGCGGGCATCGCCCCAACAAGGCGATCGTCTCCCAGGCCGAGATGGTCGACCGCGTCAAGGCCGCCGCCGATGCGCGCCTCGATCCGGACTTCATCCTGATCGCCCGCACCGATGCCTTCCAGAAGGAGGGGCTCGACGCCGCCATCGAGCGCGCCAACGCCTGCATCGCGGCCGGTGCCGACGCCATCTTCGCCGAGGCGGTGCACACCCTCGACGACTACCGGGCCTTCTGCGAACGGGTGAATGCCCCGATCCTGGCCAACATCACCGAATTCGGCGCCACGCCGCTGTTCACCCAGCAGGAACTCGGCGAGGTGGGCTGCCGCATGGTGCTCTATCCGCTGTCGGCCTTCCGCGCCATGAACGCCGCGGCGCTCAAGGTCTACCGCAGCATCCTGGAGAACGGCCACCAGCAGGACGTGGTCGACATCATGCAGACCCGCGAGGAGCTCTACGACTTCCTCGACTACCACGCCTTCGAGCGCAAGCTCGACGCCCTCTTCGCGGAGAAGGGCGACGACGCCTGATTCCGGTACGACGATACCAACGACAACGACACGCCAGAGAGGAAACACGTCATGACAGACAAACCCGTCAGCAGCACCGGCCTGCGTGGCCAGAGCGCCGGCAGCACGGCCCTGTGCACCGTGGGCAAGAGCGGCGCCGGCCTGACCTATCGCGGCTTCGACATCGCCGAGCTGGCCGAGAAGGCGCACTTTGAGGAGGTCGCCTACCTGCTGCTCAAGGGCAAGTTGCCCAACCGGGCCGAGCTCGATGCCTACATCACCAAGCTCAAGGGCCTGCGCGGCCTGCCGGCAGCGCTCAAGGCCGTGCTCGAGCAGATCCCCAGGGATGCCCATCCCATGGACGTGATGCGCACCGGCGCCTCCATGCTCGGCAACCTGGAGACCGAGGAGAGCTTCGAGGCGCAGCAGGACGTTTCCGACCGCCTGCTCGCCGTGCTGCCGTCGATCATCTGTTACTGGTACCGCTACAGCCACGACGGCGTGCGCATCGACACCGAGACCGACGACGAGTCCGTGGGCGGCCACTTCCTGCACATGCTGCGCGGCGAACCGGCCTCCGAGCTGCACGCCCGGGTGATGAGCGTCTCGCTGATCCTCTATGCCGAGCACGAGTTCAACGCCTCGACCTTCACCGCGCGGGTCTGCGCCTCCACGCTCTCCGACATGCACTCCTGTGTGACCGGCGCCATCGGCTCGCTGCGCGGCCCCCTGCACGGCGGGGCCAACGAGGCGGCCATGGCGATGATCGAGAACTGGACCTCGCCGGAGGAGGCCGAGCGCGAGATCCTCGGCATGCTCGAGCGCAAGGAAAAGATCATGGGCTTCGGGCACGCCATCTACCGCGAGTCCGACCCGCGCAACGCCATCATCAAGCAGTGGTCGAAGCGGCTCGCCGAGGACGTGGGCGACAACGTGCTCTACCCGGTCTCAGAGCGCGTCGAGGCGGTGATGTGGCGCGAGAAGAAGCTGTTCAGCAACGCCGACTTCTTCCACGCCAGCGCCTACCACTTCATGGACATCCCCACCAAGCTGTTCACGCCGATCTTCGTCTGTTCGCGGGTGACCGGCTGGTGCGCGCACGTCTTCGAGCAGCGCGAGAACAACCGCATCATCCGCCCCAGCGCCGACTACGTCGGTCCGGAGCACAGCGAGTGGGTGCCGCTCGAGCAGCGCGACTGACCCACCCGGACGGCGGTCCCGCGGGGTCGCCGCCCTCGATGCTCGTGCCCCGATCCCACCTGGAAGACGCCCGACGCCATGAATACCGACTATCGCAAACCGCTTCCCGGCACCGTGCTGGACTACTTCGACGTGCGTGAGGCCGTCGAGGCGATCCGACCCGGTGCCTATGCCACCCTTCCCTACACCTCCCGGGTGCTGGCCGAGCAGCTGGTGCGCCGCTGTGACCCCACGCTGCTCACTGATGCACTCGAGCAACTGATCGAGCGCCGGCGCGACCTGGACTTCCCCTGGTATCCGGCCCGGGTGGTGTGCCACGACATCCTCGGCCAGACCGCGCTGGTCGACCTGGCTGGCCTGCGTGACGCCATCGCCGAGAAGGGCGGCGACCCCGCCAAGGTCAACCCGGTGGTGCCGACCCAGTTGATCGTCGACCACTCCCTGGCCGTGGAGCATGCCGGCTTCGAGAAGGACGCCTTCGAGAAGAACCGTGCCATCGAGGATCGCCGCAACGACGACCGCTTCCACTTCATCGACTGGACCAAGACGGCCTTCGAGAACGTCGACGTCATCCCGCCGGGCAACGGCATCATGCACCAGATCAACCTGGAGAAGATGTCGCCGGTGGTGCAGGTGCGCCCGGACGAGCACGGCAGGCGCGTGGCCTTCCCGGATACCTGCGTGGGTACCGACAGCCACACGCCCATGGTCGACGCCCTGGGGGTGATCTCGGTGGGGGTGGGCGGCCTCGAGGCCGAGAGCGTGATGCTGGGCCGCGCCTCCATGATGCGCCTGCCCGACATCGTCGGCGTGGAGCTGACGGGCAAGTTGCAACCGGGCATCACCGGCACCGACCTGGTGCTGGCGATCACCGAGTTCCTGCGCCGCGAACGCGTGGTGGGGGCCTACCTGGAGTTCTACGGCGAGGGTGCCGAGGCGCTGACCGTGGGCGACCGGGCCACCATCTCCAACATGACGCCGGAGTACGGGGCGACCGCGGCGATGTTCTACATCGACGACCAGACCCTCGACTACCTGAGGCTCACCGGGCGCGACGACGACCAGGTGGCGCTGGTGGAGCGTTATGCCAAGCAGGTCGGCCTGTGGGCCGATAGCCTGAAGGGCGCCGAGTACGAGCGGGTGCTGCGCTTCGACCTGTCGAGCGTCGAGCGGACCCTGGCCGGGCCCTCCAACCCCCATGCCCACCTGCCCACGTCGGAACTGGCCAGGCGCGGCATCGCCGTGGACCTGGACAAGGCCCGGGCCGAGGAGCGACAGGGCAGGATGCCCGATGGCGCGGTGATCATCGCCGCCATCACCAGCTGCACCAACACCTCCAATCCGCGCAACATGGTGGCCGCGGGACTGATCGCCCGCAACGCCAATCGGCTGGGCCTGACCCGCAAGCCCTGGGTGAAGAGTTCGCTGGCGCCGGGCTCCAAGACGGTGAAGATGTACCTGGAGGAGGCCGAGCTGCTGCCCGAACTGGAGGATCTCGGCTTCGGCGTGGTGGCCTATGCCTGTACCACCTGCAATGGCATGTCCGGTGCCCTGGAGCCGAGGATCCAGCAGGAGATCGTCGACCGCGACCTCTATTCGGTGGCCGTGCTCTCGGGGAACCGCAACTTCGACGGCCGCATCCACCCGCATGCCAAGCAGGCCTTCCTGGCTTCGCCGCCGCTGGTGGTGGCCTACGCCATCGCCGGCACCATTCGCTTCGACATCGAGAAGGACGTGCTGGGCCATGACCCGGACGGCAAGCCGGTGACGCTGATGGATATCTGGCCCGCCGACGAGGAGATCGACGCCATCGTCCGGCAGGCGGTGAAGCCCGAGCAGTTCCGCGACACCTATATCCCGATGTTCGACCTGGACAAGAGCGCGCGTGCCCGGGTCGATCCACTCTACGCGTGGCGCCCCCGGAGCACCTACATCCGTCGCCCGCCCTACTGGGAGGGCAACATGGCCGCCGAGCGCGGGCTCAAGGGCATGCGCCCGCTGGCGATCCTGCCGGACAACATCACCACCGACCACCTGTCGCCGTCCAATGCCATCCTGCCGGACAGCGCGGCGGGCGAGTACCTGGCGAAGATGGGCCTGCCGGAGGAGGACTTCAACTCCTACGCCACCCACCGCGGCGACCACCTCACCGCCCAACGGGCGACGCTCGCCAACCCCAAGCTGTTCAACGAGATGGTGCGCGACGAGACGGGCGAGGTGATCCAGGGCTCGCTGGCGCGCCTCGAGCCGGAGGGCCGGGTGGTGCGCATGTGGGAGGCGATCGAGACCTACATGGAGCGCAAGCAGCCGCTGATCATCATCGCCGGCGCCGACTACGGCCAGGGCTCGTCCCGCGACTGGGCGGCCAAGGGCGTGGCCCTGGCGGGCGTGGAGGCGATCGTCGCCGAGGGCTTCGAGCGCATCCACCGCACCAACCTGATCGGCATGGGGGTGATGCCGCTGCAGTTCGAGGCCGGTACCACCCGCCGGACCCTGGGACTGGACGGCACCGAGACCTACGACGTGGAGGGCAAGCCGGCGCCGGGTGCCACCCTCGACCTGGTGATCCATCGCCGTGACGGCGGCAGCGAGCGGCTGCCGGTGACCTGTCGCCTGGATACCGCCGAGGAGGTCTCCATCTACTCCGCCGGCGGCGTGCTGCAGCGCTTCGCCCAGGACTTCCTCGAGGCCGCGGAGGTGGCGGGAGCATGAACCAGATCCGCATTCCGGCGACCTACATGCGCGGGGGGACCAGTAAGGGGGTCTTCTTCCGGCTCGACGACCTGCCCGAGGCCGCGCGGGTGCCGGGCAAGGCCCGCGATCGCCTGCTGCTGCGGGTGATCGGCAGCCCCGACCCCTACCAGAAGCAGATCGACGGCATGGGCGGGGCCACGTCGAGCACCAGCAAGGCGGTGATCCTGTCGAAGAGTGCCTCGCCGGAACACGACGTCGACTACCTGTTCGGTCAGGTGGCCATCGACGCGCCCTTCGTCGACTGGAGCGGCAACTGCGGCAACCTCTCGGCGGCGGTGGGGCCCTTCGCCATCGCCAGCGGCCTGGTGGACCCGGCGCGCCTCCCCGACGACGGCGTCGCCGAGGTGCGCATCTGGCAGGCCAATATCGGCAAGACCATCATCGGCCGGGTGGCCATGGTCGACGGCCGGGTCCAGGAGACCGGCGACTTCGAACTCGACGGCGTGACCTTCCCGGCGGCCGAGGTGCCGGTGGCCTTCGTCGACCCGGCGGACGGCGAGGGCTCCATCTTCCCCACCGGCAATCGGGTGGACGACCTGGAGGTGCCGGGCATCGGGGTCCTCCCGGCGACGATGATTAACGCCGGCATTCCCACCATCTTCGTCAACGCCGCCGATCTTGGCTACTCCGGCACCGAGCTGCAGGAGGCCATCAACGGCGATGCCGAGGCACTCGAGAGGTTCGAGACCCTCCGTGCCCATGGGGCGCTGAAGATGGGGCTGATCCGGGAGCTCGGCGAGGCCGCCGGCCGCCAGCACACCCCCAAGGTGGCCTTCGTGGCGTCGCCGGCCGGCTATACCGCCTCCAGTGGCAAGGCGGTCGCGGCCGAGGAGATCGATTTGCTGGTGCGGGCGCTCTCCATGGGCAAGCTGCACCACGCCATGATGGGCACCGCGGCGGTGGCCATAGCCTCGGCGGCGGCGATCGAGGGCACCCTGGTCAACCTGGCCGCCGGCGGCGGCCAGCGCAGCGCCGTCACCTTCGGCCACCCTTCCGGCACCCTGCGGGTCGGCGCCGAGGCCAGCCGGGTGCACGGGCGCTGGGTGATCGACCAGGCGATCATGAGCCGCAGCGCCCGGGTGCTGATGGAAGGCTGGGTGCGCGTGCCCGCCGACAGCTTCTGATTCGCTGCAGCGGTCGTAGCGCACCCCGGGTCGCCTGGCCCGGGGTGCGCGTGTTTTTCCTATAGTGAAGGGAGCCGCGGAACGCCCGGGGCCGTCCTGCGAGAGGAGGAAGACGCCATGAGTGCCACCGTGGAAGCCAATGTGCGGCCGGACTACGATCCCGAGCTGCAGAGAATCGCCGACTATGTGCTCGACTACCGCATCGACAGCGAGGAAGCCTGGCGGACCGCGCGGCACTGCCTGATGGATACCCTGGGCTGTGGCCTGCTGGCACTGCGCTTCCCCGAATGCACCAAGCACCTGGGACCGCTGGTGGAGGGCACGCTGGTGCCCCACGGGGCCCGGGTGCCGGGCACCTCCTTCCGCCTGGATCCGGTCAAGGCGGCCTGGGACATCGGCGCCATCGTGCGCTGGCTGGACTACAACGATACCTGGCTGGCCGCGGAGTGGGGGCATCCCTCCGATAACCTGGGGGCCATCCTGGCCCTCGCCGACCACCTCGCCCAGCAGCGGGTGGCCCAGGGCGAGGCGCCGCTGGTCATGCGCGACGTGCTCGAGGCCATGATCATGGCCCACGAGATCCAGGGCGTGCTGGCGCTGGACAACTCCTTCAATCGGGTCGGCCTCGACCATGTGGTGCTGGTCAAGGTGGCCTCCACCGCGGTGGCGGCGAAACTGATGGACGCCGACCGCGAGCAGTTGCTCTCGGCGCTGTCCCACGCCTGGGTGGACGGCCAGAGCCTGCGCACCTATCGCCATGCCCCCAACGCCGGTTCGCGCAAGAGCTGGGCGGCGGGGGATGCGACGTCCCGGGCGGTGCGCCTGGCCGACATCGCCCTGCGCGGCGAGATGGGCATCCCCGGTGCACTCAGCGCGCCTCAGTGGGGCTTCTACGATGTGCTCTTTGCGAAGACCAACAAGGACCAGCAGCTCAAGCCCGAGAGCGAGCGGCGCTTCACCTTTCAGCGCGAGTTGGGCAGCTACGTGATGGAGAACATCCTCTTCAAGCTCTCCTTCCCGGCGGAGTTCCACGCCCAGACCGCCTGTGAGGCGGCGGTGACCCTGCATCCCCAGGTGAAGGAGCGCCTCGCGGAGATCGATCGCATCGTCATCACCACCCATGAGTCGGCGATTCGCATCATCTCCAAGGCCGGCTCGCTGGCCAATCCCGCCGACCGCGACCACTGCCTGCAATACATGACCGCGGTGCCGCTGATCCACGGCGAACTCGCCGCCGAACACTATGAGGACGACTTCCACGCGGCCAATCCGCTGATCGACGAGCTGCGCGACCGGATGGAGGTGGTCGAGGAGCCGCGCTATACCCGCGACTACCTGGACCCGGACAAGCGCTCCATCGCCAATGCCGTGCAGGTGTTCTTCCGCGATGGCTCCGCGACCGACAGGGTCGAGGTGGAGTACCCCATCGGCCATCGCCGGCGTCGCGAGGAGGGCATCCCGGTGCTGGAGGAGAAGTTCCGGCGTCACCTGGCCACGCGTTTCCCGGCCGCGCGCAGCGAGCGGATCCTGGCGCTGTGCCGTGACCAGCAGCGCCTGGAGGCCACGCCGGTGCACCGCTTCATGGATCAGTTCATGATCTGACGGCGCCACGCGTGCGGCGGGGTCGAAACGGCCTTGGTAGGTGGGCGCAGGATGGTCTAGATTTATTTTTACGGGAGGGGTTGCGCCTTTCGTCGAATGTCCGTAAAGTACGCATCCGCTGCCGGCGACGGGTCACGTTGCCAGCGGTGGAGAGTGGCGGAAGCGCTTGTTCTGTCTGAGGTTTTTCGGAAGGTATCGAAAGGGCTCGGTTGACAGGCGCGGCGGATTCGGTAGAATGCGCGCCACTCGATCGGCGGTCGCCCAGGTGGCGATACCGGTCAACCGGGAGGGTGTCGGGCCAGGCCCATCACGCTCCGGCGATCGCCAGATCGCAGTTGACAGTCGGCGCCGATCACGTAGAATACGCCTTCCTCGCAGGGCGCCGGCGAGGTCGCTTCGGCGGCACGACGGCCAGCGAGACGCTCTTTAACAATCGATCAGGTAATTCATGTGGGCGCTTGTCGATGGGTCGGTGATCACGTCACACGAACCATCAAGGCAAGCGACTCGTCAAAGGCTTTCGGGTCTTTTTGAGAACGTTTGAACCTTGAGCCAAGTTTGGTCCGCTTCTTGTTGCTTTTCGGAGCGACGGGGTAAGGACTATATGATCTTAAACTGAAGAGTTTGATCATGGCTCAGATTGAACGCTGGCGGCAGGCCTAACACATGCAAGTCGAGCGGAAACGACGGGAGCTTGCTCCCGGGCGT
>NZ_JAUFPL010000014.1 GCF_030409215.1 Halomonas ramblicola | reverse complement strand
CTGCCTGGCAGCATCGAGGCTGCCGAAGCCGTCTGCCGGATAACAGGGCCGGTACTTGCAGGTACGGAACAGCGACTCCGAGTACGGATTGTCGTTGCTGACCCGCGGCCGGCTGAACGACGGGGTGATGCCGAGATCGTGCAACTTCTCCAGCAGCGTCGCGCCCTTGAATGGGCTGCCGTTGTCGGCGTGCAGCACCAGGGGCTGGTCGATCACCTGCTCCGCCAGCACAGCACGCTCCAACACGGTACGCGTGTTGTGGGCCGATTCGGCCAGAAACACCTCCCAGCCGGTGATCTTGCGGCTGTAGATGTCGAGCAGCATCACCAGGTAGTAGTGCTGGCCCTTGATGGGCCCGCCGAGCCACGTTGTATCCCATGTCCAAACCCGGTTCGGCGCGGTGGCATGGTAGGTCGTGGGCCGCGCGTGGCGCTTGGGCGATTTGGCGCGGCCGCGGTGGACGACCTCACGGTGTTTATGCAGGACGCGATAGAAGGTCGAGGGCGAGGCCAGATAGCGCGCTTCGTCATCGAACAGCCGCACCACGATCTGCTCCGGCGGCAGGTTGGCGTATTCCGGCCGGTGGCACACCTCGAGGATCGCCTGCTCTTCGGCCGGTGTCAGGGCGTTAGCGGGCACCGGCCGTTCGGCAAAAGGGCGCTGATCCTCCTGGAGGTCGCCGTCACGCGTCCAACGTTGATAGGTGCGGGCGGTGAGCCCCAGCGCACGACAGGCGGGCTCGAGACGGGCGCCGTTGGCGCGGGCCTCGTCGATCAGCTCGACAGCATGTTGGCGATCCGGGCCACTGATCATTCGTCCTCGTCCCCCCAGATCGCCCGGGCCTTTTTTCGCAGCGTCAGCAGGGCGGCGGTTTCGGCCAGGGCGG
>NZ_JAUFPL010000013.1 GCF_030409215.1 Halomonas ramblicola | reverse complement strand
CCCCCGAGTTCGACAGATAGAAGCGTAAACCACTGATTAGCCTGGAAACGCGTTTTCAAAATTGGCACTACAAGCGTGATGCGGCAGGTGCCGGCACGCCAATCGCCTCGAAGAGATCGCGTTGTTCAGGCTTCAACTTGGTCAGGCCGCTCGCCGTCTCGCGACGGTGAAGCAGGACCTGGTGAAATTGGATCTTGCGGGCAATTTCCAGCGCCCGCGTCGGCGACAATGGGTTATCACTGGCCTTCAACCGCATCCGCAGCACGCGGTAAAGCACCAGCGCAAGGAAGCAGATCAAGGCATGGGCGCGGATGCGATCTGGCAAGCGGTGATAGACCGGTGCGATCTCGATGTCGCTCTTCAACACCCGGAAGCCACGTTCGATGTCGGCCAGCGCTCGGTAGCGCTCCACGATCTCTTGCGGGTCATGATCGACCATATTGGTGACCAGAAGCAGCTTGCCATCCAGCATTTGTGCTCGATCGAGGGCTCGCTGATCCAGCACATAGTTGAACGTCTCGGCGGTCAGATCGACCTTGAGAATATGGCCGAGATGAGCGTCAGTGACGGCCTTGTAGAACCTGGCCGTCACGCCGGCATCGGAGAGCTTTCTGCCGCGATAGCGCCGCCCAGCATCCTGATGATCCAGCTTATCGAACCACTGGCGTGCATCGGCCTGCAGTGCCTCGATCTTCTGATCGCGTGCTAACGTCTGCGCCTTGGCGACCTCCGGCCGGTGCGCCACGATCAACCGATGATCCTGCCATGCCATCTCGCCGTATGCTTCGCTATCGGTATTCTGGCAGTGGGTCTGGTGGAACGCCTTCAACAGGTCATCGAACTCGCTGTATCGACGACCCGGCACCGCCAGGATGAATTCGAGGGGGCGCCCCTCGATCTTTACGGCTGACAAGGCCTCGAGGTTATCCAGGGACAGCAAACCCCGGTCGGCGACCAGCACGACACGCCGCACGTTGAAGCGCTTTGTTACGGTCTCGATGGTCGGCAGCAACGTCCGAGTTTCCGCGACGTTGCCGTCGAATACCTCATGGTGGATGGGCAGGCCTTCCGCCGTCTGCACGACGCCCAACATGAACTGTCGGCCGATCCCGCCCGCCTTCGACGGGCCGTAATGGCGGACATCACCCTCGAGCGAGGTACTCCCCTCTGCTCGGATCGTGGTGAGGTCGTAGAAGACGATCGAGAGTTCTTGATCGATCAGCGGCTTGAGCTGCTGGGCCAGCACGTCATTGAGGACTTCGCTGCAGTCCGACAGGGTATCCATGGTGCGCAGCAGGTGCTGATGACTGATCGAGGCCGTGTCGACGTCGGGCACCAGCACATCGTCCAGCCAGCGCAGCACACCGAGCTTGGATTCCGGATCACAGAGGCGGTTGAACACCATGACCCGCAGCAGCCTCTCAGCATCGAACTGCCGCTTGCTGCGCAGCACCCGCCGGAAGGCGTCATCCAGGCCAAGCTCCTTCCAGAGCGATGTCAGCAGCCAGGTATCGCCAACGGAACGCGCCGGCGCGAAGTCGGTCTCGCCGGTGCCTTCTTCGAGAGACGGCTGGCCCGAGACACGCAGCAGGCCATTGATCAGCGCGCTGGATTCCCCGGCCGTGACGGCCTCCAGGCGACCCAGCGTGGCGATGACGCGTTGGCGCGGCTTGCCAGCCTCGTCGCGGTAGGACTCGACGAGCTTCACGTAGCGACGCGGGCCGGATTTGGTGACTTTGACGAACATGTCATCACATTAGACCGGACAAACCATGGATGGCAAGGCGCCGACAGAAAAACGTGTCACTACAACAATTTCGCCCGTAACTTGCTAAATCACTGAATTCTCGGACCACAGGTGCCGAAATCAGGCCAAAATCGAGCTGGAAGTGTCGAACTCGGGGGCGCCG
>NZ_JAUFPL010000012.1:21681-69699 GCF_030409215.1 Halomonas ramblicola | reverse complement strand
TGTGGTTTCGCGACTTACACAATACCGCAATCCATCGTCCGTTTTCATTAATATCAAATGGTTACGTCATCAGTGATGCCTTAAGTAAGTGTCATTCGGGTCAGGCCCCAAGGGGAACTTCGGGCCCTGTCCTCAGGGCCCGTGGCGTCCTCGCGGCGCGTTTCATACCAGCTCGCGCCGTTCTTCCTTTGCCTTGCGGCGATCGCGCAGTACCGCGCGGATGATCAGCGCCAGCACCCCCAGGGTGAGGGCGGGCCAGATCAGCACGTAGAAACCATAGAGTGCGGTCATGTCGAATCTCCTTCGGGCGCCGCCGACGCACGGCAGCGCCCGCGTTGCGTTGGGTTCAGCGTGATGAGATCAGCGCTGGGCAGCCAGTCCGGCGGCAGCCGGGACGCCGTCGTCTTCGGAAGGGGTCGGCGCCTCATGGGGGGCGTCGTAGTCGCCGACTCGTTCGCCGATGGTGGCGAAGTCGAAGCGCTCGCGGCTGGCCAGGCTCATCACCACGCAGACCAGGGTGCTGGCGCCGTAGGCGGTGAGGGAGGCGAGCAGCACGGTGTAGTCGCGCAGGAAGCCGGTGGCGAAGACCAGCATGGCGATCAGCGCCAGGGCGCCGGCGACGAAGCCGGCGGTGCGGCCGAGGAAGCCGAACACCATCAAGCCGATGATCACGCCGCCACCGATGCTGGCCAGCAGTTCGAAGAACAGGCCGCCGGGGCCGGCCAGCTCCACCAGCTCGAAGCGCGCGGCACAGAACAGCACCATGGCCACCAGCACCGAGGTGGTGAAGGCTGCGTTGGTCACGCGATTCCAGAAGCAACTGGCGATGACCGGGAAGACGATGGCCCCCCACAGGGCGCCGACGAAGACCAGCATCACCAGGATGTCCAGGGAGAAGCTGGCGAAGACGATGCCGATGGCCGTGGCGACGATCATGGTCAGGCGCCCCACCAGCAGCATGCGCCGCGGATCGGCCTTGCCGCGGGCGAGGTTCTTGCCGTAGACGTCGGCCATCATGATCGCCGACAGCGCCGAGAGGTCGGAGTCGGCGGTGGAAGAGAGCGAGCCGATCACCAGGATGAAGAACAGCGCGATGAACACCGGCGGCAGGTAGCCGGAGACCATCTGCGGAATCAAGTTGTTCATGTCGCCGTTGAGCGGCTCCACGCCCAATGTGAGCGCCATCAGGCCGATCATGCCCAGGCCGATGACGATGGCGCCGTAGCCCACGGTGGCGGTGAGGAAGGTGGGTTTGATGTGGTCCTCGTTCACCGCGAACAGGCGCTGGGAGATGGTCTGGTTACCGATGGCGTAGGCGAGCACGGCGACGAAGAAGGGCGCGCCCTGGTTGAGGATGGCTTCGAAGGAGAAGAAGTTCGCCTGCTCGGCGCTCAGGGTGTCGAGGCCGGCGACCAATTCGCCGGGGCCGCCCATGGCGAAGAAGACGGCGGGGATGATCACCACGGCGATGGCCATCAGCGCCACCAACTGGGCGAAGTCGGTCAGTACCGAGGCGCGGAAGCCGGACCACAGGGTGTAGAGCAGCACGCCCAGGCCGGCGATGATCACCCCGGCCTGGAAGGAGAGCGGCGAGAGTACCGAGACCAGGGCGCCGGCAGCGGTGAAGTTCACCATCAGGCTGATCACGCTGCCCAGTACGTTGGAGAGTGCCAGGATCAACTGGCTGGAGGCGCCGTGGCGGGCGTGGATCAGCTCGCCCAGGGTGTGGGCGTTGGGGGCGAGCTTCCTGAAACGCCGGCCGAAGGGGTAGATGAAGAGGATCATCAGCGCCCCCCACAGGCCATAGTGGATCGGGCCTGAGACGCCGTAGGTGTAGCCGGAGGTAGCGGCGGCATAGAAGGAGGCGGCCCAGATCCAGGTGGCGGTCATGCTGGCGGCGCCGATGCCGAAGCCCACGCGGTGATTGGAGACCATGAAGGCGTCGGCATCTTCGTTTTTCTTGCGGATGCCGAGCGTCAGCAGGTAGGTGCCGCCGTAGAAGGCGAGCAGCAGCAGGATGACGGTCGGGGTCGAGAACTGGTAGAGCGATTCGCTGTTCAAGGGCGGTCCCTCGGCAAGTGGAACGGAGGCGTTCCGGGCATCCCGGGCGGGCCTGGATGCCGAACGCGGCGATGGAGCTGGGGGGGGTGCCAGGGTCACGACACACCGACGCTGTGCGGCAGCCCGACATCGGGCGACCGGCACCGGAAGCGGCGCGGCGTCAGGGGTGGCGATCAGGCACGGCAGAGCCTGCCGTGGGAGGCATTACCCCGCGAGGGGGAGGTCGGGCGGCGGGCGGCGCGGCATGCACCGGCCCTCATCGGCGTAGTGGCGCGACATGGATTCCTTCTCTATCGATGGCGTCGTCGACGGTCAGTCGAAGGTACGGCGATCCAGTCTGCGGTGAGGCAAGACCAGGGTGGCCTGGCGCGGTGGCCGCGGCCAGTCGGGGATCGGGGTTGTCGGTGTTGTCCTGATCCGGGGGCCATCACCCTACCCATCCGAAGGTCGAATGTCCAATCTGCCCCGATCCGGAAGGCAACTGCCCTCAGCTCCGGCGAAACCGGCGGTGCGGCTCGGGGCGCCTGGCACTCGACGGTTCCTGGCCCGCGGTCATGCTGCCCGCCACTACCAGCACCGCGGCCACCGGCAGCCGCCAGTCCGGCGCCGTCACCCCGGCGAGCACCAGGAAGAGGGTCGCCAGCACCGGCACGGCGTGGGCCAGGTTGCCCAGGCGCTGGGCCTGCGGGTCCTTGAGGGCACGGTCCCAGGCCAGCATGGCGATGCCGTAGGGCCCGAGCCCCAGGGCCGCGGTGGCCAGCAGGGCGTCGGGCGAGGGCAGGGTGCGCACCCCCTCCAACAGCAGGCTGGCGGCGCCAGTCATGACGCTGGCGATGAGCAGCAGGTGCGGCATGCGCTCGCCGAGGCGATAGGCGGGCACCCGGCAGGCCAGCGAGTAGAGCGCCCAGCACAGCGCCGCCACCAGCGCCAGCAGGTAGCCCTCCCAGGCGCCGGAGAAGCCGCCCGTCAGGGCCTGGGGAGCGACCAGCAGGGCGGCGCCCGAGAACGCCAGCAGTGCGCCCCCGAGCGTGGCCGGCGACAGGCGCCGCCGCGCCAGCCACTGGCCGGCCAGCAGGAAGAGCACCGGCCAGGTATAGGTGATCAGCGCTGCCTCGGCGGCCGGCGCCAGGGAAAGGCTGGCGAAGCAGGCCCCCACCGCCCCGGCCACCAGCAGCGACACCCCGAGGTAGACCACCACGCCATGCCGCCTCGTGAGCGGCGCCTCGCGATGCCGCCGGCGGCGCGCCATGGGCAGGGTGCCCAGGGCGCCGGCCAGCAGCGCCAGCGCCGAGAGGCGCAGCGGCGGCAGTTCGCCGGCGGCAGCCACCAGCAGCGGCACCAGCGCCCAGAGCAGCACCGCCAGCCCGGCGGCGCCGGCGCCTTGCCAGCCGGAACGGGTGAGATGGGGCGTCTGGATCTGCATGGCGGGACCTCCTGGCCTGGGTGGGTGGCGCAGGCATCCTATCCGGTCCACAATCATCACAAAATCGATCTTTATTGATTGAATTCATCAATATTGGTGATGTATTGATGCGCGCCCCGACCCTCGACCTGAACCTGCTGCGCACCCTGGTGGCCGTCGCCGATACCGGCAGCGTCACCGCCGCCGCGCGGCGCCTGGCCTACACCCAGTCCACCGTGAGCATGCAGCTGAGCCGGCTGGAGTCGTCGCTGGCGGTGGCCCTGCACGAGCGGGCGGGGCGGCGGCTGCGCTTCACCGCCGAGGGCGAGCGGCTGCTGGGCCATGCCCGCCGGCTGCTGGCGCTGAACGACGAGGCGCTGGCCGACATGCGCACGCGCCGGGTCAGCGGCGAGGTGAACCTGGGCATTCCCGAGGACTATGCGCCCTTGCTCACCTCGGTGTTCTCCTGGTTCCACCAGCTCTACCCCGAGGTGCGCCTGCAGGTGGCCTGCGGCACCAGCGTCCACCTGGTGGAACGGGTGCGTGCCGCCGAGCTGGATATGGCGCTGGTGACCCGTCAGCGCCATTCGCCGGGCGGCGAGGTGATCCGCCGCGAGCCGCTGGCCTGGGCGGTGGGGCTGGAGCGCCAGCCGGCGCTTTCCGACCCGCTGCCGCTGGCGCTCTATTCGCCGGGCGCCGACCTGTTCCGCGAGGTGGCCGAGGCGGCACTGGCCGCGGCGGGGCGCGACTGGCGGGTGGCCTACACCAGCCAGTCCATGGCCGGGCTGGCGCCGGTGGTGCAGGCGGGTCTGGCCATCGTGGTGGTGACGCGCAACATGCTCACCCCGCAGCTGCGGGCGCTGGACGAGTCGAGCGGCCTGCCGGCGCTGCCCGCCGTGGAGCTGGCCCTGCACCGCGCCGCGCGGCGGCCCACCGAGCCGGCCCGGCGCCTGGCCGAGCTGATCCGCGAGCAGCTCACCCTGGAGGGCTGAACGGCCGGGGAACTCTAGTCGTGGCGGGGCGAGGGCGAAGGGACCGAACGAGGGGCGCCGGGCACGGGTCGAAAGCCCCAATCCCGAGCGATATACTCGGGTACCCATCCACCGGCTGCGCCGCAGCCGTCGACCGGAGCCGCCATGTTTCCCGAGTTCACCCTGCGCTACGCCCGCCTGCCCGAGCGTTTCCACGTGCGCTTCGCCCCCGTGCCGGTGCCCGAGCCTCGGCTGGTGGCCTTCAACCGGCCACTGGCCGAGGAGCTGGGCTTCGACCTGGGCGCCTTCGACGAGCGCCAGGCCGCCGACTGGTTCGCCGGCAATGCGCTGCCGGAGGGTGCCGATCCCATCGCCCAGGCCTATGCCGGCCACCAGTTCGGCAACTTCGTGCCGCGCCTGGGCGACGGCCGCGCCGTGCTGCTGGGCGAGGTCCGGGACCGGAACGGGGGCCTGCGCGATATCCAGCTCAAGGGGGCCGGGTGCACGCCCTTCTCGCGGGGCGCCGACGGCCGCGCCCCGCTGGGGCCGGTGCTGCGCGAATACCTGATCAGCGAGGGCATGCACTGCCTCGGCGTGCCCTCCACCCGGGCGCTGGCCGCGGTGACCACCGGCGAGCGGGTGTTCCGCCGGGTGCCGGAGCCCGGTGCCGTGCTGACCCGGGTGGCGGCGAGCCACCTGCGGGTGGGCACCTTCCAGTACTTCGCCGCCCGCGGCGACCTGGAGGCGGTGCGCACCCTGGCCGACATGGCCATCGAGCGTCACTACCCGGAGCTGGCGGAGATCGATGCGACCCGGCGCTACCTGGCCCTGGTGGAGGCGGTGCAGGCGCGTCAGGCGGCGCTGGTGGCGAAGTGGATGGGGCTCGGCTTCATCCATGGGGTGATGAACACCGACAACTGCGCCATCGCCGGCGAGACCCTCGACTACGGCCCCTGCGCCTTCATGGAGGCGTACGATGCGCGCACGGTGTTCAGCTCCATCGACGAGGGCGGCCGCTACGCCTACCGCAACCAGCCGTGGATCGCCCAGTGGAACCTGGCGCGCTTCGCCGAGACCCTGATCCCGCTGATCGACGACGATCAGGAGCGCGCCGTGGAGCGGGCCACCGAGGTGATCAAGCGCTATGAAGGCCAGTACGAGGCCGAGTGGCTGGCGGTGATGCGCGCCAAGCTGGGGCTGGCGGCCGAGGAGGAGGGCGACCGCCAGCTGGCCGAGGACCTGCTCGAGGCGCTGCACGCCGGCCGCGCCGACTTCACCCTGAGCTTCCGCCGCCTGGCCGAGCTGGCCGGTGACCCGCAGGCCGAGGCCCCGCTGCTCGAGCTGTTCGAGCGCGACGACCCCATCCGCACCTGGCTGCCGCGCTGGCGCGAGCGGCTGGCCCGGGAGGGCATCGAGATGGCGGACATCGCCACGCGGATGCGCGCCGTGAACCCGCTCTATATCCCGCGTAACCACAAGGTAGAGGAGGCGCTGGCCGCGGCGGTCGAGAAGGACGACTTCGCCCCCTTCGAGGCCCTGCGCGAGGTGCTGGCCGAGCCCTTTACCGAGCAGCCCGGCCGCGAGGAGTACACCCTACCGGCGCCGCCCACCGAGCGCGTGTTCCGCACCTTCTGCGGGACCTGAGGAGCAACACGCCATACTCGTCCGCCCAGGTAGTTGGAAGAGTCTCTGTAGACGCGGGCGGGG
Source organism: Halomonas ramblicola (assembly GCF_030409215.1). GTDB lineage: Bacteria > Pseudomonadota > Gammaproteobacteria > Pseudomonadales > Halomonadaceae > Halomonas > Halomonas ramblicola. Next base: position 63,558 of record NZ_JAUFPL010000012.1, on the reverse strand, counting down.
GCGGCTGCTCGTGGGCTACTGCAGCTGGGCTTGGGTGGTCCGCTTCAGGGTCTCGGAAGGCAGCTCACCGAAGCGCGCCTTGTATTCCTGGGAGAAGCGCCCCAACTGCTGGAAGCCGCAGTCCATGGCGATGCTGGAGACGCTCTCGTGGGGGGCGGCCCGTTCCAGACATTGACGCGCGTGCTCGAAGCGCAGCCGACGGAAGTGGGCGATAGGCGAGACGCCGAAGTGGGCATGGAAATCGCGGTAGAGGCGCTCTCGGGAGACGCCGGCGACACGCTCCAGGTCGGCCAGGCCCAGCGGGTGGTCCAGGGAGTCCCGGAACAGGGTCTCGAGACGGGTGAGATAGGCCGGCCGACCCTGCTGGCGGTCCAGTAGTTCGCTTGAGTAGTTGTGGGGCTGAGTGTAGAGCAGGCTGGTGATCAGCGAATTCTCGAAGTTGCTCCACACCTCGGGCAGGTCGCACAGCGAGCTGTCTGCGTCCAACATCTCCTGTAGATTCGCGACCATTCGCCACCACTCCTGCACCGTGCCGCTCAGCGGCATGCGTGGATCGAAGATGACCGGGCGGGACAGTTCGCGGCTGAGCACCTGAGATAGCTTGCGTTCGATGGCCTGGCGCGACAACCGTACCAGGCGCTTCCGGCAGCTCTCGTCCATGCTCAGCTGCAGCGGCTGGCTGGGCGAGATGATGGCGGCCACATCGGTGTCGGAGCCGAAGGCGTTGCCCCGGAGCTCGAAGTTCTGGGTACCGTGCAAGGGCAGGCTGATGCTGTAGCTATGGGTCAGGTCGGCGATATCGATATGGACGGGAGTCGAATATTCGATGATGCCAATGGAGACGTTGCCCAGGCTGGTGCCCTGGTGACGAAAGCTGAGCTCTCGGGGGCGCGGCACCTCGAGGCGATGAGGGCCGTTGATGCCACTCATCCAGCGGCAGGCCGAGTCGGGGTTCTGGAACTCGGCAGCGATCTGTTGCCGCGTCGGGGCAGGGGATACAGTCATGGTTCCTCCTTGCCTCGCCGTCGGGAGTGGTTGTCATCGGGCCATCGCGATGGCCGTGGAGAGACGGTCGAGGCCAGTGTTCGCATATCGTTCTTATGTGCGCATTGCGAACTGGTGGGCTCATTTTGCCACCCTGGTCAAGCAATGACCAGTTCCATAGAAGATACCGCCAATCGGCGTTGAGACAAAGCCGCTTCCTGTTGCTTCCCTGAAGCCGTCACTGGCCGGCGCGGTTCAGAGACTGCCGGCATGGGCATCCTGCCTGGCGGAAAAAGTGAATAGCCTTCCTCCAATAACCGCATAGTGGCCCCAGGGGGGGATGCCTAAGGTTGGTCGTACCCGACAAGCAACAAGACGGTAACGACCGATGACAGCACAACGCTCTATCCCCGAGTGGCAGCAATTCGTCGAGAACTGTCTCGATTTCCGCCCCGATGACGGCGTCTACCAGATGGCCCGGGAAATGTTCACCGACGAGGCGCTGTTCGATCTCGAGATGGAACTGATCTTCGAGAAGCAGTGGATCTTCGCCTGCCACGAGAGCCAGATCCCGAACAACAACGACTTCATTACCATGCAGGCCGGTCGCCAGCCGATGATCATCGCTCGCGACGCCAAGGGCCAGCTGCGGGCCCTGGCCAACACCTGCCAGCACCGCGGCGCGACCCTGGTGCGCACCGAGTGCGGCAACCAGTCCACCTACACCTGCCCCTTCCACGCCTGGTGCTACAAGTCCGACGGCCGCCTGGTCAAGGTCAAGGCGCCGAGCGAGTACCCGGCGGACTTCGACAAGTCGAGCCGCGGCCTCAAGCAGGCACGCATCGAGAGCTACCGCGGCTTCGTCTTCATCAGCCTGGACGCCGAGGGGACCGAGAGCCTCGAGGACTTTCTCGGCGACACCCGGCTGTTCTTCGACATGATGGTCGAGCAGGCCGAGGACGGTGAGCTGGAGGTGTTGCCGGGCAAGTCCACCTACACCTTCAATGGCAACTGGAAGCTGCAGAACGAGAACGGCCTGGATGGCTATCACGTCAGCACCGTGCACTACAACTATGTCTCCACCGTGAAGCACCGCCGCGAGCTCGAGGTGCAGAAGCACGGCGACAACGGCGACACCCTCGACTACAGCAAGCTCGGCGCCGGCGACAAGGACACCGACGATGGCTGGTTCTCCTTCGCCAACGGCCACAGCCTGCTGTTCAGCGACATGCCCAACCCCCAGGTGCGTCCCGGTTACGCCACCGTGATGCCGCGCATGCTCGAGATCCACCCCCGCGAGCGCGCCGAGTGGACCATGCATCGCCTGCGCAACCTGAACATCTACCCGAGCCTGTTCTTCATGGACCAGATCAGCTCGCAGCTGCGCATCGTGCGCCCGGTGGCCTGGAACAAGACCGAGGTCATCAGCCTGTGCCTGGGCGTGAAGGGCGAGTCCGACGCCGACCGCGAGAACCGCATCCGCCAGTTCGAGGACTTCTTCAACGTCTCCGGCATGGGCACCCCCGACGACCTGGTGGAGTTCCGCGAGCAGCAGCGGGGCTTCCAGGCGCGTGCTTCCCGCTGGAGCGACATCTCCCGAGGGCACCAGGACTGGCAGTACGGCGAGACCCACAACAGCCGCGTGCTCGGCATCCAGCCGGTGATCACCGGCACCGAGTTCACCCACGAGGGCCTCTACGTCAACCAGCACGGCACCTGGCAGCGGCTGCTGCTCGAGGGCCTCGAAAAGAAAGCACTCAAGCTCCAGGAGGTGTAAGCCATGACTCTTCAGCAATCCATCGAGCAGTTCATGTACCGCCTGGCCGAGCTCTGCGATGACCGCGACTGGGACGGCTACCTCGACCAGTTCGCCCCGGAGTGCGAGTTCCACATCCCGCAGTGGAAGAACGAGGAAGAGGTCACCCGCGATCCCAAGCGCGAGATGTCGCTGATGTACTACGCCGACCGCACCGGTCTCGAGGACCGCGTCTTCCGCCTGCGCACCGGCAAGTCCGCGGCCTCAACCCCGCTGCCGCGGACCCTGCACCTGATCGACAACGTGCGCTGTGAGGAACAGGGCGGCGGCATCGTCCAGGTCAGGGTCAACTGGGTGACTCACTTCCATCGCTTCGGCGAGAGCAACCACTTCTTCGGCACCGCCGACTATACCCTGCGTGGCGAGGGCGACGGCTGGAAGGTCCTGCGCAAGCACAGCGTGCTGCTCAACGACAAGATCGATTCCGTGCTGGATTTCTACCACGTCTGAGTTTCTCTGGAGGGCGAGTCATGCATAACACAGCCGCCATCGTCTTTCGGGACGGCATCACGCGCTTCGTCAAGGTCGACGACAACGAGCTGCTGATGGACGCCGCCCAGCGCCACGGGGTCAACCTGCCGGTGGACTGCCGGGAAGGGGTCTGCGGGACCTGCCGCTGCCTGCGCGAGGCCGGCGAGGTCGACGTCGAGTACATCGACGAGGAGGCGCTGACCGAGGACGAGGTCGAGCAAGGTCACGTGCTGGCCTGCCAGACTCGCCTGCTCTCCAACCACGGCTCCTTCTACTTCGATGTCGACTCCAGCGTGTGCAGCGTGGCCACCGAGGTGCACGACGCTACCGTGAGCGCCGTGGAGCAGGTCTCCGACGCCGCCGCCATCCTCGAGATCACCCTCGACGATCCCGCCCAGGCGCTGAAGTACCTGCCCGGGCAGTACGCCCGCCTCGAGGTGCCGGGCACCGATGAATGGCGGGCCTACTCCTTCGCCACCTCGTCGGTGAAGGACGGCAAGCTGCGCTTCTTGATCCGCCTGCTGCCCAGCGGGGTGATGAGCGACTATCTGCGCGAGCGCGCCCGGCCGGGCGATGCGATCTCCCTGGAGGCCCCGCTGGGCGCCTTCTACCTGCGCGAGGTGCAGAACCCCCTGCTGATGGTGGCGGGCGGCACCGGGCTCTCGGCCTTCCTCGGCATGCTCGAGCAACTCGAGGAGGCGGGCGACTGCGCCCAGCCGATCCGGCTGTGTTACGGCGTGACCCAGGAGACCGACCTCAGCGAGCTCGACCGCCTGGATCGCTTCACCGACACGCTGCCGGACTTCGCCTACGAGACCGTGGTGATGAATCCCAGCGAGGCCTGGCGGGGCAGGAAGGGCGTGGTCTGCGATCTCTTCGACCTGGATTTCCTGGCCCGGCCCTTCGATGCCTACCTGTGCGGCCCGCCACCGATGATCGAGGCCTCGAAGCAATGGCTCGAGGAGCGCGACGTCGGCGAGCACCGGCTGTTCTTCGAGAAGTTCGTCTCGAGCTGACCGCCACCGCCGGGTGGCTCCCGCCCGGCTCCAGCGACTTTCATTGCATGCAAGCGGCGCCCCGAGGCGAGCCGCCTGGAGACTCCGATGTCCGACATCCTGATTCACGAGGTCGAGACGCTGCTGGTCGACCTGCCGACCATCCGGCCGCACAAGCTGTCGATGACCACCATGGCCTGCCAGACGCTGGTCATCATTCGCCTGCGGTTGTCCGACGGCACCGAGGGCCTGGGCGAGGCCACCACCATCGGCGGCCTGGCCTATGGCCCCGAGAGCCCCGAGGGCATCAAGCAGACCATCGATACCTACCTGGCGCCGCTGCTGATCGGCCAGGCGCCCGACAACCTCAACGCCCTGCGGGCGCGCATGGCCCGTCATGCCCGCGGCAACAGCTTCGCCAAGTCCGGGCTCGAGACCGCCCTGCTAGACGCCGAGGGCAAGCGCCGCGGCTTGTCGGTGGCGGCACTGCTCGGCGGGGCCCGCTGTGATCACCTGCCGGTGCTGTGGACGCTGGCCAGCGGCGATACCCAGAAGGACATCGACGAGGCCTTCCAGCGCCTCGAGGAGCGCCGCCACTGCGACTTCAAGCTCAAGATCGGCGCCAACCCGGTGGATCAGGACGTGCGTCACGTCGGTGCCATCAAGGCGGCGCTGGGTGACCGGGCGAGCGTGCGGGTCGACGTCAACCAGGCCTGGGACGAGGCCACCGCGGCCCGCGGTATCGATGCCCTGGAGGCCGCCGGGATCGATCTCATCGAGCAGCCGATCCCGGCCCGGGAGTTCGCTGGCCTGACCCGGCTGGCGCAACGCTTCGTGGTGCCGATGCTGGCCGATGAGGCGGTCCATGACGCCCGCGACGGCTTCACCCTGGCCGCCTGTGGCTTCGGCGATGCCTTCGCGCTGAAGATCGCCAAGGCCGGCGGGCCTCGCAGCGTCCTCGAGCTGGCCCATGTGGCCCAGGCGGCCGGCGTGAGCCTCTACGGCGGCACCATGCTGGAGGGCACCATCGGCACCGCGGCTTCCCTGCATGCCTGGTCGACCCTCGGCGAGCTGACCTGGGGCACCGAGATGTTCGGCCCGCTGCTGCTCAAGGACGACATCGTCGCCAGGCCGCTGCATTACCACGAGTTCGGCGTCGACCTGCCGACCGGACCCGGCCTCGGCATCACCCTCGACGAGGACAAGCTCAACCATTATCGGCGCCGCGACTGAGCCGCGCCCTGCATCCCAAGGAGACGCCCATGCTCTTCCAGGTGGAAATGACCGTGAAGCTGCCGCCGGACATGCCGGCCGAGCGGGCCGCCGAGATCAAGGCGACCGAGAAGGCCTACGCCCAGGACCTGCAGCGCGCCGGCAAGTGGCGCCACCTGTGGCGGGTCGCCGGCAGCTACGCCAATGTCAGCATCTTCGACGTGGAGGACAACGCCGAGCTGCAGGAGATCGTCTCGAACCTCCCGCTCTTTCCCTACATGGAGATCCGCGTCACGCCGCTGTGCCGTCACCCGTCCGCGATCCGCGAGGACGACAGCTGAACCCGGCCCCGCCGGTCGCCAACGACACGACAATAACCGAGGAAACGACCATGACCGTGAAGATCTTCGATACCCCCGAGGTGCAGGACTTCCTGAAGGCCGTCGCCGGCTTCGACCAGGACGGCGGCAGCGAGCGCGCCAAGCAGATCCTGCATCGCCTGGTCGGTGACCTGTTCAAGCTGATCGACGACTTCGACGTCACGCCCGAGGAGTTCTGGTCGGCGGTGAGCCTGGTGAACGAGCTCGGCAAGGAGACCCAGTTTGGCCTGCTGGCCCCGGGCCTGGGTTTCGATCACTACCTGGACATGCGCATGGATGCCGCCGATGCCGAGGCCGGCCTGACCGGTGGCACGCCGCGCACCATCGAGGGCCCGTTGTACGTGGCCGGCGCGCCGGAGCTCCAGGGCTCCGGACGCATGGACGATGGCACCGACACGGACGGCGAGGTGATGTGGCTGACCGGGCAGGTGCGTGACACCGACGGCAACCCGGTCGCCGGCGCCAGGGTCGAGATCTGGCACGCCGACTCCAAGGGCGGTTACTCCTTCTTCGATCCTTCGCAGAGCGAGTACAACCTGCGCCGCACCATCATCACCGACGCCGAGGGCCGCTACGCGGTGCGCAGCATCATTCCCTCCGGCTACGGCTGCCCGCCGGACAGCCCGCCCCAGCAGGTGCTCGACCTGCTCGGCCGTCACGGCCAGCGTCCGGCGCATATCCACTTCTTCGTCTCGGCGCCGGGGCACCAGCACCTGACCACCCAGATCAATCTGGCCGGCGATCCCTACACCTTCGACGACTTCGCCTTCGCCACCCGCGAGGAGCTGGTGGTGCCGGGCCAGCGGATCGAGGACGCCGCCGAGGCCGACAAGCGCGGCCTCGAGGGACCCTTCACCGAGGTGGTGTTCGACGTCGAGCTGTCGGCGACCGCGGATCCCGAGCTGCAGCATCGCCACAACCGCCCGCGGGCCAAGGAAGACGAGCAGGATCAGGCCAGCCAGCAGGCCGCTACCGCCAAGGTGTAACGCGCCCCGCGTCGATAGCCGGCCCTCCGGGGCCGGCGCCACCAGCGAAGACTACAACAAGAGAGACCCTCCTCATGAACACGCTCAAGACCCTGATGACCGCCGCCGTGGCGACCACCCTCGCCGTCGCCGCCTTCAGCGCCCAGGCCCGTGACTTCCGGCTGGGCCTGATCACCCCCCAGTCGCATATCTGGACCCAGGAGGCCGAGGGCTTCGCCGAAACCCTGGCCGAGCGCTCCGGCGGCGAACACAGCGTCAGCATCTTTCCCGCCCAGCAGCTCGGCACCGAGGCGCAGATGGTCCAGCAGCTCCAGGCCGGTTCCCTGGACATGGCCTTCCTGACCCTGGCCGAGATCTCCAACCGCATCCCGGACTTCGGCGCCCTCTACGCGCCCTTCCTGGTGGAGGACATCGATCATGCCGTGGCCCTGCTGCACTCGGACACGGCCGAGGGGCTGCTCGACAAGATGCCGGCTCAGGTCGGGCTGGTCGGGGTGGGCTACGGCATGGCCGGCATGCGCCAGATCCTCAGCCGTGAGCCCATCGACAGCGCCGATGACCTGAGCGGCCTCAAGGTGCGTATCACCCCCTTCGATCCGATCCGCGACTTCTATGTGGCCACCGGCGCCGCTCCCACGCCGCTGCCGCTGCCCGCGGTCTATGACGCCCTGGCCAATGGTCAGGTCGATGCCATCGACATGGATTACGACTCCATCCGACTGCTCAAATTCTACGAGCAGGCCGACAACCTGGTGATCGCCAATCACATGATGTTCCCCATGGTGGCGGTGGTCTCCGGGCGCGTCTGGGCACAGCTCGACGGGGTGGATCGCGAGCTGATCCGCAGCGCCATGGCCGAGCATGCCGACAACGTCATGACCCGCTTCCAGGAGCACCATGAGGCCTGGGGCGAGGAGCTGCGCAGCCAGGACATTACCGTCACCGAGGTCGGCCCCGCGTTCTTCGAGGATGCCATCGCCGACTGGGAGGCCACCTGGACGCCCAAGGCCCCGTCGCTGGCCGCGCTGCGCGAGACGGCCGCCGAGCTGGCCGAGTAACTCCCGCCCGATCCCGATCCCGAACCGCCCCGGCCAGGCGCCGGGGCACCTGGAGGCCGTCATGCTCAAACGACTCTCGTCCGGCATCGCCCGCTGTGAAGGGGTGATCGCGGCGGGGCTGGCAGCGGTGATCAGCCTGCTGATCCTGCTCAACATCGCCACTCGCTCGCTGGGCCATGCCCTCTATTGGACCGACGAACTGGCCATCCACGCCATGATCTGGATGACCTTCTTCACCACCTCGGCGGTGCTCAAGCGCCGCGAGGGCGTCGCCGTGACCCTGCTGGCCGATGCCCTGCCCGGCGGGTTGCGTCAGGGGCTGGATCTGCTCGTCGACGCCATGGTGCTGTTCTTCGCGCTCTTCCTGGCCGTGCTGTGCTGGCGCTGGTACGACCCGGCGACCCTGTGGGCCACCGGCTTCGACCTCCAGGCCTTCCAGGGGGAGACCTTCAACTTCATGTATTCCGAAACCTCGCGCACGCTGGGCATTCCCAAGTTCTGGGCCTGGCTGTGCCTGCCGATCTTCGCCGTCTCGCTGAGCCTGCATGCCGTCGTCAACCTGATCGACGGCCTGAAGGGCCTGGTGGGCGCGGAAAGGAGGCTCGCATGACTCTCGTCGTCTTCGCCGTGCTGCTGCTGGGTGCGGTGCCCATCGCCCTGGTGCTGGCGCTCACCGCCGCCTGGTATATCGCCGATTCCGGCAATACCCTGCTGTTCGCCTCCTATCCCCAGCAGCTCTACGGCGCCATCGAGAACTACGGCCTGCTGGCCATTCCGCTCTTTATGCTGGCCGGCGAGCTGATGAACGAGGGCGGCCTGACCCGGCGGCTGATCGACCTGGCGCGTATTCTGGTCGGCGGCTTCCGCGGCGGGCTGGTCTATATCAACCTGGTGGCCAACATGATGATGGCGGCCATCGTCGGCTCGGCGGCCTCGCAGATCGCCATCATGTCGCGGGCCATGGTCCCGGCCATGGAACAGGACGGCTACGACAAGCCCTTCGCCGCGGCCATTACCGCCGCCGGCGGCCTGCTGTCGCCGATCATCCCGCCGTCGATGCTCTTCGTGCTCTACGGGGTGATGGCCCAGGTGCCCATCGCCGACATGTTCATCGCCGGCATCATCCCGGGGCTGATGATGGGCGGACTGTTCTTCCTGGCCATCGCCGCGGTGGGCCTGGTGCAGCAGTATCCGGTGGGGGAGTGGCCGAGCCGCGAGCAGGCCAGGCGCTTTCTGCTGATGGGGCTGCCGGCCATGAGCATCCTGGTGATCATCATCGGCGGCATCCTCGCCGGCCTGGCCACGCCCACCGAATCGGCGGCCCTGGCCTCGCTGGCGGCGCTGCTGATCGGCCGCTATGTCTACCGCGACCTGACCTTCGCCCGACTGCCGGAGATCCTCCGGCGCACCGCCTTCAATGCCGGCCTGGTGATCATGCTGATCGGGGCCGCCGGGGTGTTCGGCTGGGTGGTGGTCTACGAGCAGCTGCCGCAGATGGCCGCGGCCTGGATCGCCGGGCTGACCGACGACCCCTTCCTGTTCCTGCTGCTGGTGGTGGGCATCCTGCTGCTGGTGGGGATGATCGTCGACGGCATCGCCGCGCTGATCCTGGTGGTGCCGATCCTGCTGCCCATCGCCCAGGGGCAGTTCGATATCACCGCCTACCAGTTCGGGGTGGTGGTCTGCCTGACCCTGGTGCTGGGGCTGCTGACGCCGCCGGTGGGCGCGGGGCTGTTTATCGGCTCGTCGATGACCGGGGTGCCGCCGCTGAAGATCTTCCGCGCGCTGTGGCCCTTCCTGCTGATGAGCCTGCTGGCCCTGGTGTTGCTGGCCTGGCAGCCCTGGCTGACCCTGGCGCTGTTGTGACCTTCACCCGGAAGTAAATAAAGCGCTTCCTTGTTAAGTTAGATTCGGATTGGGTCGAGACGAATTCAGGGAAGCGCTGTTGATTATTGTCCTCTTCTGTGACGCTTGATAATGATAAATACATGGCTGATGGGGCGTTTCCCAAGGAGGTGAGTGGAAGAAAGTCGCTGATATAAAGATTGTAATTTCCTTAATTTAATAAAATAATCTGGGATCTCTTGATGAAATTAAAAAAACCAGTCGCCCGGCCCAGGTTCGCTATACCCATAGCGCCGGGCCCAATACCTTCGCGGTCTCCCTGGAAGATCCCTCCTATGCGCTCTCGCCGGTCAACGGCGGGGCGGATATCGAGAACCCGCTGCCGACCCTGACTGCCCGCTATCAATATGGGCGCAACTTCGGCATCTCCGCCCTAGTCAAGGAACTCGCCACCAACGAGGCCACCAGTGGCATGGACGAGAGTGCCACCGGCTACGGCGTGGCCGCCCAACTGGCCCTGCCCCTGGGGAGCGCCACCACCTTCAAGGCCAATGCCACCGTCGGCAGCGGCCTGGGCAGCTACCTGAGCTACGTGCCGGACGCCGTAGCCGGCCTGCGTACCCCGGACGCCTATATCGACAACAACGGCTCGCTGGAGAGCGTCGATTCCCAGGCCTTCGGCGTCTCCCTGGAGCATAACTGGAACGGCGACTGGTCCAGCGCCATCGGTACCTCGCGCTTCAGCCAGGACCTGCCGGACGATATCGCCGGCTTCCAGGCCGGCCTGGATGAGGTCCAGTACTCCTTCGTCAACCTGATCTGGGACGTCAATCAACGCCTCTCCACCGGTATCGAGTATCAGCACTCCGATATCGAGCGGGTCAACGGCGAGTCCGAGGATGCCAGCCGGATCCAGGCCAGTGTGCAGTTCCAGTTCTGATTGCCGCGTTCTCCGTCCTTACCGGGAGCCTTCCGGCTCCCGACCTCTGCTTGCTTTGTGCCAGCCAATCGGCTGGCACTTTTTATGTGCGGCAAGTGCTTGGCTTTTATCTGGTTGGACGCCTTACTCGGGAGGATCCCCCATGAAAAAGCGCGAGTCAGTATCCGATATCACGGTGGGGATGGCGCTGAATGCCGCCAGCATCTATTGGCAAGCCGATATTGAAGCGGCTTTCCGGGAGGCGGGTGAGCGCTCCCTGGCGACCCGCAAGGTATCTCGAGACCTGCCCTATGGTCAGGCAGGGCTGCAGCGCTTCGATTTCTTCCCCGTGCCACGACCGCATGCTCGCCTGTTGATCTTTATTCATGGCGGCTACTGGCAGGCCATGGACAAAGCCGAGCATGCTCCGCTGCTGGCCGGGCATCTGGCCGCGGGCTGGGCCGTGGCAGTGCTCAACTATCGCCTGTGTCCCGAGGTCACCATCGCCGATCAGGTCGAGGACGTGCGCCAGGCCCTGCGCCATCTCTGGCATGGGGTCGAACGCTACGGCATCGACCGGGAGTGCATTCAGGTCGCCGGTCATAGTGCCGGCGGACACCTGGGAGCCTGCCTGGTCAGTAGCGACTGGCCGACCCTGGACCCGGCCATGCCGGCGACTCCGATCCGCTCCGCCTTGCTGATCAGCGGCATCTTCGACCTCGAGCCGATGCGCCATATGAGTTTCGGGCCGTTGCTCGGCCTGCCGGATGAGGAGACGGCCCGGGTGCTGAGTCCGCTGTGGACTGGCCCCAACCCCGGACTACGCCTGCATCTGGCCGTGGGGGAGTGGGAGAGCGAGGCCTTCCATTGGCAGTCTCGGGAGCTCGCCCGGTGCTGGGGCGAGCGGCTCGAAGGCATCGAGGTGTCGAGCGTGGCCGATACCCATCATTTCTCGGTGCTGGAAACCCTGTCGAGCGGGGCGCTGTTGCGGGCTTCCCTGGCCCTGGCATGACTCCGCGCCACCGTTGAGGCACCCCCTGGCCCGCTGCCCGGGAGGGGCGCACCATGGAGTGATCCGCCACGAGACGAGGAGGGGACGATGAGCAAGCCGCAGCGGGGCCGCACCTCGGTGAGCCTGGATGACGAGGGCGTGCACTGGGACCAGGAGATGAGCTACGGCCAGTATCTGGCCCTGGAGCCGCTGCTGGCCTGCCAGAGTCCCCTGACCGACGAGCATGACGAGATGCTGTTTATCGTCATTCACCAGGTCTCCGAGCTGTGGCTCAAGCAGTGTCTCCATGAGGCCCATGCGGCGGCGGCGCATATCGCCGCCGACCAGCTGAGGCCCGCCTTCAAGATGCTGGCCCGGATGGCACGCATCCAGGAGCAGATGATCCAGGCCTGGGAGGTGCTGGCCACCCTGACTCCGGCGGACTATGCCCGCTTCCGCGACAGCCTGGGCCAGAGCTCCGGCTTCCAGTCCTACCAGTACCGGGAGTTGGAGTTCCTGCTGGGCAACAAGCATCCCGCCCTGGTGGAGGTGCATCGCGCCCATCCCGAGCACTACCGGCGGCTCACCGAGGTGCTTCAGGCGCCCAGCCTCTACGATACCTGCCTGCGGCTACTGGCCCGGCGTGGCTTCGCCTTGCCCGACGAGGTGCTGAGTCGCGATTGGGCCGAGCCCTATGTGGCGTCTCCCGAGGTGGAATCGGCCTGGGCCGAGGTCTATGGCGACACCGAGCACCACTGGGACCTCTACGAGCTGGCCGAGAAGCTGGTGGACACCGAGTACCACTTCCAGCAGTGGCGCTTCAGCCATATGAAGACGGTGCAACGCATCATCGGCCACAAGCCCGGCACCGGTGGCACCAGCGGCGTCGGCTACCTTTCCAAGGCCCTGGAGCTGACCTTCTTCCCCGAGCTGTGGTCGGTGCGTACCCGGATGTAGGCCGGCAACGGGCGCCGACGGCGAGCGCCTGCAACGATACCGACTCCCTCGGTCGGCCCCCTCAGGACATCACCTTGAGGGGGCCGTTTTCCTTGAGGGTATTCATCGCCACCTGGGTGGCGATATCGCGAATGCCCTCCATGGGGCTGATGGTGGTGGAGAGGAAGTGGGAGAGCTCGGCGAGGTCGGCCACCCGCACCTTGAGGATAAAGTCGTGGCTGCCGGTCACGGCATGGCAGTCGATCACCTCGTCCCGGGCCAGCAGCTCCGCTACGGCGTCCCTGGGCGAGGCCATGCGGCCCTTATCCACCGAGAGGAAGATAAAGGCGGTGACCTTGAGCCCCAGGGCCTCCGGGTCGAGGCGCAGGGCATGGCCCTGGATGACCCCGTACTCCTCCAGGCGGGCGATGCGTCGCGAGCACTGGCTGGGGGAGAGGTTGACCGCCTCCGCCAGGGCGGCCAGGGTCAGGCGGGCATTTCGCTGCAGTGCGTGAAGAATCCGACGATCGAACCTATCAAGGGTTTCCATGTGTGTAAAATCTCTTATCGGCGCAATAATTTTGCATAACTTGAGCCATTGGCGCCAGATAACGCAAGCCTTTCCCGGCTCGTCTCTCCTAGAATTTGGGGCAGATTCCTCACCCGATTCCCTGGAGGCCCCATGACCCCGACCCTGGATAGCGTTCGTGAACTGGATCGCCGCGACCCCCTGGCCGATTTCAAGGCCCGCTTCGCCCTGCCCGAGAGCGTGCTCTACCTGGATGGCAACTCCCTCGGCGCCCAGCCCCTGGCCGCCCGGGAGGCCCTGGCCGCCACTCGGGATCAGTGGCGCGACGAGCTGATCAAGGGCTGGAATCAGGGCTGGTTCGATGCCCCGGAGCGCCTGGGCGACCTGGTGGCGCCGCTGATCGGCGCCGGGCCCGGCGAGGTGGTCGTCAGCGACAATATCACCCTCAACCTCTTCAAGCTGCTGGGCTATATCACCGAGTCCCAGGGGCGCTCGCGGCCGGTGATCCTCAGCGAGGGTGGTAACTTCCCCACCGATGGCTATATCGCTCAGGGGTTGTGTCGCTTCGCCGGCCTCGAGCATCGGGTGCTGCCGGAGGGGGCGGCGCTGGCCGACTACCTGGATGAGCGGGTCGCCGCCGTGGTGCTGAGCCAGGTCAACTACCGCACCGGCCGGTTGCGCGATATGGCCGCCATCACCGCCCAGGTGCATGAGCAGGGCGCCGAGATCGTCTGGGACCTGGCCCACTCCGCCGGGGCCCTGCCGGTGGACCTGCACGGCTGTGGCGCCCGCTATGCGGTGGGCTGCACCTACAAGTACCTCAACGGCGGCCCCGGGGCGCCGGCCTTTCTCTATGTGCATGAGGAGCACCAGGCCGGCGGCTGGCAGCCGCTTTCCGGCTGGCATGGCCACGCGGCGCCCTTCGCCTTCGACGGCGACTATGCGCCGGCCCCGGGCATCACCCGCTTCCGTACCGGCACTCACTCGGCGCTGATCTATGCCCCCCTGGAGGCCTCCTTGCGGCTCTGGCAGGAGGTGGACATGGCCGCCCTGCGGGAGAAGAGCCTGGCCCTGGGGGAGCTGTTCCGCGACTGCCTGACCGACCTGCTCGAGGCCGAGGGGATCGAGGACATCACCCCGGCTCAGGCGGAGCGTGGCAGCCAGGTGGCGCTGATTCACCGCGAGCATGGCTATGCCATCGTCCAGGCGCTGATCGGCCGCGGCGTGATCGGCGATTACCGGGAGCCCGGGCTGATGCGTTTCGGCTTCACGCCCCTCTACCTCAGCTACGAGGACGTCTGGCAGGCGGCCCGCCACTTCCGCGAGGTGGTGGAGAGCCGTGAATACCTCGACGCGCGTTTCCGGGTGCGCTCGGAGGTCACCTGAGATGGGCTTCGATCAGGATCGTGCCGCTCGGGAGCAGGCCTATTCGCCGAGCCGCTGGGCCCGGGACTGCGAGGCGAGCCTGGCGCGCCAGGCCGAGCTCGGCGCCCGGCTGCGCGAGCGCCATCCCCCGAGGCGCCTGAGCTATGGGGCGGGACCGCGGGAGGGGCTCGACCTCTTTCTCCCCGGGGGGCAGGGGCCCTGGCCGCTGATGGTCTTTCTGCACGGCGGCTATTGGCAGGAACTGGACGCCGCGGCCACCGACTTCATGGCCGTGCCCTGGCTGGGACGGGGCTGGGCCTTCGCCTCCCTGGATTATCCCCTGGCGCCGCAGGCTGGTATCGAGGCCATGGTGGCGGCCTGCCGCCGTGGCATCGCGGCCCTGCGCCGCGAGGCGAGCGCCCTGGGGTTGGATGGCCGGCTCCATCTGGGCGGCCATAGCGCCGGGGCCCAGCTGGCGCTGATGAGTTGCCTGGGGGAGGGTCGCCTGACGGGCATCGCCGGCCTCTGGCTGATCAGCGGCATCTATGACCTGCGCCCCCTGGTGGGCACCTATATCGATGCCCCCCTGTGGCTGGATGACGAGCGGGCCGCGCGACTCAGCCCTTTGTGCCAGGACCTGCGGGGCCTGCCGCCGCTGCGCCTGGTGCATGGCGAGCTCGATCCGCCTGCCTTCCGTGCCCAGGGCGAGGCGCTATATGAGCGCGCCCGGGCGGCCGGGGGGGCAGTGGAACTCCGCCCGCTGCCCGACTGCGATCACTTCGACATCCTCGAACGGCTCGATGCGCTGCCGCGCCGAGCCGACTCCTTAACCCGATGAGATAACTCCAATGACAATATCGCAAGCCAAGAGTCCCGGCGTGGCATCCGCGCCGGGGGAGGCGCCGGCGCGCGCCCAGTTCTCCAGCCGCTTCGGTTTCCTGATGGCCGCCGCCGGCGCGGCGGTGGGCCTCGGCAATGTGTGGAGCTTTCCCTCCATGGCCGCCAACAACGGCGGCGGTGCCTTCCTGCTGGTCTATGTGGTGATGGCCTTTATCCTCGCCTATCCGGCGCTGATGGCGGAGCTGACCCTGGGACGCTATGCCCAGAGCGGCATCATCAATGCCATGGGCCGGGTGGGCGGCCGTGGCCTGCCACGGCGCCTGGGGCAAGGGGTCGGCGGCCTGGCGCTGCTGGCCGCCTGCCTGGGGCAGGCCTTCTATGCCATCGTCACCGGCTGGCTGATCGGCTATGCGCTATTGCCGCTCTCTCGGCTGCTGGGCCTCGAGGGGGCGACGGCCTGGCTCGCCGAAGGGAGCTTCTGGCGGGATTGGAGCCTGGCCCTGGTGGCCATGGTGATCACCGCGGCGGTGGTCCTGGCCGGGGTGAACCAGGGCATCGAGCGCTGGACCAAACGGTTGATGCCGCTGCTGCTGGTGATGCTGCTGGGACTGATCGCGGTGATGCTGGGCTTTCCCGGCGCCAGCGAGGGGGTAAAGACCTACCTGGTGCCGGACCTGTCGCGGATCGATGGGCAACTGCTGCTGGACGCCATGGGACAGGCCTTCTTCTCGCTCTCCATCGGCGTCGGCGCCATGGTGGTCTATGGTTCCTACCTGAGCCGCAAGGCCAACCTGCCGCGGGTCGGCGCCCAGGTGATGCTGATCGATATGGGGGTGGCCTTCATCGCCGGTCTGCTGATCATTCCGGCCATGTTCGTGGCCCATGGCCTGGGGGTGGAGGTCTTCAACGAGGCCGGTGAGCTGCAGAGTTCGGCGACCCTGCTGTTTATGGTGATGCCGGCCATGTTCGAGGCCATGGGGGCGCCGGGGCTGGGCCTGGAGCTTGTCTTCTTCGTGCTGCTGGCCATCGCCGCCCTGACCTCCATGTTCCCGGTGCTGGAGGTGCCGGTCTCGACCCTCGAGGAGACCGGCCTGGTCCGCCGTCGCCCGGCCACCTGGCTGATGGCGCTGGTGACCTTCGTCATTGCCACCGTGATCCTGGCTTACTTCGACCCGCTGTTCGACTGGGCCATCACCCTGACCATCAGTTACAGCATGCCGCTGGTGGGGGGATTGGTGTGTCTCTATGTGGGCTGGTTGCTGTCGCGCAATGCCAAGCTCCAGGAGCTGCGCCAGGGGGCGCCGGAGATCGAGCGTACCCTGTTCTGGAGGCTCTGGCCCTGGTATATCCGCCTGGTCTGTCCGCTGCTGATCCTGGTGGTGATGCTGCGTGGCCTGGCCTGAGGGCATCCGCTCAGGGCGAGGCCTCGGGCAGCACCAGCTCTCGCGTCTCGCCCATCAGGAAGGCGCGGTTGGTCTCCAGGGCCTCGCGCAGGAAGTCCCACAGCAGGCGCACCCGGGCCAGCCGGCGCTGCTCCTGGCGGGCGGTGATCCAGAACTGGCGCACCACCTCCACCTCGCCCTCCAGTACGTTGATCAAGGCTTCCGAAGTGCTCGCCATAAAGCACGGCAGTACGGCGAGGCCGGCGCCGTGCCGGCAGGCGGCGTGCTGGGTGGTGACGCTGGTGCTGCGCATGGCGAAGTGCGGTGGGGCGCCCACCACCGCCGGGTCGAGCAGCGGTTCCAGGTAGCTGAGCTGTTCGCTGAAGATCAGGTCATCGACGTAGCCGATCAGCCGGTGCCGGCCCAGCTCGGCGAGCCGGGTCGGGGCGCCGTGGCGCGCCAGGTAGTCGCGACTGCCGTAGAGCCGCAGCCGGTAGTCGCACAGCCGCGAGATCACCAGCCCCGGGCTCACCGGGCGCTCCACGGTGATCGCCAGGTCGGCCTCGTGGCGGCTCAGGTTGACCACCCGGGGCAGGGCGAGCAGGTCCAGGGTCACCCCGGGGTGGCGGTCGCAGAAGGCCGAGAGCAGCGGCGCGATGACCCAGGTGCCGAAGCCCTCGGTGACCCCCAGGCGGATCTGGCCGCTGACCCGGTGGTCCTGGTCGCTGAGGCTCTCGCCGGCCTCCACGGCATGGCGGGCCATCTCCTCGGCGTGGGCGAGCAACTGCTGGCCCGCCTCGGTGAGCTGGTAGCCGTGGGTGCTGCGCTCGAACAGCTGGGTGTTGAGCCGCTGCTCGAAGCGTCGGGTGCGCCGCGACAGGGTGGAGTGGTCCAGCCCCAGGCGCCGGGCGGCGTCGGAGAGGCGCTGGCCGCGCGCCACCTCGAGGAAGATCTGGATGTCCTGCCAGTCGAGCATGGTGTCGTCCCGTTGTGCGATCATGCACAAGCAATGTGCCCGAGTGCGTGTTGTCTCGCCATCCTACGCCTGGATAGACTCGATTCCATCAGGCTTCGTGCCGGCATGCACATAAAGTCGAATGCCGGAAGCCGATGTCCAACGACAGGCAAGGCCAGGGCGTGACGGCGCCTCCCGCGCTTCCGCCATCGCCCGACAAGACGACAAGAGAGGAGCACGCCACCATGTCCATCCGCGAGATTCCCCTGTATATCGACGGCCAGGCCGTCCCGTCCCAGAGCCAGGAGTGGCGCGATGTCATCAACCCGGCCACCCAGGACGTGGTGGCCCGGGTCCCCTTCTGCACCGCCGAGGAGGTCGAGCGCGCCGTGGCCAGCGCCAAGACCGCCTTCAAGGAGTGGCGCAAGGTGCCCCTGGCCAAGCGCCAGCGCATCATGCTCAGGTTCCAGGCGCTGATCCGCGAGCACACCGACGAGCTCGCCGCGCTGATCACCGAGGAGCACGGCAAGACCCTGCCCGATGCCGCCGGCGAGGTGGGCCGCGGCCTGGAGGTGGTGGAGCACGCCTGCTCGATCACCAGCCTGCAACTCGGCGAGCTGGCCGAGAACGCCGCCAACGAGGTGGACGTCTACACCCTCAACCAGCCGCTCGGCGTGGGGGCCGGCATCACCGCCTTCAACTTCCCGATCATGCTGCCCTGCTTCATGTTCCCGCTGGCCATCGCCACCGGCAACACCTTCGTGCTCAAGCCCTCCGAGCAGGACCCCAGCTCCACCATGCGCCTGGTCGAGCTGGCCCATGAGGCCGGCATCCCGGCCGGGGTGCTCAACGTGGTGCACGGCGGCCCGGACGTGGCCAACCAGATCGCCGACCACCCCGACATCAAGGCGCTCTCCTTCATCGGTTCCAGCCACGTGGGCTCGCTGCTCTACAACCGTGCCGCCGCGGCCGGCAAGCGCATGCAGGCGATGATGGGGGCCAAGAACCACTGCGTGATCATGCCCGATGCCAACCGCAGCCAGGCGATCAACAACCTGCTGGGCTCCGCCTTCGGTGCCGCCGGCCAGCGCTGCATGGCCAACTCCGTGGTGGTGCTGGTGGGCGAGGCCCGCGAGTGGCTCGACGACATCGTCGACGGCGCCCGCAACATGAAGGTGGGCCCGGGCATCCAGCAGGATGCCGACCTGGGACCGCTGGTTTCCCCGGCGGCCAAGGAGCGGGTCGAGCGGCTGATCGGCGCCGGCGAGGAGGAGGGCGCCAAGCTGCTGGTGGACGGGCGCGGCTTCGAGGTGGCCGGCTATCCCCACGGCAACTTCGTCGGCCCCACGGTGTTCGCCGACGTGAAACCCGAGATGACCATCTACCGCGAGGAGGTCTTCGGCCCGGTGCTCTGCGTGGTGAGCGTCGATACCCTCGACGAGGCGATCGAGTTCGTCAACGCCAACCCCAACGGCAACGGCACCTCGATCTTCACCAACTCCGGCTGGGTGGCGCGTCGCTTCGAGACCGAGATCGACGTCGGCCAGGTGGGCATCAACGTGCCGATCCCGGTGCCGGTGGCCTACTTCAGCTTCACCGGTTCGCGCGGCTCCAAGCTTGGCGACCTGGGGCCCAACGGCAAGCAGGCCATCGCCTTCTGGACCCAGACCAAGACGGTCACCGCCCGCTGGTACGAGCCGGAGAACGTCTCCGGCGGTATCAACAGCACCATCTCGCTGCACTGATCGCCACTCCCCGGGCGCAGAACGCGGCCCCGTCTCGCGAGAGGCGGGGCCGTCTTGTCTAGCGCTCGGGCACCCCGAGGGTGGCGAACAGCTCCGCCAGTTCCGGGTCCGCCCGCTGGGCGCGGAGGACGGCGGGGTCCACCACCGAGAAGCGGCCGGCCGAGGCTGTCAGGTACGGCTGGCCGGTCGCCGCGTCGACGAAGCGGACCTCCGGCACCTTGGCGAGGCATTGCCTGAGGAAGGCGCAGTTCCTGGCGATCGCCAGGCTGTCGTCATCGGGATAGACCTCCGCCGGGCAGGTCGCCAGGGTATTGATCCTCTTGTAGCGGTCGATGTTGACCAGGCCCAGGGGCGCCAGGATGTGCAGGACCTCGCGGGTGCCGTGGGCGATGGTCGTCGGCGGGGTATGCTTGGGGACGCTGTTGTCCAGGAAGTGGTACTCGAGCCGGGGATGCCGGCTGTCCAGCCACTTGAAGAGCAGCTTGGGCATGCCGTCATAGGCCTCCACGCAGTGCCCCAGGAAGTCCTCCACTGCCTTGTAGCGTCCTCGCGCCAGGCCGCGCTCCCAGCCGCGTTCCACCGTCGCCTCCGGCGGGGTGACGACGAAATAGAAGTACATGGTGGCGACATGTTTCGCATAGGTGGCGTCCAGGAGCCGCGGGACCCGGTCCAGGGCGAAGCTGTCGAAGCGGAACCGGTCGATCAGCAGGTTGGGGATGGAGCGGTCGCGCCGGGCCCTGTCGCGGATGTGGCGGTCGAGCTTGGCATCGATCAGCTTGACCTCCTTGCCGGCCAGGCGGCCGGCATACTTGTAGGCCTCGCCCAGGGCCTCATAGTCGAGCAGCAGGCGGCGCCAGATGTCGGGGGAGATGGTGCCGTACTGGTCGGGCTGGATGCCCAGGTCTCGCAGGGTGTCCTTGAGGAAGGGGCGCAGGGAGCTCTTGCCGGCTGCCGAGGCCCCCTTGAGGCTGATCAGGATCGGCTCTTGGGCGCAGGGGAGCCGGCCGTAGCCCTCAGCCTGCCTGGCCCGTTCGACATGGGGCGCGATCCGTTGCCCGAGGTGGCGGCTGCCGAAGTCGTTGCACACGTGCCGGGTGATCAAGCCGGCCAGCAGTTCCCGGTCCAGCCCGATATGGCCCTGGGTGGCGCCGATCGCATTCAGCACCCGGTAGGTGCTCTTGTAGATGGCCCGCTCCAGCTCGTCACTGGCCGCCAGCCCCTTGTCCTTGATGGTGCGGATCACGTCATGATGGCGCTCCTCGATGGAGCGAGGGTCCGCCTGCTGGCGTGGCGCCCGACGCTTGCCGAACCACCGGGACAGCCACGAGCCGGGCTCGGGCTCGAGCGCCGTCGGCTCGGGGGCGAAGGCCGCGGCGAGGATGCCGCCCACCCGGTCGTGTATCTCGTCATGCAGCCGGTCATATTCCTGCTGGAACGCCGGCATCCGGGGGGCCAGGTAGTCCGACAGGATCTTGCCGGCGATGCCGCGGAAGTGCTGCCCCAGGAGCTCCTCCTCCTCCCCCTCGAGCACCACCACATCGGCCGTCACCTGCACGATCAACTCGTGCAGCACCAGGCGCTCCGCCCGGAACGCGACCAGCTCCTCTTCCGGGAGCCCGGTGAGGGCGCTCAGCTCGGGGATGTCGGCGAGGCGGGTATGGACGTTGGCCGTGCAATGAATCGTCTCCAGGGCCTTGTAGCGCCTGGGCAGGTCGGCCTCCAGGCCGGGGTTCCACGCCGAAAACTCGGGACCATCTCGATCGGGCATATCGGGAGTCCATGCATGCTGCGTCGTGTCGGGGCTTGACGAGGGCCTCGTCGGGCACCGCTTCGTGAGCCTAGCCGCTTCCCAGGTCGAGAGGGACGGCCGGCCCCCATGGAGCGATAGTGGCCGACCTCGCATCGTGGGGCAATCCCCGTGGGAGGAGCGCTGCGTTGGGGCGCCTTGGGTGCCGATCCCTGTTATGTTGATGTCCTTAGCCGTTAAGCCGCATTGTGATGCCAAAGCGGCTTGCCACCGCATCGCAGGGAATGGAGCAAGGCATGGACCAGCTATCCGCAGGGCTTTACGAAAGGCTGATTGATGAGGAGCTTCAGCAACAACTGACGGTTCACCCGGAGCTAAAGCCGGTGTTAAAGGCACTGGATGATGAATCAGCACCCTATGCCTATACCCAGTTCGTCAGCCAGTTGCTGATGCAGGCGCTCCGAATTCTTGACGCCGAACAGCGCCTCCCGCTCCTGAACCGTTTGATCGATCTGCTGTCGGCGACCGATGGCCTTGACTATCTGGCTCGTAAGCGTCTTCTGAGTACCGATAGGCCTTTGCTCACCGCATTAGGGAGAGTACCAGAGACGCTTCCACGTCCTATCACTCCGCTGGCCACGAGTGCCCTCCTCACCGGCCTGGGACATGATCCGCCTTTGGAACATGAGCTGCGTGCCGAGATGACTACGGCAGATGGCGTCGATATTCTTGTCTCCTTTATCAAATGGTCGGGTTTGAGACTCCTCATGCCGGCATTCGAGCGCCTCGCCGAGCGTGGCATGCCGGTTCGCCTGATTTCTACCAGCTATATGGGCGCCAGCGACCCAGCGGCGCTGGAGTGGCTGGCCAGGCAACCCAATGTTTCTGTGAGAGTTTCCTATGATACCGGCGGAACCCGACTGCACGCCAAGGCTTATCATTTTCTGCGCAACAGCGGCTACTCCACTGCTTATATCGGTTCGGCCAACATGTCCCATTCGGCCATGACTCAGGGGCTGGAATGGACGGTTAAGGTGACTGCGCAGGATATGGCGCACATTATAGATCGCTTTGTTGCCGAGTTTTCCGCCTATTGGGAAAGTGACGAGTTCGAGCCCTTTACCGAAAAAGATTTCAGTCGTTTCCGAAAGGCCATAGCCGCACATAAGGCTCGAGATCGTAGCGGGGTGGCGTTCTTCGCCGAGATCACCCCGCGCCCGTTCCAACTGCGTATTCTGGAATCCTTGGATGCAGCTCGTCAGCGTGGATCTCATCGTAATCTCGTGGTTGCGGCCACCGGTACGGGAAAAACAGTCATCTCTGCGCTCGACTATCGCCGTACCTGTGAGCGCGAGGGTGGCAGAATACCGCTGCTCTTTGTGGCACATCGCAAGGAAATCCTGGAACAGGCCCAGGCCTGCTTCCGTACGGTGCTGCGTGACCAGAACTTCGGTGAGCTCTGGGTCGGTGAGTATGAGCCAACTGAACATTGGTATCTGTTCGCTTCCGTGCAAACTCTCAATAACCGTCGCCCATGGGAGAGACTGGGGAAAGATTACTTTAAATATATTGTAATCGATGAGGCGCATCATATTGCGGCAGGCAGCTACCATGCTTTAAGTAAAGAGGTTGAGCCGGCATTTCTGCTGGGGCTAACAGCGACGCCTGAGCGGATGGATGGTAGCAGTATCCTGCCGGACTTCGAGGATGAATTGGCGGCAGAGATCCGTCTGCCAGAGGCGCTAGAGGAGAAGCTGCTTTGCCCCTTCCATTACTTCGGTGTCAGTGACAGCATTGACCTTAGTGACGACAGTCTTTGGCGAAATGGCCGCTATGATGTTGGGCAGTTAGAGGTCCTGCTGACCGGTGATGACTTTCGGGCTCGGCAGCGCGTCGACACTGTGCTGCAGGCGCTTGAACGCTATCAGCCGGATCTTGACGGCATGCGGGCAGTGGGCTTCTGTGCCGGTGTGCGCCACGCGGAGTATATGGCCGATTGCTTCAACCGCTTAGGATCCGACTATGCCTCGGCAGTGCTGTTGGGCAGCACGCCCACCGAAGTGCGCACGGAGCGATTGCGCAACTTTCGCGAAGGGCGTTTGCCTTTTTTGTTCACCGTCGATGTATTGAGCGAAGGGGTCGACGTTCCCGATATCAATCTGGTGATGTTTCTTCGACCGACGGAGAGCCTGACGGTCTTTTTGCAGCAACTGGGGCGTGGGTTGCGCCATGCTCCCGGCAAGGAGTGCCTGACAGTGTTGGATTTCGTCGGGCAAACCCACCGGCGCTACCGCTTGGATTCTAAGTTCACTGCCTTGCTCTCAGGGCAGCGCCAGCGGTTGGACCGTGAAGTGGAGGCAGATTTTCCCAGCTTACCGCCGGGCTGCAGCATTCAGTTAGAGCGCGTGGCACGCGAGCGGGTGCTCGGTAAGATTCGCGCTATTCTCGACGATCTTAATCACTTTATCCTCGAGACGATTCGTACCTGGCCTCTGGAGGTTGGTCAGCCGCTGACCTTCGGTCGCTTTGTGGAGGTGACTGGGCTCTCACCGGTTCAGGTTCTGTCCCGTCGCAGCTGGTCCGAGTGGAAGGCTATAGCACATCAGCAGTCTCTACCCGATGATCCGGATCTCCTCCAGGCGAGGAAGGCGTTGGCGCGCATTGCCCTACGTACCGACCCAGAACTGCTCAAGGCCATCGAAGCGCTTGGTAAGAACTTCCCAGAGGTGACGGAGCCACCTGGTTGTTACGACGATACGAAGAAAACGACGCTGCATTATCTGTTGTGGGGAAAAAAGGGGGAGAGCGTCGGCGTACAGGACCTCGATCAGTCGCTGGAGAAATGGCAAGCCAATCCCAGCGTGGCCAAAGACGCAGCGGAGATAGCCGCTTGGCGGCGCGCCCACCAGCATGTTCCTCTGCGAAAGCTCGAGAACATCCCCTTCGACAGTAACCTACTGCTGCATGGTGCCTACGGCACCGCCGAGATTAAGTCGGCGCTCGGTTTGGCGAGCCTGGAGAGGCCGGGGCCAACTGGGCAGGGGGTTATCCATGCGAAAGACCTCAAGGCCTATATCCATCTTGTGACCTTTGAGAAAGACGAGCGGGACTTCTCTCCGACCACCCGCTATCGTGACTACCCCATCAGCCGTACCCTGCTTCATTGGGAAAGCCAGTCGAACACCTCGCAGGTGAGTGCTACCGGCCAAAACTACCTTCACTTCCTGGAGCGGGGCTATACTATCCTGTTCTTTGCTCGCTTGACCAAACGCATCGATGGCAAGACGGCGCCATTTATCTTTCTGGGCCCGGCGAAGGCGCTGAAAAATTACAAGGGCAATCGCCCCATCGCCATGACCTGGGAGCTTGAGTACCCGATACCCGCAGAACTTTTTGAGGAGGCGCGCCCGGCGTAGTGCCCGAGGGCTGGTGCGCTGTGAGGTGGCTAAGCTCTTACACCTACGGGCAATTATTTACGTTAACGTAAGCTGCGATCTTGTAGCCTTCACTACACAATGACAACCCCAGGAGCCTCCATGACCCAGCCCATCAGCCGCTTTCCCGTTCCCGACTCGATCCACGACCTGCCCGAGGATATCCGTGACGCCATGCTGGCGGTGCAGGAGAAGGCCGGCTTCGTGCCCAACGTCTTCCTGATGCTGGCCCACCGCCCCGACGAGTTCCGCGCCTTCTTCGCCTACCATGACGCCCTGATGGAGCGGGAGTCCGACACCCTGACCAAGGCCGAGAAGGAGATGATCGTGGTGGCCACCAGCGCGCGCAACCGCTGCCTCTACTGCGTGGTGGCCCACGGCGCCCTGGTGCGCATCTACAGCAAGGATCCGCTGCTCGCCGACCAGGTGGCCGTCAACCACCGGGTGGCCGGGCTCAGCGAGCGCCATCGGGCGATGCTCGACTTCGCCTTCCACAGCGGCCTGGAGGTGGGCGAGCTCACCGAGGAGTGGGAGGCGCGCCTCACGGACGCCGGCTTCACCCGCGATGACATCTGGGACATCGGCGCCATCGCCGCCTTCTTCGGCATGTCCAACCGCCTGGTCACCCTGGCCGGCACCCCGCCCAACGAGGAGTTCTACCTGATGGGCCGGGTGCCGCGGGAGCAGGGCTGACGATCGTCAATAGTGACGCAGGGCTTCGCGAAGTAGCGCCAGCACCGGCTCCAGCTGGCTCTCGTGGAGGACCAGCACGCTCACGCCGGGGGCGTGTTCCTTGGCTTCCGTGTAGGGCATGGCGGGGTTCCGGGGGTGGTCGTTAGAGCCGGGCGCATGCGCTATCATGGCTCTCGATCCTTCCGTTATCGGCCAGGCGGCCGGGACTTGAGGGAGGATCCCCACAATACATTCACTGTCGCCAGGGGAGTCCCGCCGCACCTTGCCGCGCGGGCTGAGAGGGCCACCAGCGCCGACCCTGGAACCTGATCCGGTTAATACCGGCGGAGGAAGCGCGACATGCCCTACCTGACGTCTGCCGTGCTCGGCGCGGCGCTACTGTGCTTTGCCTTCCTGGGCCTGCGGGCCCGGCGGGCCGACGGCCCCCTCGACGACTACGTGACCGCCCGCAATTCCCAGGGCGCCCAGGCCATCGGCCTGTCGTTCCTGGCCTCGAGCATGGGCGCCTGGATCCTCTTCGCGCCGCCCGAGATCGGCGCCTTCGTGGGCCCGGTGGCCCTGGCCGGCTACGCCATCGGCTCGTCGCTGCCGTTCATCGTACTGGGCCTCTACGGGCCGGCAATCCGCCGCCACCTGCCGCAGGGTCGCAGCATCGGCGAGTTCGCCGAGGCCTGCTACGGCCCCGGGGTGCGGCGTTTCGTGTCGCTGGTGTCGATCCTCTACATGGCCTGTTTCCTGGCGGCGGAACTGACCGCCATCGGTGCCATCGCTTCACTGCTCTCCGAGGTGCCGCCGGCGCTGGTGGTGATCGGCGTGGCGCTGGTCACCCTGGTGTATACGGTGCTGGGCGGGCTGCGCGCCAGCCTGGCCACCGACCGCTGGCAGGCGTGGCTGCTGCTGGCCCTGCTGGCGCTGGTCGCCGGGGTGGCGCTGTGGCGCCTGCCACCGCTGCCCGCCGAGGCGGTGATGCCCTCGGCACCCGCCGGCAGCGCGCTCTCCGTGGCGCTGACCCTGGTCATCGCGGTGACGGCGGCCAACCTCTTCCACCAGGGCTACTGGCAGCGCATCTGGGCGGCCGAGGACGACCGGGCGCTGGGCCGTGGCGCCCTGCTGGGCGGGGCCAGCGCCCTGGTGGTGATCCTGGCGATCGGCGCCCTGGGCATGCTGGCGGCCATGCATGCGCTGCCGCTGGGCGAGCCGCCGATCCCGTTCTTCGCGCTGCTCGCCGAGGCGCCGGGCTGGCTGGGCCTGCCGGCGCTGGTGCTAGCCGTGACCCTGGTGGCCTCCAGCGTGGATACCCTGCAGAACGCCATCGCCTCCCTGGCGGTGGCCGGCTCCGGCAGGCGCGGGCTCTCCGTCAGGGCGGCGCGCCTGGTCACGGTGGCACTGATGGTGCCGGTGGTGTGGATCGCCTTGCAGGGGCTGTCGGTGCTGCGCCTCTTCCTGATCGCCGACCTGCTGTGTGCGGCCATTGTGGTGCCGGTGCTGCTGGGCCTGTGGCGGCGCATGGGCCCGCTGGCCGCGGTGGCCGGCGGCATCGCTGGCCTGCTCGGTGCGGTGCTGCCCGGGGCCGTGGCCCAGGGCGGCCTGGCGGCCGGCCTGCTGGCGGCGAGCTTCCCGGGCGGCATCCCGACCCTGCTGCCCTTCCTCGGCGCCCTGCTGGCCTCCACCCTGGTCAGCCTGCTGATCGCCTGGTGGCGGCCGGCGTCGCGTTCTCCCCTGGCCAGTGAAGGAGGTGCCCGATGACCACGCGTGCGACCTGGAACGAATGGGCCAGCGGCCGCGAGGCGCCGTGCATCACCGACTGGCTTCGCGAGATCAGCGAGCCGGACTGGTCGGCGACCGTGAATCATCCGCTGTTCGATGCCCTGGCCGCCGGGCGGCTCTCCGGCGAGGCCTTCGCCGCCTACATGGTGCAGGACTACGGCTTTGTGGATCCCTTCACCGCGCTGATCGGCCACGCCATCGGCCATGCGCCGGGCATGGCGGATCGCGTGGTGCTGGGCCGGTTCATGGGCATGCTGACCAGCGACGAGAACGATACCTTCCAGCGCACCTTCGAGGCCTTCGAGGTGCCGCAGTCGGTGCGCGAGGCGCCCGACTACCTGCCGGCCACGCTGGCGTTTCGCGACCTGCTGCACGATACCGGGCACGGTGGCAGCTACGCCGAGATGCTGGCGGTACTGGTGGTCACCGAGTGGCTGTACCTCGAGTGGGCGATCCGCATCACCCGCGCCGAGGGGCTGCATCCGCTGATGGGCGAGTGGATCGACCTGCACGACAACCCGGCCTTCCAGGACTTCGTGGCCTGGCTGCGCCGGCGCCTGGACGAGGAGGCGGCGGGGCTGGATGACGCGGCCTTCGCGCGCCTGGCCGAGCGCTTCCGCGACACCGTGGTCCGGGAGCGGGCCTTCCACGATGCCGTCCACCCCCGCTGAGACCATCGCCGGCAGGGTGGGACCGTCGCCCCGGGCGGGTTGCCAGGCCGGCCGCCGCCAGCCACCCTCTGAGGGTCAATCCCGATCGGCCAGAGGAGGCCCTGCCATGAGCGATACCCCCCAGGATCCCCGTCGCCGCCACTCCGCCCCGGTGGTGGATGGCCCCGGCAAGGCGGCCAGCCGCGCCATGCTGCGCGCGGTGGGCTTCAGCGACGAGGACTTCGTGAAGCCCCAGGTGGGTGTCGCCTCCACCTGGAGCATGGTCACCCCCTGCAACAGCCACATCGGTGAGCTCGCCGAGCAGGCCCGCGAGGGCGCCGACGCGGCCGGCGGCAAGGGGGTGGTGTTCAACACCATCACCATCTCCGACGGCATCGCCAACGGCACCGAGGGCATGAAGTACTCGCTGGTGTCGCGGGAGGTGATCGCCGACTCCATCGAGACGGTGGCCGGCTGCGAGGGCTTCGACGGCCTGGTGGCGATCGGCGGCTGCGACAAGAACATGCCCGGCTGCCTGATGGGCCTGGCGCGGCTCGACCGGCCGAGCGTCTTCGTCTACGGCGGCACCATCCTGCCCGGCGAGGGGCACACCGACATCGTCTCGGTGTTCGAGGCCATGGGCGCCCACTCCCGCGGCGACCTGGATCTGATCGAGCTCAAGCAGATCGAGGAGACGGCGATTCCCGGCCCCGGCTCCTGCGGGGGCATGTACACCGCCAACTCCATGGCCTCGGCCATCGAGGCGCTGGGCATGAGCCTGCCGGGCAGCTCGGCGCAGAATGCCGTATCGCGGGAGAAGCGCGACGACTGCCACGCCGCCGGGGCCGCCGTGCTCGAACTGCTGGAACGCGATATCAAGCCCTCCGACATCATGACGCGCCGGGCCTTCGAGAACGCCATCACCGTGGTGATCGCCCTGGGCGGCTCCACCAACGCCGTGCTGCACCTGATCGCCATGGCCCGCACCATCGGCGTGGACCTCTCGCTCGCCGACTTCACCGCGATCGGCCGCCGCGTGCCGGTGCTGGCTGACCTGCGCCCCAGCGGCCACTACATGATGAGCGAGCTGGTGGCGATCGGCGGCATCCAGCCGCTGATGAAGACCCTGCTGGACGCCGGGATGCTGCACGGCGACTGCCTGACGGTGACCGGCCGGACGCTCGCCGAGAACCTGGCGGACATCGCCTCCTACCCCGACGACCAGCAGATCATCGCCCCGCTGTCGGCGCCGCAGAAGGCCGAGAGTCACCTGCGCATCCTCTACGGCAACCTGGCCCCGGAGGGCGCGGTGGCCAAGATCACCGGCAAGGAGGGCACCCGCTTCACCGGCACGGCGCGGGTGTTCGGCTCGGAGGAGGAGGCCCAGGCCCGCATCAACGACGGCAGCGTGGTGGCCGGCGACGTGGTGGTGATCCGCTACGAGGGGCCCCGCGGCGGTCCCGGCATGCGCGAGATGCTGACCCCCACCTCGGCGATCATGGGGCGCGGCCTGGGCAGCGACGTGGCGTTGATCACCGACGGGCGCTTCTCCGGGGGCAGCCACGGCTTCGTGGTGGGCCACGTGACCCCCGAGGCCTTCGACGGCGGGCCCCTGGCGCTGGTGGAGGACGGCGACACCATCACCATCGACGCCGAGAGCGACCTCATCGAGGTGCATCTCTCCGACGAGGAACTGATGCGCCGCCGCGCCGCCTGGCGCCAGCCCGAGCCGCGCTACACCCGCGGCGTACTGGCCAAGTACGCCCGCCTGGTCAGCTCCGCCAGTACCGGGGCGGTGACCGACCAGGCGGAGTGAGGGGTGCCGCATGAGAGGCTGAACTTTTCTGTTGCCGTGTTATCATATCTGATAACCTTTTCTTGCCAAGGATGGCCCGGATGAGTTGGCAGATCGATTTCTATGCCGGGGTTGAGGACGACATCCTCGCTATGCCACCCAAGATACAGGCCAAGATGCTGAGACTGCTGGAGATGGTGGAACAGCATGGTGCCAACCTCGGGCCTCCACATACGGAACCGATGGGAGATGGACTATTCGAGATCAGGGCAAAGGCAAAGGAGGGCATCGGACGGTCCCTGTTCTGCTACAGGGAGGGACGTCACATAGTGATCCTGTATGCCTTCATGAAGAAAAGTCAGAAGACGCCCCGTCAGGCGCTTGAACTTGCCCGTCTACGGCAGCGAGAGGTGCAGCAGAGATGAGTCTGAAAGCACTGAAAGAGAAGGCGCTCCAGAACCCGGCCGTCAAGGCCGAGTATGACCGGCTTGCACCGGAGTTCGAGCTGGCCACTACCCTGATCAGCATGCGTCAGCAGGCTGGTTTGACCCAGGAGGAGCTGGCGCGGCGCATGCATACCCAGAAAGGAAATATCAGCCGGCTGGAGCGCGGTGACAGCAATCCTGGCTGGAAGACCATTCAGCGATATGCGCGGGCCTGTGGATTCGATCTCTCGATGCAGTTCCACCGTCATGAAGAGCATGCCGTCAGTTGATCCTGAAACCTGGTCACGAGAACGCCCCTGCCGGCATGCCGGCGGGGGCGTTCTTGCCTGATTGCCGGGCCGGTCACGGCTCGCTCTGCGCGGTGGGGCTCAGGCGCAGGTGGGCACGCAGCCGCCGGGCGAGGATGTCCACACCGATGTTGAGCAGGGCGGTGATCACGATGAGCACCATGGCGCGGTCGAAGCGCAGCTCCTGGATGGCGCTGTCGACGTGGAAGCCCAGGGTGGCGATGCCGAGAATGCCGAGTATCGCCGTCTCGCGCATGATGATCTCCCAGCGGTAGAAGAGCAGTGCCAGGAAGGGGCCGTAGACCCGGGGCGCCACCTCGTAGGCGTAGCGGTCCATGCCGCCGGGGGCGTCCTGACGCAGCTGGACCTCGTTGCTGCGGCGTCCGACCAGGTGGCCGATGATGCCGCCGTTGTGCAGCGCCAGGGCGACGACCGCCGGCAGCATCGAGGGCCCCCACAGCTGCAGCAGGATGAAGGCCAGCAGGTATTCCGGGGTGGAGCGCATCACCACCAGCAGGCCGTGCCCCAGGGTGCCGCCCAGCCGGCCGGTGAAATGCCGCGAGATCAGCGGGAAGAGCGCCATCGCCAGCACGCCGGTGAGCACCAGGGCGATCTGGGTCAGCAGCAGGGTCTGCCAGATGCCGGGCAGGGCCTGGTGGACGAGCAGCTCGCTCAGCCAGGGCAGCAGGCCGCCGAGCCCCTCGCCGTGGCGCAGCGGGGCGGGCACGATGTCCTCGGTGAAGAAGCGCGAGACGTTGCTCCAGGTGATCGGCAACCCGGTACCCAGCAGGAAGGGGGAGACCAGCAGGTAGAGGGGCAGCAGCCGGGGCCGCGCCCACCATCGCAGGGAGGCGATCAGGGCGTAGAACAGCAGCAGCAGCGCGCCCACCGTGGCGTAGTGGCCCTGGGCGAAGGCGGCCGAGAGGTGGAAGCCCAGGGTCGGCATGCCGACGAAGCCCAGCACCGCGCTGGAGCGCAGGCCGCACTCCAGGCGATAGGCGGTATAGCTGACCAGGTGCGGCCAGGCCTGGCTGATGCGGGTGTAGACCAGCGCCGAGAGCCGCCCGGCACGGTGCGGCAGGGTGCGTTCCGGCTGCGGGTCGCCCTCGTCGAGGATCTCCGCATAGACCTTGGCGAAGGTGCCGGCGTAGGGGATGGCGATGGCCAGCACCCCGGTGAGGGGGTGCAGGCCGAAGCACTGCAGGAAGATCAGCGCCCAGAACAGTTCGTGGATGGCGCGGATGAAGGCGCAGAAGGTGCGCACCCAGAGATGCCGGAAGAGCAGCGCCAGCAGCATGCCCGAGACGACGCCGAGCCCGACCCCTGTGAAGGCGAAGGCCAGGGTGCGCAACAGGGCCTCGCCCAGGGAGTCGACGCGCGAGAAGTCGGGCTGGATCAACCCCATGAACAGGTGGCCCAGCGCCTCCCAGGGCGCGTGGGTGCTGATCTCGAAGTCGCCGAACGGCAGGCACGCCACGGCCAGCAGGACGAGTCCCAGGGTGACGCGACGGGTGGCGGTCAGCGGCATGATCAGTAGAGCGGCAGCAGGTCGTGGGCGGACAGGCGCCGGCTGGGCTGGTCGACGGCGATGGTGCCGTCGCGGATGCCGATCACTCGCGTGCAGAAGCGCAGCGCCAGTTCCACGTCGTGCATGGCCAGCACGGCGGTGGGATAGGCGTCGGTGAGGGCGCTCAGGACCACCTCGGAGAGGGGACCATCCAGGGCCGAGACCGGCTCGTCGGCGAGCAGCATCCCGCCGCCCTGGTGGATGACCCGCGCCGCGGCGACGCGTTGGCGCTGCCCGCCGGAGAGCTCGCCGCAGGGGGCCCAGAGCTTGTCGTCGAGGCCGAGCCGGCCGAGCAGGGCGGCGACCTCCGTGACGTCGCACTTCCGCGCGCGCACCAGGGTGAGGAGGTTGCGCCACCAGGGGTGACGGTCGAGCCGGCCCATGTAGACGTTGTGGAACACCGAGAGGGTGGCCACCAGGCCCAGGTCCTGGGGCATCAGGGCGGCTCCTTGGTCGCGCCAGCGGTCATACATCACCGACAGCAGCGTCGACTTGCCGGCGCCGCTGCGGCCGACCAGCGCCAGTCGCTCGCCGGGCGCCAGCGTCAGGCTCAGCGGGCCGAGCACCCGGGCCGCGCCATAGCTGGCGACGGCGTCCTCCAGCGCCAGCGGGGTCATCGGTCGAGTAGTTCCAGGGAGCGCGCGACCTCGAGGATCTCCCGGTAGTCGTCGTTCTCGGCCGGGATGAAGCCCGAGCGCGGGAAGCGGGCCAGCAGGTCGGGATCGTCCATGTCGAGCAGCGCCTGCTGCAGGCGGTCGGTGAAGCCGTCCCCGAAGCGCTCGTCGATGTCGCCGCGCACCGTCCACTGATAGTCGGGGTAGGGCGGTGTCTCCCAGATCACCCGGACGCGCTCGTCATCGACGCTGCCGCTTGCCACCTCGTTCTCCCAGGCCTTGTAGCTGACCACCCCGGCCTGGTAGGCGCCGGACTGCACCACCGCGATGGTGCGACTGTGGTTGCCGCTGAAGCCGACCCGCTCGAACAGCTCCTCGGGCGCCGCCCCGAGGTCGCGGCGCAGGAAGTATTCCGGCATCAGGCGTCCGGAGGTCGAACTGCGGGAACCGAAGCTGAAGGTCAGGCCGCGCAGCGCCTCGGGGGCGCTGTCGCCGTCATGCGGCTCGAGGCCGGTGGCCCGATTGGCGATGACGTAGCTCTTGTACTCGGGATCCTCCACGCCCTGGGCGATGGCTCGGGAGCCCGGCACCAGCTGGCGCGCCTGCACCCCGGTGAAGCCGCCGAACCAGGCCAGCTGCACCTGGTTGTTGCGGAAGGCGGTGACCGAGGCGGCGTAGGAGGTGACCGGCACGAAGCGCACCTCGACGTCGAGCTCCTCGGCGAGGTAGTCGGCCACGGCCTGGAAGCGCTCCTGGAGGCGGGTCTCGTCCTCGTCGGGGATGGCGGTGAACACCAGGGGCTGGGCGGCGGCCAGGGAGGAGGCCAGGAGCAGGGCGAGGGCAAGCGGCAGGCATCGAAGCATGGTCGGAGTCCTTTCGGTGGATCATGAAGGGGTGCGCCGGCGGCAGCGGCATGATACCGGATAATGCCGTGACAACGCCTCTCAGACGGCGCAGGTTCGGAAGCCCGCCAGGGTGTCGTTACGGTCCGGGGTGAAGAAGTTGCGATAGCCGGTGTGGATCAGCCGTGACCGCGTGGCCCAGGCGCCGCCGCGCAGCACGTAGCGGCCCTCGCGGAACCAGGGGGCCGAATAGTCGCGGTAGAGATCGGGCTGGAAGCCCGGGAAGGGACCGAAGGGCGAGGCCGTCCACTCCCAGACGTTGCCCAGCATCTGGCGGCAGCCGAAGGCGCTATCGCCCTCGGCCAGGGCAGCCACGTCGAGGCGCCCCAGGCGCCAGCCGTCCAGGTTGGCCAGGCCGGCGTCCGGCGGCGCCTCGCCCCAGGGATGGCGGCGCTTGCCCGGCGCCAGGGAGCGGCCGTCGGCGCTCGGCTCCCGGCTGGCGGCGACCTCCCATTCGGCCTCGCTGGGCAGGCGGCGGCCGGCCCAGCGGCACCAGGCCTCGGCCTCGTACCAGCTGACGTGCACGACCGGCTGATGGGGGGCCAGCGGCCGCCAGTGATCGAAGGCGCGCTCTTCCCAGTGCCCGGCGTCGGTGCGGCGCCAGTAGACCGGGGCCTGGAGCGCCTGACGTTCCCGCCACTGCCAGCCGGCCTCGCTCCACAGCTCGCGCCGTTGATAACCGCCGTCGTCGACGAAGGCGGCGAAGTCGGCGTTGGTGACCGGCGCCCGGGCGATGGAGAAGGGTGCCACCTCGACCTCCAGGGGCGGCTTCTCGTTGTCGAAGCGGAAGGGCAGGGTCGCGTCGGAGCCCAGCCGATGGCGCCCGCCGGGGATGTCGACGTCCCCGGGCAGGGCCCCGGCGGCGGGGTGCCCCTTGGGTGGCGTGCCCAGCGCGGGGGGCGGGTCGCCCAGGGTCTGGCGGGTGTAGAGGAAGGCCTCGCCGTGCATGTCCTCGTGCAGGGTGGTGAGCTGATAGACATAGCTCTGGGCGGCACTGGCGTCGCCGTCGGGCAGGCGCTCGAGCATGGCCTGCTGCACCCGTGACAGGTAGTCCAGGGTCTCCTCGCGTGACGGCAGCGGTAGCGACCAACGGTCGTCATGGGCGATGCTGCTGGAGTCGTACAGCCGGTCGGCGCCGGCGAGCTGGTAGTCGGGGAGCTCATGGAGGCCACGCAGGGCGAAATGGTCGTGGAAGAAGCCCAGGTGGCCGAGTTCCCACAGCGGCGGATTGACGATCGCCAGCCGCGGGCCGAGGTCGCGGGCCTCGAGGATGTCCTGCATCAGGGCCAGGCTGCGCTGGCGGGCATCGATGAGCATCGCCGCCAGCTCGTCGGCGGCCCTGGGCGGTGTCGGGGGTGTGCTGACTGGTGTGAAAGGCATGCTGTCCTCGCAAGGAAAAGGCTGGAGGTGCCATGGCATTGAAGGTAGCCCTGATCACACCGGCGGGTCGAGGGTCGCATGCCGGCAACCGGGCCACGGCGACCCGCTGGGCGGGGCGGCTGCGGGAGCTGGGGTGCCGCGTGCGGGTCTCGGGATCCGGGGAGGGGGCCGATGCCTGCCGCCTGGCCGGCCGGCCACCGGACCTGGTGCTGGCGCTGCATGCCACGCGAAGCCATGCCGCCATTCGTGCCTGTCGCGAGGCCTTCCCGGCGTGCCCGCTGGTGGTGGTGCTGACCGGGACCGACGTCTACCGCTTCCAGCACAGCCATCCCGGGATCTTTCGCGACAGCCTCGAGGCCAGCGATGCCCTGGTCGGCCTGCACGATTGCCTGGCCGAGGACCTCCCGCCGCGCTTCCTGTCGCGCCTGCAGGTCGTCCACCAGTCGGCGCTACCCCTGCCGCCCGGTGCCCCGCAGGCCGGCCGCCGCTGGTTCGAGGTGCTGGTCGCCGGCCATCTGCGCGAGGAGAAGGACTCGCTGCGTGCGGCCCTGGCCGTTCGCGACCTGCCGGCGTCCTCGCGGCTGCGCGTGGTGCAACTGGGGGCCGCGCACAGCCCGGACTGGGCCGATGCCGCCCGCGAGGAGATGGCCCGCAACCCCTGTTACCGCTGGCTCGGCGACCTGCCCCGCTGGCGGGTGCGCCAGTGGATGGCCCGGGCCCGGCTGATGGTGATCAGCTCGCGCATGGAAGGGGGCGCCAATGTGGTCAGCGAGGCCTGCGTGGCCGGCCTGCCGGTGCTGGCCTCGGCGATCCCCGGCAATCGCGGCCTGCTGGGCGAGGAGTACGCCGGCTACTTCCCGGTGGCGGATACCGCGGCCTTGAGGGACCTGTTGCTGCATGCCGAGGCGACCCCGGCCTTCGTCGAGGGGCTCCGGCGGCAGGTGCAGGCGCGCGCGCCGCTGTTCCGCCCCGAGGCCGAACGGGAAGGGTTGGCGCGGGTGATCGCCGCCTGCGGGCTCACCCCCTGACTCGGCAAGCGCCGTCCCTCAGGCGGATGGGCTCCAGTGCCTCGCCGGCCTCGAGGACGCGGCCGATCACGGCGGCCCCGGCGTAGCCCCGGGCGTGCAGGGCGTCCAGGCAGGTCGCGGCGCGTTCGGCGGGCACGCTGGCCAGCAGGCCGCCGGCGGTCTGGGGGTCGAACAGCAGCGGGTAGCGGGGGTGCGCGACCCAGGCCGCCTGGTCGCGGAGGGCTCGGCGCAGGCGCACGTTGGCGGGCTGCAGCGAACTCAGGATGCCGGCGGCGACGGTCTCCTCGGCGCCCTCGAGCAGCGGCAGCGCCGCCAGGTCGAGCTCGGCATCCACCCCCGAGGGGCGCGTCATCTCGACCAGGTGGCCCAGCAGGCCGAAGCCGGTGAGATCGGTGCAGCCGGTGGCGCCGTGCTCCCTCAGGCAGGCCGCGGCCTCGCGGCTGGACTGGACCATGCTCGCCAGCGCCGCGTCGATCCAGCGCCCCCGGGCGGCCAGCCGGGCATGGGCGGCGAACAGGGTGCCGGTGCCGATGGGCTTGGTCAGGATCAACACCTGGCCCGGGCGCAGGCCGCCTTTCGTCAGGGCGCTATCGCCGTCGGCATCGATCAGGCCGTTGACGGCGAAGCCCAGGGCCAGCTCGCTGCCCTCGCCGGTGTGCCCGCCGACCAGGGCGCAGTCGGCGGCGTTGAGCACCTCGAGGGCGCCGCTCATCATCTGGAAGACGGTGTCCTCGACCTTGGCCTCGAGTCCCTGGGGGACCGTGGCCACGGCGGTGGCGGTCTGGGCCTCGGCGCCCATGGCGAAGATGTCGCCCAGGGCGTGGTTGGCGGCGACCTTGCCGAACACATAGGGGTCGTCGATGAAGGCGCGGAAGAAGTCCACGGTATGCACCATGGCCTTGCCCGGCGGCACCCGCACCACGGCGGCGTCGTCCGGGGCGTGCAGGCCCACCAGCACCTCGTCCCGGTCCACCGGCTGGAGGGTCGAGAGGGCCCGGGACAGCACCGAGGCGCCGACCTTGGCCCCGCAGCCGCCGCAGCGCATGGCGATGGCCGAGATCGCTTGGGCGTTCTCCTCCGCGTCGAGGGCCACCTTGCTGGGCCGGGGCGTCCGCATTGCCTCGCCTTCCATCGGCGGCAGGTCGTTGAATTTGGCCATGAAGCGCCGGTCGATGCCGTCCTTCCAGCGCCACACCCAGTCGCCGGCCAGGTAGAGTCCGCCGCGTGACGCCACGGCATGCCGGTCGCCGGTGCTGATCAGCGCCAGCCACTGCGCCTGGGGACGGTAGGCCTTGAGGGGCTTGCCGGTCACGGCGGCGCGCAGGTTGTCGGCCAGTGGGCGTCCCTGGCGCACGGCGAAGACCCCGGCCTTCTCCCGGGGGTGGTTGACCTGGTGGGCGATATCCCCGGCGGCGAAGACGTGCGGGTCGCTCAACGACTGCAGGGTATCGTCCACCTCGATGAAGCCGTCGTCGTCGAGTGCCAGGCGGGTGTCGCGCAGCCAGGCGGCGCCGCCGGCATCGGTGACCCAAACGATCTCGTCGGCGGCGTGCCAGGTGCCGTCGGCGCCCTGCAGCCGTCCCCCCTCGACGCCGATGATCTCGGTGGCGGTGTGGACCTCGACACCGCGCCTGGCCAGGGTGGCGTCGAAATGGGCGCGCACGCGGGCATTATGGGTGGGCAGGAGGCGCTCGCCGCGGGTGAACAGGGCAAAGGTCAGCTCACCGGGATCGCGGCCCAGGGCCTTGAGTTCCCGGCGGAGCCGGTACTGCATGGCCAGCAGCAGCTCGACCCCGCCGGCGCCGCCCCCGACCACCGCCACCCGGGTCCGGCCCGGGTGGCGCTTGAGGCGTTCGAGCAGCGACTGCCAGCGGTCGTTGAAGCGATGGATGGGCTTGACCGGCACGGCGTGATCGCCGGCCCCGGTGACCGAGCCCACGCGCGGCGTCGAACCGATGTTGATCGACAGCCGGTCGTAGGGCACCGGGGGGCGCCCCCGGCAGAGCACCCGGCGGGCAGCGTGGTCGATGCCGACGGCCTCGTCGCCGAAGAAGCGCGCCCCGGCGTACTCCGCCAGCCGGCGCAGGTCGATATGCACTTCGTCGTAGCGGTAATGCCCGGCGACATACCCCGGCAGCATGCCCGAGTAGGGGGTGTGCGTATCGCGGCAGATCAGGGTGAGCCTGACGCCGGGTTCGGGCTTCATGGCGAAACGCTTGAGGACGCCGACGTGGGAGTGGCCGCCGCCGACCAGCACGATATCCCGTAACACCGGCTGCTGCGGTTGCTGCATGGAGTGTCTCGCTCTAGATTGGGAAAGCGGTCGCGTGTCCTGCCTGGATGGATCCTACCGGCGGGACGCCATCCTGTCGCCAGCGAGGGGTTTCGATGTCCAGTGCAGTGCGCTTCCATGACCAGCATGTCGATGCGACGGGGGTGTCGTTTCGGGACGACGCGATCGCCGGACTGAGCCTCGCGCGCAAGCGCCTCGCCCCCAAGTATTTCTACGACCGACGCGGCTCCCTGCTCTTCGAGGAGATCTGTCGCCAGCCCGAGTACTACCTCACCCGCACCGAGGAGGGCATCCTGGCCGACGCCGCCGAGGAGATCGCCGCGCTGGTCGGGCCGGAAGCGCTGCTGGTCGAGCTGGGCAGCGGGGCCAGTCGCAAGGTACGCCTGCTGCTGGAGGCGCTGCGACCGCGTCGCTACCTGGGGATGGATATCTCCCACGACTTCCTGCTGCAGAGCACCCGTCGCCTGGCGGCCGACTACCCCTGGCTCGAGGTGCACGCGGCCTGGACGGATTTCTCGGAGCGGCTGTGCTTGCCGGTGGGTCTCGAGGGGCGGCGAGTGGTGGCCTTCTTTCCCGGTTCGAGCATCGGCAACTTCACCCCGACCGAGGCCGAGGCCTTCCTCGCCCGGCTACGCCAGGCCCTGCCCCGGGGCAGTGGCGTGCTGATCGGCGTCGACCTGGTCAAGGACCGGCGTGTCCTCGAGGCGGCCTACAACGATGCCGCCGGTGTCACGGCGGCCTTCAATCTCAACCTGCTGGAGCGCATGCGCCGGGAACTGGGCGCCTCGGTGGCGCCCGACGACTTCCGGCATCGCGCCTTCTTCGATACGGCGGCATCGCGCATCGAGATGCACCTGGTCAGCGAGTGCCGGCAGGCCCTCGTGATCGATGGGCACCGCTTCGACTTCGCCCCAGGCGAGACGCTGCATACCGAGAATTCCTGCAAGTACAGTCGCGAGGGGTTCCAGGCCCTGGCCAGGCGCGCCGGTTATCGGCCGAGCGCGGTGTGGAGCGATGCCGAGGGGCTGTTCAGCGTGCACTATCTCGCGAGTGGCTGAGGCCCCTCGGGACCACGCCCCCGCCGAGAGGGGCGTATGGCCATGACCGAGCGGTTCAGTGGGTGGTGCTGTGGTGCTCGAGGGTGCGGTGGACGAGGCGCAGCTCGTCGAGGGAGAGGTGCTCCAGCTTCCCCGAGAGGAGGTCGCTGATCTTCTGCATCGGCAGGCCGGCGCGGCGGGCGATCTCGCGGCTGCCGAGGTCTGACACGGCGATCAGCCGGGTCACGATGCGCATGAGGCGTGTACGTTGTTCCAAGTCCCTGACATCGAGGTCAGGGCTGCTTCGCGGAGGGTCGATAAGGTCCGCGGATCGGGAAGGTCGTGCCGTGCTCATGATGCTCCAGTAGGCGGTTGCGACAGGGACACTATGGGGGCTATCCGGGGATTTTGCCAGTGTCGATTGGATGATCCTTTCGTGGCACTGTAAATGCCTCGCCCGAGACGCCTTCGACCAGGGAGACGGCATGTACGACTTCATCATCATCGGTGGCGGCATCCTGGGGATGTCCACCGCCATGCAGCTCAAGCAGGCCTGGCCCGACAAGCGAATGCTGCTGGTGGAGAAGGAGGCGGGGCCGGCCCGCCACCAGACCGGTCGCAACAGCGGGGTGATCCACGCCGGGGTCTACTACACCCCGGGCAGCCACAAGGCGCGCTTCTGCCTGGAGGGCAACCGCGCCACCAAGGCATTCTGCGAGGCCCACGGCATCGCCTACGACAGCTGCGGCAAGCTGCTGGTGGCCACCAGCGAGCTGGAGATGCGTCGCATGCAGGCGCTGTGGGAGCGCACCGCGGCCAACGGCCTGGAGCGCGAGTGGCTCTCGGCGGAGCAGCTGGCCGAGCGCGAGCCCAACATCACCGGCCTGGGCGCCATCTTCGTGCCCTCCAGCGGCATCGTCGACTTCGCCGAGGTGGCCCGTGCCATGGGCGCGGAGTTCGAGCGCCTGGGCGGCGAGATCCGCTACGGCGTCAAGGTCACGGCCCTGGAGGAGCGCTCCGGCGAGGTGGTGGTGAACACCGGCGGTGACGCCATCAGTGGCCGCTACCTGGTCTCCTGCGCGGGGCTGATGGCCGACCGGGTGATCCGCATGCTCGGCCAGAACCCGGGCTTCACCATCTGCCCCTTCCGCGGCGAGTACTACCGGCTGCCGGCCAGGCACGATCGCATCGTCGACCACCTGATCTACCCGATTCCCGACCCCGCCATGCCCTTCCTGGGCGTGCACCTGACGCGGATGATCGACGGCGGGGTGACGGTGGGGCCCAACGCCGTGCTGGCGTTGAGCCGCGAGGGCTATCGCTGGCGCGATGTCTCGCCCCTCGACCTGGCGCGGATGTTCAGCGACCCGGGCATCCTCCGAGTGCTGGGACGCAACCTGCGCCCCGGCCTCGCGGAGATCAAGAATTCCCTGCACCGGCGTGGTTACCTGGAACTGGTGCGCCAGTACTGTCCGAGCCTGACCCTGGACGACCTGGAGCCCTGGCCGGCCGGGGTGCGTGCCCAGGCGGTGACGCGGGGCGGCCGGCTGGTCGACGACTTCCTGTTCGTCAACACCCGGCGCAGCGTGAACGTGGGCAATGCCCCGTCGCCGGCGGCGACCTCGGCGCTGCCCATCGGGGCGCACATCCTCGGCAAGGTGCGGGAGCTGGTCGAGGGATGAGGCGGCCCACGACCATGGTGGCATTGCCGATATTCCCGGAAAACGTAGAAATCATGCCGTTAGCCTCTCACGCTGGGGGCGTGCTAGCTTGATTCCAGACGTCGATCCGACTCCGGCGTCGACAATGACAACACCACAACCTGGTTCCAGGACCGGAGGAATGCCATGCAAGTCTTCAAGTATGCCGTCGCCGCCTCGCTGATCGCGACGGCCCCGCTGGCGGTCGCCCAGCAGCAGCTCTCCATCGCCACCGGCGGCACCGGCGGCACCTACTACCCCCTGGGCGGTGGCCTGGCCGAGATGATCGGCGAGCACATCGAAGGGTACGATGCCGTGGCCGAGGTCACCGGCGCCTCGGTGGAGAACATGGGGCTGGTGTGGCGCGGCGACTCCGACCTGGCCCTGGCCCTGGCCGACACCGTCCACCAGGCCTATAGCGGCACCGGCGACTTCGAGGGCCGCCAGCTGGAGAACATCCGTGCCCTGGCCTCCGTC
This sequence comes from Halomonas ramblicola, assembly GCF_030409215.1. GTDB lineage: Bacteria > Pseudomonadota > Gammaproteobacteria > Pseudomonadales > Halomonadaceae > Halomonas > Halomonas ramblicola. The sequence continues at coordinate 22,332 of NZ_JAUFPL010000012.1, read as the reverse complement.
TACCCCAATGCCGTGCAGATCGTCACCCTGGCCGATTCCGACATCGAGTCGCTCGCCGACCTCGAGGGCAAGGTGGTCTCCGTCGGTGCGCCGGGCAGCGGCACCGAGCTCAACGCCCGCGCCCTGCTCGAGGCCAACGGCATCAGCTACGACGACTTCGATCCGCGGCGCCTGAACTTCAACGAGACCGCCGACGCCATCCGTGACGGCGACATCGACGCCGGCTTCTGGAGCGTGGGGCCGCCCACCAGCTCCATCCTCAACCTGGCCACCACCCGCGACATCCGCCTGATCGGCCTGTCCGACGAGGAAGTGGCCAAGGCCCGCGAGGCCGTCTCGGTGTTCGCCCCCTACGAGCTGCGTGCCGACCTCTACGAGGGCATGGAAGAGGGCGTGCAGACCATCGGCATCCCCAACGTGCTGGCCGTCAGCAGCGAGATGGACGAGGAACTGGCCTACCAGATCACCAAGATGCTCTTCGAGCGCACCGACGAGCTGATCGAGGTGCATCCGGCGGCCAACGACACCACCGTGGAGTTCAGCGTCGACTCCACGCCGATCGCCTTCCATCCCGGCGCCCTGCGCTACTACGAGGAGATCGGCGCCGAGATCGCCGACCACCAGCGCCCCTGAGCGGTGCGTGCATGGTGC
>NZ_JAUFPL010000012.1:14894-21568 GCF_030409215.1 Halomonas ramblicola | reverse complement strand
CCTCGTCCCGGTCGTGCCGCTGGCGGCCGACCGGGACGAGGCCCGGCTCGAGGTGCTGTCCGCCGGCGGCGAGCCCCTGGTGAGCCTGCCCATGCCCGAGGGCGGGGGCTGGTGCCTGGAGTGGAACCACTCGGTGGAGGGCTTCCCGGTGCTCGACTGCTACCGCCACCGTGACGGCCGCATGGTGCTCACGCGCAGCCATCTGCCCGACTTCGCCGCGGGGCTCGACCACGTTCCCGGCCGCGGTCGCCAGGTCTCCGACGGCGAGGGCGGCTACTGGATCGAGGACCTCGACGAGCCGGTGCCCGGCAATGCCTATCGCCTGCGGGTGGGCGCCATGCGCGTCGACCACCGCCTGGTGGTCGACGACGCACGCATCAGCCTGAGCCGTCTGGCCGCGAACCGGCGGGTGACGATCCGCCTCACGACCCCTGATTGAACGCGAGAGAACCACGATGAGCGATCCCGGCGCCCCCCCCGTCGTCCCCGGTAGCCAGGCGAACCACGCCCGGCCCGTGCTGTGGCTGATCACCCTGGTGGCGGTGGGCCTGTCGCTGTTCCAGCTTTACTCCGCCGGCATCCAGCCGCTGGGGCTCTTCTACCAGCGCAGCGTCCACCTGATGCTGATCATGACGCTGGCCTTCCTGATGCTGCCGGTGTTCGGGCCCAGGCGGCGTCGCGGCCTGCTGGGCTGGGCCCTGGACGGCCTGTTCCTCGCCGGGGCGCTGCTGACCGGCGGCTACCTGGTGCTCTACCTGGACGACATCATCAACCGCGCCGGCTTCTGGAGCCAGACCGACATCGTGGTGGGCTGCATCGCCACCGTCACCGTGCTGGAGGCGGCACGCCGGGCGGTGGGCGTGGGCATGACGGTGATCGGCGCCATCGCCATCCTCTACGCCTTCGCCGGCCCGCGCGGCGAGTTGCCCTGGCTGGGCCAGTGGCTGCCGGGGATCCTCGAGCACCGCGGCTACAACCTGGACCGCCTGGTGGGTCAGCTCTACCTGGGCCAGGAGGGTATCTTCGGCCTGCCCATGGGGGTGGCGGCCACCTACATCTTCATCTTCGTGCTGTTCGGCGCCTTCCTGGAGATCACCGGCGCCGGCAAGTTCTTCATCGATCTGGCCTATGCGGCCACCGGCCGCCAGCGCGGCGGCCCGGCCAAGGCGGCGGTGATCGCCTCGGCGGGCATGGGCTCGATTTCCGGCAGTGCCATCGCCAACGTGGTGACCACCGGGGCCTTCACCATCCCGCTGATGAAGCGCCTGGGCTACAAGCCCCACCAGGCCGGCGGCATCGAGGCGGCGGCCTCCACCGGCGGCCAGATCATGCCGCCGCTGATGGGCGCCGGTGCCTTCCTGATCGCCGAGTACACGCGGATGCCCTACCTGGAGGTGGTCAAGGTCAGCATCCTGCCGGCGGCCATGTACTTCGGCACCGTCTACCTCTTCGTGCACATCATCGCCCTGAAGCAGGGCATGCAGGGCATGGCCCGCAGCGAGTTGCCGCAGATGCGCGACGTCATGGGCGCCGGCTGGCACTTCCTGCTGCCGCTGCTGGTGCTGGTATGGCTGCTGGTGATGAACATGTCGCCGATGCGAGTGGGCTACTACGCCATCCTCACCATGCTGGCCGTGGCGGTGCTGCGCTTCGCGGTGTGGTTTCTGTTCATCGCCCCCCGGCAGGGCCAGAAGGTGACCGGCGCTACCCTGCGCGAGGCGGTGAAAAGCGGGCTAGCCAAGTTGGTCGGCGGCCTGGAGCTGGGGGCGCGCAATGCCGTGGCGGTGTCCATGGCCTGCGCCGTGGCCGGCGTGATCGTCGGCGTGGTGGGCCTGACCGGCCTGGGGCTGAAGTTCTCCTCCATGATGATGGCCTTCTCCGGCGGCAACCTGCTGCTGGCCCTGATCATGGTGTTGCTGGCCAGCCTGGTGCTGGGCATGGGGCTGCCGGTCACCGCCAGCTACATCGTGCTGATCGTGCTGGTGGGCCCGGCGCTGACCGCGGAGTTCGGCGTGCCGCTGCTGATCGCCCACCTGGTGGTGTTCTGGTACTCCCAGGACTCCAACGTCACGCCGCCCATCGCGCTGGCCGGCTTCGCCGGGGCGGCGATCGCCGGGGCCAAGCCCATGGAGACGGGCTTCCAGGCCTGGAAGTTCGCCAAGGGGCTCTACCTGATCCCGCTGTTCATGGTCTACAACCCGGAGATCATCATGGGTGGGCCCTGGCCGCTGCTGGTGTGGACCGCCTGCACCGGCTTCCTGGCCCTGGGCGCCTTTGCGGCGGCCCTGGAAGGCTATCTCTTCACTCGCCTGGCGTGGCCGCTGCGGGCGGTGCTGCTGCCGTCCATCGTCGCCGTCTTCTATCCCGACCTGCGGGTGGAGGCGGCCGGCGCGGCGGCGATGGCGCTGGTGATCGTCGGCAACTGGCTGCTCAGCCGCCGCGAGCTGCGCGGGGCGGGCAGCGTCTGAGGCCGGGCCCGCCCCCCGGCAGCGGGGGCGGGCCCGCACCCTCAGGCCGACTCGTCGGCGCCTTCGTCGGCCGTCTCCTCATCGGCCGCTTCATCGTCGGCGGAGGCTTCTTCGGTGTCGTCCTCCTCGGCATCGCTCGCGGTGGCGTCTTCATCCTCGCTCGCGGCGGCGTTCTCGTCCTCGCCTGCGGTGGCGTCTTCATCCTCGCTCGCGGCGGCGTCCTCATCCTCGCTGGCGGCGGCGTCCTCGTCCTCGCTTGCGGCCGCGTCTTCATCCTCGCCCGCGGCGGCGTCTTCGCCCCCGTAGGTGGTGGCGGTGTCCTCGGCGGGTGCCGTGTCCATGGCCTCGGATTCGCCGTTGGTGGAGGCGGTCTCTTCGACGCTGGTCTGGCCCTCGTCGGTGGCCTGGGTCTCCTCCTCGGCCTGGTCACAGCCGGCGAGGAGCAGGGCACTGGTCAGGGAAGCGATCAGGATCATGGAGCGTTTCATCGGCTCTCTCCTTGATGGTGATGACCGGCAGGCGGGGGCCTGCCCGGGGCCGGCCAATCCGGCCGGCGACTCACCCCCAGTGTGGCAAGCGAGTGCGCAGGAAGGGTGAAAGCCGCTGTTGCATGCCGGCGACACCTCGAGGCCTGCCCGGCTGGTCAAGATGACGCGGCCGGCCGGCGTCGCTAGAATGTGCCGCTTTCCTATGCGCAGCCAGGCAGTCGCCGAGGAGCAGGCCATGCAGTCCGAGACACAGTCGCCGAAGGTCGGTGTGATCATGGGGTCGAAATCCGACTGGCCGGTCATGGAACACGCGGTCGCCATGCTGGAGCGACTGGGCGTATCCTGTGAGACCCGGGTGGTCTCCGCCCACCGTACCCCGGACCTGCTCTTCGACTACGCCAAGTCCGCCGCCGGGCGGGGCCTGTCGGTGATCATCGCCGGGGCCGGCGGTGCCGCCCACCTGCCGGGCATGGTGGCCTCCCAGACCGCGCTGCCGGTGCTGGGCGTGCCGGTGGAGTCCAAGGCGCTCAAGGGCCTGGACTCGCTGCTCTCCATCGCCCAGATGCCCGGCGGCGTCGCCGTGGGGACCCTGGCCATCGGCAAGGCCGGCGCCACCAACGCCGGCCTGCTGGCCGCCCAGATCGTCGGCCTGCAGGATGCCGAGGTCCGGGCCGCGGTGGAGGCCTTCCGCGCCGAGCAGACCCGGGCGGTGCTCGACAACCCGGATCCCCGTCCCCAGCCCTGATCCAGAGAGACGAGTGAGGAGCGAGCCATGAACATCGGCGTCCTGGGTGCCGGCCAGCTGGGCCGCATGCTGGCCCTGGCCGGCTATCCCCTGGCCAACCGCTTCACCTTCCTCGACACCACCGGCCACCCCAGCGCCGGCATCGGGGATGTGATGATCGACACCGACAGGAAGCACCTCGAGGCCTTCCTGGAGAAGGTCGACCTGGTCACCTACGAGTTCGAGCACCTGCCGGTCTCGCTGGTCCGGGCCATCGAGGAGGTCAAGCCGGTCCACCCCTCGAGCGAGGCGATCCGCGTCTGCCAGAACCGTGCCGAGGAGAAGGCGCTGTTCGATCGCCTGGGGATTCCCACCCCGGCCTATCGCCTGGTGGAGCACGCCGACGAGCTCGAGGCCGCCGCCCGCGAGCTGGGCTGCCCGGTGGTGGCCAAGTCGGTGACCGAGGGTTACGACGGCAAGGGCCAGGCGGTGATCCGCGACCCGGCCGAGGCCCATGACGCCTGGCGCTCGATCGGCCACCCGCGGTTGATCGTCGAGGCCTTCGTCGACTTCGTGCGCGAGGTGTCGATCATCGCCGTGCGCGGCCGCGACGGCGAGGTGGCCTTCTACCCCATGGCCGAGAACCAGCATGTGGATGGCATCCTGCGCTACTCCATCGCGCCCCTGCCGGACCTCGACGACGGCGTGCAGCAGACCGCCGACGGCTACATCCGCGCGCTGCTCGACGAGCTCGACTACGTGGGGGTGCTGACCCTGGAACTGTTCCAGACCCGCGATGGCGGCCTGCTGGCCAACGAGATGGCGCCCCGGGTGCACAACTCCGGTCACTGGACCCTCGACGGGGCGGTGACCAGCCAGTTCGAGAACCACCTGCGCGCCATCCAGGGCCTGCCGCTGGGCGACACCGCCGCCCGCATGCCCACCTGCATAATCAACGTCATCGGCCGCGAGGGGGATCCGGCGGCGATCCTCGCCCTCGACGACGCTCACCTGCATCGCTACGACAAGGCGGAACGCCCCGGTCGCAAGCTGGCGCATATCAACCTGCTGGCGCCGACCCACGGCGAGCTGCTGGAGAGGGTGCGCGCCTGCGCCGCCCTGTTGCCCGAGGCACCGGCGCCGAGTTTCAGCTTCGAATGAAGGCCCCGGCCGGTCAGTAGCCGCCCTTGAGTCGGCGCAGTGCCTGCAGCGCCTGGCGAATGGCCGGCGATCCGTGGTCGCGATGGTGGGGGATCTCGCCGCTCTTCAGCTTGCGGTGGTAGCGGGCGAGCTCGCGCTTGACCACCGGGGCCAGGAGGTAGATGCCGAGGATATTGGGCACGCAGATCACGAACACCAGGGCATCGGACAGGTCGAGCATCGAGGTCAACTGGATCATCGAGCCGATGACGATGAAGGCGCAGAACAGCAGCTTGAACAGCCCGCGTCCCAGGCGTCCCTCGCCGAACAGGTAGCTCCAGCCCTTGAGGCCGTAGTAGGACCAGGAAATGGCCGTGGAGAAGGCGAACAGCAGGGCGGCCACCGACAAGGGCAGGGGCAACCAGGCCAGGTTGCGCTCGAAGGCCGCGGAAGTCATCTCGATACCGCCCACGCCCTCGGTGAAGCCCGGGTCGTAGTAGAGGGTGGTGACGATCACCAGGCCGGTCAGGCTGCAGATCACGATGGTGTCGATGAAGGGTTCGAGCAGCGAGACATAGCCCTCGGTGACGGGATGCCGGGTGCGTACCGCGGCATGGGCGATGGCCGCCGAGCCGATGCCCGCCTCGTTGGAGAACACCGCCCGTTGGAAGCCGATGATGATGGCCCCCAGGGCGCCGCCGGCGACGCCTTCGGGGGTGAAGGCGCCCTGGAAGATGGCGCCGATGGCGAAGGGCAGCGCCTCGGCGTTCATGCCGATGATCAGCAGCGCCATGGCGCAGTAGAGCAGGGCCATGAAGGGCACCACCTTCTCGGTGACCCGGGCGATCGACTTGATGCCACCGAGGATCACGATGCCGATCAGCGTCGCCATCACCAGGCCGAACAGCCAGCCCTTGTCGGCGAACCAGCTGGCCTCGGCACCGCCGGTGACGTTGACGAACTGCACGAAGGCCTGGTTGGACTGGAACATGTTGCCGATGCCCAGGCAGCCGATGACGATGCCCACCGCGTAGAAGCCGCCCATGAAGCGCCCCAGGCGCGGCAGGCCGCGTTCGGCCAGGCCGCGGGCGAGATAGAACATGGGCCCGCCGGAGACGCTGCCATCGGGATTCTGGCGGCGATAGTGGGCGGCCAGGGCACACTCGACGAACTTGGTCGACATGCCCAGGAAGCCGGCCAGCACCATCCAGAACAGCACCCCCGGCCCGCCCAGTGACACGGCGATGGCCACCCCGCCGATATTGCCGATGCCCACCGTGCCGGACACCGCCGTGGCCAGCGCCTGGAAATGCGAGACCTCACCGCGGTCCCTCGGGTCGGCGTAGTCGCCGCGCACCAGGCGGAAGGCGTGGACGAGGCCCCGGACATTGATGAAGTTGAAGTAGAAGGTGCAGAACACCGCCCCCGCCATGAGCCACAGCACTACCAGAGGCAGTTCGGCGCCGAACAGCGGGACGGTGAAGAAGATCAGCGAGGAGAACAGCTGTGACACGGGGGCGATGACGGTCTCGACGGCCTGGTCGACGCCGGCCCCCCGGGCGGCCGGTGCCATTACCGCCGCCATCGTCGCTACGCAGGCCGAAAGCCGCGCCCCTCGCGGCATGCTGACTCCAGTGGGCATGGGAACACCTCGCGAACCTTGTGGTTGTTATCCGGAGGGCGATGTACGGGCCGGTGCCGATCGCCTCGCGCCGCGAGACGTCGGCATGTCCGGCCTGGCCCTCCCGTCGATCGAGAGTCTGTCGTCGTGCTTATGACCCTAGCAGGGCCTGGTCGCTGAGCGTTGGGGCCAGTGAGCGGTCGCGGATGGGACCTGTGGACGATCCGCCTCGC
>NZ_JAUFPL010000012.1:0-14758 GCF_030409215.1 Halomonas ramblicola | reverse complement strand
CGGCGGCGCGCTGCAGTGCCGGCAGGCACTGCAGCCCCTTCTCCGGGGTCATGCGCATCACCGGGGCCTGGATGGCGACCCCCAGGTTCGAGCGCCCCTTGTGGCCGGGCACCAGTACCGCGATGCACAGCAGCCCGGGCAGGAACTCCTCGTCGTCGAAGGCGTAGCCGTCCTGGCGCACCCGCCCGATCTCCTCCTCCAGGGCGTCGAGGTCGGTCAGGGTGTTGGGGGTGAACCGCTCCAGCGCCACGGGGGCCAGCAGGCGCTTGCGCTGGGCGGGGCTCATCTGCGCCAGGAACAGCTTGCCGCTGGCCGAACAGTGCACCGGCACCCGCGAGCCGGGGTGCAGGTAGAAGCGCAGCGGCGCCGTGGTCTCGACGCGATCCAGGTAGAGCACCTCGTTGCCGGACAGCGCCGTGATGTTGCAGCTCTCGCCGACCTCCTCCACCAACCGCTGCAGCACCGCATGCCGGGCCCCCTGGACGGTGTTGTTGAGCAACAGGTTCTCGGCCAGGCGGCGCAGGCGTACCCCCGGTCCGTACTGCCGGCTGTCGCCATCGCGCTGGAGCATGCCGGTCGCCTCGAGCTGCTGCAGCATGCGGTGCAGGGTAGGCTTGGGCAGTCCGGTCTCCTCGACCAGGCCCTGCAGGGTGAAGAACTGGTCCTTCTCGGCGATCACTTCCAGCAGTGACAGCAGCCGCATGGTGGGCGTGTCGCCATCGAGCTTGGCCACGTCGGGTTTCATGGGGCACCTCGCATCCGCATCGGGGTCAGGGTCAGCATATATCAATTCCTGTTTTTGGTAGAAATCATATCATTTTTTGAAATTTTTGTTGACGGGCGTCGGCCGGGCTCCTAGAGTCAGATCCATTCCGGAAAACGGAATGAATGGTTCCATATAACGTCAATGACCGGCTCGGAGGAACTCCCATGAGCACCGACAACACCGCAGACACCCGCCAGGTCGTGCAGGGCAAGCAGACCATGACCCCCTCGGAGGCCTTCGTCGAAACCCTGGTGGCCAACGGCGTCACCGACATGTTCGGCATCATGGGCTCGGCGTTCATGGACGCCATGGACATCTTCGCCCCGGCCGGCATCCGCCTGGTGCCGGTGGTCCACGAGCAGGGCGCGGCGCACATGGCCGACGGCTACGCGCGGGTCTCGGGGCGCCACGGCGTGGTGATCGGCCAGAACGGCCCGGGCATCTCCAACTGCGTGACCGGCATCGCCGCGGCCTACTGGGCGCACAGCCCGGTGGTGATCGTCACCCCCGAGGCGGGCACCACCGGCATCGGCCTGGGCGGCTTCCAGGAGTGCCACCAGCTGCCGATGTTCCAGGAGTTCACCAAGTACCAGGGCCACGTCACCCATCCGGCGCGCATGGCCGAGTACACCGGGCGCTGCTTCGACCGGGCGATGTCGGAGATGGGCCCGACCCAGCTGAACATCCCGCGGGATTACTTCTACGGCGAGATCGAGTGCGAGATTCCCGAGCCCTCGCGGCTGGACCGCGGCCCCGGTGGCACCCGGAGCCTGGACGAGGCGGCCGCGCTGCTGGCCGAGGCCGAGTTCCCGGTGATCGTCTCCGGCGGCGGGGTGGTGATGGCCGATGGCGTGGAGGCCTGCCAGGCGCTGGCCGAGCGGCTGGGGGCGCCGGTGGTCAACAGCTACCAGCACAACGACTCCTTCCCGGCCAGCCATCCGCTGTGGTGCGGGCCGCTGGGCTACCAGGGCTCCAAGGCGGGCATGAAGCTGATTTCCCAGGCCGACGTGGTGGTGGCGCTGGGTACGCGGCTGGGGCCGTTCGGCACCCTGCCGCAGCACGGCCTGGACTACTGGCCGAAGGACGCCAAGATCATCCAGATCGACGCCGACCACAAGATGCTGGGGCTGGTGAAGAAGATCGCGGTGGGCATCTGCGGCGACGCCCGGGCCTCCGCCGAGGCGCTGAGCGAGCGCCTGGCCAACCGTGACCTGGCCTGTGACGCCTCCAAGGAAGCGCGCGCCGCCAAGATCCGCGACGAGAAGGCCGCCTGGGAGCGCGAGCTCGACGAGTGGACCCACGAGAAGGACCCGTTCAGCCTCGACGCCATCGACGAGGCCGCCGGCGAGACGCCGTTCTCGGGCGGCGAGTACCTGCACCCGCGTCAGGTGCTGCGCGAGCTGGAGAAGGCGATGCCCGAGGACGTGATGGTCTCCACTGACATCGGCAACATCAACGCCGTGGCGCACAGCTACCTGCGCTTCGAGCGGCCGCGCAGCTTCTTCGCACCGATGAGCTTCGGCAACTGCGGCTACGCGCTGCCGACCATCATCGGCGCCAAGGCAGCGGCGCCGGAGCGGCCGGCGATCGCCTACGCCGGGGACGGCGCCTGGGGCATGAGCCTGATGGAGACCATGACGGCGGTGCGGGAAGACATCCCGGTGACCGCGGTGGTGTTCCACAACCGCCAGTGGGGCGCGGAGAAGAAGAACCAGGTGGAGTTCTACAATCGTCGCTTCGTGGCCGGCGAGCTGGACAACCAGAGCTTCGCCGAGATCGGCCGGGCGATGGGCGCGGAAGGCATCACCGTGGATCGCCTGGAGGACGTGGGCCCGGCGCTGAAGAAGGCGGTGGACCTGCAAATGAACGAGGGCAAGACCTGCATCATCGAGGTGATGTGCACCCGCGAGCTGGGCGACCCCTTCCGCCGCGATGCCCTGAAGAAGCCGGTTCGCTTGCTGGAGAAGTACCAGGACTACGTCTGAGGCGATACCGAGTAATGGATGTGGTCTTCCCCCGGCTTTGCCGGGGGCTTCTTCTTTCGGGCAAGACGATCGAGAGGTGCGCGAGATGAAAGCGCTGAACAACATACGGGAGCGCGCGCGCCGGTCGCCCCGGCGCATCGTGCTGTGCGAAGGCGAGGACCCGCGGGTGCTGGCGGCCGCCGCCCGGGCCACCCGCGAGGGCCTGGCTCACATCCTGCTGGTGGGCGAGCGGGCGCGCACCGAGGCCGCCGCGGCCGGGCACGGCATCGGGCTGACCGGCGTCGAGCTGATCGACCCCGCCGATTCGCCGTTGACGCCGCGGCTGGCGAGGGCCCTGCATGACCTGCGCGAGAAGAAGGGCATGACCCGTGAGCGGGCCGAGCGGGAAGTCCTCGAGCCGCTATGCTTCGCCAATCTACTGGTCCGCGAGGGCCATGCCGATGGCTCGGTGGCGGGGGCCGTGCTGACCACCTCGGAGGTGGTGCGGACGGCCATCCAGGTCCTGGGCATGGCCCCGGGATGTCGACTGGTGTCGAGCTTCTTCCTGATGATGCTGTGCCAGCCGTTCCATAGCCTCAAGGGCGGGTTGATCTTCGCCGACTGCGGCCTGGTGATCGATCCCGATGCCGAACAGCTGTCGCAGATTGCCATGGCCGCGGCGGACAGCGCCCAGTCCTTGCTCGGCGAGGCGCCGCGGGTGGCCATGCTATCCTTCTCCACCAGCGGCAGCGCCCGGCATGCGGTAGTGGACAAGGTGGTCGAGGCGGCCCGCCGGGTCAAGGCCTTGCGGCCCGGGTTGGCCATCGACGAGGACGTTCAGCTCGATGCGGCCATCGTCGCCGAGATCGCCGAGCGCAAGCTTCCCGAATCCCAGGTCAAGGGCAATGCCAACGTGCTGATCTTCCCCGATCTCGAGGCCGGCAACATCGGCTACAAGCTGGCCGAGCGCATCGGCGGCGCCGAGGCCGTCGGGCCCCTGTTGCAGGGGCTGGCCAAGCCGGCCAACGACCTCTCGCGGGGTTGCAGCGTCGACGACATCATCAACGTCATCGCCGTGACCGCGGTCCAGGCCCAGGTGGCCGAAGCCGGGGCCCAGGCATGCTGAGGATGGGGGCAGGATGACCCTTGCGGTGTTGCTGCCGTTCCTGGCGATCGCCGCCGTCGCCGGCTATTTCCAGACGGTGACCGGCTTCGGCCTGGGCATGATCGTGATGGGGGCGACCAGCGGGCTCGAGGTCGCCCCGGTGGCCTCGGTGGCGGCGGTGGTCAGCCTGATGACACTGGCCAATTCGGCGGTGGCGCTGCCGGGCAAGCTCGGACATCTCGACCCACGGGTGACCGCGGCGACGATCGCCGGCATCCTGCCGGCGATCGTCGCGGGGGTGCTGTTGCTGGACTACCTCAGTGGCAGTGCCGCCAGCGTGGTGCGCGTCGCCCTGGGGCTGGTGGTGATCTACGGCGGCGTGAGCCTGGTGCTGCGCCCCCGCCAGCACGACACGCTCTCCTCCAGGAAGAGCTTCTTCGTCAGCGGGGTGCTGTCGGGGCTCTTCGGCGGCTTGTTCGGCATCGCCGGGCCGCCGGTGATCTACCAGTGCTATCGTCAGCCGATGCCGCTGGTAGCGATCCGCAACATGTTGATCCTGCTGTTCGCGGCCACTTCAGGGGTGCGCACCCTGTTCGTCGCGCTGCGCGGACAGCTCGACGCCGAGATCCTCACCCTCACGGCCTGGGCCATCCCGGTGGTGGCCCTGGCCACCTACGCCGGGCGGCGCTGGCCGCCTCCCTTGTCCGCGCTCGCCATGCGTCGCCTGGCCTTCGTCACCCTGGTGGCGATCGGCGCCGGGTTGATCGCCTCGGAGCTGTACTGAAGCGCTTCTTGCATAAGTATTTTGCACTTATCTTCTCAGATATATCTTTCAGCATATGTTGAGAGGACTACCTAGTACTACGGAGCCATAAATAAAAAGGTAATCTCCCGGCTTTGCTGGGGGATGCTGACTTGGTTTGCTAGCGTTCCACCGCGGTGGTTTCCGAGTCAGGGGGAGGCGCTATGGCACATCACACCCTCCATGAGGCTTTCGATGTCTACCTGGACGAGCTGGCGCCCAAGCTGGAGCCATGCCGACCGTGTGTCTGGCTTCAAGGACTACTGCTATGGCTTGATGCTGCCCCTGCCTCGCAAGAGCATCGAGCCCATCGCCGCCAGCGTCAATCCGGCGCATGTCCAGGCCCGCCATCAGGCGCTCCATCACCTGATCGCCAACGCGCGCTGTCGGATCGGACGCGACGACTAGGAACTCAAACAGGCGTTAGGGCTGGATTACTATAAGGGGCGCAATTGGCGAGGCTTTCACCACCATGTCTGCCTCTGCATTGCCACCCATGGTTTCTTGGTCGCCGAACGGCTGCGTCGTCGGGATCAAAAAAATCGCACTGTTCCCGGCACCTGCCCTACCCGAAGGGTACCTGCCGCGGGGTCATATCACGCACCTAGCGCCACGTGAGTGAGTCCATCACTACGCTGAGATGGCATCTGCACCAAGGTCTCATGGGGATCTTGCATAGCAGATGTCGATGTTTATGACATAGTAGTACTAGGGTTCAGTGCTTTACAGAAGCCTCTGCCTACCGTCTGTCACTTCTTTTCGAGGTATGCAATAGGAAACGAGCTATTAAAAATTTCTTGTTCCAGTGGATGAAGGTGTGTGCGTTCTGGGTATGAGGCACGCAGTCGGTCAAACTGATCCTGTGCTTGATTTGCTAAGTATTGAAAGTTGACGCCTGAAATTTTTCGATCTTTCACTACAGTTTTACCATTTACGATGACACGAGAAAAATCTCGCCCTGAGCCGCTCATAACCATGGTCTGGATGGGGTCGATGAGTTGCCCAAGATGAAAGCCTTCCAGGTCGAATATCGTTATGTCTGCTTTGGCCCCAGGAGCCAGACGGCCTAAATCGGATCGATTCAAAGCTGCCGCTCCATCCAAGGTGACGGCATTGTAGTAGTCGGCCGCTGAGCAGGAAGTTTCATTGCCATCCACTACTCGCGTGATCATGATGCCAGTGTGCATGTTTGTGATCATGTCGGGTGGGAACGTATCCGTCCCCAGACCAATATTAATGCCACGGGTTCGCATTTTGGAAAATGAATTCATGAAATGCCCCATGCGAGCACTGACTAACGGGCAGTGGACTAAGGTGGATCCGTTTTCCACCAGGATGTCGAGATCACGTTCGATGGTCTTCGTTGTGGGTTGAACTCCTCCCAAGTGAATACCGTGAGGCAGCATTACCCTCTGGCCCAAGAGACCAATATCTTCCAACAGGCTTAGGGATGAACAACCAAATCGGGCATGTATTGCTTCGAGCTCCAGAAGAGATTGGCAACAATGAAGGCGGACCGGGCATGCGAGATCACGAGCAGCTAGGGCTGTGCTTTCAAGCAACTCCCGGGTGCAGCATTCGATGCGGTCCGGAGCCAGCATGCCGCGGATCAGGCCATCGGCATATCCTTCATAGTCCTTGACGAACTCGATGGCGGCCTCGAGGCCACGCATGCCCCGCGGCACGTCCCAATGGATGTCGAGGTGCCCGTTCGGGTGAACCACGGACGCCCCGGTACGATAGGCCGGCCCCAGGTACAGGCGGATGCCCAACTCGGCACCGATCGCCGCGGCGCGAGCGAACTCCGCATAGGTCTCGTTCCACTCCCGATACAGCAACGAGGTGATCGGTAGCGCCGTGGTGACCCCGTTGAGCAGCAGCTGCGTGAAGGCATAGTGTTTCTTGGCATCTTCCTCCTCCGGTGTGTAGACCTCGCGTGGCCCGCGCTCGACATAGGTGCTCGCCCAGACGCGGCCATGGCGCCAGCCGGGGGCGTTGTCGAATCCCAGTACGGTCGAGTCGAGGTCTGCCAGGGCATCCAGGTCGATGAAGCCGGGGCCGACCACTGCATTGCCGGCGTCGATGCGCTCGTCCACTGACTCGGCATAGCCGAAGCCGACGTGGATGATGGTGTCGTCCTCGAAGACGACTTCCCCGTCGGGGATTATCACGTGGCCCTGGCCATCGAAGCCGATCACATAGCGGCCGGTAATCAGTGTCCTCGTCATCGAGATATTCCCTTTTTATATCAGGCAGTTGCCATTGGCGGCGACCAGGCGGCCGCCTTTGATCACGGCGATGCGTGGCGTGCGGCTCATGATCGCCTCCACGCGGGTCTCGCCGGCCACCACGGTGAGGTCGGCACGGCAGCCTGGCGTGATGCCGTAATCCTCTGTCTCCATCACTTCGGCGCCACCCCGGGTGATAATGTCGAGCACTAGCTCCAGGTCCTCGTCGCAACGGAAGCCGCTGCGAAAGCCCAGCAGCATGGCTCGTTCCAGCATATCGGCGTTGCCGTAGGGGCCCCAGGAGTCGCGGATGCCGTCGGAGCCACAGCACAGGGTAACCCCTGCTTCGTGGAGGCAGCGCACGGGGGGGAATTCGATGTGGCCGGGGCCATGGGTCATGATGGCGATGCGGTTGTCGACCAGAAGGCCGGTAAGGTGGTCGAGGTAGGCGTCATCCACCATGCCCAGGCAGAATGCATGACTCACTGTGACCCTGCCCCGCATCCCCAGTGCCGCCGTGCGCTCGGCGATCAGCTCCAAAGCGAAGGCGCCCAGCATGCCGGGTTCATGGAGATGAATGTCCACGCCCGTGCCCTGCTGATCGGCGATGGCGAAGATGCTGTCCAAATGACGGACCGGATCGCGATCCATGCTTGATGGGTCGATCCCACCTACGAGATCGGCGCCTAAGCGTATGGCTTCGGTCATCAGTTCCTGGGTGCCGGGGCGTACCAATAGACCGCTTTGCGGAAAGGCGACAATCTGCATTGTCAGAGCGTCTTGGAAGCGCTCGCGGGTGGCCAGCACTCCCTCGAGGTTGGCCAGGCCGATCTCGGTGTCGATATCGACGTGGGTACGGATATGGGTGGTGCCCATGGCGATGGACTGACGTACCTGGCTGGCCGATTGGACGGCCGGTGAATAGCCAAGCCTTTGTCTGACTCGTCGTTCATCGGCGATGCGCTCCTGGATGGTGGGACCGGCGCTGTGACGGTGCCACGGCTGGCCCCAGTGGGTCTTGTCCAGGTGGGTGTGAGCGTCCACCAGGCCGGGAAGCAGGATGCCGTTGTGGCCTTCCACAACCGGGACGTCGGGCGCCTCGAGTGCCGGGCCCACACGGCTTACCACGCCATCGGTCACCAGCACGTCCACGCAGTTGCCCTCCAGCGGACGTACGTTACGCAACAGCAAGCTATTCGACACGATCTTCTCCCTGGTCAGTTGATGCCATGGTCCATAGTGGTGCTGGTTTGGCCGATCACGGTCTCTTGCTGGCGTGCTGCCTCCTGCGTGGCCTGCCATTGATCCATGCTGGGTCGCGGCAGCTCGAACTGGGTAGCGGCATACAGATAGGCATCTGCATGCAGCCGCGCCAGGGGATGGTAGGCATCGGGGCGAACTCGCAGCGTCCGTGGGTCGATGTACTTGTCCTGTATATGCATGTGCAAGACTTCGCCGACGATCACTGAACGGCTGGGGTATTCCAACGACTCCGTCTTCCGGCACTCCATGGATACTGGCGCCTCCAGGATACGACCTGCACGTAGGTTGCGGCTGGGGGCCAGCGTCAGTCCCGAGGCAGATACCTCATCTTCCTCCGGTGCGAAGTCCAGGGAGGTCGTAATCATGTGGGGGGCAATCTGCTCATTGACCAGGTTTACCACGAACTCTCCACTGTCGTGTATGTTCTGGGTGGTGTCCTTGAAGCGCCCGTCAGGGCGGTGTTGGATGCCCAGGATCAGGATCGGCGGCTCATCGCCGAACACGTTGAAGAAGCTCATGGGGCCGGCGTTTGAGACCCCGTCGGCATCGATCGTAGTGACCAGGGCGATGGGTCGCGGCACGATGAAGCTGACGAGCAGCTTGTAACGCTCCTGCTTGGTCAGTCGGTCGAAATTGAATTCCATAGGATTTTCCTTCACTACACTCTCGAGGTCGTTTCAGCTCGTCGCGATGAGTCGACCTTCCTCGACGGCATGACAGGCGACGAAGCCGTGTTCGACATTGTGGATTGGCTGGGGCACTTCGCGCTCGCAACGCTCCGTGGCGTGAGGGCAACGCGGATGGAAGGCACAGCCGCTGGGTGGGTTGAGGGGGCTTGGCACCTCACCAGCGACTGGCGTGCGCGCCCGTCCCGTCATTTCCAGGTCGGGAATGGAGTCGAGCAGCATGCGCGTGTAGGGATGCTGGGGCCGTCGAAACAGTTCATGCTTGTCGCCGACTTCCACCAGGCGACCCAGATACATGACGCCCACCCGGTCCGAAATGTGGTACACGACCGAGAGGTCGTGGCTGATGAACAGGTAGGTCAGTGCGAATTTGCGCTGCAGGTCCTTCATCAAGTTGAGGATCTGCGCCTGCACCGAGACGTCGAGCGCAGAGGTGGGTTCGTCGCAGACGATGAATTCGGGATTACTGGCCAGCGCTCGAGCAATGGAAATGCGCTGGCGTTGTCCACCGGAAAACTCGTGCGGATACTTCTCGCTGTCTTGTACATTGAGCCCAACACCCTGCAGCAGCTCCTTCACGCGGTTGGCGATTTCCTCCTTGCCATCCAGCAGGCCGAAGACCCGAATCGGCTCGGCGATGATATCGCCCACCCGCCAGCGAGGATTGAGGCTGGCATAGGGGTCCTGGAAGATCATCTGCATTCGGTGGCGAACGGCATCCATGTCCTGTCGGCTGTGACGGGCGATATCCTGTCCCTCGAACTCGATGCTTCCGTCGGTAGTGCCATTCAATCCGACTACCAGTTTAGCGATGGTCGATTTCCCGCAACCTGACTCACCCACTAGACTAAAGGTCTCGCCACGATAAATATTGAAATTGACACCATCCACGGCTTTGACCACCTGCTTGCCCTTGCGCTCTAGCAGGCGATTGAGTAGTGGGGGCGATACATCGAAATAGCGCTTCAGGTTGGTTATGCGGAAGACGGGTTGAGTGGGGGTATGAGGGACGTCCTCCCTTATGTTGTGCGGTGCCGACATCGGAGCGGCTATCTTGATGGTTTCATTCATGTTCATGATGCCTGCTCCTCAGACGTGGTGATCGGACAGTGTGGCGGTTTTGGCGGTCTCCGATCTCGGCAACAGGGGCTCCTCCATGTCTTCGACCAGCCAGCAGGCGGCGTCGCTGTCGCCTACGGCGATCAGGTTGGGACGTTCGACGCGACACCGCGAGAAGGCATGGGGGCAGCGGGGGTTGAAGGCGCAACCCTCGGGAATCGCAGTCAGCCGCGGCATGGATCCTTCGATCTGTTCCAACCGCTCGACATCATGGAGCACGGTGGGAATGGAGTTCATCAGGCCCTGGGTGTAGGGATGCTTGGCTGACTTGACCACCTCGGCGACCGGACCGACCTCGACCAGCCGCCCTGCATACATCACGGCCACGCGATCCGCCGCCTCGGCGATCACCCCCATGTCGTGGGTCACCAGCATGACGGCGGTGCCCTGTTCCCGACACAGGCGCTTGAGAACCGTGATGATCTGCGCCTGGACGGAGACGTCCAGGGCCGTGGTCGGTTCGTCGGCGATCACCAGCTTGGGATCGGCACACAGGGCCAGGGCAATGACCACTCGCTGGCGCATGCCGCCGGAGAACTGATGTGGGTACTGGTCGATGCGCGTCTCCGGCGCCGGAAGGCCCACCTCGGACAGCAGCTGAATGGCCTTCTGGCGCGCCTGTGCCTTGCTCATCGGCAGGTGTGTGCGGATAGTCTCGATGAGCTGCCGGCCGACTGTGTACAGGGGGTTGAGGCTGGTCAGCGGATCCTGGAAGATAGCACCGATACGCCGGCCCCTCAGGCGCCGCATCTCGTCCTGGGACAGGGTATCGATGCGATGTCCCTCCAGGTGGATCTTGCCACCGGCGATGCGCCCAGGGCTTTCCAGCAAGCCGGTGATGGCGGTTCCGGTCAGCGACTTGCCAGCACCGGACTCACCGACAACCCCGAGGATCTCGCCTGGGGCGATCTGCAGCGAGACACCATCGATGGCTTTCAGCGCCCCGTGGCGCGTATCGAACTCGATGTGCAGATCACGAACATCCAGCACGGGGGATGTGACCTTGTGTTCTGTCATGATCGTCTCTCTCAGCGCAGTTTTGGGTTGAGGGCATCGCGCAGCCAGTCGCCCAGCAGGTTCACCGACAGCACCAGCAGGACCAGGACGGTGGACGGGAAGATGACCACCCACCAGATTCCCGAGAACAGGAACTCGTTGCCGATGCGAATCAGGGTGCCCAGCGAGGGTTCGGTGGGCGGCATGCCTACACCCAGGAAGGACAAGGCGGCCTCGATCAAGATGGCGACTGCAAGGTTGACCGTGGCCACCACCAGGATGGGACCGATCACGTTGGGCAGGATGTGCTTGGCCATGATCGAGCGCGAGCGCAGGCCAATGACGCGCGCAGCCAGTACGTATTCCCGGTTCTTCTCGACCAGAGTGGAGCCACGTACGGTGCGCGCATACTGCACCCAGG
The DNA here is from genome assembly GCF_030409215.1 of Halomonas ramblicola. Classification (GTDB taxonomy): domain Bacteria; phylum Pseudomonadota; class Gammaproteobacteria; order Pseudomonadales; family Halomonadaceae; genus Halomonas; species Halomonas ramblicola. Next base: position 3,408 of record NZ_JAUFPL010000012.1, on the reverse strand, counting down.
TGGTCAGGCCGATGGCCAGGATCAACACGAAGATCACGGCGTCGTGCTGCATTTCAGGTGGCAGGACGCCGCGTGCGACGCCGTTGATCAGCAGGGCCACCAGGATCGGCGGAAAGCTGATCATCACATCGGCGATGCGCATGATGGCGGCGTCGACCGCCCCGCCCACATAAGCGGCGAGCAGGCCCAGGCAGACGCCCAACGTCATGGCGAAAGCCACGCTTGCCAGTCCCACCAGGATGGAGATGCGGGCCCCGTACAGCAGGGCCGACAGAACATCACGGCCCTGGCCGTCGGTACCCAGCAGGAAGGCGGGGTCGCCGCCCTCGATCCAGGCCGGCGGCAGCTCGCTGTTGAGCAAGCTCAGGGTACCGACATCGAAGGGGTTATGGGGGGCGATCCAGGGCGCCAGGGCTGCCGACAGGATCAGGGTGACCACCACGAGGGTGGCAACCACAGTGATTGGGGAGCGACGAAAGCTGTAGAACAGGTCGCTGTCGATGAAGCGGCGCCAGTCGTTGGTGAAGCGTTGCGTTAGGGTGCTCATGGGGTGGCTCCTCAGGCGCTGGTGTTGTTTTTGCCTGTGTCGACGCGCAGTCGTGGATCGACCACGAAATACAACATGTCGACGATGGTGTTGATGACCACGAAGATCAGCGACACCATGACCAGGTAGGCGGACATGACCGGGATATCCACGAAACTTACTGCCTGCATGAACAGCAGCCCCATACCCGGCCACTGGAAGACGGTTTCGGTGATGATGGCAAAGGCGATCAAGGCGCCGATCTGCAATCCGGTGATGGTGATCACCGGCATCAGGGTGTTGCGCAGGGCATGACCGAAATGGACGGCACGGTTGGTCAGGCCGCGTGCCCGGGCGAAGCGGATATAGTCGGTCTTGAGGACCTCAAGCATTTCCGCCCGCACCAGCCGCATGATTAGGGTGATCTGGAACAGCGACAGGGTGATCACCGGCATGATCAAGGCCTTGAGGCCACTGACCGTCAGCAGTCCGGTGCTCCAGCCGCCAAGCTCCACCACTTCGCCGCGGCCAAAGGAAGGAAGCCAGTTCAACCACACCGAGAACACCAGAATCAGCAGGATACCGGTGACGAAAGTCGGTACGGAGATCCCTGCCAAGGAGACCGCCTGGAACAGGTGGCTCAGCCAACTGTCGCGCCTCAACGCGGTATAGACCCCCATGGGAATGCCGATCACCAGCGATAGCACTACGGCGGCGAGGACCATCTCCATGGTGGCAGGCAGGCGTTCGGCGATCAGGTTCGATACCGGTCGCTGATTGCGGTAGGAGATGCCGAAGTCTCCCTGAACGGCATTGGTGATGAAGTAACCGAACTGGACGGGGAGCGGTTCGTTCAGGCCGAGCCGCGCCTGTAGTTCGGCACGCTGCTCCAGTGTCGCGTCCTGGGGCAGCATGTTGGTGACCGGGTCACCGACGAAGCGAAACATACTGAAGGCGATGAAGGCTACGGCAAGCATCACCAGCGCGCCTTGCAGAAGCCTGCGTATCAGGAATGCAATCATGGTATTGCCCTATCCTGTAGGAGAGGAAGAGGGCGACAGCCTGTGTCAGGCTGTCGCCGGCCATCTAATGTGCTGGCTTATTCGACGGTGGCGTACCACAGTCTCACCTTGTTGTCGGGTGTCTGAGGCACCTGGATATCGTCGTTGGTTGCCCAGATCAGGGGCTGTTGGTGGAGGGGAAGCAAAGGAATATCCGCTTTGGAGAGCTCGAATGCCTGGTCGATCATCGACAGTCGCTCCTGCTCGTCCTGCGCGACGGAGATTTTCTCGATGAGAGCATCGACTTCAGGATTGTGATACCCGCCGGGATTCCAGGCGCCGTACTTGTCATGCGGACTGGACAGCACCTGTGACAGGATGCTGAAGGAGTCGAGCATTGGCAGGGTCGCCCAACCGAACATCCAGATATCGGATCCACCGTTCAGGGCCTCCTGCCAGTGGTTGCTGGCATTGCGCGCATTGACCCGCGTCTCGACGCCGATGCGGGCCCACATGGCGGAAATCGCCTGGCAGATCTCCTCGTCCCGCACGTATCGGTCGTTGGGACAATCCAAGCCGACGCTGAATCCATCCGGATAACCGGCCTCGGCCAACAGTTGGAGTGCGGCCTCGGGGTCATAGGGGTAACGCTCATCGAGTTCTGCTGCATAGCCGGGTACGGCGGGCGCCACGGGCAGAGCCGCATTGCGTGACTTGCCCCGCATGAGCTTGTCATGGATCAACTCCATGTTGATCGCCTGATAGAGTGCCTTACGCACCTTCACTTCCTGTAAGGGATTGCCCTCGGCGCCGTTATCCTCGAGCGTTGCTGGTGACTGGTTGAACGCCAGCATGATGGTTCTCAGTCCCGGTGTCTCAAGGATTTGGATGCCTGGTGCGTTCTCGAGCCTGGCGATGTCTTGCAACGGCACGCTCAGCATCATGTCGATTTGGCCGGAGAGGAGCGCCGATACTCGTGTCGCATCGGATGCAATGGGTGTGAACTCGATGCGCGTCAGGTTGTGTTCGGCCTCGTCCCACCATTTTTCGTTGACGGTAAGAACCGTTTCGGCATCGGGACGACGGGTTTCGAGTACGAAGGGGCCAGTCCCATTGGTATGCGTCGTGCTGTAGCTCTGTTCGCCCTTGCTGGGGTCGATGGGCTGCAAGGCGCCGTGCTCGCTCATCCATTGCTTATCGAGGACGTAGACATTGGTGAGGTCATTGAGGAGCAGGGGGTAACTGCCGTTGAGGTGGATATCGACGGTATGGTCGTCGACCCGCTCGACCCCCGCCACGGCGGGCAGGTTACCGCGGATGGGGGAGTCGGGGTGGGTCGCACGCTCAAGCGACGCAACTACGTCCTCAGCGGTGAACTCACTGCCATCGTGGAACTTGACACCCTGTCGCAGGGTGAACCGCCAGCGGTCCGGCTCCACTTTCTCCCAGCGGGTTGCAAGGGCAGGCTCGATTTCGAGGTTCTGATTATATCGCACGAGCGGTTCGTAGATATGGTGAAGGAAGGCTAACGTAGGGCTAATGGCCTGGCCGTGGGGATCCATAGAGTAGATATCGGAGGTGTCCGCCCAAGTTATAGTTTTAGCATGCACTGTCCCAGCGACGAGGATGCTGCTCGCAATAAGAGTGAGAGGTAAGTTTGTCTTGATGTTTTTCATTGTCTTGCTCCGCCTAGGTTGTTTGTTGATTGTTTAGGGCTCGTCGAGGCTTCTTGACCTCCTTTTGTTTGAAATCTTTTTGTCTATTTCCTTTGCTATGTTGGCGGTCTCAATGACCAAGTGCAACACGTAACTCATCAGGTACGGTGTTGCCATGACTTACTGCTATCGCCATCTCTCTGCTGAAGACCGAGCCGCCATCATG
>NZ_JAUFPL010000011.1:9239-33661 GCF_030409215.1 Halomonas ramblicola | reverse complement strand
CGACAAGCGCCCACATGAATTACCTGATCGATTGTTAAAGAGCGTCTCGCTGGCCGTCGTGCCGCCGAAGCGACCTCGCCGGCGCCCTGCGAGGAAGGCGTATTCTACGTGATCGGCGCCGGCTGTCAACCGCGTTCTTTCCGCTTGGCGAAGCGCCTCGAAAGACCCTTGCCGTTGACCCGACTCGCCGCCTCAGCGACCGCCGATCGAGCCCTCAGCGGACTCCGTAGCGAGTGGGGCGCATTCTACCGAATCCGCCGCGCCTGTCAACCGAGCCCTTTCGACACCTTCCGAAAAACCTCAGACAGAACAAGCACTTCTGCCCCTCTCCACCGCTGGCAACGTGACCCGTCGCCGGCAGCGGATGCGTACTTTACGGATTTCCCCGAGGCCTCGCAAGCCCTTTCGATGGGAAAATTTCAGGTCCCTTGCGGAGGCGAGCCCTCGTGACGTATCAGCACCACCAGCTCGCGGGGACCATGCACGCCGTAGGCCAGGGTCTGCTCGATATCGGCGGTCTTGCTCGGCCCGGAGACCAGCAGCGCGTTGGTGGGCATGCCGCCGGCCCAGCCGTGGCGCTCCACCACATCGAAGAAGGTGTCCGCGATGGCCTCGGCGTCCAGCACGGCGATATGGATCGGCGGCACCAGGCTGATCAGGCGCGGCTCGTCCGGCGTGGGCCAGAGCCACAGGCTGCCGGTCTCGGCGATGCCCCCGCGGGTGGAGGTCAGGCCGGCGTCGACCGACTCGAACTGCTCACGCCGCCAGGTCTCGATATCGCGGTTCACGTCGACCAACTCCACTGCCGACTCGGCCAGGGCGGCACGCGCCTCGGCGGCCACCGGGTGGTCGCGTCCCAGCGCCAGCCGACGGATGCCCTTGGCCTCCAGGATACGGGCCAGCGCCGCGGTCCAGTCACCCCGGCCGGCATGGATCACCTCGCCATGCACCGAGGTGATCCAGCGTTCGAAGCTCTCGAGCCGTTCCGCCTGGTTCCAGCCGCGCTTCGTCATTACCGTGAAGTCGCTCTCGGGGGCACTCAGAGGGCCATCGGTGCGTTCGCGCAGGCGCTTGAGAATGGCATCGCGGGCACTCATGAGCGCTCCTCCTCGGTGGCCCGCTTCGCACGGTGCCGCTTCACCAGGGCGTGCAGGGACTCGCCCGCCGGCCTGGGAGCGGTGCGGTACTCGGTCCAGGGGCCGAGCCTCGCGGGCATCAGCGCCTTCAGCTTGCCGGCCAGGGCCGTGCCGCCGCGCCAGGCGCGGGGATGAGTGGCCAGCCACTGGAAGCCCTTCCAGGCGGCGACCTCCCTCGTCGACCGCTTCACCCCGGCCCCGGGCACGTTGCCTCGCCCCTCGCCCACCGACTCGCGACGTAACCGCACCAGCAGGTCGGGAATCGGGATCTTCACCGGGCAGACCTCGCCGCAGGCACCGCACAGGCTCGAGGCGGTGGGCAGGTCCCGGGTCTCCTCCAGGCCCATCAGGTGCGGCATCAGGATGCTGCCGATGGGCCCCGGATAGGTGGTGCCGTAGGTATGGCCGCCCACCCGAGTGTAGACCGGGCAGTGGTTCATGCAGGCGCCGCAGCGGATGCAGCGCAGGGTGTCGAGCAGCTCGTCGTCCTGGTAGATGCGGGAGCGGCCATTGTCGACCAGCACCAGATGGACCTCCTCGGGACCGTCATGCTCCTCGGGCTTCCTGGGCCCCGAGATCATGTTGAAGTAGGTGGTGACGTGCTGGCCGGTGGCCGAGCGGGTCAGCAGCGCATAGAGGGGTGGCACGTCACGCAGGTGCTCGACCACCTTCTCGATGCCGGTCACGGCGATGTGCACCGGCGGCACCGTGGTGGTCATGCGCCCGTTGCCCTCGTTCTCCACCAGGCACAGGGTGCCGGTCTCGGCTACCGCGAAGTTGACCCCCGAGACGCCCACGTCGGCCGCCATGAAGCGCTCGCGCAGCTGGGCCCGGGCCGCCGCGGTCAGGGTGTCGACGTCGCGGGTCTGCTCGGTGCCGGTCTTGTCATGGAGGATCCTGGAGATCTCGTCGGTGTTGAGGTGGATCGCCGGCATGATGATGTGCGAGGGCGTCTGTTCGTTGAGCTGCACCAGGTACTCGCCGAGGTCCGACTCCAGCGCCTCGATGCCGGCCTCCTCCAGGTGGGTATTGAGGTGCATCTCCTCGGAAACCATCGACTTGCCCTTGATCACCGACGTGGCGTCATGGGATCGGCAGATCTCGCCGATGAGCCGGCACGCCTCCTCGCCGTCCTCGGCCCAGTGCACCCGGATGCCGTTGGCCTCGCAGTTGGCCTCGAGCCGCTCGAGCAGGTCGGGCAGCTTCGCCAGTGCCCGCAGGCGGATGCTGGCCCCCAGCTCGCGCAGGGTCTCCAGGTCCCAGTCGTCGAAGACGTCGCGGCGCTTGGTCATCAGGCCATCCATCGCCTTGCGGAAGTTGGCGCGGATCTGCGGGTTCTCCAGGGCCTCGTGGGCCTGGCGATGGAAGTCGCGAGGGGTATAGGTCTGAACCGAGTCGTGCTGCACGCTCATGAGGTCCTCCGCCACAGGTAGCTGGCGATATGCTCGCCCCGGATCGCCTTCTGCCGATGCTCGAAGCGCCCGGCAATATTCATCAGGCAGCCGCAGTCGGAGGTAACGAAGCAGTCGGCGCCGGCCGCCTCGATGGCCCGGGTCTTGTCCTCCACCATGGCCGCGGAGACCTCGGGATGGCGCACCGCGAAGGTACCACCGAAGCCGCAGCACTCGGCGGCTCGCGCCTGCTCGACCAGCTCCACCGCCCCGAGCCGGGCGAGCAGCGCCGGCCCGGTCTCGGCCAGCCCCATCTCGCGCCGGGCGCTGCAGGAGGTATGCATGGCCACCCGCTCGAGCCGGCCGCGGTCCTCGAGCCGGAGATGGCAGACATGGACCAGGAACTCGGTGAGTTCGAAGACGCGCCCGGCCACCTCACGGGCCTGGACCTCGCGGTCGGTGCCGGCGAACAGCGGCGGATAATGGGTGCGCATCATGCCACCGCAGGAGCCGGAGGGTACAATGATCGGCCAGGGCTCGGGAAAGAGATCGAGCTGGGCCGCCGCCACCGCCTGCGCCTCGTCGTGATAGCCGGAGGTGTAGGCGGGCTGGCCGCAGCAGGTCTGATCCTCGGGAAATACCACCTCGATGCCTTCCCGCTCCAATAGCCGAATGCCGTCCAGTCCCGCCTCGGGGTAGAAGAGATCGATCAGGCAGGTACCGAAGAAGTAGACCTTGTCCGGCCTGGGCGGGTAGAGCTTGACGGGCGTCATCGACAGGATCCTCGAGTGACTGACGGGGGGCGCCGAAAATTGGTAAAACCATTTTACCCGGCGGCGTTAGCGCACCTTAGGAGCCGCCCGGCACGCTGTCAAACCGACGGCGACGCTTTTCCTCTCGCGCCCCCCTATACTTTGGTAGACCACCCGAGCACTTGGATGCAAGCCACTGAAAAGACAAGTGCCCCCAGCTCCCCAGGGCGGCCTCGATCGAGCTTATTGGTATTACCAATTCGTTGTCGTACCATGTGCCCAGCCGATCCACCATGGAGCCTCGTAATGGCCTATCAGCCCGTGCGCCAGCCGCGCCTCGCCGACGTGATCACCGAGCGCCTCGAGGCGATGATCCTCGAAGGCAGCCTCAAGCCCGGCCAGCGCCTGCCCCCGGAGCGCGAGCTCGCCGAGCAGTTCGGCGTCTCGCGCCCCTCGTTGCGCGAGGCGATCCAGAAGCTCGCCGCGCGGGGCCTGCTGCTCAGCCGCCAGGGCGGCGGCACCTTCATCACCGAGGAGCTGACCTCCGGCTACAGCGACCCCCTGCTGGAGATGCTCGCCCGCCACCAGGAGTTCCACCTCGATCTGCTGGAATTCCGCGACGCCATGGAGGGCATCTCGGCCTACTACGCCGCACTGCGTTCCACCCCCACCGACAAGGCGCTGTTGATCAAGCGTTTCGAGGAGCTGGAGGAGCGCTTCAAGGGCCAGGACCCAGCCCAGGAGGCCAAGGCCGATGCCGCCTTCCACCTGGCCATCGCCGAATCCGCCCACAACGTCCTGCTGCTGCACACCATCCGCGGCATCTTCCATCTCCTGGAGCGCAGTATCGTCGACAACCTCGCCCACCTCTTCGAGAAGCCCGACGCACGCCCGCAGCTGATGGCGCAGCACCGCGCCCTGCTCGACGCCATCCTGGAGGGTCGCGCCGAGGACGCCCGCGCCCGGGCCCACGAACACCTGGTGTTCGTCGAGGAGGGCCTGCTCGAGGCGGAACGCGCCGAGACCCGCGCCCAACGCGCCCTGCGCCGCGCCCAGGCCATGCCGCTTCGACGGGAGCCTTCCACGTGACCGGGGGCCAACCCGCCACCCGCCTGCCGACCGCCTGGCGGCGCTGGCTGCTGCTGCTCGTCCCACTGGGACTCGGCGTGGTGATGTGGCAGGCCGCCGAGGTGGCGCGCGTCCAGGCGCTGCAGGACCTTCACCAGGATGCCGACAACGAGTTGCGCCTCTCGGCGGCGGGCCTGTCGGGCCACCTCTCGCGGCACGACTACCTGCCCCAGTTGCTCGCCTCCCGCGAGGCGGTGCGGCGCTTCCTGGCGTCCCCGGCCAGCCAGGACCCCATGCCGCTCAACCTGCTGCTGGACCGCTTCCGCGCCGCCGCCGACGTCTCCGACATCTACCTGCTCGACCGCCATGCCGACACCCTGGCGGCCAGCAACTGGCACCGCCCCGACACCTTCATCGGCCAGAACTACGCCTTCCGCAGCTACTACAGCGACGCCATCGCCGGTCGCGAGGGACGTTTCTACGGCCTGGGCGTGCAGTCGCTGGAGCGCGGCTACTACTTCTCCGCCCCGGTGTGGCTCGACGACACCGCCCCCGATGCCACCCCGGATGGCGTCATGGTGGTCAAGGTGCTGCTCGATGCCGTGGAGGCGAGCTGGGCCGACCAGGATGCCGAGCTGCTGATCACCGACGCCGACGACATCATCTTCATGGCCAGCCGCCCCGAGCTGCGCCTGGCCTCGCTGCACCCGCTCTCCGGGGAGGAGCGCCGGGCGCTGCTGGACACCCGTCGCTACGCCGATGAGCCCCTCGCGCACTCCGGCTTCGAGGTCATCGAACCGCTGGGCGAGCGCAGCCGACTGGTCAGCTTCGCCGACGGGCCGCTGGCCGGCGAGCGCTACCTGGGCCTGACCCGCACGCTGTCCGAGTTCGGCTGGGAGATGCACATCCTCAAACCCATGACCCCGGTGGTCCAGGCCCAATGGGTCTCCGCCCTGCTGGCTGGCGGCCTCTACGGCATCGTGCTGCTGGGCGGCGGCATCGGCTGGCAACGCCTGCGACTGCGCCGCGAGCGCGAGCTGTTCGCCGAACGCGAGCGACGCACCCTGGCCCGCGCCCGGGACGAGCTGGAGCGCAACGTGGAGCGCCGCACCCGTGACCTGGTCGAGACCAACCGCCGCCTCTCGGGGGAGATCGAGGAGCGCAGGCGTGCCGAGGAGGACCTGCGCCAGACCCGCGACGAGTTGATCCAGGCGGCCAAGCTCGCCGTGCTCGGCCAGTTGGCCGCCGGCATCAACCACGAGCTCAACCAACCGCTGGCGGCGATCCGCGCCTACGCCGAGAACGCCCGCGCCTTCCTCGAGCGCCAGCGCCCGGAGAGCGTCGACCAGAACCTGGAGCAGATCGTCGAGCTGACCGCGCGCATGGCCGAGATCAGCGCCCAACTTCGCCAGTTCTCGCGCAAGGGCGACGAGGCCCTCTCCGCCGTGTCGGTCACCGACTGCTTCGAGTACGCTCTGCGCCTCTTCCAGACCCGCCTGCAGGAGGCCGACGTCCGCATCGAGCGTCGCTTTCCGGAAACCACGGTCTGGGTGCGGGCCGACCTGGTGCGCCTGGAGCAGGTCCTGGTCAACCTGATCGGCAACGCCCTCCAGGCCATGGCCGGGCGCCCCCAACCGCAGCTGGTGCTGCGCGTCGAGACGCCGGAGGACGAGGTGCGGCTGGTCGTCGAGGACAGCGGCCCGGGCATCCCCGAGGCGTACCTCGGCCGCATCTTCGAGCCCTTCTTCACCACCAAGTCGCCCGGCAGCGGCCTGGGGCTGGGGCTCTCCATCTCGTCGCGCATCATCGACGACCTGGGCGGCCGACTCACCGCCAGTAACCGCGCCGAGGGCGGCGCCCGTTTCACCATCAGCCTGCCCCGCGAGCGCCGCCCGGCGCTGACCGGGGCCCGACACGACCAGGAGAGTGCCTCCCATGCATGACCCGGCGGCCATTCCGGTGATGATCATCGATGACGAGCCCCACCTGCGCATCACCGCCGGCCAGACCCTGGAGCTGGCCGGCTACGCCCCCGAGCCCTACGCCAGCGCCGAGGAGGCCCTGGCGGCGCTGGAGCCCGACTTCCCGGGCGTGATCGTCAGCGACATCCGCATGCCCGGCATGGACGGCATGGCGCTGCTGCGCGAGGTGCGAAGCCGCGACCCGGACCTCCCGGTGATCCTGATCACCGGCCACGGCGACATCTCCACCGCGGTGGAGGCGATGCGCGAGGGGGCCTGGGACTTCCTGGAGAAACCCTTCGCCGTCGAGCGTCTGGTGGAGGTGGTACGCCGCGGTGTGGAGAAGCGTCGGCTCAGCGTCGAGAACCGCCAGCTGCGCGCCGAGCTGGAGGCCCAGCAGGCCGCGCCCGGGCCACGCCTGGTGGGCCGCACGCCGGCCCTCCAGCGCCTGGCCTCCATGGCCCAGCGCATCAGCCAGGTGGAGGCCGACGTGCTGCTGTTCGGCGAGACCGGCGCCGGCAAGGACCTGGTGGCCCGCGCCATCCATGAACGCAGTGCCCGCGCCGGACACCCCTTCGTGGCGATCAACTGCGGTGCCGTGCCGGAGAGCACCATCGAGTCGGAGCTGTTCGGCCACGAGAAGGGCGCCTTCACCGGCGCCGTGGAACGCCGTATCGGCAAGTTCGAGCACGCCGACGGCGGCACGGTGTTCCTCGACGAGATCGAGTCGATGCCGCTGTCGCTGCAGGTCAAGCTGCTGCGCGTGCTGCAGGAGCGCTCCGTCGAGCGGCTGGGGTCCAACCTCGCCGTGCCGCTGGACATCCGGGTCATCGCCGCCACCAAGCAGGACCTCAAGGCCGCCGCCGAGGCGGGCCGCTTCCGCGAGGACCTCTACTACCGCCTCAACGTGGTCACCCTGCCGATCCCCCCGCTGCGCGAACGCCGCGAGGACATCCCGCTGCTGTTCCAGCACTTCGCGGTGGTGGCCGCCAACCGCAGCGGCCTGGAGGCCCCCTCCCTGGACGCCGCCGGCATCAGCGCCCTGCTGGCCCACGACTGGCCAGGCAACGTGCGCGAGCTGCGCAACCTCGCCGAACGCTACGTGCTGCTCGGCGCCGCCTTCGACTACCGCCTGGAGGCACTGCTCGAGGGCGCCGAGAGCGAGGCCGGGGACCTGCCGCTGCCCCAGCAGGTGGAGCTGTTCGAGAAGAGCCTGATCGACCAGGCCCTGGCACGGCATCGCGGCCGCGTCAGCGAGGTGAGCGAGCGCCTCGGCCTGCCGCGCAAGACCCTCTACGACAAGCTCAGGAAGTACGGCCTGCGGGCCGAGGATTACCGCCAGAATGCCGAGCCCTGAGCGACCAGCTCATCCAGCGCCGACCAGGTGGGCAGCCAGGGCGTGAGTCCCGCGGCCAGCAGCAGCATCAGGACCGAGTTGACCGGCTCACGGTAGTCGAACGGCTTGAGCGCCGTGCCGAAGGAGCGCTTGAGGCGTGCCCCGGTGAGATCGACGCTGTAGAGCTCGTCGAGCAGCAGGTGGATGAGGAACCCCACCAGCACCGCCACGCCCTGGGCCCAGGCCAGCCCGGGCTCCAGGGCCAGGAAGCGGTAGCCGGCCGCGCTGGTGATCAGTCCGCAGAGCGCGGCGGCCAGCAGCGAGTGCCAGATCCCGCGGTGCACCGAGAAGCGCTTGAAGATCGGGCTCAGCACGTAGCGCACGCCGATATAGAGCCCCCCGCAGGCCATCAGCAGTGCGCCCGGCTCCAGTCGGGAGTGCAGCAACAGCGCGCCCGCCACCACCGCCAGCATGGCCAGGGTATTGAAGATCAGCCGCACGGCATGGGAATGATCGGAATCGATGTCCGGCAGGATGCCGCCGAAGGCGGTCAGCATCGCCACCGACAGCGCCTCGCCCGGCGTCCAGAGGTCTCCCCGCCAACCGGCCACGGCCAGCAGGACACCGCCCCCCACGGCGGCACTGAGATGGGTACGAAAATCGGCCATGCCGGAACGGGCTCCCTGAAGTCCTGGACGATAAATACTGGATAAATCGCCAGATTATCGCCCGTTCAGGCAATGAAAATCAATGGGTTAGGGGGATTCCGCGAGGTACTCGTCCTTGAGCTTCACGTAATTGCCGGCGGTATAGGGGAAGAAGGCGCGCTCCTTCTCCTTCAGCGGGCGCAACGCACGGGCCGGGTTGCCGGCGTAGACGTGGCCGCCTTCCAGATGCTTGCCTGGCGTCACCACGGCGCCGGCGGCGATGATCACCTCGTCCTCCACCACGGCGCCGTCCATGACGATGGCGCCCATGCCCACCAGGATGCGGCTGCCCAGGGTACAGCCGTGGAGGATCGCCTTGTGGCCGATGGTCACGTCGTCACCGATGGTCAGCGGGAAGCCGCCGGGGTTGAAGTCGCTGGCATGGGTGATGTGCAGCACACAGCCGTCCTGCACGCTCACGCGCGCGCCGATGCGGATACGATGCATGTCGCCACGGATCACCGCCATGGGCCATACCGAGCAGTCGTCGCCCAGCTCCACGTCGCCCAGCACCAGGCTGGCCGGGTCGATGTAGACGCGCTCGCCGAATACCGGGCGCTTGCCGGCCCAGGGCCGAATGGCCGTCGTTTCGCTCATCACTCTCTCCTCGTGTCGGGTTCAGGACAGGCCTGCCACCAATACTACCAGCGTCAGGGGGATCGCCACCCAGCGCACCACGCCCCGCCACAGGCGGAAGCCGCCCGGCCCCACGTCCAGGGCGTACCGCGCCGCCTCCTCGGGCATCACCCAGGCGGCGAAGATGGCGATCAGCAGCCCGCCCAGGGGCAGGAAGACCTCCGGGGGGATGGTGCTGACCAGCTCGAAGGGGTTCATGCCGAACAACACCCGAGTCTCGGCGAGGCTGGAGAAGGAGAACACCGACAGCATCCCCAGGGACCATACCGCCACGCCGACCACGGCGGTGGCCAGTCCCCGGCGCAGTCCCCAGCCCTGCAGGGTGGCGACCATGGGTTCGGCGAGGTTGATCGAGGAGGTCCAGGTGGCGAGCAGCAGCAGCAGGAAGAAGACGCTCAGCCACAACGCCCCCCAGGGCAGTTCGGCGAAGGCGATGGGCAGGGTGACGAACATCAGCCCCGGCCCCTCACCCGGGTCCAGGCCCTGGGAGAAGACCACCGAGAAGATGGCGATGCCGGCCAGCAGCGCCACGGCCACATCGAGCACGGCCACCGCGCCCACCGCCCGCGGCAGGCTCTGGTGGTCGGGCATGTAGGCCCCGTAGGCCATCAGCGCGCAGGCCCCCACCGCCAGGGTGAAGAAGGCATGGCCCATGGCGTGCATCACCACCAGCGGCGTCAGCGCCGAGAAATCGGGCAGGAACAGCCAGCCGAGCGCCACCCCGAAGCCCTCGGTGGTGGCGGCATAGCCGGCCAGCAGCACCAGCAGCAGGTAGAGCAGCGGCATCAGCAGGTTGTTGAGTCGCTCCAGTCCCTTGGCCACGCCGGCGGCCACCACCAGCAGGGTCATCGCCAGGAACAGGCTGTGGTTGAAGGTCAGGCGCGCCGGATCGGCGAGGAAGGCGTCGAAGCCGGCGCCGATGTCCGCGGCGGAGGCCCCGCGGAAATCGCCGTTGATCGCGGCCACCAGGAACTCGATGGACCAGCCCGACACCACCGAGTAGAAGGAAAGGATGCAGAACACCGTGGCGGCACCGAACAGCCCCAGCCAGCGCCAGTGGCGGCTGGCCCCGGAGCGGGCGGCCAGGTGGCCGAGCGACTGCATCGGGCTGCGCCGTCCGGCGCGCCCGATCATGATCTCGGCCATCATCACCGGCAGCCCCAGCAGCAGCACGAAGGCCACGTAGAGCACCAGGAAGGCGGCCCCGCCGTTCTCGCCGGTGATATAGGGGAAACGCCAGATATTGCCCAACCCCACGGCCGCCCCGGTCACCGCCAGGATGAAGGCGCGCCGCGTGCTCCAGCGCTCCAGCGTCTCGTGCATGTCGTCCTCTCCTGGGCTCGGCGGCCCGCCGCTCGGGCCGTCACAAGGGCGCAAAGCCTAGCAGGCCGACCCGGGGTGGCAAACCCCGGGCGCCGCCGTGCATTGAAACCCGCCCCCGTCGCCCGCATCTAAAACGGCACTCACTCCCAGGTATCGAGGTACCCATGTCCGCCAACCCGCTGCTCGAACCCCACCGACTGCCGCCCTTCGAGGAGATCCGCGCCGAACACGTGGTCCCCGCCATCGAAGAGCTGCTGGCAGAGAACCGTCGCGCCACCGAGGCGCTGGTCGAGCAGGCTCGCCAGGCATCGCCCAGTTGGGAGAGCCTGGCCGCACCCCTGGAGTCCCTCAACGATCGCCTGTCGCGTGCCTGGTCACCGGTCTCCCACCTCAACGGCACCATGAACAGCCCCGAGCTGCGCGAGGCCTATCAGGCCTGCCTGGCCAGGCTGTCCGAGTACAGCACCTGGCTGGGTCAGCACGAGGGGCTCTTCGCCGCCTGGCAGGCATTGAAGGAAGGCCCCGCCTGGGCGGAACTCGATGCGGCCCAGCGGCGCAGCGTGGACAACACCCTGCGCGACTTCCGCCTGGCCGGCGTCGACCTGCCCGCCGAGAAGAAGCGCCGCTACGGCGAGATCAGGGCGCGCCTCTCGGAGCTTTCCAACACCTTCTCCAACCAGTTGCTCGATGCCACCCAGGCCTGGCACCTCGACCTGGCCGACGCCACGCGCCTGGCCGGCCTGCCGGAGAGCGCCCTGGCCACCCTCCAGGCCAACGCCGAGGCCAAGGGCCAGGAGGGCTACCGCATCACCCTGGACTTCCCCAGCTTCTTCCCGGTGGTGACCTATGCCGACGACCGCGAGCTGCGCCGCGAGGCCTACACCGCCTTCGTCACCCGCGCCTCCGACCAGGGCCCCCAGGCCGGGCGCTACGACAACGCCCCGATCATGGAGGAGATCCTCGCCCTGCGCCGCGAACTGGCGGAACTGCTGGGCTTCGCCAGCTACGCCGACTATTCGCTGGAGACCAAGATGGCCGAGTCGCCCCGTCAGGTGCTCGACTTCCTGGAGGACCTGGCAGGGCGTGCCGTGCCCCAGGCCCGCGAGGAGTTCGCCGAACTCGCCGCCTACGCCCGCGACGCACTGGGGCTGGACGACCTCGAGCCCTGGGACGTGGGCTACGCCAGCGAGAAGCTGCGCGAGGCGCGCCATGCCATCAGCCAGGAACAGCTGCGTCCCTACTTCCCCGCCCCGCGGGTGGTGGACGGCCTGTTCAAGGTCGTGGAGCGCCTCTACGGCGTCGGCTTCGAGGAGGACGCGAAGGCCCCCCACTATCACCCCGATGTGCGCTACTTCCGCATCCTCGAGGACGGCCGGCCGATCGCCGGCTTCTACCTGGACCTCTATGCCCGCGAGGGCAAGCGCGGCGGGGCCTGGATGGACGAGTGCCGGGTACGCCGCCTGGAGGGCGAGGCACTGCAGCTGCCGGTGGCCTACCTGACCTGCAACTTCACCCGGCCGGTGGGCGACAGGCCGGCGCTGCTGACCCACGACGAGGTCACCACCCTGTTCCACGAGTTCGGCCATGGCCTGCACCACATGCTGACCCGCCAGACCATCGCCGACATCTCCGGCATCAACGGGGTGGCCTGGGACGCCGTGGAACTGCCCAGCCAGTTCATGGAGAACTTCTGCTGGGAGCGCGAGGGACTCGACCTGATCGCCGGCCACGTCGACACCGGCGAGCCACTGCCCGGCGAGCTGCTGGAGAAGCTGCAGGCGGCACGCAACTTCCAGTCGGCCATGGGCATGGTGCGCCAACTGGAATTCTCGCTGTTCGACCTGCGCCTGCACCATGAGCTGGCCGCGCCCTCCGCCGCCGAGATCCAGGCGCTGCTCGACGCGGTGCGTGACGCCGTCTCGGTGGTGCCGCGCTCGGCCTTCAATCGCTTCCAGAACGGCTTCGGCCACATCTTCGCCGGCGGCTATGCGGCGGGCTACTACAGCTACAAGTGGGCCGAGGTACTCTCCGCCGACGCCTGGAGCGCCTTCGAGGAAGCGGGGGTCTTCGACCCCGAGACCGGGCGGCGCTTCCGCCGCGAGATCCTCGAGGCGGGAGGCGCCCGCGACGCCGCCGAGCTGTTCCGCGCCTTCCGCGGCCGCGAGCCCAGCGTCGAGCCGCTGCTCCGCCACAGCGGCATCCGTGCCGCTTGAATATCGCCCACGCCGCCGGACCCACCCGGCGGCACTCGCCAGGAGCCCTTATGTCCGTCCAGAAACGTTTCATCGCCGGCGCCATCTGCCCACGCTGTGCCGAGATGGACCGCATCCGCAGCTGGGAGCAGAACGGCATCCGCTACCGGGAGTGCGTCAGCTGCGACTTCTTCGAGCAGCTGCCCATCGAGGAGGAGGCGGCGCCCGAGCTGGAGACCCGGGTCAACCGCCAGCGGGAGGAGACGGCGTCACAGGACATCCAGACCGTGAAGATCCTCGACCCCAAGGGGCGCTGAGACGCTTCGCCAGGGTTACCCGGCCACCGGCGTGCCGGGCCCGCCGGGGAGGGACGTGCGAATTCCCGCACAACGGAGCGGTGACGGCGTGCGGGATACCGGAAAACCGCCGCTCCCCCGACTTCGACCAAGGTCGCACGCCACGCATTCACGTTATTGATAAAAGACGAGATTTTCTATTCTGGCCCATCCATTGCCCTAGGGTTCGTTGAAAGCCGCGTCCTTCCGATGGCGGCAGGTCGTGACAGAGCTGCCAGACTGATACGGCAGGCTTACGACACCGTCCGTCGAGGACATCCCAACGACAACAGCAATGGAGTCATGCCATGCGTCTTCTTTCCACCAAGCTGCTCGCCGGCACCCTCGCCGGTTCCCTGCTGGTCGCCGCCTCGGCCTCCGCCCAGGACCGCAGCGACTGGCCCGATAACTTCACCGTGGGCACCGCCAGCCAGGGCGGCACCTACTTCGTCTACGGTTCCGGCTGGGCCAACCTGATCGCCGACCAGTTGGACCTCTCCGGCGGCGGCGAGGTCACCGGTGGCCCGACCCAGAACCTCGCCCTGGTCCACGGCGGCGACGTGGCCTTCGGCCTGACCACCATGGGCCCGGCCGCCGATGCGGTGGCCGGCGAGAGCCCGCTCGCCCCGGGTGTGGCGATGGACAACGTCTGTGCGCTCTTCCCGATGTACGAGACGCCCTTCTCCATCACCGCCCTGGAGAGCAGCGGCATCGAGTCGATCTCCGACATCCCCGATGGTGCCAGCATCGGCTTCGGCCCGGCGGCCTCCACCTCCGACACCTACTTCCCGGCCATGCTCGAGACCCTGGGCGTCGACTTCGACCGCCGCAACGGTGGCTGGAACGACCTGGGCGGCCAGCTCCAGGACGGCCTGATCGACGTCATCGCCTTCGCCGCCGGCATCCCGATTCCCGCCGTCAGCCAGCTCGAAGTCCAGACCGACGTGAACATCATCGAGTTCACCGAGGAGGAGCAGGCCAAGGTGATGGAGGAATTCCCGGTCTCCGAGTTCTGGATTCCCGCCAGCACCTACGAGACCCTCGAGGAGGATGCCCGCGCCGTCGCCATGTGGAACTTCACCATCGCCGGCTGTGACCTGCCCGAGGACTTCGTCTACGAGGTCACCAAGCTCAGCCTGGAGAACAACGACAGGATGCGCGACGTGCACCGCAGCGCCGAGTTCAGCGTGCCGGAGAACATCCAGTACAACACCGTACTGCCCTTCCACCCGGGCGCCGTGCGCTGGTACGAGGAGAACGGCTACGAGATCCCCGACGATCTGAAGCTGTAAGCCTCCCGTCCCGCCGTCCCGTGCCGGCACCGCCGGCGCGGGGCAGCCTGCCTGCTGTTCAGTTCCACACCCAAGGGTGTTTCCATGTCGCATACTCCCGAATCCCGTGACGACGCTCCCGCCGAGGGGGGCGTTCAGCCGATCAACGTCGAGGGCGTCGACGAGGCCGCCGTCGAGTCCAACCGCCGGCTCTATTCCGGCTGGCAGTGGCTGCTGTTCGGCATCCTGGCCGTCGCCTATTCCCTCTTCCACCTGGTCTCGCTCAACGTCTTCCCGCTGGAGACCTGGTCGTTCCGTATCGTGCATATCGCCGGCGCCCTGGTGCTGGGCTATGGCCTCTATGCCGGCACCCAGTTCGCCGACAATGACCGTCAGCGCTCCGCCGCCTGGATGGCCTGGCTGAGCTACGCCATGCTGATCCCGGCGCTCTATGCCCTGGTGCGAGTGGTGATGATGTACCAGGAGATGAGCGCGGGGGCCATGCGCATCGCCCCGGAGATCGAGGCCTGGCACTTCGGCTATCCGCTGATCCTGGCCACCGTCGCCGGCATCCTGCTCTCCTGGGGCTACCGCCAGGTGCGCGAGGCCCTGTCGCCCGCCGACCTGGTGCTGATGGCCTGCGCCCTGGCCGTGGCCGGCTACCTGCTGGTGATGTTCAACAGCCCGCTGCGCGCCTCCACCGGTACCGCCTTCGCGCCCATGGGCATCTCCTACGCGGCGATCGCCGGTTCGCTGCTGATCCTCGAGCTGACCCGCCGTGTCGCCGGCCTGGCGCTGGTGATCATCTCGGGGATCTTCCTGGTCTACGTCTTCGCCGGCCCCTATCTGCCGGGCTTCCTGGGCTACCCCGGACTCTCGGTGGGGCGCTTCTTCAGCCAGGTCTACACCGACGCCGGCATCCTCGGGCCGACCACCGCGGTGTCGTCCACCTACATCATCCTGTTCATCATCTTCGCCGCCTTCCTGCAGGCCTCCAAGGTCGGCGACTACTTCGTCAATTTCGCCTTCGCCGCGGCCGGCCGCGCCCGCGGGGGCCCCGCCAAGGTCTCGATCTTCGCCTCGGGCCTGATGGGCATGATCAACGGCACCTCCGCCGGCAACGTGGTGTCCACCGGCTCACTGACCATCCCGCTGATGAAGAAGGTGGGCTATCCGGCACGCAGTGCCGGGGCCATCGAGGCTGCCGCCTCCACCGGCGGGCAGATCATGCCGCCGATCATGGGCGCCGGGGCCTTCATCATGGCCGAGGTCACCGGCATCCCCTATACCGAGATCGCCGTGGCGGCGCTGATTCCCGCCATCCTCTACTTCCTGTCGATCTACTGCATGGTGGACTTCGAGGCGGCCCGCAAGGGCATGCGCGGCATGCGCAAGGAGGAGATCCCGCTGTTCTCGAAGCTGGTCAAGCAGGTCTACCTGTTCGCACCGATCATCATCCTGATCGCCGCGCTGTTCATGGGCTACTCGGTAATCCGTGCCGGCACCCTGGCCACCGCCTCGGCCGCGGTGGTGAGCTGGTTCTCGCCCCACAAGATGGGCATCCAGGCGATCCTCCGGGCGCTGCAGCTGGCCGGCACCATGGCGATCCAGATCATCGCCGTGTGCGCCTGCGCCGGCCTGATCGTCGGGGTCATCGCCCTGACCGGCGTCGGCGCCCGCTTCTCCTCGCTGCTGCTGGGCCTGGCCGGGGTCAGCCAGCTGCTGGCGCTGTTCTTCGCCATGTGTATCTCGATCCTGCTGGGCATGGGCATGCCCACCACCGCCGCCTACGCGGTGGCCGCCTCGGTGGTCGCCCCCGGCCTGATCGAGATCGGCATCCAGCCGCTGGTGGCGCACTTCTTCGTGTTCTACTTCGCGGTGGTGTCGGCGATCACCCCGCCGGTGGCGCTGGCCTCCTACGCGGCGGCGGGTATCTCCGGCGACAAGGCCATGGGCACCTCGGTGGCCTCCTTCAAGATCGGCCTGGCGGCCTTCATCGTGCCCTTCATGTTCTTCTACAGCCCGGCGATGCTGATGGAGGGCAGCGGCATGCAGATCCTGCGGGTGGGCGTCACCGCCACCCTGGGCATCATACTGCTGGCGGGCGTGGTGCAGGCCTGGTTCTTCGGCCCGGTGAAGATCTGGCAGCGCCTGGTCATGCTGGTCGGGGCGCTGTTCATGATCTACGGCGGGATCTACACCGACGTGGCTGGCCTGGCCATCGGCGGCGCGCTGTTCCTGATGCAGCGCAACCTGCACGGTGGCGGCGGCACCCCCAAGGCGGCCGCCTCCGGGTGATCCCGTGGCCCTGCCGACGGCAGGGCCAGACGGACACTGCCTCCACACGCCAGGGGCCCCGCCGATCGGCGGGGCCCCTGGCGTTTCGGTGGATGCCCGGCGACGGGCCAACCATGCCCTGTTCAGCCGCGAATGTTGTCCAGGACCTTCAGGGTCGGGGCGGCCTGGTTGAGGGTGTAGAAGTGCAGGCCCGGGGCGCCGCCGTCCAGCAGCCGCTGGCAGAGCCGCGAGACCACCTCCTCGCCGAAGGCGGCGATGGACTCGCTGTCGTCGCCGTAGGCCTCGAGCTGCTTGCGTACCCAGCGCGGGATCTCGGCACCGCAGGCGTCGGAAAAGCGCGCCAGCTTGGTGTAGTTGGTGATCGGCATGATGCCCGGCACGATGGGGGCCTCGACGCCCAGGGCCCGGGCCCGGTCGACGAAGTGGAAGTAGGCATCGGCGCTGAAGAAGTACTGGGTGATGGCCAGGTCGGCACCGGCCCGCATCTTGCGGGCGAAGTTCGCGAGGTCATGCTCGAAGCTCGGCGCCTGGGGGTGGGACTCCGGGTAGGCGGCCACGGCGACCTCGAAGTGGTCGCCGGTCTCCTCGCGGATGAACTCCACCAGCTCGTTGGCATAGCGCAGCTCACCGATGCCACCCATGCCCGAGGGCAGGTCGCCGCGCAGGGCCACCAGCCTATCGATGCCCTCCTCGCGGTAGCGCGCCAGCAGATCGCGCAGCAGGCCCTTCTCGCTGCCGATGCAGGAGAGGTGCGGCGCGGTGGTGATGCCCGACTCGCGCATCCGGCGCACGGTGTCCAGGGTGCGGTGCTGGGTGGAGCCACCGGCGCCGTAGGTCACCGAGAAGAAGCGCGGCCGCCGCTCGGCCAGGGCGTCGCGCACCCCGAGCAGCTTCTCCCGGCCGGCGTCGGTATTGGGCGGGAAGAACTCGAAGCTGATGCCCAGCGGGTGTTCCTGCGTGCTCATCGGGGATCCTCATGAAACGGCTGCATGATGCGGACATTGTGACGACTCCCGGTCATGGTCACCAATGAAAGATTCGCGTCGCCGTATCGATTTCATTCAAGTTGGCCTCGGCGCCGGGGGCAGGCATCATGGCGCTTTCGACAGGGAGGTTGCATGCACGCCATCGATCCCGGCGCCCTGATGGGCCCACTCTGGACCCTGCTGGCCTATGTCGCTCTGGGCTGGCTGGCCGCCCGCCGCCTGGCGGTGGACCCGCGCCCCGTCGCCACCCTGCTGATCTACCTGATCGCCCCGCTGACCTTCTTCCGCGCCCTGATCCTGGGTGGCCCCACCCCCGACTACCTGCTGCTGACCCTGGCCACCTTCGCCACCGCCAGCCTGCTGGCGATGGTGGTAGGCCGCCTCGCCCGCGGGCGCTTCGCCCCCCAGGAGGCCGCCCTGCTGGCCTTCTCCGCCGGCACCGGCAATACCGGCTACTTCGGCCTGCCCCTGGCCCTGGTGCTGCTGCCCCCGGAAGGGGTGACGCTCTACCTGTTCTGCGTGCTGGGGGTCACCCTCTACGAGTTCACCGTGGGCTTCTACCTCAGCGCCCGGGGGCGGTTCTCGGTGGCCCAGAGCCTGGCCAAGATCGTTCGCCTGCCGCTGGTCTATGCCTTCCTGGCCGCGCTGCTGGCCAGCGGCCTGGGCCTCGAGGTGCCCGAGGCCGTCCTGGAGGGGATGGCGGTCTTCCCCGCCACCTACACCCTGCTGGGCATGATGATCATCGGCATGACGCTGGGCCGGGTGAACATCCGTGAGGTCGACCCGCGCTTTATCGGCGCCTGCGTGGCGATCCGCTACGGCCTCTGGCCGCTGCTGGCACTGGCCGCGGTGCTGGGCCTGCAGGCGCTGATCCCGCTCTCGCCGGAACTGGTCCTGGCCATCCTGCTGCTCGGCGTGGTGCCCATGGCCGCCAACGTGGTGGTGGTGGCCATGGAGCTCGGCAGCGCCCCGGCCAAGGGGGCCCTGGCGGTGCTGATCACCACCCTGGCCGCCCCGCTGCTGATCCCCCTCTACCTGGGGCTGATGATGCCCCTGGTCGGCATCCGGTAACGACGTCGGCGGGCTTGCAGCCGGCCCCCATCGGGCTAGCCTGAGGGAAGAGTCGCCTCACGAGGATCCGCCCATGTCACGACGTCACTTCCTGCTGGCCGCACTGGTCGGCACCCTGCTGGCGCTGTCGCCGGCCCTGGCCCATCACGGCTGGACCGGCGGCGAGACCATCGAGCTCAGCGGCACCATCACCGCCGCCCGCCTCGGCAATCCCCATGGCGAGCTCAGCCTGGACGTGGAGGGCGAGGCCTGGACGGTGGAGGTCGGCCAGCCCTGGCGCAACGCCCGCGCCGGCCTGGCGGACGGCGACCTCGCCGAGGGCGTCGAGCTGCGCGTCTCCGGCGAGCACGCCGGCGAGCGCCTGATGAAGGCCGAGCAACTGTGGATCGGCGAGGAGCACTACGTGCTCTACCCCGGGCGTATCTAAGGCGGCATGACGGCGCTGCTGGCCTGGCTGGCCGACACCGCCATCGCCGACTGGATCCAGCAGTCGCGCTGGGGCTACGCGGTGGTCAATGCCCTGCACGTGCTGGGCATCGCCCTGCTGGTCGGCGCCATCGCCGCCCTGGATCTGCGCCTGCTGGGGTGGCAACGCCGACTGGCGGTGGTCGCCCTGGCCCGCCTGCTGCAACCGGTGGCCATCGCCGGCCTGGGGCTGGCGATAAGCGCCGGGGCCCTGCTGTTCCTCGCCGATCCGCTGGACTATGCCGCCATGCCGCTGTTCCGGTTCAAGCTGGTGCTGGTCGCCCTGGCCATCGTCAACGCACTCGCGTTCAACCTGGGGCCGGGGCCGGCCAACGCCTCGCCCCGGCGCCAGCGCCTGGCCGGGGCCTTGTCGCTGGCGCTGTGGATCGCCGTGCTGGCGTGCGGGCGCTTCCTGGCCTTCGTCTGAACTAGTAACGATAGCTGTCGGGCTTGAAGGGGCCCTCCACCGGCACGCCGGTGTAGTCCGCCTGGGGCCCGGTCATGCGGGTGATCACTCCGCCGAAGCCCTCCACCATGTAGCGCGCCACCTCCTCGTCGAGGTGCCGCGGCAACACGCTGAGCGTGACGGCCTCGGCCCTCTCGGCCTGGGGCAGGTCGGCGAAGCGCCGCTCGAAGAGGTGGAGCTGGGCCAGCACCTGGTTGGCGAAGGAGCCGTCCATGACCCGCGAGGGGTGGCCGGTGGCGTTGCCCAGGTTCACCAGGCGCCCCTCGGCGAGCAGGATCAGGTAGTCGCGGCTGGCGGGATCGTAGTCGCCGGGCTCGCTGTCGCGGTAGACCTTGTGTACCTGGGGCTTAACCTCCTCCCAGTGCCACTGGCGGCGCATGTAGGCGGTGTCGATCTCGCTGTCGAAGTGGCCGATGTTGCAGACCACGGCGCCCCGCTTGAGGGACTTGAGCATGGGGGCATCGCAGGCCCCGATGTTGCCGGTACAGGTCACCACCAGGTCGATCCTGCCCAGCAGGTCGAGGTCGATGCTCTCCATGCCGCGATTGATCCCGCCGCGGTAGGGCGAGACCACCTCGAAGCCGTCCATGCAGGCCTGCATGGCACACAGCGGGTCGATCTCGCTGACCTTGACGATCATCCCCTCCTGGCGCAACGAGGCCGCCGAGCCCTTGCCCACGTCGCCGTAGCCGACCACCAGCGCCTGCTTGCCGGCCAGCAGGTGGTCGGTGGCACGCTTGATGGCATCGTTGAGCGAATGGCGGCAGCCGTACTTGTTGTCGTTCTTCGACTTGGTCACGGCGTCATTGACGTTGATGGCGGGCACCCTGAGGGTGCCATCGCGCAGCATCTCCTGCAGGCGATGCACCCCGGTGGTGGTCTCCTCGCTGATGCCGTGGATGGCGTCGAGCAGCTCGGGGTGCTTGTCATGCAGCAGCAGGGTCAGGTCGCCGCCATCGTCGAGCACCAGGTTGGGTGTCCAGCCGTCGGGGCCCGCCACCGTCTGCTCGATGCACCACCAGAACTCCTCCTCGCTCTCGCCCTTCCAGGCGAACACCGGGATGCCGGCGGCGGCGATGGCCGCGGCGGCGTGGTCCTGGGTGGAGAAGATATTGCACGACGACCAGCGCACGCTGGCGCCGAGGTCCATCAGGGTCTCGATCAGCACCGCGGTCTGGATGGTCATGTGGATGCAGCCGGCGATACGCGCACCCTTGAGCGGCTGGGCCTCGCGGTACTGGGCGCGAATCGCCATCAGCGCCGGCATCTCGGTCTCGGCGATGCGGATCTCGCGGCGCCCCCAGTCGGCCAGGGCGATGTCGGCCACCTTGTAGTCCTGGGGCTCGGGGGTGGAAACGGCGGGCTCGGTCATGCGGTCACCTCTCTTCCGGGGAAAAGCGAGACCTTCACTATAGGCGCGGACCGAAGCGGTCGACAATCAACGCCCGAAGCCCGCGACGCTCAGCTCGCCGAGCCGGGCCGCCAGGTGCCGTAGCTCGGGATGGGCGAAGAAGTCCACCAGGGCCTCGGCGCGTTCCTCCCCGATACCGGAGCGCCGTCGCCAGTCGCGGCCCGTGCGCCCAGCCAGGGTGGCCCAGTCCGGCGTATCGCCGGCATCCCAGCCGGGCGGCGGGCCCAGGGCCGCGAGCCAGGCAGCGAAGGGGCGTGAGCGGGCCGCCGCGAAGGCCTGCCGCAGCGTCTCGGCACGCGCCTCGCCGACGCCATGGGCCTGCCGCAGCTCGGCGCCCTCCAGTGCCAGCCAGTCCAGCAGCCCCTCGACCAGGCCGGCGTCTACCAGCGCCCGCCAGGTCCCGGGCCCCACGCCGGGCAGGTCGAGGCCGTCGGCACCGGAAAGCCAGGCGAGGCGTTCCAGGAACTGCGCCTCGCATCCCTCGGTCAGGCGCAGGCAGCTCAGCGCATGGTAGTCCCTGGGGTCGGGCGCGGCGACCGCCGGCCGCTCCACGCCCCGCCAGGCCACGCTCTCGAGGCGCGGGATGGTCAGCCCGGCCAGGGCGATGACGACCAGGTCCCCCGGGCGGATATCCAGCGCCTGCCAGCGCTCGAGCGAGCCGACACCGACCCGTCGGATCGTGCGCCCCTCCAGCTCGACCGGAAGGAGATGCAGCAGCGGGGTGATGCGCCCGGTGCGTCCCACGCGAAACTCGACGCCGCGCACCTCGGCCAGGGCTTCCCGCGGCGGATGCTTCCAGGCCACCGCCCAGGCCGGCGGTTCGGCACGCCAGGCCTGGCCATACGGTCGCGAGGCCTGGCGCAGCACCACGCCGTCGGTGGCGAAGGGCAGCGGGCCACGATACCAGGCGTCGCGTCGGCGCTCGACGCCCGCCGGGTCGGACACGGGATGGGTGAAGTCCACCGTGTCGGCGAAGCCCAGCGCCGCCAGCCCCTCGAGCCGCGCGCGCAGCGTCGCGGGGCCATCCGGCCAGTCCCAGACGAAGAGCCCCACCTCGGCGGCCGCCGCGTCATCGAGCCTTTCTCGTGCCATCAGCCCGGTCACCCTGGCGCGCGCCCCGGCGTCCCCGGCCTCGGCCTGGACATGTTCTGCCAGGCGCCGGTACAGCTCGCCCTGCAGCACGGCGTCTACCGCCTCGGGTAGCCGCTGCGGCACCGCCGGCAGACGCCGTACCCGCGCGGTCCAGTCCTGGCCGCGGCGCCCATCGCCGCGGCTGATGGCCCGTACCAGCTCGCCGCCTCGGTAGACCAGGGTCACCGCCACGCCGTCCACCTTGGGCTGGATCCAGGCGTCATCCCGGCGCTCGAGCCAACGCCCCACCGCCGCGGCATCCGGCAGCTTGGCCAGCCCCGTCTGGGGCACCGGATGGGCCGCCTCGCCGCCGGGACGGTCGGGCACGGCGGCCTCGGGCAGGGCGATCGCCGGCTGGCAATCCCGCCACTCATCCAGCCGCGCCCGGGCCTGGTCGTAGACGTCGTCGCTGACCGGCGACTCGCCCCTCCGGTAGTAGGCCTCGTCCCATTCGGCGATGCGCTGCGCCAGCGCCGCGAACTCGGCAGCCGAGGGGGCAGGGTCGGGGCAGGCGGCGAGCACCGAAGCGGAGAACAGCCACCCGACGACGAGCAGCAGCCGGCCGGTGGCGACGACGGAAGCCATGGGGCACACCACGAGGCGAGGGTTCCCCTCGACCATAGCAACGGGCCCCGCGCGGCGCTGCCGGCGGGGCCCGTCATTCGCCGTAGGAAATGACCTACAGGCCGGCGGCCTCGCGCAGCACCGCGGCGCGGTCGGTCTTCTCCCAGGGGAAGGCGGTGAAGGTCTCGGTATGCGCCTCGCCCTGGGTATCGGTCCAGGTATAGGAGGTCTCGAAGGGCTCGCGGCCGAAGTGACCGTAGGCCGCGGTGAGGCGGTACATGGGGTGCAGCAGGTCGAGCATGCGGGTGATGGCGTTGGGGCGCAGGTCGAAGTGCTCGCGGATCAGCTCGATGATGCGCTCGTCGCTGATCCTGCCGGTGCCGAAGGTGTTGACCGACACCGAGGTCGGCTCGGCCACGCCGATGGCGTAGGAGACCTGGATCTCGCACTTGTCGGCCAGGCCCGCGGCGACGAGGTTCTTGGCCACGTAGCGCCCGGCGTAGGCGGCGCTGCGGTCGACCTTGGAGGGGTCCTTGCCGGAGAAGGCGCCGCCGCCGTGGCGCGCCATGCCGCCGTAGGTGTCGACGATGATCTTGCGCCCGGTCAGGCCGCAGTCGCCCACCGGGCCGCCGATCACGAACTTGCCGGTGGGATTGATGTGGTAGCGGGTGGTCTCGGTGAGCCACTCGGCGGGGATCACCTGCTCGATGATCTCGCGCCTGACCATCTTGCGCAGCTCCTCCTGGTCGATCCCCGGGTCGTGCTGCGTGGAGAGCACCACGGCATCCACCGCACAGGGCCGGCCCTCGGCGTCGTAGCGGAAGGTGATCTGGCTCTTGGCGTCGGGGCGCAGCCACGGCAGCAGGCGGTGCTTGCGCAGTTCGGCCTGGCGCTCCACCAGCCGGTGGGCGTAGTGGATCGGCGCCGGCATGTAGGAGTCGGTCTCGTTGGTGGCGTAGCCGAACATCAGGCCCTGGTCACCGGCGCCCTGGTCCTCCGGCTTGCCGCGGTCGACGCCCTGAGCGATGTCCACGCTCTGCTTGCCGATCAGGTTGAGCACGCCGCAGGTCTCGCCGTCGAAGCCCACGTCGGAGGAGGTGTAGCCGATGTCGGTGATCACCTCGCGCACCAGCGCCTCGAGGTCCACCCAGGCCGAGGTGGTGATCTCGCCGGCGACGATGGCCACGCCGGTCTTGACCAGGGTCTCGCAGGCCACGCGGGCCTGCTTGTCGCGGGCGATGATGGCGTCGAGCACCGCATCGGAGAGCTGGTCGGCGATCTTGTCCGGGTGTCCCTCGGAGACGGATTCGGAGGTAAACAGGGAGTATTCGCTCATGGCGTCCTCGACCTTGGTGTCACAACGGGGCCGCGGCGGGGCGTCGTCGGCCCGCCGGCCTGGGGGCCTCTTTTCGGAATCAAGAGTCTACACGCTGGGGCCCGCCCAGGCATCCACGATTTGAAGCGCGCCGTCAAGTCGGCGACAATAGGCGCCCGAATTCGACCGCGCCGCGCCCCCGCGGCGACCGATCCAGCCAGACTGCCCGGCCGCGCCATCCCCTGGCGATGGCCGCACGCATATTCTGCCGCAGGCGAGGAGCTACCCAATGCCATCCCGTTTCGAACTGGCCAATGCCATCCGCGCGCTGTCCATGGATGCCGTCCAGAAGGCCAATTCCGGCCATCCCGGCGCGCCCATGGGCATGGCCGACATCGCCGAGGTGCTGTGGAACGACCACCTCAAGCACAACCCGGCCGATCCCCACTGGCCCGACCGTGACCGCTTCGTGCTCTCCAACGGCCACGGCTCGATGCTCCTCTATTCCCTGCTCCACCTCACCGGCTACGACCTCGACCTGGAGCAGCTGCAGAACTTCCGCCAGCTGCACTCCAAGACCGCCGGCCACCCCGAGTTCGGCTATGCC
>NZ_JAUFPL010000011.1:0-9059 GCF_030409215.1 Halomonas ramblicola | reverse complement strand
GCCCCGGCCACAGCGTCGTCGACCACCACACCTGGTGCTTCGTCGGCGACGGCTGCCTGATGGAGGGCATCTCCCACGAGGTCGGCTCGCTGGCCGGCACCCAGCGGCTCGGCAAACTGGTGGTGTTCTACGACGACAACGGCATCTCCATCGATGGCGAGGTCGAGGGCTGGTTCACCGACGATACCGCGGGGCGCTTCGCGGCCTATGGCTGGCACGTGGTACCCGCCGTCGACGGCCACGACCCCGAGGCGGTCGCCGCCGCCATCGCGCAGGCCAAGGCCCACGACGACCGGCCCAGCCTGATCGTCTGCCGCACCATCATCGGCTTCGGCGCCCCCAACAAGCAGGGCAAGGAGGAGTGCCACGGCGCCGCGCTGGGCGAGGACGAGGTGGCCGCGGCCCGGGCGCGCCTCGACTGGCCGCATGCGCCCTTCCATATCCCCGAACCGATCTACCAGGGCTGGGACGCCCGCGAGCAGGGCCGCGCCGTCCAGGACGCCTGGCAGGCCCGCTTCGAGCGCTACCGCGCCGAGCATCCCGAGCTGGCCCGCGAGTTCGAGCGCCGCGTCCAGGGCCAGCTGCCCGCCGAGCTGACCAGCGAGGCGATGGTCCAGCGCGCCCAGGAGAAGGGCGAGGCCATCGCCTCGCGCAAGGCCTCGCTGGCCTGCCTCAACGAACTGGGCCCGCAGCTCCCCGAGCTGCTCGGCGGCAGCGCCGACCTGGCGCCCTCCAACCTGACCTTCTGGGACGGCGCCCGCGCGATCACCCCCGACACGCCCGACGGCAACTACCTGCACTACGGCGTGCGCGAGTTCGGCATGGGCGCCATCATGAGCGGCATCGCCCTGCACGGCGGCTTCATCCCCTATGGCGCCACCTTCCTGATCTTCATGGAGTACATGCGCAACGCCGTGCGCATGGCGGCGTTGATGGGCCAGCGCGTCATCTACGTCTTCACCCACGACTCCATCGGCCTGGGCGAGGACGGCCCCACCCACCAGCCCATCGAGCAGCTCACCGCCCTGCGCAGCACGCCCAACCTGGCCACCTGGCGCCCCTGCGACGCCGCCGAGACCGCCGCCGCCTGGGACGCCGCCCTGAAGCGCCAGGCCGGCCCCACCGCCCTGGTGCTGTCGCGCCAGGGGCTGCCCCACCAGCCGCGCACGCCCCAGCAGCTGGCCGATATCCAGCGCGGCGGGTACATCCTGCAGGACTGCGAGGGCACGCCGGCGCTGATCCTGATCGCCACCGGCGCCGAGGTGGCCCTGGCCATGGACGCCGCCGCCGAGCTGAAAGGTCAGGGCCGCGCCGTGCGCGTGGTGTCGATGCCCTCCACCTACCGCTTCGACGGCCAGGACGCCGAGTACCGCGAATCGGTGCTGCCCAGGGCGGTTACCGCCCGCCTGGCCATCGAGGCGGGGCATCCTGACTGCTGGTACAAGTACGTGGGCCTGGACGGCCGGGTGATCGGCATGACCACCTATGGCGAGTCCGGCAAGGCCGGCGACCTGTTCGCCCACTTCGGCTTCAGCGTGGCCAACGTGGTGCGCCAGGCCACCGAGCTGCTCGAGGGCTGATCGCCGGCCCGCAGCGTGGGCAGAAAGAAAGAAGGGGGCGCGGCCGGTCGGCCGCGCCCCCTCTCTATTGGCTATCTGCCAGGCCCTCAGGCGACGGTGACGTCCTTCGCCAGATAGACGTCCTGGATGGCGTTGAGCAGCTCGACGCCCTCCGCCATGGGCTTCTGGAAGGCCTTGCGGCCGGAGATCAGCCCCATGCCGCCGGCGCGCTTGTTGATCACCGCGGTGCGCACCGCCTCGCCCAGGTCCGAGGCGCCCTTGGAGCCACCGCCGGAATTGATCAACCCGGCCCGGCCCATGTAGCAGCTCGCCACCTGGTAGCGCGCCAGCTCGATGGGGTGGTCGGTGGCCAGGGTGTCGTAGACCCGGTCGTGGGTGTGGCCGAAGCCGATGGCACGATAACCACCGTTGGTCTCGGGCAGCTTCTGCTTGACGATGTCGGCCTTGAGGGTCGCCGCCAGGTGATTGGCCTGGCCGGTGAGGTCGGCCGCCGCATGGTAGTCGGTGCCCTCGTGCTTGAAGGCCGGGTTGCGCAGGTAGGCCCACAGCACCGTGGCCATGCCCAACTGGTGGGCGCGCTCGAAGGCCTCGCTGATCTCCATGATCTGGCGGCGGCTCTCCGGCGAGCCGAAGTAGATGGTGGCCCCCACCGCCACGCAGCCCATGTCGAAGGCCTGGTCCACCTCGGCGAACAGGGTCTGGTCGTACATGGCCGGATAGCTCAGGGTCTCGTTGTGATTGAGCTTGAGCACCATGGGGATACGGTGTGCGTAGCGCCGCGCCACCGACGAGAGCACCCCCAGGGTCGAGGCCACCCCGTTGCAGCCCCCCTCGAGGGCCAGCTCGACGATGTTGGCCGGGTCGAAGTAGAGCGGATTGGGGGCGAAGGAGGCCCCGGCGGAGTGCTCGATGCCCTGGTCCACCGGCAGCAGGCTCAGGTAGCCGGTACCCCCCAGGCGGCCGTGGTCGAACAGCGCCTGCAGGCTGCGCATCACCGCGGGACTGCGGTCGCTGTCGGCCACCACCCGGTCGACGAAGTCGGGCCCGGGCAGGTGCAGTTGCTCCCGGGGCAGGCCCCGGCACTCGTGGGTCAGCAGGGACTCGGCCTGGTCGCCCAGCAGCTTGGCTATGTCGGTCATGGATTCCTCTCCTTGGGGTTCGAGACGCTATTCCCAGCGTAGCGGATGACACTACCCGGAGGGCAGAGGAATGTTCAAGCGAAGGCGCCCTCCCGGGGTGGGAGGGCGCCGCGGCAAGAGCGACCGCTCAGGCCGCCTGCACCTCGATGCGCCGCCGACGGTGGCTGTCCTTGCGCGGCAGGGTGAGGTGGACCACGCCGTTGTCGATGCGCGCGCTGATCGCCTCGCTGTCGATCTCGCGACTCAGGGTGAAGCGGCGCGCGTAGCGCTGGGCGCGCACCTCGGCGTAGAGCGGGCTGAGCCCCTCGGGCATGGCCAGGCTCACCTCGCCCTCCAGGCTCAGCACGCCGTTGTCCACCTCGATGCACAGGGTGTCCGGCGTGACGCCGGGCATGTCGGCGACGATCTCCACGGCGTTGTCGCCCTCATGGATGTCCACCGCCGGCAGCAGGGTCTCGCTGCGGCGCTCGCGGTCGGCGGTTTCGGGGGTGGTCGTCTCGCGACGGGTGATCTCGTTCATGGTCACTCACCTCCTTGCAGGACTCGGCCTCAGCTAGCCTGAACCTCGATGCGACGCGGCTTGAGTTCCTCGCTCTTGGGCAGCACGATCTCGCACACGCCGTGGTGGAAGCGCGCCTCGGCGCGGTCGATGTCGAGCCCCTCGGGCAGCGCCACGGCGCGACTGAAATCGCCATGGAAGCGCTCCTGGCGGAAGCGGGTTTGGGTCGCCTCATCGTCGGGTGCCTGGCGTCGCCCGCTCACCGTCAGCACGCTGTCCTGGATGCTGACCTCGAGGTCCGAAGTGCCCAGGCCGGGCGCGAAGACATAGACCCGCACCGCATCGTCGGTACGGCCCACGTTGATCAGCGGGAAGCTGCCATGGGGAACCGAGCGGATGTCCGCCGCCCCGCTTCCCGGGAACATCTCGTCCAGCAGCTGCTGGAACCACTCCAGACCCTGGGCACGGGTCGGATCCAACCCCTTGAGATCTCCGAACATGTCGAACACCTCCTCATTCTCAGGCCAGATGACGGGACGGGGCCTAACGCCGCGAGGCTGACAGGGCCCCGGTAATCTGCAAAATAGGTTCGCTCGGGCCGGTTTCAAGGCCCGGTGGATCAAATTTTTCTCCCCCTGCGACGAGGCACACCATGGGCGTACTGCGAGGCTTCCTGTGGCTCACCGGCTTCCTGCTGCTCGGCGACGTGCTGGTCACCCTGGCCGGCCTGCCGATCTCCGCCGGCGTCGCCGGCATGCTGCTGCTCACCGCCTGGCTGTCGCTGCGCGGCCGGGTCCCGGCCGATATCGCCGCCGCCGCCCGGCCGCTGATCGCGGTGCTGGCCCTGCTGATCATGCCCGGGGTGGTGGGGATCTTCTTCATCCTCGACCGCCTCGCCGGCCACGGCCTGGCCATCCTCGCCGCCCTGCTGCTCGGCACCCTGCTCAGCGTGCTGACCACCCTGTGGCTGATGCACCGCCTGCTGGGCGCCGACGCCGTGCCGGTGGAGGGCCGCGAGGATGGCTGAGCTGATCGACCACCTGATGGCTACGCCGTTGCTGGCCATCGCCCTGACGCTGTCCGCCTATTTCGCCGGCGAGCGCCTGCTGCGCCTCGTCGGCGCCCCGGCCTGGTGCCCGCCGATCCTGGTGGCGTCCCTGCTGCTGGCCGGGGCGCTGTGGCTGCTGGGCATCGACGTCGCCGACTACCGGGAGGGCGCCGGCTGGTTGATGTTGCTGCTCGGCCCGGCCACCGTGGCCCTGGGGCTGCCCCTCTACCAGCAGATGGCACACATCCGTGCCCTGTGGCGTCCCCTGCTGGTGTGCCTGCCCACCGCCGCCGGCCTGGCCGCCCTCTATGCGGTGGGTATCGCCTGGCTGCTGGGTGCTCCGGCCGAGGTGCTCGCCTCCCTGGCCCCCAAGTCGGTCACCGCCCCCATCGCCATCGGCATCACCGAGCAGCTCGGCGGCTCGATCTCGCTGATGATGGGCGGCCTGCTGCTCACCGGGGTGGCGGCGATCGGCTTCGTCGGCCCGCTGTCGCGCCGGCTGGACATCCGCGACGAGCGGCTGATCGGCCTGGCGCTGGGCATCAATGGCCACGCCCTGGGCACGGTGCGCGCCTTCGAGATCGGCCCCACCGCCGGTGCCTTCGCCTCCCTGGGGATGAGCCTCACCGGCATCCTCACCGCCCTGCTGTTGCCGCTGGCCTGGCACCTGCCGGGACTCGCCGGCTGAAGTGCGCTAGAATCCGGGGTTTCCGCCGCCGCCAGGAGACCTCGTCGCCGCCATGGCCCATCGCATCGCCATCAACGGATACGGCCGCATCGGCCAGTGTGTGCTGCGCGCCCTGATCGAGCAGCAGGGAGCCGAGCAGCAGGGAGCCGGCCACGATGCCCCGCCCCTCGAGGTGGTGGCCATCAACGAGCTCTCCGACCTGGCGACCATCGCCTACCTGACCCGTTACGACACCACCCACGGCCGCTTCCCCGGCAGGGTGGAGGCCGAGGGCGACCGTCTGGTGATCGACGGCCGGCCGATGCGGGTGCTCTCCGAGGCCGACCCGGACCGCCTGCCCTGGGGCGAGCTGGGCGTCGACCTGGTGCTGGAGTGCTCGGGCAGCTTCAGGGATCGCGCCACGGCTTCCCGCCACCTGGCCGCCGGCGCCAGCCGCCTGCTGTTCTCCCAGCCGGCGGAGAGCGACGTGGACGTCACCATCGTCAGCGGAATCAACGACGCGGAACTCGCGACCTCCCACCGCATCGTCTCGGCGGCCTCCTGCACCACCAACTGCCTGGTGCCGGTGCTCACCGTGCTCGACGAGGCGCTGGGCATCGACCACGGCGTCACCACCACCATCCACTCGGCGATGAACGACCAGCCGGTGATCGACGCCTACCACCAGACCGACCTGCGCCTGACCCGCTCGGCCATGCACTCCATCGTGCCGGTGGACACCGGCCTGGCGCGCGGCATCAACCGCCTGATGCCCCACCTGGCCGGGCGCTTCGAGTGCCTGCACATGCGGGTGCCCACGATCAACGTCTCGGCCATGGACCTGGCCATCACGGTGAAGCGCGACACCACGGCCGCCGAGGTCAACGCCCTGCTCGCCGAGGCCAGCCGCGGGCGCCTGGCGGGGCTGCTCGGCTACACCGAGGAGCCCATGGCCTCGGTCGACTTCAACCACGACCCGCGCTCGGGTATCGTGGACGCCACCCAGACCCGGGTGGCAGGCGGCCGCCTGCTCAAGCTGCTGTGCTGGTTCGACAACGAGTGGGGGTTCGCCAACCGCATGCTCGACGTGAGCCGGCGGCTGGCCGCCCTGCCCCCCGCCAGCCCCTGACCCGCTTCCGGTTTTCCCATCACGAGGACGCTTCCCCCATGAACGTGCGCAAGATGACCGACCTCGATCTTCGCGGCCAGCGCGTGCTGATCCGCGAGGACCTCAACGTGCCCGTCAAGCACGGCAAGGTGACCAGCGACGCCCGCCTGCGCGCCGCCCTGCCCACCATCCAGGCGGCCCGCGATGCCGGCGCCAGGGTGATGCTGATGAGCCACCTGGGCCGCCCCACCGAGGGCGAGCCCGCCGAGGAGTTCTCCCTGGCCCCGGTGGCCGAGCGCCTGGGCGAGCTGCTGGGTGGCCCAGTGACCCTGGTCGAGGACTACCTGGGCACCGCCGTCGACCTGGCCGACGGCGAGGTGGTGCTGCTCGAGAACGTGCGCTTCAACGCCGGCGAGAAGCAGGACGCCGAGGCACTGGCCCGGCAGTATGCCGAGCTGTGCGACGTCTTCGTGATGGATGCCTTCGGCACCGCCCATCGCGCCCAGGCCTCGACCCACGGCGTGGCGCGTTTCGCCCCCACCGCCTGCGCCGGCCCCCTGCTGGCCGCCGAACTCGATGCCCTGGAAAAGGCCCTGGCCACGCCCAAACGCCCCATGGCGGCCATCGTCGGCGGCTCCAAGGTCTCCACCAAGCTGGAGGTGCTCAACGCGCTCTCCGAGAAGTGCGACCAGCTGATCGTCGGCGGCGGCATCGCCAACACCTTCATCGCCGCGGCGGGCCACAACGTCGGCAAGTCGCTGCACGAGGCCGACCTGATCCCCCAGGCCAGGGCGCTGATGGACAAGGTGGAGATCCCGCTGCCCAGCGACGTGGTGGTGGCCACCGAGTTCTCCGAGCAGGCCTCCGCCGTGGTCAAGCCGGTCGATCAGGTCGGCGATGACGAGATGATCCTCGACATCGGCCCGGAGACCGCCGCGCGCCTGGGCGGCATGCTCAAGGACGCCGGCACCATCCTGTGGAACGGCCCGGTGGGGGTGTTCGAGATCGACCAGTTCGGCCATGGCACCGAGGCGCTGTCGCGGGCCATCGCCGAGAGCAACGGTTTCTCCATCGCCGGCGGCGGCGACACCCTGGCCGCCATCGACAAGTACGGCATCGAGGAGCGGGTCTCCTACATCTCCACCGGCGGCGGCGCCTTCCTCGAATACGTGGAAGGCAAGACCCTGCCCGCGGTGGCCGCCCTGGAGGCCGCGGCCGCCCGGGCCTGATAGACTACGCCACCCCCAACGATCGACGACCAGTGCGGCGCCGTCCCCGGACGGCGCCGCCCTCACGCTAGACAGGTACGATAAATGGCACTGATCAGCATGCGCCAGCTGCTGGACCACGCCGCCGAACACGGCTACGGCGTGCCGGCCTTCAACGTCAACAACCTCGAGCAGATGCGCGCCATCATGGAGGCCGCCGACCAGACCGACTCCCCGGTCATCGTCCAGGCCTCCGCCGGCGCCCGCAAGTACGCCGGGGCCCCCTTCCTGCGCCACCTGATCCTGGCCGCGGTGGAGGAGTTCCCGCACATCCCGGTGGTCATGCACCAGGACCACGGCACCAGCCCCGCGGTCTGCCAGCGCTCCATCCAGTTGGGCTTCTCCTCGGTGATGATGGACGGCTCGCTGGGCGAGGACGGCAAGACCCCCACCAGCTACGCCTACAACGTCGACGTCACCCGCCGCGCCGTGGAGATGGCCCACGCCTGCGGCGTCTCCGTGGAGGGCGAGCTGGGCTGCCTGGGCAGCCTGGAGACCGGCATGGCCGGTGAGGAGGACGGCATCGGCGCCGAGGGCAAGCTGGACATGGAGCAGCTGCTCACCGACCCCGAAGAGGCCGCCGACTTCGTCAAGGCCACCGGCGTCGACGCCCTGGCCATCGCCATCGGCACCAGCCACGGCGCCTACAAGTTCACCCGGCCGCCCACCGGCGACACCCTCTCCATCCAGCGCATCAAGGAGATCCACGCCCGCATCCCCGACACCCACCTGGTGATGCACGGCTCCTCCTCGGTGCCCCAGGAGTGGCTGGAGATCATCAACGAGTTCGGCGGCGAGATCCCCGAGACCTACGGCGTGCCGGTCGAGGAGATCGTCGAGGGCATCCGCCATGGCGTGCGCAAGGTCAACATCGACACCGACCTGCGTCTGGCCTCCACCGGTGCGGTGCGCCGCTTCCTGGCCCACAACCCCAGCGAGTTCGACCCGCGCAAGTTCCTCAAGGAGACCGTGACCGCCATGCGCGAGCTGTGCATCGCGCGCTACGAGGCCTTCGGCACCGCCGGCAACGCCTCGAAGATCGAGCCGATCGGCCTGGAGGCCATGTTCGAACGCTACGCGCGCGGCGAACTGGATCCCCAGGTGCGGTGATACCGCACGAGGGAGGACACGGGCGGCCCTGGCGGCCGCCCGTGTCGTTTGGGGTCATTGCCTTGCCGACGGGCTGGGGGAACGACGACACCTCGCAACCATACGAAAAGGCCGCCACGGCGAACCGTGGCGGCAATCACAGGCTTGCCATCTTGCCTCTCACGCTGGCTCGGGAGGAGGGCCGCCCCAGCGGACGGCCCCGGGGAATTACCAGGCGGATTCCTCGTCGTCCTCATCCTCCTCGGGCTCTTCCCATTCCTCCTCTTCCTCCTCGTACTCGGTGTCACCATCCGAGCCGGAGCTTTCCCAGTCCTGGGTCTCCTGCTCCTCGTTCTCGTACTCGGTGCTGTCGTAGCCAGTGTCACCGCTGGCTTCCGGGGCGCTCTCTTCCTGAGGGGCCGGCTCCTGCTCCTCTTCCTCGTGGAAGTCGGCGAAGGCCAGCGGGCT
Source organism: Halomonas ramblicola (assembly GCF_030409215.1). Taxonomy (GTDB): domain Bacteria; phylum Pseudomonadota; class Gammaproteobacteria; order Pseudomonadales; family Halomonadaceae; genus Halomonas; species Halomonas ramblicola. The sequence continues at coordinate 193 of NZ_JAUFPL010000011.1, read as the reverse complement.
GGCGATCAGGCCGAAAGAAACACCGAAGATACCGAGTTTCTTGAGGAATTCCTTGGACATCATGTTCGCACCTCCATGGGGTCTGGACTGAATGGCACTTACTTAAGCTTTTCCGGATGACCGTGTTGCCGAATTTGCTCCCGTGCTTCATGGCGGGGCATCTGTAATAACCGCTGGGGCCGGGGTCGCCGCT
>NZ_JAUFPL010000010.1:40997-87694 GCF_030409215.1 Halomonas ramblicola | reverse complement strand
CCGCCGGCCCCCGTCGTCGGCGGCCGTGAGGAGCCGGCGCCCGGGCCGGAGGCGCCCGCCGGCGAGCCGCCGGCCGCGAGCGCCACGCGAGCCACCGCCGCTGGCGACGAGGCGCCGCCGGCCACGGGCGAGAGCGCCGCAGCCGCTTCCCGCGAGGCCGGGCAGGGCGATCTCGCCGTCGGCGCGGCCCCGTCCCCCCAGGCGCTGCTCGACGAGTGGTACCAGCGCTACGGCAATGCCTTCTTCAAGGGGCATACCCGCCCGCTGATGGTGGGCATCCATGAGCTCCTCGCCGAGCGCGAGCCCTGGCCCGAGAAGCTGGTGCGCCGGGCGCTGGCCTGCTACGTGAACCTGCCGCGCTATCTCAAGGCGGTGCGCGAGGGCGCCGAGCGCATCGACCTGGAGGGCCGGCCCGCCGGCCGGGTGGATGCCAAGTCCGCCGAGCATGCCCGCCGCAAGCTCGACCGCCTGCAGGGCGAATCGCGCCCCCGCAAGGCGCGCGCCAAACGGGACGGCAAGCCGCGCTCCGGGCGCCAGGGGCAGGAGGAGCGTGGCCGCCCCCAGGCCGCCGAACCGCCCGCCCAGCCATCTCACGCCACCCTGGAAGAGAAGCTCACCGCGCTGCTGGCCAAGCACAACGACCGTTGAAGCGTCCTGCGCCGCTTGTCATACAACGTTGGCCGGCGTTGACTTGTGTTCGTCATATCAGCAGGGCATCATGCAGACGCTCGGTACTGCCGTGGCGGGGTGTGCATGCGCCTCGGGCCGGGGCAGGAGCGGTCGGCAGCCGTGAGGCGCCGATGACCGCATACGCAGGGGAAAGTTCCGTAGGTTGGGTGCATCGCGAAGGAAAACAGTGTTTTTTCTTGTTGCGTTCCCCCGGAACCCGGTATAGAGTTCCTCTTGCGAGCATTGGACTATAACAAGGCTTCGCCGTGGTCGGGCTCGCAGCGGCGCCCTCCGTGAGGAGGCCGGCCGAGACGAGAACCGGCGGCAAGACCGGCAAGCCAGCCGAACCGCCATGAGCGGACGGCACAAACGATCGAAACAGACAGCTAGTCAAAGGAACTTCGTCATGAAAAAGACTCTGTTAGCGACTGCTATCGCCGGCACCATGGCCGCCACCGGCGCCCAGGCCGCCACCGTCTACGACCAGGATGGCACCAAGCTGGACGTCTATGGTCGCCTGGCCTATGCCGTCACCACCGGTGGCCCCGAGGGCGACGGTGTCAAGGCCGACGGCTCCGAATTTATCGATCTGGGCTCCCGCTGGGGCTTCCGCGCCAACCATCAGGTCACCAGCGACCTGAGCACCTTCGCCCGCATGGAGTTCCGCGGCAAGGCCGACGCCCAGAACTCTCTCGGCTTCGACACCATCCGTAATACCTACGTGGGCGTGGACAGCCAGTCCTGGGGTAACGTGATGGTCGGTAACTTCGACAGCGTCTACTACCGCTCCGGCGACGTCATCTTCGATGTGCCGGAGAACCGGGGTTGGGAGCAGCTGGGCGGCATCGCGGCCGGCAGCCGCGGCGACTCCATCTCCTACTCCACCCCGAACCTGACCGGCTTCCGCGCCCACGTCCAGGCCAAGCACCTCTCCGGTAACGGTGCCCTGGAAGATGGTCGCGACAACAGCTCCACCTGGACCGGCGCGGCTGCCGTCGACTACACCATCAACGACCTCTACCTGTCGCTGGCCTACAATCAGGGCAAGGATGTCTCCGACCGTGGCGCCAGCCACGACAGCGGCAACGGCGAAGGCTTTGCCGCCGGCGAGGACCTGGTGGGCTTCTTCGCCAACTACAACCTCACCCCGGCCTTCAGCCTGCGCTTCAAGTACGAAGAAATCACCGATACCTTTAGCCAGGACGAGCTGATTGCCGACGGCGCCGCGGATGCCGAGGAGAGCATCATGGGTGTGGGTGCCAGCTACGACTATGGCATGGGCGAGGTCTACGGCCAGTATGCCCGCATCAGCATGGCTTTCGACGATGTCGACGACAAGGATCGCTGGGTACTGGGCGGCAACTATCGCTTCAGCGAGCCGATGTACGTCTTCGCCGAATTCTATCAGGAAGACAGCGGTACCAGCTTCGACGAGACTCTGGAAGATAACTTCCGTTCCCTCGACGACGAGCTGCTGACCACCGTGGGTGTCCGCTACGACTTCTAAGTCGTGACGACGACCGCCTAGTCGATCCCGGATCGACCATGGAAGCCGGCCCCGAGGGGCCGGCTTTGTCGTGATAAGGAGCGTTTCGATATGCAACCCATCAAGCCGGCGCTGGTGTTACTGCTGACCATTACCCTGGCCGCCTGCGTCTCCTGGTCCGCCCGCACGAACCAGGCCAGCGAGTTGCGGCTGGGCCAGCCCCACTATGGCCAGTTGGCCTCGGGCTCGCGGCTCTACCGCCTGGAGATCGAGCGGCCAGGCACCCTCACCATCGAGGCGATCACGCCGACGACCCGCAATCTTCCCGGCGGCTACAGCGCCCGGCTGCTCGACGACGCAGGCCAGCTGATCGTTGCCGACGAGGAGAGCGGCGAGGGTGCCAACTTCCGTATCCAGCAGGCGCTGACCCCGGGCGTCTACTACCTGGAGCTGCGCAACGACTTCAAGTGCAGCAGCGGCTCCTGCATCAGCGACAACATGAGCTTCAAGCTGGAGTCGCGCCTGCGGCGCGATTGAGTCGGCGTTCTCGCCCCTCGTTCGGGCGTGAGGTTTCCTCGTAGGGCAGCTCCGCCGCGCGATTGGCGCCGTCAGGCGTGCCGACCAGGCCAGCTATCGAGCCAAGCAGCAGGGACGCAATGCCGTGGTGATGGCCGAACCCGCGACGGGCTGAGGCATCGTCAGCCCCGGCTGGGGTAGCGCCGGTGGCGTGCCAGGTTGTTCACCAGCAGGGCGACCAGCAGCATGATGGTGCAGCCGGCACCGATCGGCATGAAGGGATACCACCAGCCCAGCTCGGCGATCCGGGGGCCGCCGATCACCGCCACCAGGGCCGCGGCGGCGCCGGGGGGATGCACCGTATGGGTGAGCTGCATGGCCAGGATCGACAGCGAGACCGCCAGGGTGACCGCCAGGGCGGTGTGGCCCAGCAGTTGGTAGCAGGCCACGCCGACCAGCGCGGAGAGCACGCTGCCCACCAGGACGTTGCGGGGCTGGGCGAAGGGGCTCTCGGGGGCGGCATAGAGCAGCACCGAGGTGGCGCCGAAGGAGGCCACGATGAGCAGGTGGCTGGCCAGCCAGTGGGCACTCAACCAGCAGATTGCGCCCATGCCGCTGAAGGCCCCGAGCCATGACCAGAGGGCGTCCTGCCAGTCCGGATTCGCCGCCGTGCGCGGTCGCCACCACTTCCCTGTCGTCGTCTTCATCGAGCCACTCTTGCACCAAAAGGGCGCAAGAGTGTCTCAGGACGGTGCATGAAAGTGAAGTCCAGTTTTTCATAACAACATGAATGCTTTTTGATTCATGTCGGGTCGGCCTTCAGCCTTGCCAGGCGTGATCGGCGAAGGCCTCGTCGAGCTCGGGATGATTGACGTGGTTGGAGTAGTTGGAGAGCGTCTTGACGGCCAGGGCCAGGATGATCTGCAGCACCTGATGCTCCTCGAAGCCGGCGTCGAGGAAGGCCTGGACGTCGGCCTGGGTGGGCATGCCGCGGGTCTCGAACATCACCCGGGTGAAGCGGCTCAGGGCGGCCAGGCGCCGATCCGGGATCGGCTCGTCGTTGCGAATCGCCTCGATGACCTCGGCCGGTACCTGGGACACCTTGTCGGCCAGCATGCTGTGGGCCGACATGCAGTAGCCGCAGCCGTTGAGGCGGCTGATGGTGAGGAGCACCACCTCCTGCTCGGGAGGCGAGAAGCCGGAGTCCTCGCGGAAGTGCTGGTAGCCATGCATGTAGGTCCCCAGCACGCCGGGCACCTTGGCCATGCCTTCATACATCCTGGGCACGAAGCCCAGCTTGTCCTGGGCCTGCTGCAGTAGCGGCCGGGTCTGCTCGTCGGCGCTATCCAGTGTCGTCGGAGGAAGTTGCATCTGATAGTCGGCTGCCATGGGAAATCTCCTTCAGCAGTGGATGACAGGAAGCCCCATCGAGACCATCGCCTCAATTGGAGCGCAGTGTGTCGATGACCAGCCTGGCGGCGGACTGGGCCGCTTGCCGATCGGTGCCGGTTTTCAGCAGGGTGCGCAGCCCGGCCATGCTCAGCGTCAGGTAGTGGGCCAGGGCATGGCTGTCGCATGCCGGGGCGATGTCACCCTCGGCCTTGGCCCGTTCCACGGCGCGGCGAAACAGCCCGGTGATGGCCGCCACGCCGTCGCGGGCGGCGCGAGCCGTGGCCGCGTCGCGCTGGCCCAGTTCGCCGGCCGAGTTGAAGATCAGGCACCCCAGGGCAGCACGATCGCTGCCCGCCTCGCCGGCGGTATCCAGGAACAGCCGCTCGAGGAATGCCAGCGCCGAAGGGGCGCTGGCCAGTCGCCGCTCCAGGCGGCCGATCAGTGCCTCGCGGTAGCGCCTGAGGGATTCGAGAAACAGCTGCTCCTTGTTGCCGAAGGCCTGATACAGGCTGCTGCGCGAGATCTGCATCGCGTCGAGCAGGTCCCGGGTGGAGGCGTTGTCGTAGCCGCTCGCCCAGAAGACCTGCATGGCGGCATGGGCGGCCTCGTCGGGGCTGAAGGCCAGGGGGCGTCCTCTCGTCATGCGGACAATTTAGTATCGGCCGTTCCAGAAATCAAACCGGTGACCGGTCATGTAAGGGACGGTGGTGGTGCGCCGACTCTTCTCCAGGTGCCCGATTCATCGAACCTGACGATGCCTCCGGGGACGACCGCTCGAACCGTCGATGGGAGAGGACGCGATGAAGATCGGCAACTACCTGATGTCACTGGGGCTCGCCATGCTGCTGGCATCACCGCTGGCGGCGGAGACGCGCTGGCCCTCGGAGGGATGGGAGGTAGAGTCGACGCCCCTCGGGTACCAGGCGTTGCTGTCCGGCTTGAAAGCGGCCGTCGAGGCCGAGGGGATGTTCGTCGTCACCGAGGCCGGTCCGACCGAGGCCGCCGCCAGCCGAGGCATCACGATTCCCGGCAACCGTGTGGTCGGGGTGTTCCGCAACGATTTCGCGGTTCGCCTGCTGGAACTGAGCGTGCCCGCCATGATCGAGGCACCGATGCGTTTCTACGTCACCGAAGATGGCGACGGCAGCGCGACACTGTCCTGGAAGACCCCCAGTCATGTGCTGTCTCCCTACCGGGAAGAGGGGGGAGAGGCCCTCGAGGCGATCGGGCGGGAGCTGGATGCCATCTTCGCTGCCATTGCCAGGCGCGCCCTTAAGGGGAAGGGATAGCGCCTGGCCATCCCGGGAAACCACCGTCATGGCCGATCATCGTTCGCAAGATGCGGGACTGCCCACACCGGAAGCCACGCTCGTCGAGGCGGCCATGATGCTCCTGGCCGTGGTGCCGGTGATGATTTCGGCCTATGCGAGCCTGGTGACCGGCGATGGCCAGTGGTTTCAGCGCTCCGGGGCCCTGATGGTGCTGTTTTCCATTGGGGTGGAATATCACCGCAGTAAGGTGCAGTGCTATGCAACCGGCAACACGGGAACCCGATCGGCGGTCACGCATATCCTGGTGGCGTCGGTCAGACGTTTCTGGAAGGCGGTTCCCTTCGTCTGCTACCTATCCATCGTCACCGGCACGCTCATCTGGAGCTATGGCGACCTGCTGTTCCGGGGGTAGTGGTGCCGCAGGCAGTCAGCCGTGCACTGAATGGCGCCCCCACCAGGATTCGAACCTGGGACCTTCCCCTTAGGAGGGGGACGCTCTATCCAGCTGAGCTATAGGGGCGCAACGCCGCGCAATTATAGGGAAAGTCGGCGTCGAGATAAACCGCGCCTTGCGGCAGGGGGCGTGCCCGCGACGGGCGGTTGACGTAGTCTGGAACAAATCCTGATGGAGCCTTCCCCATGGAACCGCGCGACTATCGTGCCCGGGACGCCCTGGGGCTGGCCGAGCTGATCCGCCGCGGGGAGGTGAGTCGCGGGGAGGTGTTCGCGGCCGCCTGCCGGGCCATCGAGGCCGATGACCCCGGGCTCGGCGCCGTGGTGCGCACGCGCTTCGAGCGCGCCGCCGACGAGGGCGCGCGGGTCGACCCGGCGGCGCCCTTCGCCGGGGTGCCGACCCTGACCAAGGACCTGCTGATGGCCATCGCCGGCGAGCCGCTGGCCAGCGGCAGCGCGGCGCTGCGCGACTGGCGGCCGGCGGAGGACGCGAGCCTGGTCACGCGGCTGCGCGCGGCGGGCTTCGCCATCCTCGGCCAGACCGCCACCCCCGAGCTGGGGCTGATGGGCATCACCGAGCCGCGCGCCTTCCCGCATCCGCTCAATCCCTGGTGCCCGGCCCGCTCGCCGGGCGGTTCCAGCGGCGGGGCCGCGGCGGCGGTGGCCGGCGGCCTGGTGCCCCTGGCCATGGCCGGCGACGGCGGCGGTTCGATCCGCATCCCGGCCAGCCACTGCGGCCTGTTCGGCCTCAAGCCGTCGCGCGGCCGGGTACCGCTCGGCCCCCAGCATGCCGAGGTGTGGCAGGGGGCGGTGGTGGAGCATGCCCTGACGCGCAGCGTGCGCGACAGCGCCGCCCTGCTGGACGCCATCAACGGTGGGGAGGCCGGCGGGCCCTGGCCGTTGCCGCGCGAGACGGGCTTCCTGGCCGCCCTGGAGCGACCGCCGGCGTCGCTCAGGGTGGCGGTGTCGCTGGGCGAGCCCCTGGGCGCGGCGCTGGGGACCCGCCTCGACCCCGAGGTGCGCCGGGCGGTGGAGGAGGCCGCGGCGTTGCTGGAACACCTGGGGCACCATGTGGAGTGGGCCGAGCCGCCGGTGGACGGCGCCGCCCTGGCCGACAGCTACCTGACCCTCTACCTGGGCCACCTGGCCGCCGACCTCGCCTGGATGAGCGAGCAGACCGGGGTGTCGGTGGCGCGGCTCGACATCGAGCCGAGCACCCGGGCCATCGGCCGCCTGGGGCGCCATCTGCCGGCCCGGGACTACGAGCTGGCCAAGCGCCACTGGAACCGGGTGGCCCGGGACATGGCTGCCTTCCATCGTCGCTTCGACCTGCTGCTGATGCCGGTGGCGGCCACCCCGGCCCCCCAGCGCGGCGCCCTTTATCCCTCGCGGGCCCGGGAGCGGCTGATGGGCCTGCTGGCGATCCCCGGCGTGTCGCGGCTGGCGCTCCGGGCGGGCGCGCTGCCGCGCCTGGCGGCCGACGCCCTGCGCATGACGCCCTTCACCCAACTGGCCAACTTGACCGGCCAGCCGGCCATGTCGCTGCCGCTGCACGTCACCCCGGACGGCCTGCCGGTGGGCGTCCAGGCGCTCGGGCCCATGGGCGACGAGCGGCGCCTGCTGGCGCTGGCCGCCCAGCTCGAGGCCGAGTCGGACTGGGGCCGGCATCTGCCGCGTTCGCCGACCGCCGACGATGAGACGAGCGGCAAAGCCGGGTAGAATGCGCATCACATCGACCCTCAGGGAGCCGTGATGCACCCCGACCCCGCTACCCAAGCACCGCTCTCCGCGCAGGGCGATCGTCACTTCGACGGCCTCGCCGACAAGTTCGCCGACGGCCTCTACGGCGCCAGCCGCGGCGCGCTGCGCCTGGCGCTGCTCGACCGCCTGCTGCCGGAGATGCTCGAACTCGATGGTCAGCCGCTGCTCGACGTGGGCGGTGGCCTGGGGCAACTCGCCGACTGGTTCGCGGCGCGCGACCATGCGGTGACCCTGGCCGAGCCCTCGGCGGAGATGCTGGCACGGGCCCGGGAGACGCTGGCCGACCGCGACGTGACCCTCCTTCAGGACCCGCTGCAGGCGCTGCCTGAGCGGGCCCCCGGCCCCTGGTCGTTGATCGCCTGCCATGCGGTACTGGAGTGGCTGGGCGACCCGCGCTCGGCCCTGGCGACCCTGGCCGGCCTGCTGGCGCCGGGCGGGCAGCTGTCGCTGATGGTCTTCAATCGCGACGCGCTGCGCTTCTCCAATGCGGTCAAGGGCAACCTGGACAAGGCCCTGGCCGATCGCCTGGAGGGCAAGGGGCTGGGCCAGCGGCTGACGCCGATCTCACCGCTGACCCACGCCCAGGTCAGCGCCTGGAGCGCCGAGTGCGGCCTGGTGGTCCGCGAGGTAGCGGGAATCCGCGTTTTCCACGACTACCTGCGCCAGCCGCCGGCCACGGCGGACGACCTGGAGCGCCTGCTGGAGCTCGAGTGGCGCTACTGCCGCACCGAGCCCCACTGGCGGCTGGGCCGCTACCTGCTCTACACCCTCGAACACGCCCACCCCCCACGGGAGCCCCGCCGATGAGTGCCGAGACGCCGGTCTGCCAGCTGCTGGAACGCCAGGACGCCGACTACCGTGGCTGGTGGTGGGTGGCGCCGCCCCGCGACGGGTGGCTGGAGGCGGGGCAGGGCACGGCGATCAGCGCCGACCTGACGGTGCGCGAGGCCTGGCAGGCCCGGGGCCGGCCCGCCGCCTCGCCCTTCGAGGCGCTGCCAAGGGGTGGAGAGACGCCCGGGGAGGGCACCCCGCCGGGGGCGGTGCTGTTCTGGCCCAAGAGCCATGCCCTGGGCGAGTGGTGGCTGCTGTGGTTGTGCGCGACCCTGTCACCCGGCACGCCGCTGCAGCTGGTGGGCGAGAACCAGGGCGGCATCAAGCGGGTGCTCAAGGCACTGGCGGCCCTGGGGCTGGGCTGTCGCAAGCTCGATAGCGCCCGGCGCTGCTCGCTGTTCGAGACCCGCCTGGACCGTGTGGCGCTCGCGCCGGAGGCGGCCTGGACCCGCTTCGAGGCGGATCTCGGGAGTGAGCGGCTGACCCTGGCCAGCCACCCCGGGGTGTTCGGCCACGCCAAGCTCGACGACGGCACCCGCCTGCTGCTCGGCGAGCTGGGTGCGGCGCTACCTGAGGGACGGGGCGAGGGGCGGGGCGATATCCTGGATATGGGGTGCGGCGACGGCATCCTGGCCGCCTGGCTGGCGCGCCGCGGGGCGCGGGTCACGGCGGTGGACGTCAACGCCTTCGCGGTGGAGGCGGCGAGCCGCAGCCTGGCGGCCAACGGCCTGGTCGGCGAGGCCCTGGAGAGCGATGTCTACTCGGCGCTGCCCGGGCGGCGCTTCGATGCTATCGTCAGCAACCCGCCCTTCCACCAGGAGCGCGCCATCGACTACGGGCCGGCGGCGCGGCTGATCAGTGAGGCGCCGGATCACCTGAACCCCGGCGGCCGGCTGCTGGTGGTGGCCAACGCCTTCCTGCCCTATCCGGACCTGCTGGAGCGCGCCTTCGGAGGCTTCGAGATTCTCGCCGACGATCGCCGCTTCCGGGTCTACGTCGCTAGCGCTTGAGGGGACATTCCGCCGGATGCCGCAGCGGAAGCTGGCGGCATCGGCGGCAGGGGACGCATGCCGGGCAGGCCCGGCATGCGGGGAGACGGCAGCCGGAGGAACCGGCTGCCGGGTGGGGGAGGTTACTCGGCGGTGGTCTCGCCTTCCATGCCGGTTTCGCCTTCCTTGGTGCCTTCCATCTCCCCCTTGGCGGCCTCGAACTCCTCCTCGTTCAGGGCGCCATCGCCATCGGCGTCGGCGGCCTCGAAGTCCAGGCCTTCCACGGCGGCGGCTTCCTCGGCGCTCAAGGCGCCATCGCCGTCAACATCCAGGTCGCTGAACGAGGCAGGGTTGGCGACGGCGACACTGGCACCGAAGAGCAGGGCAAGAGGCAGTACTGCCATTTTCAGCCATACCGTTTTCATGCTGTACCTCCAGTGAAATCGCTCTTTTCACGCGGCGGGCAGGATTGCCCGCCTGTAGAGGTCAAGCCATATTCATGCCGCTACGCGATTTCTCGTTGGAAAATCGCGAGATGAACGCGTGCCGGGCCCGGGCATCGGAGCGGGGAGGGGGGATGGCCGGTGAAGACTGTCGCCGATTACCAACGATTCTCGGCGCCATGTCGCAAGGTGTTGATTCCTCGGGCTCGCGGGTGTCGCCGCGCCGCATCGATGGCGTGCTGCGGGTCACGGCGGTGGACGTCAACACCTTCGCGGTGGAGGCGGCGGGGCGCAGCCTGGCGGTCAACGGCCTGGCCCTGGAGAGCGATGTCTACTCGGCGCTGCCCGGGCGGCGCTTCGATGCCATCGTCAGCAACCCGCCCTTCCACCAGGAGGGCGCCATCGACTACGGGCCGGCGGCGCGGCTGATCAGGCGACACGGCTGTGGTGCTGCGTCATGTCGCCTCTGCCAGCAATGAGTCCCTCCACGGAGATATCCTCATCAAGGTCGTCCCAGTGCAGACCCTTGCCGGAATAGCTGATGCGGCACTCGGCTCGCTCTACCAACTGCATGAGCTTACTTCCCCGGGTCGCGATAGGCGATCTCGGTGATCACGTAGCTGGTGTCGCCGCCGGGGGCGGCCACCGTCACCTCGTCGTCCAGCGCCTTGCCGAGCAGGGCGCGGGCCAGGGGGGCGTCGACGCTGATCCAGCGCTTGGTGGTATCCGTCTCGTCGTGGCCGACGATGCGGATGCGCATCTCCTCGCCGTCCTCGTCCTCCAGGGTGACGAAGGCGCCGAAATAGACCTTGTCGGTGTCCGCCGGCAGCCGGTCCACCACCTGCAGCTCGTCGAGGCGCTTGGTCAGGTAGCGGATCCGCGCGATCACCCGGTTGAGTTCCTTCTTGTTGTAGGTGTAGTCGGCGTTCTCGCTGCGGTCGCCCAGCGCCGCCGCCTCGCCCACCTTGGCCGACAGCGCCGGGCGCTTGACCCTCGAGAGGTGATCGAGGATGCCGCGCAGCCGCTCGGCCCCCTCGGCGGTGATCAGGTTGCTCTTGGGTTCCTGGCGCGGGTCCTTGGCGGGATCGCGCCAGCGGGTCATGTTGCGGCCTTTCATGTCGGTGCCGGCCTCCTCTCGTTCCAGGCTGGCAACATACGTCATCCGCTGGGTGGCCGCCAATCCCGGAGGGCGCATTCGCCGCGCGGTGGTTGGCAGGGCGGGGTCGGGTCACGATAATGGGGCCTTTCGCGTGACCGGAGACCCCCATGAGTGATGCCCCCGAGGCCCCGGATCTCGCCGCGGCGCCCTTCACCGCCGCGGACGTGGAGCTGCTGGAGCGCCGCTGCCTGCACCAGGGCTTCTTCCGTCTGGAAGGGCTGCGCCTGCGCCATCGCCTCTTCGAGGGCGGCTGGAGCGGCGAGGTGGTGCGCGAGGTGCACCAGCGCCACGACGCCGTGGGGGTGCTGCTCTACGACGTGGAGCGCGACGCCGTGGTGCTGGTGGAGCAGTTCCGTGCCGGCGCCCTCGACGACCCCGACTCGCCCTGGAAGCTCGAAGTGGTGGCGGGCCTGGTGGAGCGCGGCGAGAGTGCCGCCGAGGTAGCCCGCCGGGAGTCCCTGGAGGAGGCCGGCTGCGAGGTGGGTGAGCTGATCGAGCTGCATACCTACTACCCCAGCCCCGGCGCCTGCAACGAGCGGGTCACGCTGTTCTGTGGCCTGATGGACAGCCGGGGGCTGGGCGGCGTGCACGGCCTGGACGAGGAGCAGGAGGACATCCGCGTGCATGTGCTACCGTTTGGCAAGGCCTGGGAACTCCTGCAGGCCGGACGACTCGACAATGCCATGTGCCTGATCGCCTTCCACTGGCTGGCGGGCGAGCGGGCGTCGCTGCGAGCGAGGAGCTAGCGTGCCGAGAACAGCCTATGTGACCGACCTCAAGGGCCTGCAGGGCGAGTGCAGCGCCAACTATCTGCGCCTGGTTCGCCTGCTGGGCGACCTGGAGGCCGGCGAGACCCGCGAGGTGGAACTGCTCGGCGGCGAGGGTCGCCGTCTCGGCGTGCTGCGCCTGGAACTGCTGGAATGCGCGCCCTACACCAGCATCGTGCGGGTCACCCAGCGCGGCGTGCTCGATGCGCTGCTCGAGACTCCGCGCATGCGCGTGCACCTCTACCACGACGTGCGCATGGCCGAGGTCGCCGACTTCCAGCGTCGGCGCCACTTCCACGGCCGCTACCGCTATCCCAACGCCCACATGCACCAGCCCGACGAGAAGCTCCAGCTCAATCGCTTCCTCGGGGAGTGGCTGGAGCACGGCCTGGCCCATGGCCACTCCCTCGACCTGCCCGAGCTGCCTTGATGGGAGGACTGCCCTGATGCCCCGGCTGGTCCAGATCAGCGACTGCCACCTGTACGCCGACCCCGGCGCCCGCGGGCGGGTGGACTTCCCGCTGCCCCGCCTCGAGGCGGTGGTGGCGGCGGTCAACCGCGAGCGACCGGACCTGGTGCTGGTCACCGGCGACGTCAGCGACGACGAGACGGCCGACTCCTACGCCCTGGCGCTGCGCACCCTGGGGCGGCTCGTCGCCCCTTGGGAGTGGCTGCCAGGCAACCACGACGATCCGCGGCGCATGGCCGAGGCGCGGCCGCTGCCCGGCGAGCTCGAACTGGGGGCCTGGCGGATCCTGGTGCTCGATACCCAGGTGGTCGGCGAGCCCCACGGCAGGCTGGGCGATAAGGCCCTGGCCGCCCTGGACGAACGCCTCACGGGCGACGCACGGCCGACCCTGCTGGCCATGCACCATCCGCCCCTGGCGGTGGGCTCGGCCTGGCTGGATGCCCTGGGCCTGGAGGGGGCGGAGGCGTTCTGGGAGACCCTGGCGCCTCATCCCCAGGTCGGGGCCATCCTCTGCGGCCATATTCACCAGGCCTTCGCCGGCCACCGCAGGCCGGGCGAGCGCGAGATCGCCGTCTACGGCTGCCCCGCCACCTCCGACCAGTTCACGCCTGGTGCCGAGACCTTCGCCGTCGACGCGGCCGCGCGGCCCGGCTACCGTGTCGTCGATCTGGACGGCGACACCCTGGCGACCCGGGTGGAGCGAGTCGATATCTGAATAATGGCTATAAAAAGATAGTTATTAATTCTTTTGGGTTATTATCGGTCCGACGTTACCCTGTCGCGCATGATCCCTTTTCACCGTCATGCGAGGTAGCCGGGCCATGACCACTCTTCATGCACCGAGCCGGGAGTCGGCTCACCAGGTCGCGGGCGAGGCGCCATCGGCGTTGTCGCCCCGGCGGCTCACCCACCTGCAGCAGCTCGAGGCCGAGTCGATCCACATCATCCGCGAGGTGGCGGCCGAGTTCCGCAACCCGGTGATGCTCTACTCCATCGGCAAGGACTCCTCGGTGATGCTGCACCTGGCGCGCAAGGCCTTCTATCCCGGCCCGCCGCCCTTCCCGCTGATGCACATCAACACCACCTGGAAGTTCCGCGAGATGATCGAGTTCCGCGACCGCATGGCCGCGGAGTCCGGCATGGAACTGATCGAGCACATCAACCAGGAGGGGGCGGAAGCGGGCATCAACCCCTTCGATCATGGCTCCAGCGGCTACACCGACGTGATGAAGACCCAGGCCCTCAAGCAGGCCCTGGACAAGTACGGCTTCGACGCCGCCTTCGGCGGGGCGCGCCGCGACGAGGAGGCCAGCCGCGCCAAGGAGCGCGTCTTCTCCTTCCGCGACAAGTTCCACCGCTGGGATCCCAAGAACCAGCGTCCCGAGCTGTGGAACCTCTACAACGCCCGGGTCAACAAGGGCGAGTCGATCCGCGCCTTCCCGCTCTCCAACTGGACCGAGCTGGACATCTGGCAGTACATCTACCTGGAGTCCATCCCCATCGTGCCGCTCTACTACGCCGCCCCGCGCCCGGTGGTGGAGCGTGACGGCATGCAGATCATGGTCGACGACGAGCGCATGCCGCTGGCCGAGGGCGAGGTGCCCGAGGAGAAGTGGGTGCGCTTCCGTACCCTGGGCTGCTACCCGCTCACCGGGGCGGTGGAGTCGAAGGCCGCCACCCTGCCGGAGATCATCCAGGAGATGCTGCTGACGAGGACCTCCGAGCGCAGCGGCCGGGCCATCGACCACGATCAGGCCGGCTCCATGGAGAAGAAGAAACGCGAAGGTTATTTCTAAGGGGGCGGGCAGATGTCACACCAATCAGCACTCATTGCCGAGAATATCGAGCAGTACCTGCACGAGCACGAGAACAAGGACCTGCTGCGCTTCATCACCTGCGGCAGCGTCGACGACGGCAAGTCGACCCTGATCGGGCGGCTGCTGCACGACTCCAAGATGATCTTCGACGACCAGCTCGCGGCGATCACCCGCGATTCGAAGAAGGTCGGCACCACCGGCGAGGAGGTGGACCTGGCGCTGCTGGTCGATGGCTTGCAGTCGGAGCGCGAGCAGGGCATCACCATCGACGTGGCCTACCGCTTCTTCTCCACCGACAAGCGCAAGTTCATCATCGCCGACACCCCGGGGCACGAGCAGTACACCCGCAACATGGCCACGGGGGCTTCGACCGCCAGTCTCGCCATCATCCTGATCGATGCTCGGCACGGTGTTCAAACGCAGACCAGAAGGCATAGCTTTATCGCCGACCTGGTGGGCATCCAGCACCTGGTGGTGGCGGTGAACAAGCTCGACCTGGTCGACTACTCCCGGGAGCGCTTCGAGGAGATCGTCGCCGACTACCAGGCCATCGCCGACAAGCTGGGCGCCCGCGACATCCGCTTCGTGCCGATCTCGGCGCTGAAGGGCGACAACGTGGTCAACCGCAGTGAGGCCATGCCCTGGTACGAGGGGCCGCCGCTGCTCGAGCTGCTCGAGACCGTGGAGGTGAGCCGCGACCGCAACCTGCGCGACCTGCGCCTGCCGGTGCAGTACGTCAACCGCCCGGACCTCGACTTCCGCGGCTATGCCGGCACCCTGGAGGCGGGCCTGCTGCGCCCCGGCCAGGCGGTCAAGGTGCTGCCCTCGGGCAAGCGCTCCACGGTCGAGCGCATCGTCACCTGGGACGGCGACCTGGAGGAGGCCTTCCCGGGCCAGGCGATCACCGTCACCCTGGAGGATGAGATCGACATCTCCCGCGGCGACTGGATCGTCGCCGAGGACGCCGAGGTCGACCTCTCCCACGCCTTCGAGGCGGACATCGTGTGGATGCACGAGGACGCCCTGACCCCGGGCCGCCAGTACGACATCCGCCTGGCGGGGCGCTCGGTGGCCGGGCAGGTGAGCGAGATCGTCCACCAGGTAGACGTCAACACCCTGGAGCGACACCCTGCCGAGCGCCTGGAGCTCAACACCATCGCCCGCTGCAAGGTGGCGCTCACCGCCGAGGTGCCCATCGACGACTACTCGCGCAGCCCCGGCACCGGCAGTTTCATCGTCATCGACCGGCTGACCAACGTCACCGTGGGTGCGGGCATGATCCGCGGCGCAGTGGCGGGCGAGGCGCCCGGTGCCGGCGAGGTGGACTGGGCCGGCTTCGAGGTCGAACTCAACGCCCTGGTGCGCAAGTACTTCCCCCACTGGGAGGCGAAGGATATCCGCGAGCTGCTCAAGTAGCGGCGAGCGGTCCACCGCCTCGACGGGCCCGGCGACTTCGGTCGCCGGGCCCGTTGTCGTTGTGGCCCCGGCCCCACCGGGGAAACCGCCTCTGGTAGGCTGGGTCCAATGCCACACAGCCCTCCCGGAGTGCCCCGTCGATGTTCGTGCTGGCCGTCGTCCTGCTGCTCGCCCTCTTCCTGCTGCCCAACCTCTGGGCGCAGTGGGTGCTGCGTCGTCACGCCCGGGGGCGGGACGACTACCCCGGCACCGGCGGCGAGCTGGCCGAGCATCTGCTGCGGCGCCTGGGCATCGAGGGCGTGAAGGTGGAGGTGACCGAGGGCGGCGACCATTACGACCCGCAGGCGCGGCGGGTGCGGCTGTCGCGGGACCACTACGCGGGCCGCTCGCTCACCGCGGTGACGGTGGCCGCCCACGAGGTGGGGCACGCCATCCAGCACCACCAGGGCTATGCGCCGCTGCTGGCGCGTTCGCGGCTGGTGGTGGTGGCCCGGCAGGCGGAGAAGCTCGGCGCGCTGCTGATGATGGCGGCGCCGGTGCTGCTGGTAGCTACCCGTATGCCCGGGGGCAGCCTGGTACTGGTGCTGGCCGCGGTGCTCAGCTTCGGTGCCGCCGCCCTGGTGCACCTGGTGACCCTGCCGGTGGAGTTCGATGCCAGCTTCCAGCGCGCCCTGCCGCTGCTCGAGGAGTATATCCCGCCCTACGACATGCCCGGCGCCCGCCACGTGCTCACCGCCTGCGCCCTCACCTATGTGGCGGCGTCGCTGGCCAGCCTGCTCAACCTGGGGCGCTGGCTGGCGATCCTGAGGCGGTAGGCCCCCTCCGCAGGAGGCGCACTACGCCGACCTGGCTGGCTGGGGGCCGAATATCGTCAAGGGAGGCGAAGGACGTGCGGGAGCCGCTGGGTCGGGACTAGGCTTGGGGTCATCGACACGATCCGGAGCGTGCGACCATGAACGGCAAGTCTCGACTTGGTCTGTGGACAGGGTGGCGTGGGTGAAGCAGGCGCTTCGACACGTCACCCTGTTCGTGAAGCGGCTGGTGGGGGTCGTGGCCAGACCGATGAAGCGCGATCACGGCCACGGTGGCCTGATGGTCACCCCCTACCGGGGGTATGGCTCGCGTCGAGAAGCCTTCCTCACGGGCCGCGTGTTTCATCAGGCGCCACTGGGCAGGATGGTGCCGCGCCGTGGCTTCCTGCGCGACCTGGCCGACGTGGTGCGTCGCATCGCCCGTCGTGGCGTGGCCAATGCCAGCGTCGATATCCATCTGGGCGATAGTCACGTCTCCGTGACCACCGATCATGATGGCTACTTCGACGCCCACCTGCCGCTCGTCTCATCACTGCCGCTCGATCGTGCCTGGCACCGCGCCGAGCTGTGGGTCTCGGCCGACCACGAGGCGCCGGTGCGCGCCAGCGTGGATGTCTATATTCCGGCCCCCGAGACCGACCTGCTGGTGATCAGCGACATCGACGATACCGTGATGTACACCGGCGTGGCCGACAAGCTGCGCATGCTCTATCGGCTGTTCCTAGAGAAGCCCCACCAGCGCACGGCCTTTCCCGGCGTGGCATCGCTGTACCAGGCCCTGCACCGCGGCGCGGATGACCAGGGCGAGCGGCCCATTCTCTACGTGTCACGGGGGCCCTGGGCGATCTATGAGATGCTGGAGACCTTCTTCCAGCTCAATCGCATTCCGGTCGGGCCGATCCTGTTCCTGCGCGAGTGGGGCATCTCCCCGCGCCATCCCTGGCCGCGTCGGGCCGAGGATCACAAGCAGCGACTGATCAGCCGCATGCTGGCGCTGTTCGAGGGGGTACCCTGCATCCTGATCGGCGACAGCGGGCAGCACGACCCCGAAGTCTACACTCGGATCGTCAAGGCCCATCCCGGGCGTATCGAGGCGATCTATATCCGTCGCGTGGACCGGCGGGCGGATCGGCAGCATGCCATCCAGCTGTTGCGCGACCAGATACGCCACACCCGCTGCGACCTGGTGTTGGCCGCCGACAGCGTGCTGATCGCGGAACATGCCCAGGCGCGTGGCTTCATTTCCGACCATGGGCTGGCGGCCGTGCGCCGTGATGTGGCCGGTACGACCGACGATACCGCGTGAGGCCCGGGCGACCCGTGCGGGGCTCAGCCCGGCAGGTTGGCGATGACCACCGCGCGCCGCGGGGCGGGGTAGCCCTCGCGGGTTCGCGTCGGGTCCTCGGGATCGAGGAAGTCGGCCAGCGACTGGAAGGTCATCCAGGAGGTCGAGCGCTGCTCGTCGGTGGTGGTCACCGCCTCGTCCACCACCCGCACGTTCGCGAGGCCGCAGCGCTCGAGCCATTGGCAGAGCGCCGCCGACGACGGCAGGAAGTAGACGTTGGGCATGGCGGCGTAGCGCTCTCCCGGCAGCAGCACGGTGGTGGCGTCGCCCTCCACCACCAGGGTCTCCAGCACCAGCTCGCCACCGGGACGCAGGGCGTCCTTGAGCTGCAGCAGGTGCTCCAGCGGCGAGGGGCGGTGGTAGAGCACGCCCATGGAGAACACCGTGTCGAACCAGCCGAGCCCCTCGGGGACGTCCTCGATGCCCACCGGCAGGAAGTGGGTACGCCCGCCGTCGGCGTCGCCGACGAAGTGGCGCACCGCCCGGAACTGCCAGTAGAAGCGCGGCGAGGGGTCGATCACCAGCACGAAGGCGGCACCACAGCCTGCCATGCGCCAGCCGTGGTAGCCGCTGCCCCCGCCCACGTCCAGCACCCGCCTTCCGCGCAGCTCCGCCAGGTGCGGCGCCAGGCGCCGCCACTTCCAGTCGGAGCGCCACTCGGTGTCGATCTGGATGCCGGCGAGCTGATAGGGCCCCTTGCGCCAGGGGACGAGCTTGCGCAGCAGGTTCTCGGCCTGGCGGCGCCGGCTGTCATCGAGCGCCACATCCACCGTCACGGTGTCGGTGTCCAGGTGCACCCGGCGATCGGCGGGTAGCGGCGGCAGCTTGGCCACCGCCTTCTCCCAGGCCGGCAGGTCGCCGTAGCGACGCCGATCCAGGCCGCGGGCGAGCTGCTCGGGCAGGCGGGTCAGCCAGGCGTCCAGGCCCTGGTCGACGAAGGCGTGGTAGAGGTCGCGATGGGGTGCGGTCATGATGTTCCTGACAGGCGGCTCTAGAAGGTGGACCAGCCGCTGGCCTCCATCAGGCGATAGCGCCAGTAGCGCCAGGCCGTGGCGTCGTCGCACGCCTGGAAGGGGCGGCTGTGGGTTTCGCCGTGGCGATTATGCCAGTAGCGGGCGAAGCTTTCCCGCGCCTGGCGGATCACGGGGTGGTCGGCGGCGGCCTCGAGCTGGATGTTGGCCTCGAAGTTGTGGTCGTCGAGGCTGCGCCGGCTGAGGTTGGCCGAGCCGATCAGCAGGGTGGCGGGGCGCCTGCCGCCATGGCGCAGCAACCACTTGCCGTGGGCATGGGCCCGGGCGTCGCCGCTCCAGCGGATGGCCACGCCGGCGCGGGCCAGCTCCCGGGCCGTCTGGCGGTTGGGGATGCCGGGGCTTGCGCGGCCGAAGTGACTGTCGTTGGGATCGAGCAGCAGGCGCAACGCTACGCCGCGGCGGTGGGCGGCGAGCAGGGCGTGGATCACCCGGCGGTGGGCCAGGTAGTAGGCGCACACCTCCAGCGTCTCGCCGGGCCGGACGCCGTCGAGGATCCCCAGCAGGGTGTCGCGGATGGCGCCCTCGGTGAGCAGGCGCAGCCGGGGCACGGCGGTGACGCCAGCGTCGTGGGGCGGCGCGGGACCGCATGGCAGCGGGGCGAGGCCGGAGCGGTGTGCCAGGGCCAGCTCGCTGTGCAGCAGGTCCAGGGCGGCCGGGCCGGCCAGGCGCAGGGCGGCGTTGCGGTAGTCGCGGCTGCCCGAGTCGGCGTTGGCCGAGCTCACCACCGCTCGCCAGCCGTCGTCGTGGTCCACCACCAGGGTCTTGCGGTGGTTGGCATTGAAGTTGAGCAGCGCCAGGTAGCTGCGCAGGGTGACGCGCCCCGGGCCCAGGGGATCGGGCAGCCAGCCGCCGCGGGTGGCGTTGCCCAGCGGGCGGAACAGGCCTCGCCACAGCGCCGTCCAGGCGGGATTGGGGTCGCGTCCCGGGGTCAGGTCGCAGGTGGCGACCCGCACTCCGGCCCGGCGCAGCGCCTCGAGCTGGGGGGCGGGGCGCCCGCCGTAGCAGTGGTTGATGGGGTCCACCAGCACCAGCGCCTCGAGCCCCGGCACCCGGGCCTTGCGGCGGATCAGCGCCCGGCACAGCGAGCGGCCGAGCGGGCCGTCGTCGAGCAGGAAGAGGTCGATCACCACCAGGCGGCGGGCCTGGGCGATCAGCCGCCGCCACTCGGCGAAGATCGCCCGGCGTCGGCGCCACCGGCCATGGGCGTCGAGGCAGGCCTCGTCGAGCAGCAATTCGACGCCTGCGGCGGGGCGCCAGGGGGCGGCCACGTGCAGCCCCGGGGGCAGTGGCTTGCGGCCGTGCCACCAGGCGGTGGCCAGCCAGGCGGTGGCGGCCGCCAGCAGCAGGCCGCCGAGCCATGCGCTCATGTTGCCTCCCGGCCTCGCCGGTGCGACTCACTCCTTGAAGGCGATCAGCGAGGCGAAGTTGAGGAACTGGAACCAGGTATGGGCGCGCGCGAAACCGGCGTCCGCCAGGCGGTCGTGGTGGGCCGCCAGGGTGTCGGGCAGCAGCACGTTCTCCAGCGCCGTGCGCTTCTGGCTGATCTCCAGGTCGCTGTAGCCGTTGGCGCGCTTGAAGTCATGGTAGCGCTCCACCAGCCAGGCGTTCTCCTCCTCGTCCGCGGCCTGGATCTTCTCCGAGAGTACCAGCACCCCGCCGGGTTCCAGGGCCTCGAAGAGCCGGGCCAGCACCGCCTGGCGATCCTCCGGGGCCAGGAACTGCAGGGTGAAGTTGAGCACCACCATGCCGGTCGGCCGGTAGTCGAAGTGGCGGATGTCGCCCTCGAGCACCTCGATGGCGTGGTCGGGGCACTCGGCGGCGAGCGTCTCGCGGGCCCGGGCCACCATGGCCGGCGAGAGGTCGACCCCGGTGTAGCGGAAGGCCTCGGGGGACAGCTGGCCGGCCAGGGCCAGCCCCCCGGCGCCCAGCGAGCAGCCCAGGTCGTAGACCCGGGCGCCGTGGCGCAGGTGGCGGCGGGCGATCAGCCCCAGCATGCCGAGGATCTGGCCGTAGCCCGGCACCGAGCGGCGGATCATGTCGGGGAAGCAGGCCACCACCCGCTCGTCGAACGAGAAGCGCGCCACCCGGTCCAGGGGTGTGGAAAAGATCGCGTCACGGTAAGATGCGTCACTCATAAGCAGGCCGGAACAGCAGGGGAAGTCGCTATTCTACGCCCGCCCATGCAGAGGTGCACGGCAGCCCGACCCGAGAGCGTCCAAGGAGGAACCATGATCGATCAGACCGCCGCCTGGCGCGCCCTGGCGGCCCACGCCGCGACGATGCGCGAGACCCACCTGCGCGAGCTGTTCGTCGGGGAGACGAATCGCCAGGCACGCTTCACGCGTCGGGCCGCCGGCCTGACCCTGGATCTCTCCAAGCAGCGCTGGTCCACCGAGACGCAGCGCCTGCTGCTCGACCTGGCGCGTGAGGCGGACCTGCCCGGGGCGATCCGTCGCCTGCTCGACGGCGAGCGCGTCAACGTCAGTGAGGATCGCCCCGCCCTGCACACCGCCCTGCGCCTGCCGGCGGACGCCGCCCTGGAGATCGACGGCGAGGACCTGGTGCCGGGGGTGCACGCCACCCTGGACCACATGGCCACCATGGTCGAGCGCTTCCACGCCGGCCAGTGGCGTGGCGCCACCGGCAAGGCGATCCGCCACGTGGTCAACCTGGGGGTGGGCGGCTCGGACCTGGGGCCGCTGATGGTCACCCATGCCCTGGCCGACTTCCGTCCCTCGGGCGTGCACCGCATCGAGGTGCACTTCGCCTCCACCATGGACGGCTCCCAGCTCGCCGACTACCTGGGCCGGCTCAATCCCGAGACCACCCTGTTCGTGCTCTCGTCGAAGTCCTTCACCACCATCGACACCCTCTCCAACGCCCGCACCGCCCGCGACTGGCTGATGACGCGCCTGGGCGTGGAGGAGGGCGTCGACGATGCCCTGGTGATGCGCCAGCACTTCATCGGCGTCTCGGCGAGCCCCGAGAAGATGGGCGAGTGGGGCATCGCGCCAGCCAACCAGCTGGAGTTCTGGGAATGGGTGGGCGGACGCTACTCGCTGTGGGGGGCCATCGGCCTTCCCATCGCCCTGGTGGTGGGCATGGACGGTTTCCGCGAGCTGCTGGCCGGGGCGCATGCCATGGACCGCCACTTCCGCGAGGCGGAGCTCGCCGACAACCTGCCGGTGCAGCTGGCCCTGGCGGGGATCTGGAACGTCAACTTCCTGGACATTCGCGCCCACTCCATCCTCCCCTACGACGGCCGGCTGGAGTACTTCGCGGCCTATCTCGAACAGCTCGAGATGGAGTCCAACGGCAAGTCGGTGACCCACGACGGCCACGAGGTCGGCTATTCCACCTGTCCGGTACTCTGGGGCCAGCTCGGCCCCAATGCCCAGCACGCCTTCTACCAGCTGCTGCACCAGGGCACCCAGGCGGTGGAGTGCGACTTCATCGCCCCCCTGCGGCGTTATGACGACGTCGCCGAGGAGGCCACCCGGGCGCATCTCAAGTCCCAGCACCGCCTGGCCCTGGCCAACTGCTTCGCCCAATCGCGGGTGCTGATGCTCGGCGACGACGCCATCGAGGACGATGGCCCGCGCCCCGGCCACAAGCGCTACCGCGGCAACCAGCCGTCCAGCACCCTGCTGCTCGATCGCCTGACCCCGGCGACCCTGGGCGCGCTGATCGCCCTCTACGAGCACAAGGTGTTCGTCCAGGCGACCATCTGGGCGATCAATCCTTTCGACCAGTGGGGGGTGGAGCTGGGCAAGAAGATCGCCGGCGAGACCCAGCGCATCCTCGAGCGCCGCGAGGGCATCGAGGCCATGGACGCCTCCACCCGGGCGCTGATCGAGGCGGCCTGGGCAGCGGAGGAGTGATGGGTCTCAGCCGCCGGGGCGACGCGAAAACGAGCCAGGGAGTCGATTCGATGCTGGCTGTTCATACAGGTGCTGCGGTATGCTGAGCGCGCCATGGCGGACACGCCCGGCCAGCGGCGTGCTCTACCTGCACGGCTTCAACAGCGGGGCCGACTCCCCCAAGGGCGTGCTGGTGCGCGAGGCCTGCGAGGCCGTGGGCATTCCCTGCATCACGCCGCAGCTGCCCCATCGGCCGCGGGCGGCCCTGGAACTGGCCGAGGCGCGGCTGGGCGAACTGGGCGAGCGCCCACTGGTGACGGGCAGCTCCATGGGGGGCTTCCTGGCCACCTGCCTGGCCGAGCGCCATGACCTGGACGGGGTGCTGATCAACCCGGCGGTGGCCCCGGCGCGGCTGGTCGCCAACTGGGTCGGCGAGGCCTTCGTCAACGACCATACCGGGGAGCGCTTCACGGTGGGGGCCGAGCACCTGGCCGAGCTCGAGGCGCTGACGCCCGCGGCGGTGACGCCCAGCCGTTACCTGCTGCTGCTGGGCAGCGCCGACGAGGTGCTCGATCCGGCCGACGCCTTCGTTCTCTACCGCGGGGCGCGTACCCTGCTGCACCCCGGGGCCGACCACGCCTTCATGGTGCTCGCCCGGCACCTGGCGGCGGTCCTGGCCCACGCCGGCCACCGCCTGACGGCCTGAACGCGCCAACACAAGGACTCGGACGACAATGACGCAATACAGTGCCAGCTCGATCGAGGTGCTCTCCGGCCTGGAGCCGGTGCGCAAGCGCCCGGGCATGTACACCGACACCAGCCGCCCCAACCACCTGATCCAGGAGGTGGTCGACAACAGCGTCGACGAGGCGCTGGCCGGCCACGCCAGCCGGATCAGCGTGCGCCTCTTCGAGGACGGCGGCATCGAGGTGACCGACGACGGCCGCGGCATGCCCATCGACATCCATCCCGAGCACGGCGTCTCCGGGGTGGAGCTGATCCTCACCCGGCTGCACGCCGGCGGCAAGTTCTCCAATGCCAGCTACCAATTCTCCGGCGGCCTGCACGGCGTCGGCGTCTCGGTGGTCAATGCGCTGTCCAAGCGCCTGGAGGTGGAGGTGCTGCGCGACGGCGGCCGCCACGCCATCGCCTTCGAGCACGGCGAGCCGGTCTCCAAGCTCGCCGAGATCGGCAGCGTGGGGCGGCGCAACACCGGCACCATTTTGCGCTTCTGGCCCGAGGCGGGCTACTTCGACAGCCCGCGGCTGTCGCTGCCGCGGCTCAAGCACCTGCTGCGCGCCAAGGCGGTGCTCTGCCCGGGGCTGAAGGTGACCCTGGTAGAGCCCGACGGCGCCGAGAGCGAGTGGCAGTACGAGGACGGCCTGCGCGACTACCTGGCCCAGGCCACCGACGGCTATGAGGTGCTGCCCCAGTCGCCCTTCGTCGGTCACTTCGCCGACGAGGAGCAGGGGGTGGACTGGGCCATCCAGTGGCTGCCCGAGGGCGGCGAGCCGCTGATGGAGAGCTACGTCAACCTAATCCCCACGCCCCAGGGCGGCACCCACGTCAATGGCCTGCGCGCCGGCCTGCTCGAGGCGCTGCGCGAGTTCTGCGAGTACCGCAGCCTGCTGCCGCGGGGCGTCAAGCTCAGCGCCGAGGACCTCTGGGAGCGGGTCTCCTACGTGTTCTCGGTGAAGATGCTCGACCCGCAGTTCGCCGGCCAGACCAAGGAGCGGCTGTCGTCGCGCACCGTGGCGGGCTTCGTCTCGGGGGTGGTCAAGGACGCCTTCTCGCTGTGGCTCAACCACCACGTCGACCAGGCCGAGGCCCTGGCCGAACTGGTGATCAGTGCCGCCCAGCGCCGCCAGAAGAGTGCCAAGAAGGTGGCGCGCAAGAAGGTCACCTCCGGCCCGGCGCTGCCCGGCAAGCTGGCCGACTGCTCGGGCCAGGACCCGGCCGCCAGCGAGCTCTTCCTGGTGGAGGGCGACTCCGCCGGCGGCAGCGCCAAACAGGCGCGCAACCGCGAGGCCCAGGCGATCCTGCCGCTGCGCGGCAAGATCCTCAACACCTGGGAGGTCGACGCCCACGACATCTACGGCTCCCAGGAGGTCCACGACATCGCCGTGGCCATCGGCATGGACCCGGGCAGCGACGACCTCTCCAAGCTGCGCTACCACAAGATCTGCATCCTCGCCGACGCCGACTCCGACGGCCTGCACATCGCCACCCTGCTGTGCGCGCTCTTCGTGCGCCACTTCCCGGCGCTGGTGGATGCCGGCCACGTCTTCGTGGCCATGCCGCCGCTCTACCGCATCGACCTGGGCAAGGAGGTCTTCTACGCCCTGGACGAGAGCGAGAAGGCGGCCATCCTGCGCAAGCTCGAGGGCAAGCGCGGCACGCCCAACGTCCAGCGCTTCAAGGGCCTGGGCGAGATGAGTCCGCTGCAGTTGCGCGAGACCACCATGGCGCCGGAGACCCGCCGCCTGGTGCAGCTGACCCGCGAGGCCGGCGACGGCACCATGGAGATGATGGACATGCTGCTGGCCAAGAAGCGTTCCGCCGACCGCAAGAGCTGGCTGGAGGACTACGGTAACCTGGCGGATATCGAAGTTTAGAAGGAAGAGATAAGAAGGAAGAGGGGAGACAGGATGGATGATTTTCTTCCCTCTTCCAGGCGCGAAGCGCCGTTCTTCCCTCTTCTAACTATGTTTTTTTCCATGACGACCAATAGGGCCCCGAACCCATGACCATGGATATCCAGGTGGCGGAGGGCGACGTCGAACGCCTCTCGCTGCGCGAATACACCGAGAAGGCGTACCTTGACTACTCGATGTACGTCATCCTCGACCGCGCGCTGCCGCATATCGGCGATGGCATGAAGCCGGTGCAGCGACGCATCGTCTACGCCATGCGCGAGCTGGCGCTGGGAGCCAACGCCAAGTACAAGAAGTCGGCGCGTACCGTCGGCGACGTGCTCGGCAAGTTCCATCCCCACGGCGACAGCGCCTGCTACGAGGCCATGGTGCTGATGGCCCAGCCGTTCAGCTACCGCTACCCGCTGGTGGACGGCCAGGGCAACTGGGGCAGTCCCGACGATCCCAAGTCCTTCGCGGCCATGCGCTACACCGAGGCACGGCTGTCGAAGTTCGCCGAGGTGCTCCTCTCGGAACTCGGCCAGGGCACCGTGGACTGGACCCCCAACTTCGACGGCACCATGAACGAGCCGGTGGTGCTGCCGGCGCGACTGCCCCATGTGCTGCTCAACGGCGGTACCGGCATCGCCGTGGGCATGGCCACCGACATCCCGCCGCACAACGTGAACGAGGTGGTCGAGGCGACCTGTCACCTGCTGCGTCGGCCCGAGGCCACCACCGCGGACCTGGTGAAGCACCTGCCGGCCCCGGATTTCCCCACCGAGGCGGAGATCATCAGCCCGCGGGCCGACCTGCGCAAGGTCTACGAGAGCGGCCGCGGCTCGGTGAAGCTGCGCGCCCGCTACGTGCGCGAGGAGGGCAACGTGGTGATCACCGCGCTGCCCTACCAGGTCAGCGGCGCCAAGGTGCTCGAGCAGATCGCCGCCCAGATGCAGGCCAAGAAGCTGCCCATGGTGGCCGACCTGCGCGACGAGTCGACCCACGAGGAACCCACCCGCCTGGTGATCGAGCCGCGCTCCAACCGCGTCGACATCGAGGCGCTGATGGCGCACCTCTTCGCCACCACCGACCTTGAGAAGAACATCCGCATCAACATGAACGTGATCGGCCTCGACGGCCGGCCGCGGGTCATGCCGCTGCCCGAGCTGCTCGGCGAGTGGCTGCGCTTCCGTCGCTCCACGGTGCGCCGGCGCCTGGAGCACCGCCTGGGCAAGGTGGAGGATCGCCTGCACCTCCTCGAGGGCCTGCTGATCGCCTACCTCAACATCGACGAGGTGATCCGCATCATCCGCGAGGAGGACGAGCCCAAGCCGGCGCTGATGGAGGCCTTCGGGCTCAGCGAGCGCCAGGCCGAGGCGATCCTCGAGCTACGCCTGCGCCACCTCGCCAAGCTCGAGGAGATGAAGATTCGCGGCGAGCAGGCCGACCTGGAGGAGGAACGCAAGCGGCTCCAGGAGCTGCTGGGCAATGAGGCCAAGCTCACCGACCTGATCGAGGAGGAGTTGCGCACCGCCGCCGAGGAGCATGGCGACGCTCGCCGCGCGCCCATCGTCGAGCGCGAGGAGGCCCGCGCTCTCTCCGAGGTGGAGCTGGTGGGCGCCGACCCCGTCACCGTGGTGCTCTCCGAGAAGGGCTGGATCCGCAGCGCCAAGGGCCACGAGATCGATCCCGCCGGTCTCTCCTACAAGGCTGGCGACCGCTTCGCCCTGGCCGCCCGGGGCAAGACCAACCAGCCGCTGGTACTGCTCGACGACACCGGCCGTGCCTATACCCTGACCGCCCACAACCTGCCCAGCGCCCGCGGCCAGGGCGAGCCGGTCACCAGCCGGGTCAATGTGGTGGCCGGGGCGCACATGGCCGGGGTCATGCTGGCGCCGCCCGATACCCGCTTCCTGCTCGCCTCCGACGGCGGCTACGGCTTCGTGGCGCGTCTCGAGGAGCTGGTGGGCAAGAACAAGTCGGGCAAGGCGGTGCTGAGCCTGCCCAAGGGCTGCAATGTGCTGCCGCCGTTGGCCGTGCCCGAGGAGGTGGGGGCCAGCGTCGCCGCGGTCTCCAACGAGGGCCGCCTGCTGGTCTTCCCGCTCGAGCAGCTGCCGGAGATGGCCAAGGGCAAGGGCAACAAGATGATCGACATCCCCGGCGCCCGGGCGGCGCGGCGCGAGGAGTTCGTGCGCGACCTGGTGGTGCTGCCCGCCGATGCCTCCCTGGTGGTCCATGCCGGCAAGCGACACCTGACCCTCAAGGCCGACGATTTGGCGTATTATCGCGGCGAGCGCGGCCGGCGCGGCAGCAAGCTGCCCCGCGGCCTGCAGAAGGTAGACCGGCTGGAGGCAACCGAATGACACGACGAGTCCTGATCCGCGCCACCGGCGCCGCGCGCCCCGGCCAGCTGGCCGGCCTGGGCAAGGCTCTGGCCACCAGCGGCGCCCGGCTGCTGGACATCAACCAGAGCGTCACCTTCGGCATGCTCTCCCTGGAGGCCCTGGTCGGCCTCGACCACGAGGCCGACCTGGAAGGCGCACTCGCCGCCGCCGGCGATGCCCTGGGTCTCGAGGTCCAGGCGATCCAGGTCAGCGCCGAGGACTATCAGCGCTGGAGCAGCCAGGCCAGCCAGCCGCGGCTGATCCTGACCCTGCTGGCGCCGCACCTGCCGGCGGGCATCCTGGCGGAAGTCGGCGCGCTGACCGCCGAGCACGGCCTCACCGTGGAGCTGATCCACCGCCTCTCCGGCCGCGAGCCCCTGGACGGCGGCGTGCCCCGCGACCACCAGAGCATCCAGGGCGCCTGCGTGGAGTGCTGGCTGCGCGGCGAGGAGGTCGACCTCGACGCCCTGCGCGAGAAGGCCCTGGCGCTGGGCGCCATGCACGGCGTGGACATCGCCATCCAGGAGGACTCCATCTGGCGCCGGCACCGTCGGTTGGTCTGCTTCGATATGGATTCCACCCTGATCCAGGCCGAGGTGATCGACGAGTTGGCGCGCCGCCACGGCGTCTACGACGAGGTCGCCGCCGTCACCGAGCGGGCTATGCGCGGCGAGCTGGACTTCCAGCAGAGCTTCCGCGAGCGCATGAGCAAGCTCAAGGGACTCGATGAAGCCGTGCTCGCCGAGATCGCCGCGGAACTGCCGCTGATGGACGGCGTCGAGCGGTTGATGAAGCAGCTCAAGCGCCTGGGCTACCGTACCGCCATCCTCTCCGGTGGCTTCACCTACTTCGCCCGCCATCTGCAGCAGCGACTCGGCTTCGACGAGATCCACGCCAACGAGCTGGTGATCGAGGACGGCAAGGTGACCGGCGAGGTGCGCGAACCGATCCTCGATGCCGATCGCAAGGCGCTGCTGCTGCGCGAGATCGCCGAGCGCGAGGGGCTCGCCATGGAGCAGACCATCGCCGTGGGCGACGGCGCCAACGACCTCAAGATGCTCGCCGCCGCCGGGCTCGGCATCGCCTTCCGCGCCAAGCCGCTGGTGCGCGCCCAGGCTCGCCATTCCATCTCGACCCTGGGCCTCGATGCGGTGCTCTACCTGATCGGCTATCGCCAGGTGGACCTGGAGGAGTAGGGCCGTGAGTGCGACCTTCGAGACCTGGCGCGAGCGCTTCGAGCGAATGCGTGCCCACAAGGCCTTCGAGCTGACGGTGATCACCATCATCGTCGTCTCGGCGCTGCTGATCGGCGCCAAGACCTACGAGGAGGAGGTCAGCCCCTTCCAGGAGTGGCTGCTGTGGCTCGACACGGCGGTGACCGTCTTCTTCCTGGTGGAGATCCTGATTCGCATGGCGGCGGAGAAGCGCCTGCGTGACTTCTTCAAGCGCGGCTGGAACGTCTTCGACTTCCTGATCGTCACCGCCAGCCTGATCCCCCTGGACGACTCCGAGATGGTGCTGCTGGCGCGCCTGCTGCGGATCTTCCGGGTGCTGCGCCTGGTATCGATGATCCCCGAGCTGCGCATGCTGATCGCCGCGCTGTTCAAGTCGATCCCGCGCATGGGCTACGTGGCGCTGCTGATGTTCATCATCTTCTACATCTATGGCGCCATCGGCAGCTTCCTGTTCGCCAGCGTCGACGAGCAGCTGTGGGGCAACATCTCGCTGGCCATGCTGACGCTGTTCCAGGTGGCCACCTTCGAGAGCTGGGCCACGGCGGTGCTCTACCCGACCATGGAGCACTACCCCTACGCCTGGATCTACTTCCTCACCTTCATCTTCCTCAACGCCTTCATCTTCCTCAACATGATGATCGGCATCGTGCTCGACGTGATGCAGAAGGAGAGTCTGGCGATCGAGCTGGAGAGCGGGGAAGGCGAGGCCGCCGAGTTGCACGGCCTGCGCGACGACGTGCGCCGGATGCGCGAGCAGCTGGCGCGCATGGAGGCGCTGCTGGAGCGTCGCTAGCGGAACCTTTCCGCTGCCCATCGGGCCACAGGGAAGGTGGCCGTCGCCGTCGCGGCCTGGATAGACACCAGGAGGACAGGGATGATCGAGTCGACTTCGCCCCGGATACGCACCTTTCTGCCGCCCTATCTGCTCGAGCGCATCGCCGGCGGGAGCGACCCCCGGCTGCGCGAGTGCGCCCGCCATACCCTGCAGGCCGACCATGGTTTCCGGGCCCGTGCCGGTGCCGCCCGGCTCGCCCCGGACAGCCTCCGGCGCGGCGAGCCGGCCCGCTACATCCATTCCGCCGAGGGCCGGCAGGAACTGCCGGGCCGACGGGTGCGCAGCGAAGGGGAGGGCGATAGCGGCGACCCCGCCGTCGACGAGGCCTATCACGGCCTGGGGGCGACCTACCGGCTGTTCTGGGAGGCGTTCCAGCGCCACTCCCTCGATGACCGCGGCCTGGCGCTGGTGGCCACGGTGCACTATGGCCAGGACTACGAGAACGCCTTCTGGGACGGCAGCCAGATGGTCTTCGGCGACGGTGACGGCGAGCTGTTCAACCGCTTCACCATCGCCCTCGACATCATCGCCCACGAGCTGACCCACGGGGTGATCCAGCACGAGGCGGCGCTTACCTACGCCCACCAGGCCGGTGCGCTCAACGAGTCGTTGTCGGACGTCTTCGGCAGCTTGGTCAAGCAGCATGCCCGGGGGCAGCGTGCCGGCGAGGCCGACTGGCTGATCGGGGCGGGGCTGTTCACCGAGCGGGTCGCCGGGCGCGCCTTGCGCTCCATGGCCGAGCCCGGCACGGCCTACGATGACCCGGTGCTGGGGCGCGACCCCCAGCCGGGACACATGGACGACTTCGTCGAGACGCAGGAGGACAACGGCGGCGTGCACATCAACTCGGGGATCCCCAACCGCGCCTTCCAGCTCGCCGCCACGAGCCTGGGCGGGCCGGCCTGGGAAGGCGTCGGGCGCGTCTGGTACGACACCCTGGTCGATCGGCGCCTGGCGAAGGACAGCGACTTCGGGGCCTTCGCCGAGCTGACACGGGACAACGCCGCCGGTCGCTTCGGGGCTTCGAGCCGGGAGGCCGAGGCGGTGCGCGAGGCCTGGCGCAGCGTCGGGGTGCTGCCGTGACGCGCCCCGCGGCCCCGCCGACCCTGGTTCCGGCCAGCGTGCTCCGGCTCAGCCGCGAGGGCGGCGTGGCGCACTTCCCGGGGCTGGCGCGACCGCGGCGCATTCATTGTGCCCGCTATAGCGAGGCCCAACGCGGTGAGCTGCAACGGCTGCTGGCGACCGCGGCCCGGGCGTGTCCGGTCGAGGCGGGGGCCGATCGGCGCCTGCTGCACCTGAGCCTGGAGGATGACCGGGGCGCGGAGGTGTGGACCCTGACGATCGCCGAGGAGGCGGTGCCGCCGGCGCTGCTCGACTGGTGGCGCCATGCCGAGAGCGAGGGCTGAGCGGCGCCCGGCTTGACAGCGGCACCCCGGGCTGATTTGCTAGACACATGAACACCGAATTTCGTCGCCTCAGCCTGGACCTACGACTACTAGCCGGCCTTTGAACGTGCCGGGCAATGTCGCCGTGCATTGCGCTTTTAAGTCCAGGTCAGTCGAGGTGCCGAAATGTCTTCCTTCCCAATCGTCGTCCGCAGTCGTTGCCGTTCGCGCCGGGCCGTCGCCGGTCGCATGAACCGTTTTGCTGCGTGTATCCGCGCCCCGGTATGCTCGATGCATCCGGGGCGTTGTCGTTTCTGAATGCCGCCCGTCCTTCGAACATAGAGCCGCCAGCCCAGGGAGAACGCCACCATGATGCTCGACAACCCCGCCGCCAAGTACCGCCCCTTCACCGCCGTGGACCTGCCCGATCGCCAGTGGCCGAACCGGCGCATCGAGACGCCGCCCATCTGGTGCGGCGTCGACCTGCGCGACGGCAATCAGGCGCTGATCGACCCCATGGACCAGGAGCGCAAGCAGCGCTTCTTCGACCTGCTGGTGAAGATCGGCTTCAAGCAGATCGAGGTGGGCTTCCCCTCCGCCTCCCAGACCGACTTCGATTTCGTGCGCTCGCTGATCGAGAACGACAAGGTGCCGGACGACGTCACTATCCAGGTACTGACCCAGGCGCGGCCGGCCCTGATCGAGCGAACCTTCGAGGCGCTCCAGGGCGCGAAGAACGCCATCGTCCACGTCTACAACGCCACCGATCCGGTGTTCCGCCGCGTGGTGTTCGGCGTCAGCCGGGAGGAGTGCATCCGCATCGCCGTGGATGCCACCACCCAGATCAAGGAGCTGATGACCGCCGCGCCCGAGACCCATTGGACCTTCCAGTACTCACCGGAACTGTTCAGCACCACCGAGCTGGACTTCGCCAAGGAGATCGTCGAGGCGGTGATGGATGCCTATGGGCCCACCGCCGAGAAGCCGATGATCGTCAACCTGCCGGCCACCGTGGAGGCGGCCACGCCCAACGTCTACGCCGACCAGATCGAGTGGTTCTGCCGCAACGTCAAGCACCGCGACCACCTGATCGTCAGCCTGCACCCGCACAACGACCGCGGCAGCGGGGTGGCCGCCGCCGAGCTGGCGCTCATGGCCGGTGCCGACCGCGTCGAGGGCTGTCTGTTCGGCAACGGCGAGCGCACCGGTAACGTGGACATCGTCACCCTGGCCATGAACCTCTACACCCAGGGTGTGCATCCGGGGCTCGACTTTTCCAACATCACCCCGGTCATGCGCGAGGTGGAGTACTGCAACCAGCTGCCGGTGCACCCGCGCCACCCCTACGTGGGCGACCTGGTGTTCACCGCCTTCTCCGGCTCCCACCAGGATGCCATCAAGAAGGGCATGGCCGAGCGTCGCGCCAACCCCGATGCCGTCTGGGAGGTCCCCTATCTGCCTATCGACCCGCTGGACGTGGGCCGCAGCTACGAGGCGGTGATCCGCGTCAACAGCCAGTCGGGCAAGGGTGGCGTCTCCTACCTGCTGGAGCAGGAGCACGGCATCGAGCTGCCGCGCCGCCTCTCCATCGAGTTCAGCCAGGTGGTGCAGGAGGTGGCCGATCGCACCGGGCGCGAGATCACCTCGCAGATGATCTACCAGGCCTTCGCCGACGAGTACCTGGCGCAGACCTCGCCCTATGCGCTGGTCAGCCACCGGCTCTCCTCCGAGCCGGACAGCCCGCGGGTCAGCCTGGAGGCGACCATCGAGGAGCACGGCGAGCGCCGCACCTTGACCGGCGAGGGCAACGGCCCGCTGGCGGCCTTCATCAAGGCGCTGGCGGCCGCCGGCCACGACGTGGAGATCATCGACTACCACGAGCACTCCCGCGGCCAGGGCTCCGACGCCGAGGCGATCGCCTACGTGGAGGTGCGCATCGACGGTGAGGCGGTGTTCGGCGTGGGCGCCGACGAGAGCATCACCAGCGCCTCCATGAAGGGAGTGATGAGCGCCATCAATCGCAAGATCTCCACCCAGGCGCCGGCGGCCAACGTCACGGCCGCTACGTTAGCTTGAAGCTGGAAGCCTGAAGCTTGAAGAAAGAACAACCTCATCGGGCCGTCCCAATGGGGTTGCTTCTGTCTGGCCCACTACCACGCTGGTCTTCCAGCTTCCAGCTCAAAGCGGCGTCTTGCTGCCCTCGCCGGGGATCTCCCTGACCAGCCTCGGCACCAGGAAGCCCGGCAGCACCTCCCTGAGGCCCGCGACCAGCTCGCGGGCCTCGTCGTCGGGGACGTCAAAATGGGCCGCGCCGGCCACCGGGTCGAGCACGTGGAGGTAGTAGGGCAGCACGCCGGCCTCGAAGAGTCGCTCGGAGAGGTCGGCCAGGGCGTCGACCGAGTCGTTGACGCCGCGCAGCACCACGCCCTGGTTGAGCAGGGTCACCCCGGCGTCGCGCAGGCGGGCGCAGGCCTCGATCACCGCGGCGTCGATCTCCTGGGCGTGGTTGATATGCAGCACCACCACCTTCTGCAGCCGGGTGGCGCCGAGCCAGCCGAGCAGGGCGTCGTCGATGCGGTCGGGAATCACCACCGGCAGGCGGGTGTGAATCCTCAGCCGCTTCAGGTGGGGGATGGTGTCGAGGCGCTCCACCAGCCAGGCCAGTTGGCGGTCGCTGGCGGCCAGCGGGTCGCCGCCGGAGAGGATCGCCTCACGGATGCTCGGGTCGCGGCGCAGGTGATCCAGGGTCTCGTCCCACTGGGCCCGCGAGGGGGCGTTCTCGGCGTAGGGGAAGTGGCGACGGAAGCAGTAGCGGCAGTTCACCGCGCAGCTGGGGCTGGCGATCAGCAGCACCCGGCCGGCGTACTTGTGGATCAGGCCGCGGGCCGGGGTGTGGTCCGCCTCGGCCAGCGGGTCGGCCACGTAGCCCGGCGCGGGCCGGGCCTCCTCGCCCAGGGGCAGCACCTGGCGCAGCAGCGGGTCTTGCGGGTCGCCGGGGCGCATGCGGGCCAGGAGGGCCTCGGGCACGCGCACCTCGAAGAGGCGGTGGCCCGCCTCGGCGCCGGGCAGCCAGCTCTCCGCCAGCCCGAGGCGCCGGCAGAGTTCGCGGGGGTCGCGCACCGCGCCGGCCAGCTGAGACTGCCAGGAGGCCTGGAGCTCGAGCGGTTCGGCGTCGTGGTGACGCTGCAAAGGGGCGGGGCTTCGGGTTATCATGCGGCACACCAGTCAATACGGGCGAGGGGCATCCCTCGTCGAAGTCTTTCCCAGCGCGCCGCCGGGGCCTCCGGGGGCGCGCTCGAATATATGGGTGAGTGAAGATGGCGAGCTATTCTACCAACGAATTCAAGGGCGGTCTGAAGGTGATGCTGGACGGCGATCCCTGCACGATCGTCGAGAACGAGTTCGTGAAGCCGGGCAAGGGCCAGGCGTTCAACCGCGTCAAGCTGCGCAACCTGATGACCGGCCGGGTCTGGGAGCGTACCTTCAAGTCCGGCGAGAGCCTGGAGGGCGCCGACGTCCTGGACCTGGACATGGAGTATCTCTATAACGACGGCGAGATGTGGTACTTCATGAAGACCGACGGCTCCTTCGAGCAGTATCCGGTGGAGAAGAAGGCCCTGGGCGATACCGAGAAGTGGCTCAAGGAGCAGGTGGTCTACACCGTGACCCTGTGGAACGATAACGCCATCAGCGTGACACCGCCCAACTTCATCGAGCTCGAGGTCACCGAGACCGACCCCGGCCTCAAGGGCGACACCGCCCAGGGCGGCTCCAAGCCGGCGACCCTCTCCTCCGGCGCCGTGGTGCGCGTGCCGCTGTTCATCAACGAGGGCGAGGTGCTGAAGGTCGATACGCGTACCGGCGAGTATGTCTCCCGCGCCTGAGGCGAGGGCCTTCCTGCGCTCGCTCAGACGGCGTTGAATCCTGGATCGGCTTGCTCATTTAGCGCTGCTAAACTCCGCCGCCTCACCAGGATTCGCCTTGTCTGAGCATCGCTCGGAGAGGCCGCGAGCCCGGCAGTATTTGTTCGTTGGCCACGCCTCGGCGTGGCCTTCGTCGTTCTGGAGGATATGTCATGGCAACTGATTGGCGGCCCACCGCGTCGATCGAGACCCTGCGCGAGCGGGCGCGGCGGCTCGCCGAGGTGCGTGCCTTCTTCGCCGCCCGCGGGGTGCTGGAGGTGGAGACGCCGGTGCTGGGCCACGGCGGCAGCACCGACGTACACCTGGCCTCGCTGTCGACCCGGGCGACCACGCCCGCCGGCCGCGAGCGGCTGTGGTTGCAGACCTCGCCGGAGTTCCACATGAAGCGGCTGCTGGCCGCCGGCAGCGGGCCGATCTTCCAGCTGGCGCGCAGCTTTCGCGATGGCGAGGTGGGGCGGCGCCACAACCTCGAGTTCACCCTGCTGGAGTGGTACCGCCCCGGCTTTTCCCTGGATGAGCTGATCGGGGAGACCGTGGCGCTGGTGGAGGCCGTGCTGGGATGCGACCCGGGACCGCCGCGTCGCCGGCGCTACCGCGAGCTGTTCCGCGAACGGCTGGGCCTCGACCCCTTCACCGTCGGGTTGCCCGAGCTGAAGCGCCTGGCCGGCGAGCGGGGCGGACTCGACATGGGCGAGGCCGGCCGCGACGACTGCCTGGACCTGCTGATGAGCCTCGAGATCGAGCCCCACCTGGGGCGTGACGGCCTCGACGTGGTGGTCGACTACCCGGCCAGCCAGGCGGCCCTGGCGCGGCGCCATCGCGACCCGGAGGACGGTGCGTGGGTGGCCTCGCGCTTCGAGTTCTATCTCGAGGGGCTGGAGCTGGCCAACGGCTACGACGAGCTCACCGACGCCAAGGAGCAGGCGGCGCGCTTCGCCGCGGATAACGCCGCCCGCCGTGCCGTGGGCCTGACCGAGGTGGATGTCGACGAGCGCCTGCTGGCGGCGCTGGCCCACGGCATGCCCGCCGGCAGCGGGGTGGCGCTGGGCCTCGACCGATTGATTCAGCTCGCCCTGGGCAAGGCGAGCGTGGCGGAGGTCATGGCCTTCGCCACGCCGCGCTGTTAGAAACGCCCCAGCGACTGCCCCATCCACACCTTGCCGCCGGGGACGAGGCCGTCGGCGAAGGCGGGGGGCTCGGCGAAGGCCATCACCACCGTGGAGCCGAGCTTGAAGCGGCCCATCTCCTCGCCCTTCTCGAGCCTGACCGGGGTATCGAAGCGCACCCGCTGGACCTCGCCGGCGAGCGGCGTGACCTGGCCGGCCCACACCGTCTCGATGGCGGCGACGATCATCGCCCCCACCAGCACCACCGCCATGGGGCCATGCTCGGTGTCGAAGTGGCACACCAGCCGTTCGTTGCGGGCGAACAGGTGGGGGACGTGCCGGGTGGTGGCGGCGTTCACCGAGAACAGCCGGCCGGGCACGTAGACCATCTCGGTGAGGGTGCCGGCGACTGGCATATGTACCCGATGATAGTCCCGCGGCGAGAGGTAGACGGTGGCGAAGCCGCCGCCCAGGTAGCGCTCGGCGGCCGCGGTGTCGCCGCCGAGCAGCGCCTCGGCCGAGAAGCGATGGCCCTTGGCCTGCAGGAGCTGCCCGGCCTGGATGGGGCCGAACTGCGAGAGGGTGCCGTCGGCGGGACTCACGATGCCCTCGCCGATGGGGCGGGCGCCCTCCTTCAGGGCACGGGTGAAGAAGTCGTTGAAGCTGGCGTAGGCCGTCGGGTCGGGCTCGACGGCCTCGCCCATGTCGACCCTGAAGCGGCGGATGAAGGCCTTGATCAGGGCGTCCTTCAGCCAGGGCAGGCGGCAGTCGGCGAGCCCGCCCACCAGCCGCGACAGCAGGTGGTGGGGAATCGGGTACTGGATCAGGGAAAACAGCTTGGCGGGGGTCACGAAGGAGTCGTTCCTCAAAGGGGGGCGTGGAATAGGCTTACTTTTCGATCGGCGTATCGTCGCGGTTGCCCCACTCCCTCCAGGAGCCGGCATAGCCGCGGATCTTCTCGAAGCCCAGCGCCTTGCCCACCAGCCAGGTGAAGCCGCTGCGGTGGTGGCTCTGGCAGTAGGTCGCCACCTCCATGTCGGGGGTCAGGCCCAGCGCCTCCAGCTCGGTGATCAGCTCGGCGTAGTCGCGGATGCGCAGGCCGCGCTCGCGGTCCATGGCCTGGGTCCATTCCAGGTTCACCGCACCGGGGATATGGCCCAGGCGCTGGTTCTGGCCCTTCTCGCCGCGATATTCCGCCGGCGAGCGGGCGTCCCATACCGCGAAGCCCTTCTCGCCCAGCCGTTCCTGGAGTTCCAGGCGGTCGATGAGCGCCTCGGGGTGCAGGAGCTCCGCCTCGTACTCGCTGGGGGAGGGCGTGTGGGGATCGGTGGAGACCGGCTGGTCGGCCT
This sequence comes from Halomonas ramblicola, assembly GCF_030409215.1. Classification (GTDB taxonomy): domain Bacteria; phylum Pseudomonadota; class Gammaproteobacteria; order Pseudomonadales; family Halomonadaceae; genus Halomonas; species Halomonas ramblicola. The sequence continues at coordinate 50,357 of NZ_JAUFPL010000010.1, read as the reverse complement.
CGCGCCAGGCGTGAATGCCGCCATTGAGGTAGGAGTAGCGGCCATGTCCCATCAGCTCCAGGGTCCACAGCAGGCGCCCGGCCCAGCCGCCGCCCTCGTCGTCGTAGGCCACCACATGGGTGTCGCGGGTCAGGCCGAGCTCGCTGAACAGCGCGGAGAGCTGCTCCGGGGTCGGCTCCCGGCAGGGCACCTCGCCCGCGCCGCGCATCAGCCGGCGGTGGTCGAGGAAGACCGCGCCGGGCACGTGGCCCTGGTCGTAGCTCTCCGCCTTGAGCGGCACGTCGATGATCAGCAGCGTCGGCTCGTCGAGATGCTCGGCGAGGGTCTCGGGCTCGACGATCAGTGGGAGCAGGTTGGCTTCGGAACTCATGACGCTCTCCTTCGAATGATGGTCCTGTCAGCTCTCTTCCAGAGAGTCGACGATGCGCCGGTAGCTGGCAAACCGCTCGGGATGAATCTCTCCACGTTCCACCGCCTGGAGCAGGGCGCAGCCCGGCTCCTGGCGGTGGCGGCAGTCGCGGAAGCGGCAGCGCCCCAGGAAATCGCGGAACTCGATGAAGCCCTCGGCGACCTGCCGCTCGTCCAGGTGGCCAAGCCCGAACTCGCGGATGCCGGGGGAGTCGATCAGTTCGGCGCCTTCCGCCCCGGGGAGGCGGTAGAGCCGCGCCGTGGTGGTGGTGTGGGTGCCCTTCCGCGAGTCATGAGACAGCGCCCCGATGCGAAGTTCCTCGTCGGGCAGCAGGCGGTCGATCAGCGACGACTTGCCTACGCCGCTCTGGCCGACGAACACCGAGGTGCGCCCGGCCAGGCGGGCGTACAGGGCGTCCAGGCCATCCGCCCGGGCGGTGGTGGTGGCCACCACCGGGTAGCCCAGGGCGGCGTAGCGCTCCAGAAGGGCCGTCAACTCGTCGCCGCCCCCGGGCAGCAGGTCGATCTTGTTGAGCACCAGCACCGGAGCGATGCCGGTGGCCTCGGCGGCCACCAGGTAGCGATCGATCAGGTTGGCGTGGGGCGCCGGCTCGGCGGCGAAGACGATCAGCAGTTGATCGATGTTGGCCGCCACCGGCTTGAGCTGGCCGCGGGCATCGGGGCGTTCCAGCACGCTGTCGCGCTCGCCGCGGGCTACCACGACCCCGTCCCGTGGGCGGCCATCGGGGGCATGAGCCGCGCGCCAGATCACCCGGTCGCCGGTCACCAGGCCCTCGAGGTTGGCGCGCAGGTGGCAGCGCACCGGCTCATCGCCATCCTCCGGGCGCACGTCCAGGCTGCGGCCGAAGTGGGCGATCACCCGGCCCGGCCGTTCGGGGCCGTACTCGCCGGCGGCGAGCGTCTCGCCGTCGCGGGCCTCCTGCCTAGCGGCGCGGGCGGCCCGCTCGGCCTGGATCTTCTCGATACGCCAGCGCTGCTGGCGGCTCAGCTTGCGTTTGCTCATGGGGGCCCGAAGCTCGCTACAATGGGCGCATTGTACTCATCCATGGCGCCCGCTGTCGCGAGCCGCGTGGCGGCGCCCCGCAAGGAAGGTTTCCCATGGCCCAGACCGACGACAAGCCCGATCCGCGCAAGAACCGCCTGGTATGGATCGACCTGGAGATGACCGGGCTCGATCCCGAGCGCGAGCGGATCATCGAGGTGGCGACCCTGGTCACCGACAACGAACTCAACCTGGTCGCCGAGGGGCCGGTGATCGCCGTGAAGCAGCCCGACAGCCTGCTCGATGGCATGGACGCCTGGTGCACCAGGACCCACGGCGAATCCGGGCTGACGCGACGGGTCAAGGCGAGCCGCATCGACACCGCCGAGGCACAGCGGCAGACGCTCGAGTTCCTCAGGGCCCACGTGGATCCCGGGACCTCGCCGATGTGCGGCAACAGCGTGCATCAGGACCGTCGCTTCCTCGAACGGGAGATGCCCGAACTGCTGGCCTTCTTCCACTACCGTAACCTCGATGTTTCCACCCTCAAGGAGCTGGCCCGGCGCTGGAACCCGGGGGCCCTGGCGGGTTTCCAGAAGCGCAACGTCCACCTGGCCATGGACGACATCAAGGAATCCGTCGCCGAACTGGCCCATTACCGCAACACCTTCCTGCGCCTGCCGGGGCCGGAGGGGGACGAGGAGGAGTAGGCGCTAGGCGCTAGCGATCAGCTGTCGCTTCTTCTCCCGCTGCCGGGCCAGCGCCCAGCGCACGTGCTCGCGCACCAGGTCCGAGGGGTAGGCCAGGCGGGCCAGCAGGGCGGCCTCCACCGCCTCGCTCCAGGGGGCGTTGCCCAGCCCCACGGCGAGGTTGCGCAGCCAGCGCTCGTAGCCTATGCGCCGGATCGGGCTGCCGGCGGTCTTCTCCAGGAATTCCCCCTCGCCCCAGGCGAACAGGCCGAGCAGGCTGGCGCGATCCAGGTCGTGGCGCGGCGTGAAGTCGGGCTCCTGGGTCGCCCGCGTGAAGCGGGTGAAGGGGCAGACCAGCTGGCAGTCGTCGCAGCCGAACACCCGGTTGCCCATGGCCTCGCGATACCGCTCGGGTATCGAGCCGAACAGCTCGATGGTCAGGTAGGAGATGCAGGCCCGGGCGTCCACCACCCTGTCCTCGACGATGGCGCCGGTGGGGCAGGCGCTACGGCAGGCGCTGCAGCTGCCGCAGTGCTCCGACTCGAAGGGGGCGTCCACCGGCAGGGGCAGGTCGGTATAGAGCTCGCCGAGGAAGAACAGCGAGCCGGCCTGCGGATTGAGCAGCATGGCGTTCTTGCCGAACCAGCCGAGCCCCGCCTTGCGGGCCAGCGCCCGTTCCATCACCGGGGCCGAGTCGACGAAGGCGCGGTAGCCGAAGTCGCCCACCTCGCCCTGGATCCACTTGGCCAGCGTCGCCAGGCGCTTGCGCATCAGCTTGTGGTAGTCGCGGCCGGTGGCATAGCGGGAGACGTAGGCACGCTCGGGTCGGCCCAGTACCTTGGCGGTCTCCACCTCGGCGGGCAGGTAGTCGAGGCGCACGCTGATCACCCGCAGCGTGCCCGGCACCAGCTCGTCGGGGCGGGTGCGCTTGGTGCCATGCTTGGCCATGAAGCCCATCTCGCCGTGGTAGCCGGCATCGAGCCAGCGCTGCAGGTAGCGCTCGTCCTCGGCCAGGTCGACGTCGGTGATGCCGACCTGCTGGAAGCCGAGTTCGCGCCCCCAGGTCTTGATCCGGCCGGCCAGGGCCTGGAGGTCGGGAGCGTTGTCGCGGACGGACGGGAAGGCCATGATCGCGGAAACACCGTGCAGGCGGCCCAGGCCACTTGGCGTGGGCCGCAGAGACTTTACACTCGCTATGGTAAAGCATCACGACCCGGGAGACAGCGGATGATGTGTCCAGCCGGCCCTTCGAGGCCACTCTACCGCGCCGCGCAGGTGCGTGAGCTCGACCGGCGTACCATCGCCGCGGGCATCGACGGCTTCGCCCTGATGCAGCGCGCCAGCGCGGCGGCCTGGCAGGTGCTGCGCCAGCGCTGGCCGGCGGTGCGTTCGCTCGGCGTACTGTGCGGTGGCGGCAACAACGGCGGCGACGGTCATGTACTGGCGGCATTGGCCGCGGCGGAGGGGCTGGCCGTGCGGCGCATCCTGCTCAAGCCCATCGACGAGCTGAGCGGGGATGCGCGTCGTGCCGCCGACATGGCCACGGCCGCCGGGGTGGCGGCCGAGCCCTGGCGGCCGGACAGGGCGCCGTCCGACGAGCTGCTGGTCGACGCCATGCTCGGCACCGGGCTGAGTGGCGAGGTGCGCGGTGCCTTCCGCGAGGCGATCGCCGCGGTCAACGCCAGTGACCGGCCGGTGCTGGCCCTCGACATTCCCTCGGGGCTGCACGCCGATACCGGCGCCGTCCTGGGCGAGGCGGTGAGGGCCACGCTGACCGTGACCTTTATCGGCGACAAGCTGGGGCTGCATACCGGGGCGGCGGCGGACCGGGTGGGTGAGCTGGTCTTCCGCGCCCTGGGCGTGAACGCCGAGGCCGAGACGGACCTGCCACCCGCCGCGCGCCTGCTGGATATCGCCGCGCTCGCCGACCGGCTGCCGCCGCGCCGGCGGGCCGCCCACAAGGGCGACTGCGGTCACGCCCTGGTCCTCGGCGGGGCGCCGGGCTTCGGCGGGGCGGCGCTGCTCGCCGCCGAGGCGTGCGCGCGGCTGGGGACCGGCAAGATCAGCCTGGCCACGGCACCGGAGCACGTCACCGCCAGCCTGGTGCGGCGTCCCGAGGTGATGGTCCACGGCGTGCGCGGTGCCGCCGACCTCGGCGAACTGCCCGGCCATGCCGACGTGCTGGTGGTGGGGCCGGGCCTGGGGCAGGCGAGCTGGGGGCAGGGCGTGCTGCAGGCGGCCCTCGACGTCGGCCGCCCCCTGGTGGTGGACGCCGATGGCCTCAACCTGCTGGCCGCCCGCTTCCCCGGCCTGCGTCGCGATGACTGGGTCCTCACGCCGCATCCCGGCGAGGCGGCCCGCCTGCTGGGAGTGAGCGCCGCCGAGGTGGAGGCCGACCGGCCCGCGGCGGTGGCCGAGCTGCAGCGGCGTCGGGGTGGGGCGATCATCCTCAAGGGCGCCGGCAGCCTGGTGGCGGGCCCCGGGGGCCTGGCGGTCTGCCCCTACGGCAACCCGGGCATGGCCAGCGGCGGCATGGGCGATGCGCTATCGGGCATGCTGGGGGCGCTGCTGGCCCAGGGCGTGCCCCTCGAGGCCGCCGCCCGTCTCGGCGTGGTGATCCATGCCCGGGCCGCCGATCTCGCCGCCGCCGATGGCGGTGAGCGTGGCCTGCTGGCCGGCGATCTGGCATCCTATGCGCGATTTCTTGTCAACCCGGCGATGGGCGGAGACGATGCGGCTGCGACTCGATGATGAAGCGTGTCAGGTGGCGCTGGGCGAATGCCTGGGGCGTGCCCTGCACGGCCGTGGGCGGGTCTACCTGGAAGGCGAACTCGGCGCCGGCAAGACCACCCTGGCCCGCGGCATCCTGCGCGCCTACGGCCATGGCGGTGCCGTGAAGAGCCCCACCTACACCCTGGTGGAGCCCTACGAGCTGGACGAGGTGCGCCTCCACCACTTCGACCTCTATCGCCTGGGCGATCCCGAGGAGCTGGAGTTCATCGGCGGTCGCGACCTGCTGGGCGACGACGCCCTGTGCCTCATCGAGTGGCCGGAGCACGGCGAGGGTTGGCTGCCGGCCCCCGACCTGCGCGTGCGGCTGTGCCTGGCCGGGGCGGGGCGCGAGGCGTGCCTCGAGGCGTCCAGCGGTCGGGGACGACGGGTGCTGGAGCGCCTGGCCGAGATGCCGGCGGTGGCCGGCTGGCGCCTGGCGGAGGGGAACGCGACGGCGGAGGGCGAGTCCACGCCATGAGGCAACGGCTGATGAGTCGCCTGCTGGCGGCGTTCCTGCTGCTGATCCCCCTCGCCGGCCTGCAGGCCGGCGAGGTGGAGAACCTGCGCCTGTGGGCGGCACCCGACCATGCGCGCCTGGTGTTCGACATGGCCTCACCGGTCGAGGCCGATGTCTTCGGGCTGGACAACCCGCGCCGGCTGGTGATCGATCTCGAGGATACCCGCCTGGCCGCCGACGTCGCCGGCGTCGATCTCTCCGGCAGTGCCATCAGCCGCATCCGCACCGGGGTGCGCGACGGCGACGGCCTGCGCGTGGTGCTGGAACTGGAACGCGAGGTGGCGCCGCGCCACTTCACCCTGGAGCCCAACGACCAGTATGGCCACCGCCTGGTGGTGGACCTGGAGTACCCCGGCGAGAGCGCGGTGGAGGATCCCATCGATCCCATCGAGGCGATGCTCCGCGAGCAGGAGATCGTCGCCAACCGCGCCCGGGCCGAGGCGGGCGGCACCACGGTGGAGCCGGAACCCTCCGTGGCCCTGCAGCAGGCCCAGCCGCACCCCAAGCGTGACATCATCGTCGCCATCGACGCCGGTCACGGTGGCGAGGACCCGGGCGCCATCGGCCCCTCGGGGACCCGCGAGAAGGATGTGGTGATGGAGATCGCCCGGCGCCTGCAGCGCCTGGTCGATGGCACCGAGGGCTTCCGCGCGGTGATGATCCGCGACGGCGACTACTACATCGGCCTGCGCCAGCGCACCCGCATCGCCCGAGAGCAGAAGGCCGACTTCTTCGTCTCCATCCACGCCGATGCCTTCAACAGCCCGCGGCCCAATGGCAGCTCCGTCTATGCGCTCTCCCAGCGCGGCGCCACCTCGGAGACCGCCCAGTGGCTGGCGGCCAGCGAGAACCGCGCCGACCTGATAGGGGGGGTGGACGGTAGCCTGTCGCTCAAGGACAAGGACGAGGTATTGCGCGGCGTGTTACTCGACCTGACCATGACCGCGACCCTCAACGATTCGCTGTCCATTGGCGGCCAGGTGCTCGATCGCCTGGGGGGCGTCAATCGCCTGCACAAGTCGCGGGTCGAACAGGCCGGCTTCGTGGTGCTCAAGTCGCCGGACATCCCCTCGCTGCTGATCGAGACCGGCTTCATCTCCAACCCGGACGAGGAGCGCCGCCTGCTCGACACCTCCCACCAGCAGGGCCTGGCCCGGGCGATCTTCACCGGCATCGAGGAACACTTCCGGCACAACCCGCCGCCGGCGAGCCTGCTGGCCTGGCAGCGTGACAACGACCGCCGCACCGATGGTAACGAGTACCGCATCCAGCCGGGCGATACCCTCTCCGAGATCGCCGCCCGTCACGGCGTGCCGGTGGCCCAGCTCAAGCAGGCCAACGAACTCAATGGCGACGTGATCCGCGTGGGACAGGTGCTGCGGATCCCCCGCTCATAAGCCGGAAGCTGGAAGAGCGGCGCTGCGCGCCTGGAAGCTTGAAGAAGATGGTGAGGGTTGGATTTCGATGACAAGCTGTTCTTCCAGCTTTCGTGGAGTGCTATGACCGAACAACGCCGCATCCGGGTCCTCGACCCGCGACTCGCCAACCAGATCGCCGCCGGCGAGGTGGTGGAACGCCCCGCCTCGGTGGTCAAGGAACTGGTGGAGAACGCCATCGACGCCGGCAGCCGGCGCATCGAGGTAGAGCTCGAGGCCGGCGGTGCCCGGCTGATCCGGGTGCGCGACGACGGCGGCGGCATCGCCGAGGAGGACCTGCCGCTGGCGCTGTCGCGCCACGCCACCAGCAAGATCGCCTCCCTGGAGGAGCTCGAGGGGGTGGCCAGCCTGGGCTTTCGCGGTGAGGCCCTGGCCTCGATCAGCTCGGTGTCGCGTCTGGAGTTGGCCTCCAACGTCGACGACGATCCCACCGCCGGCTGGCGGGTGGTGGTCGAGGGACGCCAGATGGAGCCGCGGGTGTCCCCCGCGCCGCATCCCCGCGGCACCTCGGTGACGGTACGCGACCTCTTCTTCAACACGCCGGCCCGGCGCAAGTTCCTGCGCACCGAGAAGACCGAGTTCGGTCACGTCGAGGAGGCCTTCCGCCGCCAGGCGCTGTCGCGCTTCGACATCGGCTGGGTGCTGCACCACAACCACAAGGCCATCCACCAGCTGCGTCCCGGCAGTGATCCCGCCTCGCGCGAGCGGCGCATCGCCGCGCTGCTCGGGCGTGCCTTCCTGGAGCACGCCCTGCACCTGGATATCGGGGCTTCGGGCCTGCGGTTGTGGGGCTGGGTGGGGCTGCCCACCCACTCCCGGGCCCAGGCCGACCAGCAGTACTTCTTCGTCAACGGTCGGGTGGTACGCGACCGCCTGGTGGCCCACGCCATTCGCCAGGCCTACCGCGACGTGCTCTTCCACGGCCGCCATCCGGTCTTCGTGCTCTACCTGGAGGTGGACCCCGAGGTGGTGGACGTCAACGTCCACCCCACTAAGCACGAGGTGCGCTTCCGCGACGGCCGCATGGTCCACGACTTCCTGTTCTCCAGCCTGCACCGGGCGCTGGGGGAGGCGCGGGCCGGGCAGCCGGCCGGCACCGTGGCCGACGAGGCCGGGGAGGGCGCCCCATCGCCGGAAGCCGAGCCGCCACGGGTGGCGGAGGCCGCCGGGCGCTGGCAGCAGCAGCCCATGTCGCTGCCTGGCCGTGACGACGCCGGTAGCAAGGTGACGCCCGACAGGGTCAGGGCCTTTATGGAGGGCTATCGCAACCTGCACCCGGACCACGAGGAGAGCCTGCTCACCCCCCAGTCGGCGGCGCCGGGTGCCGGTGGCGCGGCCGCCGGGGTGGCCCTGGCCGAGCGTGAGGCGTTCCGCGCCGCGCGGCCGCCGACCCTGCCCGAGGAGGACGATACCCGGGCGCCGCCGCTGGGCTACGCCGTGGCCCAGCTGCACGGCGTCTACATCCTCTCCCAGAGCGAGCGCGGCCTGATCCTGGTGGACATGCACGCCGCCCATGAGCGCATCGTCTATGAGCGCATGAAGGCCCAGGTGCACGGCGGCGCCCTGGAGGCCCAGCCGTTGCTGGTGCCGGTTGCGCTGGCGGCCAGCCCCGCCGAGGTGGCCACCGCCGAGGCGGAACGCGAGGCCTTCTCCCGCTTCGGCGTGGAGCTCGACGTGGCCGGCCCCGAGAGCCTGCTGGTGCGTCAGCTGCCGGCGCTGCTGAGTGATGCCGATGTGGAACCGCTGATCCGCGACATGCTCGCCGACCTGGAACGCTACGGCCGCTCCGACCGCCTCGAGGCCCACGTCAACGAGCTGCTCTCCACCATGGCCTGCCACGGCAGCGTGCGTGCCAACCGCCGCCTGACCCTGGAGGAGATGAACGCCCTGCTGCGCGACATGGAACGCACCGAGCGCAGCGGCCAGTGCAACCACGGCCGGCCCACCTGGACCGAGATGAGCATGAAGGAGCTGGACCGCCTCTTCCTGAGGGGGCAATAGAATAGGTAACACTACCACCTGTGTGGCGAGAAGCGCCGGGGGCAGGCCGAAGAGGAGGTCCTACGCCAGGGATGGCGTCGGTAGCGCCCAGGGATGGGTTCACAGCGCCTCCTCGCAGGCTTGCCGCCGGGCAAGCTTCCCTGCTCCAAGCCAGAGAGAGCCCGAGACCCCGATGCCCGATACGCGCCCTCCCGCCATCCTGCTGATGGGGCCCACCGCCGCCGGCAAGACCGACCTGGCCATCGAGCTCCACGAGCGGCTGGGCGTCGAGCTGATCAGCGTCGACTCGGCCATGGTCTACCGCGGCATGGACATCGGCAGTGCCAAGCCGTCGCCCGAGGAACTGGCCCGCGCCCCGCACCGGCTGATCGACATCCGCGATCCGGCGGAGCCCTATTCGGCGGCGGATTTTCGCGAGGACGCCCTGGTCGAGATGCGACGAATCAGCGCAGCCGGTCGGGTGCCGCTGCTGGTGGGCGGTACCATGATGTACCTCAGGCAACTGCTGTACGGCGTGGCCAACCTGCCCGCCGC
>NZ_JAUFPL010000010.1:29818-40836 GCF_030409215.1 Halomonas ramblicola | reverse complement strand
CGCGGGCGCCCGCCCGCATCCACCCCAACGATCCCCAGCGGCTGATGCGGGCGCTCGAGGTCTACCGGCTCCGCGGTCGCAGCCTGAGCGAGCTGTGGGCCGAGCAGCGCCCGGAAACCTTTCCCTGGCGCACGCTGTCGATAGGACTCGCGCCGGCCGACCGCGGCGTGCTGCACCGGCGCATCGCGGCACGCTTCGAGGCGATGCTCGAGGCCGGCTTCATCGATGAGGTGGCGGCACTACGGGCGCGTGGCGACCTGGATCCCGCGCTGCCCTCCATGAAGAGCGTGGGCTACCGTCAGGTGTGGGCCTACCTCGACGGCGATTTCGACCGCGACACCCTGCGCCAGCGCGGCATCGTCGCCACGCGGCAGCTGGCCAAGCGCCAACTGACCTGGATGCGCGGCTGGGAGGAACTGGCCTGGGTCGACCCCCTGGTGGGCGACCCCCTGGGCGCGGTGCTGAAACTGGTGCGCGAATTCGGCACTTAGCGTAAGATACGGCTTTTCGGAAGCCGAATGGCCGGGCCCCTTCGCGAGGCGGGCGGGTGCCAGGCGGATACGGCCTCAACACGCAATAACCCAAACCCCAGAGACAATTCCAGGGAGAGCAACATGTCCAAAGGGCAGTCCCTTCAAGATCCGTACCTGAACGTCCTGCGCAAGGAGCGCATCCCGGTATCGATCTTCTTGGTCAACGGCATCAAACTGCAGGGTCAGATCGAGTCCTTCGACCAGTTCGTCATCCTGTTGCGCAACACCGTCAGCCAGATGGTCTACAAGCATGCCATCTCCACCGTGGTGCCGTCGCGCAATGTGCGCCTGCCGGCCCAGGATCCTGCCGCGCCGCAGGACAGTCAGTGAGGTAGTGATTGTTTTTCGAACGTCCCGACGCCGGTGAAACGGCGGTACTCGTCCATGTGGACTTCCAGGACGAACAGGAGCGCGAGGACGCCGGCGAGTTCCTCGAACTGGTGCGTTCCGCCGGCGCCGAGCCGGCGACGCTGCTCACCGGCAGCCGGCACCGGCCGGACTCGCGCACCTTCGTGGGCTCCGGCAAGGTGGAGGAACTGGGCGAGGCGCTCAGGGTCCACGGCGCTGAGCTGGTGATCTTCAACCATGCCCTGAGTCCCTCCCAGGAACGCAACCTGGAGCGCGAGCTCAAGTGCCGGGTGCTCGACCGCACCGGCCTGATCCTCGACATCTTCGCCCAGCGGGCGCGTACCCATGAAGGCAAGCTGCAGGTGGAGCTGGCCCAGCTCGAGTACATGTCGACCCGCCTGGTGCGCGGCTGGACCCACCTGGAGCGCCAGAAGGGCGGCATTGGCCTGCGCGGTCCCGGCGAAACCCAGCTGGAGACCGACCGCCGGCTGCTGCGGGCGCGCATCAAGGCGATCCACAAGCGGCTCGACAAGGTCCGCAGCCAGCGCAGCCAGAACCGTCGCGCCCGCTCGCGGGCCGAGATTCCCAGCGTCTCCCTGGTGGGCTACACCAACGCCGGCAAGTCAACGCTGTTCAACGCCCTGACCACCGCCGAGGTCTATGCGGCCGACCAGCTCTTCGCTACCCTCGACCCGACGCTGCGACGCCTCGAGATCGAGGACGTGGGGCCGGTGGTCCTGGCCGATACTGTGGGCTTCATCCGCCACCTGCCCCACAAGCTGGTGGAGGCGTTCCGTGCCACCCTGCAGGAGGCCGCCGAGGCGACCCTGCTGGTTCACGTCATCGACGCCGCCGACCCCGACCGCGATCTCAACGTCGCCCAGGTCGAGGAGGTGCTCGACGAGATCGATGCCCTGGAGGTGCCGACGCTCAAGGTGATGAACAAGATCGACCTGCTCGACAGCGCCCCGCGCATCGAGCGTGACGGCGAGGGCCGCCCCGAGGTGGTGTGGCTCTCGGCGCGCGAGGGCAGGGGGCTGGAGCTGCTGGACCAGGCCCTGACCGAGCGGCTCGCCGAGGACGTCATCGACTTCCCGCTGACTCTGGCGCCGGAGCAGGGCAAGTTGCGTGCCGGTCTCCACGAGCTGGGCGCGGTGCGCGACGAGGCCTTCGACGAGCACGGCCATACCCGCCTGCAGGTGCGGCTGCCACGCCGCGACTTCCTGCAGCTGATGGCGCGGCTCGGCGAGCGGGCCGACGACTACCTGCCGGAGCCCCTGCAGGAACGCGAGGCCTGGGAGGAGTGAGATCGTGGGCGTGTCGGCCCGCGTGAGAAGAGGCACGATAACCAGAAAGGCTCGACGGTCGCCGGAGAGCGTACGACAGGATCGCAACCGAGCCCCGGCCGGCAAGATGCCGGCCGGGGCGGCAACGCACAGTGGAGAAGACCTATGGCCTGGAATGAGCCTGGTGGTGGCAACCAGCACGACCCCTGGAGCGGGGGAGGCCGACGCGGGGGCGGCAGCGGCGGCGGTGGCAACCGCGGCGGCAACCAGCCCCCCGATCTCGACGAGGCCCTGAAGAAGTTTCAGGACAAGCTCAACAGCATGCTGGGCGGCCGCGGCGGCAAGCGCGGCGGTGGCGGTGGCAAGGGCGGTGGCGGCAAGCCACGCAACGCCTTCACCCTGCCGGGCCTGCTGATCGTGGTGGCCCTGGCGATCTGGGCCGCCACCGGCTTCTACCTGGTCGACCAGACCGAGCGCGGCGTGGTGCTGCGCTTCGGCGAGTTCCAGGAGGTGGTCAACCCCGGCCTGCACTGGAACCCGCCGCTGATCGACGACGTGCGCATGGTCAACGTGACCCGGGTGCGCTCGTTGACCCAGACCCAATCGATGCTGACCCGCGACGAGAACATCGTCGAAGTCGAGATCTCGGCCCAGTACCAGGTGGCCAACCCCCGCGACTTCGTGCTCAACGTGCGCGACCCGCAGCTGTCCATCGAGAACGCCCTGGACAGTGCGCTGCGCCACGTGGTGGGTGGTACCGACATGATCGACATCCTCACCTCGGGCCGTGAGATCCTCGGCAGCTCGGTGGCCAGCCGCCTGCAGAGCTATCAGGACAGCTACGGCACCGGCATCAGCCTGCAGACCATCAACATCGAGTCCACCTCGGCGCCGGAGCCGGTCATCGACGCCTTCGACGACGTGATCCGCGCCCGCGAGGACCGCCAGCGTACCATCAACCAGGGCATGGCCTACGCCAACGCCATCATCCCCGAGGCCCAGGGCCAGGCCCAGCGCATCGTCGAGCAGGGCCAGGGCTACCGCGAGGCGGTGGTCGCCGAGGCGCGCGGCCAGGCCAATCGCTTCACGGCGCTGCTCACCCAGTACCAGAACTCGCCGGCCATCATGCGCGAGCGCCTCTACCTCGACACCATCGGCGAGGTGTTTGGCAGCACGTCGAAGATATTGGTGGACGTGGCCGACGATGGCCCGCTGATGTACCTGCCGCTGGACCGCATGCGGAGCGGCGGTTCGGCGTCCGGCGAGCGCCTGGGCGAGCAGGGCGAGCTCGACCCCCGGGTACTGGAGCGCCTGCGCTCGACCCAGTCCTCGTCCTCGTCGTCCGGCAACGGAAGCAACACCGGTGGTATCCGCAGGGAGGGCCGCTAAATGATCAACAATCGTTCCCTGCTCATCGTCGGCGGCCTGGCCGCCGCGGCCTGGCTGGCCAGCAACAGCCTCTACGTGGTCGACGAGACCGAGCGTGCCGTCAAGCTGCGCTTCGGTGAGGTGATCGAGGAGAACATCCAGCCGGGGCTGCACTTCAAGGTCCCGATCACCCAGACGGTACGCAAGTTCGATACCCGGGTGCTGACCCTGGACACCGATCCCAGCCGCTACCTGACCCTGGAGCAGAAGGCGGTGATCGTCGACTCCTACGTCAAGTGGCAGGTGATCAACCCGACCCGCTACTACGAGGCCACCTCCGGCGACGAGATGATGGCCACGCGCCTGATCCAGCCGCGGGTCGACGAGAGCCTGCGTAACGAGTTCGGTCGGCTCAACCTGCAGCAGATCATCTCCGAGCGCCGCGACGACCTGATGACCGGGCCCACCGACGACCTCGACGCCCTGATGCGCGAGGAACTGGGCGTGGCGATCGTCGACATCCGGGTCAAGCGCATCGACCTGCCCGAGGACGTCTCCGCGGCGGTCTACGAGCGCATGCGCTCCGAGCGCGAGCGCGAGGCCCGCGAGTGGCGCGCCCAGGGCCAGGAGGAGGCCGAACGCATCCAGGCCAACGCCGACCGGCGGCGCCAGGTGCTGCTGGCCCAGGCCACCGAGCGCGCCGAGACCCTGCGCGGCGAGGGCGATGCCGAGGCGGCGGCGATCTTCTCCGAGGCCTACTCGCAGGACGCCGAGTTCTTCGCCTTCTGGCGCAGCCTGAACGCCTACCGGGACAGCTTCGAGGGCGACGACAACATGCTGGTGCTCGATCCCTCCAGCGAGTTCTTCCAGTATCTGAAGAGTCCCGCGCCCTCCGGCGAGGAGTAAGGGCGGCCCGGTGCCGGATGAACCCCGCGCGAATATCGCCGGGGTTCATCCCGGCCGCAAACGTGGTAGACTCCTGCAACCGGGCGTGGCCCGGTTTTTTTGTGGCCGTCTACCGCGCGTCGATGCCCGCCGCTGCGCCCGGCAGGGCGTCCGTTCTCCCTGGCCATTCACTGCCTTGCAGGATGATTCACATGACCATCGCTGACCGCTGGCTGCTGCCCGACGGCATGGACGAGGTGCTGCCGCCCCAGGCGAGCCGCATGGAGGAGCTGCGCCGGGCGCTGCTCGATCTCTTCCATCGCTGGGGCTACGACCAGGTGATGCCGCCCACCGCGGAGTTCCTGGACTCCTTGCTGACCGGCACCGGCTCCGACCTGGCCCTGCAGACCTTCAAGCTCACCGACCAGCTCACCGGGCGCATGATGGGTGTCAGCGCCGACGTCACCCCCCAGGTGGCGCGCATGGACGCCCACTCCCTGAAGCGCCAGGGCCCGGTACGCCTGTGCTACTGCACCAACGTGCTGCGCGCCACGCCCGACCAGCATCAGGGCGGCCGCAGCCCCGTGCAGGTGGGCGTGGAGCTGTTCGGCCACGCCGGCCTGGAGGCCGACCTGGAGATCCTGCACCTGGCGCTGGCCTCGCTGGATGCCGCCGGTGCCGACGAGATCCACCTGGCGCTCGGCCATATCGGTATCTACCGCAGCCTGGTGGAGGCGGCGGGCCTCGAGGGCGACGCCGAGCGGGCGCTGTTCGAGGCGCTGGAGCTCAAGTCGCCGGGGGAGCTGGCCGCCCGGGTGGCGGAGAGCGTGGCGGATCCCGCCCTGGCCGAGATGTTCATGGCGCTGGCGCGCCTGCACGGCGGTGCCGAGGTGCTGGAGGAGGCCCGCGAGGCCTTCGCCGAGGCGCCGGCCGCGGTGGGGGCGGCGCTGGACCAGCTGCGCGCCCTGCACCGGGGCGTGCTGGCCGCCCACCCCGAGGTCGAGCCCTACTTCGACCTGGGCGAGCTGCGCGGCTACGCCTACCACACCGGCATGATGTTCGCCGCCTACGTGCCCGGCTACGGCCAGGCGCTGGCCAAGGGCGGGCGCTACGATGATACCGGGCGGGCCTTCGGCCGGGCTCGCCCCGCCACCGGTTTCTCCATGGACCTCAAGCAGCTGGCCACGCTCTCGCCGGCGGAACCGCCCTGCGAGGGCATCTGGGCGCCGGCCGAGGACGAGCCGGGGCTGCACGAGGCGGTGCTCGCCCTGCGGGCACGCGGCGAACGCGTGGTCCAGTCGCTGCCGGGACAGCGCACCGGGCCGGCCGAGCACCGCTGCGACCGGCGGCTGGTGTACCGCGATGGCCACTGGCAGGCCGTGGCACTGTAGACTGGGCTTACCAAGGGCGCGACGGCCTGCCGCCGCGCGGCAACGAGAGACGAGAGACCAATGGGCAAGAACGTAGTCGTACTGGGCACCCAGTGGGGTGACGAGGGCAAGGGCAAGGTCGTCGACCTGCTCACCGAATCCGCCGCCGCGGTGGTGCGCTTCCAGGGCGGACACAACGCCGGCCATACCCTGGTGATCGACGGCGAGAAGACCGTCCTGCACCTGATCCCCTCGGGCATCCTGCGCCCCGACAAGACCTGCGTGATCGGCAACGGCGTGGTGCTCTCGCCGGACGCCCTGATCAAGGAGATCCGCGAGCTGGAGGCCAAGGGTGTGCCGGTGCGCGAGCGCCTGCGCCTGTCGCCGGCCTGTCCGCTGATCCTGCCTTACCACGTGCGCCTCGACCAGGCTCGCGAGAAGGCCCGCGGCGTGGCCAAGATCGGCACCACCGGCCGCGGCATCGGCCCGGCCTACGAGGACAAGGTGGCGCGCCGCGGCCTGCGCCTGGGCGACATGCTGCACCGCGAGCGCTTCGCCTCCAAGCTGGGCGAGGTGCTCGACTACCACAACTTCGTGCTGACCAAGTACCACGGCGAGCCGCCGGTGGACTTCCAGGAGGTGCTCGACAGCGCCATGCAGATGGCCGAGGAGCTGCGCCCCATGGTGGCCGACACCGTGGGCCTGGTGCACGACGTGCGCAAGGCCGGCGAGAATATCCTCTTCGAGGGTGCCCAGGGCTCGCTGCTGGACATCGACCACGGCACCTACCCCTTCGTGACCAGTTCCAACACCACCGCCGGCGGGACCGCCACCGGCTCCGGGGTGGGGCCGCTCTACCTGGACTACGTGCTGGGCATCACCAAGGCCTATACTACCCGCGTCGGCTCGGGGCCCTTCCCCACCGAGCTGTTCGACGAGCACGGCCGGCACCTGGCCGAGAAGGGCCACGAGTTCGGTGCCACCACCGGGCGTCCGCGCCGCTGTGGCTGGTTCGACGCCGTGGCCCTGCGCCATGCGGTGCAGATCAACTCGGTCTCCGGCCTCTGCCTGACCAAGCTCGACGTGCTCGACGGCCTGGAGAACATCCGCGTCTGCGTGGGCTACCGCAGCAAGGACGGCGAGGTGCTGGACACCCCGGTCGACTCCGAGGGCTATGAGGCCATCGAGCCGCTCTACGAGGACCTGCCGGGCTGGACCGAGTCGACCCTGGGCGCCCGGCGCGTCGAGGACCTGCCGGCCAATGCCCGCGCCTATATCGGCTACCTCGAGGCCCAGGTGGGCACGCCCATCGACATCATCTCCACCGGCCCCGATCGCAACGAGACCATCGTGCTGCGCAACCCCTTCCAGGGCTGAGCGGACGGGCGCTCCACGCCTTGAGGCGCGAAGGGCCGGCATCCAGTGCCGGCCCTTCGCATTGCCGAGGCGAAGAAACGTCGGGCGATCACCGCGTCGCGACGCTCTCGTCCGAGAGCAGGTCGTGCAGGGTCTCGAGGGCCGCGTCGCTGTCGCCCTCCATCACTTCGTCGAGCCACAGCAGCGCCTGTTCGCGGTTGGCGCTCTCCAGGCCGTTGGCCTCCAGGTAGGCCTCGGCCAGCGCCAGGCGGGCGCTGGCATGGTCCTGGTAGGCCGCCTGGAGCAGGTAGTCGGCCCCGCGCCGCGCGTTCCTTTCCAGGTGGTCCCCGCGCAGGTATTCGCGACCCAGGGTCGCCTGGGCACCGGCGTGCTCCGCCTCGGCGGCCTCCTGCAGCAGGGCGTGGCCACGCTCGACGTCTCGCGGCATGCCCTCCTCGCCACGCAGCAGGATGCGCCCGAGGTTGGCGCGGGAGGCCAGGTCGCCGCTCTCGACGGCCCGCTCCAGCCACTCCCTGGCCCGCGCGGGATCGGCCGCGACGCCCTTGCCTTGCAGGTAGGCCTCGCCGAGCAGGCGGGCGGCATGCGGGTTGCCCGCCTCGGCGATGGGGCGCAGGTAGGCGAGGCCCTGCTCGGCGTCGGCCGCGACGTGCTCGCCTTGCAGATACGCCTCGCCCAGCCTCAGGCGGGCACCGTCATGGCCGGCATCGGCGGCGCCGCGCAGCAGCTCGATGCCGCGGTCGGGGTCGCTTGCGAGCAGCAGTTCGCCGAAGTCGGCGCGCGCCCCGGTATGCCCCTGAGCGGCGGCGCGCTCCAGCCAGGCCCGGGCCGCCTGGGGATCGCGCTCGACCCCTTCGCCGTCCAGGAAGGCCCGGCCCAGGTCGGCCATGGCCCCGGGATGCCCCTCCTCGGCGGCGGCGATCAGGGCGCGGATGTCGCCCCGGGCGCCGCGGTCGCGATTCAGCCGGGTCAGGGCGTCGTCGGCCGAGGCATGGCCGGCGTCCCGGGCGCGGGTCAGCCAGCGGCTCGCCTCGTCGAGGTCGCGCGGCACGCCCTTGCCCTCCCGGTAGGCGCGTCCCAGCACCACCATGGCATAGGCGTCGCCCTCGCGGGCCGCCCGTTCCAGGAGCGCCCGGCCGCGACCGGGATCCTCCTCCAGTGGGCCCATCAGATAGGCCTCGCCGAGGACGGTCATGGCGCTGGTATCGTCGGCGTCGACCGCCGCCTGGAGCAGTTCCTCGCCGCGGCTGGGATGGAAGGGCAGGGCTTCGCCCTCCGCGAGATAGGCCTCGCCGAGCAGGCGCAGGGCGCCTTCCTGGCCCTGATCGGCGGCCGCCTGCAGCAGGGTCTCGGCCCGCCGGCCATCGACGGGCACGCCCCGGCCCTCCAGGTAGGCGGCCCCCAGTTGCTGGGTCGCCCAGGGATGGCCGAGCTCATGGCCGCGCTCCAGGAAATCGATGGCCAGGTAGGGCTGGCTAGGCACCAGGTCGCCGTCGAGATAGATGGCGCCGAGATGGGCCAGAGCCAGGGGATGATCCCGGTCGGCCGCCCTCTCCAGGAGCTCGATGCCCCGCCTGACGTCGGGGGCGCCGGCCAGGGCCGGGTCGGGCAGCGCCGCATCGTCGGGGGCGGCGCTGTCGCCCTCGGGGGCGGCCTGGCGCATGGCCGCGGCGCGCCGGCCGGCGTCCTCGATCAGCGCCGCCCCGAGGATCACCATGGCATCCACCGATCCCTCCTCGACCGCCGTCTCGAGCCAGCGCTTCGCCTCTGCCGGCCGCTCGTGACCCGACTGGGGGTCGAGCAGCGCCTGTCCCAGGCGGGTCATGGCATCGACGTCGCCGCGCTGCGCCGCCTCCTCGAGGAGGGGCAGGGCGCGGCGCGGGTCGGCTTCGAGCAGGGCCATGCCGGCATGGCCCAGGGCATCCTCGTCGCCGGCGTCGGCGGCTCGCACCAGCCACTCGCGACGCTTGTCGGGCTGGTCGCCGAGCAGGCCATCGCTGGCGTAGAGGCCGGCGAGGCGCTGCATGGCACCGGTATCGCCGTCGCTGGCCTCGACCTCCAGCAGCCGCTCGAGGCGACGGGCGTACTGCCGGGAACGCTCCGGCGAGGCCGGCAGCCAGCCGCCCGGGGCGTGGGCCTCGGCCAGGGCCTGCAGGGCCTGGGTGTCGTCCCGCCCGGCGGCCCGCTCGTAGAGCTCCCGGGCTCGCTCCGGGGCGGCGTCGACGCCGTCGCCGCCTTCGGCGAGCAGCTCGGCCAGCATCGGCTCGGCACGCTCGACGCCTTCCTTCACCGCCTGTTCGAGCAGGTGAAAGGCGAGTCGGTCGTGGGGCTCGACGCCGTCGCCCTCCAGGTAGAGCTCGGCCAGGCTGATCGAGGCATGGCCGCGGATCGAGGAGGGCTTCTCGATAGACTTGCCGTAGAGGCGCGCGGCCTCGGTCGGGTCGCGGGGCACGCCGTGACCGGCCTCGTGCAGCTTGGCCGCCTCGTAGAAGGCCGGCGAGATGTGCCTGGCCATCAGTGGCTCGAGACGCTCGAGGGCCTTGGCGTAGCGACCCTCGTCGATCAGGTCCTGGGCGCGATTGATGCTGTCCCAGTCCTGGCCGCTGATGTCGGGCTCGGGGCTCCAGGCGAACCACTCCCGGTACTCTGCCGGGACCCCGGGGCCGGCCGGGTCCGATGAGGGGGCCGTCGTGGCGGCGCATCCCCCCAGCGCGGCGACCAGGGCCAGGGAGAGGGCCAGGCGGGTGGGGGCGGTGCGGTACGGGAAACGGGGTGTGGTCTCGTGCATGGGCGGGTCCTCGATGGGCAAGGGGCGCATCACTGGTCGGAGAGGCCACGAAAGGCCTCGGTCTGGCGTTGCTGCTCGTCGAGAGAGACGTGCTCCTGGGCCTCGGGCGACATGAAGTAGAGGCTGATGTAGCCGCCGGCGCTGCGGTTGTAGAGCGGCCGGACCCGGTCCAGGAAGTCGGCGATGCGCGGGTCGTCGTAGCGGGACTGGTAGATCTCCATCCAGGTGAAGTACTGGGGATCCTTGAGGAAGCCCGTGTACTGCTCCAGGGGGGCGTAGTCGCCCAGGGCGGCCGGGTCGTCGAGGATCGCGAACAGGAAGTCGATGGCGTCGTGGATGCTGCTGCCCTCGACCTCCAGGTCGAAGATCTCCTCGTAGCCCTGGCGAGCGATCACCTGCATGTTGGTCACCAGGTAGAGCAGGCCGTAGTTCTGGTAGTGGGTGGCACGGCGGCCGCGACGCACCTCGAGGGGCAGGGCGCCCTCCTCGGTGAGGTCGTGCAGGGCCGAATAGATGGCGCTCACCCCGAAGCGGAACAGCTCGTCGTCCTCGGTGAGCACGCCGATGACGCTGCCGTACAGGGCGCGGCGGTAGAAGTGGTTGTTGCAGCAGCTGTTGCCGTCCTGGCCGGGGATCTCGGCGTGTTGGTGGGCGAGCCCGTTGAGCCACGTCTCGAGGCGCTCGCGCTCCTCCTCCAGGCCGTCCACGAAGGGCCGCACCGTGGCGTAGGCCATGCCGGCGGCGAACAGCATCGATTCGGTGGCGAACCAGGCCTGGGGCTGGGTGGAGTCGTAGTGGAAGTCGGTCAGCGCCTCGGCCTGGGCCCAGTGATCCAGGAAGCGCACCAGGCACTCGGCATAGTAGGTGTCGCCACTGGCGACGAAGGCGCCGGCCAGCATCGAGACGTTGTCCTCGAAGCGGAACAGCGGCTCCGAGGCGAGCTCCCACTCCTCGGGATTGGGGTAGTAGCCGGGGACGCGCAGCCGGGTGGTGATCGGCTCATAGGCCATGAGCTGCGCGCAGCTCGGCCCCCGGGCCAGTTCGTCGACTTCCTGCAGGAGGATGG
>NZ_JAUFPL010000010.1:0-29625 GCF_030409215.1 Halomonas ramblicola | reverse complement strand
CCAGCAGCGTCGCGGCCAGTCGCCTGGCCGGCCGGCCGCGACGGCGGGGGAGCCGGGCCCCCCTGGGGGACTCGGGACGGGGCATGGTCATGATGTCGGGGCGTAGAAGCGGAAGTCGGCGAAGTCGGCGTGCTGGTCGCGGGGCGTGCGCCAGCCCTCGCCGCTGCCGCCGAAGAAGGTCGAGAACATCAGGCCGTCGATGGTCACCTCGGGCGTCGTGCGATAGACGATCTCGCGCTGCTCGAGGACCGGGCGCCCGTCGATCCACAGCCGCGCCACGCCGTTGGCCTCGCCGGCGTCGTTGAGCACCAGCTCCTGCTCGACGCTGACCCACTGCCCGGTGGGGAAGGTCCAGGCGCCGCGGCCCACCGAGGTGCCCTCCAGCCCGACCACGTAGGGATAGAGCTCCCCCTGGCCCTGCTCGCGCCACATCAGGCGCATGGAGAAGCCGTTCTCGCCGTCGACTTCCTCGCCGCCGCTGGGGGCGTCGCCGCCGTAGAGGCCGGGCAGCTTGCCGCCCTTGACGAAGTCGAAGCCCGATTCGAAGCGGAGCCGGTAGCTGAGGCAGGCCCGCTCGGCCCCCTCCAGGGCCGGGGGGGCGGCGTAGAAGCCGGCACCGCCGCGGGGCTCGTCGGAGGGATTGGAGCTGCCGGCCGGATAGCGTACCCGTAGGCCCGGCTCGCCGAGGCCGGTAGCGTCGGCGTCGAGCAGCGCAACGTTCTCTTCGGTGCCCCAGTGGCGGTGGGTGGCGAAGCCCTCGCGGATCGCGGTGTGGGCATCCGCCTCCCTGGCCGGTGCCGGTGCGGCGACCTGGGCATAGCGGGTCGAGCAGGCCGCCTCGTCGGGAATGCCCAGGCTGTCGGGGTCGAACTCCTCGGCGTGCAGGAGCCCGGGCACCACGCCCAGCAGCAGCGCTGCCCGAGCGATGCCGGTGGCGAGGGGGGAGAGCGACGTCGATCCCTGACGGGGAGTGGGGTTGATCGGCATGATTCCTCCTGAAACGGGGTCACCCATGACACCCGCGGTGTCACGGGGCGAGGGGGATGCGGCCTCAGCCGGCATCCGGGTCTTCCTCCATGGCGGCGCGATAGATGCGATCGCCGAACTGGATGACCGCGCGGACGCCCTGCCAGACCCACTCGGCGGTGGCGCCGAGCAGGGGCGCCTCGCTGAAGCGCACGTCCACCGGCTGGCCGACGCTCTGCGGGGGCAGGTCGCGCTCCGGTACCAGCAGCACGCTGGCCACGTTCTGCTGCTGGCGCACCCACTTGGGGAAGCCGGCGCGCGGCTGGCGCTCGACGTCCAGGGCGACGTTGCGCACCCGGGCGCGAATCGGTTCGGCGCTGTTGGGCAGGGCGATGTAGGCCTGCTGGTTGGGCTCGATGCGGGCGATGTCGTCCATGTGCACCAGGGCCTCGACCAGGACGTCGTCCTGGCCGGCGCGGACCAGGGTCATGATCCGTTCGCTCTCGTTGATGTAGGTGCCGTCGGCGCTGCTCATCGCCCAGGCCACCAGGCAGTCGCAGGGGCTGTAGATGTCGTTGCTGGCCTGTCGCGCCTCCAGGGCGGTGATCCGCGAGCTCTCGTAGTCGCGGGCGGTCTCGAACTGCTCGATGCGCGCCTGGGCGATCTCGGGCGAGACCGACTCGAAGGTCAGGGTGTCGCCGCTCTCCGGCTGCGCGGAGTTGGCCAGGCTGACCTCCTGGCTACCGCCGTCCAGGTGTTCCTGGAGGTTCTGGATCAGCCGGTCGTTGAAGCGCTGGGCCGCCTCGGCCAGGATCAGGTCCGACTCCAGGTCGCTGTTCTCGACCCGCGTGAGCAGCTGGTCGCGTGCGACCCGGTCGCCGGCCTGGAGGTCGTGGGCCGCCAGGATGCCGGGACCGGGGGCGCGAATGTCGATGCGCGGCGCGGTCACCGCGGCGAAGCTGGGTTCGATCAGCATGAAGTTGCGGTAGGCGGTGGCCGCCACCACCAGCGCCAGCACCGCCAGGGCGGCGAACAGCAGCACGTAGCGGCGCATGGGGCGCGGCGGGCGCGAGGCGGGCAGCGGCTGGGTCACGCCCGCCTGGCGCTTGCGCGGTGTCTGGGGATCCTCCCCGGCGATCAGTGCCTCGACGCTGGCGGTGCGCCCGCTCAGGTAGCTGCGGATGACCTGGCGCAGCAACTCGCGATGGGGAGGCTCCATGTCGATGATCTCGAAGCCCACCGTGAAGGCGTTGCCGTCCCCCGCCGGGGAGCAGTGGCGGCATTCGGCGCGCAGCGGGATGATCAGTTCGGTGGTGCCGGCCACCAGGCGCAGCGAGCCCTCGATCGATTCGCCGGGCGAGAGGTGGCGTTCGCTGCGCACCGCGAAGCCACCCAGCGACACGTCCACGCCGGGCAGGGCGGTGCCGTCGGCCAGGGTGACCCGGAAGGGGGGCGAGACGCGGATATGGCGGCGCTCGTCGCGCCGCTCATGGGTGATCCGGTCCCCGCGGGCCTGGCGTTCGCGCTCGGCGGAGCCGCCGGGGAGGCCGGCGAGGGTCGGTTCATGGCGATCCGATACACGCGGATCGGAAAAGTAATCATCCATCCGTTGAGTCTCCTTGCTCGGGGCCGCCGGCCGATGCGGTGCGCGGCAGGCGCGTCGGCTCGACCCCGAGGCGTACGTTGACGAGGGGCAGTCGCCGCCCATCCAGGCTCAGCCGGCACCCGGCGTCGACGCTGCAGTGCGTGTCGCCCGACAGGGGCTCGCCGTCGGGACCCGTGATGCGCCGGGCGATGTCGGGCGTGAGGGTGAGGGTACTGGTGGCCGTGCCGGCGATGCGTGTGGCCCGTATCCGTTCGCCGTCCAGGCGGTCGAGCAGTGCCCCGCTCACCCGCAACCTGCCCTCGGGCAGGTAGAGCGTGCCCTGCTCCGGCAGGCCGACGAGCTGCTGGGAGAGCCAGCGATCGGCACTCTCGGAGGCTTCCAGGAGGCCGTTGCCCTGCTGCCTGGTGATGGCCAGCGACATCCGGTCGGGGGGCTGCAGCACCCCAGTGGCGAGGATCAGCACGCAGAGCAGGGCACCGTAGGCGACGCCATGCAGCAGGTGCCCCATGCGGCGCTGCCGGCGCACGGCCGCCGGGTCGTCCGGCTCGCCGGCGGAGATCCCCTGGCGCGACCACTTCTGGCGATTGAAGCGGAAGCTCACGTAGGTCTTGAGCAGCGCCCCCCAGACCTGGTTGTAGTAGATCAGCGGGATCCACAGCAGGCTGAAACGGCCGCGTTGCCAGGCCAGGATCAGGCTGGCGATGCCGCGGGTGAAGAGGATCCACAGCAGATAGGCGAACAGGAAGGAGGGGCGCACGAACAGCGTCACCAGCACCGCCACCGTCGGCCCGATCAGGGTGGTCCACATCGACAGCCGCTGGTCGACCAGGCTCCACCAGGCGAACAGCCCCATGGGCCGCGGCCCCAGGGCGATGGCGCGTCCGCTGGTGCGCAGCATGTTGCCGTACCAGCGGCGCATCAGGTCGGTGGTGGAGGCGAAGAAGCGCTTGCGGTCGGGGAGTTCCTCGAAGCCCGAGACATAGACGTCGGGGATGTAGCGCATTCTCCAGCCGTTCTTGAGCAGCCAGAACCAGGTCGACTTGTCGTCACCGGAGAGGAACTTGAAGCGGCCGAAACGCCAGTGCTCGACCTGGTCGTTCTCGAC
Organism: Halomonas ramblicola; assembly: GCF_030409215.1. Classification (GTDB taxonomy): domain Bacteria; phylum Pseudomonadota; class Gammaproteobacteria; order Pseudomonadales; family Halomonadaceae; genus Halomonas; species Halomonas ramblicola. Next base: position 25,948 of record NZ_JAUFPL010000010.1, on the reverse strand, counting down.
CAGGTCGATGAACCCCGGCTGTACCGCCAGGTCGGCCCGGAAGGCGCTGTAGCGGCCGGTGAGCACCAGCAGCCGCGACGACACCGACAGCGAACTCATCACCAGGTGGCGCTGGGCGTAGCGCAGGTCGTACCACTCCCGGGTGGCGTCGCAGCCGGTGACGATGGCGCTGTTGTTGGTGGTCAGGGCGCCCAACGCCGGATCGGTCTGGAAGAATGACAGCGAACGCGACAGGGTGCCCGGCTCGAGGCGGATGTCGCCATCCATGGAGACCAGCAGGGCCCCGGGGGGCGGCAGGCGCCGCGAGATTGCCCGGAGCACCTCGGCCATGGCCGAGCGCTTGCCGTCACCCTTCTGGAACATGTAGCGGACCTCGACGTTGTCGGGCCAGCCGTGGTCATCCAGCACATGGGTGATGACGTCGACGTCGGTGCGGTCCGAGATCGAGGCGAACAGGGTGGTGGGCACGCCGAAGTCGACGAGCTCGCGGACCAGGGCATCGTAGACCCGGAAGTTCACCTCGCCCTCGATGCGGTAGGAGGTGCAGAGCACGTAGAGCTCCGGTGGCCGCGAGACCGCGGCGACGGCGTCGGCCTCGGCGCGCAGGCGCGGGAAGAGGCGCCGGTTGTACCACACCGAGCGGATGGCCTGGATCAGCCACCAGGAATAGCGCCAGGCACCCACGGCCCCGATGGCGAAGAAGAAACTCTTCGACTCGGGACTGAAGACCTCCGACGGCAGCTCGGCGACGACCACCACCAGCGCGGCCAGGGTCAGGGCCAGGGTGGTGAGCTCGGTCACCCGGCTGGCCACGGAGCGATCGACAGGGGGCATCGACATCTCGTCGCCTCAGGCCAGGACGGGGCGTACCGAGTCGCCCCGGCCGATGGCGTAGTAGGCGAGCCCCGCGGCCCTGACGCGCTCGGGCGGGAAGAGGTTGCGGCCGTCGATGACCACCGGCTCGAGCAGGGTCTCGCGCAGGCGCTCGAAGTCGACGGTGCGGAAGGACTTCCATTCGGTGCAGATCACCAGCGCGTGGGCGCCCTCCAGGGCCTCGTCACGCCGGGTGGCGAGCACCAGGTCGTCACGCTCGCCGTAGAGCCGCCGGCACTCCCCGGTGGCCTCGGGGTCGAAGGCCTGGACCCGGGCCCCGGCCCGCCACAGTGCCTCCATCAGGGTGCGGCTGGGCGCCTCGCGCATGTCGTCGGTATTGGGCTTGAAGGCCAGCCCCCACAGCGCGATGGTCTTGCCGGCGAGCCGGCCGTCGAAGGCCGCGCAGAGCTTGTCGAACAGGCGGTCCTTCTGGCGGTCGTTGACGCGCTCCACGGCACTGATCATCTCGGCGGGATAGCCGGCCGCCTCGGCGGTGTGGGCCAGTGCCTTGACGTCCTTGGGGAAGCAGGAGCCGCCATAGCCGCAGCCGGGATAGATGAAGTGGTAGCCGATCCGCGGGTCGCTGCCGATGCCGTGGCGCACCTCCTCGATGTCGGCGCCCAGACGCTCGGCCAGGTTGGCGACCTCGTTGATGAAGCTGATCTTGGTGGCGAGCATGGCATTGGCGGCATACTTGGTGAGCTCGGCGCTGCGCACCCCCATGAACATCAGCTTGTCCTTGTGGCGGTTGTAGGGGCCGTAGCACTCGCGCATGGCGCTCCTGACGCGCTCGGCGTCGGTGCCCACCACGATGCGCGAGCCGCGCGAGAAGTCCTCGATCGCGGCACCTTCCTTGAGGAATTCGGGATTGGAGCAGACGTCGAAGGGTAGCTCGACGCCGCGGCGGTCGAGTTCCGCGGCGATGACCCGTTCCACCTTGCCGGCGGTGCCCACCGGCACCGTCGACTTGTCGACGACGATGCGGTACTGGTCCATGTGACGGCCGATGGTTTCCGCCACCTTCAGCACGTGGCCGAGATCGGCACTGCCGTCTTCGTCGGACGGGGTGCCCACGGCGATGAACTGCAACAGCCCGAAGGCCACGCCGGTGGCGGCATCGGTGGTGAAGCGCAGGCGACCCGCGGCCTGGTTCTGGCGGATCAGCGCTTCCAGGCCGGGCTCGTAGATGGGTACCTCGCCGGCCTGTAGCCGGGCCACCTTGGTCTCATCCACGTCGACGCAGATGACGTCGTGACCCACATCGGCCAGGCAGGCCCCGGTCACGAGTCCCACGTAGCCGGAACCGAAAATGGTGATCCTCATGGTCGTCATCGCTCCTTGCTTGGGGCTGCCCTCCCATGCCCGTTGCCAGTGCGGGTGGGCAGGAGGGAGCCGAGTGTACGGGGCATGCGACCAGAATCACTGGCAATAATCGAGCCAGTTCGTTTATTTGTAAGAATATCAGTGGGTTGGCGAGTCCTGTGCGACGGCGTTGCCGGGCACGCACACTCGAACCGTCGCCGTGGGGTGACAGCACGAGCGCGGCTTCGATGAAATCATGGGAAATCAATGGGTTGGGTGTTGCCTGTCGGCAACGGAAGGGCTCGCGGCGGCGGAGGTCGGGGTCACGACCCCCGTGGCGAGCGCGGTTCAGCCGCGCTGGACCCTCGCCTCCATGCGCGCCAGGAAGACGCCCATGATGCGCTCATAGAGACCGCGCCCCTGGACCGTGTCCTCGACGCCGGCATCCACGTTGGGGTTGTCGTTCACCTCGATCACCACCACCCGCTCGCCGGCCTGCTTGAGGTCGACGCCATAGAGGCCATCGCCGATCAATCGGCAGGCGCGGAGCGCCGCCTTGAGAACCGCCGGCGGCACCTCGCCGGGATCATGGGTGGTGAAGCCGCCGCTCTTCACCCGGGTGCCGGAGTGATCGTAGATCTGCCAGTGGCCGCGGGCCATGTAGTAGCGGCTGGCGAAGATCACCTGGCCGTCCAGCACGCCGATGCGCCAGTCGTACTCGGTGGGCAGCCACTCCTGGACCAGCAGCAGCGCCGAGGCCTGGAACAGCCGGGCGCTCTCGCGCTCCAGGTGGGCGAGGTCGGTGACCTTGACCACGCCGCGGGAGAAGGCGCCGTCCGGCACCTTGAGTACCAGCGGGAAGCCCAGGGCGGCGACGCGCTCGGCCAGCGGTCGGCGGTCGCCGCGCTGGAGCAGCATGCCGTCCGGCGCCGGCACGCCCCGGGCGCGCAGCAGGGCGTGCAGGTAGACCTTGTTGGTGCAGCGCAGGATGTCGCGGGGCGCGTCGATCACCACCAGCCCCTCGTGCTCGGCGCGTCGCGCCATGCGGTAGGTGTGGTGGTCCAGTGCGGTGGTCTCGCGGATGAACAGGCTGTCGAACTCGGCCAGGCGCCCGGCGTCGCGCCGGGTGATCAGCGAGACGTCGATGCCGAGCCGGCGTCCGGCGCGGATGAAGGCCTTGAGCGCACCGCGGTTGCTGGGCGGCAGTGCCTCCTGCGGGTCGACCAGGATCGCCAGGTCGAAACGGTAACGCCGGCGCGCCTTGGGGGTGCGCCACACCTGGCGCGAATGGCGGTTCAGGGCGCTGGCGAAGAGATCCTGCTCGTCGGGCGCCAGGTCGCGCAACCGGATGGGCCGCAGGCGCGCCAGGCGCCAGAGGTCGTGGCGACGCACCAGGCGCGCCTCCAGCAGCGGGCAGGGCAGTCGCTCGAACAGCTTGCGCGCCAGCCTGGCCAGGGCCGGCTCCCGGCATTCGCCGAACAGCACGCGCAGCGTCAGGGTACCGCCGACCAGGGAACCCTGGCGGGCCAGCTCGTCGAGCAGCGGCGCCAGGGTGTCCAGTTGCAGGTCGACCAGCGCCTTGCGCGACAGCTCGTTCAAGGTCTCCACCGTGGGCAGTACCCGTTGGCCGCGGGCCTGGGCCAGCAACGACACATAGTAGCCGGTGCCCAGGTAGTCGAGCTCGCCGCACAGGTTGATCACGTGGCTGGTGCGATCCGGGTCATCGCCGGTGCGGTGGCGACGGTCCTGGGCCAGGAAGTCGTCGGCACCGATCAGGTCCTCGGAGGGGTAGTAGGGCTGCCAGTCGTCGAGGCGGTCGACGACGATACGCAAGGGGCACATGGAGCGGTTTCCGGGGCGGGGCGGCCAGGTTGGCCGGACAGCGCCAGCATGCCCGTGAGTCGGGCGACCGGCAAGTCGGCCGGCAGGTGAAAAGATTTCATGTGCTGGGCCGCTGACAGGGGCGCCGGTCATGACCAGAATCGGGGCAACCCTTGGGGAGAACGAGATGACCATCCGACTGCGCCAGGCCTCCGGCCATGACCTGGACGCCCTTCATCGCCTGGAGCAGAGCGCCTTCACGGGCGACCGCTTCAACCGCCGCCAGTTGTGGCACCTGCTCAACCGCGCCCACGCCGAGACCTGGGTCCTCGAGCGCGAGCCCGAGGCCGACGCCCCCGGGCGCCTGCTGGGCTACGGCACCCTCCTGTTCCGTCATGGCAGCGCCCGCGCCCGCCTCTACTCCTTCTGCGTGCATCCCGAGGCGCGCGGTACGGGGCTCGGCCGGCAGCTGCTGGAGTCGCTGGAAGGCTCGGCCCGCACCCGTGGGGCCGCACGCCTGGGGCTGGAGGTGCGCGCCGACAACCGCGTGGCCCTGGGGCTCTACCGCCGCATGGGGTTTCGCCTCGAGCGCTGGCTGGAGGAGTACTACGAGGACGGCTGCGCCGCCTGGCAGATGGTCAAGGCGCTGGAGGCGGGGCCGGCCGTGGCGGCTGCGTCGTGACTTTGACCCGGGTCAACGTTGCCGCCGACGCGTCTTGAAAAGCGTAGCCGCGCCACCAATTCTAGTGATGCCAATGAAGTCGTTCCCATTGTGCGTCACGTTTCGAGAAGAGGAGGTGTGGCGTATGAAGCTGCAGAAGTTCTCTCCCTGGAACTGGTTCAAGAGCGAGAGTCATGAGGCCCCGGCCCAGCCCGAGACGCCGGCCCCGCGCGGTGAACTCACGCCGCTGGCCGGCATGCACCAGGAGCTGGACCGCTGGATGGACGGCATGCTGCGCCAGTTCGGCCTGCCGTCGTTCGAGTCCCGGTTCGGTGACATGCCGACCCTGCTGCGGCCACGGCTCGACATCAACGAGCGGCCGGAGCACTACGAGATCAGCGTCGAGGTGCCCGGCGTCGACGAGAAGGACATCAGGCTGTCGCTGGACGACCATCGCCTGGTGATCGAGGGCGAGAAGCGCCAGGAGAGTCGCAGCGAGGAAGGGCAGTACCGCCGCGTGGAGCGCTCCTACGGCAGCTTCCGTCGGATCCTCGACCTGCCGGCGGATGCCAGGGTCGACGACATCCAGGCAAGCTTCGCCAGGGGCGTGCTGAGCGTCAGGGTGCCGCGCAGCGGCGAGGCGCCGGCGACCCGCCGCGAGATCCCCATCCAGGGCTGAGCCATGGGGACCCTACGGAGGCGTCGGCCCCACGCGGGTGGGGTCGGCGTCTTTCCATAGCCGGGTTGTCTTCCCGCCATAGGGTATCGCGATTGGCGATTCCCGCCTGCCTGGGCTTCAATGGAGGCTAATGGAACAGTCGGAGCGACGGATGTCACCCCTCAGGCGTTTCTTGTATATCGCCATCGCCTGGATCAGCTTCACCCTGGGGCTGATCGGCGTGTTCCTGCCGCTGATGCCCACCACCTGCTTCATGCTGCTGGCGGTCTGGGCGGCCTCCCGTGGTTCCCCGCGCTTCGCCCTGTGGATCCGCGAACACCCTCGCTTCGGCCCCGCCGTGGTGGCCTGGGAGGGCGAGCGCGCCATCCCCCGCCATGCCAAGTGGCTCGCCGCCGGGATGCTCGGCGTGTCGATCCTGGTGCTCTCCCTGACCGTGGCCGTCCTGTGGCTCAAGCTGGCGTTGATCGTCGGCCTCGCCCTGCTGGGCGCCTGGATCCTCACCCGCCCCGAGCCGGCGCTCGGGAGGTAGAAAAATAGCCCTGCGGCCGCGGGACAGCGCTTTGAGCTCGGGGGCGAGGGGGCCGTACAATGGTCGGCAATTCTCGACAGGAGTCATCCCGAATGTCCGAACCCCAGCCGACCCGCCTGAGCGACTATCATCCCCCCGCCTACCGGGTCACCCATACCGAGCTGACGTTCGATCTCGATCCCGCCGCCACCCGTGTCAAGGCGCGCCTGCACCTGGAGCGTCACCCCGAGCGCGCTGCCGACACCCCGCTCGAGCTCGACGGCGAGCGTCTCGCACTCGAGGCCATCGCCATCGACGGCCAGCCGCTGGACGAGGGGGAGTATGCGCTCACCGACACGGGGCTGACCGTGCATCGGGTTCCCGGGACCTTCCGGCTCGACACCGAGGTGGCGATCGCACCCGAGGCCAACACCGCCCTGGAGGGGCTCTACCAGTCCAACGGCATGTACTGCACCCAGTGCGAGGCCGAGGGCTTCCGGCGCATCACCTTCTACCCGGATCGCCCCGACGTCATGGCGACCTTCTCCACCACGGTGATCGGTGACGCCCGGCGCGAGCCGGTGCTGCTCTCCAACGGCAACCCGGTGGAGCGCGGCGAGTTGCCCGGCGGGCGCCACTTCGTCACCTGGGAGGACCCGCATCCCAAGCCCTGCTACCTCTTCGCCCTGGTGGCCGGCGACCTCGAGAGGGTCGAGGATTCCTTCACGACCCGGAGCGGTCGTGAGGTGACCCTGCAGATCTGGGTCGAGGAGGAGAACCTCGGCAAGACCGACCACGCCATGGCCTCGCTGAAGCGCGCCATGCGCTGGGACGAGGAGACTTATGGCCGCGAGTACGACCTCGACCTGTTCATGATCGTCGCGGTCAACGACTTCAACATGGGGGCCATGGAGAACAAGGGGCTCAACATCTTCAACTCGGCGGCGGTGCTGACCCATCCCAAGACCGCCACCGATGCGGCCTTCCAGCGGGTCGAAGGCATCGTCGCCCACGAGTATTTCCACAACTGGTCGGGCAATCGGGTGACCTGCCGCGACTGGTTCCAGCTCTCCCTGAAGGAGGGCTTTACGGTATTCCGCGACCAGTGCTTCTCCGCCGACACCAATTCGGCGCCGGTCAAGCGCATCGAGGACGTCTCCTTCTTCCGCACCGCCCAGTTCGCCGAGGACGCCGGGCCTACCGCCCATCCCGTGCGCCCCGACCACTACATCGAGATCAGCAACTTCTACACCCTGACCATCTACGAGAAGGGCGCCGAGATCGTGCGCATGCTGCGCAACCTGGTGGGCTGGGAGGCCTTCCGCCAGGGTAGCGATCTCTACTTCGCGCGCCACGATGGCCAGGCGGTGACCATCGAGGACTTCGTGGGCTGCATGGAGGAGGCCTCCGGCCTCGACCTGGCCCAGTTCATGCTCTGGTACTCCCAGGCCGGCACCCCGGAGATCGATGCCTTCGGTGAGTATGACTACGCCCGTTGCGAGTACCGGCTGATCCTGCGCCAGCGCACCCCGGCGACCCCGGACCAGCACGACAAGCGGCCGCTGCACGTCCCCATCCACTTGGGCCTGGTGGGCACCAAGAGCGGTCACGACCTGCCGCTGACCCTGGACGGCGAGGCGCTGGGCAGCGATGCGGTGATCCACCTTCGCGAGGCCGAGCAGGAGTTCCTGTTCACCGACGTCAGCGAGGCCCCGGTGCCCTCGCTGCTGCGCGGCTTCTCGGCCCCGGTGAAGCTGCGCTTCCCCTACAGCCGCGAGGACCTGGCCTTTCTGCTGGCCAACGACGCCGACGGCTTCAACCGCTGGGACGCCGGCCAGCGCCTGGCGATGCTGGCGCTGGACGATCTCATCGCCGCCCACCGCAACGGCGTCGAGAAGGTGATGGACCCGCGGGTGACCGAGGCCTTCCGTGGCCTGCTCAATGCCGAGGTCGACGACCGCGCGGTGCTCGCCGAGATGCTGACCTTGCCCAGCGAGGCCTACATCGCCGAGCAGCAGCCGCTGGTGGACGTGGACGCCATCCACGCCGCCCGGGAGTTCATGCGCCAGGGGCTGGCCACGGCACTGCGCGACGACTTCCTGCGGGTCTACCGCGAGAACGCCGACGACGCCCCCTATGCCCCCGAGCCGGAGCAGATCGCGCGGCGCAGCCTGAAGAACGTGGCGCTGGCCTACCTGATGGCCATCGAGGACGAGGACGGCATCGAGCTGGCCCGCGAGCAGTTCGCCGCGGACCACAACATGAGCGACGTGCGCCACGCCCTGACCCTGCTGGTGCACAGCTCCCGCGACGAGCTCAGCGAGCCGGCGCTGAAGGCCTTCGGCGAGACCTGGGCCCACGATCCCCTGGTGATGGACCAGTGGTTCGCCATCCAGGTGACCCGCCCGCAGCCCGACGTGCTCGACCGGTTGAAGTTCCTGATGCACCACCCGGCCTTCTCGCTGAAGAACCCCAACAAGGTGCGCGCGCTGATCGGTACCTTCGCCGGCCAGAACCGGGTCAACTTCCACCGCCTGGACGGCGAGGGCTACCGCCTGCTGACCGACGTGGTGATCGAGCTCAACCGCCTCAACCCGGAGATCGCCGCGCGCCTCATCACCCCGCTGACCCGCTGGGCGCGTTTCGACGAGGAGCGCCAGGCGCTGATGAAGGCCGAGCTGGAGCGCATCCGCGCCGAGGAGCTCTCGCCCAACGTCTATGAGGTGGTGGAGAAGGCCCTGGCCTAAGAAAGGGTAATTTCCTGCTGCGCTCGATATCCTGGCCGCCGGCGGTGCCGAAGCGTCGGACCGTCGCTGTCCTCATGTAGCGGGCTACACTCCGGCAGCTGCGCTCCGGCGGCGGCCAGCCTATCTTCGCTCGCAACGGAAATTCCTCCTTTCCTGAGATGAAAAAAAGTGCCGCCATCAGGGCGGCACATTGCGTTGGGCTGGAATCAATAAATGAGCCAGCTCAGCACCATCACCCCCAGCGCTAGCCAGATGGCGGCGACGATGATGGCGCGGCGCAGGATCGCCCGGAAGCCTTTCCACAGCATCCACAGGCCGACGATCAGCACCACCAGGCTGATCAGCGACGGCGCGATGCCCAGCGAGGTCGACAGGCCGTCGAGGAAGCTACGGGCGGAGTCGCCGATATCGGCGAAGAAGCCGGTGAGCAGGTCGACGACGAAGCGGATGAGGTCGCCCAGCATCCTGCCGGCCCAGGTGAAGAAGTCTTCCATGTGCGAGGTCCGGTGGTTACTCGATCAAGTCGAGTACAGTACTCACGATGTCGTCCATTGTCACGAGGCCGACGAGGCGGTTGTCGTCGAGCACCAGTACCCGCTTGACGACGCTGTCGGTCATGAGCCGGGCCACATGGCGTACCTCGAGGGATTCGCCGACGCCAATGGCCGGCTTGGCACAGACGTCGTAGACGTTAATCAGGTCGATGTCGCCATTCTCGGCGACGATGGTCTTGAGGATATTGGTGTAGGTGATCAGCCCCCAGGCGTCGTGGGGGTCCTGTTGTTCCACCACCAGGCACTTGAGGTTGTGCTGCTTCATCAGTCCGAGGGCGTCGCGCAGCGTGGCGAAGGGGGAGACCGTCACCACGTTGCGCATCATGATGTCCTTGACCAGCATCTGCTTTCTCCGTCGTAATGAAGAATCAGGCATCGTGCCTGAGCCGCTCCTCGAAGCGCTTGACCTGCGCCATGTCGATTCCCCCCAGGTGCTCCACGGGCAGGGTCATCACCAGTCCCCGGGAATCCTCGCCCGAGGGGTTGAGAATGTGACGGATCGCCTTGAGTACCTTGAGCGAGAGGCTCTTCTCCAGGGTCATCAGCATCACGCTCTGGCTGCCCTCGAAGGTGAGCCCGAAGAAGGTCTTCTTGCGCTCGCCGCCGATGCCGCGGCCCGACATCAGCGTCATGCCCACGGCGCCCGCCTCGGTGGCGGCATCGATGCATTCCTGTTCCATCTCTTCGGGCACGATGGCCACCAGCAGGGAAAACTTCATGGTTGTGCCTCTCTCCAGTGCGCCACTCGCTCAATCAGAATGGCATAGCTCATTACGGTCACGATAGGGAAGATCGAGGCGAAGGCGATGAGGCCGAAGCCGTCGATCAGCACGCTGCGGCCCTCGATCTGGCTGGCCAGGCCGATGCCCAGGGCGGTCACCAGCGGCACGGTGACTTCCGAGGTGGTGACACCGCCCAGGTCAAAGGCCAGGGCGACGATATAGCGGGGTGCCAGGGCGGTGAGCATGATGACCAGCAGGTAGCCGCCGATGATGTAGTGGTGGATGGAGTCGCCGGTGATGATGCGGTGCACGCCGAGGGTGATGCCGATGGCGACTCCCAGGGCGACGAGCAGGCGGATGGCATTGCCCTGGATCTTGCCGGCGGCGGCTTCCTCGGCCTGCTGGCCGATGGCGATCAGTGCCGGTTCGGCCATGGTGGTGGCGAAGCCGATGGCGAAGGCGAAGAGGTAGACCCATAGCCAGCTGTCGTAGCCGATCAGTTGTTCGGCCATGCGCTGGCCGATGGGAAAGAGGCCGAGCTTGAGTCCGATCACGAAGGCGTAGAGGCCCACGATCACCAGGGCGAAACCGATCCCGACCTTCAGCGGCTTGGCCAACGGATGGCGCAGCACGGCGTACTGGAAGAACAGCACCGCCAGGAGGATCGGCAACACGTCGCGCAGCATCCCGAACAGCTCCAGGACCATGCCCATCGGCCCCGAGGGCTTCGTCGCCTCGCCTCCGAGGGCGACCAGCTCGGCGCCGCTGGTCATGCTGCCCGGGTCGGCATAGACCAGGATGCCGTAGAGCTGGACGCTGATCATCGGCACCATCACGGCGAGTGCCACCAGGCCGAAGCCGTCGATCAGCGGATTGCGACCGCGGATGGAGGCGGCCAGTCCGATACCCAGGGCGGCGATCAACGGTACGGTGACGATGTTGGTGGTCACGCCGCCGGAGTCGTAGGCCAGCCCGACGATCTCCTCGGGGGCGAAGAAGGTCACCGTGACCACCAGCACATAGCCACCGATCATGTACCAGTGAATGGGGTGGCCCAGGATCACGCGGAACACTCCCAGTGCCATGACCAGACCTACCGAGCAGGCCACGATCAGCCGCAGGGTCAGGGCGTCGATACGCCCGCCGCTGATCTCGCGGGCCTGTTCCGCCACGGCGATCAGCGCCGGCTCGGCCACCACCGCCGAGAAGCCAATGGCGAAGCCGAAGGCCATCAGCAGCGGCATGGAGCCACGCCGGGCGAACTGGTTGGCGAGACGCTTGCCCACCGGAAAGATGCTCAGCTCCAGGCCTTGGAGAAACAGGGCCACGCCCAGTGCGACCACCAGCAGGCCCCCCGCCATGGCCAGGCCGCCCTCCGGCCATTCCCGGAACAGCAGTGCCTGGAAGGCTACCACCACCAGGATGATGGGCAGTAGGTTACGCAGCGCATGGAGTAGGGCGTAGGCGAAGTCCCTGATCGGTCCGGCCAAGTTCCGCTCCCTGAATACCGTGGTCGAAGGTGGTGCCGGCGACCCCGCGGCGTCGGCCTGCTAGCCTGTAGGCAGGTGGCGTCGGGGCCGGAGGGTTCGATCATAACACCGGCCACGGTCGCCGGCATGGAGCGCCAGCGACGATGGCTTGATACAGGTCAAGGTGCGGAGCGCGTCCCTTCACACGAGGAGCCAACATGGAATTCTCGACGATCCTGCTGTTGGTGGTGCTGGCACTGCTGATGGTCTATGGCGTGGCCATCTACAACCGCCTGGTATCGCTGAAGAACCGCTATCGGAATGCCTTCGCCCAGATCGAGGTGCAGCTCAAGCGGCGCTACGACCTGATCCCCAACCTGGTGGAGACGGCGAAGGCCTACATGAGCCACGAGCGCGAGACGCTCACCGCGGTGACCGAGGCGCGCAACGCCGCCGAGGTGGGCCTGCAACATGCCGCGGCGCGACCCGGCGAGCCCGGCGCCATGGCAGAGCTGGCCGGTGCCGAGGGGGCCCTGGGCCAGGCGCTGGGCCGCTTCAACCTGGTGATGGAGGCCTATCCCGACCTCAAGGCCTCCGAGAACATGCGCCAGCTCTCCGAGACCCTGACCAGCACCGAGAACCGCGTGGCCTTCGCCCGCCAGGCCTTCAACGATGCCGTGATGCAGTACAACACCTACAAGCAGCGCTTCCCTCCGGTGCTGCTGGCGGCCTCCTTCGGTCACAAGCAGGACGCCGCCCTGCTGGAGTTCGAGGACAGCGCCGAGATCCAGGCCGCACCGCGGGTCAGCTTCTGAGGGATAGCCCGCCGTGGACTTCTTCTCCGCCCAGGATCGCGCCCGTCGCCTCTCCGGCCGCCTGGTGCTGCTGCTGGTCGTCGCCGTGGCAGGCCTGGTGACCGTGGCCAGCCTGCTGGTGGCGGTGGCCGTGGTGCTCTTCGACGACCGGCTCGGCGGCGGTGACCCGCTGGCCCGGGCCCTGGAGCCGCGGCTGTTCGGCTGGGTGGCGCTGGGCGTGGTGATCGTGGTAATGGCCGGGGCCCTGGTGCGCCACCTGCAGCTGCGCGCCGGGGGCGCCGCGGTGGCCGAGGCGCTGGGCGGGCGTCCGCTCGAACCCGCGACCCGCGACCCGGACGAGCGGCGGCTGCTCAACGTGGTGGAGGAGATGGCCATCGCCTCGGGCCTGCCGGTGCCGGCGGTCTACCTGCTGGAGGACGCCGCCATCAACGCCTTCGCCGCCGGCCACGAGCCCGCCGATGCCGCCATCGGCGTGACCCGCGGGGCCATCGAGCACCTCGACCGCGATCAGCTGCAGGGCGTCATCGCCCACGAGTTCAGCCATATCCTGCACGGCGACATGCGCCTCAACCTGCGCCTGGTGGCGCTGCTGCACGGCATCCTGGTGATCGGCCTGGGAGGGCGTATGCTGCTGCACGGGACGGGTCGGCGGCGGGGCTCGCGGCGCGGCGGCGGGCATGTGGCCCTGGTGGGGCTGGGCCTGGGACTGATGCTGGTGGGCTATGCGGGCACGCTGTGCGGCAACCTGATCAAGGCGGCGGTGAGCCGCCAGCGAGAATTCCTGGCCGATGCCAGTGCGGTGCAGTATACCCGCAACCCCGGGGGGCTCGGCGGGGCGCTCAAGACCCTGGCCGCCTATCGGCTCGGGTCACGCCTGCTGGCGGCCAATGCCGCCGAGTTCAGTCATCTCTACTTCGGCAGCGGGGTGCGCAGCCTGGGCCGGCTGACCGCCACCCATCCGCCCCTGGAAGCGCGCATCCGCCGGGTGCTGCCGGGCTGGGACGGCAGCCTGCCCGAGCCCTTCGCGCCGACGCCGCGGTCTACTGCGGCCGGACAGCCGGCAGAGGCGTCGGCGGGCGCCGGGGAGCCGGCCATGGGCGGGGCGGTGCTGGCCGGCGTGGGCCAGCCCGACGCCACCTCGCTGGCGCTGGCCCGCGAGCGGCTGGCCGGCCTGGACGAGCGACTCGTCGAGGCCGCTCACGAGCCGTTCGCCGCCCGTGCCCTGGTCTACGGCATCCTGATGGGGGCCGAGCCGTCGAGCCGGGAGGCCCAGCGTCGCGTGCTGCAGGACCAGGCCCTGCCCGAGGTGCTCGGCGAGCTGGACCGCCTGGCGAGCCCCCTGGCGGCGCTCGCCCCGGGCGATCGCCTGCCGCTGATCGAGTTGGCCATGCCGCAGCTGCGGCGGCTCAGTGTCGCCCAGTTCGCTCGCTTCCGCGCCTGTCTGACCCGGCTGATGGCGACGGAGTCCGCGCCCGGGGCCCAGCAGTGGGCCCTGCACCGCCTGGTGCTGGCGGGCATCGAGGGGGAGCGCCGGGCCCGTCGCGACCGGCGGCTGGGCGACCTGGGCGGGCCCTTGTCGCGGCTGCTCTCGACCCTGGCCATGGCCGGGCAGCCCACTCCCGAGGCGGCGGCGCAGGCGCTCGGCAAGGTCGGCGAGGCCCTGGGGGTGTCGCTCCACCTGGTGCGCGATCCCCCCAGGGTGGAGGAGCTGGACTGGGCCCTGGGTCGCCTGGCTCGCCTGGCGACCGCGGAGCGTGGCCCGCTGCTGGCCGCCATGGTGTGCTGCGTGGAGCAGGACGGCCGCCTGGACCCCGAGGAGGCCGAGCTGCTGCGGGCGGTGGCCTGGACCCTGGGCTGCCCGCTGCCCCTGGGTCGACTCGGGGAGGCGTAGTCAGACGCCATGGAACGCGGCAAGATACGGGGAGGCCTGGTCGTTCGCCACCCGGGCCCGACTTGCGGGGGCGTGGTGGCTCTGGTGCAATGGCCGCTTTGTGATGGAGGAGTTGGGATGGCGATGAGACCCTGGAAACCGGCCATGCTGGCGTTGCTGCTGACGCTGGGCCTGGCCGGCTGCGGCAATGGCGACGATGACGCGGCCCCCGAGACGGAGGCGCCCTCCGCCGAGACGCCACCCACCGAGGAAGCCCCGGCCGATGAGGACCCGGCGTCGGAGGACCCCGACGAGATGCCGGTCGAGTCCGAGGCGCCGGCTGGAGAGGCCGAGGCGCCAGTGCCCGAAGAGGAGGTGGACGCCGACGCCGAGACCCTCGGCGAGTCGCCCGAGGACGCCCTGGAGGAAGAGGGAGCCCTGCCCGGTGAGGCGACCCGGGACGATGTCGACGCCATGATCGAGGAGACCGAGCGCCGCTTCGAGGAGGCCCAGCGGCGCATCGATGAGCAGTTCGAGGAAGCCGAGAGGGAGGCCCCGGCCCCCGAGCCGATGGACGATGAGGCCTTCGAGTCGAACATCGACATCGAGTCGGAGCCGGACAGCGAGCCCCTGGGGGAAAGCGGTCCGTCAGACAGCGAAATCGATGCCATCATCGAGGAACAGGAGCGCCGCTTCGAGGAGGCGCAACGGCGCCTGGACGAACAGTTCGAGGAGATGGAGTCGGAGGTCCCGGAGTTCGAGCCCATGGACAGCGAGCCGCTGGAGCTGGAGCCCATGGAACCGGAGGCATCGGACGCCGAGTCCGACTCCGAGGCGGAGACCACGGAGTCGCCCTGAGTGCCGGCCACAAAAAAGGCCCACCGAGGTGGGCCTTCCGAAGGTTGACGAGGCGGTGGTGCCGCCCCGCCGGACACGCGATCAGTCGGCGGGGCGGATGTTGGAGGCCTGAAGGCCCTTCTTGCCCTGGGTCACCTCGAAGGTGACCTTCTGGCCGTCCTGCAGGGACTTGAAGCCTTCAGCCTGAATCTCGGAGAAGTGGGCGAAGAGATCATCGCCGCCGTCGTCCGGGGAGATGAAGCCGTAACCCTTGGTGTCGTTGAACCACTTGACAGTGCCAGTTGCCATTGTCGATTTCCTTAACATGCGGTAGTGATCTTGCCGGGCCCGGCGGGCCCGCGGTGCGTGGTGAGGCAAGGAGGACGTACGCAACTGACGACTCGATTCTTGCTGACCAACGCTGCGGCCGGGACGGTGCCACCGGGTGACGGGCGGTTGCCCACGGTGCCGGGCCTTCCACAAGCCGCAAGATCACTGTAGATCGAAACCCCCCGGCCGGCAAGCCCGTCCCTCCACGCAAGGAGCCGCCTCCCCATGCTCATCGATGCCCAGTTCTGGCCCTTCCTGGTGGCCATCACCCTGCTCAGCATGAGTCCCGGGGTGGATACCCTGCTGGTGATCCGCAACACCGCCCGCGGCGGGGTGCGCGACGGCGTGCTCACCAGCCTGGCGATCTGCTGCGGGCTGTTCGTGCATGCCGCCGTCTCGGCGTTGGGGATCTCGCTGATCCTGCTGCAGTCGGCCTGGGCCTTCGGCGTGCTCAAGCTGGTCGGGGCCGGCTACCTGATCTGGCTGGGGCTGCAGAGCCTGCTGGCCGCCCGCCGTGGCCACGGCCTGCCGGTGGCCGGCGTGGCCGGGCAGCGACAGGCGGTGCCGGCCTGGCGGCCGCTGCGCGAGGGGCTGCTCTCCAACGTCCTCAATCCCAAGACGGTGGTCTTCTACATGGCCTTCCTGCCGCAGTTCATTGCGCCGGGCGACCCGGCGCTGGTCAAGTCGCTGTTCCTGGCCGGGGTGCACTTCGTGATCGCCAACCTCTGGCAGCTGAGCATTGCGCTGATGGTGGGTGGTGCGGGGCGGCTGCTGGCCAGCCGGGCCTTCGCCCGCTGGCTCAATGGCCTCACCGGTGGGGTGCTGATCGTCTTCGGCGTCAAGCTGGCGCTGGAACGCCAACCCGGCTAGTTCCTGGCGAGCAGCGAGCGGTCGTAGCGCACCGTCTTCTCGGCGTCCGTCAGCATCGCCACGCCCTGGCTGTCGCCGCCGTTGGCCAGGCTCTCGAAGATTGCCCGGTAGCTGAGCACCGCCTGGACGTAGTTGCGCGTCTCGCGGAAGGGGATGCTCTCGACGAAGAGGTCGAACTCCTCGGGGGCCTCGGCCAGCCAGCGGTCGACCCGCCCGGGGCCGGCGTTGTAGGCGGCGGTGGCGGCCAGGCGGTTGCCCCGGTAGCGGTCGAGCATGTCGCGGATATAGGTGCTGCCCAGACGGATGTTGAGCTCGGGGTCGAGCACCCCGTAGGCGCCGGGATCACCGATGCCCAACTGGCGGCTGAGCTGGGTGGCGGTGCCGGGCATCAGCTGCATCAGGCCGCGGGCCCCGGCGGGGGAGACGGCCTCGGGGTTGTAGGCGCTCTCGCGGCGGGCGATGCCCATCAGCAGATAGGGATCGACCCCCGTCATGCGCCCCCAGTGCAGGAAGTGATCGCGATAGGCCTCGGGGAAACGCCACTCCAGGGTGTCCCACATCTCGCCGACGATGGTGGTCTGCACCAGCTTGGCGTGCCAGCCGCGACGCTGGGCGTAATCGCCCAGCGCGCGGGCCTCGCGCGGGGAGGCGCGGCCCACCGCGGCGTACCACTCGCTGGCGGCCAGGCCCGGTTCGTCGATGCGCAGCAGCGCCTCGGTGCGCTGCACCGCGGGCCAGCGCGCGACCCGCTCGCGGTACGCCTCGTCGAAGCCGTTGCGCTCCAGGTTGAGGGCATAGGGCCGGCCCAGCCGGTCGGCGGCGGCGAAGCCGAAGAAGCTGCGTCCCTGGGCGGCGGCGGCATAGGCGCGCTGGGCGGTGGCCTCGTCGCCGAGCTTCTCCAGGGCGCGCCCCAGCCAGTACTGCCAGCGCTCGTCGCGACGGGTCTCGTCGGGCATGCGGTGCACCCAGTCGATCACGCCCTGCCAGTCGCGGTCGGCCAGGGCGGTGCGCACGCGCAGCTCCAGCAGGTCGGGGTCGCTGCGCCCGGCCAGGGCCTGGTCCCCCCAGGCGCGATTCTGGCGTACCTCGCGCACCAGGGAGTAGAAGATCAGGTCATGCTCGATGGCCTGGCGGTGGCGGTCAGCGATCGTCAGGTGCGGGGCGATCTTGCGCCATGCCTCCAGGGCCGCCTCGGTGTCGGCGCGCACGAAACCATGCATGGCAGCGGCGAAGAAGGCGCCGCTGCCGCGGCAGTCGGGACCGATGCAGGAGGGCACTCGGGTGATGGCGGCGTAGTCCTTCTGCAGGCGATCCACGGCATCGAGGTCTGCCTGCCAGCGATCGCCGAGCAGCCGTCCCAGGTAGCGGGCCAGGCCGCTCTCGCCGTCCTGCCAGGCCAGCATCTGGCGCTCCCAGATTTCCAGTTCGCCGATCTCGCCCCGGGCACGCAGGGTGTCGAACAGGGTGTCGCAGGCGTCCGGCTGGGAGCGGCCGGCGTGCCACAGCGCCCGACCGCCCTCGGCGGCGGCCGCGGGGTCGCGGTCGAGCAGGGCGGTGTAGTAGTAGCACTGGCGGGTGGTGCCCGCGGGTTCGCCGTCGGCGACCGCCAGCAGGTGGCGGTAGCGCCCGGCGTGGCCGTACTTGGCGATGGCCTGGCCACGCATCCAGTCGGCGAGAGGGGAGTCGGCGTGGCGCTCGACGAAGTCGAGCACCCGGTCCGGCTCGACCCTGGGCAGGCGATCGCGCAGGCGGTGGTACTCCACGTAGCCGGCCAGCACATGGCCTTCGATGGCGCGGTCGTCGATCCGCTGCCACTCCTGCTGGCGGGCGGCCGCCAGGGCGTCACGCATGGCGCGGTCGTCGGCCTGGGCGAACAGGGGCAGGCAGAGCAGGGCGGCGGCCGTCAGGGCGCGCCAGGGGCGGCAGGTCGGGCGTGCAGGCATCCGGGTACCCTCATGCGTTGAACGTTCTTCGGCGCAGTGCTCATCCTCGCCGATGGCGGGGCGCCTGGATAGTGTCGCCTCACCACGACAGCTCACCACGACAGCAGGGACAGACTGTCGCCGGGTGTGAGGATCGCCTATCGTGTAGCGGCATCCCCGAGGACGGGCAAGGAGGACGAAGATGGCGAAGGCTGGCTGGAACCTGGTGGCGCGGCTGCGGCGGCGCTCCCGCCTGCTGGGGCAGATGGCCCGCGCCCTGCGGCTCTTCCTGCCCATGCTCCGCGACGTCCTCAAGGGGCGCTACCGCCCCGTACCCTGGTCGGCACTGGGGTGGATGCTGGCGGCCCTGGTCTACCTGGTCTCGCCGCTGGACCTGATTCCCGACATGCTGGTGCTGGTCGGGGTGCTCGACGACGCGGTGATCGTCGGCTGGCTGCTGACCCGGGTGGATGCCGCCCTGGCGCCCTATCGCGCCTGGCGCGAGGCGTCGGGGCGGGAGGACGACGGTGCGGCCTCCTGAGGCGGTCGCGGTGGCCACGACTCGGCTGCACTTCGTATTGGGCGAGGCAGCCGCCGACGAGGCTTGAAAAGCTTCGCCAGGCCCCCATATCGATAGCCGATTCCCGGCCACCACCGTCATGTCGAATAGAGGGGTTTACGCCACATGACCACAGCGACGCATCACGAGGAGACCCTCGGCTTCCAGACCGAGGTCAAGCAACTGCTCCACCTGATGATCCACTCCCTGTACTCCAACAGGGAGATCTTCCTGCGCGAGCTGATCTCCAACGGCGCCGACGCCTGCGACAAGCTGCGCTATGCGGCGCTGGACAACGACGCCCTCTACGAGGGCGACAGCGAGCTGCGCATCGAGATCGAACACGACGCCGAGGCGGGTACCGTCACCGTGCGCGACAACGGCGTCGGCATGAGCCGCGACGAGGTGATCGAGAACCTCGGCACCATTGCGCGTTCCGGCACCGCCGAGTTCCTCCAGCAGCTCTCCGGCGAGCAGCAGAAGGACGCCAGGCTGATCGGCCAGTTCGGCGTCGGCTTCTACTCGAGCTTCATCGTCGCCGACGAGGTGACGGTACGCACCCGCAAGGCGGGCAGCGACAAGAG
This sequence comes from Halomonas ramblicola, assembly GCF_030409215.1. GTDB lineage: Bacteria > Pseudomonadota > Gammaproteobacteria > Pseudomonadales > Halomonadaceae > Halomonas > Halomonas ramblicola. The sequence goes on along the minus strand of NZ_JAUFPL010000010.1, from coordinate 6,825 downwards.
CGAAGGCGTGGAGTGGCGCTCGAAGGGCGAGGGCGAGTTCACCGTGGCCGACGTCGAGCGCGAGACCCACGGCACCGAGATCGTCCTGCACCTGAAGGAGGACGCCCAGGAATTCGCCGACGACTTCCGCCTCAAGAGCCTGGTGCGCAAGTACTCCGACCACATCGAGGTGCCGGTGCGCATGCCCAGGGTCGAGAAGGCCCGCGACGAGGACGGCAACGAGATCGAGGGCAGCGAAACCGTCACCTGGGAAACCGTCAACGAGGCCACCGCGCTCTGGGTGCGCCCCAAGGGCGAGATCAGCGACGACGAATACAAGGCCTTCTACAAGCATGTGGCCCATGACTTCGCCGACCCGCTGACCTGGAGCCACAACAAGGTCGAGGGCAAGCTGGAGTACACCAGCCTGCTCTACGTACCGGGCCGTGCGCCCTTCGACCTCTACGAGCGTGACGGTGCCCGTGGCGTGAAGCTCTACGTGCAGCGCGTCTTCATCATGGACGACGCCGAGCAGTTCCTGCCGCTCTACCTGCGCTTCATCAAGGGCGTGCTCGACAGTCGCGACCTGTCGCTCAACGTCTCCCGCGAGCTGCTCCAGAAGGACCCGCAGGTCGACAAGATCAAGTCCGCCCTCACCAAGCGCGCCCTGGACATGCTCAAGAAGTTGGCCAAGGACAAGGAGGCCTACCAGACCTTCTGGAACACCTTCGGCAGCGTGCTCAAGGAGGGGCCCGCGGAGGACTTCGCCAACCGCGAGAAGATCGCCGGCCTGCTGCGCTTCTCCACCACCCACACCGACAGCGCCACCCAGGACCAGTCGCTGGCCGACTACGTGGAGCGCATGCAGGAGGGGCAGCAGAAGATCTACTACATCGTTGCCGACGGCTTCAACGCCGCCAAGTCGAGCCCGCACCTGGAGATCTTCCGCAAGAAGGGCATCGAAGTGCTGCTGCTCTCCGACCGTATCGACGAGTGGCTGATGAGCCACCTCCACGAGTACGACGGCAAGGCCTTCGTCGACGTGGCCAAGGGCGAGCTCGACCTCGGCGAGATCGAGGGCGAGGAGGAGAAGCAGGCCCAGGAGGAGACCGCCAAGGCCAAGGAGGATCTGGTCAAGCGGGTCAAGGAGGCGCTCGGCGACGAGGTCCAGGAGGTCAAGGTGACCCACCGCCTCACCGACTCGCCGGCCTGCGTGGTGCTGCCCGAGCACGAGATGGGCTTCCAGATGCGCCGCATCATGGAGGCCGCCGGCCAGAAGCTGCCCGAGGTCAAGCCGATCCTCGAGCTCAACCCCGAGCACGCCCTGGTGGGCAGGCTGGAGGGTGCCGAGGGCGATGCCTTCGGCGATCTGGCCCGTGTGCTGCTCGATCAGGCGATCATCGCCGAGGGCGGTCATCTCGACGATCCGGCCGCCTACGTCAAGCGCCTCAACGCCCTGCTGAGCGCCTGACCCCACCGCCATCGCCACGGCGATGCCGACGCCCCCTGCAGGCCGCCTTCGGGCGGCCTGCGCGTATCCGGCATTGCGCCCCCCGGTGAGCGCTTTACGTCAACGTAAGAGTGTTCGCTTCTTCAGAAATTTCAGCCGGATAGTGCTACATTGGAGGGCTGTTGTCTGGCCGGCCGGCGGTTGTGCATTGCGGCATCGTCAGGTATGAATAGCGGACTGACACTTGCAGGTTTTTTCAATAACCACAAGGGAGATCCAACGTGAAGATTGGTGCACCCAAGGAGCTCGCCAAGGGCGAGGCGCGCGTCGCGCTGACCCCTGACAGCGCGCGGTTCATCCAGAAGCTTGGACACGACTGCCTGATCGAATCAGGGGCCGGCGCCGCCGCCGGCTTCGACGACGACGCCTACCGCAGCGCCGGCGTCACCGTGGTCGACGGCGCCGAGGCGCTGTGGACCCAGGCCGAGGTGGTGATCAAGGTCCGCGAGCCCGAGGAGGCGGAGGCCGAGCGCCTGCGCGAGGGCCAGACCCTGATCAGCTTCTTCTGGCCGGCCCAGAACGAGGCGCTGCTCGAGAAGTGCCGGGCTCAGGGCGCTACCGTGGTGGCGATGGACATGGTGCCGCGCATCTCGCGGGCCCAGAAGATGGATGTCCTGTCGTCCATGGCCAACATCGCCGGCTATCGCGCGGTGATCGAGGCCGGCAACAACTTCGGGCGCTTCTTCACCGGCCAGGTGACCGCCGCGGGCAAGGTGCCACCGGCCAAGGTGCTGGTGGTGGGTGCCGGCGTGGCGGGGCTCTCCGCCATCGGCACGGCCACCAGCCTGGGCGCCGTGGTACGCGCCTTCGACGTGCGCCCCGAGGTGGCCGAGCAGATCGAGTCGATGGGTGCCGAGTTCCTGTTCCTCGATTTCGACGAGAGCCAGGACGGTGCGGAGAGCGGCGGCTATGCGGCGCCCTCCAGCCCCGAGTTCCGCGAGAAGCAGCTCGAGTGCTTTCGCGAGCAGGCCCCGGACGTGGACATCGTCATCACCACGGCGCTGATCCCCGGCCGTCCCGCGCCCAAGCTGTGGCTCGAGGACATGGTCGAGGCCATGAAGCCGGGCTCGGTGATCGTCGACCTGGCCGCCGAGAAGGGCGGCAACTGCGATCTGACCAAGCCCGACGAGAAGGTGGTGACCGACAACGGCGTGACCGTCGTCGGCTACACCGACTACCCCTCGCGCATGGCGACCCAGGCGTCGCTGCTCTACGCCACCAACCTCCGCCACATGCTCACCGATCTCACCCCCGAGAAGGATGGGAAGATCGTGCATGACATGGAGGACGACGTGATCCGCGGCTCCACCGTGACCCACGCCGGCGAGATCACCTTCCCGCCGCCGCCGCCCAAGGTGAAGGCGATCGCCGCGGCCAAACCCAAGCCCAAGGAGAAGGAGCCGACCCCGGAGGAGAAGCGCGCCGCCGAGCACGCCGCCTTCAAGGCCCAGACCAAGCGCCAGGTGGGCCTGCTGGGCGTGGGCGGGGCGCTGATGCTGCTGCTCGGCCAGGTGGCCCCGGTCTCCTTCATGCAGCATTTCATCGTCTTCGCGCTGGCCTGCTTCGTGGGCTTCCAGGTGATCTGGGGGGTGAGCCACTCCTTGCACACCCCGCTGATGGCGGTGACCAACGCCATCTCCAGCATCATCATCCTCGGGGCGATTCTGCAGATCGGTTCCGGCAGCTTCCTGGTGGTGCTGCTGTCAGCGATCTCGGTGCTGATCGCTTCCATCAACATCGTGGGGGGCTTCCAGGTGACACGCCGGATGCTCGCCATGTTCCAGAAATCCTGAGCGGCGGAGACACGACATGTTGGGTCAAGGATTCGTATCTGCCGCATCGATCGCGGCGAGTGTGCTGTTCATCCTCTCGTTGGGGGGGTTGAGTAACCAGGAGAAGGCCAAGCGGGCGGTGTGGTACGGCATCGTCGGCATGGCCGTGGCGGTCTTCTTCACCGCCTTCGGGCCGGGCATCGGCGGCTACTGGTGGATGGTGCCGATGATGATCATCGGGGCGGCCATCGGTGCCTATGTCGCCAAGAAGGTCGACATGACCGAGATGCCGCAACTGGTGGCGGCACTGCACAGCTTCGTGGGCCTGGCGGCGGTGTTCGTGGGTTGGAACGCCGACCTGGAGCGGCGTCGTGTGCTGGCTACCCAGCTCGCGGAGTCTTCGACCGAGGGCTTCTCCGCCTTCGCCGCCCTGGTGGCCACCAAGAACCCGGCGGAACTGATGTTCCTGCAGATCGAGGTGGTGCTGGGCGTGTTCATCGGCGCGGTGACCTTCACCGGCTCGGTGATCGCCTTCGGCAAGCTGGCCGGCAAGGTGGACGGCAAGCCCCGCCAACTGCCGGGTGGCCACCTGCTCAATGCCGGCGCGGCGGCGTTGTCGCTGTTGCTGGCCATTCTCTATCTCAGCGGCGCGGGCTTCTGGACATTGCTGTTGATGTCGCTGCTGGCCTTCTTCATCGGCTACCACCTGATCATGGGCATCGGCGGCGCCGACATGCCGGTGGTGGTGTCGATGCTCAACAGCTACTCCGGCTGGGCGGCGGCGGCCATCGGCTTCACCCTGTCCAACGACCTGCTGATCGTCACCGGCGCCCTGGTGGGCTCCTCCGGTGCCATCCTGTCGTACATCATGTGCAAGGCGATGAACCGCAACTTCGTCAACGTCATCCTCGGCGGCTTCGGCGGCAGCCAGGGCCCGGCCGCGGAGATCGAGGGCGAGCAGGTGTCCATCGACGCCGGCGGCGTGGCCAGCGCCCTGAACGACGCCGACAGCGTGATCATCGTGCCGGGCTACGGCATGGCGGTGGCCCAGGCGCAGAACGCGGTGAGCGAGCTGACCCGCAAGCTGCGCAGTGCCGGCAAGAACGTGCGCTTCGGCATCCACCCGGTGGCGGGCCGCCTGCCCGGACACATGAACGTGCTGCTGGCGGAAGCCAGGGTGCCCTACGACATCGTGCTGGAGATGGACGAGATCAACGACGACTTCCCGGAGACGGACGTGGTGATCGTCATCGGCTCCAACGATATCGTCAATCCCGCCGCCCAGGAGGACCCCAACAGCCCGATCGCCGGCATGCCGGTGTTGAAGGTCTGGGAGGCCAAGCAGGTGTTCGTCTGCAAGCGTGGCCAGGGCACCGGCTACTCGGGCATCGAGAACCCGCTGTTCTTCAAGGAGAACACCCGGATGTTCTACGGCGATGCCCGCAAGAGCATCGACGACCTGCTGCCGCTGGTCGACTGACGCACGCTGCTCTCCCGCGGCCAGTTTTCCAGGCCGCCATCAAAGACGCCCGGGCCGGTGACGGTCCGGGCGTCTTTTTCGCTACAATCCCACTTCCATCCATCCATCCGTGCGGGGCTCATCATGGCAGAGGAACGCATGCGGGTGGCGGTGCTGGGCGGTGGCAGCTTCGGCACCGCGCTCGCCAGCATTGCCGCCGACAATGGGGCCAGGGTGCGCCAGTGGCTGCGCGACCCCGAACTGGCGGCCCAGATCAATCGCGAGCATCGCAACGGGCGCTACCTGCCCGATTACGCCATCAACGCCTCGGTGGTCGCCTCCAATGACATGGCCGAGGTGCTGGAGGGCGCCGAACTGGTGCTAGTGGCCATCCCCTCCCAGGCCTTCCGCGAGGTGGTGTGCCAGGCACGTCCGTACCTGGACCCGGCGCAGATCCTGGTCAGCACCACCAAGGGCATCCAGGAAGCGGGCTTCAAGCTGATGAGCCAGATCCTCGAGGAGGAGACCGGCTTCCCGCATATCGGCGTGATCTCGGGCCCCAACCTGGCCTCGGAGATCGCCGACCGCCAGCTCACCGCCACGGTGATCGCCAGCGACGACCCCGAGACCCGCACCCGGGTGCAGACGGCCCTGGGTTGCGACTACTTCCGGGTCTACGCCAGCAACGACCGCTACGGCGTGGAGCTGGGCGGGGCGCTGAAGAACATCTACGCCATCGCCGCCGGCATGGCGGCGGCACTCGGCATGGGCGAGAACACCCGCAGCATGCTGATGACCCGGGCGCTGGCGGAAATGAGCCGCTTCGCCGTCTATTGCGGCGCCAATCCCATGACCTTCCTGGGCCTGGCCGGGGTGGGCGACCTGATCGTCACCTGCTCGTCGAACCTGTCGCGCAACTACCGGGTCGGCTACGCCCTGGGCGAGGGCCACTCCCTGGACGAGGCCGTGGAGGCCCTGGGCCAGGTGGCCGAGGGGGTCAACACCGTGCACCTGGTGCGCGACAAGGCGCGCGAGGAGGGCGTCTACATGCCGCTGGCCGAGGGCCTCTACCAGGTGCTGTTCAAGGGCGTGCCGGCCCAGGAGATGGCGCAGATGCTGATGCTCGGCGAGCAGAGCAGCGACGTGGAGTTCATCCTCTCCCGGGAGGACGTGCGCCAGGCCCATCGCGACGAAGGAGGCCCCCATGGCTGAGCGACTGCTGATCATGCGCCACGGCGAGGCGGGCCCGGGCAGCCCCGACATCTATCGCCCCCTCACCGAACGGGGCCTGGACGAGACCCGACGGGTGGGGGCCTGGCTGGCGGGCCGTGACGACCTGGCCGGCCTGCGCCTGCTGGCCAGTCCCTACCGGCGGGCGCGGCAGACCGCGGACGCCATCGCCGAGGCCCTCGGCCACGAGGTCGAGTCGCTGTCGATCCTCACCCCCGACGATCCGCCCCAGGCGGTGGCCGACTGGCTGCTCGAGCAGCCGGACGACCGACCGCTGATACTGGTGAGCCATATGCCGCTGGTCGGGGCACTCGCCGGGCTGCTGGTGGAGGGGCGGGGCGATCGTGGCCCGGGCTTCCCTACCGCCGCCGTGGCGGAGCTCACGGCCGAGGTGTGGGCGGCCGGTTGTGCGCGTCTCGTGGGGTTCACGTCCCCGGGGGACCTGTCCTGAAGGGGGAAGGATGAGCGTTATCGCCAATAACCGCGTCTTCGTGAACCCCGGCTTCGAGATGATCAGCACGGTCCCCTGAGGCCAGTCGCGAGGCATCGCTGATCCACGAGCGCCCGTCGGTCGACAACCGGCGGGCGCTTTTTTGTGCATCCCCGCCATTACGACCTTCGTCTTATCGACCATAGTCTTTGTTGTCATACATCTTGCTCTCACTTAGTTTGTATGATGTATGGCAAATGTCGAGACGAAACATCAATAAAAAGAGGGGGATTGAGTGAAGTTTTCCAGACAAGCAGTGGTACAAGCCATCGGTGATGGCTTGCTGTCGTTTCCCATCACCGACTTCGACCAGGAGGGCCGCTTCGACGCCGAGAGCTATCGCCGGCGTCTGGAGTGGTTCATCAGCCACGACATTTCCGCGGTG
>NZ_JAUFPL010000001.1 GCF_030409215.1 Halomonas ramblicola | reverse complement strand
GGACTGGCGAACGCCGCTGGAAGTTTACGCCGAGGTGCTCAAGAAATCCGTCGGTGGACCGAGCACCCTTCAATAGCGTTGCGCTTGGAACTTGAGACCGCCGACTCTCTAGAGCCTAAACACCATAGGAAGTATGCAAGGATCTGGCTTCCCAGTGAATTCGCATCCCGTGATCCAGTTCCAGTGGCGGCGTTTGAAAAGGTTACAGGGAAAGGGTTGATGGAGGATGTTTCCTTAAAGCTAAACATCGACAGTGCCTTGAATAAAAGTGGTTCCTCAGAGTTTTATGACAGCACGACAAATGTTCCAGCGAGAGGAGCGCTTGTTCATAACGAGTACACCATGCTTGCGCATTTTTATTTCCTCAAGGACCTGTTTTCCAATGTTGGAAAGACTCGGTTTTATATGGATGTTGATAGTGGCATGAAGATGTCCTATATATCTGCATTTCGAGAGGAGATTGCCAAGGGGGTGTCGGATGGGTTTATGCTTAAAGGTGCCAAAGAGTTCACAGTGGATGAAAAGGAAAGGAGGCGCATGGCCTCACTGCGCAGCATTGCACGGTATGCAGGGACAAGCGTGAAGGCGCTCACTGATGACGCGCTGCACGCTACTGTGCGCCTGATGATTTGCGACCTCCTTGAGTATCCAACCAGAATAAAAGGATCACCGGAGAACTGGATAACGCATCCCTTGGCTACGATGTCCGAGCCAGAAAGGATGATGGCGGCCATTACCCCCATGGAAAAATATGACAAGACCCATGTTGCAAATCTATATAACCGTGGCTCTTTGAATGCAGTCGACAGGTTCTTTATGAAGGCCAGGCGCTCTGTGTCAATGTTTGAGCGCCCTATGTCATCGGGCGCAAATAACAGAAGGGTATGGTACCTTTACTCGGCCTATAGGCCTGATATGTATATCAAGCTGGGTGAAATATTCAGAGTGTACTACAACTTCTGTATCAAAGGGAGCGACAAGAAAACTCCAGCAATGCGATTTGGGCTGGCAAAAGGGCCAGTAGCCGTTGAAAAGATAATTTACTACGGCAAGTATGAATAGATGCTTCTAATCTTTGAAATATCTATACGCCAGCCCCCCAATGCTAGCTACAAAAAACCATTGGATTAGCAATATTCCTACGTCTATTCTCGCCCCTCTTCTTGGAGGGTTGAGTATAAAACCATATCCATGACCGACTGAAACCCCGCCAGATAGCTGGGCATGGAATGGTGGAAAGATAAGCATTAAAAGAAGAGCTATGCCCGTAAATACTAGCACTTCTTTTTGGTTGTCGTTCATATCAGAGCCCCAGATCTTCAAGAGTTAGATTTTTCAAGTCTAGTTTCTTGCGATATTCATCCAGGGACATGCGCCTTCCAGTTTTGGGATCTATATATTTCCAAAAGGTCCAACCGTTTGTGCTGGCAGCTGATTCACTCGCCCCTACAGATTTTTTTGCATAATTCGCGGCTGGTGAGGGCTCATCAAACACCACACCCTCGAATTCTATGCCTGCTTCACAAATACGACCTTTTAGATCGAACCCCTCTTCGCTCCCCCTTGGCTTATAGGTCCCCGCGATTTCACCGTAAGGAAGTTTTATACCATCTTTGGTGACGTAATATTGGCACTCACTCTCATTGCTAAGCTTTCTATTAGATTGATAATAGTCGATTAGCCTGGAGATCACACAATCGGGGCTGTCGGTAAAAGGCTTAGCAAGCTGCTGAAGCCTTTGGAACGTATCGGCGTTTACCTCAATGGTTACCATTTTCTGAGTAGTCATCAGCTATTCCTCTGTTGTACAGAGTAACTCTGGAGTAACTATGGAGGACTGTCAAGAGGAGCTGCCAAAAAGCATCAAATGCTAATGACTATCATTCACATTTGGCGTGGTCTTGTTGTAGGTGTCTGGTTCACAGCCACATACGAGAAAGGGCCAGTGGAGTAACCACTGGCCCTTCATTGTTAGCCCGTTAGCACTGGCCAGCCACACTTAAGGTAAATGGCTTGGGCCGGCGGCCTCCCTTTTTCGATGTCTCTTTACTGCCTTTTCCTGCCCGGGAGTGGTGCGATTCAGGATTCGATTCGGCGCAGGAATTCCGTGACGATATCCTCAGGAGGCAGGGCGACATCCACGCGAATCGCCTCATCGTCACCGGGAGGCTCCAGGTCGCCGAGCTGACTATCCAGCATATGATCACCCTGGAAGAAGTGCCCCTTCCGGCCACGCAGTCGGTCCAGGAGAAGCTCGCGGCTGCCGTGCAGGTAGAGGATCTTCAGGTCGGGGGCGCCCTGGCGCAACTTGTCGCGGTAACGGCGCTTCAATGCCGAGCAGCCGATGACCAGCGGACGCTCCCGCCGGCGGTGGTCCCGGTAGAAGTCGGCCAGGGTGGCGAGCCAGCCTTCCCGGTCGCCGTCGTTGAGGGGGTCGCCGCGTGACATCTTGGCGATGCTGGTGGGGCTGTGATGGTCATCGGCATCGATGAAATCGGCCTTCAAGGCCTCGGCGACGCGCTCGCCGATGAAGGATTTTCCCGATCCGGATACGCCCATGACCAGTACGAGTGTGGGGCTGTCTTGCATCCTGAATGGCTCTCGATTGAGGCGCCGGAGCGCCGATAGATGATAGACGAAAATAGAGTAAAAGGATGCCGGGTAACTGACAAGATTTTTATAGATGATCACCCGCGGTGATGCATCGGCAACCGGTAATGAAAAGGAAGGGGGGCGGCACGGGAAGGAGGCTCGGTAGCGATGTCTCCATTATGCTGATGGCAGAAGCCGGTGTGGCCGCCAGGGGGATGCCAGCATGTCGACATTGACCTTCCAGGGAGCCGTGGGCGAGGTCACCGGGTCCCGCTACCTGATCGCGGTGGACGGTGACAAGGGCCCGCACCGCCTGTTGCTGGAGTGCGGGCTGCATCAGGGCGGCCCCGATGCCGATCGGCTCAACGCCCGGCCCTTCGGTGCCCTGGCGACGCAGCTCGAGGCGGTGGTGCTGTCCCACGCTCATCTGGACCACTCGGGCCTGCTGCCCAAGCTGGTGCGCGAAGGGTACCGCGGGCCCATCCACTGCACCCGTGGCACCCGCGACCTGTTGGAGATCCTGCTGCAGGACGCGGCCTTCGTCATGGCCAAGGACCTCGAGTGGGAGAACAAGTGGCGCCACAAGGCCGGCAAGCCGACGGTGGAGCCGCTCTACGAGCCCGGGGACGTGGAGCAGACCCTGGCGCTCTGCGAGTCGCACTCCTATGGCCGGCCCAGCGAGTTGCCCGGCGGCGCCACCCTGGTGTTCCGGGAGGCCGGGCATATCCTGGGCTCGGCCATCGTCGAGCTCACCATTCCCTCCGGGGGCCAGCAGAAGCGGCTGGTGTTCTCCGGCGACCTCGGCAACCCCGGCTCGGTGCTGATGAAGGATCCCGAGAAGCTCTTCGATGCCGACCTGGTGCTGATGGAGAGCACCTACGGTGATCGCGACCACCGTCCGCTGGAGGAGACCATCGAGGAGTTCGCCCGGGTGCTGGAGGCGGCCCATGCCGATGGCGGTAATGTGCTGATTCCCGCCTTCGCGGTGGGGCGGAGCCAGGAGATCCTCTATCACCTCGGGGTGCTCTACCACGAGGGCCGGCTGCGCCAGCAGATGGTGTTCCTCGACAGCCCCATGGCGATCCGGGTCACCGAACTCTACCGCCGTGCCCGCAAGTCGCTGAACCCCGAGGACCTCAAGGTGCTGAACGTGGCCGCCAGCGGCGATCCCGACCGCTACCTGCCGGTGCTGCGCCTGACGCGAACGGTGGAGGAGTCGATGGCCATCAACCGCATCCATGGCGGGGCGATCATCATCGCCGGCGCCGGGATGTGTGACGGCGGCCGCATCGTCCACCACTTCCGCTACAACCTGGAACGGCCCAGCACCCGGCTGGTGATCGTCGGCTTTCAGGCCGCCGGTACCCTGGGGCGCCAGATCGTCGACGGCGCCGAGCGCATCCGTGTGTTCGGACAGGAGCTCGCCGTGAAGGCCAGGGTGCACACCCTCGGCGGCTTCTCTGCCCATGCCGGCCAGGCCCAACTGATCGGCTGGGCCGGGGCCTTCCGCCACCGGCCGCGCTTCTATCTGGTGCATGGCGAGCCCGGTGCCCAGCAGGCCCTGCAGCGAGCCCTGGCCGAGAGCGACATCCAGGCGGAGATTCCGGCCTATGGTGAGAGCATCGAGTTGTAGGCGCGGGCTAAAATATAAATAATTGATATATCGTTATAATATTGTATCGGCTATGCTGTGACCATCCAGCAGAGCACGATCGTCACGGAGGTCGTTGACATGTCCAGCCCGATCGTCACCCCCTTCTTCGACGAGCCCACCAACACCTTCAGCTATGTGGTGCAGGCCCCCGAGAGCAATGCCTGCGCCATTCTCGATTCGGTGCTCGACTTCGACTATGCCGCCGGGCGCACCGATGTGCGCTCCGCCGACGAGATCATCGCCCTCGTCCGCGACGAGGGGCTCGAGGTAGCGTGGATCCTCGAGACCCATGTCCACGCCGACCACCTCTCCGCCGCGCCCTACCTGCAAGAGAAGCTGGGCGGGCTGACCGGCATCGGCGCCCGGATCGTCGAGGTCCAGGAGATCTTCGGCAAGGCCTTCAACGCCGGTACCGAGTTCGCCCGGGACGGCAGCCAGTTCGACCGCCTCTTCGAGGAGGGCGATACCTTCGCCATCGGCAACCTGGGAGGGCGGGTGCTGCATACCCCGGGACACACCCCGGCCTGCCTGACCTACGTGATCGGCGATGCCGCCTTCGTCGGCGACACCCTGTTCATGCCCGACTACGGCACCGCCCGCTGCGACTTCCCCGGCGGCGATGCGCGCACCCTCTATCGCTCCATCCAGAAGGTGCTGGCGCTGCCGGACGAGACGCGCCTCTTCCTGTGCCACGACTACAAGGCGCCGGGGCGCGAGGAGTATCAGCACGAGACCACCGTGGCCGAGCAGCGCGCCCACAACGTCCACGTCCACGAGGGCATCGGCGAGGAGGCATTCGTCAGGATGCGCACCGAACGCGACGCCACCCTCGGCATGCCACGGCTGATCATCCCTTCGGTGCAGGTCAATATGCGCGCCGGCGAGCTGCCTCCCGCGGAGGACAACGGTCAGGTCTACCTCAAGGTGCCGATCGACAGGTTCTGAGGCTGGCCTTCGTCACCATCGCCGGGCGCACGGTCTCGACCGTTCAGGGCGCGGGGCCGCCCATGGCCTCTTTCAGCGCCTCCGGCTCGGGCACCCCCTGGAGGCGCTCCACCCGGTCGCCGTCGCGGTAGAGGGTGGTGGGGGTGGCCACGAAGCCCAGCGAGTCGAACAGCTGGTTGTTGGCGTAGACCCGCTCCTCGATCTCGCGCGGCTGGGGGCCGGCCTCGATCTCCTCCCCAGGGCCGCTGTGGGCGCGCAGCGCCGCCGCCGGATCCTCGGCGCCGAGCAGGGAGGCCGCCTTGGCGGGGCTGTCCGACTCGAGGATGCCCACCATGATATGCCGCAACTGCACCTCGCCGGCCTCCACCCAGGGCCGGGTGTCCTGCCAGAACCGGCGGCAGTAGGGGCAGTTGGGGTCGGTGAAGGTATAGAGGATGCGCTCGGCATCGGGATCGCCGTCGGCGATCCAGTGGCTATCCTCCAGCTCCCGCCACACCTCGGCGAAGCGTTCGGCGCGCACGTGTTCGTCCAGGGCGGCCGCGGAGAGGTCCTCGCCTGCGGCGTCCACCAGGGTACCGACGATGGCGTGCTCGCCGTCCGGGAGCAGGTAGATCGCTACCTCGCCGCCGGAGTGGCTGGCGCCGTAGCCGGTCAGCCCGCCGGGGGCCTCGAACTCGCCGTGGATGGTCAGTCCCTGCTCGCTGAGGGCCTTCACCGGGGCCGGCCAGTGGTCGTCGGCCAGGGCGACGGGGGAGAGCATCAGCAGGCTGGCGAGCAGGGGGGTACGACGGTTGCGCATGGGGGCTCCTGGTGGGGTGACGGCCGCGCCGCGGGCCGCAAGGCGGGCGCCGCGAGGTGGGCGCCGACTCTCCGACCCGTTACAATGCCCCAACGTTCATCGTCACGTCGACTCCTGGAACCCTCCATGCATTGCCCCTTCTGCGGCACCAATGACACCAAGGTCACCGACTCGCGGCTGGTCGCCGAGGGCGATCAGGTGCGCCGCCGCCGCCAGTGCGTGGCCTGTGGCGAGCGCTTCACCACCTACGAGACCGCCGAGTTGGTGATGCCGCGGGTGATCAAGGGCGACGGCTCCCGCGAGGCGTTCAACGAGCACAAGTTGCGCGCCGGCATACTGCGCGCCCTGGAGAAACGCCCGGTCAGCGCCGAGGCGATCGAGGCGGGGGTGCAGCGCATCCGCCAGTCCCTGCGCGCCCGCGGCGACCGCGAGATCCACGCCCGTGACATCGGCGAGGAAGTCATGTACGCCCTGCGTGGCCTGGATCAGGTGGCCTACATCCGTTTCGCCTCGGTCTACCGCCGCTTCCAGGACATCGACGAATTCCGCGCCGAGATCGATCGCCTGGCCCAGGAACCGAACTTCCTGCCCGACGAGCCCGAGCGCTGACCCGATCCACCCGGAGCACCCCATGGCCGAACCGACCCCCGAAGCCTGGATGGCCCGGGCCCTCGAGCTGGCCCGACGCGGCCTCTATACCACCCATCCCAATCCCCGCGTGGGCTGCGTGCTGGTCAAGGACGGTTGCGCGGTGGGCGAGGGCTTCCACGCGCGTGCCGGCGAACCCCACGCCGAGGTGCACGCCCTGCGTGCCGCCGGCGAGGCGGCCCGCGGCGCGACCGCCTATGTCACCCTGGAGCCCTGTTCCCACCAGGGGCGCACCGGCCCCTGCGCGGTGGCGCTGATCGAGGCCGGGGTGGCCCGGGTGGTGGTGGCCATGGCCGACCCCAACCCGGCGGTGGCCGGCCGCGGTATCGCCATGCTGCGCGACGCCGGCATCACGGTGGAGGTCGGCCTACTCGAGGAGCGGGCCCGGGCACTGAATCCCGGCTTCATCCTGCGCATGGACCACGGCCGCCCCTTCGTGCGCCTCAAGATGGCCATGAGCCTCGACGGCCGCACCGCCATGCGTTCCGGCGAGTCGCAGTGGATCACCGGGCCCCAGGCGCGACGCGAGGTGCAGCGCCTGCGGGCGCGCTCGAGCGCCGTGCTCACCGGCGTGGAGTCGGTGATCTTCGACAACTCGCGACTCACCGTGCGCCCCGACCAGCTCGAGCTGGCCGACGCCGAGGCCATCGCGGCCCGCCAGCCGCTGCGGGTGGTGGTGGACACCCACCTGCGCCTGCCCGAGGCGGCGGCCTGCCTGGTGGAACCGGGCCGTACCCTGGTAGCCACCGTCGAGGGGCATGACCCGGAGCGGCGCGAGCGCCTGGCGGCCGCCGGGGCGGAGGTGCTGGCGCTGCCCGTCGGCGCCGACGGCCGCGTCGACCTCCACGCCCTGTTGCGCCACCTGGCCGAGGTGGAGCAGGTCAACGAGGTGCTGCTGGAGACCGGTGCGACGCTCGCCGGCGCGATGCTCGATGCCGGCCTGGTGGACGAGATGCAGCTGTTCGTGGCGCCGACCCTGCTGGGTGGCGACGCCCGGCCGCTGTTCCAGCTCGCCGGCATCGAGACCATGGCCCAGCAGCGCCCGCTGGAGATCCTCGATATCCGCGCCGTGGGCCACGACTGGCGCATCACCGCCCGTCCGCTGCGTCGCACGGCGCCCGGGGCCTGATCCAGGGGCGACACATCCAGCCGGGCGCTTCGAACTGGCGCCTGGCGCCATGCCACGGTACCCTGACGCCGTTTCGAGGCGGGGCGACGCCCGAGGAAGACGCGCCCGTCGCCTTCCCGCGACGCCCGCCACGCTGAATTTGTGGAGATCTCATGGTGCACGCCACTGCCGGGGGCCTGGCCCCCATCGAGGACCTGATCGAGGACATCCGTCAGGGCAAGATGGTGATCCTCATGGACGATGAGGATCGCGAGAACGAGGGCGACATCATCATGGCCGCCGAGATGGTGCAGGCCGAGCACATCAACTTCATGGCCCGCCATGCCCGTGGCCTGATCTGCCTGCCCATGACCCGGTCCCGCTGCGAGCGACTCAGGCTGCCGTTGATGGTCACCGACAACGGCTCCGGCTTCTCGACCAAGTTCACGCTGTCCATCGAGGCCGCCGAGGGCGTCACCACCGGCATCTCCGCCGCCGACCGCGCGCGCACCGTGCAGGCCGCGGTGGCCCGCGACGCCAAGCCCGAGGACATCGTCCAGCCGGGGCACATCTTCCCGCTGATGGCGGAGCCGGGCGGCGTGCTGCGCCGCGCCGGCCACACCGAAGCGGCCTGCGACATGGCGGCGTTGGCCGGCCTGGAGCCCAGCGGCGTGATCTGCGAGATCATGAACGACGACGGCAGCATGGCGCGGCGCCCCGAGCTCGAGCGCTTCGCCGCCGAGCACGGCATCAGGATGGGCACCATCGCCGACCTGATCCACTACCGCATCCACAACGAGCAGACCGTGGAGCACGTGGAGGCCTCGCCGGTGCACACCGCCTTCGGCGAGCTGACCCTGCACGTCTTCCGCGACAGCATCCAGGGCGCCCACCACCTGGCGCTGGTCAAGGGGCGGCCGAGCCCCGACGTCCCGACCACGGTACGCGTGCACCTGGCCGATGCCATGCGTGACCTGCTCTGCCTGCAGAAGGGCGAGAATGCCACCTGGACTTCCCACCAGGCCGTCGCCGAGGTGGCCCGCGCCGAACGCGGCGTCTTCGTGCTGCTCGATGACGGCCGGCCGCGTCTCGATCTGCGCGATCACCTCGACGTCTTCCTGGAGCGCAAGCGGGCGCCGCGTACCAGCGATTCCGACGGCGCCGGCAACTACCTGACCATCGGCACCGGCTCGCAGATCCTGCGCCATCTGGGCGTGGGCCAGATGCGCCTGCTCAGCTCGCCCTGGAAGTTCTCGGCGCTCTCCGGCTTCGACCTGGAGGTGGTCGAACGCCTCAACCCCGGGGACGTCCCGGCCGCGGCCGGCGATGCCGCCGGCGAGTGACGACGACCCCCGATCAACACCGGGCGCGGCTCCGCTGTGCCCGTTAGCCTCAGCAGGAAACCGACATGGAACCCATTTCTCAAGTGGAAGGCAGCTTCGTCGACGTGGATGCCCACTACGTCATCGTGGTGGGCCGCTTCAACCACCACGTGGTGGACAGCCTGGTGGAGGGCGCGGTGGACAGCCTGGTGCGCCACGGCGTCGACGCCGAGCACATCGACATCGTCCACGTGCCCGGCGCCTGGGAGCTGCCCCTGGCAGTCAAGCGCGTGCTCAAGGCGGTGCGTCCCGAGGCGGTGATCGCGCTGGGCGCGGTGATCCGCGGCGGCACTCCCCACTTCGAATACGTGGCCGGCGGCTGCAACGCCGCCCTGGGCAACCTGCAACTGGAGTTCGACACCCCCATCGCCAACGGCGTGCTCACCGTCAACTCCATCGAGCAGGCCATCGAGCGTTCCGGCACCAAGGCCGGCAACAAGGGTGCCGAGGCGGCCATGGCGGCCATGGAGATGGTCTCGTTGCTGCGCCGCCTGGGCGACGCCGGGGGTGAGGCATGAGCCGCGAGCGTGAGCGTACTCCTTCCAAGGCCCAACAGGCGCGCCGCGCCGCCCGCGAGCTGGCGGTGCAGTGCCTCTACCAGTGGCAGATGACCGGCAAGTCGATGACCACCGTGGAGGCCGAATTCCGCAGCCAGGTGGCCGACGACGATCTGGAGGACCACGAGAACTGGCACAAGGTGATGGAGATCGCCGATCTGGCGCTCTTCCATGAGCTGGTGCACAACGTGGCCCGCTTCCAGCCCGACCTGGATGCCGCCATCGCCCCGCTGCTCGACCGTCGCCTGGAGGAACTGGACGCCATCGAGCGGGCCATCCTGCGCCTGGGCGCCTACGAACTCTCGCGCCGCCTGGAGGTGCCGTACCGGGTGGTGATCAACGAAGGCGTCGAGCTGGCCAAGGCCTTCGGTGCTACCGAGGGCCACAAGTACGTCAACGGCATCCTCGACAAGCTCGCCGGGCGTCTGCGCAGCGCCGAAGTGACCGCCCGCCGCCGCTGAAGGGGCCCCGGATGCAGAGCGAATTCGACCTCATCGCCCGCTACTTCACGCCGCCGACGCCCGGTCCCGAGGCCGGCGTGGCGCTGGGCGTGGGGGATGACGGTGCACTGCTTGCCCCGACTCCCGGGCGGCGGCTGGCGGTGAGCGTCGACACCTCGGTGGCCGGTGTGCACTTCCCGCCGGAGGCACCGGCGACGGCCATCGGTCATCGTGCCCTGGCGGTGAGCCTCAGCGACCTGGCCGCGATGGGCGCCAAGGCCCGCTGGTGCCTGATGGCGCTGGCCCTGGAGGAGGTCGACGACGCCTGGGTCGATGCCTTCGCGCAGGGCTTCCGCGCCCTGTGCGACGCCACCGGTACCGCCCTGGCCGGTGGCGACGTGACCCGCGGCCAGTTGGCCATCGGCGTGACCGTGATGGGCGAGGTGGCCCCCGAGGCCGCCCTGACCCGCGGTGGCGCTCGACCCGGCGATCTCGTCGCGGTCACCGGTGAGCTGGGCGGCGGTGCCGGCGGCCTGGCACTGTGGCGCCGCGGCGAGCGCGACCTCGAGCACCCGCTCATCGCCCGCTACCTGCGCCCGCAGCCGCGGCTGGCCGCCGGCGAGGCCCTGGCCGGGCTGGCCAGGGCGGCCATCGACGTCTCCGACGGCCTGGTCGCCGACCTGGGGCACATCCTGGAGCGTTCCGGCGTCGGGGCGCGCCTCGACCCCGAGGCCCTGCCGCTGGCCGAGGGCCTGGTGGCGGCCCAGGGCGAAGCGGTCGCACGACAGGCGGCGCTGACCGGCGGCGACGACTATGAGCTGCTGGCATGCGTGGCGCCCGAGCACCTGGACGAGGCGCAACGGCGCCTGGCCGCGCTCGGCCTGCCGCTGACGGTGATCGGCCGGCTGGAGGCCGAGCCCGGCCTGCGCGGCGTCGCCGGGGCCCGGCGCGCGGGTTGGCAGCACTTCGGAGGCGAGGTCGCCGGGGGAGGGGCGCCATGAACCGCGCACCGTCCAGCGTCTGGCATCGCCCCATCCACTACCTGGCCTTCGGCCTGGGCAGCGGGGCGGTGCCCTTCGCGCCCGGCACCTTCGGCACCCTGGCCGCGATTCCCTTCTACTGGCTGCTCTCCGAGCTGCCGCTCTCCTGGTACTGGGGCGTCATCGTGGTGGCCTTCGTGTGGGGCGTCTGGCTCTGCGAGAAGACCTCTCAGGACCTGGGCGTCCATGACCACTCCGGCATCGTCTGGGACGAGTTCGTCGGCTACTGGATCACCATGGCCGCGGTGCCCTTCTCCTGGGAGGCGGCGCTGTGGGGCTTCGTGGTGTTCCGGGTCTTCGACGTGATCAAGCCGTTTCCCATCCGCTGGGCGGATCGGCACGTCGCCGGCGGCTTCGGAATCATGATCGACGACGTCCTGGCGGGCATCTACGCCTGGAGCATCATGCACCTCTGGTTCTGGCTACACTAGGTCGTGCATGGAGGGCACCCCGGGGTGCCGCCCGGGCGTCGCATGGAAGGGGGCCGCAATGCGCAAGGAACGACTGATCGTCCCGGTGGTGGTGGGACTGGCGCTGCTCTGGGCGGTGGCCCAGTACATCGCCTCGCTGCTCTTCGAGCGCGAACTCGCCCGCGCCCTGGAGGACCTGGAGGCGCGCGGCGAGCTGGTGGTGGAGCGCAGCGAGGTGGAGCGGGGCTGGCTCGCCTCCTCCGGCACGGTGCGCATCTCGCCGCTGCTGGGTGACGGCTGGCAGCTGGTCGTGCCCTACCGGGCGCGCCACGGCGTGCTCAGCACCCGGGTCGACGGCCAGGCACACCCCACCCTGGGACCCCACCAGGTGCGGCTGTTCGGCGATGCCCTGCCGTCCCGGGCGCCGCACTGGCAGGCCCGCTACCAGACCCTGGGAGGCAGCCTGGAGGGCGATGTACGGCTCTCGCCCTTCCTGGTCAGCCAGGGCCTCCGCGAGCTCGACTTCCAGGGCGGGAAGATCACCTTCGGCGGCGAGTACGGTGACTGGTGGCTGCGCGCGCGCCTGCAGCCCTGGCGGCTCACCGACGGCGTCGCCAGCCTGGAGGCGGGGCCCGCCACCCTGGAGAGCCGCTACGCCTACACCGAAGGCGCCTACCACTTCACCCAGCACGACCTGCTGCGCCTCGACAGCCTGGCCTGGCGCCAGCCCGATCTCGAGCTGGAAGGCAGCGAGCTGCTCTACCGCAGCCACATGCAGCTGGACGACCGCGAGCTGCGCCTCGACGGCGAGCTGACCCTGGGGCGGGTCATGGCGGCCGAGCAGGTGCTGCTCACCGGCAAGGTGGCCATGGAGCTGTCGCGGATCCACGCCGATGCCCTGCGGGCCGCCCTGCGGCGCCTGCGCGAGGAGGTCATGCAGGCCCATCGGCAGACGCCCCGCGAATTGGTCGAGCGCCTCGAACCGGAGCTGCTGGCCATGCTGCACGACTCCCCGCGCCTGGACGTCACCGCGGTCGACCTGGACAGCCCTATGCTGGGCCTCTCGGCCCGGGGCGAGGGGGCCCTGATCTTCGATCCCCGTCGCCTCGACGAGCTCAACGTGGCACGCCTCGACGAGGAGGCCGAGCAGGCCAGGTGGCTGACCCGCCTGGATGGCGACTTCACCTGGCACGACGTACCCACCGTGGTGGCGCTGTGGCTGGGCCAGCCGCTGGATACCCGGGAGCTCGAGATCGACGTGGTGCGCGGCCGGGTGCGGGTCAATGGCCGCCCCCTGCCGCCGCTCTGGCGCTAGGTTGCAGGGCCGGAAAGTCGCCCGTCGACTTGAACTCGGCGTGCATCGCCCGCATTCCTGTGCCCAACGGCTTACGCCCAACCCGCTTGGATCAGGACGAGATTTCATGACCGACGACCAGGATCACCGCTACGACCCGGACGCTTCGGCGTGGTTCGACGAGGCCCGGGA
This sequence comes from Halomonas ramblicola, assembly GCF_030409215.1. Lineage (GTDB taxonomy): Bacteria > Pseudomonadota > Gammaproteobacteria > Pseudomonadales > Halomonadaceae > Halomonas > Halomonas ramblicola. Next base: position 72,239 of record NZ_JAUFPL010000001.1, on the reverse strand, counting down.
CGAGGGCGAGACCTTCTCTCTCGACGACGAGGCCACCGAGGGCCAGCATGCCGTGGTGCCGGCCCGTGACACGCTGCCCGAGCGCATCTACCTGCTGCCCATCCATAACCGACCCTTCTTCCCCGCCCAGGTGCAGCCGCTGGTGATCAACCGCGAGCGCTGGGAGGAGACCATCCGCCGGGTGGGCAACACGCCCCACCACGTGGTGGGCCTGGCCTTCGTCGGTGAGGCGGCGGTGGAGGGCCTGAGCCACGACGACTTCCCCGAGATCGGCACCGCCGTGAAGGTGCACAAGCTGCAGGGCGAGGATCAGCAGCTCCAGTTCATCGCCCAGGGCCTGCAGCGCTTCCACATCCAGCGCTGGCTCTCCAAGGAGCCGCCCTACCTGGTGGAGGTGAGCTATCCCCGCGAGCCGGTCGACGCCGAGGCGGACGAGGCGCGCGCCTATGCCATGTCGCTGATCAACGGCATCAAGGAGCTGCTGCCGATCAACCCGCTCTACGGTGAGGAGCTCAAGCACTACCTCAACCGCTTCAGTCCCCATGAGCCGGGGCCGCTCACCGACTTCGCCGCGGCCATCACCTCGGCCAAGGGCCACGAACTGCAGGACGTGCTGGCCACCCTGCCGGTGCTCGCCCGCATGCAGAAGGTGCTGCCGCTGCTGCGCAAGGAGATCGAGGTCGCCCAGCTGCAGAGCGAGATCAGCGACCAGGTCAACGCCCAGATGCAGGAGCGCCAGCGCGAGTTCTTCCTGCGCGAGCAGCTCAAGGTGATCCAGCGCGAGCTGGGCATCTCCAAGGACGACCGCGAGAACGACGTCGACACCTTCCGCGAGCGTCTCGAGGGACTGGTGGTGCCGCCCAAGGTGCTGACCCGCATCGAGGAGGAGCTCGACAAGCTCTCGGTACTGGAGACCGGCTCGCCGGAGTACGGCACCACCCGCAACTACCTGGACTGGCTGACCAGCATGCCCTGGGGCGTGCGCAGCCAGGACCAGCTCGACCTGGCCCATGCCCGCCAGGTGCTCGACCGCGACCACGACGGCCTGGCGGATGTGAAGGAGCGCATCGTCGAGTTCCTCGCCGAGGGCACCTTCAAGGGCGACGTGGGCGGCTCCATCCTGCTGCTGGTGGGCCCCCCGGGGGTGGGCAAGACCTCCGTCGGCCGCTCCATCGCCGAGGCCCTGGGGCGCCAGTTCTACCGCTTCTCGGTGGGCGGCATGCGCGACGAGGCGGAGATCAAGGGCCACCGGCGCACCTACATCGGCGCCATGCCCGGCAAGCTGGTGCAGGCCTTCAAGGAGGTCGAGGTCGAGAACCCGGTGATCATGCTCGACGAGGTCGACAAGATGGGCCAGTCCTTCCAGGGTGACCCCGCCTCGGCGCTGCTCGAGGTGCTCGACCCGGAGCAGAACATCGACTTCCTCGACCATTACCTGGACGTGCGTCTGGACCTCTCCAAGGTGCTCTTCGTGTGTACCGCCAACACCCTGGATTCGATCCCCCCGGCGCTGCTCGACCGCATGGAGCAGATCCGCCTCTCCGGCTACATCGCCGAGGAGAAGGTGGCCATCGCCAAGCACCACCTGTGGCCCAAGCTGCTCAAGCGCGACAACATCGCCAAGAAGCGCATCAACCTCACCGAGGCGGCGCTGCGCCAGGTGATCGAGGGCTATGCCCGCGAGGCCGGGGTGCGCCAGCTCGAGAAGCAGCTGCATAGCATCGTGCGCAAGGCGGCCGTCAAGCTGCTGGAGAACGGCCAGCAGTCGGTGAAGGTCTCGGTGAACAACCTGGAGGACTTCCTCGGCGCGCCGATCTTCCGCAAGGAGCAGGTGCTCGAGGGCGAGGGCGTGGTCACCGGCCTGGCCTGGACCGCCATGGGCGGCGCCACCCTGCCCATCGAGGCCACCAAGGTGCATTCCCTGACCCGCGGCTTCAAGCTCACCGGCAAGCTCGGCGAGGTGATGCAGGAGTCGGCCAACATCGCCTACAGCTTCGCCCTGGGCCACCTCAGCGAATACGGCGCCGACGCCGACTTCTTCGACTCCGCCTTCGTGCACCTGCACGTGCCGGAGGGCGCCACGCCCAAGGACGGCCCCTCGGCGGGGGTGACCATGGCCACGGCGCTGCTCTCGCTGGCCCGGCACCAGGCCATCGACCGGCCGCTGGCGATGACCGGCGAGCTGACCCTGACCGGCCAGGTGCTGCCGGTGGGCGGCATCCGCGAGAAGGTGATCGCCGCCCGGCGCAGCGACATCTTCGAGGTGATCCTGCCCGAGGCCAACCGCCGCGACTACGACGAACTGCCCGACTACCTCAAGGCGGGGGTCACGGTGCACTTCGCCAGGCGCTACAAGGATGTCGCCAAGGTGGTGTTCGGTTAGGCGCTCGGCGTCTGGCAAGGCCGTGCCGCGCGTGCCAGAATCTCGGGTTCGACTGGACACCCGAGCCGCCCGCGCGACAGGGCGGCCGCAATGAGAAGAGGACACCATGCCCGAGTATCGCTCCCGCACCACCACCGCCGGTCGTAACATGGCCGGCGCCCGCGCCCTGTGGCGCGCCACCGGCATGCAGGACGACGACTTCCACAAGCCGATCATCGCCGTGGCCAACTCCTTCACCCAGTTCGTGCCCGGCCACGTGCACCTGAAGGACATGGGGCAGCTGGTGGCCCGGGAGATCGAGAAGGCCGGCGGGGTGGCCAAGGAGTTCAACACCATCGCCGTGGACGACGGCATCGCCATGGGCCACGACGGCATGCTCTACTCGCTGCCCAGCCGCGACCTGATCGCCGACAGCGTCGAGTACATGGTCAACGCCCACTGCGCCGACGCCCTGGTGTGCATCTCCAACTGCGACAAGATCACCCCCGGAATGCTGATGGCCGCCATGCGCCTGAACATTCCGGTGATCTTCGTCTCCGGCGGGCCCATGGAGGCCGGCAAGACCAAGCTGCTCGACCACGGCCTCGACCTGGTGGACGCCATGGTGATGGCCGCCGACGACAGCGTCGACGACGCCACCCTGGCGGAAGTCGAGCGCAGCGCCTGTCCTACCTGCGGCTCCTGCTCGGGCATGTTCACCGCCAACTCCATGAACTGCCTGATGGAAGCCCTGGGCCTGGCGCTGCCGGGCAATGGCACCGTGGTGGCCACCCACGCCGACCGCCGCCGCCTGTTCGAGACCGCCGGTCACCGCATCGTCGAGCTGGCCAAGCGTTACTACGAAGGCGAGGAGGCCCACCTGCTGCCCCGGGCCATCGGCGCCAAGGCGGCGTTCAAGAACGCCATGACCCTGGACATCGCCATGGGCGGCTCCACCAATACCATCCTGCACCTGCTGGCCGCCGCCCAGGAGGCCGGGGTCGACTTCGACATGACCGACATCGACCGCCTGTCGCGGGAGGTGCCGCAGCTGTGCAAGGTGGCGCCCAACACCCAGAAGTACCATATCGAGGACGTGCACCGCGCCGGCGGCATCATGGCCATCCTCGGCGAGCTGGACCGCGCCGGGGTCCTCGACACCCGGGTGCCCACCGTCTACGGCGACAGCCTCGAGGCGGCGCTGGACGAGTGGGACATCATGCGCTCGCCCGGCCCCGAGGTGGTGGAGTTCTTCAAGGCCGGCCCCGGCGGCATCCCCACCCAGACCGCCTTCTCCCAGAGCGCCCGCTGGCCGAGCCTCGACGGCGACCGCGCCACCGGCTGCATCCGCGACCTGGAGCACGCCTTCTCCCGGGAGGGCGGCCTGGCCGTGCTCAAGGGCAACATCGCCGAGGATGGCTGCGTGGTGAAGAGCGCCGGCGTCGACGAGTCGATCCTGGTCTTCGAGGGCCCGGCCCATGTGGTGGAGTCCCAGGACCAGGCGGTGGAGCACATCCTGGGGGGCCAGGTGAAGGAGGGCGACGTGGTGGTTATCCGCTACGAGGGCCCCAAGGGCGGCCCGGGCATGCAGGAGATGCTCTACCCGACCTCCTATCTCAAGTCCAAGGGGCTGGGCAAGGCCTGCGCACTGCTCACCGACGGGCGCTTCTCCGGCGGCACCTCGGGGCTGTCCATCGGCCACGTCTCCCCGGAGGCCGCCGCCGGCGGCGCCATCGGCCTGGTGGAGCCGGGCGACATCATCCAGATCGATATCCCCAACCGGGCGATCAACGTCAAGCTTAGCGACGCGGAGCTGGCCAAGCGACGCGAGAGCATGGAGGCGAAGGGCGCACACGCCTGGAAGCCGAGCATCCAGCGCGACCGCAGGGTCTCGGCGGCGCTCAAGGCCTATGCGCTGCTCGCCACCTCCGCCGACAAGGGCGCGGTGCGCGACCTCACCAAGCTCGACTGAGTCGGCAAGCGGCCGGTGTCTCGGCACTGCATCAAGGCAAGTTAAGCTCGATTAATCGTCTCGAGTTCTTCATCCTTACCTTCCTGACAAGGGATTCGCAGGCCGGAGAATACCGGTCTGCGAGTCATGGATGTGAAGCAAGCAGACGGATTTCCTATGAAGACGCAGACCCTGAACGTGGGCCTGGTCGGCTACGGCATGGCCGCCAAGACGTTTCATGCCCCTTTGATCAAGGCGGCTCCCAGGCTGGAACTGATGACGGTAGTCAGTTCCAATCGCGACAAGGTATTGGCCGATTGGCCCGAGGTGGAGGTGGTCGACAACCTCAGCGAGTTGCTCGAGGATCGCCTCATCGACCTGGTGGTCATCGCCACGCCCAACGAACAGCACTTTCCCATGGCCAAGGCGGCGCTGACCGCCGGCAAGCACGTGGTGATCGACAAGCCGATGACGGTGTCGCTGTCCGAGGCGCGTACGCTCAGGGCCCAGGCCGACCGCTCCGAACTGATGCTCAGCGTGTTCCAGAATCGCCGCTGGGACAGCGACTTCCTCACCGTGCGCCAGTTGCTCGACGAGGGCCATCTGGGGCGGCTGGTGTCCTTCACCTCGCGCTTCGATCGTTATCGGCCCCGGGTCACCGATCGCTGGCGTGAACGCAACAAGCCCGGTGGCGGCATCTGGTATGACCTGGGCCCCCATCTGCTGGATCAGGCTCGGGAGCTGTTCGGCATGCCGCGGGCCATCCTGCTGGAGCAGGGCACGGTGCGGGATGGTTCCCAGGTCGATGACGAATTCGTCGCCATGCTCGAGTACGACCGGCTGCGGGTGACCCTGCAGGCCAGTACCCTGGTCGCGGAACCCAGCCCGCGCTTCCTGCTGCACGGGACGCAGGGCAGCTATTCGACCTACGGGCTCGATCCCCAGGAAGCCTGGTTGAAGCAAGGGCTCGAGCCGTACGATGACTGGGGCGTGGATCCCGAGCCGGGCTGGCTCACCCTCAACGAGGGGACCGACGAAAGCCCCGACTTGGTCACCCGCGAGTACCCTTCGGTACCGGGCGACTATCCGGCGTATTACGCTCGCATCACCGAGGCGCTGCTGCTCAAGGGCGGACAGCCGCCGGTCTCCGGTGAGGACGGCGTGGACATCATGACCCTGCTCGAGGCCGGCCGTGACAGCTATCGCCAGGGACGCTGGGTGCGCCTGAAGGAAGGCAACAGCAACCTGAGGCGGCTGCACGGCATACGCTGAGCCCGCCTGCGTGACGACGCCGCCGTCCGGGGGCGTCGGCGATTACCACACCCGAGGCGGGTCGGCCTCCGCGCGCAACCGCTCCCGGGCGATGTAGAGGGCGGCGATGGCCCGCGCCTCATGGAAGTCCTCCCGGGCGAGCAGGGCGGGCAGTTCGTCGATGGCGTGGGTCTCGACGATCAGTGGCTCCGGCTCGTCGCCCGGCAGGCGTCTCGGGTAGAGCTCGCTGGCCAGCAGTACCTGCATGCGGTGGCGCATGTAGTTGGGGGCCAGCGACAGCTCCACCAGCGGCTCGATGCGGCTCGCCCCGAAGCCGCACTCTTCCATCAGCTCGCGATTGGCGGCACCGACGATATCCTCGCCGGGGTCCACCAGGCCCTTGGGCAGGGTCAGCACATAGTCCTCGAAGCCCGCGGCGTACTCGCGAATCAGCAGCACGTGCTCGGGGTCCGGCATGGCGACGATCATCACCGCGCCCTGGTCGCTGCCGGTGAGGCGCTCGAAGGTGCGCTCCGCGCCGTTGGAGAAGCGCAGGTCGAGGGCCTCCACATGAAAGAGGCGGCTCCTGGCCACCGAGCGGCGGTCGAGCACCTGGGGTTTCTGGGGCCAGCTGGGCGAGGACATGACGGAGCTCCGTTTCCTGGAAAGTGGCGGCGCCTGATACAATATCACCTACCGCAAGCCACGACCCGGGAATCGCGATGATCGACTGGCGCGCCATCGACACCGTCCTGCTGGACATGGACGGCACCCTGCTGGACCTCCACTTCGACAGCCACTTCTGGCTGGAACACCTGCCGCGGCGCTACGTGGAGCTGCACCAACTCGACGAGGCCACCCAGGAGGCGGTGCGCTCGCGCGTGCTCCACGAGCAGGGCACCCTGAACTGGTACAGCCTGGCCTACTGGAGCCGCGAGCTGGACCTGGACATCGTGGCGCTGAAGCGCGAGATCCAGCACCTCATCGGCCTGCGCGGCGATGCCCTGGACTTCCTGAAGTGGCTCAAGCAGGCCCACCCGCGGGTGGTACTGGCCACCAACGCCGACCGCGAGAGCCTCGAGCTCAAGCTGCCGCTCACCGGGCTGGAGGAGTACGTGGACGCCATCGTCTCCTCGGCGGACCTCGGCGTGCCCAAGGAGGACCAGGAGTTCTGGTTCGCCCTCCAGGAGGTGGAGGACTTCGACCCCGCCCGCACCCTGTTCATCGACGACAACCCGCGGGTGCTGGAGAGCGCCCGGGAATTCGGCATCCGCTACCTGCTGGGCATCCAGCAGCCCGACAGCACCAAGCCCGAGCGCGAGCTGGAGGAGTTCATCGCCCTCCAGCGCTTCGCGGCCATCCTCCCCGGCAACGAACCGCCGCTGGCGCCCGAGGCGGAGGAGGGCGGCGTCCATGGATAGCGTGCGCCTCGACAAGTGGCTGTGGGCCGCGCGGTTCTTCAAGACCCGGGGGCTCGCCAAGAAGGCCATCGAGGGGGGCAAGGTCCACTACAACGGCGCCCGGGCCAAGACCAGCAAGGCCGTGGAGGTGGGCGCCATCGTCCGCGTGCCCCAGGGCTGGGACATTTGGGAGGTGGAGGTGCTGGCGCTCTCCGAGCAGCGCCGCGGCGCCCCCGAGGCCCGCGCCCTCTACCAGGAGACCCCGGAGAGCGTCGCGCGCCGCGAGCGCGAGGCCGAGGCGCGCCGCCTCACCAACCAGGCCATGCAGCACCCGATCAAGCGCCCCGACAAGAAGCAGCGCCGCGCGATCCAGCGCTTCCAGCGTCAGCGTGGGGAGTAGGTAGGGGCGGGGTTGCCAGGCGTCGATGGTCAAGTCGTAAGAGGGCAGCTCCGCTGCGCGACTGGCGCCGTCAGGCGCCTGGCGGGGTCGCCTTATCTCTTCTTCGCCAGCCACCGATCCAGCGCATTGGCGAACTCCCGCCGGTCGCCGTCGGAATAACCTTTCGGCCCGCCGGTGTGCTCGCCGCTGGCGCGCATGGTTTCCATGCGGATCTTGTATCAGCCGCATCTGCACCCGGGTGCAGATGCGGCATGGATCAGGCGTTTTTCGCTAGCCATCTATCCAGCGCATTGGCGAACTCCCGCCGGTCGCCGTCGGAGTAGCCCTTGGGCCCGCCGGTGTGCTCGCCGCTGGCGCGCATGGTTTCCATGAAATCCCGCATCTGCACCCGCGCGCGGATGTTGTTGGCGTCGAGCGCCTCGCCGCGGGTGGTCATCACCGCCGCCTGGCGCTCGATGGCCGCCATGGCCAGCGGCAGGTCCGAGGTGATCAAGAGGTCGCCGGCGGCGATGCGTTCGACGATCTCGTCGTCGGCGGCGTCGAAGCCGTGGCTCACCGACAGCGCCTTCACCCACTTCGAGCGCGGCAGCGGCACCGCATGGTTGGCCACGAAGCAGGCCGGGGTTGCGGTGCGCTCGGCGGCGCGCACGATGATCTCGCGGGCCGCCTTGGGGCAGGCGTCGGCATCGACCCAGAGGGTGGGCATGGCGGTTCTCCTGGAGGAAACGGGGAGGCGGTCGTCGAAAAGGCTGGCCAGGGGCAGGGGGCGATGGTAGCATGCGCGCTCCTCGCATGTGTTGACCCCACCATCATGTACGACGCCACCGCCGCTCAGGCCGTGTGGGCGCCGCAACGCCAGGTCCGGCCACGAACAGGTCGCACCGCACGCGTTCGAATTGTGTAGATGGAGCGCCATCGAGATCCCGCCACCCGGGCGAGATCGGCGCAGACGGTCGCCACAGCGGTCCTTGCCGCCATCGCCGATGGCGCGGATCCAATGCCAGGTGCGACCGGCGTCCCCGACTCCGATGTCCCGTGCTGCCCATGATCGGATGCAGCGCGCCTGACCGTATGCCATGCGTCAGGGACGCCATTGAATTTCTGCCGGTGATCCCGGCCTACCAAGGTGTGATTGATGACCTCTTCCTCCGTCGCCTCGCCGAGTTTCGGCGATCTTGCCCTGCTGCCTGCCGTTCTCTCCGCCGTGGAGACCCTGGGCTACCAGACCCCGTCCCCCATCCAGGCCGAGACCATCCCGGCCCTGCTGGAAGGGCGCGACATGCTGGGCCAGGCCCAGACCGGTACCGGCAAGACCGCGGCCTTCGCCCTGCCGCTGCTCTCGCGCCTCGACCTGAGTCGCCGCGAACCCCAGGTGCTGGTGCTGGCGCCGACCCGCGAGTTGGCCCAGCAGGTGGCCGTCTCCTTCAGCAAGTACGGCCAGAACCTCCAGGGCCTGGAAGTGGCCATCCTGTGCGGCGGCATGGAATACCGCGACCAGCTGCAGGCGCTCAAGCGCGGCGCCCAGGTGGTGGTGGGCACCCCCGGCCGGGTCATCGATCACCTGGATCGCGGCAGCCTCAAGCTCGAGGGCCTGAATGCCCTGGTGCTCGACGAGGCCGACGAGATGCTGCGCATGGGCTTCATCGACGACGTCAAGCGCGTGGTCGCCGACACCCCCCAGGACGCCCAGCGGGTATTCTTCTCCGCCACCCTGCCGGCCGAGATCGAGCGCATCGTCAACCGCTACCTGGTCGACCCGGTGAAGGTGGCCATCGAATCGCGCACCACCACCGGCGAGAACATCGAGCAGCGCCTGGTGCGCGTCGACGGCGGCGCCAAGCTGGAGGCGCTGGCACGCATCCTCGAGGTGGAGCCGGTGGACGGCGCCATCGTCTTCGTGCGCACCCGTGCCGCCTGCACCACCCTGATGGAACAGCTGTCCGCGCGAGGCCTGAACGTGGCCAGTCTATCCGGCGACCTCGACCAGAGCCTGCGCGAGCGCACCATCCAGCGTCTCAAGCGCGGCAAGATCGACGTGCTGATCGCCACCGACGTGGCCGCCCGTGGCCTCGACGTGCCGCGCCTCACCCACGTCATCAACTACGACCTGCCCCAGGATGCCGAGGCCTACACCCACCGCATCGGCCGTACCGGCCGCGCCGGGCGTACCGGCATCGCCATCACCTTCGCCGGCTTCCGCGAGGGCCGCAAGGTGGGCTGGATGGAGCAGGCCACCGGCCAGAAGATGACCGAGATGGCGCTGCCCGACGAGGCCGCCATCCGCGCCCACCGCGACGAGGTCTTCCACCACAAGGTGGTGGCCGCCCTGACCGCCGGTGCCGAGGAGCAGAGTGCCCTGGTGGAGCGCCTGGTGGCCGAGGGTTACGACCCCATCGAGCTGGCCTGCGCCTTCGCCCGCCTGGCCCGCGCCGACGAGGCGCCCATCGGTCGCCTGCAGGCGCCGCGCAAGGAGCGTGCCCCGCGTGACGGCAAGCCGCCGAACCGCGAGCGCGGTCCCAGCGAGGGCATGATTCGCTACCGCGTCTCCGTCGGCCACAAGGACGGTGTCAAGCCCGGCCAACTGGTCGGCGCCCTGGCCAACGAGGGCGGCATCGAGGGCAACCGCATCGGGCGCATCGACATCCGCAACGCCTTCTCCGTGGTCGAGCTGCCCAGTAGCCTGCCGTCCAGCATCCTGGCCAAGATGGCCCGCGCCCGGGTCGCCGGCCGCCCGCTGGAGATCAGCGAGGATCGCGGCGCCCCCGAGCGCGCCCCGCGCCGCCGCCGTGACGACGGCGAGGCGCCGATCCGCCGCCGCGAACGGGCCTGAGTGACGCCGGGTTCGCCCGGCCGTCCGCTCCATGCACGACGCCCCCGCACCCCCTGGTGCGGGGGCGTCGTCGTGTCAGGCCTGCAGCTTGCCGGCCAGCAGCGCCGGGTCGGTGGCCTCCAGGATCATGCCGATGCCGCCGAGGCAGGTCATGTCGCGGTCCCAGTGGTGGGTGGCCAGGCGGCTCGCGCCCACCAGCTCGGGGACCAAGGCCTCGTCGATGGCCGCCTCCAGGGCGGGCCGCATGGCCGCATAGCCGCGCACCCCCGAGCCGGTGAGCAGCACCAGGTCGGGGTTGAACAGGGCCAGCACGTTGGCGATGCCGTAGCCCAGGGCGCGCCCCGCCTTGTGGTAGATCTGGCGGGCCACGGGGTCGCCCTGCTCGGCGAGACGCACCAGGGCCTGCATCTGCTCTTCCGAGGGATGGGCGCTGTCGCCCGGCGGCAGCGGCAGCAGGGCATGGGCCTCGCGGTAGAGGGCGTAGTCGCTGGCATAGGCCTCGATGCAGCCGCGCCGGCCGCAGGCGCACAGGGCGCCGCCGGGCTCGAACTTGCTGTGGCCGATCTCGGCGGCCGAGCCGCCAGTGCCGAGGAACGGCTTGCCCTCGATCCGCACCGACATGCCGATGCCGTAGCCCAGCATGATCACCGCCAGGTTGGGGGCGTCGGCGTAGGCCGGCTGGCGGGCCAGCATGCTGGCGATGCAGTTGGCGTCGTTCTCCAGCAGTACCGGGCAGCCGAAGCGCTCGGCGAGGGGGGCGGCCAGCGGGGCGTTGCGGAAGCGCAGCGCCGGCGACCAGACGAGGGTGCCACTGGTCGGCGACACCACGCCCTGCACGGCGAGGCAGATGCCGCCCAGGCGCGGCGGCTCGCCCGGCAGGGCGCTGGCGGCCGCGCGGACCCGCTCCTCGAGGACGTCGCACAGCGCCTCGGGGGTCAGGCTGGCGGTGGTCAGCGAGCGGGTCTCGGCGTGGCGCACCTGGCCGGTGAAGTCGCCCACCACCACCTGCACCTCGTTGAGCGACAGCTTGACGCAGACCACCCGGGCCGCCTCCGGCTCGAGGCGGATCAGCGTCTTGGGACGCCCCCGTCCGCCGGGGCGGTGGGGCTCGGCGGGCAGCTCGGTGACCAGGCCGTGGCGCAGCAGCTCGGCGGTGATCGCCGTCACCGTGGCCGAGCTGATGCCGTTCACGGCGCCGAGATCGACGCGAGCCATGGGCCCCCGGGCGCGAAGGGCGCCGAGGATGGCGAGGGTGTTGTCCTGCCGAACGGCATCGGGGGCGAGGCTGGTCATGGCGCTGTCCACATCGAATTATTTTGTTCGCTAAATTATATCAGCGCATATTCGCCAGGAATGCCAACCCTGAGGCGTCGATCCTGGCTGCCGAGGGCATTTTTGGCCGCCTCGCGCGGCGGGATAAGCGGATCCAGTGCGCCATTGTTTGACTAAAGTAGCATCTGCGGTGATTTATTTTGGTGTCTAAAGTAAATCCTGAGTCGGCTCAGGCCATGCCTGCAACCACACTCGCCCACAACAACAAAAGGGTGATGCCCATGACAGATCCTTCCGCGCGCTACCCCAGCCTCGAGGATCGCGTGGTCTTCGTCACCGGCGGCGGTAGCGGCATCGGCGCCGCCCTGGTGAGCGCCTTCCACCGCCAGGGGGCGCGGGTCGCCTTCGTCGACATCGACGACGCGGCCAGCCGGCGCCTGTGCCGGGAACTCGAGCAGCAGGGCGGTCGGGCCCCGCTGTATCGGCACTGCGACATCCGCGACGTCGCCGCGCTGCGGGCCGCCCTCGACGAGGCGGGCGAGGCGCTGGGGCCGATCCGCACCCTGGTCAACAACGCCGCCAATGACGAGCGCCACGACTGGCGCGAGCTGAGTGTCAACGACTGGGACGAGCGCATGTCGCTCAACCTGCGGCCGATGTTCTTCGCCATCCAGGCCGTGGCCGAGCGCATGGCGGCGGCCGGCGGCGGCTCGATCATCAACTTCGGCTCGATCAGCGTACAGAACGCCATCGGCCACCTCTCCGCCTACGTCACCGCCAAGGCGGGGGTGCACGGCCTGACCCGCAGCCTGGCCCGCGACCTGGGTCCTCACAACATCCGCGTCAACACCGTGGTGCCTGGCTGCATCCTCACCCCGCGCCAGCTCGAGCGCTGGATCGGCCCCGAGGACGAGGCGCGCATCCAGGAGCACCAGTGCCTCAAGGTGCGCCTGCTGCCCGAGCACGTGGCGCCCACCGTGCTGTTCCTGGCCGCCGACGACAGCGCCCAGCTGACCGGTGCCGCCATCCCGGTCGACGGAGGGTGGGGCTGATGAGCCATGAACGCGCCGCCGTGCTCGAGGCGTGCGGCATCGACCGCGCCTTCGGCGGTAACCAGGTGCTGTTCGGCATCGACCTGGCGCTGCACCCCGGCGAGGTACACGCCCTGCTGGGCGAGAACGGCGCCGGCAAGTCCACCCTGGTCAAGATACTCGCCGGCTACCTGCCGCCCAGCGCCGGCGAGGTACGACTCGACGGCGCGCCGCGGCGCCTGCGCGGCAGCGGCGAGGCGGAGGCCGAGGGCATCGTGATGATCCACCAGGAGCTGGCGCTGGCCGGGCAGCTGACGGTGGAGGAGAACATCTTCCTGGGCCGCGAGCTGCGCCGCGGCCCCTTCCTCGATCGCCGGGCCATGCGCGAGCGCTGCCGCGAGGCGCTGTCCGAGCTGGAGACCCGCGTCGATCCCCGCGCCCGGGTCAAGGACCTGTCGACCTCCGACCAGCAGATGGTGGAGATCGCCAAGGCGGTGACCCGCGACGTGCGCGTGCTGATCATGGACGAGCCCACCGCCAGCCTGACCGAACACGAGGTCGAGGTGCTCTTCGCCCTGGTCGACCGGCTGCGCCGGCGCGGCGTGGCGATCCTCTACATCTCCCACAAGTTGCGCGAGATCGAGCGCATCGCCGACCGCGTCACCGTGCTGCGCGATGGCCAGCGCATCGATACCGGCCCGGTGGCGGGGCGCCGCAAGGAGGACCTGGCGCGGCTGATGGTGGGGCGCGAGATCACCGAGATGTACCCCGAGCGCACGCCGGTCGCCGCCGATGCGCCGATCGTGCTGGAGGCCCGCGACATCGAGGTGCCCGGGGCGGTGCGCCGGGCCAGTTTCAGCCTGCGCCGCGGCGAGGTGCTGGGCTTCGGCGGCGTGGTGGGCGCCGGGCGGACGGCGCTCATCGAGGCGCTGCTGGGCCTGCGGCCCCGCACGGGCGGCGAGGTGCGCCGCCACGGCCGCCCGGTGACCCTGCGCCACCTGGGCGACGCCGTGCGCGAGCGCATCGCTTACCTCACCGAGGATCGCAAGGGCAAGGGGCTGGTGCTCAACATGGGCCTGCGCCCCAACTTCACCCTGCTCAACCTGCGCGCCTACTGCCGCCCGCTGATCGACCGCCGCCGCGAGGAGCAGGCCTTCCGCGAGGCCATCGAGCGCTTCGACATCCGCCTGCGCACCGCGGTACGCAACGCCGGCGAGCTCTCCGGCGGCAACCAGCAGAAGCTGCTGCTGGCCAAGGTCATGTCCATCGATCCCGAGATCGTCATCATCAACGAGCCGACCCGTGGCATCGACGTGGGCACCAAGCAGGAGATCTATCGATTCATCCGCGGGCTCACCGATGCCGGCCGCTCGGTGATCCTGATCTCCTCGGAGATGCCCGAGTTGATCGGCCTGGCGCACCGGGTCGCGGTGATGTGCGCCGGCGAGCTGACCGGCATTCTCGAGGGCGAGCGGATCAACGAACACGAAATCATGCAGTACGCATCCGGCATCAAGGGGGGAGCAGTGGATGAACGACGTCGTGCCTGAGCGCAAGGCCCCGCCGTCCGGCGCCGGGGGATTCTCCCTGGATCTCAAGACCTGGGGGCCCTTCATCGCCCTGCTCGCCCTGGCGCTGCTGGGGGTGCTGATCAATCCCGCCTTCCTGGGGCTGGACAACCTCGCCAACATGCTCACCCGCAGCGCCTTCATCGGCATCATCGCCGTGGGCGCCACCTTCGTCATCACCGCCGGCGGCCTGGACCTCTCGGTGGGCTCCATGGCGGCCTTCATCGCCGGGGTGATGATCATCCTGATGAACGGCCTGGTGGAGCAGTTCGGTGCCGGCCTGACCACGGTGCTGCTGGGCGTCGGCGCCTCGCTGATCCTGGGCGTCGGCGCCGGCTTCATCAACGGCATCGTCACCACCAAGGGCAGGATCGAGGCGTTCATCGTCACCCTGGGCACCATGGGCATCTACCGCTCGCTGGTCACCTACCTGGCCGACGGCGGCACCCTGACCCTGGACTGGGACGTCCGCGACATCTATCGCCCGGTCTACTACGACAGCCTGCTGGGGGTGCCCATCCCGGTGCTGGTGTTCCTGCTGGTCGCCGTGGCGGGCTACGTGCTGCTCAACCACACCCGCTTCGGGCGCTACTGCTTCGCCATCGGCTCCAACGAGAAGGTGGCCGAGTACAGCGCCATCCACGTCGATCGCATCAAGACCCTGACCTATGTGCTGCAGGGGGTCTGCGTCGCCGTGGCGACCATCATCTACGTGCCGCGGCTGGGCTCGGCGTCGGGCGCTACCGGGGTGCTCTGGGAACTCGAGGCGATCGCCGCGGTGATCATCGGCGGCACCGTGCTCAAGGGCGGCCACGGCCGCATCTGGGGCACGGTGGTGGGCGCCATCATGCTGACCATGATCGGCAACATCCTCAACCTCACCGACGCCATCTCCAACTATCTCAACGGTACGGTGCAGGGGATCATCATCATCGTGGCGGTCTACCTGCAGCGCGCATCGTGGAGGAAGACGGGGCCCTGAGCCCCGCCAGCACCGGCAGCGACAACAAGCACAAGCGGAGGAACGACCATGCCACGCATCAAGCAGTCACTTCTCGCCCTGGCCGTCTCGGCGGCCGTCGGCGTGCCGGCCGCCGCCACGGCGCAGGAGATCACCATCGGGGTCTCGATTCCCGCGGCGACCCACGGCTGGACGGGCGGCGTCAACTTCCACGCCGAGCAGGCCAAGGAGCGCCTCGAGGCGCTCTATCCCGACATCGAGATCACCATCTCCACCGCCGGCGATCCCGGCGAGCAGGCCAACGACCTCGAGGACCTGGTGTCGCAGCGCGACATCGACGCCCTGGTGGTGCTGCCCTTCGAGTCCGGGCCGCTCACCGACCCGGTGCGGCGGGTGAAAGAGGAGGGTGTCTTCGTCACCGTGGTCGACCGCGGCCTCGACCAGGAGGGCATCGAGGACCTCTACGTGGCCGGCAACAACCACGAGCTGGGGCGCGTCTCCGGCGAGTACATCCGCGAGCGCCTCGACGGCGAGGGCGAGATCGTGGTGCTGCGCGGCATCCCCACGGTGATCGACGACGAGCGCGTGCAGGGCTTCCAGGAGGCCATCGAGGGCAGCGACATCGAGATCCTCGACATGCAGCACGCCAACTGGAACCGCGACGACGGCTTCGAGGTGATGCAGGACTTCCTGGCCCGCTTCGACGACATCGACGCCGTCTGGGCCCAGGACGACGACATCGCCCTGGGGGTGATCGAGGCGGTGCGCCAGGCCGAGCGCGAGGACGAGCTGTTCATCGTCGGCGGCGCCGGCATGAAGGACATCATCGAGCGGGTGATGGAGGGCGACGACCTGGTACCGGTGGACGTGCTCTATCCGCCGGCGATGATCGCCACCGCCATGGACCTCACCGTGCAGCACTACGTCTCCAACGGCCCGGTGGTCGGCGAGTACATCCTCGGCTCGCCGCTGATCACCCAGGAGAACGCCGAAGAGTACTACTACCCCGACTCGCCGTTCTGAGGGGCGGGCGCGGCGGCACCGGCGGTGCCGCCGACGTCCGACGTTCGTGACACCGGCATGAGAGGTTCGACATGAAGACCATCAAGGGACCGGCGCTCTTCCTGGCGCAGTTCGCCGGCGACGAGGCCCCGTTCAACAGCCTGGAGCGCATCGCCGCCTGGGCAGCGGGCCTCGGCTACGAGGGCGTGCAGCTGCCCAGCTGGGACGCGCGCCTGATCGACCTGAAGCAGGCGGCGGAGAGCCAGACCTACTGCGACGAGATCCAGGGCACCCTGGCCGAGCACGGCCTGGCGCTCACCGAGCTCTCCACCCACCTGCAGGGCCAACTGGTCGCCGTGCATCCGGCCTACGACGAGATGTTCGACGGCTTCGCGGTGCCCGAGGTGCGCGGCAACCCCAAGGCCCGCCAGGCCTGGGCGGTGGAGCAGTTGCACCTGGCGGCGCGCGCCTCGCGCAACCTGGGGCTGACCGACCACGGCACCTTCTCCGGCGCCCTGGCCTGGCCCTTCGTCTACCCCTGGCCGCAGCGCCCGGCGGGGCTGATCGACGGCGCCTTCGACGAGCTGGCCAGGCGCTGGCGGCCGATCCTCGATGCCTTCGACGAGGCGGGGGTGAACCTCTGCTACGAGATCCACCCCGGCGAGGACCTGCACGACGGCATCACCTACGAGATGTTCCTGGAACGCGTCGGCCAGCATCCGCGCTGCCACATCCTCTACGACCCCAGCCACCTGATCCTGCAGCAGCTCGACTACCGCGGCTTCCTCGACGTCTACCGCGAGCGCATCCAGATGTTTCACGTCAAGGACGCCGAGTTCCTGCCCAGCCCCAAACAGGGCGTCTACTCCGGCTACCAGGGCTGGACGCAACGCGCCGGACGCTTCCGCTCGCTGGGCGACGGCCAGGTGGACTTCAAGCACCTCTTCTCGTGGATGGCAGCCAACGACTACCATGGCTGGGCGGTGCTCGAGTGGGAGTGTTGCCTCAAGCACCCCGAGGCAGGGGCCAGGGAGGGGGCCGCCTTCATCCGCGACCACATCATCGAGGTCACCGAGCGCGCCTTCGACGACTTCGCCGACTCGGGCACCGACGAGGCCGCCAACCGGCGCATCCTGGGACTGGACTGACCCGCATACTCGATGGACAGAGGAGAGCCACAGACATGACCCAACACGACAGCCCGCGCCGCCTGCGCCTGGGCATGGTCGGCGGCGGCCAGGGCGCCTTCATCGGCGGTGTGCATCGCATCGCCGCGCGCCTGGACGACCACTACGAGCTGGTGGCCGGGGCCTTCGCCTCGGACCCCGAGCGCAGCCGCGCCTCGGCGGCGGCGCTGCACGTCGCCGAGGCGCGCGCCTACCCCGACTACCGCACCATGGCCGAGGCCGAGCGGGCCCGCGACGACGGCATCGACGTGGTGGCCATCGTCACCCCCAACCACCTGCACTTCGAGGTGGCCAGGACCTTCCTCGAGGCGGGCATCGACGTCATCTGCGACAAGCCGATGACCACCGACCTGGGCGATGCCCGGCAGCTCCAGCAGCTGGTCGAGTCGAGCGGGCGCTTCTTCGGCCTGACCCACAACTACAGCGGCTACTCGCTGATCCGCCAGGCCCGCGACATGGTCGCCGCCGGCGAGCTCGGCGAGTTGCGCGTGGTGCAGGTCGAGTACCCCCAGGACTGGCTGGCCACCCGCGTCGAGGCCTCCGGCGTCAAGCAGGCCGAGTGGCGCACCGACCCCCAGCGCAGCGGCCCGGCCGGCTGCCTGGGCGACATCGGCACCCACGCCTACCACCTGGTGCGCTTCGTCACCGGCCTCGAGGTCGAGGCCCTGGCCGCCGACCTGCACACCTTCGTCGAGGGCCGCGCCCTGGACGACAACGTGCACATGCTGCTGCGCTTCAGGGGCGGCGCCCGTGGCATGCTGTGGTCGAGCCAGGTGGCGCCGGGCAACGAGAACGGCCTGCGGCTGCGCGTCTACGGCAGCCGCGGCGGCCTGGAGTGGCGCCAGGAGGAGCCCAACGAGCTGCTCCATACGCCTCAGGGCGAGCCGCCGCGCCGCCTGACCCGCCACGGCCCCGGCCTGGGCGAGGCGGCCATGGCCGCCGTGCGCATCCCGCCGGGTCACCCCGAGGGCTACCTGGAGGCTTTCGCCCAGCTCTACAGTGACTTCGCCGCCCACCTGCGGGCGCGCCGCGGCGGGCCCGCCGTCGCCGACCACCAGCGCGACGTCCCCGGCGTGGCCGATGGCGTCGACGGCGTGCTGTTCATCACCCGCGCGCTGGAGTCCGCCCGAGAGGGCGGCATCTGGGTGAGCCTGTGAGGCGGGGGCGATGAGCGTACGGCTGCGCAACGCCGCGCTGCAACTGGAGGTGCTGCCCGAGCTGGGCGGCTGCGTGATGCGCTTCGACGCCCTGACGCCACACGGCCCCGAACCGCTGTTCCGTCCCGGCGAGGCGGCCGGCCGAGATCCCAACGGCATGGGGCTCTATCCGCTGGTGCCCTGGTCGAACCGCATCGCCGGCGGCGGCTTCCGCTGGCGCGGGCGGCGCTACGACCTGCCCGCCAACCTGGCCGGCGAGCCGCTGCCCATCCACGGCGACGGCTGGCAGCGGCCCTGGGAGGTGGTGGCCGCCGCGGAGACCGAGCTGCGCCTCGCCCTGCACTCGGCCGGGCAGCCGCCGTTCGACTACCGCGCAGAGCTCGGCTACCGCCTGGAGGGGGAGTGCCTGGCGATCGAGCTGACGGTGACCCACCTGGGGGAGGGCCCGGTGCCCTACGGCGTGGGGCTGCATCCCTGGCTGCCGCGCACCCCCGACGCCACCCTCGAGGCCCCGGCCAAGGGCGTCTGGGAGGTGGACGACGCCCAGTTGCCGACCCACTGGCGGCCCCTCGACGCCGACGATCCCTGGTGCTTCGCCGCGGGGCGTGGGCTACCCGCCAGCCCCATCGACAACCTCTTCACCGGCTGGCGGGGCCGGGCCCGCATCGCCTGGCCGTCGCGGGGGCTGGCGCTGGAGGTGGAGGGCGAGCCGCCCGGCGAGCGCTACCTGGTCTACTCGCCCGGCGCGGAGGCCGACTTCTTCTGCTTCGAGCCGGTCTCCCACGACGTGGACGCCCATCACTTCGCCGACCCGCTGGTCCACGGGCTGGTAGAACTGGGGCCAGGGGAGCGGCTGGCCCGTGCCTGGCGCTTCCGCCTGGCAGAGGCCTGACCAGCGTGCCCCGGCACTCTACTTTCGTTGCAGGCGCTCGCCCAGTGACGCCATGAAGCGCGCGCCGGCCGCCAACTGCTCGTGTTCGAGGTACTCGTCGGGCTGGTGGGCCTGACTGATGCTGCCCGGGCCGCAGATCACCGTGGGCAGGCCCGCGCGCTGGAACTGGCCGGCCTCGGTGGCGTAGGCCACCGCCCCGGCGGGCGCCTCGCCGAGCAGGTCGCGACACAACGCCAGCACCTCGGCGTTGTTGTCGTCGGCCAGCGCCGGCACCGTGGTGTTGAGCGCCTCGGTGACGATACTCGCCTCCGGCGCCCGGCGGCGCATCTCCGCCTCCAGCTCGGTGGCATAGGCGTCGACCCGGCCGCGCAGCTCCTCGTAACGGTCGCTCGGCAGGTGGCGGATCTCCCACTCGAAGGTGCACTCCCGGGCCATGATGTTGATCGCCGTGCCGCCGGCGATCTTGCCCACGTGCAGGCTCGAGTGGACCACGTTGAAGGCCTCGTCGACGCGCCCCTCGGCGCGCAGCTCGGCCATCACCTCCTCGATCCTCGTCACCAGCCGGGCCGCCACATGGATCGCCGAGACCCCCTGGTTGACCTGGCTGGAGTGGGCCTCGCGGCCGGTGACGGTGGTGCGCAGGTTGGTGGCGCCCTTGTGGGCGACCACCGGGGCCATCAGGGTCGGCTCGCCGACGATCACCGCCGCCGGGCGCGGGTGATCGGCCATCAGGCGCTCGATCATGCGCGGCGCGCCGATACAGCCCACCTCCTCGTCGTAGGAGAGGGCCAGCCATAGCGGCCTCGTGAACTCCTGCTCGACCCACCTGGGGACTTCGGCCAGGGCGCAGGCGATAAAGCCCTTCATGTCGCAGGTCCCCCGCCCGTAGAGCCTGCCGTCGCCGCCATCGACCAGGGTGAAGGGATCCGTCGCCCAGGGCTGACCGTCCACCGGCACCACGTCGGTGTGGCCGGAGAGCACCACGCCCCCGGCCACGTTCGGGCCGAGGCGCGCCAGCAGGTTGGCCTTGCGGCCGTCGTCGCTCTCGATGCGCCAGTGCGTGACGCCGTGGTCGTCGAGCCAGGCCTCGACCCACTCGATCAATGCCAGGTTGGAGTCGCGGGACACGGTGGCGAAGCCCACCAGGCGGTCAAGCATCTCGGCGGCGGTCATGGGGCAATCCTCGGTCGGTTCTCTGGGGCAACCCTAACACGCCGCTCCCCGGCGCGTGAGCATGGCAGGCGGCGGCTGGCGTATGCTGGGAGGGAGTGACGAATCGGGGAGGTGACGCATGGCGTCGGAGAAAGGGTCGCCGCAGGGCAATGGGCAGAAGCTCAGCGACCATGTCTACGGCAGCATTGTGGACAGCATCATCAAGGAGGAATATGCGGAAGGCCAGCGCCTGCCCTCCGAGGAGCGCCTGGCCCGACAGCACGGCGTGTCGCGTCCCATCGTCAGGGAAGCGCTGGCGCGACTGCGCGAGGATGGCCTGATCCGCTCGCACCGCGGCGCCGGTAGCTTCGTCCGGCTCAGGCCCAGTCGCGCCATGCTCGACTTCGCCCCCCTCGACAGCCTGGCGGACATCCAGCGCTGCTTCGAGTTTCGCATGGCCGTGGAGGCCGAGTCCGCCCGGCTGGCCGCCCTCAATGCCACCGACGAGGACCGCCAGGCCCTGAGCGCGGCCTTCGCCCTGCTCGAGCAGCGCATCCGCGAGAACGCCCTGGGGGTGGATGCCGACTTCGGCTTCCACCTGGCCATCGCCAGGGCGACCCACAACCGCTTCTTCGCCGATACCCTGGCCTCGCTGGAGGCCACCATCACCTACGGTCAGCGCCTGGCCAGGGGGCTGGGCCTGCGGCGCCCGACCTTCCACCTGCCCGAGGTGCAGGAGGAACACCGCCGCATCCACGACTGCCTGCAGGCCGGCGACGCCGAGGGTGCCGCGCGGGCCATGCGCGAACACCTGGGCAACTCCCGACGGCGCGTCTTCGAGGGTTGACAGGCTTTACTCATTTGACAACTTTTACAACTCGGCTAGCTTGCAAGACAGGCCGACGACATCCCGTCGGTTCCACTGTCCCGTTTCTCATCACAACACGGACAACAAGACCGGGAGCTTGCCATGAAATCTCGACTCTCCACCCTGGCCGTCGCCGTCTCGGCGTTTGCCCTGTTCGGCGCCGCCGGTGCGGTCCAGGCGGACTACCCCGAGCGCGATATCACCTACGTCATTCCCTTCGATCCGGGCGGCGAGTCCGACGTCACGGCGCGCTTCCAGGAGCCCATCCTCGAGGAGATCCTGGGCGTCGGCGTCAACGTCACCCACCGGCCCGGCGGCGGCGGGGCAGTGGCCTGGAGCGAGTTCCAGAACAGCGCCGAGCCGGATGGCTACGAGATCATCGGGGTCAACATCCCGCACATCATCGGCCAGCCGATCCAGCGCTCCGACGCCGGCTTCGAGACCGACGACTGGGAGATCATCACCTTCTTCCACTCCACCCCCAATGCGCTGATCGTGCCGGAGGACAGCCCCTTCGAGACCCTCGACGACCTGGTCGAGTACGCCCGCGAGAACCCCGAGGCCGTGACACTCGGCGGCAGCGGGACCTACAGCGCCAACCACCTGGGGGCCCTGCGTCTCGAGCGGGAAGCCGACATTGACGTGACCTATATCCCGTTCAGCGGCACCGGGCCGCTGCCCGCCGCCCTGGAAGGCGGCCATGTCTCCGGCATCTTCAACTACACCATGCTCGGCGTGCAGATGGAGGACAACGCCCGGGTGCTGGCCGTGGCCTCCGAGGAGCGGGTGCCGGCGCTGCCCGATGCGCCCACCTTCAAGGAGCAGGGCTACGACATCGTGGGCGGCGCCTACCGGGGCGTGGCCGCGCCCACCGGCACCCCGCCGGAGGTCATCGAGGTGCTGGAGGAGGCCTTCGCCGAGGCCAACCGCGAGATCACCGAGAAGCAGGAGCCGCTGGGCTTCGTCATGGAGTACATCACCGGCGAGGAGGTCGACGAGGTAATCGGCACCCTGCGCGAGGCCTACGGCCCCATCCTGGAAGCCGCCGACTGATAGCCGCTTCCTCGGGGGAGCCGCGTGCAGTGTCCTGCATGCGGCTCCTCTCTCGTTCGAGCTTTCACCGGAGGGCCGTGCATGGAGATGTTGCTCGAGGCGCTGGCATCGCTGATGACGTTCGAGAGCCTCATCACGGTACTGGTGGGGGTGTCGGCCGGCCTGCTGATTGGCTCGCTGCCGGGCCTGACCGCCACCATGGCCCTGGCGGTGCTGCTGCCCTTCACCTTCTCGATGCCGCCCCTGCAGGGCCTGATCGCCCTGGGAGCCGTCTACATGGGCTCCATCTACGGCGGGGCCTTCACGGCGATCCTGATCAACACCCCCGGGACGCCGTCGTCGATCGCCACTACCTTCGACGGCTACCCCATGGCGCGCCAGGGGCGCGCCTTCGAGGCCCTGGCCGGGGCCACCATCGCCTCGGTGATCGGCGGGCTGGTGGGGGTGGCCTTCCTGTTGCTGCTGGCGCCGCCGCTGGCGCGCTGGGCCGTCGCCTTCGGGCCCGCCGAGATGTTCTGGGTGGCCATGCTGGGGCTGACCCTGGTGGCCAGCCTGTCCAGCGGTTCGCTGCTCAAGGGGCTGCTAGGCGGCTGCGTCGGCATGCTGCTGAGCACCGTCGGCGTCTCGCCGGTAGGCGGGGAGACCCGCTTCACCTTCGGCTTCCCGCCCCTGCAGGGGGGCATCGAACTGATCGTGGCGCTGATCGGGCTGTTCGTGATTCCCGAGCTGCTGACCATGGCCGCCGAGGGCAAGGGGGCCCTGCCGCAGGGCGACGAGTTCGGCAAGGGGGAGATGCGCATCAGCCGGGTGGCCCGGCGGGTGCTCGGCAAGCCGGTCAACCTGATCCGCTCCTGTTTGATCGGCCAGATCATCGCCATCATCCCCGGGGCCGGCGGCAACGTCACCAGCCTGGTGGCCTACAACGAGGCGCGCCGCTTCTCCCGGGACCCCGACAGCTTCGGCAAGGGCAACCTCGACGGCGTGGTGGCCTCGGAGTCCAGCAACAACGTCATGGTGGCCGGCAGCATGATCCCGCTGCTGACCCTGGGCATTCCCGGGGCGCCGCCCGACGCCATCATCCTCGGCGTGCTCTTGCTGCACGGCCTGCGCCCCGGGCTCGACCTCTTCACCGAGACCGGCGTGCTGACCAACGGCTTCATCCTGTCGATGGGGCTGGCGGCGCTGATGCTGCTGCCGGTGGGGCTGCTGGGCGCCAAGCTGATCTACCGGGTGGTGATCAAGACGCCCTACTACTTCATGGTGCCGTTCATCGCCATGGTGACCATGCTCGGCACCTTCGCCCTGCGCAACAGCCTGCTCGACGTGGGGATCATGCTGGTGCTGGGCACCGTGGGCTACTTCCTGCGCCTGATCGGCATCCAGGCGGCGCCCATCGTGCTGGGGCTGATCCTGGGCGGCATCGCCGAGGAGGGCTATGTCCAGACGATGCTGGCCGCGGTGGTCGACCCGATTCCCTGGCTGCGGCTGGTCAGCAACCCGCTCTCCAAGGTGCTGGCGGGCCTGGTGGTGCTGGGCGCCGGCACGGCCCTGCTGCCCATGTGGCTCGAGCGTAGTGGGCGCCTGCGCAAGGCATCGAGCGGCGAGGAGGAGAAGCCATGATCCTGCGCCTCAACACCGACATCGCCGCCGGGGGCTTCGGCCTGGCGTTCGCCGCCCTGCTGTGGCTGCCGCGGGGCGAGATGGGACGGCTGAGCATCATCTTCCCCCGCGCCATCCTGGTGCTCCTCACGGTCGTCGCCGTGGCATTGATCGTCAAGGGCCTGGTGCGGCCGGGGGATCGTCGAATCGAGATCACCGGCAGCCCGCGGCGCCTGCTGGTGGTCGCGGCGGGCTTCTTCGCCTGGTGGGTGGCGATCGGCCAACTGGGGTTCCTGGTTTCGAGCCTCGTCGCCGTCTTCGCCCTGGTGTGGTACCTGGCCCGCGTGGCAGGCCCGGTGAGCCTCGTTCGCCTGGCCCGCTGGGTGCCAATCATCCTGGGGCTGGTGGTCGCCTTCTACCTCATCTTCACCCAGGTCCTCAATGTTCGGCTGCCGACGGGCCTGCTGATCTAGGAGTCATGGAATGCGCATCACCGACATACGCGAGGCACGGGTGTCGATCGCCTCCGACATCGCCAACGCCTACATCTCCTTTGCCACCATGGACGTCTCCATCCTGGCCCTCTATACCGATGCCCGGGTGGATGGCCGTCAGGTGGTGGGCTACGGCTTCAACTCCAACGGCCGCTACGCCCAGAGCGGGCTGCTGCGCGAGCGCTTCCTGCCGCGCCTGCGCGACGCCGAGCCGAGTGCGCTGCTCGACGACGGCGGCCACAACCTCGATCCCTTCAAGGTGTGGTCGGTGCTGATGGCCAACGAGAAGCCCGGCGGCCACGGCGAGCGCAGCGTGGCGGTGGGCATCATCGACATGGCGATCTGGGACATCGTCGCCAAGGTCGAGCAAAAGCCCCTGGCCCGGCTGCTGGCCGAGCGCTACGGCGACGGCGCCCCCGACGACAAGGTGTCCGTCTATGCGGCGGGCGGCTACTACCATCCGGGCAAGCAGGTCCAGGGCCTGCAGGACGAGATGCGCGACTACCTCGACCTGGGCTACACCTGCACCAAGATGAAGATCGGCGGGGTGCCGCTGGCCGAGGACCTCGAGCGGGTCGAGGCCGCCATCGACATCGTGGGGGAGGCGGGGCGCCTGGCGGTGGACGCCAACGGCCGCTTCGACCTGCGCACCGCGCTGGCCTTCGCCGATGGCCTGGCGCCCTATGGCGTGCGCTGGTACGAGGAGGCCGGCGACCCCCTGGACTACGCCCTGCAGCAGCAACTGAGCGAGCACTACGGCCCGCCCACGGCCACCGGCGAGAACCTCTTCTCCCACCAGGACGTGCGCAACCTGCTGCGCTACGGCGGCATGCGCCCCGACCGCGACATCCTGCAGATGGACCCGGTGCTGAGCTACGGCCTGGTGGAGTACCTGCGCATGCTCGAGGTGCTGCGCGCCCACGGCTGGTCATCGCGGCAGTGCATCCCCCACGGCGGCCACCAGTTCGCCCTCAACATCGCCGCCGGCCTCAAGCTGGGCGGCAACGAGTCCTACCCGCGGGTCTTCGCCCCCTTCGGGGGCTTCGCCGACTCCACGCCCATCGAGGCGGGCCGGGTGGCCCTGCCGCGGATGCCGGGGATCGGTTTCGAGGACAAGCGCGAGCTGATGGAGGTATTCCACCGCGAGCTGGGTTGAAGAACCGATACCCAGGGGCGGCATGTCAAAGGCTATGCTTGGGTGACAGTTCCCTCCACCGCAGGAGGATGATGCCATGAGTTACGTCGATGCCTTCGTGTTGCCTGTGCCGCTCGGCCGGCTGGACGACTACCTGCGCCTGGCCCGGCGCGCCGGGGAGATCTGGAAGGAGTACGGGGCCCTGGAATACGTCGAATGCGTGGGCGACGACATTCGTCCCGGCGAGCAGACCTCCTTCACCGAGAATGTCAGGATGGAAGCCGGCGAGACGGTGATCTTCGCCTGGGTGCGCTACGCCTCGCGCGAGGAGCGCAACCGCATCCTCGAACAGGTGATGAACGACCCGCGCCTCGCCGACATGATGGACCACGCCAGGCTGCCCTTCGACGTCAAGCGGCTGTTCTGGGGCGGCTTCTCGGAGCGGATCCGGATGTGAGCGATGCCGTTCTTGCCTTGTTTATGGTGTTTCGCAGACTGGCGTGAAGCTCTCTTCGGGTGTGTGGTAGGAGGGCAGCTTCGCTGCGCGATTGGCGCCGTCAGGCGCCCCTCAGTGTTCAGGCCCCACGCTGGTGCAGGCGACGGCCCAGGCGTGCCAGCGGCATGACCTCGCCGCGCAGCCAGGGACCCAGCAGTCGCATGGAGAGCGGGATGAACCCGAACACCATCAACGGCGTCAGCGCCAGGGTGCCGGCCAGCACCCGGGGCACCAGGGGCAGGCCGGCGAGCGCCTCGCCGAACAGCCACTGGAAGGCCAGCGATACTGGGAAGAAGGCCAGCCAGATGGCGATGGCCTGCTTCCAGCGCGGCGGGGTCCGGCCGGTGGCGTCCTGGAACCAGCCATCGAGCCCGGTGGCGCGGTGCTCGTGGGGCGCCTCGAAGAGCCCCTCGCCGCGGGCCAGCCAGGCCCGGCGCGAGGCGGAGTGTTCCCAGGCCGCCAGGGTCTCGGCATCGCGGAAGCGGAAGATGATCTGATACTCGTCGTCGCCGGGCGGCGGCGCCAGCACGCCGGAGCCCAGGTAGCCGGCGAAGTCGCTGGCCAGCTCGCGGCCCTCCTCCAGCCAGGCGGTGAGGTCCCGGTAACGGCCGCGGGCCACGCGGCGCGCCACCATCAGGGTGACGGGATCGGATGACATCGTGTATCTCCTCGTTCGCTCGGCGCCCGGGTAGGGCCCCGATATCACTCGGGCCGGGTAGGCCCTCGTGATTCATTAAGCAAGGAGTATACCAGTTATCTCCATGACTATAGAAATGCTACCTGCTCAAGACGCCAAGGGCAGTGTTTTGGTCTGAATGGAGCGCCGCTGATCTGTTCGCGCCATCGACATATCGGCGGGACATGTTCAAGAAACGCGATTTTTTCGACACGTCCGCCGGACGTGTCGATGCCATCGACATCTGTCCGTGGCGGGAAGGGGCCCCTGCCTGCCGTGGCAGCGCTGAATGAGACGCCCTGGAGGGGAAACTAAAATAGCGCTGCCGCTTATTTTAATTTCGGCCGGAAATTAAAATAATGCGCTGGCCCGGCTGGCCCGGCTGGCCCGGCTGGCCCGGCTGGCCCGGCTGGCCTGGGCGCCGATAGGCTGCCCTCGCCGAATTGAAGCAGTCCCTACTGCAGACTTTCTCCGGCGAGTTGACGGCCAGAAGCGCCGAGGCGGCGGTGGAGGAGGCGACAGCATGAGCACCGAGAGCCAGACGTCCATCGTCATCTATCAGGAGTCTGGGTGGGTGGACGAAGCCCGACCGGAGGGCGAGATATACTGGTTTCCACCTTGTGAGCTGCTCCTCAGCTGTTGCAAAAAATGCAACAGTTGGGGCTGAGCAGGCTCAGGAGTTGCCACCCCGATGCCTGTCAACGGCCGAGGATTCCTCGGCAGTTCATCACCTGGGTCGCTATCGGTCGAGCAACTTGTAAGGATTTCTTAGGAGTTGCCCTGAAGGTTGGACAAGCCACCGCCGAATCGAGATAGTGAGCTGAAGGGCACTTAAGGACGCAAGGGAACGCACCGAAGGATCGACCGGATGAACGATGCCGATCCGGCACCGAGCGGTAGTACCGTTACCCTGGAAGAGGTCAACAGCGACCTGACTGTCTATCTGGTCAGCGAGGAGGTGGCCGCATCGCCGGCAGAGGGCAGGAAGTGGGTCAAGGCGAATTGGCGCAACCTGTTCGAGTCTGAGCTGGAAGGCTGGTACACCGACCCGAGGCTATGGCCTAAGCTGACCCTGAAGCGCTTCGATGAGTGGTTCGAGATTGAGTGCCACAGCATGATCATCGATACGCTGGGCGGGCCCATCGAGGATGATGAGCCATGAGCTTCCGATACTGCTGAGGCTCGTGGCACGCGCGCGGGATGCGGTGTGGAGAGCGAGGGGAGTGAGACATCTTTTGCTGATGGCAGCTCTGAGCCTGGCGGTCCCGGTGGCCCACGCCGATCAGCAGGGCGTGGTGTTCGCCATGGGCGGTGAGCGCTTCGTGTTGACCCCGGACTGCGTGCAGTGGGTCGACCATGTCGTCACCGAGAATGACCGGGTGCACCTGCGCTTCGACATGCCGGAGACCCCGCCATGCTTCGGGGCCTTCCACGGCCTGCTCTCCACACATCAGGGCGAACGCCTGACCATCACCTTCCGCGGCGAGACGCTGCTGGAGGCGAACCAGCACACCACGCTGGGCCCCAGCCATATCGTGCTGGAGTCGCGACATCCGCGTGTGGCGATCGACGCCATCCGCTATCTCAGTGGCTTGCCGGACGACGAGGCATCCTGATGGGCCGCCCCGGGCGTTTCCGCCGCCTTGTCGTGGGGCTGGTCGTCATCCTGGTCGCCTTGGCCTTGCTGGTATGGCTGGCGCTGTGGTCGTTGTCGCCGGCGCCGGTGACGGGCCGGCTGGTCGAGTATCATGACGATTCGCCGGTGGCCGGCGCCACCATCACCCTGAGCCGCCAGGGCTGGGGCCTGAGCGATCACGATGGCCAGTTGATCTGGGACAAGCGCTACGAGGCCACCGTCACCACCGACGCCGAGGGGCGCTTCCGCGTGCCGATGCCCGGCCCGGTATGGCTGATGGGTAGCGGCGGCGGCCGGCTCACGGCCGAGGCGGAGGGCTTCCAGAGGCTCGAGGCCGGTTACGTAGCCCCCGGCGCGGAGCTTTACCTGCAGACGGTGGCCGAGCGTGACGAGCGGCTACCCGGCGGCACCGCCTATCTGGGCTGGGATGAGGCGGGCGAGCCCTTCGGCTGGTCGTTCCTCGACCATGCTCCGGCTCGCGACCTGGCGCGGGTCGATCTCTATCCCCTCGCGCTGAGCCGCGCGCCCCTCGAGGTCACCCTGGCGGTGCCCGATGGGGGAGGGCTGCACTTCGTGCCGGCCGCTGCCCAGAACATCGCTACGCCCTCCTGGGGCTACCTGCTGCGCTACCTGGATGCCTCGCCTGAGCCGCCCGCGGCGTCGCGCCTGGTGCTCGACGACACCCCGGGCACGCTCTTCCTGCGCACCCCGCAGGGGCGGCATGCCAAGCTGGCCTGGGAGCCCGGCGCGGTGACGTCGATGAGCGGCAGCGTGCCGGGCCTCGAGGCGACCAGCGAGCGGTTGCTCTCGCTGCGCTTCGTCTATCGCCCCGGGCCCGGGCACGAGCTGCCGTATCAGCCGCCGCTCGGTCCGGTCGATCCCGCGCGTGCCGCGCTGCTGGCGGAGCTGCCCGAGGAGGGCGAGTCGACCAAGGGGGCGCGTATCTATCAACTGGTGGTGACCGATGCGCAGGGCAGGGAACTGGAGCGGCAGCGCGTCAAGCTCGTGCCGGGCGTTCCCGTGGATCTGGCGAGCTGTGCCGAGGACGCGCCGCTGGCCTGGCGATTCGAGTCGCTGCGCCTGGCGTATGACGAGGATGGCCTGCCGCGCCTGCAACTGACACTGGACGGCGAGCGCTTCGTGCACCACTCGGCGCCGCGACTGGTCAGTACGCGCCACGCCACCGTCCTCGAGGTGATGGCCTTCGATACCGACTACCGGCGCCATGACCTGCAGGTCAGGGTACGGGAACTGGTCGGGGAGGGTGGCCCGCTCGGCTGCAGCGCGCCGCCTCGACCGGGGCGGTGAGGTCCTCCATATCGTACCGAGGGGGCTTCACCATTAAGGGCCGAAAGCTTCCGTTGCCTTGCCGCCGTCAGGACGGAAGGGCCGGATGCTATGCTAAGCGCATACGACGCCGAGGACGCAGTGAGCCCAGTACTGTCCGGCATGGAGGTGGAAGGTGAACAAATCGGAAACACTCTCGTTACTGCAGCAGCACCTGCCTGCCATGGTCCATCAGTTTGGTGTCCGGGATCTCGCGCTCTTCGGCTCCATGGCGCGCGACGAGGCGGGGGAGGGCAGTGACGTCGATATCCTGGTGAGCTTCGATGGCCCGGCAACGGCTGATCGTTACTTCGGGTTGCAGTTCTACCTGGAGGATCTGTTGGGACGCCCGGTGGACCTGGTGACCGACAAGGCGCTGCGCCCCGAACTCCGACCTTTCATCGAACGCGAGGCCATGCATGTCTGAAAATCGACCACAGCGAGAGTGGCGCTTCTACATCGATGACATGATCGGCTTCTCCGAGAAGGTGCTGGCTTACACCGATGGGCTGTCTCAAGAAGACTTCATCACCCACGACCTGACATATGATGCCACCCTCCGCAATCTGGAATTGATCGGTGAGGCGGCTACCCGCATTCCGGATGATGTACGTGCCGCTCACCCCGAGATTCCGTGGCGGCTGATCATCGCCACGCGAAATCGTCTCATCCATGCCTACCTCGGGATCGATGATGATACCGTCTGGAGCATCATTCAGACGCATATCCCTGAGCTGGTCGAACGGCTCGAGTCCCTCAAACACTGATCAGCCGCGCCCTGCAGGTGCCTTTTTCTGGCGGTGCCCCCGTGGATCTGCCTGGCGTTTCTCGACCGGCCGGTCGATGCTTCTGGGTGGGCATGGCACCGAGCCCTTGCCCCAGGGCGGGCCGGGCTCGAGGGAGGCTGAGATGTTCAAATTGATTACCCTGACATGGCTGATGTGTCTCGCGCTGGGCGCGGGCGCCGCCATGGCGCAGTCCGATGGCGGCGAGGCCGGCGTGCGGCTCGATATCCAGGAGTGGGACGTGCCCTTCGATGGCGGGCGCGCCCGGGATCCCTGGGTGGATGCCGAGGGGCAGGTCTGGTTCGTCGGCCAGCAGACCCACTATGTCGGGCGGTTCACTCCCGACAGCGGCGAGTTCGAGCGCTTCCCCCTGGAGGCGGGCACCGGGCCGCACACGATCGTCACCACCGAACGGGGGGTGTGGTACGCCGGCAACCGGGCGGCGCATCTCGGGCGCCTGGATCCCGCCAGCGGCGAACTCGAGCGGTTCGTGCCCCCCGGCAACGGCCCCCGCGACGTGCACAGCATCGCCGTCACCAGCGACGGCAATCTCTGGTTCACCGAGCAGGGCGGCAACCGCGTCGGTTACTTCGACACCCGGGACCACCGCTTCACCATGCATGACGTGTCCGCCGGGGGCGCGCACCCCTACGGCATCGTGGTGCACGACGACCAGCCCTGGATCGCCCTGTTCGGCACCCACCGACTGGCCACGGTCACCGACGGCGAGCTGCGGACGATCGAGCTGCCCCGACCGCAAACCCGGCCGCGGCGCCTGGACGTCGCCTCCAACGGCCAGGTCTGGTATGGCGACTACGCCACCGGCCATATCGGACGCTACGACCCCGAGAGCGGGGAGGTGACGGAGTGGCCGGCGCCCGCCGGCGAGCAGTCGCGGCCCTATGCCGTGGTCATGGACGGCGAGGACCGCTTCTGGATCGTCGAGACCGGCGTCCGGCCCAACCGCTTCGTCGCCTTCGATACCCGCGCGGAGACCTGGAGCGAGCCCTTCGAGATTCCCAGCGGCGGCGGCACCGTGCGCCACATGGTGTACGACGCGGAGCGCGACGCCATCTGGTTCGGCACCGATGAGAACACCCTCGGCCGGGCCGAGCTGAAGTGACGAACGCCCCTGGTTCAACGCCCCCGCCCCCGTCGAGTTGCTAGAGTGGTCAGGGAGTGCCGCGCTGCGTCGCCGGCGCGGCGCCGGATGCGACGACAACGGCCATGGAGGCGCTGGATGAGCGATACCAAGTACGCCCAGCAGGGCATGACGTTCCGCGAGAGCGTGGAGCACATGGTGGACCACGCCATCGAGATCATGGGCCTGGACGAGGGGCTCGGCAATGCATTGAAGGTCTGCCAGAGCGTGGTGCAGGTCTCCTTCCCGGTGGAGATCGACGGCCGGGCGGAGATCTTCACCGGTTGGCGGGCCACCCATAGCGACCACCGCCTGCCCTCCAAGGGCGGCATCCGCTTCGCACCGATCGTCGACCAGGACGAGGTGGAGGCCCTGGCCGCGCTGATGACCTACAAGTGCGCCATCGTCGACGTGCCCTTCGGCGGTTCCAAGGGCGGGCTGGTGATCGACCCCCGCCGGTACGAGCGCCACCAACTGGAGGCCATCACCCGGCGCTTCGCCCGCGAGCTGATCAACAAGGGCTACCTGAGCCCGGCGCAGAACGTGCCCGCCCCGGACATGGGCACCGGCCCCCGCGAGATGGGCTGGATGGTGGATACCTACCGGCAGATGTTTCCCAACGACATCAACTACCTGGGTGCCCTGACCGGCAAGCCGGTGGAGCACGGCGGGGTGCGCGGGCGCAACGAGGCCACCGGCCGCGGGGTGCAGTACGCGCTGCGCGAACTGTTCCGACATCCCGAGGAGCTCGAGCGCTGCGGCCTGTCCGGCGGCCTCGCCGGCAAGCGGGTGATCGTCCAGGGCCTGGGCAACGTCGGCTACCACGCCGCGCACTTCCTGGAGACCGAGGACGACTGCCGGATCACCGCCATCATCGAGCGCGACGGGGCGGTGGTGAATGCGGACGGCCTGGATGTCAGCGCGGTGCGCGAGCACATCGCCGAGACCGGCGGGGTCAAGGGCTACGCCGGCGGCGAGTATCGCGAACAGGGCGCCGCGGTGCTGGAGATGGCCTGCGACATCCTGATCCCGGCGGCCCTGGAAGAGGTGATCACCGCCGACAACGCCGAGCGCATCCAGGCGCCGCTGATCGCCGAGGCGGCCAACGGCCCGGTAACCTTCGCCGCCGACCAGATCCTCCAGCAGCGCGGCGTGGAGATCCTCCCCGATGCCTACTGCAACGCCGGCGGGGTAGTGGTCTCCTACTTCGAGTGGATCCGCAACCTCAACCACGTGCGCTTCGGCCGCCTGGAACGGCGCTTCCACGAGGCCCGGGGCGGGCGAATCATCGAGGCCATCGAGCAGGCCTCGGGCGTCGAGGTCCCCGAGCACCTGCGGGCGCAGATCGCGCGCGGCGCCGACGAGTTCGACCTGGTGCGCTCGGGGCTGGACGACTCCATGCGCCTGGCGCTGCAGGCGATCATCCGCATGCGTCGCGACAACCCCAGGATCCACGACTACCGCATGGCCGCCTACGCCATCGCCATCGAGAAGGTCGCCCGCCACTACCGGGATATCGGCTTCTGAGTAGCCGCCGGGCCAGCGCCCCAGGCGGGGCGCCTGCCACGGGCGATCCGCGGCTCGCCCTCAACTAACTTTGGTGACAGGTTAGAGAAAAACACAACGCGACAGGCCGCGGGATACGCAGGGACAAGACGATGATACGACGACGCGAAATACGGCAACTGAAACACCGGCATATCGACTTGGCTGATCGGCGAGGGTAGTGGGAAGGCTATGGCTGGGATCGACCCAGGCTGTGTGAAAACATATATAAGTGTGCAAATAGGTCATGATCGCCGGAATGAGCGGTCACGTTCGCCGGAATACGCAGTCCTTTCATACCAAGGAGACGGTCCCTCATGCGGTAGCGTCCTTTCAGGTCATCAATCCATACCGGAGAGGGGGCCAGCCAGTAGGGCTTCTGCGGGAAAGGTCAACAGGCTACAACCATTGCCGAGCTGGCTTCGCCGGTTAAAACCTACAGGGTGACGAATTCGTACCACCAAAGATGCTTTGGGATTGGCTAGATTTGCTGATCGTAGCGTTAATTTAAGTAATTGGGGAGAATTTTTTCGGATCTTATCACGCTATTCTCTCCTTAAGTCAGCGGCGCCTTGGGCGCTCTGGTCGTTTGTGGTACTTTATCTAATTTGACAACTAACTCCCCCCTCACTATAGGTGAATACTGGCACCTCAATGAGAACGGTTGTCGGCATGTTACATGCGTACAACAAATAAAGGGGGAAGTCATGAAATACAAGCACATCAGCAGCGGTGCACGGCTCTTGTCCGTAGTGCCGCTTCTGGCATGCGTGGCGGTTTCTGGACAGGCATTCGCCGACTCCGCCTCGCCCGCCATCATGGGGCATCCCAATGAGAAAAGTATCGGCATCTACATCGGCAGCGAGCTGACCGAGGATGGATCGACCTTTCTGGCTGGCTTCGGGCATGAGCCTTCGAGCCACTGGATCGAGATCGTGCCGCGCCAAGCACATTCGCAGGGTGCGACCTGGAAGGTGGGCGTGACAGATAAAGCTCGCATTCCGGGACGTCTGACCAATATTCCTCAGGCTGAGATCACCTACAAGTACATCACTTCACATTATTCGGAGTATGCGGGTTTCCCGCCACCGTTGACCAACGGCGGACTGAATGAACATGGAGTGGCGGCACGGGATATCTGGTCGCCGTCGCGTCCAGAATTGGTGGAGATGTCGGAAACGGCTGCCGAGGAGGAACCGCAGACTGGCCCGCAATATAGCGACTTGGCTCGAGTGGCGATGGAACGGGCTAAGACGGCACGCGAAGCAGTTGAGATCATCGGTGAGCTGATCGATGAACATGGGTTCTCAACCTACGGTGGCAATTCACACTTGATTGCTGACCCTGATGAGGGCTGGGTGTTCATCAACTATGCCGGTGCCGAAGGCCTGTGGGCGGCCGAACGTGTAGGACCGGATGAAGTCCGCGTGCTCTATCCTGGCTATATCCATGACTTCCCGGTTGACCACCAGTCTCATGACGATTACATGGCATCCGACAACTACGTCGACTTTGCTCGCGAGCAGGGTTGGTGGGACGGCGAGGGCGATTCATTCAATCCTCAAGAAGTGTACGGCCGTCCGTTCCCAGCAGAGGACCCTGGGGATACATATCCGGCGTTTTACACCGAGGCTCGCAACCCGCCGGAGCGGGAAAAAGAACTGCGCGAGATGGCGCCGTTGAGCCTGACGGACATGCTGGCTTATGTTCGTGACCCGCGCTGGGCGACTGACTTCTCGGGGTATGGTCAGGTGGCGCACCTGCGTCCGGATGTGCATCCTGAGTTGCAGACCCTGTGGGTCGCCGTGACCGGTGCTATCACCACGCCTTTCGTGGGGATTCCCGTGGGCGCCGAGGATGTGCCGCCGGAGTTCAAGCAGCATCGTTACATGACCAAGGATGCCGATTCCCACTTCATTGACCCGGACTACGGGCCGCTGGAGGCCACTCGCTACGCCACACGTACCTTCAAGCGCCTGCTCTACCACACCTGTGAGCATCCGGCTGACTTCCTGCGTCCGGTTACCGGGGAACTCGAAGCCTTCGAGCAAGGCCTGATCGAGGAGCGTGGCAGTGTCGAACGGCGTGCAAAAGGATTGTTCGAGGCAGGGCGCAATGAACAGGCGCGTGCGCACTTGACCTACAATGTTGAGCAACGCTTATTGGAAGGGCTGGAACTTGGCGAGGATCTGGTTCGCGCGGTGGAGAAAGAAACTCGCGCTAAATACGGTATCCGAATGCCTGAAGGTGTGACAGTCGAAGGCGAGACCGCCCCGGCCACTAGCCAGCCTATGGCACGCCAAGGCTGGAGCGCGATGATCCATTGCTATGAAGAAGCGCTGGATGAATACCCGCGTGAGCATGGTATCTACGGCGAATATCGCGGCTTGGTGCGTTGATCTGAGGTACCATCTGCGCAGAAGTCTGCACTTCCACCGGATTTTGGGCCATTGCGGTCTAGGTGGGAGTGCAGAATTTGGTGCTTCTGTTCGTGAATGCCGCCCCAATGGTAGCCATGTCCTAGTGCGGGTTCTAGCTGGTGGTGTGGCGGCAATCGCCCAGCTCTTGGTTAATTGTCCAAACGTTGATCGTGCCACTTTTGCCACTCGGCTACACCGAACAGCATTGTTCAGCTTTTCCGAAGCGGAATGCAGCATGTAGGGCAGGAGCAATGCTCAAGTCTAGTCGCGATCGGCCGTCAGTGCTTGCAACACCTGGGGATCGAAGTAATACGCCATGTGCGTCCGGCCGGTCACCCTTTCGGCTAGAGGCCTGTTGAACCAGAGGCGATGGCTGCTTCCAGGGTAATGCCGCGCATGGTCGGTGACCGCTTTGCACAACCAATCGGAAGGACTGTGGAAGTCGACCCAAGCAGAGGGCGCATGCTGGAACAGCTGTTCGCGTTCGCCGGCCAGCCACTTCGAGCGGCAGGAAAGGACTGCTTCAGGAGAGCCGAGTGTGAATAGGTGGATTCGGTCACGGTCGGCGGGGTGTGGCCAATCGGCGAGCAGATCAATCGCAACGATCGAGCCAAAGCTGTGAGCGACGATGAAAACCTCATCATAGGGTTCGGCCAACACTTGATCGATGGTTTCAGCCACCCTGCGTCGCACACGCTCGCGCAGCCCCGCCTGAGTTTCACGCCGCCGATTCTCCAGGTACTCCTTTGAAAACATGGCCATTTGGGCCAGCTCATCCGCCCGGAAGGCTGACAGCAAGAGGGACAAAATGAAGTATGGCGCTGTCGCCTCTACCCAAGCCGTGACATCCATAAACCAGGCGAACAAAGAACGTAGGGCAGGTACAGATGCTAGAAACGCTGGCTCAGGTGCAGCGCGCAGTGCCGCTGCCACGATCACTGTCAAAGACACGTACCAAAGCACCAGCAAAATGCCTCCTGCCACGAGACCGATCGCAATCGTGGGAGATAGGCGCAACGCTGACAGATTGCCCCGAGAGATCAACCAAAAGAACACCAGCTCGAATCCACTGGCAAGCCGTTGCCAAGGGCTCATCTCGGCCGACGAAGGCAACATGTCCGCCCAGTAAGCTTCGAAGAGATCGATGCTCGGCCCCGGCCGGGTGGCGCCACGCAGGGCTTGCGGTATCAGCCGTAGGCCCGCTTCCCCGCCTACTTTCACTGGTTCTGGAGACTGCATAGGTCGTATTTCGGTATTGGCCAAGTTCTCCGCCAGTAAATCTCGGCGCGAAAAGCGCTCAACACGTTGTAGCCCCGGGATAAGTACGACGGCACGAAGTACCTGTTCCGACATCAGCTACGCTCCTTATGAATGGGGGACAGGAAGAACCCCTAGACCATGCCCTGGGACGGAGTCGAGGCGGCCTGACGACCAAGATCCACATGCTCTGTGACCGGCATGGTTGGCCGCTGACCTTCACGCTGTCGCCGGGACAGGACTCGGACGAGCTGAGGTCGACCACCGAGGCTCGCTCTGGGCGTGCCAGCCAGGGCGGGGGGGATCGATGACTCCGGCGCTCGAGCCGGTCGCATCCTGTCAGCGTTCGAGGTGTCCGCGAATCAACCGTACCAGACTCGTCTCGCCTGGCTGAAAGGTACTGTTTACCACGGCAATGTCCCCGGCATCGTTGACGGCAAGCTTGCGCATCAACATCCCCTGCAGGCTGCCATTGAATCCCGGATCCGACTCCCCGCTGTGCGGCACGATCTCCGGCGCAGCGAAGTGCTCACCACTGTCCGTGGAATGCGTCATGCCGAGCCCTCGGGAGCGGTGGCCCGGACGGGGGAACAACTCCCAGAGCACATACAGGTCAGCGCCCGAAACCGCCAGAGACGGAAATCCGACGCTGGCGAACCGTTCGGCATGCGCGCTGGAAATGTCCTCCGGTGCGCGGAAGCGTTCGCCGGCGCGTGCCCGCGTGTAGCGAATATGCGCCTGTTGCCAGGGGCCATCCGGACTTTCGGCGTACACCAGGTGCACGATACCGTCGCCGCCCACCGCGAGTTTCGGCGCGTCCGCATGGCCACCGGTCGCGTCCAGGGTACGGGGCGGATCGAACGACTCGCCCCGGCTGTCGGAAACCGTGTAGCGAATGTCGGCCGCCGGATCCTCGCCGACGGTCCATGCCAGATGTATCCGTCCGTCGCCGTCCACGGCGATACTCGGCGCGCGAGCGGGGAGATCGCCACTACCGGCGATGTGCTGCGGCGCCGAGAAGGAGTGACCGCCATCGCGGGAACGGCTGATCCGCAGCCTGCCTTCATACTCCGTCCAGGCCGCCCAGAGCTCTCCGTCGGGCCCTTCCGCTAGATCCAGGCTGCCGTTGTCCCAGCGCCGGGTGGTCAGTCGTCCCTTGCCCGCGCCATTCTGCGTGTTGGAGAGATTGATCGGCGCGCTGAACGTCTCGCCGCCGTTGGGCGAACGAGCGAACAGGATCTCGCCCCCGTGAGTGCCACCAGAGAAGATGATCTCCTGCCAGAGCACGTAAACGCTGTCCGGTTCATCGGTGGCCATGACCACGCGCGGGAGCCAAGAGAACGTATTGGCGCTGCGCGATACGTTGGTGGGAGCCTCGAGTTGCGGTTCTCCGTCGCGGCCGTAGCGCTGCAAGAACACATTCTGCCGCGCCTGGTCGACCCAGACGACCGCTGCCATGCCGTCCGCGCGCAACGCGACCGAAGCGTCGTCCACATAGCGGAAATCCGATTCGTTCATGCGCCAGGGGCCCATGTGAGCCTCGCCGGAGGCCACTTCCAGGACATCACGCCAGCTGATGTCGGTGTCTTGCCTGGACTCGGCCACCGGCGCCAGGATCGCCAGCATCAGCGCGATCACGGCGCCGGCGATGGCCGGCGCTGTTCCCCGGCCACGCGAAGACGAAACCACCGCCCAACGCGGGTTCTGGCACTCCTGCATCGTGGCTTACCCAGCACGGAGTCAATGACTGTGACGTCCACTCAAGTGTAGCAGTGGCGTGACCTCGGCCTATTCATGAGGACAGGCGCCCAGGCTTCGTTCCGGCAAGGCTCGCCCCTGAACCGGGACCATGGCCAGCCCTTCGTCGATTTCGACCCAAGTCTGACCTCCCGCAACATGTTGCGGCGCGTTCATCCGCATCATGCTGGAAACCATATTTAATTTTCAGGATGTTCATAGGGTTATGGTCGATATCTGCGCTCGTTTATTGTCTTGAATGCGTAGGCACGATAAACCAACAAGAAGGCATGCAGTCTAATCATTGTTCAGCGTCACCATGCCGGAGTGGCATTGCAATGCGCTTCCTCCTGAACATCGTCCCATTCGTCGTTGTGCTCGGCGCGGCCGCCGCGCTGGTGCTCTCAGAAGTCCCTGCGTTGCAGATGGGCGGCGTGATTCTCTTGCCAGCATTCCTGCTCATCTGCTATGCGGCGGATTGGTACGCCGCCTGGAGCAATGAGCGGCATGTGGAACGGCGACCGGACCTGCTCAGGAACGACGCGATCGGAAAGCGGGTCAGAGCTCGGGGCCGCTTCGAACTTCGAGACGGCATGGCGACGGGGTTGGTAACGCTCAACGGGGAACAATGGAAGGCGTATTGTCCCGATCATGTGCCGGAGGATGGCGAGCTTTTGATGGTGCAGCGCCGGGAGGGACTCACGCTATATGTTCAGTCTCAAGGCAGAGACGCCTGACCGGCTGATTCCCCCTGTTTTATATCAGCTTTCACTGAACATCTGCTCCTGGCCAACTAGCGACGTCCTAAAAGTTGGGCCGTCGTGTTTTGTCCTATAAGTGCCTATTCAAAATTAATCGCGTGATCAGTTCCATAGTCACCGGCCGCGAACGCATGAGTCGCTAGCTCCGCTCAGCGATGCAGCCAGCAGGCCGAGCGGTGGTCGCGGCGCGGCTCGAAGTCGGGGGGATCCTCGACGTCGCACAGCCCGGCCATGAAGTGGGGGCAGCGCGGGTGGAAGCGACAGGCCGCCGGCGGATGCAGCAGGCTCGGGGGCTCGCCGGCGGGCACCTCGCGCAGCCGGGTGGCGTTGGCGGCGTCGGGGTCGGCGATGGCGGCGAGCAGCGCCTGGGTGTAGGGGTGCTGGGGGTGATCGAGCAGGTCGTCCACCGGGGCGCTCTCCACCACGCGCCCGGCGTACATCACGAAGATCCGCTCGGCGTAGTGGCGCACCGTGGAGAGATCATGGGTGATGAAGGCCAGGGTCAGCCCTCGCTCGCGCTGGATGCGCCGCAGGAGTTCGAGGATCTCCACCCGCACCGAAGCGTCGAGCATCGAGACCGGCTCGTCGGCGATCAGCAGCCGCGGGGCGAGGATCAGCGCCCGGGCGATCACCACCCGCTGCTGCTGGCCGCCGCTGAGCATGTGCGGGAACTGGCCGAGGTATGCCTCGGCCGGCGACAGGCGCACCTCCTCCAGGGCCGCGCGGATGCGCCGCTCACGCTCGGCCCGGTCGCGCACCCCGTGCACGATCAGCGGCTCGGCGAGGATGCGCCGCACGTCCAGGAAGGGCGGCAGCGCCCCGTAGGGATCCTGCTGCACGTAGCCCACCTCGGCTCGGTACGCCTTGAGCGCGCGCCCCTCGAGGTCGCCGAGCGAGCGGCCGGCGAAGCGCACCTCGCCGCGGGTGGGACGGTGCAGCCCGAGCAGGGTCCGCGCCAGCGAGCTCTTGCCGCAGCCGCTCTCGCCGACGAAGGCCACCGCCTCGCCAGCCGCCAGGGCAAACTCGACCCCGTCCACCGCCCGCACCGCGCCCACGCGCAGAAAGCCCCACCGGCGCAGCTCGAACCAGGTGTGCAGGTCGCGGGCGGCGATCAGCGGCGCCTTGGCATCCTCGGGCTGAAGGTCGGCGGGCGAGCTCATGCGCCACCTCCGGCCGGGGCGTCGTCGGCGTGCAGCCAGCAGCGCGCCCGGTGGCGTTCGCCGAGCCGGAAGGCCGGCGGGTCCTTGGCACAGCGCGCGAAGCGATACGGGCAGCGTTCGGCGTAGCGACAGCCACCGGGCGGGGCGGCCAGGCTCGGCGGCTCGCCGGGGATCGCCTCCGGGCGGGCCCGCTGGCGCAGGCGCGGCACGCTGGCCATCAGCATCTGCGAATAGGGGTGCGCCGGGGCGGTGAAGAAGCGCGCGGCGTCGGCCACCTCGACGAACTGGCCGGCATACATCAGCGCCACCCGGTCCCCCAGCTCGCTGGAGGTGGCCACGTCGTGGGTGATCAGGATGAAGCTGGTGCCCAGCTCGCGCTTGACCCGCTTCAGGGCGTTCATGATGCTCGCCTGGGTGAGCACGTCGAGCGCCGAGGTGGGCTCGTCGAGGATCACCAGCGCCGGCTCGGCGACCAGCGCCATGGCCAGCACGGCGCGCTGGCGCATGCCGCCGGAGAGCTCGAAGGGGTAGCGGGCCAGGAAGTCCGTGGACACCCCCACCAGCTCGAACACCTCCGCGGCCCTCGCCAGGGCCTTCCCCCGGGGCCAGCCGCGCAGCACCCGCAACGGCTCGGCGACCTGCTCGCCGACCCGCACCACCGGATTGAGGGCGTTCATCGAGGCCTGCATCACCAGCGCCATGCGCGACCACTGCACCTCGCGGCGGAAGCGCTCGTCGGGCAGCGTCATGATGTCGATGCCGTCCAGGGTGACCCGCCCCGCCGTGTGGTGGACGTTGCGCGGCAGCAGGCGCATCAGCGCCTTGGCCAGCGAGCTCTTGCCGCAGCCGGATTCGCCGAGCACCACCAGCGCCTCGCCCTGGCACAGGTCGAAGCTCACGCCGTCGACGGCATGCACCGCCCCCCGCCGCGTCTGGTAGTGCAGCTCCAGCGCCTCCACGCGCAGCAGCGTCCGGTCGCGCATCACAGGCTCCTCAGCCGCGGGTTGAAGACACGGTCCAGCGCGAAGCCGAGCATGGCGAAGCCCAGCCCGGTCAGCATCAGCAGCACCGCCGGCGACACCACCCAGTAGTAGTAGCCGTTGTAGAGCGCGCTCTGGGACTGGGCATCGTTGAGCACCTTGCCCCAGGTGGGCAGCAGCGGGTCGCCCAGGCCCAGCACCGCCAGCGACGCCTCCAGGAACACGAAGGTGGGAATCAGGGTAACGAAGGTGGGGATCAACACCGGCAGGATGCGCGGGATCAGGTAGCGCAGCACGATGCGCCCATTGCTCGCCCCGTAGGCCTGGGCCGCCTCGATGTAGGGCGCCTCGCGGATCGGCAGCAGCATCGCCCGGTACATCTTGATGCCGGCGCTGAAGATGCCCAGCACCACCACCACGCCGAGCATCAGCCAGATGCTGGTCGAGTAGAGGGTGCCGACCATCACCAGGATGGGCAGGATCGGCAGGATCATGTTGACCTCGGTGAGCCGCTGGATGGTGGCGTCGACCCAGCCGCGATACCACACCCCCACCGCGGCGATCACCAGGGTGGTGACGGTGGTGCCCACGGCCGCCAGCAGGCCGAAGGCGAGCGCCACCGGCGTGCCCCACATCAGCGCCAGGCTGAGATCACGGCGCTGGTGGTCGGTGCCGGCGATGCCGTGCACCCGGCCGTAGAGTACCAGCTCGGCGTCGAAGGCCGCTTCCTCGTCGAAGACCAGCACGTCGAGCAGCAGCGTATAGCGGCCGGGCAGCACCCGCGGCTCGGCGTCGGGACCCTCCGCCGTGCCCGGCTCGGCCAGCAGCCCGATGTGCGGCACCAGCCCGCCCAGGCGACGCTCCAGCGCCCGGTCCTGGGACAGCGAGATGCGCTCCCGCGCGCCGATGCGATACCCGCCCAGCGCCAACTCGCGCCCGTCGGGCGTCTGCCAGCTCAGCCGCGCGAAGGGCGGCTGCTCATGGCCCGGGGCGTGCAGGAAGAGGTTCAGTTCGCTGGGAAAATCGCCGGCATCGAAGTCGAAGGCGAGCGGGATCCGCAGGCGGCGCCCGCCCGCGAAGGCGCGTTCCTCGACCGGCGCCGTCTCGCTTGCGACGACCAGGGTGCGCGGCGCCT
Source organism: Halomonas ramblicola (assembly GCF_030409215.1). Taxonomy (GTDB): domain Bacteria; phylum Pseudomonadota; class Gammaproteobacteria; order Pseudomonadales; family Halomonadaceae; genus Halomonas; species Halomonas ramblicola. Next base: position 29,619 of record NZ_JAUFPL010000001.1, on the reverse strand, counting down.
CGCCGCCGGTGAGGCGGTCGAGCCACAGCGGGGCCGCATTGACGGGGTTGCCCTGCCAGGCCTCGCTGCCGCGCCACTTGGCCAGCGCCTCGCCGTAGGGGATGGCGATCGGCGTGTAGAGCGCCAGCGCCACCAGCGCGGCGATGATCGCGAGCCCCAGCAGCGCGGAGGGGTAGCGGCGCAGTTCCCGCCACCCCTCCCGCCAGCGTGCGCCGCTCATCGCTGTCCTCCTTCCAGGCGCACCCGCGGGTCGAGCAGCGCGTAGAGGATGTCGAGCAGGAACACCGTCGCGGCCAGCAGGTAGGCGAAGATCACCACGCCGCCGATGATCACCGGGGTGTCGCGGTAGCCGATGGCCTGGAAGAGCAGCGAGCCGAGCCCCGGCCAGTTGAACACCTGCTCGAGGATGATGGCGCCGCTCCACAGCCCGATCAGCATCAGCAGGAAGCTGGTGACGATCGGCGACAGGGTCGGGCGCAGGATGTAGCGCCGCTCGATGAGCTGCGACGGCAGCCCCTTGGCGCGGGCCATCTCCACGTAGTCCTCGCTGGAGTGGATCAGGAAGAAGGTGCGCCAGGAGTAGATGGAGATGAAGATCTGCGACAGGAACATGGCCGCCACCGGCAGCAGCATGTGGCGCACCACACTGGCGCCGTAGGCCCAGCCGTCTTCCGGGGGCGGTACGGCCACCATGCCGCCGGCGGGCAGCAGCGGCGCCACGAAGGCGAAGACCAGGATCAGGAAGATGCCGTAGAACCAGCCCGGCGCCGCCGAGGTCGGGGCCAGGGCGACCACGCTGCGGTCCAGCGCGCTGCCGTAGCGCCGCGACAGGAACAGCGCCACGAACACCGAGACGAAGAAGACCAGCAGGTTGGCGGTGCCGAACAGCAGCAGGGTCGCCGGCAGGCGCTCGACGATGATGTCGTAGACGTCGCGGGACCCCCGGTCGCTGTGCATCTGCTCGGCACGCCCCAGGTCGAGGCGCAGCGCCTGCTGCAGGTAGTCGACGCTGCGCACCAGGAAGGGCTCGTCGAGGCGCAGCCGCTCCACCTCGAGCGCCACCTGCCGTTCGATCAGGGCATTGCGCTCCTCGGCGGGCATGTCCTGGAAGGCGGGGTCGGCCCGCACGGCCTCGGCGGCTTCGCTGCGGATCTGCACGCGGCGCAGCTCGTCCACCTGGCCCCCCATGTTGGCGATGAGGATGGTCAGGTAGACCCCGACCAGCACGGTGACGAACAGCGCCAGCAGCCGCTTGACCGTGTAGAGCAGCAGGCGGCGCAGGTCGCGCCACCCGCCGCGGCGGGCGGAGGGCTCGGTGACGGCCGCTGCCTGCCGGGCTCTCATGGCGATGCCTCCGTGCCGCCCGGCGGCACCGTGGCGAAGACGTGGGAGGCGAAGGCCGGCAGGGCCACGCGGTGGCTGGTCACGGCGACCTCCAGGCGGTTGGCGCCGACGCCCAGGCCGGCGAGCGCCGCCGGCGACGGGGCGATCCGCCAATGCCCGTCGTCGCGCGGCTCGGCCGCGCCGCGCTCGACCAGGGTCCCGCGGCCGTCGAAGAGCAGGAACTGCACCCGATCGATCGCCGCCGGCGGGTAGGGCTCGCCCTCGAGGGTCACCGCCAGGCGAAACGTCGCCGCGTCGCCCTCGTCTGTCGTGCCGAGCGCCGTGACCAGGGGACCGTCGAGGTCGAGTTCCGGAATCGCGGGACGGGCGAAGCCCAGCCACTTGTCGGCCGGGTCGGGGAAGTCTCGGAAGCGCTCGAGCACCAGGCTGCCCGCCACGGGGTGCACCGAATCGAGCAGGAAGGGGCCGTTGCCGATCCAGAAATGCCCGCGCTGCGCATGCCAGTCGGCGAGCGCCCGATAGCGGGCGGCGATCTCGTCTTCCTCGAGCAGCTCGTCGAACACGCCGGGGAAGGGTGACGCAGTGCGCTCGCGGGCCCGCGCGAGATGGCGCGCGAGGATCGGCACGCTGGGCCCGGCCACCAGGCTCATCCAGTCCACCCGCCGTCGGTCCGCCTTGTTGGAGGAGAACGCCAGCTCCCCCTGGCGCTCGGCGAAGATCCCCAGGGCCAGGGCGTGCCACGGCTGCGGCGCGGGCGCGCGGTTGGCCACCAGGGTCTCGGCGTCGGGAAAGATCTGGTCGCTGTAGACCTCGATGACCAGCGGGTCGCGGGAGACGATGTGCCAGCCGCGGAAGTGGCGCTGGAAGACCTCGAAGGTGGGCAGGTAGGCCGGGTCGTAGAGCCGGCTCGCCTCGTCGGCCCGTTCGAAGGCCAGGATCCATGGCAGCACGAAGTCGGCCAGCGACAGCGGCGAGCCGTCGTGCCAGCGCTGCGCGAACAGCTCCTCGTCGTAGCGCACCCGGACCCGGGTGCGGGCGGTGACGGGCGCGTCGTGCGCCTCGCCGACGCTGACGAAGCGCCCCGCCTCGCCGTCCCAGTCGATCCAGGCCGCTTCCGGCACGACGATCTCCTCCGCCGTCGAGACGCTCAACCAGTCGAGGGTGCGCCCGATTGTCACGTCTTCCTGCACGGTCACCGCGGCACGCTCGATGCGCTGGGGACGGTAGAGCCCGGTGAAGGGGTCGGGCAGCGCCACCGGGTCCTGGGTCGCGCGCATGATCATCTGGTCGAAGATCCAGTTGCTGCCCGACACCGGGTTCCACGGCTCGGTCAACAGCCCCGGCGTGCCGAACACCATGCGTCCGCCCACCCGGTCGGCATAGCGCAGGGTGTAGGGCCATAGCGCCGAGCCGGCGAGCCCGCCGGCGAGATCGACGGCCACCTCCACGTCGGCGGCCCGCGCCGAGGCGTTGAGCTGGTCGACCAGCCAGATCCGCGACGAATCCTGCATGGCCAGTTCCAGCGCCCGCGCCATCATCGCCTGGCGCTCCTCCCAGTTCCGGTAGTCACGGCGCTGCAGGCGGTCGGCGAGCTCGTCGAATTCCGGGGCCGGCTCGTAGGCCTGCCACAGGGGTTCGGCACGTCCGCGGGGGGTGTAGTAGAAGCTGAAGACCTCCGCCTGATCGCGCTGGATGACGATGCTGATCCAGCCGCCGGTATAGAGGTGCCACCGCCCGGCCCTGGGGTCCGTGGCGATCCAGATGCGCGAGGCCTCCTCGGCGGTGCGATAGCGGCGCTCGACGACGAAGCCCAGCTCCTGCAGCAGGTTGGCGGCGTAGTCGCCGACCTGGCGGCGTTGGTCCTCGGTGCGGATCAGCACGATCAGGCGCACCGGCTCGTTTTCGTAGTGCCACACGCCCTCGCGGAGACGCGCCCCGAGCGCCGCCATCTCGCGGTGGATCGCCTCGCGGGCGGCGTCGGGGTCATGGGCGTAGCGCAGCTCCAGCTCGCGGGCCACGGCGGCCAGGCGTGCATAGTCGGGAAAGGCGGTGGAGAGCGGCAGGAAACGCGGCTCGGCCAGGCCCCCATAGAGTTCCTGGGCGATATAGTCGCGATCCACCAGGCGGTTGAGCGCCTCGCGAATGGCCGGCACATGGAAGGGATTGAGGGTGCCGTCGGCCAGCTCCGGCCCGGCCGGGTTCAGGGTCAGCTCGCTGGAGGTGCCGTAGGAGAGGTCGTAGCCGGTGGCGAGGGAATCGCGCAGCCGGCGGAAGATACCGGGATTGGAGATGCCCTGGGTGAAGACCTGATGAGTGCCTGCCTCGATCAGGCCCGTGACCCGGCCCGGCTCGTCCTCGCGGGTGAACACGACCTGATCCACCAGCGCCCCGCGGCGCGACCGGAGCTCCGCCGTCGCGCTCTCCTGGCCCATGGCCGGCGCAGTAGACGGTGCCGGTTGACGCAGGGCCACCGCGACCACGCCTGCCAGGATCAGTGTCGCGCCAAGGAACAACAGACGTCTCATCGGCGCTCCGTCGGCCATTATCCCGGTTGCCTGGCTTTCCCTATACCCTAGGCGAGTTCGGCCATCCGGGACAGCCAATCGGGGGCAGGCCCCTTACCTTCGATACCCAGCTGTGCCTCGTCGTGGGAGCGCTCTTCAGAGCGCGAGGTGGTGTCTGATCCCACGCCATCACCCTTTCACGGTGATCTGCGAAGCACCTTATCTCAGCGCCCCAGCTGCGCCAGCGTCTTGGCCAGTGCCGGGGTCAGCCGCGCCATGCTCGCGTAGTCGAGCGTGTCCCAGGTGTCGCCTGGGCCATGGTAGTGCGGATTGCGGAAATCGGCGGTGTCGGTGAGCATCATCGCCGGGTAGCCCATTTCCCAGAACGCCCAGTGGTCGGAGCGGAAGATATCGCGCAGCAACTCCGGGGCGGCCAGCCCTTCCGAGGGGATCTCGGCATGCCGACGAAAGGCGCCCGTCACCCGGCGCACCAGGCGTCGTGAACGCAGGTTGCCGACGCAGGCCACGAAGTTGCCGCGGTCGGGGTAGACGAGGTCGAGCAGCGGCGGATACGCCTGGCTGCCGGGCGCGTCGGTATAGTGGCCGAGCATCTCCAGCGAGAGCATGCCGACGATGGCCTCGCCCCGCGCCCGGGCCTCGCGAGCATAGGTCAGGCTGCCCATGGCGTCGCTGCCGAAGTGCGGCGCCTCCTCGTTGACGAAGGCGACCAGGCGAATCTCCCGCTCGTGCTCGGTCCCCTGCAGGAGCCGCGCCAGCTCCAGCAGCACCGCCACGCCGGAGGCGTTGTCGTCGGCCCCGGGCGTACCGCGCACGGTGTCGTAATGGGCGCCGACCACCAGGATCTCGTCCGTTGCCCCGCTGCCCGGCAGCCGCACCTCGAGATTGTGGAACACCTGGTCGCCGCGAGGCACCGGCAGGCGCCGCGGCGCCAGGCCGGCGTCGCGAAAGGCCCGCTCGATGTAGTCGGCGGCCGCCCGCAGCGCCTCGGGGCGCCAGACATGACGCTCACCGACCCCTTCCGCCAGCGCGCGTACGTGCGTCTGCAACCGCCCGCGCAGCGCCTCGCCCCGGGCATCCAGGGGCGGCGGTGTGCCCCGGTAGCTGCTGCCCGGCATGTGGAACATCTGCCAGTAGCCGCCCGCCAGCACCACCGGCAGCAACACCGCCATGACCAGCCACCACACTCGTATCCAGCGTCCCTTGATCATCATTCACGGAAGGCGCTTGTCGGACTCGCCCGAGCGTCGCGAGCGACCCCTATGTCGAAACACCTCGATCGATCGGATGGGTCGAATGGCCCGCTATATTCACGAAACAGGCGCCTGTCCAGTATGGTTCAGCCATGCATGGTCCGCAGTTTTTACCCATCCCGGGGATCAGGACGATGAAAGCTTGCCTTCTCGCGCTATCTGCGCTGATGGCGCCTGCCGCTTGGGCGGAGCGAATCGTCGTGGCCCACTGTACGCTACGGCGTTTTTCCGCCATATTCGCTGCAATGACATCTGCGGAAGCTGCCATGAGCGATGCCTATACCCTCGGCTGCCCACACTGCCTGACGATCAATCGCGTCAGTCAGGCGCGGCTGGACGATGTGCCGCGTTGCGGAAAGTGCCACAAGCCCCTGTTCACCCGTGAGCCGCTGGTGCTGACCGCGGCCAACTTCCCGGCCCTGGTGGAGCGCAGCACCCTGCCGGTGGTGGTGGACTTCTGGGCGAGCTGGTGCGGGCCCTGCAAGGCGATGGCGCCGGTCTTCGCCGAGGCGGCGCGGGAGCTGGCGCCGCGCCTGCGTTTCGCCAAGCTGGATACCGAGGCCGAGCGGGCGCTGGCCGGCCGCTTCGCGATTCGCAGCATTCCCACCCTGGTGGTGTTCCGTGGCGGCCAGGAAGTGGCGCGCCAGGCGGGCCTGATGTCGGGGCCCCAGCTCAGGCAGTGGCTGCATCCGCATCGGGTATAGGCAGGCCCGATGAGCGCCGGCCGTCGGGCCGGGGCGCTACAGCAGCTCCCGTGTCGCCTCCAGCACCCGCCCGTCCACGGTGCGCTGCAGCTTGTCCTCGATCTCGCTGCACAGGGACTCGACCTTCTGCGCCGAGGTCGCGGTCACCACGAAGGTCCATTCGCTGGCCTCCAGCCGGTCATGATCGCTGCTTTCGCAGACCGCCACCGCCGGGTGGCGGCCGAAGCGTTCATGCAGGCCGCCCATGCGCTGGCGCTTCTCCTTGAGGGAGCGACAGCCGGGCAGCGAGATGCGCAGTGTCAGGATGCCGATATGCATGTCGCCTCCTTCCACATAAAGGCAAGCTATTGCCTTGGTGTGGTAAATCAAATCCATCCATGGCGCGGAATTGCTATACCTTGTCTTATGTTGATGGCGGGCAAGGAATGCCACGGCCGCTTCGCAGCATGACCACCGGCGAGTTGACTCCCGTCAGCCGCTCTGACCATTGTACGAGTTGTGAAAGCGGAGCCCACCGGAGGGGGACGAGTTCCATCCACGCAGCAGCCATGAGCAACGATCAGCCCTCAAGGAGAGCGAGATGGTCCAGAATGTTAGCAACACCGCAGGCAAATGCCCGGTCATGCACGGCGCCCAGACCGCCCTGCACGGCCGGGGCGCAGTGAACGAGGACTGGTGGCCGAATCAGCTCAACCTGCGGATCCTCCACCAGCACACCCCCGAATCCAATCCGCTGGGCCGGGATTTCGACTACCGCGAGGAGTTCAAGAAGCTCGACTACGAGGCCCTGAAGCAGGACCTCAAGGACTTGATGAACGACTCGAAGGAGTGGTGGCCGGCGGACTACGGCCACTACGGGCCGCTGTTCATCCGCATGAGCTGGCACGCCGCGGGCACCTACCGGATCGGCGACGGCCGCGGTGGCGGCAACACCGGCAACCAGCGTTTTGCCCCCATCAACAGCTGGCCCGACAACGGCAACCTGGACAAGGCCCGCCGGCTGCTGTGGCCGATCAAGCAGAAGTACGGCAACAGGATCTCCTGGGCCGACCTGTTGATCATGGCCGGCAACGTGGCCTACGAGTCCATGGGACTCAAGACCTTCGGCTTCGCCTGTGGCCGCGAAGATATCTACGCCCCGGAAGAGGACATCTACTGGGGGGCGGAAAAGGAGTGGCTGGCCACCAGTGACAAGCCCGAGAGCCGTTACTCGGGTGAGCGGGAGCTGGAAAAGCCGCTGGCCAACGTCCAGATGGGCCTCATCTACGTCAATCCGGAAGGGCCGGACGGCGAGCCCGACCCGATCAAGGCCGCCGGTGATATCCGGGACACCTTCGGCCGTATGGCCATGGACGACTACGAAACCGTCGCACTCATCGCCGGCGGCCACACCTTCGGCAAGGTCCACGGTGCCGCCCCGGATTCCAACCTGGGCGCCGAGCCAGAAGCGGCTCCCATGGAATTGATGGGCCTGGGCTGGAAGAGCCGGCACGGCACCGGCATGGGTGACGACACCATCACCAGTGGCCTGGAGGGCGCGTGGACGCCCACGCCCACGCAGTGGGACATGACCTATTTCGACCTGCTGTTCCGCTATGAGTGGGAGCTCGAGAAGGGCCCGGGCGACAAGCACCAGTGGAAGCCGAAGAACGTCCGGGAAGAGGACAAGGTGGTCATGGCGCACGACCCGTCCACCAAGGTGCCGCCGATGATGCTCACCACCGACCTCTCCATGAAGGAGGACCCGGGGTTCCGCAAGATCTCCGAGCACTTCCACAACAACCCGGAAGAGTTCGCGGACGCCTTCACCCGCGCCTGGTTCAAGCTGCTGCATCGTGACCTGGGGCCCAAGGCCCGCTACCTGGGGCCGGAAGTGCCGGACGAGGACCTGATCTGGCAGGACCCGGTGCCGCCCGTGGACCACGAGCTGGTCGACGCCCAGGACATCGCCGAGCTCAAGCGCAAGCTGCTGGGCTCCGGCCTGTCCACCGCCGAGCTGGTCAAGACCGCCTGGGGCGCGGCCTCCACCTTCCGCGGCTCCGACATGCGCGGTGGCGCCAACGGTGCGCGCATCCGCCTGGCTCCGCAGAAGGACTGGCCGGCCAACGAGCCCACGCAGCTTCAGAAGGTGCTGGGCAAGTTGGCGGACATCCAGCAGGCCTTCAACAACGCCCAGTCCGGCAACAAGAAGGTCTCCCTGGCGGACCTGATCGTGCTCGGCGGCGCCGCGGCGATCGAGAAGGCCGCCAAGGATGCCGGCCACGACATCGAGGTGCCCTTCGCCCCCGGCCGTACCGACGCCACGGAGGCGCAGACGGACGCGGAATCATTCGACTACCTCGAACCCGAGGCCGATGGCTTCCGCAACTACACCAAGGCTCGCTACACGGTACCGCCCGAGGAAATGCTGCTGAACAAGGCCCAACTGCTGAAACTCACCGCACCCGAAATGACGGTGCTCCTCGGCGGCATGCGGGCGCTGGATGCCAACGTGGACGGCAAGCCGCACGGGGTCTTCACCGACCGTCCCGGCACCTTGACGAACGACTTCTTCGTCAACCTGGTGGACATGGACAACGAGTGGAAGGCCACCTCGGGCGAGGAGGAGTTCGAGATCCGCGACCGCAAGACGGGCGAGGTCAAATGGCCCGCCACCCGGGTCGATCTGGTCTTCGGCGCCAACTCCCAGCTGCGCGCCATCTCCGAAGTCTATGCCCAGGACGATGCGCCGGAGAAGTTCGTGAAGGACTTCGTGGCGGCCTGGAACAAGGTGATGAACGCCGACCGCTTCGACCTCGCCTGACCCGGGCTAAAAGGCGTGCGGGCCCCACCCAGGGGCCCGGCGCCGGGTCGCTTCTCACCCCGGCCTCGGCCGGGGTGATCTCGTATGGGGGGCCGTCAGGGGCGGAGCTCGCCTCAGACCGTGACCAGCCGTGCCCGGCTGGTGCCGTTGCCCAGCGGTTCCACCTGGATCTGCACCGGGATGCGTTCGTGCATCTCCTGGACGTGGGAGATCACCCCCACGCGGCGGCCCAGGGCCTGCAGGCCGTCGAGGGCCTCCATGGCCAGGGCCAGCGACTGGGGATCCAGGCTGCCGAAGCCCTCGTCGATGAACAGCGACTCGATCACCAGTTCCCCCGAGGCCATGGAGGCCAGCCCCAGGGCCAGCGCCAGGGAGACCAGGAAGGTCTCGCCGCCGGAGAGGGAGTGCACCGAGCGGCGTTCGTCGCCCATGTCGTGATCCACCACCAGCAGGCCGAGTTCGCTGCCGCCGCGCACCAGGCGGTAGCGGCGGCTGAGCCCGGCCAGGTGGACGTTGGCATGTTCCAGCAGCTGCTCCAGGTTGTAGGCCTGGGCGATGCGCCGGAACGTCTTGCCGTCGGCGGCGCCGATCAGCTCGCTGATGCGGCCCCAGCGGCGGTATTCGGCGCGGGCCGCCTCCAGCTCGGCCCGGCTCTCCCGTTGGCGCGCGCGGCGGCGGTCGTCGTCGCGCAGGGCATGCAGGGTCTCGTCGCGGTGCGCCTGGGCCCGCTCGAGCTGCGGGGCGAGCGCCTCGCGTTCGTCGGCCAGGGCCTCCCGGCGGCGGGCGATCTCGGCATCCAGGGCCTCGCCGAGCAAGGCCGCGTCGTCCTCGGCCAGCCCCTGGTCGCGGCGATGGGCGAGCAGCGCCTGGCGACGCTCGGCGAAAGTGGCGGCGGCCTGCTGGCGCGCCTGGTCGGCGTCGTCCAGCTCCCGTTCCTGGTGCCGGGCCTCCTCGTCGGACTGGGCCAGCAGCCGCTCCAGGGTGGCGTCATCCAGCTCGGGGTGGGCGCGGCGCCAGTCGGCCAGTTCGCTCTCCAGGGTGGCGCGCTCCTCGGCCAGCGCGGTGAGCCGGTCGCGCTCGTACTGCGCCTGCTGGGCGAGGCGTTGCTGCGCCTGCTGGGCGTCGTGCAGCTTGGCCAGCGCCGCATCCCGCGCCTGGCGGGCGCGCTCCTGGCGGGCGTCGAGGTGCCGCTGCCAGGCGTCCGGCGAGGCGTGTTCGCCGAGCCGGGCGGTGAGTTCGCGGGCGAGGGCGTCACGCCGCTGCCGCATCGGCGGTAGCTGTTCGTCCAGCTCGGCGAGCCCTCGGCCGATGCCGGCCTTCTCGGTTGCCAGGCGGGTGAGCGCCAGCTCCCCCTGGCGCAGGGATTCCTCCAGCGGGGCCAGCTCGGCCTCGGCCCGGGCCAGGTCGTCGAGGGTCTGGCGTTGCCGCTCGCGACGCGCCTCGCTCTCATCGCGCTGGGCCTGCAGCCAGGCGTCGCGCTCGGCCTCGCCGACGGCGGCGAGTTCGGCATGCAGCGGGTGCGCCTCCAGGGCGGATCGGGCGGCGTTCAGGCGCCGTTCGGCCTCGTCCTGTTCCTGACCGCGTCGCTCGAGGGTGGCCTGCAGGCCGTGATACTCGCCGAACAACTGGTCGCGCTGCGTCTGGGCCGCGTCGCGGGCGTCCTGGGCCGCCTCGAGCTGGCGGGCCTCCTCCGCTTCCTGGGCGGCGAGCTGGGCGGCCTCCGGCGTGGCCGGCGGCCGCTGGCGGTAGGGGTGGTCGAGCCCGCCGCAGACCGGGCAGGGCTCGCCCTCCTGCAGGGCCTCGCGCAGCCGCGTCACGCTTTCGCTGCGCACGGCGCGGCTGCGCTCGATCAGGGAGGCGACGCTGTCGAGGTGGGCCTGGGCCGCGTCCAGACGCCGGCGGGCGACCTGACCGTCGTTCAGCAGCCGATCCCGGCGCGCCTGATCCGCTGCCACCTGCCTGACCAGCCGGCGATGGGCGTCCGCGGCACGCCCGAACTCCTGCCAGCGACTGGCCAGCTCGCCCAGTGCCAGGTGGCGTTCGGCGGCGCCGTCGTGGGCCTGCTGGGTGGCCCGGCGGGCGTCATCCAGGCGCGGGTGATCGCTCAGCAGGCGGCGCAGGGTGGCCTGCAAGTCGTCAAACCGTTGCCGGAGGGCCTTCTGCGCCTGCTCGGCCTCGCGGTGTTCCGCGGCGAGGGCATCGGCCTGCTTTCGCTGCCGGCGATGGCTCGCCTCCAGGTCGGCGAGCTGCTTCTCCAGGGTGGCGAGTCGCTGGGCCTGTTCGCGGGCCTCGCCCAGGGCGGGGTCGGCCTGGCGGCGGGCGTCGCTGGCCTCGGTCAGTGCCAGCTCGGCCCGGTCGTGGTCCTGGCGGGCCTGCTGCTGGGTGGCCTCGGCCTCCTCCAGCGCCCGCTGCGTCTCGGCATGGGTCGCCTCGAGGGCGGCGAGCTCGCCGGGCAGCTCGGCCCGGCGGCTCAGACGATGGCGCTGGGGGGCGAGCAGGCGGCGCCACTCGCGGTCGGCGCGGGCGGCGGCCAGCGCCTGCCAGCGCGCCTCGGCCTGCCGCTGATGTCGGCGGCCCTCGGCGAGGGCGTCGCGCAGCCGGGTATCGGTGTCGTGCCAGCGCTGCCGGGTCTCCAGCCGTGCGGCCTGCCGCTGGATGGCGTCCAGTTCGCCCTGGGCCGCCGCGGCGTGGCGCTCCAGTTCGGCACGGGCCTCGGGCTCGGCGGGCAGGTCGTCGGCGAGCCTGGCCTCCCGGGCATCGACCGCTTGCTTCGCCGCCTGGGCGCGGCGGTAGGCGGCCATGGAGATCGCCGAGTACTCGGCGGTGCCGGTCAGGCGCTCCAGCAGGTCGCTGCGTTCGTTGTCGTCGGCCTGCAGGAAGGCGGCGAACTCGCTCTGGGCCAGCAGCACGGCGCGGGTGAACTGGTCGAAGGTCAGGCCCAGGCGCTCCGGCAGCAGGCGGTCGAACTCGCGCTTCTGGGTGGTGAGCAGGCGGTCGGCGTCGAGGTCGCGCAGCGACTGCTCGGCCTTCTGCAGCTTGCCGCCGACCCTGTCCCTGGCGCGGCGCACGGCCCAGCGGGCGCGGTAGCGGCGGCCGTCGCGGCCCAGGAAGTCCACCTCGGCATGGCCGGCGGCGGTGCCGCGGCGCAGCAGGGTGCGCGGGTCGGCGGTATTGAGGGTGGCGTCGCCCACGTCGGGCAGCGGGGCCTCGCGGCCGGGGGCCTGGCGCAGCCGCGGCGTGCCGCCGTAGAGCGCCAGGCACAGCGCATCGAGCAGGGTGCTCTTGCCGGCGCCGGTGGGGCCGGTGATGGCGAAGAGGCCGGCATCGGCGAGCGGGGCCGCGGTGAAGTCGAGCTCCAGGGGCCCGGGCAGGGAGGCCAGGTTCTCCAGGCGCAGGGCGAGGATCCTCATGGGCGGGCCTCCCCGGCATCGGCGTCCTGGTCATCCAGCGCGTCCTGGCGCAGCCGGTCGAAGTCGGCCAGCACCTCGTCGTCGGGCGGCTCGCCCCAGCGCCGTTGCCAGGTGAGCGCGAAGAGCTTGCGCGGGCCCAGCGTCTCCAGGTCGACCCGCGCCGGGGCTTCCTCGCCCTCGACCCGGGGCAGGCGGCGTTCCAGGCGCAGCAGGCGCAGCGCCTTGCCGGCCAGCGCCGCATCGACCCGGGCGCGCAGGTCGGGAAGCGGCGCCTCGAGTTCGACGCGCACCTCCAGCCAGGGCCAGCGCTCTCTAGGAAGCTCCCGATCCTGATGGGGCAGGGCGGGGTCGTCCTCCAGCGCCTCGAGTTCGGCCAGCACCGCGTCGAGGGGAGCGGGGCCGATACGGTGCATGGCCACCGGGCGCGGCGCGGGAATGGCCTCCGCCGCGGCCAACTCCTCGCCGTCGAGGGTGACCTCCACCACCTGGTGCGGATAGTCGACCTCGCTGAAGTCCAGCGGCAGGGGGCTGCCGCTGTAGCGGATGCGGTCCTCGCCGACCCGCTGGGCGCGGTGCAGGTGGCCGAGCGCCACATAGGCGATCTCCGGCGGGAACAGCGCGGCGGAGATCGACTCCTCACCGCCGATCACGATGGGCCGCTCGCTGGCCTCGGAGACCGCCGCGCCATGCAGGTGGGCGTGGCTCATGGCCACCAGCGCCTGGCCGGGCGCGCGCCGCTCGCGGGCGGCCGCGATCAGCTGCGCGTGGACGCGGCCGATGCCGGCGACATAGTCGTTCGGTGCATCACCCTCGGCCTGGGCGGCGCCGGTCACCTCGGCGGGGCGCAGGAAGGGCAGCGCCAGGCACCAGGCGCGGGTCTCGCCGGCGGCATCGGTGAGCGGCACCAGCAGGCGCTCGGCGTCGAGCCGGCCGTCGTCCCGCCAGCTCACCCGGCCCAGGGCGTGGGTGCGCAGGCGGCGCATCAGCGGCGCCGGCAGCTCGATGCGGTTGCCGCTGTCGTGGTTGCCGGCGATCAGCACGATGTCGAGCCGGGGCAGGCGCTCGTGGGCACTGACGATGAAGTCGTAGAGCAGCGCCTGCGCCTGCAGCGAGGGATTGACCACGTCGAAGACGTCGCCGGCCACCAGCAGGGCGTCGGCCCGGCGCTCCTCCAGGGTGTCGACCAGCCAGTCGAGGAAGGCGCGGTGCTCGGTGTGGCGCTCCTGGCCGTGGAAGCTCTGGCCCAGGTGCCAGTCGGCGGTGTGGATCAGTCTCAGCATCGGCTCCCCGCTGTTCCCTCGGACGGCAAAAGCCGTAGTCTAACCCGAGCGATGCCGACGAATCAGGGAGCCCCCATGCCGACCACCCCCTTGCACGACTGGAACCTGGCCCCGGTCGAGGCCATCGCCCTGCAGCGGTGCCTAGCCGGCCAGGTCGAGCGGGCCGATCGCCTGGCGCCGGTGCGCCATATCGCCGGGGTGGACATCGGTTTCGAGCAGGATGGCGAGATCACCCGGGCGGCGGTGGTGGTATTGGCCTGGCCCCCGGGAGGGGCGGGGGAGTTCGAGGTGGTCGAGCAGGCGGTGCATCGCGAGCCGACGCGCATGCCCTATGTGCCGGGGCTCTTGTCGTTCCGCGAGGTGCCGGCGGCACTGGGCGCCTTCGCGACGCTGGCGACCCGACCGGAGCTGGTGATGGTGGATGGCCAGGGCATCGCCCATCCGCGACGGATCGGCGTGGCCAGCCACCTGGGGCTGTGGCTCGACCTGCCGACCATCGGCGTGGCCAAGTCGCGGCTGTGCGGTCGCCACGAGGAGCCGGGGCCCGAGCGGGGCGACTGGGCACCGCTCACCGACGGCCCGGAGGACGAGACGATCGGCGCGGTGCTGCGCTCGCGCAGCGGGGTGAAGCCGGTGTACGTCTCGCCGGGGCATCGGCTGTCGCTGCCCACGGCGCTCGCGTGGGTCATCCGCTGCCTGGGGCGCACCAAGCTGCCGGAGCCGACCCGGCTGGCGGATCGCCTGGCCTCCCGGCGTGGCGGGTAGGGAGCGGCGCCGCTGGGCTATACTGGCGCTCCCGTTCCCGCACGAGGCGACCATGCCCCTCTCCCCCGATCCCCTCGCCGCCACCCGTGCCTGGGTGGAGACCTTCGTCGTCGCCCGCGACGTCTGCCCCTTCGCCGGCCGCGAGCTGGCCCGCGACGGCATCCGCTACGTGGCGGTGCCGGCCCGCGACCGCCAGGCGGCGCTGCTGGCGCTGTTCGATGAGTGCCGCCACCTGGACGCGACGCCGACGGTGGAGACCACCCTGCTGGTGCTCACCGAGGGCCTCGAGGACTTCGACGACTACCTGGACCTGCTGGCCGTCGCCGAGGCGCTGCTGGCGGAGCAGGGCTTTGAAGGCACCTACCAGCTGGCCAGCTTCCACCCGGACTACGTCTTCGCGGACGCCGAGCCGGACGATCCCGCCAACTTCACCAACCGCTCGCCCTTCCCGATATGGCACCTGCTGCGCGAGGCGGGGCTGGAGCGGGCGCTAGCGCACTATCCCGACCCGGAGCGGATTCCGGAACGCAATATCGTGGCGATGCGCGAGCTGGGCCACGCCAGTCTGGCCCGGGCGCTGGCCGAGTTGCGCGGCCGAGACTAGACGATATCCAGCGGCGGCTTGTGCCTCGGCGCCGGGAAGGCGGCGCCGAGCGGACGGGAAACACACGGAGCCATAAGAAAATTGCATGCCGGGGGATAAGGCGCCGGCCCTACTCGTGCGGCGGCTCGCCCGTCACCATGCCAGCAATCGCCAGCGTGATGACCCAAGCCACACGAGGAAGCCCGAGATGTTCACCCGCCCTGCGTTCGTCGTTCACGAGCAGCCCCCGTCGATCGTCCTCGACGACGGGGAGCAGTCACGGGAGATCAGCCCACTGTGGTTGCGTGAACGGACCCAGGCGCCCGACCAGCTGGAGCCGATGACCCGGCAGCGCCTGTTCGATTCCCACGCCCTCGACGCGGCGCTGACGCTCGAACGCGCGACCCGGATCGACGAGCACCATGTGGCGCTCGCGTTCAGCGATGGCCATCGCGAGACCTTTGACCTCCGCGTGCTGGC
This sequence comes from Halomonas ramblicola, assembly GCF_030409215.1. Taxonomy (GTDB): domain Bacteria; phylum Pseudomonadota; class Gammaproteobacteria; order Pseudomonadales; family Halomonadaceae; genus Halomonas; species Halomonas ramblicola. The sequence goes on along the minus strand of NZ_JAUFPL010000001.1, from coordinate 14,475 downwards.
CGACGAGCTGGGCGACACCACGATCTTCCCCGCGGCCGAGCCCTGGGACGCCAGCCTGGATCGGCAGCGAGTGCGCTTCGACTGGCGGCGGGTGCTCGAGGAGCCGGCGTACTTCCGCGCCTCGCTGGATGCCTATCTGCGTTACGGTTATCTCGTGCTCTACGGCGTGCCCACCGACCCCGAACGCATCCTCCAGGTCGGCGGCCACTATGGCTACGTCAAGGAGACCAACTTCGGCCGCTACTTCGAGGTCTACTCGCGGCCGAGCGGCAACGACCTGGCCTATCGCAGCGTGGCGCTCGGCCCGCACACCGACAACCCCTACCGCAACCCGGTACCGGGCATCCAGTTGCTGCACTGCCTGGTCAACGAGACCTCCGGCGGGCTCTCGACGCTGGTCGACAGCCTCAAGGTGCTCGAGCGGCTGCGCCACGAGACCCCCGAGGGCTACGCGCTGCTCAAGACCACTCCGGTGCGTTTCCGCTTCGTCGACGCCGGGACCGAGCTGGTCACCCACCGCACCATGATCCAGACCGACGACGATGGTCATCCGACCGGGGTCCATTACAGCCCGCGCCTGGACGCCCTGCCGCTGCTCCCCGATGCCCAGACGCGGCTGTTCCATCGCGCCCGCCAGCGGCTCGGGGAGCTGTTCTCGGACCCGGCCTACGAGGTGCGCTTCGCCCTGGGCGCCGGCGAGCTGATGATGTTCGACAACAGCCGCGTGCTGCACGGGCGCACCCGCTACGATACCCACGAGGGGCATCGCCACCTGCAGGGCTGCTACCTCGACACCGACGGCCCGCGAGAGCGCTTCGCGAGCCTGCTGAAACACCCTGATTCGATCGAGGAGGTCGCCTGAAATGGAACAGGTCGCGTTCCGGCAGATGAAGGACGGCACCCGGGAAGAGTATGTCTTCCTCGAGCGCCTGGAGGACGAGTTCAACCAGGGGCTGGTGGACCGCCTGCTCCGTGCCCTGCGTCATCTGGATCACAGCCTGAGCGGCTACCGGGTGTCGCGGCTGGAGCATTCGCTGCAGTCGGCCGCCCGCGCCGAGGCCGACGGCGCCGATGAGGACATGATCGTCGGCGCCCTGCTGCACGATCTCGGCGACGAGCTGGCGCCCTACAACCACTCCCAGCTGGCCGCGTCGATCATCCGCCCCTACGTGCGCGGCGAGGTCACCTGGGTGGTGCACCACCACGGGTTGTTCCAGACGTTCTACTACGCCCACCACTTCGGCGAGGATCCGAACGAGCGCGACCGCTACCAGGATCACCCCTGGTACCAGAGCTGCGTCGACTTCTGCGAGCGCTATGACCAGGCCGCCTTCGACCCGGACTACCCGACGCCGCCGCTCGAGCACTTCGAGCCGATGCTGCGCCGGGTGTTCTCGCGCACGCCCTTCGACCCGGCGGTGATCGGCGAGGAGCACCCGCGCGAGCCTTGATGCCCCCGAGGCCTCAGGTGGTGCAGGCTCCCTGCCGATGGACGGCGTCGATCAGCCAGTCGCCGATCGGCTGGATGATCGCGCTGCGATGATGCTTGACGCTGAGCCAGTAGCCATAGTCCTGGCGCGTCACGCGGGGGCCCAGGGCGATCAGCTGACCGCTCGCCAGGTAGTCCTCGATCAGCGGCGACCAGCCCAGCGCCACCCCCTGGCCGGCCAGCGCGGCGTTCAGCAGCAGGGCATAGTTGTGGTAGGCGAAGACGTCGTCGCTTGGCTCCAGGCTCAGCCCGGCATGCTGGCACCACTGGGTCCAGTCGAGCCAGCGCGGATCCTTGATGTCCTGGTGCAGCAGCGACAGCTCCGGGAGATCCGGTGCCGTGAGCACGTCGGTCAGGCCATGGGCGCTTGCATAGTCGGGACTGCACACCGGAAAGACCGCCTCGCTGGCCACCAGCCGCCCCGCGTCCTGCGGCATGTAGGGGCCGAAGCGGATGGCGATGTCGGCGGCCTGCAGTTCGGGGTCGTCGGCCCGGTCGATGGGCATCAGCTTGAACGTGAAGCTCGGGAAGGCGCGTTTGAGCGCCGGCAACTGCGGCAGCAGCCAGAGGTGCGTGAAGCCCGAGCCGGCGGCGATCGTCACCGAGGGCGAAGGCCGTTGGCCATGCTGGATCAGTCGCTCGCAGGCATCGCGGATCTCCTTGAGATTGGGCGAGATCTCCCGAAAGAAGCGTTCGCCCTGGACCGTGAGCGTCAGGCGGGATCCCTGTCGATCGAACACCGGCAGGCCCAGCCGTTCCTCCAGGGTACGGATACGCTGCGAGATGGTCGGTTGTGTCGTGCGCTCCTCCTCGGCGGCGGCCGTCATTGAGCCCAGCCGCACCGTGGCCTCGAAGGCGACCAGGGATTGCAGGGAAGGGAGCTTGTGGTTCATCGGGGCGATCGTTGGCCTGCGGAGCGTGGGGATATATCGGCAACGCCAAGGAGCGATAGCGTCGTATGCGTCCAGGGATTATCGCCAAGCGAAGGGGAGAGCACCATAGCGGTGCTCCCTTAGGCAAGACCTAGACGATATCCAGCGGTGGCTTGCGGCTCGGCGCCGGGAAGGCGGCGTCGAGACGGGCGAGGCTCGATTCGTCCAGCTCGACCGCCAGGGCGGCGGCGTTCTGCTCCACGTGCTCGAGCTGGGTGGCCTTGGGAATGGCGATAACGTCGCGCCGGGCGTCGCCACGCCGGGCGTCCACGGGGCGGGTCGCCCAGGCCAGCAGCAACTGGCCGGGAGTGATGCCGAGCCCCGAGGCGATATCCCGCACCTCGGGGTGGCCGAGCAGGTCGCGGCGCAGTCCCCCGGCCTGGGCCAGCGGGCAGTAGGCCATGGCGGGGATGCCATGCTCGCGCTGCCAGGGCAGCAGGGCGTGCTCGATGCCCCGCGAGCCCAGGTGGTAGAGCACCTGGTTCACCGCGCAGGCCGCGCCGCCGGGCAGGCCATGCAGTGCGGCCATCTCGTCCACGTCGAAGTTGGAGACGCCGAAGCGGCGGATCTTGCCCGCCTCACGCAGGCGCTCGAAGGCCTCCAGGGTCTCCTCCAGGGGAATGCCGCCCGGCCAGTGCAGCAGGTAGAGGTCGAGATGATCGGTGCCCAGGCGCGCCAGGCTCGCCTCGCAGGCGGCGATGGCGGAGTCGCGGCCGGCGTTCCAGGGATAGACCTTGGAGACCAGGAAGGCGTCGTCGCGGCGACCGGTGAGCGCCTCGCCCACCACCTCCTCGGCGCCGCCGTCGCCGTACATCTCGGCGGTGTCGATCAGCGAGAGGCCCAGCTCCAGGCCGCGCTGCAGGGCGCGCACCTCGTCGCGGCGCGGGGCCAGGCCCTCGCCCATGAACCAGGTGCCCTGGCCGATGGCGGGCAGCTCGACGGTGGGCTCGTGTTGGGTGGCGGTGAGGGTGACGCGGGGCGGGGTGGTCATGGCGCTGGCTCCTGGTGGTTTTGGAAGTATTTTCCATATATTCTGGTCGTCGACCGACCGGGATGCAATGGGGTCTTGTGCCCGGGGGATGTCATCCCCATGGTCTATCGTGTATAGGTAACGCTTCGACCCACCCAACGAGCTATCCCGCAACAGAAGGAGTCGACATGAGCATCAAGAAGAACGGCAGCGCCGTCTGGCAGGGCGGCATCAAGGACGGCAAGGGAAAGGTGTCCACCCAGAGCGGCGTGCTCCATGACGTGCCCTACAGCTTCGCCAAGCGTTTCGAGGGCGAGGCCGGCTCCAACCCCGAGGAGCTGATCGGCGCGGCCCATGCCAGCTGCTACTCCATGGCGCTGTCGCTGATCCTCGGCGAGGCGGGCTACACGCCCGAGCGCATCGCCACCCAGGCCACGGTCTCTCTGGAGGAGGACGAGGGTGGCTTCAGCATCACCGCGATCCACCTCGAGACCCGCGCCAACATCCCCGGCGCCGACGACGCGGCCTTCCAGGATGCCGCCAACAAGGCCAAGGAAGGGTGCCCGGTCTCCAAGCTGTTCAATGCCGAGATCAGCCTGGACGCCAAGCTGGAGGGCTGAGGGCCGAGCCGCTCACCCGCCCCATGATGCGCCGGGGCCACCCACGGGTGGCCCCGGCGCTTTTTGGGGATCATCGCGCCGGGCGGCGCGGATCAGGGCGCGGATCAGGCGCTGCTGGGGGCGGTTGAAGACCAGCCACTCAGGGTGCCATTGCACGCCGATCAGGAAGTCGTGGTCGCGGGACTCGATGCCCTGCACCAGGCCGTCGCGGTCGCGGGCGACGATCTCGATGCCGCGGCCGGCCTCCTGGACGGCCTGATGGTGCAGGCTGTTGATGCGGCACCAGCTGACCCCCAGGATGCGGTGCAGCTGACTCGCGCCGACGATGTCCACGGTCTTGCGCGGCAGCACGGTGCGGCGGCGTTTCAGGCCCTCATGGGTGGTGTAGATGTCCGGGTCCAGGGTGCCGCCGCGGTAGACGTTGATCAGCTGGGCGCCGCGACAGATGCCGAGCACGGGGATGCCGCGCGGGATGAAGGTCTCCAGCAGCTCCAGCTCCAGCTCGTCGCGCTGGGGGTCGACGCGCACGTCGAGCTGCATCTCGGCATCGTAGAGGTGGGCCTGGATGTCGTCGCCGCCGCCGATGATCAGGCCGTCGAGGCGCTCGGGCCGGGGGCGCGAAGGCGACAGGCGCAGCGGGTGGCCGCCGTGGCGCCACACCGCGAACCAGTCGAAGAGCCAGGCGATCTGGCTCTTGTCGTCCGAGGTGGTGATGCCGATCAGCGGCCGCTGTGGTCTGCGCCGACTCACGGGGCCCTCATCCAGCCGCGCATCCGCAACCACAGGCGCGCCAGTGGCGAGCGGGTGTGTTTCGCCACGAAGGCCGCGCCGCGGCGGCGCAGGGCCTCCTGGTCGGCGGCCAGCTTCTCCACCTCGATCCAGCGGTTCCACTCCATGGTCGCGCCCCAGCCGGCCAGCGACAGGCGGGCATCGGGCAGCCGGTAATGGTAGGTCGGTCGCGGCTTGACCAGCTTGTTGCGAAACAGCTCGTGGGGGAAGTCCGGGCGCAGCTGGGCGAACAGTGGGGTCATATCGAGCTCGCGGTTGCGGGTCGGGTTCTCCTCCAGGTAGTCGCCGATCAGGGTGTCCAGGTCCGGGGCGTAGTCCGGGGCGAGCACCTTGAGGGCATAGGGCCTGGGGAAGGGGTTGGCGTGGGGCAGCACCTCGCGGGTGATGTCGACGTCGATCTGCTCGCGCAGCCACTCCGCGCTGAGCAGGTAGGCGCGCAGGTGGTCCAGCAGGCTTCGGGGCTCGAGGCTCGGTGCCTCGGGGTTGAGGTGCAGGCCGAAGCCGTAGAGCAGGCTGTCGTCGGTGCCCTTGGCGCCGTGCTCGCGCAGTGCGATGAACAGGGCGTCGAGCGCTCCCAGCTCGTTCCAGGGCACCGGGGGGCAGACGATCTCGGTGGGCACCAGGCCGGTGACCACGTCGCCGATCAGTTCCCGGGTGCGGGTGTGGAAGTCGACCCGCATCTGGTGGCGCTGGCGCTCCCACTCGGTGTCGTCCCTGGGCCCGGCGTCGAGCACCGCCTCGTCCGGGTGGGCGTACTGGGTATCGAGCTCGATGATGAAGGTGCCCCAGCGGGTCGCCTCGACCCGGATCCGGTGGGCGCTGAGCGCCACCAGTTCGCCGCCGAACAGCTCTCGGACGACCTCGGCGGTTTCCAACGGAGGCAGGCCGGCGAACTCGATCTCGACCCCCACGCGGCGGAGCGCGCCGTCGGGATTGCGGGGTTCGGGTGGCGGGAACGGCGTCATGTCGGCATCCTGTCGTCACGCGGGACGTCTGCGAGCCTATCATACTGGCTGCTGGATGCGCCCGGCCCGCCCAGCCCGTCGACCTGGAGATGCGATGTTGTCCCCCCACCCCTGCACCGCCGTCATGCCCGCGATTCGCCGCCTCCTGACTGGCCTGCTGTTGGGGCTTCTGCTGGTGCTGATCGGCCTCGGCGGGGCCCGGGCTCAGCAGGTCGGGCTGCCCGGGCTGGTGACGTCCGGGGAGGAGCAGGGCCATGATCCCCAGGCCTTCCAGGAGTCGCTGGAGCGCATCATCGCCACCCTGGAGGACAGCGAGCGGCGTGACCAGTTGCTGGAGAGCCTGCGCGACCTGCAGCGGGTCCACGACGAGACCACCGAGGAGTCGGGGCTCTCGCCGGGGCAGGGGCTGCTGGGGGCCCTGGCCGAGACCTTGAGCGATCTGGGCGAGCAGGCCGAGGCGGGCCAGTCGCCGCTGGACCAGTGGCGCAAGCAGCTGCGCGAGGGGTGGCGCGACCTGAGCGGCCTGGTCACCCAGACCGGCAACGCCGACCTGGTGCGCTTCGTCGTCGAGTCGGCGGTGCTGCTGGGCATCTGGGGCGGTTTGCTGGTGATCCTGATCGCCCTGGGGCGCATGCTGGCCCGACGCCGCGGCTGGCCCCTGGACCTGCCGCGGGAGCCGCGTGGCTGGCTGCTGGCGGTGCACTTCCTGCGGCGCATGTTGCCCTGGCTGCTGGCCTTCGCGCTGGTGCTGGGCATCGCCCAGCTGGTGCCGCCCAGCTCCGGGCGGGTGATGGCCCTGGTGGTGGCCTATATCGCCCTGTGCGGTCGCACCCTCTCGGTGGTGGTGGAGACCTTCGTCTCGGTGTTCACCCGCGGGCATCGCTTCGTGGCGGTGCAGATCCTGCAGCAACGCGCCCTGCGCCCGCTGTTCGTGATCGGCGCCCTGGTGGCCCTGGGCGACGCCTTCAATTCCGGCCGCCTCACCGACCTGCTCGGGGCCGAGCTGGCCGGCCTGCTCTCGGTGCTGGCCAACATGCTGGCGGCGCTGCTCAGCGGCCGCTTCATCCTGCGCTTCAAGCGGCCGATCCAGCACATCATCCGCAATCGGGCCTGGCCCCAGCGCCGCGAAAGCAGCGGCAGCGCCAGCGCCAGCGCGGTCAGCGTGGTCGGTGGCCTCTGGCACGTACCGTCGCTGCTGCTGGTGGGCGGCTCGCTGGTGGCCATCTTCATCACCGGCGGCGACGTCGGCACCGCCCTGGCGCGCTCGATCATCTCGGCGGCGCTGCTGGTGCTGGCGTTGGTGGTCGCGGGGCTGATCCGTCGCCACGGCGAGCGGCGCAACAACCGCCGCCGGCGCATCAGCCCGTACCGCCGGCGCTTCGAGCGCTTCGGCTATGTGCTGGCCCACGCCGCCACCTGGCTGGCCTTCGCCGAGTTGTCGCTGCAGGTGTGGGGCGGCTCGCTGCTGGGGCTCGGCCAGCAGGGGGTGGCCAGTGCGCAGATCGGCCGGGCGCTGCTGGCCATCGCCTTCACCGTGCTGCTCGCCTGGCTGGCCTGGATCTTCGCCGATACCGCCATCCAGCGGGCCCTGACCAGCTCCGCCCGGGCGCGGGGACGGCGGGTCAACCTGGCCCGCGCCCAGACCATCACGCCGATGATCCGCAACGTGATCTTCGCCACCATCGTGGTGATCGCCGCCATCGTCGGCCTGGCCAACCTGGGCGTGAACGTCACGCCGCTGCTGGCCGGTGCCGGCGTCATCGGCCTGGCCATCGGCTTCGGCGCCCAGACTCTGGTGCAGGACCTGATCACCGGCATCTTCATCCTCATCGAGGACTCGCTGGCGGTGGACGACTTCGTGCGGATCAATGGCCACATGGGCACGGTGGAGGGGCTGACCCTGCGCACCGTTCGGCTGCGCGACATCGACGGCATCGTGCACATCATCACCTTCAGCCGCATCGACTCCATTCACAACATGTCGCGGCAGTTCGGCATCGCCCTGATGACGCTCCGCATCCCCCACGACATGCCGATCGACGACGCCATCACCTTGATGCAGGAGACCGCCCAGGCGCTGCGCCAGGACCCGATGATGCGCCACTACATCTGGTCGCCGCTGGAGATGCAGGGCATCCAGGCCTTCGAGGAGGGCTGCCCGATCCTGCGCATGCGCTTCCGCACCGCCCCGGAGATGCAGTGGGACGTGGCCCGCGCCTTCAACCTGCTGCTCAAGCAGCGCCTGGAGGAGCAGGGCACCGACCTGGGCGTGCCGCGACTCAGCGTCAGCATGGAGGGACGTGGCGGCGGCCGCCTGGACGGCAGCGGCGAGCGTGGCGACGAACGCGATGCCGCCGGCCGCGAGCCGGGCCGGCCCGGCACCGCCGACCCCCGGCCGGCTTCCCCCGACCCCGGCTGATCGCCGGGCGCAGGCGACAACCGCCATGTAGGAGGCCAGCTCTGCTGGGCGAATGGAGGCCGCAGGCCTCCCGGTGGCGGTCGCCCCATCGCCGGTGGCTCCGCCGGCCCCTGTCGCCATGTAGGAGACCAGCGCTGCTGGACGAATGGAGGCCGCAGGCCTCCCGGCGGCGGTCGCGCAACGAGTTGCCCTCCTACCTCAGCCGAGGCATGAATACCGGTATCGACCAAGGTCGCAATGAGTAAACGTTTACGATGAACGAGTAAACGTTTACCTTGTTCCCATGCCGCCGACATCGGCGGCTTCTCCACCGCCCGCCAGGGCATCATCCAGAGGAGCCAATCCATGACGATCAAGGTCACGGTCTGGGGCGAGAACGTCCACGAGCAGACCAACGAGGTGGTCGCCCGCATCTATCCCGACGGCATGCACGCCTGTATCGCCGCCGCGCTCAACGGGGACGCGGAGATCGAGGCCCGGGCGGTCACCCTGCAGGACCCCGAGCAGGGCCTCGGCGAGGAAATACTGGAGAACACCGATGTGCTGCTGTGGTGGGGCCATGCGGCCCACGGCGAGGTACGCGACGACATCGTCGACCGCGTCCAGGCCCGGGTGCTGCAGGGCATGGGCCTGCTGGCGCTGCACTCCGCCCACTACTCCAAGATCTTCAAGCGCCTGATGGGCACCACCTGCTCGCTGAAGTGGCGCGAGGCCGGTGAGCGCGAGCGGCTCTGGGTGGTCAACCCCGGCCATCCCATCGTCCAGGGCCTGGGCGACTACCTCGAGCTGCCGCACAGCGAGATGTACGGCGAGCCCTTCGCCGTGCCCAACCCCGACGAGGTGCTCTTCATCAGCGCCTTCGAGGGCGGCGAGGTGTTCCGTTCCGGCCTCACCTACAGGCGCGGCAACGGCAAGATCTTCTACTTCGGCCCCGGCCACGAGACCTATCCGATCTACTACGACGAGAAGGTCCGCCGTGTGCTGAGAAACGCCGTGAAGTGGGCGCGCCCCGAGGGCTCGCGGTGGATCGACAGCTGCCCCAACGTGCCGCCCGACCAGGCGCCCAATCCGGTGGAAGTGAAGGGCGAAGGCCTGCACAAGCCGGGCGAGGAGGGCTTCAAATGATTCGACTGGCGATCATCGGTGCCGGCGGTATGGCCGGCCAGCATGCCAAGCAGTTCCGGGCGCTCGAGGGCGTCGAGGTGGTGGCGGCCTGCGACCTGGACGGCGACAGGGTGCGCGCCTTCGCCGCCGAGCACGGCATTCCCGCGGCCTACACCGACCTCGAGGCCATGCTGGCCCGCGACGACATCGACGCGGTGAGCAACGCCACCCCGGACGGCGTGCACAAGGCCACCTCGCTTCTCGCCATCGCCTGCGGCAAGCACATCCTCTGCGAGAAGCCGCTGGCCACCAACGCCGCCGACGCCGAGGCGATGGCCGTGGCGGCCCGCGAGGCGGGGGTGATCAACATGGTCAACCTCAGCTACCGCGATGCCCCGGCCATCCAGCACGCCCGCGAGCTGATCGCCTCCGGCGCCATCGGCCGGGTGATGCACGTCGACGCCAGCTACCTGCAGAGCTGGCTGGTCAGCCATGCCTGGGGCCGCTGGGACCGGGACAGCCAGTGGCTGTGGCGACTCTCCGAGGGCCACGGCAGCAAGGGCGTACTGGGCGATGTGGGCGTGCACATCCTCGACTTCGCCAGCTTCCCGGTAGGCGACATCACCACCGTCAACTGCCAGCTCAAGTGCTTCGACAAGGTCCCGGGCAACCGCATCGGCGACTATGTGCTCGACGCCAACGACAGCGCCCTGATGCGCGTGGAGTTCGCCGGCGGCGCGCTGGGCACCATCCAGGCCACCCGCTGGGCCACCGGTCACCACAACTCCCTGAAGCTCTCCGTCTACGGCGACGAGGGCGCGGTCAGCGTGGTGCTCGACGACGCCAGGGACCGCGTGCTGACCTGCTTCGGCGACGACGTGCACGAAGCGCGCTGGACCTCGGTGGAGGCGCCCGCCACGCCGAGCATCTACCGGCGCTTCGTCGACGGCATCGAAAGCGGCGTCAACGACCAGCCCGACTTCGCCCGCGGCGCCGCCCTGCAGCGGGTGCTGGACGCCTGCTTCGCCTCCGACGCCGAGGACCGCAGCCTGGCGCTGGCCGGTGCCGAGCGCCCGTTGGACCTGCCCGCCTGAGCCGGCGGGTGACTCTCCCAACAATCACAACAGAGGACATCGCGACATGAACGCCTGCCGACCCACTCCCCGTTCCCTGACCCCCGTGCTCGGCGGCCTGCTGGCCGGGGGCCTGCTCCTGGCCGCCGGCCCGGCCGCGGCCGCCAAGATCACCATCGCCTGCGGCGATGGCGGTGCCGCCGACTTCTGCCCGGCGCTGGCCGAGCGCTGGGCCGAGCAGAGCGGCCACGAGGTGGACGTGGTCACCACGCCGCAATCGGCCACCGAGAAGCTGTCGCTCTACCAGCAGCTGCTGGGCAGCGAGTCCGGCGACATCGACGTGCTGATGACCGATACCGTCTGGCCCGGCCTGCTGGCGCCGCACCTGGTGGACCTCGCCGACTACCTGCCGCCGGATGCCACCGAGGGCTTCTTCCCGGCGATGATCGACAACAACACCGTGGACGGCCGCCTGGTGGCGCTGCCCTGGTTCACCGACGCCGGCCTGCTCTACTACCGTGTCGACCTGCTGGAGAAGCACGGCCATGCGGTGCCCGAGACCTGGCAGCAGCTCACCGACACCGCCCGGGAGATCCAGGCGGCCGAGCGGGCGGCGGGCAACGAGCGCATGCACGGCTTCGTCTTCCAGGGGCGCGCCTACGAGGGCCTGACCTGCAACGCCCTGGAGTGGGTCGCCAGCCATGGCGGTGGAACCCTCGTCGACGCGGATGGCCAGGTCACCCTCGACAACGCCGGCGCCGCCGAGGCACTGGCGCTGGCCGCCTCCTGGCCCGGGGAGATCAGCCCCGACGGCGTGCTCAACTACATGGAGGAGGAGGCGCGGGGCGTCTTCCAGGCCGGCAATGCGGTGTTCATGCGCAACTGGCCCTACGTCTGGTCGCTGGCCAACGAGGAGGGCAGCGAGGTGGCGGGCAAGATCGGCATGGCGCCGCTGCCCCACGGCCCCGAGGGCGAGTCCGTGGCCACCCTGGGTGGCTGGAGCTGGGCGGTGTCGCGCTACTCGGAGCATCCCGAGGTCGCCGCCGACCTGGTGGCCTTCCTGACCGACCCCGAGCAGCAGAAGGCCCATGCCATCCGCTTCGGCCGCAACCCCACTCGCCAGGCGCTCTACCAGGACCCCGAGGTGCTCGAGGCCCAGCCGTTCATGGGTGAGCTCTACGACACCCTGCTGGGCGGCGTGCCGCGCCCCGCCAGCGTCACCGGCGAGCACTATCCGCGGGTCTCCAACGCCTTCTTCAACGGTGTGCACGAGGTGCTCGCCGGCGATGCCACGGCCGAGGAGATGCTCCAGCGCCTGGAAGGCGAGCTCAACCGCCTGGGGCGTCGCGGCTGGTAGCGCCGTTGCGTGGACGGCCCCGGTCGCACCGCCCGGCGAAATTGGGCACAATCGGCGGCCGACGAGGCACGGCGGCAGGCGGAGGGCCGGGGCCGCCCGGCGACGAGGCAGGCGATGAGCAGAGATCCGTCGAGGACGGCGACCATACGGGAAATCGCGCGGCGCGCGGGCGTCTCCATCGCCTCGGTCAGCCGTGCCCTCAACGGCAAGCCGGGCATCGGCGAGGCGCTGCGCGAGCGCATCCTGGCCATCAGCCGTGAGGTCGAGTACCGGCCCAGCGCCGCCGCCCGCCAGCTGATCAGTGGCAAGGCGGCGGTGGTGGGCATCTCGCTGGGGCGCCAGGAGATCGAACTGCGGCCCTACTACATCCTGCTCTATCAGCACCTGACGCTGTGCCTGCACCAGCAGGGCATGGTGCCGATCTTCTTCGCCCACGACCGCACCGCGGAACTGCCCGAGCAGGCGGGCGCCGCCATCCTGCTCGGCGAGTTCCCCGGCGACCCGCGTCCGGCCCTGCTGACGGCGCAAGGGATTCCCTTCGTCCGCGTCGGCCAGCCCGGCGAGGGTGTCTCGGTGGCCCCCGACGATCGACATGGGCTCTATCTGGCCACCCGTCACCTGATCGAGGGCGGCCGGCGGCGCCTGGCCTTCATGGGCGACGAGCTGGAACTGCCCCACCGCCGGCATCGCCTCAAGGGCTACCAGCAGGCATTGGCCGAGGCCGGGCTGAGCGAACGACCGCTCAGCGTTCCCCATCACCATGACGCCGCCCTGACCGGCTATCGCTACCTGATCCGCCTGCTGGACGGGCGGCCGGCCAGCGAGCCGCCACCCTTCGACGCCCTGGTCTGCGAGACCGACGAGTTGGCCCTGGGCTGCCTGGCGGCCCTGGAGGACCGCGGCGTGGCGGTGCCGGAGGCGGTGGCGGTGACCGGCTTCGACGACCTGCCCACCCTGGCCGCGCGGCTCACCACGGTGCGCCAGGACATCGCCGGCATCGCCGCCATGAGCGTCGAGCTGCTCGGCGAGGCGCTGGCCGGCCGGCCGCCGCGTCACGTCGCCATGCCGGTGGAACTGGTGATTCGCGAGACCGGCTGAGCTCGGCGCATGGCCCCGGGACGGCCCCGCACAGTACCATCGGGGCAGGGGTGCGGACCCGCACGCCAGGGAGACAGGAGCGGGAGCCAGTGATCAGCGTCGAGCGCCAGGACAGCTTTCACCTCAAGATCTCCCGGGTGCTGCAGGAGGAGACCGCGCACCGGCTAGACCTCTTCCTGTTCGTGCCCGGCGAGCTGGGGCTCACCGGCCAGGTGATCGCCGAGGAGGCCTTCTATCACGCCGCCATCCATGTCAAGCGCACCTACTTCAGCGACCGCTACCGCCTGCCGCTGGTGCTCAGCCGCCTGGCCGAGCGCGGCCGGCTGGACCCCGAGCACTATCGCCTCAGCCTGAGCCTCTACGCCTACCAGTATGTGGTGGCCATGGAGCGCTCCACCCAGCCGCTGCGGGAGGCCGCCCGCGAGGCGCGCAAGGCCGACAACGCCGGCAGGGAGGACGAGCGCAAGGGCACGGGACGCGACGGCGACGAAGCGGCGAGCCTCGCCAGCCGCCTCCAGGAGCACGCCGACCTGGCGGTGGGTATCCTGCGGCGGCTGCGCCGCCAGGAACCCGCCGAGGAGAGCCTGCGCCGCCACTATGCCACCGTCGACAACTACCTCTCCTGGTTCACCGAGCAGCGCCTGCTGGCCCTGGTGGCCAGCCTGCCGCGCGGCCGCCTGCGCGAGGTACGCCAGCGGCTGCTGGCGATCTGCCGGGCCGAGGGCGAGTACCGCGAGGCGCGGGAGTACAACTCGGCACGGGTGACCCGCGACCCCACGCGGATGTCCAACAAGATGCGCCTGTTGCGCCGGCTGATCGAGTACCCGGTGACCCTCAAGCAGCGCACCCAGGAGCTGGGCGGCGCCGAGCAGAAGGCAGTCAAGGGCCTGGCCACGGCGGTGGTGATGGTGTTCGTCTCCCTGGGCCTGCTCGAGGCCCGCAACGTCCTGGCCGACATCACCGCCCTGCTGGTGCTGACCATGGCGCTGCTCTACGCCCTGCGTGAGGTGTTCAAGGACGACCTGCGCAACACCCTGTGGCGGCTCCTGCGCAAGGGGCGGCCCAAGTGGCGCCGCCAGTACCTGGACCCGACCCGCAACCTCACCGTGGGCCGGCAGCTGGAGTGGTTCGACTACAAGCGTTTCTCGCGGCTGGACGAGGAGATCAAGCGGGTGCGCAAGCGCAACGTGGCCCAGCGCGAGGAGGTGGTGCTGCACTATCGCTCCAGCTCGCGGATGTCGCCGACCCGCTTCCTCAGCGGCTACGACCACACCCGCGAGACCCTGTCGCTGGATCTCTCGCCGATCGCCCGGCTGATGGACAAGGGCAGCCACCGGGTCTACCGCCTGGAGGAGGGCGATCAGGTGGTGCGCGAGGAGGTGGAGAAGCGCCACCTGCTCAACCTGGTGATCCGCGAGGTGCAGGGCGAGCGGCCGCCCACCCTGCAGCGCTGGAAGATCGTGATGAGCCGCTCGCGCATCGTCGACCTGGAGCGGGTCCACGCCGAGGGCCCGGGGCACGAAGCGGGGTCAGACCCTTAAGTCCGCTGAGGGGTCTGACCCGAATGACACTTACTTAAGGCATCACTGATGACGTAACCATTTGATATTAATGAAAACGGACGATGGATTGCGGTATTGTGTAAGTCGCGAAACCACA